>NZ_RKLU01000009.1 GCF_006861665.1 Halonotius terrestris | reverse complement strand
ACTCCCCTCGTGGCAACGAACGAATCCGATTGGCGAAATCCGCGGGGTCCATCTCTTCGTGGGCCATCGCTCGCGCCAGTTCCCGGTCGACGTTGATTTTCCCGATGAGTGAACTGCCGATGTTGTTCAGAGCATTCAGGTAGATCTTCCGCCCACCTTCAGCCTCCATCTGTTCGGGGAACTGCATCGACAGGCCAACAGAGAGCCGGAATCCCCGGCCTTTCTCGAGGAGATCGTTCATGATGTCGGAGACTACGACCGACGCTGCCTCGTCGACGAGCAAGTTCACGACGTAGTCGTCCGAGTGCTGGGAGAGGGCCTGTTTGCGGTCCTTGAGAGCTGCATCGAGATTGGTCAGGATCACACCAGTCATGATCCGGGCAGCGTCGTCGCGGAGATCTCCGAGGTCGAAGAGGATGACCGTATCCTCGTCGAGGACATCCCGAAAGTCGAACTGGTTCTCGGTATTGTTGAAGATCTGCCGTAGGTGTGTATCCTGAGAAATGTACGCAAGGCGGTTTCCGACACCACCCATCACGTTCGCGAAGGTGTTTGGATCTAACTGGAGTTGCCGTCGAATCGTCCGGGTGACTTCCTCGTCGCTCGACCGTGGGGTCTCGCCGATGTTCTCGTTCGGTGGCCCGGCCTCCCAGAGCTGGTCGACGACGTGTTCGAGCTGTCGGTGGGCGAAGTAGTCCGTCGACGCTCGGTAGAGCCCGTTCTCACGGCCGTATTCCTCGTCGAACAGTGCCTTGATGAGTGTCTTGATGAGAGTCGGAGCCACAGTCGCCCGCTCGTAGCGGTCGGTTCCCATCACGAGCTTCAAAATCTCTTCGTAGTGGTCGGCCTTCCGTTGGACGGCGTCTTCGCGGCGCCGTCCGCTCTCCATCGACGGTTCGAGATCGAAAAACGAGAACCCGGGGAGGACGTCCGGAATCGGGAAGTGGACGACGTTCTCTTCGAGGTCGGTCATTCCGAACCGACGCGCGTGAGCCCGCATGTAATTCTGGGCCATATCGTCGTTTTTCGGGATGATGAGGATCGTCGGCCCCTCGGTGTTGTCGTACAGCGACAGCATATCGTTGATGAGGGCTTTCGACTTCCCAGAGCCGGTTGTTCCGAACCGGCCGTAATGAGTGGGCAGCAGTCCGGGTGGAATGTGTGTCGGCTCGTCTTCGGCCTCGCCGGTGTCGTCGAGGGCATACCCGATTGCCATCCCGTCTCGGAACTCACTCATGAGGTCTTGGTGCGGACGGGGCAACGGATTCCGACTCTGCTGTTCCGCACGCGTCCCACGTGCCCCCTCGACAGTAAGCTGCTCCGAGGAGGGGACGGGTACGAAGTGCGCGAGTTCTCGACCACTCAGGACGAACTCCGGTCGGGTCGTCCCACGACCGGTCGTGATCTCACGATCCAAGAGCCGCTGCAGCGCCGCTCGTGCGTTTCGTTCTTTCGTGGCTGCCCGCAAGCCGCTGTCACGTATTCGTTCGGCTGCAACCTGGTAGTACGGCCCGTCAAGCGGGTCGAATACCGGGACCAGTGATTGCATTCGCTCATCGAGATCATCGCGACTGTTACCACCGGATGGAATCCCGACTGCTCGGATGTTCGCGGTGAACGACCGCTTCGGATTTTTCGCCTCGATTGCTGCGACACGTTTTGCAACGGCGTCGCTCAGCTGGTTTCTGTCCCGGCTCTCCGACTGATCGTCGAGTTCGAAAAGGGAGCCAATAATTTCCTGAGCGAGTGTGTCTCGTCCGTCGATGACGTCCTCCTTGCGAAGGTCGGCATCGGACTGCCAGCTCTCGCGTCGTTGGAAGACGACCTGGAACGCTACTGGTGCTGTCGCCTCCATCAGATGGTCGACGAGTGACGCGAGCGCACCTCCTGGCTGATCGACGGCTGGGAGTTCTGCTTCGTCGTCGGCAGTAACTGGCAAGAGTGAGGTCATCCAGTCTTGCTTCCGAGTCGCCGACCCTTGCCACCGTACGCCGAGTGGGGAGACGGATTCGGTCGCTGGCCGTGCGAGTATCGTCCCCTCCGATGTTACCGTTGGTTTGGCAAGCGTGGTGAGTGGCTCATCCTCAGGAATCGCATCTGGTGGGGCGAGTTCGAGGGCAGTATCACCAATCTCGATGAAGTGGTCGGCAGACTGGTCACCGACTGTTCCTCCATCCGCGACTGATTCGGCGTCTGCTGGCCCCGCTTGTTTGTTGTCGTCAGTGCCACGTTCGTATTGCTCGTCAGGGCCGAACTCATACCTGAGCCCGCCCGAGTTATACTGCTCGACGAATGTCTCTCGGTCGAATTCGACAGGCTGCACGAGTCGGGATGCGACGTCGACCTCGGTACGCTCGATGTCGAACGTCTCGGGATAGACCGACTGGAGCCGCTTCTCAAGGGTATCCAGATGGTCGTCGGCACCGTAGTAGAATTCGACGGGGTCATCTGCCCCCTCGCTCAGCGCGAGAAATTCGAATTGTATCGGTGTGTCGCTATGTAGCGGATTGAGTTTGTCAACTAGCCCTGTCGAGTCCGTTGAGGTCAGTTTGTGGAGGCTCTCCAGTGCCTGCGGCAGACGCTCCGGATTGAGGCGTTCGGAGGTTGGCGTCACGCGAAGATACTCACGCATCGTCGCCACCTCCCGTTTCGCCGCCATCAGTCTCTGTTGGCGTCCGCTCAGATTGGAGTTGTCCGTTGTCAGTCCCTCGGCGTTCAATCTCGTCTTGGAACGCCTGCACGTCCGCGTCCACGGCGTTCTCACCAGTCCCGGGGAGTGAGGATCGCCGTTGCTCGGTTGGGTCGAAGTCGATGACCTGTTTCTCCTTGGGCATCGCTTTGACCTGGATACCGCGCCACTCGCCGTCGACGCCCACCAGCGCCTCGGAGAAGCCGGCGTCCTCGTTACCAGGAACGGCGTCCTGGACGAACCGCATTTGCGCGTAATTCAGGCCGAATTCGTCGGCCCACTCCTCGTCCATCCCATCGAGGCGATGGAACTGCTTGACCGCACACTGATCCAGGATTGCCTCGGATTCGGCGTGCTCGAAGAACTCGTCGACGGTCTGCGTGACCAGCCGGATCGAGAGGTCGTGGTGCCGGTGGTGGCGGAACACCGTCTCAAGGAACGCCAGGCTCGCGGCGTCCTGCATAATGTAGCGTGCCTCGTCGATGTAGAACACGACCTCCTTCTCCGAGACTTTCGCCCGCTCGTACACCAGCGAGATGAGTAGCTGCATCGTCAGCGCCGTGCTGCTGTCGACGCTGCCCTCCTGCTGGGCGAGGTCGAGGTAGATGACCTTCTCATCCCGAATGTCGAAGTCGGACTGTTGGCCGAGGTTGGCGTGGCGACCGTCGTCCTCGAAGGGACGGAGCTGATCGAGCAGCCACGTTGCGTTCTCTTTGATCTTCCCCGCCTCCTCGTCGGACCGGACGACGAACTCCTCGGGGTCGTCGACCATATCTTCGAACACGTCCATCATCTCGCGGATGGTCGGACTCGGATTGCTGTGCGTCGAGATGTCGTCGGTGATCCCGTTGCGCTGGTAGGCACGTTTGAGGGCGAGTTCGAGCGTGGTGCGCCGATCTCCCAGTGAGATACCCCGGAGGGCGAAGAAGTTCGTGAGGAAGCTCATCGCGTCGTCGAGTTTCTCGTTGAACGGGCTCGCGTCCTCACCCATCGCCCGCTGGACGTGTTCGGGCGTCTCGCGGATTTCCAGCGGATTCAGACCGAGCGTCCCGCCAACCGTGATCCGCTTGGCGTCGAGCGCCTCTGAGACGCCGGCCCAGTTGTTCAATGGTTCGAGGATGATGCCGATGCGGTCCTTGCTCTGCTCAATCGACCGGATGAAGTTCTGCTTCGAACTGAACGACTTTCCCGACCCGGTGTCGCCGACGGTGAACATCGCGTAGCCGTTGTCCCGCGCGAACGGGTCGATGACCACCGGACTCTGGTTGTCCTTGTGGATCCCGAACTCGACGCCGCCTTCCTCGAGTATCGTCGCGTTGTGCGGCGAAGACAGTAACGCGCCGATGGCGCCGCCGAGTGCGATCGACGTCCGGCCGAACTCGTTGTCGCCGATGGGCGCGGCGGACTGGAGGGCGAGATCCTGGCGACAGATGGCCGTCTTCGGCGTGAGGTTCGCCGGGTCGTCCCGGAGCGCACTCTTGACCGTCTGGACGGCGTCTCTGAGGTCGTCTTTCTCGTCGGCCCGCACGGTGATGAACATCCCTTGGTCGAAGACGTTCGCGCCGTTCTCGACGGCCTTGTACGTCGCTGCAGCCTCGTTGGCGCGTTCCTGTAGGTAGGCACTCCGGATACTCTGTTCGAGGTCAGCGTCCACCTGAAGGTCGTCAGCGATGTCCTGCAGTTCGTTCCGGGCCCGCTCCTGATTTTTCGGCGTGATATGGGCCGTCAGATCGAACTGGACGTCGGTCATCTCGAAGAGGTCGCTCAGATACCCGTCGTTGGGATAGTCGGCATAGTTAGCGATGTACAGCGTCGACGTCCACTGCTCACCGACCTGTGCGGCTCGCGTTTCCCACTCAATCGCCGCCGGCGCGGTCACCGTCTTGTGTGACTCGGAGATGTCGTCGAGGAGCTTGCGTTCGGCCTCGCCTTCTTCGAGTGTCTCCTCGTCGAGGACATCGGTGAAGTCCACGTCTGGTTCATCATCCGCAGTGAAGCGGTCCCAGAGGTACTTACTGCCGACGCCAAGGCCGAGACCCACTGCAAGGGCAAGTACTGCACTCTCTGCTGGTGTCAGGTTCTGGAGCCACCCGGCGACGGAGCCAAGCGCGCCACCACCAGTCTGGAGGATCACGTTACGCATCGTGTGGGTCCTCCCGGCGCGAGTGGCCGATGATCGATTGGTCGCGAACGACACGTTCTGCCTCGTCGTAGTCGTGTTCGCGGCCGTTCCAAAAGTCCATATTCAGGACGAACAGCTCGACCGTGCTGAGGCGGCGTGCGGACCACCCCGACGCCTGCTGGATGAACTCGGATCGCACGTCGTTCACCCGACTGTCGAGCTTCTCGAACATCTGCGCACGACGTTCGACGTCAGTAAGGTCCTCGCGGCGGGTGACGAACGGGTTGAACAGGAAGCCGATGACCGGGAACTGGGTCAGCTTCTCTGCGGGGGTGCCCTCGTCGCGGAAGCGGTCGTAGACCTCTATCGGGCTAACTTCAACGCCGATATAGTACCGGACCTGCTGGATGCCCCGGTCACGCATCTCCTTCGGCCGTGTCTCCCGGTACTCTTCGAGGAGTTCCCGGAAAATCGGGTTCTCCGTAACGTCTTCGTCAGTGAGGCGCTCCTCGATGGTCTCGGTGATCTGCTCGACCGGGAAGGAACGGGTTGTGGCGTGGAGTTTGAGCTTCGAGTCTAGCTCTTTGTTAGCGAACTCTTCGCCAGCGTCCTGGAGCTGTGCCCAGTCGTCGGACATCGCGAAGTCCATGTTGGCCGGATCGATCTCGATGAATGCCTCCATCGAGCCGTCTTCACGCTGGATAGCACCAGCGCCCGGCCACGCTCGCTTGATGTTGGTGAGATCCTGCGTTCGCTCGTCGGGCTTGAACGGCGTGTAGTTCGCGAGTCCGCCCTCGTTGCGCTCTGACTCGTTGGTACTCGTGTCGGCTTCGGCGGGCGCACTGAACGTGACCTGAGGCCGTTTGAGGTACCGATAGACGTCTTTGGTCCACGTCCAGGCGTTCAGGTGGGTTGGTGAGACGTAGATGACGGCGACGCCAAAGCCAAGCCCACCAGCAACGAACGGGAGGGCCAGTGATTCGATCCCGGTGAGGCCCGCGATAAACAGCCCAATAATGGGGAAGGCGATGAGCATGCCGACGTCCCCTTCCTCGATATTGAGATACGGGATGCGACTCTCCTCGCCGAACTGATCCATGATGCGCCGTGCAGCCGCGTCTTGATCTGCTGACATTGTTAGTGGATTCCTCGATCAAATTCCATCCCACGGTCGTCACTCGCCGATTCCGCTGTCGCTCCACCAGGGTCATTTTCCGTTCGACGGTACGATGGCGTGCCTCCATCGTTTCCTCCATGACCACCGCGGGCAGCCGCTTTTTGCGCGACGGCGTGGCCAGCGGCGGCTTTCGGCCCCCACCGAGCGGCGGTCGTCGCGACGCCGGCGCCACCGACGTAGGCCCCAGCAGCGACACCGCCAACGAGTGCTGCGCCTTTCGTCGCACCGCCGACGACTTTGGCCGTCAACGGCGTCGCGTATTTGAACGTCTTCCACGTGATGTAGAGGGCGACCAGCGGGAGGGACGCAGCAACGAGATATTTGAGGAACGCTGTTCCTGGTGTGAGAGTCCCACCGCCGTAGATCAAGTCGTACCCCTTGAGGACCATCGCTGCCGGGAGCGGGAGGACAGCCAACGGGACAAACCGTTTGCAGAACCCCATCGCGATATCGGATACGACCGGAATATTTCCGTAGGCCAGTGCAAATGCAATCGGCATTCCGTACAGGTAGACATAGAGCAGAATCATCCGGATGTAGAACAGCGCCTCCAGCGCCCACATCGAGATTCCACCAATCACGGCGAACAATAGCCCCAGTCCGGGGTTTGTGATGGCTGCGCCCAAGAACTGAAGCATTGCCGAGGCTACGGAGGAAAGCTCCGGCATTAGTGCAATGGTGAACCCGTCGACGAGGTAGAGTGCGAGAGTTCCAACCCAATACCACGTAATGATTAGAAAAGCACCGACCCAGGCCGTCTTCTTCGTTTTTCGGGCTTCGTAGGTACTTCCAATATTGAAGATCCGAACCGTGTGACGGCCCTGAACACTCATCACAAGGAGCAAAAGGGCAATCAGCATGATTTCGCCGCCGATGAGAGCATCGTGGATTACTGGCCAGGGTGCGTTGGTTGGTTCACCGAAGACAAATGCTCCGTTCGTCTCTGGGGTCGGGGTTCCGAACATTCCCTCAGTCAGAGTCTCATACCCCGACCTGAGACCGTCCATGAACAGCCCGATGAACCACTCAACGACGCCTTTGATACCCTCAAGAACGACGTCAATAAGATCAACCATCGTCAGGCCTCCGTAATCGTGACCTCACAGTCTGTCATCTCGTCAGACCCGGAATACTGGACATTGTAGGTACTCGTGACCCGATTGCCACTGACCTGAGTCTCAACGATAACCGTGAACTGCCCGCTGTTACCATCTGGGGAACACCCCATTCCGTCTTCACTCTCTGAACCGAACGGGAACGAATTACTGAACAGGTCGGCCGTCTCACCAGGGGAGACTACTACCCGGTCGGTTTCGTGCATTCCACTACCTCTGGGGTTCTCAATTGGATTGGGAACGTCCCCGGAGAAGATTAGTTCAGTTATCGCTTCCGGACCGCTTCCTGTGTTCTCTACCGTAACGAATGCCTCGCCATTCTTGATCCGGTCTGTCTCGCTCTCACCATAGACTTCGTCCCACGGCTTATCTGGATTATTCCGATAGAGTCCGACATCCTGTATCTGGATCTCTGGACGCAGTTCAGTCGTGGTCTCGACTACTGTCTCCTCGCCTTTCAACGCGAGTACGCGGTACTCACCGGGCGCATACGCGGTGCCGATCTCGAATGAGACCTGCTGAGCACCCGCGGCTACGTCGCGCTTCCCAAATAACTCGCCGTTCGGTTGGATGAGGTTGACCTGGTCAATGTCGGCCTCTTCGGAGAGTTCGACGACGAGT
The DNA here is from genome assembly GCF_006861665.1 of Halonotius terrestris. Taxonomy (GTDB): domain Archaea; phylum Halobacteriota; class Halobacteria; order Halobacteriales; family Haloferacaceae; genus Halonotius; species Halonotius terrestris. The sequence goes on along the minus strand of NZ_RKLU01000009.1, from coordinate 44,626 downwards.
GTTGTCCCCTCAATAGTAATGCGCGTGAGTGGGCCTTTACCATCTGGAGAGGTCGTTCCATCACCTGGCGTCCCAGAACCGCCATTGTCGTTCAGACAGCCAGCGACGCTCATGAGGGCAGCACCTGCGACTGTTCGGAGGGCGGTTCGCCGACTGATGTGTGGGTGGTTTCTAGTCATGACTATGGGTTCCGTTGGAAGATGTCTTCTGGACCGAGCATTCGGAGAAGTCGTTTGCCAGCGTAGAACATCACAAGAAACGGGATGAGCTGCCAGCCAACCTCGAAAATGAACGCGAACCAACCGTCGATGGTGCCGAGCGGGTGCCAGCGAACAGTTGCCGTCGCACTCACATACGCGGGGTCGTGCCCGAGCCACGAACCTGGGTGGTACCGAGCCGTGTAGATACCCGGCTCGTCGATCGTCACAATCGCCACCCCGGAGGCGTTGGTCTCGACGCGTTGCTCCGCGACGGTGATGTAGCCGTTGCGAGTGTTCCCACCGATTGGATATCGTCGGTCGGGATCGCTGAGCACGATTGGTGCGCCGGTCTCGTTATCCCGGAGCTCGATGCGGAGTGTGGCCTGGCTTTCGTTCTGCTGGAGCACCTCAACAGTCAGATTACTGCGCCGGAGCTGCCGCTCTGAGCCAGCGTCAGGTGCCACAATCGAGGCGTTCACACCCCGCACGATCCCCGCTACTTGGAGCGCGTCGCGGTCGACGTTCTCCGCGCGAACCGCAACACCGTACGTCGTCGTGTACGACTGGTTGACGATGTCGATGTTGATGTTCTCACCGAGAGTGCCGTCCGGAGACGGTCGGTCAGTGCCCCAGGTGTCGATGATCTCTGGGCCATCGCGAATTGGTTCAGCACGCGGGCCGATTCGCGACGGATACGCGTGAACATAGACCGGAATCGCGTCAGACTCGACGGTGGCGCTGTCGGTCCGATTCGACCGAACGAGCGTGTCCCAGTTGGTGTTCCGCGCGGTGTAGAACCGCCAGACGCCACGGACTCGTGCGCTTCCATTCTCCGTGAGCGTGTACCCCTGCCACGGTCTGGACTGGAAGATAGCCACACCGGCGTCACCATTGGGATACTCGGCGTAGTAGGGGTACGCCGAGAGGTCGTAGATCTCGACGGCGATCGAGTCCGAGACGTTGAGCGACTCGGTACGATACGTGACCTCGACATCGGTCTCGTCGCCTCGGTCGATTCGCGTGGTCTTCTTCAACCGGACGCTGATCTCGGCTTCAAGCGTGAGGTTTGCACTCCAGTCATCCTCGATCTGGTAGTCGAGGGCCGGCGTGTGCGAGCCGTCACGCTCGACGATGGTTTCGCCATCCTTCTGCAATCGAACCTCCTCGACCTCGTTGCTCGTGAGCGACCACTCGATCGTCGTGTTCCCCGAAGAGCTTCCGTTCGGGACGCGAACGCGATAGTCGACGAACCCCCGCATCGTGCCGTTCGGCGCGATATAGAGCGGCGTGTCACCCGACTCCAAGTGACCTCGCGTCGACGGCTGCACTGCGAACACCGTGGCGTGGGCGTCCTCGATGAACACCCCGTCTTCGAGCGACGCGTGGCGCGGATGCACGGACGTATCCGACCCACCGGGTTCGAGAGCAGCGAAATCGTTTCGCGTCCACGTTGCAGCTGTCGCCGGCGGGCGCTTGAACGTGATGTCCGTCCCGTTTGCGAGTTGGTGCATCGCGGTCCGGCTCTCGCCGTACCGCTGCTGATACTCCTCCTGGCTGATGTAGTTGTCCGCGTCGCGAGACCACAGCGTCGCTGATTCATTCTCAGTGAGCCCATTCCCCTCCGTGCCTGGCCGTGGCGGGCTTGCAGTAACGAGACCCGTGACTAGGCTCGTCACGAACAGGGCGGCCATTAGCACGGAGAGCTCTCGTTGTTTCATGGGGGCTCGCGACGGGGGTGGTAGTCACCTACCAGGGGGCGAGGTCGACGCACTGCGCCAGCGGGAGGTTCATCATCGACCCAGCGACGGTGTAGAGTGGTCCGAGGGCGACGAGGACGACCGCGGACTTCATCGCGGAGCGCTTGTGGCGCTTGAGGCCCTTCTTCTGCTCGGGCGTGATCGTGAACATCTCGATAAGGGAGTCGGCCTGCCACACGACTGCGAGGCCGACAATGCCCAGCGCCGTGGTAAGCTGGAAGAAGCCCTCGATCATGCTGGGAAGGTTGTCCGCACTACAGACGGCATTCGTCTGTGCGGCGGCGGGTTCCACAGCGAACAGGCTCAGGACGACGACGATGAACATAGCTTGCCTGGGAAGCCTACTTGCCGCCGTGGACTGGCTGTCGGCGCGATTCGGGGCCGTCTCGGAGGGCGTATTGTCCTGTGACATAGCGGGTTACTCCTCTGCGTCGTCGACGAGTGCTTTCAGATCAGCGTAGCGGTTGGTCTCGTCGACGATCTCGTCTTTCGTGTAGCCCTGTTCGCGGGCCCGTTCGAAGAGATCTCGAAGCTCGTCGGGGTCGACGTGGCGAAGCTCCATCTCATCTCGGAGGGCGCGGCGATAGAGGGCGGAACCGTTGATATGGCTGTTCCACGTCAGGTACAGATCATCGATGTCTTCGATGGTGACTGCCCGTGTGATCATATGTGCGGGGTGGGTATGCACCGGTTGAACCCCGGTCCATGGTGGTGCGATAGCTAGAAGATCGGTATATGCTTTCTGGCCACCAACTGGCGCAAAATTCTAAAGTAAATTATAACCGGAGAGCTCGTTCACCTTGCAAAGGTACCGTTAACCAACAACGGGGTTAGATGCCGTTGTCTGTTGGTTAAGGTTGGAATGGCGCTCTACTCGAGTTCCACGACCTCTCCACGCCCGTTGTCGAGGATTTCTTGCACCTCGGCCAAGAGTTCCTGACCTTCCTCGTGGAGCCTTGTCCCTTCATCGAGGTCACACTCGTCCGCATCGAGCTGCTCAATGATTTCTTCGACACGGGCCAGCCGGTCGTGGATCTCTTGGTCGTTTGCCACGCTTAGATCACCCCTAACCAAAGCCCAGTGATGGCCAACAACAGCAACAACAGCACAGCGATTGCGGCCTTGTAGTAGACCGGCGGGAGGCCCTCGGGTACGGCCGCCTCGTCGACTGCTTCAGCAAGCTCTCGTTCATGTTCGTGCTCCTGCTGGAAGGTTTCGTACGCAGCGTCGAGTTGCTGTGCCAGCGGCTTGACCTCGCCCGCGAAGAACTCCTCGCGGGAATTCACGATATACTCGCCAGCGGCCGTCGGCGTGATCGTTGCCACATCCGCGACCTGATCTGCGATTAACCGGTCGTCAGTATGCCCGATCGCCGTGACGGTCGGGGTGTTCGCGGTGAAGATAGCTTCCGCGACCCGCTCGGTGTTGAACGCCTGGAGGTTCGAATCACTCCCGCCGCCACGGCCGACGATGATCGAGTCGACCTCCTCGGAGCGGTCCAGATGGTGAATCCCGTTCGCGATAGACGTCGGGGCCTCTGACCCTTGGACGGTCGCATCCTTCACCAGGATGTCGACGGTGGGGTCCTGCTCGTGGATCGCGCTCTGGATGTCGTAGCGAGCGTCGCCCCGGAGGGAGGTCACGACACCGACTCGCTCTGGGAACGCCGGCGGGCGCTGTTTCTGCTCGTCGTCAAACCAGCCACGCTCTTCGAGTTCGCTTCGCAGCCGCTCGACGGCAGCTGCCTGGTCGCCGTCGCCGACGACGATCACCTCCCACGGTTTGAGGTCGATTTTCCCGCCCTCTGTCCAGTAGTCGATATCGCCTTCGAGGATGACCTCCGCCCCGTCCTCGAGGTCAGCGTCCATCTTCTGATAGCGGTTCGCCCAGAGCATACAGGGAAGCTCGGCATCGCCGTCGGTCAGGGTGAAATAGAGGGCGGTACTGTTCTGGTGGAGATCCGTGACCTCGCCAATACAGCGGACGCCGTTGAGGGCAGGCGTGTCCTGGACGACCGATGCAATTCGGTCGTTCAGCTCTTGGACTGAAAGAACATTCCCGGACAGGACATCATCTACCTCCCGTTCGGCATCAGCCATCGCACTAACTTAACACGGGGAGAGCAGATTCAAAAATGTACTCACCAGTGCCAGTGTACCCTGCCAACTGTTCTGTGTCGTTGAATTACTCCAGTAACCCGAGGTCAGTGAGCCGGTTTTCAATCACTGTAAGCGCTTGTTCAGCATCGTCAAGCTGTTTTCCGCCCGTGATGACGAGCTTTCCACTCCCGAAGAGGAGTGCGACGACGTCCGGGTCGTCAAGCCGGTAGACGAGCCCCGGGAACTGCTCTGGTTCGTATTCGATATGTTCGAGACCAAGGCCGATCGCAATCGCATTCAAATTGAGTGTGTGGTCGAGGTCCCCACTTGAGACAATATTCTGGATTTCGATATCTGGAGAGGTAGCGACATCGACACCCAATTCACGGAGCTCGTCGAAGACGTATTCCAACGCAGTCGTCACATCGTCGACGCTTTTTGCACCCGTACAGACGACTTTCCCCGAGCGGAAAATGAGCGCTGCGGCTTTAGGATCGTGCATCCGATATACGAGTCCAGGGAAGTTATCGGGATCGTAGTCGGTGGCTCCTAAATCCTCAGAAAGCGTTTCCAGATCGAGTTCTTGACCGATATCGGACGACGCGACCACATTCTCGACTTGAATTGATTCGGCTGTGACACTCATAGGAGTACCTTCCAGTCACAACTCCCTTAAAACGGGGAGTGACTTCGAGCGTCGGTGTGGTACCTTCCGAATTAGAGGTCGCGGGGCTGGACCGTCTTCCGGTCGTTGGCCTCAGCACGCTTTGCGGCGTCGTCGAGCAGGTCGGCGACCTCTTCGTCGAGGGCGTCGTAGAAATCTGCCGAGACGTTCTGGTCCGAGAGTGCGTCCTTCACGGCTGCTTTGACGATGAGGTCAGACATTCCATCGCCGACTTCTCCCGTCTATATTATAAAGGTTCGAATTCTCGACCCGCCATTCTGAGTCTCAGTGAGTAACACAACAGGAAGATACGGAAAATCAATGTGCAAGTGTTGACTGTGGCGATAACCGGACCCATCTCAGATTTACGCCCACAGCTGTCGACAAGACAAATCATCCCGTGGCAAATTATAAACTTAGCCCCGTCTAATTCCATTCTAATGCTGAGCGCCATCATGGAGGATTATCTCAAAGCGATCTATTACCTTCAGGACGAAACGGATGAACGGGTGCGGACCTCGACGCTCGCTGAGTACATGGACGTTGAACAACCGTCAGTCACCAGTATGGTAAAAAAATTGGCCGAGCGCGATTTTGTCCATTACGAGCCCTACAAGGGCGTTGTACTCACGGAGACTGGAATTCCTGTCGCGCTCGAAATCATTCGCCATCATCGGCTCTTAGAACGATACCTGACGGAGCGCCTCGAGTACGATTGGGCTGAGGTACACGACGAAGCAGATCGCCTCGAACACCATATCAGCAATCAATTCGCTGACCGAATTGCAGAGCAGCTCGGGGATCCGGCAGTTGACCCGCATGGCGACCCGATTCCCACAGCGGATCTGGACGTTTCACCGCCACAATCCGGTGAAACCCTCGCTGATCAGCAGGTCGGCGATAAGGTTCGAATCGAGCGGGTGCCAGACAATGACCCAGATCTACTCCGGTACCTGTCTGAACACGGGATTACCCCAACAACTGTAGTCGAAATTGTTGAGACTACCTCATTTGGGATGGTGACGCTTGTTCCCGATGGCACCGACGAACGAGTTGCACTCCCAGAGGAAGTTGCCCGATCTATATCCGCTCAAACGCTCGCTGGGGCTTCAAACTAAACTAATGAGTCTCCCTACTGGAGGCTATTAGTTTAGACTCAATCTAAGTTTAGATGAGTCTAATTTATATATTGGGTGGGGCAATAGACGTGTATGGGTATGCGAAGGCTTGACCAGCGGAGGAGATCATGCCATCGATAGATTACAGTAGCGCAGCAAACGTCACAGAACGGCTCGAGGAGCGACTGGTCGAATCACTCACTGGTGAAACGAGTGTCAGTCGCCGCACGGTCCTCGGCGGACTCGGTGTCGCTGGGAGTGCAGCCGTCGGACTCGGTAGTTCTCGGGCAAGTGCCTCATCCGATCACGACGATGAGGATGAACACGGTAACTTCGGTGCGGTGGGTGAATACCGAGATTTAGATTTCGACCCGCACGAGTTCCTCACCGCGTTCAATACCGGAGAAAGTGGGCAGGATAACGTTCCTCAACAAGTCTACGAGGAGGACGGCCGAACCGTACGGGAATTCGAGTTCACCGCCGTCGACACGACGATAGCAATCGCGCCGGGCGTCGAGTTCTCGGCGTGGGCATACAACGGCCAGGTGCCCGGACCGACGATCCGCGCCGTCGAGGGCGACCTGATTCGCGTGAAGTTCACGAATCTGGGACGGCACGCGCATACGATCCATCCACACCTGAAGAACCTCAACCCGCGAATGGATGGGATCCCACAAAACGGGCCTGGCGTACTCGATACGGGTGAGTCATTCACGTACGAATGGCTCGCCCAACCCGCTGGCACGCACTTCTATCACTGCCACTCGCTCCCGTTGAAAGAGCACATCCACCGCGGACTCTACGGCACGATCATCGTCGATCCGGACCCCGAACGCGTCAGGGAGAATCCACGCGAGTACGTCAACTACCCGGGCCCGATTACCGACGACTTCCGGGAGCAACTCGTCGAAGAGGCAAAGAGCCGGAATCACGAGTACGCCGAAAACGACGCCGTCAACGAGATGGTGATGGTGATGAACTCGTTCGACACCAACTTCGATGGCGGCAACGAGGTTTACGCGGCGAACACACGGGCGTTCGGTTACGGAGTCGGTGACACCGACGGCGAGGGCAACTGGACGGCGGGCGAGACGAAACGCCCCATCCAGATCGACAAGAACGAACGCCAGCGCGTCTACCTCTCCAATGCAACGGAGTTCGACCTCATAAACTCGTTCCACACGCACTCGCAGTTCTTCGACTACTACGACCACGGGACGACGCTGACGCCGACGAATAAGACAGTGGACACGATCATGCAATGCCAGGCGCAGCGCGGCATCATCGAGATAGACTACTCCGATCATGAGCCGGGCCTGTACATGTTCCACGCCCACCAGTCTGAGTTCGCAGAACTCGGCTGGATGAGCTTCTTCGAGGTGGTCTAACGTGACGGATAAGACACAAGACACGACGACGGACGGTGGTGTAACGGCTGACGAAGAGATCACACAACCGCTCGGGCTTCCGCGATGGGTCAGCGCGTTACTCCCGGTCGTGTTGCTCGTACTCGTCTTGGGTGTGTTCGCATTCACGTCCCCGCTCGCCGGTGTTCAGAGCGGCACACCGCTTCCCGACGTGACGATCACGCACACGACGCTTCCGAGCGACGAAACGGTCGTCCTGCACGTGACGAACAACGGGCCCGAATCCGTGACGATATCGCAGGTTCTCGTCGACGAGGCCTACTGGGATTTCCGGGTCGAAGGAGCCGGTGGTGACCAAACGCTCGCCCCGATGGAAAGCGCACAGATCGTGATTCCGTATCACTGGAATCCGGGATGGGACCTCGAAGTCGCGCTCGTGCTTTCCGACGGAGCGACGTTCCATAATACGATCGTCGCGCCGAGTCAGTCGCCCGGCTTTAGCCTCAGTCTGCTCGGGACGCTTGCAGTCATCGGACTGTTTGTCGGCGTGATTCCGGTCGCCTTAGGGATGCTCTGGTTCCCCTACATCAAGACGATGAGCGATCGGTGGCTGCATGCCGTTCTCTTATTTGCAGCTGGCGTACTGGGCTTCTTGGCGTTCGACGCCGGGTTTGAGGCGTTCGAGCTCGCCGAGCGGATTCCAGGCGCATACGAGGGCAACCTCTTGGTCGTCTTCGGAATCTTCGGCGCACTCCTCCTCGTCCAAGCGATCAGTGCGTGGCGTGAGGGCCGCGTCGCCGCTGGTGATAGCCGGGCGAGCAGCGGTCTCTGGATCGCGTATCTGGTCGCGGTCGGGATCGGCCTGCACAACCTCGCGGAGGGGCTGGCAATCGGGAGTTCGTTCGCACTCGGGCGCGTGTCGCTCGGCGCATTCCTCGTGATCGGATTCATGCTTCACAACGTGACGGAAGGCCCGGCTGTCGTTGCGCCGGTCGCTCGCGGGGAACGTCCGGCACTCAAGCACTTCGCCGCGCTCGGCGTCATCGCCGGCGCACCCGTTATCCTCGGTGGCTGGATCGGCAGTCTCGCGTACTCGCCGACGATCGGTGCCTTCTTCCTCGCGATCGGCGTTGGTGCGATCCTACAGGTCGACTGGGAGATCGCGCGAATGGTTCGTGATGCCGGCGGTCGCGTGGCGAGTGCGACGAACCTACTCGCATTCCTGCTCGGCCTCGCAATTATGTACGTGACTGACCTCTTCGTGGTACTCTAATCGGCACCACCCATCTCTGTATCAATGTCACCCGAATTTTTCGATCGGCGGACGGTGTTGCAACTCAGCACTGCCACCCTGGCGATGCTTAGCACGGCTGGGTGTCTGGGCGGACAGTCCTCGGCGGCCCAGACCGTCACGATGCCCGGCGACCTCAGATTTGAGCCGAAGACCGCTACGATCGAACCTGGTGAGACGGTTACGTGGACGAACGAGAGTGACATCGATCACACGGTCACGGCTTATGAAGACGAGATTCCAGACGCGGCCGCGTATTTCGCAAGTGGTGGCTTCGAGTCAGAACGTACTGCGAGGAACCGGGTCACCGAGGGACTCATCGCCCCGGGCGAGAACTACGAGCACACGTTTGAGGAACCAGGCACGTACGGGTACTTTTGTATCCCACATGAGGGATCTGGAATGGTCGGGACAGTTCGAGTAAAGTAATCGAACAATCAAGTTCTCGTTCCGACGAAACACATTCGCAAACTCGTTACGATTCCTCCGCCAGTAGATTATCGACGAGGCGGGTGAACCGGTCGATCATCCGATCGGACAGCGAGGGTGTAATCTCTTCGAGGAGACGAGTAGTCTCAGTCGGCTTGGCGGGGACCAGCGTCACGTGATTATTGGTATCTCGATGTTTCTCGATCAGATTCTGCTCCGTCAAATGGTTCAAGTGCCACTCGAGGGTCCCCCGAGCAATCTCGAGAGACTCTGTGACAGCGTCCGGTCTGGATGGCCCCTGTTCGAGAACACAGAATAAAATGTCGCGTGCCGTTTCCCGGCGAAGGACAGCGATCGCTCCCCGTTCCCACGCGTCATATCCAGGTGTGTAATAGTGAGTCCGGCCATAGAGGGGTAGTTCGACTACACTTCCCTGAGCCTGGAGTTTTTTGAGGTGGTACTGTACCTGTCCTGGTGCGAGGTCGAGTCTCCGCGTGAGTGCGTTGAAGTGTTCTCCAGGGTGGGTGGCAATATACTCGTGAATCCGGTCACGTTGGTGTGTCATGTATCCAAATTGGTCTCGTTCGAAATAGTTCGAGAGTGATAGACCGCAGCAATGACGAGCGCGACAAGAATAATATCAAGTCCGTGTTCGAGAAGGTGATGCTCGGCTTGTGAAAACAGGCCTACGATGGTGATCCCCGCAACTGCAGAGCGTCCAAAAAGGGCAGCTAGCGCAGCGACGACTAACAGATATGGGCGGGATTGGCGCTGAACGAACGCGCCGATCGCAAGTCCCAGAAGCACCGCTGTACCAGCAGCGGCGATGGTGATCACCGCGAGCAACGGAAGGGACCACGGATCGATGAACCCACTATGAAGTGGGACAAATCCCGCCATGTGGTCTGAATTTGAAACGCAGTTACCTGAGAACGTCGATTCGAATTATCCCCGGATGTTAGAATTATAGCGAGTGGTTGGTGGTTCCAAACTTCTTCTGAGGGGGCAGTCTCTAGGCACGAACCACGATTGACTCACTTTTTTGTCCTGCACAATCACTACATACACATATGTTCTCGTTCTCAGATCGCGCGCTGCTGACGGCAGTCGTCGCGGATATCACGCTGATTCTCGGGTACGCCATCAGTGCGGTTCATCCTGACCGTCGAGTGTGGCCCATCGGCGACAGCTCGTGGCGGTGGTGGTTCAATTGGTCAGCGCTCTCCGTCGTGTTCGCTGGGTTTCCGGTGCTGGCTGCGCTCGACCAAGACTCGTTCATCTTCACCGAACGCTGGAACAAACTCGCAGGTAGCGGTATCGCCGCACTCGGTATGGGGTTTGCCCTCTCAGCACTCTTCGAACTCGGGTGGATGGAAAGCAGTGGAAGAGAAGGGGAGCTTCGGACGGACGGTATCTACCAGTACACACGCAACCCACAGAGCGTAGGATTCATTACGTTCATCGTCGGCGCGATCATCGCAGTGAACTCCAGGAAACTGGCTGTACACGGCGTCTTGACCATCCTCGTGTACACACTGTTCCCGTTTGCCGAAGAACCGTGGCTGCGAGAGCAGTATGGCCAGGAATACGATGAATACCGCGAGCGGACCCCCCGATTTATCGGGTGGAACTTGGTGAAGAAGCTCATCACCAGATAGTCCGCTACCGGCCTTGAGGGGGAGATTCAAGAACTCTACCAGAACCGCTTTTCCGTTGACTTCCTAACTGTCGGGTAATGAGTGATGAGAGAGGTATCCCTCGAAGAGACTTCCTCAAGTCGGCCGTCGCGATTGGAGGTGCAGCGGCGTTCAGTGCGTGTCTGGGCCGTGAAGAAGTCGATATCCCGACGGGACCAGATGATCTGTCGGCGCATCCACAACGCCAGCACGCTTGGAACGACGCCCTCCCACGGGACGACCACGGGAACGTCGTTGCTCCGAGCCATCGCGTGCTCCTCTATTTGAATTACCGACGAGACGGGCAACCGAGCGAAGACGACCGTGGACAGGTTGAGACAGCCCTCCGTGGCATCGAACACGCCTACGAGCGAAGCGGGGATGGGCTATTGCTCACGGTGAGTTATTCTCCGGCATACTTCGACCGATTCGACGAATCGCTTCCCGAAGACGTTGACCTCCCCGATCCGGAAGCACTTGCTCCGTTCGAGGAACCCGAGTTCGATACGCCCGATGCAGTCGTCCATCTTGCAAGTAACACGGCACAGGTGGTGCTCGGTGCCGAAGAAGCCCTCAAAGGGAACAAATCGACTCTCAACGGTGTCGATCAGCCTGACGCTGCACTGACCGACGTCTTCTCACTCACCGACCGGCGAACGGGATTTATCGGGGATGGACTCCCGGCGGAGAATGCAGACGATGCGGAGGGTGTTCCGGCCGATAAGGTTCCCGAGGACGCACCCCTGTTTATGGGATTCAAATCAGGTTTCAAAAAGAACCAGGCCAGTGAAGATCGCGTGACGATTCAGTCGGGGCCGTTCGCCGATGGCACGACTCAGCACATCTCCAAACTTCAACTCAACCTCAACCAGTGGTACAACCAGGACGATCGCTGGCAACGTGAGGCGAAGATGTTCTGTCCGTACCACGCCGAGAACGACGTAATCGAGGGCGCTGGAGACAATCTCGGAACCAGCAGCAAAATCGACGACTGTCAGCCAACGGATGAGACGGCCCGCGAGATGGGCGTCGTCGGTCACTCCCAGAAATCTGCCCGCGCTCGCGACGACAATGACTCGCCCCTCATCCTTCGGCGCGACTTCGATTCTACCGATGATGGAAGCGCTAGTCTCCATTTCCTCGCGCTCCAGCGAGGGATCACCGATTTCGTCGACACGAGAGAAGCGATGAACGGAACTGATGTCACCGAGCAGTCGGCTGTCGGTCAGCGGAACAACAACGGCATCCTGCAGTACGTCCGGACGGAGCGGCGTGGTAATTTCCTCGTCCCCCCACGGTCGTTGCGTGCCCTTCCACCTGCACAGCCGGTCGAACGCACAGGAGGTGACGCATGAATCGTCGTGACGTGCTTCGAGTGGTCGGTAGCACGTCACTCGTTGGGCTTGCGGGGTGTACCGGCCTGTTCGAGACGCGATCAGCGCAGGCACCACCGCTCCCCGAGAACCGGCCGAACGCAGTCTACTATCCGACCCACTATGAGGGCATGAAAATGCCCGGGATGAAGGAACAGGGCGGGTACAGGTGTGCCTCACGTATTCGTATGCGCACCGGTTCTGGCTGATGAAGCCGAATGGAATCACGAAGGTCGAGATTCAACCCGAGGATTCGATTCATCTCATGCCGGTCGTTTGGGAGACACAGACGGGGATCATCCCACCCGATATCAATCCACAGCTCACGGTTACACAGAACGGGGAGTCGATTGATCAGTTCGCGCCGTGGCCGATGCTCTCTCAGCCGATGGGTTTTCACTTCGGTGATAACGCACAACTTCAGGGCGACGGCACATACACTGTCGAGGTCAGCATCGGCGGGCCGTCGACGCGACGGACCGGATCGCTGGCCGAGAACCAGGGAAACACATCGTTCACGTTCGAGTTCGAGTTCAGCGAATCGACGCTCAATGAGATCTCGTACACGGACATCCCCGACGACAAGGAAGGCACGAAGGGTGCTGTCGACCTGATGGACATGGAGATGTTACCGGACTCGCAGGTACCGACACCGGACGCACTCCCCGGCAACGTGCGTGGGTCGGAGACGAGCGGAGACGCGAAGTTCGTGGTTACGGTCCTCGAAGACGCGTCGCGTTTCGGTGGTGACGAGGAGCAGAAGTACCTCGCTGTGTCTCCGCGCACGCCTTACAATCGGACGATGCTGCCGATGATGTCACTATCGGCAACACTACAACGCGACGGTACGTCAGAATTCGACGGAATTCTGCAGGCAACCATCGATCCAGATCTCCGTTATCACTACGGGACAACGGTTGCGGACATACAGACGGGAGATGAGCTGACGATCACAGTCGATTCGCCCCCACAAACGGCTCGCCATGAGGGATACGAGACAGCCTTCGTTGATATGCCAGATGTGCAGGTGACGTTGTAGTTTCAAAGGTGTCTTTAGAAATCCAATCGAAGCCAAATCCATGGAAGAGAAGCACCTCCTACTGGCGACGTTACTTGGCGTTGTCTCACTACTGGTACTCACCGGATTCGTCGTTCGCCTGGCGTAGACAGTCACAGAATAGCCGAGACGGACAGTTACAGAAACCCCCAATTGACGACAGCGAGGTTGACTCAATGAATCTACCAAATATAGCATCTCAGAGGAGAATATGAACCGGAGAACGTTTCTCAAACAGGGGACTGCTCTCTCGGGTGGCCTGGTGCTGTCTGGTTGCCTGGGGCGACTCGGATTCGAGACGCAGTCTGCATGGCGTGATCCTCCGCTCGTGGAGGATCGACCTGACGCGGTCTACTATCCGGCAATCATCGAAGGGATGGGAATGTACGGAACGACGACGGCAGGCAGTCTCGGATTTGCACTGATGCACTCCTTCCCGCACCGTTTCTGGACCCTCACTGGCTCACGAAAGACGAAAGTCGTCGTTCAGTCGGATGATTCGGTGCATCTGATGGCGAGTGTCTGGGACACCGAGACGGAGACGATCCTCCCGATCGACGTCTCTGTCGAAATCAGTAACAGCGACGGTCGAGTGTCCTCGACCAACCTCTGGCCGATGATCTCGCCGAACATGGGGTTCCACTACGGCGACAATATCGCTCTCCCGGGGGAAGGACAGTACGATGTGACGCTCCAGGTCGGCCCGTTGCAGACCGCTCGTACGAGTCCATTCGACGGGCGATTTACAGAGGGACAGTCTGCCACGATGCAGTTCACGTTCGATACGGATGAGACGTACAATTTGGAGATTCGTCGGTTAGGCGAAAAAGCGGGCACTCGTGGGACAGTCGATCTGATGGATATGGAAATGATCCCTGAACCGGTCGTACCGACAAAATCCGAGCTTCCTGGTCGACTTCTCCACGAAGGGCAATCCGGTGATGCGACGATACTCGTTGCTCTCGTTGACGGTGACCATCGGTTTAGTGATAGTGACGGTCCCTTCCTGATCGTCTCTCCTCGAACACCGTACAATCGCGTGATGCTCCCGAGGATGGCTCTTTCAGCAACACTCAATCGAGGGGGTGACGCAATCGCACAAGGGACACTCCAAGCGTCCCTCGATCCCGACCTCGGGAGTTTCTATGGGATGGGTCTAGATGAACTCGAGACGGGCGATGCGGTCAGACTCACCGTCGAGACACCACCCCAACTGGCGCGGCACGATGGCTACGAAACCGCGTTCCTCGATATGGACCCGATAGAGTTCACTGTCGAGTGAAGTTCCGAAGGATGGCTTCTGTCAGCCAGTGGGCGGCCAGCTGTACCCTCGAACCCACCAGAATCAGGGTAGATAAGGAGGCGTCGCTCCTGGGAGTGAGAGAATCCAGAGGCTAATGACGGTGTAACCGATCATCACAACAATGAACGGGTACTGGCTCCGGATCGCGACGAGACGACTCGAGAAGAGTTCGTAGGCGGTCGCGTGCGCTGCCCAGATAGCGAGGAGATGTCCAACGAGCACGTAGGCGATACTCAAGCCCTCGAACCATCCAGGTGGAGACAATGTCAGGGGGTTCGCTGGGGGCGACAGTGGGGAGACAATCGCCATCCCTAGGGCCGGACTGAGGGATACGGCCAGTCCGGTGTAGTGAGCGAGGTGATATCCCGCTGCGATGGCCAATAGCGAGGGTGCAAACCGAAAGGCGATGCGTTTCGCTGTGATGTATGTCCCAGTTCGTCGCCGAGAGAGTACGCCAGCATACCAATACGCGCCGAAGAAAACGACGTAGCCACTGACGAAAAGGAGCGTGTAGATGAGGATCGCACGAATTTGTACGGCTCCCACTCCGATATTGGAGAGGCTGACGAGTGTCTCGATAGTTGCTGCGCCCGTCTGCGTCGTGATGAAGCCACTGTACGTGAGTTCCCAGATTAGCGCAATGACGAACGCGACATCGGAGGTGTCCGTGATTACGTCTGCGTCAGTCAGGTCGCTACCGGGCAGTTTTACAGTAAGCTTCCCATCCCGCCGTTTTACAGGGGCGACAGCCCCGAAGAATCGGAACAAGACGGATAACGGATCTGCGTTCCCGAACCATGCGTTGGGACCGACGAGTACCGCGCCTGCGATTGTGACGACACTGTAGCCGAGAATCGCAATCGAAAGAACGGACGGAATCGTGCTGACAGGGAAAATCACCTCAACCCACACGAGAAGTAATAGGCCACCAACAGCTGGCCATCGGGCCAATCCTTCTGGATACGTCCGGAATCCAGTTGGGAGTAGCGAGACGATTCCTCGCCAGGGGTTCAGCACTGGCCAGAGATTGCCTCCGAGATACGTGAGCATCGGCAAGCCTGCACGAACGACAACGAACGTGACAAGGATGGTGAAGCTCGCTGTCGGGAGTTGTGGGCCCGTCACTCCGAGGTACACTGCCAGTCCGAGGACGACGATCCCAAGTCCACATCCGATCCACACAACAGGTGTTCGCCAGTCATCAATTCTTGGGCCAGGAACCGACCAGCTGTGGAGATAACGGATAAACGCCCGATCAGTGACGAAACTCGCAAGCAGGGCAGAAGCTCCGATTGTGGCACCTCCGGTGGCAAGATACAGCCATCGGGGAATGGCTAGGGTATCTCGTGGCTGCTTCGAGAGCGTCATTCCGTTCCCGGCAGCAACTGTTTCGGCAAACAGCATCAATATCGAGACCCAGGTTACGAACTGAACCAGGAGTCTGAGCTTTGTGTTCGATACGACCCAATTATGAAGCCTCGACTCTGGCCCCGACTCTGTGTGCCCCTCTCTGTGTGCTCCAGAGTTCGTGTCTGAGTCAGGCGACGATGGCATATAGCATTAAGAAACCGAAGTACAGGAGCACAAGGGCTCCAAGTGCTTTCAGACGCAGCGTGCGTAACTCGTCTTCTTCGTCCGCTCTGGCAGATAGGAATGCGTCTTCCTCGTCGGCATCCAACTCCTGAGGATGTTCTAAGCCTTTGTGGAGGACGAGGCGGTCGGTCGTGGGGAACGGATGCCCACAGTAATCACACTCCCCTGCAGGAGAGTCACGCCGTGGAACCGTAGTGCCTTCGTATGACATACTCTCGAAAGCTGTTATTCGGCCGTAAGCCAGTCAGCGTTGAAACCGTTCTGGTTCGACGTTCGAACTTCTCCGCTCGCGTATTGACCTACGTGGCGTCATCAATGGGCAGAATGGTCGGTTACAACAGATCTACTAGCGAAGACCGAAGTTGTACAAACACTCCCTTTGACGGCGTGGAAGTAGCCTTTTGTTCAGAGTGGTTGTCCTCGGCTGGGGACTGACTCTCCGCTTCTCGCTCTTCTTCGTAGGCGTCGCAGTAGATGCACATAGAAAAGAGTAGGCAGAGCGCCTCTATAAAACCATTTGACCGTAAGATGGATATCGCGGAGAATCTGGAACAAGGAGCATTACCGGCTTAAGAGTGTGACGTTATACCGCACGAATATTAACTAACGGCTGAATCACAGCCATATTCTATTAACGATGAGGGAATCAATAACAGCCGATTTATTATATCGTGAAGCTCAATTCGAGATAATGAGCGATCCATCTGACTCGGATGCAACCTTCACCGGATCGAGTCCATGGCCACTCTTCGTCGCGATTGGATTTGCTCTCTCGGAGGTCGGTGTTGTTCTTGGCCTTCGTCCTGTATCGGTTGCAGGACTTTTGTTGTTCGTAGGGTCTGTTGCTGGCATTCTTACGGAGGCGGGGTATATCTCTAACCCAGCGAAAGCAGCAGGTGTCCAAGGATTCGTCCTCGTCGGTATCGGAATTCTGTTGATTACTGAAAGTCAGATTGGGACGACAATCCGTGGTCAATCGATTGCCATCGCTGGCATCATCTGTCTCGTTGGCGCAGCTCTCTGGGTCGGCTTCATTCGGAAGAAGACCCGCGCCAAGATGTCGAAGACCAAGACACCGGAAACAACATCTGATTGAGCGACCGTACCGTACTACAATAGAATTCGATACCACAAGAGAGAGATCACGTTCGTGGTTCTACTTGCTATCAGAATCAGGAGGGGACGATAATGAGTCCGATGAGTACCGGTGGTGATGTGGTCAGCATCGGTCTCCTCATGTGTGAAGTCAGTACGCTTCTCCTCGGGATCAAACACGGCGAGTATCGAGCAATCCGGACTTAGGTCCGGGGAATGGGGTGGATTACCGGCCGAGTTAATAACTCGACTCGAATATTTTATTAGGGACTGCCATAATAAGGCTGTTTAGTAGCAGTCGATTTAATAAGTCTGTAGTAGCTAGCGGTATGTAATGACCTCACCTGACGAGGAATCCCACGACGGAAGTGGTGAACCACCGGATCACACCCACGCCCACGGAGCGGATTCTCACGAACAGGCTCATACACATGACCACGATCACGAGGAGCACGAGCACATCCAGCACACAGGACAAGATGGTGATGACGTTGCCCCATCGATAGACCAAGGGGATGTTGCACAGTTCTCCGTCCCGGAGATGGACTGCCCATCCTGTGCAGGAAAGGTCGAAAACAGCGTCGGAAAGCTGGACGGAATCAATAGCGTCGATCCACAGGTGACGACGGGAACACTGACAGTTTCGTACGACCGCGAGCAAACGAGCGCCACCGCGATAGCTGATCGGGTTGAAAAAGCTGGATACACCGTGGAGAACACCGGCGAAGTGACCTCGAAATTCACCGTCCCAGAGATGGATTGCGCTTCGTGCGCGGGTAAAATCGAAAATGCCCTTGACCGGGTCGGTGGAGTGACAACATACGAGACGCAGCCGACGACCGGAACCGTCGTCGTCACGTACGATTCGTCGCGGGCTGGGCAAGCTGATGTCATCAACGCGATCGAAAGCGCTGGGTACGAGGTCACAGCCACGACAGGTGACGAATCAGGACGGCAGGAAGCGGGCGGAGAGCGCGAGGGTATCTGGACCAGTTCGCGCGCACTCAAGACGTGGGTGAGTGGTGGATTCGTCGCCCTCGGCTTACTCTTCGAATTCTTCCTGATCGGCCAGAATATACAGATCGCAGGCCTTCTCGGTACTGAGCTACTGGTCGCCGACGTCCTGTTTCTGATTGCAGTGGCCACCGGCGGCCAGGAGATCCTTCGCAACGGCTACTACTCGGCGCGGAATCTGAACCTCGATATCGACTTCCTGATGTCGGTGGCTATTCTCGGCGCACTCGTTGCGAGTCTCGTCTTCGGTGAGGCACTCTACTTCGAGGCCGCCACCCTCGCGTTCCTGTTCAGCGTCGCGGAACTGCTGGAGCGGTACTCGATGGATCGCGCCCGGAACTCCCTCCGCGAGCTGATGGACCTCTCTCCGGATGAAGCGACGGTCAAGCGTGATGGAAGCACGGAGACGATTCCCGTCGATGAGGTCGCCGTGGGAGACATCGTCGTCGTCAAGCCGGGGGAGAAAATCCCGATGGACGGGGCCGTCGTCGACGGTGAAAGCGCAGTCAATCAGGCACCGATCACGGGTGAAAGCGTCCCCGTCGACAAGACGACGGGCGACGAGGTGTACGCCGGCACCATCAACGAGGAGGGCTATCTCGAAGTGGAGGTCACCTCTGAAGCCGGTGATAATACGCTTTCGCGCATCGTGGAGCTGGTCGAAGATGCACAGTCGAACAAGACCGAACGCGAGCAGTTCGTCGAGCGCTTCTCGACGTACTACACACCAGTCGTCGTCGCCTTCGCCATCCTGACGACGGTGGGAAGCCCATATGTCCTCGGCACAACCTGGTCCACGGCCGTCGTCTACGGGCTGACGCTGCTGGTATTGGCCTGTCCCTGTGCGTTCGTCATCTCGACGCCTGTCTCGGTGGTGTCGGGAATTACGAGTGCCGCGAAGAACGGCGTCCTGATCAAAGGCGGTAACCACCTCGAAGCGATGGGTGCGGTCGACGTCGTCGCGTTCGATAAGACGGGAACCCTGACGAAGGGTGAGCTCACCGTCACGGACGTCGTTCCTCTGAACGGGAATTCGGAGGAGGACGTGCTCCGGTGTGCACGGGGACTCGAACAACGGAGTGAACACCCCATCGGCGAGGCGATCGTCGCCGAAGCCGGCAGCGCAGGGGTCGCCGAGCTCGAGATCGATGACTTCGAGAGCATCACCGGCAAGGGTGTTCGTGCCGACCTCGACGGGACTCCACACTTCGCAGGCAAACCGGGTCTGTTTGAGGAGTTAGGGTTCGACCTTACGCACGTTCACGCGACGACCGACGGTGGCGTCGTGACACAGACAGCCCGGCAGATGTGTGACCGGAACAACTGTCTCGATCTCCTCGAAGAGACCGTTCCCGAACTCCAGGCTGAAGGCAAGACCGTCGTCCTCGTTGGGACCGAAGACGAACTCGAGGGCGTCATCGCGGTCGCCGACGAGATTCGGCCGGAAGCGAAGCGAACGGTGACGCGACTGAAGCAACTCGGTGTCTCCCGAACGGTGATGCTGACGGGGGACAACGAACGGACTGCCCGCGCGATCGCCGACCAGGTCGGTGTCGACGAGTATCAGGCCGAACTACTCCCCGAAGAGAAGGTGGCCGCGATAGAGGAACTCGTCGATGAGTTCGATGGGGTTGCGATGGTCGGTGACGGCATCAACGACGCACCGGCGCTCGCCACCGCCACAGTCGGTGTGGCGATGGGGGCTGCCGGGACGGATACGGCGCTGGAGACCGCGGACATCGCCTTGATGGGCGATGACCTCGCAAAGCTCCCGTACCTCTACGAACTCGCAAACGATGCGAACGGTGTCATCCGGCAGAACATCTGGTCGAGTCTCGCTGTCAAAGCCGGGCTGGCCGTCGCAGTCCCGTTCGGATACGTCCCAATCTGGCTGGCGGTCCTCGCTGGCGACGCCGGGATGACGACGGCCGTTACCGGGAATGCGATGCGACTCTCTCGAATTACGCCAGACACAGACACCGAAACCAACGCTTCGGAGGGGTAAGATGGGTGCTGAGAACGAGGGAAATGCAACATCCCATACGGAGGCAGATCAGCAGGAATACCCGTTCGGACTCTCGTCTCCGCAGTTTGCTGTCCTCGTTGTGCTCGTTGGGCTCATCGGTCCCGGTTTGCTGGTATACACCCTCGAACAGGCGAATCTCTCTGCCGTAGCTGATCTCGTGTGGATCGTCGGCTATGGTACAACCATATTTGTCGTTTGGTACATCTGGCTTCGTCCGCTCGACTTCAGTGGCTCCTCCGCCCAGGATATATCGCTCACCGAGGAATCGGAAGATTCCGACACAGCAGCTGAGGAACGGGATAGCGAGTCTGACTCCTCGGATCGTACTGAATCCTCTACGGAGGATTCGACGTTGGCGACCGAAGATAGGCCGAAGGAGTCCACTCAGGAAAACCCAGAGTCCTCAGATTCGAAATAGCTCCCCCTCCAAAGTGAATGTATGACGCTCCACGAGCACGCACAAGAGGATACGGCAGAACACGAACACCCGTCTGAAACAAGTGGTAGTACGCGTCGGCTTGCGCTCGTCGCGGTCGTGAATTTCCTCGGATTCGTCATCGAACTGGCTGGTGGACTCCTGTTCGGGTCGGTCGCGCTCATCAGCGACGCACTCCACATGCTGTTCGATATGCTTGCGTACGCGATGGCGTTTGGCGCGAGCTACACCGCCGAACGGTTCGAGGGTGGCGAGGCGTGGTCCTACGGTCTCCACCGACTGGAGCCGGTTGCGGCCTTCCTGAACGGCGTCTTGCTCCTTCCAATGGTCGGATACATCGTCTGGGAGTCCTACCAGCGGTTCCTTGAGCCAGTGGCGATCAATCCAGAGTTGACGCTGATCATCGCGACGGGTGGACTGCTGGTGAACATCGGCTCCGTGTACGTGTTGCAGGGTGGTGAGATGAGTCTCAACGAGCGCGGGGCGTTCTACCACCTGCTCGGTGACGCCGGTGGCTCTGTTGCGGTAATCGTCTCGACCGCCGCCGTCGCAGTGTTCGACCTCCCTATCGCAGACCCTGTGGCGGCCGTACTCATTGGGCTGCTGGTACTCGCGTCGGCTGGGAACGTCCTCCGGGAAAGCACCTCGATCCTGCTGGAACGGAGCCCGGTGTCGTCTGAAGAACTCCGGGATGAATTGACGACACTCGACGGCGTCGACCAGATTGAGGATCTCCACGTCTGGCAAGTCTGTAGTCAACTCACCGTCGCAACCGTCCGGCTCACCGATACGTCGACCACACTTGAGGAGCAACGGACAATTCAGTCACAGGTCCACAACCATCTCACGGATCGAGGAATCGACCATGCAACCGTCGAGCTCGTCGGGCATACCGATCCAGATACCGACCCTGTCGGTACTACGAATCACTCCCACTAGCGATGTCCCACACAGCACCCAATCGAATGTTCGAGGTGTTGGACGAGACGAACGAGAACCTCATTGCGATTCGCGTCGGGCAGGGCACGCGAACAGGCTATCAAGAGCTGTACTCGCTGCTCGTCGAAAAGAGTGACCAGTACGGGCACATCCACGTGTACGAGGAAGTTCCGAACTGGACGTTCAGGACGTTTCTCACACACCTCCACGGAGTGGTTCCCGATCTCCGGTACGGCCCTGACTTCGATATCGACCGGTACGCCGCAGTCGGCGATACACGATGGGCGAAACTCTTGTTCGACTGGTGGTATGCAATCCGGCCGATCTGGCCAGTTGCTCCCAACGAAATGCGATACTTTGAGGTCAAGAAACGCGAGCAAGCTCTCAACTGGCTTCGAGAGGAAATTTAGTTACGAATTCGGTTACCTCCGCCGACGGCGATGAGGAGTGCGGAGACAAGCGTCAGTCCGAGTTGTGGTTCCCGGAACCAGAACGGCGTTGAGGGAACGACTGCCCGAAGCCCGACCAGTAGTAGTGAGAGGCCCGGCACGCCGGCGTCAGGGCTGTCGACGCTGCTGCCGTTATTCGTGTAGGTCGGGGCTCCGACAGGCTCGCCATATGGCAGCCGGTCGGCTTCGTATGGGATACGCTCTGTTCGAACGCTCCAGACGACAGTCCCGGATTCGTCGACCTCTACGAGTCGCCGATTGAGGGTGTCGGTGATGAGCGTGTTTCCGTTCGGGAGGCGATCTGCATCCCGAGGCCAATCTAATGCGACCCCCTCTACCTGATCTACGGCCCACGCTGGCTCCCACTCACCGGTCTCCGTTCGATGGAGTTCGACGACACGGTCGTTCTCGCTGTCAGCGACGAGGACAGCACCATCACCGAGCCACTGGGGGTTGTGCTGGTGGTTGAGCACGTCGGGGTCACCACATCGAATATCGCCATCACTGTCATAGTCGGCTAGCTGATCTGACTTCCGACAGTTGGCATCGTTTGAATCGGTCGTGTCCTCGTTGATGACGTCGACGACGCCCTCACCGCGTTCGATGACGAGAAGTTGGTTGGCATTCCGTACTGAGACGAGATAGCGCCCGGTGCTGATGACATCCACGTCGTTGATGTGCAGCCAGTCGGTCGTCGTCGGATCTTGTGGGGCGTCGTAGAACGAACTCGCATTCCACTGCCACGTGACTTCGCCGTTCTTGACAGTAAATATACGCTCGTACTCCATATCCGTCACGAGGTATTCTCCTGTCTGAAGTCGTTCGACATCGTGGACTTCGCTGTTCTTGTTCGTTCGGACCGGGAAGCTATACTCCGAAAGCACCTGTGGGTCTTGTCCGGGGTCAATGACTCGGAATCCCGTTCGGGTACAGGGAGATTCGTACGGTCCGCACGAAGTATATCCGCTATCCATAAACCCAGCTAACACTGTTCCGTTCTCCGATTGTGTGACGTCGAAATAGCTATCAGCACTCGATTCACGCCAGGTAGTGTTCGTACCGTTGAGAAGGTAGACGCTGCCGTATTCGTGCCAGCCCGGGCCACCCCCCTGAGACCCGACTAACGTATGTGGCTGGTAATCGAGTTTCGTTGTTCGGTCTATTGATGGGGCAAGCGCTGCACTCACGGTGAAGGTACCTACTAGGAGAATGATTCCCCCGACGAACAAGAAGGTGCCAAGGGAGATAGATGAGATCCGATTCCAAATTCTTGAAACTCCAGAACGATCAATCATTGTCTCTTGAGACCATCAATGTTCCAAATCCCTTTCGACGAACGAAGTCTAAATGTTCCCGACTCAAATGACTGTGATATAATCTGTTGAGATGGAATCCTCTCAGATTTCGTGGAAGGCTCCAAATTAGCAAAATCAATAGTTATCTCCTTAATCAGTGTATACTCGTCAGCCGCCTCAACGTAGGTTAGCGTATATTTTTGAGCCGGATCGACGCCATACTGTTCGCCTGAGCCATTCAGTTCAGAGGTCCAAACCTGCATCTCGTCTTCAGATAGGTTACGCCAGTTGGTCATGTCATCGAGAACTTCTTGATAGGTAGTATTAACTGCTGAACAGGAGCGTCGCCAAATGATAATACTGAGTGAAACTCCAATAAGCGGGAATAATATAAAAACAACAAGAGCATACGAATCGACCACCCATGCAAGCGGGATTAAGAGTACGCTGGCCAGGACAAAACTGGCCACAAAATATCGAATCAATATGTCTATTGGGTTCCACGCCTGTTGCCACTGCCGATGCGAGATATCGGTTTTTTCTGGAATCGTGATGCGGTGCATTAGCTGAATTCTCGTTCGGGGTTAGTTCTTGGAATTAGCCCCAGAGTTAGATATTGAGCCACGATCATTGCTGTATGTGGAGAGAGTACATGATGACCGCGAGGCCAAGGGCGACGAACAGGCTGTTAATGAGAACGCCGAGGGCCAATCCGACAGAAAAGAACTGATTGGCCACGCCAGTCAGGATTGCCCCGAGTGTGATGATACCGAACCCGACACCAAGGACGCGTAGCGAGTCCTCACCCGTCCGTCGATAGGCTTTAAATGCAATGTAGGTGATCCCGCCACCGAGAAGCAGAATTACAAATTTGACGACTGCAATCGCCGTGATGACGCCGTTCATACTTCGTCCCCCATCATCGACCAGATATCTGCAAGCCGTTCGTCGGTAGATTGCGGCGGTCGGTCGACACTCACCGAAAACGTCCCTGTGTCGTCCATAGAGATTGTGACGTCCTCGAACGACCGCTCGTAGTAGGTGACCCGTCCACCTCCGGGGTTGATCGTCTCCTGTTCTCGAACGAGGGAAGCGGAACTGAGGAGTTCTAATTTTCGATACAGCGTCGACTTGGGGATGTCACATGCGTCGAGGAGTTCGTTCGCAGTCATTGGTTCGATAGTTTCCTGGAGAATAGCCCGACACGCGGGATCATCCAGCGCATCAAGGACATCTTGTACCTCCGGAGTGTCCTCGGACGACACTGAATCATCTCCCATTATTCGATAATACGTGGTCCTCGGGATATGGTGTCCGATTGCTGGAGAGGCATCCCATTGGTCCCACGAACTCAGTCGGGATCGTGGTTCCAGAATCATGACGGCCGATCCATCGAAAGAGGGGAGACATGGTGACACAGTTGTGAAGCGGTTATGAATCGTGCTGAATTTCGAGTCGTTGTTCGCCTGCGTCTGTGATCTCGTAGAGACCCCTCCCCAGTGGAACAATACAGCCCTCACTATGGAGGTGAGCACACGTTTGGTCAATGGTGATCGGGTGTCCATCGACGGCGTTAGTGATCTCCATCACATGGCACGGTGACTCTTCCACGAGCAGCTCCAATACTTCGAGCTCGGTCTGTATTGAGAACTCGCTCATGGTAAATATCGTGTCACGACCCAATCAGTGGCCGAATTTCGCCCGGCAGGGGCTATCCGGTCAGTCATGCTGCGCATACACCTCGAGAAGCTCTTGGTATCGGTTTCGGATCGTGACTCGACTGACGTGGGCGACCTCACTCACCGTCTCCTGTGTGAGCTGCTCGTTCGTGAGGTGGGTCGCAGCATACAGAGCGGCAGCCGCCAATCCAGCTGGACTCTTTCCACTGTGGACGGCATTATCTGTAGCTACCTCAAGCAGTTCTCGAGAGCGCCGTTCTGCTTCGTCGCTCACGTCAAGCGAGGACGCGAATTGGGGAATGTATTGCATGGGATCCTCTGGCTCGATCTCCAGCCCAAGTTCTCGGGACAGATATCGGTACGCTCGCTGGATCCGGATTTTCTCGACACGGCTGACATCGGCGAACTCCGTAAGCGGCCGTGGCATTCCATGCTGTCGAGCAGCCGCGTACAACGACGCCGTCGACATGCCCTCGATCGAGCGACCTGGGAGCAGGTTCTGCTCTACAGCACGCCGGTACAGCACGCCTGCAGTTTCCCGAACCGATTCCGGAAGTCCCAGAGCGGAAGCCATGCGGCTTATCTCCCCGAGCGCTTGCTTGAGATTCCGCTCGTGGGCATCCTTCGTCCGGAACCGCTCGTCCCACGTCCGGAGGCGCTGTAATTGAGCACGTTTGCGACCGGAGACAGCCTGTCCGTAGGCATCCTTGTCCTGCCAACCAATAGTCGTACTCAGGCCCTTATCATGCATCAGCTGCGTCGTCGGAGCACCGACCCGACTCTTTTCATCGCGTTCGTCCGACGTGAATGCACGCCACTCCGGGCCGTGGTCAATTGGATCATCTTCAAAAACCAACCCACAGCTTTCGCAGGTCGCCTCACCGCTGTCGCTATTCAGGGTAATATGGCCCTGACACTCTGGACAGGTGTTGTCGTTAGCAGACTTCACCTCACGGTCGCGTTCATCTATTGATCGTTCCTGGGTATGTTCTTGAGCCATCATACTATCGGCGTATAGGGGGTTTCCCTACAAACCGTGGGTCTTCTTAACAGTGCCGTGGGACGGCTCCTCAATGAATAGCAGGCGGTGTCCCACTCGCTGGGAATCCGGCCTAACACTTTGCCTCCAAGACATCAACTAGTCACACCGCCAGTCAGCGTCCCTACCCAATATTATGTCTCAAGCCCGACTCCGCTGGCACGACGTGCGAGCTACGATTTCAAGGATTCCGATCGGGTACAGACATATCGCCGGCTTCACGCTACTAGTGACGTATATCGTGATGCTTCTCGGAGCTTACACTAGTGCAATCGGTGCTGGACTTTCCTGTCCTGATTGGCCGACCTGCTACGGGACGTGGGTCCCCTTCCTCCAACCCGATATCATTACTAACTCGCCATACTCTGCACTCCAAATCTTCGCAGAGTGGGCTCACCGTGGACTGGCGATGACGGCCGGGGTTCTGATCGTCGCCACGACTTTGGGAGCGTGGGTGACACACCGGAATACCCCGATTGTCAAATGGTCGGCCACGGCTGCTCTTGTCCTGCTTCCGTTACAGGTTATCCTCGGAGGACTGACCGTCACGGAAAATCTCCAACCGATCATCGTGACGACTCATCTCGGCGTGGCAATTCTTATTCTCCTCTGTCTCCTGACGACCTTCCTTGTCACATATCTCCGCCGCTGATGACACCTTCCGTATAAAATAATGCCACAGACACCGACGATTCAGCTCACTACGAGAGCACAACACGGAGCCTATGAAATCTGCCACCTGGAGTAGTGATCACGAATGACTGCCCATACCTGCCCGATCTGTACAGATCAGTTCGAAACAGCTGGAGCAGCGCGTGACCATACATGGAACGATCACAGCGCCTGCCACTATTGTGGTGAACAACTCGGTGACGAAACCGACGAGCAACTCTACAGACACTGGCTCGCCGCGCATCCCGACGACCTCTCACGTGTGGACTACAAACGGGCCGATACAGTCGTTGATTCAATCACCTTCTCAGAGCGGCTCTCCGAGGGAGGTGTCGGAGCTGCTGTTGGAGGACTGACCCGCCGGCAACTTCTCCTCGCCGGTGGTAGTGCCGCCACTGCCGGTCTCGTGATCGGCGCCACCGCTCTCTCTACCAATACGGGTACTGAACCGGATGGCGGTGCGAATGCTGGAGGTGAGGGGGGCGCCGTCGCCACTGCCCCGATTCCCGAATCGTCGAGCGATTTCCGGTATGCGACGATGGGGTCCGCTGATGCTGATATCACGGTAACATACTTCGGGAGCTGGAAGTGTCCGTACTGCGCCCAGTTCAGTACGGGGATGCTCTCACAGCTCGTGACGGACTACGTGGAACCAGGCACGATCGCGCTCGAGTTCCGCAATCTCGCATATATCGGTGGCGACCCGTTTTTGGGCCCCGATGCCCCGGCAGCTGGACAGGCCGGATTAGCCGTCTGGAACACCGACCCAGCCTCGTACTGGTCGTTTCACGAATACGTGTTCCGGAATCAGCCACCCGAAAGCGACCAGTGGGCGACCGCCGAGAGATTGGTCGAGTTTGCGCAGTCGGCAGGCGTCTCGGAAACTGCGTCGATCCGCACGGCGATCCAAGAAAAGCAGTACGACGACGCGCTGCGGGCGACTGACAGGGCTGCGAGCGATGCCGGTGTTGACGCCACACCCACGCTCCTCATCAATGGCACGACGGTCAATCCACTCGGAAACGAAGAGCGAACAAGACAGTTGATCGAAGATGCAACTGGATCAAACTGAATCATGGATGTCCGAAGGACGATTCTGGCTTGCAGGCGGGGCATGCGTCGCGGCGGTTGCGACCCTGGGAAGCCTCTGGTTCAGTCTCGGCCTCGGTCTCGTTCCGTGTACCCTCTGTTGGTATCAACGTATCCTCATGTATCCGCTTGTCGTCGTTCTCGGCGTTGCCGCCCTCGAGAGTCACAACACAGTCTGGCGAACAGTTGTGCCACTGTCCGTGGTGGGTGTTTTAATCGCGGGATATCACTCCGTGCTCCAAGCAACGACGGCCTCATGCACCTTTGCTGGCCCCTGTGCAGTCGTCCAATGGCAGGCTCCGGTGCTCGGACTCACGATTCCGAATCTCTCACTGATCGCGTTCGTACTCGTGACCATTACAGTCCTCGCTGGATCGAACCTCGTCGAACCTGAACATCAGCCATGAATAAAATTACTACCGCGGGAAGTCCTGTAATGGATAGTGCCGGAGTCGACCTATTACAGCCAGCTTGTAGGGTGGAGCCCTACGCACACATCTGAGTATGTCGTCGATATCTCGTTTCCGGTCTGTCGCCTCGGCGATTGGTCTCACGTATGGATCATACGTCGCGGGGGCTATCGTAATCCTTGCCGTCGCGACGGTCGTCGGAGTGTTCGGAGTCGACCTCGCGTCACGTCCAGCCCTCAGGTTGGTCTTGAGTACGTTCTTCCTCCAAGGAGTGACGTTTGGGGGCATCGCCATCCTCTATCTCAAAGGCCGTGATCTCGGATTTGGATTCGTTCCAGTTCGTCTGCCTGACAAGCGTGAGGGAGCGGTGATTATCGGAGGGAGTATAGCGATCCTTGGGTTGCTCTTTGTGGCGTCCTCAGTAATCACGGCCCTGGGTCTGAACTCGGCTCAGAATCAGATCGTCAAGGTCGGGCGACAAAATCCGAGTGTCTTCCTTCTTCTGATCCCGCTCCAATTTCTGTTGGTCGGCCCGGGAGAAGAGCTGTTGTTCCGGGGCCTCGTCCAGGGCACCCTCCGTGAAAGTCTCCATCCGGCTCGTGCAATCATCCTCGCAAGCGCTCTGTTCGCATCGATCCATCTCTTCTCGTTGTCAGGGGAAGGCAAACTGGTGTACATCGGTATCGCATTCGTCCTGGCCTTGGTACTGGGAGCAGCGTACGAGTACACGGACAACCTCACAGTTCCGGCTGTGATTCACGGGACGTATAACGCGGTGCAGTTCGCAGGGGCCTATCTGACGGCGACAGGCGGACTCTAAAAGTCTGATCGCTTTCAACCTCAGTTTCGGACTCCTAACGGCGAACAAGTATAGGCGAAAGGCCGCGATCTTCATTCGCCTTTTGCCGAACATATCCACGCGCTGTCCCGTGAATTGGGACGCCGCAGTCGCCCTATGTTTAGGCCAACCAAAATACCGAGTGTATCATGACTACACGTTTCGGCGCACCCGGAACCGGACTGTCCCGGCGTGAGTTTCTCGCGGCAACTGGCGCGACTGGTCTCGCTTCGTTATCAGGCTGTTCTGCGGGCGGAACCAACGAGCCAGCAGCAACGAGCGACAAGCCCACGCAGGCACAAACTGACTCGCCTAATCTCCCATACACCAGCCCTCCAACAGTCGTCAACGTCGACGAGCAGGGCGGCGAAGTGACGGTGCGGACTCAGCAGGCCCGCCACGCCGTCCACCCGCTCGATACAATGGGTGGGCCCGTCGAATTCCCACGCGTCTGGGCGTTCCAGGCCGACGACAACGACCCCAGCGTCCCCGGCCCAATTCTTAGAACGACCGAGGGTAACGCGATGGAGGTGACACTCGACAATACCGATGGCCGACGTCCCCACACGATTCACTTCCACGGGGTTCGCAAGACGTGGAAGAACGACGGTGTTCCGACGACGACCGGCATTCAGGTCCCGCCAGGGGAGACACACACCTACGAAATACCCGCTAACGTCCCTGGGACGCATTTCTACCATTGTCACTTCCAGACCCACCGACATATCGACATGGGCATGTACGGGGTCTACCGAGTCGATCCCGAAGGCTACGAACCGGCGGACCGCGAGTACTTTATGACGATCAAGGACTGGGATTCGCGGGTTCCACGGAAGTGGGCCGGTGAGGCGGACTTCACCTACAATTCGGCAAGTCGAAATCCAGACGTGTTTACCGTCAATGGGAAGAGCGCGCCCCGGACGCTGCACCCCGAAGAAGGGTCCCCGATCATCGTCGACGAGGGCGATTCAGTTCGTATCCACCTCGTCAACGGCGGGTACATGTCGCACCCGATGCACATCCATAACCACCGCTTCCAGCGCGTCGAAAAGGACGGCGGGACGATTCCGGAGGCTGCCCGACACGACATGGACGTCACGAACGTTGCCCCTGCTGAACGACACACGATCGAATTTACTGCCGATGCAGACCCCGGCATCTACCTGATGCACTGTCACAAAGTCAACCACGTGATGAACGGCACATTCTATCCCGGCGGGATGCTTACTGGAGTGGTCTATCGGTCCGTCATGGATACGGACATCTTCAACCAGCTTATGGAGTACGCCGGCTACTCCACGTAGAGACGCTCTATACGACGACCCGGACTGGATCTAACTGAACGATAGTGGTTAACCGCCCCTGGTGGACTACCGTTGGTTCGACACCGCCCCGTTGAAACAGCCGTCGCCAGGACTGCGAATCGGTCATCGAAATGAATCGGAATCAACACAGCTGGAGGCTAGCATGGATCGCAATCTGGCGGATTTCGGCTACTGGGTCGGCCTGTTACGGACTGGCGCGGAACTCGCCGTGTTTCATCCCGAAGAAGAACGCGATGACTGAGAAGACGATCATCGAGGGCAGAACCATCATGAAGACTGTCGAGGAGGTCATCACGGTCGTGAGCGCGATCGCCGCGACGGCGACAATTACGACAAGGGGAGCCACCGAGCGCACAAAGTCGAATTCCATATGTACTGTTGTGACCGGATAGACAAAACCGTTAACAAAGTGAACCACCTCGGGGTCAAGCCCCGAGGCACTCGCCTTGCTTTCTCTGTAGATTTGCTGAAAACCGACACTGACGACTGAGTAGGAAGTGAAAGAAGGAACTACTCATATTGGGAAATGATTTCCAAGATATCGACAAACGTCGCCAATACCGGATAATCAACCTCCAGACCCTCATAGAGATACGAACAGAGATCAGTGTGGGTATCCACGTCTGCCGATCGATCGATTCGATGAGTGTGGATTTCCTCCTGCCGTTGCTGGATCCAACTCTTACATTCACTATTCAACGTGTGAAGCGTGTCGTATCGGTCGGTCAGTTCAGTATCTGAGCCCCTCTGTAATTCCGTAGAATCAAGTTCTGCTATCGCCTCTCGAATCTCCTGAACTGTAGATTGCGCATCTTTGAGCGTAGTGAATTCATCCTGGAGGCTCTCCAGAAAGACCTGGCGGTTGTCAATACACTGCTGTGCGGCCTCGAGGAGTCGTTGTTTGATGACTGGTGAGAACGTAGTCGCTTCCGAGATTAGAACCAACACATCGACCCCGAACTCGGCACTGAGGCTCGCCTCGAACGAATCACCGTACACGTCGCCGTAGTGGTCGACTGCCATTACAGTATCATGATACCACGGCTCGATGGCATCACGGATCGACTTCTCTTCGGATATAAAGTTCTGATTCACTCCAACAACGGACCGTTCGAACCGAGGAGTCTGTGTGTCGACTGTCTGAATACGCTGGCGAAACCGTTGGAAGGCTCGACATTCACGTTCGACCTCACGTCGTTCTCGCCGAACACTATCGAGGGCAGCATCCGTGTATGTCGGCCACGAGCCTTGTGCGAGCGTCATCGACAGCGTATGTCTCCATACTGGAAGTCCGAAGCAGAGTCAATGTCGGCCATATGGTGTACAAGCGATTCCAGAGCGCACAGCTCGCAGTATACGCGGCCGCCTACCCGGAGAACGAGCTGTATGAGACGCTGCCCTGATCGACGATGGTCTGGCTTTCGGGAACGTCTCCGTCCGGCGGCATACTCCCCTCCGCGGGACCGCCGGGTTCGCCAACGACAATCCGACCAACCATCCCCAGGGACTTGTGCGGGATACAGAAATAATCGTACGTCCCCGTGGTCTCGAACGTATGCTCGAACGTTGCCCCCTGTTCACTCAGGATTTCGCTATTGAACGTTTCTGCTCCCTCGGGAATCCGTGTCACCTCTGCTGAACTCGTTCCTTGTTTGTAGGCAGTTGCCGAGTGACTCCCACTCTGGATTTCGAACGTGACTGTCTCCCCGGATTCGATGAACAGACCGATGGGATCGAAATAATACTCGCTCCCTTCGGTAACCATCATAACGGTATTCGAGTCTCCTGACCCACCAGTTGTCTCCTGCGTTTCAGTCGTGGTTGGCTCACCGCCACTATCTCCGTTCCCCGAACTACTGCATCCGGCGAGACCAGTTACGCCACCTGTTGCGAGAAGTCCGGCTGTCTTGAGGACCTGTCGACGCTCCATACCCACTTATCAAACTCCCCAATATAAGGGTCGAAGGCGGATTCCCAATACATAGGACACCGCCTTCGTTTGACGTACCGAAGTCGCAAAGTCGGAGTGATGGCATTCCGCTTGGCATGGCCCCATTCTTCATTCGATCTCTGGGCCACCGTTCAGACCAATAGCTACCTCTGTCGAGGTGAGCCCGATGGTTGATCCCGTTCTTGCGAGCCGACTCCAGTTTGCGCTCACCACGATCGTTCACATCATCTTCCCAGTGATGAGTATGGGACTTGCACCGTTTCTCATCTATTTTACATGGAAAGAGATTCGTACAGAACAGCCAGTGTACGAACAGTTACGTCGGTTCTGGACGCGCATCTTTGCGGTCAGCTTCGTCGTTGGCACAGTGACCGGACTCGTCCTCGAGTTCGAATTCGGAACGAACTTCGCCGCGTTCTCGACTACCGCCGGGGAGCTGTTTGGCGGCCCGCTCGCGCTCGAAGGGATGATGGCGTTCATGCTGGAGGCGACGTTCCTCGGCATCTTCGTCTTCGGCCGTGACCGCGTCTCGGACCGCCTCTACTTCCTCTCGAGTATCGCGGTCGGGCTCGGGACGTGGCTCTCGGCCGTGTGGATCCTTATCGCGAACTCCTGGATGCAGACGCCTCGGGGCTTCGAGATCGTCGTCGAGAACGGCCAGCGAGTCGTAAAACTCACCGATCCGCTCGCGGCCTACCTCAACCCGAGATTCCCCTATATGTTCGTCCACATGCAGAACGCCGCAGTCGAGTCGGTGGCGCTCTTCATGGCCGGCGTCGCGGCCTACTACGTGTTCCGGCACCACGTCTGGGGCTACCCAATTGAACACATCAATGTCTGGGAGAAGACGCTCAAAATCGCGCTCGTTGTTCTCCTCATCACGGCTCCACTACAGGTAATTCAGGGCGATGAGTATGCCCGCCACGTCTCTGAAACCCAACCCCAGAAATTCGCCGCGATGGAAGCCGTCTGGGAAACAGACTCCTACGTCCCCGAGTATATTGTCGCGTTCCCCACGGACGTCAACGACCTGCTGAACCCACGCACGAAAGAGCTATTTGGCATCGGCATCCCGGGGGGAGCATCCTGGCTCGCGAGTGGCGGAAACCCACAGGCGACAATACGTGGCCTCGAATCCTTCTCGACGAAAGCCCCACCAGTGGCGATCGTCTTCTGGGCGTTCCGAATCATGGTTGCGCTCGGCTTCTGGTTCATCCTGTTGGCCGTCTGGGGTGCCTATCGATGGTGGCGTGGGGAACTCTTCGAGGACGACCTATTACACAAGGCTTTGATGGCCTCATCTCTCTTAGGGTTCCTCGCCGTGGAAGTCGGCTGGATCGTTACCGAGGTCGGGCGACAACCATGGGTCATTCAAGGAGTGATGAAAACAAGTGCTGGCGTTTCCTCCGATTTAACAGGTGCAGAAGCAACGTTCACGCTCATCGGCTTCGCCACCGGGTACGCCCTGTTGTTGAGCCTCTACACGTACGTCGTCAGTCGCATCATCAGAGAAGGGCCACCATCCTACAATGAACTCAGACTGAGTGACCGCGCCCCTCCATCGAAAACGGAGGTGACATCTAGTGACTAGCGTCGGATCGCTGGCCACGAAGCCGCTATTCGGATTACCACTCGCCGAGCTCTGGTTCGCGCTGCTGTTCTTCATATTCGGGATGTTTCTCTTTCTCGACGGGTTCGACTTCGGCGTGGGCGTCCTGTTTGCGACCCGTGACGACCACGAGAAAGAACAGCTGTTGGCGGCTGTTGGGCCGTTCTGGGACGGGAACGAGGTCTGGCTCGTCGTCTTTGGTGGAGCACTATTCGCGGCGTTTCCGTCCGTCTACGCGAACCTCTTCAGCCGGTACTATCTGTTGATGTTCGCGATTCTCGCCGCACTCGGGCTCCGAGGGCTCGCTCCCGAGATGTACGAGGAGCGCGAAAATGACCGTTGGCGGACACTCTGGGGCTACTCGTTCGTCATCGGGAGTACCGTGACGCCGTTTCTGCTAGGGCTGTTCGTGATGAACTGGCTGCTCGGGGCGACCAGCCTGATCACCCCAGTGGGGGTCCTCGGTGGTCTCACAGTCCTCACCCTCACGATCGTCGACGGGGCGGCATTCCTCGGGCTGAAAACCCGCGGCGCGCTGCGAGGCGAAATGCGGACCTACGGTATTCGAGCCGCCGTGGGTTATCTTGGTGGAGCAATCATCACTCTCGGAGCGATATACGTGACCGAACCAGGGCTGCGCTCCTCTTTCCGATCCCCCACCGTCGTTGCACTTATAATTCTCACTGCAACTCTGACGGGAATCTACGTCGTCGCGCTCCGCAAACGTCGGTACTACGCCGCGTTCGCGGCGACAGTCGCGCTCGTCTTCGGATTCGTAGGGCTCGTTGCGACCCTACTGTTCCCCGTCGTCGATCGAACGGCTGGACTCACCATCCGAGATGCGATCATCTCGACGCTTCCGCTCAATCTCATGTCGATCATGGCGAGCGTGCTGCTGCCGATTGTGCTCATATACTTTATCGTGCTCTATTCAGCGTTCAGTGGTCCCGTCGATACTGAGGGAACGTACGGATGAGACGCATAATCAGGCAACAGCGTGTCGTTGAATTGTGAGGATAGAATCCAATGAGAAATCAACATCAGTTCGTGAAGATGGTGACCTGAGACGATGGTATCAATACAATCCAGTTCGGAACCCCGATTGCTGTCTCGTATCGTAGTGACGTGGGTTGAGCTTACGGTTGTCGGGTTCGGAGGAGGTGCGATTGGCACATCGATTGGTGGCCCGCCAGGATTGATTATTTATTTTGTCACAACACTCGTCTCGGTTGGAATTCTCTTCTACAACGTGAATGAGCTCATCAAACAATGGGTGATCGATACTACAGATTCCACGTAGGCGCCTGAGTATATCGAACCGTTTGATGAAGTGGTCAGGCTTAACAGGAGTGACCAGCGAGTTCAAGATGCTCCGTTGGTGTAGCTCGGCCAATCATCTCGGCATCTCTCGTCGAGGACCGGGGTTCAAATCCTCGACGGAGCATCCCTGATCCGTTCCACTGCTCTACTCATAACTATCACAGATGGCCACCGCACAACAAGAGACCGAAGAACACATTTTGACCCGCTATCTCTCTGTAGAAATCGGTACACTCACTAGCCCGTGTCTGTTTGTTCTTGCCGCCGCCACGGTCGTATATAGCTGGCCACCAGCTGTACTCGGATGGTTTGTATCCGGCTTACTCGGACTTCTTGTCGCAGTAGCTTCCGGCCGGACGTCAGCGGTCAAGCTCAGTCTCATCAAGTGGCCCCGACCTGAGTCGAAAGGCGATTTAGCGGTGAATGCGATCGCATACAACGGCGTTTTGATTATTGGAACCGTACTTGGACAGATTGTGTGGACGGCATCGAATAGTCTCCCACTCGCTGCAGGGGTTGGGGCCGTTCTTCCGGTCTGGTTCCTCAAGCACATACAGTTCCTCGTGTTTCTGGACGGCGAGTGAATTCACCGTGTTGGTCATACTTTCGGAGGAGGGTATTTCCACACCCTGAGGATACAAGACAGGCAAATCCGGGATATCAGAGATAAATCAGTCAGGTAGAAGTGGCTCCCTATCCAAGGTCGAATAATGTCACCGGAAGAGCGCCAACAACGGGGGGAATCCTCCCGTGGACAGGCCTCTCGAATTGGGTCTGTTCGGCCACTCTCTGTACTTCTCGCCGCGATTGGTACGCTCACTCAGGTTCCAGTCGCGTCCGCCCACGGTACAACCGGAAGTGGTGGACTCTCGCAAGGACACGGTGTAATTATTGCACTCGTTGGTGCCGTTATCCTCGGTGGATTCATCCTTCTCAAGCGGACAGATCGGATTACGGCGACAACCGCTCTGTACGGCGTGTTCGCCGGTATCGCTATCACTGCGCTTGGAGCCGTACTCTTCGAAGGACTCTCTCCCGATCCGACGTACACTGCGAACTCAATGCCGTTTCCCCGGTCGTGGTATCAACCACTTGCCCTACTGAGTGGCTTGGGCATCATGGTCGCGAGCTTCGTCGTTGGGTGGCTCCGCTGGCCATCCCGGCCACGGTACACGTTCCTTGGTATCCTCATGGGACTGTGGATCTCGTACCCTTACTTGCTTCCTGGACTGGCAAGCGATACCCATCCACTCGGGTACGCCATCGTCCTCGGCACGCCACTCCTGGTCGGGTATGTCGTCTGGAAGGACGCAGGGAGTGTCATTCGCGCAGTTATGCGTGATCCGGTTGCGCGTCGCTTCGGCATCGGCGTCGGCATCGTGTTAGCGCTCTTTTTCGTTACCGTGACGGGCTACCTCTCGTTTTTCCCCGAGGAGGGCTTCCCCGAGGAGGTGACGGTCGTCGTGCTGCCCGCGATCTATCAGCTGGTGTCGTGGCCCACGCTCGAAATCGCGATTCCGCACCTCCCGTACGTACATATCCCGTTCTTCCTGGCCGTGTCCCCCGGCCAGGTCATCATCGTCGGGCTGCTGAGCGCACTCATCGGGCTGAACGCCGCTCTCATCGCCCGGCACTGGCGTGTTGAGGAACGGGCTGGTATGACCGAAGGAACCGCGGGAAGTGCTGCAATCGTCGGGACGTGTACCTGTGGGTGCTGTGGGCCACTCGTCGCGAAGATCGCGGTGCTTGCTGCCGGGCCATCGATTGCCGCCCCTCTCTACTGGGTGTTCGTCGATTCCGCTTCGCCGCTCAGTGCGGTATTCATTGTCGGGAGCTTCATCCTCTTCACCGGGAGTCTACTCTACTCGGTCCAAGCAGCCCGACAGCCCGATCAATCGGCCGCCATCATCCCAGCCGACTGAAATGAGAGATCTACCGTGAGAACACGGTTGACGGATGTCTCAAGATATGGAGAGCAAACATCGACGCTACGGATTGTTTGGACTGGCAGCGGTACTGATCGTTGTCGGTACCCTTGCGACCGGCTTCCTGCCGTCGACGCCGTTCTACCAGATTCTCTCTGGAGGCATCATCGTAGCAGGCTTTGTAGTCGGGTACGCGGGCCTCGGTGCCTTCGAGTTCCTCGAATGAAGCAATAGGGGCCGTCTTCATCCGGTTACAGTAGGTATCTGCCGCTTCGTAGGATTTGATCCGCTACTCGTGAAGCAGGTCTCGAAACGAGTTCGCCGCGAGGAGACCGCCGGTCGCCACGACCGCACCCATCGCGAACACCGGATTCAGCAACCCCGTCGCTGCGAGGGGCATCGTGACCAGATTATAGAGCAGCGCTAGCCCGTTGTTCTGTGTGACACGCCGACGAGCTGCATCTGCGAGATCGAACGTCGTCTCCACCGCCGCGAGGTCGTCATCGACGATAGAAATATCCGCGGCATCGGATGCGAGTGCCGTCCCCCCACCGAGCGAGATTCCCAGGTCTGCGGTCGCTAGGGCCGGCGCATCGTTCGTTCCATCACCGACCATCGTAACCTGTCCCCGGGACTGCAACCGCCGAATCGTCGCGGTCTTGCCTGCGGGTGGGACCCCCGCGAACACGTGATCGACGGCAGGGTGGCTGTCGAGAAAGTCAGTGGCGGCCTCGTCATCGCCGGTCAGAACGACGATCTCGATATCACGATCACTCAGTTGCGTGAGTGTGTCATCCCAACTCGGGCGTGGTTCGTCTCCCACGACGATGACGCCCTCTGCATGACCGTCACGGCCGACGACGACCGGTAGCTGACCGGCCGTTCGTGCCCCTGTGGCCCGCGTCGCGATCTGCTCGCTCACCGACCACCCCAGGTCCGCGAAGAGATCGAGATTCCCGACGAGAACGCGCGTGTCCGCGACGACTCCTTCGACGCCGGTCGCGTGGCTCGTGAATTCAGTGATGTCCGCTGCGTGCTCGTGATCACTTCCATCGGTAACACCCCCATCGGCTCTCGATCGGTCGCCGTCCTGACTCCCTTTTCCTAATGTATTCACGATCGCGGCGGCCGCCGGGTGGGATGCTCGCTGTTCGAGGGCCGCGACGGTTTCGAGGAGATCCGACGGTGCATCCGCCTCGAGGACATCCATCTGGCCGGTCGTGAGAGTCCCCGTTTTGTCGAAGACGACGACATCGACGTTCCGAAGGCGCTCGAAGACGGTCTCGTCGAAGATGACGATGCCCCGCTCTACCGCTTGTTCGATACTGGTTGCCACCGAGAGCGGGGTTGCCAGGCCAAGTGCCCACGGACACCCAACCAGGAGAACTCCCAGCGCCGTCAGGACGGCGACGGGAATGCCAGTCCCCACCAGAAGCGACCCCAATCCAGTGAGTACCGCCCCACCGACGACGACCGGGATGATAACCGACGCGAGCCGGTCGGCCTGCCGCTGGACGCCGTGCTCCCCGCTCTGGAGATTCCAGACCGAGGTGATGAGGCGATCGATACTACTGGTTGTCCCATCGCTCACTGTGAGAACAGCAGCACCATTTGTGACGACTGCCCCGCCGACGACGTCGTCGCCCGCTCGCTTCGATACCGGGAGCGACTCGCCCGTCACGATCGCTTCGTCGACCGTGCACTCACCCTCAGCGAGAACTCCATCGACCGGGATTCGTTCGCCCTCGCGGACGAGGACACGCTCCCCGGGTTCCAGATCGTGTACGTCGACCATCGTTGTCATCCTATCGGCGCCATACCGCCTGGCCTCGGTGACGTGAGAGATAGTGAGATTCGTCAGGCGATCCATCGCTCGCTGTTTGCTCAGGGATTCGTAGAAGATAGCAGCCACCACACTCGCGGCAACCAGAATCGTGAGGTCGTAGAAAACATCGATCCGACCGAGGAGAAAGGCAATCGTACTGTACACGTAGGCACTCACGATGGTAAGTGCGACGAGCAGGTCTGTGTTCGGCTGTCGCATCTTCAGACTAACATACGCACCTTGTAACAGTGGGAGGCCAGTGAATAACAGAACCACCCCTGTCAAAACGAGAAAGAGTGGCAGGATCAACAGGCCATCTCCACCGCCGAGTCCGGACGCACTCGCGTACATATCGAGCGTCCCATCGCCAAAGAATGACGAGAGCTGCGCCGGGTAGAGGAGAACCGCATACGGGAGGAGCATGAACGTCCCAAAAATGACGCCAACAGCGTAACGGAATCCCAGCACCTCGTCAATCCCTCGTTCATTCGGCTCGTCAGATCGCCGTGACTGTCCGATTACAGTCGGTGAGCCATCATTCCCTCCAGCACGAAGGGTAGCCGAATAACCGAGCGTACTCAGGGCATCACAGAGAGTCTCCTTTGAGGCACGATCAGGGTCGTATGTGATACGGACCGTCTCGGTAACGTAGCTTGCTGCCGCATCGACGACGCCTTTGCAATCCTTGGCGGCCGATTCGAGAAATCCCTCACACGTCGCACAGTGCATCCCGTCGACTCGGAGGAAGACACGGTCCTCAGCTCCTAATCGATGCATGGCTGCCTCGCGCTCGTCCGTTCCAGACTCAGGCTTGCGCATGATATCGTCCGTCGGAGCCATCCGACTGTGATCTCCATCGCTACCGAGCACTCGATGGACGTTTCGACATCCATCACAGCAGAAGACGATGTCGTCCTCAGCCACGACTCGATCCTCGGAGACAGCCCTACTACAAAGCGCGCATGTGGAAGATAGTGATTGAGACGAAGACACAATTGATTACCACCAGCTGACAGCGAGCCGAGCACAGCCACGGAGCCGCAAGGGCGACCTCGGCCGAAGTGTCATTACCGGTGATACAGATGCCTCGATATTAAACGCTGTTCGGTGACGAGTATACGAGTAGATACCCTTGGTCCGAATCTCCGCCTTTGAGCACCAGAGAGAACATATGCCACCCCTCAAAAATAGGGAGCACACGGATGCACGATCTAACCGGGTTCCAGCGGGATATCTTGTACGTGATCGCCGGGCTTGAGGAACCACACGGGCTCGCAGTAAAGGCCGAACTCGACGACTACTACGAACAGGAGATCAACCACGGCCGGCTCTATCCGAATCTGGACACGCTCGTCGAGAAAGGCCTCGTCGAGAAAGGTGAGAAGGACCGCCGGACGAACGTCTATACGCTCACGCGCCGCGGCCGCCGTGAAATCGAAGCTCGCCGTGAGTGGGAGCATCAGTACATCGAGATTGGAGAGTCTGCGCCTGCGTAGGTTCTCTCGTACAGATCAGCTACTCCAATGTCCATGAATTATCTGAAAATCCGCGATGGGTGTGATTTCCATCTCGGAGGATGTCGGTAGTAGCTCTCCTCTTCGGTAGCGACGTATGTTAGCGATTCGCCGCGAGGCGGCCACGGCGGCGTTCGAATTCTTCGTCGTCGATCTCACCGCGGGCGTACTGCTCACGGAGAGTCACGAGGGCTCTATCCTCGGCGGGTCCGTCAGCCTGAGATCGGGTAGCCAGCCAATAGACGAGATAGATGGGTAGACCAATGATGAGGGCCATCCAGAGGATGCCGAACAGCATCATGCCCCATCCCCATAGCCCCCAGCCGGTCATGTGGCCGTCGTCCCACATTCCGTAGTGCCAGTCCCACATCACCGCGTCCGGGACGGCTGCGTGCGTCAGGGCCATACCCCCGATAACCGCGACCGTCAGCGCACCGACGACGATCAGTCCGAGGGAACGAGTACCGCGTGGTTGAATTGAGTTTGTCATGTATATTTCTCCTGAAATGATTCGGCGTGGTTAGCCGAGGATGTACTCGAGGACGGGGTAGCGCTCGACGAGCGCCTCGNCGCNGACCTCGTACTGTTCGATNTNCNNGTCGAGCCCGAGGATGCGGCCNGCNCCGAACGCCGCNACCGCGAGGAACACGAGCATGTACGCGAAGTCNCCGTTGATGANGCCGTGNNCGANGNNCCAGTTCCCGAAGTAGAACATGANCATCATGAGCGCGCCGAAGAACGCCGCGAGGCGGACGACNGCGCCGACGAGCAGTCCGAGACCGATGAACAGCTCGCCCCACGGGACAGCTACGTTCGCGAACTCGACGAACCAAGGGGTCGAACCCATCCACGCGAACATTCCCGCGAGGGGGTTGCCGTTGGTCGCCGCGACGTTCGAGAGGTAGCCACCCGCCGCGAATTCGCCAGTGATCTTCGTGAACCCGGAGTACGC
Organism: Halonotius terrestris; assembly: GCF_006861665.1. Taxonomy (GTDB): domain Archaea; phylum Halobacteriota; class Halobacteria; order Halobacteriales; family Haloferacaceae; genus Halonotius; species Halonotius terrestris. The sequence goes on along the minus strand of NZ_RKLU01000009.1, from coordinate 3,297 downwards.
GAACGCATACCCCATCATGAGGCGGAGTGCGAGCACGAACCACGCGCTGAGGCTGTGGACGCGGCCACCGACGGTCAGGCCACCGACCTTGCTCTCAAGTTGGTTAACGCCAGAGGGAATCGTAGACATTGTTACTTCACCGAGTGAGAGTACGCAGGGAGAGACGATATACCGGTGAGCCAGTGTTCTGAGTCAGAAAACCGGGCGGCTATTTTACCCCACTAGGACGAGTATGCGAGTGTGACTGAGGAGTTGAGCCCACCAGCCATCTTTGCCACACTCGACGACGAGTACGCTCGCGATATTCTCGTGGCGACGAACACGGACCGACTCTCTGCAAAAGAGCTCAGCGAGGAATGCGATATGTCACGCCCAACCGCCTCTCGTCGCGTCAACACACTCGTCGAGCAAGGACTTCTCGAAGAGTACACGCACGTCGATCCCGCTGGTCGGCACTATCAGGAGTATGAGGCACGTCTCGAACGTATCGAAGTCCTCCTCCAAGACGAGGGGTTTGACATCCAGATCGATGTCCGGCCGGATCCCGCGGACCGGATCACCTCCATCTTTGAAAACATGCGGGGAGACTGATTCATGGAACACACATTATTCGTCATCGCCAAGTTGTTCATGACCGCGTTGGCTCTGGTCATCGCGTACCAAGCCTATCGCGGCTACCAACGCCACGGAACACAGCTGATGCTCTACGTCGCCCTTGGGTTCGCACTAATTGGCCTCGGTGGACTCCTCGAAGGAGTTCTATTCGAACTGCTCCAGGTAACAATCTTCCAGGCAGGTCTCGTGGCTGCTCTAGCCGCGGCAGCGGGCATGCTTTCTATCCTGTACGCGCTCTATGCGCCGAACCCCTGAATTCCCGATTCAGCAAAGTATCTTGGAATCGTGAATTAGTGAGACGGTTATTCACTCATCCTCGTAGACGTTGCGCGACAGCCGTGACTTGGTCCCAGAGGAATTCGGCGTCAACGCTCTGGTTCGTCGTTACGACTGGCACGTCACGGAGATAGGAGTCCGTCTGAAGGATCTCAAGGAGGAAGTCCGCAACGTCAGCGCGTGAAATCGGACCAGCCGTGGCGTCGATGTCGACGCCGTGTTCGTACTCCCCGGTTTTGGGTCCATCTGTAAGACCGCCGGGGCGGACGATCGTCCAGTCGAGACCGCTCCCAGCGACGAGTTCCTCCTGTCTGGCTTTGTCGGCCATCAGGTCATAGAGCACCGTCACGTTCGCAAGGCGGACGTACCACGGAACCTGCTGGACGCTCGATCCTAACCCCATCGATGTCAGGACGACCAGGCGTTCGATCCCCCGTTCCTGCATTGCATCGATAATGTTCGCGGTCCCGCGAGAGACCACGTCGGAGGGATTGTCCGACGTTCGACCGAGAAGACAGATGACCGCATCTGATCCGTTTACGGTGGCTTCGACCGCGTCCGGATCGAGTACATCCCCCTCCACGGCGGTGACTGCCTGGTTCGGTGGGAGTTTTGCAGGGCTTCGAGTGAGCGCGCGAATCGAGTGATTCACTTCGGTCGCTTGTGCCGTCAGTTCACGTCCGGTCCCGCCTGTCGCACCGAAGAGTGCCAGTTCCATATGGTCACCTACGTTTTCATGTTGGTTGTCGTTCCCCTCGTTTCAGTCGATTACGCTTACAATTCTAAAGGACGACCGAGCGTTCGCTCTGGACGCTCGATTACCAGAGAACTCCGAAATTTGATTCGACAGGTTGGGGTCATCGTCACTACAGCCACGGATCGCTTTCACATTCTAACGAGAGGTGTTCTGTCATGCCAGTATCGAAACCACAATCGTAGTGAAATAGGCGACCGTAGCCGGTGCTACAAGTATGACAGACATGCTGGGTTTGTTCGCTGGTGAAACCGCCCCTGAGGAGCGACCAGCTCATGACTCGATAGGAGAGGCGGAACCATGAGCGAGGAAATCTCCGCCAACCGGGCAGGACTCATATTCGGTGCCATCTTCGCAGCGTCGCACGCTGCATGGATCGGATTCGTCGTCTCGGGCGTCTCTGAAACAGCGGTCGCCACTGTCGCCCGGACCAACTTCGTCGAGTACGAGGACACGGTCGATTTCGACCTCTCTCTGGCTGGTGCCGGCCTCATGATCGCGTTAGTTGCAGGATATCTTATGGGCGGGTTGTTCGCCCTGCTCTGGAATCGGCATGAGATCCACGATGACGGGTAACCCGGTCATCCAGACAATCGCCCTCAACCGATAACTGTCAAGGATGGTTAGTGTCCACCGAAACGATCCTCGGAGCAGGCTCTCAGATGGATCGTCTATTCGGTACCACCGCAGGGGGTATCTCTAACTCAGTATGGCGTCACCATCTTTTCCACCGGGATACGTCCGGTTCGACGACGTTTCCGAAACGCTTCCTGAACCGACACCCGTTCCGGTGTCGGAATCAGTTGAACTGGAGACGCTTCACCTCCCCGGGCCGGACCCGGCGATCGTGTTCGTCCACGGTGGTCTCGGGTCGCTTTGGAACCCGTATCCACAACTAGACGCGTTCGAGGGGACCCACGAGTTGGTCACGTATGCGCTCGCCGGCAACGGAAACTCGACCATGCGGCAGGAGCAGTCCCTCTCCGGGCATGTAGCTGACCTCCTGAATCTCCTTGATGAACTCGGTATCACGAATCCGATCATCCACGGCCACAGTTACGGTACCGCCCTCGCTATCGAGTACGCGAAGCGCCATCCCACAGCCGGGCTCGTGTTACACGCAGGGGGCGATCATGATCTCACCCCCGCGTGGGAGAAACCGCTTTTGCGACTATTTCTGGCACTCCGACTCTATAAGATACCCGCGAACGACGCGCTCATTCGGCAGTTAGCCTACAGCGTCGGCTTCCACGAGGAGACGCCATCGGTCGTGGTTGAGGACTTCCTGCAATCGAACCCGCTTCCCCACCGTCGCTCGGCGTGGACGACTGTCACCGAGGCCTTCTGGGGGTACGACGGTCGCCCCGATATTGAGCGAGTCGATGCTCCGACACTCGTCATTCACGGGCCGTCCGACGGCATCGTCCCCATCGAAGTCGCACGTGGGACTGCAAGACGGATTCCCGAGAGTGTGTTCTGCAGGCTACAGCGTACCGGTCACGTCGCAATGATAGAGCGCCCGAATGCGTATAACAGTCTGCTTGAAGCACTCATCAAGACGGTTCGAGAGGACCGGGATTTGGAAATGACGGTTCGAGAATCGGTCGACGAAAACGGTAGCGAAGTATCCGAAGTTCGCTAAGGAATCANGA
>NZ_RKLU01000008.1 GCF_006861665.1 Halonotius terrestris | reverse complement strand
AGTGGGCGACCACCGAGAGATTGGTCGAGTTTGCTCAGGCCGCAGGCGTCTCCGAGACAGCGTCGATCCGCACGGCGATCCAAGAAAACCAGTACGACGACGCGCTGCGGGCGACTGACAATGCTGCAAGCGATTCCGGTGTCGACGCCACACCCACGCTCCTCATCGATGGCACGACGGTCAATCCACTCGGGAACGAAGAGCGAACAAGACAGTTGATCGAAGATGCAACTGGATCAAACTGAGTCATGGATGTCCGACGGACGATTCTGGCTTGCAGGTGGGGCGGGCGTCGCGGCGGTTGCGACCTTGGGAAGCCTCTGGTTCAGTCTCGGCCTCGGTCTCGTTCCGTGTACCCTCTGCTGGTAACAACGTATCCTCATGTATCCGCTTGTCGTCGTTCTCGGCGTTGCCGCCCTCGAGAGTCACAACACAGTCTGGCGAACAGTCGTGCCACTATCCGTGGTGGGAGCTTCAATCGCGGGATATCACTCCGTACTCCAAGCAACGACGGCCTCATGCACCTTTGCTGGCCCCTGTGCAGTCGTCCAGTGGCAGGCTCCGGTACTCGGACTCACGATTCCGAATCTCTCACTCATTGCGTTCGTGCTCGTGACGATTACAGTCCTCGCTGGATCGAACCTCGTCGAACCTGAACATCAGCTATGAACAAAATCACTACCGCGGGAAGTCTTGGAATGAATAGCGCCGGAGTCGACCTATCGAAGCCAGCTTGTAGGGTGGAGCCCTACGCTCACATCTGATTAATGTCGTCGATATCTCGTTTCCGGTCTGTCGCCTCGGCGATTGGTCTCACGTATGGATCATACGTCGCGGGGGCTCTCGTAATCCTTGCCGTCGCGACGGTCGTCGGGTTGTTCGGAGTCGACCTCGCGTCACGTCCAGCCCTCAGGCTGGTTTTGAGTACGTTCTTCCTCCAAGGAGTGACGTTTGGGGGCATCACCATCCTCTATCTCAAAAGCCGTGATCTCGGATTCGGATTCGTTCCAGTTCGTCTACCTGACAAGCGTGATGGAGCGGTAATTGTCGGGGGGAGTCTAGCGATCCTGGGGTTGCTCTTTGTGGCGTCCTCAGTAATTACGGCCCTCGGTCTGAACTCGGCTCAGAATCAGATCGTCGAGGTCGGGCGACAAAATCCGAGTGTATTCCTTCTTCTGATTCCGCTTCAATTCCTGTTGGTCGGTCCAGGAGAAGAACTGTTGTTCCGGGGGCTTGTCCAGGGTACCCTCCGTGAAAGCCTCCATCCGGCCCGTGCAATCGTCCTCGCAAGCGCTCTGTTCGCATCGATCCATCTCTTCTCGTTGTCAGGGGAAGGCAAACTGGTGTACATCGGTATCGCATTCATCCTAGCCTTAGTACTGGGAGCAGCGTACGAGTATACGGACAACCTCACAGTGCCGGCTGTGATTCACGGGACGTATAATGCGGTGCAGTTCGCAGGAGTCTATCTGTCGTCCACGGGCGGACTCTAACAATCTGATCGCTTTCTAGGCCCAATTTCGGACTCCTAACAGCGAACAAGTCTAGGTGAAAAGCCCCCATCTCCATTCGCCTTGTGCCGAACATATCCACGCGCTGTCCCGTGAATCGGGACACCGCAGTCACCCTATATTTAGGCCAACCAAAATGCCGAGTGTATCATGACTACACGTTTCGGCGCACCCGGAACCGGACTGTCCCGGCGTGAGTTTCTCGCGGCAACTGGCGCGACTGGTCTCGCTTCGTTAGCAGGCTGTTCTGCGGGCGGAGCCAACGAGCCAGCAGCAACGAGCGACAGGCCCACGCAGGCACAAACTGACTCGCCTAATCTCCCATACACCAGCCCTCCAACAGTCGTCAACGTCGACGAGCAGGGTGGCGAAGTGATGATGCGGACTCAGCAGGCCCGCCACGCCGTCCACCCGCTCGATACAATGGGTGGGCCCGTCGAATTGCCACGTGTCTGGGCGTTCCAGGCCGACGACAACGACCCCAGCGTCCCAGGTCCAATTCTCAGAACGACCGAGGGTAACGCCATGGAAGTGACACTCGACAACACCGGTGGCCGACGTCCCCACACGATTCACTTCCACGGGGTTCGCAAGACGTGGGAGAACGATGGCGTCCCGACGACGACCGGCATTCAGGTCCCGCCGGGGGAGACACACACCTACGAGATTCCCGCGAACGTCCCTGGGACGCATTTCTACCATTGTCACTTCCAGACCCACCGGCATATCGACATGGGCATGTATGGGATCTACCGAGTCGATCCCGAAGGCTACGAACCCGCGGACCGCGAATACTTCATGACGATCAAGGACTGGGATTCACGGGTTCCACGGAAGTGGGCCGGTGAGGCGGACTTCACCTACAATTCGGCAAGTCGAAACCCGGACGTGTTTACCGTCAACGGGAAGAGCGCGCCCCGAACGCTGCACCCCGAAGAAGGGTCGCCGATCATCGTCGACGAGGGCGACTCAGTTCGTATTCACCTCGTCAACGGCGGGTACATGTCGCACCCGATGCACATCCATAACCATCGCTTCCAGCGCGTCGAAAAGGACGGCGGGGCGATTCCGGAGGCTGCCCGACACGACATGGACGTCACGAACGTTGTCCCTGCTGAACGACACACAATCGAATTTACTGCCGATGCAGACCCCGGCATCTACCTGATGCACTGCCACAAGGTCAACCACGTGATGAACGGCACGTTCTATCCCGGCGGGATGCTCACCGGCGTGGTCTATCGGTCCGTCATGGATACGGACATCTTCAACCAGCTCATGGAGTACGCCGGCTACTCCACGTAGAGGCGCTCTACACGACGGCCAGGACTGGATCTAACTGAACGATAGGACTTATCCGGCTCTGGTGGACTCCTGTTGGTTCGACACTGCCCGGCTGAAACAGCCGTCGCTAGGACTCCGAATCGGTCATCGAAATCAATCGGAATCGACATATCTGGGAGCTAGCATAGACCGCAACCCGGCGGATTTCGGCTACTGGATCGGCCTGTTACGGACTAGCGCGGAACTCGCCGTGTTTCATCCCGAAGAAGAACGCGATGACTGAGAAGACGATCATCGAGGGCAGAACCATCATGAAGACTGTCGAGGAATTCATCACGGTCGTGAGCGCAATCGCCGCGACGGCGACAATTACGACAAGGGGAGCCACCGAGCGCACAAAGTCGAATTCCATATGTACTGTTGTGACCGGATAGACAAAACCGTTAACAAAGTAGATTTGTTGGAAACCGGCAGTAATCGGGTGCCACATAGATTCCTGTAGGTCCGAAGCACAGTCAATGTCGGCCATATGGTGTACAAGCGATTCCAGAGCGCACAGCTCGCAGTATACGCGGCCGCCTACCCGGAGAACGAGCTGTACGAGACGCTGCCTTGATCGACGATGGTCTGGCTTTCGGGAACGTCTCCGTCCGGCGGCATACTCCCCTCCGCGGGACCGCCGGGTTCGCCGACGACGATCCGGCCGACCATCCCTAGGGTCTTGTGCGGGATACAGAAGTAATCATACGTCCCTGTGGTCTCGAACGTGTGCTCGTACGTTGCGCCCTGTTCACTCAGCGTTTCGCTATTGAACGTTTCTGCGCTTTCGGGAATCCGATTTACCGAGGCTGAACTCGTGCCTTCTTTGTAGGCGGTTGCCGAGTGGCTCCCGCTCTGGATTTTGAACGTCACAGTTTCCCCGGATTCGATGAACAGACCGATGGGATCGAAGTAGTACTCGCTCCCTTCGGTTACCATCATAACGGTATTCGAGTCTCCTGACCCACCAGCTGTCTCCTGCGTTTCAATCGTGCTCGGCTCACCGCCACCATCTCCGTTCCCCGAACTACTGCATCCGGCAAGACCAGTTAGGCCACCTGTAGCGAGAATTCCAGCCGTCTTGAGAACCTGTCGACGCTCCATACCACAGTATCAAAGACCCCAACATAAGGGGAAACAGCGGATTCCCACTGAGTAGGACACCGGCCGTATTTGAAGTACTGAGGCCCCAAGTTAGAAATGCTCCGTTGGTGTAGCTCGGCCAATCATCTCGGCAACTCACGTCGAGGACCGAGGTTCAAATCCTCGACGGAGCATCCCCGATCCGTTCCACTGCTCTCCTCATACCCCCCACAGATGGCTACCGCACAACAAGGAACCGAGGAACACATTTTAACCCGCTATACTTCCGTAGAGATCGGTACAATCACCAGCCCGTGTCTGATTGTTCTTGCCGCCGCCACGGTCGTATACAGCTTGCCACCGGCTGTTCTCGGATGGTTTGTATCCGGCTTACTCGGACTTCTTGTCGCCGTAGCTTCCGGTCGGACGTCAGCAGTCAAGCCCAGTCTCGTCAAGTGGCCCCGGCCTGAATCGAGAGGCGATTTAGCGGTGAATGCGATCGCATACAACGGCGTCTTGATTATTGGCATCGTCCTCGGGCAGATCGTGTGGACAGCATCGAATAGTCTCCCACTCGCTGCAGTGGTTGGAGCCGTTCTTCCAGTCTGGTTCCTCAAGCATATACAGTTCCTCGTTTTTCTGGACGGCGAGTGAAGTCACTCTGCCGGTCATACCTTCGGAGGAGGATATTTCCACACCCAGCATGATCCAACGACAGTCAAATCCAGGATATGAGAGGTGAATCAGTCAGGTAAAAGTGGCTCCCTGTCCAAGACAAAATAATATCACCAGAAGAGCGGCAACCACGTGGGGACCCCTCCCGTGGACAGACCTCTCGAATCGGGTCTGTTCGGCCACTCTCTATACTTCTCGCCGCGATTGTTACGCTCACTCAGGTTCCCGTCGCGTCTGCCCACGGTACAACCGGAAGCGGTGGACTCTCGCAAGGACACGGTGTGATTATTGCTTTCGTTGGTGCCGTTATTCTCGGTGGATTCATCCTTCTCAAGCGGACAGATCGGATCACGGCAACAACCGCTCTGTACGGCGTGTTCGCCGGTATCGCTATCACTGCGCTTGGAGCCGTGCTCTTCGAAGGACTCTCGCCGGATCCGACATATACCGCGAGCTCGATGCCGTTCCCCCGAACGTGGTATCAGCCACTGGCCCTGCTGAGTGGCTTGGGAATCATGGTCGCGAGCTTCGTCGTTGGGTGGCTCCGCTGGCCATCGCGACCACGGTACACGTTCCTCGGCATCCTCATGGGATTGTGGATTTCGTACCCCTACCTCCTTCCAGGACTGGCAAGCGATACGCATCCACTCGGGTACGCCATCGTCCTCGGCACGCCACTCCTGGTCGGGTATGTCGTCTGGAAGGACGCAGGGAGTGTCATTCGCGCAGTCATGCGTGATCCGGTTGCGCGTCGCTTCGGAATCGGCGTCGGTGTCGTATTAGCTCTCTTTTTCGTCTCGATAACGGGGTACCTCTCGTTGTTCCCCGAGGAGGGCTTCCCTGAGGAAGTGACAGTCGTCGTTCTGCCCGCAATCTATCAGCTAGTATCGTGGCCGACGCTCGAAATTGCGATTCCACATCTCCCGTTCATACATATCCCGTTCTTCCTGGCCGTGTCACCCGGTCAGGTCATCGTTGTCGGAATGCTAAGCGCACTCATCGGGTTGAACGCCGCTTTCATTGCCCGTCACTGGCGTGTCGAGGAACGAGCCGGCATGACCGAAGGGACCGCCGGAAGTGCTGCAATCGTCGGGACGTGTACCTGTGGGTGCTGTGGGCCACTCGTCGCGAAGATCGCGGTACTTGCTGCCGGGCCATCGATTCCGCCCCCCTCTACTGGGTGTTCGTCGATTCGGCCTCGCCGCTCAGTGCAGTATTCATCGTAGGAAGCTTCGTCCTCTTCACCGGGAGCCTGATCTACTCGGTCCAAGCAGCCCGACAGCCCGGTCAATCGGCTGCCATCATCCCGGCCGACTGAGGAAAGGTATCTACCGTGAGAACACAGCACCCGGGTTGGACGAATATCCCAAGATATGAAGAGGAAACGTCGACAGTACGTGTTTTTGGACTGGCAGCAGTATTAATCGTCGTCGGCACACTCGGAACCGGCTTCCTCCCATCGACCCCGTTCTACCAAGTCCTCTCTGGAGGCATCATCGTCGCGGGCTTTGCGGTTGGGTACGCGGGCCTCGATGCCTTCGAATTCCTCGAATGAAGCGATAGGACCCGTCTTCACCCGGTTACAGCAGGTATTTGCCGCTTCGCGGGATTTGATCCGCTACTTGTGAAGCAGGTCTCGGAACGAGTTCGCCGCGAGGAGACCGCCGGTCGCCACGACCGCACCCATCGCGAACACCGGATTCAGCAACCCCGTCGCTGCGAGTGGCATCGTGACCCCATTATAGAGCAGCGCTAGCCCGTTGTTCTGTTTGACACGCCGACGAGCTGCATCTGCGAGATCGAACGTCGTCTCCACCGCCGCGAGGTCATCATCGACGATAGAAATATCCGCGGCATCGGACGTGAGTGCGGTCCCACCACCGAGCGAGATCCCCATATCTGCGGTCGCAAGAGCCGGTGCGTCGTTCGTTCCATCACCGACCATCGTAACCTGCCCACGAGACTGTAACCGCCGGATCGTCGCGGTCTTGCCTGCCGGCGGGACCCCCGCGAACACGTGATCGACGGCAGGATGGCTGTCGAGAAAGTCAGTAGCAGCCTCGTCATCACCGGTCAGAACGACGATCTCGATGTCACGGTCACTCAGTTGCGTGAGTGTGTCATCCCAGCTCGGGCGGGGTTCATCGCCCACGACGATGACGCCCTCTGCATGGGCGTCACGACCGACGACGACCGGAAGGTGACCGGCCGTTCGTGCCTCTGCGGCACGCGTCTCGATCTGCTCGCTCACCGACCACCCGAGTTCCGCGAAGAGATCGAGGTTTCCGACGAGAACGCGCGTGTCCTCGACGACTCCCTCGACGCCAGTCGTGTGGCTCGTGAACTCGGTGATGTGCTCTGCGTGCGCGTGCTCACTTCCATCGGTAACACCCCCATCAGCTCTCGAGCGATCGTCCTCCTGATTCCCTTGTGCAAACGTATTCACGATTGCGTCGGCCGCCGGGTGGGATGCTCGCTGTTCGAGGGCCGCGACGGTTTCAAGGAGATCCGACGGTGCATTTGCCTCGAGGACCTCCATCTGGCCGGTCGTGAGAGTCCCCGTTTTGTCAAAGACGACGACGTCAACGTTCCGAAGGCGCTCGAAGACTGTCTCGTCGAAGATGACGATGCCCCGCTCTACCGCTTGTTCGATACTGGTTGCCACCGAGAGCGGGGTTGCCAGGCCAAGTGCCCACGGACACCCAACCAAGAGAACCACCAGCGCCGTCAGGACGGCGACGGGAATCCCCGTCCCCACCAGAAGCGACCCCACTCCGGCGAGTACCGCCCCACCGACGACGACCGGGATGATGACTGACGCGAGCCGATCGGCCTGCCGCTGGACGCCGTGATCCCCACTCTGGAGATTCCAGACAGAGGTGATGAGGCGATCGATACTACTGGTTGTCCCATCGCTCACCGTGAGAACAGCAGCACCATTTGTGACGACCGCCCCGCCGACGATCTCGTCTCCGCTTGCTTCGATACCGGGAGCGACTCGCCTGTCACGATCGCTTTGTCGACCGTACACTCACCCTCAGCGAGAACTCCATCGACCGGGATTCGTTCGCCCTCGCGGACGAGGACCCGCTCCCCGGCTTTCAGGTCATGAACGTCGACCGTCGTCATCCCATCGGCGCCGTACCGCCTGGCTTCGGTGACGTGAGAGATAGTGAGATTCGTCAGGCGATCCATCGCTCGCTGCTTGCTCAGTGATTCGTAGAAGATAGCGGCCACCACACTCGCGGCAACCACAATCGTGAGGTCGTAGAAGACGTCGAGCCGACCGAGGAGAAAGGTGATCGTACTGTACACGTAGGCACTCACGATGGTAAGTGCGACGAGCAGGTCTGTGTTCGGCTCCCGCATCTTCAGACTAACATACGCACCCTGTAACAACGGCAGGCCGGTGAACCCGAGGACGACACCCGTCAGAACGAGAAAGAGTGGCAGGATCAACAGGGTATCTCCACCGCCGATCCCGGACGCACTCGCGTACATATCGAGCGTCCCCTCACCAAAGAACGACGAGAGCTGCGCCGGATAGAGGAGGACCGCATACGGGAGGAGCATGAACGTCCCGAAAATGACGCCAGCAGCGTAACGGAATCCCAGCACCTCGTCAATTCCTCGTTCATTCGGCTCATCAGAACGCCGTGACTGTCCGATTACAGTCGGTGCGTCATCATTCCCTCCAGCACGAATGGTTGCCGAATAGCCGAGTATACTCAGGGTATCACAGAGAGTGTCCATCGAGATGCGGTCAGAGTCGTATGTGATACGGACCGTCTCGGTGACGTAACTCGCCGCGGCGTCAACGACGCCCTCACAGTCCTCAGCGACCGATTCGAGAAACGCTTCACACGTCGCACAGTGCATCCCGTCGACTTGGAGGAAGACACGTTCCTCAGACCCCGATAGATGTGTTTTTGCCTCGCGGTCGTCCACTACAGGCCCGGGGCTGCGTATGAGGTCGCCTGTCGGATCCATCCGACTGGGGACTCCATCACCACTGAGCACTCGATGGACGTTTCGGCATCCAACACAGCAAAAGTCGATGTCGTCCTCACCCACGACTTGATCGTCAGTGACAGCCCTACCACAAAGCGCGCACGGGGGAGATAGTGATTGAGATGAAGACACAATTGATTACCACCTGCTGACAGCGCGTCGAGTACAGCCACGGAACCTCAAGGGCGACCTCGTCCGAAGGGCCATTACCGGTGATACAGATGCCTCGATATTAAACGCTGTTCGGTGACGAGCATACCATTGGATACCCTTGGTCCGAATCTCCGCCTTTGAGTACCAGAGAGAACATATGCTACCCCTGAAAAATAGGGAACAGACGGATGCACGATCTAACTGGGTTCCAGCGAGAAATCTTGTACGTGATCGCCGGGCTCGAGGAACCACACGGGCTCGCAGTAAAGGCCGAACTTGACGACTACTACGAACAAGAGATCAATCATGGGCGGCTCTATCCAAACCTCGACGACCTCGTCAGCAAAGGCCTCTTGGAGAAAGGTGAACTCGACAAACGGACGAACGTGTACACGGTCACACAACGCGGAGTGCGGGAGATCGAGGCGCGACGTGAGTGGGAAAGCCAGTATTTAGAGGACGTGAACGCACCCACTACGTCGTAGTACCAGGCAAATAGAACTCAATATAAAAGCGGGACTGCTTTACCCACTTCCCACGAATACGCATTGAGATGGCTCGGCTCGTCTTCTATCATTACCCACAGGCCGAGAATTTCTCACTCAAATATAGCTCGGCATCGGTAGCAGAGATCCGGTCTCAGCGAGAGCAATCCGACGAGTCGACAAAGCTCATCGGGTACCCTTTCGAAGCTCCGGTCTATGTGCTCTACGAAGGCGATTCAGAGATCGAATCAGCCCAAGATATTGACTTCGATCAGGAATGGCTGAGCGACCGTATTCGTGACCTCTCCCGTCCTGGGCAGGTTGTCGCCTTCCGGTTAGTGGAATTGCTCGAAGCTGCTGTCGATGTTCGAGATGAGGATGAGTTTCGGCTCTACAAGGAGTTCGAACCACAAAAGATCCAGCAGGCACTCGATCACGTATCCTGGGGAGCTCCACTTCCGAACGTCGCTGGAGAAGTGATGTTGAATTTGATTCTCCGACATTCCCTCCCGAATGCGAATCATCGAACTGGCATCGCGATGCTGCAGTTCTGTATTGAGAGTGTGGACCCGGATTTTGAGATGCCACGAACACACGTCGACGACGATACCTGGCGAGAGTGGGTCGATCCCTACATCATTGATTCCAAGCAGCTCATCACGGTCCGCCGGAACAACCTCCGTTTCAAGCAACTCGAAGAGTTGGACGTCGACCTCGTCGAACGGAAAGATGGGATCCAAATCCGATTAGCCGAGTTCGAGTTGGATATGCACTGGCGAGAAGCCCTGTCGAAGTACGCTGAGCAGCATGAATCCCACTGTACGGACTTCGCGGAGGCAGTCCTCAAACGTGCAGAGCGGGACGATCTGCTCGACTGTCAAGGACCAACGAAACAAGAGTTCATCACGTATCTGGAGGACGGACTCATCGAACGGGACTTCAGAGAAATGTTCTGATCAGTCGCGAAGCTCGGCGACCGACTGACCGACATCACGGACGTGTTCACTTCGCTCGAGGTCAAGTTCCTCGGCGAGGTAGTCAACCGTCTCTTCCAGGCTCATATGCGAAGAAAGTCCGCGAAGCGGTATAAACCTAGTGCTGACGCAGCAATGGAGCTCATCAGGAAAAGCGCCTCCTTACGTAAGACTATCAATCTCTTCTAGTGCCTCAGTTGCGACGTCGCCAAGTTCACCGGCTTCTATATGTGAGTAGCGCTCTCGGACCATCTCCTCGGAGTTATCCAGATACCGGGCAGCTACCGTATACCCGAACGCGCGGACAAGAACCTCACCCATCCCACGTCGACCACCGTGGGGTGCGAGATAGTCGTGTTTCGGATGGTCGATATCGATCTCCGCGGCCCCTGAGAGTCGCTGGAGAATCGACCGTGCGCCGTCCGTCGTAATCGATGGCGGCCGAATGTCCTCGTCGAGCGCCAATAGGAGGTCGCGAGCGTATTCTTCACGATGCTCAGTAATTGCATCTGGGCGTGCCCCTCGTTCGGCTAGCTCTTCCCGGACGAGCTCCGCGAGCGTCCGTTGGTCGAACGTCGGAAACACCGGCCACCGCTCCGTCGGTGGGTCCATCAGCTGGCGATAGCTTCGCAGCGGCGAGATCACCGGATCGGGGAGGCTCGCGGCATCCCATTGCTGTTTCTTCCGGTAGACGTCCATACTCCCGTCGTCAAGGGAGAGGTCCTCCCAGCGGACGCCGCGCCGGCGTGGGTCGTTGGGATCCCGGAGTAGCTCCCCGACCCGAACTGCGGTGTACGCGAGGACGAACACCAGAGCCCGGTCACGAGCCGCCTTCAGCGCTCCGTAGCGCGCTCGCTGCTTGTCGAGGGGGTCAGTATCCTCCGGGAGTGTCGTGTACGCCTCGATGGCCTCGCGAGCCTGTTCGTCGACGTGGCGGGTGAGGGCGTGGCGCTGTTCGGACGTCCAGGCCTGCTGGTCACCAGGCTTGCGGCCGTCGTCCTCTGGCAGCGGCGCCATCGCACTTGCCCGCTGCGCGTAATGCGCCTCGAGATACCCTTCGTTGACACACCACCACAACCTCGGAGGATGGTTTTGATGTGTGCCTTTATTCCGGATATGATAATTTAGCAGAAAGAAAAATTGGTTAGTAGGAGATATTATGATAGAGTCGTTTACTTCTAGTCAAGGGTAAATTTCGAGCTATAGCACGTCTCGGACGGAAGGCTCTAATTTTGTGATATGCTACGTTTGGTATGACAACTGATGATCCACAGGATGTCGGGAACAGCGGTCGACGACTCTTGCTGGCTCTCGGGGGGTTCGTGATTCTCCTTGGTGGGGTGTTAGGCTTCATCGTCGGAGCCAACGGTGGCGGAGATATTATGTCTGAACTCTCTGTCTTTGGGTTATTGACTGTCCCACTGACGCCGGGTGCGATGGCGCTCTATGGTATGGTTCTGATTACTGTAGCGATTGGGATTCTCTATGGAGCAGTTGAGCTCGCCTCACGGTATGAGACTAACACTTCATGAGGGTCTATCTAAGTATGTAGCTACCCATTATTGCTGACCAGAGAAGTTCAGAGGTATATAAAATTGTACCTCCGTACACCAGTCAATACAGAAATGACAGTTTAATTGTTGAGTTTGGCGTCGTCAAGGCGTTCGGAGATCATCATGACCAAATCAGACAAGACACCGAGAACAACTGCAATTGTCAGCGCGCTGGATGTCGCAAGGCCGAGACGATTCGCGGGGAACTCGATAAGAAACACGAAACGTGGCGCGTTGATTTCGTCGACAGCACCCGCAGTCAGATACACAGCGATGCCTGTGAAACAAACGATCACCAGATAGACGCCAACAACGATCTGCTGGCCGCTGATCCGACTGGACAGACTGAATGTCGAAGTGATACGCAGTTACCCGTTTCGGCAATCCATGTTTTGCGCTGCTTGATACTAATGTGGCCTCACATCAATGTTATTTTTGTTATGCTCTTGCAATACTGGCTATGAAAGACGGGGATATCCTCGGGATTGTGCTTAGCGGAATCGCTCTACTGATGTTCGTTACTGGAATCGTCCTCGTGCTCTAACGGTATAAAAGCAGCCAGATCAAGTATATATTCGCCATTGAATCTGTTGTATCGGCAGCTGAGTGGGCTGGTCTGCCACTGCTTATCGTCACACGATTATATGAGTCATCAGTCGCAAGCAATATTTCGAGCTTCTGGCTGGCCTCCCCTCAGGCTGGCTGTAACTGCTTCGGGACGAACAGTTTACCGACACCCACGCCGCCGACAATGATGAGACCACTCACTAACACCGCATACGCACGCATGGTCATGTCAGTTGCCACCTGTGGGTTCGTATACAGCAGCACGCTACCAAATCCGAACAGCAAAACCGAGATTACAGTCAGCGAGTTCCACAGGCTGTTTGTATAGTTAGCCTCCTGGAGCATGCCAGCGATACAGCCACAAAACAGCAGCAGTCCACCAACAGCGACAGGGAAGATATCGAAGACGAGTCCAATCTCGGAGATCGGCACGCCGAGGGCAATAAACAGCGGCCATGGGCTTGTCTTCCGGTACTGTTCGCTGAGTCCCGGTGTTTCGTTCATAGGTTATGTAGCCAATGGAGAGTAAAACCCGCTTCGGATTACGAATTGAGACTGTCTAAAAAAAGAGACCCGCCGTTTCATTAGTGGTAGGCAACTCACCTATTAGTAATAAAAAGACCAATGAAGAGATGTATTTGAGAATTCTCTATAACTTATTGTCTCTTAGTAGTTAGACCGCTAGAATTTGTCTTTGATCGATTGGAACGCGAGTCGACCGAGGAGCTGGGCGGGGCCGCGCTTTGGAAGGTCACGTACGACCTCCATCGCACTCGGTGGATCACTGCCGCCGATGTCGAGTTCCCAGTCAGTTTTCGATTCAAAGCGGTCGACCGCAGACTGGACCCGGGCACGTACTGCGTCTGAATCCATCGTTCTGATCGTCCCATCGTCCATCAGCATGTTTCCATCCACGATAACCGTCTCCACATCAGCCGGTGTTGCATTGTTCGCCACGTGGGCAGGGATATTTGTCACCGGCGTGAACTTCGGGTCATCCATATCGAGCAGTATCAGATCNGCCCGCTTNCCCGGTTCGATGCTCCCGATNTCGTCGNCNANACCNAGCGCCCGNGCNCCNTCGATNGTNAGCATNCGNACCANCTCCATCGAGGAAAACTGTCCAGTCGACCGTTTGAGATTGGCCGCAAGGCGTGCCTGTCGAGCTTCGCCAAACAGATTGTAGGAGTCATGCCAGTAGTGGTCATCAATACCGAGGCCGACGTCGACGCCTGCAGTCCGCAACTCCGGTACCGGCGTCCACTGCGTTTCAGGATCTGGGTTCCAGTAGCTGAAGATCGACGGGCAGTGTGCAACTGAGGCGTTGGCGGCTGCGGTGCGTTGGATATCCTCGTCGTCTGCGAGTCGGAAATGGGCNGCAACCANNCGNTCNTNGAGCANNCCNACGTCATCNAGCAGANCNANCGAATCCTCGCNNCCGTTNGCNCGCGCCATCGTGTTGCTCTCCTCGAGTTCGAGNAGNTGNGTGTGGACGAGCAGNTCNGGATACTCATTGGCAAGAGTAGCGGTTCGTTTCCAGAGGTCACGTGTACACGACCAGTCATCATGCGGGCAAATCGTCGCCCGAATCCGACCATCATAGGTGTCGTGATGCTGTTCGATGAATTTGCGAGCCCGAGCGAACTGCTCATCGACAGGCAGATCAAAAAAGAGATCAGAGATACTCGGGCCGAAAAATCCTCGTAGCCCTGCCTCACCGAATGTCTCCGCACCTCCCTTCGGGCGGGCATCCATCGAGTTCACGGTCGTGATGCCACCGTTGAGGAAGTTGAGTGCCGCAAGTTCATAACCAGCATCAGCGAGATATTCGAATTCCCCATCAGCGATATTGCCGTAGAGAGCTGTCATGCTGGACATCATCTCGAAAAGGCTGAGGTCACTGAATGCACCGATTAGTGGCGTCAGTAAAACACAAGGGAAGCCGGCCTTACTCTTCAGTTGATGTCGGTGTCTTCTCCGGCTGATTATCCGAGTCATCATCGGAATCCCAGATGTTTCCTGCATCTCCAACGGGACCCGTCATTTCGAGCGGACGTAACCAAATATACCACGCACCGATAACGACGTGACCATATCCGAGTATAAACACTATCGTTGCAAGCGTTCCATATCCTATCGAGACCAGATAGTTCTCTACAATTCCTGTGAGGACAAATACGACTACTAACAGTACAGCATACCGCCGTTTTCCGGTGAATAGCTCATTCATTTGTATTACTAATCCTTGATATCATTATCTTGTGATCGATCCGGTCGTATGCGTGAGAGCCGCATTGCGTTGCCTGTCACACCAACAGTCATTCCTGCATCGCCGATCAATACCGCGAGTGCGACGCTTACGTATCCGAGCGGAACTCCAACCGCGAGCAGGGCTTTGACGCCGAGACTGGCCCAGATATTCTGTCGAATGACACTGTTGGCATCGTGTGACAGCTCATAGAGGTATGGCAGTTTGGAGAGGTCGTCTCCCATGAGGGCAATATCGGCAGTCTCCAGAGCTGTATCCGTTCCGGCAGCACCCATCGCAATACCGACTGTCGCGGTGGCAAGTGCCGGGGCATCGTTTATCCCATCTCCAACCATCGCCACACCGTCATACGATTCAAGGAGTTCCTCAACAGCATTGACCTTGTCTTCCGGGAGGAGCTCTGCCCGGAAATCCTCGACACCGACCTCGTCGGCGATAGCACGGGCAGTCCGTTTGTTGTCGCCGGTGAGCATCACGACTTCCACGCCGAGATCCTGCAGCCGGTCGACGGTCTGTTTTGCATCAGGACGGATATCATCAGCAACAGCGATGATCCCCTCGATTTCGTCTTCGGTTCCAACGAGGACAACCGTCTTCCCCTCGTTTTCTAACCGTGGAACGGTATCTTCGACGAGGTTTAAACAGCCCTGACGATCACACAACTCACGAACCTCACTGCTGAGTTCGTTTTGCGGGCCAACGACATGGGCGTGTTCGAGATCGAACCCGAGGTCGTCGAAGAACCCAAGCTTACCCGCATAGTGTGGAATACCGTCTAGGGTCGCCTGCACTCCCTTCCCGGTTCGGCTCTCGAAGTCGGTCACCTCACGACTGGGAACGTTTTTCCCCTCGGCATGGGCGACGATCGCTTCACCGATAGGATGTTCACTTCGCGTTTCAAGCCCGCGAGCGCACTGGAGGACATCCTCCTCACTGTGACCATTTAGCGGGATGATGTCGGTGACCGTCAGCTCACCCTTCGTCAGTGTTCCAGTCTTGTCGACGGCAATTGCCTCGACATCACCCATCGCCTCAAGGTAATTTCCACCCTTGATGAGCACGCCGTTTTTTGCAGCGCTTGTGATCCCTGAGACGACAGAGACGGGTGTCGAAATGACGAACGCACAGGGACACGCGAGCACGAGCATCGTGATCCCGTAGACGAACCACTGGGTCCAATTCGCACTGAAGACCAGTGGTGGAACAACTGCGACGAGAATCGCAACAGCGACCATTACCGGCGTATAGATGTCAGCGAATCGCTCGACGAACTGTTCGCGTTCGGTCTTGTTCGACTGGGCATCTTCCACGAGGTCGACGATCCGAGACAGCGTGTTGTCTCCCGCTTCCGAGGTGACTTCGATTTCGAGATAGCCCGTTTCGTTGATCGTCCCAGCAAACACCTCGTCGCCTGGAATTTTGTCAATCGGAACCGATTCGCCAGTGATGGGGGCTTCGTTAACAGCGGTTTCGCCCTCCCGAACCTCGCCGTCCATCGGAATTTTCTCCCCGGGCCGGACGACAACGATGTCGCCGACCGATACCTCGTCGACTGGAATCGTGACCTCCTCACCGTCCCGTTTCACGGTCGCCTCATCCGGCGAGAGATCCATGAGTTCCCGGAGTGAATTCCGCGTCCGGTCCATCGAATACCGTTCGAGTAGTTCAGAGATGCTAAAGAGGAACGCCAGTGTCGCAGCCTCGAAGTAGAGACTCGTTGCAGGCGAGAGTAGGCTTGCAACGATGGCACTGATAATTGCGACACTCATCAGGAAATCGATGTCGAGGTTGCGGTTTCGAGCCGAGTAGTAGCCGTTTCGGACGATCTCTTGTCCGCCGAAACCAATTCCTGCAAGGAAAAACACCTCAGAGAGCGAAAATATCACGCCAAGCACATTCGCAACCTCACCGTTGAGGCCTGTTAGTGCCCACTCAACAAGGAGACCAAGGCCCAGAAACACACCGCTCACCGCGGTCTTCTTTGCTCGGAGGCTCCGCCAGACACTCGACCGGTCGTCAGTGTCTCCCTCAGTCGGTGAGTCGAGATCATCCGCTGCCGAGGAGCCAGTAACTTCGTAGCCAGCACTCTCGATGGCACGGACGAACGAACTGGAGTCACTACGGGAGCTATCGTATGCGACAACTACCGTTCCTGATGTTGGACGTGTATCGAACGACTCTATGCCGTCAACGGACTGTATGCTTTTTTCAACTTTCCCCGCACACGAAGGGCAGTCCATCTCAGGGACGTCGAAGGTAACGCTGTGTCCGTTTATCTCGGTCTGTGACTGGGTGTCCTTGTGTCCATCAGGATGATCGTGATTGTGGTCGTGCGAGTGATCGTGTCCGTTAGTCGATTCGTTCGATGTGTCCTCGATATCTGGTGGTGGTGAATCTGCTTGGTCGCTCATTATCGGAGAGTAGAGACGAGTATTTATTAAATTGACTGCTATATATCGGCCATCTCTTGGTAGTCCTTATTATCAAAATCGAATTGAGTTAATAACTTATCGAACTACGGTGCTGATGCTCACTGCACTGACCAGAACCTATTTTCAGAACCAACCCCAACGACGAAACAATGAGTGACTCCCAGCGGTGGCTTTCGAAACGAGACTTTATGCGAGTAGCCGTAGCCATCGGCGGGACAAGTGCATTGTCTGCTTGTCTCGAACGTACCGAGACGCCAGATCTCCCGCGAGGAACTGACGATCCCTCATCACTGCCTCCCCGGCAACATGCTTGGAACCAATTTCTTGAGCGCGATGACCATGGAAACGTCAAACAGCCACGCCACCACGTTCTCCTGTATGTAGACTACACAGGAGACACACCGACCGAGAGTGAACGCGAAACTGTCGAAGCGGCGTTTACCTCTCTCGAACGTGCCTATCAACGTGGGTTTCAAGGACTATTATTCACGGTTGGATACTCTCCCTACTATTTCGAGCGTGCGTTCGATTCGGGTCCAGGAGGCGTCGACCTACCGACCCCAGAGGCACTTGCACCGTTCGAAGATCCAACTCCTGATGACCCGGATGCCGTTGTCCATCTCGCAAGTGATTACGCTCAGGTTGTGCTTGCAGCTGAGGAGGCACTCAAAGGCAACCGCGGGACGGTAAACGAGGTCGAAGTGACCGGATTTGGTGAGGTGTTTGAGGTTCGAGATCGACGAACCGGATTTATCGGAGACGGCCTCCCTGCAGAAAATCAGGATGTCCAAGGGATACCTGATGATGAGCCCGTTCCTGAAGACGCACCGCTGTTTATGGGATTTAAATCAGGATTCGAAAAGAATCAGGCACCCGAAGAGCGTGTGACGATCCAGGACGGTCCGTTTGCAGACGGAACGACACAACATATCTCCCGAATCCGTCTTCATCTCGACCAGTGGTATGATCAGGACAGTCGTTCCCAACGGGTCGGTAAAATGTTTTGTCCAGCTCATGCAGAACAAGACGCCGTTGAGGGTCCTGGAGACAACCTCGGGAACGATAGCCAGCTTGGGTCGTGTCCTGCACACACGGAGGAGGATGCCCGTACGTCGGGAATGGTCGGTCATGCACAGAAAGTTGCGCGTGCCGAAGACGGTGAGAGACCCGTTATTCTCCGCCGGGACTTCGACACGACCGACGGAGATGCGGCAGGTGTACACTTCGTTTCACTCCAGCAATCAATTGCTGACTTCGCCGCTACGAGACAAGCAATGAATGGAACCGATGTCGCAGAGAACTCCGCAGTTGGAACCCGAACGAATAACGGTATTCTGCAGTATTTGACCGTCAAACGTCGCGGCAATTATCTCATCCCACCTCGCCAGTACAGATCGCTCCCCGCACCAAACCCAGCATGATCAAATTGGTCTACTCACCGTTGTCGACTGTCTCATAACAGCACAGCCGTCTACTGAGGGATATCTCTCCGGCCTACGGTGTCTGCAAATCGGTGCGCCTAACAGTCGACCGACAGTAGGAACAGGCAGTAATGACGGAATCAGCAGCACCGACCACGGACACTCGACTCCAGCACGTCGGTGAGGCGGTGCTCGTACTCGCCGGCAGCTATCTAATTGCAGGGATCGTCGTGGCAGTCACTGATCCACTGACGGCTGCGGTTGTTGGCTCTGCGGCCGACAGCAACATGGCCAAGATTGCCCGGACGATAATTCAGTATGGGACGGTGATAGGCGTCGTTGCCTTCTATTTACGAGCCATCGACACCGATCGGCTTGTGAGGCTCGCGGTCCCCAGTCGTCGTACCATTGGGCTCATCGTCGGCGGAACGGTCGTCCTGTTGGGTAGCCAGTACGCCATTAACCAACTCCTCCAGTTGGCAAACGTCGCGCCGGGTGCCAATCAGGCAGTGCTGACTGGCGTCGGCTATCCGCTCTACTACTTGGCTATGATACCGGTCTCACTGCTGTTTGTCGGTCCGGGCGAGGAGCTGTTGTTTCGGGGAGCCGTGCAGGGTCGACTCAGCGAGTCGTGGGGACAGTGGCTCGCGATTATCGCGGCAACAGTCCTGTTCGGATTGTCTCATGTTCCCGCAGTAACTGGTGGGTTCGGAGCCCAGCTCTCGTATGCGTTGCTGGCGGGAGTTCTCGGTGTCCTGCTGGGATATCTGTATGTCAAGACCGACAACATCGTTGTTCCGGCAGTGATTCACGGCAGCTACAATGCGACACTGTTTGCAGGGCTGTATCTGGGCGAGATCGGCCTTCTTTAACGAGGACAACCCCTCGGTCTAAGAATTTCATAACATCTTCAAACGACCACCTGCTATCTTCCGAGATAAGGTAAAATAGTATGGATTACATCAGAACAGAGGTCCCACCGAAACAAGCACCAGCCACTTCCTGTGACTATTGTGGTCGACCGTTTGCAGCACAGAATCGCCTCAACCTCCACAAGGGGTTGGCACACTACGGCGTGATCAGTGCTTCCGAGAAGGAGGCGTTCAAATCCGAACTCGCCGACGAAGCCACCGAACTTCGGACGTTTCGTCTCAAAGCCCTTGGAATGCTAGTCATCCTGTATTTCGGACTTCTACTAATGTATGCCATCTTCGCATAATACAGATCCGCCGGTCGATGAATCGGAGACTCAATCGAGTACCGATCACCCAACAACAAAACTCGAACAGATGCGATTCCGTCGACCGCTTCGCCTCGGAATCCAGTTCCTTATCTGGACCGTTGTGATAGCGTTCTTCGTCGACACTGTGTCTGCGGCGAACGGTCTGACACTGTCTGGTGGATCGCGTGATGAACTCGCCATCCCGCAATGGCTCTATCTCGGGACTGGAGGAGCGACTATTGGTGCCTCTGCACTGCTTGCGAGTTTCGTCACGGATCGGCTATTCATCCGCAACATCCATGAATGGAATCGTCCATTACTGCCGGTCGACCGCTGGGAAGGGGTGGTTACGAAGGTGGGTCGAGCAGTCGGAGTTATGATTCTCATTCTCACAATATCTGTTGGATATATTGGACCGCAACTCCCGAACGCGAGTTTCGCTATCCTCGTTACATTTGCAGGTGGGCGGGCGGCACTTCCAATAGTCGCCTATCTCATTGGAAACGTGTGGCCGATACTCAATCCGTGGCGGACAATCGCTCTTGTGCTCCCTACCGGGTTCCGGACGTATCCATCGAAGATTAAACGATGGCCTGCGGTCTTCGGGCTCCTAACGTTAGTCTGGATCGAAGTCATATTTCCCGTCAGTACGGTTCCAACCGTCCTCGCAACGGCTATTGTTGGGTATTCAGTGGTAACCCTTGCAGGTGCAGTCGTCTTCGGCGTCGACCCGTGGTTTGAGAATGCGGACCCGTTGGCTGTTCTCTTCCGGTTGTACGGTGCTGTGGCTCCCATACAACGCCGTAATGGTACGATACAGGTGAAGCTCCCTGGCAGTGAGTTAACGAATGCAGAGATACTCTCTGACACATCAGACATAGCATTTGTCATCGCTCTTATTTGGGAACTCACCTTCAGCGGCTTCATCACGACGAGTGCTGGTGCTGGCACCGTCTCCACTCTTGTTGGAATCGTCCCTGTGGAACTCATACCCACTACAGTGCAAGCAACAGTCGTCTATACCGTTCTTTTCGTGGTCGGCTTCCTCGTGTTCTTTGCGGCATATTGGTACGCAGCGAACCTCTCTCGGCAGTGGGTTGGAACGTATGTCTCTACAGAAACACTTCGACGGAGCTTCGCTCCATCACTACTGGCAATTGCGGCAGGATATCACTTTGCCCACTATGCAGGATTGTTTATTTCGTTGAGTCCTGCACTCGTGATGGCCCTCCAGTCACCGTTCACGCCGCCTGCAAACCCGATTGTTCTCACTCTCCCAGGTTGGTTTGGTGGATTATCGATTGCCTCTATCTTGGTTGGACACCTCTTGGCAATCGGGGCAGCACATGCCGTTTCGTATAAGATATTTGCAAGTCGACTGGTCGCAATCCGCAGCCAGTATCCATTTGTTCTCGTTATGATCGGATACACCGTGATTAGTCTCTGGATTATCTCTTTGCCGAGTGCTATTCCACCCTTCCTCCAGTAGTGAACAAATCTATGCGTCTCTCTTTGGTTGAATCGGAAGTCCTAATCTAATCGTCCTATAACTCAGTATATGAAACGGCGAGACGCTATCCGAGCGGGTGGTAGTATTGTAGCCAGTGCAACCCTCGCAGGGTGTCTCGATACCCTTGGATTCCAGACGCAGTCTGCGTGGCGCGATCCTCCACTACCATCGAATCGCCCAGATGCGGTCTATTACCCAGCAATTGTCGAAGAGATGGGAATGTACGGGATGAAAGAGGTGCCAGCTGAAGGGGTCACGTTCGCACTGATGTTTTCGTATCCGCATCGGTTTTGGACGGTAACTGGATCAAATAAACAGCGAGTCGTCGTCAACTCTGATGATTCACTTCATCTCATGGCTTCCCTTTGGGATACAGAGTCCCAAACCGTTCTCCCGGTAGACATCTCGCTTGAAGTCCTCAATGACGGTGAATCGGTAACACAGCGATCACTGTGGCCGATGCTTTCTCAGACCATGGGCTTCCATTACGGCGACAACTTCAGCCTCCCCGATGAAGGACAGTATACTGCACGTTTGAGCGTCGGACCAGTACAAGCACGCCGAACGGGATCATTCGAATCCCGATTCGAGAACTCGATGGAGACGGAGATCGATTTCGAATTCGACACGACCAACACCTACAATCTTGACCTCCGACGACTCGGAACAAAATCCGGTGAACGTGGTGCTGTCGAACCGACGATGGAAGAGATGCCTGCTGGCAGAACACCAATGGAATCAGCGCTTCCTGGAGAGATAATTGGAGCGGCTAGTTCGGGCGATGCTACGTTTGTCATCTCATATATAGAGACCGCGAGTCGGTTCGGTGACCAATCGTATCTCGCTGTCTCGCCGCGAACCCCCTATAATCGCATCATGTTGCCACTCATGTCTCTGTCCGCAACAGTGGTACGCGACGGGAGTACCGTATTCGACGATATACTCACTGAGACTCTTGATCCAGTATTCGGCGATCACTATGGAGGAACTGTCGGGCAGCTTCAGTCTGGTGATACAGTAACAGTTACTGTCGACGCCCCACCGCAGATGTCGCGTCATGACGGGTATGAAACGGCGTTCTTCGATATGCCTCCTATCGAAGTCACCGTCTGATTCAGAACGCGAGTGTATCGATGATGATGGCGATCAGAAGCGTTCCGAGGTAGGCGTTTGAGGCGTGGAACGCACGGAATGCTGCAGATTCTGTCTGCTCATAATGGAGTCGGATGACTGCCCACAGAAACACAGCACCTAGGGCTACGCTGCCGAGAACATATGTTGCACCCAGTGTATCAACGACTGCGAGGACAGCCGTAGCGAGGAATGTAGCTCCAAGATACCAGAGAATATGACGGCGGGTGGCCGTCTCTCCGCGGACGACTGGTAACATAGGGAATCCTCCTCGTTCGTAGTCGTCCTTGTAAGCAAGTGCCAGGTTGTAGAAGTGTGCGGGCGTCCAAAGGAAGATGACTGTTGCGAGTGCCAACCCTCCGAATCCGATCTCTCCAGTGACGGCGACCCAGCCAATGAACGCTGGGAGTGCCCCCGCGAAGCCCCCGAGAACAGTATTTTGGACTGTGTTCGGTTTCAGAATGAGCGTATAGACGATACTATAAAACACGATAGCTGCGAGACCGAAGGCAGCCGCGAGGAGGTTAACCCAAGCGAACAACCCAAGCGAGGCAACCGTCAGCAGACACCCGAATGCAATGGCATTACCTACGGGCACGAGGTCGGTAGCGAGCGGCCGGTCACTTGTTCGGGCCATTCGACGGTCGACATCACGCTCAAGGACGTGGTTGAACGTGCCACTAGCACCAATAGAGAGGACACCTCCACCGAGTGTCGCTAGGACGATCTCCCAGCTTACTCCTGGACCAGTGGTTCCAGCGAGCGCCATTGCTGCGAACGCGACGAGACAGAGCAACCACATTAGCCGTGGTTTCATCAATCTAATATAGGCAAAAGCAGTCATCTTTGCCCGCGTAACCGAATTGGTCGGCATCGTTACGTTACGCTCCGTTTCTGAAGGCAGTTCATGATCTGGAGACGACGTTGCTGTCGATGGAACGTCCGATGGATCACCCGTTTCTATCTCAAGTGTCCATGCGAGCGCAGCGATGACTCCGGCGAAGATCAGCATCCCCACGAGCAGGTGTATCGAAGAGAGATACGTCGACTCGCCATTCATTGCTACGACGGCACCGATCCCGGCTTGAATGACATAGAGGATTCCTGAGATAGCCAGTGCTGTACGCACTCGCTGATCAATCCTGCTGTGCCAGCTGGCGATGACGGTGACTGTACCGAGTAGTCCAACAAGGATCGCTGCGAGGCGGTGTCCAACTACGAGATAGCCTGTGACCGATGTCGGGAGGGTCCACCCGCTTCCACAGAGAGGCCAAGCATTGCATATAGTTGTATCTGTCAATGCGGTTGTCGCGCCGAGTAGCAGCAGCAAATAGATCCCGATTGCTGTCGCCGCCAGGAGTCCAGGAAAGCGATTAGTGGACCACGATGTCACTACCTACAAATTCGGTCGACAAACACTTAATCCCGACGCCCTCGTTGAAGCGGAATTCACAGTTATCCGTGATTATCATCAGTATCGACTGACGATTCGAACATCGACACTGATGGGGACCGTCGACCGAATCGCCAGTCGTACAGCAGTAAAGCAATGCCAAAAACCGAAAGTGCAAGCACTCCTAACTCAATATTCGCAGCACGGAACGACTCCTGATCAAGCGTATTGTGAAAGAAGAAGAGATCAGCAACTGAACTGTGGTGAACATCGCTAACCAGTTCTCCAAAGCTCCCATCAAAGATTTTCTCAGCATCAGGTAGCAGTGCCCAGATCCCACCGAAATACGCTCCTGTAAGACGGAAGCGAGTGACTGACAGTAGCCACAGGACCGTCAGAATACTCACAAATCCTACAATAAAATGGACGATGGCGAATGACATGTAGTGTTGTCGACAGCGTAGAAATACTTGGTTAGGACCTCGCTTATACCAAATAAGCAACCCTTACTATCGGTCGTGGTAGCTGATTCTGGAGTATAATAAGGCATAACGACGTAAGTAACGATCTCGCCACGTACCCCAATTTCTTATGAACTCTAGCGTATGTCCATTTATGTCATCAGTATCAGATCGAACCCTCCTCATTACGATAGTTGCGAATGTTACTCTCATTATAGGATACCTAATCAGTGCAGTAAATCCCGAGCGCCGGGTATGGCCAATCGGCGATAGCTCTTGGCGGTGGTGGTTCAACTGGTCAAACCTCTCGGTGGTATTCGCCGGATTCCCCGTTTTGGCCTACCTCGATAGGGATTCATTCATATTCACTAGCAAGCTGAGCAAAACACTCGGAGGTCTTCTTTCAGTGGTCGGTATGGGCTTTTCACTCTCGGCTCTGTTTGAGCTTGGGTGGATGGAAAGCACTGGAAGAGAAGGAGAACTCCGGACGGACGGAATCTATCAATACACGCGAAACCCCCAAAGCGTAGGATTCATCCCTTTCATCATTGGCACGATTGTCGCAGTAAACTCTCGGAAATTATTGGTGCATGGCATACTGACAATCATTGTGTACGCACTCTTCCCGTTCGCAGAAGAACCATGGCTGCGTGAACAGTATGGGGACGAATACGAAGAGTACTGTGACCAGACACCCCGATTCATCGGGTGGAAGTCAGTCCGAGAATTTTTTGAGACGTAAGGCGGTATCCTACATACTGAGAATCCGCGTTTACCACTTATACCGGGGTATCTGATCTGTGGGTATGGAGCGTCGACACCTCATCAAGACTGTTGGAATCATTTCGACAGGTGGCGTAACCAGTCTCGCAGGCTG
This sequence comes from Halonotius terrestris, assembly GCF_006861665.1. Taxonomy (GTDB): domain Archaea; phylum Halobacteriota; class Halobacteria; order Halobacteriales; family Haloferacaceae; genus Halonotius; species Halonotius terrestris. Next base: position 33,575 of record NZ_RKLU01000008.1, on the reverse strand, counting down.
TACCGGATCTGGGGACGGAAACGGTGGTTCTGAATCGACAGGAACCGATAACTCAGGAGACTCAAATACGGTCTTGATGGTTACCGAAGGTAGCGAGTATTATTTCGATCCAATTGGGCTGTTCGTCGAGGCTGGCGAGACGGTTACGTTCGAAATTGAAAGTGGGAGTCACTCGGCGACTGCCTATAGTGAAGACACGAGTTCAGCCTCAGTAACTCGCATTCCAGATGGAGCAGCAGCGTTCAATAGCGAAATTTTGAGCGAACAGGGTGCGACCTATGAACACACGTTCGAAACTACGGGAACGTATGACTACTTCTGTCTCCCACACAAGACCTTGGGTATGGTCGGCCGAATCGTCGTTGGTGAACCTAGCGGTCCTGCTGAAGGAAGTATGCCACCAGACGGACCCGTTCCTGAGAGTCAGACCATCGTCGACCAAGGGAGCGTCTCCTACAGCGAGTTCTCCGGGTAATTGGTAAACACGCATGGGTCGCTCAAACCGAATCATCTGCTGACTACACTACGCATTGATTGTAATTTGGTACTATACATAGTAATCGATGCCTTTGAGATAATGCCTGAACGAGACTCTTGGTCCGTATACATAGAGACCGCAGCCGATAGCGTTCGACAAGAACATATGGAAGTTAAGCAAGAATGTGAAGCTTTCAAACGATTTTGTCAGCGGATACGAACGCTTGAAACACAGATTCCACAAATTACCCAGCCATCTTTTAGAACACAACAGATACGCTCTTTCTCAGAGCAATCAGTCCGCGACGTGATTGAATTATGTTATCGTGAAACCGTAATGGCCGTCGATCACTACGAACAAGTCTACGGTAATTCGTTCGGAGATGAAATCAGTGCTGAATTTGGGAATAACGTTGCAGTTTTGATTTTAGAGGCAACATTGCTTTCTCCACTCCTGAAGCAACGTCTTCTTCAGGCTGCTCAGCAGTGTATTAACAGCCGGCGTATTTTTCTGAAAACTCTCGAAGACGAGCAAAATACGCTCAAAGCTGCTCATTCAACATGCCAAAAGATTCAACAGACTCTGTTTTCTAATGAAGATAACTCACTTAATACACTATCGAACAGGAGATTAATCGAACAATATGAAAGTATTCGATCATTGGATGACGAGTGTGAGAAATGGCTCCACCGACGACAACAGCAAATTCATGACCGTCGATCAACGAATTCGACCAAAGGTGAATACCGTGTTCTCTGTCCATATCTCTATACTTCGCTAGATGTAACCTATCCAATTTTGACTATTTTCGTAATATTACATGAACAACTCCAGACTCGCAAGCAGCAAATATTCCGCTCGTATATAAGATGAACCAGACTGAGGCGGGATACTGATGACCGATAGCGACATCAAACGGTTACTTGTTCTCGTGAATCGGTCCTTGATGCTCCGACAGACAGTCGACTACGCCATGCAACGGTTATTCAACGCCAAAAGCGAATCTATGGATCATGTCTCACTCAGAAATTCACTGGTGGCCGACGGCGGTCAAACAGGGAGTTTAGTTGCCCTCGGGCGGCTGGCAGTTGTCGTCTTCGTTGTCTTGATGCCCGCACTGTTCACCTCGGCCGACCTGTTTGCTATGATACTCAATCCGGTCTTCGAGAGGTTCTTCGCATGAACGAAATCACAGCTATCCGTCCGCTTGCCGCCGTCGTCGTATCGTTCGTTGCCGCCGGACTCATCCTCGCGTCGGGCCGTAGACCGAACCTTCGGGAGGCGTGGACGATCCTCGCTTCGGTGAGCATGTTCGGTATCGTCGCTAGCATGGTGCCCGGCGTCCTCGCTGGCGAGATCTACGTCACCAATCTCGGGACAATTCTCCCGGGTGTCGACTTCGTCCTTCGAGTCGATCCGCTTGGCGTGCTGTTTGCGTTACTGGCGAGTCTACTGTGGGTCGTCACAAGCTTCTACAGTATTGGATATATGCGTGGGCTCGACGAGGACAACCAGACACGCTACTTCGCATCGTTCGCTGTTTCGGTCGCCTCGGCGGTCGGCATCGCCTTCTCAGGGAACCTCCTGACGATCTTCATCTTTTATGAAGTACTCTCGGTAGCAACCTACCCACTGGTTGTCCATGACGAGACACCGAAGGCACGCGCCGCAGGCCGGAAATACCTTGCCTACACCTTCTTCGGTGGCGGTGTATTGGTGCTGGCAGGGACCGTGGTGGTCTACTGGCTGACGAGTCTGGCACCGGGTGTCGACAGCGCAACGGTTGCGTTCACACCGGGCGGCATCGCTGCCCTCGCAAACGCTGATCCAACCGCCGCTTCGCTGGCCTTTATTATCCTCGCACTGGGCTTCGGCGTCAAAGCCGGACTGATGCCGCTCCACCAGTGGCTGCCGAGCGCGATGATCGCGCCGACGCCGGTCTCTGGACTGCTCCACGCGGTCGCAGTCGTCAAAAGCGGTGTGTTCGGGATTGCACGGGTCGTGCTTGACGTGTTCGGTCCCGAGACACTGGCCCAACTCGGTCCCGAAGCCTTTGGCGATCTTGGCATCGCACTCCCGCTTGCAATCGTTGCGGCGATCACGCTGACGGTCGCCAGCATCATTGCCCTGCGGCAGGAAAACCTCAAGCGTAGGCTGGCTTACTCGACAGTGAGCCAGCTTTCCTACATTGTACTCGGCCTTGCACTGCTGGAGGGTAACGCGCTCATCGGCGGCCTGCTCCACATCCCAGCCCACGCGTTTATGAAGCTCACCCTGTTTTTCTGTGCGGGAATCATCCACGTCGAAACTCACACAGACGACATCAGCGATATGGTTGGGATCGGCAGGCGGATGCCGCTGACGATGGTCGCCTTTGGGGTGGCCGCCGCCGGAATGGCCGGAATTCCACTCGTGGCTGGCTTCGTCAGTAAGTGGTATATCGTTATCGGGGCCTTCCAGGGCGGATATGGCATCTTCGCAGCGGTATTGTTGGTCTCGGGTATTCTCAATATTGTCTACTTCTGGCCCATCGTCTACCAGGCCTTCTTTGAGACGCCCGAAGATCACGACGAAAAACCGCTCATTGAAGGCCCATTCGGCGGTCGGGACGTGGTTCGTGCTGACGGTGGTGATAGCGCCGCGACCGACCAGCAGGACGCGACAGGTGAGGATATTCTGGATCCCACACACGCCGACCATATCGGCAAGGGTCACGAGGACCATCACGGCGGGCCGCCACCGGGAGGATGGACCAAGAGTAACTGGCGCGGCGGTGAGAGTACCTGGTTCATGCTCGGACCGATTGTGACTGTTGCGTTGCTGTCGATCGTGCTGGGAGTCGTTCCCCACACAATTGTCTTCCTCCGAATCGTCGAGACGATTGTGTCGAATCTGCCGGGAGTGGTCGTCTAATGGCGACCGCACTGACGACCGTGTCAGCGGGCGCGCTGACCGCGGTACCGCCAGTGGTCGTCCTGCTGGCGGTTGCCATCCTCGTTGTACTGCTGCCACGGCGGGCTGGCCACGCCCTCGGTGTCGGTGCCTCGGCGCTGACGCTCGCGTGGGTGTGGACGGTTCCATCAGGAGCCTATCTCCAGACGCAGTTCCTCGGCTTCGATGCCGTGTTGTTCAACGTCGACCAGTTCTCGCGGCTGATGGGGATTATCTTCGCACTGATCGGCATCGTCGCGGTACTCTACTCGTATGCCAGCGAGGCCGAGTCGACCCAGACAGGGATTGCACTCTCGTACGTAGCAACAAGCTTCGGGGCTGTCTTCGCCGGTGACTGGCTGACGCTCATCTTCTTCTGGGAGCTGATGGCGGTCACGAGCACGCTGTTAGTCTGGCATTATAAGGGGAAAGCAATCCGGGCTGGCTATCGGTATGCGATCTTCCATGGGATTAGTGGGACACTGCTGATGGCTGCGATTCTTCAGACCTACGTCGCAAAAGGCACCTTCCTGTTTGCCTCGGTGCCGGGTGGCCCCGAAGTGGCTGGCATCACAGCCGGACTTCCGGCCGCGCTCGCGGCGATTGGCATCGGCGTTAATGTCGGTTTTATCGGTCTCCACACGTGGTTACCGGATACCTACCCGCGGCCACACATCGCCGCTAGCGTCTTCCTCTGTGTGTTCACCACGAAGACCGGTGTGTATGGGATGTACCGTGCGTTCCCTGAGGGAAGTCTCGCTATCGCCTATATGGGTGGCGCAATGGCCGTCTTCGGGGCGACCTACGCGCTGTTCCAGAACGATATGCGTCGACTGCTATCGTACCACATCCAATCCCAAGTAGGCTACATGATCGCCGGGGTCGGTATCGGCGGCGCGCTCGCCCAGGCCGGGGCGTTTGCCCACGTGTTCAACCACATCCTCTACAAGGGACTGCTGTTCATGACTGCCGGTGTCGTCATCTACCGCACTGGCGAGGAGAACCTGGAAAAGCTCGGCGGACTCGCTCGCCAGATGCCGATTACCACAGTGGCGTTCACCATCGCCGCCCTCTCGATTGCCGGGTTCCCCGGCTTCAACGGCTTTGTGAGCAAGGGGATCGTGCTCTCGGCGAGCCACTACAACTTCATTGACGGGCCGCTCGCCTTTGCCGATCGAACGACACTCGAATGGTTGCTCCTGTTGGGTGGGGTCGGGACGTTCATGTCGTTCATCAAGTTCGGCTACTACGCCTTCTTCCATGGCAGCTACGACGGGAGCGTCCTAGATGCTAACCGCGGACAGAGCATTGCCATGCTGTCAGTCGCGGCTCTCTGTATCTATTATGGTGTGGTCGACAGTGCGCTGTTTGCGCTCCTCCCGTATGATGTGACCAGCGCGGCACTCGAACATCCATACACGACTTACACTGTCGACCACATCGTCGAGGGTATGGCACTTGCTGTCGTGGGATTGATCGGCTTCGCCACTATAAAAAAGCCGCTGTCCAAACTCGGCCGGATACCGGATGTCGATACAATCTACAACCCCACGATGTTCTACGGTAGTCGTGGACTTGTCATCGGCGTCACTGAACTGTGGGCAGATGTCGATAATATCGTCATGAAAGCGGTCTCGAGCGCCAAACAGGTCGGAACCAACCCCCAAGCGTTCGTACAGCGGGTTACGGGAATTGATTCCGTTACGCTTCGGACGGGGATCGGGCGGGGCGTCTTCCTATTGACTGTGCTGGTTGTGGTGGCATTGGCTGTGCTTCTGATGAACTAGCCGGAACTGCGTTCGGCAGAACTGCCATACTCTAAAACTAAGTATAGGTTGAATTAAAAATACGTGTTTATGAGTAGATCACGAGACTTCGAATCGTGAGCTTTCTCTGGGTTAATCCTCGTATTATTCGTCTCTTACCGCCTGTAAACACAGTTTTGCTTCACTAAAAAATGGCAGATCGGAATCCCAATCTGTGAGATTCCGCCATTTGTTCATTGGAGACCCATACTATGACATTGGCATGAAGGCACATTATTTGTTGGCTAAAATTTACATTAGGCTTTCATGACTAACCCAAAACAAGCCCGTGAACGAACTCCAGAAAGACCGACAACTGATCAAGAGTCCGTAGAGAGTAATATTTGTCCAGAGTGCCAAGGTCACATCACCCAAGATAGTGACCGCAGTGAGACGACCTGTGAGAGCTGTGGATTAGTCTTCGAGGAGAATCCAGTCGACCGTGGGCCGGAATGGCGAGCCTTCACCGCAGAGGAACGGGATCAAAAGAGCCGTGTCGGTGCTCCGACGACACAACTGAAGCACGACAAAGGATTGAGTACGACCATCGGCTGGCAAGACAAGGACGCCTACGGCCAATCGATCTCCGCTCGGAAACGCTCACAATTACAGCGTCTTCGAACCTGGGACGAGCGGTTCCGAGCAAAGGACGCACAGGAACGAAATCTCAAGCAGGCACTTGGTGAAATCAACCGGATGGCGTCGGCTCTCGGTCTTCCTAAACCGGTTCATGAAACGGCTGGCGTTCTCTATCGGCGTGCGGTAGAAGAGAATCTACTACCCGGTCGTTCGATAGAAGGGATGTCGACTGCCTCACTGTATGCAGCTGCTCGACAGCACGGAATACCACGCCGAATAATCGAGTTCGCCGAGGTCAGCCATGTTACAGAAATTCGAATCCAGCGAGCATATCGTTATCTTTCGCGTGAACTCAACTTAGAAATTGAGCCAGAAGATCCGAAACGATATCTCCCACAGTTTGCTTCATCACTGGAAGTAAGCGATGAAGCAGAACAGCTCTCTCGTGAGCTACTTGAAGTGGCAACAAATAACGCAGTACATAGTGGAAAGAGCCCAGCAGGGTTGGCGGCTGCCGCACTCTATGCTGCGACTACCCTCACGAACGAAAAACTGACACAGAAGACAGTGAGTAATGTGGCATATGTGAGTAGGGTCACGATTCGAAAACGATACCAAGAGCTTCTTGAGGTGTACTCAGACCATGACTGATATATTTCACACTCAACTCACAATCACTTGGCCCTGTTGAAGTCCTCTTATTTCTAGATACCCAATCATGTGAATCTACTGAACACTCCACGTGCTTATTGAACGATAGTGTCAGATCGAGTAGCCGCCCACTCAAGCAGCGGTTCGAGTCGCTCTCTAACCGCATACCCTTCCTCAGTAAGCGCATATTCGACTCGAGGCGGAATTTCGTCGTACTGTGTTCGTGTCACTATTCCGGCGTTTTCAAACTCGCTGAGTCGTTTTGAAATCGTCGATGTACTTGCTTTCGAAAGGTGTGCTTCAATCTCAGCAAACCGCATCGATTCATGCGCACCGATGATGCTGATGAGCTGCATTGCGTACTTCCGGCTCAACGTATTGATGATCCCAGTCAGCGGACAATAACACGTTCCGTCAACATCACACGTTGGCGACGACTGTGAGGTAGAATCTGCCATTGCTTTGTGGCCTCGAACTTACTCTATGGCTTTGGACTCCACAGTATAAACACTTCACTCTCCAAAGCGTTTCTATGCCTCAACAGCAGTCATATGATCTCGTGAGTCTCGGCGGGGGAGCGGCTGCCTTCGCTGCCATTACTGAAGCCAGTTCCCGCGAACTCTCAACTGCACTGGTCAACACCGGGCTCCCGCTCGGCGGAACGTGTGTCAACGTCGGCTGTGTCCCGAGCAAACACTTGCTTGCGATGGCTGAGACTGCTTCCGAACCAGCACACAACCCCTTCGATGCCGTCAAGTACAGCGACGACGAACCATCGGTAGATTGGGCGGCTGCACTCGACGAGAAAAATTGGCTTGTCGAAAAGCTCCGTCACGAGAACTACGTCGCCATCGCTGACCACTTCGAGACCGACATCTACGAGGGATACGGCCAATTCGTCGATGACACGACGATTGAAGTCGTCGAAGGCATGGACAAAGGAGCTCGTATCACCGGCGAGAAAGTACTTATTGCAACGGGGAGCTCCCCGTGGACCGCACCGATCGACGGACTTGCGGACATCAATTACGAGACGAGTGAGACGATACTCGAACGCCGCGTACTCCCCGAGAGTATCGTTCTCATCGGTGGAGGATACATCGCTCTGGAATGGGGGCAGATTCTTCACCGGGTCGGCGTCGATATTACAATCTTGCAACGGTCGGATCGCGTTCTGTCCGGGATGGAAGGCCAACTCGGTCGGGAAATCCAGCGACGTTTCCGTGATGAAGGAATCGAGATTATCACCGGAATCGACTTTGACCGTGTCCGATCTGTCCACGCGAATGACGATGGTTCACTCAATGAAACTAGGGTCGTTGTCGAAACTATGGTCGATGGTGAGAGTCGACAATTCGCCGCAGAAGAGCTGTTCGTTGCAACCGGCGTCAAGCCCAACAGCGAACATATCGGCCTCGATACGGTTGGCATCGAAACGAACGACCGTGGTGCAGTGGTGGTTGATAAACACTTCCAGACGGAGAATCCGGATGTGTACGCAGCGGGTGATGTTATCGGTGAACCCGAATTAGAAACAGTCGCTGCAAAGGAAGGCAATCACGCAGTAAAAAATGCCTTTGGAAATGAAGAGAAGACGATCAATTACAACGCCGTTCCCGCAGTCGTTTTTACGAGTCCTGAGGTTGCCGCGGTCGGCACAACTGAAGTCGAATACATGGACGACCATGGGACATGTACGTGTCGGACGGTACAGATGGCCGATGTGCCGAAAGCCAAAGCCGTGAAGGACACGCGGGGGCTGCTCCAAGTCGTCAAGCACCACGAGACCGATGAGATCGTCGGGGTACACATGGTCGGACCACGTGCTGCAGATATGATACCGGAAGCAACGCTTGCGGTGAAATCCGGCCTGACAGTTGACGATATTATCGATACGATTCACCCGTTCCCGACCTTCAGTGAAGCATTAAAACACGCCTGTCAGGCTTTCCGCCGAGATACGTCCACGATGAGCTGTTGCGTTGAGTAAACGACCTGTACTGATCATATCCGATTGAATCTCGGGTATTCTTAATTGAATTCTCACAATCAGTGTCACTATGTGTATTAGAAACTGAATCTATGCTGCATATGATACATATATAAAATTATAATGGTGAGTAGATAATTTGAATATATAGAGCGGAGAACAAAGCAGCATTATAAATCCCGTGAATAACCGCTGGAATTACTAGGTTCTCTGCATATTCGTATGTGGCACCGAGAACAAGCGCAAGAACAAATACGATTGCCATATAGGTGAGCTGGCCGTCGCCACTGAGAGCTGTCGCGTGACTCACAGCGAAAATTGCACTCGAAAGAAAGATTGAACTTATCGGCTGAAAGGCACGACGTAGGGTTCCTTGGATTAATCCCCGGAATAAGAGCTCCTCGCCAGGACCAATAAGTAACAGAGAGAATGGAACTAGCAACAAGAGCACATCAGGATTTTGGCCACCGATTTGTGCTACTCGATTCTCCGCGACAGGAACACTGAGTGTAGAGATTATAAGATTCATTCCCACATAGAGAATAAAAAAGATGAACAGTCCACCGACAATCCAGCCTGCATCTCTAATCGTCGGACGACGAAGTGCGAGAAAGTCAAATCCAAGTCCACTCAATTTGAGGTATCCGATCGCTAAGAGTCCAAAAGTGACACCCTGTAACATCACTGTCGAAATGACGAGTTGAACTGCCGGTGCGTTGACCACATTAACACCTACCAAGATGAGTGACTGAGCCGTGAGAAAAACGACGAATGATCCAAGAAGAAAACCACTTACCGCTAATACAACAGATGTAAGTAAGCTCCGCCCTCGCTGTCGTAGTCTAGTATCCATAGTACCATATTATGATTGGCGGCGGTTGTACCTTCCTGTCCAAAATTCGTGATATGATCAGTTATATACCCATATACTGAGTTTCTATCTGCACGCTAAGCTAGTTCTTTGCTGTCAAGATATGCAATAAATTACAATCCATCAGTTAGCATGATCCGGTTAAATTATACTATGTGAAACGCACTCTCAAATATGGGTAACAAATTTGGCGACACAATAGTGATCGTAATGCTCCTCTTGATGATTACAACGTACATCTTGTACGTATTATATCCAGATCCTGCGGCATCACCGACTATGAGCTTGATTATTAATGGCTCTATAGGGGCGATGCTTATCCTCAGTATAGTAGTCTATGGTATGATAATGAGAAATCCCGATTTGGGAACTCATAATTAACTAGCACACAGGTAGACTATCGTGTTCTCCCTATAGATACTATTTTTCAAGCTACTATTTCTGTCATACTCATTGAAACAATATTATCGGGGGTTCTGTCCTTATAATATAGTGCACATGAGAACAGAAATATATTCTCAGAAAATCATATATTATATTTTAGTTAATCATAGGCTGAAGGCTCTCTATCTCAAGGAGGAGTTCAAGAACCGAAGATTCTCGTGATCCCGGAAAACGCGAATATTCGGATGACAACGTAGGGAGCGAAGCGACCAAGTAGCATTAGGGAATGGATACAGCGCTCCCAACGGACACCAATTTCGGAGTCTTCAAAACACATTCGCAAGACTACGTCTGGCAGAGTATCAGAGTTTATGTATTTAATGATAGAATTAGATATTTTATTGGATAGTTAGAACTTAGAAATTTCTGACGACAGTGCCGGGCTGCGTCGGCAGACGACTAGAATTTACAAGATTTGGTAACACCCTGAGGAAACTCGCGTTAGAGGATGAGCGGAGTGGTAGCGCATATATTCATGGCGCGTCGGTATCGTATCGTGAGGCCAGCTCAACAGCAGTATAGAGTGTGACAATTGCAACAGTAACCACAACCATTCCGTAAAGCGTCATCGCACCCGGCGTCAGTGGGACAGTCAATAACCCAAAGACGGAGAGTTCAGACATAATATCTCCGCCACCGTTGGCTCCGACGATGAAGCCTAACACCCCTCCAAGCAGAATCACGAACCCCCCGAGAGCCAGCAAGAGTCGTCGACCGCTGTTCTCAACATCCTGTGAATCATCAGTTGTCATACCAAACGTAGCATATCACAAGTTTAGAGCCTTCCGTCCGAGACTGGCTACCAACCATTTAGGCATACAATATATCATATTATAAACATAGAACAGAGATTATAGTCTAATAGTCCATCCGTCTTTAGTTAGTCACGGAACCGCGGTACAGCGGTAGCTTATCGAGCCTTCTTTTCGAGAGGAATGAGGAGGTGCTCGTGTGCCTAGAGAAGCCTCCTCAACTCAGCTTATGCGTCGTCTCACTAGCCTCTTTCCATCCGAGTTCCTCGAAGAGCACGCCGAGGAACTCGGCACGGTCGAACGTGATCGGAAGCTCCAGATACCGGCTTTCGTTTGGGCATTCGTGTTCGACTTCGCCGCTGGCGAAGGCCGAACACTTGCAGACTTTCGACGCTGTTACAACTCAATAGCCGACAAGACGCTTTCTCCAGGTGGATTCTATCAGCGATTGACGCCAACTCTCGCAGAGTACTTCAGCGATCTCGTCGAGAGCCGTCTCGACGAGGTCGCTGTTCCCGACTCGGTTGATGCTGATGTTGAGCGGTTTAGAGACGTGATGATCGCTGATGGGACCATTCTTCGGCTTCACGAGCTGCTTTCTGAGGAGTACAAAGCCCGGATAGAGGAGCAGGCTGGAGCGAAGCTCCACCTGCTCCACAATGCCACCGAGAAGACAATTGAACGATTCGAGATCACGCACGAGAAAACCCACGACAGTAGCTTGTTCAAAACCGGGTCGTGGCTGCAAGGACGGCTCATACTCTTTGATTTGGCGTATTTCAAGTACCGCCGGTTTGTGCTGATCGACGAGAATGGCGGCTACTTCGTCAGCCGACTGAAACAGAACGCAAACCCGGTGATAACGAAAGAACTCCGCGAATGGCGTGGCGACGCCATTCGCTTGGAGGGAAAGCAGATTCATGACGTTGTAGATGATCTCTACCGCACGTACATCGACGTAGAAGTCGAAGCAGAGTTCAAACGAGGACCGTACAACGGCACTCGCTCATTAGATACGAATCGATTCCGCGTCGTCGGCGTCCGCAACGAGGACGCCGACGACTACCATCTCTACATCACGAACCTCCCGAGAGAAGAGTTTCTACCGTCAGATCTAGCAACGCTGTATCGGTGTCGGTGGTAGGTAGAGTTGCTGTTCCGTGAACTCAAGACACAATACGAGCTAGATGGGTTCGACACATCCGACCCAGCGGTTGTTGAAATTCTAGTGTACGCAGCGTTGTTTTCACTGCTCGTGAGCCGTGATTTGTTGGGATTAGTTACCGAGGTAGCTGATGACGAGATCGTTTTCCCACCAGAACGCTGGGCGGCGACCTTCCGGTCGCACGCCCAGCTCATCCTCTCGAAACTCGGTGAGTTCTTGGGATACTCGCCACAGCCACTGCAGGAGCGATTGATTGAAGACGCTCAAAAGATCCATCAGCAACGGCCGATCCTCCAAGAAACGCTCGCTACCGCTACGCAACCGAGGTGTGAGTCTTAACTAAAGACGGATGAGTCTAATAGTCTATAAATATGGTATGGTGGTTGCGTATCCATAGTCTCGTAATCATACCATACAACTCACTACTCAGCTTTGCACGTTAGCGTCGGCGGTTGAGTGAACGAAGAGGTGGTCGATCTCTTCCATGAGGTCATCAACGCCACGATCATCGTTGTCTCGAACCCACGAGAGGAGATTGTACACGGTTTCTTTCAGGGAGTGTTCGAGGTTCGCTCGAAGCGATGACGCTTTCGAGCGAACCGTCCCCAAGGCGCTCGACTCAGGATCAAGACGAACGAGACTGTAGGCAGCCATCAGAAGGTGCCAGTGCCGACTGGCACCTTCATCGGTCTGCATCTCGCAGTCTCCTAGGCCGAGATCCTGCTTCGAGTCCTCGAAGAACGTCTCGATGCGCCATCGCATTCCGTAGGAGCGAATCACGTGCTCGGTCGGGGCGTCGATTTTGTTCGTAGCGAGGTACTTGACCGGGGTCTCTTCGTCTTCGTCTTCGTCGGTCTCTTTCTCGGCGATGACCAGCTTCACGTCTCCCAGCTGGGAGACGGGAAGCTTCTTCGTCCAGATGTGGTAGGTGTCGTCATCGACATCGCGCTCAACCGTGTCGATGCGCTCTGCAAGCGCATCGACGCGGATCTCTTCGCCACCATAGGTCACCTGTCGATTGCTCCGGAGCGGGCCGATCCAGTCCTTGTCGTAGGATTCGATGTGTTCGGGAAGGTCGGAATCGTGAGCGAACCACGAGTCGAAGAAGTAGGTGTCCGCAGGCACACCTACCTCTTCTTCGAGTTCGGTAACGATCTCTCGGGCTAGATCGTATTGGGTATCGTGGTCATCGTCCTCGTCGTCTTGCTGTTCGTAGAGGCGGAAAGTGAGCGGATAGGCGGTTTTGTCGTCAGCGTAGAACGCGTAGATGAGGTCTTGGCCCCAGACAGTGTCGCCTTCAGCGTGATCGTAGAATCGGCCGACGCCGGGGACTTCGTCCCCGGTTTTCTCGGTGATGGTGTCGTCGAGGATGATGTAGCCATCCTGTGACCAGCGCGTTTCACCGTGTTTCTGAAGCTCTTCGAGGCGTTCGTGGTTGAACTCCTGTTCGTCCCAGTCGTACTGGGTGAGGAACTTGTTGAGAGCGCGTTTCCCCTGAGCTGGAAGGACTTCGCGTGCGATACCCGCCACGGTCTTGTTGCTGGCCGCAACAAGACCGGCGGCGTAGGTTTTCGCGTGATGACGTTGTGCTGGTGACAGCGACTCGAACTCGTCGAACACGCGCGTACACGACAAGAATTTCGTAATCGGCATCATCCGTCCTTGCCACCGCCTACGTCACGCTCCTACTTCAACGTGCAAAGCTGAGTCACTACCTAACGCCGAGAACAGGCAAAGGACCAACTCGTGTTCCTCGAAAACGGCTCATTGATCCGGACTGAAGAGGTCGACCGCTGTCCGAATTGTTTTCGTGTCGTACCGCGAGGGATTCTCTAAGATTGACTCGGGTGACGAGAGTACTTCATCGAGGATAGCTGTCGCCATCTTATTAACAACTCGCCGTTGCTCCGGCATCAGCGTTCCATGAACCCTAAGTCGGCTGAATGCATACTGGAGTTCCTGCTGTATAATCTGTTCACCGTACGCCCGAATTGCGTGACGAACAGCCGTTGGATCAACTGCACTCTCCGTGGCTGGCGTGGGTCGCTGAGTGTCATTGTCGATATATTGTTCCATAGTATGTGGTGAATCGTTACAACAGAGATGCTCTGTATGTTGTGATTTGCCAACGAGGATTTTTGACAGGACAAACAGTAGGGTTCATTACAAAAGCGACGTTTCCATTCCAAACGTATTAACGTCCAGACATTCAACAGTTAGCATGGAATTCAACCTTCCTATCACGGGCGGATTTCTGGTTGCAATTATCGTCTTTGGTGTCGGTGGCTTAGCGGCGAGTGGCGTCATGGCCGTCCAAACGGTACTCATGATGGTCTTACCGTCGATGGCAATCTTCGCCGCAGTCGCGTTCTGGCTCGGGATGAAACACGGCGAGTACCGTGCCCTCCAGTAAGGTCATATTCAAACACATTCTGCGGTATACCGTGATCCTCACGCTGTTTCACTGCATTTAGTAAGAATCAAATTGAAATCCGGAAGTACAAGGATTTTAAAAAGACTTCAGTACCACTGAGAATCTGATATACAAACTTACTCTACTTCTAAAAACACCAAAATCTGAAGGTGGTTAAGAAACCAGAGTGGAAGAAGAGCGCCGACCCCCACAGCAAGTAGGAGACTATTCAACATATCCACACAATCTGTCCGAGAACGGTTCCAATAATCAAGACGCTGTTATATACAATAGCATTCATTGCTACATCGCCTTTCGTTTCGGGACGGGGCCACTCGATGAGACTAAGTTCGATAGCCGATATTCGACCGGAAGTTACTGCAATGAAGAGTCCGACCAGGCCACACAAGAACGATACGAGTACAGTCGGTGGTCAGTTGCATATGACCATTCCGGTTGCGAAAACTTGACACGTTCTGGCTTGATTTCGCTCACTCTCCTCGCTATTATTGAAATCCTTCATCTACAACAAATAATATGAACCGATGGAATAATACATAAGCACTTGTCTGACTCCCCATCAAAACGAATGAAAACAATCGACATCCATCACAATGTCACTATTTGTGGGATACCGTTAAAATCGGTGGCCGCCGTTCTGTTCACCCGATCTCGTCCCAGCGACGGACGAGTGCGATCCCAAAGGCAAACACAATACCCCCCACACCGAGTTGTCGACCAAACGTGCCGAAATCGCCGTTTCGGAGCGCAATCACCCCCCTAATCGCCATAATAACCGTCACCAGACAGACGAGCATGAGGACAGCGCGACGGGTATCCATATCGTGTCGTTACCGTTCGACTGTATAAACGATTCGCCGGTTCCCAGCGTCTCGGACACACAGAAATCCTTAATCCAGAGAGTCCAATAATTTCAATTACTACCCAGCGATTACTCATGGTCGATCCATTTCTCGCCAGCCGGCTCCAGTTCGCCCTCACCACGATGGTTCACATCATCTTCCCGGTGATGAGCATGGGGTTAGCCCCATTCCTCATCTACTTTACGTGGAAGGATATTCGGACTGGAAAACCGGTGTACGAACAGTTGCGTCGATTCTGGACCAAGATTTTCGCTATCTCCTTTGTTGTTGGCACCGTCACAGGGATTGTTCTCGAATTCGAGTTCGGAACAAACTTCGCAGCGTTTGCGACCGCTGCTGGCGAGCTGTTCGGCGGCCCGTTAGCCGTTGAGGGAATGATGGCATTCATGCTGGAAGCAACGTTCCTCGGTATCTTCGTATTCGGTCGCAAACGTGTCGGTGACAAACTCTATTTCCTGTCGAGTGTTGCCGTTGGCCTCGGCACGTGGCTCTCGGCGGTCTGGATCCTCATTGCCAACTCGTGGATGCAGACGCCGCGGGGGTTCAGGACCGTGACCGAAGATGGCCAGATGATCATCAAACTCGTTGACCCGATTGCGGCCTATTTTAACCCTCGGTTCGGTTATATGTTCGTCCACATGCAGAACGCGGCTGTTGAGTCGGTTGCGCTCTTTATGGCCGGGATCGCTGCCTACTACGTTTTTAAACACCACGTCCGTAACATAGAGATCGACAACGTAAATTTCTGGGAGACGACGCTGAAGATCGCACTGATTGCGCTGTTGATTACGGCACCGTTCCAAGTCTATCAGGGCGACATGTACGCCCGACAGGTCGCCGAAACCCAACCACAGAAATTTGCGGCGATGGAGGCCGTCTGGGAAACTGACTCATACGTGCCCGAGTATATGATAGCCTTCCCGACCAGTCTCGATTCGATCACTGATCCTCGGGCAAAGGAGTTGTTCGGCCTCGGGATACCCGGCGGTGCGTCGTGGCTAGCCAGCGGGGGAGATCCGAACGCTGAAATACGCGGGCTGAACTCCTTTGAGGCCCAGTCACCGCCGGTGGCAATCGTCTTCTGGGCCTTCCGCGCAATGGTTGGGATGGGCTTTTGGTTCATCCTACTGTCGTTCTGGGGTGGGTACCGATGGTACAAGGGCCAGCTCTTTGACGACGGTCTGCTACATAAGGCGTTGATGGGGTCGTCACTACTGGGTATCATCGCCGTTGAACTCGGCTGGGTTGTCACTGAGGTCGGCAGACAGCCGTGGATCATCCAGGGCGTGATGAAGACCAGCGAAGGTGTCTCCCCCGGGCTGACTGGTACCGAGGCGACGATAACGCTGATCAGCTTCCTCGTAGTCTATCTTACGTTGCTCGGACTATACACGTACGTCATCGCCCGGGTTATCCGCAATGGCCCACCACGGGGCGAACAGCTCCGTGAGCGACCTGACCGTACGCCGATGCCCGAGAGCCCCACCATGGAGGTCGCAGATAATGACTGACATGCTGACAATGAGTGACACCGACAGTGGACTGCCGGGAGGTGTCGACGATGATTAGCGTTGAGTCACTCAGTGCCGGGCCGCTGTTCGGCCTCCCGCTACCGGAGATCTGGTTCGGACTCATATTCGCGCTGCTGGCCACGTTCCTGTTTCTCGACGGGTTCGACTTCGGGGCTGGAGCGATATTCGGTCTGCTTGACACCGATCATGAGCGCGAGACCGTTCTCGCCGCCATCGGTCCGTTTTGGGACGGTAACGAGGTCTGGCTCGTGGTCTTCGGCGGCGCGCTTTTCGCGGCGTTCCCGGAGGCCTACGCGACGCTTTTCAGCCGGCATTACTTGCTAATGTTTGGCATATTGGGTGCGCTCATCCTACGCGGGCTGGCTCCAGAAATGTACGAACAGCGTCACGACAAGCGCTGGCAGCAGGCATGGAGTATCGCCTTCGTCGTTGGTAGCGTCCTTGCGCCATTCCTCCTCGGTGTCTTCGCTGGCAACTGGCTCGTCGGCAACGAAGGTTCCATGTCGCTGGTCGGTGTCATTGTTGGCCTCACGCTGACACTGCTAACAGTCGTCTCCGGTGCAGCGTTCCTCCAGCTTAAAGCTCCGACCGATCTTCCAGATCGAGTGTCGACGTACGGCCAGTACGCAATCAGCGGCTACCTGCTTGCAGTGGTGGCAACGCTGGTGATCCTCGCCGTGCAACTCCCCAGTGGACTGTCGACGCTGCTGCATCCGGCTATCATCGCGCTGGTGGTCACCTCAATCGGTCTCACAGCGGGATATGTCGTCGCCATGCAGCGCGGTGAGAGCCTACTGGCACTCGGGACTGCGGCCGTCCTCACCTACGGGCTAGTGACCGTCGTGGCGATTATCATGTATCCCGCCATTGACCCGGCAACCGGTGCGACGATCAGCGAGACCATCGTCTCGACGCTCCCGCTGAACCTGATGTCGATGGCGGCTGCGCTGTTGTTGCCGCTGGTGGCGTCATACTTCGTTGTTCTCTACTCGGTATTCAGTGGTCCGATTACCCATGAGGAGGCTTACTGACTGTGATTGACACCGATGCTGCCGTCGACGAAGATCCTACCGTCTCATCCGACGAGTCGACAGTGACTAAAGACAGTGACACCAAAGCTGTTGCTAACGAAGAGAGGACTTGTGGTGCAAGTGAAACCGAAATACGTGAGGACGACAATAACGACGAGCAATCCAACGATGCGGATCGAACGTGGCTATTGTCGCGCATCCTGTTGACATGGGGAGAGCTCACCGTCGTTGTGTTCGCTGGCGCAATCCTCGGGGGAATGGTTTCTGGACCTCCAAAGTTGATCATTTCTCTGGGGGCTGCGCTCGCCTCAGTTGGCGTACTCCTATATAATGTTGATCAGCTAATACAGAAGCGACTATCCGATATCAAAACGGAATAAGAAGCCGATCCAAGCAAGGGGTTGTTACTTTATGTCTGAACTCTGCGGCGACGGATTATCGATCAATCCATGTTCCCGGAGCCCGATACCGAAGAGGACGGCTGCGTTCGGCAGGAACAGCAGCGCACCAAGTGCTGCCACCGTGTCTTCGGTCTGGACGCCATAGGTGACAGCAAGTCCGGCGATAACGAAACCCGAGACACCGAGGAAATACATCCGATACTCAAAAGCCCTCGCCAACAACCCTTGGAGTAATGTTGCTGCCATAGTTGATTATCGGGGCGAGTCCACATATAAAACATGGTCTACTCCATCACGAGGACCGCACTGTGTCACTTCTTGTCTTATCGCTCATCTATATACAAACCAGTTGCTGATATTTTCAGCTATTACCGGGATGGAGCAGCTATCAGATTTATTTATATTATGAGTCGCTTGACTACGAAAAGTACATGAACCGACGCCTGCATTCGTGAGCTTTTGCTCGTCTACAGGGCCGTATCAAAGACAAGGCGAAAGACGCCGGTATTCCAGTTTGACATGTCCACCCGAAGTACACCTCGAAGACGTGCTACTCGTGTAAGCACATCGGGTATCAACCTCGGCAAGTTGAGTTCAAGTGCAAGAATCCAGAGTGCCACGTATCGGCGTTCCTAGCAGATATTAACGCGAGTGCAAAGATTGCACATCACGTAGACCCGTGGGGAGAGAGCCTGCCGGTGAAACAGGAAGCGATGACTCGCCACAGGACGGGAGCCGTAGTGAAACGGCCACGACTCACCGTGAGACGAACGAGACGTCCTCGCAGATGGCCCTCACAGCGTTTCGAGAGTCAGAACCCACTGCCAGCGTTCACGAGACAAAGTCTCGTGAGCCAACCAGAACCTCTGGTTCTTGTGATGATGACTGACCGGCATTCCCACCGTGTGTGGGAAGCTCCACCGTTACCGCGGGGAGGATATCACTGTTGCCCCTGTTGACTTTAGCTGACCACTCGACCGCATCCGTTGTCGTCAAAAGGCTCACCGAATCGGCCCACGAGTTCGCATCTTCTTATCATACAAGGTATAAAGATGACCTTCAATCCCTCATGGGTTCGCCTGGAACAATCTACAATTCTTTATACATTGTATAAAGATGATCTTCAATCCCTCGTGGGTTCGTCCGTTAACAGCTTTGGTATCTTGTGGTATATAATTTACTCACTCATTCAATCTCTCACGAGAGTCTATTCAAAGAGCTTCGTTGCCGCCTCCGGCCAACCCTCATCAAGTTCATCTAACGAGGCTGTAATTATTGGAATACGACAGTTTGTGAACCGACAGAAACCGGAACCGGCTCCGCGTCGGCTCTGATTCGAATGGCATTGTCAACTTGTTGTGTGTAGATGTAGTCATCAAATATAGTGGTCTTACGACCACCGCTTACCCGTTCCATCACTGCAGGTGATCGTTCAACACAGTATGTAACACCACTTTGTGGAATTGCATCTGCTAATGAGCCGGGGACACCGAATCAACGTCGACAGTATCATCAGCGTCGACCTGCTCCATCGAGCCGAGGTTCTGTTTCCGGACGGCAGCCCAGAGTTCGTCTTCGGTCACGCGTTGGGAACGCATCTTCTCCCGGAGGAACTCCCCTTGAAAGTAGAGGAGTGCAGGTGGATTCGTGATGAACCGTTGAACACCGAGAAATCGTGTTTGGACCCACGCGACGATGAATTGAAGCCCAATAAGCAGGGCGAAGGCAACGACGGCCTCGGCGAGCGCCACATTGCTCGCAGTAAGCGCGCGACCGAACGCAGAGCCAATCGCAACTGTGATGATAAAATCGAAGACGTTCATCGATGCTAGTGTCCGACTGCCGGAGATCCGCAGGAACACGACAATCGAGATGTACATCGAGATGCCGACAACGAGAATTCGGACCAGTGGTGTCCATCCCGAGAAAAAACGAGACGTCGCTCATTGGTTGTCCACTGGCGGCCAGTGCCATTCGTCAGCAGTTACCATTCCGAGGAGTTTGCGCCGACGGTCGAGTAGGTCGTCGACGGCATCGTCGAACTCCGCGTCCGACACCGTCGGGACATCGGCCTCATGGAGCCGGTCGAGATCCGGCGGTGGTGGTGTCTCGTCGGCGGGGTGGATGAACGCACCACTGAGCGTCTCCAGATAGCTGTCTGCACTTGAACGTGCATTTGTGATGAGCGCATGGGTAGGACGGTCGGCTTCGGGGACACCATGTCGGAGGATCGTCGTCGCTTCATCGAAGATTGCAACCGCCATCGCTGAGGAAGTTTTGGCCTGCTCGCTGTGGTAATAGTGGAGAATGGGATACGACTTGTGTTGTTCAGCAAGGAGATCAAGATCTGACGAGAGCGTGTTGATCGGGAGATCGAGGCCGCGAAAATCCCCGTCATCCCACCCATTGCGAACGAACGTCTCGCTTCGGTCTCCGAGACCGGTGACACTCCCGGCAAAGGAGCGCTTTTGAGAGACCGCACTGAGCACGTTCAGTACGTAGGAGACCGCAAGCGTCACAAAGAGCATCCCACTGGCGGTTGTGAGAGCAGTAGCGATCTGCCAGACGCCGTTGGCGGGCGTGAAATCACCGTTGCCCATGGTGAACATCGTGTATGCGACGAAGTAGATCCGGCCAGTCCAACTGGCTGGTCCTGGATCACGCGTGTCAATGAGCGAGGGGTCGCCACCAGCGAAAATAAACGTCCATCCCGCCCAAATGAAGCCGACCCACATGACCAACGTCAGCGTGAGAATGAGCGGCCCAGAGAGACTCAACATCCGTGAGCGCTGGCTTCCAATGCTTCGGAGCTTCTGCCAGACCCATGACGTCAGTCGGGATGACAACGGTCCTGCACCGCCGTCGACCCACAACGTCGTCCAGAGGAGGTCGATCACGGTGACGCCGAGAATGACAATGCCGATAATGAGATACAACGGGTTCATCGGATCCTCCGTTGGTCGGGAGTGGTTCGGTACGGTATCGGTTCGGTCGACTGTGAGTGAAGATAGTTCCAAATCATAGCGAGGGCTCTTGGAGTTTGTCTCGGTGCCGATGTTCGAAAGCCGCACTCAACATCCGCATCGGCGCAGCAATTCGCATCTGGACAACGTCATCTAGTTACTTTGGCTTAGTCGCCCTCGTTCTGAATGTACGCCGAGAGGCTGTTTTTATACTGATTGTATATTTTACTCCTGTTCCGATTTTACATCTTCGAGTGAATCTGAGTCGACCCGATCAATCTGTTGTTGATTGACGTGAATACTGCCATTGTATCCAGGTGGATTCTCTGAATACAGAACGTGCCGTAATGCATCACGCATCAGCTCACTCTTGTTTAAATAATAATTATTCTCGGAGAGATATTCCTCAATGTCGTCTTCCATTCCATCTGGAAGTTCGAGTTCAAACGTTTCCATCTCCTCTCTCTTCGACAGCACTCACAAAAAATCATGGCAGGAATCAAATGTTCAATTCATACACCGTATATTTCAGTCGTAGATTTCATCATTGATCCTGATGTGAGTGATGTTTTTCCCCTCACAGTAGTACAGTGAGATGTGAGTAGTTCACCGGGATCAAACCCGCCCCAAAATATGAGATGCAATATTTGCAGCACCTAATTTCAACTCTATTTAATATGAGTCAGACACACAATTCCAGGGAATAACTCATCTGAGATCCAATCTATCGATCCCAGCGGTAAACTTCTCACCGACAGCGACATACTGGAGTCGACAATCGGTTGGCCAGTACGATTACAACGATCTGGAAGCAGTTACAGAGACGCTAATGGCCGACATTGCGACAATCGTCCTCCAGGTCGTTTCCATTTTTATTCTCGGATTCGGCGTCCGGTTGGTCGCCGTCCACAGCGAGAACATCGTCTATCCGGTTGCACTGGTCCTGATCGGCGTCACCGTCGCGTTCACACCGTTCGAGTTGGGTATCTCGCTCTCCCGCGACTTCATCATGATCGGCTTCTTGCCTATTCTCTTGTTTCAGGGGGCCGCCGAACTTGAACTGGGTCAGGTACGCGACCTGCCGCTGGCTCCGCTTGCGATGGTTTTCGTTGGCCTCCCACTGACAGCAGGGATTATCGGACTCGCCGGGTCCTGGCTGTTTGATATCCCACTGCTTATCGCGCTTCTCTTCGGAGCAATCATCGCGCCGACGGATCCGGCAGCCGTGCTTGCTGTGTTTCAGCAGCTGGAGGCACCAGCGGACTTAGAGACGATCATCAAAAGCGAGAGCGTATTCAACGACACTGTCTCGATTGTCCTGTTTACCGTGCTGTTGGACCTAGTCCTAACCCAACAAGAAACGGGTAATGCGGTGACGCAAGTAACCGGCGTCGACACCGTCGTCCGTCTACTCGTAGAGATGCTGATCGTTGGTGGCGGGGGGCTGCTCGTTGGGGCGGTCGTTGGATTCGGCGTCTACGGAGTTACGCGAGTAATTACCGATCGAATGGCAACACTCCTCCTGACCGTCATCGCTGCTTACGGGAGCTACATTGTTGCATCACAATTTCTCGGTATCAGTGGTGTCCTCGCTGCGGTGACAGCCGGGCTCGTTATTGGACATACGGGTAAATGGGATACACGACCGTCAGAGACAGTCTTGTTTATGAAAGGCGTGTGGCAGACAGCGGTTTTTCTCATCAATACGCTCATCTATATTCTTATTGGTGAACTGATTACACCGGGAACGGTTTTTGAATATGTATGGCTCATTGTTGGTGCGGCAGTTCTCGTACTCGTCGCGCGTATTCTTGTAGTCTATCCCACGATGGGAGGGATAAATCAATTAATTGCGGACCCACTTCCCATCCAGTACCAACATGTGATCGTGTGGGGTAGCCTTCATACTGTAATCCCAGTGGCGTTGGCTCTCAGTCTTCCTGAGGGAATGCCCTTCTATGAAGAAATTCGAACGATGGTTTTTGGAGTTGCTGTCCTCAGTGTCGGTGTTCAGGGGCTGCTGATGCCTGCTGTTCTGAAATTGACTGGTATTTCTAACTAATTATTAAATTACTATTTTGGTGATGAAACGAAGGCACACATCAATTTCATCCTCCGAAGTTGTGTTCTCCCACAATTTCGGAGGATGGGGTAGAACTGGCCTGTTCTCGCTATTTTTCAGTAATCACAGCTGATCGAGTAGCCGACAGACGAACCATCGTGGGTTTCTATTCGATACGCTCCAGAAATTAATCGGTATTTGGCCTCGAATCGGAATGTTGCCACTCAAGAAACGCGAGCCATTGGAGAGATACCCGTTTAATCAGGCGGTATCAGTTCTCCACATACCAACTCTACGCACTCTCCTGCTGTCAGGACCGGCGCATAGTCCATCTCACCGTCGACACCGGCTTTCAACAGGAAGTCAGTGAGCCGCCAGATATTGTACAATAGCACGGCGAACACGAAGTAGAATAGCCGAACCCGATAGTCCTTCGAGGACGTCTTCGCCAAGAAGTCGTTCTTGATGCTTTTGTACTCATTTTCGATCTGCCACCGGTGACTATACCGGCGACAGAGAGCTTCGGCTTCATCTGGACTGACCCTGAGATTAGTTGCAAATACTACCGTTCCTTCGCCTTTCGTCGACGGAACGTATAGGAACCGCATCGGATGCGATCCCGTCTCGACGTGAACGGAGGCCGACTCAACAGCGACCTCTTGATCATCCGCTTCCAAGTGATCGAGTACGTCCTGTTCAGAACTGGTGATCCGTTTCGGGATGAGGTAATTTATTCCGAGATTCGAGAGTGTCTGGTAGACTCGCATAGAATCGAACTCCCGGTCGCACAGTACTGTCTCGATAGGCACATGCTCTTTAGCACGCTGGACGAGTCGACGGACAATTCGATGGACCTGATTAGATGGGTTCTCGTCCCATGCTGAGCTCTCCCGCACAGGTTCGACAGCCAAGACGAGTGGAATATTCTGCCCGACAATCGATAGCGTGGCGAATTTGAACGCTCGGTTCTCCTGATCAAGCCCACTTACCATCGGCATCCCGTCGACATCGCCATAGTACGGAACAGTCGTAATATCGATCGCGGCTGTCACCGGTCGACGGAACGACCCTTCGGATTCGATCACCGAGAGCAGTCGATCTGTTGCTACCTCGAATCCATCAATCAGCACCTCTGGCTTGAACTGTTTGACTGTCCTGAGGTGCGTATCGCCGTGTGGACCGCTATCCGGCCCGTGTCGGTACTGAAATCTGGTTGCCCCCTGTGGCGTCCCGCAGCCGACCATCCCCATGAACGTCTGCAACTCGAAGAACTGCGTGTCCTCATACGTAGCATTCGTAGCACGACCGGAATCGAACCCGCCAAAGCCGTGGTCACGAGCAAGTCGGGTCGTTCGATAGATTTGCTCGTCAGTAAACTCTCGACCAGCTGCCTCGTCGTCCTCGATGGAATGGTTCTCTTCGTTGACAACCTCTGACTTCGGCCGAACAACTGGAGCTGAGATATCACGGTCGTGGACCTCCTTGACGACGAAGTGAGCTGCAATCTTCACGAACTCACGGACCCTGTCATCGAACCGCTTTCGCCACGTTCGGGATAGTACTGACTCGTCCGGGATGGCATCTAACCCGAACGCTTCTGCGAGTTCTGGATACTGTGCGAGTGTCCGGTAGCTTTGGCCTGTAATTTCTCGGTAGAGAAACAAACGGAGTACGCCATCGAATGAATATGGGGCGGGGTGCCAATCTGGATACCCATCTTCTAGCGTATCAAACGAGCTTTCTAAAGAGGCTAGTGCGTGAGTAAGTGCTGTTCCATCGCGGATCTTCTCGCGTAGATCGATTCCAACACTATACGCATCGGTGAGACGACGCGACCGACTCGTCATACCGTGATATCGCCATGTTCAACTAATGTAGTTCGCGTCGACAGTAGCGAATCGGATGGAAATTCACAATTGAATAGTGATTAGTAGTTGATTTTGATATGTTATGATAGCATTTCTCATCTGTAGGGTGGGTCCCCGTCCAAAAAACAGGGCGGACTGAATAAATAAGGTCAACATACCGAGAAATATAGGAACATATTATGAATGTTATTCCGACCTTCGTGATTAGTGTTATCTCACCTACCACAGTTAGGGTGTTACTCTACTGTCCAGTATGAAGCCGGAATGCTATCTTTACTTCATAAATATAAACAAGCAAAACAACTGTGCTGTCTGCAGCCGTGGGAGGAGCTATGGGTCTCTTCGAATTGAGCATTCCTCTCATCGTTCTGTTTGTTATGTTCGGTCTGACAGTCGGAATTCTGTTTGGTTTTTTCGGGATGGGCGGAAGCTTCTTTGTCACCCCTTCGCTTCTCGTTCTCGGACATTCCGCACCGACTGCAGTCGGAACTGGACTCGCGTTCGTATTTTGGACATCACTGACAGCGACCGTGACACATCGTGACCTTGACCACATCGACTATCGGATCGGTCTCCTGTTGATTGCAGGGATGACAACTGGTATCGAAATTGGAAGACGAGTGCTCCTTTTACTGGTAGATATTGGACTTGCAGATATCGTAGTGAGTGTGTTGTATGTTGTCCTTCTCGCGGCCGTTGGTGTGTTCGTCATCCAAGACGGTCGACAACCCGCGATCGAGAATGAGAGCACTGTTGTGAACCAGTCAACGGTCACATCCTATCTCGAACAAGTATCCATCCCGCCGATGCTGTCGTTCGATACTGGTGTTAAGATCTCTGTATGGATCATACTCTTGATCGCAGTGGTAATTGGAAGCCTCTCGGGATTCCTTGGTGTCGGTGGCGGGTTCTTGATGGTGCCTGCACTCATGTATGGCCTGACGATGCCAGGAGCTGTCGCCGTCGGAACAGATATTTTTCAGATCACAATTTCCAGTGCGTATGGGTCATTCGTATACGGGCAACGGGGATCGATTCACTTCGCGATGTTACTTCCCCTGCTCGTCGGTAGCACGGTCGGAACCCGCATCGGTGCTAGACTCACAGATCATCTCGACGACGCTGAACTCAAAACAGCCTTCGGCGTCATGTTACTCATCGGGAGTATTTCGGTGGCAAGTAAAACTGTGAGTCACACGTATGACATTGAACTGCTACATAATCTCAGTTTGATGCTTCTTTTAGGAGGAGCGCTAGTGATGAGCGTGATAATCGTTATCCTCGGGTTTGAAAATATACGCGAAGAGCAGTTGCTCGCAAAACAATAGCGTTCATGTACACCTTTTTGAACGGCGATAATCTACTCGTTGGCGACCCCTGCTTATTTATTGAGCAGTTCTCACTGAACAGTTACCCAAGATCACCATACACACGTCCACTGATTCCACCTTCCAATTGGCAAGTAGAACTATACTCTCCCAGCAGAAAATAGAACCTCATGACTTCAACTGATACGCTTCTCAAACTCCTGCTCATTGCTGTCATCGCAGTTGTCGTCCTTCCTCTCGTCATGATGCTAGTCATGATGCCTGCAATGGGAATGTGGGGTGGCGGATATATGTGGAATGGCGGCATGGTCGACGGCACAGGAGCGACTTGGATGTGGGGTCTTATGTGGCTCGTTCCACTGATAATTGTTGTCGGGCTCGGTTATCTCCTCTATAGAGTGCTCCGTGGCTCCGACCAAGGTGAGTCGGATCCAGCTCTCGGGGAGTTACGCGCCGCCTACGCTCGCGGCGATCTGAGCGACGACGAATACGAGCGACGGCGAGAACGACTCGAAAACGAACCGTAGTACGCGGACCATACTAGCGACAGTAGATACAGAGGTGAACAGTCCTGTTGTCGTATCGAGGACGCCGATATTGCGCGTGGTGATACTGACGATTTTGAAGCAGAACTTTGCTAAGAAAACGTGGGCTCTTTTGTCAAAATCCCAATTAATTTAGATAGTCGTTTAGTGGAATTGTAGTTGATTCAATACGACCGCATCAGTCTGCAACTTGAGCGTCAGTGGGTGATGACACTCCTGGAAGCTCGGGAATCGATAGATCCACTCGCCGGAGCAGTTGGGCGTTGATGGCGACGATGACCGTACTCAGCGACATTAGCAGTGCGCCAACAGCAGGCGACAGCAGAATTCCTATCGGAGCCAATACGCCCGCTGCAAGTGGGAGCGCGAAGACGTTGTATCCGGCTGCCCAGACGATATTCTCCTGCATCTTCCGGTAGCTCGCCTTGCTGAGCTTGACGAGCCGAACCACGTCCATTGGGTTGTTCTGCACGAGGATGACATCGGCCGACTGGACCGCAACGTCGGTTCCGCTTCCAATAGCGATTCCGACGTCGGCTCGTGTCAGCGCTGGTGCGTCGTTCACCCCATCGCCGACCATCCCTACGAGCTTGTCCTGATTTTGGAGTTCCTGTACCTTCTCGTCTTTATCTTCGGGGAGAACTTCCGCGAACACTGTATCGATGCCCAGTTCATCGGCGACAGCGTTTGCGACGTCCTCGGAGTCGCCAGTCAGCATCGCCACCTCAATTCCGAGATCGTGGAGGGCGTCGACGACGCGGTAACTCTCATTGCGAATTACGTCAGCCATCGCGAAGGCGGCAATCAGCTCTCTTTCGCGAACAAGATACACTACTGTATGGGCATTCTGGCCGGCTTCGTCAGCAAATCGCTGGAGATGGGCGGGGACCTCACTGTCGAGTTGGGTCAGCAGGTTCGGCCCGCCGACGTACACCTCGTTCCCGTTGACGTTCGCTCGGACGCCCCTGCCTTTGATCGCCTCGAAGTCTGCCGCATCAGGAGCAGTGAGATCTCGCTCTTCAGCTGCTTCGCGGATGGCCCGTGCAATCATGTGCTCTGAGTCGCTCTCGACGGCCGCTGCCAACGCGAGCGCGTTGTCTCCGGTGACGCCGTCGACGGTTGCCATGTCGACGACGCCGTGCTCCCCTTCGGTGAGTGTCCCTGTCTTATCGAAGATGATCGCATCCAAGTTCCGTGCCTCTTCCATAGCGATCCGGTCACGGATGAGCATCCCGTTGCGAGCCGCGAGTGACGTGTTGATCGCGACGACCAGTGGAATCGCGAGCCCGAGTGCGTGCGGGCAGGCGATGACGAGAACGGTGACGACGCGCTCGATGACTGTGGCATTGAACGATACCGCAACCGTCCACGCAATCGCGGTTAGACCAGCAACTGCGACAGCAAGGTAGAATAGCCAGCCAGCTGCGCGATCGGCCAGCACCTGCGTCTGAGACTTGCTCTGCTGGGCTTCGTCGACTAGCCGCATTATCCCAGCAAGTGTCGTCTCTTCACCAGTTGCACCAATCCGAATCCGAAGACTTCCGTCACCGTTGATTGTCCCGCCAATAACCTTGTCTTCCGGCTCTTTCGAGACCGGTTTCGACTCGCCGGTAATCATCGACTCATTGACGTCCGAATCGCCCTTCTCAACGACGCCGTCAGCAGGAACGCTTGCGCCCGGTCGAACGAGGACAAGGTCCCCTTCGGAGAGTTCACTGACAGGGACTTCTTCAGTATCACCTTCGTCGACGATGCGTTCGGCAGTGTCGGGCATCAGTTTCGCCAGTTCGTCGAGTGCGCTTGAGGCCCGCCGCACCGACCGCATTTCGATCCAGTGGCCCAGCAACATGATGTCGATCAGCGTCACGAGTTCCCAGAAGAACGCCGACTGTGCAGGAAAGATGACGGTGGCTAAGCTGTAGACGAACGCGACGCTGATCGCCATCGAGATGAGGGTCATCATCCCCGGCGACCGGTCTTTTAGCTCCGGCACCGCCATCTGGAGGAACGGAATCCCGCCGTATCCGAAGACAATCACTGCAAAGACAGGGTTGATCCACTCGCTGCCCGGGAACGCTGGGACAGAGAACCCGAGCCACTCCTGAAGTGTCTCACTGTAGAGGAGGACAGGAATAGAGAGAACCATCGAAACGAAGAATCGGCGGCGAAACATCTGTTCGTGTCCTTCATGCATTCCGCCGTGATCTCCGTGGTTGTCTCCTCCATTTCCGTGATCTATCCGGTGCTCGGAGTGTTCATTCAGTTCCCGTTCGACCCCGTCTGTATCTTCGGCTTCCCCCTCAAGCAGAGCCTGCTCAGTCCGAGAGTCTCCCTCATCGGAGCCAGCATTACGTTCTGGATGATGGTCGTGGTGGGTACCGTCATCGGGTGGTTGAACCGACGACTTCTCAGTGTCTTTTGAGTGATCGTGGTCATCCATTGATTGGCCTCTTAGGCAGTAGTTCGCCCTGGAGGGTGTTGGGTGTGTGGGCAGTTTAGATCCCGTTGAGCGGACTATCTTTAGCGGCTATATTGGAATACAAAACCGACAGTTTGCCATTACTCAGTATCTTGGGCGGCCCATACACGTTCGACGGATTCAACAGGACAGAGCAGTGTTCGTTTTGCTTGTCTCACACCTGACGATGGCCGCTAGCGATTGGTTGGTTGCTACTCGCTGACTTCGGTTTTCACGACGGTCGCTGGCCTGGTCGTCAATCGGAGGACGCGGTCAGTAACACTGCCGAGTAGAGCGCGATATTCGTCCGGTCGGCGTTTGGTACCGAGTACGAGCAAATCAATGTCGTGGGTATCGGCGTACGCAACGATGGTCTCGGCGGGTTGACCATGTTGCATTGCTGTCTCGATGTCGACGCCAGCTTCCGACGCTTGACTCCGGAGCNCNGANAGCGNNTCNTCGCCGNGNTCNTCGAGGCCGTGTTCGGGCCCCTCGGCTTCGTCGACGTACTCGTCACCGCTGTACGCGGTCACGACGTCCTCGTCGACGACGTAGAGCGCGTGGAGGGNCGCGTCGTGCNNNGCNGCNAGNTCGANNGCGTGCGCTTCAGCTCGATCAGACGCGACTGTGCCATCTGTCGAAAGCAGAATCCGGTCGTACATTCATTATAATTTCAAAGGCGGGTACAATAATACTAGGTAATTGGCTACTCCCAGTTACGCCGATAACGGATCGACAAGTACCGTTGCATTCCCGTCCAGTCTCCCCCGTCGCCATCTTTGATCCGAATCGTCAATCGATCGCGGTCTCCGTCGATATCCTTGTCGACCACGTAGACAGTCGTGTTCTCTGGGAGGTATGCAAGCGCTGTACTGATCAACCCCGATACGACAACGGGAATGCACGGTGATACACCCAGAGATTGTGCAGAGCCAACGACGGAAGATAGCGCGGTGACGGCGATATACGAATAATGGAGTGAGGCTAGCCTTCAGCCGTACGTGGTCGCTACGCAGAGGCGTCGTACCCGGCGTCTTCGACGACAGTCACGAGGTCATCCGATTCAGCAGCTCCTTCGACTGTCGCGGATTCGGCGTTCCGATCCGCAATCGCCGAAGTAACCCCGTCGACTTCTTCAAGTGCTTCCTCAACGGTTTGCTCACAGTGTTCACAGGTCATTCCTTCGACGGTGATGGTCTGACTCATACGCAGTCAAACATAGGGACGCATATTCTATGTGTTTTACTGCTTAGAATCCAAAGTTATTCCGGTCTCTGAACCGCGGTTTCAAAGGTATATTTTGAGCAAAAATAATGTATCCTGCGAAATAATGCTACTGTATGCGTAATCTAGACGAAACCGATCTGAAAATCCTCTCGTTGCTGGCCGAAAACGCTCGGCTTCCATTCAGTGCCATCGGCGAAGAAGTCGATTTATCAGGCCCGGCAGTTTCCGACCGTGTCACACGATTACAGGAAGCAGGAATTATTAACAACTTCACGATAGATGTCAATCGGGCCCATCTTAGGGCCGGTGTTCCGGTGTTCATTCAAGCCGAAATCGATCCGAGATCACTCGAGGAGGCCCGCACGCGAGTGCGTGAATCGGATGGAACTGAACACGTATTCACAACATCCGAGGGCGATCTCTGGTTCTATGCTCGTGTTGAAGCAGAGAACATCCGTCAGTGGGTGGACAACCTCTTTGATGATCTCGAGATGTCCGGGTATTCAGTCACATTGATCGACGAAACCGAGTGGACACCCTCGATCGACGGCGTCGAATTTGCCCTCACTTGTGTCGAATGTAACAATACCGTCGACAATGAGGGCGAGACGACGCGCATCGACGGCGAGATCTATCACTTCTGTTGTCCATCTTGTCTCTCGCGGTTCGAAGACCGCTATCAGCGGTTAGAAGAGGGGGCATAGTACGCTCTTTGGAATCTCAATTTTCAGGGGGCCAATAACCACCTTCTCGTAACAGTAAATCGCGTAAATATAGACCCCGTATAGTAATACGAGCATGACAAGCCAAACAATACATCTCGACATTACGGGAATGTCCTGTGCCAACTGCTCGGCGACGATCCAGGACACTCTCGAATCCCTTGAGGGGGTATCGGGGGCGGATGCAAACTTCGCCACCGACGAGGGATCCGTTACCTACGATCCCGAGACGGTATCGCTTCACGAAATCTACGACGCAATCGACGAGGCGGGCTACGGTGCAGTCTCGGAGACAGTGACGATTGCCATCTCCGATATGACGTGTGCCAACTGCGCCGAGACTAACGAAACTGCCCTCGAGAGTACACTCGGAGTCATTACCGCGGAGGTAAACTACGCGACTGACGAAGCGCAGGTGACCTACAATCCGGCAGAGGTGTCTCTCGATGCGCTGTACGATGCCATTGAGGACGCGGGCTACTCGCCTGTCCGCGAAGCGGATACCAACGAGAACTCGGGGCAAGACGCCCGTGATGCGGCCCGGCAGGCTGAGATACGAAAACAGCTCAGGCTGACTCTCTTTGGTGCAGTGTTGTCGGCACCACTGCTCTTCTTCCTCATCGAGAACTATCTCCTCGGAGGCGGGATCGTGCCTGAAACTGTCTTCGGCGTTGAAATCGGCTGGGTTGAGTTCCTCCTCGCCACTCCGGTGCAGGCGATCCTCGGCTGGCCCTTCTACAAGAACTCCTACAAGGCGATCGTGAAGAACGGCCGCGCCAACATGGACGTGCTTATCGCCATTGGGTCGACCACGGCGTATCTATACTCCGTCACAGTCCTTACTGGGCTCATCGCAGGAGGGGTCTACTTCGACACGGCAGCCCTCATCCTCGTGTTCATTACGCTCGGCAACTACCTCGAAGCTCGATCGAAGGGGCAAGCAGGCGAGGCCCTCCGGAAGCTTCTGGAAATGGAAGCCGAAACGGCGACCATTGTCCGTGAGGACGGCAGTGAAGAGGAGATTCCACTCGAAGAAGTCACAACGGGGGACCGGATGAAAGTCCGTCCCGGTGAGAAGATTCCGACCGATGGCGTCGTTGTCGATGGCCAGTCTGCAGTCGACGAGTCGATGGTCACCGGTGAGTCTGTCCCTGTGGAGAAAGCAGAGGGCGATGAGGTTGTCGGCTCGACGATCAACGAGAACGGAGTCCTTGTTGTGGAAGCAACGAACGTTGGAGAGGACACGGCTCTCCAGCAGATCGTTCAGACTGTCAAGGAGGCCCAATCACGCCAGCCCGACATACAGAACCTCGCGGACCGCATCTCCGCGTACTTCGTTCCCGCGGTCATCGCGAACGCCATCCTCTGGGGCGTTGTCTGGTTCCTGTTCCCCGAGACTCTCGCTGGCTTCGTCGACTGGCTTCCGGTGTGGGGCCAAGTCGCTGGCGGCCCTGCTCCGGCCGGTGGGGCCGTTTCGGTCTTCGAGTTCGCGATTATTGTCTTCGCGTCTTCGATCCTTATCGCCTGTCCCTGTGCGTTGGGGCTGGCGACGCCGGCGGCTACGATGGTCGGGACGACAATCGGCGCTCAGAACGGCGTCCTGTTCAAGGGCGGAGATGTCCTCGAACGTGCGAAGGACGTCGACACGGTCGTCTTCGACAAAACGGGCACGCTCACCGAGGGTGAAATGGAACTGACCGACGTGGTCGTCTTCGATAGCGATGGCAATGCGGTGACTGACGGTGGCAATCCGACACCGGATGGTGGACAGCTCAGCGTTCGTGAGCGTCTCTCCGAGGATGACGTGCTTCGGCTGGCGGCGATAGCCGAAAGCGGGAGCGAACACCCTCTTGCCCGGGCGATCGTCGATGGGGCTGAAGAACGCGGGCTAGACGTGACTGACCCCGACGGCTTCGAGAACGTCCCGGGTCATGGGATCAAAGCAGTCGTTGGTGACAGCGAGGTGCTGGTCGGTAACCGCAAGCTCCTCCGCGACAACGGCATCGATCCCTCGCCCGCCGAGGAGACGATGGAACGCCTCGAAAACGAGGGGAAGACGGCGATGCTTGTCGCCCGGGTGCCCGCTGGCACGACCGAGGGCGAACTGGTTGGCGTCGTGGCTGACGCCGACACAGTGAAAGAAAGCTCCAAGCAGGCCGTCACGGCCCTCCGAGAACGGGGCGTCGACGTGATGATGATTACGGGTGACAATGAACGAACGGCCCGTGCGGTCGCTACACAGGTCGGTATCGATCCGGAAAACGTCCGCGCAGGAGTCCTTCCCGAAGACAAATCCAACGCTGTCGACAGTATTCAGGACGGAGGTCGGCAAGCGATGATGGTCGGTGACGGTGTCAACGACGCGCCAGCGCTCGCAGTCGCACACGTCGGGACAGCTATTGGTTCCGGCACGGACGTCGCCATCGAGGCTGCGGATCTGACGCTGATGCGCGACGATCCGGTCGACGTCGCGCA
>NZ_RKLU01000007.1 GCF_006861665.1 Halonotius terrestris | reverse complement strand
CGTCACGTACAACAAGACGTGACGTTATTGTCGCCGGTGTAGGTCACCGTCGTCGTGTGGTAATCCTGGAGGCGGTCAACAGCCCACTCCTTGTACTTCGTTTGGGTCTGGCCGAACCGTCGTTCGTCGACGTCGTCGAATACCTCGGTAAACTGCCCGGTATCGAGGGGGACCGTCGCGTGGAAGTTCTCGGTGACCAGCGTCGCGACTTCGTCGTCGGCCACCTTCGGATGGCCGCGCTCAGCGTGGACAACGAACTGTGTGCGGTCGTTGATCCGGTGGATGACACCGACGGAGGTCTCGAAGACAGCGTTCGTGTCGGCGGTGATCGCAACCACTGGTCGGAACGTCACTTGCGAGTGCGGCACCGGCAGATCCGCGGCCCCGATGTTCTCGATGTCGCGGAACGCCTCCTGGACAGGTGCGTCGACATCCGCCGCCGGATCGTACGGTCGGAGCGTCTCGTCACAGAGGATCTCGATGCGCCCGTTGTAGAGATCGAGACCGATTTCGTCGGCGATCTCCCGAAGGTCCTCGCCGTCGATCAGCTCGATGGGATAGGGATCGTCGTTCCGCTGGAGCCGGTCAGCGTACTCCTCGGCAGGGTTCGTAAATCGACCTGTGGTGGCGACCATCCCTCGCTTCGGGCCGTCGAAGTCGAACGTCGCGATGGCCGAGTGCAGCTTCTGGACGACCGGCCGGCCGACCGTCCCGGTGTGCTTGCACTCGACGATGATCGCCCGTCGCGTGCCGTCGACAACCTCCTCCATGATGACATCGCGCCCCTCGTCGGCCGTCCGCTCGGCCTGGCGGACGTTTTCGTAGCCGAGGTTCCGGAAGACATCCTCCATCAAGTCCTCGAACTCGAATCCCGAGAGGTCGTCCAGTACAGCCATCCGAATGTAATTGGACAGTATCTTGCTATGACTATATACGTTGCCGACGGTGGCGACGAAGTCGCGACGACGTGAGCGCTGGTGTTGTTGTTCGTCCCGCAAGGGGTGCGGGACGACACATCCGTCCCGGGTAACCGATGAGTTCTGAGAGCAACAGCGAGAGCGCCCCCGACAACTGGTGGTTGCAACGCCGAACAGATAACGACCATTTCGTGTTCGCCTACGAGTTCTCGAAATCCGTCCTCTGCCACGTCCAGCAATCCTCGGACTGGCTGGTCCGGGTCGATCGAGCCGATGGGACGATCCTCTTCAGCCAGCACGACCTCCGGTCGCGAGAAGCGGCGTTCGACCTCGCCGAGAGCGTCATGGAGCTCTGTACGATGCTCCATCAGGAGGTCGTCACGGAGCGAAGTCAAGCGCGAAAGCCGATGTACGTCGGGCCCCGACCAACCGGAGCCGCGAGGACAAGCAGTCAGGGAGCCGGACGCAGTCCAGATACCGCCCGTCGGCCGTCGGATTCCCGGCCCCGCCAGCCCCCGACGCGACCACGAGGCTTGGACCATTGGGAGGGTGAGTTCCGATGACCGGCGGCCGAGCGTACCGCGGTAAACGCTGTATGGGTGGACAGCTGGTGTACACGCCCGATGGCGACGTGCTGGACAAGCACCTCCACGTCCTACGCCGCGCCCCTGGCGGGTTCGACTGGGGACCAGAGGCTGAGGAGGCCCGCATCGATCAACTCGCGATCGCGCTGCTGGCCGATTCAGCGACGAAGAACATCGCGCTCGATCACTACAAGGAGTTCGCGAAGTACCTGCGTGAAGAGCTCGAGGGAGACGAATGGCGGCTCCCGACCAGCGACATTTCGGCCGATACCTGGTCGCGAGACATCAACGTCGCTGATGAGACGCCCTCACCGGAAGACGTCGACATCACGGCAGTCGATTTCGACGAGATGACCTTCGCGGTCGAGCGAGCGCTCTGCGAGCAGCACGACATTAGCATCCACCAGAGCGTCGACAACCGCCGCGAGGCACTGGAAGAGTCCCGCCAGGCAGTCCAATCAGAAACTACCGACTCGGAGGAGTCACAGACCGACACCGGCGGGTTCGAGTTCCCCGCAGCTAGCCAGTAGGGACGGTGAGGGCGTTTCCGGCTCTGTTTGTAGAACCCCCGAGAGGGGTGCGGGGGTCACCACTCCCGCAACGTGCCAATGAACGGGAACGCACGACGTCCCACGTCAAGCGGAATCGAGACAGAAGCGCTCGCTCACCGTCGCGACGGCCCCGTCGAATACGTCGGCTTTCGCGTCGACGGCCACGCCGTCGTTCTGAATCTCTCCGAACACCAGCGTCTCACTCCTGATCGAAGTCTCGATCTGGTCAACCACAGCCCGACAGGCTTCGAGTGGGGATACGCTGGAAGCGGGCCCGCACAGCTCGCCTGTGGGCTCCTCCTCGACTACTACAACGACGCCCAGGTCGCGAGAGAACACTACATCGGGTTCCGGAATTGCGTGATCAGCCAGATCGAGTGTGACGGCCCGGCGGCGTGCTGGCACCTCACCGGCGAAGAAATCGACGCGGCGATGGCGACGATCGCCGACGACGTCGTCGCCCTTCCCGACGGTGGGGGGCCGTCACCGACACTCCCCGAGAACTGGCGAACGGTCACCCGCCCTGACCGGCGAGTCTTCCAGCGGGCTGATCGCGACCACTACATCGTGCTCGGCGAGGGAACCGACGGCTGGCTGGTCGTCCTCTGTAATCAGGGCGATCGCGCCTATCCGGCACCCCTGGCGAGCCGGACGGTTTCGGACGATGCCGATGTCGAGCAGGCCATCCGGGCCCTAGTCGACGAGAGCAACAACCTCATCGAGCCACCGGAGGGGGAGTGCTGATGGAGACAATTCGGCTGTCACGAGCCACCCACCAGCTGCTCGAACGCGGGGTCGAGGCGCTCGAGAAAATCGGTCGCGAACTGGAACGGTACAACGACCGGCAAGAGCAGACTGACGGCACCGACTCGTGACTCAGACACGTTCTCCCGGCCAGCGGCGGAGTACCGGGTTCCAGTACACGCGCACTCCCGAGGGGTGCTCGTGTCCCATTCATCGCGACGGCCAGCCGGTCACGGCGCCGCTCGGCCTGCGGTTCGCAGAGCGCGTCCATATCGAATCGATCCCGCGGCACGTCGCCGGCGCGATCTACGAAGCCCATCATTCCTATATGGACAGTGTCCCCCGGACGAACCTCGTTCATCACGGGCTCTGTTACCAGGACCAGCTACTGGGTGCGATTACGTGGCGCTATCCGCTGATTCGCTCGCTGGAGTACGACGGGACGCGATACGAGGGTGACGAGATCGTCGAGGCAGCACGGATCTGCATCGGCGTCGACTTCCCGAATCTCGCCTCCGCCGCGCTCGCTCGGTCGATGGAACGGTTCGTGCGTCGGCACGGCCGGCGGCGAGGCATTCGGCTTCTGCTGACGTTCGTGCGAGCTGACTTCGACGGCTCGATGATCAAAGCACTCAGAGACAAGGGCTGGGACTGTGCCGGGAAAACCGAGCCCGGACAGGCAGGTAACCGGCCCGACAAGCAAATCCGAGAGCGGCCGAAGTGGCGGTTTCTCTGTGAAGTCGCAGCTGAGTCGGAACGGGAACAGACCTCACTCGCCCGGTGGTTTGGTTAACCAACGAATTACCCCCACTCTTGGCTCAGTGTTGGTTAACGTGGTGTTGTTGTTGCGCCCGGGAGAGGGGCGCAGGGCGCGAGACGATGCAGGCGGCCGTCGATGAGCGTTCCTGCGTCGAGGTGACTGAGATGAAAGACCCAGAGTCGAGAATCATTTTCGCTGGCGTCGATGGACGTACCAACACCGAACTGCCCGAGTGGTACCGACAGCGTCACGGGGGCGATGACTCCGTGAGCTTCGCCGAGGCGATCCGTGACCTCCCGCAGGCCGTCGAGACGACCGTGGCGTATCAGAACCCCTTCACCGACGAGTGGGTTGAGACGGAGCGGTTCAACGCGCTCGTCGAGCCGAGTCGCGCTCGGAAGCAGGCCCGAGATGGGGACGCGGAGACGGACCCATTGTTCCACGTGCCCACCGACTCGTACGCGATCATCAATCCTGTCGACGTGTACGGCCCGCTGGAGGAGGTCCTCCGCGAGGAAACCATCGACGGGACGCCGCTCGNNGANNTNNNNTTCGGCGAGATTCGGCAGTACCGCGGCGGCGGCGAAGTCCACATGGATATTATGTTTGACGGGCTGGAGGTGACGCTGCCCGGCCGCAACGACCCGATCACGATGGGCGTGACGACGGGCTACGACTTCTTCGGCGANNNNGCNGTNTACGTNGAGGGGTTCGCTCAGGACGGCTATTGTTCCAACACGATGCGGTCGCTCACCGACAAGGAGATCATCAAACACGTCGGCGACGTGCGGAACTTCCGAACCTGGTGGGAGGAGATTCTCGCACAGGTCGAACTCGTCGCTGACGACCTCTTCGAGTTCATCCGTGACGCCCAGGACATCGATCTCGACTTCTCCGATCTCCCGTTCACCGTCACGGAGTTCTACAGTTTGCTGGGCTTCCCGGACTACCTGGCCGAGCGTGCCGCGAGTGATGCGGAGGCCAACGCTGTCTCCCCCGTCGATATCGATATGTGGACGCTCCACTCCGGCGCGACGTACGCGCTCACACACTTCTTCCAGGGCAAGGAAGGAGCGTCGCTGGACGGCTACGTTCGCACGGCCAACGACATCCTGTTCAACCCGGAGGGCACCATTGAGCGCGTCGGGCGAGCCTACGAAGAGCAGCTGGGGACGGAGGGCGATGATGAGTCGCAGGCGTCGCTTGCCGGCGAGAATGCGCTCGCGAGCATCGAGCGCGTCAGCGACGATCTCCAGGAGAAGGTCGACCAGTTCGAGGAGCGTGAGGATGCTCTCCGTGAGCGGTTCCAAGAGGCGATGGGGTAGGACCAGTCTCCGTAGCTATCTATGAAAATGTTCCTGAACCCGTATTCGGGTGTCGGGTAATCTAGAGAACCCCCTGAGATTGAAGATGTCGAGTGAAGAATTCGGGAATCTTCCCTCGGCGATTTTCAAGGAAATCTTCGACATCATCAACGCCTGGCGGGATTCCTAACTGCAGCGCGACCGACCGATCTACACCTTTCGACATAAGACGTAGCTCCCCGAAGTTCATCGACCCCATCTCCAGCATCTGGTCGAAGTTGCTTGCCCACTTACCCATCTCGTAGTCGGACTCTTCTAGCATATCCACCAGCATCCCATAATATTTGACCAGAACAAATCGAACGTCGTCGTTCACGAGGTCAAGGATCGTTCTGATACACTTACTCAAGCCTTCATCCTCAACGCTTGCTTGCCTAGAGTCGATCATAGAATTATACGTCTCTCCCCGAAGCCACTGATTTGCAACTACTACGATCGGCTCCAGTGCCCCGTGCTTGGTTTCTCGGTTAGGAGGATCAATCCCGTATTCATCATCCTTAGTGAATTTGAATACCTGGTTCAATTGCTGAGTAATCCGCATAAGTTTATCATAGCTGTATTCTGTCGTATTCTCACCAATTACCCACCTTTCCGGATTCTGCATCACCAGCCGGTAAAGCGTGTTCTGCTCAATAGGATCGACAGTTGGGTTCCGTCTCAACAGTTTCTCCGGGATTTCAATGTCTTCGAGAGTCCGCTTGAGTTCGTCTTTCGCTGAGGAGATATCTGAGTCCGAAAGCCCCTTGTTGGAGAGATATTCGTCGACATCGTAGTCGGATTTGAGGTATCGAGAACGAAGAAGAACGGACGTGTACCGCGTCGAGGCGTCTTTGAGCTGCCGAAGATCGTTGCTGCCGAGCGCGGTGATGAGTTCGTTCGGGTTGTCTGTAGCCTGTGAGGTAGCCGGGGTGACCGATTCCTCCGTATCGCTATCCAATTTCTCATCCACCCATTCGTCATCTTCGGCTTCAACGCAATAGATTGAACCGTACAAGCGGGAATCAACGCGGCCGACCCGGCCAACGAGGTTCTGGAAGTCGAGTTCTGATAGCTCATCGTCTCCGCGATATGCACTAGTCAAGAAGATTTTCTCCGCAGGGAGGTTTACCCCCTCTAGTAGAGTGGAAGTACAGACGATTGTGTCTAGCCCAACCTTCGAGCGATAGAGGTCCTCTATCTCTTCCCTCGCAATCTTCGGAACTCGACCGTGGTGGAAGGCTACTCCCTTTTGAAGATGGTCGATAAGTGGATAGTCTTCGTGGATAGCGTTCTTCAGAAATTCGGTGAGATCATCGATTCTCGCAGATGTTATCTCGCGGTCTCGATTATTCGCGATAGCATCGGCCCGATCCTCGGCTAGATTAGTTTTGCTAGCATATACCAAGTTTTGACTATTCTGCCCATATTCATCGATGATGGTAGTCAGCGCTCTAGTCTTGCTGCTGTTGACCGTAGTATATGTGAGGTCATCTGGTTCGGCTATCGTGAACTCTAATTTCTCTCCAGAAGGACTGTACAGGATAACCTCAACCATCCGCCTAGAGCCGGACTGGTTTTTGGCTCTCTTGAACCGCATAATTGCCTTCATCTGAAGGACCGGTGTAAATGCGGTTTTGATTTGCACGACCTCCCGATCTGTCAGACTGCTCAGAGTGTCCTGTGGCTCCTCTAGATAGGGGCCTGCAGCGACGATTTGAGTGTCTGGCCAAGATTCGCTGAGTAGTTGAATGATATCCTCAAATAAGACGCCTCTCTGCCCGTCCTGGACGTTTTGGATCTCATCGAAGAATATCAGGTCTGGGTCAATTCTCGCTCTGGTGTCCTCATCGATAAGCCGCAGACATCGCTCAGGAGTAACTACTAAGAACGAATTCGAATCTGTTTCCAGGTCTTCTGATTCTTCCTCGAAATATGCGCCTGTTCTGACCTCAATTTCTTGATCTCCGTCTAGATCGTCGTTAAGGCTGGAGAGCTTTTCACTCACCTCCGCAATGAGTGCTCTAGTCGGGACGACGTAGATCGCTTCGAAACTATCCTCGCTTTCGAGCTCTCTCTGAATATATTTCCGAAGTATGAATGACTTCCCGGATGACGTCGGCCCGGATATCGCGATATCTTTCCCAGCCTGAAGCGCATTTAGGATATCCCGCTGGAAGGATGACAGCACAGTCCCGTCTCCTAGTTCGTGCTGCTGGAGGTCTGAACTCAGTTCGAGGCTCAATGCAGAGTCAAGGGAAGAAATGAGCCTCTCCTCGAAGCTGACATCGACCTGTTCTCGCCGAACAGTATTGAACGTTTGAAGATTGCCGATACGAGAGAGGACGATATAGAGATACCGTTCATACATCTCCTCGTCATCGGTTCCTCGCTTCTCAATATATGCGAGAATCGCGAAGGAAAGAGCTTTAGACTGGTGTTCCTCGTCATCGCTGGAAGCAAGGAGTGATGCCACCCAAGCACTCTTTTGGAGTTTACTTTCCGAATTCTGATCCCAACGATAATCAGTAACGCCGAGATCATTATAGAGCAGATCTTTTATCAGTGTATCGAGACAGTCATTGAAGAACTCCAGATCAGCTGCGTTTTCGTATGTAGACATTAGTGGTTCGTTGTCCAAGGATAGATAGCCGCTTTGACGTTCTCGACAAACCGATCTTTGTCCTCGAGTGGGAGGAAAAAGAATGTCAACCAGTGCTTTCGAAGATGACTGTAGTCACCCTCCAGAGAGTCGGTTACTTTGGAGAGTAAGTCAGTATCCTCGATATGGTTTTGAAGCTGGTCTACTAGTTCCTGATCGTCGTCGACCGGCTTTGTCTGGAATTCCTCCAGTTCATCATCCTCATATCCGACGAAGATGGGATGCAGCATTTGGTAATCTTGTGATTCCCCTGTGAAAAGGGATGAAAGCAGTTCGATCTTCTCTTTCGAGAGATTATCGCTGGGATTACCCATAGCAACCGTTAACTCGTGCTGGTTCCGGAGTTGGCTATCTTCTCCGTGGAATCGATCTGTGCTGTCAAGAGCTTCCTCAATCCCGTCATCCAAGTCGGTATACATCTTCGCCTCACCAATTCCCAACGTTGGGGATCCTTCGTATTCCCCGAAGAAGAGACCGTCAGAGCCCTTTACTTGGTCAGTTGGATTCTGTTTCCATCCAAGCTTGTGCGACATCATAGGGATGTCAAGGAAGCCTTCAACCATTGTAAATAGAATCAGCTCCCCCCACTTGCCATCCATCTTAGCATCTTCCCTGTAATCTGAGAGCTGCTGCGCTTCAAGATGTGGACGTTCGGACTCCCGAATATCTTCTTTCGACAGCGCAAAGAACATGAATTTGTTTCGAAGAAAATTCACAAAGCTGTCATAATCTAGGGTTCCGTAACTTGGACTGACGATGAAAGAGGACGCCTTAATCTTGTCTTCACGCCATTCACCGGCATCAGAGAGGTTATTCAGTAATTCTGACTCCTCGATTACGGTGTGCTCTGACCAAGGAACTTCTATTTCATTTTCCATTTGGGATTCTGTTTAGTTGCAAGAAGATTCAGCCCCTGAGGCAAAAATCTATTCCAGAACGACATATGTGCTATGAGGTACAGGCGGCAGAGCATCTAGAACTGATCTCGTGGACTCGCCCCAACCTCTAGCCAGTGAACGCCGATAAGCTCTGTTTCAACCTCCTCGCGCTTGTGCTGGGCATCGTGCTCCCCGAGCTCCGAGTACGAGAACAGCAACGCCTCGTCTCGGTTCCGCCGGTGCCGATACAGCCTTGACTTAAGATTCGAGCTTTGCCCGATGTACTCCAAGGGCGGTGCCTCGTCCTCGCGCCAAATTCGGTATAGCCCGTCATCTGTCGGGATCGACGCGTCCGCGTCTGCCAAGGGTAGCGGCGACGACCACAAGAGACCCATCCAGTCTTCTGATAGCACGTCGTCGCTCCGACTCCAATCAAGCGGGCCGACGCCCTCCTCAGTGTTGGACTCCGTCTCACCCGGTTCAAGGGGGCCGCCGCGTTCTTCTCCGATGCGGTACGTCGACTGTCGGTAGCCATCAATGATCCGACCGAAATTCGCTGTCGGACTCTCACCCATTTCGCGCCGGTATACTGCGATCAGTGCGTCCTCAAACGCCTTTCGGGCCTGCTTGTCCTCAGCGAAGGTCGGCGTCGCGCCCGACACCTCCAGCTTCTCGCTATCCTCCTGCTGGACAGCCCAGAGACACGGTGCCGCGGTGTGCGGATCGCGGTACGGCATTTCGTCAGCGAATGCCCCGTGGGCGAGTGCACGAACCCGCCCGCGAAGG
Source organism: Halonotius terrestris (assembly GCF_006861665.1). Classification (GTDB taxonomy): domain Archaea; phylum Halobacteriota; class Halobacteria; order Halobacteriales; family Haloferacaceae; genus Halonotius; species Halonotius terrestris. The sequence goes on along the minus strand of NZ_RKLU01000007.1, from coordinate 69,902 downwards.
CTCCGTCCAGTCTCACCGATGTACTCTAGTCCGGCGCGGGCGGGGTGGCGAATGCGGTAGAGACCCTCGTCAGTGGGGAACGTAGATAGGTGGTCGCCATCGGGATCGAGAGTCCCCCAGTTCGACCAGTTGACGCCGAGCCAATCGTCGGCGTAGAACCTAGATTCGTTCATTATACCACGACAGTGTCTCGCCCATCCGTAGCCCCTCGGTCGGAATCTTGACGTCCACGGGCTTGTCGTCGAGGAACGGCAGAAGTTCCTCGTAGTACGACTTCCCGGCGTGAATGACTAGCGTGTTCCCCTCCGCAAGCACGTCGCGTTCTCGCAGCTGTTCGAGAACCCTTTGGCTCCACTTCTGCCGCTCCTCGACACTAGCGTTGTTCAGTGTTTCGTCGTAGGGCTCGATCGGAGAGCCGTCTGGGTCGAGAACATAGTACTTCGCCGAAAGTACGTACCACTCGTCATGATTCTCTTCAGCGTAGCTTCGAGCCTTCCGAAACAACGCAGAGGGTTCGTAGAGTTCCCTCGGCGCCGACGGTGAATCCGTTTTTGCCTTCGTGCAGCTCACTAAGCCGATCTCCATACCCTGTCCGTCCATCGTTACGCGAAAATACGTTCCGCCTCGTGAACAGGGGTAATGATTACAGCCAAGCGACTTATCCACGGCCCTCACTTCGCTGACTGTTGGCAGAGTGTCCACGTCTCCCCGGCGTGACTTCGCGACCTGTTTTTCGTGCCCCCAGAGAGGGCGAGGGCTCCTTCGAAAGCCCTCAGAGGTGACTTCCAGTGAGTCAACAACAGAGTCCCGACAACGTCTCGGTCGACGAGATCCCGGTCGATATCGACAACACGCAATCAGCGGAGGTCGATTCCGCCGATGTCCCCGACGAAATCGAGTCCATCACCCGTGGGCTCGCCGGTGAGCAGCCGCCGACGAATCCGCTGGTCGTGCTGAAAGCGGCCCGATGGTGGTACATTCACGGCAAGGGCGGCACGGATCCCGCCTTCCAGTGGGCCATCGAGTGGGCACGTCACCTTGCGACCGACACGCCCAGCGACGTCGACCGGTTCGACGAGTTCCTCGAGTACCTCGTTACGGTCGGCTTTGCGGACGAACGCCACGAACTCCGCTAACCGACAGAGCGGTTTTTTGAACGCCCCTGAGGGGTGCGGCGCGGTCTGAACAGACGCAGTCGCCGTGAATTCGATTCGGTGAACACAATGGCTACGACTAGTGACTCGTCGGTCTCCTTCGACCAGACCGACACGCGATCAGACGAGATGAACAGCACTATCGAACAGTGGATCGACGACCTCGTCGCCGGCGTCGACGACGCGCAGGCCAGCGAAGAGTTCCAAGAGTGGCTCGATGTCCAGAGTCGTTTCCACGACTACTCCTACCGGAACACGCTCCTGATCAAGCGGCAGTGTCCCGAGGCGACTCGGGTAGCGGGCTACCGGACGTGGCAGGAAGAGTTCGACCGCCACGTCACGGAGGGCGAATCGGCCATCTGGATCTGGGCACCGATCATCACCAAGCAGTGTCCAGAGTGCGAGAATTCGCCAAGCTACCACGCGGACAGCGACTGTGACTACGACGAGACGCCGCCCGAGAAGTGGTCGGAGGGCCTCGTCGGGTTCAAGCCTGCCCCGGTGTTCGATGTCTCCCAGACCGAAGGTGAGCCGCTTCCCGACCTGGACACGGAAGCGACCGGGGACCCCGACGACCTCGTCGAACAGTTGACTGCCGGCGCTGATGAACTCGGTGTGACGGTGCGAACCGTTCCAGCCGAGGAGTGGACCCACGGCGAGGCGAAGGGCATCTGCGAGCAGCTGAGTCTCGTCGATATGCAACCGCGGGTTGAGGTGCGTGATCGGGAGAATGAGGCCGACCTTGCGCGGACACTAATTCACGAGTACGCCCACGCCCTGCTTCACTTCGACGTCGACGACGACACCGAGCGGTCGAAACGCGAAGTCGAAGCCGAGGCGGTCGCGTACGTCGTCGGGCGGTACTGTGGGTTAGATACCAGCGGGTCGGCGTTCTACTTGGCTGCGTGGGAGTCGGACGATCCCGAGATCGTTCGCGACCGTCTCGACCGGATCAGTTCCACAGCAGAAGAGCTCATCGACGTAGTCGAAGACAGCGCTTGAATCCTTAACCAACGCACGGTTCTATACCCCGATTTTGTTGGTTAAGTCTGCTCGTCTCCGCCGTCCGCGGCAGTCGCAAGGCTAAAGCAGGCCCGTGTTTATACTCCATGTAAGAAACGCAGGTATGAGAGCCATAGAACAAACTCAAAATATACGCCAGGGTCTCTCAACTCGAGAAAGTCGACTCCTTGCCCGACTCGCTGGCGCGGGTCACCAGATCATCTCCGTCGATGACATCGAGACGACGCTGGAGGTCCCCCCAAACACCGCCCGCGAGATCGCCTCCCGGCTCACCGAGAAAGGCTGGCTCGACCGGCTCTTCCCGGGCACGTATCTCATCATTCCACTCACCGCCGGCGAGGAGGCCGTGTACACGACCCACGAGTACCTCATCGCCGCCCACGTCGCCGAGCCGATGTACATCGGCTACTACAGCGCCCTCAGCCACCACGGGCTGACCGAACAGGTCCCCCGGACGGTGTACGTCGTTACGCCGACCCGAGCGCAAAGCAGGGAGATCCACGGCGTCCCGTACCGCGTCACGACAGTCACCGAGCGGAAATTCTTCGGCTTTGAGCCGACATCGATCGAGGGCACGACCGTTCAGGTCAGTGACCTGGAGAAGACGCTGGTCGACTGTGCGGACCACCCCGAGTTCTGCGGCGGCCTTCGGGAACTCGCAACCGCGATGCGTACTGCCGACGAACGGGGGTGCGACTGGGTCACTGTCGGCGAGTACCTCGAACGCCTCGACAACGGCGCTGCGACCAAGCGGATCGTCTACCTCGCCGACCAGCTCGGCATCGACCTCCCCGCCCGCGAGGAACTCGTCGCGTCGTTCACGAGTGGATATTCCTCACTGGACCCGACGCGGCCCGACACCGGATCGACCGACAGTACGTATCGCCTCCGAATCAACGTCGAGCCAGCCATGCTGGAGCCGACGGAGTCCTGATCGCGATGATCAGTCAGGACCGGCTCCGGATTCTCGCTCGCGAACTGGGCGTTCGGCAAGGGTACGCCGAGAAGAACTACGTTAATTCGTGGCTCCTCTGGGGCATCTTCACGAGCGGCTACGGCGACAACCTCCTGTTCAAAGGCGGGACCGCGCTGTCCAAGCTGTATTTCCCGCAGTCGTGGCGGTTCTCGGAAGACCTCGATTTTGGCGTCGAAGGGGAGTACCAGGGGTCCAAACAGGAGCTCCGATCGGTCCTCGATACGATTGCAGACCGCTCTGGCATCGAATTCGAGATTCGAGAGCACCACGAATCCCAGCAGGACCACTACCCGACCCACTACGTCGACATCAGCATTCAGTACCGCGCCGTCCTCAACCACCCCAACACGACCAGCATCGACGTGATGGTCGACGAGCACGTCGCCTTCGACCCTGTTCGGCATACGCACGCGTACGAAGACGTGCCCGAATTCGACCTACAAGCGTACAGCGTCGAGGAGATCTTCGCCGAAAAGCTCCGAGCGATCTACCAGCGCGGGGCCGCCCGTGACTACTACGACCTCTATCAGCTGCTCGAAACCGATTCGGTCGCGATCAACTTTACCGACGTGGGGCCCGCCTTCGACGCGAAGTGTAAACACGATGGGCTCACCGTTGATCTGAACGACGGACTCCCGGACGAACAACAAGAAACGATCCGCCACCAGTGGGAGACCACGCTGCCGGATCTGACCGGTGATCCGCCGGCGTTCGAAATGGTCTGGGAACAGTTGGACACGGTGATCTCCCAACAGGGATCGCCGTAGGCAACGGCCGATGACGGTGTCGATGACCGATGGGTGTTGCATCCGGAGCTCTGGTGATTAACCAACAATTCGGGATATTTGGCCGGTGCGTTGGTTAAGTTTTTGAGCGCCCGCCGAGGGGCGGAGGCGCATTCCAGCCTCATCGAATCATGACAGAGCGACATCTCAGAGCCGTTCTGGCAGAAGCGGAGCGAGTCGCAGAGCAATACGACCAGATCGCCCAAACCACGAACTCCCCTACACACGAGTATCTCCGGTACGCTGTACTCCGACTCCTCGAAGGCGATGCCAACGCGATCCCCGAGGAGGTCCCGCAGGTCGATGGCGTGACGGTCGGATACGGCCGAGATCAAGCGATGTACGACAGTTGGGGGTCCGACGTCGAGTGGTGGGACACAGTACCACCACAGGACGACTGTACGCGCTTTCGAGTGTTCTACCCTGAGGACCAAACACCGGTTCCTCGGGGCATCCTCACCGTGATGGCCGCGCTGGGGGCATGGCGAGTCTGGGAAGGGAATGCCACCACCTGTGGCTCCTACGATCATCGAGAGCGACGAGAAGTCCACTTTCTCTGGCCGGAGGGGAACCTTGCGGAAGCACTCTTGGAAAACCGGATTCAGGAGACTGACGACGCTGTCGCTCCAGACGGAGGACAGGCAGGAGACGTCCGCGACCGAATGCTCGTGTCAGACGGCTCCACCTCAGCTGATGATCTCGAGCCCCGCACGAAGCGCGCTGTCGAGGAAGCGATGACCGTCTCCCTACTCGCCAAGGGTGGTCGCTACGAAGTCGAAGCGGCGTCCGGAAATCGATACGAAGTCGATATCATCGGGCAATCCTGTACCTGTCCCGATTGGCAGCAGCGCGCTCCAGACGGGGGCTGCAAACATATGCGTCGCGTCGATCACGAAATCAAACAGGGGCAGGTCCCACGTCCAGATGGTCAGCTTCCACCACAGGTGTAAGCTCCTGTCTTGCTTCTCAGTCGCTTCTGCGTGGTAGTTTACTCTGGAGTAAACTACTTTGGCGTACTCGATTGAACACACCAATATGGATGATTGCCTTGGGAACGGTGAGAACACGGCACCACGGGAACTCATCCATTTCGTCACTCAGCAGACGCGGTTTGCCCTGATCAACAACATCCTCCAGCACCCCGAGCAGCTTCCTTCGATGTACGAACTCGAGGAGCTCAACCCCAGCGTGAGCGATGCCACCGTCTACAAGCACATCCAGAAGCTCATCGACGCCGGCATCGTCAAAGAGGTCGCCCTGGACGACGACCAGCGCCGACAGGGCTACCCCTGGAAGTTCTACGGCCTCACGGAGGAAGGGCGGGAGTTCCTGGAGGAGCACAACCTGCTGGCCGCTGAAGAGACGCTCCAGCAGATCTACGACACCATTTCCGACAAGCCCGAGAAGATGGTCAAGTACGAGAATGCCCCCCGTCCCGACGGCGTCTAACGGCACCTGACTCTGTTGAAAACCTCAGAAGTTGATAAGAATGGCGTGCTGAATAGACCGCGCGAGTCGGTCACGAAGGAGCGGTGTCGGTCGAGCCGGTCGGTCGTCGAACGTTTATGAACGAGTGACTGCAACCGTTCGTCGATTACAAGATGAACGACTATCTCGGTTTGTCCCGACGCGATGTTGGGGCGGGCCTCGCCATTGCCGGGGCGGCGTACGTCGCTGCCGCGCTATTTGCCCTCTTCAACCTCTTGTCGGGCTCCGTGTCCGGGGGAAGCCCCATCTCCACTCTCGGGCTGATCGTCACGCCGGTGGTCGCGCTGGCCGTCGCGACTGTCGTCTGGCGTGTGACGATGCCGGCCGAACCGAACCCACGCTACGGTGCTATAGCCGGCGCCGTCTCGGGGGGCGTCACCGTATTGATATTCACAGCGCTGATAGGAATCACAGCCGCCCTCATCGGGTCTCCCCCTGGCCCACCCCCGGACAGGACGGTTTCCGAAGCCATCGAGTTCGTCGCCTTCATCGTTGGATTCGGGCTGCTCTTCACGCTCCCGCTCATCGCCCCGATCGCGGCGTTCGTGGGATACGGATACGAACGGTACCTGGCCAGGAGACAGAACTGACCCACCGTCGACGAGTCTTGTTCGTTCCGTCTCGCTCGGAGCGTCCGTAGCCGAACGACCCGAGTCATCGAGTGCTAAATGTGCCCTCTATATTCAGCACGACCTATAGAACATATCACTACCTGAGGGTTTCAATAACACCCGGCACGGTCTATTTCTGAATAGTTTGCTATTCGCACTCTTTAGCCGGTGACGAGACGATATCTGATTAACCAACAAATCTATGCCGATGCGCACTCTGTTGGTTAATACGAGGCGACCGCCGATGTCTTACGAGCCACCGACGCCGCCGGCGGAACTCCCGACAGATATCGTCAACACACTCAACGGCTACTCGCCGGACCAACTCCAGCACGTCGCGCGCTACGCCGAGGCGCTGGCAGAGCACAAAGCTCGCGAAGCCCGTCTCGAGGAGGAGTCGGAGGACGACGAGATCGACGAGCGGCCGGACGACCTTCCGGACGACGTCCCGTCGAAGGCGACGATCACGATCAAGGAGATCAATGACAACCGCTACTACTACTGGCAGTGGCGGGAAGGTGACAGAGTGAAGTCGAAGTACAAGAGTCCAGTTAGCCCAGACGAGTAGCCGAAGCAGATACACACCCACTCCACGTGCCCGACGTGTCGAGAGATACACTCGTGACCAGGGGTGTGGTGAGCGACCGAACCGAGGGCTAGGCCAAGTCTTCCAGCCGGCTGTCCCGGAGGACAGATTTCAACACGATACCGGTATCCTGAACCAGCCGGTGCTCGAGATAACTGCCTTCACCCCGGCCACCTCCGGTCCGAGTTGATTCAACGACCCCGAGGAACGCCTGCTCTTTCAACAGCTCGTAGACGCGGTGCTCGCTGAGAGTCTTCGCGTCAGCCTTCTCTGTCGTCGCCTGATACCGTTCGTAAATCCGGTTGGTCGAAAACCCGTCCTCGTTCGGATTCTCTTCGGTGAGCAGCGCGAGCGAATAGAGGATGAATTTGACCTGTGTCGTCGATCCACGGAGAAGCTCCTCGAACCGATCGATTTCAGCCCACTCCTGAGCATCACGAACGTGTTCCTCAACGACTGTGTCGACGTTTTCTCGTTCGGCTAGTTCGCCGGCGTGACGAAGAATTTCGATGGCCTTTCTGGCGTCACCGTGTTCTTGAGCGGCTAGTGCCGCCGTCAGCGGGATCACATCATCCGAGAGAACGTCATCATGGAACGCGTCCCGTCGGTGCTTCATAATCTCGCGTAGTTGATTCGCGTCGTAGGGTTGGAAGACGAACTCCTCCTCGCGAAGACTCGACTTGACGCGTTCGTTCAGCTGGTCGCGATACTCGATCTTGTTGCTGACGGCGATGACGCCAAGGTGGCAATCCGCTTTCCCCGATTCGCGAGCCCGCGAGAGCTGCATAAGAATATCATCGTCATCAAGTCGGTCCACCTCGTCGAGAATGATGATGACTGACTCGTAGGCAGTATCCAGAATCTCCCAGAGATAGTCGTAGTATTCACCGCTGCCAATCCCTGCGCGTGGAATATCGAAGTCAGTCTCGTCCGTCTCGTTGAGTGACCGAGTTACCGTCCTGGCAACACGCGTCTGTGTATTGTGCTGCGCGCAGTCGACGTAGACCGTGCCGACGGACACACCGTTCGACTCCGCGGCTCGGCGGGCTCGTTCGGTGACGTGACGGGCAACGAGCGACTTCCCAGTTCCCGTTTTGCCGTAAATAATCACGTTATTGGGCGGATCGCCACGAACGATCGGTCTGAGTTCAGCAGCAACGGCCTTGATCTCGCCATCCCGGCCGACGATACGGCCGCTTTCAGGGACGTGGCCAACCTTCAGCAGCTCCTTGCGAGCGAAAATGTTGGCGCGGTCGGGGTCGTCTTCATCAAAGTCAAAGAGGGGATCGTCAGCGGGATCCTCGTAGCGGCCGTCGAAGTCAGAGAGTTGGGACGGTTCCTCAACCATCAATATCAGACATCGCGGATGGGACCTACTTAATGATTTGGCTACCTCGACCAGAGTGTAAATCGGGCTATGGTCGTCTTCTGATGTTTTGTCGCTGGCGTATCATCCTCACAAAGGATCGAGTCGGTCCCGAGTGAAATCGGACTCGGAGCGAGAGTTACCGACGCAGACCGGCACCCCCAATCCAGAGTGAAAACGCCAGACTGGAGCGGGTTTGACACACCCCTGGTCAAGAGTGAATAGCCCTCCATCCGGGAGCAGCGTACTTGGTTGAGACGACACCCCCCGTCCAGAGTGTATCTCCCGAACCGGGTAATCAATCATTTCTATGAGAGGACACATCGGCCCTGGACGTCTGACGCACGGCAGACACCCCTCGTCCAGAGTGAAAGCGCTGGTGTGACGAGCTGGAGTGGGGTGTGAACCTCGAGTGATGGTGACGAGCGTTCGTCGGCACCCCCAATCAAGAGTGAAGACGTAGGTCAGATCTCCAGCCGAAGCAAAGCAGGGTACAATCGGAACTGTCGGGATCGGGTATCTTGATTCCGATTGATGAGGGAGATCGGGAGATACCAATCCCGATTTCGGCTTTGATGCCGGTTCACTGGTTGGCGAATAGTCAGAATGACGATTGTTCCTTCAACGTCTCATAATACGCGGACGATGGAATCGAACCCCCACACCCCTCGTCCAGAGTGAAACGCTACGAGAGTACCTCGGTTGACCCGGCGGGAACCACACGACCAGTCGGGTGGGAAGTACCGAAATCACAAGACGTGAGACGAGTATCCCTCGAACAGCAGTCGTTACACAGTCGAAGATCCTCTAAACATACCAATCTCCATAGTATTACCTAGAAGTTTTATTACTACCTACTTCCTACCACTCTCCAAGTACATTCAGCATAGGGAAGAGGACGAAAGCGGCATTCGTCCGGGTGGTTTCGAACCGCTGCTCGTGTATGCTGTTCCATCTCTTCCGTGTTCTCCCGTCTCAGGCAGTCTTACCGTGATTCTTGCTGAGCTTCTCCCACGAGAACCTCCGTTTCCCGTGGACCTCACCCCACTCTCTTGATTGGTTTTCACTCTGGACGAGGGGTGTGTGGGCGAAGTATTCTCTCCGGGTCCGTTCCGTGTCTCCACTCAGCATTAACCAACAAACCTCCCGATACCTCGATAGTGTTGGTTAACCTCTCTCAATCTCGGTGAAGGCGGCCAAGTCCGTTTCCCGAGTTTCCGCGATCTCGCGTCGAATCTCCGTCCGACCCCAGCCAAGCGGTGCCAGCACACTCTCGACAGCTCTGACGAGTTGCGTCTCGTAGTACGACGCATCGTACGACTCTATCTCTTCGTGGGCCAACGCGACCCGCTCTCGCGAACTCTTCTTGTCGTCGACGACCACGTACTCGATGTCCTGTCCCGGGTGGATGGCGAGGTCCTGAGCCCGAGCCCGCTTCAGCGCCGCCACGTTCTGGGTGTTCTGCGTGTACCCTTCCAGCGGCTTGGAGACACGATTCCGTTCGACGAGCTGCTCGACCGGCACCGTTCCAGCGTGGAGGCGCTTGATCGCGTCCTGAAGACAGTCGAGTACGCCGTCCGGAGATCGAGTCGCGTCGAGCTGGTCGAGACAGTCCCGCTGGACGTCCTCGATGAACGGCGGGGTCGAACGCTGTCGGGCTTCGATGCCTCTGATCTTGAAGTCGTCGTCGCCGGCGACCTTCCCGAAGTACTTCGTCAGCGCGCCGGCGCCGCTCTCGCGCTGCGGGACGAACGCCACCCAGTCGTAGTGGGCTTCGTGTTCGAGCCGAATCTCGACGCGTTCCGTGATCTCCGTCGCGAGCGTCTCGAGGTCCTCGCGGTCATCGTCGTCGATGTCGGGGTCCGGCGTCACCCAGATGGAGTCGACGATTCCGTGGACGACCCGCCAGCCGCCAGCTTCCAGTCGCTGTTTCGCTGTTAGTAGGATCTCGCGAGCGAACGCGTTGATCGCTTCGTGGCACTCGATGCGGCCGAACTTCGCGTTGCTGAACCCCTGATAGCCGAAGCAGGCGACGAGGATCCACTTCAGCGCTCCCGACCGTCCCTCGAGCTCCGCCAGCCGGTCCTCGTCGGGGTTGTTCCGTTCCTTCTCGCGACGGATGGCCGCCTTGATCTCGTCGCGCGCGTCGATGATCGGCTGTAGCACGTCGACGAGGTAGCCCCGGTCGTCGCAGATCGAGTACCCGAGGCCGGGGACGTCGTCGCGGTCGCTGTGGCAGTCACATCGAATGACGTCCGGCGAGACGTTCCGTGTACAGATGATGTTCGGGTACAACGAGGAGAAGTCGAGTTCGTGGACGTTCTCGTGAAGCCCGACCTCGGGCGCGAAGATGAAGCCGCCACGGTCGGCGTCGTGGAGTGTCCCCATCGGCTTGTAGAACTCGTGACGCCAGGAGTTCCACGGGACGAGGACATCGCGGTCGTGGGCCTCGCAGATCTGGATCGCCGTGAGCACGTTCCCGATCGACGCCCACGCAAGTTCCTGGACGGGCTTCTTTGAGCGCGATACGAGGTCGAGGACGCCGTCGAGGTTCGTCTCTCCGTAGAAGAACGTGTTCGACNNGTCGATNATNNCCCGGCCGGGCACGTTGTACCGNGCCGGCGAGTGGCCGACGCGNCCGTAGCTCGAGTACGTCGACCGGCTCGCGAGCTGCTGGTAGTCGACGTCCGGCCACCGACTCAGCGAGAAGTCGTCGACGCCGGCGTCCGTCGCCATCTCGTACAGGGTCGGGACGATCTCGCTGGTTGAGCAGACCAGGACGTCCGGATCGTGCGCTTCGAGTGCCTCTTGGACGGCGGTCAGGATATCCGTCGGCGAGCCGGTGACGGTGTCGCCGGCAACGGACAGTTCCTCGTAGACGTCGTTGCTCGTTTCGCTCACCGGGACGCTGAGCCGGAGCGTCGACAGCTCGCTCGCCGGCGTCGGATCGGCGCCGGTCTCCAGACAGTACCGGAACTCCCGCGAAAAGTCCACGTTGAAACAGGCGAGATCCCCGACTGGATAGTCCGACAGTTGACGCGCCTGCCGGGCGAGTGGAGTGACGCGATCGATGTGGGCGACATCGACCGCGAGAACGGCCTCCTCGTCCCGTCGAAAGCCCGGTCGTCGCGCAACCATTTCGGTCGCGACGACATCCGGGTGCTGGTCGTACACGGACTGGAGCGTCGTGAGGTCGAGGTTGGCATCAGGGTCGCGAGCGGCGACGTAGAAGCGTGGCGTGTAGTCATCGCGCTCGGTCGCGACGGCGCCGTCGGCGGTCGCCTCCCACTCCAGGACGCGGCCGTCATCCAGGAAGTCGATGCTGAACGGCATCGTCACGGGTCCGAGTCTGGCGGAGCGGCCTCCTCATCATCACGTGCTGCGACCGCGTCCTCGAGTTCCTCGAGGCGTTCCTCGTGATCGTCGAGACGGCCCTCCTGTTCGAGATCGATGCTGAGAAGCGCCGGCAGCAGCGGATTTTGGTGGTTCAACAGCCCGCTCGCGTCGGCGTGCTCGCGGGCGTACTCGAACAGCCGGTCGAACCGAGGCTGGTCGCGACGCCGCAGTGCCCGGCGGAACTCTGACCAACGCTCTTCGATGGCCCGAAGCGCATCTCGGTAGGTTGGGTTCGTACGCCCCATCGCTATCGGCCTCCTGTCCCGGTCGCAGTCCACGCATCGAGCAAGGGGTCCGCGGTCGCCGACACCGTCTCACCGTCAGCGGTGACCCCCGTGCCGACACCCTCCGGGGTCGGCGTCGACGGCGCCGGCGTCGTCGGTTCCACGCCGACCTGCGTGGCGCGTGCCGCGAGCAGCTGCTGCCAGTACGCGAACGTCGTCTGGTAGTACGCGCCGTCGTCGACGGGGTAAACGAGCGTCTCGAAGTCCTCGCCGACGACCCGTGGGCCCATCCGCGTCTGCTCGCACTCCAGGTGGTGGTCGGCGGCCGTCGCGACCGGCGCCGTGAAGTCGTCGCGCTGCGCCCGGGTGACGAGCACCGGGATGTCGTATCCGTCGGCGTAGGTCGCCAACCGGGCGAGGGTTCTGGCCTGGAGGGTTTTCGCGTGAGTCTCGCCGAGGGTATCGTCGGCGCGGTACTGCGCGTCGACGGCTGGCGCGACGATGAGGGCTGGTGTGTGGGGCGACGTGTCCTCGTCACGACTTGGTGCCCGTCGACCGGCCGCCCCGGCGTTGGTGGTGGACATCTGGATCGACTTGTTCACCGCTGACGGGAGATCACAGACGGCGCCGTAGTGCTGGTAGGCGGTAAATCCGCGTGCCACGTGGATTCGGTTGAGCAACCGTTGGCTGGGCGCGATCTGAGCGAGTGTCGTCGTCGTCGCGTGGCCGTTTGCGTCGACCCAGAAGGCGGCCCCGTCGTGCAGGAGGAGACGGTCAAGCACGAGCGACTGCAGGATTGGGACGCCGCGACTTTCCTCGACGTCGAGCAACGTGATGCCGTCATCGAGTGACGGCAACAACATCGCGTCCGTGGTCGGATCGGCTTGGTCAGCAAGGGCCTGATTGCGGTCAGCGCCCCGTGTCGGTTGGTCCACCGCCAATCGGTTCGACGTTGCGCGTTCTCTCATACTCGACTAGAGGTCCACATTCCCGATAAGCCGCGGCGTGGCGCTTCCGAGTTTCAGGGAAGGAGCCAGACTGTTGGTTACGTGTACTCAGTCGGCAAGATTTCTGTGTAGATAGGCGGTTTCAGGGAACGTTTCCAGAATGAGCTTATCGAAGTTCGGCATCCTGATTTATGTGATGGAGAGTCTTGCTCGGAGTTATGATCGATGTTGACGGAGCGATGAACAGTATTGACCAGGTATTCACTGTTGAAGAGCAATTTCGGTTTTCACTTGCGGTTCAACTTCTGCAGAGATATGGAGAAGAGCAGGTAACAGTTGAGTGGGAAGCGGTCGACGGAAATCGAACCGATATCGGCGTTCGGACGGAGGATAGCATCGTTCCGATTGAGCTGAAATACCTGACTGCCAAATCACGAGTGAGGGATCATAGATTTGATCAGTCATTTCAGATTGGAGGGAATCATGACGCGAACAGATCTCACTATGATAATATAAAGGACATAAAACGTTTAGAAAACGTCGTAGCAGAGAACGGGGGTTATGGATATTTCATTCTGTTAAGTAATATTCCGAATTACTGGAGCGAACCCAGCCGCAGTGCTCTCCATGATGAATTCCGAATCTATGAAGGAAGAACGCTTGAGGGGGAATTAGATTGGAAAGACTATCGACCCTGGATGGAAAGCCGCAATAGAGATCAGCCGATTGACCTTGACGGAAAGTACCAGATTGAATGGAGCGATTTCTCGTACCGAGACGATATTGAAGTATCTGGTAGCCCGAACTTTCGATACCTCGCAGTTCAGGTCGATTAGTCTCCTCGGATTCGCACTCCCGCTGGTTCTATGAGGAGTACACGAATTTGGTTCATGAAAACCAATCTGTTAACCAACACACGGCCTTCCAAAACTCGCGGTGTTGGTTAATGCTCGCTCGAATCGATACACTTGCTTGCTCGCTCACGAATTTTTTGGCCAGTCAGAAAATCGCGTCAGCGTTGCTTTGTGTCCAATTCGTATCGTAGCTTGAGAAGACTGCGGCATCGAAAATACATGGGAGAACCCCGGCCGTTGAACAGCTCTCTTGGACGATATCGGAAATAAAGTGGTAGTACTCGCGGTTGCTGAGCCCGGAGCCGGAGACGCGATAAGGCAGATCAAGATTGGTGTTTAGCCATTTCGTGATACGGGAATCGAGAGGGATCTCGAACCGTGTCAACCCGAGAATCTGGAGGATATTCCGTGCCTGCTTTGAGCCAACTCTGTGGAATCCTTCACCAGCAAACCCTTCAGACAGATACGTCGATACTTCTCTCTCCACCGCGTAGTCGCTGTCTCTTGGTTTACGCTTCCGTATCTCAATTAGCTTTTCAAGTTCACCCCACAGTTCGTCCCAACCATCTGTATCCAATCGTTCGAAATTTCTCTCACAGGCTTCGCCGATATTGTTGTAGTATCGAATCCCACCGTGCTCTTCGAGGATCCCGGAGACGTATTCGCCGATCCTCTCGACGTCCCGACACTGGTCAAGACTCACTGACTGAATTTCTTCTTTCAGAAACTGCGAAACATGGCTTTCTGGTCCTGACCGCTGCTGAGAGGTTAGCAATGCAGCCAGATGAACGTTCCAGAAGTGATCTGCAGTAATACTGACTTCCGCTTCTACAACGTTCTGGTCACGCCGTTTCTGGACGAACGGGTTGTTCTCTTGTTCATCGATAATCCTTCGAACGTTACTGATCTCTGTTTCAGAGAACTCCCAGTTGACCTGCGCCATATACCTCGGTTCTGTGGGCGGTGGAAAAAGCTGATGTGGAGATCCGCTGAGACACCAATTCAGAGACGCCTGATCGAACAGCGAACAATTCACTGCATCGGCGACGCAGCTGCCGAATCGACGAGTGAGTACTCTCGGTCCCGACTCGTCCCTTTCGCCTCAAGGAGGTTGTACTGCTCCATCTTCGAGAGGTACGTGCGGACAGTCCGCTTCGTCCGTGGGTCATCGACGTCCTCGGTATAGCGCTCGTGGATCTCGCTCGGCCCGACCGGGCCGTGCTCGCGAACGATGTCGTAGACAACCCGTTGATGGGGGGTGAGCGAGTCGAGGCTCTTCTGCTTGATCTGGGCCCGAGCATCCTCGGCGGCGTCCAGGAGAATGTCGTCGGTGATGCGCTCGTGGTTCTCGCGATCGGCCTTGCTGGCCGCTGTTCGAAGGATACCGATTGCAAGGCGGGCGTCGCCGGCGGCCGCGTCGGCAATGCGGTAGAGTTGGTCGTCGGTGATGACGTCCTCGTCGAGCCCCCATTTCGCGCGAGCGCTCAGGATGTCGTACAGCTGGTCGTCGTGGTACTTGTCCATCCGGACGTGTTCGCTGGAGCGGAGGCGACTCACGAGGCGATCGTCGACGCGGCCGAACAGCTCCTCTTCCTTGTTCGCGATGCAGATAATCGCGAACTGTGGGAGACTGTGGAGGTCGTAGATGACGCTGGGATCCTCAAGTTGGTCGACTTCGTCGAGGATAACGACCGTTCGCGGACCGTCGTGTTGCTGAAGGCGGTCGACCAGTTCGTCGTGCGGCGTCGACTGCCGGTGGATATCGATAGTGGCGCCGAGGTCGTCGAGGATCTGGTAGAGCGTCCGGAATCGGGTATAGTTGCGCCAGCAGTTGACGTAGGTGGTCTCGACGTCCAGGACCTCTTCACGGAGCCGTTCGGTGACGAACTTGGAGATGCAGGTCTTGCCAGCGCCGCTGGGTCCGGTGACGATAGCGGTGTCGGCGGGTTCGCCATTCGTGATTGGCTCGAGGACGCTAGAGAGGTGGTTGACTTCGGCGTCGCGATGCTCAACTTCCCGAGGAACGAACCCGGCGCGGAGAACGCGAGCATCGCGGATCATCTATGTGTTAGACTGATTTTCTGTCTAGTTATAAAAGCGTGACCGGGTAACTTCCGGAAAAAGACCATTATGGCTATTTGCACCTATCCAAATTCACGCGAGGTACTGCGATTCCTATTTCACGAAACTCCAAATTTCAGGGAACTTCCGGAATTGGTCTATTGACGAAAACAACTCTTTCTCGTAGAACCAGTTGCTACCCATATTTCCATCGTCAAATGAGTGTGCATCGGCTATATTGAACCTCTGACGGCAGTAAGAGTAGTCTATCAGACTGATTGAATCCAACGTGGGAGCTGGGTCTTTGTGCTACGCTGTTGAATCCCAAGGAGGTATTACACCTCCCAGCTGAAAACATAGCCAAACTATACTGGAAGTGTAAGACAGTACGCCTCAATGTCTGGTGCAAGTGATATCACCTGTTCTCGCTTCCGTAGCTCTGCCTTTCGTGACTCGATCCGGGTTTCCAGCTGCTCAAGACGTTGTTTTTGGTTCCGAATCGCGATGCGCATATCCGATCCCGTTGTCGCTTTTTGCTCGTATGAATCGATGAACGACTGGATCCGATCGCGTTCTGCTTGCTCATAGGCTTCCAAGTCGGAGAGTTCTTTCTGAACGTCCTGCTGACGGTTTTCGAGCAGATCTTCCCGGATGTCGGCGACCATACTACTGATGTACCTCTCGGCAGCGTCCTCCAGGTCGCCTCGTTGCTTGAGTAGCCGAGATACCGTACTCTCATCCGGACGAGCGTGAACCGTCTCTGCATCAAGGACGCGCTGGCCGAGTGAACGTTGAGCGTCAAGTCCAGCAAGGTCGACGTAGACGGGGATGAGTTGCTCGCGAATCGTCTTGCCGGTTGCATCTTCGAAGGCGACTTTGTAGACAAATGTGATGCCGGGTTGGTCCACGAACGGCAGCAGCTTCATTCCGGCCTTCCCTGCGTGTTGTTCCTGCTGGAGAACCAAATCACGGAGGGCCTGAAGAATATCCGCGTCCGGGGAGAGGTACTCGATTCCGTCGTGATCGATGGCGAAATCGCGACTGAAGGTGAACGGACCCATCGTCTCAGGCTGACCGCTGTCAGTCAATGCAGATGGGACTTCTGCCTCATACAGCTGGTTTCCGCGCTTCTCGACTGAGCCCTCGAACGCCTCAATAGCTCGAATGAAAAACTCCCGGATTTCCTGTTCACTTCCGAAGACGTCCTCTGAGTCGTCGACGATCGACTGAATCTCTTTCCGACTCTCAGCGTCGAACGTACTGCAGTCTATGAGACTCCGCTCGTACCACTCGAGGAGCGTCTGTTCACGCTCTTCCATCAACTCCTCGAGTTCCTCTTTCGTGGCTGAGGCTGGTTCCTGATTCTGGACGGATTTCATCAGGAGGGAGTCGATGTTAACGTCGTCCAGCATCCCGAGGACGTCCGCCGTCGCGCCGACTTTCGATCTAATCTCCTCGACCTTGTCCTGGAGGAGCTCGAAGATCTCGGATTCCCGAGTGCCATCGAACTGGAAGTTCCACACCTTGACTTCCTTATCCTGGCCGTAGCGATGGATCCGACCGATACGCTGTTCGAGGCGGTTCGGATTCCACGGGAGTTCGTAGTTGACCATAATGTGGCAGCTGTGCTGGAGGTCGATCCCCTCACTGGCTGCATCGGTCGCCATCAGTAATCGGGACTTCCCGTAGTTGAATTCGTCCTCAATCCGGGTTCGTTCGTCTTTGCTCACATCCCCGTGGATGGTCAGAATCTCGTCTGCCCATGGTTCGTCGGCGAAGAGATCGAGGAGATAGTCCAACGTATCGCGGTACTCAGTGAACAGGATGAGCTTCTCGTCCGGATGCTCCTCGAAGAGCTGCTCGATGTAGCGTTTGACCTTCCGGGCTTTGGTGTCGACTGGGAGGTCCTCTGCCATGGCGACGAGCTCCCGCAAGGTGTCGATCTCCTTCTGGAGTGCTTCATCACCCTGAGCGACCGTGAGCCGTTCGAGTTCCTGCTCCGCCTGTTCACGGTCAGAGTCCTCCAGGTCCTCGCCTTCGAGGTAGGCCGTCGCATCGGTCGAGAGATCCCGCTCGTCGGGTTCGAGCAGCCCGTGAAGGCGACGTCGGAGTGTCTCTCGAATCGCGCCTACGCTGCTCACAAGCCGCTTTTGCATGAGCGCCATCGCGAAGCCGACGGCGGGCTCGTTCAATTGGTCAGATCGGTTGTAGACCTCACGGACGTACTCAGTCACGCGCTCGTACAGTTGCTCCTCTGCAGGCGACATCGAGACGGTGGCCGTCTGGACGTCTCGCTCGGGGAAGATGCGCTCGCCGTTGTCGTCGTAGATGGTCTCCTTCCCGCGCCGGATCATGACACGGTTCACCGTCTCCCGAGTGAGGTCCTGGTCCTCGGCGACGAGGAATGGATCGATGTAGCTGATAAGGGATCGGAACGCCTCCCCCTTCCCGTCGTGCGGCGTCGCACTTAGCAACAGCAGGGATTCACAGTGATTGGCGACGCGTTCGGCCATAAGCGAGGTCTTGCTGGGGGACTCGCCCCGCTTGCTGGCCTTGTGCGCTTCGTCGATGACGGCGACGTCCCAGAAGGCGTTCTCGATCTCAGACTGGAACTCGTCTTGACGGAGGAACGCCATGCTGGTGACTAGACGCTGGCCCTCCTGGTCCCAGATGTTCGCCTCCTCGCCGAGTCGTCGCCGCTCGGCGTCGACCCACTGGCGGTCCGCAACCGTGAGGTCGATGTCGAAGAAGCGCTCCATATCCCGGATCCACTTCTTCTGGAGGTGTGCGGGAACAAGGAAGAGGACGCTGTTGGCCCGATTTCGGGCTTCAAGTTCTTTGAGGATGAGGCCTGCTTCGATGGTCTTCCCGAGACCGACGTCGTCGGCTATGAGTGCTCGCTGGCGGAGCTTCTGCATCACCTGATTCACACAGGCGAGCTGGTAGGGTTCGAGGCGGACGAGCGAGTTCGAGATGCTCAGGAGCTGCCCCTGCTCGTGGGCCATCTTAAGCTGGAGGGCCTCGGTCCGGAGGTCAAACCACTCCGACGAGACTGCTTCGTGTCGAGGGTGGAGGTCTGCTACTTGATTTTCGAGGGTATCGAGTGCATCACTGCTTGGTTCGACGGAGACGTGGTCAAGACAGACCGTCTTCGCGCCATCACCTTCGACGTAAACCCGGAGATATGGGAGGTTCCCGACCTCATACGTACGGATGACCTCTGCTGGGTCACCGTTGAGTATAATGTGATCGCCAGGGTCGAATTCAATACTCATGTGGGTCCCTTAGAGTACGACGTCATCGTTGACCGATTTTGGAACTAGTTTCTTTTCTGAGAGGGGCCGAATATTGACTGCCACGCCGTGCTTTTTAACCGGATGATACCCACCCGTCATAATTTCGTCCAATGCTCGACCTTCCCAATCCGAGGAGTATGAACCGCTCCAATTCACTTCGATTTCCCCCAGAAGCTGTTCACATTTCTTTTTGATATCTTCACCCAGCTCTGCATCTTTATCGATACCTGCTGCCAGCTTCGCAAGCAGCGTTTCCCGCTTTGCCATTCCTTCACGTGGCTCTCCATCGTCGAGCAGGCTTCGGAAATCCTTCTTCCCGAAGTAGTGATGTAAAAAGAGGATTCCATTCCTGTGGTAGGACGTCGTACCGATGTTGTCCTGGCAATTCAGTAAGTAATCATAGTAATGGGGTTCCACTGGTGAACTTTCGTTTTTCGAGTACGCCCCACAAGCCTCAATTCCGCAATCGAATGCAGTTCGCCATTCCTCTTCTTGTTCAAGGACGTACGGACTAAAGGTATCAGTGAACGTCTCACCGAGCCAATCATCATCAGACATATCTACGAGATCCCTGAACGCATCAAGCCGTTCCTCCATCCTGTTCTGGAACCGCTCAATATCTGACTGCAAGTCCGCGGCCAATTCCTGAGATTCTTTACTCCCCCCTCGACTCTGTACCTCCGAGAGTTCAAGCAGAGCCTCTTCAAATTCGTTGATTTGCCGCAGAGCATTCTCATATTTATTGAACGCCTCAGCAGCTTCAGCCCGGTCAGAACTCGATAGGGAGCTATCGTCTCGACGTTGATTCGCAGTTGCTCTGAGATCTCGGAGTGCTTCCTTTCGGGGTTCGAGATAGTTCGTCTGGAGTTGGTCAAATGTGGATGGGCTGAAGCGGTGATAATCGACAAAACAACCAAAGCCCTCACTCTCAGGATCAGCAACTAGCCTTTCTGTAGTAAACCTCCAGAGTATCGGGGTATTCTCTAATCGGCCCAGCTGATAATCAAACAGATTGTTTTTGAGCCAATCCTTGAGGTTCGGATAGGCAATCTCTGAGGTACGTTTGTCTCCGAGGGCAGAGTCAATTTCATTTAGTCGCTCATCGACATACTCCCCGAATACACTCTCAGCTTCAGTGACGACTATATCGAACAGCGTTTCGAACTCACCGCTTTCTTTGGTGAGAGGTGCAATCCCGTCTTCACTGTTTGTCACCGCCTTTATGGCAAGATATAGTACAATGTCCTGTACTTGAGATTCGTAATTCTGCGGCTCAGATACTTCATCGGGTTCCGATGGAAGTGGTTCTAACGGGTTCTGATTAGTGCGCAGTGAAATTTCTCGTTTGATCTCAGTTCGCAGGTCTTCATCAAACTCGAAAGAGTCGAAGACAGCAGTATCAGTATCACGTGCTAACTGTCTAAGTTGGTGTTCAACCTGCTTCTGAATCCGGGTTGTTTCTACTGCTAGGTCCTCGATTTCCCAAGCGGAATCACATCCAGGGTCGAACGTTGGCAACTTGGTTTTTTCCAAGAGGTCACGATGAGGGTGGTCCTCAAAGATGTCTATAGGCTCATCTTCGCCAATTAACTGTAGAATCCGTGGTGCAACAAAATACGGAGAATTGAAATCGGACATTCGCTGATACAGCAAGAGGCCCGCAATTTCTTCCGTGATTTCTCTAAGTTCACTGGTGTCTGCTAATTTGCTATACCACGGCAACTTTGACACGTTCCCTACCTCCCAGTGGCGACCAGGGTCGAGACAAGCCATCAGATAGGTTACAACATGACTATTCCCATATGCCATGACCGACCAAGATGATGAATCAGGGATAAACACGTTCCCAGCATGACCAAATATCGAGTGAGGGTGCAGATAGCCGAACCTTCTGCCACTACTTTTCATGTATGTGTAGGTCAGAGCTTCCGAAAAGTAGTGGTGAGTATTCCTGAGATAGGACCTGTCAAACGATTTTAATTCAACACCGTTATCTCCCCAATAGAGCATCAGATTAATTCGGGGTAATGTCCACGCATCTTCTCCTCCTTTAGCGAATGGTACCCAGTCGTCAGAGTCTGTTTCCCAGAAGCGTCGGGTGAACCGATCATCATCAGCAGTTGCGAGACCCTGTTTAACCACCCCGAGACTTCTTTTATTCACACCCCCATTGTCGGCATCAAATACTATCTCCGAATCAAATACTTCTCGTAGCTCAATCGGTGCCCAATAAGACATTGGGCTTCCTGGAATCAATGAAAACTCAGATAATTCTCGCCGGTAGAGACGCTGAATACCATCCTCATCTACCGGAGCGTCATATGCAGCTTCCAGTAATTTCCCCTCTTTTTGTTCTTTAGGTACGTCATGTAATCGGATGAACGTACCCGCAGATGCTGAGTCATCCTCACTTTTTGTCCTCACAACGGTCCCTGCTCCACGGACCTTTGCTTTGTCAAGGATACCCTCACCAAATTCGGCGAGGAAATCAAACGAACCGCGTTCCCCGATGAAATCCTCACGGAAATCTGCCAAGCTGTTTTTAAACATGAACTCACGCTTGACCAACATTCCAACGCGGCCGTTTTTCTTCGAGAGTCGTTCGCAGGCCTCAAAGAAGTTGATGTAATATTCAGGAGTATACTTGTAATTCTTGTTCTCGTTAATGTAGTCACGGACTTCATCAGGCATCCGCCCACGAGCACCGTAAGGCGGATTCATCAGTGAGACATCGTAGTCCTGAGTAAGAATAACTAGAAGCTTGATGAAACTCCGGAGATCCTGAGCAGCAAACTCCTCATTATCTCCGTAGCGTTCCTCCATCTTTTCCTGAAGGGAGCGTAAGAAAGTACTCAGGCTCCCAGTACCATTGACTGCTTGCTGTATTGTCACCTGATCATCTGTGTCAAATACATCCTCTAGAGTTCCTTTGACGTCGAGCAAAGTCCCTAACGCAGGAGTATTTTCGAATGAGTCCAAGATTTTCTGGAGTGCAGTTTCAAGTTCTGAATCACTAGTAGACATACCTTCCAGAATCTCGTTGACGGACTCCATATCTGCGATACGAGCATCAGCGCAAACAATCCCAACTTTCGGAAGCGTGAACTGATCGTTACCGGCAGCCTCCGCTTGTGTTCTCGCCTTGAGATAGAGGTTGAAAGTAGCAAGCTGGCATGACCGGAGGTCGAGATCAACCCCGTGAAGGTTATGTTCCAGAATTTTCCCAGGAATCTCTCCAGGATCTAATTCAGGACACTCGCGCCGCCAAATACGTTCAAGCACATCGAAAGCGTACAACAGGAAATGACCACTGCCACAAGCGGGGTCAATAACACGTATTTCCTCTGGATGGTCAAAATCTGTTGCCTTACCTTCCTTCTCGCTCGGTAAGAGGTACGTGCAGAAATCCTGTACAGTGGGTGCTTGCTCCAGAGTGGTTGGCCTTGATTTTCTATGCTCAGTAGAGATCTCCGACTGAGTATCAACCGCATCCAGCAATTCATCCTTCTGTTCTAAATATAGCTTCCCCAAACTATTGTCAGTGAGCAGTCGAACGACCCAGTGAGGCGTATAGAACTGATTCGCAGCAGGAACCTCATCCGGTTCCAGAGTGTTTTTGTCTTCTAATTCTTCAACGATTGGACGATTGTAATATTCATAGACCCACCCAAGGACATCATCGGCCAGCCAAACATTCTCCGGGATTTCGTCTATGATTTCACAGAGTTCTTTATAAACATCTACATCGAGGTCGATAATCGAATACGGGGAATCTGGATTGAAAAGGATCTCAATTTCGTCGGCGAGCTCGAGGCACTCACGATTGAAGGCCTCGATTATCGCTTCATCGGGAGCTAGGTACTCTTCATTTTCAAGTTTCTCAGCAGCAGGCGTGGTATCAGAGTTTCCGAACTGAGTTACCGGCCTTTCAATGAAGTCTCGAACCTCCATACATCGCAATGCAGTGATGCGGTTAACAAGCGTAAATCCAACCCCGGTAACGTAGAGTTGATATTTTTCGGACCAGTCTCGATCTTCATCCTCGTGTTCAACTGCGTCAGCTAATTTTGACCTATCTCTTGCTTTTTCGCCAGATAGGTCATCGCCGCCACCTTTCTTTTTGAGGTCGTACGAATGTTCTAGCTGGTAATCAACGTCTGACTCTACAGTTTTCCGGAGTTTCCTAACAACTTTTTCAAGATGCTCACGTTCTGATTTGTCCAGTTGGGCTTTCGTCTCAAGAGAAGATTGTCCAGACATGATGTACCGCTCTTGTCTCCTACCTCATAATGAGCCCACATCAAAGTTCCCTTGAGGTCCGTCGATTTTCCTGAAGTCCTCACAAGAACTTCTAAGTAGATACCACGGTCTCGTCATAGTATGGCTACAGGTCGAAACGGGGATTTAGATTCATGGGTCCCATCTCTCATCGGGACGCTCCCCGAATCGAAAATCACGATGGCTCTAACTCGGTGTGGTCTCCAGACCAAGAGAACACACGAAATCTCCTCTCTCTACGCGGACGAACTCGACTGGACCTCAGTGAAAGACATCTGGTACGACGAACGAGTCGCGAACAGGAGTAGTCGAAACAGTTCGAAATCCTTGCTCATTGCGATTCGAGCACGGCTTCAGTCAGCGGGTGAAGGGTTTCCATCAATCCCGTTGCTCCCAGAGGTCTTGGACCAATGTCGAAACGAACGCGATCAGGCACAGGTCCTCTTCCTCTATCTCGTCAACCACGACGGGCTGGCTCGTTATGTCGTCCACGAGTACCTTCGCCGACTGATGAAACAAGGGCCCTCCGCACTCGACTTCGAGACGGATACTGTTCTCAACATCCTCGACGAGTTCCGCGACAAGGCTGGCGAACCGCTAGAGTACTCGGAATCAACACAGAAACGGTGGGTACAGGGACTCAGGTCTGCCCTTCGTGATATTGGTGTGCTCGAAGGGAAAACCGAGACATCTGGTCAACCGCCGAAGGTTGGTGATGTACCTCTCCAGGTCGCGGCCTACTACTCTTGGGCACAGAACGGCGACGAATGGCTCACGAAGCCGATCGGCTGGCTCTACCTGTTCCAGTCCAAGGAGTACTGGGAACCCCAGAGTAAGCGTCTGGCTGGATATGAGGGCTGGACACACCACGAAGCCCGGAGTCGCGTCTGGTTCGAGCCCGTCGACGACTTCTACACGATGCTCGCGGAGGGGTCGGCATGACGCCCATGGAGGACCTCTTCGAGAAGCAGGACGCAACCTTCGAGGAGTCGATCCGCATCGACCGGAAGTTCGAAGAAGACGAAGACAAAGCCGCTCATCGCGATCAGCTCTACCGCCACTACCTCGACACCTACCACATCACAGATGCCTCAGAGAACTTCCTCCGTGACTTCTTTACTCGAATTCACGGCCACGACGAGGAGATGCGGAAGGGGGCCAATCACTGGCTCTACGGGTACTACGGCAGCGGGAAGAGTCACCTGCTGACCGTCCTCAACCTCCTCACTGCGTCTGCAGACCTCGAAGAGGAAGACAGAGAAGAGGTCTGGAATCGGCTGGATTCAGATAGCGCCTACAGCGACCTCTACGAGACATGGTCCTCGATGCTCGACGAGCACCATCTCGTCCCCCTTCCAATCAACCTCCTGAAGTACCAGAGCGTCCGGGAACAGAGCTTCAGTGAGATCATCCTCCAAGCAGTCTACCAGGCGCGAGGCCTCTCGAACCGACTCGATGTCGCCTTCTTCGAGGAGTGGTACCAGAATCAGGGAACGTGGGATCAGCGTGACGAACTCACGAAAGAGGTCCTCAAAAACGAAGGCGTTCCAAACGCGGATCAGTACTCGTGGGACGACGTCCAACAGTACCGAACCCTCTCTGATCTTGTATTGGAGGAGCTCGTCGAACGAGAGACAGGAACTGCAGATGGGTTGGCAGATATCCAACGCCAGGATATCGGGCAGCGGATGGCTGTCGAAGCCGTCGAGTCGTATCGGCAAGACCTTGAGGCGGAGTCTGAGAAGCCGGTAAAGATCGTCCTCCTCGTCGATGAGGTGACGCTCTTCATCGGTGGGGACTACCAGCGTCTCTCGGAACTCAACGCGCTCGCGGAGAGTATCGATACGATCGGCGAGGGGAACATCCAGATGGTCGCGACGGCGCAGTCTCAAATCGAGGACGTCCGACCAGGACTTGCCGCGAAGCAACTCGACTTCGGGATTCTCAAAGACCGGTTCCCCCACCAGTACCACTTGCCAAGTCATCACGTCGGGGAAATCGTTCAACGTCGCCTCCTCAAGAAGACCGAAGCAGGAACAGATTGGGTTGAGTCAGAAGCACTGACGGCGCGGGTACATCCGACATCTACGTTCGTCTACTCAGAGGTCGGGCAGAACACAGAGCCACCTCTCAATCGAGTCAAAGAAAAGGAGTTCGTGCAGTTCTATCCGCTCCTGCCCTACCAGCCGGCGCTCTTCCTAGAGATACTCTCGAACCTTCGGAACGAGTTGGCCGACTCGACGAAGTCGATCTTCTCAGGGACAGCGAGAGCGATTCTCGCCATCGTCGCCGGACTCCGGGATCGATGGATGCGCGACGAAAGCAAAGACGAGCTGTCCCTAATCAGCCTCGTCGACTTCTATGACCTGATTCGGTACGAGCTCGAGGACATCATCCCCAACGAGATCGAAGTCCTGGAAGAGATCGAAGCCGACGAAGACACGACTGACTTCGATCTCAAGGTCGCAAAAGCGGTCTTACTCCTCTCGTACGTGCCCGACTCAGTCCCACAGAACGACGCAAACATCGCGGTTGCGGTGATGGACGACCTTAACGGGCAGCCGCGGACGACCGTCCGAAACCAGGTCCAGAATTCACTGGAGAACCTCGACAAGTACATCAGGCCGAACACTGCTGAGGACGGTCCTCTCCTTCGAATCACGGATCGAGAGGAACGAGAGATCATCGAAGAGGCACGCAAGAACCGCAAGAACCCAGATTGGGACGAGATTATCGCCGCTTTCGACACTGAACTCTGGGCGGACATCAGCCCTCGTCTGAATCTCCCAACGTCGGTTCCCTACGGTGGGGACGGCGACAACTACCCCATCTCGTACAACTTCTCCATCGACGGGCAACCACTGGAAGAGGAAGACGAGCACGAGAGTGCGCTCGAAGCCACAGTGGTTATCCGGGGCGTGCGACCTGATGTCGACTCTAAGAAAGTCAACGAGGGAACGATCTACTGGTCGGTCAAGGAGGATGGATTGGATGATCTCCGAAGCCAGCTCATCGAGTGGTGGTCGTTCCACGAAGCGACTGCCGAGACGGAGACACCCGACACGATAGCCCGAGACGTCGACGATGCAGCGGACAGGGTGAAAAGTAAGCTCGCGAGCGCACTCAAAGATGGCTCGTACAAGGTTGAATCTCAGGAACCACGTGGTCTCGAGTCTGCGGTCAAAGAGTGTATCAACCGTGCCTATCCCTCGTTCTTCCATCCCGTCATGCTCGAGGTGGACCAGAGCTACCTCTCGGAGCTAAAGCGGCTCATCGACGACGAGGAGTACCCAGAGTGGGCACAGAAAATCGATGTCCCAACACCAGATGCGGAGGTGTCCACGATGGGGACGATTGCGAAAGAGATTCGAGGCGCCGTCGGTCGAACGCTGGTTGACCATGACAACGAGATGGGTCTGCCAGCACTCTTCGAGAAAATCACCGAGGAGACGCCGTTCTACGGAGAGGTCAAGCCGGCAGTAACGGCGGTACTCTGGGGGCTGTGTCGCGCGGGAGAGTTCCGTCCCGTTGCAGAGGACGGAGAGGCTCTCGCCGCGGATGAACTGCTGACGCTCTCTCAGCAGATGGAGATCAAGCTGCGTACTGCGCCGTCTTCGACGTCGCTCAAGGAACAGTTCATCGATGCTGGAATCATCGACCCGATTCAAACGGTCGACGAGGGAATCGTTGCCCTCGAAGAACTGAATGAGTCGGTTAAGAGGCAAGCGCGCACGCTTGCAGAGACGACAGAAGTCAGTACAGAGACGGAATTAGAGAGCGATGCACTCGTCTCTCTGGTTGCGTCATTCAGCAATGCGCTCTCTGAACTGGCGGATAGCGCAGAATCACGCGCCGACGCAATCGCTGCCGACGATACGGACTGGGAAGAGATAATCGATCAAGTGGCGAGTGACGAAGAGTGGTTGACTGCGGTTGAGGATCGATGGGACTCCAGAGAATCCTATCTATTACAACTCGACGGGCTACTGCGATTCAGAGAGCTGGAGATTGACTGGCTTAGCCAATCGTTCTACGACGCACTGGACCAGCTGAGCCAACAGCTCGAAAACGAGTCTGGTCGGGAGTGGTGGACGCAGGAGGGCTGGCAGTCCTTTGATCAGTCACTGGATGCCCGGTTGACTGCAATTTCAGCGCTTGAAGAGGATTGGTCGGCTCAAGTGGCAGAGACCAACGCGAAATCACTAGTGACAGAACTCGAGGGACATCAATGGCTGATCCCGCCCCTACAGCTCCCTGAACACAGCATTCACGATGGATTCCAATCCGGATATCTCCGCCCACTTCGGCACTTCAGAGATACCCACGAAAGCATCCAAGTCTGTATTAGTGCGTTAACGAACCGGGAACCAGGAACTCACGACGAGCGCACATTGAAACGAGCGCTCGGGACGGTATCCTCAACAACGGATTGGGAAAGCCTCACTGAGGACCGAGTCGACACGTATCGTGAGAAGTACGAGACTGTAGAGCAACTGGTTGGTGGGACTCGACCCGAGGAAATCGAAGGTGTAGGTGTGCTATTCGGCGATGAGTCTGCACTCAAGGGCCAATTTGAGCGTCTCGTGAAGTCGAGGAAGCCGACGATAGAACAGATCGATGGAGGTGTGATTATCAAATGACGTCGACGCGAAACCCGCTCAAGAGATTTACCGAGGAATTGGTCGACTTCGCAAGTGGCGAACGGCGGGGAATTCGAAATCCCTTCGTCATGGTGCCAGTCGAACCATCTGTTGAACACCGAGTGACGGAACGGTTGATTCAGTGGGCAGACCCCGAGACACCAGATACACTGACGAACTGGGCTGGCATCGAGAACCAGGCCGGCAACGAACTCACAGTCGAGTGTGTTCGGCTTGACCACCTGATGCCCGAGACGCGTGTTTTCGAAACCACACTCGATCTCGGGCCTCTTGAGCGGACCACCACGAATGCAGTAACGGAGACGCTCGAAACGAGTCTAGCTGACGAACTCATCGGGAAACTCGTCGAAGGACAACTCAAAGGCGAGAATGCGCAGCAGCATATCCTTCTGCTGGTGAACCTCGGAAGCCTCTATCCGTTCACCCGCGCCTCAGAGCTGCTCGATGAGATGGACCGCCGAAACGTGAATACTACAATCGGAATCCCGTTCCCTGGTTCGATTAGAGGCGGGAAATTGAGCTTCTTCAACGAGGACGCACGCCACTACTACCCAGCCCACCGAATTGACGAGAAAATCACTGAGGTGTATCTCGATGACTGATACGACACTTGAATCACTGTTTGCTCGCTCGCCGACGCGAGAACTCGAAGAAGTACAGAAAGTCAACGAAGTCGGCCAAGCCGAACGCGACATAGACGAGTTCTACGAGACTGATAGCGCTCGAAAGGTACTCACAGAACTTGGAGAAGTCGTCAACAGTACAGGATCACAGCCACGCTTCCGGTATGTCCATGCCACCTTCGGATCCGGGAAAACGCACCTTCTGAAGCTGATCGGAATCGCGACCGGCGAGATCGAGGGGCTCGAAACGGTTGCTCCGAAGCTGTCGAGCCAATTCTCTGGGTTCAAGGAATTCAGAGACCGGCTCAATTCGTCCCACATCGATCACCTGGTCCCCCTGTTTATGAACCTCCTCGACCGGGACAAGGTCCGTGACTCAACGCTCTCGCTCCTGATCTACGAGGAGCTGGGGAATCAGCTCAACTACCCGACTGACCCACTCTGGCTACTCGAGTGGGCGTGGACACTAGAGATCGAGCATGGGCTCTGGGAACCCGTACGCTCTGTAGAACACGATGGAATGTCGATAGAGGAAGCAGCACAAGACAAGGCTGCGCTCCGTCCATGGCTCTATGAAGCACTTCCTGAGATGCACGAGACTGACGGCACGCCCTATGCAACGAAAGATGGCGTCAGGGAATCAATCGAGCAAGCCACGAGACGGATCAGTACTGAGGCGTTCACACCCAATGAACTCGTAGAACGGCTGGACCGAACGAAGCGCTACCTACAGGAATCAGGCGAAACGTACGAGTTCCTCATCGGGCTCGACGAAGTCGCCATTTACGTCGGTGACCAGCAACACCGCTATCGAGAGTTCCTGGAGACGGTCGACACACTCATCGCCGACATTAATCCCCCAATTTTGGGAACAGGACAGTGGTCGCTGCGGGACATGCAGCAGGATTTCATGGGAGAGGTCGATCCTGAGGCGTGGTACACGAACGAAATTCCGCTCCGGGGTGCCGATACCGAGATCATAGTCAGGAAGCGGTGGCTCCGAAAGTCAGATTCCGGGGCGAACACGGTACACGACCTGCTCGAACGGGCTCCTGACTTCGAGTTAGAACTTGCCGACGCTTCAGAATACACCGACGTCGGTGAGCCCGTAGAGGCGTATCCCTTCCGTGAACACGACCTCTGGTTGCTCCGCGAGGTCATGCAGAGTCTCAAGAAAGAAGACTTGGAAGTGGACAGAGAGTATGTTCAAGGACGAGCGCTGCTGATTCTCGTTCGTTCTCTCTTCACCAGCTTTGATTGGTCCCAGAAAGAGCCTGGAGCGGTCGTTGCGTGGGATGAAATCTATGACTTGATTGAGCGCGAAACAACGGACATTCCGGGGTGGGCAAAGGACCAGATCCAGAAAGTTGAGAACACGACTGACGAGATGGGGGTGAGTGTCGCGAAAGTTCTCTATCTCCTTGGCCAGGTCGAGGCCGTCCCAACAACGAAGGAGAACATCACACGGCTGCTGGTTAGCTCAGTAGATACTGACATCGATCAGCTCGAAAACGATGTTGAGGAAGCCCTCAAAGCGCTGATGGAGGACAACTTCGTTCGAACCGACGAGAGTGTCCAACCGCAGACGTATAGAATCCTGTCGAAGGAGATCGTCGAGTTCTGGGATCAGATTCACCGGGAGGCAGCAGGGCTTCCTCAACATCAAGTTCGGTACAATATTGAGGACCTTCTCCGGGAGGCAGATCGTGGTCGGTTGACCGCAGATGATTCACTCCGAACGCGGAATATCGACGGGATCTCCGACGCCCCGTATACGTTCCGCTATACTGTATTAGACCAAGTCGACTCATCACCGGAACCTCGTTTCGATGGTGTAGTTGCCAGGGTACTAGCGGCTGACCCGGATACAATAGAAGAGTCACGAACGAGATGGCAGGAGGCGAACGCTGGTGACCAAGGCGTTGAAGACGTCCTCATCGTTATTGAGCTTTCAGAGGGCCTTCGCGAGAGTATTCGGCATCTGATTGCGTTGGATAAGTTATTGGAGCCGGGGGCTAGCGCAGAACTCCGTATCGAGCAACAACAGGAGGAGGAGACCGTCGAAGACGAGATCGAGGAACTCCTCTATGGAGCGAAGCTCTATACGCCGGACCATAACACGACGCGAGGGACGTATCTAAGCAACATCGATAGTGTGCTCGCTGATGCTGTCAGAGAGAAATTCGAGAACAGGAAAACACTCGATACACGGCTGCAGGAGGTTGACGACGCTCGGACCCTCTTCGAGTTTTTCAACGGGAATGGTACGTGGCCGTTCTCAAGCGACGACGCAGAGATGCTCGGGGTCAAGACAGTTCCGAGAGAGATTAGTGACGGGTGGGCTGAAGAGTTCCTCAACGATTACGCTGGAGAGGAATTAGTGAGTGGAGAGACTGTCCTCGAAGAAATCGCTGGTCGACGGGGGAAATATCTCGGAACGCCACGCGAGGCACTGGCGGCGCTTCTGATCACGCTTGCCGCAGCAAACAAAATCGAGATCAGACGTGATGGGGTCCGTATCGAAGACCCGGGCGAAATCGGTCGCGTGATGCGACGTATTTCCGATATCCGTGACATCGATATTGGATTCGATCCCGTAGACATTGAGGGAAGTAGCAATCTAAAAGCGGTCTATCAGTCTCTCCGAGGATTCGCTCCACAAGGGAACGATCCGACCGCTTGGCTCTCCAATCTCGCTTCATGGGCAGAAAAGAATAGTTCGGGTATTCGGAACATCTGTGCTCGTGTGGATCTCGAGTTTGACGAAGAAATCACGCTGGATGCGCTCCGTGACGCGTTAGAACCAGGGATGGCAGGTGGCGAACTTGACGATGCAGTACTGACTGAATCGCCAGTACCAACGCAGGCAGAGTGGTTCCACAAAGCTGAACCATTATTCGAGGGTGAGGAGCCGCTCTGGGATGAGTTCAACAGCACACTCGAGACGATGCGATCACTGTACCCAGATGCTGCGATTACCTACAAGATGGAGGACGCCGTCGATGGGTCACGCATCCCTTCCAAAGAGAGTCTCACTAAGCTCCAGACAGAGGCTCAGGACTTCCGTACCTCCCAGATTAGTGAGCTCTACCACCTTCTCACGGGAACCACACCCGATGGGGATTCAATCTCGGAGCTCTGTTCAGTGGTCGAGCAAGCGTTACTGGATCAAGACATAATCGTAGAAATCGATACCGTCACCGAGACAATTTCAGGAGTGAATTTCGAGTCACTCAGAGAACTCGATGAGATCGCTGCATCCGCGGATGACATCTCCGAATCCGATATCGCATCCGGGAACGCAGTCAGCGAAGCTAGCCAGCTTGAGAAGGCACGGGGACTACTCGAGGATCAACCAAATGGTCCTCTCTACAATCAGCTCGAATCTCGGTACGAGGAACTCAACTCAGAACATTCTGATGCGTTCATCACGAAGCAGGTGAAGCGTGCGCTAAGTGGACCAGACCTCGTCACACCGTCTCGAGCAGAAGCGTTGGTGAAACAGGCCGATGCAAAGCTCGAGTCAGAGGATGATGATAAGGATGATGAAGACGATGATGACCAAGATGACGATGGGCCTTCTGCCGACGAGCTCTGGGCAGAGGTAACAGAACCAGGTGACGGAACAATTGTGGTTATCGATACAGAGGAGGGAGACCGATGAAGTCGCAACCAACTACGACACTCGAAAACCAAGCGAAAGCCCATCTCGAGGATGAGTTTCCTGATGAACACGCAACGGCAGTTCGGGTCGTCTGGTGGGACGAGGGGGGCCATCTCCGGGAGGTTGTCCGTGCTGCTGCAGACCAGATTGGAGTGAGGTTCTCGGAGGCAGAACGGTTCCCTCTCGAACTGAGGAGAACCGCAGTGAAAGAACCGGAATCGCCCCACGTCTGGTACATCCCGGAAGCGAAAACAATCAAAGATTCAGAAGAGGGGATGATTGAGCGGGACTGGTTCAGAGACATCCGTGAAACAGGCGGTGAAATCGAACTCACAATCGAACAGCTGACTGCCGAGTTGTATGAGGTAAACCCCTGGGATATCTACGATATTGAACGAGGAACGGAATCTGATCGCGAAACTGCGGCGAAGGTAATCAAGAATCAGTTTGGGAGCGGTGGAATCCCACGCTACGGAGATCTAATCGGTGAGATCATCACCAAAGGGGAGGGGCAGATTTTAGAGCATCTCCTCGAAGGAGGATGGCCAGAAATTGACCGGGATGACGAGACAATCGCCCGAGTGCAAGAATCACTGAAAGACAGGCACGTCGCTCCTGCAGACAGTGCTGAAACACCAGAGGAGATCGAGGACGTCGTCTGGAAGTGGGCCGTTGCCCGTTGGCTAGTCGCCGAGGGAATGGATGTCGACGCCTTCCCCGAGGGATATGGAAAAGTGGGTAGCACCCTTGGCGATATCAACCCACTAAAACGGATTGTCGATTCCCGACAGAGCAAGCGGTTGGCAGAGCGGTATCTGAGCGAGAGCTACTGGGGGGATGTAATCGAAGCATCTGACGATGTGTGGGAGCTCGTGGCCTGTCCGGTTGATGGGGCGCTTGATGCAGCTCTGTGGGATGCTTGGCTCGAATCATTAGAAGAGGGGAGGTACACGGAATGTATCGAAAGAGCGAACGAACGCCAACAAGCCCTCGGGGTGTATCCGGACGATATTCCCTGGACCACGCTCTGGGAACAAGCCGAACAGGTAGCCGAGTTGGAATTGCGGTTTGCAGCCTGGGAAGAGCGGTCCCAGTCGTTCGACCCCTTCGACCAGTATGCCGATCAGGAAGACGGAACTTGGAAGATCGACTATGGGGTGTTGGAACTCGAGATCACAGGTGAACCCGAGCAAGAGAGGCTCCTCGACTCTCACCCGGCGACGGAATCGCTCCCTGAGATTCGTGCCGAGCTCTTAGAGACGCGGTATATGGACTATCTTGAGGAGATGAGCGAGGCAGTAGTCAGTTCGTTCAGTACTGGATCGCCTCTGGCGGGGAAGGACGCTGCCTACGAGTGGTGGACTGACAACGAACAGGATCTCGCAACAGGGGAAACAGTCGCCCTGTTTCTGATTGATGCGCTGCGATTAGACCTCGCTCGGGAGCTGGCCAACCGCCTTCGAGAAGACTATTCGATAGCCGAAGAGACCAGAGTTAGCACACTTCCATCAGAGACCAAATTCGGGATGGCTGCACTCACACCGGGGCGAGCCCACAGATTCCGCGTCAAATTCCGGAACGGGAAGCTCTCTGTCGAACGAGGTGGTCAGCGTCTCGACAACAAAGGAAACCGAGTGAAAGTGCTTGAACGAGAGGGATGGGACGTGCCGGACGATCGCGATTCCGGGTGGCAACATCACCAAATCGCCTACTACGACAAGGACATCGACGATATCGGTGAGAATGAACTCGACAATCCAGAGAGTCATTTCACCAGTTACATCGATGAGCTCTACGATCTGATTACAGAGAAGCTAGAGAACGAAAACTGGGATCGAATCTACGTGGTGACGGATCACGGATTCGTCCTGCTCCCGAAGGGGACTACGATGGAATCGATTTCTAGCTACGACGGAGATGGAGAGGTCAAATATCGGCGAATCGCTGGAGACGACGTCGAGGACGCCGGAACGGGCGTCCGAGTTACGGGTCAGACACCCGGAACAGAATATCTAAAAACATCAGTTCGACTGCTCGCCCACCCCCGACAGTACAACAGTAAAAGTGGGCTTACCGACGCCCGCTATTATCACGGTGGGATCCTTCCGCAGGAATGTATGCTGAACTTCATCCGGATTGAGAAGGAATAGAGTTCTGTTTACGATAGCCGGGCGAACTATCCCGGTTATGATCTCCGTTATACAACGGTTTGAAGGCTTCAGCGAGTTCCTCCGGACCCGCTAACTGGACTGACTATGTAGTCCCTTATACTTGTTATGAGACTTCATCTCGTGCCTGAGCTCCTCGTAGTCTGGAATCTCCCAGTTTCTCCCATCTCCGGCGGGAGTAGTAGTTACCGACGTTCCAGAGCTTGCTGGTGGTCCAACCGTTGCGGTCGAACGAGTCCGCGACCTGCGAGTGGTTGTAGACTCGGGCTCGATATAAATGATGGACCCAGCCTCCGCGGAACGTCTATAAAACTAATCATAGCAGCTTCTCTTGTAAAATTCCGCATCCCTATGGAATCTATCTCTCATGAGATTGTCTCGGCAAAAGTGAAGTGAGACGGACCTCTTGGTGAGTAGTATTCGATGAATAATACGCTTCTAACTGGTTCTCAACATTCACGTTTGGAACAAGCTGCTTTTGAACGTGCGGATCAGGTGGCTGATGACCTTCTTGGTTCAATCCTGTATATAACCCGGAACGACGCTCGCCGGAGTATGGTTGAGGACAGCTGGGCCGCTTCGCACGAGCCTCTTCGCCTTCGTACCGAGACGCTTGACGCGGTCGTTCGGGAGTGGTACGAGCATCTCCACGGTCCGGTTCAACCTCTCTCCGGGCAGCTGAACCGTCGGCTCGCGGAGTACGCGCTTGACAGAACGACAGCCGAAACAGATGGCGCTCTCGCCGGCGAACCCGCCTCGGCCGCCCTCGCTGATTCGTTCAGTAGCCGCTTCTCACTCTTCGACGACGCCGACGTCGGGACCGCTGACGCGCTCGTAGCGGAGTTCGAGGGCTCAGACCTCGATAACCGTATCGCGAAAGCCACTGTCGACGCGTACCGACACTACCGGGATCTCCACGGCGACTATGTCGACGAGTGGGTCTGTACTCGGGGAGAAATGTTCAACGCCGTCGCGACGGCGGAGCAGTCATTATCGGCGTTCTCGCCGGAACTGGATGTCATCATCCTTTCCGGGTATCACGAGTTCCGTCCTGTCGAACGCCGCCTCATCGAACGCCTCGTCGACGAACTTCCGATGATCGCACTGCTGCCGCTTCACCAAGATGGTCGGAGCGGAGTCGACGCCGTTGCGGAAGACGCCTTGGATGTCTACGACGCACTTGACTTTGAGGCAGTAGAACTCGAGCCCGTCGACGAGTCAGGGCGGGCCTTTGGAACGATCACCGAGTCGCTCTACCGCCCGGACCCGGATGCTGTCCCTGTTCCAGACGCCCTCCAGTGGCGTGAACTCCCGACGCCCGAGCGCGAGATCCGCTTTGTTGCTCGCGAACTCCGAACCGAGTTGGCCGATGGCCGTGACCCCGACGACCTGGCCGTCGTCGTCCCGGGAACCGAGGCCTATTCGGGGTACGTCCAGGACACGTTCGATACGTTCGACATTCCGCACGTCACGACCGCCGCCTCACAGCTGAACCGGACGTTCACCGGGAGCGTTGTCCACGATCTCCTGAGCCTCGCCGAACCGAATCCGCGGGCGGAGAACCTCACGTCCCTGTTAGCGAATCCACTGGTCGACGTCGTCGATACCGATCAAGCCAACGCCGTCACGGCAGCTGCTCGCCGGCGTGACACAGTTTCTGTGTCACCACTGCTCAAGGACCTCGACGACGACCCGGCGGCACTAATCGAGGAGCTGCTGGTCACGCTGGAGTCGCTCAGAACAGAGGACATCGAGGGAGCAACTGAGACGCTCCGACGACTGTTGGACGACCGGTTCGACCTAGAGGCGGCGACAGATGACTACGCCAGCGGCGCCGAGCAAGCCGTCGAACAGCGAGCCTACGACCTCGTAGACGAGGTCCTCTCCTCGTTCGAGTCGCTGGCGGCGGTCAATAGCGATCTCTCTCCGTTGGCACTGTTCACTCGTGCGTTCGATGGTGTTCCGATCCGGGTTCCGCAGCGCGCTGCTGGCGGTCACGTCGAAGTGATGGGGTTGCTCGACGCCCGGATGCGCTCGTTCGAGAAGGTGTTTCTCGTGGGACTGACGAGCGAGCATTTCCCGGTGACGCCGGAACGCCCGGCCTTCTTCGAGGAGATGACCGACGCCCATCCGCGATTCGACACCGGCGACGAACGACTCCGTGGCCGCTATCTCTTCGCGACGCTGCTCGCGAATGTCGACGAACTTACGATCACCACACCAGAGACGGGCGACGACGAATCCGCCATCGTCCGGTCGCCAGTCCTCGACGAACTCCAGCGCGTGACCGGCATCGAACCCGAAGATGGCGTCGACGACCGCGTGGGCTCTCGCGAAGATCTCCAGCGCCACGTCGCTGCAACGGCCGACCGGCGTGCGGCAGTCAGCCACGCCGGCGACCGAGGTGATCTCTCCCCCGAGCAGACCAAGCGCACGGATCGAGGTCTCCACTGTGCGGACAACAGGGGAACGGCTGGCCTCTCTGAACACGATGGTGTGTTGGATCCCGAGACAGTCGATGAGGTCTACCCTCCGTCGGAACGGGAACCCTACAGCGCGAGTCGGATCGAGCGATACGTCGAGTGTGGGTTCAAGTTCTACGCCGAGAAAGTGCTCGGAATCGAGGATCCGGATGACGTCGAGGTCGTCCCTACGCCCCTCGAAACCGGGTCGTACGTTCACGACGTACTCGAACGATTTTTCGCGGATCTGCAGGACGAGACCGAGGATGGTGTCGATCTCACAGACTTCGACCGGGACGACCTGGCGACGCACCTTCGCGAGATCGCCGTTGACGAACTCCGGGATGCTGACTTCGAGTACGACGGCCTGTTCTACGAACGGTGGAAGGCGGAGCTGTTCGCGGGTCTGGGTGACGGCGTGAGCGCTCCGTACGAGGCTGGGAGCAAACCCCACGACGCACCGGAACTGGGGTTGTTCGCTACCTTCCTCGACAACGAACTCTTGCGTGACGGCGCCGGCCGCCCACACCTGTTCGAAGCCCCGTTCGGTGAGGGGCTTCCTGACTCGGATGCTGGACCGTTCACGGTTGAGCGGCCGGACGGCTCGACTGTCTCGATTCGGGGTTACATCGACCGCGTTGACGTGAACCGGGATGGAGAACAACCGACGCTCACGCTCTACGACTACAAGACTGGTCGAGCACCGTATATGACGAAGACGACCGGCGGCACGAAGTTCCAACTCCCCATCTATCTGCTCGCTGCCGCCGAGGTCGTCGACGGTGACCTATTCGAGCAGGGATCGCTTTCAGCGACGTACTATCAGGTTCGACCGCCAAACGACCTCAAGGTTCCACGCGGCGTCGAATCGAAGTTCGATTCAGAGGCCGAACTCCGCCGGTTCCTGAACGATGTCGTTCCGGAGTGGTTGGGCCAGCTCGACGAGGCGATCGGCAACGGTCGGTTCCACACGACCCTCCTGTCCGCTCGGGGTGCGAACTGCCGATACTGTGACTACCGTCGGGCGTGCGATGTCCGCCATCACCGCAAGCGGGAGTTTGTCGACGAGGTTCACGAGGACGACGCTGCGTACGTTCCGCTCCGTGTTCGTGACGACGAGGACATCGAGGCGGTGATGAGCGATGACTGAGGACCCCGAGGAGATTCAGCTCACGGGGGAACAGGAGGACGCGCTCGTCCAGGGCCGGAACGTCGCGATCACTGCCGGCGCCGGGACGGGGAAGACGACAACGCTCACCGAGCGGTACGTGACGATACTGGCCGAGAACCCGTCACTCACACCGGAGAACATCGTCACGATCACCTTCACGCGAAAGGCTGCTGCCGAACTGACTGAGCGCGTTCGAGAGGAGGTGTACGACCGGCTCGAGGCTGTTGACTCACCAGAGGCCTACCACCGCTGGCGAAACGTTCTCGACGACCTGGAAGACGGCTACGTCCACACCATTCACGCGTTCTGTACGCGGCTCTTGCGAGAACGGGCCGTCGAGGCTCCGGTCCCGCTCGGCTTCGACGTGCTCGACGAAGACGGCGCCGCGACACTCCAACGCGAAGTCGTGACGGAGTTCCTCGAACGCAACCAGGACGATGACGACGTGGAGCTCCTTGCTCAGCTTTGGAGTCGTGACCAGCTGGTCGATGTACTCACTGGACTACTCGATGAGCGCCCACAGAGCGAGTCCGTCCTCAAGGAGTGGCGTGACGCCGAGGTCGACGACTACGTCGATATCTGCTGGGAGGTCGTTTGTGATCTCGACGTCGTCGACGCCCGACAGACGCTATATGCGGACGGAATCCTTGAGCGGCTACACACAGTCGCGGGCCGCGTCGACCGCGAGGGCGCTATCGGCGACGAGGACGGTTTTCGGGCCTACCGGACCTTCACCGAGGTCGCGGCGACACTCTCGGACGACCCCGAGGAAAGCGATCCCCGCGACTGTCAGCGGGCAATTCTCGAGCTGTACGAGGCCTGTGAGAAGAAGAACGGCGGCCTGTACAGCAGTTCGGGGTACGTCGTCGGCGACCGGGACGAGTGGGATGAGTACGGCGACGTCTACGATGACCTGAAGGACGCCATCGACGCGGTCATCGCGGCCGTCGAACCGCACGCAGATGCAGTCGAGACGACACCCGGTGAGCTCGAAGCAAACAGTGCCCATTACGCGCTGGCTCTGATGCGGGTCTTCGATGACGTCCTCGCAACCTACACCGACGAGAAGGAGCGCCGCGATACGCTCGACTTTCCCGACGTGATCGAGACAACCCTCGAGTTCTTGCGAGCGAACGATGCCGTCACGGAGCGGCTACGAGAGCAGTTTGCGGCCGTGATGGTCGACGAGTTCCAGGACACGGACCCGCGCCAGTGGGAGCTAGTCAAGCTTCTCACGGGCGTTGACGAGCAGACGGCGTCGAACGTCTTCTTGGTTGGCGACGAGAAACAGAGTATCTACGGCTTCCGTGGGGCCGACGTGACGACGTTCGGGGCGGCGAGGACAGAACTCCAGACCGTCAACGAGGCTCGTGGGGTTGACGACGTCCCCGATAGCGAGGCCGAGAGTCCGACCGCGCTCGAACTCTCCGGGAACTTCCGGACGCTGGACGAGCCGCTGTCGTTCCTGAACGAGCTCTTCGAGTATCTGTTCCAGCCGGAGGGTGACCGCCACGAACCCTACGAAGCGCCACCGCAGGAGTTGACCACGCAACGCGACCGTGTCGAGGACATCGAGGGACTGACCGGGAGTGTCGAGTATCTCGCTGTCCCTGACGACGCTGACACGGCGGCAGAGCTCTTCGGCGACGACCATCCGGTCGCCGAAGGCGCGCTCGACCACACCATCGAGGCCGAAGCGCAAGCGCTCGCTGCTCGACTGACCCACCTGTTCGACGATCCGCCACAAGTCCAAGACCCCGACACGGTTGCTCATCGCGACGCTACGCCGGACGACACGGCGATCCTCCTCCGCCGGCGAACTCATCTGGATCGGTATCAGCGGGCCCTCGAGGAGTACGACATTCCCTATACTGTCGTCGGTGGTGTCGGATTCTACGATACGCCCGAGGTCCAGGCGCTAACGAACCTGCTTCGGGTACTTGGTGATCCGCAGGACGACGTCTCTCTCTATGGGGTACTTCGATCGCCGCTGTTTGGCTTCACCGATGACCGCCTCGCACCGGCAGTTGCCGAGGCTGATTCAGTGTTGGACGCGCTGGCCGAGACGGACGATCCACAGCTCGCGGACGCGTTTAACCTCCTCACGACGTGGCGGACGCTTAGCGGCTGTGCGATGCCGTCTGAGGATGGCGTGCTCCCGTGGAACCGTCTGTTGTCTCGAGTGATTGACGACACGGGGTATCTGGCGAGTGTGAGTGCTGACGAACGCGGTCAGCAGGCCGTCGCGAACGTCGAGAAGTTCCGGGACCAGGTCCGCACTTGGAGCGAGAACAGTGTTCACACGGCTGCCGGGTTGCTCCACCGGATCGACCGCCAAGCCGAGATCGACCCCAGAGAAGGGGAGGCTGACATCCCCGGCGATGCGGAGGGCGTCCGGATAATGACGATTCACGCCGCGAAGGGACTTGAGTTCCCGATCGTCACCGTCCCCGATCTCGGAAGTGACCTCAATTTCGGGCGGTCCGTCGACGACCACGGTTATGTCCGCCTCGTCGAGGGGACGACTGATGCTCCACCAATTCCTGCCGTGGGTGCTCCCCGCCCCGACGATGCGTTCGCAATCGAGAAGACCGCAGTCCACGAATATGCCGATCGCCGCTCGCTCCCGCAAGAGCGTGCGGAATCCAAACGACTGCTCTACGTGGCCTGTACTCGAACTCGGGACCACCTGCTGCTGTGTGGAACACACGACATCGATGTTGATGAGTCTGGCCACATCGAACTCGGTGAGCCAGATGATTTCGACGACGCCAGCCGATGGCGGGATTGGCTCCAGCCAATTCTGTTTGACGACCAAGAGCTAGTCGCTGAGGCGGTTCACGAGGGAGCTGCGGACGCTCGAATTGGGGATGCCCCACACACCATTCAGGCGCCACCTCGGCCGGTTGAATGGAAATCTGAGGCTCCGACTGAAGAGTTAGACCCTGCGATTACTGTCCCTTCCCCGCCGGAACGTCAGGCTGCCGTTCGCGTTGCCGCGACGACCCTCGTCAGTGCTGTTGCGGATGCCTCCGAAGACGGACACAGCTACACGTCGGGGGATGGGACAGTCGGATTGAGTCCCACCACCTTTGGAACTGTTGTCCATCGGCTCAATGAGCTCCGTCCCCCACGAGAAGAGTGGCCCTCGTTTATTCGTCAATTGAGTCGTATGGGGAGCGAGGAACCGACGGATGACGATCTCCAAGCGGCCGTGAGCCATGCCCAGGATGCGATCCGGTTCGTCGATGAAACTGAGGCTGACCTCCCACTCGAAGCGACCTATGACGAGTACTCAGTTGTCGCTCGTCTTGATGACTCCCGCATAGTGGGTGATATTGACCGTCTTCTGGTCACTCCTGATGCGTATCATATCATCGACTACAAGACGAACGATCTTTCGTCGACGACGACTGATACCCTCGCTGACCACTATCGGCCGCAAATGCTTGCCTACGCTCTCGCGCTCTTCCAGCACGATCCCGCCCGTCAGGTTCGTGCTTCACTCCGGTTTACCGATGTTGGGGTGGAAGAACAGTTTGAGTGGCAACGGAGTGAACTGACTGATATCGAATCTGAACTTCGCTCTATGTTGGAGCTCGTCTCCTGAGCCACATTTACTGATTCTATCCTAACTATTCTAGAGTAGCGAACTATTCTGGAATAGCGTGTAGCTTTGGAATAGAATACTATTCGGACTATTCACCACAGAGTTAAGTTGAGAGGGGTAGATACTGCTGAATAGTATGAGTGGCTCAGATAGCAAGAATAGCATAGATAGAACGAATAGCCCAAATAGCCCATATGATTCGGTACAGACCGATGGGAACTCTCGGGCTGTTTCGGTGTGTATGCTGAAGGGAGGCGTCGGCAAATCGACGATTGCGGTCAACCTCGCCCGACAACTGGCCGCACACGAACACGATGTCCTCCTCATCGATCTTGACCCGAACGGCCACGCGTCCGTGGGGCTGGGGTTTGACGACCAGTACCACAACACCGAGGAAACCATCGGCGACGTCTTCTTCAACGATGCTGACCCGACTTCAGTTGTCTACGATACCAGCTATGCGTTCGATATCCTCCCGTCCAGCGAGGACTTAGAACAGGTCGAGCGGGAGATCGTCGTCGGCGACGTATTCCAACCCTCTGCGCTGCTCAAACGGGAAGTTGTCGACCCACTCCTCGGTGATACGTACGATTACATCGTCACAGATTCGCCGGCGTACCGCTCCCGACTCACGGACAACGCGCTCGTCGCGACGGCGAATCTGGTGCTTCCGCTCGCCCCGGGGAACGAGGCGATGGCCGGCTTGGAGCGAACCATCGAGCGACAGATCTCCCCGCTTCGGCAGCATATGGACGTCGACGTCCTGTCGCTGGTTCCCAACATGTTGAGCGGCCGTATCGACCAGCAGACTCAAGATCGACAGCTCCTCGAACGTCTCAACTCGCACGATAACCTTCAGGATCGCATCCCGAATTTCGCGCGGATCACGGACTGGGAGGCTGTCGACGCCGGCGATCTCAAACCCTCACCGGGCATCCGTGACCGTACCAGCATCACGAAGGCCTACGGCGAGCGCAAACCCCTGCTGGACTACGACCCTGACTGTGACCAGTTGCAGTGTTTCGACGAGTTGGCGCACATCGTCGAGGCAGGTGAGGTGGTCCGCCATGTCTGACGACGATCCGTTTGCCGACCTCGGGGAGACACTCGAAGATGAACCGGACGACGAACCCCAAGATACGGATGACGCGTCTGAATCGGAAGGCGACGAGGAGACGCCCTCTCAGGAACCCGTCGAACGACGAAACCCGATGACCGATTCAGCGTTCAGCTATGAGGCCGCCAAACAGCGGCCTTTCTACGCCCGGGAGGCTACGATCGAGGACTTCGATTCTTGGTTGAAGTACGAACTGGAACGCGAGCTCAACCAGCAGGGCTACCAGAACATCGTCGTTCGGGAGATGACTGATGCTCTTCTCCGAACCGTCGTGGAGGAAGATCTCGTAGACGAAGTGGCCGAACGATTCGAACAAGCTCGCGAATCTGCTTCTTCAGAATCGACTGAATAGCGTACTATTCCAAAATAGAAAGCTATTCTACAATACCCCAACAGCAACTTCAGAATAGTCTGATTCCGGCTCTATACGGTGAACTCAGTTGAGACCGCCGGCTCAGTTTTGGTATAGCGATATATAATTTATAATCCCGGTTTCTTGGCTATTAACACTGCTACTACTGGAATTCGGTACTTCAGGCAAATACGCATCTGGACGTGATTACACGAATAATCACGACCACTTTGAAGTACCCCGCCGCTGTCGGTGAA
Source organism: Halonotius terrestris (assembly GCF_006861665.1). Lineage (GTDB taxonomy): Archaea > Halobacteriota > Halobacteria > Halobacteriales > Haloferacaceae > Halonotius > Halonotius terrestris. Next base: position 26,772 of record NZ_RKLU01000007.1, on the reverse strand, counting down.
GCACGAATGCTGCAACCGCCTCACGATGCCGCTTCCCCCGGGGTAGAGCCGCCAAGACAGAGGTTCGGGATTTCGCTGAGTTTCCTCAGCTGAGCTCGAGACGATACCGAAGAAAAGAATTCAATATAGGACTAATGGCCTCAATCTATATTAAGACGAAACTCGAACGATGTTGTATGACCGAAGACGGGCCGAACTCCGAGAGCCTGATGGAACGCCAGACTACGGGTGAAGACCGGGTTCGGATGACCGCCCGNCAGCTGTCGGAGCCGCGNACNGNNAACTGGATCGCCTCCGAAGCGGNCTGGTCACACGANCCAACCAANCGCGTCCTNGAACGGCTCGTNGNCGACGGNATNCTCCATCGTGACGAGAGCGGCACCCACACGACGTACTACCCGGATTATCGCCGTCAGGCGATGCAGGAGGCGATGCGGCTTCGGGACAGCGGGCACACTGTCGAGGAGCTCACGGACCGGCTCACCGAGATGAACGCTCAGATCCGAGGATGGAAGGACGAGTTTGATGTCGAGTCACCGAACCAACTTCGCGGGACGATCGCTGACCAGGTACTCGACGTCACCGAAGAGGATCGTCGCCGAGACATCGCGCGTGAGTGGGAACAGATCCAACGGCGAATCGAAATTGTGGGTTTTACCCTCCGAGAGTGGGACTTTCTAGCCCCAGCGACCGAACGTGATGAGACCCGGAGGTGACGGACCTCGTTCTCCGCACATCCGTTGCAGGCAGATGAATATTTAGGCTGATTCCGACTCACGTATAATGTTTTTATAGTAGTGGTCCGTGATACGGCATATGAACCGCGAGACGGATAGTACGAATTCGTCTGGGGCCGCTATTTCGCTTTCAATACCCCCTTCAGATCCGACTTTATTCAAACACAAGGCGACGAGCGACGCCCTTCTCTTTTTAACAAACCACCGATTCAGTGACTTCTCACTGCGAGAACTCGCAACACAGATCGGTCACTCACACCAGTCCGTCCGGCGGGCAGTGAACGTTCTCAGCGCGAACGACTTGGTCATCGAATCGCCCGAGAGCAACCAGCGACTCGTCCAGATCAACAGACAGCGTCTGTCGATTCCGGACGACCCGATCCTCCGGATTCCCCAACCAGAGTATCACCAACCCGTCAAAGCCGCGGTTACAGAGCTCCGTGAAAACATCAGCGACGTCGTGGGCATCATCCTCTATGGGAGTGTGGCCCGGGGCGAGGCTGACCGACGAAGCGATATCGATCTCTGGGTGCTAACCCGGTCTGGGCGGGCCGAAAGCCAACGAGAAGCGAATACCATTGCCCGTGACCTCGAAGACACGGAGTTCGATGGTGACCGATATGCCTACGATATCGATGTCGAGACCGTCCAGGCGATCCCGACGTACACCGAAGACATCCGAGAGATCGTCGTTTCGGGGATTCCGGTCTACAAGACGAATGACTTCGAAACCGTCGAGAATCTCCTCTTGGAGGAAGGGGTCGCCGATGAGTAACGGCTCGGACCCGGCTGCTGTGCTCACAGCACTCAACCGCGCACAGGATGCCTTCGAGATAGTCGGACGCGGTCGGACAGCGTTCGAGGATGGAATTAGTGCTGACGAAGACTGGAAGACACAGCTGACGAAAGCGTGTCGCCTCCTCGAGGTTGTTGACACGCTTCAGTCAGAGGATGGGTACTACACGGCTGTCATCGAGGTCTGTTTCGGTGCAATTGAACGGTCGATCGAGGCGTACGCGCTCGCGATGACAAACGATACGCTTCAGGACTTTCAGGACCACCAGTTCAGTTACGAGCGTGCCCACCAAATCGGACTGTTTGAGCGAGAGACTGCAGAGGCAATGAAGGACCTCTACAGCGAAAACCGGACAGAGAGTTATTATGGCGGCGGGCGCCCAACCCAAGAACAGGCGGAAGCAATGACTGATCTCGCCAACGCTGTCCATCAGTTTGCAGTAAGCCAGATCCGGGAAGGCGGCGTCTGTCTGTGTGACTGACTACGTTTCAACATTTCAAGAGAGCATGGACCGGAATACACCGACTGAACGGGCCTCCAGAACCTCACTTTCCGAGTCTTTCGAGCGCTACCTCCTGGACAAGGGGAAAGGCCGCGGCGGCGACGGTGGGAACTATCGACGTAACGCGGCCCGCGAACTCGAACGCTTCGCCGAGTGGGCCGCTGGCGACCGCGGCGACGACGACTGGACCGGGATCGTCCCCGACGACGTCGACCGCGAGCCGACCTTCGACGATCTCGACGAACGCGTGTTCCGAGAGTACGCGCGACATCTCAGTGGAGATCGAGGACTCAAGCAGAACACGGTACAAACCTATTACCGCTATATCTCTGCGTGGTGTGGCTGGTGCGTCAACGAGGGATATCTTGAGGCCCACTACGCGCAGCGAGCGAGTGCGATGGCGCCGCTGCCGGAGGACGACGGCCGCAAGCCCGGCGACCAGCAGGCCTGGACGTCCGAACAGCGGCACGCCCTCACCCGCCACGTCGACGAACGGGCTCGCGACGCCGTCGAAGCGTACACGACACTCCTAGAGGATACTGACCCCCTCGACAAGCAGCGAGGGCGCTACACGGCGCTGAAGGCGGCTCGTGACCGGGCTTTGGTGTTCGTCCTCGCGTACACCGCCGTACGCGTCGGTGAACTTCTCCGGGACCCGAACGATCCGCGTCGACGTGGCGTCCGCTGGGAGGACCTCTCGCTTGACGAGGGGAGTATGGACGTCTACCGGAAGAAACAACAGTGGGACACCGCCAGTCTCCCCGATCCGGTGATCTCGCCGCTGCGGAGCTATCGTCGGCTTATGGACCCACCAACTGAGCGCTGGCCGGTGTTCCCGACGTTCGACCAACGGACGCTTGCAGGGCTCGTCCGGGAAGAGCTATCCGAACGAGGGGAACATCCGGAGGCAATCGCCGAACGCCGTGAGGAGTACGCTCGCGACCTCCTCCTGGCGCTTGAGGAGGATATTCGGCCGCCGTCGATCACGACGGATGGCGCACGGTCGATTCTCCAACGACTCTCAGAGGCTGCAGAGATCGACATCGACCATCCGAAACACGATTATCTTGCTCCGCACGGTGGTCGGCGTGGGATGGGTGAAGTTCTCGTTCGAGCATTCGGATATACTGTCGCCGCCCGGTATCTCGATAATTCGGAGGAAATGGTCCGTGAGCGGTACTCGCATATCGAGGCCGGCGAACTGGGGGATGTCGCCACCGAGGCGCTCAACGAGATCGACAGTATACCCCGGTAACTCGTATTTCGAGTACGAAGGATACACCGCCGCGTTCACACCGCGTCGACGGTGAACACCGAGTCGTCGCTGAGAACGACTTGCACGCGGCGGTGCCAGGCGTCAGCGAAGGCCTCCCGTTGCTGGTCGCTTGCCGATCCGTCGAGAATCCCCTGGAGGTTCCCGATCGCGGGTCACCGCCAGGAACGTCGCTGACGTGGTAGGCCACTTCGACGGTCTCGTCCGTGTCGGTTCGCCGGAATCGGAACGTCAGCTCCGCCGTGTCCGGGTCGAATGCGTCGAAGACGAGGAGGTCGCGGCGGCCGCCGTAGCCGCCGGCGAGCCCGTTGAATCCGTCATCGTCGGTCGCGCAGTCACGTACGAGATGATGCGGCTCATCACGCCGTACGCAGCATCGTCCTGCGGGCCGGCCGCCTGCACCTCGGTTTCGCTCCGAACTGGAAAGTCGTCGGGATACAGGGCGTCGAGCCCGAACCGGACGATCCGATAGGCGTTCGAGGCAGTCGGACAGGAGTGTCCCGCCTCTTCCACTACATTTCTATAGGTGGTGACGAACGGGTCGTCCGGTTCGAGGACGCGCTCGAACGCCTCCGCGGCATCGACGGCGTGCGCGAGATCCACCTCACCACCGGCGAGTGGGACATCATCCTCCGCGTCGTCGCGGCCGACACGGACCGGCTCCGGGAGCTGATGTTCGAGCGGATCGCGGAGACCGAGGGGTTCTCGCGCTCGCAGACGATGGTGATTCTCGGCACCGACTACGAGCAGCCCGGGCCGCCGCTGTAGCGGAGCGCGTGGCGCCGCCGCCCGCGCTACGGGACCGGAACGCTCAACTCGGGACCTCCCCGAACGGTGACCATGAGCACAGGTGTGGCGGACGGGTTCGACCCGTCGCCGGAGCGCGCGTGGGCGGCGGTCGTCGGCGGCGTCACGGCGTTGTTGGCGGTCGGATCGGTCGTCTTCCCGCGCGTCGTCTACGACCAGTTCCTCTGGCGCTACTTCTGGGGGCCGGTGGTCGCGGACGGCGAGGGCGCGCAGTGCGCGGTCCGCGACGCCGGCGGGACGGAGCTGCTTGGCAGCACCGCGGCGTGTCAGGCGGCTCGGGGCGCCGGGGAGGTCGTTGCCGCCCCGGGGTACACCACCTTCTCGACGGTGAGCTACGTGGTGATCCTGCTGGCGATGCTGATCGGCGTCGTCTTCCTCCTCCGCCGGCTCGACATCGCCACGGAGCTCCGCTTCTTCTACGCGCTGTTCCCGTTCATGCTGTTCGGCGGGGCGATGCGGACGGTCGAGGACGCGGGCGTCGCCGCGACCGCGGCCGGCGTCGAACCGCTGATCGCGTTCCCGGCGAGTGCGGTGCTGATCAGCCCGTTCATCTACTTCACGGTGTTCCTGTTCACGCTCGCGTGCGTGCTCGCCGCGTTCGGGCTCGAACGCCGTGGCGTCGTCGACGACTACGCGCGGCCGCTGTTCGCGTCGGGCGCCGCGGGGCTCGCGCTCGCGGTCGGGTATCTGTCCTATCTCGCGGCCACGACCGGTTACGTCACCTTCTATCCGCAGGTGCTCGTTCCCACGCTCGTCATCGCGACGGCCGCGACCGCGGGCACGTGGGCGCTGGCGACCCGGCAGATTCCGACGATCCGACAGGGGACCGGCGCGGCGGGGATCGTGATCATCTGGGGGCACGCGATCGACGGCGTCGCGAACGTGATCGGGCTCAACTGGATGCCCGCCCTGACCGGCACCGCGAACCTCGTGCCGAAACACGTCGTCAACGCGCTGATCGTCGACTGGACCGGGCGGCGGCTGCTGCCGGCGTCAATCGTCTCCGTCACCGGCGACGCGTGGCCGTTTCTGTTGGTGAAGCTCGCGGCCGCGACGTTCGTCGTCTGGGTGTTCAACGGGGAAATGTACGAGGAGTCGCCGCGGTACACGCTGCTGCTGTTGATCACGGTGCTCGCGGTCGGGCTCGGCCCGGGCACGCGGGACATGCTGCGCGCGACGTTCGGCGTATAAGTACCGGACTCTCGTTCCGTCGTTCGTTTATTTGGCTACTACCGGTGACGTCGTCTGAGTCGCTCTCACTTCCCGTAATTGCCTGGTAGAGGAGGTAGGCACCGCCGACGAGGGCAGCTAAAAAAAGGAGCTGCATGATGATACCGGCGATAAACATCCAAGTTGGTATGGTCCCGTCTCCCCACATATGGCCGCCCATGTGCCACCCATCATCGGGCCAACTCCCATCATCCCGAAGCCCATGAAGAACATCGGGAAGAGGACGAACGCACCGATGATAATGAGAACAATCGTAATGAGTCGTGTATCGTCTGTTTTGTCAGACATATTTTCCCTCCGTGAAATGCGTCTCCAGTTCTCAATACGAGTTCCCTATTCAATGCGATTGTGTCTTACCTTCTTGTGGGCTACCTCGGGAATACTTTCGACATCCCATCTTTGCAACAGTTCTGCGTTCGAATCCAATCTCATTCTGGGAGCCTTCGCGCTGTCACGCTGACTCATCGGGCTGGATCGTGCTAAGAGAAGGGTTCAGTAATGGGTCAAACCCCGTGCCGTGGTGCTTTTTTGTCATCATATTTTGGCGGGTAGCAGTTTGATGTAGCCGGTTTCGAATCGTATCCACAAACTCAGTGAATTACCCGCTCGTAGTATCTCATATGAGCACTCCACCCGAGCAAACCGGCGTTCGTCAGATCCCGGAATCCAGTCAGGAATCACCGCGTCTCGATCCGCTTCCATTTGCTGCGGCAGCAGCTACTGTCGCAGCTGTGATTATGCTTTTACTCGGCCTCTTCGGGGCGATCGGAATCTACGAAGGTGGGGTCGAGATGATGGAGCAGTGGCATTTGTTCTTCACGCCGACACCTGCTGGGACTATCGCTGGAATCCTTGAAGCAGTGGTCATTACAGGTGTATTCACCTACCTGTTTGCTGAGTTGTACAACCGCTTTACCGGTTCACTCTCATGAAACTCGCTGTGTTCGGGGCGACTGGTGGGACAGGACGACGTTTGATAACGCAGGCCCTGGCCGCCGATTATGACGTTCGGGCCCTCACCCGATCCCAGGCTAAACTCCCGCCAGGTGAGCAGATCACAGCTATCGAGGGAAATGTCTTGGATCCAGGGGCAGTCTCTGAAACAGTCGAGAATACAGACGCCGTGGTTTGTCTCCTTGGACGAACGCCGAACAACCCACCGGATGTCGTGTCGCGGGGAACTCGAAACATCATCGAGGCGATGGATGACCGGCCAGTCAGCCGATTACTCGTGTTAACGTCGATGGGTCTCGGTTCGAGCTCTGAAACCGTTCCGTGGTATGTCCGAATTGCAAACGCAACCGCTCTCCACGATCTGATGGCAGACAAGGCCCGGCAAGAAGAACTGGTCATGCAAAGCGACCTCGACTGGACGATCGTACGGCCCGGTGGATTGACGGACACACCGCGAACCGGAGAATACGTCCACGGTGTCGATATTGATGCCAGTGCTCGGCCGATTTCACGGGCTGATGTCGCCGATTTTCTGCTTCAAATCGTTCAAGAGGACCTATACGTTCGAGAGACGCCGATAGTCACCAGCCAAGAGAACGCCGATCTCGGATTTTTCCTGGATCAGATTGCGACGATCGCGAAGCGACTCAAAACTAACTGAGACAACAGCTGTACGAGTCCCGCGACTGATTGCGCAAAAGCGAGTTGCTTCCCGAGCGAATTACCCAAACAGGACATCACGATACTGCCACCCCAGGACAATAACGACCAGAAGTGCCACTACACCCCCGATTAGGAAGCTAAAGCCACTTCCATCATATCCGTAGGGAACCGGCAGGTCGGTGGTCTGATCCAACACCAGCAACACTACAGCGAGGCCGGCGACACCGAGACCAATCACCCGACCGAGTGGGGAATCACTCCGTTTACCGGGCATAGCTGTACATAGCCGGCGTCTCCTTGAAGAGTGTACTGCAAGACCGGCTGCTCCGTCTATCGCGCTGAAGGGTGTGTGGACTGTTCTTTGCCACCCGCTTAGAATGGGAATCGATCACGCACAGATTGAATCGCGAGGCGGGTCAGGAGTCGCGCAGGGCCACGCTTTGGGAGGTCCCGTACTGTCTCGATGCTGGTGGGAGGTTCACTGCCACCTACGTGTAGCTCCCAGCCAGTCTCGTCCACGAAGCGTTCGACAGCCTGGTTTGCTCGCTGTCGCACGTCGTCCGAATCCATCGTCTCGGGTGCGCCGTCCCGAAGAACGATGTCGCCGTCGACGATCACTGTCTCTACGTCGGCCGGGACCGCGTTGTTCACGACGTGTGCGGGAACGTTGGTCAGTGGCGTGAACTTCGGTTTGTCGACGTCGAGGAGGATAATATCCGCGCGCTTTCCCGCTTCGATACTGCCGATCTCGTCGTCCATCCCCAGCGCGCGTGCGCCCTCGATAGTGAGCATTCGTATCAGTTCCATCGAGTCGAACTGCCCAGCTGAACGCTTGAGATTTGCCGCCAGCCGAGCTTGCCGCGCTTCACCGAACATGCTGTACGAGTCGTGCCAGTAGTGGTCGTCAATCCCTACTCCGACGTCGACGCCGGCGGCTCGAAGCTCGGGAACGGGCGTCCACTGCGTCTCCCCGTTCGGATTCCAGTAACAGAAGACGGACGGGCAGTGCGCAACAGCCGCGTCCGCCTCGGCGGTTCGCTGGATGTCCTCTTCGTCGGCGAGGCGGAAGTGAGCAGCGACCAGTCGGTCGTCCAGGAGTCCAACGTCGTCGAGCAATCCCACCGAGTCCTCGCCACCGTTCGCTCGTGCCATCGTGTTACTCTCCTCGAGTTCGAGCAAGTGCGTGTGGACGAGCAGNTCNGGNTACTCNGCNGCGAGNNNNGCNGTCCGNTCCCACAGNTNNCNNGTACACGACCAGTCGTCGTGCGGGCAGATCGTCGCCCTGATTCGGCCCTCGTACGTGTCGTGGTACGTTTCGACGAACTCGCGAGCACGGGAGAACTGCTGATCGACTGGTTGGTCCCAGAAGAGGTCCGAGATCGCCGGGCCGAAAAATCCGCGGAGCCCTGCTTCCCCGAACGCCTCTGCACCTGCGGCAGGCCGTGCGTCCATCGAGTTCACGGTCGTGACACCGCCCAGGAGGAAATTGAGCGCTGCGAGCTCGACGCCTGCCTCGACGAGGTACTCGAATTCGCCGTTCCCTAGTCTGTTAAACAAGGCCGTCCCACTCCCGAGCATCTCCGTCAGATCGAGTTCGCTAAACGCACCGATGAGCGGTGTCATCTCCAGGTGCGTGTGGGCGTTCACCAACCCCGGCATCACCAGTTTCCCGTTCCCGTCGATAACGGTGGACGCTTCTAATTCTCCGTCTCCTGCACGTGACGGTCGGACTTCTTCGATACAGCCATCGGTGATGCATACTGTGCCGCGCTCGTACAGGCGGTTCCGCTCGTCGGCTGTGAGAACGAGTGCATCATGGATTGCCAGATCGACAGCCATCGTAAATTAGGAAGTGGATGTGACAGTTACCGTACTGGACAACCGAGCAGGCCGGCGAACGCTGTTCTTCCAGGTGATGTTCCCCTCATTTGGGATATCATCGGTCTCTACTGGTCCCATTAGCCTCTAATACGTCGGCGTGATTTAATCAGATTCCCCTTTTGAATCTGAAGTCGGAGTCCGCGGAGCTTGTGGAGGTTTGCAAGGTTTTTCCCTCTTCACAATAGATCATCTATGGCCGACGGTTACGATACCATAGTACTGATACCCTCATAGGCAGCATATTCTAATCAAAACCGCAATAGATGATCCCTACAATGATACACCTATGCAGGCGACGATAATCGACGGAGTTCTTGAATCCCTCCGTATCGGTGTCGGATTTCTCTGGACGGCGGCGTGGGCGATCATCATGGGCCTCACGATTACGAGTCTGGTCCAGGTCTACGTCTCGAAGGAGCGGATGGCACAGGTGCTAGGNGANGGNGATCTAANNGGNCTNACNAAGGCGACNGNGTTCGGNGCNGCNAGCAGCGGNTGCAGTTTCGGGGCCGTCGCCATCGGCAAGGGGCTGTTCAAGAAGGGGGCACACGCGGTGAACTTCCTAGCGTTCATGTTCGCGTCGACGAACCTCATCGTCGAACTGGGGCTGATGATCCTGNTCCTGCTNGGNTGGGANTTCCTTCTCGCGGANNTGCTNGGNGGCCTCATCCTCATCGTTGTTATGGCGGGTATCGTTCACCTCACGCTTCCCGAGAACCTCTTCGATGAGGTTCGGGACACGCTCAACGAGCGCGACCGTGAGGCGGGCCTCACCGAAGACCCGACCTGCGGGATGGAAGGCAAAGACGAGTACACGCTCACGACTGACGGCGGTGAGACGCTNNANTTCTGCTCNGAGGGCTGTNTGGAGACCTACCGNCAGGAGGCGTCCAGCCGTGGTGGCTGGCGCGAGGAGTTGCTGTCGTGGGGTGGCTGGTACAAGGTCGGGAATCAGTACCGCAAGGAGTGGTCGATGATCTACAAGGACGTCATCGCCGGCTTTCTCATCTCCGGGTTCGTCATCGTCTTCGTCCCACAGTGGGTGTGGAACACGCTGTTCATCCAGGGTGACGGCCTGCTCGTGACTGCCGAGAACGCGATCATGGGCGTCGCGATCGCCGTCATCAGTTTCGTCGGCAGTATGGGGAACGTCCCGTTCGCCGTCGCNCTNTGGGGCGGNGGCNTCAGCTTCGCCGGNNTCATCGCNTTCGTCTANGCCGANCTCATCACGNTCCCCGTGTTGAATGTCTACCGGAAGTACTACGGCTGGACGGTCATGCTGTACATCCTCGGCGTCTTCTTCGTCACGATGGCGTTCACCGGCTTTCTCATGGAGCTGCTGTTCGACGCCTTCGGCATCGTTCCGGATCTGGCGGGTGGGGAGACGGCGACCGAGCAGACGTACTTCGAGCTCGACTACACGTTCTACCTCAACGTAATCGCCTTCGCGCTGTCNGGNTTNCTNCTNTACGTNTANCGGCGCGGACTCGGCGCACCGGGTCAGTATCGTGATCCAGTGTGTGGGATGCGAACCGACGATGAGGCCCCGAGTGCATCCCATGATGGGACGACGTACTATTTTTGCTCAAAGAAATGCAAGCGTACGTTCGAAGAAGAACCCACGGAATTTGCTGATCAAAGCCCGCAGATATCGAGCCACGATCATGACCATGACCACTGATGATCGCACTGTGACCCATCCGCTGTGAAGGGGTTCATCATCACAGTTTCAATCCGCAATTGTCACAACTACTGTACCCAAATAAACGGTATGAATAGTCAAATCTCGCAACTCGGGGCCGTCATATGAATCGCCGTCGAGCAGATACTGTCGTCGGTGTACTTGTCGGGTTCGTTCTCCTGGCCGGCGGGGTACTCAGTTGGCGAGCCTATCAACAGCGTCGGGCTATCGAGCAATCGATGGGGTCGATGATGGGTTCATCTATGGGGACGATGCACGGCACAGACCCCCTCTGGTACGTGGTTGGAACCCTGCTGGTCGCTGGCGTTATCGGTAGCGTCTATTACGTGGTCCGGGGAGAACTCACCGATCCAGAAGTGGCTGACACAACGACGCCTGTCGATTCCGTACAGATATCGGCAACGGCTACGTCGATGGACGATGAAGCCTCGCCGGCGACGTCTATCAATCCTGAATCGGACCCACAAGCACGCGTTCTCGATCTCTTACCGGATGATGAACGACGCGTTCTCGAACCCGTCTTGAACTCCCCCGGAATAACGCAGATCGAACTTCGGGATCGATCTGAGTTCTCGAAGAGTAAAGTGAGCCAGACTGTGAGTTCACTCGAGGAGCGCGGGCTGCTGTATCGGGAACGACAGGGTCGGACCTATCGCGTGTATCCGAGTGATGATCTACAGAACCAACAAACCTAGAACTTCATACACACACTACCCCATCATGCCACAAGCAACACTCGAAAGCGATCATGTGAGCCGACTTCTCAAGTCAAGTACGTGGCTGAATCTCCTCCTCGCCGCACAGTTGATTGCCGGGCTGGTGTATGCATTTTTCACAGGAGATATGGGGAGTCGGTGGACCCATTTCGTCCTTCCGTTCATTTGGTTCACCGCCTCACTCTGGGCGATCTGGCACACCCGACCTGAGACGACACGTCGCGTGTATCGTCTTGGTGCCGCACTTGTCGTTGCTCTATACCTCATCGTGATGTTTTATTTTTCAGGATTACTTGGACCGAGCACCTCTCATTTCGGACAGCTCACTGGACCAAACGGCTTCGGAATAATGTGGGGTCGATCTTTGGGGTGGAGTCCGGTCTTCATCTATACAGGTGACCTGATCACGGTCTCGCTCATTCCTTACCAATCGGTTGGCCTGTTCGCGCTGGCGTATCTCGTCTATGATGCGTTGCTTGATTTCTCGCAGTCGGCGGTCGGAGGAATTGTCGGGATTGTAGCGTGTCCTGCCTGCGTTAGTCCGTTGTTTGCTGTTCTACTTGCAGGCGGACTAAGTGGTTCTTCAACGATGCTATTGCTTGGTGCGTATGGCTACGAGATTGCGACCGTTCTGTTTCTCGTGACGATTGGAATCCTCTACCATCGTCAGGCACTCACGAGGCAGTATCACCAGTTCCGAGGGAACTGACCCATCTCGTTCGTGGTTAGCAATACCCGAGCCTCCCTCGCCGCCTGAACCGTGGTTATTGTCTGGATCGCCGCAATGAGGTGAACAGTCTCGACGGATCCCCTTTGCTCTCACCATTCCTCTGATCCCCTCGAATTCGGCAGGTATGAACGATCCCGTCAGTAGAAAACGTTTAGATGGCGTTATAGACGTTCTTGAACGCTCTCCTGTTTGAGTTCACTCCCACGAAGATAACTCCGAACCCACCGTATGACTACGTGAGGCGAAAGACAATGACCAACCGAAACCTCGGACGATGGCTGCTCGTGGCGCTCGCGATTGTCGGACTCGCGTTTGCCGCCCCGGTAGTTAGCGCACACGGTGACGAACCGATCCAGGGGAACGAGACGGCAGCTGAAGGGACGCCAGCCGGTGGTAGTGCAGCAGACTGGGCGGCCTGGATGGAAGGTCACATGACCGACTACATGGGCCCGAATGCCGTTGACGAGATGGAAGCGCACATGGGCGTGACCGTCGACGAGATGGCCCAGGATATGGCGGATGACAATCACACCGCTACGGGGATGAACGGACAGGGGTACGGCTGCTAACGATCCCTGTTCGGGTCCTCGTCTGAAACGATCGATATTCGACTTACTGACTCACCGATCACAATGACACACTACACCAACACTCTCGGGCGGACGATTCGTCGAATCGCAATGCTTACACTTCCGCTGTTGATTGCAGTTACGGGCACCGCAGCAGCTCACGGTGGTGGAGGCTACGGCGGCGGTATGATGGGTAGCGGCGGTTGGGGGGTCTTCAGCGGTGGAATGGGCCTCTGGAGCTTCCTTTGGATGGGGCTCCTGATCGTCGTCCCGCTCTATCTCGTCTACTCACTCCTCAACAGAGATTCTGAGAGGAGTGATAGTCGGCCGCTTGCGATTCTCCGTGAGCGTTACGCTCGCGGTGAACTCTCCGATGAAGAGTTCGACCGTCGACGAAAGCAACTCGAGTAGTGCCCATGACCGAAATAGAAGGAGCATCGTCGAGAAAAATTCTCGTCTGCCAGTTGGGGCGACGGGACCGAACCCTTAAGTCCGTAAAAAGAATACAGTATTACATGAAATACACAATACAAACCAAGATTGATGGAGAGTTCGACGATATCGTCGACGCAACAAATGCCGCGCTCAAAAACGAGGGATTCGGTGTTCTCTGTGACATCGACATTCAGGCGACGCTCAAGGAGAAACTCGGCGAGGAGTTCCGCCAGTATCGCATCCTCGGTGCGTGCAATCCCCCGCTGGCATACGAAGGGTTGAGTGCAGAAACTGAACTCGGTGCGCTCTTGCCCTGTAACGTCATCGTCTATGAGACTGATGACGGCGTCATCGTGGTGAGTGCGGTCGATCCGGAACAGCTAGTCGGGATTGCTGACAACGATGCACTTGACTCCATCGCGACCGAGGTCAGCGAACGATTCGACCGCGTACTGGCAGCCGTAACAGACGAGTTTGAACCCGTATCGGAGGCCTGATCTCTGATGGCATCATCGGATCAACTGGATACGACGACGATACTGCTCATCGTCCTCGGAGCGTTCATCCTCCTTCCCTTGCTCACAATGGGTATGGGGTTCGGAGGGATGATGGGATACGGAGGAATGATGGGCCAGTACGGTACCACAGGTGGTTGGTGGCCCTTCATCGGTATGCTCGTCCCGCTCATCTTCCTCCTTGCGCTTCTGGGCGGTGGATATCTTATCTTTCGGCAGATGAGCGAGACACAGACGTCTCATAATCCCGCGATGGAAGAGCTCCGTCTGGCGTACGCTCGTGGCGATCTCACGGACGAAGAGTTCGAAGCCCGACGAGAAAAGCTCGAACAATCAGAGTGACCACTACCCAAACCGCGTTTCACCCGTTTGAACACCTGCGGATCGACTCGAGGGTATCGAAACCAACCGTTCGGCAGCATCGTTCCGTTACATCGAAATGGTGTGCTCGATTCAGCATATGGTTATGAGTAGTAATGGGAACAAGCGACAAGTTCGGAGTGAGTCACGTCCGAAGTCTTCGTACCAGTATCGCGCGTAGCTACCCCCTGACGAATGATACAGACCACATGACACATCACAGCCGACGTCAATTCTTAGGCATTGTCGGTGCCAGCGCGGTCGCCGGCACCGGCTTTGCTCAGTCAGCGAACGCACAGGAGACGCCCATCGTGGAGATGGGAAACAATTATTTCGACCCAATCGGCCTACGTGTTGATCCCGGGACAACCGTTCAATTTGAACTCGCAGCGGGGGCACATTCCGCTACGGCGTACGCAGATCGTATTCCGGAGGGCGCTTCCGCCTTCGATAGTGGGACGATCTCAGACGGGAGCTTCGAATATACGTTCGAAACGCCAGGGACGTATGATTACTACTGCATCCCGCACAAGTCGATTGGGATGGTCGGACGGATAGTGGTTGGCAGTCCTAGCGGACCGGCAGAGGAGGGTCCAATCCCGGATGGTGAGGTCCCATCGAGTGAGACGATTGTTGACCAGGGTACAGTCGCCTACGGCTCAAGCAGCGATAGAAGCGGGAATACTGGTGGTGGAATGATGGGACGAGGTGGTTCTGGAATGATGAGTGGCCGCAACGGAGGAGTTGGAGGGCTACCAGCTGTTGGTGGTGTACTCGGAATGCTGGGCGTTCTCGGTGGGGGGCTCTACTGGCTTGGAAACCAAAATTCTCCTCGATCGGCTACCGACGACTCAGCCAGAAAAACGCTCCAGAACCGCTATGCCAGGGGCGAAATTGACGAGGAGGAGTATAGACGCCGCCGTGAGCGATTAGATGCTACTGATGAGGACTTCTCCAACTGATTGCCACCGTGAGAGGGTGAACTGATCGGGGTCAAGTGATTCGGGGATTAGAGAATACCGTCCTCACCGATACCTTTGATTTCAGAACGATCCCGTGACCTGTTTTGTTCTATTTATGACTGATCTCTCTTGTGATCAACTCGCCTGCGTGACTCTGTAATATATACCAATTGCGAGCACGGCTACGAGGAGAAGATATCCAGTAGCCCACACCAACGAGAGAGCCGTATCTACGTCGGTTGTGAGTCCGGTATCGACCATTACACGGACTGGCCAATAGCCCGGAAAGAGTTTCATCCACCAATCAGGTTCAGATTGAATGAACAGCGGATCCTGAAACAGTCCGATATCGAGCATCGGGAGAATCAGCATTAGCCACATCCCGGCTAGGCGGTTGAAGACGGCCCCGACGAGCATCCCGATGAGGCCATACGTGAGCGAGACGACGAGCATCGCTGCGACGAACCACCAGAGATACTCGGGCTGGAAATCGACGCGCATCACACCAACTGAGACACCGGTGACGATGAGAGTAATTGCTGCGAGAACCCCAAACCGGGCAGCGATTACCTGTCGTGCACGATAGCCCGCGACTGCCAGACGACCGTCCGTGTCTTTGGCTTCTCGCATCAGGAACAACCCGGCGAGTCCGGCGATGAGAGCACTCGTAATCGGCGTCATAATCACGCCGTGGACCTCCGGCATTCCCCGCATCACCGTCACCGTCTCACCGTCGACGAGCGTTCGAACCGGCATCTCGACATTTTGGGTGACTGCGAACGCCAACGTGATGAACGAGACCGGTAAGACGACCAGCAGAGCGACGAGGACGTAGTTTCGCACCTGTTCTTTGATACCGATTGAGAACGCCGTTGTCGTGCGGTTCATGCGGACCACCCCCCACTGGTGCGCATCGTCATTCCGAACACTACGGTGACGAGTACGAGCAAGACCAACAGGTATCCGGCAACGAAGCCGAGATTACCTGTCGTATATGTGCCCTGGAACATCGCCTCCTGAAGGAGTTCCTTCGGATGATAGAGCGGGAAGTATTCCACGAACTCAGGAATGTCAGCAGCCAGCGGGCTGTCGCCACTGAGGAACGCATCCATCATCGCGAGGAACACCACGACGAGCGAGCCTTCGAACAGTCGTGGAAGGAGCGCACCGACGAGTGCGCCGAGAAACGCATAGACGAGGCCAGCAAGGACGAGGAATACGAACGTCAGGACAGGGGCTTCCGGTGAAATTGTCAGCCAAAGCACGCCGTAGTTCACGGCAGCCACGACGACCGTGACCCCTCCGAGCGTCGCTAATCGAGTCGCAAGCAATGTCCGAGGTGGATAGCCCGTCTGGACGAGCCGACGATCGGCTGTACGCGCACTGATCATCTGGGTGAGTCCCATCAGGCCGGCGATGATAGCGATCCCGAATATCGCTCCGAGGAGGCGACCCAGATCGATCGGAATCGCCTCAACTGTCGGCATAGTTGGCAACCCCGCCATCGCTTGTCCCCAGCCTTCGATAACGACAACCGGAAGTAGGAGTGCTAAGACGACATCCAGGGGGGTTCTGAGGAAGGTGGAGACGTTCGATCGAATCCCTGTTCGAACCCTATTCATCGGTCGCTTCCCCCCGTTCACTGGCCGTTGCATCAGTCTCGGCTTCTTGATCAGTCACGTCGTAGACTTGTCCGTCACGAACCTCGTAGATGCGGTCGAGACGACTTTGTTCCTCGATCAGGTGTGAAATCATCGTGACAGCTGTTCCGTCAGCAGCGAGTTCCTCTGCGAGATCCCAGAACGTGAGATACGTCTCCCAGTCGAATCCAGTGTAGGGCTCGTCCAGCATGAGGACGTCCGGGTTGTGCATCAGGGCGATACTGAGATTGATTTTCTGCCGGTTACCACCGCTGAGTTGGTCGATTCGGTAGTCAAGGTACTGCTCGAAATCGAGTTTCGACGCCAAGCGGTGTTTGGCCTCGTCGATTTCTTCGGCGGTCATTCCGTATCCGGAACCGAACAGTCGGAACGTCTCTCCGACCGTCAAGCGGTCGTAAAGCAGTGGTTCCTGTGGACACCAGCCAACGGTTCCCGTCCGTTCGACTGTTCCGGAATCCTGTTCGAGGACACCGACGAGGATGTTCATGAGCGTGGATTTGCCCGACCCGTTCGCGCCGACGATCCCGACGATTTCCCCCGTCCGAATTTCGAGATCGGCATCGGTGAGGACGGTCACTGACCGCGTAAATGGAAAACTCGATCCGTACGTTTTTTCAATCTCATTAGCACGGACGAGTACCTTGTTGCTTGTAGCTTCTCCTGTGGTGGTTGTGGACGCTTCCATAGGTGTATACACACGCTCCTAATTCACTACGATTACTGTTTCAAATCCAAACTATTAGCAGCAAACTCGTGAGTAATCAGGGATTGAGTACACAGCTAATGCTAGACTCTAAGCATCAGATTTCTCTTGACTTTCTGTATACTGTTCCCTATACGTTGTTTCACAGTTCTCACTGCAAAACTGCTGGAGTGAACCACCGACACGGGTGGCTAGTCCGTCTTCACCGACAGTGGTTCCGCAATTTGCACATTTGAGTGCGGATTCTGTCCCCTCGGCATACGCTGAGTGAGCAGTGCTCGACAGCAGTTGTACGTCGTATCGCCGCACGTCAGTCAGTGGTAGATATTGCTGTGCCCAGTTTCCGACTGTAGTCCGCGACGGCGTCGCAACAGCTACGATTTCGCCCTCCGCAGTTGTGAATACGTGTTCTACGGATGGGGTCTCGAGGATCGATTCTCGAAGAGAATCCGTCTTTCCGAACTCAGGCTGGAGGCGTACCATGACGTGTATCCGGTTTTCGTACTGTGTGAGGTCGAGATCAACGGTGAATCGACGAATGACACCTTCTTGCTCCAGTTGACGGACGCGTGCTGAAACCGACGGGGCTGAAAGATTTACTGCCTCAGCAATAGTACTGTATGGTCGTCTCGCGTTCTTCGCTAAAAGACGGAGGATTTCGCGATCCGTGTCGTCAAGTTCTGGTTGGGTCATCGAAAGGCGGAATGGGGGTGGGGGGATCGGGTGAATGGGGGTGGGTGTGGGGGGAGCTACGACGCAGGTGTGGGGTGTGACGGTTAGACGTAATCCTCCGGTGTCAAGGTGAACGTCTCCTTGCAGCCCTCGGCACAGAAGTAGTACGTTTGACCGTCGTACTCAGCTGTGGCCGCCGCATCCTTTTCATCGATGTCCATTCCACAGACTGGGTCAGTTGCCATTCGGTTTCACCCCACATCATACGTACGAGGGCCTAAATCAAGCAATTTGTTCTTAGTACTCCAAAGTCGAGATATTGAGCGATTTGAGCCGTGCTGCATAGTTTGGCTTGTCCGACCCCGGAATCAAGGATTAGTACCTCACAATACCGAACTATCGTCCGAGCATACCAATGGATTCCTATCCGTGTTTTTATAAATACTAGAGTCTGGACCAATTCTAAATCTATGGGTCACGATCCAACACCGACAATCACGGGCGATGAAGATCCCGCAGGTCCATCCAAGTCCGGAGGATGCTCAAGCGTCGACATGACGATTCGATTCTTTCACGTCGTGTGAGTAGCAGTCAAGTGGCCTCTATTTCCGCAACGAAGATAACGTGCCGCAGGAACGGCAGCGCGTGGTGAGCCTTCCTCACCTGCTCAGTAATCGCTGCGGGATCGAGATCATACGTTCCCAACAGTCGTTCAATGAGTGCCCGGAGCGGGCTCGTGAGTAGCTGGAGGTACAGCGTCGTCCACTTTCGGAAGCGTCCGACGCTGTGTTTCGTGATATCTTCGACCGCTTTGAGCTCATAGCTGGTATCGTCGAGAGCGGCTTTGTATCCTTCAACAGTACCTAACGGCGGCATATCCCACGCATCCGAAAATGAATCGACTAATCTCCGTTCCGTTTCAATCGCGTCGGATTGTGTCACGAGATCGGAGACTACGAAAACCCCATCGGGTACGAGGGTATCTGCGACTGTAGCGAAAACGCGGTTTCGGTCGGGGAGGTATACAAGCGCGTCGATTGCAGTACACGCGGTAAACGAGTCCCTGGTGAACGGGAGTTGTGTCGCGTCGCCAACGACGAACTCGGAATCGAGGTGCATACCCCGTGCGTTCTCGGTTGCCATCTGGATGTTGTACGGAACGAGGTCGACACCAGTGGCGTTGAAGCCGAACCGATCGGCGAGATGGAGCGCTGGACCACCCCGACCGCAGCCGACATCGAGAAGTCGTACTCCCTCCGTTGCAGGTAGGTGCGATACGACCCTCGAGCCGACTTCCGTGACGAGGCGACGCTGACTCGAGCCGACAATATGTGGCTGGTACCACTCCGAGTAGCCGAGATTGAGGAACTCGTCAGTGTCGAGCAGGAGATCGAAGATCCGCCAGATATCGGCTCGCTCGCCGCGGTAGGAGAACTGGTCGGTGACTCGGTTGCGTAGAGTACTCTGATCCATCGGTCACCTACTCGAGTTCGAAAACCTCTGAATAGCAGTACTCGGATTCGTCGCAGTACGCGAGGTCGGTACACCCGCGAGGACGCTGGTAGTCGATTCCTTTGTGCCGTCGGAGATACGTCACGTAACCGTCGTCGACGCGGTCGAGGATGTCGTGACAGATCCACTTCTCCCCGTACCAGGTGGTGCCCAGATTTCGGTACGGCACAGGAAGATCGTCCGCTCGACCGAATCGACCTGTGGCGTCTCGACGATCCGGACACCGACAAGGCGATACGCAATGCGAAGACGGGTGACGACCGATTCTGGCGTATTCGCACCGAGGAAAAGTACGTACGCGAGCACATACCCGGGATCGTGGAGGAGTCGTCGAATCATCGTTCTGGGTGTGGACTGCCGTCCCAAAGTATCTTGACCAGGTCTTCTCTGTTCAGATTTCGGTGTACACGTCACCTGTCTTTCCGCCGCCGAGTTTGTAGACGGTGAATGTATTGGACTTCGTCCCGCCCATCCCCGGCGATCCGGACGGCATACCGGGCAACGCGATGCCGTCAATCGCCGGCTCTTCATCGAGCATCGTCGCGATAACCTCGGCAGGAACATGTCCTTCGACGACGTACTCATCGAGGACGAGTGTGTGACAGCTCTGTAGATCCGATGGAATCTCGTGTTGGCGCTTGAGATCCGTCACGTCCTCGATTTCGGTTTCCCCGAGCGACGTGTCGAGATGGTCACGGAGATACGACGCGTACCGTCCACAGATTGCCCACCACACGACCCAGAGACCTGACTCGTTACACCGACTCCGACGCATCGCTCCTCGAAACAATCGGCAACACCCCGATCGTCGAACTCGACGCGACGCCCAGCGACGTGTCCGTCTACGCGAAGCTGGAGATGTTCAACCCCGGCGGCAGCGTGAAAGACCGAATCGGCAAGCACATCCTCGAACGCGGCGACATCTCTCCCGGCGGCACGATTGTCGAACCGACAGCCGGAAACACCGGCATCGGAATGGCGATCGCCGCCACTCGACTCGGCCTCGAGACGGTCTTCGTCGTTCCCCGCGGATTCAGCAAGGAGAAAGAACGACTGATGGCCGCGCTCGGTGCGGAGATCGTTCACATCTCCGGTGATGCGGGGATGGGGGAGGCTGCCGAAACGCCCCACGAGATTACCGACCGGCGCGACGATGCCGTCGTCCCACAGCAGTTTGCGACGCCGTTGAACGTCGAGGCCCACTACGAGACGACGGGCTGGGAGATCCTCGATACGCTCGGCGAGCACGTCGGCACAATCGTTGCGGGCGTCGGTTCCAGCGGGACGCTGATGGGCGTCACCCGGGCCGTGCGTGAGCGTGTCCCCGACGTCCACGTCGTAGCCGTCGAGCCCTCCGGTTCGACGTTTGGCGAACTCCTGAACCGAGAACGCGAAGAGGCACCATACAAGACCAAAGGCATCGGCACACACGACCCGGACGTGACCGGGCTGCTCGATCCAGACGCTATTGACGACATTCGGACGGTTAGCGACCGGGACGCACACGCCGGAGTGACTCGTCTCGCCGCTGAAGAGGGGCATCTTGTCGGCTCCAGTTCTGGTGCGGCGAGCGTCGCTGCACGCGAGGTCGCCGAAGAGGCCGCGGCTGGTGAACTCGATCTCCCGGCACCGGCTGTCGTTACGGTGTTTCCCGATGGCAGCGAACGGTACCTCTCGAAGAACATCTACGGTTCCTTCGAGGCCTGGGAGGGGAAAGCATGAGCGACGACCAGAGAGACGAGACGCACGATGCTGGCCGGTTCGACACGCGGGCGATCCACGCAGGCCAGCGCCCGGACTCGGATACCGGCGCAGTCATGACGCCCATCTACGCCTCCTCGACGTTCGCCCAGGACGCGCCCGGCGATCACCGTGGCTACGAGTACTCGCGAACCGACAACCCGACGTGAGCGGCACTGGAAGCGAATCTCGCCAGCCTCGAAAACGGAGCGTACAGGCGGGCGTTCGCCAGCGGGATGGCCGCGATCAACACGGTCCTGAATCTGCTCGAAGCAGGCGATCACGTCGTGGTCGGCGAAGACGTCTACGGCGGGACCCATCGGCTATTCACGCAGGTCTACGAGGATTACGACCTCACGTTCGACTTCGTCGACACGACCGACCGCGACGCAGTCCGAGAGGCGGTCTCCTCGGCGACGGAAGTCGTGTGGCTCGAGACGCCGACGAATCCACTTATGTAGGGCGTCGATATCGCGGAGACCGCCGAAATCGTACACGAGTACGGCGCTCTCTGTACCGTGGACAACACATTCGCGACACCGTATCTCCAGCGCCCATTAGAGTTAGGCGCAGATATCGTCGCTCATTCGTTGACGAAGTACCTCGGCGAACACTCCGATGTCGTCGGCGGCGCCCTGGTCACGGACGACGAAGGTCTGGACGAGCAGTTGGGGTTCTACCAGAACAGCGTGGGAGCGACACCGGACCCGTTCGCGTGCTTCCTCGTCCTTCGCGGAACGAAGACGCTCCCCGTCCGGATGGACCGACACAGTGGGAACGCCCGCGACCTTGCGGCGTGGCTCGACGATCATCAGTCACTCACGCTCTTGATTTGGCTCGGACGTACGATCCGACACCTCATGCCCCCTACATTGTGGATAGAGTGCCTACGCGTCTCGTCCGGAATGGACGTGGGACAAACTGCAGCAAGTATTGGAGCAAAACGGAGAGACTGTCGTCGAAAATGTCCAGTCCCGGGCAGCTGCCGACGATGTTTCAGTCGTTGCTGAGATCACTCACGCTGTTCCTCATCAGGCAATAAGGAAATACTGGATCAACACGGAATCGACCTCGTCGTGATGGGAACACACGGACGATCCGGCCTTTCACGACGGCTCCTCGGAAGTGTGACCGAACAGGATCTCCGGAACTCAGATGAGTTCATTTTAACCATTCGAGGAGTATAGCCGTGGCTCGAGCTACTGGCGAAGCGAGATGAGAAGCACCACGAATCCGAGACCGATGGCGACCGATTCGATGATATGGACGAAAGCGAGATCGAGCCCCCCGAACTCGAACAGTACTCCTTCGATGAACACACCGAGGGTGATGATCCCGAATCCGATTGCAGCGTTTCTCATATAGTACGTCCCCGTTCGTCGATAAGCCTCGAAACTGTAGTACGTGATCAGAATACCGAGGGCAAGGACAGCCAGGCGGACGGCCACGAGAACGGCTGTTGTCGTATCCACCATTAGTCAGTTCTCCAGTTTCTGCGGGTCACGTCCGTATAGAGCGTAGAGGATCGTGAGCATACCAATCGCGACGATGGTTGTTGCCACCGTTCCCGCATTATGTAAGGTCAGGCCAACCACGTCGAACAAGATTCCTTCGACGATCGCGCCGAAGCTGATAATGGCGAACCCGACCGCGAGGTACAGCATCGATTGACTGTTGCTACGTCGGTACCCTCGATAGGCCTGATAGGCGATCACGAATCCCAGAACCATTGTGACGAGCTTTGCGACGATGAGTCCGGGGTGCATGGTTATTCGTTCCTCATTGTGTTCCACAACCGAGCAAATCTGTCGGGCGCGTCTTCTCGAAGTTCGATACGGATGTCGAATCCTGATTCGAGGAGCTGGACCTCGACGCGGTCGAGTTGGGCTTCGTATTCGCTGTAATGATGACCGTCGGGATCAACGTGCGTTCGCTCGATAAGCAGATCGTACTCCAGTAACGTGTTGACCCGTCTGGAAACTGTCGAGACTGACATGTCACACTCTTCGCTGAGTTCCTTGGCGGACAGCTGTTTTGGGCGAGTCGCCTCGAGGATGGCGCGTGCATAGTCGTCGTCAAGGATTTCGAGAATCCCCGAGATGTCTCGCTCCTCACTCACAATCCGTGTTGTTGTGGGTGGGTATATAAAGGAACGCCGATTTGCTGACCCAGCAAATCTGCTTTCCGGACTATATGCCCAGACCGTGTAGGTTCACCTGTAAGGTGACCGATGCCATGACCGATTCACTCACGCGTCGACGGATGCTCCAGCTGACTGGCGGTGCGGCAGTCGTTGGGCTTGCCGGGTGCACTGGAACGCAGAACAACGATGGCGGAGCGGCAAACGGCACGCCGACTGAGACTGGCCACGACGACGGCGGCACGGAGTCCGGTCACAGCGACGACGAGGATGACCACGACGAAGCAGTCGGGGCACCGTCCGATACGGCCGAGGTGCGGATGATTACCGAGGACGGTGGCTACCACTTCGAGCCCCACGTCGTGCGGGTGAACGTCGGGGGAACGGTCACCTGGAACAACGAGAGTGGGAGTCACTCGACGACCGCCTACCACCCCGACAACGACCAGCCCCAGCTCGTCCCCGACGGCGCAGCGGCCTGGGACAGCGGCATCGTCTCCGAGCAGGGTGCGACGTTCGAACACACCTTCGAGACCGAGGGTGTCTACCACTACTACTGTACGCCCCACGAGAGCCTCGGGATGATCGGTAGCGTCATCGTCGGTGAGCCGGACCCCCACGAGCAGGTCGCACTCGAAGAGCCGCCGGCCGACAAGCCCGAGCGCGTCCGCGAGAAGCTCGAAGAACTCAATGGGATGATTCGGACGGCACTCGGCGACGACCACGAAGAGGACAGCCAGTAGACCCACATAGCTTTCCCACCGTAGCAAGCACTTCTCATCAGGACGGAGGAGCGTCGACGGATGGGTATTTCAACACAGCACCAAGATCGACCACTCGCGCTCTGGGCACTCATCGCGACGATTGGTGTGCTCGGCGTGTCGGGACTCGCCGGCGGCGGCCAGTTCATCCTCGCTCCCTCGGGGCGTCTTATTGGAATCTCGCCGACGCTTCTGGCTGGTTCCCCGTTCGATAGCTATCTGGTTCCCGGGGTCATCCTCTTCAGTATCCTCGGTGTGTTCCCGCTGGTCGTCGTGTACGGCCTCTTCCGTCGAAAACGATGGGCGTGGCCGGCGGCCATCGCCGTCGGCGTCGCGCTCGTCGTCTGGGTCCTCGTCGAAGGGGCCGTCATCGGATTCGGGAAACGGTTGCAGTATCCCCACCTAATCCAGGGTGTGGTGATTGTCGGTCTTTCAGTTCTTCCCTCTGTTCGAGCGGCTCTCAGATGAGAAGATTGTACCCGACGTGGGCGAGCGAAAGTGCGAGATACCCGAGCACGAGTGCCGCCAGGGTTCGCCGAGAGAGTGATGGGAACCCGATGTCGTCGGAGCCGTGAATCCGCTCGCCGAGTGCGTACGCGAACCGCCCGGCGAGTAACGCGAACGGCAGGTGGACGAACACCAGCGGGAGCACGAGCGAGTCGAACCGGACTGTCGCCTCCAGCCGCGACAGGTACTCGAGTTTGAGCACGAGTTCGAGGAGCGCAACGGTCAGCCCGGAGGCCACGGTCGCGAGCAACCCCTCGGTCTTCGAGAGGAGCGTCCCCCGACGGTAACTCCAGCCGTAGAAGACGAGTATCAATGGGACGAACCGGACGAATGCCTCCTCGACGAGTCCGACCAGAAGTGTCCAGGTCGCGAGGGTCGTCACTCCGAGCAAGAGAAGTTCGAACTGGTAGGCGATCCACACGCCGACCCCGGTCACGACGCTGCTCACGCCCACGAGCCCGACCAACGACCGATACTGGAGCGTCATGAGTGGTGATGAGACTGTGTCTATCCGTCGGTGCGCGACCGAAATAGGCGTACCCGTTCGAAACGCGTACACGAAGAGCATTTATTACTGCACCCGTGTTACATAGTAACACGCAAACCCCAGCGTAGCCACGCACCATACTGCTATGCCCACCGATGACTCCGCGTCCGTCTCTCGCCCGTCCGATACGGAAAGAGACGTTGTAGGACGGGTGGAAGAGACGATTCTGTCACGGCGAGGGTTCCTCGCAGGACTCGGCCTGGGGGGCGTCGGCGGCGCTGGGGTGGTTCTCGGTCTCACGCGAGCGGGAGAAGGATTTCAGTCGCTGGCGACGCTTGCGGGTGGAGCCACGCTTCCCGCGACAACACGCTACTATCTTCCAGCGGTCGACGGCTCGGGCGACGGGCTCGTCGTCCCGTTCGAGTTCGATTTCACCGACGGGGACGGTGAGCTGTTCGTCAACCTGAACGGAATCGAAGTCCGTCACGACCTCCAGCTCTCGCTCCGAGAAGCGAGGGAGACGGCCACACGTCTCACCGGAGAGTCGCTCACCAACATGGCGACGCACATCACGTTCGAGCCCCCCTCGTCCGGCGTGCTTGCACTCCGCGGGAAGAGCTGGGAGGCCGGGCTTACCGTCGCACTCGTTGCTAGCCTCCGCCAGCAGTCGCTCTCACAGGAGACGCTCATGACGGGAATCGTCGACGACGAGGGCGCGTTGCTCCCCGTCGGCGGGATCGAGACGAAAGCGCGCGCGGCGCGGGCAGTCGGCGCACGGGAGCTAATCATCCCGGCAAGCGAACCGACGGACGTGGCTGTTCAAGGGCTCCGAATCGTCGAATCTCCCTCGATTACAGATGCACTCGACCGGATTCTGTGACCGGGGCGTCTCACTGCTGATTGGGTCCAAGGAGCGAATCGGTCCAGCCTAGCCGATGGCTTACGGGAAACGATTCAAGAGTCGGGTCGGCGTAGCTCAGGGTATGGCCGAAACCGATCCTTTCGACGCGATACGCGAGTTCGAGTTCGACGGAGATGCCTATCGGATGGCGGACCTCACCGCCCTCGAAGAGGCGGGACTCTGTGAACTGGACCGTCTCCCGGTCAGCATCCGTGTCCTCCTCGAATCCGTCCTCCGGAACGTCGACGGTGACACGATCTCCGCCGAGGACGTTCGAAACGTCGCGTCGTGGCAACCTGCCGTCCCAGATGTCGAACTCCCGTTCACACCCTCGCGGGTCGTCTTGCAGGACCTCACCGGTGTCCCTGCCGTCGTCGACCTCGCTGCGCTCCGATCAGCGGTTGACCGGAAAGGCAAGGAGCCCGCGATCGTCGAGCCAGAGATTCCAATTGACCTCGTGATCGACCACAGCGTCCAGGTCGACTATTTCGGCTCCGAGGATGCCTACGAGAAGAACGTCGAGCTGGAGTACGAGCGCAACGGCGAACGCTATCGCGCGCTCAAGTGGGCTCAGCAGGCCTTCGACGACTTCCGCGTCGTCCCGCCGGGCACCGGTATCGTTCACCAGGTGAACCTCGAATACCTCGGGCAGGTCGTTCACGCCCGCGAGCGGAACGGTGAGAACTGGCTCCTGCCCGACACGCTTGTCGGCACGGACAGCCACACGCCGATGATCGGCGGCATCGGCGTCGTCGGTTGGGGCGTCGGCGGCATCGAAGCCGAGGCCGCCATGCTCGGCCAGCCCATCACGATGAAGCTNCCCGAGGTNGTCGGNGTNCGNCTTACNGGNGAACTC
>NZ_RKLU01000006.1 GCF_006861665.1 Halonotius terrestris | reverse complement strand
GACCAGATTTGGGGAAACGAAGATGAACGTGACGACGCTCTCTCGTATCTGCTTGACCGGCGGTCGACCGACGGCGGCTGGAACGACACGGTAACCAACTTCGGGATGCTGCTGCTGTTCCACCAGATGGACGACCACCAATACGAGTCGGTGGTCGAAGACGTTCTCCGGGAGATCGACGCGAAAGACCAGTCGCTGATGACCTCCGAAGACGAGGCAGGCTTCACAGATCGGTTCCAAATGCGACTGCTGTATGCGGTGCTCTCGGACGACCACAGCTTCGACGAACTGTTCCCACGGGAGCTACCGATCCGGGCCGGCGAGTTGATGGCACTCACGTCGGCTTTCGACGGAGAGGCGGTTTCCGCGCAGGATCGGACTGCTCGGCCGGGCTACATCGCCCAACAGATGGCGTATTTCCTGCTTGGTGCGACCGCCTACGAGCGAGAACTCGACGAAGACGAAACACAACTGATCGAGGTCGCCGAGAACGTGCTCTTGAGTCGGCGTCTGACGAACGGCGCGTGGAACACCGTTCCGACGACGATTGTTGCGACGTTCGCGCTCGTCGAACGCGGCTATTCGTGGTTCGACGACGAGGTCGGCGTGCCCGTCCGCTGGATCACCGACAACCGGCTGACCGACGAGGGACGCGTCGAGAGCTATCGGCTCCCGGTCCGGGATACGGCACTGGTTCAGAAAGCGTTGCTCGCCGCCGGCAGCTCGCCGAACGCCGAGTTCCTACAGGAATCGGCCCAGTGGCTCTCCGAGGCGCGGACGCCACAGACGGTCGGTCGTGAGCTGGACCGCGAGCCAGCGCCGTTCCGACGCCACCACGGACACGGCTGGGGATACCTGCCGCACGCGTTCTCCGACTGGAACACCACTGCGGTCGCACTTGGCTCGCTGTCGGTGCTCACCGATCGTGATCTCGACGAACAGATTGACTTCCTCCGTCGTGTACAGAACCGCGACGGGAGCTGGTCGGCGTACACGACCGACTTCGCTCCCTTCCAGTCGGCGGAGGTCGCCAGCGAGGTTCGGTCGACGATCTGTGACGAACAGTATCAGCTCCGCTTCGGCTACATTCCCGCGCCAGACATCACTGGAAACGCCCTTTCGACACTCGGTATGCAGGGAGATACCGTCGACGACGATCGCCACATTGACGACGCCGTTTCCTATCTGCGTGAGAATCAGATGGACAACGGGCTGTGGCTCGGTGTCCGGGGACAAGGCTACACCTACGGCACCGCACGCGTAATGGAGGGGCTCCGAGCCGTCGATGTTGACTTGGATGACGACTTCGTGATCGCTGCCCGCGGAACATTACTCAGCCGACAGAACGACGACGGTGGCTGGGGCGAACAGACTCACTACGATCCGAGCCAGCCGGAATCGAGAAGCATTGAGTATCAACCGAGCGAGTCGACGCCGATACAGACCGGTTGGGCGCTGCAGGCCCTCCTTTATAGTGGCATCGGCCCCGATCGGGAGGCGGTCTGGGACGCCGTCGACTACCTGCTCGAAACACAGCAGGCCGACGGCTCGTGGGAGGTCGATCCCGTGCTGTACACCTTCGGCGGTCCGGGGTACAGCACCGAAGCGATCACACAGGCCGCAGCCCTCAGAGCACTCTGTCTATACGAGTCGACTATCGACTAATTGCGACCCAACAATCGAGGTTTTCACTTGTGTTAGGGTTTCAACTATTATAGTTTGAACTATAATTGCTGGCCCTCTACTCTCGGCTGCGCTTGTACATCGGGTCGACGCGTGGGTTTAACCAAGGCGAATGCCTCGGGGGTTGCCCCCGAGGCGGTTCACAAGGCACTTGCAAGCAATGTCTGAGCTTGTGTACGACCCAGCATTTTATCGCCCCCTGAGGGGTGGGGGCGCACAAAAACGCCCGCTATAACAATGTCTAGTGAATACAACTCATCGAAGAAGCACCTGAAATCGAAATCTGTCTCGACCGACTTGCCGAAGAACTCGGAAAAACAGTAGACGAGTGACTCTAAATAATATATGCGATTCTAGGAAAGATATATTTGTTTCGGGACCGAATAAGCACTCATGACCGATATCAACGAACAGGTAGTCGACGAGTGGACATCCGACACTACGGCTAGAGAACGTGTCAAAGAGATACTCGAAGAGACAACCACCTACTCGAAAGTAAGTACTATTGCAGACCGTGCTCGCGTGAGCGAACCGACTACTCGAAAGTACCTCAATGAACTCGTTGAGGAAGGGATTGGCACCACCGAACAGGAAGGTCGCACTACTCTGTACAAACGCAATCAGGGCCGACTCGTCGATAGACGTATCGAAGAACTCCGGGCGACGTGTTCACATCAAGAACTGGTTGAAGGCATCCAGGAGATGAAAGAATCAATCGCGGAGTTCCGCGAGACCTACGACGTCGAGAGTCCTGAGGATCTCGTGATCGGACTTGAACCCGGCGATGAGGGATGGAGTGATGTCGGAGAGTGGCAGTCGACACGTCGCAACCTTGCAATTGCGAAGGCTGCCATCCAAGTTGACGAAGCACACCGACTGGCCGAGGCTGAAGTGTGACAGACGACTGGGACCGAGTCGATACGGGTGCTCCAGATCCAGATATAATGGCGCGGGTTCGGACAGTCGCCGAGGACTACGAACCACTGGTTACCTCTAGCGAATTCGACAATCCACTCAATCCTGAAGCAGTTCATCTACATCTTGATGACGGTATTGAGAGAAAGTCCGGTCGATTCGACGTTACCTGGACGACCAAGGGATATTATCGATACCACTACACAGAGGGTGACGATTTCAATTATCGATATGATTGCCACCCTCGCGTCGAACTCCCAGATCCTCATTTTCACGAGCCACCACAGGCGGCCCATGATGATGCAGTTCCGTCTTGTATAGAGGTTCGAACCGTTCGGTTGGTTACGCTCGCCGTCCTCCAGCTGTGGCGAGATACAGTTGAGACTGGTGACCTTCGTCAACTCCAACAACCGAATCCACCCTAGTGCATTCGGTCGGCATACGGAGCTGTCCGTGTTTGTACTCGTAGACGACGCAGCATTTTATCGCCCCCTGAGGGGGTGAGGGCGCACAAAAACGCCCGCTACAACAATGTCTAGTGAATACAACTCATCGAAGAAGCCCCCGGAATCGAATCAGATCGACTGCCCCAGTGATCAAGCTTGGGCCGATCTCACATTGACTGTCCCAAACGAAGAGAGCCCACTTTCTATCGTCTCATTCGTCGAGTCGGTTCTCGTCGAGCTCACCCACGAACCCGTGGCTGCGGAGTACGTCTCCTCGCACATCTGGGGTGAAAAACGGACGCGATACTTCGCAGTCGATGGGTCTGGAGAGCACTTTGAAAAACGATATTCTGATGATCTCTTGGGGAGTCACACTACGCTACTCAATCGCCGGCGTGTTCGCACCGAACTCATGAATCGACTCTCACGGAATACAGTCACAACCACTGGCAGATTGAACGAGAGAGTTGAGGAGTCAGATACTTTCCGCGTACGGCCGCTTCGGGAGTTGGATCTCTAATGGATCGTGAATTCGACCCTGTCGATGGGGGTACCCTTGTATACAACGTTCGAAGTGAACACCGTGACCATCTTCCACATAAAGTCGAAGTCAGCCGCCGGCTGCTCGGGTTCGCAAACGTCACTGACTGGGAGAAGATTCGCTCGGAACTCACCCGACGTGGTCATGGCGTTGGTGCGATACATAATCTCCCAGTCTTCGAGGGGTAATTCTGAGGCATGTTCTAGTAGAATCGAATTTAAATGCACGCTTTTTAAATTGAGAAGAGGGTTTCAAAATAGCCCGGATCGCCCGCCGTTTAGCGAAACTACAGAGTCAATTAAAGAGATATGCTGGGCTGGAAGCCCTTGCTAACAGAATATAGTTGGAAACGTATGACTTAGCTGTAAATCTCAAGCCCTTGTTTTGATATCCACAGTAAGAGGGTGTCATAGAACGAGTAGCACACCAAAGAGCAGGGTGAATGCTGAGGTGGATGAGTTCAGCAACCCTGCAAGGTGATCCTTCGGTAGACTCGTTCTTCAATGTCGTGGAGACAGAGACATTAGCGTTGTCTGAGTACGTCTCCTTCGAGTTTCTCGAAGAGTTCGATGTGTTCGCCCCGGCGGAGACGGGGCGAACACGAGACCACGAGCCACCCGCGTTGATGCGCGGTTTTCTCCACTGTTACTACAAGGACATCTACGGCATTCGACCCGTTGCACGAGAGCTTCGGAACACGATCGTCTGGCTGGGCTGTGGGTTCGATCGACCGCCGTCGAGAGACGCGGTCGATCGCTTTCTCACCGACCTCGAACACGTTGTTGAGGATGTCTTCGAACGGCTCGTCGAGCAGGCCGCCCGCCGCGGCCTGCTCAACATGACGTACTGCATCGATTCGACCGATGTGAGGGCGATGCCCGCCGATTCAGACGCCTCAAAGTGCTATGATCCAACCGACGACGAGTATTACTACGGCTATGGTTGCACAATCGTCTCGACGGGGCAAAAGATCCCAATAGCAGCGGAGTTCACCGAGAGTAAACAAGCACCAGAGGAGACGGCGATGCGCGTCACACGTGACGCGCTCGCCGTCGGCAAACCGTTGTGGATGCTCGGTGACAGTGCCTACGACACGCTCGACTGGCACGACCACCTGCTGGCCGCAGGCGTCGTGCCAGTCGCTCCATACAACGCTCGAAACACTGATGACCCGAAAAACATCGAGTACAGGGTCGAAGATCGCATCACTGACCACAGCGAGGACATACAGATGAAGCAATCAACGCTGGACGAGACGTACAACCGGCGGAGTGGCGTCGAACGAACTAATGAATCAGTGAAGGACTGTGGCCTCGGGCGAACGCACGCCCGAGGCCGCGTCCATGCGCGAGCACAAGTTTTCCTCGCGCTGTGTCTTCGACTCGTCGTCGCAATCACCAACTACGAACGAAGAGACAATCCAGGAAGTACCGTGATCACGGTGTGAGAAGTGTTCTATGACACCCTCATCCACAGTAAATTAAACAAGCCGGTGTCATTGCCCTTACTAAATGGGTGAATATCTGCCATGGCCGATCACAGCAATCTTCGCAGTCATAACCGGATCCTCTCTACTAATAGCAGAACTCTCCACGTGGAACCCCTCCGGCAACGGGCAACAAGTACTGACCACCCTGGCATCGATACAAGCAGCAGTCTTCGCAATCGTATTCTCCGTAATAATCTTGGGAATCCAGTTGTCCACATCACGGTACTCAACAAGATTAGCCGACTTATTCAGAACTGACATAGTATACAAAAAGACAGTAGGCGTCTTCGCAACCTCCCTCGCTGTGGATGTAGCTGTTCTCACCGCGTTCAACCATCTTACTCCCTACCTTCTCAGGTTCTCACTTTCCTACGCTATCGGTTTAGCAACGGCCTCATTCTTCCTGCTATACTTTTTCGTCGACAGAACGCTGGAACAAACCACACCAGAAGGAATCATTAAACGAGTCAAACAAGAGCTCACGCCAAGCCAGATTATATCCGACGCAGAAAGTGCTGATAACGACTCATCGGAAACAGACCCGTTTCTCGTACCTGTATCCATCATCAGATCCGCAATCAATGATCGAGACGTACCCGCTGCAACACAAGGCCTCAACGTCATCGACGAACAAGTTGGGAGACTGCTAAAACACGTTTCCACAGACCAACTGAGAGAAGACAAATCGGTAGGCGACTCCGTCGAGGAACTTTGTAAAAACAGGCTTCACAATGCCGGAGAAAAAGCGGTTGAAGAAGACTTAGATGAAGTAGGCACAGAAACAGTCAGTACCATATCCTCTATCGGATGCAACGCCGTAGATCAACAACACGAACCAGTCGCAGTACACAGCTCTCAAGGCCTATCTAAACTGGTTGGCACAGTTGGTTTCGATACTGTCAGTGAAAAAACCCGTCAAAAAGCAGTAGACGACGCCGGTGAAATGCTGAAGGAAGCAGCAGATGCACAGCTTTGGGATACAGCTGGTACAGGTATCCGTTTGCTCGGTTGGCGTGCAGCCCAGTCTGTGATCCGTCGAGATCCTACAGCGATACATAAGCTTCCGTACGGCTCGTTGTCTATGAATTATATCCCTGACGTGTTCGAGCAAGTTGTCGAGGCCGGATCTGATAACGTGGATGAGGACAACCTGTTTAATACAGTTCGGAGAGACGGTGATAACACATCTGCTGTAGAGTGGGCACTATGGAGTTGCTATGCTTCTCTCACTGAGGTCACATCTGCTTTCATACGATTTGAGATAGAACACGGGGAAGAGATAGTGGATTGGACCTTTGTTGGTGCTGGTTGGAGAGACTGTCTTTCAGCACTGACTGAGTCATCTTTCAACTTGATTCTACAGCAGTGGTTGGCGACACTTCTGTACTTAGAATATATCGAGTTTGAAGTTGAAAGCGGTATGATGTCCGGATTCCGCTCTGTTGCCCAGTACGACGTTTCCCGTGAATTGATGAAGGACACGATAGATAAGATTCTAGATGGTGATTTGAAGCCTCAAAACCATGTTGACCGTCTTCCTGGAAGAGGTAATCCAGTCGAAAGGCCACGTTCTGGAGTTTCTGTAGCACCTGTTTCAGATCCAGGTTATGAGTTCAACGATTGGTTGAGACAGGTCAGGGGAAGATATCTGGACATCACAGAAGGAGAAGGCAAGTTTGCACAAGTGAGCGTTGAGAGCGAGGGGTCAGACTCTTAGCATCAGGTTTGGATTGGACACTCCGCTATCGATGTGAACAAAGATGGGATCCGAGAAAAACTGGTTTTAGCGGAAACTTGATACATGTCAGATCCGAACATGTGAATGTAATAGGCACATCCCGCCTCAATTTTGCAATGTCTGAAGACAACCAATCCTCCGGTGAAGACCGAGATCTCGACTCAGTGTTCGGTGTTCTGGATGATTCAGTGATTGCTGCCATCAATTTCTCCGCATTCAATGAAACACTCAAAGCAGTACAACACTTACAAGAGCTGAATTTCTTCACCAAACAATTACCAGCAATAGCAGCCATGCAGCAAGGCACACCGGATTCAGCGTACCTAAGCCTTCACCACCGGTTTCAACAAGACATACCGTCACTAACTGCAATCCACTGGCTTCAGCAACTTCCCGAACTGAAGCCGCAGAGGTCTCTTGGCCCTGCTCTCGTAAGTTCTACTCTAAACCAACATACTCTTTCGATTCAAAAAATGCTGCCAGCAATACGTAGCATTCAGCAGCCAGTTATGCCATCGATGCAGTTCTTCCAGGCTATCGACAACATTCAATCAATAAACTACGCAGTAAGCGAGTTCGCTACTACAGCAACATACAATACCAGTTTCGAGACCCAGCCGGAATCTGTAGATATCGAAGGTACAGAAGCAGAACCGGTTGTAACAGAGAAAAAATCGAATTTTCAGTGGACAAAATATGACTCACTTGAACTCTACTACAACTTTTCAGCAATCCTGCTGGATGAAGCAATAAATGCAACCGGTGTACGAGATCTTTCCGACAAGCAAAGAATCGGGATCTGCCTGACAGTTGCCATCATGTTCTATGTCTCCTCAAACAAGCGAGGAGCCTTCCAGAGTCTTACACCGGCAGCATTCCTTTACGCTATGCTTCGAGATCTTGGAAACGAGTAACCGGCGAGAGAGTTACTCCTCAGAAAATCCGTACGTTCCAACCGGTTCATCGAAATCGACTGTTACGAGTTCGTTGTAGTCATCCCACTCAGACCTGTATCTCGTCGTAACTTCGGGGGTGAAAAGCACTGTCTATTTCAGTGAAATTGAGCAATGAGCATGCCATAGTGAGTGGTGACCATGATACTCGCAGACCTGCTCAGAGAGACGATTGACCTACCAGAGCAAGAGAATTCCTCGTTGACGGCATGGGCTCTTGACCGCTTTAGCTCGGCACAATCTGAGCAGTGATCTCGACTACAATGATCGCAATTACATCGAGAAATGGTTTGATACGGTGACAATGCGAATCGACCGCTTTCACTCCATTTGGATGGGTAGTTCAGCCAGCGCACACTGCTGGCTGAACCGGTTCAGATACCGTTACAACCGACAGCGGCCCAATCAAGCACTAGACGGAAGTACTCCTGCCGAGGAGGTGCTCAACTACTCAGTGCCCCTGTTATATGTCGCGCGTGGTTTTGGATCTCGTTTCTACTGAAGATCTCTATTGATTGTTGAGACGAGGCATGCGATTGGAGCTCAGTTGATTTGCATTCGTTTTCGGCCCGTCCCGCTCGCCGTCGTCCGCCTCCGCGTCGCTCGCGACCGACCATTCCGGGCTGCGGCGAGCATGCTCGCCGTTCCGGGCTAAAATGAATATGGCTTCGACGCCATCGGGTATCCCCGTCGGTTGCGCCCCTTGTGGGTTTTCGCGTTCCACTGCTTTGTGCCGATCCGCTCGCCGAGCCACGCTGCGGCTCGCCGTGCTCTCGACAGTCTCAGTGGACACGAACCCACCCAACGGGCCGGACCGAGCGGGCATATCCCGATGGACGCTTGCTCTCGGCGGACACTGGGGCACTCACTCCTTCGTGCCCCGAGTCTCAACTCGCTGCGCTCGCTGAGACGGCGCGCGGTACTGGTTGGGTCTTCTCTTCGGACACGCTCTCACTCGCGCCCGAGGGCGCTCGTGAAGGCGCGAGCGAGAGCGTGTGATGGGTGAGTTGGTCGATAGAGAGAGCCACAGCTGGAGAGTCGTGGTGTCGGAAGAAGACGCCGAGTGAGCGCCTTCGGTGTTACCCAATGAGAAATAGGAACGTAACCAGTAATGAAGTTTCGGTCGATGAGCAGGCATTCAAAAATACGGATGAAGTGACGGTTGATGAGGAAGGATTCGAGGTCGTCGATGAGACTGTTGAGTTCCGGCCGTCGGTGGAGATGGAAATTCAGGCGAAAGTGGATTCAAACCACCCCAATGGGCGTCTCCAAGCAGGGCCAGATCATATCCACGGAAAAACTCTGGTTCAAGAAGAGCGAATTCAGGGGCGAGAGGCCGAGTTAGCATCGATCAGTGCGAAGGCGGTATTCGGGAGTCAAGACGGA
Source organism: Halonotius terrestris (assembly GCF_006861665.1). GTDB lineage: Archaea > Halobacteriota > Halobacteria > Halobacteriales > Haloferacaceae > Halonotius > Halonotius terrestris. The sequence goes on along the minus strand of NZ_RKLU01000006.1, from coordinate 104,225 downwards.
CGAGAAGAGCGGACGAGAGACGCGGTGGTTGAGCAAAGTGCGGCGCGGCGTGTGGAGTTCTTCAAGCGGGCGGGGTGTGTGAACCCGATGGTACATCCAGATCGGGCGGATCCTCGTGAGATGCTCAGTACTGAGCAGTTGGGTGCAGTGAATACGGAGGCGATGCGGTTGGCCGAGACATTGAAGGGCTGGTCGAGGGCGGCGATTGGTCGCCAATTGGCTGAAGCCGTGGTCGGTGGAACGGATCTATCGAGTGCAGTGGTTGGGACGTTCGAGAAGTTGCAAACGGCCCCTGGACAGGTGGTTCCAATTGGGAAACTGGAGGCGATCAATCGAGAAGAGGTGAGCATTCGTGGTCGTATCGTCCAACTTTGGGAGCCGGCGAGTCCAGCAATATCCCAAGTGGGGCTTATCGAGGATGAGACTGGGAGAACGAAATTCACGGTCTGGGTGCGGTCAAATGCGAAATCAGTCCATGAAGGCGAGACGGTGACTATTCTCGGCGCGTCGAAAAATTGGTACCAAGGGCGTGTCTCAGTAGCCGTCACTGGGTGGAGCACCGTGATGTTCCCAGAACGCGGTCGGTGGTGGGAATAGCCGGTCATCGCGGCTCTTTTTTGCTCTATGCCGGAGCCGACCCTAACCCCACCTCCCCACCCACCGCTCCGTGCTCGCTCGGTGAGACAACAGTCGTCTCACCGGCTCCCGTTCGCAGGCTCACGAGAACGTCGCTGTGCGCGCAGCCACGACCTTGACAGCACCGGCAGATTAGAGAGTATATTTCGTCTGTTTTGGTTCAACCCTACTATTTGGGTGGGCTGGTGATAAAGTAGACCTTAACCAACAATCGATCTGTGGTACGCCTCAGTGTTGGTTAATAGAAACTCTCGCATCTAAACCGTTGATTGTTTCATCATCAATACTACGTCAGGAGCTTATCCAACGATGCCCGGAATTCTACTATTGGTGGCTGAATCAAATTTAGTAACATCGAATTGACAAGCCTCATACCCTCACCAACAGCTTGATAGAACTCTTCGAAGTCCCGAAGCGTAATCGTTTCTCCCCGACCAGTTACATAGTGGCTGATATCATTACGTGCATCAATCACTAACTCATCTATTTTTGTAGTATCATAGTCACCACTCTCTGGATAGTGTTCTTCAATATCTTTCAATACTTGTCGGGGACTTGTTTCATCCAGATCGTAGCTTTCAGCCGCCACATAGGCATTAATGTAGTTTGCACCGACCTCCTCGATCATAGTAGAACAGGCGATAGTCGCAACGATCAGTGGCGGATGAGCAATGTAAGGAAAGGCACTTTCTGAGAATTGTTCGAAATCATGCTCGCCCATCAGCAGGCCTGCAAACCGGTTTGCTTGCCTGAGCGATTCATGGGTCCACAAAATCCAGAGATATGTATGAGCGAACAGTCGTACTCGGGGGATAATCGTAGTACAGAAATTGAGTCCCTCTTTAGCCACCTCTTCATAGATATCTGCAGCACTGAATGATGCGATCTCAGCGTACTGCTCGTGGGAGTCGACATACTGGTCTAATATTGGTTCAATCTCCTCCAGTAATCTGATCGTATCTAAAACACCGCCACTCAGACGAACCGGGTGTCTGATCGCAACAACTCGCCCGTCGCTATTGGCTTCAATATTGAGCTGATCGTAGTATGTTTCAATCGCTTGTTCAACGGTTGTCTGTACAAATTGGCATAGCTGCTGGGACTCGCGAATAATGGCAGCGTTCCATCGATCTTGAGGCATTTGAACTGAAGTCTTCCCATCCCGTTTGATACCGCTGTTGAGAGATATCCTGACTGCCTCAACATCCCCAAAATCCCTCATGATGTGTTAAAGACATGCTCGATAGATAACCATTACTGCTGAGTTAATACTATTAGAACTATGCTGCGAGAGCCAATCCAGGTGGCTATTGAGGTGGTTTGCAGGATGTCAGGAACGAGGTACCGGGGGTATTCAGTGCCTTACCTGATGGGGTCATAGAGCGATTCTTTGATCAAGAATGTCTGAGGATTTTGGTCGACTGATTTGAGTTGAGTCATTCAGAAACTTCGGTCATCGATATGGATAGGACAGATCCAGAGCATCGAGGCATTATTGACGTACTCAAATGGGTGCTGATTCTGTCAGCTCTAAGAACGCTTCCATCTCAAAGCTATAGATACGGCTCCGAGACCAGTTACCCCAGTCACAATTGTGGATAAACTCACAAATCCAAAGAGATTAGGATTGAATCGAAGAATCCAACCAAGATATCGGATCGTTCTAAAATCGGCTATAACCAAGATGACAGCGTATGAAGTTGCTCGAAGTGTTTCGATAGGATCTACGACTCCTAAGACCGATAGTGCAAATAGAATAACCAGAACACCACCAATAGCACTAGTACTGACTCTAAGTCCATGGATGAAGGCAGCTTCCTTGTTGTGGCGAAAGTCACCCAGTAGTTTCTTCCAGAAACTCATAGTTGTTGACAATATGTGTCTGCATATTATAGGTTTTCTGGAACAATCGGGGCGACAAGCTGCGCATTCAGTTGGCCGCCGTCTCAACACAGGCTGTCGACGGCAAAACCCGTGAGCATATCGAGTTTGTTGAGAACCTCCGGTGCCCGAACTGTTGGAGTGTCCCGTGTATGGGCGGAAGGGCCTTCCAGAGCGGATCATAGAGCACAACTGTCGGAGTAAGTCGACACACTAACTGAAGTCGAAACAACAAACGGAGAGAATGATTTTCCAGTCGAACAACCCTCGTCGACCATTCTGTATTCCTTACCCAACTTGACACCCGGGAGATTGGATGCAAATGCCGATAGACGAGCGAATAGGGTTGCTGATGAAAATTCACGCAATCTTCCCCAATCCGACTCTCTAATCTCAATACTCCCATCTATCTGCAGACATGCTAACTGCCGAATAGGGATTCAGGGATGTTTTCATTCGTTTCTAAAACGGTTACGCTGTCGTAAGTCCCAGAAACGCCAGTGGATTCATCGACAAATAGTCCTCCGTGTACCCAGTTTAGACTTGATCCAGAATCACTCATCAGATACTCATTGTCTCCTTGGCCAAGGTAGAGATATTCAAGTAATTCCTCAAGACCTCCAACAGCTGTACTCCGTTTATTAGTGTATTTCACCTCACCAATTAACACACCGGTTAATTCGTCTCCTTCGTGCTCTTCAAGTAATAAATCTGGACGACCCTGCCACTGTCTAAGCTGACTCTTCGTATCGAAGGCTTGGGTAGCAATGTCCCGCTTATTTTCCATTACTGCCATCCGTCGACGAAGATAGCCAAATGGAACCATCTCTGCAGTGGCTTCTGCTTCAGACTCCAAATCTTCGTTCGTGAGTCTGAATGATACTGCATCGCTGCCCGAAGAATTGTGCAGCATTCGATAGGTTTTCCCGTCTGCTTCCCACTCAGCGACAGTGTTTGTCCCGGCAGTTATAAGGTTGAACGTAGGATCCGAGAACCAATCTAAGACACGGAATACCCAGTAGAGTTCAAACAGTGTCTTTGTATCGTCATCGTCTGGGGCTATGAACAAGATTTGTAATAAACGATGAACCTCAGTTGTATGGATATCATATCGAAGCAAGCGTCTGAGATAGCCCAATAGTTCTGCTGCGTCTCGATATATCTGGTGCCGTGAGCGACCGGCCTTTTTTAGCATACGCTCTGTAATCCCTATCTCATCAGTATCGATACGTTGGACGTGGATATTATCCATTATATCTTCTTGAAACGTTTCGGCAGTGCTTCTCCCCCATTCGCCGATCCAGTCGTATTTGTCTGGCTGATCGACTGCATAGGAAAGTGGTCCGTCCAGTATGGTCTTGATCTCATCGAGCAGTGACTTCAAAACCAGATTCGAATCATCAGAGTATGACTCCTGATATGTCTGGACTTCATAATGTGTTGAATCAGCGGGATTTCTTCGCAACCGCTTTTTTTGTGTCTCATTCCAGTCCACTCGACCTTCGATATGCCTCGTGAAAGACGATTCACGAGCTGTCCCTGTTGGAAGTGTCTCTAACTCCTCCGAAAGTGTGTCAAGAAACTCACGCACACTTGTTGATGGTGCAGTGGGCCCGATTTCCTGGAAGTCGTCTTCCGTAGCCAATAGAAAATATATTTTCAGTAGGGTGTCAATATCGTGGATTTCGAGTGTGGGTTCACTGTCTCCAAGAATCGAACCGAATCGAACCCCCTTCTTTAGATAAGTGTTGAAATCCCCGGCAATCTGCTCGATTAGTTCCTGGTGGCTAGTCTTGTCACTCATGCTGTTCAAACCGATCTGCTTTGATACCAAAGTAGTCACTACAGAAATCTATTAACTGCTGGTCTGCTAGCTCCGAAAGCTCCAGCTGACGTAGGGCACGAACGATTTCCACTATACGCTGTGTGGCTAACCCCTCCAATTGAGGGAGCACATACATCATTAGGGGCCGCGTTAGGTCTTCGCTTTCAGACTCCTCAAGGTATGTGAGTACCCGTTCAAACAATGCGGGGCCGAGTGATCGTTCTGGTTGAATCACGTCCCAGATCTGAGCGATAGCATCCACCGGTGCTGATTCACCGACGTCCCACGTATCGGCATACGTTTGAACCACTTCTTCCGTAATTTCGGACGGTGGCTCAATGTGGACAAACGCGAATCGCCGCATGAATGCATAGCTCATCTCATAGAGTGACGTCTTGTCATAGGTATTCATCGTCGCAATAAGTCGCCAGCTCTCTGGAATATGATACCGCGACCCGCATACATCTTTGTCTGTATCGGTAGGGCCAAGAATTTCAACTGGTTCTTCATATGGTCCGTCGAATGGTGTCTCCACTGAATCGCCTACGATAGCAGAAAATAGTGAGCCGAAGGCTTTGTCAATATCCGCGCGATTAATTTCGTCAATGATCAGCCACTCATTTTTCGGTTTCATATCTGATGTTTGGAATCGATCGAGAAACACGCCTTCACGAAATTCTAACTTGTTGTCTTCTCCTTTTGGCCGATAGCCTCCAATTGTATCGAATGTTGACCAATCGGCAGTGGCTGTGACCATACTGTATTTTTCGTCGACAAAGTGTTCAGTCACCTGCCGTGCAAGTTCGCTTTTGCCAGTGCCGGGTGGACCCACTAGGATGATGTGATCTCCACAATAGAGTGATGTGATGATTTGTTCAACCAATCCCTCTTCGTCTTCATAGTGGAGTCCTTCTAGTGTCGGTTTTTCCTTCCTATCAGTGCTGAATGGTGAATTTTCATACTCGTATTGCTTATATGTCGTGTCTAAGTACCCAAATTTTTCGCGCTCCTCATTGTCTTCATCATCTGAAAAGCGAGATTCAGACTCTTCAGGAACATCCCCATCAGGAAATCCACTTTCTTCATCATTTGTGGATTGTTCAGGGTTGGTAGAATTAGAAAACGTATTTTCAGCATCATTGGTAGATGCTTCATCATAAGGATCGAATTCTTCGGGTCCTGGTAGTGATGGATATTTTGCTATGTTTTGAGTTACAGTTTGGTACAGTTCTGACCCTTTATTTAGAATAGTGACAGCATCGTCTGGACTTACTCTAAGTATACCACCTGTCTGCGGACCATCAAAATTAACATTTCGCGCACTGCTGAATTTCCGGAATTGTATAGTTATTATATCATAACTTCCGTTGTTATCATCAAATTTACCGCTTAATCTCCCATATCCGAGGCATTTGTTCTCGTCATAAAGCAAAAATATGGATTTATTAACATTTGTACCCAATCGATCTTCAAGAATTTTCTGATCTCTCGTATCCAGTTCATTATCAAAAAAGAGCGCTTGATCCTCTGGTATTGTCAAATCGAGTGCGGCAGTCTCAATCTGATAGAAATTAAATTCAAATTTATTATCGTATATTTGTCGTGGATGAGGTATTCCAGACTTACTACGTCCAAGCACGTATCTTATCCCATCATCTGTCAGTTCGTAGTGCCGCGAGCCTTCGACCATCTCAACAAATCCCAGTGACCGAAGCCAATCGACTCGTTTCTTGGTTTGCTTCGTACCGGACCAGTCAACATCGTAGTGCTGGCTAACGAACGAATCAATTTGTTCGATCGGTGTTGGCGCTGCAAGTAAGAAATACATAACATCGTAGAATCCGATTACATTGTCATCAAATAGATCCAAAACCCGTTGACGGTATGCGAATGTATAGTTCGGTTCTTGTCGTAGCTCCGAATCGATTGTCGCAAACCCTTCCGATGATTCTTGAATTACTGAAGTACGTTTAAGGAAATTTATAAATGGGTTGAGAGTACTTTCTGTATATTCGAACTCTTCATTTGCACGCGTGGCCACATTTTCATACAATATGTCTTCAGACTGGTAAATTTTCTCTAGAGTTTCAATATATGCCAGATCATTTTTACCCAAGCGGCTAACTGTTTTCGAACGTGAAACTGACATTAATCTACCATTCTATACCATCCAAATATGGATTTGGATATCGGAAACACATCTACCGACAAAGGCTCGCTTCATTCCCGTAAGATAATACAGGAAGGGTAGCTTTTGCTCTCCAATGTCGACGAGCTGGAAATCATCCTTGCCAAAGTTTACTCAAATAGCTCGAAAAACGAATCCGCCAGAAAATTTTTTCGTGCCCCGAGGGGCGCGGACACTCAATTATCGAGTTCCGTTCCTCAATGACTCAAACTGTACTGGAAAGACTTAGCCCGACGAATCGTGTTCTCAAACGAGCTCAGTACGAGGCTTTCGCGTTCTCGTTGTACGATGGCGATGTCCTTGTTCGCAACGAGAGCCACCTCAAACCAGCTGAGCACGAATACCGCGTCACCGTCGTCGACGGGATCCCAACTGCCTGTGAATGCCCTGCAGAAGAGCGATATGAGGGCCCTTGCAAGCACCGAACGGCAATCGCAATCCGGCCTAAAATCTTGGACGTAGCCACCCAAATGCAGCTGGTCGCAGACGGTGGAGTGCGTACCGAAAATACACCGATTGTAGCGGAAGACGACACAGACCTCCAAGAGTGCGACTGCCAGTACCTCAACGATGACTTCCCCTGTTGGGAGTGTGTGAAGACCGGGCGACGCGAACTGCCCGACTAGACAGCCCTGCGTATTTTGTCACCCCCCAGAGGGGTGCGGGGTGTCCAGAACGCACTTCGTGTGTTACCGATGGCTACGAGAGAAATCTACGGACAAACCTTCGATGAGGATGTAACGAGTGATCAATCTGCTACCTGCGTTGAGTGCGGTGGTCAAGTACGGACAAATAGTATGGAAACTGCTTGCGAGGGCTGTGGTCTACTCATTGATGAGCAGCGGATCGACCACGGCCCAGAGTGGCGAAACGTTGGCGATGAGCCAGACTCACAACGTCGAGTGGGGCCACCACGGACGGTGGCTCGTCACGATAACGGCTTATCGACCGAGATCGGGCGATGGAGAGATGGAAACGGCAACCAGCTCGCTGGATCGAAGCGGGCTCGACTCTCCAGGATGCGTCGGGAACACAGCCGTGGTCGATTCGGATCGAAAGCAGAGAGAAACCTTGCTTTCGGGCTCGGTGAGGTCAAGCGAATTGCGGGTGCCCTCGGGCTTTCGAGGTCGATCAGAGACCAAGCCTGTCAGCTCTTTCGCAGTGCCCAATCTGAAGAGCTTCTTCGAGGTCGCTCACTCGAAGCGATGGCTGCCGGAAGTGTGTATGGGACATGTCGGTGCAACGGGCTCGGCCGGACAATCGAGGAGATCGCGGCGTTGGCCCGAGTGAATCAGCAGCGGGTGCTGAACGCGTACAAAGTCCTGAATACAGAACTCGGATTGCCAACCCAACCGGTTCGTCCCAGTGGGTTCGTCCCACGGCTTGCATCCGAACTCGGCGTTTCGGATCAGGTTCGACACCGAGCTCAGCGATTGGCAGAACACTCCGAAGCAGTCGAGAAGACTGTGGGTGTCCGCCCCTCTGGATTCGCAGCAGCGTGTCTCTATACGTCCGCACAGGAATACGGCCAGCCGCTCACACAACGGGCAGCTGCCGATGCTGCAAATGTAGTACCGAAAACCGTGCGTTCCCATCAAAATAAGTTAGCAGGACTCTCGCACTGAGCGGCCGCCAACATTCTGATATAGGAAATAGTTGAGCGAATTCTTTACAGTGGGTGATAGCAAGGAAACGGTAATGGACAGTGAAACCTTTGTTACCGTCTTAGAAGACGCTGGTTTGTCGCCATATGAAGCGAAGGTCTATGTCACACTCTTAGATCTTGGAACAGCATCCGCGACTGAGATAGCCGACGAAAGTGATGTTCCTGGGCCACGAATCTACGATATCCTCCGGTCGCTCGCAGACCGTGGTTACGTGGAAACCTACAAACAGGATACACTGCAGGCCCGTGCACACGATCCAACGGATGTTATGGAGAATCTTCAGGAGCGGGCCAATAAGTTTGAGGCCGCCGCAGCTGAGGTCGAAACGCGGTGGGAACAGCCGGAATTAAAGAGTAACAAAGCGAGCATCGTCAAGCGGTTCCAAACTGTCGTTGATCGGGCCGAAGAGTTCATCAGGGACTCTGAAAATCAAGTCCATCTCTCAGCAACGCTTGAAGATATCGACCAACTCGAAGACGCCCTTCGGGAAGCCCATGATCGAGGGGTCGCTATCCAGATCTCGTTGCATACACAAGCCGATGAAGACCCGCCCCAAGCCGACCGGTTCAACGGGATTTGCAAAGAGGCTCGTCATCGGCGACTCCCAGCACCGTTCGTTGCCCTGATAGATCGACAAAAAGCCTGTTTCTCGCATCATCCAGATTCAATCGACCAATATGGGATGTTGGTGAACGACCAGACGCACAGCTACGTGTTCCATTGGTATTTCATGACCTGTCTCTGGGATCACTGTGAAACAATCTACACTGAACGGAAGAGTACACCGCCCATCGAGTATGTCGATATTCGGCGATTGGTTGGTGATATTACGCCCTTTGTCGAAGACGGCGTCACGTTCATCGTCAGCGTCGAGGGCCACAATGTGCAAACTGGGGAACCCCAGGCATTCACCGGCCGGGTTACCGATACCGAGTACGCCACCGGCATCGACGGTGCAGAAGCCCCCTATCGCGTTGCGGGACAGGCAACGTTGTATGTCGAAACAGATGACGAACAACTGAGCGTCGGGGGCTGGGGGGCTGTAATCGAAGACGTCGAAGCGACCCAAATCATCGTCGAAGACGCTGATCACTCGGTCGAATTGAATTGAATTGAATAACGCTTTCTATTGGAGACAATGAGTTGTTAACAACAGGTGTTGTAGTGTATTTAGGTTTATCAACTACCATGATATATAATCTATTGTAATGGCAGACCAGGCGACACCGACGAATGATGCACAAACCGGCTCGATAACACGGCGACGAGTACTCCAGGCGACGGGAGTTGCAGGAATGGCCTCAATCGCCGGCTGTTATGGCGACAGTGGGAGCGACGCGGTCGTCATTTCCGGCAACCAAAACCTTGCACAGAATCTCGACATTCAGGCGTTCTATGACGCCGGCGTCTCCGAGGAAATTGACATCGAGATTTCGGCTGGCCCGGAGGACACCGACTCCCGGTCGGAGGCCTTCGTGAGCACGCTTGATGCCGGACAGTCCAGTCCCGATATCATGATGATGGACAACGGGTGGACGATCCCGTTCATTTCGCGGGGTGACATCGCGAACCTCGAAGCAGAAATGGACAGCTCGTTCATCGAGGAAGTCAAAGCCGACAGCTTCGATATGCTCGTTCGGACCGCAAGCAACCCCAACACCGGCGAGATGTGGGCACTCCCATTCTTCCCGGATTATCCGACGATGCAGTACCGAAAAGATCTGTTTCGGGCAGCGGGGTATTCCGACAGCGATTTCGAGACGTGGGCGACCGACCCGCCATCATGGGAGGAGTGGAGTGCGACCGTCGCAGAAGTCCACGAGCAGTCCGATGTCGACTACGGCTATGTCTGGCAAGCCGACAGCTACGCCGGACTCTCCTGTTGTTCGTTCAACGAACTGATGTCAACCTACGGCGGGGCCTACTTCGGTGACCTCGACAACCTCTTTGGCCCTGTCGGTGACCGTCCGGTAACGGTCGAAGACGAAGCTGTCCTTGAGTCGATCAACGTCGCCCGTGATATGGTGTATGGCAACGGTGAGGCCAGTCAGGATATTACCCAGTGTGCTCCCGAAGAAGTCTTTGGGTGGTCTGAACCCGACACTGATGGCGCATTCGTTGGGGACTCCAACGCAGTTGCGATGCGCAACTGGACCTATACCATCGGCATGGCCGAGGGTGATGAACAGTTCACTGAGGGCGAGGAACTCGGCGTGATGCCAATGCCGTATGGTCGAAGCGAAAGCGAAGTCGAGGCTGACGGCCTTGGCGGCACGGTCTCCGCACAGGGTGGCTGGCTATTGGGCGTCAATCCGCATACCAACGATATGGCCGAAACGCTTGAAGTCCTCCGTGCAGTCCACTCGGAGGAAGTCCAAGCAGCCGTCCTCGACGGCCCTGGGTTCCTTCCCCACCAGCCAGATCTTGTCGAGAGTCTGGCCGGTGACCACCCGGCATACGGCGATTACTCGGAGACGCTCGCTATCGCCGGCGACAATGCCGTCTCCCGACCTGTCACGCCGGTGTGGCCACAGCAATCTCAGCAAGTTCACCAAGAGGTCAACGACGCCTTCCAAGGCAACAAGACGCCGTCGGCGGCGATGAGTGATCTCTCGACAGCACTGTCGGACTTGGAAGATCTATAGAACCGACCTCATGATTCACCCATGTACACTACTCACATAACCGGAGACCACGATGGCAACTGAATCACAGCCATCCCGCAGTAAGAACCCACTCAAACGTGGGCTCGCGTGGATGGAAAACCTCAGCGAGGAGGCCTACGCCTACTTGCTGTTGATACCAGCATTCCTTGTCCTCGCCGTCATCGCCTTCTGGCCGTTATGGCGAACGTTCAAACTCTCGTTATACGAGGATGAACTGTTCGGCGCGGCCAAAGTCGGCGATTTCGTCGGGCTGCAGAATTACATCGACGTTCTCACGAACCAGAACCCGCTGCTCGCTCGGCCGCTCATCGATCTCACCGGCGGCACTCCGTTTTTCCGCCAAGCCTTGCTGGTCACCATCGCGTTTGCAGTGATCAGCGTGGTCTTCGAGACCCTGATCGGCTTCGGGCAGGCCTACATCATGGCCAAGGAGTACCGCGGTCGCCGCTGGGTACGGGTTGCAATCATCCTCCCGTGGGCGATTCCAATCGTCATTCAGGGGATGTTGTTCTATCTCCTGTTTAATCCTTCAGTCGGCTTCCTTTCGGGGCCACTGCAGTCAATCGGCGTCTTCGGGGCGAATCCACTGACTGACAGCACTGACGCCTTTATTATCACCACAGTCGCCGATATCTGGAAGACATCGGCGTTCATGGCGTTGCTCATCCTCGCGGGGATGCAAAGTATCGACAAGAGCCTCTATGACGTGGCTGAAGTCGCCGGGGCCTCGCCATGGCAGCGGTTCCGCCACATCACACTCCCCCTCATCTTGCCCGCCTTGCTCGTGGCGATGCTGTTCCGCACCATCGACGCCATGCGCGTCTACGGCATTATTGAGGCCTCCGGAGCTGGCTGTGGCACCGTTCCATCGCTGTCCTGTCTCGTAGTCGATACCATGTTTGGCTCGACGCAAGCCTATGCGTCGGCCGCGACAGTCGCCTTTATTACGGCGATCATCATCGGGGCGGCGATCACCGTCTACCTCCTTGCACTCAAATTCAGTTCGGGAGGCACCCATCAATGAGTCAATCAACACAGCCCGAGACGGACAGTACAGACACCGACACAGGCGGTCTCTTCACCAACTGGGTCGATAGTGCAATCGCCAATCCGAAGAAAGTCTACCGAGCGATGTTCGCTACGGTAGCGATCTTCTTCCTGTTTACCACGCTGTTTCCGCTGTACTGGCTCACGATGATCGCGTTCTCGGATGGCAGCCGGGTCAGTGAGGGCGTTGGTCTGTTGCCGACTGGGTTCGATCCCAGCTCGTTTATTGAAATCTTCCAGCAGGTGCCGTTCCACCTCTATATGTTCAACAGCCTCGTGTTTGCGACGCTGACGACGATCTTCGTCCTGCTCATCGCGAGCCTTGCGGGCTACGCATTCGGTCGGCTCCAGTTCCGCGGCAAACGACCGATGATGTTGGCGGTATTGGTAATCAGCTTCTTCCCCCCAGCGGCGTTTTTCATCCCGCTGTTTCAGCTGTTCAATCAGCAGATCAGCTTCTTGGGAATTACGCCGCCGGAACTATACAGCACGCCCGGCGGGGTCGTCATCCCGCTGAGTGCGGTGTTCCTGCCGCTGGCGATCTTCATCCTCACCACGTTCTACGGGCAGATTCCCGACGGGCTCGAAGACGCCGCACGCATTGAGGGCACCACCCGACTCGGCGCGCTGTTCCGAGTCATTGTCCCACTGTCGGCACCCGGTGTGGCGACAGCTGGGATTCTCACGTTCATCGCCGTGTACAACGAGTTCTTCTTCTCGTTCTTGATGACTGGCGCGGCGGCCCAAGATTGGGCCCCGATCGTTGATGGCATCATCTCCTATCGGTCGCAGTTCCAGGTTCGGTATGACCTGATGGCAGCCGCAAGCATCGTCGCAGTCCTGCCGGTGGCGACGCTCGTCGTCATCGCCCAGGAGAAAATCGTCAGCGGACTTACTTCCGGAGCACTGAAAGAATAATGGCAACCATCGAACTCGAACACATCAGAAAGGAGTACGGCACCGACATCGCAATCGAAGACCTCAACCTCGATATCGAGGATGGCGAGTTTATCACACTCGTCGGGCCTTCTGGATGCGGAAAATCAACCACAATCGAAACCATCGCCGGACTCACCAAACCCACCTCGGGGACGGTCTCAATCGGCGAGCGTGACGTAACGAAGCTCCCACCCAAAGATCGCGGCATTGCGATGGTGTTCCAAAATATCGCGCTGTTCCCTCACAAAGACGTCTATGATAACATCTCGTTTGGACTCCAACTGCGGAAGTTCGACGAGGCCGAAATCGACAAACGCGTCGAGAAGGCCGCCGATACGGTGCAGCTCAACGGCATGCTTGATCGGATGCCCAGTGAGATGTCTGGCGGGCAGCGACAACGCGTCGCTATCGCCCGAGCAATCGTCCGCCAACCAGATGCGTTCTTGATGGACGAACCGCTGGCGAATCTAGACGCCGAGTTGCGGGTTCACATGCGAACCCAACTCCAGCGCATCCACGACGAACTCGATACGACCATCGTCTATGTGACCCACGATCAGGCCCAAGCGATGACGATGTCGGATCGGATCGCCGTCATCGATGATGGCGATCTCCAGCAATTCGCGCCGCCGCTGGAATGCTACAATGAGCCAGCGAATTTGTTCGTGGCAGGCTTCATCGGCTCGCCGGCGATGAACTTCATCGAGGGCCACCTGACAGCCCAGGGCTTCGAGTCAGATGCGGGGTACCTCGATGTCGAATTCGATCCAAGCACGGTCGATGCAGCCGTCGGACAGGACGTCGTTCTTGGGGCCCGTCCCGAACACGTGTTGCCGAGTGACACCGCAACCGGCGATGTGACCGCACAAATCGACACCTACACTGATGTGACCGAGCCGATGGGCAAGGAGATCTTCGTGTATCTCGTCACCGATCAAGGCGCGACTGTCGATATGGAAGACCCTGGAGCCAGTGGCCAGCTGCTCATGAGTGTCGGGCCAGCCGCCGATGTTGGCGAAGACGAACCACTATCGGTGGTCTTTGACAAATCGAACCTCCATCTGTTCGATGCCGACAGCGAGGTTGCACTCGCCCATGGGCTCTCCGAGCCAGCAACCGTCGACGGGAGTGAGGACACCCCAGCCAGTGCCGATGACTAATTCCGAGCCATCCGTGCTGGTCGCTGGTGAAGCCCTGATCGACTTTATTCCCGACCACCCCGGCGCACTGTCGCACGTCGAGACGTTCGACCGTCGGGCCGGCGGCGCGCCCGCGAACGTTGCGGTTGGGTTGGCCCGCTTGGAGGAGACACCGTGGCTGTGTAGCACCATTTCGACTGATCCATTCGGCGAGTTCCTTGCCGAGCGTTTGGCAAGCGAGGGGCTTCCTGAGCGATTCATTACCCGAGTCGAGAACTCGACGACGTTGGCGTTCGTCAGCCATGGAGAGAATGCCGATCGGGAGTTCAGTTTTCATCGCCAGCGGACGGCGGATACGGTTTTGCAGACCGATGTGGTTGATACCGCGACGCTGTCGGCGGTTGATTGGGTCGTCGTCGGCGGTGTGACCCTGTCATCTGAACCAGCGCGCTCGGCGACGTTCAAGTTAGTTGAGCGGGCACGGGCAGCGGATTGTCGGATCGTCTTCGATCCAAACACCCGACCGGAGCTGTGGACCGACACCGACGACATGACGCTGACATTCGATCAAATGCTCGAGCAAACAGATGTATTGAAAATGACTCGCGAGGACTTCGAAGCAACTGCATTTAACACTACCAATGAGGACTTCGCTGAGCGACTCCTCCAGAAAGGACCGGAGATCGTACTACTGACCGAAGGCCAAGCAGGCGCACGAGCGATTGCTGAGAGTGATTCGCCGTGGGGTGGCGGCAAGTGGCAGCATCCGGGCTATGAGATCGACGCCGTCGATACGACCGGTGCTGGTGATGCATTTCTCGCCGGCGCGATTACAGCCTTTGTCGAGAACCGTAGCCCGTCTAAGTTACTTGCCTTCGCCAACGCTGTCGCCGCACTCGCAACAACTGAGGGTGGGGCGATGACCGCACTGCCAGACCGGGACGCTGTCAACGACCTCATGGAGGGACGATGAGCGACTCCAACACTGAATCACAGTGGAGCCGATGGAGCCGTGAGGCAGCTGATCGAATTGAGCGAACCGAGGGTACAGTCGCACCTCCTGCTGGATTGCCAGAAACAGAGCCAGCTCCCGACTATCATGTCTGGGATACGTGGCCGCTGCGGACCCGAAACGGCGAAATTGCCACCATCGACGGCTGGCAGGTGCTGATCTCGCTGACCGCTCCGGCCGATGTGACCCCGGGCGAGCGGCACGATATCGCCGAACACCGGTATTTCGTCTCCCGAGATGGTTCTGAGTGGACCGACTGTGGGCCTGTCTTCGGCGATGATGCACTCGGCACTCGGCAGTGGGCTGGGTCGGCACTGTACGACGACGGTGAGTGTTACTTCTATTATACTGCTGCCGGCGACGCCGATAGCGATGATCTGACCTACACTCAACGGCTTGCAGTCGGCCACGGCGCGAGTATTGACACGGACGGCGGCAAGCCCACCATCGAAGGGTCCTGCACACACGAGATACTGCTAGAGCCGGACGGTGAGTGGTATGAAACACAGGCCCAGTCGGGCGAGATGACCTACACCTTCCGCGATCCGTGGTTCTTCGAGGACCCCGAAACCGGCCGGACACACCTCTTGTTTGAGTCGAATACGCCGACAGCCTCCGACGACTGCGGTGGACAGAGCGATCAGCAGGCATTCAACGGGTGTGTTGGTCTTGCGGTGTCACCAACGGGTGATCCACTTGACTGGGAATTCCGCCCGCCAATCTTTGATAGCGTCTGTGTGAATCAAGAGATCGAACGGCCACACCTCGTCCACCGTGAGGGCCGCTATTACCTGTTCGTCTCAAGCCACGTCGATACGTTCGCGCCCGGACTCTCGGGGTATGACGCGCTGTATGGCTTCGTCGCCGACTCGCTTAGGGGTGACTACCAGCCACTGAATGACTCGGGATTGGTCCTAACGAACCCGGCAAGCGCGCCGTTTCAGGCCTACTCCTGGTTGGCTATCGCTCACGGCGACGAACTGCTTGTCAGTGGCTTTCTTAACTATCCCGACTTCGATGGTGTCGCCATTGGCGAGCTCGGCTCGCTATCTGGCGAAGAGCAACGACAACGATTCGCCGGGACACTGACGCCGACGCTTCGATTGGTACTAGAGGCCGACCAAACGTGGGTACGGGGGTCCCTCGGCCATTGGGAATTTCCACACTCCGAGCAACGCCTTGGGAACTTTGACGAGGATTTGAGCCTTCCGTCAACGGAGTTCGATCCCCAGCCGGGACTCACCCAGACGGAATCTCGACGGGAGGATGGTCCATTCTGGTAGGCCGGCGTTGATTTTTCGATCTCGATTTTCAAGCCGACTCTGCAGTTTCCAGCTTGAAGTATATATGCGAAGACGGAACCACTACTGTCAGACTCCGTATGACGGATCAACAATCTGATTTTGAAGAACTCCGACCGCTTGGCGAAGCAACGTCGACTCCTGATGCAGAACTATCTGAACATACTGAGAAAGAGGTCGAAGGAGCTACTACTGAACAACACAGGGAATACCCAGACGAGATCGCTCAAACTGAGAGTGAATGTGCTTCCTGTGGAACCTCTATCCCCGCTACCCAAACGAAGTGCGAATTTTGTCTCACCTACCACCTTGATGGTTTTGACGACGACCAGGATCATTCAACAGATGAGTCGGCACTTCTCCATGTGATCCATTTCCTCGTCGAAGCCTCAACGTTCTATGCTGCGGTGGCAAAGGGATCAGCGGCAGCAACGCTGCTTTCGAACCCCGACAAAGACCCCGCAGTCGACGAGTGCCAGATGGTCTACGATCTCGATGGGGAACCTGCACAACAGTTGGCTGACCGGTGGCCTTCGCTCCCCGAGGCAGTACGAGTCACTTCTCACGAGGGCCAACAGCTGCTCGCTGCTGTTCGTGATCAGACAGTATGGTCAGATCAACCGCAGTCGCCTCGTGAGGATCGACATGGGAGATTCCTGTATGATGAGGCGGGCAATGCGATTACCGAGACAAAACAGCTCACGAGCCTGCTAGGGAATATAGATGATCGCTGGTTAGTTCCCGCAATTGCGCTCGAAGACTCTGTCGACGACAACCACGAAGAGAGCCATCGACCGAGTGTTCCAACGAAACACCGTATGAAGTGCTGGGAGTGCGATCGGGAGACTACCCACCGCTTTGAGGAGTTCGAGTCTCTTCCTTCTGAGGACTGGAGTGGCCAACCGATCTGGGAATGTGGAGAGTGTGGGAATCCCCGATACGGACCAAAGCCTGCATAGAACACCATTGTCAGGCTTAACCAACACTAACAGTCCGTTGCTCAGAATGTTGGTTAAGCGTAGAGGAATCTTTGAATGGCGTATCGAGCCGCCGGGCAGTTTTATCTCCCTCTGAGGGGTGCGAGGCCGATACACGTGCCTCGATGAACCCAAATGTCTAATTCGAAACACCAAACAGCTGATACAGAGGAATCGTCAACAACCCAATCCCAGCCGGAGCAAACAGAGTATTTTGAGCGGAGCGATGTCGGAGTCTCTCTCACTGTGCAACTCACTCGTGGGACGGGAACACGAGATCAAGACAAAATAACGGCGAAGGTGAAAGCGAAGACCCTCGAGGATGCTCGGAGTGACATGGAGACTCTTCGGGCGTACATCGACGACCTTGCTGAGTCCACTCGGCAGATCCAACCCGCAGAGGGAACCAAGTAGGGAGCCGTCCAGATTTTTTCATCGCCTCACTAGGGGGTGGAGGCGAATCAATTTGAGTAAGTCAGCAGATCAATCCAGAGAAGCGAGTGGTCTCACCCCACAACAGCGTCTCGAATCGTCGAATACACGGCTCGTAGACGCTGGCATTGCCACGATCAAGGATATGGAGACGTTGCGTGCGTGTGTCGCCTACGAAAATGCGAACCAAGGCCGAGTTCAGATTTTGCAACGTCTCAAGCGACGAGCGGACGAGATCCGGGTCGAAGTCGAATAAGAAAATGCTCTCAGAATTGGCAAATCCGGATGTGCAAGATATAGAGGTTGTATCGAGCACGGAGGCCTTTCGTTCGTTCCGTTTCATCAGCTCTCAGCTGACCCCAACGTAGTGCTTGTGGATTAACCACTGTTTGCAGGATGAACGGATCGTTATTCGGCCGAAGGTACGCTACGCGCTGTTTTGATAACTGCGCTTGACGTTGAGTATCTTGTTTACTCCCGCAGAACGTCAACAAAAGCAACCATGAACAACGCGCTCAATGAGGTAAACGGCTACTCGCAATGTTGGATGGCTGATGCTTCATACTCGACAACGAAGCGCTTGCCCAGCGATGCAGGGTGAGTGCTGGGGGTGGTATTTACAGTTTCGTGAAATCATCTTAATGTTCGCTCTTATCAACATTGAACCACTGTGTGAACCGCTCTAGCCGTGACTCAGCTGCTATTCAACCGAGCAGTTATTGCCGTTGCTGAGGTTGTTTGTTAGCCACTCTGACGTTCTCTCCAGGCGGTATCAGACTCGATTGCGATAGCATGTTTTTCAGAGACCTTCCATCAATGAGTTCCATCCGATGGCCAAAATCACGACTGGCCTCTTCGGCCGTGCCAGTGAAATCGCTGGAAGTGATGACAATGGCTTTGTCTGCTCCAAACTGATCACGGACACCAGCGGTTTGTTGAACCGTTGGACGACCGATATTATTATTCGTGTATTGTTTTACCTGAATTATCAGTGTTTCATTAGGGCTCTCGGCAATAACATCCACTCCACCATCAGTTCCCTCTGTCGTGACTTGGGTTTGATATCCGAGATCTTTATATAGATCAGAAATCAGCACCTCAAACTCGTATGGTGAATATGCGTGAAGATGTTCTGTTTTCCAGACACCATGTTTGAGATTGCGTATGGTATTGCGTATCTCCTCCATTTCATCGGTAGATACAGTTCTCAAGGCAGTGTGAATCCATCCCTGAATGTCCATCGAAGAGAGATCACTATGTGTGAAATCTGTAGATTTCCGGTCAGTTTCGGACTCCATAGCAAGGCTCAAAAGTTCCTCTATATTCCCAAGGTCGGCTTCGGCTGTGCTGTAGTCTGTATGGCGCACATCAATACTGTCTTGAAGATTATTCTCTACAGTTGAGAGATCATACTGTGTAAGTTCACTGTGAGCGGTTGTAAAGGTCTCTACCGCCTGCAAAGCGATCTCAATGTATTCAATGGGATGTTGATTTTCACTTGTCGGTGATTGTGTGGACT
Source organism: Halonotius terrestris (assembly GCF_006861665.1). Classification (GTDB taxonomy): domain Archaea; phylum Halobacteriota; class Halobacteria; order Halobacteriales; family Haloferacaceae; genus Halonotius; species Halonotius terrestris. Next base: position 84,996 of record NZ_RKLU01000006.1, on the reverse strand, counting down.
GAATTAAGGAGTCAAGAGTGGCCAAATTAAGCCTCTCTTCTGCATTCGACTGCTGGACACGGTGATAGCTTTCAGTCAGCCGAACAGCTTGATTACCCAAGCGAAGTAGCTCCTCAAGTCTATTGAGATCACTATCGACTGTTTCTACAAACTGGCTTTTCCATTTTTGTACGGGAATATGATCCTCGAATTCGGCAAGGTCTTTTGAAAGAGCAAGAAGATCTTCATGTTGGTTGTTGACTCGGGCGAGTTTCTTTATCACTCCTGAATAATCATCTGATTGACTGACGAGAGATAAGAGACTGCAACCCCACCGTATGTGATCAAGTTCCTCCTCCGCCTCCTTGCCTTGCTGAATAATATTATCCGGGCTAAGCCCTCTAAGGGCACCGGATTGCAGGGGATAGAGTTCATCTGATTGATGCAGCCACGATTGTAACCGCCTTTTTTGGATACGTGTTCCTGTATTTCGGGCGCCCCCGTAAACGATCCCACTGGAAATTAGTGCAGCAGTCGCCTCAACACTTTGTTTTTGGAGCGTTGCGTTGGTTACCTCATCCAATGCAGATTCGTACTGTTGATTTTCAATATCGGTTTCTGCTCGTGAAAGTGCCCGGTCTCTACCGAGAAGATTTGCAACCACAGAGCTAATGCTTCCTAAACCTTCCGTTGAGCGTGAATTTTCAAGTGCTGCGATTGCTTCCCCTCGTTTTCCTGCAAACACCGACACTCTATTCTGAGAGAAAGTATAGAGATTCCCGTCAAGTATCCGGAGATAGCCAACTCCGTTCGGATGAGCTGCATCCCATACAGTTTTACCTGTTGCTGCGTCCAAAGCATAGAAATTTCCTCCATCTGCACCAACAAACAGAAGCCCACCGTAGTAATTGATATCAAACGGCGAAAGTTCGGTTCGAGTCCATCTGCGGCTTCCTGTTGTGTAGTCAATTGCTTGTAAGTCATTACCCACGCCGATGTAGACATTGGATGGGCCAGCATCAAAATCTTTGACACCAATCCCAGTTTCTACGGTCCAATCCACAGTTCCAGAATCGGAGTCAATCCCACGTATCGCATCGTTCCGTGAGTGTGTAAGAATCGTTTCCGAGCGTGTCGGGCGAATATTCCAAATATCGAAATCAGAACTTTCCCACTGTTTATCACCAGTTTCGAAGTCGCGACTAACAACCCGGCCACTGGAAACATGGTATTCGTCATCGGCTCGGTATTGTTTGCCTTCAATGTGGATTATAGAATCATCATATGAGTACGGATACTCGATGTACTCACCTTCGACAGCCCATTGCTGAGTCCCATCAGGATCATATAGTGCTAATCGGCCTTGTTCGTAGCTATAGTCATTATCACCACTATCACGAGGCTCAGCGTTGTATTCAGGGACCACAAATTTATCTTTGATTCTTTTAGGCCATGACACAATATCCATCGTTGCTTCATGTTCCCATAGAGTCGAATCGGGTTCCTCCAACGCTGAATAGGCTTTTAGATCAGAGAGGACAGAGACGAGAAGTGTTCCATCGATTATAATTGGTGGGGAGACGTAATCATCAGCTGTCGTCTCCCAGATACCTGAGTTGGCTTCAATGTCATGTGCTACAAGTTTGGCCGAATCTCTATTGGTCGAATCCAACTTTAGATACAGTACTCCATCCGCTATCGTCCCAAGGGTAACTCGAGGAGTGCCAATTCCACCAAACCCTGTAAAATCAGTTGACCATTGTTTTTCCAATGGTAGCCCGATCTTGTATTCTGCTTTATTTTCTGTAGCCTGGGCTATAGCACCGCCCGCGCCAAATGCTGACGACGTTAGTGCAATAGCAGTCGTCAAAAATCCCCGACGAGTAAATGGTATATCCTCTTCATCACCATGATTCATAGTTTTCCTGATATTCTCTCATGATAGGTTAATACTTTCGTAGAGATCTAAGTTAACTTGTTCGAGCAGTAATTGAATTCTCAGTATATTTTATTATATTTTAGAATCCGATAATAAGTTAATATTTCGAGTATTTTGTAATAAATTGTTTACATCATACACCTGACTTTGTATCATGCAATCAATACCGTTGAGCCTATTCCAATATAACAGTAATTGAAANNNNANTGNTNNATANAGAGCATGTATTCATCAGGGTAGCTGTGTCGGCAGTAGAAGTATTACGTACCGGTTCCAGAAATCGGTATGAGCGAACGGCAAGGGCGTCTCCTCGGTATCGTCGGCATCGTCCTGGCTATGCTGACGTTGACCTATACGGGTCTCTGGTTCGCTGGACTCGTTTGAACTGTGCGACCGACTCGCGCNNTNNATNNNGCACGTCAATCATTACCAATGTCGTTGATCTGATTACTACTTTGCTCAATTAGGCAAGAACCGCAGTATTTTTTCGCGCCCCGAGGGGTGCGGCGCGTTCCGGGAAAGTAGAACTCGTCGTGTGAATTTCATGGATATAACCAGTGCAACGTCGGTTTCCTTCGAAGAGCAGGATACCCGGCACGATGAGATGCACAGTACGATTGAACACTGGATCGACGAGCTCGTCGATCACGTTGATGATGCCCAAGAGAGTACAGAGTTCCAGGCGTGGCTCGATGTCCAGAGTCGGTTCCACGAGTACTCCCATCAAAATACGCTGTTGATCAAACTCCAGTGTCCCAAGGCAACGAAGGTTGCAGGCTACCACACCTGGCGAAACGACTTCGAGAGGCACGTCCAGAAGAGCGAGCAGGCGATCTGGATCTGGGCTCCGATCATCTCCAAGCGCTGTCCGAAGTGCGAAAATGCACCCAGCTATCACGAGCAGATCGACTGTGAGTATGACGAAACCCCGCCAAGAGAGTGGTCGAAAGGGCTTGTCGGCTTCAGACCCACGACTGTCTTCGATGTCTCTCAAACGGAGGGTGAACCCCTTCCCGAGTTAGAGACTGCGGCCACAGGGAATGCTGGCGATCTCGTGGTGAGGCTCACGGAGGTAGCCGAAGACCTCGGGGTGACCGTTCGCATTGTCGAGGCCGACGAGTGGGAGTACGGAGCGGCGATGGGAGTCTGTAAGTACCGATGCATCCATTCGTTTCACCCTGTTGTTGAAGCAAAGGCCCGAGCAAATCAGGCCGATCTGGCGGTGACGCTGATCCACGAATATGCGCACGCACTGCTGCACTTCGATGTCGACAGTGAACCCGAACGAGCGAAACGAGAGGTCGAAGCCGAGGCTGTTGCGTACATCGTCGGTCGATATTTCGACTTGGATACGAGTGGCTCTGCGTTCTATCTAGCGGCGTGGGAAAACGATGATTCGGCGGTGATCCAAGAGCGTCTTGGTCGGATTAGCTCAACTGCTCAGGAGATCATCGAAGCTCTCGAATCTTAACCAACATAGCCGAGTTGTGTGGTGTTGTGTTGGTTAAGTTGGGAGTGCATGTTCACTGAATTGCCAACCCTCGTTCTTCCGAGGTAAATATAGTAGCTCACCAAATGAGATAGCTATTTCTCATAACTATAGTTTTCAGCTATAGTTTATAACTATACTATAGCTGCGTATTTTTGACTTGGAGAGAACCATAGACTATAGGTGTGTAGTATAGTCACACAGTATAGCTACACCATATAGCTATATATTCTAGCTACAATGTCTGACTTAGATTTATATTCACAGCTTCGTACTATTACCTATAATGCTCACCTATGCGCCAGTCTCAGAAGCTGGAGGGGTCGGAAAGACGACCACTGCTGCGACCCTCGCAGCGAGTCACGCCCGTGCGGGCCATGATGTCCTTGCTATCGACATGGACACACAGAACGGTAGCCTCACCTACTTTTTCGGCCCTGATTACGACAGAGGAGATCCGAATGTCGATAACTTAGTTCGACATCTCGTAGGACGGCCACAAGGAGAATTCCAGGATCTCACAATCGAGGTCGAGGAGGGAATCGATCTAATACCCTCTCACAATATGCTGGAGGACCTCCACGAATTCCTCCTGAATGAAAAAAATCAGGCTGAGAATTTCGGAGAGTCATACAGCATGTATCATCAACTGCACCGAGTCCTCAGTGAAGCGAATGTTCGAGATAAGTATGACGTCGTCATCGTTGACTCTGCAGGCAAAGCAGGTCCGATCCTGTACAACGCATTAGTCGCAGTCAGGAACGTTGTAATTCCATTTGAGGCGACTGCAAAAGGACAGGAATCAATTGAGGGACTGGATGATCTTGTCGAAGGTCTTGAGGAGAGCATTGATATTGACGTTGGAGTGCTTGCGGTTCTCCCTATTGGATATAAAGATACACGTGATCAAAATGAGATTCTACAAGATCTTCGCGGGAGTGGATTCCCAGTCCCTGTGGTTATTGGCGAACGTGGATCACTGATGGAAGGCTGCTGGAAACAACAGTGTAGTCCATATAGATACGTAGAAGAACATCGTAGCAGAAAGCGAGACTACGAAACAGAGACGCTTGAGCAATTTGACGAGCTGGCTCGTCATCTGGAAGAGGAAGCAGGACTCGAAATGCCAGAGGTGACTGCATAATGGGGCTCAAATCTGGTTCACGAGATGCTGGTCTCGATGAAGCTGATGACGACGAGGATCAATCCGCTGAACAGCGAGATCAGCCACAAACAGACAGGGAAGAAGCTGATCCATCAGCAACCGATCTAGACGACCCAAGTGAGGATACACCGTCGTCGAGTACTCCTGAAACAGAATCTCAACGACCGACGATGGACTCAATCCCATACAAGCTACGACGAGACAAAGTAAACGAAGGACGCGAGCAGGTGCCTTACTTTCTTCGTGAAAGCGTGCTCGAAGCAGAGGACGAGCTCAAAGATACGCTCGAAGAGCTGCTCGGAGAGAATGTTTACAAATCTGATTACCGAGAGGCCTCCATGGTCGTTGCACAGCGAAATCCAGAGCTCATCGCAGAGGTACTCCGTGAGTGGGGGTATGACCTCGATTAGCCCTCACTGGTGAAGACTCCAGCCAGTTGCTCACGCATGAATTCACGACGTAGCTGGCGAGATCGTGCATCAGAGAGGTAATTCTGCATTACGACTTGTGGGTCGCTACTCCCCTGCTCTGCAGCGATTTCTTCGACGCCTTCGAGGACACCTTCGAGGACTGCTGTATAGGTATCATACCAGAATCGACGACAAAGCTGTGGGCTCGGCCGTTCTCCTTCGATTCGATCTGGCAGCTCAGCTTCCGAGGCAAGCTTTTGGAACCAATTGCGGATCGTATCCCGCGTTACGTGTGGTGATTCACCTCGTGATGATGGGAAGATGTATCCCTCCCATGTCTCGTCCTCACTTAGCTCGCTGATCTGAGCATCTAGTTCCTCAAGCCCGAATAATATAGACACCTCTCCGGGGCCGTTCTTTCGACTCTCGAATTCGATATGGGGAACCTCGTCATCATGGACATCACGATTGAACTGCGAAATGTGGAGTGATGCAACCTCGTTTGCCCGGAGTCCCCATCCGGCGAGGGCAACTACTAATAGCTGGTCTCGTGGGGTCGTTGCAACCTGCATCAATCGGCGAATATGCTTCGCTGACAGTGATGGAGTCGGCGAGTCCTCCGTTTCCCACTTGAATTCTTCATACAGCCCGCTAGCGGGGTTCATCGAGGCGACTCGTCGGCCGACAAGATGCTGATACCAAGCGTCGACAATGCGTCGAACCCGTTGGAGCGTCTGGGCACTGTACTCGCGTTCAACACCTTCATTCAGCCAGTCAAACGCGGCATAGCACGCGTCAACAGCCTCATAGGCTGGTGTGTCTCCTTCGCGGTGAATCGGTGAGAGTAGATCGTCTGTGTCATTTGCCTCTACGTAGGCTCGAACATAGAGATTCAGGCGTGTTCGAAGCGTGTCAACGGAGGACGTCGAAAGACCATACCGCGATTGTCTGCGATCTAAGAATCGTTCGAGAGCCTCGATTGTTTGCTCATCAGAGGTTGCCCATGTGTAGGTGGTATCATCGTCATCAAGGCCCAGATCCTCCCTCCAGAATTCCCCGAAAGACCGGTCGTGGTATCGACGCAGAGCGGCGAGGAATGACCGTACACCGTTATCTCGAAACCACTGGTGAGTTGGTTTCTCTGTTGTAGGATCGAGTCCCTCTGCTTCGAGACATGGAGCGATCTGTTCCCAGTAGAGCTGTGTGAAGTCTTCGAGCGAACAGGTTGACCACCGGACATCGTCGAATGATGGCTGGTTGTTGAGCCTGTTTTCTTGCTCGATCTCAGAAGGGCTCATTGGGCTACACTCCGGCGGTTTCGTTTGGTTGCTCTCCTGAGCGTTGATTTCGCCGGAGAAGCCTGCTTGCTGCTTGGTGGGGTGATTCTAAGAGTCCCATATTCCGGTTGTTCAGCGATTTAGTAGGATGCCTAATCAATCTGTGGGTTTAGCTGACTGCGAGAGTCTGCTGAACCCACGCCAGAATGTGGGTAAATGGGCCCACAGAGCATATATTGTATTTCGCTATACGAAATCAGCAGTGATTTTGCGACGAATTGCGAAATTATATCAGCACAACTTGATATTGGATATCATAACACACCTCTCAACAATGTCTGAGTCCGACCGAATTCGCGAAGCTGGAAAAATTCTCACTGAATTTGATACTAAGAGGTATGAGGTATTTGCAGAGGAAGACTCCCAAAACATCGTTACAATTTGGCAACCAAGCGGCAGGGTGGAAGACATCACAGTCTTTCCGAAACCAGTCGATATGCAATCGAAGGCTGAATCGTTCCTCCAGCGAGCATCCAAAGAAGGTGCTCACCTCGCAGCAGCACCGGAGTGGGCCTACAATATCGATTGGATTGAGGATCATGATGAATTCCTCTTCGCAGATACGGGTCCACTATTTGTCCTAGGGTGCGCCCCCATACAGGTAGACGAAATGCGGACCCGGCTCGCGGAATTGAATGAGGAGTATGACTGCTATTCGGCGGAAGGTGAAACTGACGGGAGCCCCGCTGTACCAGACGAACCGGGAGAATTCGTCACACCGACAATCATACCAATAGCTGCGAATGCGAGACCTGGTGAGGACCAAGACGCGTTATTTGTTCAATTTAAGAACAAACACATGAGCAGCCGTGCGAATGATGTCGAGCTAAAGAGGCTCTGTGAGGGTACAAAGATCTGGGGCTTCCGCTTTTTGAGCGGTGCCGCCGTTGTTCCGTGGACATGTTCCGATGTAATGCAGAGAGAACTCAAAAATGAGGTTCTTACGTTCTGCCAAGACGGTCCCTCGTATTCTGTCCATGTCCAATGCAACCCTGATCCATTCAACAAAACGTGGGTCAACTATCGAAAGGAACTCTTTGAGACCGAAGCCCAGGTGTCATGTATCGTCGCAAACTGGGGGAGTGTGCCACCTATCGGCCCCTTTGGCTATTCCGGGATCTACACTACAACAGATGATTCAACTACGCTGGAGTCAGAGTATAACGACTCCTACGAGCGAGGAGGGTTGGTAGCGACCCAGCCAGATATCGGGTGTGAGTATCTCTGCCTCATCCCAGATGACATCGTAAGTACAGTCATATTCCGACGAAAAACAAACCACGGAACGCCCAGTGGGTCGGCTTTGATGGCAGATCTCAAAGTCTCAACGACAGCTGTCTTCGATACAGCTGCAGATGAGTACCAAAACAAAAATCCAGTCTATCCGGCACCTGAACCGGATCCCTGCAAAGAGTGGCGAAAGCAGCTTAACACGACCCCACTCAACCGAGAGCTGTTGACCGCACTCCTTCGCGCAGAAATCGAAGCGGACAGTCTTCCAGAACAATTTCCCACCAATCAAAAAGTTTCTTGGGAAGCTGTTGAATCCCTCAACGGCGAGATGTGTGAAGAATTAGGACATCTCTTGGAGAATCACCCACGCCGACGTGGTGCCGGTGAGATCACGCCGAGTACGAGGGATGCGCCTGAAACAATTGCCGAACGGCTAATGGAAGCACTCTCATTTGCAGAGGATGAAGCCGATATTGTCCTCAAGAACGCCTTCGAGCGAACTGACGTTCCGGTCAACGCAGAATATCGGGTTGAACAGGTTCCCATTTGTTTGACGACACTTCCCAACTCAACTCCTAACAGTGAGATCGACAGAGCTCGCTGGTTCGTAGAGTGGTTGCGAGTAGACGGAGTCAACTTCAAACCAGTTGCGCTGACTTCTAATTTCAGCTCCAATAAAGTGAAAACACTGGCCGGATATGAGGATGTCTCTAATATGGTTCGTAATCCAGAGCGAGTCGATGCAACCGAGGGATTAGAGGAGATCACGCTATGAACGGATACAATCGTCTTGAACGGCTATACGATGAAGAACACGTAGAACAGATAGAGGGTTCGGACGACCTCTACAAAATTACACATCCTCGAAGAGGGTACGATGACGAGACGATCCTTGTTCGGTTTATACAACCAGATGATGATTTGGACAAGCTCGAAACGGAAGACAACCGTCAGCTCGAGGTTCTATTCTATGATGATGAAATTCCGAACCAGTGGAATATCCAGCTATTCTGGGCATACCCCGAAGAGATGGATATAGACGAATCAAGGCGTACAAGATTCGAGTCTAATACGCGATTTGCGATACGACGATTTGTCGCCATCGACTCGTTGGATGCGTTTCTGCAACCGCTCCAAACAGTTATTCGAGATCTCGAATCGATAGAAGTCGATTTTAACCGGGGGGAACTTATCCAAGAGATTCTCGAAGCAGATCTGGGACTTCTCTTTGAGATCGACTCAACCAACCGGGATGAGCGGCTTGAAAAACTACGCAAAGGAAGTGATTCGGAGGCTGGACCCACAAAACCGAATTTGCCAAAGGGGCCTGAAGGAATCATTGAGTCAGTAGAATTAGGGCCAGACTTCCGCCGACCGGCTAGCAAGAGAACGCTGGATGCAAAACCGTTTACACTTCTCTACGGACGGAATGGAAGTGGCAAAACTAGTCTTCTTGATGCGGCCGCGCTGGGAATGGTTGGGCAAGTCCGAGGTGAGACTACTCAGCGGAGCTGGAAATATAGTGGCTTGAATGTGACCCTCACAGGCAAAGGAGACGGACCGATCCGGCTTTCGAATGACACGTCCGACGTGGCTGATCGGATCAGCGCTTGGTACGGATTTCGACCAGAGGGTAAGTCAACACGTCACACCGAATTCTATCATGTAAATTATCACGAGGCAGGGTCGACTACGCGACTCGCAGAACTCGATACAGACCTAGATATTGAACAAACGATTCGGCGTTCGTTGTACGGAGAGCAGTTGTCGAAGGCCCGTAATGAAAAAAGAGAGTTGGTAAAAGAAGCCGATAGGCGAATTAAACAGGAAGAAAACCGGATTGCGGAGTTGACTGCCGAAATCAAAGAACTAGAGAATAAGGCTGATCGAGCAGAGAACTTATTTTCTACTGCACGGACAGCTCACGAAGAACTATCATCAGGGATGAGAGAACTCATTCCGAATCCTCCGTCGCACCACCATGACGACGAAGAAAGCGGGGACTCCAACGAAGAGTGGGTCGATACCTGGACAACCTGGGGTGAACGAGTTGCAAGGCTTGACGAGAGTCTCAATAGTGGGGGTCTAAGCAGCGATGAGCCAAAGACACCTGAAACGTTAGTATCCGAGCTGGCTAACGAGAGAAACCGAACAGAAACAGCGATTGACAAACTTGAGGATATTGAAGAGCGGCAAAATAAGCAGAAGCAGCTAAGAGAGCTTCAGGAAGAACTCAATAGCACACGCTGGGGTGAAGCACAGCCAACTGTAGCTTTCGTTGCAATCATCCTCTCAACTGAAGAATTCGAGATTTCAGATCTGCGCGCCATAGACAATGTACTCTCTGATGAAGATCCTGAGTCAGGGGAGTCGCTCGAAAAATGGCGATCACGTGTAACGGGTGTTCTCAAGGAGGACCTGGATAGACTCTCTGAGAAGCGAGAGACGATTCGAGAGATTTCTGACCTACAGGCGAGGCGTGAGGAGCTCTTAGACGAGATTCGCTCACAGACCGAGGAATATCTTGATATCACTGACGAGGTATCACACTGTCCAGCCTGTTATCTCGAGCAAACAGAATCCTCAATTCGAAACCGAGAGCCGCCAGAGGGTATTCTTTCCTCAGAATCGGGAGTTCCAGATCAGCTACAAGCAGATATCGAACACATTGAAAATGCACTCGAAGTTCTGGAACGACCCACCTGGGCAAGGGTGACGGATAAATTTGAAACCCAGTATGGTGATGTTTGCCGTGCTGAAGACTTCTGGGGAGTGTTTAAGCGAACAAGTTTTGAGTCTTTGCCAAGCGTGTCCGACGCTCACGTCACCAGATTTGGTGAGGCGATCCGACAAAACACGCTTTGGGATCTTAGCAGTGAAGAAGCTATTGAATTAGTGAGGGCTACCCGTCAGGAAACTACTGAAAAGTTGCAGTCACTGCAAAAATCCGTCGAAGACTTTGCCAAACCGATTGATGACGTTCTGAAAGCTATTCAGCGACTAGAAGATCGGCGTGTAGAGATTGAAGCTGGCATTCAAGTACTAGACACAATCGGAGAACACGAACAGAACGAGATTCATGTGGCAGCTGATCGTACAGTGCTGCACACCGCCAAGGCGGAGTTCCAGAGCGATTCGGTCGTCGTTGAGTCGGTCGCGCAAATAAACGAGCAAATCGAGGAAAAGCAAACTGATCTGGATTACCATCAACTCAGGAAGGAAGGTTATGAAGACGGCATTGAGCGATTACAAACGGTCTTTGATAAAGCGGGAGGTGACGAAAACCTCACAGCATACGTCCGAGAACACATGTCGGCAATAACGACGCTATTTCAGGCGTTCCAGCGTCCGTATCAATTCAACGAGGTGCAACTCAATGAAAACGACGAAGTTCGAGTGATTCGACGGGGGCAGGATGACCCGAAGCCAGAGCCGATTACTGATATGAGTTCAGGCCAACGGGCTGCCTTGGCGCTCGCAATCTTCGTTACGAACAATCTCACCCATGCACATGCGCCGCCGGTGATGCTGCTTGATGAGCCGTTCGCACATCTGGACGATATTAACACGATTTCATTCTTCAATTTACTCATTGAACTGGCAACACGCCGAGATGGCGAGCAAGACCGGCAAGTAATCTTCGCGACAGCAAATGAGGACATTGCAGACCTGTTGGAGCGGAAGATCGGCGACTCGCCCAAATTTGACCGGATCCCCATTGAGGAATAAGCTCCTGTATCGATTATCCTTGTCACACTCAGGACACTGAGATCGCGCACATCTTTAGTACCCCATACCTCACCAATCCCCGATTTTGTGCATTGCTCGGAAGCTTATGGTGTTTCTGTGCAAATTCTAGTTTGAGTCGACTGTTCCGACGACACATTTTTGAAACTCACCTGAGTCCAATAGTCCGTGTCAATTACACGAGCGAAGTCTATAGATTCTCTTTACGAGGAATGCAAGGATTTCGACCTTGTGCTCGTGCCGGATGCGCCGATGGCGAGTGCCCTGAACCGGCGTCTTGACCAACCTCACTTCGGGCCATTCGCGATCACACCACGGCGCCTGGCTGCGCGACGGCGAGAACAGGCCGAGGATCGACTCGCGTTCCTCGAAATCATCAAGACGACTAATCTCAACTGGAAGGAGGCATCCTATGCGGTCGGGAACATCCTCCAGTGCTGGGAGTACCAAGGAACGGCTGACGCTGTGTTGGACTACGAGCAGTTCGCGACAACGGCAACGCATACTGCTGTCGACTGTATCACAGAGATGGACACGACGTCTAACCGTCTCACCGAATACAGCATCGAAGCCAACACGTCGGTCGCTGTTGTTGGGTTCAAGCAGTTTACCGAACTCGAACGCTCGATACTCCCCCCAGATTACGAGACGGTCGACCCGTTCACCGGGGAACCATTCGATCATCCACCCTTCCGCATTCTCGACTCACCGGCCGCAATCGTCGACGCGGTCCTCGATACGGTCACACCGGAGAACGCCGACCAAGTAGCTGTCGTCCTCGATGCAGATAGCCAGTATTCCTCGCTCATTGAGTCGGCGCTGGAAGCTGCAGAGATTCCATACTATGGTGGGCCGGGATTCAATGACGATGCCAGCCACCGCGCATTTCTACAGCTCCTTCGAAGTGCCCATGCTGGCCAAGATACGCGAGTAGGCGACGTTCGACCACTCCTCACCCAGCTCGGGATGCCCGTCGACATCAAACACGACGAGAAGCGTCTCTGCGATATTGACCGCCCGGAAGTAGACTGGATCCTTGAGCTCCGCGAGGAGATACGTTCCCGCACATTCGAGGAGGTTATCGACGAATATGAAGCAGTCACAGATGCCACAATCGAAGACTTCAGAGATGAACTCGCGACGCTCGGCCTCCTTGACGACGCCGTCACCGAAGCGGCAGTTGACCATCTTGAGTTCTACTTGCAGTCGTACGAAGTGCCTGTAGATCGGGAAAACGAAGGTGTCCTATTGGCGGATGCAAAATCGGCTGCTCACGTCGACCGTGCCGTCGTGTTCTATCTCGGCCTCGACGAAGGGTGGACACATTCGTCGCCTCGTCGCCCGTGGGTCAACCGAGATCAGGAGTTTGAACGGAACATCCGACAGTTCCAACTCCTCTTGCAGAACGGCGTTGACCAGTACTATCTCGTGCAGGACACCACCGGTGGAACGCCCGTCAGCCCGTGCTTATACTTCGAGGAACTATTCGATGAGGAGTTCGACCGATTCAGTGACTTGGACTCACTGCAGCATTCACGGGCGTCTCGAACAACACAGGATGGATTCGAAAAAGAACAACTCGATGTCTCACCCGAGGAAGTAACCGCGCTCAGCCAATCGAGCCTGAACACGTACATCAACTCTCCCCGCGATTACTTCTTTAGCCGACTCGTCGACAATCCGGACAAGGATCACTTCAGGGAAGGGAACCTGTTTCACGATTTCGCTGAGTTCTATGTCTCACATCCGGATTTCGTCACGTCTGATACACTCGACGATGTAGCCGCAGTCATACTCAACGAGGTCGATCCGTTCCTCCGAGGTGTCGACCGGGAAGTCCGACTCACCAAGTACCACATCGGCCTCCAGACCATTGTTGAATTCCTCGATGCAAACCCGCCTCACGGTGACGGGATAGTGACGCCTGATGGTAACTGGAGAGAGAACTTCTTCGCGGAGTATTATGACCGCCCCATCGATGCTTCGCACACCGAACACTGGTTCGAAAACACTGATCTCGGATTGAAGGGCAAGATCGACCTCGTTCACAGCCCGACCCGACTCCTTGACTACAAGAGTGGCTCAAAGAAGTCAGCATACTCGATTGTAAAGCATTCGGCACTTGATCCACCGAGTGATAAACCGAACTTCCAGGCGTTGCTGTATCTCGCTCATCAGCGAACAGAGCACCCGGATGAGGTACTGAGATTCACGTTCTTCCACTTCCTCGAAACGCTTGATGATGTGGTGACTGGAGAGGAATCTATCGAGGACTGCCTCACAACGGTGACCTACTACCCAGTCACCTACGAAGAATACATCGCGAGCCCAGCTGTCTTCACCGAACTGCAGGAAGACGCCGCAAACGACTGTAACAAGACCTTCTCGAAGTCCACATTTGAGGTTTACCAGGCGGTGTTAGATGCATACCAGTTCCCGGACACCACCGACAGTGACGAACTCATCGAATCCGAGTTCGGCGACGCGTTCACAGAGCGACTGATCGCTGATGTTGGGGACTACAAGTACGTGAAAAACGGCTGCAAACAGGCCCTGAGACACTTGCTCCGTATTCGCAACCAGAACTATTTCACCGGCGACGTGGACGCCTTCGAGCAGTTCGTCCAAGATCGCCTTTCGGAGTTGAACGAGCGTCGTGCAGGTGATGAGCGCTTCCCGGTTCAGGGACTCGGTGGCGATCCAAACTATCGGTACGTGGACAACCGCGATTGTATTCTGGAAGGTGAGTCACGATGACTGTTCCAAACGATCAACAGCAAGACCTCATCGACAGCAAACAGGGCATCCACATTGTCGACGCCGGCGCAGGGACTGGAAAGACATTCACCGTAACCCGTCGCTATGCCGAAATCGTCGACGAAGACGATGTCGAACCTGAGGACCTCCTCCTCGTGACGTTCACCAACAACGCGGCGACAGAGATGAAGGATCGAATCGTCGCCCACTGTGACTACGGGATGCGTGAACTCTCGGACGCACCGATACAGACGTTCCACAGCCTCTGTCACGATATTCTTATGGAGGACGGCTTCGAAGCACCGACGCTCCTCGGCATCGACGACCGCATCACTGGGTCCACACGTATCCTCGAAGACGAAAACATCGAGAAGGCGCAGTTCCGCGAGTTCATCCGTCGGTTCAGCGACGATCACCCCGAGTACGACGACTTCTTCCGCGCCGTCGAGGAACCCGTCGAACTCCTCGGGTTAATCAATCAGCTTGCGGCGAAAGGTGTCTTCCCGACGGTTGAAGGCTGGTATCGCAACGGCGAGCGGTATTTGGACGGTGATTTCGAGGCATTTCGGGAGATCTTCGACGAACTGAACCAGCCCCGAAACGACGGGAACAAACAATCGAAGCTTCGTTCGAAGCTCGGAGGCTATGGGGACGACAAGTGCTATCTCCCAGACGCGCCCGAGGAAGACGAAATCCGTGGCGGATGGGGTGAGAAGCAGGTCCCTGATGGCGTCGCACAGTTGGTGTTTGACGAACGGCGAGAGGGCCTCAAGAACTTCGTTCACGACATCTACCACGAGTACCTTGAGTTCGCCCTCAGTCGGAATTACCTCAACTTCAGCTTCCTCCAGCTGTTCGCGTTTGTCCTGCTCTGCGATGACCATCAACTCCGCGACGATGTCGCCTTCGAGTACGTGATGATCGACGAATTCCAGGACTCTAGTGAGATCCAGTTCAAACTTGCTCTCCTCCTTGCAAACACGAACAACATCTGTGTCGTTGGTGACTGGAAGCAAAGCATTTACTCGTTCCAGTACGCTGCTGTCGAGAATATAACCGAATTCGAGTCCCGCTTGGATCGGTTCGTCGACGAACTCAACGAGGATCACGAGAGAGTATCGTGGTCGACCCGACCGATCCATGATATCGAACTCATCGAGAACTACCGGTCAACCCAGAAGATTCTCGACTTCTCGGAACATAGCCTCGTGTCACCAGCGGCGAGTTCGGACGACGTCGACGAGACAACCGTGCGAGATAGTATTGTGTCGCTCTCCTCGAACGCCTCTCACGAAAATTCGCAGATAGAGGCGATTCAACACGAAGACGAACACGAAGCCGTTCTAACCAAGATTCAGGAGATCGTCGGGAACGACGCGTATCAGGTCGAAGAGGATGGGGAACTTCGGCTGCCAGAGTACGGTGACATTGCCGTCCTCACCCGGACTCGTGACTTTGGCCGAGAAATCCTCTCTGTCGCCGAAGAGTATGGGTTGCCGATGGCATACGAAGGAGGTATCGAGTTGTTCCGGTCTGACCCGGCGAAGCTCCTCCTAGCATGGCTGCGAATCCTCGAATCCGACGCGGAACGGGGATGGGCAGTCGTGCTTGAGGAAGCTGGTTACACGCTCGACGAAGTCAAACACGTCCTCGATATCGAGGAGTACCCCACCAACATGCAGGCGTTCAAGTCGGAGCTTGCAGCCTTAGAGACTGTCGGGGGGATTGCCCAGCGTGTATTCGCCCAGTACGACTACGACGGGGCCTACGCAGACGTGCTGCTGACAACAATCCAGTCCGTCCACAGCGCGACGACATTAACACGAGGTGACCTCATCCGATTTATTGAACGCGGCATCGAGGACGGAAGCACCCACGAAGTCCACGCGAGTGCAGGTATGAACTCTGTGACGGTCCAGACCATCCACGCGGCCAAGGGACTCGAACATCCCATTGTCTTGCTTGCGAATATGAACTCCCATTGTTTCCCACCTTCAGGCGGGAACAGTAACGCGATCACGTTCGACGATCCGGTCGGGATACGCCAACGGAAACTCTACTCTGACGATCACGGGTATCCTCATATTCACGACAACTGGCGGGCCGACGTTCTTCGAAAGTGCCTGCCGCGTGGATATGATGAGGAACGACGCTTGCTCTACGTCGCGATGACGCGGGCTGAGAGCCACCTCGTGTTCGCTGCAGGCGAGAGCCCGAACAGGTTCATTGAAGAGCTCCCAGTTGACCTTGAGGAATTAGAACCCAACGTTCAGAAAGAGGATATCGACGAGACGACACAGGCACACTTGCAGATTGCTGTGCCGACGCCGGATGGTCCAGTCGGTCACTCGCCGCATACGCTGATGCGTGATGATGTGTTTGAGGATATCGCCGACGGAAGAGGGACCGCGTTCGGAACGCAGACTCACGAATTCGCTGAGCGGTACATACTGGAAGGAGATGTCGCGCCCACGAACGACGATGAACGTCACCTCAAGTCACTCATAGATTCGCTCGGTGGTGAGCTACGAGTTGAGGAGGATGCGTATCTGCCACTCACCGTCGACGGCGAGCAGGTCAATATCTCTGGAATCGTCGACCTTGTTCACATTCGTCCCGATACTGTCGAGATTATTGACTTCAAAACTGACCTCGGACGGCAGGCCGAGGATGAGTATCGGAAGCAACTCAGCGTGTACTATCACGTGCTGAATGAATGGTTCTCTGATCGAGAGGTGACTGCAGATATCTTCTATACTGCACAAGGAACCCGCGTTGATATTGATCCACTCTCGAAAGCGAGCTTAGTCGAACTAATTGGTCAAGGACATCGTTCGGAAGCCAGCGTTAATGAGTAGTCATACCGTAAATCCAGACTCTCCTAGAAATAACCGGAATTCGTTCAGGATCGAGTTATTTCACGGTTTCATTGACAAATGAGTGTGGTAGCTCTATTCGCTCAGCGGTATTGCTCTTATGAACCATCGAGAGGTCACCATATCACCGCTCTTTGGTACAACTCTGGCATTTGAGTCCATCCGAAATCGCTCGAATCGGGTTGCCTTCGGTGAGTTTCCGTTCACACGACGAACAGCGAACTGTATCAGCTACACCGATCCCACTTCCGTATCCGAGAGTAACGGTTTGATGTATGCTACCATCTACAAGTTCGAAATCGATCTCACCTCGGTCGTACTCAACTTCAGTCAGCGTAAGGGGTCTGACCTGCACGTCGAGTGAGTGCCGCTCTCGGATTTCTCGTTGTCGTTCGGGGAATCCACTGTCACGGCGTTCCTGTAACTCGTTAAGCGTCTCGTCGAGTTCCTCATACTCTGATTTGAGTTCTTTCCGTTCACGTAGTGCTTGAACTCGTGAATCCTCGTCTCCGGAGTTGATCTTCTCACTTAGATCGTTGATCTTTGACGACAGATTCGAGTGTTTTTCCTGTAGCTCTTGTATACGCTGTTGTTGCATCTGACGATACTCTTCGACTTCTGAATCTGCCGCACGTGAGGCTTCTCGATGAATAGAGTCGAGCTTACCCTGTACGTTTTTCAGCAATAATTCCCGGGCTGTTTCGAGAAGAGGCCGTATATTTGTCTTGGTCAGCTGAACATCATCACTAGTGGCTGTCTCCGTCTCTACTTTGGTGCTATCAAGGAATGTCTCAGCCAGTTTTGGAAGGATCTCCTCTGACCGCGTGTCTACAGCGATGGCGCGTAGAAGCTCTTGCTGGTATTCACTGACAGTCTCGATACCAACACGAAAGAGAACCACGATGGCTATGCGGTCGTAGTACGGAGTGAATTGGGCATTCTCTACCTCGACAGAACTGTGATGGATCCATTCCGGAATCTCGATATCAGAGTCGGTCTCAATCGACACCTTACCAGAAGGCGACCGTTCACTAGCCTCTCGGAGTAGCTCTTGAAAGAACGCACTCTCTGGATGCAGCCGTTTCGTGTTCTCATCGTCATCATCTGGATTTACCTCCCCGCGAATGAGCATGTGTTTCCCCTGTGAGATTACGGTTTCCGTGGCCTCAGGTACCGATACCTCCCAGTGGTCGTCGCTTTGCTCGATGGAACAGCCGAGAGAGCATAGATACCGTTCTGTAAACTTCTCTACCACGGATTGCGTGACAGAAATCGAAGCCTCAGTCATCGCTCTCTCCCAGATCGAATCCTTCGAACACACCGCTATTGAATTCCTCAAGTTTATCAGCGAGTTCGCGCTGTTCCTGGAGGTCAACTGCCATCGCGTCAAAATCGTTTTCGAGATCGACTTCGGAATCAGCGGCCACCAACCGTTCGAAGATCTCGTCTTCGAAGCTTGTCCCCGACTCTTCCAAGCGGCTCAGGATGGAGCTTAGTTCCCCAACGCTCTGCTGAAAGAGATCGATCTTGTGGTACAATCGTTCCAATACGTACTCCTCGACCGTATCTTTCAACGCCATATTGAAAATGAACACATCTCGCTTCTGGCCGATCCGATGTACACGTCCGATACGTTGTTCAACACGCATCGGATTCCATGGCAAATCCAAATTGACTAATATATTGCAAAATTGTAGATTGCGCCCTTCGCTCATAGCGTCGGTCGATACGAGGATCCCTCCTTCCTCTTCGAACTCCTCGACAATTTGTTCCTTCTCGCTGCTTGAGTGCCCGCCGTGGAATGCGTGAACTGTGTATCCCTCCGAGGCGAGTCTGTCGAGGATCTGCTGTTGGGTTGCTCGGAACTGAGTGAAGACGATGACTCTCCCCATCTCAACATTGTCGCGGGCTTCTTCGACGATATCCAAGAGTCGCTCCTGTTTGGTCACGGTATCGATCTCATCAATCAGATCCAAGATCGACTCTAGTTCATCTGCGTGCGTGAGCTCTGACTGATCGTAGAGTCGCTTCTCGATGGTTTGCTTCAGGGCTACCGGGCTACTGACGACCTCCTTCTGAAGCAGCATCAACACGAGCTTCTGCCCCTGGTCCTGACTGTAAGCTCCTTTGACGTAGTCGGAGACTGCTTGGTAGAGTTCACGTTCCTTCGGGGTCGGGTCGAAGGTTCGCGTGTCGATAGTCCGATCTGTGAAATCGATATCCGTGTCTTCCCGTCGATTCCGGATCATCACCTTATTCAACCGATCCTGTAATTCGTCTCGATTCACCAGTGTCTCCTGATTGTTGTTCACGAAGTATTGGTGGAAGACGTCCCGTGTACCAAAGAGTCCAGGACGGAGAAGCGAGACCACATTGTAGAGGTCAGTCAGCTCGTTCTGAATCGGCGTTGCAGTCAAAAAGAAGGCATAGTTGTAGGAGAGCCGGTCAATCAGGTCGTAACGATCCGTCTCTTCGTTTTTAACGTAGTGGGCCTCATCAAGGACTAGAACGTCCCAGTCGCGGTCGAGAACCGTCTGACGATGTCGCTCGCTTTTCGCAGTGTCGATGCTCGCAATGATGTAATCGTGGGCGTCGAAATCTTCGAATTCGTCGTCGTAGTTGCAGACGAAGTCAAGACCGAATTTCTCTCGGAGTTCAGCCTGCCACTGTTTGGCCAGCTGTGCGGGAGTGAGGATGAGGACGGATTCGTCCGTTTCACGGAAGTGCATCTCCTTGAGAATCATCCCGACCTCGATGGTCTTTCCGAGGCCCACTTCGTCGGCCAAGAGTGCTTTTCCGTCCATCTCGAAGAGAGCCCGGTAGGCTGCATCCACTTGGTGTTCGAGAAGTTTGACGGCGTTCTCGTCCAGCTCCTTCAGTGATCGAAGTTCTGAATCCGGCTGGCCTGCTTGCAGACGGACTGCCTGGATACTCTGCAAGTGACTCCCATCAGTACCGTCCTCAGACAGCGAATCCAGAAGATCATCAGCAGATTCGTGTGTGACCTCGATATCGACGAGGTCGTACCCGCTCATACGTCCGTACAAACAAGTGTGCCTGAAATACGTTTTGTGACCACCGATCAAGCACCAACCCAGGTGGCCTCTATTTCAGAAGTAGCGATATGTAGCTGGAATTCCACCAAATCACTAAGTGAATGTGAAATAACATTAAGTTAGGTGCTCAATTAGGACGCAGTGGGCTAGTCATTACTTAGAAATCCCCTAAGCAATCCGAGGTAACGAAGCCCTTCAAACGCAGATCGCTGATCTCATTCCTGGTCGCCCAATCCATGGAAAGAGGGTAGAGGGCGGTGACCGAGAACAACATGCACGAGATATTCTGATCGACTTCTTTGACTGCAAAATCGACTACCAAGAGGCGTATGAACGTGTTCTAAAAGAGCTCCCACGACGTGAATCACCACATTCACACGATAATAATACGTTTAGCAGCGATTGGAATGAGGCCCTGGTTCGAATGCAAGCTCTTCGTTTCTACAACCACGGGGTGTTTCTACAATTGAAAGAACTCGGGTGCTCAGAATGCTATATTCCACATTCACCACACGAAAACAGAAGGTCAGAGTGTACAAGAAAACTAGCTGGCAACACGTGGGAAATTGACCCGTTACTTAATCGATTAAAAGAACGGTATGATAACGAGAACTACGATACACCCGTAACAATCCCGAGTCGGCCGAATTGCACACACACTCCGATTCCATCAGATATGGCTGAAGATTACTAACTCAAAATTGTATTCAAAGGATCATAGTGTTTATTGGGTGTCACTGAGCTTTGGTTTAGTATCAAGATGGCACAGACGGGATCCTTACCAAATACGCTTGAAGACACAGTAACCCTCAGCCGGGAGCTTCGGGAAGAAGGGCAGATCGATGGACAGGTAAAACTCTACAATGTTGATGACAACGACGAGTTCGAGTCTGACGCAGCACTCTTCTTCGAACGGACGCTGATGACCCAGGGGCTTCGAGAGGCTCTCTCGATTCTTCGTGATTCTTTGACTGGAGACGACCCCCGGGGCACGCATATACTGTATGGTCCGTACGGCAGTGGGAAGTCCCACCAGATGGTGGCTCTGTACCACTGTTTCGATGATCCCGCCGCCGCAGGCACTTGGGCAAGTGATTCAATTGAGGAATTCAACGCTGCCCTTCCGGAATCGGCGACGCCAATCACGGTTGCGATGCAGAACGAACAGTACGAATACCTGTGGGAACCTTTCTTCGAGGCACTCGATTACGATCCCGGAACGTTCGAGTCGGGTGGCTATCCCGATATGCAGACGATTCAGGAGGCTGTCGGCGACACCACAGTCGCATTCTTCGTGGACGAATTGGAGGACTGGTTCGATACGCTTCAAGGAGACCGAAAGAGCGCAAATAAAGCGTTTCTCCAGTCGCTACTCGAATCGACCGCACTCTCTGATCTCGAACTCTACACGATTGTATCGGTACTCCGGGAAGGCTCCGAGGTCCATGATATCCTGAACCGTGAACAAGCAGTTGAAGTCAATATGAACAATCAGGTGGACAAGCGCGAGGTCTTGCGCCATCGCCTGATAGATTCCGTGAACGAGAGTGCGGCCCGAGAGATTGTAAATGGGTACTTCGATGCGTACGACCAGGCCGATGGACACGTCGACCTCCCCGACGACTTGCTGTCCGAGATGCACGATCTCTATCCGTTCCACCCTGTGCTTCTGGATGCCCTTGAGACACGCTACTACGCCGATGAGGGTAACCAGAACACACGCGGGATGATCTACCTCTTCTCGAAAGTCCTCTTGCAGATGCAAGATCAGACCGATCTGATCACACACGGCGACATTGACGCCATCGAGTTCGAGGACGAACTGGCGAAAATCAACTACGAACGCCTGAACGCCGCTACCGGTGACATCAAAAGCCGTGTTGACACGGAGGAAGTACCTCACGGTCGTCGCATCCTGAACACGATCCTCCTCTACTCACTGAAGCCGAGCGAGGGCGAGGGTGCGGAAGTGTCGGAGATTGTGATGGGTGCCTACCAGACAGGTGACCTCGTCTCCGATGTCGTTCTTAATCTCGAACGATTACACGGCGTTGCATGGCACCTCCACAAGCTGAACGGGAAGTACGCCATCCGTGACCGGCAGAACCCGAACGCACTCATCCGGAACGCAGCTGTGGATGTGTCGGAGACGTCGGCGAAGGCCGAGATCGCGGACTTCATCTCGGATATCTTCGGCTCGACCGCGCACCCAGTCGGGTTCCGGACGAACGATATGCGGGACATTCCGGACGACCGTGAGGTGAAGGTCGTCGTGAAGGACGGCCAGTGGACCCAGGACGAGGTGAAGAAGGTCATCACGAACGACGGTCGCGGACGCGAGTGGCGCAACACACTCGTGTTCGTCCAGCCCTCAGGGGACAAGGCTATCGAGTCCGGCACACGGTACATCGACAAGGCGCGGTACATTGAGGGCGCACGACAGGTACTCGCCGACGAGTCTCTCGACGACGATATCCGCACCTCGATTCGCAGTATGATGGAGCAGGAGGAGAACGAGCTCCGTGAAGAGATTCAACTCCTTTACGGCGATGTGATCGACGGCGACAATCTGATGGACGATGAGGAGTGGGCGAAAGTGGAGCCGATGGATCTCGATGTCTTCGTCCTCGACGAGGCGGAACTCGACGCCTCGAACATTGCGGACTCTGCGGCAGCTGACCCATTCGACCTCCAGTCGCATGTCTGGGACATCGCCGAGGACCTTCTGGAGCGACGTGGAGAAATATCAGTCGAGGATATCTATGAACAGTTCCTCCGTGATCCACAACTCCCGATTCCCGGCAGTGCCAACGATGTGTTGAACGCAACCGTCGAAGCACTCGACGGCAAGCCGGTACTCGCCCGTGATACTGGTGGGTTCCGTGACGACCTATCCGGAAGCTCACTGGACACTGTGCTCGTTCAGCAGGACGAAGTAGATGTATGGGGCGTCGATGACGCCGAGCAGGAGCTCCGCCAGCGGTTCGGGAGCGGGACGACTGCACTCGACATTGGTGACTTCGAACTGGAGCTCGTTGAAGACGGCGAGATCTGGATCGAAGGCGATAGCCACGACGTTGTGATGCGGGCTATCGGCAGGCTCGCCCGTGAGGATCAGTACGTCATCGTGAAAGGCAACGAGATCCTGGAAAAGCCGCAATCCGACGCGACACTCCGCGATGTCGGCGGTGCGGAGGTCGTCGGTTCATCGTCCCTCGTGGACCGTATCGAGGAGCATATCAACGACGACGGGTACGCGAATCTCGACACGATCATCGGAGAGGTTCGGTCGGACGAAGCGGTGTTCCTGCCGCCGGACGAGACCGAATCGGTTGCTCGTGAGGCGGTCAACGAGTTCCTCGTCGACGACTACGTGCTGGAGGCCGGCGGTCGGTATCTCGGATCGCTCGGGGACCGGGAGCCGACGACAGTCAAGATCGTCCCGACGGTATCCGACCGAATCGGTGACCAGATTCTGGCATACATTGAGGAACTAGAACCGGATGACCAGTTCACGGTCAACAAGGTCACCGACCGCTTCGACGACAGCGTTACCGAGTACATGGTGCGGACGTTCCTGCTGGAGAACATCGGGAAGGACGAGGAACCGGAGTACGTGGTTAACACGACCGGGTCGGACAAGGCCACCGACTGGGTACCTGGCTATCCGTTCCGGAAGGCCGACATAGATGCTGACACTTGGCGGTTCGAGTATAATGGCGACGACGTCGCCGCGATGCGGAGCAAGTGGCGGAACAACCACCAGACGGGGAGCGTCGAGTACGGCGACGTCACTTTCATATTACCTGACAGAGAAGGCGTTCCCAGTGCATTACAGGGGACGGCTGATGTCGAACGAACTCAGGTAAGTTTGACATTGCAGTCTGAACAGGATTACACGAACGTGCAGGACCTGTTCGAGCACATTCCAGATGAGGCATCAAGCCTGAAAATTGAAATCAGCTTTCAGATATGAGTCAAGACACACAGCAGACGAGTAAGCGAAAAGAATTACCCATTGAAAGAGGGTTCCCTATAGAACAATTGAATGATATTTCAGAAAAAGAGGGTTATGGGGGTGCTCGTCAATGGTACCGTCCGATCTATACTATGCATAAATGGTGGGCTCGACGTCTGGGTAGTGTCTTTAGAGCGATTAGTCTCTACACACTAGCCGATAATCCAGACGATATTGATGTTTTTGAACCAGGTAGTAATACAGAGTTATCAGACTTCAATTCGGATTCCATAGATGTTGAGGAGTTAGTGAACGGAGTATCTGTAAAAAATCCGGACTCACTCTGGGAGCTCTATCCGAAAGACATTCGCATCAATAATAAAAAAGTCCTTGATCCGTTCATGGGTGGGGGAACCAGTATTGTCGAAGCATCCAGATTTGGTGCAGAATGTCATGGGCGTGATCTAAACCCAGTTGCTTGGTTTGCAACTAAAAAGGAGCTCGAAACAGGTCAGACAAAGACCGATGAAGTAGTTGAGAGTTTTGAAGAAGTAAAGCGTCAGGTCAAAAGTGAAATTCAGAGCTATTATAAAACACCTTGTCCACATCACCCAGAAGAACATGATGCAGAGGTGATGAATTATTTCTGGGTGAAGCAATTAGATTGTACATCCTGTGGTGATGTGGTTTCCCTCTTTGATGATTACAGAGTAGCTAAAGGAAGATATGAGAACGATGATAAGTATCATGTCTTCTGCCCCGAATGTGAGAATATCGTTCTTGTTGGTGATTGGCAAAATGAGTGCATCTGTAGTGAGTGTAGACATGAATTTGTTCCTAAGCAAGGAACCGCTCATAGGGGTAATTACACTTGTCGTTCCTGTGGACAAAAGTACAGTATTACTGATGCTATTCAGGAACAGGATGGCTATGACCTGAAACTGTATGGACTAGAATACTACTGTTCAATCTGTGATGAGGAGCATGACTATGGCCGGGCAAAAGTCAAAGGTTACCGGGAAGTTCAACAAATTGATTTGGAACTGGCTCAAGAGGCAAAAGAAGAGTGGGAAAGTCGAAATGATCTACATGATTACATCCCCAAAGAGGAAATACCCAAAGGTGCAATCACAACGGCTTCCTCTGTGTCTGGAAATGACGTTTTCCAACATAGTATAAATAGTTGGGAGGATATGTTCAACGAGCGTCAGAAACTCACACACAGTCTTCTGATGAAAGCAATTGATAGCGTAGAGAATGAAAATGCACAAGAGTATCTTCTTCTTGCATTTTCTGACTGTCTGCGTGGGAATACTATGATGATCGGATATAGTCAAGCCTACAACCAGTCTGACGATCTTTTCAAAACGAACTCATTCTCACCGCCACAGCGTCCTTGTGAAAGTAATCTGTGGGGTGCAAAATACGGAACTCGAACATTTTCGTCATCTTGGGATCAAGTTCTTAGAGGAATTGAGTGGGGTGGTGCTCCAACTGATCGATATGTGGAATATCCGAATAAAGACGGCTATCCAAGAATTCCGCGTAATTCGTCTCTTGATGATCCAGAAACTGTCGAAACAGAGCCCTTTGCGAAACCTGTAGGGGAGAACGCAAGTGTGGAGATAGGGGACGTTCGTAACATTGAGTCTGAGGACGAGTACGATGCGGTGATAACCGACCCACCTTACTATGACAACATTATCTACTCGGAAGTCTCTGACTTCTTTTACGTATGGTTGAAGATAATCCTTTCAGAGAGATATGAGGGATTCAACCAAAATGCCACGCCACGAAAAGAGAGTATAGTTGCAAATCCTGCTGAAAACAAGGGAGCTGAAGAATTTGAATCGGAACTCCATGAGTCATTCACAACTATACAGAACGCTTTGAAAACAGATGGAGTATTAGCATTCACTTATCACCATAGTGACTCCGAGTCCTGGGGAGAGCTGCTTGAATCCTTATGTGATAGCGGATTTGAAGTTACAGCCACCTACCCACTGACTGCCGACATAAGCAAATTCATCGAGGGTGAGGCAGTTTCCTTCGATATCTTAGTCGTGGCTCGTCCTGTTAGGGAGACAGAAGTAGCGTCGTGGAAATCACTCCGACGAGACATCTACCGTACGGCCCGACGCACCCGCAAGCAACTCGAAGAGAACCGCGACCTCTCCCGCGGCGACATCGGCGTAATGGAGATGGGCGCGTGTTTCCACGAGTACTCGAAGCACCACGGGAAGGTCCGACGCGGCGACAACATTATGTCCGCCAAGGAGGTCGTCCAGGAGATCTACGGCATTATTCAGGAGGCTAGTGACATCGGCGTCGAGGACGTGTTCATCGACCTGCTCGATACGTCGAACGTCTCCTACGACGATGTCAATAAGCTCTGTCGGGGGACGAACGCCGCTCCGGAAGACCTCAAGGAGACGCATCTATACAATCAGGACGGCGGCTTCGAACTCGGCACGTGGGACAACGAGAAGCGTCAAGCGTACATCCAGGAACGCGTAAACGGCGAGAGCGGTGACCACCTCTCGAACCTTGACAAACTCCAGTTCCTCCGGTACCGCTACGAGAAGGGTCAGGCGGTCCAGAACTACGTCGAGAAGTGGGACGTCGATGACGACCTGCGCGAACTCGCCGGTCGTCTCGCCGACGTGACCGGCGACGACACGTACACGCGGGTTCTTGGAGATCGGGATATCACGAGCTACTGAATCTATGGCTTGACCCGAATCGTACAGTCACAGTAGACGTAATCCCCTTTCTTTACCCAGGAATTACAGTCTGAGCAGTGTAACAAGTTGTACGCCTTTTTAAATACGTCACGCTCGTTTTTTAGCTCCTCCCCAGTGTAGAACGCCGCCTCAGCATCGTTATAATGAACATTCTTGTGTAGCAGCTTCAGGTGGCGATCTTTTTGCTCTTTGACTTCTTGAATAGCATCTAACTCATCCTGCACATCCTCGGTACTATACAGACCCTGACCATACTCCGTTTCATCGACGATAGAGCCGTTTTCAATCAGCGATTCGTACTGTTTGAGAGCAGATTGATAAAGCCGGCCAAGGCTCAAGGTCTCGTCTTCCAGTTCGTGGTATGGTACGCTGGCTTTAAGATTTGCGCAGGCTCGCCGGGAATACCATTCTACAGTCTTACGAATCCATGCAGCCGCCGCTGTGACATCGTCATGTTCGATGTGGTGATCGATTCGAGTCCAAGGATCCGATAAGCTAGCGACTGGAAGAGGACCTCCTTCGAGAGAACATTTTGAAAATCGAACTTGTTTGTTGAACTCCTGAGTAAGATGGAGATGACGATTCCAGGTTTTGTCGTGAGTTGTGAGAAGAATTTGATAATCATCAGAGACTTTTTCAGCTAAAAGGTTAGCTATATTCGAACGATGTCCGGAATCAATAGACATCATCACGTCGTCCAATAACAGGATGTCAATATCATCACCACCAACATCAGACATAGCGAGGAATAGTGCCAACCCCATACTATCCCGGTGCCCTTCGCTGTGGACTGCACCAGGATGGTGGTGCCCTTGGTCGTAGAACTTCAGTTCAAACTTGACACCGGTGTCAGTTGGTTCGAGCATTGCTGAGAAATCAGCAGCTTCTTCATCTCTGTGTATCTCCTGATAATATGTTTCAAATTTTTCACATATTTCATTGAACGCCTCATTCAGAACCCGACTACGAGCATTCATGAAGTGTTGTTTAACACCATCTAATGCGTCATAGACAGCTTTAGCCTCCTCTAAATCTGCCTCTCGTTTTCTGAGCTCCTCGTATCGATCATCAGCTTTGGCCAGTAATTCGATGTTCCTTACCGAGGACCTCACCTCCGGCTTTTCATCAGCTATCTGTACTAGCTGTTGAATCTCTTCTAATAGTGAATCCGGGAACACTACCCTTTCCAATTCACTCACCGATGGGAGGTTCGTCATGGTCCCATCATTCAGCTCATCTTTCCACGAATTAGCTGATTCAATCGTAGTTTCGAGTTCGCGCGAAGCCGCTGGATAATCATCGTCTATCTCAGATTGTAACTGTGCAAGATCATCAGTATACTCTACCAGAATGCCATTGAGTTCTTCATAGGCCGAATCTATGTCGTCCTTGAGAGATTGAACGCGAGAGGCATGGGCCCTACGTTCCTGAAGGTGCTCGCGAATCTCATTGTTGTCCCAATCCGCCAAACAAAGTGGACACTCTCCATCGTACTCATCAAGAAGAGGGATCCCCTTCTCTATGAGATCTAGCGTATTGAGCGTCTTCTCGGGGGTTTCTGCATCATCCAAGCTTGAAACGAGATCATCAATTTCATTGTACTTATTTATACCTTGTTGCCGTGTGTCTCTGAACCCATCTGTGATTCTATTGAGAAGCTTGACAGTGCCTTCACTCTGGAGTGCGTCAATTGAAATTTTGTCGCTGATTTCAATTTTTCCGGTAATCTCATCGTCAAGTGATTCGATGGGGTGTACACCTTGTTCCTCCCGCCTGTCATTGATGTACTCAACGGCCTTCGAACGAGTTGAAATTCCAGCGGGGAACAACTCAAAGAACCGTTTATCTGCTTGCTCTTTTTCTTTTGATTTTGATTTTATACTCTCTTTTTCATATGACCTGGCTGCGTGCTTCAGAGACTTACGCTTCTTGTCGATATGTTCTATTCCAAAGAGTTCGTCTATCCGATCACCACGTTCACCTTCGGGCGCGGTGACAAACCGAAGCAAGCGGTCTCGATCTAAGATTGAATGACCGAGTTTAGCGGCATCCATTTGTTTCTGAAGCCAATCTGGAATTGTATCGATATCCTCGGGTGAGACAATCGTGGGATTATCTGGATCAGAAACCCACCGCTTGATTTCGATATCTCTACTACCATTGGTCGCAAACGTAGCAGCTACCCACGCTTCTTCTGGCTCCGCTTCCACGTGAGATGCATATTGAGAAAATGGAATGTCTTGTGTCCCAGAACCACGCAGACGGGAGATGTCACCTGTAAGTGCGAATTCTACAGACTGAATCACAGAGCTCTTTCCTGACCCATTTGGGCCAAGAATCCGCACATTTTGTTCACCGAACTTCTCTCCCCAAGAAGTTATTCCCCTTATGTTCTGAACCTCAATCTTCTGAATGTACATCAGAGAGCACCTCCTCTGCAACTCTAATCACTTTGGAAGAATCAGTCAAATCGTCTTGGTTCTCAAGCCGTTCCAGTTCGGCTGCCACATCATCCGGTATTGAGTCGTCTCGGCGTACTTCTTCAAAAAATGAATCTATGATTTCTTTCTCCAGATTTCGGCCACCGTCAACCATACTGGCCTAAATGAATTGTCAGTGAATAAAACCACATCAAAACGAGCTATCAGATATAGAGTTGGCAAGCAACACAATTACTTGACTCGGCGAAGATAATCTCCAGTAAGAATGACAGGCCCCGGACAGATACCTGGACAGTACAATCTCATCATCGAAGGTGCCTGCGATACCTTCGAACACCAGATTCCCGTAAAGGAGTTCCTCCAGCGGCTCAAGGAGAATAATGTTCCCGAGAAAGTGAGTGTCGTCGGACTCGCGGATGCCCTGAGTGATGAGGATATAGCGACCGAACTCGCCCGTGAGATGGATCAACGTGCGAACGATCTGGAGTATCAAAGTCCCACGATACAGTTCGTCGTCGAAGGGTCGTTTCATCGAAGTGGTAAGACCTACGACCTTCGGTACGATGACGAACTCCACTCGCTTCAGCGGGTCTTTGGGCCACAGCTCGACCGGAAAGAGAGTGGAGAGTGGCTCGTCGCGCCGTTTTAATCTCACGATAATACTATTCAGAGCAGTTTCAGCGGCCCTTCTTTCTCCACTTTATCGGATCCGCCCTGGAGGAAGTAGAGGTCGATCCACTCCTTCCCGTGCTCGCGCGAAAATACCGGTACGCACGTCGTCGCATGCTCATAGCGTTGTTCACAACGTGTCTCTATTTGTTCTCGCGTCCAGTCGCCGTCTTGCTCTAGATCGTATCGATTGCGAACTTCCCATGAGTGTTCGTCGGCGGCAGCCTTGAGGACGCGAAGTGAGAAGTCCCGAGTATCTTTGAACGTGAACGGACCGCTCATCGATGTCGCCTCGCTCAGGTCAGTCTCTTCGACACCATCGAGACACAAGCGATTCTCTGCGACTGCGCGGAAGGCTTCAAGTTCGGCAGATTTCTCGACGAGGACATCGTGTAGGTAGTTGTGGACGATGTCGCCGAATCCATCCAGTGAAAATGACTGCTCGGGTGAGACAATCTGGAGTTCTGCTCCGGTCTGGGAGACTCGACGACGCTTCGATTCGAGTAGCGGACACAGAAACGCCAACCGGTCGGCGTGGAGAAGGTAGGCATAGCTGAATAATCGAGATCTCGACGGCGATTCTTTCACTGGATCGTGGCCTTCCGCGTAGTACTTCGAGTCCAATACAGCGAGTGTCTTCTCGCCCTCCTGTAGCGCGTGATCCGGTTCGTGGTAGATCTGGCCCTCACCCTCGAACGGATTCACTGACGGTGACCGGACTGGCGTCACGTCGTCGAGGGCTCCGAGGTGGTCGTAGGACTTGATATACGAGAGCTCTCGCTCGATGACGACCTGTGAGTACTGCTCAAACAGCGACTCCATATTCAGAACGTAGTCCACAACGAGTTCTCGCGGACCGTCCCGAAGTTGTTGTCCGAGTGACGAGGACATCACCGCCTTGGCGACATCGAACGCCTTCTGGTAGTATCGACGCTGCTTCGGAAGGTCGCTGAGCGAGAGGCGTCGATACGCATCCATCCGATCTAATCCACTACTAACACCCATACTCTCTAAGCGTTCGACCTCTCGGTGAACCTCTGAGAAGATACGGTCATATGCAGGGTGCTCATTCTCGTGGGAGTTCTGCCGAAAGAGCCGAAGCAACGTCTTCCCCGCGAAGTGGAGCAACGAGTTCGCGGCGTTGTCGTACTCGGTCTCGTTGCGTATCCAGTGTGGCTCCAGTGTCCCCCGCGCGTGGTTCAAAAGCGTTTGCTCGACGTCGATCTCCCCTCGTCCGTCTAGACTGTCGAGCCGTCGGATAACTAAGTCTCGAATGTACCCCTGCCGGTGGATCGTCTCTAACCCATCGAGGTAGTTGATTGCCAGCACGACGAAGACATCATCGAGATGGATATCATCAGAGAGGAAGTCCTGCAGTGGAATCCCATGATACTCGATGGAACGGTTCTGGTCGTAGACCGCCAGCAGCATATCGAATATGTGCTCCCAATCGATCTTCGGATCGACCTGAACCTTTGACGATGGTGTCAGGCTCACGACGCCGATAATGTCCGTCGCTTCGACATGGAGTACCTCGTTCTCGTCGCCGTCAACAGTGACTGTAATGACTTCGTACTCTTGCTCGCCGTTGAGTGCCGCTTGACTCTTCGTGAAGACACCGGGACTCTGCTGTGTAAAGGACGCGCGACGAAGCTGATCTCCAATGGACGACGGACAGCCCTCTATTCGAATCTCCCCACGTTCGGGGATATTGAAGGTATCCTGCCCATACTCGTAGACTTCGTCAACGGTGCTCATTACTCGTAGGAGCCCATCTGGTGGCGTTCCTGTTCGAGTTCCCGTTCGGCTAGCTCAGCAGCAGGGGCGAGATCAAACTCCTCGAACTCTCCGTTCATCGCGCGATAGTGTTCCGCGATCCGCTCGATCTGGGGGAATGCGGCGGCGTTCAGGAGTCTAGGAACGATGTATGTCCGGAACGCCTGCCCGACTGCGTCTGTCTGGTCATATTCGTACTCTCCGCCTTCTCGACAGCCGACGCCAAGGAAGACGGCAACATCGCGGTAATGCATCGGGCCGAACCGCATAATGGACCCTTGTGATGTCGATTCATGACCGTGGTTGATCCCTTGGTAGTCCCGCTCAAACAGGTTGAGGATCTCGCTTTCTCCGAGATCAGTGTGGTCAGTAACGTGCGTGGTTATCCAGTCTTTGAACAGCTTCCGCCGCTTGTCCTCCTCATACTCGTCCAACTCAATCATAGCGAACCGCCGTGTGATCGCGTTGTCGAGTTCGTTTACCGTCCGATCCGACATATTCATCGTACAGATGATGTTCACCCGTTCATCCAGTTCAAT
The DNA here is from genome assembly GCF_006861665.1 of Halonotius terrestris. Taxonomy (GTDB): domain Archaea; phylum Halobacteriota; class Halobacteria; order Halobacteriales; family Haloferacaceae; genus Halonotius; species Halonotius terrestris. Next base: position 52,881 of record NZ_RKLU01000006.1, on the reverse strand, counting down.
AGTCTCCCCTTCATCGGTCTCGAAGATGGTCTGATGGGGGTTTTCGATGGCTGTGTACAGCGGGCCGAAGATTTTCGAGATGTCGGCCCGCGTGATCTCATCAAGGATCACGCCGTACTCTACATCGAACCGGCGAGCACGCTGTACGGCTTCGGACACGCAGCCGAGTTTCGTCCGATAGCTTAGCGAGTCACCAGTGTAATCCGGGCTAATTCCACCAATAATGTCCGACGGCGTCCATGAGGGTGTCGCAGTGTTGAGAGCGTACCCGATGCCGGTCTCACGGGCGAGCTGCTTGGCGAAAGTTGTCTTCCCCGTTCCGGTCGGCCCGTACAGGACAACCGGCTTCCCGGCTTCGAGTGCGACTTTGGTGTTGCGCTCCACGTCTTTTGGGACGAGTATATCTTCTGGTGTTTCGTCACCACGGAGGCTCACGACGCGCTTGAGACGGTCTGAGGCCAGCGGTGACTCAAGCACGGCACGTCGCACCCGGCCTAATCCACGCTTTCCGTCGTGGATCACGTCAAGTTCCTCGGTCTCGATTAGGAACTCCAGTACGTCTTCGCTCTCTGCATTCTGAATTGCATCGACAACGTCATCAGTTACACGGCGGAGTATTCCGACTTCGTCTTTCGCATCTTCAAGCGTATAGTCGTCCGACGAATCACTCATTATCGGATACATGTCGCCCACAGTATATAAAAGCCCGTTCAAAACCAATTTGCATAGGTTTACTATGAAATCATTTGGAAGCACGGACTCCTGGGGCCGACTACCATTGATGAGCACTACACGGAGGAAGTTAATTGGTTATAGACGAAGATCCGAACCGACCTCCCGAAAACGGAGCAGTACAATCTATTGAAAGTCGCGGGGTCGAATCAAGATCAAATCTATTCACTCGTCAATACAAAGGCTGGTTCGCCGATATCCAGATCCCTGATAACTCCAACCAGCCCCTGAAGAACACTAGTATCCGGGATCGTATCGTTTGACAACCTCCGCAAAGGCGACGTTTTCTTTGGCCTCGCTGATGCGGACACTGACCCGTTCGCCAACGTCGGTCTCAGGAACAATGACGACGTATCCCGGGCCAACACGTCCAATACCGTCACCCTGATCACCGAGGCTGTCGATTTCAACATCTACGATATCGCCATCATCGACTGGTGGTGACTCAGAGTGAGTACGCTGGGTTGCTGATTGTGAATTCGAGGGAGAATCAGAAGCAGAGGGGGCTGTCGAAAACACCGCTACTTTCGTCGTCTCATCTGGAGTGAGCTCGCCGGCTTCGACCTCCCGTTTGGGTACCTCAAGTGTGAAGGTATCGCCACTGCTATCGATTTCGGCCGTATACAAACACAACAAATCGCCGGATATTTCGACCATACTCGCTAGTTACCAGACTTGTATTTGATTGCTCTGCTTGTGTGTGACAATGTATCTTGAATTGTCAGCACAGAACTTTGAATACTCCGATGAGAAAGCCCACTCACGACTCTGGATGATCGTATTCATGATAACCGAATTCGCCTTTTCGGACAATCCAATATCTGTCGTTCACACAGACTACGTCGTCGTTGGAGGTAGCTTCTTCGAGGAGCATTTGTGCGTCTTCACCCTCAGATATGGCTTCGATTTCATCGGCTGTGGAGCCGGGGTTTTCAGCGACTGTGTGGAGTATGGAACGGTAGTCGGTCATCACTTACAGACGCTGGGTTAGAGAAGGGCTGGTAGTAGCTACGCACATCGAGTGGATCATTGTGAGTGTCGGATTCGCTAACGAATCAAAGAGCCATCTGCGGGGCAATATACTTTGTCAGACTCAGAGTTCGCGCTGAATTCGGGCAGTCAGGTAGGTCGGGGGCTCTTCATCGGAATGCTTAACCAACAAATTATCCCATTACGAATCGGTTGTTGGTTAAGACTCTGAACCGATTGGATAATCCAGCAGGATCGTTTGTATCCACGGCCTCCTTAGAATTGGTCACGCGGCGCCATGTCGAGGGCCAGCCAGTGAGCTCCGATTAGATCCGTCTCGATTTGTTCGAGTATGTGTTTTGCGTCAGCTACAGAGTGGGTGGCATAGCTGAAGTGAAGCTCCTCAGAGCGGGTGCGTCGATGCCGATACAGCCGATTTCGGAGTCTCGTACTCTGCCCGATATACTCCAAGGGATGAGGCTCAGATGGATCCCAGATCCGATAGACGCCGGCGGCTTGTGGAATCGATTGATCTGCTTGCGCCAATGTCTGAAGCGGAGACCACTCCAAGCCCATCCACTCCGAAGCGGTGGGATTCGAATGATTTTCCCAGGGTAGTGGCCCAATGCCAGCGGCTGTATTCGGCTCTGTTTGGTCGTCTTCCAGTGGCCCACCGACGACACCATCGCTACTCCGCGAAGATCGCTTGTAGCCCTCGATCATGCGGCCGAAGTTGGCCTCGGTATTTGATCCTGTTTCACGGCGATAAACCGCGATCAGTGCTTCTTCGATTCCTTTGCGTCGTTGGTTGTCCCCAACGCCATCAGGAGTCGCCACAGAAACCTCGAAGGCGGGGCCGGACTCTTGACGAATCGCCCACAAACAGGGTGCCGTGACGTGCGGATCGGTGTAGGGCATCTCCTCGTTGTAACAGCCCGCCAGTGCCCGAAGTCGTTCACGAAGATCCCGACCAGTTTGACCGATGTAGGTGAGCCCCTCTCGGTTGTGATGACGCACCCGATACAATCCCGGCTCTGTGGTGATCGCTGTGAGTTCGCCGGCGGCCGGATCGAGCGAACGCCATGGTGACCACGCCAAATCCAACCAGTCGTCGGCCTCGTAATCTGCGGTATTCATAGAGTGGATGGAAGATCGAGGATAGAGCGTATTGATAGCCCCACCCTCACTGACAGTGTTGTCAGAGCTAATCTACTTTGGAGTGTCTCTATATTTCGATGTTGTGTTGTTATTCGGGAAGAGCCAGGCGGTGGTTGTCACTAGCCACAGGGGAAAACACAGCGTGGGTTGTGTGCGGCCTCTCGTGGTAGAGTCGGAGTCAGTGTGTCACTGACGGCTACCCTTCGGCCTGTACTGACGACGCTGTCAGCGACCCCTGCAGTCGGTCATACACCTCTGAGTGTTCGTGCAAGACGAGCATCTTCCCGTGGCGATCCGAATCGACAAACGTCACCGCACCATTCGACAGCGATTCGACGGCTTCACACGCTCTGTAGTATTGCTTCCAGCACAGCGACTCGTTTTGATCCGCCTGAAGGAGTGCGAGGGGATTGTCCTTCGCTCGGAGGCAGTACCCTTTCGGCGTTTTCTGGCCCCACTTCGAGAGATGCTCGAAGAGTGCGACGGCCCGTTGTGTCGTGACTGAGTTGGTGAGTTCACTGAGATCTTCGGCCCGAGTGAGTTGTTCGATCGGCGTGAGTTCGCTGGGGGTTGGTGAACTGTTCGAGGAGACCTTGGGATCAGACGCTTCGAGGTCTGTTTTCAGCGCGGGTTTCAATTCATTCTCGAATGCCCACTCCGAGACAGCCCCACTGATCTTGCGACCGACGGGAATGTCCTCAATCATGAGTGTCTTCACGGGTTCTTTCTGGGTGGTATCGATCGAGATGTCTGGGATAGTGGTGAGGGTTGCTTCGGTAGAGTCGAGGCGGTCTCGGAGCTGCTCGTTCTCGGTTTCGAGTTCGTCGACGCGCTCGGTGAGTTCCTCATTGGCTTCTTTGAGCTGGGTGGTTTCGGCTTCGAGCACTTCGATTCTGGCTTGCAGGGCGTCGAGAGAACTCATTGGGCACTCACTCTCGGACGGTGGGATGTAGCAGAGGTCGGTTCAGTCGGGTACCGTAGCGTTGCCACTCTGGATGTGACCGTCGTTGTTAAGACGGCCCGGATGCTTGCTTTCATTGAGGTTCTTTGACGCCACGAACGTCGGCCGGACTCCACTCCGGTCGGTGTTTTACCAACCCGATAATGCGTTAGTGACGTCTGTAACTTCTGGTTCAAAACAGAGCTACTTAACCTTTAGTACATGCAAGAGGAAAAAGATAGCTGGAATTTTATCAAATTCTGTACTATAGATATGTAGTGACTCGTGGCCCAGATCCAGAAATCGACCCGATAAGCATCCTCCGGGTTTTCTTGAGATCTACTGATCCAGCCTTCGTCCCCTCTGAAATTGCTGAGGAGCTTGATTGTACTACAGAAGGTGCTCGACACCAGATGAACAGACTCGTCGACGAGGGGTATTTAGCAAAGAAGAAACCCGGACAGCGGACAGTCATATATTGGATTACCGAAGGAGGGAGCCGTCACTACTTCGAACAAACAACCGACGACTGACTGGTATCCACCCACCAAATTACTGATCTTGAGCTTGGCTTCTTGCATCGAATTCGGCTTTGATTTTCGAGTTGCTTGAGGCGACCCCGGATTCCCTCAGTTGTCATTTCGAATTTCTCGGCTAACTCACTCGTGGTAAAAGCTGGATCAGATGCGGTTCTCATTTCATTGACGATCTCATCATCAGTGATTGTTCGTTTTCCTTGAACCATACATACATACCTCTGGCTATAACAAAAAGTATTATGGTGGTGGGAACAGGACACTAAAACAGACACAGAAAGCTCAGCAAAGTCGATAAGGCCAAAATCCCGCCTGGTGTCACAGGCGAGCTGGGCTGTGTCTACTACAGATGAGCCAAAGCCCAACAGCCACTACAAGTGGCACCGAGCAAAAGCGTACCGACGCACCACTACCCACTCCCGACTACGCAGTCCCAGGCGTAACCGACCTCTCAACGTATCGCCCCGACGATCAGATCATTCTCGAAGGCCATTCGAGCCCCCTCACCGTCCAATTCGTTGGCGTTCGAGAACGCTCAACATGTGTAGGTCTCAGGACCCAATACGCCCTCGAAGCCACACATGACCGCGACAATGCAGTCACCCACGAGCTGTATGAGCACATCAACGTCGCCGATGGCGAGGTTATCGAACTTGTCGATGAGCATGGTCGCCCAACGCGAGTCTTTGAGGGCTCCCAATGAGCTGTACGGTCGAAGAACGGAATCGAGCCCGCGGAGTGATTCATGAATTGGGGAAGCGATCAGACGTGATTGGAACGGATCTCATTGCGCCGGCGAGAGATCCATCCGGTCGGTGGACGATTGAAATCGCATTGGATACCGATGGCTTGCCTGCGGCCGTTGTGATGATCTTAGGAGAAGCGGAGATGACGATCTGGGATGTCGGGCCGCGGCAAAGCTGGTGGCACTGTACGGCTGTTGTCTAAACCGCGATTTCTTCTCACCCCTCTACTCCGGCGAAGAGAAAAGCAATGATTGCCAACTAAAAACACCATGTAGGATCCATATATGTAGTACAGATACAACCAAAGCTCTTGTATAGTTGACTATAATTGAATTTCATATGTTGGGTGAGAGATCAAAGTTTGAAGCTCACTTTCTGAACGTTGATCACGGTGACTGCACTATCATTCACCACCCTGGTGATGAAAAGGATCCAGAAGGGCGTGTAACATTCGTTGATATCAACGATTGGAAACACAAACAAGACGCTGACGTAGCCGGGCTTGGTTACTTTCTCAAAAATTTGCTGAGCTCCAAAGGGCCTGAGTCAGAAGAAGAATACGCATATGAGTATCTTAATTCCCCTGTTGATTACTTCCAAAATAACATAGATGATGGTGGCAAAGGGGTCTGGAGATTCATTGCAACACATCCGGATATGGATCATCTGTCGGGACTAGAGCACCTCGATAACAAAATTGAGATTACAGAGTTCTGGGATACGTTTCATAAGAAAACGTTGAGTGCGGAACAAGATAACTGGCCAGAACGATTTGATCCAAATGATTGGAGGCGTTATGAGGAAATCCGTCACGGTAAAACCAACCATCACTACATCCAACCAACAAAGGGAACCAAAACGTCAACTTGGAAAGAAGACGACATAGACATTCTGCATCCCTCGTCTCCATACATACAACAACTAAACAAAAAGTATGCTGACCGTGCGGATGAGAATTATAATAGGTTGAGCTACGTCTTAAAAATAAATACACCTGCTGGAGGAATCCTTCTCCCTGGAGATATAGAGGGAGAAGACGCTTGGAGAAGAGTGTTAGAATACGCTGAGGACGATCTTGAAGATATTCGAGTGCTGAAGGCAGCTCATCATGGGCGTCAAAACGGTTTCAACGAGGAAGCAGTCAAAAAAATTGATCCAGATTTTGTAATTCTTAGCGTCGGTAAGAAAACTGAGCATGATGCACAAGCGGATTATAATCGTGTATGTGATAATCAGACAGAAATCTATTCAACCCGACAACATGGTCGCATTAAGATTACCGTTGAAGAGGGTGAGTTAGATATTGATCTCGAACATCCAGACGGAATATTTGATCTCCCCTGATAGCCATTCCACTTTCACTGTACTCTGAGTAGCTTTATGCCAATAATCCAACTTTACTCTGCATAGACACATGGGTTGGATGAGTAATCACGTTCTCGATATTCGTGTGTGGGACGTTAATCACGGGAGTGCGATGTTCCTTCATGTTGGAAGACGTGATATCGTGATTGACGCCGGAGCTAACAGTGATTTTTCGCCAGCATGGTGGATAAGCAATAGATTTCGACGGAACAAAATTGATTATATGATTATCAGCCACCCACATCATGATCACATTGAAGATTTAGATGCATTCAAAGAAGAGGATCTTCTCCCCGAAATCATCCAGCGTCCAAAACAAGCACGAGATATCCTCGAAGAAAAAATTGAGGAGGAAGATGACGAGGAGTACATCGAAGATGTGGAGGTGTATTTTGAGCTTGATGATTATAGCGGTGACCCAGATCCTACACCGAGTGATCCAGAGTGGGCAGGTGTCGAAAAATCGGAGAGAAGATTCCGATCTGATGGGGGTCATAGATCCGGAGTAACATTTCACAATTTTTCAGCTCCAGAATCGGGCTGGGGAGAGGGAAATTACGAACGCTTGAATAATATGAGCAGAATGACCGTCGTTAATTGTCGAGGATTCAAGCTGGTTACAGCTGGTGATATGCTCGAAGAGGGTATTGAGGGATTGATTCAAAAGGATACTGCAATGGAAGCCTGCGAAGACGCAGATATACTAATTGCACCGCATCATGGACGCGATAGCAGCTACGTTCATGAGTTTGTCACTCATGTAGACCCGGATATCGTCATCTTTTCAGAGAAATCGGAAGGTGATGATCAAAATACGGTACCTACAAAATACGGAAACATTGCTAATGGTGCCACCGTGAAAAACGAATCTACCGGTGAAACTAACGAACGAAAGGTTCTGACGACTCGATCAGATGGCCGGATTCGCATTCAAGCGAATTCAAATAATGATTGGAAAGTATCTCATTCACCAAGCCATACTGAGGAATTAGCAGAGAGTCGTAAATATAAACGAAACCATTCCTACTGACTCTTTTGTTGAACATAAAAATCGACAATGGCGTACTCTACGACCTTTTTATTGAATTTCTCCTTACGCTCTCCGAAAACTCGGATCCCAAGGAGAGAGACTGAACCAACCAATATGAAGACACTTAGTGAACGAGTAGCTAAGATATTATAATGACCCCCTATTTGGATTGCTATTATCAATGGAATCGACAAGATCCACATGCCCCACATGCTTCTATGAAACGTGTGGATAGATTGAAACCGTAGTGCTCGCGCGGCTGAAACAGTCTCCAGATAGCTAAGTACTAATTGCATGAGCCGGCCATGGTTTTTGAAGTCATCTGATAGTTCAAATTCATCCCTGGCCAACGACCAAAATTTTTCCTCTACTTCAGTAAGATTCAAATCGGAAGTCGTGGCTCGTTTAAACCCAAACCAGTCTCGAATTTGTGGGTTCAATGCCTGAAACGTCCCATCGGGATCATACGGTTCAACATTCCTCATCTCTGAGAGTACCAAACCGAACAGCCTTGGTGTTCCATTCAGTTTACTGGCTACTCCTTGAATGACATGACCAATAATAAAACCAACAACAAAAAACCCGGCAACAAGTAGACTCGTCGAGATCCCACTAAAATACTCTTCTACACTTATCGTGGCCGCAATAATTATCAAAAGCATTAGCCCGGGGAGAAGATTCGCAAGGATATCATAGATCTTCAAAGAACGGAATGTACTCGCTACAACCATTTGTTTTTCATTTGGTTTGAAGTGTCAAATAGGTTTTGTATGTGTTAGGAATGTTTTTTAAGTGGAGTAATCTGGGAACCCAAGAAGGCGAATACGTACAGAGGATCTTTTCTTAATCAGCTTGATTCATCGCCCAATTCAGAACCACTCCATGAAGGTAACAACCCGGCCGCTGAAACAGCTAAAACAAATAGTCGCCATAAAATAGCAGCGAGCAACAATACCGAGGCCGTCATAGTGAGTATTCCAGTTATCACGAGAATGTCCAGTGCTGTATACCCAAATACCGACCCCAACTCAAACTCTGCGATCAGATATGTTGTGACACCCATCACCAGCCCAACCCCCATCAACAGGCCAAACAGTAAAGTCGGCAAATACGCTCCACCCAATCGATCCAGTGTAAGGAACGGCCGGAGTTCACTTCCAGCCTGCCACAGCTGCTGTGGAATCAGTTCCCGGGCCCAGTATCCAAGCCCGCCTGCGCCACGGCCATCCCATTGAACATGTCGTTCGCCTTCAACCTTCTTCGAGAGGATATAGCCATCCTCGTGGAAGTCATCAAGATGCTTTGAGACCACACTGCTGTGGAGATCGACCTCTGAGGCCAACTCCTGTTGGGCAACCCACTGGGCCGGGCGATCGTACAGATACTCACCCAAAACCCGCTTGCTGGATTGATTATCTCCATCGTATTCCGACTTGAGTGCAGCTAAGCTTCCACCCATATGCTGTCGCCCGATTGTAGGGGTTTGCAAACCCCCCTGCACGGGTTCCTACAGGGTTGCAAAGCCGCTTGCAAGTTATAATTTGCGTGAAAGGTCTGGTGGCTATATGATTCTACCAGTCATGACTTAGGGTATGATGCGTGCAACCGACAGACCAGTTCGATACAGGTGTCTCGGATCACCAACCGCGTTTCCCATATCTAAAAAATCTCGCCGGATGCGGGTGGCCCGAAGTCGGTGCAACTCGATCATGGCTGTTCAGGAGCGTAACCAACGACACTGCACTGAAAAACTCCGCCACATCGTCTCTCTAGAGCGGTTCTGGTTTGCCGATGTCACTGTGCCAACCTCCATGGGAGGGTATCGGTTGCTATGAGCTGGCATTCACACATCATTCGACAAGAGCCATTGGGCGAAACCGCACGCGAGGCAAAGGAGCAATATCTGGCAGCTGATGCACCGGTCACACTAACGTTGATCTGGATTGTGGCCGCCGTCTTTGCTGGTGAAGTTGCTCTCTCTGTACTCTTGGGCACTCAGAGCATCCGTGTTTTGGCAGTTGGGTCATTCAAGCTCCATCCCGAGATTGCGTGGCTCGCTGCGCCCGTCCTCCATGCTGGCTTCGGGCATGTCCTGACGAATATCGGGGGACTAGCCATCTTGGGAATCCCACTAGAACAGCACTTCTCAAAGCGTCAATTTGGAATCTTCGTCATTGTCACTGCCTATCTATCGACCGCGATTGGTGGAGTCTTCATAGCAGCGTTTACAGCTGATCAGGTGGCCATGTATGGGATCAGTGGGACAGTGTATGCGATGGCGGGTGTTGCGATTGTGCAGTTCTGTAGCTCCAGAAATCCTCCAAGGGGATTCGAATGGATCGCATTGTTACTGGCGATAAGTGCGGCTGTTACGGTTGTTTTAGATCCGTTCACTGGCCCATTCTTCCACCCTGATTGGATCAATGGTGGTCATACAGGTGGGTTAGTGACCGGTTTGATCGTAGGGCTGTTGCATTAATTATAGGGCAGAAACGTGTAGCAATCAACTATGCTATCGAGATTTCATATTAGATTGCTAGATTTTCAAATAACAGCCTTACTAATAAAATAAATTATAAAAATTGTATTTAAATCTGATTATTTTAGTTATATTGATTAATAGAATAACGATTCAATCACATTGGTTATTCTGGAGTTTTATCAAAATTTCAATATAAAATTGGTCTAATTATTCGAGAACTTGAAATAGCATAAGAAGTAACATAAGAATATCAGCTATAGAAAGCGAATGGTGGGAAGCAACTAGATTAACCTTCAGATTTGTGTTTCATATGATTGAAAAAAGAGTCGAAAAGCTGATTATGAATCTTAAACACTTCCGAAAGAATCTAATAAATAGTTTTTTGATAGAATTATCTAGTGTATCAGAAAGGTTCAGCAAATGGATTTGCAGTGTGGCACCATCTGTATTTAATATATTTGGCCCACCGATCAATGCTGAAAATATTGAACTAAATGAGCGGATTAAAAATAATATTAACAATGGTATTGATGATCTCTTGGTGAAATTTCGAAGTTTTAATAATACAGTAGACAAATATTTAATAAAAGGTTTTGTTTACTTTCTCCTTGTTATTGTAGGGGCGTTGGCCTTCGATTTTATTAGGCAAATAGGACAACCTATTTCAGTAATATCAATACCTGTTGGCCTGCTTGCATTCCTCATATCTGCTTTATTATCATTGAGTCTATTATCTTTTCTCGTTGCTTATTTTTATATAATATTTAATTTTGGAGTCTTAATATGGATAAGTCTTCAGAGTATAAAGAACTCGTTTAGTTTGCGAGATGAAGGAGTACAAAATAAATATATTGTGAAGTTTCCAAGATATCCAATAGGATATAACTCGAAGAGAATTACTGTTTCTGAAAAAAATGCACATTATCTCTACTACATAACTATATATGGTATATTTGCGTTCATATTCGGCGTCGTGGGGAGACTAACTCCTGATATCGTTATGGCTGGATATAATATATTAGCAATAAATAACATTCCAAATGAATTATCTGGATTCACAAACTTATCTGTTGACTTCCTACGTGCTATTGATTTTATAACTCCAATAGACCTAACAAGTCTATTGACTGTTCAAAATATTTCTATATTATCTTACATATTATCAATCATATTTTTATTCTCTTCATTCCGTTATTTTAAATCTATACAACATGATGCTTCAAAATCGTCTCTGGAATGGTCTGATGGCCCAGAATTCACATGGAAAGAAAAATTTATAGATATATATCATATGATTAGAATTTCATCATTATATTATTTAGAATATGATGAGAATTCGCGCGTGCAAAAGTTGTTCTATGAACTCACGAAATCAGGGATTATATTCTCTTTATTCACATTTGAGTTGTTTATTTTTCTTTATTTGTTCATAAATATATAGTATTTGTGAGGTTGATATATATTTATAACACTTTTGATCCACGTTTGTGGTTCGAGGTGATCTGGCCAATGTGGGTCATCGAAGGTGTCGGCGATCGCTTCGGCCGAAAGCCACCGTTGGTACCCACGTCCATCAGATCTGGCAGCGGTGCAGCCGAGAGGTAGTTTGCCGACCCGCCTTCATAGACGGCGTCGACGACGAGATCTGCGGTGGCCAGTTCTGCGTGGCCAAATACCGTTGAGGTGGGCATAGTGTGCGCTGTTTCGGGTGGGACATAAACATGTTCCAGCACTGTTGAGTGGTCAGTTCTGAAGATCGACTCAACTCAAAATTGTGAGTCAGAAATGAACTCACAATCGCCGGCGTAGTGGATATCACCTTCGTATTCAACCAGTAATCTGCGTAATTCATCGATCGAGGAAGCCATCTCATCTAAGATATCACCGGCTGTATCGGCCTACTCGGCGGGAGTTTTGTTGGTTAGCCCGCTACAAATGGTTCTGACTCTCCCAGCTGAGTAAATCAACTGTCAGAGCATCGAATTGGTACTGATTGACGTGCAAGATGGACGGCGCGAATCTCGCACAGAATCATCTCCCAATTTGAGTAGAGTAGATCGCTCTGAGTAGGAGAACAAACGTTGGGTAGAGAACTTTCCGTCAAAAGGTAGTTCACAGGCGATTGTCCGAAAGTGTGTCTAAAAAGACCAGTCATAGACTATGTACATATGTTTCAGCGAAAGGTTTATTTCTTGTCACGTCGTGATTGCGGTATGTTTTCATTAGAAGACTTAGCAGAACGCTTGGAAGACGGGTATACGAGGCTGTTCACCCGGCTTACTGGGACCCCTATCGAAGAACGGGGATTAGTCGAGCTTAGCAATGGCGAGGAGATAGAGGTATGCTGGTTCTCGGACGATTCGGCGAAGTTAGGTCAGAACATCCCGTTTGCCGACACTATTATTCTGAATCGAGAGCAGTTCGATAGACTACCGAGTGAGGCTACAGAAACAATTATTCAACATGAACGGAGCCACCAACAGCGGGACTCGCTCATCCGTGGTGCTTGGTTGGGTCTTGTCCTTTCAGGGTTCTCAGTTGGGCTCGTGTCGTTGTTCTACGCAGGACTCGGAGCCGCCCTCGGTGCTCAAACCTCGGCTGTGACCGAGGCTGCTTATTTTGGAGCCACGTTGACCTTCGTCGCGTGGGGATTAAACCGGGCTGAAGAAACTGTTGCTGATCTAGATGCTATCCACGCAGTGGGTGAAGACCGATTTATTCGCGGATACGAAGCGATCAAGTCGACCAGCGATGGCGGAGTTATCGCGTCAATCCTAGGACGACTATTCTACAACAGTCCTGAAGCCACGAAAAAATTATATCACAATCTCCGTAAACTGGGTATTTACACCGACTAAGAATCCTGACCCAACAGAAAAATAGGGACATATCCGCCACTTCTCAACGGTTCACTCAGTATTGTTGGCTTCTACTAAACACTCAGATTCGAAACGCAGCGTGAAATTGATCTAAGTGATCCCAAAACACCAGAGATCCCAAGTATCGAACTGGCAAGGCAACTGTCCTAAGTCCTCAACTCGCAGTTTTCATCGACCGGCTGTTTCAGGCCAGAATATATCTGAAGAATAGGATTTCAACAGAGCCAAAATAACGTAGTTCCCGTGCTGACTACAACCTCTATATCTTGCACGGCGTTCATATCAAAATATAGGACGGATAAGTAGTCCCATAGTATTCGACAGGACGATTTTCATTTGCTGGGGTAACAAATCTACGAGCTCAGAACCTCAAACGTTTATATAAGGCTGGGGAGAACTCTACGTTGGAATGACTGACCTCATTGTCAAATCAGGCGTGAAGGAAGCACTGGCAGATCACCCGGTTTCAGCGGATTTCTACGAAGCTGTCAACGACGAGGTCGCTGAACTGCTCACCGAGGCTGCCGAACGAGCCGAGGCAAACGACCGGAAAACTGTCGAGCCACGAGACCTGTAGGCCGGGACGGCGTATTCGTATTCATTTCTCAAACCGATAGCAGTGATCGGTTGGATACTAATTTCGAGCAGCGTAACTGACTGTAGTGTATTAACCAACAGACTGCTCGCAAATCCCATATTGTTGGTTAAGACATCAGCGTAGGTTCCGGCCGCTTCTGGAAACGTTCTCGGAAACAGTCGATTATCTACAGAATCTCTGCCACAGAAGGCGGATCACCAGCCATCTCGTCCCATTCCCTGAAGCGCGGAAGTATCACGCAGCGGCTTATCGGGGACAATGAAAACTAGTCGAATATGCCAATCCACGCAAATTCGAATCGATTGGGGGTCGACCAGCCGACCCGCGACGCCGATCGGAATCAGGCCCTCGCTGATCAGGCCGATCCGAACACCGACGAAATGCTGTTGCCATCCCTCAACGAAGGCATCACGCTACTTGACGTCGAGGAGAGCCGCGGCGTTCCGATTCTACAGTCGCTCGTCCTCGATCATCTCCTCCTACACGACGGGCCTGCCTTCTGGGTCGACGCAAACGGACATGCGACCACGACGACACTTGCCCAGATCGCACCCAGTCAACGATTGCTCAACAGAATCCATGTCGCTCGTGGGTTCACTGCCTACCAGCACTACAGTACCGTCTGTGATCTCCCAACGGCGGTGAACCAGTCTATTCAAGCGTCCACCAGCGATCCCAGAGCAGGGAGTCAACACCCAGCGAGTCATGGCGAGGACTCATCACCACACACACCCGCCCTCATCGTCGCACCGGCCGTCGACGCGCAGTACCGTGCCGACGATACGCTCGGCGAGGCCGACGCAGAAACCTTGCAGGCACGAACGCTCACCCGGCTATCGACCTACGCCGAGGGGTACGACATCCCGGTGCTCATTACGCGAAGCGAACGAAGCGAATTCACCGAGCCGGTTGGGACGGCTGCCGATCACCACCTGGAGTGTTCACAGACCCGGATGGGGCCACGGATCGTCGGCGAGGACTTCGAGACGCTCGTCTATCCCGTTGGTGACGGCTCATATTACCAGACGACGTTCGCCTACTGGCGACAGCTGCTTGCGGCGCGTGCCACACAAGTTGGTGTTGAACCGACGACGCCGGCGTCGACGCCGACTCTAGAGGGCGTCGGGACGGGCCTCACAGCCGACGGTGAGACGGTCGCAGCCACCGCAGACCCGCTGCTCGATGCGTGGACGACAACGGGAGGGCGATAGCGATGGGACGAACGAATCCGACATACCGAGATGCACTCCGAGCCATCGAAGAGCGGTGGGGTGAGTTCCGCCGGGCACTCCGCCGGCGCGATCAACCACGATTTGATCGGCTCTTCGAGTACGCCCGTGAACACGCTGATGCAAGCGGATTCTTGAACCACCAGAATCCCCTTCTGTCGGCACTGCTCAGCATTGACCTCGAACAGGAGAGCCGACTCGATGAGCACGAACAACGACTGGAAGACATAGAACAGGCGTTAGACCACGATGACGTGCTAGAATCTGGAGCTGAAACGAAGGAGTGTGAGACTTAATCACACAATTAGATACGGTCGTCATCGATGTGCGGAAAAGAGGAGTATTGAATTGCTCGTACGGTACAATGTGGCCGATATTCGAGGCTCGGAATGGTACTCGTCGAAATCAGTTGCTCCTCAATTAGTCGCCGTTTCTGTTGCTTTTTCCACTTCCTCATCGGTTTCGACGTCGTCATGATCGTCGTAACCTAGAGCGTCGAGGGCATCGCGTTGCCGCAGCGATATTTCATCAAGTTGTTGTTTCAGATTGCGTTGCAACACATCGTTGGTTAGTAATTCCTCGTCGCTGACTCCCTCTAGTTCGTTCTGCAAGCCGATGAGCGAATTGTAATAGCTGTAGACGGCTTCTCGGGGAACTTCGTCAAACTGCCCCGCTCGCCACGGATCGCTCTCGTAGATTTGAGTTGGTGCCAACGAACCGTGATAACCTTCCTCGATTATGTATTGACGCGTTTCGTCCCAATCTTCGACGTGACTAATTTCTTCTGCCAAAGCACGTTTTGTATTCTCGATCTGTTCTTGCTTGCGTTTTTCTTCTCTTTCGTTCCGTTTCTGATTGAGGTTGACTAGCCGCTTGGTTTCGTTCGAATAACTATATGTGATTGACACTAACAACACGGTAGCCAAGCCAGTAACGGCTGCAGGCAGAGTAAACGAACTCGTTTGCCCCATGAGAATCAAATAGATCAAGTACGCTGTAAAGCAAAGTACGATAGCCCCGAGAAAAATATTGAAAACGTTCTGAAACCCTTCAAACCGGCCCGCAGTGGCAACAAACACGTCCGATTGGTCACCATCCTCGCCGTCGTCTTTTAAATTCTGAGACGAACTCAATTCGAACCACCTCTCGGAGTCATCGACGCGTTAGAAACCGTCATTCCTCGTAATAGTCCAGTTCTCTGACCTCTGTCGAGAAATTGGGGCTCGGCTCGATATGCCCCCATCCAACTTTGAGTTCTTTGGATCCATTCGAGAATCGGATTACGTCCAGCTCCCACCGAGCTTCCCCACCGGAATTCGCGAACGAAACGAGCGACTCAAGCTCGTCTGGAAGCACTCCACCCCACTCGTTTCGTACCCCTGGAGCCACGCAGATCTTGTGGGATCCGTCGGGTGTCTCGACACCGTCGCCGCCGTCCGGCTCGAATTCCGCCAAGCCCATCGAGACATGCATGTGGTCGCCGTTATCTACTTTGTCGAATTTTTCCGACGTGTTGATTTTATGATTGACGTCCGACTTGGTCACTATGCCCAGTGTTAGTTCAGCTGTGTCGTGTCCGTCGACCAGCGTCAACAAGTCCGTCACCAACTTCTTCATTTCGAGTGCATCGTCAGCTACGAACCATTCGAGGTCGTTCGTCTTGCCCAATTTCACCAACTCGTGGGTGATCTCTGGGTCGTCGTCGGCGTTCGAAACGGACGCGTGAAGACCGAATTTGTGCTCTCGTTTCCAGACGCTCGAGGGGGCTTCTTTCAATCGGTCTCTAAATTCTTCTTTGCTGTACTCAGCCTCGTATATGTATTTCAACGTCTGATAGATTTCGTCGTAGTCTTCCAGGCGTTGGAGCAGACAGGATTTCGTTTCCGCCTCAGAGAGCTTGTCCGGGTGCAGCTCCGAAAGTTCGGACACCGAGAGATCTGCGAGCTGTCGGTAATACTCTTCGAACCTATTTGGATCCGCTTCTCCCCCGAGGGTAGAAAGATGCTCGTTGAAACTCGCCACTTGCTCGTGGTAATCTTCAAGCGTGGCTTGCCAATTTACGTCGTCGAAGTTTTTAATTTGATAACTCAAGTCGTAAAATTCTCTCAAAAGAGAATAATACTCGCCGCAAATTTCGCCAAAGTCTTTCGTAAATTCTAAGAAGTGTTCGGTCTTCGTCGGTACCAAATGCGACTCGTGGCGATCTTTTACTTTATCTAGGAAGTCCGGCAAACCCGTCGCGTTGTAGAGGTCCCAGACCGTTTCAGCCCCTTCCACGGTTTGGACGCGAAGTTCATGACGTTCGTTGAAATTGTTCTCGATATCTGTCGCAATATCGTCCATTTCGTCCCACGCTTCCAACTTCAAATCGAGTTGAGTGGTCGGCCGTTTCAAGTCCGCTTTGTCCGTCAAGAGGTCTCGTGATTCCAAATCGCCCTTCATGTAATCGTCCAACGTCCGCTCTGATATCATGTCCTCCAACTTATCTAGGAACAACTCCACATTGGACTGCCGGGTCTCGTCGTCGGTGTAATGGTACCGATTGCTCCATCTGTAGTCAAGGAGCAAACGCAGTTCCTCTTGAATCGCGTGTAAGAAGGATTTAGCGTCCGAGCAACTTGTTAACCCGATTAGGTATTTCGCGTCTGCGCTGTCCTTATCAAATTTATCGTGTACCCAATAGAGAGCTCTGGCCAAGGACTCTGCTTCTTGAACGATTTGAGCAGAATTGGACCTGAAGCCGTAATTATCTTCGCTCGACTTCAAATGAATCATAGAATCAGATAAGTTGGCACTTGCCCCTTTGGCGATCTTATACATCCCGTCGTCATCCTCAGATTTCTCCAACATATCAACTCGTTTGGCCCATTTGACGAGATTGTCCCCGGACGAATTCATAGCTATCTCATCGTATTCGTACCCCTCTTGGAAGTCCGACGTGTCTTCGACGACGTCTAAGGTATTTCCGTATGGCAAGAAGGTATTCTTGATGTGGATCGACTCTGGATGCCCAGGGTTGTCCAAATCGTCGATATGTTTCTGATCGTTCAACGTCTGCCACAGTAGCACGCCTATTTTTTCGAGGACGAGGCTCGGAAGTGCTCTGCGTTTTTGTTTGGTGACCAGTATCTCGCGGAACGCATAGAACATCATGTCGTGGAACTCGTCGTACAAGATGAAGGCACTCTCACCGTGCCTGTAGGCCCGCGTCCACTCGGTCCCTTCGTCAGATTCGCGCTTGGTGAAAATTGGGATTTGCTCTCCCTTGTCTACGAGTACATCGAATGCAAGAGAAAAGTGACGTAGCTCTTTCGGGGAACTGAAGTCGTACTCCGTGCGTTCGCTCAAAATGCCCGCGAGTTCAGAGGCCGTGAAGCCGCTGTCCAACCGCTCTATCATCCTCGGGAACCAGCAATCGATATAGTCTTGATGGCCGTTGAACCTAGAGGACGCAGCTTGAGCCAAGCATTCAATGTTCGAATACATCGATTCGAAAATAATAGCTAGATTCGAATGCAAATTGTTGGCGTCGGAGATCCGGTCAATGTACTTGTCGTCGTTGCTGGTGATTTCTTCGTATTCTCCGTCTTCAACGGTGGAAATACCCTTCAAGGGGTCCTCTTCGTCTACGTAGTCCTTGTCGTCGATTTTGGAGTAGATCTCGGCCGGGTCGTCAGCGAAGTCCGCAGACAATTCGACATCGAACTCCACTGTCTCGTCGTTTTGATCTTCGGCTGGACTCTCCGACAAGGAACTGACGAAGTCGCCTCGATGAAGGTCGATGAATTTGAGGATTTCGCTACTGACCTTCTCTCCGAATACCATTTTGAGGTCGCTGTAATTCAGATGTTGCCTCGGTCCCGTCGACTGCGCGATGTCGACCTCGTCATCGAAAATGGTCTCTTCGACGAACACGCCGAACAAGTAGCTGACGAAAAACCAGATCAGCCGGAATTTACACTTTTGTCGTTCGTCCTCGTCCTCAATGTGGCCGGTCCATTCGTCGACGAACTCGTTGAGGTAGCCGAACTCCTCTGAATCGAACGCCGCGTCGGTTTCCAAAATTGAACTCGCGACAGAGAACATGTACATTGGCGCGATGGTTACGGAGCCAGCCTCTCGGTCGAAATACACCCTAAGTTTGTTGATTTTGTTCTCGGGTTCGACGCCATCGAATACGACATCGTGGAATTGAAGCCCGTCTTTCGGCGGAACCAAGACGCTCATTCGGCGCAGGCCCCGTCGCGACTGCTGGGTCGTGGTCAACTCTTTGCTCTGATACTTATCTTTGAGCCGTTCGAAGTCGGCTGTAGAGAAAACGGCGTTGATGAGCGCGTAGTCGATGTCGTAGGGTTTGTTGAGCGTAGCAATCGTATGGATCAGGTCTTTCGAAAATTTGAATCGCTTGCGAACGCTCGTAGAAAGGAACGTCTTGAACGGAACCGCCATGTGGTCGGTCTCTTCGTTCAACACCAGATCGACTTCGTTCGCAGGAATGCGGTCGCACTCCTCTTCGGAAAAGAGGCCCTGACAGTCGCTGTCGATGGCTAGGGTTACGACCGTGAGTTGGCTAGCGTCGAGATCGTACTTCAACGCGAGTTCGGAGACGAAATTCCAAACCGTGGTGCCCGCAATTAAGATGTCGTCCATTACGACGACATCGGCGGTTTCGATCTCTTCGTCATCGATATACGGAAGTGCTTTTTCCGTAACGATCTTGTCCCCGAAGTCGATCAGCTCTTCCTCCTCGGCCCGTTCCAACAACCGGGGGCCTGATCGAGAGAGAGCGACGACATATTTGGGGTCCTTCGCGACCACATATTCGTTGAGTTTCTCGATTTGGCGGCGAAACTGCTCGATCAGATCCTCGTTCTCGTTGTTGAGAGGAGCCAGAGAGGGCGGCTCAGGAATAGCACGGCTGGACATAAGATTCGATGTTGTTTGTGGAGCACTGCCCTCCGCGGTAAAAGAATTGCGAGATGTCATTTTGGGTCGTGCTCTCCGCCATCCGACCGCTGGTATTAGGCCGCGACCCCGACGGAAGATGGATAAGACCGCGTTGAGGATACGTCGTCACAATCTTGCTGAACCACTTGACCCTGAAGTCCCGAGAGCAAAAGAACCCAAGAGAATACGACAACCGCGCTGTCCATATAATAGTACCTTCTCCGAGGAACCCGAGCGAGACTCTTGTGAGTCGTTCGTTCATATTGGTAACGTAGGTTGTGAACATACAGAGGTTGCAGTGGTGCCTCCGGATAGCAACCGAACGGCGTGACCGACTCGCGTTTTGTACCTTCACACGACCATTGGTAATAATGAGAGCAGTACAGGTTCCAATCATTCCAGAACACAAAATTAACCAACAAATCCGCTGGTACCAGCGCGTTCGTTGGTTAAATAACGATTCCGGAAGCCGTCCCGGAAACGGCTGAGAATGACGTATAGTGGAATATATCTCGATAGCGGGCCACCAAACCTATTCTCTGAAATCCGGAGACGACACGCAGGCACCTATCCTCCACTGCCTCGTTCACTCCGAAGGAGGCTCGACAACTCACAGATGCCGTTCACCATTGACTTTCTGGACGACGGTCGCATCTTAGAGTGGGAAACAACCGCCGATGGTGCCGTCGCAACCGAACGGGACGACTACACACCACGGTTCTACGTGGCCCCTCGCGATCCAGCGTCCGACCTCGACCTCACGACCCTCCGATCAGTGTACAATCAGCACCCTGAGGTCGTCGGAACTGAGATGGTTGGGCGGCGACCCGGCTTTCGACGAGATGAGGAGACAGTTCTTGCCGTCGACGTCGCTCACATCAACCGCGTCACCACACTGGCTCGGCAAACACGCCAGCTGTCGGAGTATCCAATCGGCGATCTGGCCTGCTTCAATGTCGATCTCTCACGTGAGTTCCGGTACTGTCTGGAGACCGGGATCGATCCGACACCGACGAAGGAGCTGTCGACGCTCCGGCTCAGCGTGCCAGTGACCGAGACGAGCAACGATGTCTATGGAGAACTCTCGGTCGCCGGCGATACTGTTGCTGGATCACCCCAAGATATCCTCTCGACGGTGCAGGCAGCATTCGAAACACACGACCCGGACGTTCTGGTTTGCTCGACAAGTGAAATCATTCCAACACTCTATGAAATGGCGACAGACGCCGGCGTCGATGAATTCACACTGAGCCGCCATCCTGAGATCGACTACCAGCAACTCGCCAGTCGATCAACCTATGCAAGCTACGGTCGTGTAGGTCACTCTCCGGCGCGGTACAACGTACCCGGCCGGGCGATCATCGACGAGTCGAATACGTTCTTTTACGGGGAGACGAACCTCGACGGCGTCCTCGATCTCGTCTCGCGCTCGAAAAAACCGATTCAGGAGCTTGCATGGGTATCGATCGGAAACGTGCTTACGGCGATTCAAATCTGTGAGGCCCATGACCGCGACGTTCTCGTCCCGTGGAACTCCTGGCGACATGAGTTTTACAAACCGATGGGAACACTCCACGACGCCGACCGCGGCGGCTTCATCTTCGCGCCTGAGGTCGGCTTGCATGAGGATGTTCACGAACTCGACTTTTCGAGTCTCTATCCGAACATCATCTGTACTCGGAACGTCTCGCCGGAGGTCATCCGGTGTGATTGCCATAGCGACCGTGAGGACGTCCCCGGACTCGGATACTCAATTTGTGACGACCGCGGCTACCTCGTTGACGTATTGCAGCCGATCATCGACGCTCGCGACGAGATTAAGGCGGCCATCCGTCGAGAGAAACAGCGGGACTATCCCGATGAGGAACGACTAGCTGAACTCGAAGGACGGTCGGGGGCGCTCAAATGGATTCTCGTCGCTTGTTTTGGGTACCAGGGATTCAGCAACGCGAAGTTCGGTCGCATCGAGTGCCACGAAGCAATCAACGCGTTCGCTCGCGAGATTCTGTTGTGTGCAAAACAACGCTTAGAAGCCGGCGGGTGGCGTGTGATCCATGGCATCGTTGATTCGATCTGGGTGACGCCCGATCCTGCCGTCGACGATGAAGACCGCGAGGACCTCAGCGCGCTCGCAACGGAAATCACGGAACGTGTTGAGATTCGACTCGAACACGAAGCTCACTACGACTGGGTGGCGTTTGTCCCCCAACGTGAGAGCGATGCCGGCGCGCTGACGAAGTACTTCGGGAAGGTCGCCGGCGAAGACGACTTCAAGATCAGAGGCATTGAAGCTCGGCAACGCTCAACGCCGGCGTTCATCGAGGACATCCAGCGTGATTGCCTCAAACGACTCGATGCGACCCGGTCGGCGGACGCGGTGCTCGGACTGCTCGAACGAGCAATCGACGAACTGCAGGCGGGCAACGTTCCAGTGGAGCAGCTCGTCGAACGAAATCGTATCTCCAAGCCGCTGGAAGGCTACTCACAGAATACCCAAAACGTTGCGGCGTTGAAGCGAGCTCGGGAACAGGATCTCGCTGTCCATCCAGGACAAGACATCGAGTACGTGGTCGTCGACGACGAGAAGACCTCCCGAGAGCGGGTCGCGTTGGCTCACGAAGAGTTCGAGTCGTACGATCCGTCGTACTACGAGACACAACTGGTCAGAGCGGTCGAGAGTTTGTTGTCACCGCTCGGGTGGGATCGGACGGAGATTCAACGAGAAATCGGTGAAACACGAGAAACCAACTTGGCTGCCTACGCTGAGAGTGAGAAAAGTTAACCAACACAGCACGGTAATCCTCGATTATGTTGGTTAACAGTGAACGGGGGCACGGACTGGAGGCTGTAGTGAATAAGATGGACACACACCCTCGTCAAGAGTGAAAACCAGTGAATTAGCCCGTGCTGTCACCGCTTAGATGGGAGTAGACGGAAAATCAAGGAGGGATCAAAAGATATGTCGGATTCCTTGATTGATCTACCCCAGACACACACCACTCTTGCAAGTGAAGCCGGGAAAGAGGACGGCCTGGCCAAAGCTAAGATAGCATTCAATCGGAAACAACTACTCTAATCAACTCAGGATCGGGATTTCAAACGGTAAGTGTCAACGCTTTAGTTGAAACGTCGGACTGTTGTTCTTCTAGAGTACTACTAACTAGCTTTTCACTTGTAATAGTGGTGTGTGTCTGTCTAGTTCACTTGAAACAGATGAAGGAGTGGTTTTATATGCCGCTGATGTGATACCGTTGATATGCCGCGGTTCGAGCGGAAACAAAACATCTTCCGCAACAAGGACGCCCTCGGCGAGTCTTACCAACCAGAAACTATCGAGGAACGAGAGGAGGAGATCGACCAATACATGGACGCACTCCAACCAGTCGTCGATGGTTGGGAACCGAATAACATCTTCCTCTATGGGAATACCGGCGTCGGAAAAACAGCTGTAACCGACTATCTTCTTGACCAACTTCGTGAAGATGTCTCTGATTACGAGGACGTCAACCTCTCCGTTATTTCTCTGAACTGCAAGACGCTCAACTCTTCATACCAGGTCGCGGTTGAATTGGTGAACAAACTTCGGCCCAGTGGTGGGGAAATTAGTTCAACCGGCTATCCACAACAAGCTGTTTTCAAAAAACTATACGCTGAACTCGAAGATATCGGCGGGACGATTCTGCTTGTCCTCGACGAAATCGATGCCATTGGTGATCGTGATGAATTACTGTATGAACTTCCGCGAGCTCGGGCAAACGACAATCTTGATGACGCGAAGGTTGGGTTAATCGGGATCAGCAACGACTTCAAATTTCGTGACCAGTTGGATCCACGTGTTCAAGATACACTTTGTGAACGTGAACTCCAATTTCCCCCCTACGACGCTCCTGAGCTAGAGAATATTCTTCAATCTCGTGCATCTATCGCAATCGTCGATGACGCTATCAAGGATGGGGTGTTAAAATTCTGCGCAGCTCTTGCCGCCCGTGACAGTGGGAGTGCGCGGCAAGCTCTCGATCTCCTACGGCTGGCCGGCGAGATTGCTGAGAACAACGACCGCGATGCGATTACGGAAGATCACGTTGAGGCTGCTCGATCTCGACTTGAACAGGAACGAGTGGAAGAAGGGATGAGAGAACTCACAACGCACGGCCGGCTAGCGTTACTGGCTGTTGTCTCGAAAGCAGCAAAGGCTGAGACGCCGTGTCGAACTCGGGATATTTACGAAGAGTATCTCACTCTGTGCGAGTCCTCTGACACCGACTCATTAGCTCAACGGTCCGTGCATAACCATCTTTCTGACCTTCGGATGCTCGGTATCCTTTCGGCAAATGAGAACCGCAGCGGATCTCGGGGGAATTACTATAGTTATGAACTCGACGTTCCGTTTAGCAGTGCTGTCGAAGCAATGGATGATGTACTCCGTCTAGACGAGGAAATTGAAACGATACGTGATATTGCGACAATGAACAATCGCTCTTAGACCCTCCACCTTTGCAAGTGAAACTATGAACCCATAGACGGTGTGGCCTTCACTTGTAATAGTGGTGTGTTACGCTTCACTTGCAAGAGTGGTGTGTTGGATTTCGCTTGCAAGGGTGGAGTGGGTCTTCACTTGCAAAGATGGGGTGTGATTTCACTTGCAAGAGTGGTGTGTGGTAGACCGATTTAATTCTGAGATCCTTTCGACCTAGATATTTTGAATTCACTTTGCATACGGAGTATGTGGTCCCACTGAATCCGTATCGTTGATGGCTTACTCGTCAGAACTGACTGGCCCTTTATATTTGGACGTGATTTTGTCTCCCTCTCTCCATTGCCAGTAGTAGTAGCGGTTGTCGTTGATTTCCTTGATCGTGATTGTAGCCTTCGAGGGTACATCGTCTGGAAGGTCATCGGGTCGGTTGTCGATCTCGTCATCACCCGACTTCTCTTCGAGACGGGCCTCCCGATCTTTGTGCTCTGCCAGCTTCTCAGCGTAACTTGCGACATATTGTAGCTGTTCTGGGGAGTACCCGTTGAGAGTGTTGACAATATCAGTCGGGAGTTCTGTAGGCGGCGTCGGTGGCTCGTAGGACATGGGACGATAATCTCGTGTTAACCAACAAAAACCGTGTCAACATAGGTTTGTTGGTTAAGCGAATTTGTCTCCCAATGCCCTGAAGACCGTGACATTGCGGCTATTTAGTCTGTAAGCAAATTCGCCGTAGTACCATATCACGAATCAATTGAATCTGGGGAGAAGATCCACGGCGTAATGGACAGAAACCGTGGATCAGGGGTGGATTATGGCTCGCGATGTCCTGTAGACGGGTTGGCCACTCGGGTCTAAAAGCAGCCAATCGATCTTGTGAATGGTGGCAATAAAAATCTACTGTATGAAATGATATTTCGATTCTAACTTCAATTATCCAGTACCCTACCGAGTTGGTTAGCTTCCCACTCTCGCCGCTCAGCAAGCAATTCTCGACCTGCGTCAGTCAATTCATACTGATTCGTTCGGTCGTCGATCTGGCTCTTGGCCAAATAGCCTTCATCGATAAGCGTGTCCAGATTTGGGTACAGTCGACCATGATTGATTTCGGTATCGCTGTAGGCTTCTAGGTCGGTCTTGATACCCAGTCCGTAGGGTTCCTCCGCCCCGGCGATACAGTACAA
The DNA here is from genome assembly GCF_006861665.1 of Halonotius terrestris. Classification (GTDB taxonomy): domain Archaea; phylum Halobacteriota; class Halobacteria; order Halobacteriales; family Haloferacaceae; genus Halonotius; species Halonotius terrestris. The sequence goes on along the minus strand of NZ_RKLU01000006.1, from coordinate 27,612 downwards.
CAGATCGCGCTGAAACCCAGTCAACTCGAACATTGTCCGCTCGTAGTGTCGAGAAGACGACTTATAGGGGTAGCGATTCTGTCAGAAGCGGCGTATGTTAAGGACCAAACCAAGTCGGTCAGTTGCTATCTGCTGGCCTGACGACCCGTTCAATACTGTAAATAGTCGTCTTTCCCATATCCCACTACCGTTGACAGCGTCGGTGGCTCATAGGATATCGAGGGTCGCCTTGCGTTAACCAACAAAATGTCTATACTCTCAGATTTGTTGGTTAATTAGATTTAACTCCCTCGCGGGTTGAAGAGTCAGAATACCAAACTATTCCCGAATAGAACGTCCCGTTAGCTATCTCCGGGACGTGGGGCGTTTTCGTATTTGACCATCTTCTCTGGCTTATCCGAGATTGTGTCGTAGATCTGCTGGAGGGTCTCTTCTGCAGCGAGCAGATTGTGTTCTTTGAGGAACTCTCGGCCATCTTCGCTGAGGCCATAGAATTTCCAGGGGTAGCCCTGTCGGCGTTGGTCATCATTGAGTGCGACCTCCTTGACGATGCCTGCGTCGATGAGCTTCTGGATATGCTTGTAGACCGTGGCGTCGCTCACGCTGGGGTTGAGTTCCTCGAGTTCATACATCGAGGGGAGTTGCTCAGGATGCTGAAGGATATTATTGATCAGCGCGAACCGCGTCTGCTGGGTGACGAAGTGGACGAGTTCCCGTGATTCCATCCCCTCAGCAGTCCTCAGGTCGGTGCTCATACAACACAATACACGTCCTGTCGGCAAGTAGTTTACCCTTGAGTAAATCACTATGGAGTAAACTAAACCTGATTAAACTAGTAATTTACTTCATAAACCATATCACACGCCACTGAGAGGTTCGTGTATGTCCGACGAGGAGTCACCCGTCCCTGAAGAGGTGCTCACGAGTGCGAAAGACCAACTCGACGACGAAGCAATCTCGCTGTCGGACAACGAAGAGATTCTTCACGCCCTCAGCGAGTTGACACCCGTCTATGAGAACGACAGATCGTACTTTATTCTCGGAAACTATGACCGAGAGCCGATCCATCGGCTGAACCTCGTAGCTGATAGACTCAATTGCCGGAAAGACGCCTACGCCTTCCGGATGGTCGATATCCGTGGTGAGTGGGACAACAGTATCCAGAAATTCTGTCTGATCGCCGATATCGTGACCTACCTCATCGGGGTCGCAGAAAAAGAGCCGAGTGACTTCCTCGTTGAGCAGGGCCTACTCGTCGGTACAACGGAGTTCTTCTCGAAGAGTCATGTTCTCAAGCGGGAGTACGAGGACGAAGAGCACCCCTTCGGCTGGATGCAAGACGGTGTCTTCGAGCTGTTTGATCAAGAGGATCGATTGTATCGATGGCAGACCGAGGAGGAACTCGTCGACGTGACAGAAGACCTCCCGTGACGGCGATGGGACAATATCTGTCTGGTTACCGCTGAATCAGTTGATCGCACCAGCTTATTTCCATGAAACGACCCGGATAGCTTTTTGCCATTCTAGTCTGTGCCAGTAATCGGATGGCGAACGCAGATGTGACAACCGATGCTGTCGCCGAACTCGATAGTGACGATGTCGTCACTGTGGCGACACTCAATGAGGAGATCGCCGCGGTCATCGATGATCGTCGTGAACTCAATCACGACTACGTCGTCGGTGATGCCTCTGACTGCCGTGAGTCCAACGGCCACCTGCATTTCGATTTGGTTTTCGATAGTAGATCCATCCACTGTGTCGTCTTCGGAGTTCGCCACAAGTCGTTGAATGCAATACCTGACGAAGATATGCATGTCGCCGTTCGGGGTGAACTCTCTTACTATGAGCCACAGGGATCGTGCTCGCTCATCATTGAGGATGTTGTCAACATGGGCGAAAGCGAGTACAGCCAGATCTATAAAGAAAATAAAGAGAAACTCGCAGCCGATGGCTTGCTTGACGATGATCAAAAACAGTCGCTTCCGGAATTGCCTGCCACGGTTGGTATCGTTACTTCAGCCGATAGTGATGCGCGGATCGACGCGGTCACCGCAATTCATGACCGCTATCCCGAGGTAGATATCAAGATCCATGATGCCAACGTGCAGGGGCCAACCGCCCTCCAAGAGCTGATCAGCGGCGTTGCAGCCTTCGATGAAGACACCACTATCGATGTGATCATCGTCACCCGTGGTGGTGGCGCAGACAAAACACTCCGGACGTTCAACGAGACACCACTCTGTCGAGTGCTTGCTAACACCGAGACACCGACCGCGGTAGGCATCGGCCACGAAGACGATCAGACGTTGGCCGATGAGGTGGCCGATTTCCGGTTTATGACGCCGACACATGCTGGCGAAGTCGTCCCGAAGCGATCAGATCTTGACCGAGAACGCACCCAGCTTTCGGAGCGACTCGATACGGCCTACCAGAGTGCTATCGAAGCCAAACTCACGGCTTCGGAAACCGCGCTCGATAACGCCTACGAGAGCGTGGTTGGCAGTCGCCTACAGCAGTTGGAGGCCTCACTTGCGCATGCTGCTGACCGCCATGTTGAGGCAGAGATTCTGGAGCTACGGAATCAGCTGGAGACTGCCTACCAGACACTTGAACAGGAGAAAGAGCACGAAGAACAACTCGAAGAAACAGTCGAAGAAGTTCGCGATGAAGCTATGACCGAAGCGGAGGCGAGGGTGGCCAGACAACAGCGACGATACAAGATTGCAATCGCCGTGCTGGTACTGGTCGTTCTTGGCCTAGCCGCTCTCTACGTGATCACATGAGCGAGAATACCCCAGTCAGCGACAAGGTGGACCGAGTCGAAACAATCATCGAGCAGCTCGAAGACGGCGAGGTTTCCCTCGAAGAAGCACAAGAGCTCCGCGAAGAGGGTCAAGAAATCCTTGCTGAGCTTGAGGAGACGCTCGACGTTGGTGAGGGAGACATCATTGAGCAATGAAGCCAGACGTGAATACGCGATGAGCCGGTGGCACTTACGTCGTCGGTGACGGCGTCGCCTCCGTCACGAGTGTGTACTGACGATCCCGACTCGTTCCTTCGGCTACCAGCAAGTTGTATTGGCTCATCTTTGAGAGATACGTTCGGACAGTCCGCTTTGTCCGTGGATCCTCGACTTCCTCGACATACTCCTCGTAGATTCCAGTCGGACTCACTGGGCCGTCGTCTTTGATAATATCGTAGACGATCCGTTGATGCGGTGTCAGTGAATCCAGACTCTTTTGTCGAATCTGGGTTCGTGCAGCCGTCGCTGCATCACTCAGCATCTCGTCGGTAATCCGGCCGTGGGCTTCCCGATCAGCCGTGCTTGCTGCCGTCCGAAGAATCCCAATCGCTAGTCGAGCGTCTCCGGCCGCTGCGTCAGCAATCGAGTACAACTGCTCGTCGGTGATCACATCTTCTTCGAGCCCGCAGCGAACACGAGCAGAGAGAATATCGAATAGCTGCTCGTCGGCGTATTTGTCCATCCGGACGTGCTCGCTGGCTCGCAGTCGGCTCACAAGCCGGTCGTCAACTCGCCCGAAGAGATCCTCCTCGTTGTTAGTGATGCAGATCACAGCGAACTGTGGGAGGCTGTGGAGGTCGTAGATGACGCTCGTATCTTCGAGTTGGTCGGCTTCATCGAGAATCACGACTGTCCGATTACCATCGTACTGTTGGAGGCGGTCGATCAGTTCATCATGCGGTGTTGATTGGCGGTGAATATCGATAGTCCGGCCGATGTCATCGAGGATTTGATAGAGCGTTCGGAACCGTGTGTAGTTGCGCCAGCAATTGATGTAGGTCGCCTCGATATCGAGGGCTTCCTCACGGAGTCGTTCGGTGACGAATTGCGAGATACAGGTTTTTCCAGCCCCACTTGGACCAGTCACGATAGCCGTTTCAGCGGGATCACCGTCGGTGAGGGGACGAAGGACACTCGAAAGGTGGTTGACCTCCGCGTCTCGATGCTCGACCTCCTGTGGGACGAAGCCAGCACGGAGCACGCGAGCATCGCGGATCATATCCTATGTCACTGCTCGGGGACAATAAAAGCGTAACCGGGTGATTTCCGGAAACTTCGTGAATCACTCAGGGGGCCACAGTTGTCTTTGGGCTTCTGTCGGAGTCAACTCCTGTCTTTCTGCGTGTTCGATAGCCAACTCCCACGCTCTGTCTGCGATCTGAGAGTCAATGGCTTCGGCTTCGTAGCTGTAGCAAGCCAGGGCGACGGTCCGTATCAAGTCATCTTGAGCATCGGTCATGGGCCGGTGTGGCCCCATTTTCGTATTAAAACCTTCGTCAGTGAACTCCTAGCAGAAAATATCGATGTATGAAAATAGGATGACGGAGCTAATCGAGTGTCGCTAGGACACGTATATCGCTCTCAGAGTATTGTTCTCGTTGAGTTTGGGCACCACATTCCTGAAGGAATTTATCGAGACGATCCGCAAGAGAAGACGCATCATCTCCATCGATATGAACGATCAGTGTCGGATGTATCCTTTCGTCGTTGTCGATCACAAGCGAGATGTCTTTGAACTCATTCGGCTGTCGATATACTTCGAACTCGTCGTCAATTTGGTCAGCTAAATCACTGAGAGCGTCAGTAGGCTTCTCTGTCATGGGATTTGATATTGAATTGTCCTACCGCTACTTATCATCCTTCGATGGCGGCCGTTCAGACAATGAATCGAATCGATCTTGCGCTGTGGCTTTTCGGTCAGATGTCTGCTCTGGTTGATACGACGCCGTCTGTATTGTTCCGTCCTCAATAGTAACCGAGAGGATGGCATCGGCATGATGTCCCGAGTCAGGGAGGGTCTCTGCGTCGAGCACTGCATTACCTTTCTCTACTCCGTCTTGTTCGAAAAACACTGTTGCGAGGCCATCTTCGATAGCATCTACGACGGCTGTATAGGTGCCATCTGGGAGTTCAATATCTGGCATCAGTACGTTTCCTCCAGTATAGTGTTACCATCTGCGTTCTGGACGATGATAGTATCGCCCCCGTTGTTCCAGATCGGAGAGCCCGACCCCCAGTAGAGATCTGTGTCGCTGTTGGTGCCACTCCCAGTTCGGACGGTAATTGTTGCTTGGGGATCGACAGTGACCCCATCGGGGATAGTGTAGCTCCGTCCAGCTGCATCTTCGAGTGTCCACCCGCTGATGTCGAGTGGTTGCTCACCGGTGTTCTCGAAGGTAATATACTCGTCATTGAGGTTCTCTCTATCGTCGCCCTGGGCGTCTGCGTTGATGTCCGCAATCTCGAAGTTTGTCTCTGACCCGCCAGTGGAGATCGTTTCCTCATCGCTGCTGTCAGTCCTCTCTGAGTCATCTACATCAACTGGCGGTGTGCCATCGCCAGTGAGCACCAGTCGCTCGGCAACCGCGCCGGTCGTCCCCGGAGAGATGGCTGTGCCGTCTCGGAGTGCAGATGGTGCAGCCGGCGCGGGTTGTTGTGTCTGCACCGACACGGTCGTTCCATTGCTGACGAAGACGGTGTTTCCATGCGTGGCCGTCCAGAACGTGGGTATTAATCGATCAGCAAGCCGCTGGAGGACCGTCTCGGTTGGATGGCCGTATTGTGAGTCGTAGGCACTGGAGATAACGACTGTCTGTGGGGTAACCGTATCAAGGAACGGTTCACTCGATGAACTGGACGAGCCGTGGTGGCCGGCCTTCAGCACGGTTGATTCTAGTTGGCTGCCATAGGTATCGACGAGGTAGGACTCTTGATCATCTTCAGCATCACCTGAGAGCAGAAAACTCGTCTCACCGTGGGTTATTTTGAGCACGATGCTATTTTCATTCCGAGCGCGATTTTCGAGATACGGATCGGGTGGCCCGAGGACTGCAACATCGGTTGTCCCAAAGTCGATTGTATCCCCTTCCCGCGTCTCATAGAGCGTCACGTCGTAGGCCTCGACTGCATCAAGGTATTCCTCATAGGTTTGGGTGCTGGCGGCGATTCCGGGATCATAGATCGCGCCGATACCGTTGGCTTCCGTTTCGAAATACTCGATTACGGCTGCGTTCCCGCCGATGTGATCGGCATCATTATGCGAGGTGACGAGGTGATCGATGCGATTGATATCCTGTGCTTGGAGATACTGCAGAACGTACTCACCGTCATCGTTGTAGTGGCCGGTATCGACGAGCATCGTGTTGCCATCAGGGCCGATGATGAGCGTACTGACTGACTGGCCGACATTGATGTAGTGAACTTCAACCGTTCCGTTTGCCGTCGTCGTTTCAACGGTCGGCTCATCAGTGGGCTCACCATCAACGGCTGGAGCGTCTCCCGGGAGAGCACCTCCACAGCCAGCGAGGAATATCAGCCCAACCACCAGCAGAATCTGCGTTCGACCACCTGCTTCAAGCATACTAGTAGCTGGGGTGCCGCTGAATTAAGTTTGTGTCACTCCGAGCAATTTCCAGAGAAGAGATTCCACATAATTCGAGATTGAGAATTAGCACTTCAATCGAGATCGAGGGTTTCGTAGTCAGCGTCGTCAGCAACCGCTTTCCGCCCTAGCTCTGTGATCCGGAAGGCTGGTTCCTCGGGATGTCTCTCAGCCAATTCGTGTTCGACATAGACTGGACCGCGTTGTGAGATCCACTGACGGCTGAATTCAGTGTTTATCTCCAGATTTTTCGCTGTGTGCCAGCCCTCGTATTTGGCCAACTCTTCGAGAATATACGGATCAGCCGGTACAGCCCATTCAATAACCGGATACATACCAATTAGATATTGATTGTCGGGTGTGAGATATATATCATTCGATAATATTCTAGACAGTATATTAAGATGCTTACTAGTGTCATCGAAAGCTATAGTTTACGTTCGTATGTTCAAATTTATATAGCGGTTGCTCAGTAGTAGCTCTTAGAGCCGATTCCGTGCTTCCACTTTGCTCGAAGAGTATTGGTGGCAGCGGAATGGCCACCACTACCCATACATGTCAAAGATTGACGAATTATCCTTACAAGAATACTGGCCTGTTCGTCCTTATCGACAACCACACAGAAAACTAGCCTTCGCAGCACTGACAACCCTCCTGGTGTCGAGTGTCGCTGTTGGGCCCGTTGCAGCACAAGTCCCCTTACAGAGTTCTGTGTGCGATGCGCAGAACCTTCCTGGCATTATCGAGGGGTTCTTCCAGATTACGACTTCCCTCGGCATCATGGGGCTGGTCGTGATCTGGCAAGCTGATTCACTCGTCGATATGTTTACCCTTGATCCCGAGCAGAAACGGGGACTCAAACGTCACAAGCGGTCGGCGATGAAGTCGGCGGTCATTCTGGTAGTCTTAGGGCCGTTGTATACGGTCGCTGGGCCGATCATGGGACTGCCATTGGCTGAGTGCGTGAATCTCGTCCCGTGGTGAACACGGGATCGCTCCCGGGTAGAAACCTATTGGAGGGGCCTCGCAGCGTGATACTCGGTCTTCTCCTCGTAGGGTGTATAGCCACAGGCACCGTCACGGCAAGTCCGCCACAGTCAGGAACAGCTGCAAATGGGCTTAGCGCGAATGAAACGGCGACACTGTGGTCTGGCGACGCTGATCGCTACATTACTCAAGAGGAGTACTTCCAGCAATACGGGACTGAACGCTCGACACCAGCCCAGGTCGCCAACGGAACTGATATCACGTTCAAGCGACCGCCTGCCACTGCCGAAACGTGGACGCGGAATGATTTCACAGACCTCAACGCCGGCGGCACTCAGACGTCTGTGTATCCCGCTCACGCTGATCTCGAAAGTGGGACGTACATCAAGGATGCCCATGCGACAGTGTTCGCAGTGCAGCCATCGACCCGTGGTCACCTCGACTTGGATACCACGCCACTGTATATCGCTCCGAAAGGGGAGATGCGGGGGTTCATCGATTATCGCATTCGCGTTCCCGATGGTGATTCCTCGGGGAGTCGAACCGTCAATTGGGCACTCATCGGTCACTCGATCCAAGAGACTCGTCTCATCGTCGACGGCGATACAATGTCCAAAACAAGTGGCTCACATTCGCCGGTGCTTCCGTATCAGTTCGGTGGTGCCCGAAGTGAACGGCTCACGCTTGAAGCAGACATTACCACCCGACTGAGGAAAACAACACGAGTTGACCGGGGCAACTACACTGACGTCTACGTCGATTTTCCAACCGAGACGCGGACGGTTTCTGACTCAATTGACGTAGAGATCTACGATCCATCGGCGACGGTCTCCTATGCTGAGTACCCCAACGGCGATCGTGGAGTTGCGATTTTTCACTCCCGTCCATGGCAGGGCTATACGCTCACTGAAAATGGAGAGGCAACGGTCAGAGGTGTCTGGCGATTCTATACGGCACGGGATGCTCGCTGGGACCACATAGTAACCGCAGATCGGTCTGGACGTACCGAATCCGAGTCACCGGCACTCCCAGTATATGTTCACGCCTATCCTTCCGACATTGGTCCACGCGCCGAGCCTGAACGCGATGGGCCGATTCTCACTGGTACGTGGGGTGATGAGCGAAACTCTCCTGCTGATTCGATGGACGAGGACATCAACGTCGAGGTGGTTACTGAGTCCTACACGCCGACTGATGGTGTCGCTGTACGGGCGAACACACTTGATCGGGAGGCACTGCGTGTTGGTGGTATTGTCCGCGGTGTTCAGGCATCGCTCATTGAGCCTCCGGCTGGCTATGAGCGTGATCTTCGAGAGAGTAACCTCTCGATTGGCGTACTCACACAGAACGATACACACGCAACACTCCAGGTTTCACTCCGGGATAACAAGACTAGCGAGGCGATTGCGCTCAACACTGACGACCGGTTGAGCCCGTTCGGTGGGGATCTCGGTCGCGGCTATATCACCGTTGACGATCAGCAGCTGGTAACCAACGAATCTGGAGTGGCGTTGCTCACTGTGGACTCGCCGGGATTCTATACTGCGACATATCAGCCCGGCTCGTGGCTTACGCACAATCCAGCGTACGTGGGAACCACTGCAACGACTCGATGGCACCCACTCAGTACGTTTGATAGCTGGGTTGGAATTGTGCTCAACGCAGGCTGGCAACTCATTCCCTTCGCTGTGATGTTCTATGCCGGCCATCGATTACTTCGGATGTTCTGGCCTTCGGAGTTCTTCAATTAGACCTATGAAACACTCATATTCAGACCTTAGCAGACGAACCGTCTCACGAACAATTGCAGGTGCGGCACTAGCAGGCCTTGCTGGCTGTCTCGGTGCGGGTGGATCTAGTAATTCCGATAGGAATACTAACCCGCTGGCGAGTCACGACCTGATCAAACACGTCGGCATCCAAGGAATGACGCTAGTTGCCGAACTCGCTGCCGGTGCCGATATCGACCGAATCAATCTGATTGAACCAAACGGTGAGTTCGTTGGTCAACGTCAGGTTGCTGGTGGTACCCAGCGTGTTTCGTTCGAACTTAGACCAGCCTATACCCCCGGAAAATATCGCTTAGTCGGATTGAAAAATGAGGAGGAGGTGGCAGATGTTTCGTACGGTATCCAGCCCGATCTCCGAATAGTGGATGTTGGGATCGGGAAATATCATCCTGATCGAATGTGGAATGGGTCTAGCAGAGATACCGATGATGAGGCGTTTGTAGCTGTAAAGAATCGAGGTACTGGGCCCGATATAATCTCAAAACTACTCTTCATTGGGGATGTTCCGTATCCCTCTGACGAGGATGGAACGAACTATGAAAATAACGACAGAGTGAGTGGAATATACGATCCCAGTTCTGACTCAGAGCAAGCTGAGGTTGTTATCGCTGCTGGAGACCAAGTTACCCTCTACAGTTCTCGGTCACCATTTGCATTCGTTCCGGGTGCAGGAGTATCTTGTCTGGCGCAACCCCAGAGCGGCCAGTTTGAACTCATACTCGAAAATCAGGTTCAAGAAACCAAAATTTCGAGAACGTATGATATCGAATATTCCGCGTCTAGCGAGTTTGATTCCTGTGATATCGACATTGGTGAGGTATAGCGATGGTCGACCTCATCGATGTAATTCTAGAGGGGTTCAAAGAGGCTGTCGACTGGGTCATTGGCCTCTTTGTAGATGGATTGGAGACCGGTTACGATACTCTCACACAAGCTGCGTTTGGAACTCCAATCCCGGAAACAAATGGCGCATTCGTCTTTGGCACCCCTACAAATAGCCCTTGGCTGGCTATACGAGACAGTCTGGTCGGTGGCGAAATAATGCTCATTTCGTTACTCCTGCTGGTAATGAGTGTCCAAGGGCGACATACTATTCAAATATTCAATATTGGAAGTGCTTACGAAGCTAGAAAAGCAAAAAAGACTGCTTGGGTTGGTGCGTTCCTAATTATCACTTGGTATTGGTTGAGTGTTCTAGGTCTCTATATTGTAGATGGATTCACAATCGCCCTGATGCCTAGTCTCACTTCGTTAGGCAGTATGATGCTTGATTTCCTCAGAGCCACTTTGACCAATCCCGGATTATCATTCGTATTTGCATTTATTGGAGGAGTTTCTATGTGGGCTCTTCAGGCACTATATTACATCCGTGAGATTCTTCTCTACGTCTATGTATTTGGGATGCCAATTGCACTGGCAATCGGATATGGTAATATACCCGTTCTTTCTGACATTGCGATGGGGTTCTCCAAGAGGTTTGTTCCCCTTGCCGTCCTCCCTCTTCCTGCAGCGGTTGTATTCAAAGGATATGATTTGCTATATTCGCAAGGAACACTTCAACCAAGTACACCGTTCCTGAGGCATCTTGTAGCGGTTTCCCTCCCAGTAATTGCGCTGTACGTCACGTGGAAGACGTTCAAATATGCGACACCACTGACTGCCAAAGTTATTGGCGGGACGACGAAGACTGCGGCTCTCGTCGGTGGGGTCGCCGCCGGCGCATATGTCGGTGGGGCTGGCGTTGCGACGACTGCTGCCCGATGGGGGCCGAAAGCCGCCGCGGGGCAGGCCGTCGCCCAGCAATTTGAAACCCGGAACACTGACACAGCGACTGAATCGTCCAGCGAAGCGACTGCTGAACCGAACCCTGCGCCCTCCTACCGGCGCACGGAACACGACCGCGGTATCTACTGAGGACTCACACTAATGGATCAAGACGCAGCAGCACGGCGGATCATGGACCAGTTCGGCGACGAAAGCCGTATTCCCTATCTCAACATCGAGGAAGGCGACGTTGGCGTACTGATCGCCTTTCCGATTATCGGCCTTCTCATCGCCGGCCTCATCGGGGTTGACTCACTTGCTCTCCCCTTCGTGGTTGGCGGACTCGGCTTGGGATTTGCAGTGATCTACGTGACACCCGATCACGTGAATGCATGGACGTGGACAAAAGACGTCTATCGATACGTCAAACGCCCCCGAGTGACGTTCAATGCTCCACTCGAAGCAGACGCTGACACGAATGAGACAGTCCGTAATGAGGGTGGGCTCGCCAACTACTCACCGTTCAAGCCCGACGAACGAACGCAGGATTTGACTAATATCGAACGGGCATGGCCGGGAGCTGGTGCGATCCAACGTGCCGACGGGACGATGGAAGCGTTCATCGAGATCGATCCTGGGAATATGGATTTCGCCATGTCGGATGATTGGGCACAGCTGCAAGAAGCGGGCGAGGGATTTGCCAATAAAGAACTCGACTCCAAACTTAAGCTACATGCGACAACCCGTGCGTTTCCAGTGGAACAAATCACTGAGACCATCGAAGCGCGGCTCAGTGATGACGATGTAACGGAGAATACGGTTTTTCGCGAACTGCTTGAAGAATACCAAGAGACACGGCCCCGCGAAATGCGCGATCGGGGAACCCAACAGATGCGATATTACCTCGGTGTCGAGGTGACGCCGTTGGAGATCTATGATCGATTCCGCGATGAGGGGACCCCAGCCGAGAAACTGACTGGGATTCCAGTCATTGGATTTCTGTTCAACCCGTTTGTGACGCGCCGAGAGGACTTCACCGATGTCGAACGCCGCGTGAAGATGTTCGAGAAGCTTGATAGTCGGGTAAATGACCTCCAGACGGGATTCATCCAACAGGCCTCTGGGTGGTCTGCTCGCCGGCTCAGCACTGTTGAGTTGTTCGTGTTGAATATGGACTTCTGGAACGGCCGCGGGCACGATCACGGCGATGCCGCCGATGTGATTCGACAACAGCCGATTATCAACCACGCACGCCGGGAGGATGCAGCCGATGAATAGCGTGGTTTTGCAGTCCTCTCTGGTGCTACTGGCTCAACTTACTGAGTATCTTCAGAATCCTACGACAACAGAGGGCGCACTAGTATATCTCGTGATCCTCGTCGGTGTTGGTGCTGGGGTACTCATCTGGAAGAAATATACCAGTGAGGACGAGCCCGAAGTCGAGTTCAGCGATCTCCTGGATGAAGAGACGCTTGAAGCTGGTGCAGTCGAGGGCCAACTATTGGATGACATCTCGGAATCACACAAAACGGTGACCGCGCCGGCGGCCATCGAATGGAATACCCGAGCGGCCCATGTCGGCGAGCAGTGGACATCAACGCTGTATATTGCTGATTATGCTGATTATCCAAGTGATGGGTATCTGAGCGATCTGTTCGAGTTGACTGATGTCGAATTCGATCTGACGACGCATGTAACGCCAAAGAACCAACAGCGCGCCCGGAATGAGCTCCAAGATATCGCGGATGACCTGCAAGTAGACGCAGATCTCGAACAGAGTATTCGAGGATCATATCTTCAAGAGCGAGCCAACGAGGCCGCACAGACCTACAAAGCCGTCGAGAATGGTGCGAGCGTCTTTGGTCAAGCACTCTTCGTGACGGTTCGAGGATCGAATAAAGAAGATCTGGAGGATGCTGTCCGGAAAGTCAAAAGCGCGCTCCGAGATGAGCCGGCGAATCTCACGCCAAAGACAGCCATCTGTCGGCAGGATCTCGCCTTGCAATCAGCCGCACCGATCGGAGCCAATCGCTTCGGTCGTGATTCAATCGCTCTCGGTGGAGCTGTCGGTGCCTTGCTGGCTTCACCACACAATGCGACGATCCTCGAAGAGGGCGGAGTAGAGTTCGGCATTCACAAGGACAACCAGAGTCCGGTCGTCATCGACCCGTTTGCTCGCGATAACGGGTATGCGATGTTCACGGTGGGCGATACCGGTTCAGGGAAGTCATTTGGCTCGAAGCAGAATTTCATTCGCTCTATCGAACAGAGCAAAGACCGGATCGGCATCATCCTTGAACCGCTGAATAACTGGGCTGGCGTCTCCGAGGCTCTTGATGCAAAACGAATCACGGTTGGGGGGACGCTTGGATTGAATCCCTTGGAAATCCGCCAGACGCCCGATCACGTCCAACGGGCGATGGGCGAGGATGCGAGTCCGTTCAACGAGAAGCTCGACGACGCCATGAGCTTCCTGACGAACTTCTTTGCCCTCCGTGGCATCTCACTTGGTGATCGCCGAACAACGCTAGAGTTGGGCCTCAAGCGCGCCTACAGACGCAACGAGATCACCGACGACATCTCGACACACGGGAATCCGAGTCCGACGATCCGAACGATGATGGATCTCTTCGAAGAGATGATCGACAACCCTGAGGAGTTTGTCGTTCGTTCGGATGAAGAGGCCGGGAAGATCCGCGACGACGCAACATGGCTCCTCGATCAGCTTCGCCCCTTCGAAGAAGATGGTCGACATGCGAATCTCGGCAAAGCCTCCGAGTTCGACATCCGCGACGAGAAGGTAATCTACCTCGATCTTGCCCAACAGGAAGGCAGCGTCGACAGCAGCACCGCACTCACGATGCAGTTGCTCATCTCGCTTGTCTACGAGCGGGCTAAGGAGACGGACAAAGAGGTGGTCTTCGTTATCGACGAGGCTCGCTACATCATGCAGGACGCTGCGAGTCTCTCATTCTTGGAGACCGTCTTCCGGCATCACCGGCACCATGACCTCTCGATTCGACTTGTTACGCAGACTGTCGATGAGTTCTTCGAGCATGCGGAATCGGAGGCAATATTGGATCAGTGTGCGGTCAAGCAGTTCCATCGCCTCGATGGGATGGACGATGAGTGGGCTGCTGAATTCGGGCTGAATTACGCCCAGATGCGCTACGTACAGGATGCCGTTCCCGGGAACGAGGAGGCTGGCTTTTCGGAAGCCCTCGTCGGCGTCGATGGTGAATGGCGTGGCATTCGGGTCGAAGCAATGGCGAACGAAAAGCAAGTCATCGACTTCGATCCGAGCAACGGCTGGTCAACGCTCCCCGGTGCTGGTGAGGGTTCTATCGAGGCGGATACTGAGCGATTCGGAGAGCAGTTAGACACGCAATCAACCAATGGGGATAGTCAAAAAGCAGATGTCGCACCTCCGAAGCCAGATGGAGGGACACTGGAGGGTGAGGACGATGCGTGAGTACCTCCGTGTGACGCCCACATCTGAAGATCTCAGTCCCGAAGGCATTCCACGAGTTTTCGAGAGCCTGCACAAACTGACGACAGCTGGTTCAACAGGTCTCACTCAGAAGTTGAACCCACTGCATGCAGAGATACCCCTTCGATTCGAGTTTCTCGCACTCAGTGATGGACAAGATGAACCAGTCGAGTTCTATTATGGGGTTGAGGATCATCTTGATACGTTGGAAAAGCGTCTTCATTCGATCTATCCCCAGACCTTCGACATTGAACGAGTTGAACTGGATGTGGAATCACGACTCATTCAGCCGGTCGAATTCTCCAGAGCTGAATTCAGAGACCATTATAAGCGGGGCCGATTGCTGTACGAATTCGCTGACGATGAACTGTTGGAAATTGACGAACAAGATCAGCGTGAAGCAACTGAAGAATTTCCAATTGTAGATGGTGGAACGGCAGCCAGTTCACGTTTCGATCATTCAATCGAGATCGATGATATCGAACTCAAGCTTGCACCGCCAAGTGGAATCCCTACTGAGGGTTCGCTCTTTTCACTCGAAAAGCCAACAGTAACATCGGATGGAACTATTCTCGCCCGTCCTGCCATAGAGGATGTCTCACCAATGGGGGTGCGATGGTGTGGATCTGCTACCCGGAAGAAAGACTGGATGACCTCGTTAACACCGTTTCCCTCTGGAGACGCAACGGAAGCACTGCCGGCTGTCGATCACGCGGGCAGTCCGCTGGCGTCACTCATCGACCACATGATCGAGGCCGCCGCTCCCGTGGCGTTTCAAGTTGTCTTCCAACGTCGAAACGGCTGGCAGGCGGATGCTGGAATTCGAAGAGAGGATTTGATTGATGGGCGAGACACGTTCTCCCAAGAGATCTTCGGCTCGATTTTTGAGATCAACGATCAGCGGCGGGATGAAAAACAGCTTACCGAGTCTGTTGCAAAGCGGATCGAGTATCTTGATGCGAAAAATTCGAAGCGTTCGTTTACAGCCAATATCCGGGCAATCGGCATTCCTCCTAGCGACGTGACGGCTGCTGACCTCTCAAATAAGATGGATTCACTCTGTTCGGTATTCGATCCCGTGGACGGCCCGTTTTACGAAGTCGAAGGGCAACGAATCCGCTCTCGTGGGCTTCGTACGAAGACAAAAGAGAAGAACGCACGGGCTACGCTCAGCCGAATCCTTGACCGCGAGCTCGTCACTGGTCGTGGTAAGGCCCGTCCCGACTTCGTATTGGGTAGTACGGAACTCGCCAACTTTGTCGTCATTCCTTCCTCAGAGCAGCTCACAGTCGAGGGGACACGAGGAACTCGTGCCGAACAGCAAAGTCGAAATCCGCTCCCGTGGCCCAATCCGGATTTAATTCAGCAGTTCCAAGAGGGCATGGCTATTGGCTATGCTCTCGATCAGAATGGTGCTTCTATCTCCGATCCGATTCGTGTCCCACCAGAGCTCTTGACGACACATTTCGGTCGATTTGCGTCAACTGGTGGTGGCAAATCAAAGGCGATCATCAACGACGCCCTCTCGCTGCGAGAAACAACTGGCGGGCCTGTCGTGATCGTCGATCCGAAGGGCGACGGTATGTGCCTGAATTACCTCCGATGTCACTACGAGCGGTTCGATGGCTTGGATGATGTCTACCAGTTCCGTGTCCCCGAGACGCTGCCAG
Source organism: Halonotius terrestris (assembly GCF_006861665.1). GTDB lineage: Archaea > Halobacteriota > Halobacteria > Halobacteriales > Haloferacaceae > Halonotius > Halonotius terrestris. Next base: position 11,507 of record NZ_RKLU01000006.1, on the reverse strand, counting down.
CGTTCTCGTTTTTCGATATCCGGCCAGCTCTCGAAGCAGGACGCAATCGCGAGGATGCAGTCCAGGACAAAGTTGACCACTTTCACGATATCATGCGGATGATCATGGGTCGTGAGCAGTACGGCCAAGCGTTTGTCGCCAACGAGATTCAAAGCTACCTGATCAAGGCCCTCTTCGATAGCGAGTACGGTACTGACGTCTTTGGGCTTGACGACCTCTTCGAGGCGGTTCTCGATATGCAACGAGAGCGTATTGTGCCACCAGTCAGTGGGGCTAATCAGAATGTCGAGGAATCGCTGACGCGGCATTTTGCGAAAGACGACCGCCAGTTCCAACTGTCGATGGACGCCGTGGGGAATCGCCTCGATAAGCTCCGAGAGGATACCCACCTTCGGCGCATCTTCAGTCATGCACCCCACCGAGATGACAGCGGCGAGTACGTCGATACTCATTTCGACTTCCGTGACATCCTTGAGGAGGACGTTACGATTCTGTTTGACTTGGGGGATATTCGTCCAGAAGCACAGCGGGTGATTACGCTGTTGCTGTTGAGCAACCTCTGGGATGCAGTTCAGCTACGCCGGCGTGATGGGAAGAAGAGCTACGAGAAACTCACCAACCTCATCATCGAAGAAGCTGCTCCTGTTGCGTCAACAAAACTCGTTTCCGAACAGTTGCTACCACAAGGTCGGTCATTCGGTCTCAGCATGGGCCTCGTCATGCAGTTTCCGGGGCAGGTTCGAAATCGGAGTCAGCGGGCCTACGACGAGGTACTCAACAATATCAAGACGAAGCTTATCGGGAACATCTCGATAGAAGCCGATCTCGCCAGGTCGCTTGCCCATGAGGATTTGAGCCCGACGGATCTGCGAAACCGGATCAATACGCTCCCCAGTGGTGAGTGGATCGCCCAGTTACCGAGTCCGTCGTTTGGCGAGACAGGGCCATCGCCATTCTCAGTGAAGCCATTGCCAATAGCCGCTGGCCACCCAGAGAGCGACGAGCCGCTTACTGACGAACAAGCAGATCACTTTGAGACCGTTGCACTACCGCGATTACGGCGGCTCACTGAGGCTCGCTATGGCCTTACAAAGAATCCCGATACGTCAGCTTCGTCCGAAGATGAAGGATGGGGAAGCACATCCGCTAATAGAACTGCCAGCCCCCCGAATTCGACCGTCGCTGCTGAGCCGAAGGAATCCTCGTTCATTGGGCAGGCGACCACACGTTCAGATATCAATGACGACCATGAGACAAGCACTGATCCTACTGAGTCGATGGTTGCGCCCACGGCTCACCCAGAGCCGACAACGCCTCCAACAGAGGCGGATTCATTCCCTGTGGCGGAAAGGTCATCCTCACCAATCAAAGCCGGTGGTGGAACTGTCTCTGATGAAGAACTCAACCAACGTGGGCTTACTCACGACGACGTGCGGTTTCTGACTCGTGTTCTTGCGGTAATGAATGGTGAATCGACGGAGTACACGCTATTGGACTCAATGAGTTCGTTCAAAAACGAGTTCGAAGATCTCGACATTCAACGGCTCGTTGAGCAGTCTCTGGTGGATGAAGGGCGAGCTTGTGGGCGGAAGTACTACACTGTCCTGCCGGCAGGACGAGAACTACTCGGCGAGAAACTCAAAGTCGGTCCTGATGTGGGAGATATCGGCGAGAAAACCCCACACAAGGTTGGTGTGAGGCTGCTTGAACGATGGTTAGATGCTCAAGACGACGTTGCGACGGTCAAACGCTACTACCAATATGACGATGAGACGGTCTTCGACATTGCTGGCTTCGATACCGAGGGAACACTCATCTGGGTCGGCGAAGCGGAACTTGCGAGCAATAACAGACATGCGCCCGTTGAGGACTACGACAAGCAGAGTAAGGTGGATGCAAAGGCTATCTGGGCATTCAATCGGCGGGAGACGGCCGTCGAAGTATTAGATTGGTTAGCTGAGGCCGACCGTATCGAGAGTAGCGTCAGTGGCCGCACAGCGCGCTCATTCAGCGACATTCGTGAGGCTGTCGAGGAGTTAGCTGCACCGGGGTTGACGACGATTCGCAGCTTCAACAATCTCGACAAGGAGTTCAACCAATGACGTGGCGACAGGCGACACGCGAGGAGATCTATACCTACTACACAGAGGCGTTCCCCTCGTATGTTGACCAGCTCCCATCGTTCATTACGTCGCGTGGGCCGAAGCAGTATGCCCTTGCATTTCGGGAGCCACACCCAGTCCGGAAAGATGGAGTCCCGGCGAAGGACTTCATTCGTCGGGATACATGGCAGACGAATTCCTCGGGAGATCGCACAAAAGCCGCATTCAACGAGTTCGGGGATGTCGTCAAATTCATTCGCCACCCGGCTCGGAATGATCCACTCGGAAAGAGTCAGTTCGCCCTCGCTGATCCCGATCTACTTGAGAAGCCTGCACCCAGTCCTGATGCCGTGTATTATGCGCTCGATCACTGGGAGCGGCCGTGGGTACTGCTCGTCGATATCGATGCTAAAGAGATAGCCCGACAACGAGCAGCACAAGCAGTCGGAGACGACGTTGGTGAAGTAGACTCTGAGGCTCTCCTGAACCGTGCAGGGATTCTAGAGGCCGATCCAGCAGGCTATCCGTATGCATTCGAGGATGTTGAGCGTAGTATCGAGTATGGGTTTGCAGTTCGGGATATCTTCCAGGACGATTTCAACGCCGAGGAGACGATGGTTGTCTACAGCGGTCAAGGAGTTCATATCTATCTGCTTGATACCGATTTGGCCAACCGATACGACGCGAAGAGCCGAGAGGTGCTGAATGACCTCTTGCAGGAAACCTATGAGATCCCAATCGATCCAGTAGTAACCGCTGACCGCCGGCGTGTTGCCCGTCTCCCCTATTCTTTGCACGCTGATGTGTGTAGTGTTGTTCAGCCAATCGAGAGCCCGAATTTCGATATTCGAGCTGCGACGCCAGAGGTTCTCCAATGAGTATGTCGACGCCTGCTGATGATGAGAGTGATGCCTACCGAGTTGCTGCACTTCCGCTCGAATCCAGCAAGACACGCATCAACCAACTGTTCACGCGAGGCTATGACCGCTATATTGTCGATGGGAACGACCGACCAGAAGACCTGTTGGACGACCTCGAACGGTTCGGCACGGCAGCGTTCAACAAAAAGCGTAGAACTGACGCTGCAGCGGAGCCCTTCGTCGATGAACCGGGGATTTTGGCTGTTCTTGCGACACTGAGCGGAATCTGTGTCAAGGGCCATCCGAAATTCGAGGATGTACCACCCCGTACCATTCAGGTGCTCTACGATATTCGAGAGCTCTATGTCAACAATCTCTCGTCGCTCCTTCGAGAATTCGGTGAGGCAAGCCTCCAACAGGATATTGCCGAGGTACTGTATTCGAAAGATCCCGGAGAAGACGGCCCACATCCCGGACGTGTCTGTACGGCAATAACAGAAATGCCAGAATTTGGTGAGGGGCTGTATCTCGAAATTCCGATGGCTGCTGCCTCTCGAAAATGTCTCGTTCGTGCCGAGAGTGAAAGCGGCGAGTCCGGTGAGTTACTCACTCAGGTGAAGAACAATCGACTCTACGTTCCGGTCAGCGATTTCGATACCAAGTATCGAGAGTACGCCAAACGTGCGTTCAAGAAACTGCTGTGGGTTCACGAGAACAACCTCTCAGAAGATCAACTGACATGGCTGACGACCAACGAGACGGCGATTACGGAGCGTATTGATCGCTTTATCGAAACCGGACACAACGAGCGTATTTGGCGAAACTGGGATCCCGGTGAACGGACAATTCGTGTGCTTCGAGACGCAATTCGAGATGCTCCAGATGAGACCGTTGTACTCGGTGAGTTCTATTCAGCGAACGCTCTCTACGATGCAATGGATGCTTACGAACCGGATGCAGAGTGGAAGCGAACCGTCTGTAGCCGGATCTCTAGTCCACGAAGCCTTGGGAATATTCTCGGTTCACATCGTGAGCATCGAAGCCTCACGATTCGAAAGGAGGGCAATACCAACCACTATCGGATTCAGCAGTCAACAGGTAGCGTTCAGCCCATTACTGTCGATGCAATCGAGGATCTCTTCGAGCTGCCTTGCATGGCGAACATGGCTGAGCGACTTGCTGAACAGAAACCCGTCCGGAAAGACCTCTACAATTTCGCTCGGATGGTGATGTGGCTCCCGCAGTACCAAGAGAGTGATTTGGATACCATTGTGGAGGATCTCAAAGACGTCTTTTCTCGCTGGTCTTGGTATGACGAGCAGGTTACGGACTATCAGCTGCGCTATGAATTTTCGAATACAATTGGTGGAAACACACCGCTTCCGATGAACTGTGGCAACGATGACATGCAGCGGTATTGCATCGGCGAAGACCAATGTCCACACTCGATCTGGGGAAGTCTCCCCTTCCCAGATGAGATGTATGCCCAGTTGGATGAGTCGGATTTGACTGGGAGTGAGTTCTGACCCTGTTGGATCACATACCAGAATTTGCATGTTTTCGTTGTGAGACCGGAATACCTTGATTGCAGAATCCGTCGGGCACTTCTCAGAGCCTCTAACTGCCGGTATTTGCAGAATAGGATGTTTTGATCTTCTAATCGCGTTTGAGTCTGATTTGAGAGTCGATCAGTCTTTCTCGTGATTCTCTTTCACTTAGCTTAATTTGGCTGATTATAGGCGTTTCAACCCCTCGTCGGGCACAATTAGCCACATCAACTTTTTCGTGATTGCGTCGGGGTCATCAAAACGAACAGAGAAGTGCCCGACGGGCCTCTCGGCTGATCTGCAGCCGTGGTGAACCCCTCTGTACCTCTAAAATACTCCAAAGAAAGGGTAGGTACAACGGTGCAAACGCCGGTGGCTCTCTCTGGCCGAAAGGCCATCTGGAGATTAATCTATCCGGTTGATATATCAACGAACACTCAGCGGATACCGGCCCAATTTGTTTTGCGATGTGTCCCTTCTTGGAGGGCGAAATAGCGTTGACCAATAGTGTCACCTACTACTCAGCCCCTCAACTCGCTTGCAATCAAATACTAACTATTCCATACTAATACGAAATTAGTAGTATATGGCTGGCGAAGACTCTCCCAGTGAGTCAGAACAAACCGAAGTGGCCCTCCGGAGTGGATGCAGCAGAACGTGTCCGCCACGTTGCGCTGACACAGACTGAGCCACAGAATGCGGGTTGGATCGCCACCGAGGCAGACGTCTCTCGGGATACAGCTGTGAAGTATCTCACTCGGATGGTGGAGCACGGCGATCTCGAAGTGACCGAAACAGCCGACGGCACCTGCTACAAACCAGATACCGTCACCCAATTCCTTCAAGAAGTTCGTCAACTCGCCGAAGAGAACACACTAGCAGAACTCACCCAGGAACTCAACGCGATCAGTGAGGAAATTGAGGGGTGGAAGGAACGCTTCGAGGTTGACTCGCTCACCGAACTGCGCCAAACCATCGGTAGTGAGGATCTTACCGGCGAGGATCGTCGCGAGCGGTTAGCAATAATCGAAGAGTGGGAGTACAACAAGGAGATACGCGAATCGATCCAGCTCGCGATCAGTCTCAAGAGCTCGCTGTCGACACTCGGGATTGACTCGTTGTCTGCTGACTCGTCGACAACACTCTCGCAAGAAGGGTAGTCAGTAGATTATCCTGTGGAAAATTGCATCCGCTCCTTTCGTGCAAAACCTGTACGGTTGGCTGACCGCCGGCACGTTTACACACCCTGGTTCATTCTCACTTGGTATGGATCTTGAAGAGACCGTCGACTACCTCGCTGAGGAACTCGATCTTGAGCGAAGCGAGCACGTTAGAGAAGTTGGCCGATCGGTCGCAGAGCTTCGTGATTAGTCAGACGCTCTTTAACCAACAGTGGTCGCAGTCCCAATACGCTGTTGGTTAAGAAATTAGAATGGCATATCTGACGAGGTACTCTTATCTGGATATTATATTTCCAGTACAGTAGATATATGTTCTAACGGGTCGAACATACGAGTATGCCCGACAACCCTGATCGAGATTCTGAGGATCTCCAGAACTCGATGACACGTGGAGAGCGGGTCCGTGCGGCCGCACGAACGATTCGGACGCCCCGTAGTGCATCTTGGATAGCTGGTGAGACAGATGTCTCGGTGAAGACTGCACAAAAATATCTTGAGCAGCTCGTTGAGGACAATGTTCTATTGAAGACCCAGCAAGGCGATCAAACGCTGTATTGTGTTGACCAGCTGATGGCGACCTATCGTGAAGTCGCCACACTCCAGCGCGAACACGACCGTTCAGAACTCACTTCCGCTCTTGAGTCGATGAGTAGCAAAATCACCGACTGGAAAGCATCATACGGGGTTGAAACGCCAGGCGAACTCCGAGCAGGTATCGCAGACTGTGAGGATCCAACCGAGATCGAGGATCGTCGGGAGGTTGCGAACGAGTGGGAGCATCTCGAAGATCGGATTCTCATTGTTCGAGCAGCACTCAACGAGTACGGCTTGGCTGCCAAACACGATTCTATTTGAGTCAAACTTCCCAGTTGAGTTCAGATGTTCTATCGGCAAACTGTTCTATGTAAGTTGCCTGTGAGTACCAGTAGATGTGCAACAGCAGCGCGATCGTGATACAGTAGCCCTGAAATCTCCAGCTTTAGTATACTGGTATATAAATACACTATACATAGGGGTCGGCCTCTCGTTCGCAAGTATACTATTCACCCTTGATCTTTCACTATCGTGCTTGAACAGTTTCTATGTATACCCACTATAAAAACAACTATACCAATAGAAACAGATAGTGGTATCACAGAAATGCCCACGAAAGAGCTCCCCGATAGTGCACCGGGAGAATATGTCTCCTATCATCCGAATCCATACTATTCACCGGAGCCGCTCCCAGTAGAGCCGAAGCTTGAACTCTCCGAGAAGACACACGATCTGGTGGCCGATGCAGCATATCAAATCGGTCGTGTCGACGGCATCAGCTCGACGGTCGACTTCTCAACTGTTCTGTATACCTCTCTCATACGTATCGAGGCCGTCGAGTCAGCACGTATCGAAGGGGCAGATGTCGCATATCAAGATGTCGAAGCCTACCACACAAAGCATCCCGATGGCGGGGATACCTCGACAATCAAGAAAGACCTGAAAGAGGCTCTCAATTACGAGAGTGCACTCACATACGGACTCAACAGCATTGAGAGCGGAGCGTCGATCACACTCTCACTTCTCACTGAACTCCATTCGATGTTGCTTGCGGATGTCCGAAACGAGGGTGATGTCGTCGGTGACTTCCGCGACCATATGGTTCATCTCAGTAGCCCACAGTCGGGACAGCGTCCGTTCGTCCCACCGACTCCGGAGGGACTCACTGGACTCATGAAATCACTTGAATCCTATATCCAGATGGGGGGACAGTATCATCCCCTCGTCGATGCCGCCATCATTCATTATTTCTTTGAGACAGTCCATCCTTTCTCGGATGGAAATGGTCGCCTCGGTCGATTACTCATTATTCTGTATTTAGCGAGCGAAGGGTACCTCGAAAGTCCATACATCTATCCGAGTGCGTACTTCAATCGGCACAAAGTCGAGTACGTCGAGCGGATGCGTGCGGTGAGCGAGAACGGGGCCTGGAATGAATGGCTCACGTTCTTCCTCGAAGGACTCAGAAGTCAAGCTGAGACGTCGTATGATCGGACTCACCGACTGAGAGATCTCCAAGCCCGGTATGAGAAGGAGTACCCCGGCAGCACAAATACGGACACGTTTGCTCGGCAGTTACTCCAGTATCCGTATTTTACGGCCCCAGACCTCGTGGAGTATCTTGACGTCTCACGCCGGACTGCCTACAAAGTCGTTGATGACCTCGAATCGGATGGCCTCATCGAGGAAGTGACTGGGAAAGAACGTGGGAAGGAGTACAAAGCAGTCGATGTGTTCGACATCTTGGAGTAAGATCAGCTTCCAGTTGAGCTGTCGTATATATCTGTGAATTTCTGCTCGCCGCGGATTAACCAACATTTGCTGGATTGTCCATCGTTTGTTGGTTACTGGGGTCGACACCGCGCCGACATCTACAGAGATCAATCCGCCGATCCGCTAACATTTTAGAACTAGTTTAGAGTTTAAACATATTCATATACTACATACCGCTAACCTCGGGTAATGATGTTGGGGAAACAAATAACCGATGACAACTCTCTTCGTGCTGTGAGTGGCTTCGGACGACAATTTTCTCGTCGACTGAGTTCCCGCCATAGGGAGGCCGGTCGAAAGAGGTGGTGGAAACAGGCGGTGGCCCGCTGATGGATATGTTCGACCGTCTCGGCGAGGCGATCACCAATCACAGCCGGGCGCTCATCGTGGTGATGCTGGTGCTCACGGCTGGACTGGCTCTCGGACTCGGGAACATTCAGGAGCAGGGGGCTCTCAGCGGCCTCTCGGAGGATACGGCGGCTGCTGAAGCCAACGCGGAGATCCAAGAGCGGTTCAGCGACAACAATGTGAACACGACCTCCACCGCGATCGTTATCCGAAACGATGAGGAGAACCTGCTGTCCCGGGAGGCACTGTTGCGGAGCCTCAGGTATCAGCAGGCACTCTATGAAAACAAGAGCATCAACGCGACGCTCGTCGATGACGAGCCGACCTTCGGGATCGCCAACATCGTCGCCCAGGCCTCGATCGCGGCCGACCGCCGCGGAACGGTCGACGAGCAGACGCTCGTCGGCTGGAACGAGGAGTCGGGCGTCGTCGAGACGAGCGCGACGGCCGACAACTGGCCGACGCCGACGCTCGACGAGCAGATCGACGAGGTGGAGTCGATGGATCGGTGGGAAGTTGAGGCCGTCCTCGAAGAGGTTCTCGATCCCGACAGCGATTCGGCGGCGACGCAGGCGGCCTACCAGCTGCTTCCCGAGGACTACTCGCCCGGCTCGCTGTCGACCGACAGCCGAATGCTGCTTCTCACACAGGAGACCGAGACACAGATCAGTGCTGCCGCCGAGATCTCGACCGAGGTCTCGAATGCGCAGGGGAATGCGCGCGCGATCGCCTACGATCAGGAAACCGACCACTACGACGTCTACGGCACGGGCCTCGTGAACTACGAGCAGAAATTCGTCATTCAGGACAGCTTCGGTATTCTCGGCCCGCTGGTGTTGCTGTTCGTGGTGGTGGCGCTCTCGTTGGCCTACCGTGATGTCGCCGACGTCGCCCTCGGGTTGGTCGGTGTCGTGGCCACGTTATGCTGGACGCTCGGCGCGATGGGCTGGCTCGGGATCAACTTCAACCCAGTGATGATCGCCGCCCCGATCATCCTGATCGGCCTGTCGGTCGACTTCGCTCTCCACGTCACGATGCGCTACCGCGAGGAGCGACAGGCCTCGAAGGCTGGCGTTCGGCAGGCGATGTCGACCGCGCTGACCGACCTCGGACCGGCGCTCGGCCTGATTACCATGACGACGGCGATCGGGTTCCTGTCGAACTACACCAGCCCGCTGTTGGATCTCCGGGATTTCGGTATCGTCACCGCGATTGGGATAGTCTCGACGCTGCTCGTCTTCGGACTCCTGATTCCCGCGCTCAAGCTCGAACTCACATCGGTACTCACACGCTTCGGCTGGGACAGCACGCCCTCGCTGCCGGGATCGCGGGGAGCCACCCAGCACCTGCTCCACGGCGGGTCGACGCTCGCCTCGCGGACGCCGGTCGCCCTGCTGGTCGCGGTGCTGTTGCTGACCGGCGGGGCCGCATATGCTGCGACCGACGTCGAGCTGTCGGCCGATCAGGAGCTGTTTATGGGTGACAACCCACCCGAGGTGACCGAGAGCCTCCCGGCGTCGATCGAACCCGGCGAGTACTCGCTGAAATCCGACCGCGCGGATATCTACGCGGACTTCCAGCCGCCGTACAGACAGGGATTCATTCTGGTCACTGGCGATGTTGCGACGCCGGGGGCACTCGACCGCGTCGACGACGCGAGAGACGAGATCAATGACTCGGATGCGGTCTACGAGTCGGCGACCGACGAGCCAGCAATCATCACTCCGCTGTCGGAGATGCAGGCGGTCGCTAAGACGGACCAGTCGTTCAACGAGACCTTCGAGCGGGCAGATACGACCAATGACGGGATTCCGAACCGGAACATCCAGGAGGTTTACAACGCCTTCTACCGGGCCGACGAGGACCGTGCGAGCCGCGTCCTCGACCGGACCGACGAGGGCAACTACACCGCGATGAGCATTCAGATCGGCACCGACGGCAATGCGGATCGGAGCGCGGCGACGACGGCCGTAGACGATGGGGTCGCGGTGTTTGCTGGCGAACTCGATGCGGTCGGAACCGGGAGCTTCGTCGTCGAGGAGCAGCTCAACACGCGGCTGTCGGCGACGCTGATACAGAGCCTCGCCGTGACGATCCTCGCCGTGTTGGTGATTCTTACCGGCGCGTTCTGGCTCAAGGAACGCCGTCCGACGCTCGGTCCGACGACGCTCGTGCCCGTCTTGCTGAGTGCCATCTGGCTGTTCGGAACGATGGCGCTCCTCGAGATTCCGATCAGCATCATCACCGCGATGGTGGGCAGTATTACGGTCGGGATCGGCGTCGACTACAGCATCCACGTCAGCGAGCGCTATTGGCACGAACGGAAGCACGGCCGGAGCATAGACGAGGCACTACGGCGAACCATCGCAGGCACTGGCAGCGCGTTGATGAGCAGTGCGGTCACGACGGCCGTCGGCTTCGGCGTGCTGGCGTTCGCACTGCTGCCCTCGCTGCGGCACTTCGGGTTCGTCCTCGCGGTGGGCGTCGTCTACTCGTTCGTGACGGCGGTCTACGTCCACCCGAGCCTGCTTGTGGTCTGGGAACGCTACGTACTCGGTTCGGAGACCGTCGTTCGTCTCGCCGAACCGATGGAGGGTGACACATGAGTTATTTGAAACGTCAATCCGTCGCCGTCGACCGGGACAGCCAGCCGAAAACAACCCCTGTGTCGTGTGACTGTATTGGAGGTGTCTGTGCATGAAACAGAATCCGACGCGGCGGAGGTTCCTTGCCGGATCGGTGGGGGCGATGTCGACGCTCCCCGTCGGGACCGCGAGCGGTGAGATCTGGGACGATGAAGACGACTTCTGGGATGACGATTTCAACGACGATGATGACCGACCTGACTGGAACGACCTCTGGCGTGCAATAAACGGAACTGAGACGTATCTCCGCCGGGAGTTGTCGGACGACAACACTTGGTACGAAGACGACGATCTGACACATTGGGACACGACGGTTCGGTTCGAGGGGGCCACGGATCTCAGAACCACCGTCTCCTACGCGCTGTTGACCGACCAGATTTGGGGAAACGAAGATGAACGTGACGACGCTCTCTCGTATCTGCTTGACCGGCGGTCGACCGACGGCGGCTGGAACGACACGGTAACCAACTTCGGGATGCTGCTGCTGTTCCACCAGATGGACGACCACCAATACGAG
>NZ_RKLU01000005.1:81055-145276 GCF_006861665.1 Halonotius terrestris | reverse complement strand
GGAATGCTGTCGAACGTGTCTTTAGAGAAATAAAACGTCGAACGTCTTCGTTTAGCAATAGTTTCAGCCATGTCGATCCAGCAACCGCAGAAACGTGGCTGCAATCGTTCGCCGTCTGGTGGAATTCGCTTAACTAAACACGATGGTTCGCTATGGCTGTCGCCTGTCGAACTGATCAGTCGGTGTCCGAAGGCTACAAAAAGAAAATCGAAAATTGCCCGGTCGAGGAGTCTACGACACGCTACGGGCGACTATTCAACGGTGACGCTCTTGGCGAGATTCCGCGGTTTGTCGATAGATCGCTCCATCTCGTTGGCTGCGTGGTAGGCGATCAACTGGAGTTGGACGTTGGCGAGGATCGCCACCAGATCCGGATGCGTCGCCGGCACCGGCAGGAACTCGTCGGCGGTGTCGACGAGCCCGGAGGCCGTCCGCGGCGCAATGGCGATGACGGGCGCGCCACGCGTCTGAATCTCGTTGACGTTGCTTTCGAGTCGGTTCTGATAGTGGCCCGTCCCGACAGCGAAGATCGGCGTCTCCGGCGTCACCAACGCCAGTGGGCCGTGTTTGAGTTCGCCCGCAGCGAACCCCTCGGCGTGGCCGTAAGTGATCTCCTTGAACTTTAGCGCGCCCTCCAAGGCAACCGAGTACGCGTTGCCCCGACCGATGAAGAAGTGGCCGTTGTCGCCGAGACAGCGTTGGCTCACGTCCGCGGCCTGCGTGTCGTTCGTGACGACTTCGACGTGCTCCGGCAGGGATTCCAGCGCGTCGAGTCGGGCCGCGTGATCGTCGGTCGGCGAGCCAGTGAGATCGCGGACGAGCCGCTCGGCCAGCAGGACGAGCGTGGCGACCTGCGAGGAGAACGTCTTGGTGGCGGCGACGCCGATCTCCGGGCCGGCACGGATAAATAGGGCGTCGTCGCAGGTGCGGGCGGCCGTCGAGCCGATCACGTTCGTCAGCGCGAGCGTCCGAGCTCCGCGCTGCCGCGCGCTTTCGAGGGCTTCCAGCGTGTCGGCGGTCTCGCCACTCTGGGTGACGCCGATGACGAGGGTGTCCTCGTCGACGGGAGCCGGCGAGGCGGCGTACTCGCTGGCGATGAACGTGTTGGCCTCAACGCCGTCCTTCGAGAGCAGCCACTCGCCGTACATCCCGGCGTGATAGGAGGTGCCGCAGGCGACGAACTGGACGCTGTCGACGCCCTCGAAGCTGCCCGGTGGGAAGTCTTCGAGGGATACGTCGTCGCCGTCGATGCGGCCGTGGAGCGTCTGTCGGAGCGCGACCGGCTGCTCGTGGATCTCTTTCAGCATGTAGTGATCGTAGCTTCCCTTCTCGGCGTCTTCTGGGTCCCACTCGACGGTTTCGACCGGGCGGGAGACGGGATCGCCGTTGGCGTCGGTGATCCGGTGGTCCTCGGGCGTGATCGCCACCACGTCGTCGTCTTCGAGATAGACGACGCGGTCGGTAAATTCGAGGAACGCGGGCACGTCGCTGGCGAGGTAGTTGGCGTCCTCGCCGACACCGATCACCAGCGGCGAGCCGTTCCGCGTCGCGTAGATCGTCGGCTCGCCGTCGACGATCAGCGCGATAGCGTAGCTGCCCTCAAGCTGGTCGATGGCGTCCCGGAACGCGGCTTCGGGATCGAGGCCATCGGCGAGGCGTTCCTCGACGAGATGCGGGATAACCTCGGTGTCGGTGTCGCTGGTGAACTCGTGGCCGCGGCCCTGGAGTTCCTCACGGAGCTCAGTATAGTTCTCAATGATTCCGTTGTGGACGGCGGCGACGCGGCCCTCACAGCCCGTGTGTGGGTGGGCGTTGGCGTCGGTCGGCGGACCGTGTGTTGACCACCGCGTGTGGCCGATGCCGACGGGGCCGTCGTGGGCGCTGTCGGCGAGTTCGGACTGCAGCTTCGAGACCTCGCCCTCGAATTTGTTGATCTCGATGCCGCGACCGTTTTGCACGGCGACGCCCGCCGAATCGTAGCCGCGGTATTCGAGATTCTGCAGGCTCGCCAACAAAGGAGCCAGCGAGTCGTCCTCGCCGATCCGGGCAGTAATCCCACACATCAGGCGGACACCTCGCCGGTAATCTCGCCGTAGTGGGTGTAATCGGAAGCCTGTCGTCGCACGCGCCGGGTCGCTCCCGGGCCGTCACCGCTATGCGGATTGCTGAGTCGCATACCGGGAGAACGCCGAAAAACAGCTTTGTTATGAACGCGTTTGTAGCGATTGAAAAAAATCTGTATGCGGTAAGTGACTACTACTGACCGGTGGGTTCGGAAGCGACAACCCATCGCCGTCGGGCCGCAGCAGGCTACTCCCACGCCGCCAGCGAGACGTAGGAATCACCTTCGGCCGTCATCCACGCCGACAGCCGCTTGTCTTCGGGTGGGTTGGCTGGATGCAGCGTCAGTAGGTCTTCTTCACCCTCATAGAGGCTGGCAACGAGCATGCCAGTGATCGCCCGTTCCGGTTGCACTGGTGTTCGTGAATTACTCATCGTACATAGCCGAAAACGGCTCACGTATATCGTTATCCCGATGCTACCACCAGCCGACGCCGGGGTAGCGACTGGCTACTAAACCGCCCGTCGGGCCACCGACGCCGTATGGACGGACAGCGCGTGCTCGTCACCGGCGGCAGCGGCTTCATCGGTGGCGCGCTCGTCGATTCACTGCGCGAGGAAGCGGCCGTACGAATACTCGATACGAACCCCGGGGCGAACCCCCCAGACGACGTAGAGGTGATCGAGGGCGATGTTCGAGACCCAGCGACCGTCGAAGCAGCCGTCGAGGGCGTCGACACCGTCTTTCACGAAGCCGCTCTCATCAGCATCGATGACTCGATCGCCGACCCGCTGGAGAGTCACGCGGTCAACACGACCGGGACGCTGCAGGTGCTCGAAGCCGCCCGAAAGCACGACGCCCGCGTCGTCCTCGCGTCCAGCGCAGCAGTCTACGGCGATCCCAACAGCGTGCCGGTCGCCGAAACCGCACGCCTCAACCCGACCTCGCCGTACGGGCTGAACAAACTCGCTGTCGATCACTACGCCCGCCTGTATCACGAGCTCTACGGCCTTGAGACGGTCGCCCTCCGGTATTTCAACGTCTACGGCCCGGGCCAGACCGGCGGCGACTACGCCGGCGTCATCGACATTTTTCGGGAGCAGGCCCGCAGCGGCGAGCCGATCACCGTCCACGGCGACGGCGAGCAGACCCGGGATTTCGTCCACATCGACGACATCGTCCGGGCCAACAGGCTGGCGGCCAAAACCGAAAACGTCGGCACTGCGTACAACGTTGGGACCGGCGAGTCGGTGACGATTACGGAGCTCGCCGAGCGGATCAAACGGAGTGTCGGCAGCGACTCGTCGATCGTTCATACCGATGCCCGTGAGGGCGACATCCGCCACAGCCGGGCTGACGTGTCACGAGCGCGTGCGGCCCTCGACTACGAGGCGGAAGTCGGTCTCGACGAGGGGCTCGACACGCTCGTTGAGGCGGCGTCGCCGCCGACAAACTGAGACAGATAGTCAGCTTGCGGGAGTTGTTTTGATCACTGCTCTCGTCGGTAGGTTGGACACAGGTCGAGATGCGGTTAGATACCGTCCTAACGACTATTGACGGAAGAATACGGTTCAAGCTTTCCCACAGGAGATCGGTGTCGACAGCTGTTACAGCGAACTGAGCCGAGAGCCAGAGTTACAAATAGCCGAGCGATTCGAGTCGATCCTGCATCGCCTCCGTGTCATCGTACTCGCGGTCACTCGCATCGTGTCCCGCGTCGTCCTGTTCATCGATCTGTTCGTCGATCTCGCGGAGGACGGACTCCATCACGAAGGTGACGTACTCTTCAACGGAGTCGAACTCCGTGCCGGGCAGCCGCTGTTCGATCCGTGAGCTGAGATGCTCTGCGAGCCGGAGCTGCCGGCCAGCGGCCGGATCACTGTCCGCACTCGGTCCGTCGGTGGGGCTGAGATTTCGGTTACTCATGGTTGCTCCCGTGGTCGGCAGGGACGTTCGGCCAGACGCCGCCGATTCGGTAAATCGGCGCGTCGGTAGCGTCGGCGTCGATCGAGCCGCGGCCGTCGAGGATCGGCGCGTCGAAGGCATCCCAATCGAGGGCCGCGAACTCTTCGTGTGGTGTCACGACGACGACGGCGTCGGCCTGCTGTGCCGTCGCGTCGGCGAGATCGACACGCTCGATGTCGTCGAGGTCGCCCCAGTCGTCGCTGTCGATCATCGGATCGACGCCGAGGACTTTCACACCCGTCTCTCGGAGGTGGCTGGCAATCGGCAGCGACGGCGCGTTCCGCAGTTCCTCGATGTTGGCTTTGTAGGTCAGGCCAAGGAGGAGGACCGTCGGATCGTCGCGATCGACACCGTGAGCCGCGAGGATCGCCTCCAGCATCGACACCGTGTAGTCGGCCATCCCGTCGTTTACCGCGCGGGCGGTCGGCAGCAGGTCGTCGTCGACATCGAACGCGCCGGTGAGGAAGTACGGGTAGACGGGGATACAGTGGCCGCCGACACCCGGGCCAGGGTCGTGGATCTCACAGAACGGCTGGGTGTTGGCAACGTCGATCGCCTCGGTCACGTCGGCGTCCATCGCCTCAGCGTACGTCGCCAACTGGTTCGCCAGGGCGATGTTCACGTCGCGGTAGACGCCCTCGAAGACCTTGACGGCCTCCGCGATCGTCGCATCCGAGGTTTCGATGATTTCGTTGTCGCTGAGTTCGCCGTAGAGCAAGGCGGCGACACGACCGCTCTCGCTGTCGACACCGCCGACAACCTTCGGGTGCGTACCGCGAATATCTTGGAGTGCTTCGCCGCTGACGGTTCGCTCGGGGCAGGCGGCGACGCCGAATTCGTCCGGGTCGAGCCCGCTGACCTCGGCCAGCCGCGGGACGACGTGGTCGACAGTCGTTCGCGGCGGGACCGTCGATTCGACGATCACGAGATCGCCCGGCGAGAGGCCCGCGCCGATTGACTCGACGGCAGCCGTCAGGATCGACAGATCCGGTTCCTGCTCGTCGGTCAGCAGCGTCGGGACCATCAGGACGTGTACTGCCGCGTCCGCAGCGGCGGCTGTCGCGTCCGTTGTCGCTCGTAGCGAACCGTCGGCGACCGTCTCGCTGACGAGGTCCGCGAGGCCGGGTTCGCGTTTGACGTGGCACTCGCCGCGATTGACCGTCTCGACGACTTCCTCGTCGATGTCGACGCCGATGGTGTTGCCGGAAACGTCGGCGTAGACCGCCGCCAGCGGGAGACCCATCTTCCCGAGGCCGTAGACGGCGACCGGTACGTCGCCGTTGGTAAACGCCTCGCGTTGGGCGGGCTCCGATAGCTCCGTGCCGTAGAGGCCCGCGCCGTGATCGAGTTGCTGGCTCATTGCTGGGGCACCATCCGTTCGGTCGGCTCGGTCAGGGCCTCGATCTCGTTTGCGACCGCCAGGACGCGAAGCCCGTCTTCGGCGGTGACGACCGGCTCGCTACCCTCGCGGGCGGAGGTGACGAACGCCGCGAGTTCGGCCTTCAGCGGTTCGCCGTTGTCGACGATGGGGCGTTCGACGACGCTCT
Organism: Halonotius terrestris; assembly: GCF_006861665.1. Lineage (GTDB taxonomy): Archaea > Halobacteriota > Halobacteria > Halobacteriales > Haloferacaceae > Halonotius > Halonotius terrestris. Next base: position 139,702 of record NZ_RKLU01000005.1, on the reverse strand, counting down.
CGTGGCGGAATCGGATGTCGCCGTTGGACTCGATGTATTCCGGCATCGAGTGGCGGTGGATCTCGACGGTCTGGCTGATGAAGTCGACGTTCACCCGGCAGGATTCCGCCGTGACCGAGAGCTGGCGGACCTTCTGTTGAGTGAGCCGACTGGCAGTCAGCGACGCGATAGCTCCGTCGTCGAACTCGAACTGGACGTTCGCGTGGCCTTCATCGCGGGCGGCGGCCGACATCGAGTCGATGTCGCCATCGACCAGCGAGAGGAGGATGTCGATGTCGTGGATCATCAGGTCCATCACAACGCTGTCGTCGCCGCCGCGGTCGACCGGCGGGCCGAGGCGGTCGATGTCGATAGCGACGATATCGAGGTCCGGAACGATCTCGCTGAGGACGCTCGTCGCGGGGTTGAACCGCTCGATGTGGCCGACCTGCAAGGTGACGCCGGCCTCGCGTGCGCGTTCGGCGAGGTCCCGTCCCTGGTCGAGTTTCTCGACGAACGGTTTCTCGATGAGGATGTCAACGTCGTTGTCGATGCAGGCGACCGCGGTCTCGTAGTGGTACGGCGTCGGGACCGCGATCGAGACGATGTCGGCGGCGGCGAGGAGTTCCTCGCGGCTCATCGCCTGCGTACCGTACTCCGCGGCGACCGATTCGGCGGCGGCGGTATCGACGTCGGTGACGCCGACGAGTTCCACGTCGGGGAGCTCGCTGTAGACGCGTGCGTGGTGGCGGCCCATCGAGCCGACGCCGATGACGCCGGCCGCGAGTGTGTCGGTGGCGGGAGGTCGATCACTCATGCGTCGTGGCGTCGCTCCTGTGACTGCTCGCGCGGTCGCACCGAAGCTGTACGGGCTGATTGTAGCCGATTCCGGTCGGGGTGATCGCTGTAAGGCCGTGTTACTCGGCGGTAATCACCCGACTGGGAGGCAGTAAGGCGGTGGTATTCGATCTCTCGGTTGAACACAGTTCCCGTCTCGTCCGTGACCGCATTGTTATCACCACCGTTCACGCGATAAGCAGTCCGTAGTCACGGGGTGCCCGGCCGCTATCGACACTTTCCACGAATCGTCCGATATAGCCGCTGAAACGCCGGTATGATAGGGTATGAATATCCCTACCAACGAGTCCCAAACCCGGAACGTAGCAATTACCGGTTCAGGTCGCGTCCGTTTCTGGTATCACGAGAGGTTTCCTTCGTGCGCTCTGGTGGCCCACCTCCGCCGCCGTTGCTCCGCCCCGGACCGGTTTGGATATCCTCCGTCGAGAGGTAGGTATTGTCCGCACACGGGGCCTTGGTCGGATCGGGCGTCCCCGGCGTGTTCGCACAGCGGTGGGGATTCAGTGTCAGCGGCGAGGTGCGCTCGAAGCGGTCCGCCGTGTCCGAGTAGTTGTAGATGATGACGCCGAGTACCTTCTCGCCTGACGGCGGCGCGTACTTCAACACTGGCGCGTCGCCGTAGCGACCCGGGATCGTTGTCGTCGTCTCCGGCGTGAACTCTTGAAGCCGGCACTCAAGCGTGCCATCGGCGGTCGCAACGATGACATGAGCGACGGTTGGCGGATCGTAGATCGAGGGATCGATATCGCTCGGTGCGACGATGATCCAGACCTCGCTGCAGCCTTTGAAATCGATATCGTTGCGTTCCCACGCGGCAGCCGAGCCCGAAAGCGACCCCACGCCGAGCAGTGCGGTGGTGCCGACGCCGAGCGTTCGCAGGACGCTGCGGCGGGTGGTGTCGTTGTCGGTAGCTTTGTTCGTATCTTTCATCCAGTATCAGCAGGCGTCGAGGGCGATTAGCTATATGCGCACTACCCGAGATAAGCCGAGCTTAGCTGCTGCAAACGATGACGAATAGCAGTCCTGTTCTCAGCCACCGACCGATACTGCGATATCACGAACGGTGTCAACGATCAGCTGGCGATCAGCCGCATCGACGTAGGGATGCGTCGGGAGCGTAACAATCTCGTCTTGGAGCTGTGCCGCGCCGGGAAACTCGTCAGCCGACAGCGGCGGCCAGTCGTAGAGGACGGCCGTTTCGACGCCGACGGCCGCCAGCCCGTCCCGAATTTCGGCTCGGATCTCAATGTCGTCAACGACGAGCGGGTATCTGACGTGCTGGTGGTTCGAAAGCCCCGCGACGGGCTGAAGCTGTCGCACGTGCGGGCAGTCGGCTAACTCTGTAGCGTACACCTCCGCTGTCTCCGCCCGCTGGCGTCGATGCTCGGGGAGGTGATCGAGGACGCGCCGGCCGACTGTACCGTGAAAATTCGACAGCGTCGCAAACGGCGGCTCGTAGGGGACGCCGAACTTGGATTCCGGATGTGTGCTAACGTCCTCGGGTGCTGCGTCCAGTTTCTCCAGCCAGCGGGTCGCCAACGAGTAGCAGGCATAGGGTCGCGGATGCGACAGGGCCGCGTAGCCGGCCATCGTTCCGATGTTCGGGTCGACCGCCGGCCGTCCCTCGTCACTGAATTGTAGCTCGGAGTTCCGGGAGACGACCATCCCGCCGCCGATCGGGATCGGCTTGCCCTGCTGGAAATTCAGCACTGAGCAGTCGCCGAACGTGCCGAGGTGGTCGCTGTCGTAGGACGCGCCGTAGGCGTAGCCCAGTGCTTCGATCAGATAGATATCGTGCTCCCGGCAGTAGGCCGCGATCCGGTCCATCTCCGAGCCGTAGCCCAAGACGTTGATGACGACGACTGCCAGCGCGTTCTCGGTCGGGAGTGCCGCCAGCGAATCCATATCCAGTGACAGCGACTCGGGATCGATGTCGTAGCGACTGGCTGTCAGTCCAGCACCTTCGATGGCATCGGGGTAATCCGAGCTACAGAACGCCGGAATCAGGATATCCGTCTCGTCACCGCGGGCAGCCTCGGCCATCGTCCCCAGACAGGCACCGAGTGCGCGCCTGAAGGAGGTGTAGGTCGCCGTTGAATCTGCACCGAGCGTCGAGCCGATCTCGCGCTGGAACGCTTCGCGGCCGGTACCGCGGCGGTACCCTGCGATGCCGGCAACGAGATCGCGCGCCGTGATCGGTGTGATCGCGGGCGGCAGGCGTCTGAACCGACGGTGTCGCCGTGGTGACTGGCTCTCTTGGCTCGTCTGGCGAACGCGACGACGGACTCGCTGAACGAACGATGAAGTGTCCGACTGCATTTGCGTGTGCAACGGGTGTTGGCTGCAAAGGTATGGATCGCATACCGGTGGAATTGTGGATGCCAAAACCGGAATATGCGGCGATAACTGGACGCTTCAAACGGCCGGCACCGATCGAGCGCAACGAGGTGTGTAGCGTTGATGGCTAACTCGGGAGAGAGACACCACCTGCCCGTAGCGACTCTATACTAAACCCCGCAGCCGTGGTCGTCGAAGGTGTGAATCCCGCTTCGTTCGTCGGTTTGCCGTCTGGTGTCTGGACACTGCCTCCCAACTCACGAGCCGCTGCTGAGAACGGTGATCCACCGCAGTACCGAGCAATGGGAGGGCAGCGGTGAGCCGAACGTCTGCCGCCAGCAGTACGGCGACGGCGACCACCCAGCCCCGCGTCGGCGTCGTCGGCCTCGGCTACGTCGGGCTCCCGCTGTCGCTGGCGATGCACGCCGCGGGCTACGAAGTCGTCGGCGTCGATGTGGATGATACCAAAGTCGCCGAGCTGTCGGGTGGGCGATCAACGATCAGCGATGTCGCCGACGACGCGGTCGCCGGCGCGGTCGATGAAGGACTCTCGTTTACCACCGACTACAGCGCGCTTGCTGACGTGGACGCAGTCTCGATCTGCGTCCCGACGCCGCTGGGCAAATCGGAGACGCCTGATCTCTCCTTCGTCATCGACGCCGTCGAACGGCTCGCCGGCGTCGTCCCCGAAGGCTGTACGATCATCCTCGAAAGTACGGTGTATCCCGGCGCAACATCGGAGATCATCGGCGACATCCTTACTGACAACGGGCTCGTACTCGGCGAGGACATCTACGTTGCCTTCTCACCTGAGCGGATCGATCCGGGCAACAAGGACTATGAGCCGACAAGCATTCCGAAGGTCCTCGGCGGCATCACCGAGGCCTGTGGCGATCACGCAGCCGCCCTCTACCAGCCAGTCTTCGACGAGGTGGTCCGCGTCGACGCCGCCACCGAAGCCGAACTCGTGAAGTTGCTCGAAAACACGTTCCGCGCGGTCAACATCGGGCTGATCAACGAACTCGCGCAGGTCGCTCACGAACTCGACGTGAACATCTGGAACGTGATCGACGCGGCGGCGACCAAACCGTTCGGCTTCATGCCGTTCTATCCAGGACCGGGGCTCGGCGGCCACTGCATCCCCATCGACCCGTTCTTCCTCTCGTGGAAGGCGGGTCAACAGGGGATCGATATGCCGTTTATCGAGCACGCCGATTCGGTCAACCGCGGGATGCCAGGCCACGTCGTCGACCGCGTTGTCAAACAACTCAACACTCGTGGGACCGCGCTGTCGAACGCCGATATCCTCGTCCTCGGTGTCGCCTACAAGCCGGATGTCTCGGATACCCGCGAATCGGCTGCTATCGACATCATCGACCAACTGACCGACTGGGAATCGACTGTGACGTATCACGACCCACATGTCCCGACGCTCGACGTGCGTGAGACGACCTACGAGTCGGTGCCGCTGACGCCGCAGCGACTCGCCGCAGCCGACTGCGTGTTGCTCGTCACTGATCACTCTGTGTTCGATCTTGACGAGATCGTCGCGGAATCCTCGCTCGTCTTCGACACCCGCAACGCGACCAGCGAGTACGAGGCCGACAACGTCGTTCGCCTGTGATGGCTGCCGATTCGCCCGCCGTTGCGGCCGACATTCAGACTGAGACCGCCGATCTGCGGGTATTGTCGCTGGTGACCTATCCTCGCCCGTTCTACGACGAGGAAGTAACTGCTCTCAGAGAACGAGGTGTCACCGTCGATGTCGTCGCCGTCCCGGGCCTTGATTCGGCCGATGAGAGCCGATCAGCGGTTGATTATCTCCGATTCTATCGCACGGTTCTCGGTACGGCCCGCGCTGACTACGATCTTGTTCACGCGAACTACGGGCTGACTGTTCCATTCGCACTGGCCCAGCCCCACCGCCCGGTCGTAGCGTCGTTGTGGGGGTCGGACGTGATGGGCTCCCTCGATTGGGTCGCCAAACGGAGTGCCGGCCACTGTGCGGAGCGGATCGTGATGAGTGAGGAGATGCGCCGAGAACTCGGTCACGATGCCCACATTATCCCGCACGGCATTGATTTCGAGACGTTTCAACCGATGGAGCAAGCCGCGGCACGGGAAGCGGTCGGCTGGGACACCGATGGCACCTATGTTCTGTTTCCGTACGATCCCAGCCGCCCGGTCAAGGATTACCCACGAGCCGAGCGGATCGTCGCCGACGTACAAGCCGACAGCGACGAGTCGATCACGCTCAAGCCAGTCTACGGGGTCGACCACGAGATGGTCCCACAGTACATGAACGCGGCCGACGCACTCCTGCTGACCTCCAAACACGAGGGGTTCCCGAACGCGATCAAGGAGGCGATGGCCTGTAACCTCCCGGTCGTGACGACCGATGTCGGCGGGCTGCGGGAACGACTCGGGCCGGTCGAGAACAGCTACGTCTGTGAGTCCGATATCGACCTTTCAGCGCGACTCGCCGACGTGCTGGCCAGCGGTCGCCGGTCCGACGGGCGGGTTCACGCGGTGGATCTCAGTGTGGCGGCGACGACCGACCGAATTCTCGACGTGTACCAGCAGGCACTCGATCACTGATCACTGCGACGGTGGGTCGGGAGCCTGTTTCGGTGTGTTGGCTTCGGTAGTGGATTTTGTTCCTGTGAGTTGCTCCAGTATGACTGTCGTCGTGTCGATTTTGTCGGCTAACATTCGCTGTCGTCGTCGATTCCACAGGGGTTGGTCGTACTCCTCAAGGATCGAAACCCCCGCTGCAATCGCCTCGGATTGGCGGTTCGGCCCAGCGAAGTTCTGCAGGAGGTCGTACCGATCTTCCAGTTCCGCCGTATATCCCAGCCGGATCGTCGACACGTAGATTCCCGGCGTGCCCAGCACCGCGCTTTCGGCCGCCATCGTCGCACTTTCGCCGATGAAGAGATCGGCGTAGGCCAGCAGGTGATGGACTTGCTCGGGTGCGACCGGCAGCTGACAGCGGGCGACCGATTCAGGAATATCACCCTCAGCCGTAATGAACACCTCCGCGCCGGTGTCCTCTAAGGCGTCGACGACGCTATCGATCTCGTCGAACCCGCTGTCGCCGATATCGTGGGCGGCCTTCCAGTCTAACAGGCGGAGCACGACGAACCGTTCATCCGGGTCGAGGCCGATGTCAGTCAGGACGCTCGGGTCGGGATCGAAGCGGTCGGGGTGGAGGTACGCGAGTTCATGATAGCCCGGATACCGGTATTGTTTCGGGCCGATATCGTCCTCGTAGCAGTCGGGCGTACAGATCCGGTCGGCAAACGGGAACGCGAGCCCGTTCGACAGCGTCGCGTGTTCGGTGTCGGTAAAGAGGACCGCCTCGGTGTCGGTGAGGGCAGCCGCATGCGACATCGCCAGCCCGCCGATCCCCGTGATGACATCCGGATCGAGTTGTCGGACCTTTCGGAGGAGATTCAACTCATACCGGAGTTGATTGACGACCATTTCGAGTTTGGAGTCGAATCGGCCAGTCAGAATCTCGTAGTCGATTCCGTAGGCCTCCAGCAGCGAGATCGCCATCGGTCGATCACGCGTGAAGACATGGACTGCGTGGTTGCCAGCTTCCAGTGCGGTGATCGCGTGGCGGTAGAAATGCACGTGAGCGGGGTGCTGAATCGTAATGACGACTCTCATTGTTGTCCCCACAATCCGCGGTGCTGCCGGAATAGAGAGCTACGGAAGCGTGTGCTGTCGGGCATGGTATGTCCGGCGTATCGCGGCAGCGAGGTTAGGTATGCACAGCATACGGTCGTAAATAGTATAGTATTTGATAGAATCGTGGTGCGGGCGAGATTCTCGGTTCTGGTGTGGGCTGGCCGTGTACTGTCCGATATCGGCCGGTAGGAACAGCTTACCGGTGGTATTCGGTGGTTACGGCGGGATTTGCGTGTCACGGAGCGACGAAGACATGTGGATAGTAAGCTGTCCGTATCTTTTGGCATCGTCGCCGCCAGCGGAATCGTTCCCGCCAGTATCCGGCGGCTATCCTGTAAAAATATCTATAAAAGTAACCGGATCTTACCGGTTCATGGCGCACCGGAACGACCAGCCTACCGACGACGGCTCCGAGCACAACAACATTACCACTGGCGTCAGTCGGCGACGACTACTGCAGATCAGCGGCGTCGGCCTCGCCGCCGGGACAGCGGGTGCAGCCGGCGTCACGTCCGGCTCAAGTGAGCTGCCGCACAGCATCATCATCGACGGCAGCGGCTCGCCGGTAACCGCATCCTACGAGTTTCAGGTCTCCGGCTCCGTGGCCGTCCACCCGGACATCGGCTCGAACGAAACAGTCACCGAAACCGACGGCTCCGTAACCGGGTCGGTGACGACGGACACCCACGCCTACAAATTCAGCGAGAGCCTGCAAGCCCTCGATGTGGGCAACATGGCCGAAGTCACGCTGCTGTACGGTGACGACGGCACGGCGGACGTGGATCGCCTCGAAATCGTCGCCGGCAGTGACGCGACCATCGACTACGAGATCACGAGTCCGGAAGCCGTCACCAAGGTGCTGGACAACGGCGATCGATCCGCCGACGATACCGACAGCATCACCGAGACCAGCGACGGCTGGCTGGTCGACGGCTCGACTGCGACCGGAAGCGGCGACACCTACGATTTCGCCGGCGCGATAAAGAGCATCGATCCAGTAACGGGCGATTTCACGCTGTTCCTCAACGGCGAAGAAACGACTGTCACCGAACTCACCAGGCAGAAGGCCGACACCGTCGACCGCGAACACTGGTACTCCGTCGAAGCGACCGGTGATTCCTACGTCGATTACTACATCGAAGTCGAGGACGGCGGCGAGATGGTCGCCTCGACAGTCGACGATGCGATCATCGAATCCGACTTCTACTGGCTCAACGACGACAAAACGAAGGCAGCAGGTCGTGTCCACGCGGGCGACACCCACGCTTACGCCTTCGATACCCTCGTTCTCGACGTGACAATCGAGGGCGAGGCCGCGGCAACGGTCGACGGCAATCCCTCTGATCTCGACTACTACCCACAGCCGGGCGCGACCGGCGACCACTGGAAGGGCTACTTCCCGTGGCAGATCGACGGCGAGACACGGAAACACTGGTACTCCATCGAGGCGACCGGCGAGGAGTACGTCGATTACTACATCGAAGTCAAAGACGGCGGCGCGATCATCCCGTCGACGGTCGACGAGTCGGTGATCGAATACGAGTTCTTCTGGATCGGCGACAACGGGACGAAGGCCGCCGGCCGCGTCCAGGCGGGCGATACCCACGCCTACGCCTTCGACACCGGTCTGCTTGACGTGACTGTCGACGGTAAGGCCGATGCAACGGTCAACGGCAAGGACTCCGATCTCGACTGGTATCCACGCCCGAACGCGACGGGCGACGGCTGGAAAGGCGGCTTCCCGTGGCAGGACGATAGCGACGGCACCACGACCGAAACAAGCGGCGACGGGACAGTCGGCGGCGGCACCGGCTACGCCAACACTGTTTCGCAGTCGGCGGCCGATATCGTCGTGCGGACGCATAGCGAATTCGTCGACGGGCTGTCGGCAGCGAGTGCCGGCGACATCGTCTACGTTGCTGGCGGGACGAGCATCGAACTCGGCGACCGCACCTACGAGATCGACGACGGCGTAACGCTGGCCTCCGACCGCGGGATCGACGGCGCGGCCGGCGGGCGGCTGCACACCGACTACGAGCCCGGCGAACTGCTCCGGCTGCGCGGCGACGCGCGGCTGACCGGCCTTCGCGTCGAGGGACCTCACCCCGGCGACGACTGGAGCGGCGATTACGCCCACGGCGTGCAGCTCCGCGGCGCGTGCGAAGTGGATAACTGCGATATCTGGGGCTTTGCCTACTCCGGCATCGACGTGGACGAGGGCGACGGTGCCCACATCCATCACAACGTGATCCGAGAGTGCAACAAAAGCGGGCTCGGCTACGGCGTCGCGGCCAATTCCGGCACGCCGGTTATCGAGTACAACTACTTCAACTACAACCGCCACTCGGTGGCGACTTCGGGCGACAACCCGGGCTACATCTGCCGTTACAACCACTTCGGGCCGACCGAGGTGATGCACAACATCGACGCCCACGACCCGGCCGGCGACCGCTACGAGATCCACAACAACGTGGTCGAAACCATCCGCCGAGAGTGGGACGATAACCTGAATCACTCGGTCGATGTCCGCGGCGTCCCCGACGATGTCGCCACGATCCACGACAACTGGTTCTTCAACGACAACGCGCCCGATCCGGACGGCGAACCGGACGTTGGCGGCCAGACCATCGTCCAAGAGAACGTCTCCGAGTGGACGAACGTCTCGTTCAGCGACAACGCCTACGGCGAGGACGCGAACGTCTCGTACTCCGACATCATTCCGGGCTACGACGGCTGGCGGACCTAATCGGCCAGCCCGCCGTTCGGGTAGCCGAATAGGCTGAGCATAACAAACCTCGCAAGACGCGTCGGCCCGCACAAATGGATCTGGAGCGTCGAGAGCTGTTGATCGGGGCCGGCGTCGCCGGCGGCCTCGGAATCGCTGGCATTGGGGTGGCTGTGTTGGACGAGAAGGAATCCGGGGCGACGACGGAGACGCCCGAGTCCGTGGATGTCCCACACGCAGACGAGTTCGGCACCGTCGTCGACGCCGTCGCGGTCGGGGCCGATCCCGACGGCGGGGAGCCGATCAACGGAGTGCTGGAAGAGTACGCCGGCGACGACACGCTGCTGTCGTTTCCCGACGGCACCTACCGACTCCAGCCGATCACGCTGGCCGACTACAGCCGGTTCGGTATCGCCGGCGCGAGAGGTGCCAAGCCGACGTTCGTCGCCGAAGCGGGCAACTGCGTCGGCGGCGGCAGCTCCTATCTGCACGTTAAGAACGTCGATGGCTTCCTCATGGACAGCGTCGCCTTCGATTTTACCGGCGATTCGACCGGCGGCATCGTCAGGATCACTGCCGACGGCGACGCGACTATCACCAACGTCCGCGCCTCCGGGCAGTGTGACGATCAGGTCGCGCTGTTCCGCCTCGATGTCGTCGAGGAGTCGGCGACAGCCGTCGCCCAGAGGCTTCGACTCGACAACCACAGCTCCGACTCGTGGCTGACCGGAATCTATGTTGGGAAACAGCACGCAGGCGATGTCGTTTTTCGGAACTGTACGATTCAAGGATTCACCGACAACGGCCTGTACGCATCCGCTCCCGGACTACCGGACGGCGAGGGCGGCATCGTCCACGTCGAGGGCGGCACCTACCGCAACAACAACGTCGCCAACGTCCGGCTCGGCTCGGCTGGCTCGGTCGCCCGCGGCGTCACCTCGATCAGCGACTCACCGCCGCCGTCGGATGGCGAGGTCACCGCCAACGCTCGCGGTTTCCGCCTCCGAAGCGGCCACGGCCAACTGATCGAGGATTGTACGGTCCGAATTACCGACGACTCGCGGTTCACCCACGGCGGGATCGTCTTCCACGAAACCAACGGCGGCGCGACGGTACGGGAAACGCGGATCGACATCGACCGCGACGAGACGCCGGCGATCCGGCTGTTTCCCCGCAGTACGGACAACCCCGAGACACCGACAGTCGAAAACGTCGAGATTACGGGGGGTGCAGCCGGTGGGCGGGCCGTGTTGCTGGCGGACCGCGACGAAACGGTCTTTCGGAACTGTACCATCAGCCAGTCGGGCGAGAACCGCAACGGCATCCACTTCCGGGATTCGTCGGACTGCCGGATCATCGACTCTCGGATCGACGTAACGAACTACCCGCTCGTACTGCAGAACTCGACCGTCCGGATCGAGAACACCACGCTCGTCACCCCCGACGGCACCGAGGAGATCAAGGAGTTGGCAGCGACCGAGTCGGACTTCCCACCAGGGGGCAACGATGACCGATGACGAAGCGACACCCGAAACCGCATTGGACTGGGTCGTTGATCCGACGACGCCAGCCGAAAAGGGACAGCTCCCGCTGTCGGTCGTCATCATCACCGAAAACGAGGAGGAGCAGATCGAAGCCTGCATCGAGAGCGTGTTCGCGGCCTGTCGCGGCGTGTCTGCTTTCGAGGTGATCCTCGTGGACTCGGCGTCGACCGATCGGACAGTCGAACGCGCACGCGAGTATCCGGTGACCATCCTCCGGATTCCCGAGGAACACACCGTTTCCTGCGGTGCGGGCCGGTTCGTCGGCGACCAGGTCGCTCGCGGTGAGTTGGTGCTCCACGTCGACGGCGATATGACGCTGACTGACGAGTGGCTCCCACGGGCAATCGACTACCTCCGAAACAACGCGGATACTGTCGGCGTCGAAGGCTGTCTCGACGAGTCCACGCAAACCGGCGTTATGGAGGTCGATAAGATCGGCGGCGTTACCCTCTACGACGCCGAGGCACTCGCTGCCATCAGCGGTTTCGATCCCTGGCTGCAGGGCTACGAGGACGTTGATGTCGGCTTCCAGCTGACGACCGCCGGCAACCGGCTGGTGCGGCTACCTGAGGTCTCGGCGACCCACGACGTTGATTCCGAGATTCCTGAGCCGCTGCGACGGTGGCGACAAGGCTACTACGTCGCGCCCGGCCAGACGATCCGGAAGTGGCTCGGCGAGCCCGCGGTCCTGCGGCTGTTGCTTCGTCGCCAGCGATTCAAACTCGCTCTGGTCGCGTGGTTCGCAGCCGGCGCGCTGTCGCTGGTGTTCACCCAACTGCTGCTCGGGTGGGTGGTGCTCTCGGCTATCGGCTTCGTCATGATTGCAACCAAGCGCGGACCGATGGGCGCAGTTGACTTCCTGGCTACCAAGACCCTCGCTATCGGCGGCGTGGCCGAAGGGCTCACACGGTCGCCGCGACCGGCCTCGGCGTACCCGTTGTCGGCTATCGAAGTCGTTGCGACTGGCCGCGTGCTACAGGGATCGCCGTTGGATACGGAGAAGCAAACAGCATCGACCGACGGGTCAACGGAATCGACAGCGCAGCAGGACTGAATCGACGAGCTGTCGAATCCCACACTGGCGTTTCAGACGCCCGGCGGGGCAGACTGGAACGGCTTCCCTTTCGAGAGGAACGTCGCAAAGTCGTTCGGCTCGATCCCGTAGGCCTCCGCGTCGGCTGTCGGGTTCGATCCGTAGCCGGCCGTTTCGAACCAGTCGTACATCTCGGCCATTTCGTCGCCGGCCATCGCCCGGTAGTCGTCGAGATCGGGCCGGGCGTGCGTGACCTCGTGGCCGAGTTCCGTCGAGAGGGCCGTTGCGATCTCCGCTGGTGTGCGGTTGTCACCGGCGAGTTCGATGGTCTCCCCGCCGAAGCGGTCGGTGTCTCTCAGTGCCATCCCGACGGCCTTGCCGATATCCGTCGCGTCGAGGAGGGCGAGCGGCCTGTCGGACGACATTGGCATCGAAAGCCTCCCATTGGCGAGTTCTTCACCGTGGTAGGTGGCGAAATTCTGCATGAAGAACACTGGCCGGAGGATCGTATACTCGAAGCCGAGCTCCTTGATCCGTTTCTCGACTTGTGCCTTCGAGGCAAAGTGCGCCAGTGGGGCTTTGTCGGCGCGTCCCCCCGAGGAGAACACGAACCGCGCGACGCCGGCATCGTCAGCGGCCTCGGCGAGCGTGATCCCCTGTTCGATTTCGGCATCGGTCCCCGCCTCGAAGAACGTCGTCATGCCGAAGACGGCGTCCATGTCCGCACAGCACTCACGCATGCGTTCGGCGTTGGTGAGATTCCCTTCGAGAACGGTCACGCCACGTGATTCGAGCGTCCGGGAGGCCTGATTGGAAGCTGTCCGGGTCACGCCGTATACGTCGCACGCACCGAACTCGCCGGAGAGAAGGTGACTAACGACACTCCCGCCCTGTGTGCCGGTTGCGCCGATCACGAGTACCTTGGTCGTCATTGGTGGCACCCATCCGCACCGTCGTCCAACCGAAGCTGAACCCCTGCGGCGTTACACATTGTTTGCGGTCTCATACCGAATCGTCGTCTGCGGCGCAGTCACATTGTTAGCCGCCGGGTAGTAACGGAACGACTGTCTTACACGGACGAGCCACGCACCAATGTTGCGCTACTATCGCTAAGTGGCAGCATCCAACTGCTTCTCCTCAGCTGGCAGATAGATTCCGGTGGTCGTTCTGCGGGCGTCACGTGTCACTCGATAGGGCACAGAATTCCGGTCGGTATGTGTCATATACCTAATTCGGTCGGCCACCAAGCGGTGGGATGGAAATTTCCTCCAAGCGTGTTCGGTACCCAGTTCCCGAATCAGGCGTCGCGCTCGCTCGGCGGACAACGCTGGGCGTCGTCGTCGCTATCGTCGCACTGCTGCTGACACAGGCGATCGTCACCGCACTCGGCATCGATGTCGGCGCGTCGGGAGAGATGTCGCCGTTCGCGGCCGGCCCCTTGATCGGGACGACACTCGTTTCGGGTATCGGTGCCGCTGTCGTCTACACGGTTGTAGCCAAATTCACCGACAAGCCCGCACGGAACTTCATCGCGGTCGCGGTGGGTGTCTTCGTGCTAATGCTCGTCCCGGTCGCGGTGGTTTCTCCCTCAATGGGGGTGACGGCGGCGGGCCAAGCGATCCTTGTCCTGTACCACGTCTTGGTCGCGGTGCCGTTGGTCGCATTCATTATCGGTGCCGTCGACGTGTAGAAGCAGATTCTGTCCTTCGTCACCGCTTGCGGTACCTGAGAAACCGCTCCGTGCTCCGCGTGACGAGTGACGGGACTCGCTGTGCAACGAAGAGCCCGATCCGCGTGACCCAGTCAGTGTAAATGACGGTGCGGGTCGATTCGATCTTGCCGGCCAGTTTGCGGCCCACGTCGTCGGGATCGCTCAGCTGTGACTCCGGATAGCCGAGTGCTTTCGCCGAGCGTGTTGCTGCCAATCGGGGGTGCATGATCGTACACGTCACGGGTTCGTGCCGCAGTTCGTGGCGCAACGACCGAGTAAACGATTCGATTGCTCCTTTCGTCGCGGCGTAGCCGGTCAATCCAGGGTTACCGACGCGCCCGGCCCCGGAGCTGACGTTGTGGATAATGCCCCCGTCCTGCGCTCGCATGTGTGGGAGAACCGCCCGAATCAGCTGGACTGCACCGAAGAAATTCACCGCAAACACTCGGTCCATGTCGGCTTCGGTCTGCTCGTCGAAAAAGCCGAAGTTCAGCACCGCTGCGTTGTTGACCAGAACGTCGATCCGGCCCCACTCGTCGATGATCTCCCTGACTACGCGCTCGACATCCGCGTCCGCGGTCACATCACAGTCGTAGTAGCGGACGGTTTCGGGATGTGATTCCTGTAGCGACTCGATGGCGTCGCCGCGAACATCGAGCCCGGCAACACGGTACCCATTCTCGACGAGTGCGGTGAGCATCCCGTAGCCGATGCCCTCGTTCGCACCGGTGAGGACGACGACACGGCGTTCCTCTGAGGAGTTCATGAGAAGTCTACATGCGGGATTCAGCGACGTTTAATTCCTCAGAGCAACGACACCATCGACCGGCCGGCGTTCGCCATATCGCGGAGGAACGGCGCGGGATCGTCGAGGCTGAGATAATCAAACTGCGGCTGTTCGACGAGCGAACGGACGATGTTCCACGTCGTTTTCGTTCCCGATGGCCGAGGAGTGAGCGGATACTCCTCGCGGAGGACGCTGTGGAGATGGACGGCCTCACCCCGAAGCAAGTGACTCGCTGTCCCAGGTTGGTAATCCTGTTCTGCGGTGACCTCGCCTTCGGTAGCGAGTTCCCAGAAGTACTCGGGATAATCGAGGCCCGCGTGGATATCCATCGGCAGGCTGGAGGGGATTCGAGGATTGATCTCCAGGAGGTTGAACTCGCCGTCGGCATCGCGGATGAAGCCGACCGAGGCCATCCCGGTGTAGTCGAGTTCGTCCAACAGCGCGCGGCCCGCTTTTTCGAGTGCCGGCTCGTCGACGGCTTCGTGGTAGATACTCGGCCCACGACAGTACTTGTAGCCGCGAACCAGCTTCTTCTGGGAGGTGACGACGGCCTCGCCGTCGTCGTAGAGCCCGCGGAAACAGTACTCCGTGCCAGCGACGTAGGCCTGCGTGATCGGGATATGATCCATCGAGTCGATGATCGCCTCGACATCGGGCTCCTCGCCCGGTTCGAGGAAAATCGTTTTCGGTGGTGATCGGAACTCGCCCTCTGGCACCGACTCGGAAGTCTCAGCGGTAAGGATCGCGTGTCGCCCTTTGACGATCCGCTCTCGATCCCAGTCCTCGACCTCGTCCAGTGGGATCGTTTCGGGCACCGTCACGCCAGCGTCCTCGGCGGCGGCGAACAGCCGTTTTCGGTCGTGAATTTTGTTCAGGCCGTCGGCGGTCGGCCAGAGGACGCCGACGTGCTCGGCGAACTCATCGCGGCGTTGGGCGAGGACATAGACATCGGGTTCCCGTACTGGGACGATGGTGCCGACATCGTCGTTGGCAGCGAGCGTCAGGAGAGCGTCGGCGTAGCCGTCGAGGTCAGTTTGCGGTGACGGAACGCGGTACCGCTCGTCACAGTAGCGAGAGCTGAACGATGGCGGTCGCTGCTTTTCGGAGGCGGCGATCGTCGTATAGCCTGCCCGTCCGAGGGATCGAATCACGCTGAGCGAGCCACCAGTTCCGATAGCCGGCACGATCACCGCGTCGGCATCCGTCTGAGACATGGTCGAAAAGGGCGGGAAGACAGCTAAGTTATGGTTTCCTTACTTGCCGCCGATCACCGTTTTGGCTCGGCCTACAGCAGTCAGCCAGCTCCTATCCCGGGAGCAACGCCGTGACCCGCGGCGGCAGCGGTAGCTTCATCAGTATCTCAACGATCTCATCGGTATCGATCGCACCGAGGATGATCGCCAGCAGCGCGAAGGCAGCGAGGCCGATGACGGGTACGACACCCAAGGCGAGGATATCGCCGTCGATCAGGCGGTCCGTACCGACGATGACGCCGGCGGCCGCCGCGGCGGTGAGGCCGATCCGGGCTGCGCGCAGATCCACGAGGGGATCGTAGCCGAGGCGGCGGGAGGCCCACACGAGCAGGACGAACATCGATCCGTAGGCGACGCTCGTCGCCGTCGCCGCGCCGTTCATGCCGAACAGCGGGATGAGCGCGGCGTTCAAGCCGACGTTGAGCGCGGCCGCCACACCGACGGCCGCAATGAGCACGCGAAGCCGGCCCGATCCCTGACAGATCGCCTGTAGCGGGCGGGCGACCGCGAAGCCGACCGCTCCCGGCAACAACAGCAACAGCGGCGTCGTCGCCACCGCGAAGGGCTCGCCGTAGTACAGCGGCACGACCCGATCGGCCAGCGTCCCGAGGCCGATCGCCATCAACACGACCAGCAGGGCGGTATAGCGGGTGATCCGACTGGCGAGGGCGGCGAGTTCGTCGTAGCGGTCCTCGCTCCACAGCGTCGAGCTCGAATGCAGAAGGAGCCCCTGCAGGACAATCGGAACGATCCAGATATACTCCGCCAGCGAGAGCGCGGCTTTGTAGTAGCCGGTCGCCCTGTCGCCGACGAGCGTTCGGACCATGATGACATCGACGTGGAACAGCGACATCACGAGCAACACGAGGACGATGTTGAGGCCGTTAAACGAGAGAAATTCTCGATAGGGCAGCGAGTCGGGAATCCGGAACAACTCACGGAGCGAGATCCGGCGGGCGATAACGACGCCCGCGATGATCGCCGTCAGGGCGTTGGCCGCGATATGTCCCACGAGCATGCCGACGACGCTGAAGCCGCCGGCCACGAGGCCGATGCCGACGGCGACGGTGACGAACTTCTTGACGACGCCGAGCGGGCCATTGACGCGTTCGAGGCCGAAGCCGAGCAGCGAGTGCATCGAGAACGCCCGGAACTGGCCGACGAAGACGAAGCCGGTGAGGAGATAGAAGTAGCGCGTGAACCCCTCGCCGACCCGTTCGGCGACGCCGAGACCGGTGACCGCGAGCAACACGCCGCTGCCGACGATGGCCAACAGGAGGGCCAACAGCAAGTAGAATTGGAGGACGCGCTCGACCCACGCCGCATCGTCACGCTGCTCGGCGACGAACTTCTGGACGCCCTCGGTGATCGCCGCACTGATCGGGATCATATACAGCGAGTAAATCGAGAGCAACACGGCGTAATCGCCGTAGTCGGCGGGGCCGAGCAGCCGGACGATCACGGGTGTCGCAATGACCGCCAGCAGCGTCGTCACGAGTTTGGGCCCGAGCAACGAGAGGAACCGCTGAAAGAGCCGTGTCGTTCCGCTCATAGCGGCGACCGCTGGCCGTTACAACGGTGAGATCGAAGAGCCGATAGCGGGGCATCCGCTGTGAGTCGATACCGGCCGCTCACGGCTCCGTCGCTTGATACGGGTCGGCGCAGATCCCCCGAGGGATTGCCCGGCGGAAGCATTGGCCCGTCAAACCCGTCTGAAGGCGGTAGTTATTAATCGACTACTGGCTCACCCGGCAGACGAAAGATACAAGCTACTCGATTTTGTACACGAGATAATGTCCGACGGTAGTGTCTCGCAGTCATCGAGACAGACGGCCAATTCGATCGTGCATCATTCCCAGCAGGACCCCGAGGAAGATATCGCGCTCAGTACGGCGATCCTCATGGCCCTTGATTCCGTCCCCGGCTACGATCTCGAAAACAGCAACAGCGTCGTCTTCGAGCATATCGATCTCGACGCACTCGACGACCTGTTCAGCCCCGTGGCCGGCACGCACCGCACCGGACAGGTGACGTTCCCGGTCGACGGCTACGAAGTGACCGCGACGGCCGCCGGCGAGATCACGATCCGCGAGCGCGGCCCGTCAGCGACGTAATCCGCGACGCAGGCGTCCGTTTTCGGCAGTCGATCTTCGAGCAGTGAGCCGGTAAGCTGCCCCTATATTTTTCATTATTTTTCCTCCGGGACGTATGGTCATACTACGTGACCGTGCCAACAGCTCACATTCGCCGACTGCGGTCGGTCCCTATCGTGTTGCAGCCGGTCACTACTCGGTCGCTACTCCGGCAGAACGGTTATTTCGGGTAGGTGGGACATACCTGATATGCACCCAGCTTCCACTCCGGAACGCGTGTGTTCCGAGCGACTGGCTGCCACCGCGGCCGCTCCCCGAGTAGTAACCGATCGATCAGCACGACACACCAGCGACGCTGCGAGTGTGACAGTATGGCACAGTTACCGCCACCGGATGGAGTGCTGACCGTGGAATCATCGCTCGCGGAGGCGTGGCAGGATGCCCCGCTCGATCCCGATCCGAACACCGACCTCGACTACGAGATCAAACCGTTGACGATCATCAAAACCGGCGATGGCGGGCACTACATGATTCTCCCCGGCGAGGAAGATCACCTTTCCGACGACGAGTTCATGGTCGCCGACCCCGGCAGCGTCTGTCTCCTTGAGGAGTGTCGCTGACGATCATCGAGCCGTGAGACGGCCACCACCGGCCGCCGAGTCGATGCCGGTGGTCGGCGACAGGAGAGTACCTGGTCGAGCAGCGGTTCGGTTCCGAGCAGGATTCATCCGTCCTCATGCCGCAGCAGCTCCGCCGGCAACGACTGCTTTCGCTGGCGGCGTCGCCAGTACTGCACGCCGGCCGAGGCCGCGAACGCGAGCATGATGCCGACGCCCAATACGAGCGTCGGGATCGCCGCGATTACCGGCACACCGACTGCGGAAAGCGAAAACAGGAGCCCGCCGGCAACTGCCAACACGAGATAGTGGAGTTGCCACGGGTAGTCGGCCGTCGTCGTCGGCGTGAGGTATCCATCGATGTCCATCGCGCGGGCAGTGAGTGAAACACGCCCATCGTCCTCGTCGTACTCGATGACGCCGGCGGTTTCGAGCTTCGGCAGGTGCGTCTGGTACAACGAGACGTAGACGCGTTTCTGCTGTTGGCGACTCAGTTCTTCGGGGTCGACATCGTTTTCGAGGGCGGCGATCTCTTCGGCGATATCCTGGACTGCGGCCGGGCCGCCATGGCGGCGGAGGTAGTACAACACCATCCGACGACGCGTGTTACTGAGGATATCGAAGACGAGATCTTGGGACAGCTCCTGTGTAGGTGCGTCAGTACTCATGGTAAGGGCTCGTCGACGCTCCCGTCGTCCCGTTGGTCAGTGGCAGCGTGGTCATACACCTACGAACCGGTTGTATCGGCTTTGTTACGCCGGCAGTACTGCGAGTACAAACCGCATACTCCGCCGGCGTGATTGTCATGTTCCGACAGGCGATTGCTGGGCAGAACCACGACAATAATTCGGCGACAACTCAGGGCGATCCGGCGCAACCGTGGCGATATGTGATCTATAACAAAGCCCCATCGATGGCTCCACACAGAGGACGCGAGCGTCGGAACGTGGCCTACCGTCACCGAAGCCACGAACTACTACCCGACCGACAACGCGACAACCGACACCGTCGTCCCCACTATCATCCATGGAGAACCATACCGCCAGTCCCGAACCCCCCTTCCGTATCGCCGCACAGTCAGTCACAACGGGGCCGAATATGTTAGGAAAGCGAGCATCATGCACTGTCTTTAACCGGCCTCCGGCTATCCACCAAACGCCTTCAGGAGCTGAGTATCCGGGCATTTCGACCGGTAAGAACTCGGTTCCACACTCTATGATCCCCACACAATCTACCCCCCGCCCCCCCCGATGCCCACAGGAGGATAGCTATGTCGCAAGCGAGTGACGCGCCCCCTGAAACACCACCGTCACCAGCTAATGCCGAGCCCTCGTCACCTGCGTCTGCCGAGTCGATGCCGACCGAGGAGCCAGCCGACGCGGAGCCCGAGGACGCGCCCCTCCCGTTAGATCAGGTCTTCGGCGTCCTGAAAAACCAGCGTCGCCGGCGCGTGCTGCGGATGCTGCAGGACGCCGACGGCCAGCTCTCGTTGAGCGACCTCGCCGAGCAGATCGCCGCCTGGGAGAACGACAAACCGATCAAACAGATCACCTCCGGCGAGCGCAAGCGCGTCTATGTCGGCCTTTACCAGTGCCACCTCCCGAAGATGGACGGCATGGGCGTCATCAACTTCAACAAGCCCCGCGGCACGATCGAACTCGGTGACAACATGGAGATCATGTACCGGTATCTCGATACCGCCGACGAGCCCGACGAGCCGGAATGGCACCGCTACTCCATGGGACTGTCGCTGGTCGGGGTCGCCGGCCTCGGGAGCGCGCTGCTTACCCAGCCGATGACGACGCTTCCGGTCATGGACATCGCCGTCGTCGCCCTGTTAGTCGCTTTCGCCGCCTACGGAGCCGTCTGTCTCCACTGGACATCCCGCCGAGCGGAAGCTGAAGACTCATCGGCTCCGGAATAGTTCGATTACCACAGTAGCCAATTCATGTGGCGTGCGGTTTTCTCGCTGAAGACGATCCATGACAACCCCTGCTAGTAGCCTCGGTTCAGTCAGCCCATTGGCCGACCCGTAACCGGGAGGAAGACGGGAACGATGCTTGCACGGTTACGGTACTGATGATATTAAAGACATTATGAACCATGCAACGAGTTGATTTCCTTCCTGACATTGAGTTAAGCAGATACGGCTGCCGGGCATTCGCCTGCCGATCCGGAGTTACAACCCCAACGACTACGGATGCATAACCAACGACCCCGAACGACACACACAGGAAGACCAGTATGCCACAAAGTGAGACGGGCACCGACACGGCGGAACCAGTAACTGACCACGACGCACAGGCGGCGACCGACGCCGATACCGACGGATCGAGTGAGAACGGTAGCGTCGTCCCATGGACGAGCATCACGAAACCAACCGACGACACGGAGACGTTGGCTGCGATGACAGCCGCTTCCGCGGCCGAACCGGGAGCGGACGATATGGCCGACGCCTCGTTGCCGCTGGATCAGGTGTTCGCTGTCCTGAAAAACGAGCGTCGTCGCCGCGTGTTGGGGATGCTCAAGCAGACCGACGACAAGCTCTCGCTGAGCGATCTCGCCGAGCGGATCGCCGCGTTGGAGAACGACAAGCCGATCGAACAGCTCACCTCCAGCGAGCGCAAGTGTGTCTATGTCGGCCTCTACCAGTGTCACCTCCCGAAGATGGACAGCATGGACGTTATCGAGTTCAACAAGTCCCGCGGGACCGTCGCACGCGCAGCCAATACGGACGCAGTGTACGACTACCTCGAAACCGCGGCCCCGGGTGCTGAACCCGACTGGTACCGCTACTCCACGATCCTTTCGGTGGGTGGGGCAGCCGCGCTCGGAACCGCACTGCTCGTCGATCCGATGACACCGCTCCCCGTGATCGACGGGACCGTCGGCTGTCTTGTTATCGTGTTTGTGGCCTACGGGCTCGGTGCGTTCGTTTGGACCCACAGAGCCGATTGATGTCGGACCCGGAGAGGAATCGACCGTTGTGTCGAACACCGAACCGATTGTTCCTGTACCGATTCAGTTCGTCGCTGAAAGCGAGGCGATGATTCGCTGAAAGCGATCTATAACAAAGCCCGCTTCAGCCGAACGTCCCTCCCGTAGCGGGCCCCCGTTCACCCCCGCGAAACACGGAGATACCAATGGATATACCACTACTTACTGGTGCCACACGGAGCGCGTGGATCGGGTGGCCGGACGAGCGAGGTTGCGCGAGGGGCCGACTGCCCCTCGGCGTTGAGGTGTGCGAATGAGCCGCGTCGTCTTCGGCGCGAACCCGACGGTTGACGACGGTGCGACTGTCGGCTACCAGTACGCCGACGACGTTGGCCCGACGTTGATCGGCGCGGACGCACGAATCAGATCCGGCACGAAGATCTACGCGGACGTTGATCTCGGCCGCGGATTTACCACCGGCCACGACGCGCTCGTCCGCGAACACACGATCGTCGGCGACGACGTGATTCTCGGGACGAAATCGGTCCTCGATGGCTCGGTGACGGTCGGCGACAACGTCAGCATCCAGACCGGCGTCTACGTCCCGCCGGAGACCGAACTCGGCGATCGCGTCTTCTGTGGGCCGAACGCCGTGCTGACGAACGACCCCTATCCGCTTCGGCGTGACGAGGATCTTGAGGGGCCGACGCTACGGGACGGCGTCTCCGTCGGCGCGAACGCGACGATCCTCCCGGGCGTTACCGTCGGTGAGAACGCGTTTATCGCCGCGGGCGCGGTCGTCAGCGAGGACGTGCCGCCGGGGATGTTGGCGATGGGCGTCCCCGCGAACCACCGCCCGCTGCCGGAGGAGCTCAAGGGAGAGAACGTCATCGCATGATCCCGCTCGCAAACCCAACGTTCGGCCCCGACGAGATCGACGCCGTCGACGACGTACTCGAAAGCGGGATGGTCGCCGACGGCCCCGAAGTCAGAGCGTTCGAGGCGGAGTTCGCCGACTACTGCGGGGCCGGCCACGCCGTCGCCACCTCCAACGGGACGACCGCGCTGCACGCCGCGCTGGAAGCCCTCGACATCGGCGCGGGCGACCGCGTCGTCACGACGCCGCTGTCGTTCGTCGCCAGCGCGAACGCGATCCGGCTGGCCGGCGCGCGGCCGGTCTTCGCCGATATCGACCCCGAGACGTACAATCTCGATCCGGCCGCGACCGAGCGTGCCGTCCGCAAGGCCGACGCCGACGCGATACTGGCGGTGCATCTCTACGGACTGCCTGCTGACGTCGCCGCACTCCGCGACATTGCCGACGACGCAGGGATACCGCTCGTTGAGGACGCCGCCCAAGCCCACGGGGCGACCGTCGACGGCGACGCGGTCGGCACGTTCGGCGATGCCGCGGCCTTCTCGTTTTACCCGACGAAGAACATGACGACCGGTGAAGGTGGGATGATCCTCACCGACCGCGAAGCAGTCGCCGATCGGGCGGCGAGTTTCTGCAATCACGGCCGCGGTAGCGACGGCGGCTACGCCCACGAGCGCGTGGGCCACAACTTCCGGATGACGAGTCTCGCGGCCGCCATCGGCCGCGTCCAACTCGACCGCCTGCCCGAGTGGGTCGCCAGCCGTCGCGCCAACGCCCAGCGGTTGACTGACGAACTGAGCGATATCGATGGGCTCACTACCCCCAACGCTCCCGACGGGGTTGAACACGCCTATCACCAGTACACGGTTCGCGTGCCCGACCGCGAGCGGCTGCAAGCGCACCTCGCTGACAACGGCGTCGATTCGGGGGTGTATTATCCGACGCCGATCCACGAACTGGCCGCCTACGACGGGTACGACGCTGACGCGCCGGTCGCGGAAGCGGCCGCCGACGAGGTGTTGTCGCTGCCGGTGCATCCCAACCTGACCGAGACGGAGCTCGATCGGATCGTTGAGGCGACCCGCGGTGCGGTGACCCAGCTCCGGGCATGAGAGGCTCCTGAATGTGGCCGTGGGAACACGCGGCACTGGGGTATCTGACCTACTCGCTGTCGCGTCGCGCCCGCGGGCAGGCACCGCCAGCTGAACTCCCAACCGTCGCCCTCCTTTTCGGAACACAGCTGCCTGACCTGATAGACAAACCGCTCTCGTGGGGCCTCGGCATCTTTACCACGGGCTCGGCACTCGGCCACTCGCTACTGTTCGCGGTGCCGCTTGGGCTCCTCATCGGCGTCGCCGCGGTACGAACCGACCGGCGAGCGCTCGGAGCCGGCTTCGTCGTCGGCTACTGGTCACATCTGGTCGGCGACGTGGTGAATCCGCTTCGGTACGGTGATCCGATAGCCGTCGACCGCGTGCTCTGGCCGTTCGTCGCACAGGAGCCGTACGACCAAGACCTCGGCCTCGGTCGCGGACTGGTCTATTTCGGTGAGCTGTTCGAGTCGTTGCTGTCGATCGATTCGGTGACGCTGGTGGTCGCGTATCTCCTCCTCACGCTGGCAACGGTGGCTCTCTGGTTCGCTGATGGCGCGCCGGGAGTTGGCCTCCCCGGACAGCTCGGAGAGCGACTCCGAACACGACTCGAACGCGGACGATCGTGAGGGAAACGCAGAGCGACCGCAACCGAACCCGACAGGGACGGGCTACTGACAGGTAGTGACCCATTGGCCACCGATAAGCGATCTATTACTACTCCCAGTTACCGCCTCCGTGAAAGTGGCATGGCTGAACGACTCACTGAGCAAGACACCGGCCCGTCCGGCGAGATGGCGTTCACCTATCGGTGGTACCGGAAGTTCCTCCAGGAGCTCCGCGCCAACGGCTACCGGTTCCGGCCGTTTTCGGCGTCCATCGGCTACGGCGACATCGTCCTCCGGCACGATATGGACCTCTCAGTCGATGCGGCCGTCACGATGGCCCACATCGAGGCAGACCTCGGAATCGAGGCGACGTACTGCGTGTTGCTCACGTCGTCGTTGTACAACCCACACGAGGCGACCCACCGGGCGGCACTCCGGGAGATCGAATCACTCGGCCACGACGTGGCTCTCCATTTCAGCACCCACGAGTACTGGCCGGCCGACGAGCCGCCGGCGACCGGCGACATCGAGGCACGCGTCCGCGAGGAGCAGTCGATGCTGGAAACCATCGTCTCGCCGAGCGAGACGGTGTCGTTCCACCGGCCGCCGACGTGGGTGCTCAACCGTGAGTTCGACGCCTTCCGGAGCACCTACGAGTCGGCTCTGCTGGACGAAATCGGCTACGTCGCCGACTCCAGCCAGCGATGGCGGAATAACTCGCCCGACGTTGACGACTTCCCTGATACCGCACAGGTGCTCACCCATCCCGGGCTGTGGGGACGCAGCGACGCCACCTTCGCCGAGCGCGTCGCGCAGGCGACCGAGGCGGCCTGTGGGCACGCCGACCGCACCACCCGCGAGCAGTTCATCGACGGAGAAACAGCATAATGAGACTACGATTCAACCAACGACCGAACCGACAGCCGACACGTATCACCGCGGGAGCCGCCCATGTATAGGGAGCTGACCGTCGGGGTCGTTATCCCCGCCTACAACGAGGAGGGCTTCGTCGGCAGCGTCATCGACGACCTGCCGGCGTTCATCGACCGCGCCTACGTCGTCGAGGACGGGAGCACTGACGACACGTGGGGCGAGATCTGCGACCACGCCGACGCCCGCAACGCAGCCCACGAGGGCCACTTTGAGGAGCTGGTCGTCCCGATCCAACACGAGCAGAACCGCGGCGTCGGCGGCGCGATCAAGACCGGCTACCATCGCGCTCACAGCGAGGGCATCGACGTGACAGCCGTCCTCGGCGGCGACGACCAGATGGACCCCAGAGTACTAACGCGATATCTCGACCCCATCGCCGACGGCGTCGCCGACTACACCAAGGGTAACCGCTTTGCGCGCCCGGATGACTGGGCGGAGATGCCACGGTTCCGCCTGCTGGGGAACGTGATCCTCTCGTATCTGACCAAAATCGCCAGCGGCTACTGGGGATCGATGGACTCCCAGAACGGCTACACCGCGATCTCCCAGCAGGCACTCGAAGACACTGACATCGAGGGCATGTACGAGTATTACGGCTACTGCAACGACCTGCTCGTCCGGCTTAACGCCGCAGACGTGCGGATCGCCGACGTGCCGCGCTCCTCGGAGTACGCCTACACCGAGGGCTGGAAAAGCCACATCGACTACAAGGAGTACATCCCACGTGTCTCCCTAATGTTGTTGCGGAGCTTCGGCTGGCGACTCCGCCGGAAGTACCTGATGACCAGCTACAACCCGGTCGCGCCGCTGTACCTGCTTGGGACTGCCGTGACCGGCCTCGGCGTCCTCGGTCTGCTGAAATCACTGCTCAGCCGCGATGACGATAGCGGTTCATGGTTGCTTTCGACGGTCGTCGGGACGCTGACATTGCTGTATGCGACCGTCCGCGATCAGGACGCCAACAGGCATCTGGAAGCACACATCGCGCCCGATGCCGACGACGCGGATGTTGGCGACGACACCGTCGACGACGCGACAGCTACCCAGTCGACAACGGACGACGCGTCGGCAGCCGACCCGCCGACGCTCGCGGCTGACAAGAACGGCGAGCACGCTGCTCTCGGCGTCCCAACCGACGATCTCACCGAGGATCAGCCGGCTGATTCGCCGGCGGTGGAGGACTCATGAGCCACCACACAGCGGGATCGGGTGATACCGATTGCACAGTCCTCATCACGGGTGCCGGCGCGCCGGGTGCGTCGGGGATCATCCGCAGTCTCCGAACGACCGATGAACGTGAGTTCCACATCGTCGGCGTCGACATGGACAGCGAGGCCTACGGCTTCGCGCTCGTCGACGAGCACGCGACAGTACCGGCTGGCGACGACGAGGCGTTCGTCCCGCGGTTAGCGGAGATCGCCGACCACGTCGACGCCGACGTGATTCTGCCGCTGACGACCGCCGAGATCGAGCCCCTGGCGGCCAATCGCGACGCCTTCAAGGGGACGGTCATGGTCTCCGAAACGGAGGCTCTCGGCGTCGCCAACGACAAAGGCCAACTCTACGAGTTCCTCGACAGCGAGGGGTTCGCGGCCGCGCCTGACTACCGCCGCGTCGACACCGAAGCCGAGTTCGTCGCAGCCGTCGAAGATCTCGGCTACCCCGAGAACCCGGTCTGTTTCAAGCCGCCGGTCGCAAGCGGGATGCGCGGCTTTCGGGTGCTGGACGAAAGCACTGATCGCCTGACCCGACTACTGGAGTCGAAACCCGATACCGCGGTGACGACGCTTGACGAGATGCGGCCGATCCTCGCGTCGGCCGAGGAGTTTCCCGAGTTGGCGGTCATGGAATACCTGCCCGGCGAGGAGTACAGCGTTGACGTGTTGGCGATGGGCGAGGACGTCGGCCCGGTGATCCCGCGCTCCAGAACGCGAACGCGGGCCGGCATCTCCTTCGAGGGCACCGTCGAACGCCGCGAGGACCTCATTGCGGCTGCCACGGAAATCAGCCAGCAGCTCGGCTTAGAGTACAATATCAACATCCAGTTCAAATACGACGCCGACGGCGAGCCGAAAGTCATCGAAATCAACCCCCGCGTCTCGGGGACGATCATCATGTGCGTCGGCGCGGGCGCGAACATGCCGTATCTCGGCGTCAAACACGCCCTCGGCGAGTCGCTCCCGGCGGTCGACGTGCAGTGGGGCACCCACATGGTGCGCTACTGGCAGGAGCTATTCCGATCGCCGGACGGTCGATCGTATCACGTCGGCGCGGAGCCTGCCGACCGCGAGGCACCGCCGCAGGCAGGTGTGCAATGAGCCTTCCCATTCACGCCGTCTGTTTCGACTTGGACGACACGCTGTACCCCTACGCCCGCTACGCACGGGCCGGCCTCGATGCGGCCGCCGACTACATCGAAACCGAAACCGGTGGCCGCTACCACGAGGAGTTGCGCGATATCTACTTCGAATCCGGCATCACCGAGGGTACCTTCGGCGTGCTCGTCGCTCGGCACGACCTCGATAACGGACTCGTGGCTCGGGCTGTCGAGGCCTTCCACAGTAGTACGACGCCGCTGGAGCCGTACCCCGAAACCGAGGCGGTTCTCGCCGAGTTGGGCGAGGCGTATCGACTCGGACTGATTACGGACGGTCGCGGTGGCCACGCCAAACTGGATCGGCTTGGGCTCACCCACCACTTCGATGACGTGGTCGTCACCCCCAAAATAGATAGCTCGAAACAGGACCGTCGCGTGTTCGAGCGAATGTTCGACTCGCTGTCGGTGCTGCCGTGGTCGACGGTCTACGTCGGCGACGATCCGCGTGTCGACTTCCGGGTGCCGAACGCCTTCGGCATGACGACCGTACGCCTCCGTCGCGGCCGATATGCTGACATCGAACCGCCGGATGAACGATCCGAGCCCGACGCGGAGATTCGGAGCCTCGACGAACTGCCGGCGACCATCGACGCCAGCGACGACGAGTCGGCGGCGTCCGGGAGCGAAATCGGGGGGAAACCATGAGCGATGAGTGGGACGAGGTTAGCTACGTGATCTCCTCGTCGTACCGCGTGAAGGTGCTGCAGCGGCTCGCTGACTCGCCGGCGACGCCGTCGCGGATCGCCACCGACACCGATCGGCCGACGACGCACGTCTCGCGTGCGCTTCAAGGCTTGCGCGATCACGACCTCGTCGAGCTGTTGGTCTCCGAGGAGCGACAGAAGGGCCGTGTCTACGGCATCACCGAAGAAGGCGAGTCAATCTGGGAAACCATCGAAGCCCAGAACCTCGCCTAGCGGTCTGTTTGTCAGTCGGTTCGGAGCCCTAACGTCTGTACTGTCGGGAGGTTCCAGTTGTACAGAACCGCAGCCAACCGAGTCCCAACAGTCACCAACGCACAAACCACAGCAGCTGTGCCCTCTGCTGCTCCGATCATGCCCACTGCCCAGTACGCACTGCCACCGAGGATTGCACAGCTCGCNTAGAAGTCCTCGAAGAGGATGAACGGNGNNNGNTCNAGCAGGATGTCCGCGACTGCTCCGCCGCCGACGGCGTTGATCGTCGCAATCGCGACGACGCCGAACGCNGACACNNCNGCCNCGGTTGCNACGATNGNNCCNGTCGTNGCNAANGCAGCGAGGCCGATCGCGTCGGCGACGAGCGTCACCGGATGTGTTTCCGGAGCCCTGAGGACGACGCTCAGTGCGATCGCCAAGCCAACGCCGAGGAGTCCCAGCGTGATTTCGATCGGCGATTGCAGGGCCAGCGGGATTCGTGTCACGAGGAGATCGCGCGTCGCGCCACCAGCAAATGCCATGGCAAGCCCGACGATGATGATTCCGAGCACGTCGAACTCCTCGCGGATTGCCTTCGAGGAGCCGACAAGGGCGAACGCGATCAACCCGATCGTATTCATTACCGCAAACGGATCGCCGAAGAGAATTCCGAGGATATCCTGACTCACTACGCTCGACTTTGCGATCGAATCTCTTGAGTAATACTATTTCTACGCCGCACCGTCTCACGCCAATTGAACTGGCAGTCCTGGAATTGAAGCGCAGTCGCAGGGCGTGAGCCCGACAGAGACAGGATTCAGTGGCCGATACGCGGCGTGTCTGCAGCAGCGTTACCGCGTCGCTGCTGTGGTGATCATGTACCGTACAGCCAGCAAAAAAGACCCGCCTGCCGAGTTCAGTTCTCAGTCGGTTCGTCGTCGTCAGGGATCAGTATTTCGGGATCGCGGTCGTACGCGGGGGCAGCGAGGAACTCGGCGATTCGTTCTCGATCGTTGTCGGATAGGAACTCCGTCATCACTAGGGACGACGACCTCCGGTGGGTTAGTAATGAAACGCCTACGTTGTCACGCTGTTACACATCGGATCGAGGCCGACTACTGGCCAGCTATCCGACTCTAGCGGCCAGTTGCCGGCCGTTCGGCTACAAAAACAGTGGGAATACCGGTCGTCGCAAGGGACCGTCTATGGGTTCGGGGTGACGCCGACGGCACGCCACGTCTCGCCACGGGAGTTGAGCGGGACGAGGCGGACGCGGAGGGCTGTCGTGCCGGTCGCTCGGGCCATCGCCGTCCGAATCGACGGCCTCGCGTACTCGACGACGTGAAACGTCCGATGACCGGCCGTTTCCCAGAGAGTCACGCCGCCGTGGCTATTCATCGGTCGCCAGACGGTACAGTCGACCTCCACCACGTGATGGTCGGCTACCGGCGTAGTCGACCCATACTGAGCCGTCGCAACTCGTTTGTCACCTGTTGGCTGCTCGTCAGTCGAGCTGACTGTATCCACCATATGTCTGCACAACCGGACAGTGACTTTGGTATACACTGGCTACTCCATGTTTTGTGCTTGGTAGGACTGTTCTACCGGTCGCTGACTGACCAGCCGCGTCGCTCGTGTGGAATAGCGCGATAAAGTGGAAGGGGGAGGGGTACGCGTCCGAACACCGGCGGCGGGCCCCGGCACCCCCGGGACCGCACCCGGCGTTCGGTGAGATAGAGTGAGGCAGGGGTCGTAGCGACCGTCGGGGGACTTCGCGTCCGGTCACTACAATAGCAATAAGCAGAGCCAACGGGGTAGTTATTGATTCCGTACGGCGAGTTGTCAATATCTGGGATCGCCGTACGGAACCGTCCGCGAAAGATGTTGGTCCCGATAGAGGCTATGCAGCATCGTTGTCGACGACCGCGAGCAGTGCGGCCCGCAGCTCGTCGTCGACGAGCTCGACCCGGTTGGTGGCGGTGTCGTATTCGATCAACCCCGCCGCAGCCAGCTTCGGGAGGTGGGTGTGATGCAGCGCGGTTCGGATGCGGTGCTGGACCGCATCCCGATCGTCGTGCGGTGACTCTGCGGCAGCGACGGCGGCAGCGAGGCGGTCGATGTGGAGGGCCGTCTCGTCGACTGCGTCCAGTGTTCGCAACACGATCCGGCGGTGATCGTCGCTGATCGCCGCCAAGAGCGTATCCGTCGACCGCGCCGCATCGGTTCGGGCGAGATCACCCATCACCGATACCTCTGGGGAACGAACGGGGACATGGTCGAAAAACCCTGCATACGAGACTAGAGTGTCGTGGGCCGGATCGGGGTTTGGCATGGTACACGAGGCTCGGCTACCGGTCGGCGTCGAGCGTGTCGAGCGTCGTCGTCGAGAGCGTGACGATGGCACGCCGGAGGCGTTCGGTGACGGCCTGATCGGAGATGCCGAGGTCGTCGGCGAGATCCTTCGTTGAACAGCCGCGAGGGATGTCGTAATACCCCCGCTTGATTGCCAACGAGAGGGCCTCCAGTTGGGCGTCGCTCAGTCCCTCGTGTGGTGTTCCCTTCGGCTCGGAGGGCGTGTAGACGCGCTGTACCGTCAGCGGGATGCCCACCGCTTCGCAGTGGGCGGAAAACGAACTGAGCCGCTTGTGGGCCGGGAACTGGATTTCGAACTCCCAGACCGCACCCCGACCGATGGCATCGAGGATGTGGCCATCACCGTCCTCGATTCCGCTGATGAGGTCGTCGATGGCGGCTTCCCAGTCGAGTTTCAACAGCGTTCGATCGTCGAAGGTATCGATCTTGCTCGCACTTTGCACTGCCGGATGGCGATTGATCGAATCGATGAACTCCTCGATGGAAGTCGCATGGATCCAGAACAGCGGGACGGTCGTTTTCCCCAGTGGAACGAGGGTTTCGAGTTCGATGACAGTATCCCGATCAACGCCGAGAATGCGCCCGAGTTCGAAATCCGCTGCGGAGATGGAGAATTCAATAATGACACTCATCTAACGAACGCCTATTAACCGGTTATACTACATAAGACGGTAGCTTGGCACATCATGGCAATGGTGGTGAGACGCTTATATTTAAACAAATACTGAGTAGGAAGCACAGTTCTAGCAACAGTTTTCGGTTGTTGTGCAGATCTTTACGGTACTATCGTATCGGTCCGGAGGGCAGTGGCATTTATAACTACTGTATAGTCAGGGTGGCGGGTAAACCGACCAGGACACTAAAGAGAGGTATGACAGCGAGTAAAACTGGCGTCGAACTACGGGACTTCGAGTTCGATTCGGCCATGGGGACCTATCGAGCGAGCTACGATCCGGAGACCACCCCACCGAGCATGGCCGTTATCGCCCTCCTCGTGGAAATCCTCGATACCTGCCCGATCGAGATGGAGCAACTCCACAACACTGTCGATACCGATGCCTTAGATACGGTGGTGGCGGCCGCCAGCAACATCGCCTCGGCCGTGGAAGTCTCGTTCACCTACGAGGAGTACGCCGTCACCGTCGAGCGCGAGGAGGTTACCGCCGAATCCGTCCACAACAGCGACGACTCAACCGAAAGAGAGGTTCGCAGCCAATGAGCGACAGCCCACAGACGGCCGCCGAATTCAACGCCGCGCTCGGGGCTCTTCTCCGACAGGCAGCCGATGCCGGCGTCGGCATCGAGGGCGGGTGGGACTGCCGCAACGGCGGCGACCACCCGGACTGGGACGTTGTGATTACGGAACTCGAAAAAGAATAGCGCGGCAACCACGGCGCGAGGTCGCTTAGCTGGCGTTGTCGGTCGTGTCGTTTTCGACGCCGGTCGTCCCGTTGTCGGTTGTCGTGTCGTTGGTGACACCCGCTTCGCTGCCGTTTTCAGCCGGCTCGTCGGTGACGTTCTCCTCGGTGCCGTCTTCCGTTTCGTTGCCGACTTCGCCCTCCTCAGGCTCCGGTTCTTCGCCCTCGACGATGTACTCGCTGGCGATCGCCAGCACCTCGTCACGCGAGCGCGCCTCGTCGATGACGTTCGGGTAGCTGGTCACGCCGTTGAGCGTCCGCAGGAAGGCGGCGTGTCGTGCCTCGACGCTGTGGATGCCGAGAGCCGGCGGGATGAGGTCCGCCGACTCGATGTCGGGGGCCGCACCCGCGTACGCTGAGACGCCCACGTCTTCGAGTTGGACAGCCGTCCCGAGGAAGGCCATCGGGTACTCGACAGCGAGGCCGAAGTCGAAGGCCGGCTCCTCGACTGGCTCGCCGTCGAGGGACTCGATCGTCGAGATGAGGGTTTCGACGTGCTGTTCTTCGTGCTCCTTGATCGTCACAAGTTCATCGTACATCCGCTCTTTCAGCGGGCTGTCCTCGGGGACAGCACGGCAGTTACAGAGGGCCTCCTCGCCGATGTTGTCGAGGCCTTCCTGATAGAACTTCGCTTCGAGGTACTCAAGGGTCAGTGCGTAGTTGAGGATCGCCACGTCGTCTTCGAAGTCGTTTTCGACCGACGCCTCGTCGTCTTCTTCTTCGGTCTGACCGAGCGCGGGGCCGACGAACGCACTGCCGGCGGCAACGCCGCCGAGCGCGCCGGCCGCACCGGTCATGAACTGTCGTCGCGTATTGTCGAACGCGCCCTGTTCCGCCTGTTCGGTGTCGTCGTTTGGTTGTACCACGCTAAACCCCACTGCCCGGCGGGCGTTTGTTATGCAGCCGCTGGCGATTGGTTCGGTTAGCTTACATAATCACCCACGTTGCTTACTGCTGAGACGTGCCGAAATCCAATAACGATCCCCGCCTGCGGTATGGTCGGCTGTCATCTCCGTAAGTATCCCGTAGCCGAGAGATTAGCC
Source organism: Halonotius terrestris (assembly GCF_006861665.1). GTDB lineage: Archaea > Halobacteriota > Halobacteria > Halobacteriales > Haloferacaceae > Halonotius > Halonotius terrestris. The sequence continues at coordinate 106,516 of NZ_RKLU01000005.1, read as the reverse complement.
GTGGCATTCGCTCACAAGCGAGGACTGAAACAGCCGCTCTCGATACAGCGATCACCGTCCCGTCGCCGGATAGCACGCAGCGATGAGCGGAGAGAACAGCCCACGCACTACGGTTCCCTGAGAGGACTCTCAGTCGCCCGCGACCCCCGGTAATCGCTCTATAGCAAACCACCGACAGGGCGACCGATAGTCCATGCAGGTAGTCATCCTCGCAGCCGGCCGTGGCACACGGATGGGGCCGCTCACCGAATCGATGCCGAAACCGCTGCTGCCGGTCGCCGACCGGCCGCTGGTCGCTCACGTCGCCGACGCCGCAGTGGCGGCCGGCGCGGACGAACTCGTCCTCACGGTCGGCTACGGCGGCGACCAGATCCGCGAATACTTCGGCACCGCCTACGGCGGCGTCCCGGTTCGATACGCCGAACAGACCGAACAGCGCGGGACCGCCGACGCGCTGGCGGCCGCCGCCGACCACCTGGACGACGATTTCGCCGTTCTGAACGGCGATTCGATCTACGAGGCGAGCGATCTCGCGGGGCTGTTCGAGTCGGTGCCACAGGTCGGTGCCGTTCGCGTCGACAACCCCTCGTCGTACGGCGTCTTAGCAACCGACGACGACGGCGTTGTCACCGAAGTCCGCGAGAAACCCGAGAACCCGGAGTCTAACCTCGTCAACGCCGGGGCCTACACCTTCCCGAAGGACGCCATCGAACTGTTGGACGTGCCCGAAAGCGAGCGCGGCGAGTACGAACTGACGGACGTACTGGAGCGGCTGATCGACCGCGACGCCCTCGGGACGGTCGTCTTCGAGACGTGGCTGGATGTCGGCCGGCCGTGGGAGTTGCTGGCGGCGAACGAACGCCGACTTCCCGGCGGGCCAGCTGCGACAACGACGACCGACGGCGGCGCGGTGATGGGCGAGGATTGGGATGCATCGACCGTCGACAACGCTGATGCCGAATCCGCTCCCGACCGAGACCCGCATGCTGCGGACGGCGTCTTGGCTAACCATCTCACCGTCCCGGCAGACACACAGATCCATCCGGACGCGACGATTCGCGGCGACGTGGTCATCGAGGCGGGCGTCTCCGTCGGACCGGGCGTCGTCATCGAGGGGCCGACGCTGCTGCGGGCCGGCAGCTCAGTCGGGCCGAACGCCTACATCCGGGGGGCGACGCTGCTCGGCGAGGACGCTCACGTCGGCCACGCTGTCGAAATCAAAAACAGCGTCCTGATGGCCGGGGCGACCGTCGGTCACCTCTCCTACGTCGGCGACAGCATCCTCGCACGCGACGTGAACCTCGGCGCCGGTACCAACGTTGCCAACCTCCGCCACGACGACGAGCCCGTCGCGCTCACGGTCAAAGGCGACCGCGTCTCGACGGGTCGCCGGAAGTTCGGCACGGTGCTCGGTCCCGATGTCGCCACCGGTATTCAAACCGGGATCAACCCCGGCGTCACGCTCTCGGCAGGCACCCGCACCGAGCCCGGCGAGAACGTCACGCGAGATCGATAACGCGTCGCCGACTCGTTGCTGACGCGGTGTAGAAGGCTGCTGCGTCGATCGCGGTGGTGGGTTGGAGGCAGAGAATCGGTTGCGGTCCCTGATGGACCGGCGTCGGCGGTTCAGTTGCCGCTCCTTTTCCACGCGGTGAGCGTGTCGCCGTCGGCGGTGTCAGTATCGCGTCGCGCAGCGTCGCCTTGGGAGAGCTCCCGACGGGGGCGGCAGTCGAGACAGCCGTGGACGGTGTCACCCATCCCGAAGACGCGGATGAATCGACGGCTGACGGCGGTGCCACACCGGTTGCATCGTCGGCTGCTATCAGTGTCGTACTCGGACATACACGCTGTGGCTCGAAGAAGAACGGTGTAAGTACACGCCGGCTACTGGCGGGTAACAGCTCGTTATACGGCCGTTGGGGAGGCCGCTATCGTGAGGAATCGAACGCGGACGGACTTGGATAGGCGGCCAGCGACGGGTTCGGCCCCGCAGTCGGTTCGGAGCCTTCCGCTCCGCGGCCCCCAAGCCCCACGTTGAGGACTTCAGTGCCGTCGACGACAACGAGTTCGACAGTCGGCGTCGGCTCCGGCTCGACAACGACGAGATCAGCCCGTGCGCCGACCGCGATCCGGCCGCGATCGCTGAGCCCGACCACCTCTGCCGGGTTGCGCGTGACACGGTTCACCCGCGTCGGCAGCGGTTCGCCGGTATCGACGAACGGCGCGGCCAACAGCGACGGTGGGTGGTAATCCGCACACAGGACATCGACACAGCCGGCGTCGATGGCGTCGACCACGCTGAGATTGTCCCAGAGGCTGCCGCCCCGGAGGAGGTTCGGCGCGCCCATGACTGTCGTGAGGTCGCGGTCCGCGGCCCGTTGGATCGCATCGAGCGTGAGCGGGTACTCGCTGATCGTCGCGCCGTGATCGGCCATCCGATCGACTTCAGCTGGCGACTCGTCGTCGTGTGAGGCCAGCGGACAGTCGAGTCGGTCGGCGAGATCGGCGAGTCGCGTGATCCGCGCCTCGCGGTCGGCCTCGGCCATCGACGCCCGACTACGGGCAGCCGCAGCAACGCTGTCGGCCGGCCAGTTCCGGTCCTCAATGTAGTGGCGTTCGAACGACTCGGCGTCGTACTGGCCCGTGCCGGGGGCGTGGTGCATCACCGACAGCAGGTCGATCGCGGCCGTCTCGCTGAGGTCCTCGACGGCGTCGACGCTGCCGGCGGTCAGCTCACACCGAGCGTGGAGTCGGTTGTCGCCGAGGGTGTACTCCTCGTCGTCGAGTTCGGTCGCCAGCGCGGTTGCGGCCTCGATGCTCCGGCCGTCGTCGGGTGCGTCCTCGAAGGCGACGGCGTGGAACTTCGTCGTCACGCCGTTGCAGAGGTTTGCCCGATCTGCGGCCGTCAGCGCGGTGGGAAGCGGGATCTCCGCGCCGGCGCGTGGCTCCCGGTGGCCTTCGATGTCGTCGCCGTGGAGGTCGATCAGCCCCGGCATGAGCGTTCGGCCCTCGGCGTCGATGGTCGTCGTTCGCGGGAGTTCGCGGCCGGGCGTCGGGCCAACGGCAGCGATCCGATTACCAGTGATGACGACGTGGCCGTCCTCGATGACGGTCGTCGGCGTCACGACGCGTGCGTGTCGGATCTCGGTGATCCCGCTCATTGACACACCCCCTGTCGTTGCCGAGCTGTCTGCCCTGTCGTCCCCGGCGGTCGGCACAGCGGGCTCTCGTCCAACATGGTCGCCATAGCACATCTATACCACACCGGACGGCTTTGTTACGCTGCGTAATCGGCGGCTCTCACTCGCTGAGGACGTGGTAATCGAATCGTACGGACGCTCACCGATAGACACCTCGGGGATCTCGATTCGGTAGTCGGTTGCGGTTACTCGACGGAAGGAGCAGCTTACGACGCAATGGTAAACCCGGCGGTTCAGTAACGCGATCATACCTTACTCCGCGTCGGCTGTCGGCCTCAGTATGGTTTCCAAACGGATCGGAACGCTCGCAACAACCCTCCTCCTGACGGTCGCGCTCGTGGCAGTACCGCTCGGCGCGGTCGCAACTGACCACGCCTCCGAGGACGCACACTTCGAAGTCGAGATAACCGAGGTGAACAGCTCTGTCGTCGCCGGTGACACACTCGCCGTCACCGCCGTCGTCACGAACACCGGCACGGCGCAGGATAGCCAACAGGTCCACCTCAAGGCGTTCGACGAGGAGATCGTCGATTCGGTCGCTGGCCCGCCGCTGACGCTCGATCCCGGCGAGGAGCGAACAGTGTCGCTCGCGTGGAACACGACGGGTGCTGACGTTGGGACTGACAACATCAGCGTCCAGAGCAACGACGACTATCCAACCGCGGAAGTGACCGTCACGCCCGCACCGGAGCTGACGAGTGAACTCGGCACGGTTGAGTCCGACATCGAACTCGGTGAGACACTCACGGTTCCGGTCTCCGTGACAAACACCGGTGACGCGTCGGCAACGCCGACAGTCTGGATGGCACTCAACGGCACACAGACAGCCAATACCAGTACCGAAGTCGCCCCCGGTGGGACCGAACAGGTCACGTTCAACTACACAGCCGCTGAGAGCGATATCGGCACGTGGAACCTGACCGCCGGCATCGACGCCGAACAGGACGCAACGACAGTCACTGTAATTGAACCGGCCGCAGGGACGCCAGCCGCCGACCAGTCGACTGAAAGCTCCAACAGCGAGAGATCCAGCGGCGAGAGTTCCAGCAGCGGCAGCGACCCGAACACGCTCGACCGACAACACGGAACGATCGGTGGGTCGGCAACGGCCACTTTCGCCGGCGGCGACGTCCGCCACGTTCGGTTCGATGAGGATGTCGACGGCCGGGTCGTCGCTATGCGGATTCGTTCCTTCCCCGACGACGTGACTGAGCCCGCCTCGACCATCGAGCGATACAGCATCGAGCCGCCCGAATCAGCGACCGAGACCAACGCGACGATCCGGTTCGAACTCTCGGCGTCGGCTGTCGACACCGAGGCGAACGAGACAGTGGGCGTCACGCGATGGAACGGAACGAATTGGACTGCCCTCCCGACCGAAACGACACAGCAGGACGAGACTCTTATCATCGATGCGACAACCACGCACTTCTCGCTGTTCGCGGTGACAACGGAGGATGCATCGGCGTCGAGTACGAGCGAGGACTCGACGGCGTCAACGACGACCAGCGACGACACTGAAACGACGGGCACTGACGACGCTGACGACGCCGAAAGCACGTCAGGAGGCCGCCAGTCAGGCTCTATCCCGCTGGGACTCGGTGGCGTCATCGCCGGATTGGTTGGCCTGCTGGCCATCGCTGGCTACGCGGGACGAAGCGGGAGCTAAGCTGGCGACCGAGCGGTTTTTCCGGTACACGTAACCCTACCCGTCGCGGTTTTTCATTAATGGCATCGGGTCAGGCAGCACCGAGCGACGGGGCGTCGATACCAACGGCGACCGGCCCCCGTCGCCGTGTCGCGGTCGTCGTTGCGATCGTGTTCATCGACCTCCTCGGGTTCGGGATCATCATTCCCGTGTTGCCGTTTTACGTGCGCTCGTTCGGCGTCAGCGACGTGTTCATCGGTGTGGTCGCAGCCTCGTACTCGCTGGCGCAGTTCGTCGCCGCGCCGGCCCTCGGTCGGCTCTCGGACGTGCATGGCCGACGGCCCGTGCTCATGCTATCGGTCGGCGTCGCCGGGGTCGCGTGGGTGATCTTCGGGTTCGCCGGCGAGATCGGAACGATCGGTGGCACCACCCTCGGCCTCGCCGTGCTGTTCGGCGCGCGGCTGTTGTCCGGGGCGGCCGGCGGCAACATCGCCGCCGCACAGGCCTACATCGCGGACGTGACGCCACCGGCGGATCGGCCGGGCGCGCTCGGTCTCGTCGGTGCGGCCTTCGGCCTCGGCTTCGTGTTCGGTCCCGCGATCGGTGGCCTCCTCGCCAGCGACATCGCCGTCTCGACGGCGCGCAGCGTGTTGCCGGCGTTCGTCCCGGTCACGCCGTTTTCGCTGCCGAGTTTCGCCGCCGCGGGTTTTTCCTTTGTTGCCCTCGCCGCCACGTTCGCGGTGCTGAAAGAGCCTGACCGTCGTCGCAGTCCGAGGGGCCGAGTCACGTTCGTCACGCAGTTCCGGACGGCACTGGCCGACGCGACGCTCCGCCCGCTCGTGATCGCGTTCTTCCTCACGTCGCTTGCGTTCGCCGGGATGACCGTCATGTTCGTCCCGTTTCTGGCCGACTTCTTCGGCTACGACGCGACCGCGGCGGCGATGTTTCTCGCCTACATCGGCGCGCTGGGCATCCTCAATCAGGGCGTCCTCGTGGGCTGGCTCTCCCGGACTGTCGGCGTCAGAACCGTTGTCAGAAGCGGCGTCGTCTCGCTGTTTCTCGCGCTGCTCGTGTTGGCGGTCTCCCCGCTCGCGGGCACGGCACCACTGTCTGTCGGCCCCGACTGGGCGACTGCCGGGCTACTCGTCCTGTTGGCCTTCGGCGCGTTGGCCTCCTTCGGCAACGGCGCGATCACGGTCGGCCTCGCGGCCCTCGTCTCGGAGGGGGCCACCGACGACGCACAGGGAGCAGCCTTCGGCGTCACGCAGGGGGCCGGCAGCCTCGGCCGAACGGTCGGCCCACCGCTTGCGGCGGCAGCCTACGTCGGCGTGTACTGGTCGCCGTTCGTCGCCGGCGCGCTCCTCCTGATCCCGGTTGCCGTGTTGTTGCGGCGGTGAGCGACCGATCCTTGGCAGCGAACGGTTCATTTCCTCACGAAGCGTATCCATTCCATGACAGCAGCGACGAAAACGGAGATAGCGGAAAGCGTTACCCACCTCATCGACGAGGTCGGATCGTGGCCGGGCGTGACGGTTGGCGAGCACCGCTTCGGCGGCACCGAGTGGCGCGTCGGCCCGCGGGAGATCGGCCACGTCCACGCGTGGGGCATGCTCGATATCGCCTACCTTCGCGCACTCCGTGACGCGCTGATCGAGGAGGGACAGACTGGCGTCCACCACCTCCTCGATCAGTCAGGATGGACGACGTTCTACATCCAGCATCCCGACGACTACGACCACGCCGAATGGCTGGTTCGCCTCTCATATCTCTATCACGTCAATGTCCTCAAACAGACACCGGCCGGAGCCGCGGAGTACGACGCGATCGACGTGACGAGTGAACTCGACGCGCTCGCCCCAAGCGACGCCGTCCGGCAGGCCTTCGAGCGGCGTCGCTCCGGGGTTGTCGGCGCGCCTGAGTAGTGATTTGAGACTAGAGAATACCGTCGATCTTGCCGTTGTCGTTCCACAGCACCGCCCATACCGAGGCGGGAGCAGAGAAACAATTCGTGGCGGAGTTTTCAAGTGAGTGCCATGACGAAACCGCGGTATGGAACGCTATCGTCGCACACGTCGCCGTGTGCTCGCAAGCGGTTTCGCTGTCGGTATCGGCGGACTGGCCGGCTGTTCGGGATCGACGGACGATACAACCGAAGACGAGGAGGGCACCGAGTCGAGCGTCGAACCCGTCGTCTCGATTCCGGGCGAGCCGGTGCCGGAGAACATGGCCTTCGACAGCGAGGGAAACCTGTTGTTCGGGATCACCGACGGCGAACTTCGCCGGCTCCCGCAGGAACAACTGGGCGAGTCCGATCTTACGCTCGACGATACCGAACAGGTCGCCTCGCTTCCGGAGGTAATCGGCGTCGAGACCGGGCCTGACGACACCGTCTACGTCACTGTCCCGACTGACGATGAACAGGGTGGTGTCTGGGAAGTCCCGCCCGACAGCGACCCCTCACAGCTCGTCTCGATCGGTGGCTTTCCCAACGACATCGTGGTCGATAGCAGCCGCGATCGACTGCTGGTCACCGAATCCTTCGGCGGCGTCGTTTACGCGGTCGATATCACTGATGGGGCACAGGCGATCGACGGCGAGCGGCGGTCGACGTGGCTCGACGACGACCGCCTCGATACCGACGGCTTCGGTGCCAACGGAATCACACGGGACGGCAACGCGATCTACATCGCCGTCACCCAAGCCCCGAACGACAGCGGCCGACTCCTCCGGGCGTCAATCGCCGACGATGGGAGCGCGAGCGAGACGACGCTGTTCGCCGAGGGCAGCGAACTCGCCGGCGCGGACGGGATCGATGCAGCGGATGGAGCCGTCTACGTCGCGGCGAATAGCCTAAACCGGGTGGTGCGAGTCGCCGACAGCGGCGAGCCGTTGACCGTTGCGACTGGTGACGACGGTCTCGTCTTCCCCTCGGATGTCGAGTTCGGCCCCGACGGCGAGTGGCTCTACATCTGTAATTTTGCGAATCAATCACCGGAAGAGGCGGCGATCCTGCGAACACAGGTGTAACCCACGCGGCCGAGTCGGTTGGTGGTCGGCTATATAGCAATCCAAAGGAGTATTGTGCTGACCCCACAGTGGACGGGTATGAAGGAGCGGCGGAAGCACAAACTCGCCGATACGGCCCAACAGATCGTCGGCGGGTTCCTGCTGGCCGGGCCGTTCGTCGTTACCGAGGAGGTGTGGCTGCTCGCACGGAACATGACGGTGTTCCACAGCCTCGTCCTCGTCGGCTCGGTGATGGCGATCGGCTACGGCGGCCTCTACGGCGCCGACAACGACCGCGATCCACGGCTGGAGGCCGCAATCGTGGGCGTTCCCGTCCGGTTCATTTCGGTGATGATCGTCGCCTACGGCTCCGTCGGCGGGCTGGCGTTTGCGATCACCGCGCCGGACCTCTTCCTGTCGGATTTAGCGGCCGCCGAGCGGTTGGCTGTCACGTTCCGTGCGATCAGCGTCGCCGCCGTGTTCAGTGTCGTCGGCGCGGTGACGACTGACAGTCTCTTTTAACCAGCCAGTCAGGTTTGTCGGCAGTAAACCGCCGCAAAACGAGGGGGCCAAGGATGGTCGTGTGTGGACTATTCGAGTTCGAAGGCGACTTCGACTTCCGCCTGATACTCCCGATTCTCGACGGTAGCGAGTTCGACGCCGAGTTCTTCGACCTCGATCCAGTGGACGTTTTCGAGGGTATCCAGTGCGCGATCGACAGCGTCGTCGACGGCGGCGTCGAAGCTGTCGGAGCTTTTGCCGATGAGGGTGACCTTCTTGTGTACCATTGCAGCCTCATCTACCGGCCCCGGCGGGAAAAAGTCACCCGCCGACCACCTCATCGCCCAAAGAAATTTGCCGGCGTCGGGAGCACCTTCCGCCATGCAACCATCGCAGCGTCTGCCAGCAGCACCGACACCGACGGGGTCGAGCAGCCGATGAGTGAGGATCCGAAGCCGCTCCGGAATGCCCTTGAGCGGGCGAGCGACGCCTTCGACGCGCCGCCGGAGTCGCTCTCGTTCGAGCCTGCTTTGGATCCGAGCGATACCGAGACCGCGGTGGTCCAACTCCGGACGGCCTGCCGGCTGCTGTCGGCCTGTCGCTCGCTCCGAGAGCCTGGCGGCTACCACGCCAGCGTCGTCCAACTCTCCTTTGCGGCGATCGAACACTCCCTTGAGAGCTATGCCCGCAGCCGCGGCGAGACAATCGGGAACTCGCGGGCGGGCCGCGCCAAGGCCTTCGGGCGAGCCGCTGAACTCGGCCTCGTCAGCGAGACGACGGCCCAACGGCTCAAACGCCTCCACCGCGAGAACCGCGAAGTCGCCCGCACCCGCGGCACCGCAGCCGCCGCCCAGCACGCGACCGCCATGTTCGACCTCGCGGTGACGGTACACAACCATGTCGCCGAAACCGCAGCACTCTCTCAGGAATGCAGCTGTGATGATTGATCGCCGCCGCCCGATTACTCTACGTGGTGGCTCCGCGACGCCTCGACGTTCAATCCCGGACTGTAGTAGTACACCGGTTCCGCATCGGGCGTAGCGAACCCGTGACTCGATAGCAGCGTGTCGGTCTCGATATCGGCCGCCGCGGGGAACAGCGTCCACGGATCGTGGGACACGTCGGTATAGCGGAACGAGCCGTCCTGTGCTTGCGTGTAGAACCGATACCGCTCGACGAGGAACTCGGCGAAGGGATCATCTGGCGCGCTGAACGGTTCGCCGGTCGGCCAGTAGCTACCCTCATAGTGTACCGGTCGGTCGCCGGGATGCAGCCGACGACTCTTGAACTGCACGTGACCGTCGTTCCACTCCAAGGAGATGCGAGCGTAATAGTACGGCAGATGGTGAAACAGCCGCGCGCCGAGCACGCTGGCGACCCCCTGTGCGTCGAGGCTGAAAAAGTAGACGCTGGGAACGCCATCGCGGGTGACGTAGGTTCTGAGGTTGAGTTCCGGCAGCCCCACCCCCAGCGACGCAGGCAGGCCTTTCGGCCGGACTGAGACATTGGTGAACGGGACGGTCGAGAGCCACGCCGAACCGTTGAAGGTGTCGGGCGAGAGCCCCTCGGGCAGGTGCGCGTCCATCACCGCCGGCTCGATCGGCCAGTTTTCGAACAGCAGGTGCCGCCACCCCATCCGCAGCGGGAGAACCATACGAGAACTCGGAGACAGTGGGGAAAATAGGTTTCGTCGATCAGAGATTGGGGTCGGCTAGCCGAAACCGCCTTCTCGGTGCTGGTCGTATCCGGCGTATGCCATCGACGCTGGTTCACGTCGCCGTCGCCGGGCTGGTCGGGACGGCCCTGCTGGGCAGCTACTTCGACCGCCGGGCGATCCTGACGGTCATGGCGGTCGGCGCGGTGCCGGATCTCGACACGCTCATCGGGATTTGGATTTCGGGAGCCCACCGTGCGTATCTCCACTCGATCGTGTTGCCGACCGCGTTGGCTCTGCTGTTAGTGTGGGATGTCTACTGGCGGGAGGAGTCGTGGGTTGGCACGCGGTGGGGCGAGTACGGGATTCGAGTCGCGTGGGTCAGTCTCTTCGCGGTCATTTTCGCCCACAGCCTCTACGACGGCGTCGTCAACGGCGTCAATCTCTTGTGGCCGCTTCAGGACCGGTTTTACGACTTCTCCGGGGAATTACTCGTCTCCAGCGAGCGGGGAATCATCCAGACGTTCATCGATCTCAGCCCCGATGGCGGCACCGTCGAAGGAACGACCGAGAACACCCACTACTACACGGGCGTCGATCCCTCCCGCGGCGAGGAACCCGAGAACGTCGAACGGATCTTCCACGTCATTCAGTCGGGTGAACGGCTGCTGCTCACGGTTGTCGGCTTCGGCGTCGTCGGCTACCGACTGTGGGCCGAGGAATAGCGTCGGGGGAAGTCACACGACTGGGTCGTATGCGACGCCTAACGAAACCCCGTGAGCCGGTAGGGCGGCTATGGTATCCATTCGAGCGTTGGTGGCCAACGCCATCGTCGGGCTCATCCTCCTCCTGATAGCGAACGCGATCGGACTCGGGGTTCAGATATCGGTGTTGACGCTGTTGATCTGTGCTGTCCTCGGCGTGCCGGGAGCGATCCTCGTGATCCTCCTCGCGCAGTTCAACGTCGCCTTCATGGGCGCGATAACAGCGTTGCCGCTGTAGCTTCGCTGCTGTGGACGAACGCCGATTACTCCCGAATGAGCGTCGCGCCGATGAGCCGACGGTGGCCGCGGCGAAGCCGAGAGGACAGCGACTGCTGGGAGATGTCGAGTTCGTCGGCGATATCCGACAGCGACGCCACCCGCGGCGAGTCGAAGTAGCCCATCTCGTAGGCGAGTACGAGAGCCTCGCGTTGGGTGTCGGTCAACTCGTAGCCGGCTCCCTGAACCGGGAGCAACGCGTGGACGGCAGTGATATCGATCTGTATGTCGTTGTCTTGGCAGTAGGTTCGGAACTCGCTGATCTCCTCGCGGTCCTCGCCGCGGACCTCGAACCGCCAGCCCTCGCTGGTGCCGACACCCGAGAGGACAAAGAGGTTCGTCTCGGTGAGCGCGCTCAACACGCCGACGTACTCCCGGTCCCAGTTGGCACGCAGCAGGTGCTCGTCGTCAACGCTGTCGATGGATTTGATGTTGCTCACGCCCGGGTGAAACTCGAAGGCGGCTTCGATATCGCTGACTTCAGCCCCCCGAACCCAGAAATAGGGGATAATCGACGCTTGGTGGGGAATCAGTCGCTCTAACTCGACTGTCACCGCCGGCAGGTTCTCGAAGACGGTTCCAAGCGGGAACTCGGCTGCCGGACTCGTGAACTCCATGACAGTCGCCATACCAGTCGTTTCGGTCCACAACAGGTAATCGAGATGGGTGGTAGACCATGCTGACCACCGAATCGTCTAAGCCTGTTGACTCATTAGAAACAACAGTCAGACATCATATCTGCCGAGATTCCCCCTCGAACGCGACCATCCATGATAGACCATGCCACCGTGTTTTATGCCGTCATTAAAAACTCTGAAAACAGGACTACCGAATGAGTGTCATCGCAGAACTCCTGGTCGCCGCGGCTGATTTCGAGCTAGGGCGGATTCTCACCGTCGATGGCCCCTCGTCTATCGAACTCGAAAGCCTCATCCCCACCGGCAGAGCGACGGTGCCGCTGTTTTGGATTCACAATTCGACGCGGGATTCCTTCGTCGAGACTATCCAATCGCATCCGGCCGTCTCCGCCGCGACGGCGATCGATCGCTTCGACGACCGGACGCTGTTTACCCTCGATTGGGACGCCACCAACGACGCTGTCTTCCGGGGGATCACCGACCACGACGGCCAGCTGTTGAGCGCGGTCGGCACCCCCGAGACGTGGGAGTTCGAACTCCGGTTTCCGACCCACGAACAGCTCACTGAGTTCGCCGCCCACTGCGAGGACAAAGAGGTGACGCTGGAGGTCACCCGCGTCTACAACCCGACGAAGCCGGATTCCGGCCCGTGGTACGGGCTCAGCGACCCCCAGCGGGAGGCCCTCACGCTGGCCGTGGAAATGGGCTACTACGACATCCCGCGTGGCTGTTCGACGAAGGAACTCGCCGCGGAGTTAGGGATTTCAGATCAGGCCGTCACCGAACGCCTCCGGCGCGCTATCGACACCCTCGTTGACCACACGCTCGTCGTCGACGACGAACCGACCGAGTAGCGATGCTGCCGATGGGCGGTAGTCGAGTGGCCCGCTGTCTGACGTGCTTATATACCGCTTGCGGCCGTGGAGGCCAGTAATGGAACCGCTGAGCCTCGGCGGGGCTGGTATGGACCTCTCGGCCGGAGCCACGCTGATCGTCGGCGTCGTCGTCGGCTTGCTGGCAGCCGTCGTGATGGACTGGCCGATGAGCCGCCAGCCCGACGGCTTCGTGCCCGCCTACATCGCCGCGTCGGTGGTGACACGGCAGCCGCTTGCGGACGTGCGGCTCCCGGAGGCAATGATCGTCCACCACCTCGCGGGCGCGCTCGCCGGCCTGTTGTACGCCGTGTTGTTCACGGGCTTCAGCGTCGAGTTCCCGCCGTTGCTAATGGTCGTCGGGGTCGACTTGCTGTCACACCTGCTGGCGGTCGCTGTCGTCGTCGGCTTCATCTACGCTTTTTTCGCCCATTTCGTGTTGCCACGGGCCGGCGGGCAGAGTTACGAGGAACAGGCGACCGCGGTGCGCGGGCAGTGGCTCCGCTCCGCACTCGTTTTTGGGGCAACAATGGCCGTCGGCGTCCCGGCAGTCATCGCCTCGCTGCCGCGGTAGGGCGGCTGCGGGGACAGTCGGTTACGACCGCGTGGAACCGTCGCTGGCGTCGTCAGCGTCGTCCGAGTCGCTGTCCGCGTCGTCATCAGCCGCTTCGGTCCCTTCGAGTTCGGCCGTCTTCTCCTCGACAGTCTGTTCGACCTCCTCGGTTTTCGGCCGGCGATCGACCCGGTCGTTGATCGATTCGAGTTTGTCGATAACTTCCGAGACCTCCTTGCTGACGGTCTTCTCGACGGTTTCCTCGACTTCTTTTTCGACCGTTTCGCCGACTGTTTCCTCGACCTTCTCGCCGACCGTCTCCTCAACTTTCTCGCCAACAGTTTCCTCGACCTTCTCGCCGACTGTCTGTTCAACCGTTTCTTCGACTTTTTCGCCCACAGTCTCCTCGACCGTTTCCTCAACCTTCTCGCCGACCGTCTCCTCAACTTTCTCGCCAACAGTTTCCTCGACCTTCTCGCCGACTTCCTTTTCGACGGATTCGCCGACGCTTTTCTCGACGCTCTCGGCGACTTCCTTCTCAACCGTCTCGCCGACGCTCTTCTCGACACTTTCGGCGACCTCTTTTTCAACTGTCTCGCCGACCGTCTCCTCGACGGTGTCGCCGACTTCTTCCTCAACGGTCTCCTCGACGCTTTTTTCGACAACGTCGGCCACCTCTCTGGTCATCCAGTCGGGATCGAACCGCGACATCTTCCAGACGACGTGGACGAGATACGACAGCAGGACGCCGAGCCCGAAGGCGACGCCGGTCTGTGTGCCGACGACGAGCAGCAGGATGACCGCGAGGAAGATCAGCAGGCCATAGGTGAGATCCACACCGAAATCGACGTGATTCGGTTTCATCGTAGTCCCAACTCCACGAGCGGCACGACTTGTTTCATGCGATCGATAGCTCCCGTAGCGGTATAATCTCCCCGTAATAGACGGAGGATTGCCGCCGCGACGACCCCGCCGGGGAACGTTTAATCCACCCGAGAATCTATCCTCACCTATGTACGTCCGCGATGCGAAAAACAGAGACGAGGCGTGGCTCTTGGCGGAGATCGAGTCCATCGGGCTCGACGACGAGGCCTTCCGCTCGCGGGATTACGTACTCGCGGTCGACGAACAGTCGGACGAGCGCGTCGGCTTCGGCCGCCTCCGCATCCACGCCGGTGACCCCGATGTCTGTGAACTGACCGGGATCGGCGTGCTGGAATCGTGGCGCGGACAGGGCGTGGGCGCGCACGTGGTTGAGCGACTGATCGCGGAAGCCGGCGACGAAGGGTTCGAGACCGTCTACGTGTTGACCGACCAGCCCGGCTATCTCGATCAGTTCGGCTTCGAGGAACGCGACCGCGCTGAGCTCCCGGCCGCACTCGCCGGCCGACTGGAACGCAAGGACGACCGACTCGCCGGCGAGGTGGTGGCCCGCGTCATCGCCACCGACGGCTTCGAGATGCCGCCGCGGCTACGGGAGGCGTTCAAACACGCCGAAGCAGACAACGGTGGCGACGAGGAGCCGCCGGAAACGGCAGCGGATTTCGGGATCGACGCTGACTCGGCGACCTACAAGTACGATACCGGCTCCTGACGAGAGCGGTCCTGGTGAGAGCGGCGTCGCCGATCGCAGAAATAACAGCTACCGATTGTCGAGGAAGTCCGTACTAAAGACCAGATACGTGAGTGCGGTCGTAAACAGGATCGGCGGGAGCTGTGCGAAGGCCCACAAAGGATCGATCCCCCACACGAGAATCAGCGTCGCGTTGCCGATCCCCAGCGCGAAGAAGGGTAGGGCGTACAGCACGGCGCGTTTCCGGTTGCGGCCCGAGGAGTCGAGTTCGGGCGCGACGCCGTCGTCGCCGGGCGACTCCCCGGCCGTGGGCTCGTCGTCGGCTCCCTCGGCAGTCCCGGTCGGCTGTACCATACCCTATGCTCGGTGCCGCGTCGCAAAAACGGTTGGCTCTCGCTCCCGTCGGTGTCATACTCACCCCGCGTCAGTGTCGTACCGTGAGGCCAGCGAGATCAAGACGTAGAGTCCGCCGAGTGCGAGCCCAACGACAGCCATTCCGTAGAGGCCCATCGCGCCGGGCGTCACCGGCACGGTCAGAATCCCAAGGATCAGCAATTCCGGCACCGTCGCGCCGCCGTTCGCGCCGACGATGAACCCGAGAACGCCTCCCAGCAGGATCATCCCCACACCCAACGCTATGAGAATCTGGCGGCCGAATACTTCCCCGGAAGCGGCGTCCGTCTCGGTCACACCCATCCTACGCGACCGGCGGCTTAGAGGCTTTCCGTCTGTTGACGACGACAGCGAGGAGAGCGAATTACTGCGGCGAGACGACGAACAGCGAGAGGACTACCAACAGTGCAGCGAGCAGGCCGCCGATTCCGATGCCGAGTCGCAGCGGAATCGCAAGCCACACCCCCGCAGCGGTGCCGCCGGCCACCGACGCGGGCATCGCTGCCAACAGCCCATCGTACCGCGTCTGGGAGTCGATCTCGGTCATGTCAAACCCATGTGACGCCTGCTAATTAAATATTATTACTCGAAAGCACCGCCGCAACCTCAGGCCCCGTTGCCGACCAAGCTATATGGCCGTCGGTCGTGGGCACCCGGTATGGTCGAGCCACTCATCGAGCGGGCGCGGGCGGCACTGGAGAACGCCCACGTTCCGTACTCCGACTATCGCGTCGGCGCGGCCCTCCGAACCGCCGACTGCAGCGTGTTCGTCGGCTGCAATATCGAGAACGCCAACTACTCCAACAGCCTCCATGCTGAGGAAGTCGCTATCGCCGAGGCAGTGAAAACCGGCCACACAGATTTCGAAAGGCTGGCCGTCACCTCGGCGGCCCGCGACGGTGTCACTCCTTGTGGGATGTGTCGGCAGACGCTGGCGGAGTTCTGTGCGGAATCGTTCCCCATCGTCTGTGATCTCGGCGACGACGAAGCCACAGAGTACACCCTCGGCGAGTTGCTGCCGAACACCATCTCACAAGACACACTCGCTGCCGCCGAACGGAGAGGTGGATCGGAATGACGGACGCTGACGATGCGGAGAACAAGATAGCCGACAGCGAGGACCCCAACACCGACCGGCAGTACCATCTCGAAGTCACGGCCGACGACGTTGCCGACAGCGTTCTCTTACCAGGGAACCCTGACCGCCTCGAAAAGATCACCGCGGTTTGGGATACCGCCGAAACGGTCGCCAGCCATCGGGAGTACCGGACGGCGACGGGTCGCTACCGAGAAACACCGATATCGGTCACTTCGACCGGGATCGGCGGTCCCTCGTCCGCCATCGCTCTCGAAGAACTCGCCCGCGTCGGGAGTGAGACGTTCATCCGGGTCGGTTCCTGTGGGACGGTCCGGCCGGATATCGTCGTCGGCGACCTCGTCATCACGTCCGGCGCGATGCGCCAAGAGGGAACGAGCAGCGAGTATATCGACGAAACGTACCCGGCAAGCGCGGACTACGAAGTCGTCAACGCCCTCATCGCCGCCGCCGAGCGGTTGGGTCACGAGTACCACGTCGGCGTCACCCTCAGCACCGACAGCTTCTACGCCGGCCAAGCGCGACCCGGTTTCGAGGGCTATGAAGCCCCCGGCAGCGACGACCTCTTGGAGACGCTGAAGGCGGCCAACGTCGCCAACATCGAGATGGAGGCCGCAACGCTGCTGACGCTGGCGAACATCTACGGGCTGCGGGCCGGCGCGGTCTGTACCGTCTACGCTAACCGTGAGACCGGCGTCTTCGAGACGATCGGCGCGTCACGTGCCGCCGAGACGGCGAGCCTTGCGGTCGCCCTGCTGGCGGAGATGGATGCGGCGAAACGCGAGGCCGGCGTCGACCACTGGCATCCGGGCCTCTCACTGGACTGAGTCGGTGTCGGCGACCCGTGTCGTCACTGTTCCAAAGCCGCTTTATCGGAGGGCCGCCGAGTGGCGGGTATGACAGACCACGTCGTCGTTATCGGGGCCGGCTATGCCGGTGCTGGGACGGTCAAATCGTTCGAAGACGAGATCGAAGACGGGGAGGCCGAACTCACGTGGATCTCGGAACACGACTACCACCTCGTGCTGCATGAGACCCACCGCGTAATTCGCAATCCACAAGCCGAATCGAAGGTAGCGATCCCGGTCGATGAGATCAAATCGCCCGCCACGAACTTCATCCGCGACCGCGTCACCGGCGTCGACACCGACGAGCGAACCATCGACCTCCGCGATGGCGAATCCGTCGAGTACGACTACCTGCTGGTCGCCCTCGGTAGCGGGACCGCCTTCTTCGGGATCGACGGCCTCGAAGAACACGCGCTGACGATGAAAAGCCTCGACGACGCCCGCGAGATCCACGAAGCGATCCGCGAGGCCGGCGAGGACGCCACCCAGAGCGACCCCGCCCAAGTGCTGGTCGGCGGCGCGGGCCTCTCGGGGATTCAGACGGCTGGCGAGATCGCCGGCTACCGCGACGACACCCGGACGCCGATGGATATCAAGCTGGTCGAGGGCCTCGACGAAATCTTCCCGGGTAATGACCCTCGCGTGCAGGGCGCGCTCAAGAAACGCCTCCAAGAGCGTGACGTAGAGATCCTCACCGGCGACTTCATCTCGGAGGTCGACGAGGAGACCGTCTATCTCGGCGAGGACGAATCGATGCCCTACGACGTTTTGGTGTGGACCGGCGGCATCACTGGCCGCGAAGAGATCGCCGACACGAACCTCGACAAAGACGACCGCTCGAACCGCGTCTACTCGGAGTCTGACTTCCAGACCAGCGACGACCGCGTTTTCGCCATCGGCGACGCCGCACTCGTCGATCAGGGCGGCGATGAGGAAGCCCCGCCGACCGCACAGGCCGCCTGGCAGGCTGCCGAAGTCGCCGGCGAGAACCTCGCGCGGGCCGTCCGCGGCGCGCCGCTGAAATCGTGGAAACACAAGGACAAAGGAACGGTCATCTCGGTCGGCGAGGATGCCGTCGCCCACGACGTGATGGGCGTCCCGATCAACACCTTTGGCGGACTGCCGGCGAAAGCCCTCAAGAAAGGAATCGCCTGCCGCTGGATCGCCGATGTGACGAGCGTGAAGCGCGCGGTCAACGCGTGGAGCGATATGTAGACGCAGGCGAGAAAAACGACTCCGCGACTTACTCTCAGTCTTCTGCCGGCGCGACCATCTCGTCGATTTCGAGGATGAGGATGCTGTTCGTATCGTCTTTGGCGTCGAGCGTCCCCGTGATTTTGAGCTTCGATAGCGGCGTCGGGCCGACGACGACCTCGTCGCCCTCGTGGAAATCGCGGATCGAGCCCTGTAGGTGGATCTCCGCGCGACAGAGTTCCGGATGGTGGACGCTTGAGAGGTCGATACTCTCGACGGTCGCGTTGCTGATTTCCTCACCGTCGTGGTGGAGCGGAACCGAGGCGGGTTCGTCCATCTGGTCGACATCGAGCGCTTCGTAGGCGTCGGCCGTCGGTTTATAGCCGCCTTTCGGGCCCGGNACNCCCTCGACNAGNTGNAGNGCNTTCAGGCTCTGCATCTGGTTGCGNATCGTCCCCGGGTTNCGNTCNACNTCCTCGGCGATNTCCTCGCCTTTCACCGCGTCTTCGGTTTCGCGGTGGAGGTTAGTCAGTGCGGTCAGAATCGTTTTCTGACTCGGCGTTAGTTCGATTGATGACATGCCTCATCGTTCAACGGGACCGTTGATAAATCCGATGGAAGACTAGGAAGGATTTAGTTTCCGAACTCGACTTTCTGTTTCGATGAGATTTCTTCGGCGCATCCGAACAAAAGCTCTCAAATCTAGCCAGCAACAACGAATTCCGAGTCGAATCGGCAGCAGCGTGGCAGCACCAGCGGATACGGCTAAGTGACTCGGCTGTGTCCTGACAGCTATGGAACAGTCCGTGCGCATCATCGGCGCGCCGACCGACTACGGCGCGAACCGACGCGGCGTCGATATGGGGCCGTCGGCGATCCGCTATGCCGGCCTCGCCGAGCAACTGGAGGCGGCCGACGTGATACCGCTTGACGTCGGCGACATCGACGCCCCGCGAGCCGAGGTCTGCGATCCGGACACGACGCCGCCGGCCAGCGGCAACGCGAAATTCCTCAACGAAACGGAGGCAGTCTGTCGCCGGCTGGCTGATGAGGTCGCGGCCACGCTGACCGAGGGACACCTCCCGCTCGTCCTCGGTGGCGACCACTCGGTCGCTATCGGCTCCGTTCGAGGGTCGGCACGAGACGCCGATATCGGCACGGTCTGGTTCGACGCTCACAGCGACCTCAACACGCCGGCAACGTCGCCGTCGGGCAACGTCCACGGAATGCCGCTGGCGGCCCTGCTGGGAATCGGCGCGTTCGACGCCGTCGAGTGGGCCAATGCCCCCAGCCTCCGAGAGGAAAACCTCGCGCTCGTCGGCCTGCGGAGCGTCGATGAACCCGAAAAAGAGCTCATCGCGAACAGCGAAATCAGCGTGTTCACTATGTCGGAAATCGATCAACGCGGCATCACCGCCGTCACTGACGACGCGCTGGCGGCTGCGACCGACGGTGTAGACGCGCTCCATGTCAGCCTCGATCTCGACTGGCTCGATCCGGGCGAGGCCCCCGGCGTCGGGACACCGGTTCGCGGCGGCGTGAGCTACCGCGAGGCCCACGCTGCGATGGAGCGGGTCGCCGACTGCGGGCTGTTGCGCTCGCTGGATCTCGTTGAGGTGAACCCGGTACTCGACGAATCCAACGAGACGGCCGCGCTTGCGACGGAGTTGGCCGCCAGCGCGCTCGGTAAACGGATTCTGTGACCGGTGTTACTGCTCTAAGAGTTGCTGGACGCGACTGGCGATGGCTGATCGCAACGTGTCGGTGTCAACGCTGCCGCTGCCAGTGACCTGTGTGGGATGCTTCCGACCGATTGTTTCCAGCAGTCTGTCAGTGACGGCGTCAACAGTCACCGGCTGGCCCGCCGATTCAAGCGTCGTTGTCACGGATTTTACCTCGTCGGCTGTGGCATGGGTTTCGGTGAGTTTGTCGGCTGTTCGGTCGCTTGGCTGTTCATCGTCGGAGGTCTCGACAGCGTCGTTCGTGAGTTTCCCGCGCTGGCCCTGCTTGTTCCGGATGACGACGCCCGCGGCCGGACCGTCGTACCACGCCGACTGTGGGATTTCGTACGAGTCGACGGCGAAATCCCGAGCATGATACTCGCGCTCGAAGGTGTTGATCGGATCGAGCCCGAGCCGTCCGAAGATACCATCAGCCGCACCGGGCGGACGAAACGCCTGGCTATCAGCCGACCACACCTCGGTGCCGAGGAACGACGGCATCAAATCAAGTTCGTAGGGTGTCGACTCCCGAGTGGTTGCAACGCCGAAGAACGTGACCTGCTCTACGTCGTCAACGGCGGCTCTGAGTGTCTCGCGGTCCAGCGACTCGCGGATGTGGCGAACTGCCCGCTGGAGCGGTAGCGGCGCGGCATCGGGATCGTCGTAAACAGTGCCAGCGTCGCCGACGCGAAGGAGTCCCGAGTCCTGTAGCTGAAACCGCAGCGGTCGGCCATCGATCAACTCGAGAATCCAGAGATGGCCCGACAGCAAGTCGTCGGGGGCGTCGGCAACCGATGGTGTTGTTGGAAACTGTTTCACTCGTTAGTCGTCGCTGGTAGTCGTGGCTTCGGGGTCAGCATCAAGATCCACGTCGGCCTCGGATTCGTCGGTCACCATCTCGCGTGGGATCACGTCGAGACAGGCGACGCGGTCGGCCTCGTCGATATCCATCACGATCACGCCCATCGTGTTGCGGCCGACGATCGAGAGGTCTTGGACCGGCGTGCGCATGATCTGGCCGGACTCGCTCATGACGACGAGGTGGTCGCCCGGGCCGACGGTCTCCATCGCACAGACCGGGCCGTTTCGGCCCTCGGTTTTGATGTCGATTAGGCCCTTGCCGTTACGGGATTGGACGCGATAGTCCTCGATATCGGAGCGTTTCCCGTAGCCGTTTTCGGTAACCGTCAGCACCCAGCTGTGACGGTCGGTATCGACGGCGGCGACGCCGGCGACCGTATCGTCGTCCTGCAGGTCGATTCCGCGGACGCCGCGCGCGCTCCGGCCCATCGCTCGCACGTCGCTCTCGGCGAAGCGGATCGACATGCCGCCGGTCGTCGTTACCACGAGCGAGCGGTCGCCGTCGGTGACCTCTACATCGACGAGTTCGTCGCCGTCTTCCAGCCGGATCGCACGGATGCCGGAAGTATGGATGTTCTGGAAGTCCTCGACGCCGGTACGTTTGATGTAGCCGTCCCGTGTCACCATCGTCAGATACCGGTCGGCGTCGCCCTCCTCAATCTCGATATCGTCGGTGTTGACGACGGCGGTTAGCTCCTCGCCGTCATCGAGATCGAGGAGGTTCACCGCGGATTTGCCGCGGGCCGTGCGGCTCATCTCGGGGATCTGGAACCCGCGGAGTTTGTAGATCTGCCCGTAGTTGGTGAAACAGAGCAGGTAGTCGTGGGTGTTGGCGACGAACACCGAAGAGACCGAATCGCCCTCCTTGAGATCCGTTCCAATAATTCCCTTGCCGCCGCGGTTCTGCGCGGAGAACGTCGACAGCGGCATCCGCTTGATGTAGTCGTCCTCGGACATGGCGACGACGATATCTTCCTCGGGAATGAGGTCCTCGTGGGCGACGGTGTCGCTGTCCTCGATGAAGGAGGTCCGTCGCTCGTCGTCATATTCGTCCTTGATTTCGAGCAGTTCCTCCTCGATGACACCCAGCAGTTCGCTCTCGTTGTTCAGGATCTCTTCGAGTCGCTCGATGCGCGCTTGGACATCCTCGTACTCGTCTTTGATCGCTTGGGCCTCCATCGAGGTTAGCGAACCGAGCTGCATCGAGACGATGTGATCGACCTGATCTTCCGAGAAGTCGAACTCCTCGCGGAGCGCGGCCTTCGCGGCGTCGCGGTCCTCGGCGTCCTGAATCGTCTCGACCACATCGTCGACGTTGTTGAGCGCGGTCAGCCGCCCTTCGAGGATGTGGGCGCGATCTTCGGCTTCGTCGAGTTCGTACTGGGAGCGACGGCGGACGACCTCGCGTCGGTGATCGAGGTAGTGTTTGATCGTCTCGCGCAGATCGAGTACCTGCGGCGCGCCATCGACGAGGGCGAGGTTGATAACGCCGAACGTCGATTCGAGATGGCTTTCGAGCAGTTGGTTTTTCACGACATCGACCATCGCGTCGCGTTTGAGGTCGATGACGACGCGGATGCCGTCGCGGTCGGACTCATCACGGAGGTCACGGATGCCTTCCAGTTTGCCCTCGTTGACGTCGTCGGCAATGCGCTCGACGAGACGAGCTTTGTTCTCTTGGAAGGGGAGTTCGGTAATGACGATCCGGCCGTCCTCCTCGTCGACTTCGAATTCGGCGCGAACGCGGACGCGACCGCGACCTGTTTTGTACGCCGAGTGGACGCCGCTGCGGCCAACGATGTTGGCTCCGGTCGGGAAATCCGGCCCCTTGACGTGGTCCATCAGATCCTCCACGGTCGCTTCGGGGTTGTTGATCAGATGGACTGTGGCGTCGATGACCTCGCCGAGGTTGTGCGGCGGGATGTTCGTCGACATCCCGACGGCGATACCGGAGGAGCCGTTGACAAGAAGATTCGGGAACGCCGACGGGAGTACGTCGGGCTCTTGGAGGCGGTCGTCGTAGTTCGCGCTGAAGTCGACAGTGTCCTNNTCGATGTCGGCNAGCANCTCCTCGGCGANNGGNGCCATCCGNGCCTCGGTGTACCGCATCGCCGCCGGCGGGTCGCCGTCGACGGAGCCGAAGTTCCCCTGCCCGTCGANCAGCGGNTANCGNANCGAGAAGTCCTGNGCCATCCGNGCNANNGNGTCGTAGATCGCGCTGTCGCCGTGGGGGTGGAAATCACCCATCGTCTCGCCGACGATGGAGGAACTCTTGCGGTGAGCCGAGCCAGCCGAAACGCCGGCTTCATGCATCGCATACAGGATGCGCCGGTGGACGGGTTTGAGACCGTCGCGNNCNTCNGGNAGNGCNCGCCCNNCGATGACCGACATCGCGTANTCGATGTANGACTGCTCCATCTCGTCTTCGATCCGGGCGGTTTCGATGCGTGCAGCGTCGACGTCGGGCTCGTCAGGTAGATCAGCACTCATTAGATATCAACCCATTCGGCGTCGGTCGCATGCTCTTTGATGAACTGTTTCCGTGGCTCGACGGCGTCGCCCATCAGCACCGAGAACATCCGGTCGGCTGCGGCGGCGTCCTCGATGGTGATACGCTTGAGAATGCGGTTTTCGGGGTCCATCGTCGTCTCCCACAGTTGGTCGGGATTCATCTCGCCGAGACCCTTGAACCGTTGGACCTGTGTGGGGTTGCCGTTGCATTTCTCTTCGATAATGCGGTCGCGGTCGGCTTCGGTCATCGCGTCGTAGGTGTTGCCCCGGTAGCGAACGCGGTACAGCGGCGGTTGGGCCGCATAGACGTAGCCAGCCTCGATCAGCGGGCGCATATGGCGGTACAAGAGGGTGAGCAGGAGGGTTCGGATGTGCGCGCCGTCCACGTCGGCGTCAGTCATCAGGATGATCTTGTGATACCGGGTCTCCTCGATATCGAACTCCTCGCCGACGCCCGCGCCGATGGCGGTGATCAGCGCGCGGATCTCGTTGTTTTCGAGAATCCGGTCGAGCCGGTGTTTTTCGACGTTGAGGATCTTCCCCTTGATCGGGAGGATCGCCTGATTGTGCCGGTCGCGGCCCTGTTTGGCCGAGCCGCCGGCCGAGTCGCCCTCGACGACGAACAGCTCGCTCTCGCTGGGTTCGCGCGTTTGACAGTCCGCGAGTTTGCCGGGGAGGGCAGTCGATTCGAGGGCCGATTTTCGGCGGGTCAGCTCCTCGGCCTTCTTCGCGGCTTTGCGGGCGCGGGCCGCCTCTGCGGCCTTGTTGACGACGGCTTTCCCGGTGTCAGGGTTCTCTTCGAGATGGGTGCGAAGGTGTTCGTGAGTCGCGCTCTCGACAATGCCACGAACCTCGCTGTTGCCGAGNTTCGTCTTNGTCTGNCCCTCGAACTGCGGGTCNGGGTGTTTNANCGANANGACCGCCGTGAGCCCCTCGCGGANGTCCTCNCCNTTGAGGTTCTCGTCGANNTCGGNGNTGAGGTCGTGGTCGTCGGCGTAGTCGTTGACGACGCGGGTGAGCGCGGTCTTGAATCCAGTGAGGTGGGTACCACCCTCGCGGGTATTGATATTGTTAGCGAAAGCGTGGATCGAGCCCTGGAGCTCGTCGGTCGCCTGAATGGCGATTTCGACCTGAATGTCGTTTTCCTCGTCGTCGAAATAGATGACGTCCTCGTGGAGAGGCGTCCGCGTCTCGTTGAGGTATTCGACGAACTCTCTGATGCCGCCCTCGTAGCGGAAGACCTCGCTTTCGTCGCTGCGTTCGTCGGCAAGGGTGATCTCGACGCCGGAGTTGAGGAAGGCGAGTTCGCGCAGCCGGTTTTCGAGCGTCGAGTAGGTGAAATCGGTCGTCTCGAAGATTTCCGTGTCGGGCCAGAAGCGAATCGTCGTCCCGGTTTCCTCGTCGGCTTCGAGCGGCCGGACCTGCTCGAAGGCGTCGGGTTCGGGTTCGCCGTGATCGAAGCTGTGTTTCCAGAGATGGCCGTCGCGTTTGACTTCGACTTGCANCNNCTGNGANAGCGCGTTGACGACGCTGACGCCGACGCCGTGGAGNCCGCCGGACACCTGATACGACTCCTTGTCGAACTTGCCGCCGGCGTGGAGCACCGTCATGATGACCTCCAGCGCCGGTCGGTCGTACTCGGCGTGTGTGTCTACCGGGATGCCGCGGCCGTCGTCGCTGACCGAGACGGCGCCGTCCTCGTGGACGGTCACCTCGATGGTGTCGCAGTAGCCCGCAAGCGCTTCGTCGATGGAGTTGTCGACCACCTCGTAGACGAGATGATGGAGGCCGCGCGTGTCNGTCGANCCGATATACATCGCNGGNCGNTTCNGGACAGCCTNCANGCCTTCGAGGACTTGGATCTGCCCGGCCCCGTAGTCACTTTCGTCTGCCATTGAACTACGATTCTCTAAGTATCCCCCGGGGATAAAGCTCCCGCACGCCCGCGCGCGGAGCGACCGACCATCACGGCACCTGCAGCCAAACAGGTTATACTCTCCCCGGCGAAAAGGCCCCCATAGCATGACATCGTTCCAGGCGGAACTCGGTGCCGACGAAGGGATCGCCGAGGAGTTGGCGGCGAGCCAACGTGAGATCTCTATCGCCGAGTTCTTCGAGAAGAACAAGCANATGCTCGGCTTCGACTCNGNNG
>NZ_RKLU01000005.1:42774-81050 GCF_006861665.1 Halonotius terrestris | reverse complement strand
GNGCTNGTCACNGCNGTCAAGGANGCCGTCGACAACGCNCTCGACGCGACCGAGGAGGCCGGCGTGTTACCCGACATCTACGTCGAGATCGAGGACCNCGGCGACTACTACCGNNTCGTCGTCGAGGACAACGGCCCCGGNATCACNNNNGAACAGGTCCCCAAGATCTTCGGAAAACTGCTGTACGGCTCGCGGTTCCACGCCCGTGAACAGAACCGCGGCCAGCAGGGGATCGGAATTTCGGCGGCCGTCCTTTACTCACAACTAACCAGCGGGAAACCCGCGAAAATCACGAGCCGGACGCAGGAGGCCGACCAAGCCGAGTACTTCGAGCTCATCATCGACACCGACACCAACGAGCCGGAGATTCGGGATTCGGAGCCGACGACATGGGATCGCACTCACGGCACCCGGATCGAGTTGGAGATGGAGGCCAACATGCGAGCCCGCCAGCAACTCCACCAGTACATCAAGAACACGGCCGTCGTCAACCCCCACGCTCGAATCGAGTTGCGGGAACCCGGCCTTGAGGAACCCCTGAAATTCGAACGCGGGACCGACCAACTGCCGGCGGAGACGAGCGAGATTCGACCCCATCCGCACGGCGTCGAACTCGGCACGCTAATCAAGATGATCGATGCGACCGAATCCTACTCCGTCTCTGGCTTCCTGCAGGAGGAGTTCACCCGCGTCGGTAAGAAGACCGCCGATAAGGTACTCAACGGTTTTCGTGATCGGCACTTCGGCCGGGAACTCGCATGGCCGACGCCCGCCACCGGAATCGACATCGCGGGCGCGGTCACCGACGCCGTCTCGAACAAGGGAGCCGAGGCGACCGAGACGTTCGCCGAGGAAATCGAGTCGACACTGATCGGCCGGGATCGCACTGGCTACTCCGAATTGCAGGAAATCGTCGATGAGATCGCCGACGATGTCGAAGCCGACACGGGCCGCACCTTCGGGACGACCGTCAGAACGAACGCCGTCGATGCCGCGTGGGGCGAACTCACCGCCTTCGAGAGCGACGACGCGACGAACGGTGAGGAACCCGGCCGCGATCACCTGACGCCCGGCCTCTACGGCCTCGTTGACGACGCCACAAGTAGCCGAAAGGACGACGAAACCGTCCAAGCCCTCGCGGAGCGACTCGCTCGTCGTGCCGACGGACTCGGCGACGACGATGATAGGCGATTCCGGGTGACACACGACGAACTGTCGGCGATGGTCACCGCCGCCGCGGATGCGACCGTCGAGTACGACGACGTGACGCTCGGCGAGACGGCCCGCGAGAAGATCACCGACGCGCTCTGGTCAGCCGCCCGAACGGTCCCCGACGAAGTCCCGAAAATAAACGAGATCGAGGGCGACCGCGATACGGCCAGCGAACTCTTGGAGGCGATGCGGGCAACCGACATCCTCGCGCCGCCGACNNACTGTCTNNCNCCCATCACCGCCGAACTCGTCGAGGAGGGGCTCCGCAAGGAGTACNACGCGGACTTCTNCGCNGCNGCNACNCGNGACGCNGANGTCCACNGCGGNGACCCGTTCATCGTCGANGCCGGCATCGCNTACGGCGGCGANCTCCCGTCGGAAGGCAAGATCGACCTGCTGCGGTTCGCCAACCGCGTTCCGCTCGTCTATCAGCAGGGAGCCTGTAGCTCGACAGATGTAGTCAAGGGAATCGGCTGGCGGAACTACGGACTCGACCAACCCGGCGGCAGCGGGCTTCCGAACGGCCCGGCGGTGNTGNTNATCCACGTCGCNTCGACGAACGTNCCGTTCACNAGCGANTCGAAGGANGCCNTCGCNAACNTCCCCGAGATCGAAGACGAGATCGANNTNGCGNTCCGNGAGGCNGCCCGCGAACTCAAATCCTATCTCAACAAGCGACGCTCACTTGAGAAACGCCAAGAGAAACAGAGCGTCCTCAGCCAGATTCTGCCGGAGATGGCCGACAAAGTCGCCGAAGTGACCGGCCAAGCGCGACCGAACATCGACGCCGCGATGGGCCGGATCATGAACAACCTCTGTATCGACCGCGAGATCGACGACGACACCGTGACGCTCCACGTCGAGAATTATTCGGACCGCGCTGAAACACCCGAAATCACGGAAATCGTCTCGGTCAAACCGACCGATGTCGAGGGTGAGGGAGCCAACGTCGTTGATCTCGACGGCGAGTGGTTCATCCAATGGTCGCCGTCGCTGTCGGCCGGTGAAGAGACGAAACTCACCTACACCGTCGGCGACGACGCCGACTTCGATATCACCGTCGAGGGTGTCGAAACCGAGAAACTGACGCTGAACGCCTGAGCTACAATCAAAACCATGAGCACGAAACTCAACGAAGAACGCGCCCGCGAACAGCTCATCGACCTCGCCGCGAAGTTTTACGATCAGTTCGCCGACGGCGAAATCCCGCACATGACGCTGCCGACCCGAACGAAGAGCAACATCGAGTACGATCCTGATTCCGGGGTTTGGGTCTACGGCGACCGCACCTCGACACGGAGTGCGAACTCGGTCCGCGGAGCCCGAAAGCTCCTCAAAGCGGTCTACACCATCGAGTTCCTCGCGNANCAGCTCGANNAGGANCGNTCNTCNACGCTGCGTGAGCTCTACTACCTCTCGGAGTCGTGGGACAACGACCACGCGCANTTCTCNNNTCANGACGANTCNAACCAGATNATCGAGGACCTCGANNTNGTCTCNNNGGTCACCCGCGAGGACTTCCACATGCGGCCCGAGGAGTCGGGCGCGACGCTGATGGGGCCACTCCTGCTGCGGGAGCAGACCCGCCGCGGCGAGCGCGAGATCCACTGTCAGGAAGACGTCGGCGAGGGCGGCTATCAGATCCCGAACAACCCCGATACCATCGAATTCCTTGATGCCGACATCGACTTCGTCCTCTGTGTCGAGACCGGTGGTATGCGGGATCGCCTCATTGAGAACGGGTTCGACGAGCAGTACAACTGNCTCGTCGTCCACCTNAAGGGCCAGCCCGCCCGNGCNACCCGNCGNATNACNAANCGNCTCCACGACGAACTCGANNTNCCNGTCGTGGTGTTCACCGACGGCGACCCGTGGTCGTACCGCATCTACGGCTCNGTCGCNTACGGNTCNATCAANTCCGCNCACCTCTCGGAGCACCTCGCCACACCCGAGGCCCGCTACGTCGGCATCCAGCCGACCGATATCGTCGAGTACGACCTGCCGACCGATCCGCTGGCGGACTCCGATATCAACGCGCTGGAATCCGAGTTGACCGATCCACGCTTCCAGACCGACTACTGGGAGGAACAGATCGAACTCCAACTCGATATCGGGAAGAAGGCCGAACAGCAGTCGCTGGCGGCTAACGGGCTGGACTTCGTGACCGATACCTATCTCCCCGAGCGGCTCGGCGAGATGGGCGTCCTCTGAACGAAAACATGGCTCGTGTGCCGCTTCCCGACGCCAGCGAGATCGTTGCGGAGGCCCCACACCTGTTCGACGATCTCGATCTCGACGACCTCCATGCAGCCCGCGCGATGGGCAACGCACCGCACGCGCTGGCCGGGCTCTTCGAGTACATGGCCGGGCTCTACACGTCGCTGCCGGCCGAGCTTCGAGAGCTTGCGATTCTTGCGACTGCACGCGTCCACGACTCCGAATACGAGTGGCACCAACACGTCGAAGTCGCCGTCGAAGCCGGTCTTTCAGCCGAAACCGTTCGACTGATCGGCGGTGAAAACTGGGCCGACCTCACCGGCGTGACGGCCGCCGTCTGTGACTTCGTTCGCGCACAGTGCGAGGGTGAAGTCACTGACGAACACGTCGAAGCAGTCAACGAATACTACACGACCGAAGAAACGGTCGCGTTGAGTATGCTGGTCGGTCACTATACCGGCGTCGCAGGCGTCATCGACAGCATGGCTCTCCCGCTGGAAGACGAGGAGTTCATCGGCTGGACGCCGGCGTTGTGACTCACCAAACTGAAAATCGGTCGGGGAGTAATCCGCGCCGACCTATTCGTATCGCCACTTGTCGGTCGCCTGCTCGTAGTTGAGCAGTTCGTCGTCGTCGAAGAAGACTGACGTTTCGCGGGCGTTTGCGCCCTCGTCCTCGTGGTCGGAGGCGTGGATCACGTTCCGGCCGAGGTCGAGGCCGTAGTCGCCACGGATCGTCCCGGGCGCGGCCTCGCCGGGGTCAGTCGCACCGACCATGCGGCGAACCTGCCGGGTGGCGTCTTTGCCTTCCCAGACCATCGCAAACACCGGGCCGGAGGTGATGAAATCGATGAGATCATCGAAAAAGTCCTTGCCTTGGTGTTCGCTGTAGTGTTCGCTGGCGAGTTCTTCATCCAGCGTAAGGGCTTTCGCACCGACGAGCTTCAGCCCACGGTCCTCGAACCGAGAGATGATCTCGCCGATCAAGCCGCGCTGGACACCGTCCGGTTTGACCATCACAAAGGTCCGCTCGTCGTAGTGCATAGGGGAACTTCGTTACTCGTCGGTTTGTGTCTGTTGGCCGCCTTCGGCGCGGCCGGCTTCGGTCCACTCAAGGTCGCGGGCCTCGCGGCCGAGTCGGTAGTTCTTCTCGGCCTTCGAGTTCTTGAAGTGGAGGATCGTGCCGTCCTTCTTGACGAGCATCGTGCCCGTCCCCGGTTCGATCTCGTCGCCTGAGTAGTCACACGTTCGCGTTTCAACCATCGTTATTGCCCTCCGATCGAGTCCGCATCGCGCTGGGTCTCCCGCAGTTGGAGCACGTCGCCCTCGCGGATCGGGCCCAGCACGTTGCGCGTGATGATGCGGCCCTTGTTCGAGCCTTCGCGGATGCGGCATTTGACCTGCATGGCCTCGCCGTGCATCCCGGTNTTGCCGACGACTTCGATGACCTCAGCGGCCGTCGAGTCGCCCGTGGTCTCTTCTTCTGCGCTCATGATGGGTTAGTTGAGTTCCTCGACCTTCTCGGCGATGTCTTCGATATCGTCCGATGCATCGCCGGCGTCGACGACCGCGGCGGCCGCGCTGCCGACTTCGAGGCCGGCGGCGTGACCCACGTCGTCTTGGGTCTCGACGAAGATGACCGGGATGCCCTTCTCCTCGGCGAGTTCGGGGAGATGCATCACGATCTCTTCGGGCGAGACGTCCTCGGCGACGAAGACGAGCTGGGCGTTGCCCCGCTCGACGGCCTTCGTGGTCTCGTTGGTTCCTTTCTTGACGCTTCCTGTGTCTCGGGCGACCTCAAGGGCGTCGAGTGCGCGCTCTTCGAGGTCGGCTGGGGTTTCGTAGTTGACGTAAACTGCCATAGTTTTCCTCTCCCTATCGTCGGGCTCGCACGTCCTCGCCGAACGGTAGGTCCCTGACGGCGAGGCGTATCATCAACCCGGATAGGCTGTACCCCGTCGTTTGACGCACCCGCATAAAAGCGCTTTCAAACCATGCGCGGCGTGTGACGGTGAACCATGGAGCAGCGTGCCCGTCACCGCGGGCGACAATCGATCACTCAGTCGGCAACGTCGCCTGCTCAGTAACCGGCTTCGTCTCCCCGTGTTCGATAGCGTCGATCATCGCATTGGCGACCGCTTCGATCATCGGCACCGGCACGGAGTTGCCGACCTGCTGGCGGATGCTCGTGAACGACCCGGTCACCTCGAACGATTCGGGAAAGCCCTGAAGACGAAGCATCTCACGCGGCGTGATGTGTCGCTCACCGTTGACGAGCAAGTAGTTGTACGAAGCGTTGGCACGGAGCGCGCACGAGTACGGGAGCACTGAGACGTTGCCAGCGCGGTTTTCGTGCCACACGGAGGGATAGAACGTGTTCGACTCGTTGACGGCCTCCTGTCGCTTCTCTCGGATATACTCGGTCGCCTCGTATTTGTCATCGACCTCCTCGTCGTCTAAGAGAACATCCGCAAGCTCGGTTTCGGCCGTATTGCTCTCTGGAATCGTGAACTTGTAGTTCTCTTTGAAGCCGACGATGATCGTCCGTTCGCGCTTCTGCGGCAAGCCGAAATCCAACGCATTGAGCACCTTCGAACTGACGTGGTAGCCAGCCGCTTCAAGCCGGTCGACGATGAACTCGAATACCTCGCCGTCGTCGATCCCCTTCAGGTGTTTGACGTTCTCCAGCAGGAACGCGTGTGGCTGTTTCTCGGTGAGAATCCGTTCGATTTCGAAAAAGAGCGCGCCGCGATCGTCGTCGATGCCCTCCTTGTCACCCATGATGCTGAACGACGGGCAGGGCCACCCACCGACGAGTACGTCGTGATCCGGAATCTCGTCAGCAGGAATCTCGGTGATGTCGCCAGCAGGCTCGTCGTCGAAGTTGTCTTCGTACGTCTGTCGAGCGTCCTCGTCGATTTCGGATGAGAACACGCACTCGCCACCGGCGGCCTCGAACGCCAATCGCATGCCGCCGATGCCCGCAAACAGATCGATAAACGTGAACGCATCCGAGTCCATACCGTATGCTACTGCGTTCTCTCGCAAAAAACCTCCCACTGCCGGCGACTACGCTGTGTCATCAGCGGCCTCAATTTCCCAGATCCCTAATAGCTCGATGGCATCGTAGTTCCGTTCAGCGATGAGGTCGTCGACGGGCGGCACTTTGGTATCGCCACCTCGGTACTCCTCGTTGAATTCGCTTCGGAGGTGTCGAAGTAGTGGTTCACCGAGTTGATCCTGATAGCTTCGCAGCGCGGTACCGTACCATGCTTCAAGATCCGATATCGTGACGATAGCTCGGACGCGCTCAAATCCGAGTTGTTTCGAGACGCGCTCAATCACGTCCTTTTCAGCCCCTCGACAGACAACGACAACCCGATCAACGTAGGAATTAGTCTCGATATCGTTAATGTTCTCACGGCTGAGCGTGACGTATTTGACCTGCACCATCGTCCCGAAGTTGGTGCCGATATCGACACCCTTGTCGGCTGCATAAGTCGCTTTGCCAGCTCGGTGGACATCTACTAACGTCTCGAAAGTCGTTTCACCCGCGTCTAACCCCATGAACGTTGCAATGAACGACGAAAAGTCGTTCAGGAGATCCGGTTGCGGGTTATCTATTTCCAGTTTCGCTTTGGCGTCTAAGGCTTCCGCTATCGAATTGAATAGGGCATAAACTGCGATCTCAAGCAGCGCGTCGTCTTGCAGTCCACCAACGTCGGTTGTCAGTTCCATGTACGTCTCAAACGTGAACTCATTCACTGCGGATTCGTTGATGTAATCACGGGCCGCGATCAGCGAGCCCCACTTGTCGTGTTTGAGTCGATGATAGATGTAGCTCTCGACGAGGCCGTTTTCGGCTCTGTTTACCTCATCCAATTCGGCAAGGCTGCTCGGATCGATAAGGTCGCTGAAATCCTTCTGGTATGATCTCGATGAGGACGACGCCTTGCCGGTCAACCGGCGGGACATCTCATCCCGCCAGCGACTACTCTCGACTCGGTAACTCTCCGGTTCTTCCAACGCCACCTCAGATACCGTTCGAGAACGATGCAGGATTTCGGCGACTCGGATCGGCCGAAAACAACGAAACCGGGCATTGTTGATCAGCGTATCGATCTCGGCCTTTGCGTCCGCAATGTCCATACTAAAATCTCACAGGATCATCATATGGCTCTTTGGTAGTCGATTACTCGCCACGTCGGGCAAACATCACCAGCGCGATCATGGAAAAGGCGACCTCACCATCTCCATTCGATGTTTCGATCCGAATGTTGGCCAGCCCGCGGCTGTCGGTTTCTGCCTCCAGATCGAGGATTTCAGCACGGATCGAGAGCCGATCCCCCGGCCGCACCGGCTCGTGCCACCGGAGTTTGTCGATTCCCTTCCCGCCGAGGGTCGCGGTATCCGACAGAAAGCAGTCGACGAACAGCCGCGTCGAAATCGCGGCCGTATGGAACCCCGCAGCGATCAGGCTGCCGTAGATCGATTCCTCGGCAGCGCGCTCGGGATCGGTATGGAACCACTGTGGGTCGTACTGCTCGGCGAACTCGATGATTTCTGCCTCTGTGACTTCGTACGAATCGCTCGCCCACTCATCGCCGACTGCGAGATCCTCGAAATAGATCGTCATTACTGAACGGTTGACGGCAACAGGGAAGTTAGCTCCGTTTACCGATCTCCTCGCGCAGCACGTCGCTGACCGTGTCGCCGTCGGCTTTCCCGCGGAGTTCCGCCATACACTCGCCCATTAGCCCCGAGAAGGCTCCCATGCCCTCCTCGGCGACTTGGTCAGCGTTGCGTTCGACGACGCCCGCGATGATCTCGCGGACTTCTTCGTCGTCGACGCCGCCGAGACCGGCTTCCTCGATGGCCGCCTCGGCTGTCAAGTCTTGCTGTTCGGCTAGCACCGTTAGCACGTCGTTGACACCCTCCTTTGCTAATTCGTCGTCAGCAACGAGATCGAAGACCGCGAGGAAGTGGGCGTCGGCGATGTTCTCGACCGGCACGTCGTCGCGGCGGAGTTCGGTGACCGTACTTTCGAGCACTGAGGCCGCAAACGTCGGGTCGATGCCGCGGTCAACAGCTTCCTCGAACAGCGGCATTCGACGGCCGTAGGCGACCTGCTCGGCCAGCCCGCTGTCGAGGCCGAACTCGTCTTGGTAGCGGTCGACTTTCTCGGTCAGGAGTTCGGGTTCGTCGATCTCGCTGGGATCGGGTTCGACCGGTGGCACGTCGGTTTCGGGGTACATCCGAGCCGCGCCGGGTAGCGGGCGGAGGTATCGGGTCGTGCCCTCGTCGGTCGCGTCACGAGTCTCCTCGGGGACGCCCTCGATGGCGGTTTCGGCACGCTCGGCGACCGCCTCGATAGCGAGGTCAGCGGTCTCAGCGTCGGCAGCGACGATGGCGACCGCATCCTCGTCGCCCGCATCAACAGCATCGCGGAGCGCGGCGACTTCGTCGTCGGTGACGCCGTAGGCCGGGAGTTCGTCGGTGTGGAAGATACCGCCCGCGCCGTTGCGCTTGGCGTGATCCGAGAACTCGGTGCCGAGCCGTCGGTCGGGCTGGATCTCGCGGCCGACGAGGCCGTCGAAGCCGAACAGCGGGACGGCGGTTACCTTGCCGCCGTCGCCGAGTGCGCCGCCGATGACGCCGGAGTCAGTGTCCTCGAAAACGTTCGTCACGTCCTGCGTGTCGCCGACGCTGGCGTCTCGGGCCTGGAGTTCGTCGGCGATATCGAGGAGTTCCGACTGGCGGCCGACTTCCAACCGGACGATCTCGTCGATCTGATCAAGAGCTTGGACGCCTTTGATCTCAACGCGTGCACCCTCCTCGATGGAGACGTTCACGTCTTGGCGAATGGTACCGAGCCCACGTTTGACCTTGCCGGTCGAGCGCAGCAGCATCCCGATCCGTTTGGCAGCCTCTTTGGCCTGTGCTGGGCTGCGAATGTCCGGACCGGTCCCGATTTCGACCAACGCGATACCGAGGCGGTCGAGACTGTAGCGGACGCCACCGTCGTACTCCTCAACGCGCTGGGCCGACTCCTCTTCGAGCAGCAGATCGACGATCGAAACCAGTCCCTCGCTGGTTTCGATTTCGCCCTCCTGGCCGAGCAGCATCGACCGCTGGAAGCCGGACGTGTTCGAGCCGTCGATGACGAGCTTTCGCATGACGTGGAGTTGATCGACGATCTCCATATCAAGAAGCGAGGCGATCTGCATGGCGACCGAGAGGGCTTCGCCATCGACCTCCGTGGGTGGTTCGTCGTCTTCCTCGACGAGACAGGTCGAGTCGTAGGCGAGGTACTCGAACTCGCGGTCGACGCGGCTCTCTTCGAGGGCAGCGTCGTCGAGTTCGCCCAACTCGCTTTTGGTGGGGTGGAGGAACCGTGAGATGGTGCGGTCGGACTCCTCGGGTTCGCGGAGTTCGGTCGGCGACTCGCAGAACAGTTTGGTCTCGGTGTCGAGCTGCTGGTGGATTTCGAGGCCGGCGACCAAGCCGAGGGCCTCGTAGTCGTAGGCGTCGGAACTCATTGCGCCAACGTGGGACACGGGGCGGTAAAAAGGTGCAGATGCAGCGGCTGTGCAGTCGCCGTTGTTTCGGTCCTACTATTCTGTGACGAACTCAATCAGTACACCGCCGGTCGACGAGGGATGAAGGAAAGCGACATCGTGACCCCACGCGCCGGGTCGTGGCTCCTCGTCGATCAGGTCGATTCTGTGCTCGCTGGCTGTCTGTAATGCGGCCTCGATGTCGTCGGTCTCGATAGCGAGGTGGTGGATTCCTGATCCGTGGCTGTTGAGATAGTCTGCTATCGGGCCATCGTCAGTTGGTTCTAAGAGTTCGAAATAGCCGTTGTCGAGTTCAAGAAATCGGATTTCTATGCCGTCGAACTGTTCGCTGTGAGCGACTGGCGCATCAAAAACGGCTGCGAACAAGTCGGCGAGGCCATCGGCGTCGTCGGTAGCGATGCCGGCGTGGTGGACGCGCATATCGGCTGGACAACAGCAGGCGATAAAAATCCACTCAGCCCTTCATCACACCCCAGGCTGATACTCGCCGAACTCGTCGCGGAACACGTCGCAAATTTCCTGCACCGTCGCGTACGCTTTCACCGCCTCGATCACCGGCGGCAACACGTTCTGGTCGCCAGCGGCCGCGTCGGCCACTGCCGCAAGCGCGTCGGCAACAGCGTCGTCATCGCGGTCGGCCTTGACCTCCTCCAATCGGTCGATCTGCCGCTGTTCGTCTTCCTCATCAACGGATTCGAGATCCATCTCGGGGTCCTCGTCAACCTCGAACTCGTTGACGCCGACGATGATCCGGTCGCCGTTTTCGATTTCCTGCTGGCGGTCGAAGGCGACATCTTGGATCTCCTGTTGGACGTAGCCGCTGTCGACGGCGCGCAACATCCCTCCGCGGTCGTCGATGTCATCAATGATCTCCCGTGCCTCCGCTTCGACTTCGTCAGTCAATGATTCGACGTAGTAGCTGCCTGCCAGCGGGTCGATAGTGTCGGCGACGCCGGACTCGTGTGCGAGGATCTGCTGGGTGCGGAGCGCGGTCCGAACCGACTGCTCNGTNGGNANCGANAGNGCNTCGTCNTTNCCGTTCGTGTGGAGCGACTGCGTCCCGCCGAGCACGGCGGCGAGCGCCTGATAGCCGACGCGGACGACGTTGTTCTCGATCTGCTGGGCGGTGAGCGTCGACCCGNCGGTNTGNGTGTGGAANTTCANCTGCTTCGANTNCGGGTTCTCCGCACCGAATCGCTCGTCCATGATTCGCGCCCACAGCCGACGAGCCGCGCGGAACTTNGCNACNTCCTCGANGANGTTGTTGTNNGNNNCGAANAAGAAGGAGAGCTGCGGGGCGAACTCGTCGACGTCCTGGCCGGCCTCGATGGCCGCTTCGACGTACTCGATGCCGTCGGCGAGNGTGAAGGCGATCTCNTGNGCNGCNGTNGAGCCGGCNTCGCGGATGTGATAGCCCGAAATCGAGATCGTGTTGAAGTTCGGCACCTCCTCGGCCGCGAATTCGAAGGTGTCCGTAATCAGTCGCATCGAGGGCTCCGGCGGGNAGATGNANNNGTTGCGNGCGATNTACTCCTTCANNANGTCGTTNTGNATNGTNCCGCGNANCTNCNCGCGGTCGACGCCCTGCTTGTCGCCGANGGCGATGTACATCGCNAGCANCACCACGGCGGGCGCATTGATCGTCATGCTCGTCGAAACCTCATCGAGTGGAATCCCGTCGAAAACAGTTTCAAAATCCGCGAGCGTGTCGATGGCGACGCCAGCCTTGCCGACCTCACCGGCAGCCATCGGGGCGTCGGAATCATAGCCCATCTGCGTNGGNAGNTCGAACGCCATCGANAGNCCCGAGGAGCCCTGNTCGATNANNTANCGGAACCGCTCGTTCGTCTCCCGCGCGGTGCCCATCCCGGCGTACTGCCGCATCGTCCACAGCCGCCCCCGGTACATCGTCGAGTAGACGCCGCGCGTGAACGGCTCCTCGCCNGGGAANCCGANGTCNTCNTCGTAGTCGAGNTCCGCGATATCGTCCGGCGTATAGAGCCGCTTGACGCGCTGACCACCGGTGTCGGTGGTGAAGGTCTCCTCGCGCTCGCCGAAGCGATCCAGCGTCGGGCCGGCCGTCTCGGCCTCCCAGTCGGCTTTCGCCTCGCGGATCGCTTCCAGATCCTCCTCGTCGAACATGCATCGATAGAGGCGGCGACCCCTGTTAAAAGCCGTTGGCGAGGAGCCAGCCGGCAGTCCGCTTCGCCATGCTTTTGCTGCCGCCACCAGAAGGGCGAGGCATGTTTGGAGGCGGCGGTATGAACCCGCGGAAGATGCAACAGATGATGGAACAGATGGGGATCGACGTGACCGAGATCGACGCTGAGTCGGTCACGATCACGACGAGCGACGGTGAACAGCTCGTCTTCGACGCCCCGGAAATCACCCGCATGGACGCCCAAGGCACCCAGACCTACCAGATCGTCGGCGAGCCCGACCGACAGGAGGCAGCGGGTACGGCCGGTGCGGTCGAAAGCGGTGACGCAGACGGTAGCGACGACAGCGGTGGCGACGACGAGATCCCCGAATCGGATATCAAGCTCGTCGCTTCCCAGACCGGCGTCTCGCCCAGCGAGGCCCGCGAAGCACTCGAAGCCGAGGACGGCGAACCCGCCGCAGCGATCAACCGACTGGAGTGATCCTCCTCGTTCACAGCGACCGGGAGTACCTCCGGGAACCGGGCGACGAACTCCACACCGACCTTGGCGTCGTCGAAATCCCCGAGGATGTTGAATCCGGTGACACCCTTGAGACGCATCTCGGCGAGGAATTCCGCGCCAGAGAACTCCGCGGCCCTGACCTGTTCNANCANCTCGAACGCACCGGCGCGCCGATGATGCCNCGCGACATCGGCCTCGTCCTCGGCCACCTCGGGCTCGCGGCCGGCGACCGCGTGCTCGACGCCGGCACCGGAACCGGAATTCTCGCGGTGTATCTCGGCCGGCTCGGGGNCANNGTGACGACNTACGANCNNGACNNNGAGTTCGCNGACGTAGCGCGAGAGAACATGACGGTTGCTGGCGTCGGCGAGACGGTTGACGTACGAACCGGCGATATCACTGAGGAGATCGACGATCTCGCTGCTGCCGAGTCGTTCGATCTGCTCACCCTCGACACCGAGGACGCCCCCGAAGTCGTCGCCGACGCGGTCGACCTCCTCGCCTACGGCGGTTACCTCGCTGTCTACTCGCCGTTCGTTGAGAATGCCCGAGCGAGTGCGGAGGCCGCCGACGAAGCCGGCCTCTCAGATATCGAGACGATCGAAACGATCCAGCGGGAACTCACTTTCGACGACCGGGGAACACGGCCGTCGACAGCAGGCGTCGGCCACACGGGCTATTTGACGTTTGCGCGGAAATAGGACCGAAAGCTGACCGGGGTCGGCGGTAGACTCTTCCGGCTTCCGACCCTCCATAGAAGTACGATGTCGACAACTGATACCGACGCCGAGATCGACGAGACACAGACCTGGCCCGAACTCGCAATCGGTCTCTACGAACGACTCACAGGCCGCGGAGCCGAAATCACCTACGAGTTCGAGGATATGGAAGTCGATGTCCCCGACAAAGTCGGCGAGGACGCCGACCACGCCCGCTGGCGGCTCGACGGTACCCTCACCGTTCGGACGAGCCAGAACGACGACTAACCTGCCGTGAGTACCCCCGACTCGACGGCTGAGTCCCCCCGCGATTCAGCCCCCCGCCAACTCGTCGTCGGCGTCGACCTCACCCTCCACTCCGAAGCCGGTGAGATCACGGTTCACACAGCCGACGGCCAGCTCGTCGTCGACGCCGACAGCCTCGCTGCCCTCCGCGCACTGTACGGCCTCCGAGGCAACGTCCGAGCGACGGCCAGCAACTGGCTGCCGAAACTCGACGCGGTCGCCGCCGAAACGCCGCTGGTGTTCAACTCTCCCGCAGAGATTAGTGTTCGCGGCCAGCGCGTCGCGCGCTACACGCCCGGCAGTGAGTCCGGGCTTCTGGGTCGGCTGCTATCGGTCGGCCCGATCCAGCCCGCGCCGGTCGGCCTGATTCGCGCCGTCGGCACCGCCCTCCGGCAACGAATCGGTCGACGGATCGGCGCGTTCGGCCTGTAGGCCTAAACCGACGGCCGCCAATTGAGAGGTATGACGCCACGCGAACTCCGGGCCGACGTGCCGGCCTTCGACGAGGCGGCGTATCTCAACTTCGGCGCGCATGGCCCCAGCCCGCGCTCCGTTGTTGCGGCCGCGACGGCCTGTCTCGAAACCCACGAGTACGACTCCAGTGAGAACGATCCCTACGAGGTCGCCTTCGGTGCGGCCGACCGCGCCCGCGAGCGGATCGCCGATCTCATCGGTGCCGACCCCGAGGAGGTCGCGCTCACTGAGAGTACGACCGACGGGATCAACCGGATCGCCACCGCCATCGATTTCGAACCAGGCGACGTGGTCGTCCGCACCGACCTCGAACACCCGGCCGGGATTCTCCCGTGGCAACAACTCAAACGGGAGGGTGTCGAAGTTCGCGTCCTCGAAACCGAAGACGGACGGGTCGATCTCGACGCCTACACCGACGCGGTCGCCGACGCCCGACTCGTCTGTTTCAGCGCGCTGACGTGGACCCACGGCACGCGGCTTCCGGTCACCGATCTCGTCGACATCGCCAACGACACCGGCGCGTTCACGCTCGTCGACGCCGTCCAAGTCCCCGGCCAACAAGAAATGGATGTCCACGAGTGGGGTGCGGACGCCGTCGCTGCAGCCGGACACAAGTGGCTGCTCGGCCCGTGGGGCGCGGGCTTTCTCTATATCGACCACGAGACAGCCGACTCACTCATCCCAGCAGCGGTGGGCTACCGGAGCGTGACCGACCCGACGGCCGACGACCTCGAATATTCACCGGGAGCCACGCGCTTCGAAATCGGAACGACCTCGCCCGCGCCACACGCCGGGCTGATCGAAGCCATCGACAACATCGAAGCCATCGGAATCGATGCAATCGAATCCCGGATCGAAACGCTGACCGACCGCTTGAAGGCCGAAATCGACGACGAGCGACTGTTGAGCCCTAAATCGTATGAGTCCGGACTGGTCACTATCGCTGTCGATGACCCCGAGACAGTCGTCGAGCGATGCGCGGACGAGAATATCATTATTCGGTCGCTGCCGTACCCCGAGGCAGTGCGCGTCTCGGTGCATGCGGTCTCGACGGCGGCCGAAATGGATTCAGTGGCGGCGTGTATAGGACAGGCCAATGAGTGACGAAACACGCGTCTGGCTCGTCGAGCGGACCTACTCCGACGACGAACAGAACTTGATAATTCTCACGTACGCAACGCCCGACGGCCGGCAGGACTTCCGGAAGGAGCGCGCGCTGACGAGCTTCAGCGGCGATCATCGTGAGACGAAGGTGAGCCTCGCAGTCGATCCCGACAACCTCGGCAGCGTTGACGACGCCGACACACGGGAACAGTACAGCACGGAGGCTGCACGGATGGCTGAGGAATACGACCCGGACGACACGCTGTAACTCAGTCCCTGAGCGCGTCGGCCACTTTTTCGATTGGGTGCGCGGGTTTGCCGTCGTATCGGTCTGTGTCACCCAACTGCGAGCGACAGGAGGTGCCAGGCGCGACGACTTCAGCGGCTGGCGAGTCGTCGACGGCGTCGAACAGCAGGCTGCCGATAGCCTGACTCATCGAGTAGTGTTCGGCCTCGTAGCCGAAGGAACCGGCCATCCCACAGCAGGTCGTATCGAGCACGTCGACCGCATACCCCGCCCGCCGGAGGACGCCGACCGCGTGGTGGTCGCGGCTGGCGGCGGTCTGGTGGCAGTGGCCGTGGTACGACAGCGTCTCGTCGCCATCGGTGTCGATGGAGTCGTTCAGACGGAAGGTGTCGATGAACTCCAGTACGCTGTAGGTGTTGTCGGCGACTGCCTCGACATCGTCGCCGGAGAGCAGATCCAGATAGTCCTCCTGATACATCACCGCGTCGCTGGGTTCGACGCTGACGAGGTCCCAGCCGTCGGCGACGCGGTCGGCCAGTACGTCGACGTTCGCTTCGGCGGTCGCCCGCGACTGATCGAGCAACCCTTTCGAGTGAGCCGGCCGTCCGCTGTCGGTGACTTCATCGGCAATTTCGACATGGACGCCGGCGGCTTCAAGCACGCGAACCGCCGCTTTGCCGACTTCGGGTTGGGTGTAGTTCGTGTAGGGATCAGGAATAAGCAGGGCCTTGCGCTCGGCCTCGGCTTCGCTGACGGCTGTCGTTCGGTTTCGATCCCATTTCTGTAGCGTGTTGCGGCTGAACGTCGGTAACTCGCGTTCGCGGGCGATGCCGAGCGTCTTCTCGGCGAAGACCCCCGAACCAGGGAGCTTCGTCGCCCAGTTCGACACCGGCGCGAGACTGCTGCCGAGACTGTACAGCGTTTCGACGTTGGCGAAGAGTTTGTCGCGGAGCCCAACGCCCTCGCGTTGGTGGCGTTCGTGGGCAACCTCGGTTTTTAGTTTCGCCATGTCGACGCCGCTGGGACAGTCCCGTTTACAGCCCTTACAGCCGATACAGAGATCCAGCACCTCGTGGCTGAACTCGTCGCCGAACACGTCGTCGGGGAGGTCGCCGCTCATTGCTCGCCGGAGCATGTTCGCCCGCCCCCGTGTCGAAGTGATCTCCTCGTTGTCGGTCGCCCGATAGGTCGGACACATCACCGAGCCCGTCGTCTCCTGGTGGCCGGTACAGCCCGCACAGCCGTGGCAAAGTTCGGCCATCCCCTGAAAGCCGTTCTCGTTGTCCCAGTTGAGTGTCGGGTCGAACTCGGCGTCGAATTCGTAGTCGGCGTCGTATCGGAGGTTCTCGGTCGAATCGGCGTCGCCGCTGACGTTGCCGGGATTCAAGAGGTCGTCAGGATCGAACGCGGCCTTGAGTCGCTGGAACAGCGACCAGACCTCGCTCCCGTAGAGTTTCCTGTTCCACGTCGTTCGCGCGCGGCCGTCGCCGTGTTCGCCCGACACCGAGCCGCCGTACTCGATGACGAGGTCGGTCACGTCGTCGCAGATCTCGTACATCGTTTCGATTCCCTGGTAGGCTTTGAGATCCAACAGCGGGCGAATGTGGAGGACGCCCGGTCCGGCGTGGGCATAATAGGAGGCGAAGGTGTCATACTCCTCGAAGAGCGTCTGGATGTCGCTGACGTACTCGGGGAGNTTCTCGGCNGGNANCGCNNNGTCCTCGATGAACGNNNNGTGTTTCGCGTCGCTCGTCCGCGANAGNAGNATNGGGAGNCCNGCCTTCCGCATCTTCCAGAATTTTGTCTGGCGGTCGGCGTCGTAGGCCTCCAAGGCGTCGACAGCGTAGGTTTCGTCTGCTATCTCGTCACCGGCTCTGTCACTCGGCTCGACCGCCGCATCAACGCTCGGCAGTCGGTCGGCCAGTAGGTCGGCGACTTTCTGTTTGCCGTCGGCCATCGAGTCGGCGTAGAACTCGACGAGCAGCGTCGAGTCCGTGCCGTCGGGCAGAATATCGACCACGTCCGCGAACTCCGGGCGGTCGGCGGCGAGCTCGAGGAACACGTCGTCCATTACCTCAACGGCAGCGGGATCGTGTTCGAGGATCGGTGCCACGTCCTCCATCGCGTCGAGCACGTCGTCGTAGGTCAGCATGACGACCGCCGTCTCGTTGGGAATCGGCTCCAGGGAGACGGTC
Source organism: Halonotius terrestris (assembly GCF_006861665.1). Classification (GTDB taxonomy): domain Archaea; phylum Halobacteriota; class Halobacteria; order Halobacteriales; family Haloferacaceae; genus Halonotius; species Halonotius terrestris. The sequence goes on along the minus strand of NZ_RKLU01000005.1, from coordinate 63,357 downwards.
GCCTCGGTGACAATCCCGAGTGTCCCCTCGCTGCCGGCCAGCAGGCGGCCGACGTTGACCGCGTCGTGGTCCTCGGCGTCTGCGACGAGTTTGTCGAGGTTGTATCCCGAGACGTTACGCATCAGGTCGGGATACCGAGCCTCGATCTCGTCGCGGTGATTGCGGAGGATGTCGCTGACAACGGCGTACACTTGATTTTCGATGCTCGGGTCGTCAGTCGCCGCGGCGGCCGCCCGCTCGTGGATCTCATCGACCGGGAGCCAGTCGAAGGTGGTGACGGTGCCGTCGGCGAGGACGACCTCGCAGGCTTCGAGGTAGCCGTCGGCTTTCTCGTATTTCAGCGAGTGTGCGCCCGTCGAGTTGTTGCCGATACAGCCGCCGAGGACGCTCTTGTCGCCCCATGCGGGGTCAGGGGCGTACTTCAGGCCATGGGGTTCGAGTTTGTCGTTCAGTCGCGCAAGTGTGATCCCGGGCTGAGCGGTCGCGGTGCCGGCCTCAGTGTCGATGTCGACGACGGCGTCCATCTCTTTCTTGAAATCGAGGACTACCGCCTCGTTGACCGTCTGGCCCGCAAGACTGGTTCCGCCGCCGCGCGGAAGGACCGGAATCCCGTTGTCGGCGCAGTACTCCATAACTGCCTGCACGTCGTCAGTGGAGGTCGGAACGACGACACCGATGGGAAGTTGCTGGTACGCGCTGGCGTCAGTCGCATAGAGATTTCGTGTGTAGCTGTCGAAGCGGACCTCGCCGTCAACGAGAGCTTCGAGATCTGCGACCAGATCCGGGTTCTCGATTTCGTCGCTACGGTAATCGTAGTTACTTCGGTCGTCCGCCGCCGGATCCGGCCCTGCCGGCGGGTGCTCAGTCGGGGTGCTCATAGCGAGTGGGAACTACTGAAGGCAATACGCCGAGGCGGAATGAATGTTGAGGTCGGACGCTACCGCCAACTCCACTTGCGACCCCGAATCGCGCGCATCGCAATGAACCCGATGACGACCATCGAAATGAACGTGATCGAACTCGGGACAGTGAGATAGTCGGCCCACACCAGCAACGCCGCCATCACGACGCCCATCCCCACAGTCATCACGAGTTCGATAGTGTTGACGCTGGACATACCGGAGGGATACCGCCGACCCGAAAAGTCGTTTCGGTCAGCCGGCGGCCGAATCGCGTCTATCAGTGGCCGGCTGGCGCGTCGTCGCCAGCGAGGTCGATCCACTCCCCGGACTCGTCGGCACGCTCGATCGCCTCAAGCACGCGCTGGACAGCATAGCCGTCGGCAAACGAAGGTGCGAAGTCGCTGTCGCCAGCGACCGCCGAAAAGAACTCGTAGTTCTCGTGGACGAAGGTGTGTTCCCAGCCGAGGACGTGGCCCGGCGGCCACCAGTTGTCGCCGTAGGGATCCGATTCGTCAGTGACGAGTACCGTCTCGTAGCCGCGGCTGTCGCCGGTCAGGACCTCCAGTTCGTTGAGCCGTTCCAGCGAGAACCGGAGACTCCCCTCGGTGCCGTGGACCTCGATCGTGTGATCGTTCTTGTGGCCGGCAGCGACACGGGAAGCCTCGAAGGTGCCGACCGCACCGGACTCGAAGGCTGCCTGTGCGGTGTAGGCGTCGTCAACGGTGACCGGTCGGTACTCGGCGACCGTCTCGCCGTCGGCGGCGTAGACGGGTCGCTGGTCGGTGAACGTCTGCAGGTGGCCCGCGACGCGCTCGATCCGGCCGGCGTGGTCGCCGACGAGGAACCGTGCGAGATCGACCGTGTGCGCACCGAGGTCGCCGAGCGCGCCCGACCCCGCGGTCTCGCCGTCCATCCGCCAGGTCCACGGCGCGTCGGGGTCGACGAGCCAATCCTGCAGATAGCGGCCGCGGAACTGCCGAATATCGCCGATGTCACCGCGGTCGATCAGTCGTTTGGCGTACTGTATCGCGGGCACGAACCGATAATTGAAGCCACAGCCAGCGGGAACGTCGGCGGCGGCCGCAGCCTCGACCATCGCCTCGGCGTCGGCCAACGTCGCCGCCAGCGGTTTCTCACAGAGGACGGCCGTGCCAGCGTCGAGCGCGGCGATCGACGGCTCGGCGTGGAGGTGATTGGGAGCAAGGTTGTAGAGCACGTCCACGTCGTCGACGACGGCTCGCCAGTCAGTCGCCGTGTGCTCGAAGCCGAGGCGGTCGGCGGCCTCGCTGAGGGCGGCTTCGTCGCGGCCGACGAGCGTGTGGCGAACGGTCTCGGGGGCGTCAGGGAAGAACATCGGTAACCGATCGAGGGCGTTGGCGTGAGCCCGTCCCATGAACCCGTAGCCAAGCATGCCAACAGTGAGCGGATCGGCCATCGGTCACGCCTCGCCAGTCGGTTGCGTCGTCGCTTGCGAGTGTCGGGACATGCTCACACCAACGACGAGGGAGCGAATAACAGTTCGGTCGAACGCGGCGGTCCAGTAGCGAGGCGGACGCAGCAGTCCAGCGGCACAGTGATCGCGGCTATTCGATGAACAGCGAGTAGGTGATGATCGCAAACCCGATGGCGGTCAGCCCGGAGTTGATGACGATGCCGACATCGAGGCCGACATCCAGCAGTTGGTGGGCGATTCCGCCGAACAGCGCGCCAAGCGTCACGAAGCCGAAGCCGATCATCAGCCCACGCAGCGAGGGGTCGCCGGTGCGGCGATAGGCTTTCAGCGCGAAGTACGTGATCGCACCCCCCAACCCGAGGATACTGACCATGATAGCGACAATGATCGTTTCCAGATGCATGTTAGGTCTCCTTCCGTAGTTCGCCCCAAAGCTCTTCGAGCCGGCGGTCGGCCGTCCGGTCGGTGGCCGGCCGTTCGATCGTCGTTGCGAGCTGCTCCTCGTCGGACACCCAGACGGTCACCTCCTCGAAATCCCGGGTGTACCGCGTCGTGTGTTGGCCGCTTCGACGGATCTCGGTCGATTCGGCGACCAGCGAGGCCTCCGTCAGCCGATCGAGCTTCCGGTACATCGTCGAGAGTGGGATGTCGCAAGCCTCCGAGAGCTCGTTGGCCGTCATCGGCTCGGAGAGTTCCTCGATGATCGCTCTGGTGGGTTCATCGCCAAGCGTCTCCAGCACCACCGCGCCGTCGACGGCTGCCCCCTGTTGCGACGAAGTACCCATTGTCGGATGTTACCGACGAAGTGGTGATAAATCACGTGGTCGCCGCGTTGGCACTCAATTTCAGCCGTCCCCACCACAGCACGCTGCTCGGGTCACAACCAACTGTCGACGGATTGTGGCCGTTTCAGCCGGGCTGGCTGTCCGATACAGACCAGTTTCGGGAGCCGAACCGCTACGTTATGCCGCCGGCAGCCCTCCCTATAGAGGCACATGACGAACTTCGAGTCCCCGCCGCGTCGCACCGTCCTCCAAGCTGTCGGCGGCACCGCACTCGCCGCGAGCCTCGCCGGCTGTGGCGGCAGCAGCGAGCCCGAACCGGTGACCGTGATGGTCGGTGCCGGCAACGGGTTGGCCTTCGAGCCGGCCGAAATCGAGATCGAAACCGGCACGACCGTTATCTGGGAGTGGACCGGCGAGGGCGGCGAGCACAACGTCGTCGCCACCGACGACGCATTCGCTAGCCACGAGGACGGCAACGTCGAAAGCGAGGCGGGCTACACCTACGAATACACCTTCGACACCGCCGGTACCTACGAGTACGAATGCATCCCCCACAGCGCGAACGGCATGGTCGGCACGGTCGTCGTTGAGTAATTGAACAGTGTCGCCTGCGACCCGCTGGCAACGACACCCACCCGCGGTCGACCCTGTTTCTCGCGCTGAAACAGTCGCTCTCGATTTAAATACCGGCGAGGTGAACTGCCGACACGATGGTCACGGATGCTGCCCAACCATCTACCGGACAGCCGACTGCGACACAGCCGTCCGACCGGAGAACCCCGCTGATGCAGGCCCTTCCACCAACGCCAGAACGCCGCTTCGAACCTAACACATGAACGACCTCAGTGCCTTTCAACGCGACCTGCTGTTCGTCGTCGTCAGCCTCGATGATCCCTATGGGCTCGGTATCAAATCCGAACTCGAAGCCTACCAAGACCGGGAGATCAACCCCGGCCAGCTGTATCCGAACCTCAACGAGCTGGCCGAGCGTGGCTACCTCGACAAACAGCAGCAGGACAAACGGACGAACCGCTACGTACCGACGGAGAAAACACGGCGCGAGCTTGCGACGCGCCGCCAGTGGGAAGCCGAACGACTGGACGAACAGACGCCGGAAGCGATCGCACAGTAACCGCCGCGATCCTTCTACAGCCCGAGGTCGGCGATCCGCTTGGTCATGTTCTCGACGCCGGCCTTGGCGTCCTCGGGCTTCTTGCCGCCCGTGATGACGATCTTGCCGCTGCCGAACAGCAGGATCACCACNTCGGGGTCGTCNANNCGGTAGACNAGCCCGGGGAACTGCTCGGGCTCGTACTCGACGTNCTCNANCCCGANGCCGATNGCGANGGCGTTGAGGTTGAGNNTNNCGCCGAGATCCGCGCTGGAGACGATGTTTTGGACCGTGATCTCGGGGTCGTCACCGACCGGGATGCCGAGCCCGCGGAGCTTCTCGAAGACGATATCGAGCGCGCCGTGGACCTCGTCGGTGCTTGCCGCGCCGGTACAGACGATCTTCCCGGAGCGGAAGATCAGGGCGGCGGCTTTCGGATCCTGCGTCCGGTAGACGAGGCCGGGGAAGTTGTCGGGGTTGAAATCCGCGCCCGGAATGTCGGTAGCGAGTGCTTCGAGATCGAGTTCCTGCCCGATCCCTGTTGAGGCGACCACGTTCTGGATTTCGATAGTGTCTGTCGGTTCGACCATATGTACAGTAGTCACTCGATCGATACGAACCGAATCAATATAAAAGTAGTACATAAAGGATATAAAAAATAGCCGCGCAGCCACGCTCGGCGACAACCGTGTCACCATTGAGACCTGTCGGCGACCCGCCATCGGTTGTGGCGTGGTTGTGCGCCGCGGGCTCATTGGACCCAAACATCCTACTAGGGTGAGTCAAAACGCCAACCAATGACGGACGTTTCCCCGCGCTGGACCCGGATCGGCGGACTGGTGATCGCGGGGCTGGGCTTTCTGATTACGCGGCTGTATGTCGCTGAAACAGTGATCGTCGGTGAGCCAGTCGCGTTCGGCCTCGTGAGCCTGCCACCGCTGGTGATCGGTCTCGGACTGACAGTGTACGGCGTCGTCCTCGCCGTCGGACGGTTCTCGCCGCTGTACGTCCGCACGGTGACCATCTGGTGTCTCCTCGGCATTGTCGGCCTCGCCACGCTGTTAGTGGCGACACAACTCGGCGCAATCCTCCGTGAGGGAATGATGGCGACGCTGATCCAGTCACAACTGCTGATCGGCAATCTCCTGCTCGGCGGCGCGGTCGTCGGCGTCCTCATCGGCGACCGAGCAGCCGCCAACGCTCGGAAGCGCGAGGAGATCCGGCGGACGGCCAACCGCGCTGCGTTCGTCAACCGCCTGCTTCGGCACGACGTGCTCAACGCCGCCGCGATCATCGAGGGCCACGCCGGCCTGCTCACTGAGACGCCTGACCGCCCCGATTCGGTTTCGGCGATTGACAACGCCGCCGGAACGATCAAGCGGACGATCAACGAGGTCGGCCGGATCGCCAGCCCCAACGAGGACCGCGAGATCAAGACGGTTCGGCTCGAACCAACGCTGGAGAGAGCTGTGGGGGAACTCCGCGAGTCACACCCTGACCGAGAGATTCGGGTCGATCCCGTGCCCGGCGACCTAACCGTCGCGGCCGACGACCGCCTCGATATCGTCGTTACCGAGTTGGTCGAGAACGCACTCATGTACGGTGGCGACGATCCCGTCCGCGTCGAAATCGAATCGACGCCGCAGTCGGTAGCGATCAGCGTCGTCGACGGCGGGGCGGGGCTGCCGGCGGACCAGCGGGAGTTGCTCACGACGGGCCGGTTCCCGGAGTACGACGATCCGGATGCTGGCTTCGGGCTACAGGCAGTCAGCCTGCTTGTCGGGCGATACGGTGGGCAGATCACGACGGCCGGCGGCGAGGACAGCGATGATCCACACCGCGTTACTGTCCAGCTTCCCCGAGAACCGCTGTCGGGCTCGGTGACAGATACGACCGGAATCAGTTTTCCCGCAGTCGCTCGCGCGACCACAACCGGGCTGTTCGCAGGGGTGCTCATGGGCTCGTTCCTGCAACTCACGGCAGGAAACCTCCCGGTCATCGGCGCGCTCTACAGCGTGAGCCACGCCGGGATCGGCTGGGTTACGCATCTCTTCCACAGCGTGATCTTCGCGCTGCTATTCGCCACCGGCTACCAGTACACCGACCGCGGCGCGTCGCTGTCGCCACCGCTGCGGGCGTCGCTGTTCGGCCTCGGGTGGGGGACAGTGCTGTGGTTCGTCGCCGCCGGCTTCGTGATGCCGGTGTGGCTGCTCGCGCTTGGGCAGTCGGCGATGCTGCCAATGCTCACGCCACTGGGCTTCGTCGCGCATGCGATCTGGGGGGTCGCCCTCGGCTGGAGCTACGTGCTATTGGGTCGCTCTGAACAGTTCGAAGCCCTGGTCCGACGGCGGCTGGGATGAGGGTCATTTTCCAGCTAGTATTGCGGATATATATGACACAGCGAGCCGACACGAATCGATGAAAAAGCTCCGACAGGTGCCGTACCTAGCGAAGTTGTGACACGAGCGAGTAATCGGTATCGGCAGGTATGCGACCTATCCGACGCTTAAACAGCATCCCTAGACGAATAGCGATAGATGACACAGAATCAGGCAACCGTCTCACGACGCGCGTATCTGAGCGGGCTGGCGACGGCCGGCGCGGCCGGCCTCGCTGGCTGCTCGGGCGGCGGCGGTGGCGCAGGCATCGACACGCTGCGAGTGGCCCATATGCCGATCTATCCCGATATCCAGTCACACATCATGCTGGAGGAGGGATATTTCGAGGAGCTCCCGGTCGAAGTCGAAACGAAGCTCTTCTCCGACGGTCCGAGCATCGTGCAGGCCTCAGCGACGGGCGATTTCGACGTGATGATGTTCGGGATCATCCCGGCAATGATCGTCATCGACAAAGGCATCCCGGCGAAGATCACGAACGCGAACATCGTCGACCCGATGTTGATCATGGGCACCGACACGTTCGCCGAGGATTATGAGGCGTCCGGAGCCGACGCTTTCGCAGCCTTCGAGGAGGAAAACGGCGAACGCTTCGAGTTCGGCACCTTCCCGCCGGGATCGGTGCCGGATATCACGCTGCGTTACTGGCTGATCGAGGAGTTAGGACTGGAACCCGGCAGCGACGTGACCGTCACCTCGCTGGGCGGTGCCGGCCCGGTTCGACAGGCACTGCTCTCCGGACAGATCGACGGAACGAGCATGATCGAGCCGGTGCCAACCATCGCGAAACGTCGCAACGCCGGCTACACCGATCTCGATTGGAGCGGTGACTTCTTCCCCGGTGGACAACCCGGCGCGGTCGCGCTCATGCACGAACGGATCTACGACGGCGCGCCCGAGATCGCCGAGGCGTTCGTCGAACAGCACATCCGCGCGACGGAGTTCGTCGAGGAGAACCCCGACGGTGCCGCCCAAGCGACGAGCAACGTAATCGGCAGCGAGTCGCTGCCAGTCGAAGACGCCCGTGCGGCGTTGGACTCCAAGGCGTCGAACTTCGTGTCCGACCCACACGAGATCGAGGACGGGACACCGATCTTCGCCGACTGGGCAAATCGGCTGGACCGCACCGAACAGACCCTGACCAACGAACAGCTCTTCGAGTTCAGCCACTACGACAACGTCGCCTGATCGGATGAGCATCGACACCAGTACAGACTCCGAAAGCGGGCTCTTCGCTGACGAGGAGCTACTCGAATCCGGCAGCCGGCGACGACTCCTCCGTGGCACCGTCGGAACCGCTGTCTTCCTGCTTATCTGGCAGGTCGCCGCGATGCCGGTGCCGACGTACCTGCTGCCGACACCGCTCGAAGTTGCGCAAGCCTTCATCGTCGAGTTGACCGCGCCAGCGACGTTCACCGTCCCGCTGCTCGGCGCGGAGTTCACGCTAACGCGGATGCTCGTCAGCCTGACCGACAGCCTCTATCACTACATTCCGGGGCTGTTCGTCGGCGGCGCGGCCGGCATCGCCACCGGAATCGCGCTGGGGTGGAGCGAGCTCCTCGACGACGCGATCACGCCCGTACAGCGCGTGTTGCGCCCGATCCCGCCGCTGGCGTGGATCGCCTTCGCTATTGTCTGGCTCGGCGTTAACCATCAGGGCGCGGCGTTCATCGTCGGCATCGGGGCGTTTTGGATCAACTTCTACAACGCCTACGCCGGCGTCAAGGGCGTCCCCCAGAGCACAAAGGAGGTCGCCGCCTCACTCGGCGTCGACAACGACCTCACGATGATTCGGAAGGTGATCGTCCCGCGTGCGAGCCCGGAGATAATGACCGGCATCCGGACGAGCATCGGTCAGTCGTGGATGATCGTCGTCGCCGCCGAACTGTTCGGCGCGCCCGGCGTCGGCTTCCAGATCATCAACGCCGCCCAGAACCTCGCGCTCGATGTGAGCGTCGCCTACATGTTCGTCATCAGCATCGTCTTTCTCATCAGCGACGGGATCTTCCAGCGCGTCGAATCGAGGGTTCTCGTATGGCGGGAATGAGCCAACAGCCCACCGATGGCAAGATCGTCGTCGATGGGATCGACAAGCAGTTCCGCTCGGGGTCGGGCACGGTCGAAGCGTTGCGCGACGTGAACTTCGCCGTCGAGGAAGGCGAGTTCGTCTGTATTATCGGCTCCTCCGGCGCGGGCAAGACCACGCTGTTCCGGATCATCGCTGGCTTGGAGGAGGCAACTGATGGAACGGTCTGGCTCGACGGCGAGCCCATCGAGGGGCCCGGCACCGACCGCGGGATGGTGTTTCAGGAGTACGGCCTGTTCCCGTGGCGGACCGTTCTGAAAAACGTCACCTTCGGCCTCGAACAGCGCGGCCTCGACAAACAGGCCCGACTTGAGCGCGCCCGGGAGATGATCGAGCTCGTCGGCCTCGACGGATTTGAAGACAGCTACCCCAAGGAGCTCTCCGGCGGGATGAAACAGCGCGTCGGTATCGCTCGCGCGCTGGCCGTCGATCCTGAAATCCTCCTGATGGACGAGCCGTTCGGCAGCGTTGACGCCCAGACCAAACAGCGACTCCACGAGGAACTGCTCGACATCTGGTCGGCGACGAACAAGACAGTCCTGTTCGTCACCCACGACGTTGATGAGGCCGTCACGCTGGCCGACCGGGTCGTCGTCCTGACTGGGTCGCCGGGGTCGGTGCATGAGGTCGTCGAGATCGACCTCGACCGGCCACGCTCGCGGACGGACGACGCCTTCGCCGGCTACGAACAGCGGCTCCGCGACGCCATCGAGTAACACGCCGGACGCTCCGCCTCCTCTTTTCGAACGCGATTACCGACAATTAGATGCCGAACGTCGCTCGCAACATGTCCCGCGTTCCAGGTCCGAGACCGACTGCGAGCACTGCCACCAACAGGAGGATCGTGTACCGCGGCGATTCCTCAAAGAGTTCGTCCTCGAAGATCCAGACCACGAACGTCGCGGCAGCGAGTTTGATCAGGAGGAACGGCCACGTATCGCCCGTCACCGCCAGCACTGACGGCGGGAGAATCGAGCTTGTGATGTCGACGACGGCCGCGTTGACCGGGTGTTTCGGGACGAGGTTTCGACCGGCACCGAGCGCGGGCATCCAGTCAAGGCCGACGACGTTGGCCGTCCCGTCGATGGCGTGGCCCCAGATGATGACCAGCCCCATGAGCCCCGTCCCGTCGTTGATGCTCGGCTTGAATCGAACGATGAGCCACCATGTCACCGCGGTGGCGACGGCAGCCCCGCCGAGGACCGCCGTGATAACAGGCCAGTTGATCGTTGCGTAAGTCGTCGTCGCGCCGAGATACGCGAGATAGAGCACCGAGCCGCCGAGCAGTACGGTGCCGATCACGCCGGTCGGATACTCGTATCGCTCGACGTAGCCCTGTGATTCCAAGGCGACGCCGAGCCCGATCGCGCCGAGCGTGACGCCGAAGACCGTGACGTAAATGAACGGGCTGATGATGAACGCGCTCCACGGAAACGGAATCAGCGGTTCCACACCAGCGTTGAGGGCGGCGATGCCGGCGTCTTCGACCGTCCGCAACGCGCCGCCGAACAACATGAACGGGACCAGCGCGTAGAAGAGTGCCCGGGAGTCGCCGATATCGAGCCGTTCGAGAAGGAGATAGACGCCGATGAGAGCGAACAGGAGGACGACGATGTAGCCGATCTCCGAGACCAACGTATAGCCGGGATAGGCGACGATCTCGCCGGCGGCCTCGCTGGCCGCGCAGGAAGTCGTCGAGGCAATGTACTCGACGCCGGAATCGCCGTTGACGGCACAGGCAACGCCGTTGCCGTCGGCGGCGACCGGACCCCAGAAGTACTGCCAGAGGAAGCGGTCATAGACGAGGTCACGAAACAGCAGCGACCCGCCGACCAGCGCAGTCGTCAGGACTGCGAACGTCGCCAGCCAGAGCCGTTCGGGAGACGTATCGAGCCGGTCGGGAAGGGCAACCATACCTCGCGTTCGGCCCGTCGCTCAATTGAGCGTTCCGGTCTCCTCTGGCTGTGTGAGGCAAGCGAACAGCCGAGCTAGTCTTCGATCCCACGAGTCGCCGCCAGCAGCGACTCGTGGAGTGAGCCGTTCGAGACGACGAGCCCGTCGGAATCGTGTCGCCAGCGATCCCCGTGTCGGTCAGTAACTTTCCCACCCGCTTGCCGGATGAAGTGGACGCCGGCGACGCTGTCCCACGGATGCGACACGAGGTTCGTAAACCCGCCGTCCAGTGAGCCTGCGGCGATCAGCGCGAGCGTTGCCTGCGCTGAGCCGAACCGCCGGAGGTCGTCGTACCGGGTGACGATCTCGCGGGTCGCCGCCGCGTACTCGTCGCGGCTGTCGAAATCCCACCACATCAGCGGGGAGACGGTTGCCATCTCAGGATCGTTCGTTTCGCTGACGCTGATCGCGGTCCCGTTCAGATACGCTGCCTCCCGGTCGGCGGTGTAGCTGTCGCCGAGGGCGGGTAACACCACGGCCGCGCCAACGGGTTCGCCGTCCTCGACGGCGGCGACAGCCGTCCCCCACACGCGGATGTCGTCGACGAAGTTGTTGGTGCCGTCGATGGGATCGACGATCCACGCCGGGCCCTCGTCGGGGACTGTTTTCAGCGCGTCGTCCTCCTCGCCGACGATCGGCTCGTCGGGGTAGTCGGCTTCGATGACCTCGATCACGCGGGCTTGGGCGTCGCGGTCGGCCTGCGTGACCACGTCGGTCTTGCTTTCCTTGGTCTCAGTAGCGATGCCCGTCCGGAACGATTCGAGGGCGAGCTCCGCGCCGGCGGTCGCGGCACGCTCGGCGGCTCCCGGCCGGCTGTCGTCGGCTGCGTTCATAGCGTCGTTTCAGTCGTCGCCTGTCTATATCCGTCGCTTCCGACCATCTTTTGTCGACCGCGGGTAACAATCGATAACGAATCGATGGGGCTGCGCGCGAAACTGCAGCGGTGGCTCGCTGACAACGCTGAGAAGGTTGGCGACGCTGATGAGGGGGCTGAAACAGCGGCTCCGGATCCAGCCGCCAGCGACGCGAAAACGACGATCAAGGATGCCGAGGCCACCTCGCTGCGAGCGATCAAACTCCCCGACGAAGAACGCGAGGCACTCGACGCCGACGAACGCGAGCCCTAATCAATCGAACCGGACGCCCAGATCGTGCAGGCCGTCGTTGTTCATGGCGACGTTGATCAACAGCGGCGTCACCGACTCGATTTCCGAGGCGTTGGCGACCCCGCCAGCGTCGAGCGCGCGGAGGCCGTTGATGTCCTCAGCGAGGCTGCTAACGGTGGCTTTGGCACTCTCATCGTCGGCGACGACGAGCGTATCGATTCCCAGGTCGGAATCCAGATCGGCCAGGCGGCCGGCCGCCAGGTTGTGGAACGCACCGACGACCGGCACCTCGTCGGGTGCGGCGTCGGCCGCGATAGCGGTAACGCTGCCGGCGTCCGGACGGTGATAGTGAAAGCCGTCCTCGTCGTGCTGCATGCCCGTCGCCGGCGAGACGAGGATGTCGCCCTCGGCGAGTGAGTCGGCGACGGCGTCGACCGTGTCGGCGACGTGGTACGGCGGGACGGCCAACACGACCACGTCGGCGCGGTCGGCAGCCATCGCGTTTTCGAAGCCAGTAATCTTGGCATCAACGCCGCGGTCGGCGAGTTCGCTCTCGTAGTCGTCGGCTGCCTCGCGGGCCTTCTCGGGGTCCCGAGAGCCGATCACGATGTCGTGGTCGCTGTCGTGGCCCCACCGCAAGGCCAGCCCTTCGCCGATCTCACCGGTGCCGCCGAGTAACGCGATTCGCATGGTCGTCGTCGGGCTTGTTCGGGTGTAAGCGTTACGTGACCGGCGGACTGGCCCGGTACCGATTCGGCTTGGCTATCTCGGGCCTATTCGATGCCCTGCAGATATTCGGGAAGATCGTTGACGGAATCGAGTACCGCCGCCGCGCCAGCGTCCGCAAAGGCAGCGCGGCCCGCCTCACCGGTCAGCCCGCCGGTGAGGACGCCGATTCCCTCGTATTCGCGGCGTTCGTCCTCCTCGGCCGCGTTGACTGCGGTTCGCACGTCATCCAGCGTGTCGCCGACGAAGACGACCGTCTCGGCGTCGAACCGCTCGGCCAGCGTCAACAGCGCGTAGGGATGGGGCTTCCCGTGCTCCCAATTGTCCATCGTGAATCGTCGGTCGTCGGCGACCGAGAGGCCGACGCGATCGAGTGCGATCGTCGCCTCAGCGGCGGGACGACCGGTGACGACGCCAACGTCGTAGCGGTCGGTCAGCGTGGTCAGTGTCTCGCTCTCGACGAGCACGGGCTCGTCGTGGATGTAGCCCGCCGCGTCAAACAGTGGATCGCCGCCTTCCAGTTCCGCAAAGAGGTCGCTCCCGAGATAGAGGGCCTGAAACACCGTGCGGAGCCGGTCTGGGTCCCACCGGTCAGTGATTTCGTCGTAGTCGCTCGCCGATAGCTCTGTTTCGAGGACAGCTTTCGTTCCGTCGAGCCCGCCGCCAGCGTCGGCGATCCGATCGGCGAACGTCGCTATGTCCTGCTCGAATCCCTGCTCGCGGGCGAGGACGTAGAGCGCAATCGCGTCGGTGACAAGCCAGTCGTTATTGAAGCCGCCGGCGTCTTTGAACGGCTGGATCGCATCGCGGTCGAGCGTCTCGCCGTAGACGCGGCGGACTGATTCGATGACGGCCCGGCGGTAGGAGTCGGCGACATCGACCAACACGCCGTCAATATCGAGCACGACGGAGAGAGAACTCATTGGGTGGTCGTGACCGGCCGGTAAAAAAAGCGTACCGAGATATGGCTGGCAAACACCGGGCGGGCGTCGCCGTGGCGGCGGCCAGCGAGCGTCAGACAATCGCACGACGCCGCCGAGGTTTGGCGTGAAATTTAAGAACCGGCTTGTCATAGGTACCCTCATGCATGCCGACATCGTGCCGATTGGGGACGTTCCCGCCACGGTCAAGCGGGAGTCGTCGGCTGTCCTACGGTCGGTCTACGACTGCGACGTGACCGTCCACGACAGCCAGTCGATCCCCGACGGCGCGTTCGACCAAAACCGGAACCAGTACCGGGCGGAGGATTTCATCGAACTCGTCAGCCGTGTCGGCACCGGCGATACGAACATCGGCATTACGGGCAACGACCTCTACTACCGTCGCCGGAACTACGTCTTCGGGCTTGCGTATCTCAACGGCAACGGCTCGGTGATCTCGACATATCGCCTCCGCACCTCCTCCGATGGCGGCATCACGAGCAAACCGGAAGACGAGGTTTTCGCCGACCGCGTCCGNAANGAGGTCGTCCACGAGATCGGCCACACNCTNGGGCTNGANCACTGNGACAACNNCNNNTGNGTNATGANCTTCTCGCCNACNGTNCGNGAGGTCGACGTGAAAGANGAGAACCTCTGTGGCTCCTGTAGTCGGATTCTGCGGTAACGCCTGAATTTTTTACTCGAACGAACCGAGACTCGACTGGAGTTCCCGGCTACTGCGTCCCGCAGTTACTTCGTAGCCGACCAACTCCCGCATGTCGACGGCGTACGTCGATCCGTCGCGGTCAACGATCAGCAATCGGCCTTTCGTTCCTCGCACGGTCCCGGCCGCGACGGTTTCGGCGACCGGCTGGCTGTTGAGATCGAGACCGTAGTCGAACTCGAATCGCTCGATCGGATCAAACTCTGCCAGCAGTGCTTCCCATGCGTCGGTGTCGACAGCGCGACCGAGACCAGCCTGTTTGGTCGGCACGCGAACGCGATCCGGAACGTCGGCAGCGATCTCGGCTTCACGCTCGCGGGCGATTCGGCCGTTGTCGACGGTGGCGATGTGGGCGGCACGATCGGCTCCCTGCTCGCGCAGCCGGGTTTCGAGTCGCCAGTGCTTCGTGACGCCGACTTTGAACGTCGCCGGCGCGAACGCCGCGAGATAGATCGCGTGGTCGTCGTAGCAGTCCATTTCGTCTTTCAGGCAGGTACCCGTACAGCGTGCACAGACCCACGTGCTGTCGTGGTCTGGACAGTAGGGTGCGGTTGGGTTCGAGCAGGCGATGTGGCGGTCGTCGTGGATCATCCCGGCACAGCGGCGGTCGCCGAGGCTGTATTCGAGTTCGGTGCCGGGGTCGAGCGACCGGTAGGTGATCTGATCGTTGGCGTCGTCAGCGGTGACTCCCGCATTCGACTTAGAATCGCTGTGGCCGCCGCTCAATAGGAGGCCACCATCAGCGGCATCGTAGCCAACGATCTGCACACTGGGAATTCGATAGCCGGGAGTAAATCGCTGTCTATCGTTACCGGGTTAGTCGTCCTGCGGCTCGTGGGCTGCATCCTTCCACTCGCCGAGCCCAGCCGGATCGAGATGAATGTGCGCGTCGCCAACATCGCCGAGGGCAGTGAGTTGATCGACGAGTTCGGATTCGATGTCGTGGGCTTCGCGGATCGTCAACTCACCGTCGACCTCGACGTGGGCTTCGACTTCCAACACAGTGCCGTCGTAGAAAACCGTCAAGTCATGATAGCCTTCGACGGCGGCGTGGTTGGCGATGATCGCCTCGATCTCCTCGCGCTTGCCGGGTGTTGGGGCCGCACCGACGAGGTAATCCAAGTTCTCGCGGGCGATCTCGACGCCCTGATAGATGACCAGCAGGCTCACGAGCGCGCCCGCGACTGGATCAAGGATTGGGAACCCAAGTCGGACGCCGATGACGCCGACGACCGCGGCGACCGTGGTGTAGATATCGTTGAGGCAGTCCTTCGCCAGCGCGGTCAGCGCGGTCGAATCCAGCCCGACGTTGGCTCGCTCGGTGTACCAGTAGGCGAGATACATATCGACCATCGCAAAGCCCAGCGCACCGAGCAAGTAGTAGCTGAACTCGATTTCGGAGCCAGCCAGCAGCCCGCGGGTGGATTCGTAGAGCAGATACCCCCCAAGGAGGAAGATCACCGCGCCGACGAACAGCGCGGTCAGCGGCTCGATACGCGCGTGACCGTGGGGGTGGTCAACGTCGGCAGCGTCGTAGGAGCTGCTGCCCCACACGAGGACGACACCGCTGGCGACGAGGTCGGCCACCGAGTGGGCCGCGTCGGCGACGAGGGCGACCGAGCCGAACGTGATCCCCACCGCACCCTCGGCGACGATCTTGGCGACGTTGGCGACGACGTTGACCCACGAGGCGCGACGAAACCGGTCTCGGGCGTCCTCGCGGTTCATACCGGAATTAGAGCCAGTCGAAACTTGAGGATTTGGGTTCACCGCATCTAAACCCGACTTTTGTCCGGTCTACCGACTGGTTTCAGCGGTTCTCGTATTGAATCGGCGCGGCATCACTCCTCGGCGTCGTCGGTTGCCGCCGGCTGTGTCACCGTCTCCGGCTCGGAGACATCACGGCTGCTGACCGTTCGCTGCGGGAACGGAATACTAATCGATTCGGTGGCGAATCGCTCTTTGACCGACTCGACGACGCCCGCCGTCGCGTGCCAGCGGCGTTGCGGCGTCGGCGGCGCGATCCAGAATCGAATATCCAGCGTCACTGCCGACCCGCCAAATGCGACGGGGAAGACCTGCGGTTTGGGGTTGTTTTCGACCATTTTGAGCCCTTCGACGGCCTCACGAGCGACTTCCTTGGCGTGCTCGGGGTCGTCGTCGTAATCGATCCCGACTTCGAGGTGGATGCGGAGTTTGCCGTCGCGGCTCCGGTTCGTGATCGCTTGGTTGGCGACGTTGTCGTTCGGGATGACGACGTGTTCGCCGTCGAAGTTCCGCATGATCGTGTTCATGATCGTGATCTTGGTGACGATTCCTTCCTCCTCGCCGATGGCGACCCAGTCGCCGATCTCGAAGGGTCGAGAAAACATGAGCACGAAGCCGGCCAACAGCGACCCCAACGTCTGGCGGGCCGCAAGCCCGATGACGACGCCGAGGAAGCCTGCGCCGACCAACAGACTCCCAATATCGATCCCCCAGATCGTGAACACCGCGACAACGACGACGAGGATCAACGCGACCTGCAACACCCGCGTCAGGATCTGCTCTTGGTGGGCCGTGACGCGGGCCGTGTTGGCGGTGTACTCCCTGACGATGTCGTGAATGAAGTCGTTGACGACGAACGCCGCCAGCAGGACCAGCCCCGTCGAGACGAACCGCCCGACCGCCGGCAACGCGAGTTGGCTGATCCCGATCAACTGGAGGGCTGTGCTGATCTGCCCCCAGACGACAAGCAGGACGAATGCCGTCCCGGAGAGAATGAGGAGTTGGACGAGGCGAATGAGGATCGTCACGAGCACGCCAATCGGCGCGACTGAATCGACCCGCTCGAAGGTCTCGCTGGCCGACTCGCCGAACCGCCCCCGAGCCCACTGCGAGACGAACCCGCGAAGGCGGGCGGCGACCGTCGGGACGACCACTCCGGCGACCACCAAGGCACCGACGGCGATCAGGATGCTCGCTGTGATCCGCAGTTCGGTCGAGACGCCGTCGACCAATACGGATTCGACCCACGATGTGACGCCGGAAACCGCCATACCAGTCCCTGACACTAGAGCATAAAAACGATGCTGATGTGGGGAAGGCCCGCCACGCCCGCGATGCCGCCGCCGGATGCGTCGTCGACGCGTTGTTAGTCGTGAGCGGCGAGCGTCGCTTCGAGTCGATCGATCATCTCGTCGTTGCCGAGATGGACCGGCACGCGCTGATGGAACTTCTCGGGGTCGACATCGAGGATCGACTGCGTTCCATCGGAGGACGCCCCGCCGGCGGATTCGATGATGTAGGCGATCGGAATCCCCTCGAACTGCAGACGGAGTTTCCCGTTTTCGGCCGATTTGAGCGCGGGATACGAGAAGATCCCACCGTAGGTAATCACCTGGTTCACGTCGGCGACCATCGCGCCGCCGTATCGGAGTTTGTACTCCTGTTCGATGGCGCGGATGAACGCCGAAAAGCCCGGCGTCCAGTCCGGTACGCGGCCGCCCATGCCGTAGACGGTCGGCTCGTCGGGCAGCGTCACGTCGTCGTCGATCACGTCGATCTCGCCGTCGCCGACGTTGGCCTCGTAGACCTCACCGTCGCGGGCGACGGTCATCGTGAGGATCGGGCCGAAGAGGACGAAGCCCGAGGCGAGCAGACGGTCGCCACCGGCCGGGAGGTCGCCCTCGTAGACCGCGATGATCGTCCCCATCGGGCTGTTCGGCTTGATATTCGAGGAGCCGTCCAGCGGGTCGCAGGCAACGGAGACCTCGCCGCTGCCGACATCAATGGGTTCGGCCTGCTCCTCGCTGGCGTAGGTGCCGACGCCGTCGATCCCGCCGAGGGCTTCCTCGATGAGTTCGTCGGCGTACGCGTCGGCCTCCAAGCGGGTTTCGCCCGAGGGATTGACCTCGTCGCTTTTGACACGCCGGCCCGGCAGTGATGCCCGAATCTCGGGGGCCAGTTCGGCCAGCGTCTCGAAGATGGCGTCCAACTCCGCCTCGTAATCGCTGGTGTCAGCAGGCATTAGAGGGCCTCGGGGTTCGACGGTTCGACGCCCATCGTATCGAGGGCGTCGGCGACGCTTGCGTCCTCGAAGATGACGGCTTCGAGGCCGTCGAGGATCTGTTCGGGGTTATCGCGCTGGAAGACGTTGCGACCGACAGCGAGGCCGTTCGCACCGGCGTCCATCGCGTTGCGAACCGTCGTCAGGAACTCCTGATCGTCGGTTTTCGAGCCGCCGCTCATGACGACCTTGGATTTGGCCGCTTGGTTGACAGCGTGGGCCATCGCCTCCGGCGAACCGGGATACTTGACTTTCGTGATGTCCGCACCGAGTTCGAGACCGAGTCGCGTCGAGTAGGCGATAGTGTCGGGCGTGGTCGCGTTNTTNAGNCCCTGNCCGCGCGGGTANGACCACATGACGACNNNGAGGTCGTGNNNGCGGGCGGCCTCNTGNGCGTCGCGGAACTCCTCGNCCATCTCGATCTCGTNGTTNGAGCCGCCNTANANGGTGAANCCGATAGCGTCCGCGCCGACTTCGGCCGCGTTTTCGACCGTCCAGTTGACCGCCGAGTTGGGCTCACCCATCCAGAGGTTCGAGGTGCCGTTGAGTTTGGCCAGCAGTGTTACCTTGTCCTCATAGGAGGGGTAGTAGCCTTCGGCGATCCCTTTCTGGACGGCGACTGCGGTGACCGCGTCGTGGGTGCCGATTTCGAACACTCGGTCGGGGTCTGCCGTCGCCGGGTTCGGCTCGAAGTCAACCGGGCCGTGCTCCAAGCCGTGATCGTACGCCAGAATCAAGGACTTCTCGTTCCGTGTGATTGCGGAATCAGCACCAGGGATCATCGTTTTTACTATCAGTAAACTATGCTAAAAGTGCTCTGGTGACCCTACTTTTTCTGAGAGGTTTCGGTTCCGATAGGCTGCTCGTCACGACTGCTACCGGCGGTTCCCGCTGACAACACGAAGGATGGATTGGGTGGGATCAAGGCTGTACGGTTCTGTCGCGCTGCCGACACTGCCCAACTGGTCGACGCGAATCCGTCGAATCGACTCAGCGAGTATCGATGTGAACTGCATACGACCCGCGCGTCTCCCCCTCGTCGTGGTACACGATCGGCTCCTCGACGGCTGCAACGCTGTCGGCGTCGACGGCCGCTGCCGTCGGAATCCCCGCAAACGAGTGGGTAGCAGTCTCACCAGTTGGGAGATCGAACGTCCGCAAGGCGTGGGCCGCTGGATCACGCACGCGGAAATTCTGTGCGCAGGGGACGACCAGTCGGCTGCCCGCTGTCGCCACGCCGTGGACGAACCCACCGAGGTCGGCGTCCCACAGTTCGGAGCCCTCGGTATTGACTGCGACGAGCCGGTGTTCGTGTGGATGTTGTCCCTCGGTTTCGCGTCCTTCGACCGGATAGGTGTTCCCTGTGAGAAAGGCCACGTGACCAGCAGCAGCGTGGACGTGGTTCGGATAGGCGTACAGACGTTCGCCGTCGATTTCGGTTTCGACCGCGAGATCGACCCGCCACTGTCGGCTGCCGTCGTCGGCATCGAGCGCGTAGCCGCGCTTGTCGCCGTGGCTCGTCACCGCCAGTCGGTCGCCGTCGAAGGACACGTCGCCGACGCGGCGGTCGCCGGCGGTACCGGGGTCCCACCGCCACGCCGGCTCGCCGGTGTCGCTATCGAGAACGACGAGGCCGTCGTCGTGGTCGCCCATACAGCGGTTGTAGCCGACGGCGAGACGGTCGCCCGACGCATCGAGATCGAGGGCAATAGGCGAGGCGTCGACGGCGAACCGCCACGCGACGCTGCCGTCGCTCCCGAACCTGTAGACGGTACTGTGCCAGCGTCGTGTCTCGCCATCGCGCTCGTAGCGGCGCGCGGCGGCAAACAGATGGTCGTCGCCAGCGACGCAGTCGACAACGTAAGGCTGTTCGAAAACGCGATCCGAGGTCGGCTCACCGATGTCGCCGGCGGTCGCATACGACCACTGTTCGTCGCCGTCGGCGTCGTAGGCAGCGATCCGTCCTGCCTCGCCGCGACCGGCTGCGATGATCGAACCGTCGACTGCGAGGAGACCCGCCGGGCTGTCGTCGTGGTCGGTCTCCCACGCCGTCGTCAGCGATTCACGGTCGAAAGCGGTGATTGCACCGTCCCACTGGCCGACAACGACGTGGCTGTCGGTGAGTGCGACGCTCGATCGGGTCCACATGTGGCGGCTTCGTGCGGGGTCGATCTCGCCGAGATCGACCGTTCGGAACCCCTCGCTTTCGGCGGCCATCAGTCCTCGATCGGGAACGTCTCGTGGAGCACGTCGTGGGCCTCGCCGAGTCCCGCAAGCACGCTGTTGCCCTGGGCGGTGATGCGGTGGACCGCNCGCTCNGCGTCNCGGACGGCGACGAGTCGGCCGCGNAGGTANTCGTACTCNGGGTCGTCG
>NZ_RKLU01000005.1:27560-42768 GCF_006861665.1 Halonotius terrestris | reverse complement strand
GNNNCNGCGACNNCCTCNTCGAGATCGACGAGCGCNGCGTCGAGGTGGCGTTCGATAGCGGCCAGCGAGTCGGCCTCGGCGAGGGCCTCGATAGGGCCGGTGAGATGCCCCTCAAGTTCCTGTTCGGCGTGCTCGCGGGCGGCAGGGTCCTCGGTGCCCAGCACGTTCATCAGTCCGAGTCGAAGCGCTTCGAGTTCATAACAGCTCATGGGCGTCGTTGGGACCAGCGGGCGATTAAACCCAGTGTTGTCCAGATCCTGGACCGAAGACATTTGTCACCACGGCTGGAAGTCGAACGTGGTTCCTGATGGCCCCCACAATCGACAGTGAAACCCTCCTCTACGTGCTCGGTGTCGCCTTCGCGCTCGGCACACTGGCGTTTTTCGCCAGCGAAATCGTCTTCGATCTCTCGATTACCGTCACGGCTGCGTTACTGTTGGTGACGTTCGTGGCGTTCCTGATCGCCGGGATCAGTATCGACCGTGCGCCACTCGATACCATCGCCTTCGCGGTGTCGGGAGTGGCGTACGTGGTCTTTCTCGGCTACGTCGTCTCACGGTACCGCCCTGATCCGGTGGGCGTCTTCGTCCTGCTTGCGTCATCGGCGGGACTGTTCGTCGGCCTCGGCTACGCGTTGCAGGAAAACCGACTCACGATCGATCGCCGGACGGCCCGGCTCACGATCCTCGGCGTCGCGGTCATCGGCGTCCTGTTAGTCGGTGCCGACAGCATCGGCGAGTTGGAATACACTGTCGAATTCGACGACGAGTTCGTGCCCGAAGAGACCACCGCGTCCGGGGACGGAACCGTCGTCTTCAACGAACAGCGGGTGGGCACACTCAGTATCGAGAACCCGACGCTGTTTACGCGCGCTGTCGAGCCGCCGTCGTTGAACGGCTGTCTCGCCGGTGTTGAGACCGACCGTGTCGACGGCGTGGGGTTCTACTACGAGCCCCGGAGCTACCAACTCCCCGACCGACTGGGTCGCAACGAGGGGACGACGGCCGAAATCTATGCGTCGGTGGCACTACCGGAGAACGCGACCGAGCCGGGCGAACCGATCCCGATCGAGCGCGCCGAGAGCTGTGGAGTGACGCACTCGGAACCGACGCTCCTCGTCGTTGAGGATGAACCAGACAGAGTGCTGCCGCCGTAACTATCCTCGTTCGTAGGTTGCCTGCGACAGCTACAGCGTCTGATCGACCAGATCGCTCACGATGCGGTCGCGGTCAAGATGTGAGGAAACGATGCGTTCGGCGTCGTCGGCTTCGACACCGCCGTACCAGACGTTTTCGGGGTAGACGGCGACCATCGGCCCCTCGTCACAGCGGTTGAGACACGAGGTGCGGGTGATCCTGGCGTCGCACTGCTCGGANTCNCGNGCCNCCTGNCGGAGNCGTTCNAGCACGGCGGGCGCACCGTCGGCCGCACAGGTCTGGTTCGTGCAGACGGCGACGTGGTGCGCCGGCGCGTCGTGGACGTGTGGGTCGTCGCCCACGTCCTCCCGGTCGGCGTGTGCCTCCTGGTGGGTGAGCGCCCGCAGCATCGCACGAGCGCCGCCCACGTCCTCCTCGTAGCCGTCGAGTTCCACCTTGTACTTGCAGGTGTCACAGGACATGTTCACCGAGCCGGTTCGTGCCTCCTGCCAGCGGTCGCCGAGCACGTCCAGCAGCCGCGAATCGGTGCCAAGCGGGTCCCCCGCCGCGGCCTCGACGTACGGATACTCGTCGTCGAACTCCGCGGCACCGTCCCGGATCCGGCCGGTGAGCACGCCGTCGCCGAGCATGTACGGAAGTACGANGACGGCGTCNGGNCGCNNNTTNGCNANCGTCGCCAGCGAGTCGTCCAGCGTCGGCTCCGTAATGCCGATGAACGACGCCTCGACAGTGCTGAACGCCCGGCCCTCGTGGAGCAGCCGCGAGAGNTTGTGNNNGTCGGCGTTNGCGTCNGGGTCNGACGAGCCGCGGGCACAGACGACCACGGCTACGTCCTCGGTCTCGCGGTCGACGCCGAGTTCGGCCTCGACGGCGGCCGCGCGGTCGTCGAGCAGGTCGACCAGCGCCGGGTGGACGCCGAGATGCGAGCCGGCGTCGATGGCGACGTCGTGNNNCGNGCGGGCNNGCTNNACNGCCAGNGGCACGTCGTTTTTCACGTGGCTGGCCGCGAACAGGGAGAGTTGGACGACCGTGACCGAATCGACCGCGCCCGCCAGGCCCTCGATGCCATCCTCGATGGCTGGCTCGGCGAGCTCCAGAAAGGCGGCGTCGACCGGGATCTCCAGTCGGTCTTCGAGCATCGCTGCCAGTTCGCGGACCTGCTCGTTGGACTTCTCGCGGCGGGAGCCGTGGCCGACCAGCAAAACCGCCTCGTTGTCGACGCTCTCGATGGTGTCGTGGAGTTGGCTCATGCTTCGAACTGTGAGCGGTCGAACTCGATGTCGGTCGCTTGATCGAGACTCTGCACCAGTTTGCGGCGACGACTCGGCGCGAACAATCCTGTTTCCGCCGTCTCCTCGTAGAGCCACATCCCGAAGTCGGCGGCCGCGTCGTCGTCGACCCCGAACCAGTAGCCACCGGAGGACGTATCCGAGAGGTCGCCGTAGGGCGCGTCGACTGGATCGTCATCGATGAGATCCTGGACGACTTCGAGCAGCGCGGCGTCATCGTGGACGAACGAGACGCCGACGGTGCCGCTGGAGGACTTGAAGCAGATCGTTCCGCAGCCCTCCAGGATGCCGCGCAGCAGGTCGCGGCGGTAGTCCGAAAATGCACCGAAGCGGTAGTTGCCGCGGCCGTCGACCGGCAGCCCGAGCGCGCCGCTCATCCCGAAGAGATCGTCGCTCGTGACTTCGACCGTGTACTCGTCTTCGGTCTTCGTGATGTCGGTGTTGTGAGCGTAGTCGCGGGTGTTCTGATTGTGGTCGATCTCGCTGCCGACGATCTCGCTGAGCGTTTCGGCAGCGGCCTCGTCGTTGGTCGTCACGGTGAGGCGGTCGTTCTCGATCTCGCCGTTGCCGGCGACGCGACCCCAGAAGTAGGCCGTCGAGGGATGGCCCGCCAGCAGGTCGTCGGGGACGGCGACGCTCATGGGTCTACCTCCTCGACGACGATGGCGTTCGTCGGACAGGCCGCCGCAGCCTGCCGGGCCTCCTCGATGCGGTCGTCGTCGAATGTGGCGATCACGTCGCCGTCAACTTCGCGGACCTCGCCGTCACCGTCGTAGACCGGATCGCCGTCGGGGTCGATGGTGGCGAGGCCATCGTCGTCCTCGATGAACCGCGGATCGCGGGTGAGACAGGCGAAGATGCCGTCGCAGGGGTCCTTTTTCAGGGTGACTTCGTAGGTTGTCATGTTAGTAATCGTATTTCGTTTCGTAGCCGCGGGGGGTGACCATCCGGTCGTCCCAGACATAGGTCTCCTCGTTGCCGACAAGGATCGTCGTCGTCATGTCGATGATCTCCTCCTCGCCGAGTTCTTCCAGTTGGTCAAGCGTCGTGATCATGACCTCTTCGTCTTCCCGGCCCGCGCCGTGAACGATGCCGACCGGGGTGTCTGGGNNGCGGTGNNCNAGCAGNATCTCNCAGNNCTTCTCGAAGTTCTCGCGGCGNTTGCGGCTCCANGGGTTGTAGATGNNGATGGTGAANCNCTCNNNGGCNGCNGNNTGGAGCCGGGACTCGATCTCCGGCATCGGCACCAGGTGGTCGGACAGCGAGATCGAGACGGTGTCGTTGACCAGCGGCGCGCCGAGCAGGGCCGAACAGGATTGGGCGGCGGGGACGCCNGGNACGACNTCNNANTCCANCNNCGANGCNGTCGCCCCCTTCGACTCGATGATCTCGAGAGCGAGCCCCGCGAGCGCGTACACGTTCGGGTCGCCGCTGCCGATGATGGCAACGTCGTTGCCGGCGAGCGCCCGGTCGATGGCCTCCTCCGTTCGGGACACTTCGCCGCACATCGGCGTGTCGTAGATGTCCTCCGCCGAGTCGGTGATNTCGTCNGGCAGNAGNTCGANGTAGGTCGTGTAGCCGACGATGTGTTCGGCCTCCAGCAGCGCGGCACGAGCGCGCTGGGTCATGCCTTCGGGGTGGCCTGGACCGAGACCGACGGCCGTGAGTTGACCAGGCTCGGCGTCGAAATCGTCAACGGTCGAGCCGACCTTTTCGTCGACTGACTGCTGTTTCGATGAGCCGTCGCTGGATTTGGCGGTGCAGCCGCCGGCATCGTCGCTCGATTCGCCTGTCTGTTCCGCTGCCGTCTCCGCTGTCGTGTTTGTCTCCGTACTCATGGTTAGAAATCCTCCACGTCACGCCCGCCGCGCGGGGTGACAAGGAACGTTCGGTAGTCGTTGTCCCACGTCTCCGTCTCGTGGTTGCCGATGATCAGCGAGGTTCCCATCCCCGACACTTTGTCGTCATGGGTGGTCGCCTCGCCGAGCGTCGTGATGACGTGGCTCTCGCCGTTGCGGCCGGCATCGGCGCGGCCGGCGTCGTTGACAATCGCCACCAGGGCGTCGTCGGTCCGCTCCTCGCGGACGATGTCGACGGCCTTCTCGTAGTTCCGCCAGCAGTTGTAGAGGACGATCACGAAATCGCTGATTGCTGCGGCACGCAGTTTCTCTTCGATTTCCTCCCAACCGCGCCACTTGTCCGAGAGCGAAATCGTACAGAAATCGTTACAGAGCGGCGCGCCAACCATCGCCCCGCCGCCGAGCGCGGCGGTGACGCCGGGGACGATTTCGATGGGAACGTCCGTCGCGTCTTCCTCCTCGGCCATTTTGAAAATTAGGTCGGATTTACCGTACACGGAGGGATCGCCACCCGAGACGTGGGCTACGTCGTCGCCAGCGCGGACGCGCTCGAAGGCGACCTTGGCGAGTTCGATCTGCCGACCCATCGTCGACCGAATGATCTCCTGTTCGTGGCCGTTCTCGCGGGTGACACGCCCCTCGTCGTCGACCTGCTCCGCGGGTGGCAGCGTGCCGTCCTCCCGCAAAAACGCCTGGTAGAGGTCAGAGGCGATCACGCAGTCTGCCGTCTCGATGACTTCCTTGGCGCGTTTGGTCATGTCGGCCGGCAGGCCAGGGCCGATGCCGACGACCGAGAGCGTTCCGAGATCATCCGGGCGGTCAGCCTTCGTCGCGCTTGTCGAGTCGGTGCTCATCGTCCTATCGCCACCGTCACCTCGTTGTCGTAGCTCTGCTTTTCGAGCAGGAGTTCCTGCTCGCGGCCACCGGCGATGGCCGAGGCCTCCGAGATGCCAGGCCAGCCGATCAGTTCCTTCGATTTCGAGGGACTCGGCCCCTCGTGGTCGAGCAGGGTCTCCTTGTCGAAGGCGACGACGCCGAGGTCGAGTTCTTCGGCGGCCTCCAGCAGCCCATCCTCGTCTTCTTTTCGCGTCGCCGTGGCGACGAACTCCACGTCGTCCATCTCGTAGTCGGTTTCGTCGAGGGCGGTCTCCCAGGCCGCGATGAAGGAGTCCGCCGCCGCGCCGGAGACACTGCCGGTGCCAAGAACGATGCCCCCGTCCTTGTTCCGCTTCAGGACGGTTACGTCGTCGCCGACGAGGACGGCCNGCGGNCCGTCGAGNCGGGCGACNGGGCCGAGNTCGTCGTCNAGNACGGCNAGGTTNGTCNNNANCGTCGAGNNNCCGTTGACGACGTGGGTGTCNANCGCCTTCGCNNNGNNCTCGACGCCCTGCTTGCCNGCNNCCTCGCTGGCCGTCGTCATCGCCGGCACCGCCCCCATCCCCGCGAGGTCGTTTGCCACCTGGTTCGCGCCGTGGTGGCCGCCGGTGATGGGGATCGCCCACGTCAGTTCCTCGTCGACGACGACGATGGCGGGGTCGTCCCACTTGTCGTCGAGCAGCGGTGCGGTCTTGCGCATCGCGATGCCCGAGGCCATCAGGCCGACGAAGCAGTCGTACTCGCCCCAATGTTCGGCGAANACNTCGCCGTGGTACTCGATGATGTCGANNGACTCGTAGCGGTCGGCGAGTTCGCTCTCGATCTCTTCGGCGGTGTCCATCTTCCGGCCGAAGGAGATGATAGCGATCTCCTCGGCAACCTCGCCGTCGCTGTCGGGCGTGCTACAGTGGCCGCCGCTGTCGGCGTTGTCGCTCGTGTCGCTGTTCGTCGTCGTGGATTCGTTGTCCGTGCTCATTGGGTTGTCTCCGCTGGATCGGTCTGCTCGCTATCCGCCGTCTCACTGCTGTCGTCGTCAGTAGCATCATCAGGGCCGCGATCCGCCCAGCCGTCGTAGAGGTAGGATCGCTCGTAGCCCGCGCCGGTCACGGCGTCGCCGATGATCACCATCGCGGAGGCGCGGTAGCCGGCCNNNTCNANNTTCTCGCCGANGGTNNCGATGGTNCCNNCGATNACGTCCTCGTCNGGCCANGAGGCGTGGTAGACNACNGCGACNGGGNTNTCGGGGTCGTGNCCCTCGTCGAGGAGCCGGTCCATCGTCTCGGCGACCGCGTGGGTCCCGAGATAGATACAGGTCGTCACGTCGCCCATCTCGACGAACTCGTCGATGTGGTCCTCCTCCNNGNNNAGNGTCTTNCCCTGCGGNCGGGTGAANGCGACGTGGTTNGNGACCTCGTTGAGCGTGAGCTGGGTGCGGAGGGTCGCACTCGCCGCGAACGCCGAGGTGACGCCTGGGACGAAGTAGGTGGAAACGCCCTCGTGTTCGAGGGCGTCCATCTGTTCGAGGGCCGCGCCGTAGATCGCGGGATCGCCGCTGTGCAGCCGGACGACGTTGTCGCCGTCCTCGTGGGCGTCCCGCATGAGCGGGATCAACTCTTCGAGGTCCTTGCCGATGGATGAGACCGTCTCGGCGTGATCGCAGTACTCCTCAAGGAGTTCGCTGTTGACCAGCGAGCCGGCGTGGACGACGAGGTCGGCTTCTTCCAGTAGTTCCTTACCGGCGACGGTCAGCAGCCGTGGGTCGCCAGGGCCAGCTCCGACGAAGGGGATTCCCTCCTGTGCGTCGCCAGCGTTGTGCTCGAAGATCCGGTCGTCGAGTTCGGCGCGTCGCTGCTCGCCTTGGGCGTCGATGGCGGATTGGGGGTCGGTTTCGTCGCTCATGCTTCGCTCTCCTCGCTCACGTCGGTGTCGTCAGCCTCACTCGCGTCGAACTGCGCGGTCGCCGGCTCGATATTCAGATCGCGTTTGACCGCGTAGGCGAGGGTGTAGTANTCNCGNTCGNCGANNGCGNCGGGGTCGTCGGTGACGACCGTCTCGCCGGTGTCCATGTAGAGCCGGCGGCCGAAGGTCACCTCGTAGCCGGCCTCGACCAGCTTCGCGTGGGTCGCCGGGGCGTCGGTCACTTTGAACAAGACCATCCGGTCGGGGCCGGTCGGCGCGGCGCCGCGGGCCGCCTCGCGGAGCGCGAGNCNCNCGCCGGCNNCNANCTCGACGNCNAGCGCGGTCGNNAACGCCGTNANNGCGCTGACGCCNGGNACNNTCTCGACNNCNACNTCNGGGTNGAANGCGTCGANCGTNCGNCGGAGGTGGCCGAACGTGGAGTAGACGTTCGGGTCGCCGAGCGTGACGAACGCGGCGGTGCCGTCGCGGGCACGGGGTGCGATCTCCGCGGCCGCCNCNTTCCACGCCNNNCGNAGNTNCTCCTCGTCGCGNGTCATCGGGAAGTCGAGGTCGCCGATTTTCGACTCGTCAACGTGGTTCAGTGCGACCGTCCGCGAGAGGCGACCTGGTGAGTACACCACGTCAACGTTTTCTAGAACTTCTTTGCCGCGCACTGTCACCAGGTCTGCTTGTCCGGGGCCGAGACCGATACCGTAGAGCGTCACTGTGTCGCCTCCGCTCGTTCGCCGTTGTCACCGTCGCCGTCGCCCTCGTCGTCGCTCGCACTGCCGACNAGCATGTANACCGGGTTCTGCGAGTCGAAGCTCGTCGCCCCGGCGAGTTCGTAGCCGTGGCTCACCTGGAACTGTACGACCTCGTCGAGCAGGTCGCGCTCGCGGAACGCGGCGGTCGCGGCGCCGGCGACTTCNANCCGNGAGACGTTCATCACGANCCGGTCGACTTCGGTGTCGACGGCGTGATCGAGCACGGCTTCGAAGTTCCGGCTGCCGCCGAGAAAGAGGGCGTCGGCGTCCTCGGGCAGCCCCTCGGGGGCTTCGGCGTTCCGCAACTCGACATCGGCGGTGACTATGTCCTCGTTGGCCGCGAGGTTCNNNTCGGTCACNNCCAGNCGNTCNGNCTTCCGTTCGAGCGCGGTCACCCGGCCAGCGCGGCGGGCCGCCTCGACGGTCACCGCGCCGGTACAGGAGCCGACCTCGACGAAGTGGTCNNNCGGNNNGAGNNCGAGNTTNCCGAGCANCACCGACCGNACNTCCGNCTTNGTCGGCCCCGCTTTGGCGTCGTGTGGCAGTGCGATAGGCATCATCACGTCTCTCAAACCGGACCGATAAAACAATTTTGCTTGGGGTAGCGAAAGTACGGTTGTATACTGTATGGGCTCTTGGCTCCCTGAGAGATGCGATATTTAGGTCACAGCTACGCGTCGAGTATGTAGTCAGTCGCTTTCTCGGCGATCATGGTCGTCGGGGCGTCAGTGTTTCCGCTGGTGATCCGCGGCATGATTGAGGCATCAACAACGCGGAGGCCATCGATCCCGTGGACAGCGAGCTGGTCGTCAACGACCGCCATCTCATCGTCACCCATCTTGCAGGTCCCCACGGGGTGATAGAGTGATTCGGCCGTCTCACGGATATGCTCGATCAGCTCCTCGTCCGATTGCACGTCGGTTCCTGGCGATACCTCCTCGCCACGGTACTCGTCGAACGGCTCGGCCTGCAAGATTTCGCGGACCAGTTTGACCCCGTCGAGCAGGGTCTCTAGATCGTCGCCTTCGGTCAGGTACTGCGGGTCAATAACCGGATCTGCCGTTGGATCGGCCGACCGGAGCGTGATCTCCCCGCGACTCTCTGGGCGAAGGCACAGCGCGCCAAGCCAGAAGCCATGCCCGTCGGGGTTATCGAACCCGTGGTTAACCGAGTACGAGGGACCGAAGTGGAACTGGATGTCGGGGCGGTCAGATTCCTCCGATACAGCCGTGAACCCACCAGCCTCTGCGACGTTCGAGGTCAACGGCCCGCGTTTCAGGAGTATATATTTGAGTAGGTTCCACAGTGAGTCGGCCCCCTCCAGGGTGACCGATTTCTCGCAGGCGTAATTGATCTTCACCTGGAGGTGATCCTGCAGGTTCTTGCCGACGCCAGGGAGATCATGTACGACCGAGATGTCGTGGGCTTCGAGATGCTCCGCTGGCCCGACGCCGGACAGCATGAGGAGTTGCGGTGAGTTGATCGTTCCTGCTGACAGAATGACTTCCTCGTTGGCGTCGACCGTTTCTGTCGAGCCGTCTTTTACGTAGTCCACGCCGACTGCCGTTCGACCGTCGAACCGAATCTGGGTTACCTGGGCACCCGTGGTGGTAGTCAGGTTCGACCGATCAAGCACCGGTTTGAGGTAGGCGTCGGCAGCACTGTGTCGCTTGCCGTCCTTCTGTGTCACCTGGTAGAATCCAACACCGGCCTGCTCGCCGGCGTTGAAATCGTCGTTGTGTGGCAGGCCGACCGTCTGGCCCGCCTCAATGAACGCCTCGGTGAGTTCGTTCGGCCCCTGGAGGTCTGCCACGTTTCGTGGGCCGCCGGTAGCGTGATACTCGGAGGCACCGCGTTCGTTATGTTCGGCCCGTTTGAAATATTCTAGCACGTCGTCGTACGCCCAGCCATCGTTACCGAGGTCGGCCCAGTGATCGTAGTCCGCGGGCTGGCCGCGCGCGTAGATCATCGCGTTGATCGAACTCGATCCCCCGAGGGTCTTCCCACGTGGCCAGTAGCACTCCCGGTCGTTCAGTTCGGGCTGTGGTTCGGTGTCGAACGCCCAGTCGACTTCAGACTTGAATAAGTCAAAAAACGCCGCCGGAATACTGATTTCGTTTTTCTCATCGGGGGTACCCGCTTCCAACAGCAGCACGTCAGTGTCGCCGGCGGCCGAGAGCCGATTGGCGAGGACACAGCCCGCCGACCCCGCACCGACGATCACGTAGTCATAGGTTTCGCCACCTGCGGTTGGCATGCTATCACACCACCAATAACAGCAACATAAATCCCATAGTATCGCGTTCACGACGGATCGGAAATTAACACCTATATCCAACGCCCGTCTATGCCGAGAGTGTATGCAATTCTGTGACGAGTGTGGGTCGCTGATGCACACGGCAGGCGACACGTGGGTGTGTCGCTCCTGTGAGAACGAGGAGCCACGGGACTCCGAGGCAGAAGCGGCGATGACGACCCAAGACGGACAGGAGGACGGCGAGGCACCCGCCGTCGCTGACGCGACCCAGGACGCCAGCGAGACGGTCCAGGAGTCCTGTCCTGGCGAGGGCTGCGACAGCGAGCGTGCCACCTCCGAGATGATGCCCAAGCCAGGCGGCTCCTACGAGGTTCGGCTGTTCACCTGCGTCGAGTGCGGCCACAAGTGGCGCGCGTCCTGACGGCACCGCTGGTTGCTGTCACCGACAACACCCCGAAACTGCTGACTCAGGCACCGGCATCCGCTGCTGATTCCCCGGCATCACCACCCGCATCGGCTTCCTGCACCCATTTCTTCTCCACATCGCGGTTGGCGACGACGATCAGATCGCCGTCGTCGCCGCGAATCCGCGTTTTTCGGAGGTCGATCCCGGTGACCGTTCCCGTGACGGAAGCCGTCGTCACGCGGTCGCCCTCGTTAAAATCGGCGTCCTGGAGCAGATAGACGCCGGCAACGGTGTCGGCCAGCATCTCCTTGAGTGCGAACGCGACACCCAAGGCGATGAAGCCGGTCGCCGTCCCCAGGCTCGCCGCTACGTCGCCCATCCCGACGATTTTCAGCAGGGTCAGTCCCGCGCCGAACCACAGCAGGAGGCTCGCCAGGGTCACCCCGAGATCGACGATGAGTTGCTCCTCATCGGCGTACAGCCGCCCCAACACCGACCGAAAGACGCTCGTGATGCCACGGATGAGGAGATACGCCAACACCAGAAAGACCGTCCCCGACAGCAGCCGCGGGATGACGGCGACGATATCGTGGATGAACGCGGCGGTGACGGTGCTGACGACGCTGGCTGGCGAAAGCAGTTGGAGGAGCACAGGTAGCCATTCGACGCGAGCCACAAGAGTATTCGCCAGCCTACAAATTGGCCGCCATCCGACTACCGACGCTCGGCCACCGAATCGAGAAACGCATCGAACGCGCCGCTTTCGGCGTGGACGTGGGCGTAGGTCCCCAACGACTCGTAGGCCAGCAGGCCGTCGTGCTCGCCGTCGATGCCATCGCCGCGGCGCACTTCGAAGGCGAAACGGGCGTCGTTCTCGACGCGGGCCTCCGAGTAGTGGAACTCGTGGCCGCGAAGCGTCGCGCCGCGGTCGGCCGTCAGCGTCCCCGTCGTCGCGTCGAGTTCGACGTGATCGAGAGCCTGATAGCGGTCGCGCATCGTCACGTCGGCCGGCAGAATCCCGGCCATCGCGTGGCTCTCGCCGTCGGTCGTCGTCAGCGACTGGCTCATCGCCATCAGGCCGCCGCACTCGCCGAAGACCGGCAGGTCCTCGCTGGCTCGTTCGCCGAGTTCGGCCAGCGTCGCCGACGCCGCTAACTCCTCAGCGTGGAGTTCGGGATAGCCACCCGGCAGGTAGACGCCGTCGCAGTCGGGTACTGGGTCGCCCGCGACCGGCGAGAACGTCCGCACGGTCGCCCGCTCGCGGAGCCGTTCTATGGTCGTCGGATACCGGAAACAGAAGGCGGCGTCGCTGGCGACCGCGACGGTCGCGTCCGTCGGCTCGACTGGGACCGGTTCGGCGTCGATTGTGGGTTCGCGCGCGACATCGACCAGTCGCTCGGTTTCGAGGCCTTCGGCCGCTTCGTCGAGTGCGTCGCGCGGGAGAGCAGCCTCATCGCCCATTTCCAGGCCGAGGTGGCGATCCGGGATTTCGAGATCGCCGGACGGTGGAATCCGCCCGAAATACGCCATCTCATCGGGCAGCGCGTCNCGNATNCCGTNNNCGTGGCGGCCGCCGTGGGCNCGCTGGNCGANGACNCCNGCNACGTCGATNTCNCGGTCGNNGNNNGCNGCGTACTCGCGGAANCCGTNNGCCGTGGCAGCGACGCTCTCCATGCCGGCTTTGGCGTCGACGACGAGTACGACCGGCAGATCGAGGGCTTCAGCGACCATCGCGGTGCTGGAGCCGTCGCCGTCGTAGAGACCCATCACGCCCTCAACGACGCAGATGTCACCCTCGCCGCGGGCGTAGTTCCGAGCGAGGCCGTCGTCACCTTCGAGCCACAGATCGAGCGTGCGGGAGGGGTAGCCCGCAATCGCCTCGTGGTGGCTCGGATCGATGAAGTCGGGGCCGGCTTTGGCTGGCTGGACCGTATGGCCCGCGTTGTCGAGTGCGCGAATGATGGCGAGCGTGGCGACCGTTTTGCCAACCCCCGAACTCACGCCACCGAGGACGAACCCTTTCATGGGTCCTCCCGCCGCACGGCCAGCACTGAGAGATCCGAAAACGGCGTGTCATCGGGGTCCGATCCGCCAGCGTGGTCGGCGAGTTCGCCGAGCGAAAAGCGGCTAATCGACTCGTCGTCGTGGGTGAGTTTTTCGAGCACGAGCGCGTCGAGAGTCGGATCAGCACCCCCGTCGAGCAGGTGGGCTGCGATGTCGCCTGGCATCCAGTCGAACGGCCGCGGCAACACGAGCAGGTGGCGGTCGCCGACGGTCGCGGCCAGCCGCTGGTGGTCGTCGCTGATGTCGCCGCTCTTGTGCAACGTGACGAACTCGGTGTCCTCCATCGGCGTGCGGGCGCGACTCGCCGCGATCTGGAGCGACGAGATGCCGGGAATCACGCGTACTGGCCGGTCAACGACATCTTGGACTTTCCCGACGAACTGGTAGCCGGAGTGGTTCGGGTCGCCCATCAGCACGGCCGTCCCGCGCTCGCCGTCAGCGACGCGGTCGGCGAACGTCGTCAACGCCTCGCGTTCGTCTTTGTACCCGCAGGTCAGCAACTCGGCGTCGGTCAGGTCTGCGATGAACTTGACGACAGTCTCGAAGCCGACGACGACATCAGCGTCCTCTATGGCCTGTCTCCCGCGCGGCGTGAGATAGTCGAGGTTTCCGGGGCCGATACCGACTGCATGGACGGGATCGGCGTCATTGCCGAACGTTTCGGGTTCGGCTGCCGCAACGGTCGCCGGATCGGGACCGGAATCAAGATCGTAGTCGCTCACGACTCGCCCTCGGTGCCGGATTCAAGTTCGAGCGCGCCGTCTCGCACGTCGCTGGCGACGTGGATCAGTTCGTTCGTCAGCGCNGCCGCNAGCCCGCTGCCNCCGCGNCGGCCGACGTTCGTGACCGCGGGGACCCCGTGGTCGGCGGCGACCGCACGGAGCCGCTTGCGGCTCTCGGCGGCCTTCACGAAGCCGACCGGCGTCGCGACGACGACCGCCGGCCGCGTCCCCTGTTCGATACAGTCGGCGAGCGCGANCGCCGCNGTCGGNGCGTTGCCGACGACNGCGATGGCGTCNTCGTAGACGCCCTGTTTGTCGAGTTCGAGTACCGAGGCTGCGGTGCGAGTCATCCCTGTTTCCTTGGCGAGTTCCGCACCGTTGCCGATGGCCTTGCGCTTCTCGCAGTTGTGCCCCCGGCCCGTCACACCGGCTTTCGACATGGTGATGTCAGTGACAATGGTCGTTTCACGGTTGACGGCGCGCGCGCCGGCACGGATTGGCGCGGCGTCGTCCGTGTTGCCGTCGCTGTCGGTGCCGGTGAACCGCAAGAGATGTTGAAACTCGATGTCGCCCATCGAGTGGACTGCCTTCTGGCGGAACCGATCAGTAAGCGTCTCGTCGGGGACGAACTGCCGGACGATGTCCATGCTCGTCTCGGCGATATCCATTGCCTCCTGGGTGGTCGCGCCGAGATCGGCGTACTCCTCATCGACATCGGCTGTGTTGGATTCAGTCATCGGCCGCCTCCGCGGGAGCTTCACTCGCACGTGCTTCGAGGTCGCCCTCCACGCTGAGGTTGATATCGCGTAGCTGGTCGACGGTTTCGTCGTCGGCGTCCCACAGGCCGCGGTCGATGGCCTCCAGCAGGGTATCGGTGATCGATTCGANNGCCCACGGGTTCACNTCGCGNANCCANTCCTGTCGGTCCTCGTCGAAGGCGTAGCGGTCCGCGACCGCCTCCCAGAGCGTGTCGCTCACGACGCCGGTGGTCGCGTCCCAGCCGAGGACGACGTCGACCGTCGAGGAGAGGTCGCCCGCCCCCTTGTAGCCGTGCTCCTCCATCGAGTCGAGCCACTCGGGGTTGAGCACGCGGGCGCGCATCGCCTTTCGCACCTTCTCCTCGTTGGTGTACACGTCGACGTTGTCCGGGTCCGAGGAGTCGCCGACGTANGNNGCNGGCTCNNNGCCGGCNNTCTCNGNGACNGCNGNGATGAANCCGCCGTGGAANGCNTACCAGTCCGAGGAGTCGANNTCGTCCTGNTCNNNNGTGTCCTCGATTTTGACCGTCGCATCGACGCTGGACAGCCGGCGTTCGAAGCTGTCGTGGGCTTCGCTGACTTTGCCGCGTTTGCCCATCGCGTACCCGCCCCACTGGACGTAGACATCGGCGAGGTCGCCGCGGTCGTCCCAGTTGCCCTCGTCGACGGCCTTGTTCGTGCCCGCGCCGTAGCCGCCTGGCCGCGTGGTAAAGACGCGGTTCGTTGCCGCGCTTTTCGCATCGTCGGGATCGAGCCCCTCGGCCTCCAGTTCCTCGGCCTCCTCCTCGACGTGTTTCTTGATGTAGTTCATGTCGTGTGGTTCGTCGAGATCGACGACCGCCGCAACCGCGTCGTGAATGACCCCGGCCGCGGCGGGGAACGCATCGCGGAACAGCCCCGAGACGCGTGTCGTCACGTCGATTCGTGGGCGACCGAGTTCGTCGAGTGAAATCGGCTCCACATCGTCGATCCGGCCGGCGTCAGTCCAGACCGGCCGCACGCCCATCATCGCCAGCACCTGGCCGATGGTTTCGCCTTTCGTTCGTACCGTGGGCGTCCCCCAGGCGACGACGCCGATCTCCTCGGGGTATTCGTCGTGTTCGTCGTGGTGGCGTTCGAGGACGCCCTCGGCNACNTNNCTNCCGACTTNCCAGGCG
>NZ_RKLU01000005.1:25949-27555 GCF_006861665.1 Halonotius terrestris | reverse complement strand
CGCNGGCACCTTCCGCGGGTCGAGCGTGTAGAAGTTCCGGCCGGTCGGCAGCAGGTCGACACCGCCACGGGTTGGCGCGCCGCTGCCGCCCGGCGGGACGTACTCGCCGGCCAGCGCGTCNGCNGTNCGGGGNATNTCNNCNTCNGCTCCCTGCACTCGCGGGGCGGCCTCCTCGCAGATAAACGCGAGTGCTTCCCGCAGGTCGTTGTGCGCGCCGGAGTTCGCCCGCCCGTCGCCAAGCGTGTCGATATCGACGACGAGCAGGTTGATGTTGACCTCGTCGTCCGGGCCGGCCTCTCGCTCCGAGTCGGGCACGTCGAAGTCGTGGTTGGCGAGGGTTTCGACCAACTCGACACACGACTCGTGGACATGGTCGGCGGCCTCGGCGTAGGTCATCCCGAGGGCGTCGTCGTACTCGCCGGGGCGGTTCCGCATCGCGTCGTAATCGACGCCGAGCGCGCCAGCGACGCTTTCNCGNAGGCTNGGNGNNNCGNNGTTNTCGAGCCGGGTGAGCGCGACGAGATACTCAACGAGCCGGTCGTCGACCGGTGGCTCGCCCATCGTGTGTAGCCCCATTCGGATCTGAGTGGTCTTCACGTCCGTCAGNTACTCGTGGATGCGNTCGACCAGTTCGTCGATTGCGAGGTCGTCGCCGGCGACGTCACCCTCGGCGAGCGTCGAGCCGGCCTCGTCGGGGCCGCGAACCTCCATTTGCTCGTCGATTTCGCCGCTCGTGCCGAGTTCGACCGCGAGATCGAGGTCGTCGATGCGCTCGCGGATCAGGTCTTCCAGTTGCTCGCCGTCGTCGCTGCGGGCGTCTTCCATCCCGGCCTCGCGGTACTCGTTGGCGAGTTCTTCCAATTCGCTGAGTTCGTCGTAGGTACCGGCGTTGGCCATGACTGGCGTCAGGTAATCGACGATGGCGGCGTAGGATCGCCGCTTCGCCTGGGTGCCCTCGCCGGGGTTGTTGACGATGTAGGGGTAGACGTTCGGCAGGTCGCCGATCAGCTGGTCGGGCGCGCTCGCGCCGTTGAGTCCGACGGTTTTGCCGGGNAGCCANTCNAGNNNNCCGTGNGTNCCGAGATGGACGACGGCGTCCGCGCCGAACGACTCCCGGAGCCACCCGTAGAAGGCGACGTAGTCGTGTGGCGGCTGGAGGTCCGAGTCGTGGTACACCTTCGAGGGGTCCATCCCGAAACCACGGGGGGGCTGGACGGTGACGAGNACGTTNCCGAACTCNNCGCCNGGAANCGCAAACGGCCGGTCGGGTGGATCGCCCCACTCCTCGGTGATGTTTTCCTGAAATCGTTCGTCGGCGTCGGCGAACCACTCGTTGTACTGGTCGGTCGCAACGACATCGACCGAACGGTCGCGGACGTCCTCGGGCGCAACCCAGCGGTTGTCGAGCGTGAGTTGGCTGGTGAGCGTGTCGATCAGGTGCTGGCCCGACGCTGGGTGGCTGTCGCCGAGGTCGTAGCCGCGAGCGTCGAGTTCGTCGAGNAGNTTGANNGTGCTTTCGGGNGNNTCGAGGCCGAACGCGGTGCCGATGCCGTCGTCGCTCGGCGGGTAGTTGTGGAGGACGACGGCGACGCGCTTCTCGTCGNNG
>NZ_RKLU01000005.1:11411-25943 GCF_006861665.1 Halonotius terrestris | reverse complement strand
TGGCGNAGTNNNGCCCAGTTNACNGCGAGNCGNGCGGCGTGNTCGACNCGNTCCTCGATNGGGAAGTGNTGNTTCGGNGCGCTNCCGATGNCNGCNNCNTCNTCNNTNCGTTCCTTCCCGCTGATGGGGTGGGTGATGACGTTGCCGTCGAACTCCGGGAGCGCGACCGACAGCGCGAGCTCGAACCCCATCACGCCCGTCTCGCTCGACTCGTAGCGCGAGCGCGAGCGCATCGTCGTCACGGTCTGGATGACGGGCACGCCGAGCCGGTCGAGGAACACGTCCTCGGCGTCGCCACCCTCGTCGTCCGCGCTGCGCCCGCGCTCGTCCATCGACAGCGAGAACATGAACGACGAACAGACGGCGTCGACGACTGGCTCGCCGTCCTCNAGGAGCCANTNNTCNGTGACCCACTCGGCGTTCTCCTGGCCCTCCTCGTCGGCCGCAGGGTTGCAAAAGATAGGAAGCGCGTTCGCGCCCTGGGATTCCAGCGCGCGGACTTGAGCGTCAACGTAGCGAGTGTTTTCGTGTGTCCAGTGAGATTCGTAGAACCAGATGGCAACGGTCGGTTTGTCGGGGTCGAACGTCTCCCGGAGGGCGTCGTACTCGATGCCGGGGTGGTCGGGGTGATAGACGCCCTCGGTCGGGAGTTCCGTGGGGTCGTCGTACTCTGTATCGACGCCGCCGTACTCGCTTGCGAGGAACCGACAGCAGTTTTCGACGTTGATCGTGCCACCACGTTCGAGATACTCGTAGATTCGGTCGCGGTCGGCGTCGGCGACGGAGGTGTCCTCGAAAGCGAAGGCGTCGCCGGTTGCCTTGACGATCAGCGGGACGCCCAGCTCGCGCAGGCGGTCGACGGCGTACTCGTAGCCAGGCATGCTGTCCTCACCGCCGTGGAGCCAGAGGACGACCGCCGCCGCGTCCTCGCAGTCGTCGACGAACGCCTCCACGTCCGTTTGGTCGTCGAGGTCGCTCTCAGAGCGGACGACGAGATCGATACCATCGAGTCGGCCCGCCGCCCGCTGGACGGAGCCGAGTTCGTTTTCCGTTGCCGTATAGAGGCCAATCCGTGTCATCTTTATAAACCAGCGTTGTAGTAGCGCAAGTATGGTTGCAGACCCGGCGAGCAAAAAACTGTCGTCAGTGCCCTTCCCCGCTATCGTCGGCCAAGAGGATCTCAAACGGGTGCTGTTGCTCGCTGCGGCCCACGACGACCTCAGCGGTGCGGTCATCACCGGCGAGAAGGGCACCGCGAAATCGACCGCCGTGCGCGCGCTTGTCGATTTGTTGCCCGAACAGCGCGCCGTCGCCGACTGTCCCTACGGCTGCGATCCTGACGACCCTGCGAATCAGTGCGATGACTGCCGCGACCGCGAGGCCGACGACCTGCCGNNCGANANGCGNCNNGTNCCGNTCGTCACCCTCCCGCTGGGAGCGACCCGCGACCGCGTCGTCGGGACGCTGTCGGTGGCCGACGCGATGGCCGGGGAGGCGACGTTCGACCCCGGCCTGCTCGCGCGNGCCNACCGCGGNNTNCTCTACGTCGACGAGNTCAATCTACTGGAAGACCACCTCGTCGACGTACTGCTCGATGCAGCCGCCAGCGGCGTCAACACGGTCGAACGCGACGGTATCAGTATCTCTCACCCCGCCGAATTCACGCTGATCGGGACGATGAATCCCGAGGAGGGCGACCTCCGACCACAGCTCCGCGATCGGTTCGATCTGCAGGCGACCGTCACCGGCTGCCAGGACCTCGACGACCGCGTTGATATCATCGACCGCGCGCTCGCTGAGGGCGACGACGAAAATGTCGCCACGGAATACGGCGATGAGGTTGCCGATTTGCGCAAATCGCTACGGGTCGCCAGCGAGTCAATCGACTCCGTGTCGCTGCCGGCCGAATTCAAGGAATCCATCGCCGAACTCTGCACCGACGCCGAGGTTGACGGCCACCGCGCTGATATCGCCACGGCGCGGGCGGCCATTGCTGCGGCCGCGCTGGACGGACGCCCGAAAGTCATCGAATCCGACATACAGGAGGCTGCCCGGTACACCCTCCCCCACCGACTGCAGAGCCAACCGTTCGAGGAGCCGCCTGATCCCGAGGATTTGTTGGACGACCATTTTGACGACGAAGACGACATAGGTAGCGAGGACGACACCGAACAGACGGACGACGAGGGCGAATCTGATGGTGAGGACGAATCCGAGTCGGCTGAGAGTGATGACGACGAATCAGGCGAGTCAGCCGAATCAGAACAGAACGATGCGGACGGCGATGACAGCAGTTCGCCCAAAAGCGACGCCGACAGCAACGGCG
Organism: Halonotius terrestris; assembly: GCF_006861665.1. Lineage (GTDB taxonomy): Archaea > Halobacteriota > Halobacteria > Halobacteriales > Haloferacaceae > Halonotius > Halonotius terrestris. The sequence goes on along the minus strand of NZ_RKLU01000005.1, from coordinate 23,617 downwards.
ATGGTGATAGCGAAACTGACGACGAAGCGCCAACCGGAGCCGCTGGCGATAGCGACGAGAGACGAAGCGAAGACTCAGAAAGCGAGTCAAGTGGCGACGCCGAGGACGATCACGAACCCGAAGACGGCGAGGAGGAAACCGAGGGGACACCGCTTGTCCCCGGCCAGCAGCGAGCCGCTGTCGGCGACGCGGGTGCTCCAGATATTGACGACGCTGTCAGCGACGCCGACACTAATACAGAGGATGCGGCAGCCGGGCAGCGCGGCCACCAACGAGCCGCTGGCAATCGCGGCACGCGAGTTCGCACAGAGCCAGCGACGGGTGAGACTCCGGTCGACGCCGCCGCGTCGGTGCGGACAGCCGCGAGCCGCGGCCACAGCCGGGTCGAAGCCGACGACCTCCGGCAGTCAGTTCGAGAGCGCGAGACGGCTGCGACCATCGTCTTCGCGGTCGACGCCAGCGCGTCGATGACGCCCGCGATGGAGGCCGCGAAAGGTGTCGTTCTCGAACTCCTGCGAGACGCCTACGAACAGCGCGACGAGGTCGCCTTCGTCGCCTTCGGCGGCGACGCTGCCGAGGTATTGCTGCCGCCAACCCGGAGCGTCTCGCTGGCCGCCCGTCACCTCAAGTCGTTGCCGACGGGCGATCGGACACCGCTGCCGTCCGGCCTCGACACCGCCCGACAGGTGGTCGCCGATACTGAGTCAGCGTTAGATGTCGTCGTCTTGGTGACTGATGGACGGGGGAACGTCGCCGACGGCAGCCCGACCGAGGCGACGCGGGCTGCGGCCCAGCGACTGGCTGCCAGCGGCGCACAGGTCGTCATCGTTAACGCGGCTGACGGACAGGACGACCTCGTGCCGATCATTGCCGAGGCAACCGACGCCGAGACTGTGCCGCTGTCGGCGCTCAGCCCCGAGGTGGTGTCGGCGGCCGTCGCGCGAGCGGCCAGCGAAGTCGATCAGTAGGCTGCGGTGGTGAATGCAGCATCGCCCGCAGCCACCACAATTAACGCAACCCGGCGTCTTGGTATGATATGGCTGACCACGCAAACCCCTTCGAGAGCCTGCAGTCCCAGATCGACGATGCCAGTGTGTATCTCGATGTCGGCGACGACGTGCTCGAACGACTCAAACACCCCGAGCGCGTGCTTGAGACCAATCTCTCTGTCGAACTCGACGACGGTACTATTGAGGTGTTCAAAGCGTTCCGCTCTCAGTTCAACGGCGACCGCGGACCGTACAAAGGTGGAATCCGCTACCATCCGGGCGTCACCCGCGCAGAAGTGAAGGCCCTCTCGGGGTGGATGGTGTACAAATGCGCCGTCGTGGATATCCCCTACGGCGGCGGCAAAGGCGGGATCGTTGTCGACCCACGAGAGTACAGCGACAGCGAGTTGGAACGCCTCACCCGTGCCTTCGCGGTCGAACTCCGGCCGCTGATCGGCGAGGACCGCGACATCCCCGCACCGGATGTCAACACCGGCCAGCGNGAGATGAACTGGNTNAAAGACACCTACGANACGCTGGANNNCACGACNGNGCCGGGCGTCGTCACCGGGAANGCNATCGACTCCGGNGGCTCNGCGGGCCGCGTNGAGGCGACCGGCCGCTCAGTGATGCTGGCGGCACGAGAGGCCTTTGAGTGGCTCGGCCGCGATATCGGCGAGGCAACCGTGGCGATTCAGGGCTACGGCAACGTCGGCTTTCAGGCCGCCCGACTGATCGACGAACTCGGCGGCGATATCGTCGCCGTCTCCGACTCCGGCGGCGCGATCTACGACCCGGACGGACTCGACGTGACAGGGGCGAAAACCCACAAGAAGGAGACTGGATCGGTGGCCGGATTCGGCGACACCGACTCGCTGACCAATGAAGAACTCCTGACGCTGGATGTCGACTTGGTCATCCCCGCCGCGCTCGAAAACGCGATTACGGAAACCATCGCAAACGATGTCGCTGCCGACGTGATCGTCGAGGGCGCGAACGGCCCGATCACCCCCGATGCCGACGAGGTGTTGGCCGACGCAGACGTGTACGTCGTACCCGATATTCTCGCCAACGCCGGCGGCGTGACAGTCTCGTACTTCGAGTGGGTCCAGAACAGACAGCGGTTCTCATGGACGGAGGAACGCGTCAACGACGAACTCGAACGCGTCATCACCGAGGCCTTCGATGGGTTGATCAATACCTACGAATCAACCGACGCGCCGACACTGCGGACGGCTGCGTACGTCGTAGCGATCAAACGCGTCGTCTCAGCGTTCGAGCAGGGTGGGAGTTGGCCCTAAACGCAGAAGTCGAAACGACGACTCAGTCGTCGCCGGTGGCCGCGTCGTCGGCAGCGGATAGCGATCGAAGGTCGTTGCCGAGGGCGACGGCGATCGGGTCAGGGGCAGATTCAACGAACCGGGCGACTTCCTCACCGTCGAGTTCGACGACAACAGTCGGGATGTACTCGATCCCGTATTCCTCGACGCCCGGACCGGTTTTCGAACCGTCCTCTTCCTTTTCGACCGGGTAGTGTTCGATCTGCTCGTCGGCAACGCCGGCGTATTCGAGGGCTGCACCGAAGGCCGGCAGTTGTTGTTTACAGTCGATACACCAGTCGCCACCCCAGACGTGGAAGGTGTAGTCATCGGCCGCAAGCGCGTCGATTGCGGCTTCAGTGCCCGGCTCCGGGTCCCAGTCGTCGGCCGGCGTCAGTGTCTCCAGTTGCATACCCGCCTTTCGCCGGCGTGGAATAAAACCCTCCCGCCCGGTGGTCGCGGTCGGTGTGGCCTCGGTCGTCACGCGTTTAGGCGCGAACCGCCAACAACCGCCAATGGACGACAGCATTCTCGACACCATCGGCTCGCCGTTGGTCGAGGTCGACGCGCCCGATAGCGCGACCGTCGCCGCGAAAATAGAGTCACAAAACCCCGGCGGCTCCGCGAAGGATCGGGCTGCCCTCTGGATGATCGAAGCCGCCGAACGCGACGGCGACCTCGCGGCCGACGACACGATCGTCGAACCGACCAGCGGCAACACGGGCATCGGGATCGCCATGGTCGGCGCGGCGAAAGGCTACGACGTCCAGATCGTGATGCCGGCCTCGAAATCGCCCGAACGTCGGTCGATCATGAAGGCCTACGGCGCGGAACTCGAACTCGTCGACGGCGACATCTCCGACGCCAAGGACCGCGCCGACGAACTGGAAGCAGAGAAAGGCTACGTCCAGCTCCGACAGTTCGATAACCCCGCGAACCCGCAGGCCCACTACGAGTCGACGGGCCCGGAAATCCTCGAGCAGATTGGCGACCGCGCAGTCGACGCGCTCGTCGCCGGCGTCGGCACCGGCGGGACGATCACCGGCGTCGCCCGGCGGCTACGCGAGGAGTTCCCCGAGATGGAGGTCGTCGCCGTCGAACCCGAGGATTCCGCCGTCCTCTCGGGGAAAGAGCCGACCGGCGACAGTTTTCAGGGGATGGGGCCGGGCTTCATCAGTCCGAATCTCGATACCGACCTGCTCGATTCGGTTGAGATCGTCTCGGCCGACGATGCCGAATCCGAGTGTCGCCGGCTCGTCAGCGAGGAAGGCATCTTCGTCGGCCAGTCCAGCGGCGCGTCAAACCTCGCCGCGAAGCGTGTTGCCGAGCGACTGGTCGATGACGGCCACGACGACCCGCTGGTGATCACAGTCTTCTGGGACAGCGGCGAGCGATACGTTTCGACCGGGATGTTCGACAGCGAATAAGAGCGACCGGCTCGAAGCGTAGTTATCCGGAGAACTCCGATTTCGTCACGCGGACCACAATTGTCTCGTCCACGTCTCGCAGATCATAGCTCGGAATCTCGCCGTCGACACGGGTGACGTACATCGGTTCGACGAGCGCGCCGTCTTCGACACCGAACACACAGAGCCGTTGGTCGGTCTCTTCCGGGGGGAGTTCGCGGTCGCGGACCTCGGCTGCGAGCTCCCGAGAGAGCCACTCGGTCTCGCTGATACTCGGTTCCTTGATGAACGCGTAGTCGGTGAACCGAACCAGATACCAGTTGAGATCATTGATGAGGGCGACAGCCGATCCAAGGCTGACGGTGCTGAGAGCGACCGAGTTCTCGAACGGCTGGTCGAGATCATAGGTCGCTAAGGCTGCGCGTGCGGTCTCACGGGAGAGCAGTTCGTACCGGAGGTCGCTGTCATCGGTCCCGATGAGACAGACGCGGGTCACAGCCGGAGAGAATCAATGCCGGCGCAAAGACGTTTCGCTACGACGGGTCGGTCCGGAACTCGAAGCGCGCACCGCCGTCGTCGCCCTCAGTCACGCTGACCTCCCACCCGTGAGCTTGCGCAACTCGGCGCACGATCGCTAGCCCAAGCCCGCTGCCCATCTCCGCTCCCGAGACGCCGGCCTCGAAAATCTCTTCGCGCTTCTCCGGTGGGATACCGGGACCGTCGTCGGCGACGAAGAACCCCACGTCGTCGGCGAGCGCGCCGATCGTGATTTCGACATCGTTTCGAGGCTCATCGTCGCCATCAGCATCGTCGTCTGAATTATCAACGGCGGCAGCGTCGTCCCCAGTCGGCAACCCGGCGTCGATCGGATTTTCCGCGGCCTCTCCCTCACCGGCGTGTTCGAAGCTGTTGCGAAACAGGTTTTCGAGGATCCGTTGCAGTCGCTCGGGATCAGCCTTCAGCGTCAGGTCATCAGTGACGGTGAGGCCGTCGCCGCCGCCGACGGTCTGCCACGCCTGCTCGGCAACTGCTTGGAGTTCGACGGGTTCGGGATCGGTGACCTCGTTGCCGCCGCGGGCCAACGCCAGCGAGTCCTCGATGATTTCGGTCATCCGGTCGTGGGCGAACTCGATGTGGGCGAGGGTCTCGTCGTTGATTTCATGATCCTGCCTGATGAGTTCGATATGGCCCTTGGCGACCGTCAGCGGACTGCGGAGGTCGTGGGAGACGACGCTGGCGAACTCCTCAAGCCGATCGACCTGTCGTTGGAGTTCCGCCTCCCGGCGTTGGGTTCGGCGGCGTTCCATATCGAACAGCCCGAATGCGGCGCCGAGGACGGCACCGCGGGCGACCGAGATGTTGAGTGCTTGGAGGAGTTCACCGAACGCCGCGCCGCTGGCATACAGCGAGAACGCGGTGAACAGCTCGAAGCCCGTGATGACGACGCTGCCGGCAAGACACCAGAAGGCCAGCCGGACGACATCGTCGTCGCGGCGGTCGGACGTGAGTGCCCAGTAGCCAGTGCCGAACAGCACCAGTGAAAACAACAGTGGCAGGACGGCGTCGGTCAGAAACCCGACGACGCCGAGGAACGCACCGGTGAAAATGTTGTAGACTGTGAGCTGGGCGGTAGCAATGCCGATGCCACCGATGACGCCCACGCTCAGTTGCCGGCGCATACCTATCGCACCCGCGGGCAGCTACAAAACGCTACTGTTCCCTAAAACGTCGACAGCTCGCCGGCGATGACCTGTCGGGTGATGTCGGTCACGTCCGCCAGCTCGTCGTCGATGATCGCCCGGATCTCCTCGTCGACCGCCGCAAGCTCGACATCGTCGTCGGTGACGACCTGCGCGTCGGCGACGTGTGGCTGGTCGATCGGTTGGCCGATCTGACTCAGCAGGCGGAGTTGGAGGTCCCGAATCCCGTCGACCTCATCGACGATCGATTCAGCGATCTCCGTTGAGAGGAGGTTGTAGAGCTTGCCGATGTGGTTGACCGGGTTCTTGCCCGATGTGGCCTCCATNNNCATCGNNCGGTTCGGNGTGATGAGNCCGTTGGCNCGGTTGCCACGACCGACGGAGCCGTCGTCGCCCTGCTCNGCGGAGGTGCCGGTCNNNGTGAGNTAGATNGNNCCGTCGTCGTAGTCGTCGGCCGTGTTCACATCGACGCTCACCTCGCGGTCGGTGATTCCCTCCGCGAGATCGCGGACGTAGGCTTCGACGCCAGCGACCGCGTCTTTGTAGTCATCCAGCCCGTCGATGTAGGCGTCGATCATCGCGGCGGCGACAGTGATGTTGATATGGTCGCCCTCGCGTTTGCCCATGATCTTCACGTCGGGGCCGAGTTCCGGGTTGTCGGCGACGTAGCTGGTGTTGAGTTCGCGTTCGGCGGTGTAGACGATCTGCTCGGTTTCGGTGAGCGGCGCGTGGCCGACGCCGAAGGAGGTGTCGTTGGCCATCGGAACGGTCGCGCCGTCCTCGCCGAAGACCTCTTGCAGGTCGCCGGAGCCCTCGCCGAGTTTGACATCGACGATCACGTCGGTTTCAGGATCGAGGCCCGGAATCGCGTCGTCGAGATAGTCGCGTGCGGCCGACAACGCGGTCGAATCGACCGGAAGCTGTTCGCCGTCGTACTGTTTGGTGGCGCGGCCGACAATAAGTAGGTAAATCGGTTCGATGACCTCGCCGCCGCCAAAGGCCGGGGCCGCTCGTCCGGCGACCAACTGCGTTTCGTCGGTATTGTAGTGCAGCACCTTCCCGACGCGATCCAAGTAGAGCTGCGAGAGAGCCTGTGAGACGTGTTCGGCGACGCCATCGCTGATCGAATCCGGATGCCCGATCCCCTTCCGCTCGACGATTTCGACCTCTTGGTCCTCGACCGCCCGCCGGTCGAGTTCGCTGACCTGTATATTCCGACTCATTAGCGACCCTTCGATGTCGGTCCTGCTATAACTTGCGGAAACCTCTCGCGGTTATAAAATAACCATAGAGCATAAAAGTGGGGAATGAACCGCTATTCTTCAGCTTGCGCCAACAGCAGACCGAGATACGAGGTTCTGATCTGGTCGTCGGCATCGAGGCCAAGCCGACCGAGGAGTTCGATGGCCTTCTCGCGGACGTGCTCAACTTCGTCTTCGGTCGTTTCGCGTTCGATTTCGACGAACGTGCCGAGATCAGTCACGTCGTCAAGGACGATGGTGTAGCCGTCGAGGTCGTAGTACTCCCGGTTTTTATCGACCGTCGCAGCCGGTTCGAAGCCGAGGCCGGCCAAGATGCCAGCGGCCGCGTCGTCGTCGACAACGCGGGTTTCGTGTTCCTCGCGAGTCTTCGATTCGGCCTCGATGAGCGGCCCCTTGTAGGTGAGTTTCGCTTCTTCGCTGCCATCAGCAGGCACCTCACGGCGGATCCGCAACGCCTCGTCAGTGTCGGCAAACTCGCGGTGTGGCGCGTTGTAGTAGGTGTCGGTCTGTCGGTACTCGCCCGTCTTGGTCGCTCCCGCGTCCGTGAGTCGGTCCCGAAGCGACTCGTGGTCGGCCCGTAGTTTGAGTTCGACTTCGTACATAGAGAGGCGAACCCGCCGCGTGTGGAAAGCTTCTGTGGGTCCGGAACTTCGCTCCGAACCGTGCTTCTTAAGGGTGCATCGACAGTTTGTCGGGGTATGAGTGAAGAACAGGCCGAAGCGGCTGACGCCGCTGACGCTGATGAGTCTGCTGCCGAATCGGACGACGCCGAGGGACTGCAGAACGGCGATTTCGTCAAGCTTGACTACACGCTGCGAACGACTGACGACGACGAAGTGATCGATACGACTGACGAGGAGATCGCTGAGGAAGCCGGCTTCGCCGACGACGATCAGCGGGACTTCTCGCCGCGAACCATCATCATCGGCGACGGCCACGTCTTCGACGCCGTCGACGAGTCGCTGATCGGCAGCGAGGTCGGCGACGGCGACAGCGTGATCATCTCGCCGGAAGACGGCTTCGGCGAGCACGACCCCGAAAAGGTCCGCACCGTCAGCGCGGAGAAAATCCCGGAAGACGACCGCTACCCCGGTGCAAACGTCCAGATCGACCGCGAGCAGGGCCACATCGAGACGATCATCGGCGGCCGCGCACGAGTCNACTTCAACCACCCGCTGGCCGGCGAGGAACTCGAATACGACTACGAGATCGTCGAAATCGTTGATGACCGCGAAGAGAAAGCCGAGGGCATCCTCGGCATGCACCTCCAGCAGGTGCCGAACCTCTGGATCGAAACCGACGAAGAGGAAGAAGAGGTCACCGTCGAACCCGACGAGGACGACGAAGACGCCGAGCCGGAGACCGAAGTGCAGACGGTTGAGAAAGAAACGCTGTACATCGAGGCAACCCAGCAGCTGACGATGAATCAGCAGTGGATGATGCAGAAGAGCCAGATCGCCCAAGAGCTGATGTCGAAGCTCGATCTCGACCGCGTGATCGTCCAGGAGATCCTCGACGGCGGCGGTATGGGCGGCATGGGCGGGATGATGGGCGGCATGGGTGGCATGGGCGGCGGCGACGTTGAGGAGGCCCTCGAAGACGCCGACATGGATCTGGACGACGTCGATATCGACGCCGACGAACTCGCCGAGAGCCTCGACGAATAACCCACGCCGACACCGCTTTTCAGAATGGACACCGACCGCTTCCGGCAGGACGTGATCGTGGCGACCGCGGCCGCCGGGAGTACGGTCGCGTTGTCGTTGATTTTCGAATTTGGCCTCGAAATCGAGCCGAGTTTCTTCCTTCAAGCCGCGCCGTTGGGTGTGTATTTCCTCCACGTCTTCGGCCACAGTTTCCTTCCTGATTCGGTCGACCGACCACGGTACTGGGTCGGGCTAGCTCTCGCCGTGGCAGTGGTCGCCTTCGTGATCGCTACGCTGTAGCGATACCCGTCAAAAAGCGCGTTGGCAACGACAGAATCAGTGTCAAGCTACCCGCTGCGGTTGCGATGACGCTCGAACCGGACACTCGAACCGCTGGCGGAGCCAGCGCGGGACGGTCGCCGCATCGACGACCTGAACGCGACAGACACGAGGTCGATCAACCGTGTCGAGAACGCGTTCGGCGGCGTGTATCGAAACCGCACACCGACGGATACAGAGAATCACTGTCGTTGCGGATTCAAGCGAGCGACCGAGTCGGCCGCAGCGGCTGGCACGGACCACTGAAATCCGTTCGCCGCGATCAGCGAGACAGTCCCGCACGGTCGCTGGCGACACACCGGGGGTTGCAACACCGAGCCGCATACCCTCCGCTGCTCGCGGATTCGTATCTAAAACTACGGAGCAAAAGAGTTCGAACAGTGCCGCTTAGTCCTGACAGCAGCCGCCGGCTTCGCCGCCGAAGTCGACCGCGATCTCATCGGAGATCGCTTGGTTGACGGTTTCGAGTTTGTCCTGCAGTTCCTCTTTGGCGTCGAGGTACTCTTCCATCAGCGGCATGCTGTGGAGTTCCCGCTGGGCGGCTTGGACTTCCCGCATCGACTGGCGGTCGGCCGTTCCGGCCTCCTGCTTCATCATGAACTCGTGGCGGAGTTCTTCGAACTCCTGAATGGCTTCCTGGGTTTCGGCGTCGTTCTCGACGGCCTCGCTGGCCTCCTGGAACGCTTTGTGTTCCGGGCTTTCGGCGATCCGCTCGCCGAGTTCACGACCGAGGTCTTCCAGTGTTGCGGTTTCGACACTCATACATCGCTCTTGGTGCTGGGTTCGTTTTAATGTGCCGGACGGGGCGGGCGACGCCGTCTCGCCGCTCTCCCTGAGGGCGATCTCAGAGCCACGGCGCGCGATCAACGTCGTCGCCGTACTCGTAATCACCCGTGCCGTTGCCCGTCGACGGTGACTGCTCGGCGTCGGCAGCCGATTCGGGACCGCCGTCAGTTGCCTGTCGGTCTACTGCCTCGTCGTCGCCGACGGCCGGCAGTTTGTGGAGCAGTGAGTCGTCGGCCGCGGCGTCGGCACCGGACAGGTCGGGCCGGTAGGCCAACAGCGCGCTCACGAGTAGCACCGCCAGCGCGATCGGCGCGTCGGTGTTGAGGACACCGAGGATCGGCAGGGCGAACACGCCGAGGGCGACCGAACTCCCGAAGCGGAACCGGTCGATATCGACCGCGCCGCGGAGCGTCGGTGCGGCGAGGGCGACGACAGCCGCGAAGGTGACGCCGATACCAGCGGTGACGGCCGCGCGGGCCATCAACTCGACATCGATCAACAACTCAAGCACCAGTGCCTCCGGGCGGAGGCTTCCGAGTAGGCCGAGTGCAATGATGATCCCCGGCCGCGGGAGGTACTCGCCGAGCTTCGCGCTGGCGGTCTGGGCGGCGATCGCAAGGATCACCACGCCCGCGAACCGCTGGAAGACGGCCAGATCGATCACGCTCTCGATAACTGGCGCGACGGCGGCCTGCAGCGCGGCCAGCGGGATCAACACCGCCCCGATCAGCGCGATCGACCGCAGTAGCGACCTCGGTCCCTCGTCCATCTCCGCGAGGATCACCGCGACCGTCGCCGAGCCGCCGAAGACGAGCAGCCCGGTTTCGAGCATGCCGAGGGGTGAATCGAGCGTCCCCGCCAGCAACAGCGCAACGAACAGCCCATCAAGCAGCGGCAGGGCCATCACCGTCGCTAACAGCCGTGCGGGATCGCCGACGCGCTGCTGGAGGTCGAGGGCGACCGGGTGTTGTGAAACACTCATGTGGGACTAATGGCCGTCACCATCGGCCGAACGGTGATCGCGCCACAGTACCGCCCGGTCACGGACGGCCGGAAAAGCGGCTCCCAGCGGTGACATCTGCTTCCACGTCGCTGTATTGGCCGTGGCGTCGTATACGCACTGTTGGCTGGCCGACTGCGACGTGATGGTCACGTGAGAGTACATATCTATATGTAGCCGTGGAATCCGCTTAAACGTTCCGTGAGAAACACATACATGGGATAATTTTCGCCCGATAAACCGGACGTTTGATTTGAAAAATCTGCTAATAAGGTTTATTCAGATTAATTTTCGAGTCATAGTGTACACTGGGCAGAAAAATCAAGTGAAGCTTGCCGAAAATAACATGATTGTCAATGTAAGATATGAGTTTCCCGGTTGTAATCGCCTGCCGTCGGCGATATCAGGCGTCGGCTGCGATCCGAGCGAGTGAGCGACTCGAGCCCGGTTCGTATCCATCATCATGCACATCCACTGCCAGTGAGTGAGAAATATCCGCACAGGGGTGGCGACTCGCAACGTTTTTGCCTCGGCTGCAACGACGATTTATATGGTAAAGGAAGCCCCCAGCGGGACGTTCTCGCAGAAGCTGCAAGTCCCGGAAGCGTTGACGTTCGACGACGTACTGCTCCGTCCGAAGGAGAGCCGCGTCGAACCCGACGACGCCGACGTCTCGACCCGCGTTTCTCGCACCGTTGAACTCAACATCCCCGTTCTCTCCGCGGCCATGGATACCGTCACCGAGAGCGACACCGCCATCGGCATGGCCCGCGAGGGCGGCCTCGGCGTGCTCCACCGTAACATGGATATCGACGAGACGGTCGCCGAGATCGAGCGCGTCAAACGCGCCGACGAACTCGTGATCGACCGCGAAAACGTCGTCACCGCCAACCCCGGTCAGACCATCGCCGAAGTCGACCAGATGATGGGCAAAGAGGGCGTCTCCGGCGCGCCCGTCGTCGACGACGACGACACCGTCCTCGGCATCATCTCCGGGACCGACATCCGGCCGTTCCTCGAAGTCGGCGAAAGCGACCAGGTCAGCGAGGCGATGACCGACGAGGTCATCACCGCCGGTGTCGACATCGAGGCCCGCGAGGCCCTCGAACTGATGTACGAGTACAAGATCGAACGCGTCCCCATCGTCGACGACGACGAGACCCTCGTCGGCCTCGTCACGATGCAGGGCCTCCTCCAACGGCGCGAGAATCAGGACGCCGCTCACGACGAGAACGGCCGACTGCTCTGTGGCGTCGCCGTCGGCCCGTTCGAGATGGATCGCGCGACCGCGGCCGACGATGCCGGCGCGGACGTACTGTTCATCGACTGTGCNCACGCNCACAANCTCNACGTNNTCGANNCNGCCCGNGAAATAAAAGCGGAGGTCGACGCGGACGTGGTCGTCGGCAACGTCGGCACCCGCGAGGCGGCGGAGGCCGCAGTCGACTTCGCCGACGGNNTNAAGGTCGGNATCGGNCCCGGCTCNATCTGTACGACGCGAGTCGTCACCGGTGCGGGCATGCCACAGATTACGGCTGTCGCCGAGGTCGCCGACGTGGCCGCACCCGAGGACGTCCCTGTCATCGCAGACGGCGGGATTCGGTACTCCGGCGACGCCATCAAGGCGATNGCNGCNGGCGCNGACGCGGTNATGCTCGGCTCNTACTTCGCNGGCACNGANGAGGCNCCCGGCCGCGTCATCACGATGAACGGNAAGAAGTACAAGCAGTACCGNGGGATGGGCAGCGTCGGCGCGATG
>NZ_RKLU01000005.1:1670-11405 GCF_006861665.1 Halonotius terrestris | reverse complement strand
GGNGGCGGCGACCGCTANCTNAANGACNNCGAAGAGGNCGANGAGTTCGTCCCNGANGGCGTCGAGGCCGCNACNCCNTANAAGGGGNCGCTCGNNTCCGAACTCCANCANCTCGTNGGCGGGATGCGCTCNGGNATGGGCTACGTCGGCGCGGANACNATCCCCGAGNTNAANGANCGANCCNNATTCGTNCGCGTCTCCGNNGCCGGCCAGACCGAGGGCCACCCACACGACGTGATGATCACCGACGAGGCACCGAACTACAGTCCTGACAACTAAGCGAGCGGCATCGGCCACCAGCCGAGCCGTCGCAGTGGGCGACAGCCGACGGTTAGTCTCATCGTGGGAAACGACTGCAACACTCGTGGGCAATGGGTATTTTCATATATCCTCGGCTATGATACCAACCATGAGCGATGAGGGACCTATCCATTCATGACTGACGAACCTCCACTTGTCCTCGTCGTCGAGGACGAACCGGATCTCGCGGATCTCTATGCCACGTGGCTGCAGGCCGACTACCGGGTCCGGACGGCCTACGGCGGCGAGGAGGCGATCGAACAGCTCGACGACGAGATCGACGTCATCCTGCTCGATCGTCGGATGCCGGGGCTCTCCGGCGACGAAGTGCTCGACNNGNTCCGCGAGNNNGGNNNCNACTGNCGCGTCNCGATGGTNACCGCCGTCGANCCNGACTTCGACATCATCGAGATGGGNTTCGACNNCTANCTCGTCAAACCGGTCACGCGGGACACGCTCGAAGAGACGATCAACGATCTGTTGACGCGGAACTCCTACGAGGAAGGCGTCCAAGAGCTGTTCTCGCTGTCCTCAAAGAAGGCCCTACTGGAATCCGAGAAGAGCCAGTCCGCCCTTGCCGACAACGAGGAGTACCAAGAGCTCTCCGAGAAGATCGAACAACTCCGCGAGGATCTGGATACGACGATGGATTCCTTCACCGATCACGAGGATTACGCCGGCTTCTATCAGGAGTTCGACGACGTCGAAGACGACGAGATCGAACTCGAATAAGATCTCTGCTGTTTTTCCGCCGCCGATTCAGTCGGCGACGAACGTTTCGATCCGCCGCATCGCCTCTTTGAGTTCCGACATTCCCGTCGCATACGAGACGCGGAGGTGGCCCGCCCCGCCCGGGCCGAAGACACTCCCCGGAACGACGGCGACGCCCTGTTCCTCCAGAAGGTTCTCAGCGAAGGCCTCGTCGTCGCCGCCACAGGCCGGGAAGGCGTAGAACGCGCCCTGTGCGGTAAAGCAGTCCAGCCCCATCTCCTCGAACCGCGAGAGGACAAAGCGGCGGCGACGGTTGAACGCGGTCGCCATCTCGGTGACGCTCTCGTCGCAGCTGCGTAGGGCCTCGATCGCGGCGTACTGNGCNGTCGTCGGNGCCGACAGCATCGTGTACTGNTGNACGCGGTTNAGCGCCTCGATGACTTCGGGAGGTGCGAGCGCGTAGCCGAGCCTGAGCCCGGTCATCGCGTACGCCTTCGAGAAGCCGTTGAACACGACCGTCCGCTCACGCATCCCCGGAAGCGTCGCGATNNNNGTGTGCTCGCCNTCGTAGGTGAGNGCGGCNTAGATCTCGTCGGCGATCACGTCGATATCGTTGTCGACGCAGAACTCGGCGACGGCTGCGGTCTCCTCGGCGTCCATCACCGCCCCGGTCGGATTGTTCGGATAACAGAGGATGAGCGCGTCGGCGTCGGCCGCACCGGCCTCGCGCAAGGCCTCGGGTGTCAACACGAAGTCGTTGTCGGCTCCAGTCGGTACCGGTAATGGCTCGCCGCCCGCAAAGCGAATGCCCGGTTTGTACGAGATGTAGGTCGGCTGGTGGACGGCAACCCTGTCGCCGGGATCGACGAACGTCCGCAACGCGAGATCGACCGCCTCGCTCGCGCCCGTCGTGACGAGGATTTCGCTGTCGGGGTCGTATTGGTGGCCCCACTGCTCGACGTGGTCGGCGATTTCTTCGCGGAGTTCGAGCTTTCCACGGTTGGCGGTGTAGGAGGTCTTGCCCTCCTCCAGCGAGTGGATCGCGGCGGTGCGGGCGGCCCACGGCGCGGAGAAATCCGGCTCGCCAACGCCCAGCGAGATCACGTCATCGCGCTCCTCGGCGAGCTCGAAGAACTTCCGAATCCCAGATTCGGGCGTAGCCGCGACGCGCTCGTTCGGCTGCAGCGTCATGGCGAGACGGACAGGCGGTCGTCGTCGTCGCGGTCGCCGAAGTCGATGCCGGCCTCCTTGTAGGTCTCCATGATGAAGTGGGTCACCGTCTGGGTGATCTCCGGAATGGGGGCGATCTGCTCGGAGATGAACTGGGAGACGTCCTGCATCGACTCGCCGGTGACTTCGATAGCGAAGTCATAATCGCCAGAGACGAGCCGCAGGGATTCGACCGCCGGGAACTTGGCGATCCGGTCGGCGATCTCTTTATATCCTGTCTCGCGGTCAAGCTCAACGTTGAGCTCGACGAAAGCAGCGACGTGCTGGCTGTCGGTGTTGTCCCAGTCGATGACCGCTTGGTAGCCGCGGACGGTGCCCTCCGACTCCAGCTCATCGAGCAGGCGTTCGACCGTCTCGGCGTCGGTGCCGAGCTGGCGGGCGATGTCGTCGACGTCCTCCCGCGCATCGGTCGATAGCAGCGACAGCAGTTCCTGTTTCTCGTCCATACAACCCCTGACACCCCCGGCTGCATATGATTTGCGACACTCGCTGTCGGCTACGACCGCGCCGGAGACAGAACCGATAACTCACTGCCCACGTTGAGGACAGCTATGAGCTATCTGCCGTGGGCGATTCTCGCGTTGGGGGCGTATACGCTGGTGCCGATCCTGATGCGCGTGGCGACGACCGGGCCCGACGCCGTCCCGAGCGACGTGGCGACGATGGTGTCGAACCTCGTGCTCGTCGTCGTCGCTGGCGTCGTCATCGTCGGAACCGGCGAGCAGGTGACGCCACACCTGAACAGCCCGAAAATCTGGCACACCGTGGCCGCGGGCCTGTTTTTGGGCGTCGGCATCCTCGCGTACTACCGCGCGCTCTCGCTGGGGCCGGTGAGCGTCGTCACTCCCGTCTTCGGCATGTTTCTCGTGACGAGTTCGCTCGTCGGGATTGCCGTCCTCGGCGAGTCGCTGACAGCCCGGAAGCTCCTCGGGATCGCGCTGGCCGTCGTCGCGGTGTATCTCGTGACCGTGGAATAGCCGCCAGCGACGAGACACGTTTAGAAACGAACAGGCAACCGAGGGATGGCTGGCTGATCACCCGCTTTCCTGGTGGACTGAAAGGGCGAGACGCGCTCGACGAACACCGGCGACGCAAGCACCGCAACGAGTGAAGCGAGTGAGGAGCGCAGCGAGCCGCGGGAGTCGAGCGTGTCGAGGGCTTTCTACACTTACCTCCTGACGTATATCCTCACCTGAACAGTACCACAACAAAGCCCGGGTTTCTAACACCCCACTTTCCGTTGGCTGAGGTATGAGTGACTCCGACAACACGAACCGAACGCCGACGACGGACCCGGACCGCCGAACCGCCGACGACCACGGCCATGACACTGTCTCCCCGCTACAAGCCGCGATCCTCACCGTCTCAACCTCCCGCGCCGACGCCGACGGCGAGGTCGACGACCCCGGCGGCGACACCATCGAATCGCTGTTCGAAGACGCCGGCCACCGCGTGGTTGAACGCCGCCTCGTTCCCGACGGCATCGGTCCGATCCAACGCGAACTCGACGCGCTCCTTGACGACGAGACGGTCGATCTCGTGGTGACGACCGGCGGCACCGGCCCGACCGCTGACGACGTGACGCCCGACGCCGTCAGCGACCGTTTCGACCGCGAACTGCCGGGATTCGGCGAGCTGTTTCGAGAGCTGTCCTACGAGGAAATCGGCCCGCGAACCATCGCCTCCCGGGCGACCGGCGGCATCGCCCGCGACACACCAGTCTTCGTCCTGCCAGGCAGTACGAACGCCGTTGAATTAGCGACCGAGGAGATCATTCTGCCCGAGGCACCGCATCTCGTCGGACTGGCGACGCGACATCTCGTCGAGTGAGACCGGAGGAGGCATATCTCGACCACAGCCGCCTGCTCAGTCGCCGGGCTGTTCGGTCGCCTCGGCATCGATGCTGTCCATCTCCGGGCGCGCCGTCTCGCCGATGGCGGTCTGAAGCTTGCCGGCGATCACGGCGAGTGCGTAGATGGCGACAGCGACGAGGACGACGACGCCGCCGGCGGTCGCGCCGGCGTAGAAAGCGACGGCGATCCCGAGAATCACCGAGAGTTCTGCGAGCACGACCGAGACGAGCAACGCTTCGGTGAAGCTTCGGGCGACTTGGGTCGCGCCGGCGACGGGGACGACCAACATCGCGGCGACGAGAATCACGCCCATAATCTGCATCGCGCCGACGACGACGAGCGCGGTCAACATGACCATGATCCGATTGTACCAACTCACCGAGAGCCCCGAGACCGCGGCTGCTGTCTCGTCGAAGGTGACGTACAGCAGTTGATTTCGCGTCACCGCGACGACGCCGATAATGATGGCGAACAGGACAAGCAGAATCGCGGCGGCGTCCGTGGTGACCGTCGAAAGGTTGCCGAAGAGGTACTGATCGACGCTGACGGTCAGCCCGCCGGCGTTGATGCTGATCAGCGTCGTGCCGAGGGCGAACCCCGTCGAGAGGACAATCGCCATCGAGACATCGTTGTACGCGTCGGTCACTTCGGAGATGAGTTCGATCAACAGCGCGGCGAGCATAGCGACGACGACCGCAGTCAGGTACGGCGAGACGCCGANGNCGNNGACNGCNTTNNNGAAGAGGCCGACNGCGACNCCGGCGAAGGCNGTGTGNGCGAGNGCGTCGCCGATGAGTGCGAGCTGNCGGTGGACNAGGAACGTACCGATGAGCGGNGCCATNACNCCGATNCAGANGCCGACGAGGATCGCCCGGTGCATGAACCCGTACTGGAGCAGTTCGAGCCCGGTCGCGCCGGCGAGCCACGACATGAGCAGCGACCAGACATCAAGCAGCCAGTACAGCGGGCTGAACACGGCATCAAGCCCACCCTGTAGCAGGACTGCCACAACCTCGCTCATGTGGCATCACCGGGATTCGTAGTGACCGCCCCGAAGGTGCGCGCAAGCGCGTCGCTGTCGACGAACTCGTCGGTCGGCCCGTCGAAGTAGACCTCGCCGTTGAGACAGACGACGCGGTCGGCGTGATCGGTGACCGCCGCGAGGTCGTGCTCGATCAGGAGGATCGTGATCCCCTCGTCGTTGAGCGATTCCAGCAATTTGTAAAAGGCCTCGACGGACTCGGCGTCGACACCGACGGTCGGCTCATCAAGGACGAGAAGGTCAGCCTCGCCGGCGAGCGCGCGGGCGATGAACGCCCGTTGTCGCTGCCCGCCCGAAAGTTGGGTCACCCGCCGATCTGCGAACGCCGACATCCCGACGGTGTCGAGCGCGCGGTCGACAATCGCCCAGTCGGATTCCGAGAGTCGACCGAAGCCGACATGCGGAAACCGCCCCATCTTGACGACCTCGCGGACGGTAATCGGCATCTCCTTGGAGGAACTGGCGTGTTGGGCAACGTAGCCGATCCGGGAGCCGTCGTCGAACTTGTGGGCGGGTTCGCCGAACAGTTGGGCTGTCCCCTGATCGGGCTCTAAGAGTCCCAGCATGAGCTTCATCAGCGTCGATTTGCCCGAGCCGTTCGGGCCGACGACAGCGACGTACTCGCCGGCGTCGATCCGCAGCGAAATATCCCTGACGACGGGCGTCGCCGTGTAGCCGAACTCGACGTTGTCGATCTCGATGAGTGGGGTCTGACCGGAGGCCGGCGGCTCACTGGTCGGCTCCGCGTTGCTGTCGGCACTCATTCGAAGTTCCTCCACGTTTCCGCCCAACCGTCGGGACCAGCCTCGGCAGGCGATTTGTTACCGAGGACGACCTCGAAGGTCGGCATGTTGATGTTGTANGCNATCTCCTCGTANCCCCANNNNTNCTCGACCCAGTCCTCGCGGACGCCGGCGTATGGGGTGACCGGGAAGTACGCCTCGGCTTGGGTTTCCTCGATCAGTTGGATCGCCGGCCGACGCGACTCGAAAACGCCGTTGGCGATGTAGCGAATGTCGTTGTCGGCGATGACCTGCTTGGCCTGCGTGATGTCCTCTGGGGCGACCGCACCGCTCGCGGCAAGATTCGTCACCAGCGGGCGCATCGCTACGCCGTACCGCAGCCCGATGTATTGGAAGGCGTTGTGGGCTGCCAGTTGCACCACGTCGCGGTCGGCGGCGTCGAAAATCGCCTGATAGTCCGCGTCGATCCGATCCAAGGTTTCGGATTTGTACGTCGCCGCGTTCGCGCGGAACGACTCCGCATGCGCCGGCGCGAGGTCGGCAAGCCCAGCCGTGATATTGTCCACTGATAGCTTCGCGCGCTGCGGATCGAGCCAGAAGTGCGGGTCTTTCCCCTGTTGGTCGCCGACGCCCTCTTCCTCCGGATCCAGCGACGCAGCGAGGTCGGCCAACTCGACGCCTGTGCGGGCGTTGATCAACTGCGTGTCGACCTCGTCGTCCTGAATCGTCCGAATCGCGCGGTCGGCCCACGGCTGGAAGCCCGCGCCGACGTGAATGAACGCGTCGGCCTCAATGATCCGTCGGGTGACGCTCGCGTTCGGTTGCCAACCGTGGCCGTGGAGGCCCGTCGGCACGAGGTTTTCCACCTCGACCGGAGTGCCATCGACGATGTTGCGAGCGAAGTCATAGAAACTGAAAAACGAGGCGACAGCGACGGCCCCGTCGCTCGGAGCGTCGCTAACGGTCTGCCCGCCCGCACAGCCGGCGAGCCCGGCGGTGAGGAGTCCAGCCCCCGCAGCAACCGCGCGTCTGCGGGAGAGCGTCTCGGACGGAGTGTGATCGGCCATCGTACATAGACAGCGCGGGGCAGCGCGTATAGTTGTTGCTATCGAATAGATAAATTAGACTAGTCTAATTAAGAGCGCGTGCAGTTTCGAGCGAACGGAAGCATCTCTTTTACCGACCGCGCCAGTAGCCATCGCCAAGTATGTCAGAACCGCCAGTCAGAGTCGGGATCGTCGGCCTCGGTGGGATCGGCCACCACCACGCCGACCGCCTCGAAGAACACGGCGCGGACCTCGTCGGCGGCGTCGATATCGATGCCGAGGCCCGCCAAGAGTTCAGCGAGGAGTGGAACGTGCCGACGTACAGTGACATCGACGACATCCTCACCGAGATCGACGCGCTGTTCGTCACGACGCCGAACAAGTACCACGAAGATTACGCCACCGCCGGGCTGAACGCTGGCCTCGACGTGTTACTCGAAAAGCCGGTCGCCCACACCCTCGACAGCGCGGAACGCATCGCCGACAGCGCGGCCGCCAGCGACGGGTTCTGTATGGTCGGCTTCAACAACCGCTTCGCCGCGCCGGTCGAGGTCGCCACCGCCTACCGGGATGAGGGCCGCTTCGGCGACATCACACACGTCGAAGCCAACTACGTCCGGCGGCGGGGCATCCCCGGCCGTGGCTCGTGGTTCACCTCGAAGGAGGTCGCCGGCGGCGGCGCGCTCATCGATATCGGCGTCCACGCGATCGACCTCGCGCTGCACTTCCTCGATTTCCCGACGATCACCGAGGTGTCGGCGACGACGCGAGCACAGTTCGGGACTCGGGAGGACTACGGCTACCTCTATATGTGGGGCGACGACGAGGGGCCTGAGGCGTTCGACGTCGAGGATTCCGCCAGCGCGTTTTTGCGAGCCGAGGACGGTCGAACCGTCTCCCTTGAGGTCGCGTGGGCGGCCAACCGCCCGCGAACCGACGAGTTCGTCCTACGCGGCAGCGACGGCGGCGCGATCTACGACCGCAAAAGCGAGGAGCTCACCATCTACGAGTCGGGCAGTGCCGGCAGCGACCACCTCACCGAAACGGCCGTCGACACCGCCGACAACAACACGCATCTGACCGAAGTTGGCT
This sequence comes from Halonotius terrestris, assembly GCF_006861665.1. Lineage (GTDB taxonomy): Archaea > Halobacteriota > Halobacteria > Halobacteriales > Haloferacaceae > Halonotius > Halonotius terrestris. The sequence goes on along the minus strand of NZ_RKLU01000005.1, from coordinate 3,388 downwards.
ACTTCCTCGAACACGTCGCCGCCGACGAAGTCCCGGAGCGAAACACGATCAGCGAGGGGCTGGCCGTCCAACGGGTGATCGACGCGATCTACCGCTCCGCCGAAGACGGCCGAGCGGTCGAACTCGACTGAACAGGGTGCTTCAAACGGATGGCCCACGAACGCGACGACATGACACCAGCAACCGAGGACGGCGAGCCGATCGAAGCGGTCGTCGGCAAACGGTTGACAGACCGTGAGGAAAGCCTCGCTGTCGCTGAGTCGCTGACCGGCGGGCTGATCTGCTCGCGGCTTACTGATGTTCCCGGATCGAGTGCGTACTTCGATCGTGGCGTCGTCACCTACTCTAACCGCTCGAAACAGCAGGACCTCGCCGTCTCACGGGAAGCACTCGATAGCCACGGCGCAGTGAGCCGAGAAGTCGCCGCCGAGATGGCGACCGGGATTCGAGACACAGCGGCAACGACGTGGGGCGTCTCGACGACCGGAATCGCCGGCCCCACCGGCGGCACGGAGCAAAAACCGGTCGGCCTCGTCTTCATCGGCGTCGCCTACGCTGCCCCGTGGGGTAGCGAGGACTCCTTCGTACGCGTCGATCGCCATGTCTTCGACGGCGACCGCGCGGCGGTGAAACAGAAAAGCGCGACACACGCTCTCGACGCACTGGCGACCGCAATCGACGACACTGGCGACTGAACCGTCTCAGTTGGTCGAAACGATCTCGACGACATCGCGGTGGGTGAGATCGTGATCCGCGCCGACCTGTCGTTCCGTCCGGCAGTCGATCCCGTGAAGCAGCCCGTCGCCGATGTCCGAGTGGAGGAAGTACGCGAAGTCCTCGGTCGTCGCTTCCTCGGGGAGGACGAAACAGTCCCGGAAGACACCCTTCTCGTCGTCGCTGCCGTTGGCGGTCCCGGGGAAGACGGCGATACAGCCCAGCACATCAAAGAGGGCGGTTTCGATAGCCTGCTGGACGCCGGTACCGCCGTAGTCGGCGATGAAGTCTCGTATTTGTTCGAGACCGGCTTCCTGTTCGGCCGAGAGGTCCCCGAGGATGTCGAAGGAGTCGTCGCCTGGCGTGTAGTCGATGACGCCGTTGTCGTCGGCTTTTTTCAGGGCTCCCTCGGCGTGGGCACTCGCCGGGACGAAGGTCAGGTGGTCGTAGTCGGGATCGTCGGTGATCTCATCCCAGTTGGCCTGTGCCTCGGGAGTGTCCATCTTATTGGCCGCGATCAGCATTGGCTTGGTTCGCTTTCTGATCTCGCGGGCGAGGGCTTCGCGGTCCTCGTCGTCCCACGTGTCGGTATCGAGTTCGAGGCCGAGCGAGAGGATGATCTGTTTGATCTCGTCTTTGTTCGTTTTGAACGCGCTCATCTGCTCGGCGAGGTCGACCTCGATCTTCGCCTCCGCGCCCTCGTATTTCGTCTCGTGGCTCTCGATGCCCTTTTCGAGGATATCGAGATACCACATGTCGAGNTCNGTNTCGAGGAAGTCGATGTCGTCGCGGGGGTCGTGGCCCTCNGTCGGNTCNCCCTCGNNGTCNGTNNNCCCGGAGAANTCNACNACGTGNANNANCNCGTCNGNCTCGTTNAGGTCGGTCAGGAATTGGTTGCCGAGGCCGTTGCCCTCATGGGCTCCGGGAATCAACCCCGCCACGTCAACGAGTTTTGTCGGGACGAAGCGGGTGCCGTCACGGCAGACGCCGACGNTCGGGGTNCA
>NZ_RKLU01000005.1:21-1664 GCF_006861665.1 Halonotius terrestris | reverse complement strand
GTCGAACTCCGGGGCCGCACAGTCNACGCGGACGTANGCTTCGCCNACGNNNGGGTCGATNGTCGTGAANGGATANGCGCCCTCGGGNACGTCGTTCATCGTCGCNGCNTTGAAGAAACTGGATTTGCCGACCGATGGTTTGCCCACCAGGCCGATCCGATAGCTCATTGTCTGTGATGGTCGACCGGCGGACAAAAACCGTTCTACCCGGCGTCGCGTCGCCGACTGTTACCGTCTGTCACGGCCGACAGCCAACCCACAGCCGTTTTGCGACCGCTCGGCGAATGAGTCGGTATGAGCGATGGGAACGACGCCGAGAACGAGACAGCGGGCGAGGGGGCCAGCGACGGCGACCGCTTCGTCGTCGGCATCCACGTCACCGACTCCGAGCTTCGATTCGTCGTCCACGTGCCAAGCGATATCGACTCGGGATGGCGCGATCCTGACGAATTTCAGCAACTGGTCGAGGAGATCACGTGGGAGCAACTCGACCGAGAGACGACGTTGCGGGCGATCGCCACCGATGGCGAACCCGGCGAGACAGTGACGCTCGGGAGTGTCACCCTACAGCCCGACGGCACGGTCGTCGATCACGCGTTGTCGATGCCGACGGGAGATGAGTAGGTTCTGACTACCGGTAGAATAATACCCTTGTGAGACAATCTCAATCTGTGACAGCAACATTTGAACTCTACACCGATAACTCCGATCAGTGGCGATGGCGACTCGTTCACGAGAACGGGAATATCATCGCCGACAGTGGCGAAGGCTACGCGAGCCGCCAGAAATGCGAGCAGGGACTGGAAAGCGTCAAAGAAAACGCCCCCGACGCCGACGTTGTCAAAGCTGAATAAGTCGGCAGCGGCTTCGTTTTTTGCAGCAATACCGACGAACAGCGTTGTGGCTGAATCGATCGGAGATCAATCTCGGTCGTTGTAAGCGGCAGCAACACGCGAGAGCTGCCGCTAACTGACGGAAACTGCCCTCACCAACGAGTGCTGTTGCTGGCGAAGAGAGAATGAAAGTATGAATGGGTGGCGGCGAACCACGACTCCCAGAGGGTCGCCCACTCCAGTACTGCGCGGAACGCAGACGAGCTTAACTGCCGTGTTCGGGATGGGTACGGGTGGAACCTCGTCGCTGTGGCCGCCGAAACCGATCACTGGAGTCGAACCAGTGTAAATCCAAATCGGTCGTCTACCACCTCACGATCACTTCGTTACGTATCGTGTGTTCGTGCAATCCAGTTCGCGCCTGGACCCATTACAGTGGGTCACAGTGCTTCGTATGATTGTTGGCTTGGGCTGTTAGTGCTCGTGGACTCAACACCTCGTTGCCTTGGTGCGTACATCCCGAGTCTATCGAACTCGTCTTCTACGAGTGCCCTCAGTGGAACGTCTTTTTCATGTGGGTTTCGAGCTTAGATGCGTTCAGCTCTTACCCCGCGGCACGTGGCTACTCGGCAACTGCCNTCTCNGACAACCGATACACCAGTGGTGCCCAATCGTAGTTCCTCTCGTACTATACGATCGTTCATGGCACGTCCCTTACACCCCCAATAGATAGCAGCCGACCTGTCTCACGACGGTCTAAACCCAGCTCACGACCTCCTTTAATAGGCGAACAACCTCACCCTTGCCCGC
>NZ_RKLU01000004.1:244863-330199 GCF_006861665.1 Halonotius terrestris | reverse complement strand
ACTTTCGAATACCGTCTCAAGTTCTGAGACGGTATTCGAAAGTGATAATCCAGCCAGATGTAACCGAATACCGAGCTTCATCAACTCGCTCGGTGTCCGCTCTCGCTCCACAAAATCTAATTCAAGCCAGTCGTTACAACCGCTGAGGCGAGTGATTTCCGCCATAGACCAGCCGAAATTCACTCCGCCTCAGTTTTCACTCTTAACTAAACACGACCACAATACCACACATGATAACGGGGTGCCTGTTTTCGTTCACTCGTCGTATCGTTCTGCCGTGCCGTCGATAACGCCCGCTAACTCCCCCAGCGAGTCGACGACATAATCGGGCTCGACCGCTGATTCGGCGAGCGTTGCCTCGTCGGTGATCCCGGTCATCGTGAGGACGGTCGTCATCCCGGCGTCGGTGCCGAGTCGAATATCCGTGTTCAGTCGGTCGCCGACGACGAGGCAGTCCTCGGCCGACACGCCGAGGTAGTCGAGTGCCGTTCGCCGGGCGAGTTCGGAGGGTTTCCCACAGATCACGTCGACCCCGCGTTCGGTGACGCCCTCGACGGCGTGGATGATCGAGCCCGATCCCGGAAGGTCGGGGCCGTCCTGCGGGTAGACCATATCCGGGTCGGTGCCGACGAAGTCGCTCGCTTCCTCGCCGGCGACGACCGCATCGCACATCGTTTCGTAGCTGAACTCGGAATCGATCGAGGCGACTAACACGTCGGCCGCATCCGGCTCGGTCGTCAGCGAGAGGTCCGCCGTCTCGAACTGGGCTTTCAGCCTCGCTTCGCCGATGACGAACAGGTCGTCGTCGGCGTGTTCGTCGGCGAGGTAGTCCGTCGTCACGGTGCCGGCGGTGAACACTTCCTCGGCGTCGACCGCGAAGCCGGCATCGGCGAAGCGATCCTCGTAAGCTTCCGGGACGGCCGCCGGATTGTTCGAGAGGAAAACGCGATCGAGGCCCGATTCCGCGACCGCGTCCAGTCCCGCTGCGGCCCCCGGAATCGGGGTGTGATCGCGGACGACCGTGCCGTCGACGTCAAAGATAATTCCCTGATACGCCATATCGCTGTGTCGGCCCGCCGTGGATTGAAACGTCCGGTTCCCGCGAGGGTTCGGCTGCGTGTGAGTCGTCAGGAGAACGGAAAGACACTAACTTGGGTATCCCCTACGGCTTCCTGTGACGACCCAGCTAACACTGATCCAGATCGACAACTACGGCCCGTGGACGGTGACCCCGGAGCCACGTCGTGAGATGGACCTCCAAACCATGCAGTCGCGGCTGTTTGCGGATATCGCCCAGTTCCTCGGTAGCCGCGGCGGCTACGTCTTCTTCAGCCGGTTCGACAACATGATCGCCGTCACCAACGGCATCGGCCGCGCCGGCCACACCGCCCTCCAAGAGACGATCCGCAACCGATACCCGGTCACTGTCAGCCTCGGGATCGGGACGGCCGACACGCCGGCGGTCGCGCTTGACGAGGCGACCGAGAAGATCCAAGCGGCCGGCAGTGCCCAAGACGAGGGCCGGACCGAAGTGTTAGCTGGTGACCCCCTCGATAGCGACGACGACTCAACGGTGCATATCGCCCACTTCGACGTCAACGACGCGACGGGCAAATACACCGATCAACTCAACGAGTTCGACTCCTTCATCCACATCGAGCGCAGCTACGCCTCGCTGATGGAGTATATGCGCGAGGCCCACGGCGCGCTGTCCTTCTTCGTCGGTGGCGACAACATCATCAGTGTCTGCCCGTCGCTGTCGCCCGACGACTATCAGGCCGCCATCGATCACGTTGAGAGCGACGCCGGCGTCGCACTGAAAGTCGGCGTCGGTCGCGGCGAGACAGCCCACGACGCGGGCTACGCCGCCAAACACGCCCTCGAAGACTGCCGGTACGAGGGAACGAGCGTCGAGTTCGACCAACCGCCAGCGACGACGGGAGACGATTAGGCCCCTCCAGCGATGGCCGACTCAGCCCTCTACTTCACCGCCCCACGGACCGTCGATCACCGTTCAGTCAGCGTCGACGCCGCAGTCGACGAAGTCGTCGTCGAAACCGACGCCTCGGCGATCAGTGCTGGCTCGGAACTACTCGTCTACCGCGACGAGGCACCAACCGAGCTGCCGGTCGACGAGACCATCGAGGCCTTCGACGACACCTTCGAGTATCCGCTTCGGTACGGCTACGCCGCCGCCGGCACCGTCGTCGAGACCGGCAGCGACGTGGCCGACGACTGGCTGGATCGAACGGTCTTCGCGTTCCGCCCCCATCAGACCCGCTTTGCGGCTGATCCCGATGATCTCGTGGTCCTGCCGGAGGGTGTTTCGCCCGCCCACGGCAGCCTGTTGCCGACGGTCGAAACCGCGACGAACCTTGTCCTCGACAGCGAGCCGCGGCTCGGCGAGTCGGTCGCGGTTTTCGGCGCGGGTGTGGTCGGCCTCTGTACGACCCGGCTCCTGTCGGCGTTCCCGCTCGATGAACTCGTTGTCGTCGAGCCGATCCCCGCCCGCCGGGAGGCGGCGACCGCGATGGGCGCGGATCGAGTCCTGTCGCCCGAGGCCGCTGCAGCCGAACTCGGCGACTACGATCTCGCTCTCGAACTCTCCGGGGAGCCCGCCGTGCTCAACGACGCTATCGACGCGGTCGGCTACGACGCCCGGGTCGTCGTCGGCTCGTGGTACGGCGAGAAGCGCGCGCCAATCGACCTCGGCGGGAGCTTCCACCGCGACCGGATCGACCTCGTCTCCAGTCAGGTGAGCACGATCGACCCCGCTCGCCGCGGCCGCTGGGACCGACAGCGGCGGTTCGACACCGCCGTCGAGTGGCTCGACCGCCTCGATGCTCGCTGCGAGATCATCGACGGCATCGATGTAGGCGCGAGCGTCAGTCGGCGACTGCGGTGGAACAGTCGTATACGACCGGCCGAGTCCGCCGTACTGGACGGCCTCGCTATCGGGTTCCATCCGGCCAGTGTTGTCGAGATACAGTGAGCCATCGTCGCCGTGGAGTTCCAGCCCGTAGAACTCCCGACTTCGGTGGGGCGCGTAGAAACTCGCCGTGAGTCGTACTGTCGGGCCGTCTCGAAACGCCAGCATCGCCTCGACGTGGCTGGCGGCGTCGGGCTGTTTTGTCTCCTGTTCGGGCCAACAATCGAGGCTATCGGCGACTCGAACGCGATCGACAGGACCGAACCACGCGACCAGCAGCGACAGCGGATAGACGCCGCCGTCGTAGAGCGGGCCGATAGACAGAAACGACTCCGGGCGGTCGTGCCAGTCGGTGACACGGCCTACGTGGGCGTGCGCGTACGCCAGTTGGACGGCCCCGAGTCGCCCCTCGCCGAGCAGCCGGCGTGCGCGCTGTTGGGTCGGTCCTGCGATCGAGGCCGGTGCGCAGCCAAGCGCGAGATCCCGCTTGCGGGCCATCTCGACCAACTCGCCGGCCGTCTCAGCGTCGAGTGCGAGCGGTTTCTCCGTGTAGACGTGGCGGTCGGCTGCGAGTGCGGTTCGGGTGATCTCGGCGTGGGCCGCGTGGCTCGTTAGGTTGACGACCAGCGGCGCGTTGAGGGCGTCGAGGGTTGCATCCAGATCATCGAAGGCGGGACAGTCGTGGTCGGCGGCGAGGGCTGCGGCGCGGTCGGCATCGAGATCGCAGACGCCGGCCAGCGAGCAGTCCGCGTCGGCGAGGCCGGCGGCATACGACGCCGCGATCGACCCCGCCCCGACGAACAGACAGTGCACACTCTCACCGCGCGGGCGAGCGGTAAAATTCCCCCGCTGCTGGCAGTGGTGTGCCCGGCTCGGGCCGCCGATGGGGTTTTGACAGTCTCGGCCGAACACAGACCGTGGTAGAACCGGGAATGAGTCGGCTCGGGACGGCTTACCTGCGGGCGATTCAGCTGGCCGGCCGGCGGCTGCCGTACGGGACGAACGTCTACGATCGGTCGTGGGACGTGCTGGTCGTTCTCGACGGCTGTCGGGCCGATCTGCTCGCTTCGGTCGCCGACGACTACGACTTTCTCACTGATGTGAGCTCGATCCGCTCGGTCGGCAGTTCTTCCTCGGAGTGGCTCGAAAACACGTTCCGCGACAACCCCGAAACCGAACGGACGGTCATGGTGACGGCCAACACGTGGACTGACCGGTATCTCGATGCCGACGCCTTTGCCGCCCTCGACGAAGTCTGGAAATACGCGTGGGACGACGCGCACAACACGATCCCGCCCGAAGCCGTCACGGACCGCGCCATTGCGCATGCGCGCGAAACAGCACCCGATCGCCTCGTCGTCCACTACATGCAACCGCACCACCCATTCGTCCCCGATCCGCTCGACGGCGACGACGGGCTGGTCCGGGCCGGCAGCCACAGCAACACTGGGAACCCGTGGGTCGCGCTTCGGCAAAACGAGGTCAGCGTCGACCGTGTTCGAGCGGCCTACCGAGCCAATCTCGATTACGTCCTCGACGAAGTCGAGTCGCTGTGTGCCAACGTCGACGGCCGCGTTGCGATCACAGCCGACCACGGCAATCTCTTCGGCGAGTGGGGCCTGTACGGCCATCCGATGGAGACGCCCGTGCCCGCCCTGATCACCGTTCCGTGGGCGGAAACGACCGCCAGCGATTCGGGGACGCGAACCCCGACGCTGGAGCCACCGGAATCGCTGCCGGTGAGCCGGGTCTACGGGGACGACACGGCTTCGGACCGGCTGGACGCGCTGGGGTATCGTGCATGAACGAGGGTTGGGCATGAAGATCGGCCTCGTCATCTACGGCTCGCTCGACGAGCAATCGGGCGGCTTTCAGTACGATCGCCGGCTCGTCTCGGAACTCCGAGCGGCCGGTGAGACGGTCGACGTGATCGAACTCCCGTGGCGATCCTACCCGCGGGGGCTCGTCGACAACGTCACACCCGGTTTCGCCCGACGACTCGCTGGCGACTATGACGTGTTGCTACAGGACGAACTCGCCCACCCATCGCTGGCGTGGACGAACCGCCGGCTCTCGACGCCGATCGTGAGCATCGTCCATCACCTCCGAGCCAGCGAACACCGACGTCTGCAACCACTCTACCGCGCCGTCGAACGTCGCTATCTTCGCGGCGTCGACGGCGTCGTCTGCAACAGCTCCGTCACCCGGGATGTCGTTACCGACCTCGCTATCGACGCCGAGCGAACGGTGATCGCGCCGCCGGCTGGTGACCGGTTCGATCCAGCCATTACGGACGATCAGATTGCCGAGCGCGCACGCGACAATCCGCTCCGTCTGCTGTTCGTTGGCAACATCACGCCGCGCAAAGGACTCGCCACGCTGATCGACGGGCTGGCAGCCGCCGATAGCAACGCCGAACTCACTGTCGTCGGCCAGCCGGTCGACGAGGCCTACGTCGCGCGGTGCCGCGACCGTGTTGTCGACCGCGGGCTGGCCGACCGCGTCGAGTTCACCGGCGCGATTAGCGACGACGCCCTCGCCGCCGAATTCCGCGATCACCACGTCTTGGCCGTGCCCTCTCAGTACGAGGGCTACGGCCTCGTCTATCTCGAAGGCATGAGCTTCGGGCTGCCGGCTATCGCTGCACGCGCCGGCGGCGCGACTGACCTCGTCACCGATGGCGACAACGGCTTTCTCGTCGAGCCCGACGATTCAGCCGCGGTCGCCGACGCGATCACGACGCTGGCCGCCGACCGAGAACGGTTGGCAGCGATGGGACAGGCCGCACGCCAGCGGTACGACGCCCAACCCGACTGGACGGAGACAGCGTCGCGGGTGCGGCAGCTACTCACCGATGTTGTTGCAGCAGCCAAAGAATCGTAGTCGCTCGATCAGTCGGCGGCTTGCGGCTGATCAGGGAGGTACTCCTCGTTGACGACCCACTCGTCGTCCTCGTTGCGGACCATGTACTCGCCGTAGTAGGGAACGCGGTTGGCAACGGTCTCGCGGAAGGTCTCGCGGATCTCGTCGCGGCTCATCTCGCCCATCGACCGGAGGTCGTCGTTGCGGTTGAGACAGCCCTTCAGGTAGCCTTCGTGCGTGACGCGCACGCGGTGACAGTTCGCACAGAAGTTCGGGTTCTCGACGGGATCGACGATTTCGACCATCCCGCCGTTTGATTCGTCGATTTCCTCAGATTCGTCGGCGTCGTCGCTGGCGATCCAGTAGCGCGTACGGTTGTGCATCTCGCGGTGTTCGACGCGCGCGGAGATGTCGGCTAGCCAGTCGTGAACGCGCTGAATGTCAATGTTCCACTCCGGATGCCCGGTCAACTCGGGCATGTACTCGATCAACTGGAGCCGGAGACCGTCGTTGTTGGCGGCGTGTTCGACCATCCCCTCGACGTAGCCGGCGGTGTGTTTGAACACGACCATGTTGAGTTTCACCGGCGCGAGCCCGGCGTCGACGGCGGCTTCGACGCCCTCCAGCACCTGTTCGTACGCGCCGGATTTCGTGATCTCGGCGAATGCGTCGGGGTCGATGGCGTCCTGTGAGACGTTGACCCGCTGGAGGCCGGCGTCCTTGAGATCCTCGGCACGCCCCGGCAGGAAGGTCCCGTTGGTCGTCATCGAGGCTTCCATCGACTCCGGTGTGCGGCGGATAATCTCTTCGAGGTCTTGTCGCANCATNGGCTCGCCGCCGGTGAACTTCACNNNNTCGACGNCGAACTCCNNNNCGACCTCCAGAAAGCGNACCACGTCGTCGGCGCTCATCTCGTCGTCGGCNGGNTCCATCGGCCCNCGNGTGTCNCCCANCCCCTCGTTGTGGCAGTAGACNCAGTCGAAGTTACACCGNTCGGTNAGCGAGACGCGNACGCCGGTGACTTCCCGACCGAACTCGTCTTCCAACGGCCCGTCCATACCTGTCGCTGGGTCGGTGAAGGGATTAAATCCGTGGGGTTCTCCGTCGTCGTCGTAAGGGGAATTCATTTCATCCGCTGACATCGTTTGGGTGTTGCGTTACACAACTCGGCTCGAATCGACGCTCACTGTTGGTGGTTCATAACCAAATCCGCGAAAAGCTGAAACCGGGACCGTCGCCGCGGCGGCGATCAGCCGAACAGTTCGGGTGCCACGTCCGCGGAGACGTGTTCGGTCGTCCCGTCCTGCCCGGCGTGCTCGCGGTCGCTGTTCCCAACGGTCGGCTCTGGGGGCGTTTCGTCAGTCATCGGCCGCAGCCGGCACCCCCTTTGCCTCCTCGCTTTCCTCGTCGGCGAACGGGTACCACGACTGTTTGGCGTCGTAGAGACACGGNTCNTCGTAGCNNTCGNTCTCNTCGGGNTCNNNNAGCTCGANNAGCGNCTCGTNGCCCGTCGCNTCGACCCACTCGCGGAACGTCTGGCCCTCAAAGCGGTGGGCGGCGTAGGCTTCGAGGATGTTCTTGATCGCCCCGGGTACTTCGTCGGCCGGGACGCGCTGGCGGATCCAGTTGACGAAGGAGGGTTCCTCGCCGATGCCGCCGCCGACGCCGATATCCATCGCTTCGACCATCTCGCCGTCCTTCCGGGCGCGCATGCCGATCAGGCCGATGTCGGCGGTGTTGGCCTGGCCGCAGTCGGCCGTACACCCGGAGTAGTGAATCTTGAGTTGGTTGATGTCGTCCGGGAGATCGACGTTATCGCGCAGCCAGCGCAGCATGCGGGCCATCCGGGTTTTCGTCTCGGTGAGTGCGAGCCCGCAGAACTCGGTGCCGGTACAGGCAGTCGCCCCGCGAACGAATGGGTTCGGCTCGGGTTTGTGTTTGTGGAGCAAGGGTTTGCGGAGCAACTCGTCCACCCGGTCGGGATCGACATCCATGATGAGGGGGTTCTGCCGGCGGGTCAGTCGGATCGAACCCGAGCCGTACTTTTCGGCGAGGTCGGCAAGTCGGAGCACTTCTTGGGATTCGAGTCGCCCGCAGGCGACGCTCAGACCGACCCACTTTTTGCCGTCGTTTTGATCGTGGACGCCGATGTAGTCGAAATTACCGTCCTCTTGGGGTCGGCCGGCGTTGTAGGTGTAGTTTTCCCGCATGTCCTTGCCGTCGCTTTTGAGTTCCCAATCGACGTAGTCGTCCTGGAGCTTCTCTCGAATCCACTCGGTGCCGTGTTCGTCGACGAAGAACCGCGCGCGGTTCTTGTTCCGGTTTTGGCGGTTGCCCTCCTCGTGGTAGAGTTCGACGAAGTTGCGGACGATGTCGACTGCCCGATCGGGTTCGACCCAGACGTTGAGCGCGCGAGCAACGCGGGGCTCGTGGCCGCCGAGGCCGCCGCCAACGCGGACGTTGAAGCCGAGTTCTTCCTCGCCGTCGATTTCCTTCTTTGCGGGTTCGAGCCCGATATCGTTGATCGAGTCCTGTGCGCCGCCCTCTGGGGTGCCAGTAATCGAGATATTGAATTTCCGCGGCATGTTGCAGAGGGCGTCGTCGTCGCGGATCTCCTCTTGGAACCGATCAAGAATCGGCTGCGTGTCGATAATCTCGTCGGGGGCCTTGCCGGCGACCGGACAGCCGACGATGTTTCGCATCGTGTCGCCGCCGGCCGACCGAGTGGTGACGCCGGCCGGTTCGATGATGTCCCAGACCTTCGGTACGTCTTCGAACTTGACCCAGTGGAGCTGGATCGACTGCCGCGTCGTAAAGTCGATCCAGCCGTTACCGTACTCCGGATTGTCTTCGGGGCCTTTGGCGTACTCCTCGGCGGCCTTGCCGATGGCGCGCAGCTGGCCGGGTTCCAGCTGCCCGTTGCAGTTGGTCAACCGCATCATGCAGTAGCCTTCTTGCCCCGAGCGGTGGTGGAAGACGCCCCAGAATTTGAATCGGCAGAACCACTTATCGATCTCGTCTTCGGGAATCGAGTCGAAGCCCTTGTCGGCGAACTCTAACAGCTTCTCACGGACCTCATCACCGTATAATCCGTCTTTGTAGTCCTCTTTCTTGTGTGCCATTACGTTGAACCTCCTACGTGGAACTGCAACCGTTTGTGCGTTACAGTGGGCGTGTGCTTAGCCAGCATGGATATTACTTCGGATATCAGCATAAAAACTTGCTCATTTAAAAAATATGGAAACAGACGGTTAAATCAAACAGTTCGACACCCCACGTAAATACCCGGGTATCTTTCGGCGTCAACGAGATGAATTTTAATTCGGGTTCGAAACTGGGTGTGAATTAGATATTATCAGATTCTCTTTCGATATTCGGCGATTCGTATGGTTTTGGCCGTGTTGGGACTGATCGGTCGGATTCGTCGTCGGTGAGATCGCGCTGTTTCCATCTGTTCCCGTTGGGTGAGCGCGAGCCGCAGTCCGACCGATCTACTGCTGTGTGGATACACAGGGCCGAGCTACCGCTGTGTGGGTTCACAGAGTCAGCCCACGCGTATGCACGGGCGCACATCTAACCGAAAATAGTCCAAAATACGCTACATTGTACAAAAGCAAAAGCGTTATACCTCTCATTGTTTCACTATTAGGCAGCAACAACTCACAAATGACGATATATATTCGCTGCAGCACTGATGTCGGACGCGCACAGGAATCCGCGGGGTCGGCCGCCCTCGGTCGCGTCGGGAGGGACCGATGACCGGGTGGACGCCGACGACCTGCGTGCGATGTGCCGTCGGCTGTGGCCACCTCCAGAAGGGTGTCGACAACGGCTACGGGCTCGATACGGTTCGTGGCGACGCCAACCACCCGGTCAACCGTGGGCTGGCCTGCCAGCGCGGCATCGACGAGACGGCCGATCCGGACGGCGAGTGGCTGACCCGCCCGCTCATCCGCAAGGACGGCGAGCTCGTCGCCACCAGCTGGGATATCGCCCTCGGCGTCGTCGTCAACCGGTTCCAAGCCGCCCTCGAAGACACGCCCAACGGCGTCGCCGTTCTCGGCAGCGGCCAACAGACCAACGAAGCCGCCTACGCGCTGGGCAAGCTGGCCCGCGGCGGGTTCGGCACGCGCTACTACGACGCTAACACGACGCTCTGTATGGCGAGTGCGGTCACAGCGTACTACCAAGCCTTCGGCAGCGACGCGCCGCCGCCGACCTACGACGACATCCCCGACGCCGAGAGCCACGTCGTCTGGGGCGCGAACCCGACGGCCGCCCACCCGGTGATGTATCGGTGGATCGCCCAGAGTGCCGACGAGGACGACAGCCAACTCATCGTCGTCGACCCCGTCGAAAGCGAGACTGCCGAGGACGCCGACACCCACGTCCAACTCGATCCCGGCACCGACCTCGCGTTCGCCCGGGCCGTCCTCTCGCATCTGATCGAGACCGACGCCGTCGACCGCGAGTTCATCGAGGAGGCCACCGTCGGCTTCGACGCCCTCCGCGAGGAACTGCCCGCCGCGGCGGACGCAGCCGACACTGCCGGCGTCTCGATGGACACCGTCGAGACCGTCGCCGACGCCTTCGCCGACCAAACGCTCATCTACTGGGGGATGGGCGTCAACCAGAACGTCGAGGGCACCGCGACCGCTCGCGCCCTGATCGACCTCTGTCTCGCCACGGGCAACCTCGAACCCGGCAGCGGNCCNTTCTCGCTGACGGGGCAAGCGAACTCGATGGGCACCCGCGTCTGTTCGTCGAAAGGGACGTGGCCCGGCCACCGCGACTACGAGGATCCCGACGAACGCCGGACGGTCGCCGACGCGTGGGATATCCCGGTCGATCGCCTGCCTGACGATCCCGGTCCCGGCCCCGTCGGCATCATCGACCAACTGGCCGACGGCGAGCCCGAAGCCTGCTGGACGGTCGCCACGAACCCGGTCGCCGGCATGCCCGACGCCGACCATGTCCGGGAAACGCTGGAGGATACGTTCCTCGTCGTCCAAGACGCCTTCCGCACCGAGACCGCCGACGTTGCCGACGTGGTGTTGCCGGCGGCGACGTGGGGCGAATCCGAGGGAACGGTCACCAACATGGAGCGGAACGTCTCCCGGGTGCGGGCCGCCAGCGACACCCCCTCGAAGGTCCGCCAGGATATCGATATCATCGCCGCCATCGGCGAACAGATGTACGGCGATCTCTTCGAGCACCCGCCGATCGATCCCGAGACCGTCTTCGACGAGTTCGTCGCGCTCACTGACGGCACCGTCGCCGACCTCTCGGGTATTTCGTACGAACGCCTCGACGCCGAGTTAGCGGTCCGGTGGCCCGCGCCGGAACCCGACAGTCAGGGCGGCTACCGCTACGTCACCGACGATGGCTGGTCGTTCCCGACACCTTCGGGCCGGGCGCGCTTTTCGACCGGCACTCACGGCGGCCTCGCGGAGCCGACCGATGAGAACTATCCGCTAACCCTCACTACGGGCCGGGAGCCCGACGCCTACAACACGGGGGTTCGCAGCCGCGAGCCCAACCCCGAGACCTGCCCGGTCGCCCGCGTCCATCCCGAGACGATCATCGACCATATCGAGGCGTTAGACCGCGGCAAGACGGTGATCGTCTCCCGTCGCGCCTCGGTGACGGCGACGATGCAACCCGACGACGGCGTGCCGAAGGGGATGATCTGGTTGCCGATCCACCACCCGGCGGTCAACGCGTTGACGCTGCCGGTCGTCGATCCCGAGTCCGACGAGCCGAACTTCAAACAGTGTGCGGTGACTGTCCGGCCGCCGTCGCCGTCGAACCCGCTTACCGAACAGGGGCTGACGCCCGACGCCGACCCGGTCGAGGGCGATTGATTACTTCACGACTTCCGCCAGAATAGTTCTGACTTTACAGTTATCTGGGCACAAGCAAAGCAATTATATCTCTCACATCGGGAAAGTAGCACAACTATCCGAGACACAATGTGCAACATAGACGGGAAAACAGACTGTTGCCGCTGTGGCTTACTGCTGGGGATCGCTCCATGAGTGACTGGCAGCCAACCACCTGCATGCGCTGTGCGGTCGGCTGTGGCTATCTGCAACAGGGCAGCGAGGATGGGTACGGCGTTGCCGACGCCCGTGGCAACCCGGCGCATCCGACCAGCGAGGGCCGGGACTGCCAGCGCGGGATTCGGGAGACTGTCGATCCGGGCGGCGACCGGCTCACCGAACCGCTCGTCCGTCGCGGCGGCGTCCTCCAACCGACCGACTGGGATACGGCCCTCGGCATCGTCACCACCCGATTCATCGAGGCACTCAGCAACGGCGAGGGCAACATCGCTGTCCTCGGCAGCGGCCAACAGACGACGGAGGCCGCTTACGCCTTGGGCAAACTCGCCCGCGGCGGNTTCGGNACNCNCNACTACGANGCCAACACNACGCTGTGTATGGCCAGCGCGGTCACCGCCTACTACGACGCGTTCGGCAGCGACGCGCCCCCACCGACCTACGACGANATNCCCGANGCGGANNNCCACGTNNTCTGGGGAGCNAACCCGGCGNTCGCCCATCCGGTGTTGTACCGCTGGATCGCCGACAGCGCGGCCGCAGACGGCAGCCGGCTCGTCGTCGTCGACCCCGTCGAAAGCGAGACCAGCGGCGAGGCCGACACCCACATTCAGCCGGACCCGGGCACCGACCTCGCAGTCGCCCGCGGCGCGTTGACCCACGTTATCGACTCCGGCGGCGTCGATACCGATTTCGTCGAGTCCCACACGACCGGCTTCGAGACGATGGTGGAGTCGCTACCGACGATCGACTCGGCCGCCGAGACGGCCGGTGTCTCCGTCGAGACTATCGAGACGCTCGCCGAGGCACTCGACGCGTCGACGCTCGTCTACTGGGGCATGGGCGTCAATCAGAGCGTCCAGGGGACCGCAACGGCCCGCTCGCTGATCGATCTCTGTCTGGCGACCGGGAATCTCGGTCCCGGCAGCGGTCCCTTCTCGTTGACGGGGCAAGCGAACTCGATGGGATCGCGGATCTGTGGAGCGAACACGACGTGGCCCGGCCACCGCCCGTTCACCGACGCCGCGGCGCGCAAGCGGGTCGCCGACGCGTGGGACGTGCCGCTCAGCCGACTCCCCGAAACCGCTGGCCCGGGTGCGGTCCGCATCGTCGACAAACTCGCACAGGGTGACCTTGATGTCTGTTGGACGATCGCGACGAACCCCGCTGCGGGGATGCCCGACAACCGCCACGTCACCGACGCCCTCGACGATGCGTTCCTCGTCTCACAGGACGCGTATCGTTCCGAGACGACCGAACTCGCCGACGTGGTGTTGCCGGCGGCGACATGGGGTGAAACCGAGGGAACGACGATCAACATGGACCGGCGCGTCTCCCGCGTTAGGGCGGTTTCCGAGCCGCCCGAGTTGGCGAAACAGGACCTCGATATCATCGCCACGCTCGGCAAGCGGATCGCACCGGAGCTCTTCGAGGACCCGCCGCTCGACCCTGAAGCCATTTTCGCGGAACTAACCGAGCTGACTGCTGACTCGACGGCCGACCTCTCGGGGCTCTCCTACGACCGACTGGCCGACGAGTTGGCGGTTCGCTGGCCGGCTCCCGATGCCGACAGCGCGGGCGGCTACCGATACTACGACGACGGCGAGTGGTCGTTCCCGACGGCGACGGGCCGGGCAGCGTTCTCGACGGCGACCCATGGCAGCCTCCCCGAACCCGTCGACGACGACTACCCGCTCACGCTGACGACGGGGCGGGCCGCCGACCACTACAACACCGGAACGCGAAGTGCGGGCGACGACCCCCGGCCGACTGCCCGCATCAACGCCGAGACGATCGGGACGTACCTGCCCGCCTTCGACCGCGGGACAACGGTCATCAAATCGCGCCGCGGCGCGATCACCGTCGACACCGATGTCGACAACAGCATTCCGCCGGGACTGATCTGGCTGCCGATCCACCACCCGGCGATCAACGAGTTGACGCTGTCGGCGGTCGATCCCGACTCGGCGCAACCGAATTTCAAACAGTGTGCGGTCCGATTGACTGCACCGAATCGGCCGCAGCCCGAGAGCGACGGCAACGCTACCGATACTCGGCTGCCAACCGACGACTGACTGCCACATATTTTAACCGACAGCTAGCTGATAGTGAGGTATGTACGCGGTGTCGGTCTCGCGGGCGTTCGTCGCCCAACACTATCTGACGGTTCCGAACCCCGGCCCCGAGGGCGAACTACACTCACACCAGTTCACTGCCGAGGTGACCTTCCGCGGGCCTGCTCTCGGCGAGTACGGCTACCTCGTCGACATCGACGCTGTCATCGAGGCGGTCGAGGCCACGGTCGACTCGTTCCGCGATGAGACGCTGAACGACCTCCCGGCCTTCGAGGGACTGAATCCGAGCGCGGAGCACTTTGCCCGGATCTTCGGCGATCGCCTCAGCGACCGGCTCGATCCGGAGCCCGCGACCGAACTGGAGATCGCCCTCCAAGAAGACGACGTGGCGACCGTTAGCCACACCCGGGAACTCTGAACTACTACGGCGAGACAGAACGCTGACCCACGACGGCGAGACGCTGGCTGTCGGTCTGGTGAACCGACTGATGACTCTCGCGGGCTGAAAATTGCAGAAGGTGTAGTTATGTGTGGAACTGTGAGTTACGGGGGCGTAACTTACAGGCGGGTGACGTTGGACGCCCGCGGACCTTTCGGGGACTGCTCGATGTCGAACTCGACGTCCTGACCCTCTTCGAGGTCCGGGCCGCCAACGTCTTCCATGTGGAAGAAGACGTCGTCGTCAGCATCGTCAGTATCAATGAATCCGTAGCCGCCAGTGTCGTTGAAGAAGTCGACCGTACCGTTTGCCATTGCAATCTGAGGGAGTCCCGGCGTGCGGATAAGGGTTGTGAAGTGGGTTGCTGGGCCCAAACGGGCGACTCAGGCCGCAGAAACCGCAGCAATCGGGGCCGTCTCAGGCGCGGCAGACTCGGCGGAGGTCATCCAGCGAGTCGATATCCCACGTCGGCCAGACGTTGAGATCCCAGTTTTGGCGATGGGGCCGGCGGATGAACGCCGAGTCGATGCCGGCGTTCTCGGCGGCTTTGATATCCGACTCGTTGTCGCCGACGAACAGCGCGTTCTCGCCGTCGAGATCCGAGAGGGCGGCTTCGATGTAGTGGGGGTTCGGTTTCCGCAGGTCGAGGCTTTCGACTGTTCGCTCCCGGCCGTAGGCCGTCTCGAAGAGGTCGCGGATGCCGAAGTGATCGAGCAGGAAATCGACCGTCTCCTGTTGGTTCGAACTGACGATGCCGAAGTTGGCATCGATATCGCTGAGCACATCGAGATCGCCGTACGGCGTCTTCCGGCCGGCGCGGGCTTCGGCCTGCTGGGCACCGGACATCGTCCGGTCGCGGACCCGCCAGAAGCGGTCCGGATCGAGACCGTACTCGTTGCACACGGTTGCGACTCGTTCGGGCGTTGCACCAATCGTCATGTCCTCGACGTATTCGGGGTCCGGATCGGAAACATCGAACTTCTCGAACGTCTCCTCTGTTGCCGTCTGCAGCACGTCAAACCGGGTCCGACCGACAAGGACACCGTCGTTGTCGAACACGACGGTATCGTAACGCATAGGAATCTGTTGGGGGGCCTGGTGGATAAGCGTTTCAGTCTGTGTGTCCCCTTTCTCACCTGCTCACGCCGCGCCGTTGCCACCACTCACCGGAGATCGTCGCCACCACTCACCGCGAGTCCTTCTCCGCTTGCTTCCGCGTGTAGTCGGCCGGATCCGAGACTTCCGTGTACTCCACGGCATCTTTCAGCCGCGCTTCGGCCTCGCTATCAGTGAGCCGCGATCGGATGAAATCCGCTCGATTGAGGGCCTTCGAGTCGAGGTCGGTGGCCTTGATGAACCGCTCTAGCTCGTCGATGATCGCCGGATCGTCGATCCGCACGAGGCTTGCGGTGGCGACGCGGGTCGTCTCCGCGTCGTCGTCAGCGATCGCCTTGATGAGCGCATGGACGACATCCGTTCGGGGCTCCTCGTCGGCGATTCGACCGAGCAGCCACGCCGTGTTCCGGCGGATTTTCGGCCGATCGGACTCCTCGAACAGGGACAGAAACACCGGGACGATGTCCCGATCCGGAAACGTGTTGAGCTGTTTGGCGACCGTTTCACGGACGGTATGGCTCTCCTCACTGGGAGCCGCAGCGACCAACTCAATGATCGATTCCGCGGCGGCCGCTCTGATCGTCGGATCGTCGTCATCGAGCCCACGAAGGAGCGTTCCCAGCAGGTTCAACGAGCCGACCTCGCCGAGGCTCCCGATCGCGGTCCTGCGCAGGTCCGTGTCGTCGCTTTTCGCCGCCGGCAACAGGGCTCGGATCGCCTTTCGGCTGCCGATCCGCTGGAGGGAGTCGGCGGCCGCATGGCGGAGTTCGTCCTCGTTGCCGGTGAGATGTGTTGCGACCGCCCGGACACAGCGGTCGTCGCCGACGCGGCCGCACTCTGTGACTGCCCGGAGTCGGACGCGTGGATCGAGATCCGAACAGGCCGCGGCCAGTTTCGGGACGCCATCGTGGCTGTCGAGTCGGGCGATGGCGGCGACGGCGACCAGCCGGAACTCCGAGTAGTCACTGTCGAACCACCGGAGCAGGTAGTTCGGATACGGTTCCTCGGCGGGTGTTGGTCGCTCGGGGTCACCCAACGAGTCGACGAGGTCGTCGATAGCCGACTCGCCGAACTCGCTGAGGGCTTCGATGGTTCGGGCCCGGACGGCGTCGCTCGGTTCCTGTTGGACGGCGGCGATGAGGGCCGCTCTGATCGGCTCGCGCTCCTCGTCGTCCATCGTCTCGCTGTACTCCGCGAGCAACTCCGCGGCCTGCATCCGGACGGCCTGCTCGCTGTTCTGGAGGAGGTGTCTGGCGAGTTGGTCGAACTGCTCGTTAAACGCCAGCGTGAACAGGAAATCGGTATCGACGCGCTCGTGCTGAGTGCCCATTGGCCCGGAATGATGACGTACCGCTGCCCCTCGTTCTATCATTTCAGTAAGCCGGCTGCGCTAATAAGTTCACCGTAACATCCGATTCGATTGTCATTTCGGGCGGTTTCGCCCCCCGTTAGTGGTCAGTTCCGCACTTCTTCGATGGCGGCGGTCACGTCCTCGGTGGTGACCTTGCCCTCCCGACGCATCGCCGCCCGCGCCGCCTCGGTCGCCACCTGTTCCATGTCGGCGGCGGTCAGCCCGCCGGACTGCTTGGCGATCGCCGTCGCATCGAGCTCGGGGTCACGGGGCGCGTCGAGATGGACATCGAAGATCGCTACCCGGGTTTTCGCGCCCGGTTTTGCGACTTCGATTTGGACCGAGAGCCGCCCCGAGCGCAACATCGCTTTGTCGATCTGATCGCGGCGGTTGGTCGCGCCGACGATGACGATCTTGGCGTCGCTTTCGTTGATGTCGCTGATCTCTTCGAGGAACTGGTTGACCATCTGCGTCTGGTCTTGGTGTTGGTTCGCGCTGGTGCGCTCCGGCGTGAGCGCGTCGATCTCGTCGATGAAGATCAGACACGGCTGGTTCCGGCGGGCCTCCTCGAACAGTTGGGCGACGTTCTGGGTGCCCTCGCCGAGCCACTTCGAGATGATATCGGAGCCTTTGACGCCGATGTAGTGGATCCCCAACTCGCCGGCGAGTGCTTTCGAGATGTACGTCTTGCCGGTGCCCGGCGGCCCGTACAGCAGAAACCCGTTTTCGACCGAGAGGCCGTATTTCTCGTATTTTTCTGGCTCCTCAAGCGGATCGATCACGCGCTCGTAGAGCTCGGTTTTGAGCTCGTCGAACCCCGCCACGTCGTCGAAATCGATGTCGGGTGGTTCGGTAACATACCGCCGGCTCGGGCCGTCGTCGCCGCTCTCGCCGCTATCGGTGCCGCGGTCGCGGTCGATATCGCTGCCCCCGGCGTCGCCGCCGTCGCTGTCGGTATCCTCGCCCCTTGACGATTCCGGTGGTTGCTCGGCGTCGGCCGCTGTCTCGGTGGCCTCGGTTGCTTCGCCAGCCTCGGCTGTCGTCTCGGCCCCCTCGTCGGCGGAGTGGCGCGTCGATCCGTCGGCATCGACGAGCGAGATCCGGCGGGCGACGTGACGGCGGTAATCCCGGTCGGCGGTGTCAGTCAACACGACCGAGCCGGCCGTCGACGCGAGGACGAAGCCGGCAGCGATGGCGACGCCGACGGGCGTCAGGAGGTCGATGCCGAGTAGGAATCCGCTGCCGGCAACGATGCCGAACGAGCCGAGGGTGACGATGGCAGTGTAGATCACGCCGACGGCGGGCCGACGGTCGAAGCCGTCGCGGACGCCGTAGCCGACCGCGCTAAAGAGTCCAAACGCGATCAGCCACAGCTCCGTGAGGCCGAGTTTGACCGCATGGAGCCCGTTGCGGGTGCGGGCGGCTGTCCGCCGCTGGAGGCTCCCGTCGTCGGGTGAATCCGTCTGGCTCATGGTCGGTGATCGACGCTGTGACCGGCCGCGTGCTGCGTCTCAGCCCGCACTTGTGATCGAAGGGATATAATTTCCGCTGTTGGCCACGTCGCCGGCGGTTCTCGCAGCCGCCGCGTGCGACTGCGGATTTCAGTCCGTCGACTGGAAAAATCGGCCGTGAAAGCCGAACGGTTCAGCGTGCGGCAGCGTCACCCGCGCCTCGACGGTCAGCGTCGCCGCATCGAAGACGAGCAGCGACGTTCGTTCGGCCTCGACATCGAGCGCGGTCGCCAGCACAACCCCATCGTCTTCGGCTGTTCCGTCCGGTCGCTGCACCGGAATCGGCTCCTCGACGTACACGCCCTGTTCCCACCACTCCTGAGCCTGCCCGGTCTCGCAATCGACTTTCACGAGCCCGTTGGCTCCCTCGCGGTCGGTCGCCTGCCCGTAGGCGTAGCGATACTCCCGACCGGTACAGCGGCGCGGAACGCGCGGTAGTTCCATCCCGCCGGGGTACAGTTGGCCGCGCTCGACGCTGTTGGCGTCGGGGTCGATCCGGTACCGCATGAGCCGGCCGGCTGGCACGTCCGGGAAGCCCTCGCCGTCGAGTGCCGCCAGCGACAACGAGTCGACGATCTCGCTGTCGGGGAACTCGACGAGATCCAAGACGATCTCGCCGTCGTCACAGTAGGCGTTGACGTGGTGGAAACAGAAGGTTGCCTCGAACGTCGGGTCGGCGACGAGGTCGCCGCTGGCGCGGTCGACAACGAGCAGCCGGGTTGGTTCTGAGGGCTTCCACTGTAGCATGTCCATCGCGCCCTCCGAAAACGGATTGAGCACGCGCAGTACCGACAACACGAGCGGCGATTCGACGAGGATAGCGTGGGAGTCGGTGACGCTGCAGTCGTGGATGTACGCCGGCCCGCGAGCGTCGATCGACGTGATTCGTTCTCGGGTTCGGCTGCCCGCTGGAACGCGGTAGACGTGATACTGGGGCGTCAGGCCGAACTGCGTCGTGAATCCGATCAGTTCCTCGGCGTGGGGATCGTCGACGAGATGAGCGGCGGTGACGTGTTCGGGGAGGTCGTCGTCGAAAGTGAACTCGCCGTGTGTCTCCAGCGTGTCTGGATCGAAGGCAATTCGACGCGGGGCTTCGGTGAGCGCGACGTACTCGCCGTCGATTCGAGCGACGTGGACGTTGGCGTTGTCGGTCGGATCCGGGAGCCCGAGATTGCGGACTGTATCGAGGACACGCCGCCAGCCGCGGGTGTCGGTGCCGAACTGGCCAGTGATTTGGCCGGCCATCGCATCCGCGTAGGCGTCGCTGCGGAGGAATCGATTCGAGTATCGGAGGTCGCCGTCATCGAACGCGTAGCGGCGGAGCATTGCCAACCCGTCGAACCAGTGGTTAACGCGGCGGTCGCCGGCCTCGAACAGCCCCGGCCCGTTGCGGATGAGCGTCCCCGACAGCCACGTCGGGATCGAGCCCTCGACTGGCGGGCTGTACTCGGTTCGCTCCGTCGTGAGCGACTGAAAGCCGACGGTCTCGGAGCCTGTCACGGCGGCGAGTTCGGGTGGCACGACTATCAATGCTTGGCGACCTCGATGGCGAGGATTGAAGCCGCTGTTTCCCATAGCGGAGCTATGTACCTCGGCGACGAGACGTGGTGGGATCTCGAAGACTACTTCGACGACGAGTCGCTCGCGCTGGTGCCGCTCGGCTCGACCGAACAACACGGCCCGCATCTCCCGCTGGCGACCGACCACCTGATCGCGGAAGCCTTCGCCCGCGAGGCTGCCGATCGCACGGGCTACCTCTGCACGCCGACGGTCAATATCGGCGTCAGCCCACACCACAAACAGTTCTACGGGACGATGTGGGTCGACGCCGAGACGTTCCGCTCGTATATCGAATCGCTCACTCGCAACCTCGCGTACCACGGCATCGACCGCGTCATCTACGTCAACGCCCACGGCGGCAACGTCGACCCGCTCCGGGAAGTCGGCCGCCGGCTCCGCGACGACGAGGTGCTGTACGCTATCGAGTGGATGTGGGACGAGAGCATTCCTGAGCTTATCGAGGAAGTCTTCGAGCAACCCGGCCCGCACGGTGGCCCGAAGGAAACCTCGCTGATCCAGTATCTCGACGGCGACCTCGTCCACGACGATCGGCTTACCGATGCACGGGACGGGGGCCTGCTGGACTGGGAGAACGAAGACGGTGTCCGCGTTCACGGAGCCCGCACGTTCTACGACGCCGTCGACAACACCGACAACGGCGTCCTCGGTGATCAGACGGACGCGACGGCGGAAAAAGGCGAACAGCTGTTTGAGGCCGCCGCCGAGCAACTCGTCGAGCTCTGTGAGTGGCTCGATGCACAGCCTGCCGAGGATCTCATGCCGAAGGACCACCGCTAGAGTTCCGTACGCAGTGATTACCGGAACGAGGGAATCCGCGACGGCCGGCCGGTCGTTCGGTTCTCGGCGGCTTCCAACCGTTCGACGACCAGTTCGGCGACCTGCATCGCTGCATCCAACACCGCGTCGTCAACGTTGATGTGGATCTTCTCCGGCGGTTGGTTCGCCAGCACTTCGAGATACTGTTTGTCGAGTTCTTCGAGGAGGGCTGCGTCGAACTCTTCGAGGATGAAGGCTTCCGCCAACTCCTCGGCCGGATCCACGAGGTCGGGGTCGAACTCGAAGGCCTCGGGATCCACATCCGGAGCCGTCATGAGGGAGTGTCGCCGTCGATCCGAATTGAATCTTTCTCCTTGATGTCGATTCTGCGCGGTGGCGACCGCACAGCGTGCGCCGTTGCACCGCTGGCGCGATAGACGCAGAACTAAGTCAACGGGGGTCACAGTGTACGGAAGACAGCCAGCATGCGAACCGAATCGCTCTCCATTCTCGTCGTCGACGACAGCGAATTCTTCGGGAATCTCGTCGCTGACACACTTGAGTCGGACCACGACATGGTGACGACCGCCATTACCGACGCCCGCGCCGCGCTTTCCGACGTTGAGTTCGAGACGGTCGACTGCATCGTCAGCGACTACCAGATGCCGGATCTCGACGGCTTGGAGTTCTACCAAGCGATCGCCGACGAGACTGATCTCCCCTTTATTCTGGTGACCAGCGAGGGCGACGAGGAGGTCGCCAGCCGTGCGATCAGAATGGGTGTCGACGAGTACATCCTGAAACAGGACATCTTCGAGGAGGAGTCGCTGGGCCTGCTCGCCAACCGCATCGACAACATCGTCGATCGCCGCCGCACCCAGCGGAAATACGAACAGCTCGTCGACAACTCCCCCGACGAGATCAGTCAGGTCCGCCTTGACGGAACGATCCTCGCCGCCAACGACAAGATGGCCAAGGCGTTCAACACCTCGGAATCGAAGATGGTCGGCAGCCAGCTGTCGGCGTTTCTGCCGGAGGACGTCGCCGCCAACCGCCTCAAACAGGGCCAACGCGCGACCACCGCCGGCAGCGTCGTGACGTTTCAGGACAGCATCGGCCTCCGGCACTTCCATAATATTGTCGTCCCGCTGGCGACCGGCGGTGAGGAGTCGTCGGTGCAGATCGTCACTCGGGAGATCACCCTCCAGAAACACAACGAAGAGGAGCTGAAACGGAAAAAGGAGGAGCTTGCGATCATCAACCGCATCGTCAGCCACGACATCAAAAACGACGTGAACATCCTCTCGGGGTGGGCCGAGGTGCTCAAAGACCGTGTCGACGATGAGTATCTGGATATGCTTTCCCACATCGAGGAGACGAGTACGCATATCGCCGAACTCACCGAGATCACGAAGGATTTCGTGGAATCACTGGAGGGCGATGCCGATGTCGAGCTCGATGCCGTCGATCTCGCCACGATCATCGACACCGAGGTGGAGAAACTCCGCTCGGATCACGACGCTGTCTCCGTCACCGTCGACCGCGAAGACGACATCGAGGTCCGTGCCAACGAACTCTTGGCTTCCGTCGTCGGGAATCTCCTCAGCAACGCCGTTCGGCACAACGATTCGGACACCCCAGCAATCGAGATCACGACCGAGCGATCGGAGACAACGCTCACGCTGCGGATCGCCGACAACGGTCCGGGCGTCCCGGACGGCCAGAAAGAGGAGATCTTCGGCAAAGGGAGCAAAGGCCCCGAGAGCCCCGGCACCGGGATCGGGCTCTATCTGGCGCACAAGCTGGTCGATCAGTACCACGGCGAGATCTGGATCGAGGACAACGAGCCGACCGGCGCGGTCTTCGTCGTCGAACTGCCGTTGTCCGATCCGGACGTGTGAGACTGGATGACAAAGGAGCGCGCCGTCCGGGAGTCCCGCGAGCACTGCGAGCGGGACATCGGACGGGGCACGACGAAGGAGTGCGCCGTCCGGGAATTGAACCGAAGCCAGACGATCACCCTCGCTTCGCTCGGCTGTGCGGGCTGCGACTCACGGGGTTCAATTCCGTGGCGATTTCGTCGTTCGCTTTGCTCACGACAGAAAATGCGCCGTCCGGGAGTCCCGCGAGCAACGCGAGTGGGACAACGGACGGGGCACGACGAAGGAGTGCGCCGTCCGGGAATTGAACCCGGGCTAGAGCCTTGGGAAGGCTCTGTCCTACCACTGGACCAACGGCGCGCACCCGGTCGTATTCGCCGCTGCTGATAAAACCCTTCGTTCGCCTGCCTGCAGGATATTTAACTCCGAGCCACCCATCGGGAAGCGTATGAAGCCAGCTTCGGCCGCCGAGACCTGCCAGTCGGTGCTCTCGACGGTGTCGGCGACGGTCATTGCCGACGACGACCTGCTGACAACGTTGCTGACGACGATCCTCGCCGACGGCCACGTGCTCTTGGAGGACGTGCCGGGCACGGGTAAGACGCTCACCGCCCAGAGTCTGGCGACCGCGCTCAACCTCGATTTCAATCGCATCCAGTTCACGCCGGATCTGCTGCCCGCGGACATCACCGGCACCCACGTCTTCAATCAGGAGACCGGCGAGTTCCGCTTCCGCGAGGGGCCGCTGTTCGCCAACATCGTACTGGCCGACGAGATCAACCGCGCGCCGCCGAAAACGCAGGCAGCGCTGCTGGAAGCGATGGGCGAAGGGCAGGTCTCGGTCGGCGAGGAGACACGCCAACTGCCCGATCCGTTCGTCGTCATGGCAACGCAGAACCCCGTCGAACAGGAGGGCACCTTCGAACTGCCGGAGGCCCAACGCGACCGCTTCATGACGAAAACCGCGATGGGCTACCCCGACCGCGAGGGTGAACTCGAACTACTGGCCCGCCGTGGCAACCGCGCGACCAGCGAGCCAGCGGCAACCCCCGTCACCGACCTCTCGACCGTCCGCGAACTCCTGACAGTGCCCGAGGGCGTCTCGGTCCATCCCGAGTTGCGCGCCTACATCGTCGATCTCGCCCGAGCGACCCGCGAGGACGACCGCGTCGCGGTCGGCATCTCACCGCGGGGGATCCAGCGACTGTTCGAGATCAGCCGCGCCCGCGCCGTGCTGGCCGGCCGGGAGTATGTCGTTCCCGACGACATCACCGCGAGCGTCCACGAGACGTTCGAACACCGGCTCGTGTTGACGACCGAAGCGTCGGTCCGTGACACGCCGAAAGCCGCCGTCGTCGACGACGCACTTGAGGCGATTCCAGTCCCGGCGATGGAAGACCTGTAGTCCTGATTACCGTCGCAGTCGATCCCCACCGACAAACGTTTTCTCCGTACTCGACAGAATGCGAGTATGCACCACATCCGTTTCCGCGATCCCTCGGGCACTGTTCGACAGGGCACCCTCGACGACGACACGGTCGCATTCGGCGGCCAGCAGTACGACCGCGACGCAGTCGACGTGTTGCCACCCTGCGAACCGACGAAAATCGTCTGTGTCGGGCGCAACTACGCCGACCACGCCGCCGAGCGCGACGCGGACGTACCGGACCGCCCGCTGTTGTTCCTCAAACCGCCGAACGCCGTCGCCGCCCCGGAGTCGACGGTCACGCTGCCGGCGGGCAAAGAGCGGATCGACTGGGAAGCCGAGTTCGCGGTCGTCATCGACGAGCAGTGCCGCCACGTCGCCGAAGCCGACGCCCTCGATGTCGTCCGCGGCTACACCTGCCTCAACGACCTCTCGAACCGCGACGATCAGGACCGCGAGCAGAACTGGGTGCGCGGGAAGGCCTTCGACAACGCCGCGCCGCTCGGTCCCGTGGTGGCGACGCCCGACGAAGTCCCCGACGACGCCGCGATCGAACTCCGGGTCAACGGCGAGACGAAACAGGCCGCGACGATCGACCAATTTTACTTTTCCGTCTCGGCGTTGATCGCGGAAATCACCGAGTACATGACCTTAGAGCCGGGCGACGTGATCTCGACGGGAACGCCGGCCGGCGTCGGCGCGCTTGCTGACGGCGACCATGTCGAAGTCGAAATCGAGGGAATCGGAACGCTGGAACACGACGTTGAGATTCCTGATGCCGGCTGATCGCTGTTGTTGTGGTTCCCCCGAAGCGTTTTGAGTCATGCCGGGCTATGAACTCGTATGGCACGAGCCGATTCTGGCGACGCGGATGCGCCGGCCCGCGAAATCCGTCTGGTGAAGAACCCGGACGGACAGTGGACGGCTCGTGATCTCCGCGTCGGCGTGACTGCACAGGGAGAGAGTCGGGCTGTCGCACTCGACAATCTCGACGCAGTTGTCGATGCGGTCGAAGGCGACGGTGGGCACTCCCCAACTGACGAGGAAATCCGGGAGTTAGGTGTTGATCCTGAAGTCGCTCGCTCTCAGGACGACGACCTCCCCGATGTCCTGCAGTAACGATGGTAACGCGGGATTTCTCCGGTGAAGACGTGTACAAGGTGCTGGTCAACGTCGGTAGCTTTCGGCACGTCCGCACGACAGGCGACCATCTGATACTGCGGTGGGAGCCGCCGGCAGATCACGAGCGGACTGATGCCCGCGTGGTGAGTGTTCCGGCCCACGATTCGATCAGTATCGGCACGCTTCACGACATTGCTGACGACGCTGGCGCGGACGATTTCGAGGCGTTCTGTGAGTGGATTGACGACCATCGGTAACGGCCGCGCTGGGGAAACCGCGCCGTGTAAGCACGCTTAAGGGTCGCGGGCCGCTCTCCTCGGGTATGCAACCACGGGACCTCTCTGCGACCAGCCCGTACGTGCCGGGCCGGGGGATCGAGGAAGTCGCCCGTGACCTCGGTCTCGATCCGGCGGCGTTAATCAAACTCTCCTCCAACGAGAACCCCCACGGCTCCAGCCCGAAGGCCGTCGACGCGGTCCACCAGCAGGCCGACGACGGACTCCATGTCTACCCGAAAGCCGCCCACACCGATCTGACTGAGAAGCTCGCCGCGAAGTGGGGCGTCGCCGACGAGCAGATCTGGGTCACGCCCGGTGCCGACGGCGCGATCGACTACCTCTCCCGCGCCATGCTTGAGCCCGGCCAGTCGGTGCTCGTCCCCTCGCCCGGCTTCTCCTACTACTCGATGAGCGCACGGCACCACCACGGCGAGGTCAGCGAGTACGACCTCTCGAAGGCTGACGGCTTCGAGCAGACGGCCGAGATGGCACTCGACGCCTACGACGGCGAGCGAATCATCCATGTCACCTCGCCGCACAACCCGGCCGGCACCGAGTGGGCACGCTCAGAAATCCGCACGCTCCTTGAGGCGGTCGATGACCAGACGCTCGTCGTCGTTGACGAGGCCTACGGCGAGTACTCCGAGCGACCGAGCAGCATCGGCCTCCTCGACGAGTTCGACAACCTCGCCGTCATGCGGACGTTCTCGAAGGCCTACGGGCTGGCCGGCCTGCGGATCGGCTACGCCGCCATCCCCGAGTCGTGGGCCGACGCCTACGCCCGCGTGAACACGCCGTTCGCGGCCAACGAGGTCGCCTGCCGGGCCGCGCTGGCCGCCCTCGACGACGACGCCCACATCGAGCAGTCCGTCGAGTCCGCGCAGTGGGCCCGCGAGTACATGCAGCAGGAACTCGACGCGCCGACCTTCGAGAGCGCGGCCAACTTCGTGCTGGCCGACGTTGGCGATGCCAGCCGCGTCGCCGAGGAGAGCCAGCGAGCCGGTGTCATCATCCGCGACTGCAGCAGTTTCGGCCTCCCGGGCTGTGTCCGCATCTCCTGTGGCACCCGCGAGCAGACGAAAACCGCCGTCGAGACGCTGAACGGGATTCTGGCTGAGGTGACGCCGGCGTGACCGACGGCGTGGCACCGAAACTGGCCGTCACCGGGACGCCCGGCACCGGCAAAACGACTGCGACCGAGCACCTCGCCGACGACGCTGATGGCACCGACGGCGACGCCGACGCGGCGGTCATCCATCTCAACGACGAAATCCGCGAGCACGACCTCTACAGCGAGCGCGATGCCGACCGCGACTCGCTGGTAACCGATCTCGACGCCGCTCGGGAGCATCTCGGCGCGTGGACGGGCATCCTCGAATCCCATCTCGCCCATCACTTCGACGCCGACCGCGTCGTCGTCCTCCGGTGTGAACCAAGCGTGCTGGAACAACGCTTGCGTGACCGCGGCGACTCCGCCGAGAAAGCCCGCGAGAACGCCGAGAGTGAAGCTCTCGATGTCGTGCTTTCGGAGGCTGTCGAGCAGCACGGCCCGGAGACAGTCTACGAAATCGATACGACCGACCGTGATCCCGACGCCGTCGCGGGCGAGATCGCCGCCGTTCGCAACGGTGACCGCGAACCCAGTGCCGGCGCGGTCGACTTCACGGAGTACCTCGTCGGATGACCCTCGATAAGCTTCGTCCCGTCGCCGAAAAAGGGCTCACCCCGTTCGTCACAGCCGCTGACAAAGTCGGGCTGACGCCGAACAGCGTGAGCGTCATCTCGCTTGGCGTGGCGGTGGCCGCTGCGGCCGCTTTCGTCGTCGCCGACCCGCTGTTCTACGTTGTCGGCGGCGTCCTCGTGTTTGCCAACGGCTGGCTGGATCTGATCGACGGCGCGCTCGCTCGCCGGCAGGACGTTGCCTCCGACGCCGGCGACCTGCTCGATCACGTGATCGACCGCTACGCCGATCTGACGATCATCGGCGGGCTGGCCGCGGGCGTCGAAAGCTTCGCGCTCGGCTTTCTCGCCGTGACCGGCGTCCTGATGACCTCGTATCTCGGCACGCAGATCCAAGCAGTCGGCCTCGGGCGGGCCTACGGCGGCCTCGTCGGCCGTGCCGACCGACTGGTACTGATGGGGCTGGCCGGCTTCGTCGCCGCGGGCTACAGCGCGCCGCTCGTCGCCGGCTTCGGCGTCATCGAACTCCTCTTGGTGTTCTTTGCGGTGATCGGCCACATCACGGCGTTCCAACGCTTCTGGGGCGCGTGGGGCGATCTCTGAGCCGGCGGCGGGTTTTATCGGCAGACTCCGCCGCGGCGCATGCTTTATACCGGGTCACACGTTACCGAGTGGTATGGCCCAATGTGAGATGTGTGGTGCCCAGCAGTCGTCGCTGACCACCACGAAAGTCGAGGGGGCAGAACTGGACCTCTGTGACGAGTGCACGGAGTTCGGCACGGAAGTCCAGACGGAGTCCTCGTCCTCGGGGTCGAGCAAGTATTCAACCTCGTCCAGCAGCTCCGGCTCCTCCGGGGGCAGCAGCGGCGGCTCGACGTCGAGCGGGTCGACAGGGAGTTCGGGTGGCTCCTCGACCCAACGCCGCAAGGACATGTTCGACGACATGGACGAGATCGCCACCGATTACGACGACCGCATCCGCGAGGCCCGCGAGGGCGAGGGGCTCACACAGGAGGAACTCGCCAACGACCTCAACGAGAAGGCGAGTCTCATCCGCAAACTCGAACGCGGCGACGTGCTCCCGAGCGATAAAGTCCGGAAGAAACTCGAATCCAAGTTCGGCATCTCGCTCACTGAGGGAGCCGACGTGGAAGACACCGAGTGGTCGGGCAGTTCCAGCGGGTCGATGACGCTCGGCGACGTGGTCGAACGAAAAGACGGCTGAGGCGACGCGGTTCTCGTTTTTATCCGGTTAGAGAACGCTTCAGACCGGCTGGGAATCGCCATCTACGTTGTCGCCGGATTCGACGTGGGCGTAGGTGCTCTTGAGATAGCAGATCAGGTAGTCGACCGTCTCAGGATCGTAGGTCCAAAAGCCGTAGAACTCCCGGCTGCCACGCTCTTCGGCCAGCAGTGCGCACTTGTTCTCGTCGACGCCGCCGCCGTCGTAGACGACGAACCAGGTCTTCTTGATCTCGTCGTCGCGCTCGATGTGGAGGGTGAACCCCTCGGTGTCGGGGACGACCGGCGTCTCGCTGACCGGCGCGGCGTAGGCGTGCACTGAGAGATCGGTTTGAGTACCCAACTGATTGTAGGCGTCGGCCTGTCCGGCGAGGACGTCCAACGTTTGAAAACCGGCGTGGAGTTCGCCGCTGCCGACGCGCCAGGCTCGATCCTCGATCTCTCGGGAGGCCATGAACATCTGCTTGATCGAATACGAGGTAAACAGCGTCTCTTCGAGGTGATCGAGGATCGGCTCGCGGTAGGCCGCCGGCGGCTTCGCCTCGTCGTCGGCGTCGTCGCTCGCGTCGCTGGCCGCATCCGTCGTCAGCTCCTCCTCCGGTGGCTCGATCGACCCCGCGTAGATGTCGGTGATCGGCACCGCGGTCACGAAGTTGTCCTGCCGGCTCAGGATCGCAAACCGGGTCGGCTCGTCGTCGACCTCCCGCTGGGTGATCGAGACGTTCCGGTCGCTGTACTGCTCTTTGAGATCCTCGACGACGTGCTCCGGCGTGTTGATGGCCGTCAGCGTCATCTCGCGCGCCTCGATATCGGCGATCAGTTCTCTGAGCGTCACGCGCTTGTCGGGATTCTGTGGCCCGGGTATATGATGGTTTGTGAACCTATTTGATAGGTTTGCCCGCAGCAACAGGACGCGGCCGCCGGCCGAAAGATGAAGCTATTTGGTGCCAGCGGTCAACGCACAGCTATGTTCATCTTGGTGAACCTCAAGGCGTACCCGTGTGATCCGATCGAAGTCGCCACCGCGGCCCGCGACGTGGCTGAGGAGTCCGGCGTCAGAATCGCAGTCTCCCCGCAGGCGGCTCAGATCGAGTCCGTCGCCGACACCGGCGTCGAAACGTGGGCTCAACACGTCTCGCCGAACGGCCACGGCAGCTTCACGGGCAGCACGCTCGCCGAAGCCGTCGCCGACGCCGGCGCGGAAGGGACGCTGCTCAACCACTCCGAGAACCGCCTGAAACTCGCCGATATCGACACCGCGGTCAAGGCCGCTGAACGCGCCGGGCTGGAAACCTGTGTCTGTGCGAACAACCCCGATCAGATCGGTGCCGCCGCCGCCCTCAAACCCGACTCGGTCGCCGTCGAGCCGCCGGAACTCATCGGCGGCGACGTGTCGGTCGCCACTGCCGACCCGGACATCGTCACCGACGCCGTCGACGCCGCCGGCGCGGTCGACGAGAGCGTCGATGTGTACTGTGGGGCCGGCATCTCGACGGGTGATGACGTGGTTACCGCCCAAGACCTCGGCGCGACGGGCATCCTGCTGGCCAGCGGCGTCGCCAAAGCCGACGATCCGCGGGCCGCACTCGAAGACCTCGTCGCCGGCCTGTAAACACAGCCGTCGCTATTTTTCGCTGCCCGGATCGGAAACGGAGTCAAGGAAGCTCGCCTCGACGGACTGGACCATCGCGTCGACCGCCGAGTCGGTGAGCTGGTAGGCGTAGGCCTCGCGGATCAGATCCGGGATCGCATACGCGTACTTGCCTTCGCCGACGTGGCGGATCAGCCCCGACTGCCGGAGGGGTCGGTTTCGGCTGTAGGCGAGTTGGTGGTCGTCGTCGCCGCCGGCCGCGATATGCGCCGACACCGGATCGCTCTTGCCGACCTCTCGGTAGTGTTCCAACATCTCGACCGACCGCAGCGGCAGGTCCTTGATTCGGCTTTTGAGTTCGGCGACGACGGCGTCCCGGGTGTCGAGTTCGACTGCCTCGGCGAACTCCATGGCCTCTTCGGCGATTTCGCTGCGCGTCACCGTCCCGTACCGCTTTTCGATCTCGTCTTCGTCATCGCTGCCGCCTGTCGCGCTCGCGTTGCCGTCGGCCTCGGGACCGGTGACCTCGGTGGGATCGACCGGGTCGGGATCGATAGGCGCGGAATCATAGGGGCTGTCGCCGTCGCCGTTCTCGTCCCCGTTGTCGCCGCCACCGGCGGCTGCGAGTCCCGAGAGGTCCAGTTCGTCGCTCTGCTCGATGGCGGCCTCGGCGACGGCTTCGGGATCGACATCGAACTCGCGGTCGCCGTCGTCGCTCTCGCTGCCACCGCTGGCCGTTCGTCCGTTCGCACTCGTGGGGTCGGCCGCTCTCGTCCCCGTGTTGTCGGACGCCGCTTCGGCCGCTTGCTCTCGCGCTGCCGACTCGTCGGCTGCCCGCTTCGCCTGTGCGGCCGACTGGCCGTCGCCGCCGCGGTAGGGGGCCTCCGACCGCTGGAGCATCGCTTGGGCGAACTGGTCGGCCATCCGGCTGAGGTCACGGGCCTCTTCGAGTTCGCGTTCCAGTTCCGTGATTCGGGCTTCCTTCTTGTCGAGTTCCTGCCGGAGATCAGCCAACTCGCTTTCCCGCCTTGCTTTCTCGTCGGAAATGTCCGTGAGTTCGGAGACGAGATCGTCGCTGACGGATTTGAGTTCCGGCTGTTCGATGTCTTCGAGGCCAGGGGTCGCCCCCGCGTCGAAGGTCTCCTTGCGGTGGAACTGGACGCGCCGGATGTTGTCCGACCAGTCGGCGACGAGGAACCCCTCGCCATCGGCCAGTTCTTCGACGGCATCGGCGTACTCCGAGCCGAGGATGCGGCCGACGACTTTGGTGTCGTTGCGCCACGTNAGCCGGTGCCAGANNAGCCAGTCNCACTGNGTGATGAANTCCTTCTTCACGTCGGCNGGTCGCTGGNNGATGCCGACGATGCCGAGGCCGTGTTTCCGNCCGCGNTTGCCNANCTTGATCAGCATTTTGCCCGCTTCGCCCATTCCGCTCTGTTCGGGGATGTACTCGTGGCACTCCTCGATGACGAGCAGGAACGGCTTTTTGAGTTTCTTCTCCTTCGCAAAGAGGTGTCGCGCCGTTTCGAGGACCAACTCGTCGGCGTCGTCGTCATCGAGATAGCCCGACACGTCGAGGATGATCGGGANGNNCTNTTCGAGNGCGAGNGANGCGANNTTCTCGGCGTGNTCGNCNGNNACCTGNANGTCGCACTCCTCGTCCGCGCCGACGTGGAGGATCTCGTANNCCTCNTTCAGCCCGTANTACTCNCCGTCGCTGTCGACGATGAGGACGGGGAAGTTGTTATCTAAGAGGTTTTCGAGGATTACTGAGGCTGTGTTCGACTTGCCGCTGCCACTCTTACCCGTGATGAAGCCGCGGCCGGTGAGGAGATCGACGACCGGGAGATCGATGGACGTGCCGGCGTCGATCTCGTTGGTACCGCCAGGGCCCGCGCTCACGTCCGCGACCGTGATGGTTTCCTCGCTACTCATTCACTTACTCCAACGTCTGTGTGCGCACACATAGTTCCTGCTGTCGGGCAGGTCGCTCCGTCAGTCAGCCGTCGGACGTTAGTCGAACGCGCCGAGCGATGACTGCCCCTCAGGGTCGTGATTGTCGTCTGAATCGTGGCCGTCATCATCTCCTTCGTCGACCGCGAGATCGCCGCCGTCGTTGCCGACCCAGTCCGTAAGCCGAGCATCGTCGTCGACGGCGGTGCGAGCGATATCAGCTGTGCTCGCCCAGTCGTCGCCCTGGTCAGCGTCGGACTCGCCGTCGGTCGCTGGCTTGCCTTCGGCCGTTGGCTCGCCCTCGAACCCGTCGAGGCGGGCTTGGTCCTGCGCGCCGAAGCTGAGTTTTGACACACGGACGCCGAGTTTACGGACCGGGTCGTCGTCGAACTCGCCCAACAGATCGAGCGCGATCGATTCGACCAGATCGGGGTCGTCGACGGGACCCGACAGCGACGACGCTCGCGTGTTGACCTCGAACGGCGGGGTGACGACCTTGATCCCGACGGTCTGATACATCGCATCGCGGCTCCGGGCGCGGGCGGCGACATCGGCGGCCAACGCCGAGACGCGTTCGCGTTTGGCCTCGGTATCCTCGGTTGCCTCAGTAAAGGCTGACTCCCGAGAGAGGCTCTTCGGGCGGCCGGTCGGCGTCACCTCGCGGTCGTCATCGCCGCGGGCGCGGTCGTAGAGGTCGCGGCCGCGTTCGCCGAAGCGATCGACGAGTGCGGCCGGATCGGCGGCCGCGAGATCGCCGGCGGTTTCGATGCCCATGTCGGCGAGTTCGCGTTCCGTTACCGGGCCGACGCCGTGGATCGCCGCGACCGGCAGCGGCGCGAGGAACTCCGTTACATCGTCGGGGCGGACGACCGTCAGCCCGTCGGGTTTGTCGAAGTCGCTGGCGACCTTCGCGGTCGCCATATTCGGCGCGACGCCGACGCTTGCGGGCACGCCGACCTCGCGGCTGATCCGCTGTTTGACGTGGCGAGCGTAGCCCTCCGCGATCGTTCGCTCGCTTCCCGCCTGCCCGTCGCCGACGACTGCCCAACTCGTCCGCTCGGTCACGTCGAGGTAGGCTTCGTCGATGCTTACCTCACGGACGACATCGGCGCACTCCTGCAGGATTTCCTTTACGTCGCTGGCGACCTCCTCGTAGAAATCGAGATCGACGGGACGGTAGTGGCCTGCTGGCTCCGTATCGGTCTCCGCGGCCCGTGGCAGGCGATCGAGGGCCTGACTGATGGCTTGGGCACTCTCGATCCCGTGCTCGCGGGCCTCGTAGCTCGCGGTGGCGACCGCGCCGTGGGAGTCGCCACCCTCGTAGCCCATGCCGACGACGACGGGCTCGCCGTGCAGGGCGGGCTCACGGAGGCGTTCACACGACGCATAAAAACAGTCCATATCGACGTGGAGGATGATCCGCGCCGCGTCGTCGTCGCTCTCGGTGAACGCGTCGAACGTCACGCCGAATCGCCTCCATGCGGATGTGTTGTCATCGCGTCTATACGGCTGTGGTGTCCGTTTGAGCGGCGTCCTCAAGACGGTACCGCCGGCCGCGCCGCACTCGCTCCTGTCGCCGCGCCGCACTCGTTTCCGTCGCCCCGCTACTGACTCGCCCACAGCGTCGCTTGGTTCAGGTTCGTCCGTGTGAGGTCGGCGTCCTCGACGCTGGCATCGACCAGCACCGCGTCGGTGAGATCGGCGTCAGTGAGATCGGCTCCCCAGAGAAAGGCGTCAGTGAGGTCCGCGCCGCTGAGATCGGCACCTGTGAGATCTGTTTTCCAGAGGAGGGAGTCAGTAAGGTTCGCGCCGCTGAGATCCGCGCCGCTGAGGTCGGCTTCGCTGAGCCCCGCGTTGTGGAGGACGGCTCCGCGCAGGTCCGCCCCTGCGAGGGTCGCCGAGCCCAGTTCGGCGTTGGTCAGATCCGCGCCGCTGAGGTCGGCGTTCGAGAGGTCCGCGCCGCTGAGTGCGGTATCGGCCAGCGGCACGGTTCGACCGAGCGCACAGCCGGCGAGGTTGGCCCCGTCGAGCAGCCGATTGATGTGGCTGGCCTCGTCGTCCGACGGTTCGCAGGCGTCGGCCAACGCCGCTACTGGCTTTGCTGTTTCCGTGGCGTCGGCGTGGAAGATACAGCGGTCGGCCTCGGGGGTCATCGTGGGACGAAAACAACACGACTGGTGGATCGGTTTGTTGGTTCTGATCGTCACGCGGTCACAGTCCCACGGCCATTCGTAGCCGCACACCCCCGTCGGCGACTCCCCCATATACCCGCCACAGGCGGCCGCATGCATAAAATCCTGCTATTGCCGCCGGCGATGGTTCGGTTTTGTGCTGTGTCTCGATCGGCTTTCGCGCTTATGAGTCTAGCCGACAGTATTCGACAGACTGCACACACGCGATCGCTGTTGATCACCACCCAGCAGACAGTAGGCTATACTACTAAGTACGCTCGTTCGATATCGGCTACTAATGAGCGATGGAACCGATAAATAAGGACGACATTACGGTAACGAAGTCCTACAAGGACTTCCCGGACGGTGACCCCGGGATCGAGTACTACATCCGGCTGTGGTCGGCCGAGCCGAAGACCGTCGTCATCCGCGAGTCGGTCCCGGACTTCGCCGACATCGAGCGCGTCGAATCGCGCTCCGACGACGAGTTGGCGTGGGCAATCGAGGACGACCAACTGGTCTTCAGACACCGGATCGACACCGATGGGGTCAGAACAGCCTACACCTATCCGGATGGGTTGAAAAACAACCTGAGTGAGTGGATGGGCGAACCGGAGATCGAAATCTTGGATCGCCCGGCCGACGCTGAGCCGTCGGAGCCCGAATCTGACTCCGAAGCGACCGCCGACGCCGAAGCGACGGATGCTGACGACGCCGAGGCAGACCTGACCACCGAGTCAGCCGACGAACCCGATGACAGCGCGGTCGCAGTCGACGACGCTGCCGCCGCCGAACCGGCCGCTGACGACGTTGGTGACGCTGTCGCGGACGAGCCCGACACCGATTCGGAGCCTGTCGATGCTGCCGACGATCCGATCGCCGCAGCTGATGCCGATACCGAGGCGTCGGACGCGCCAGCCGCGGAATCGACGCCGATAGATCCGGACGACGAACGGTTCACCGAGACGGAGGCGGAGATCCTTCGACTCGCGCTCCAGGACCCGACCCGCTCGAACGCGGAGATCGCAGCCGCAATGGGTGCGCGGGTCGCGTTCGTCAGGGATACCCGGAACCGCTACGTCGAGGACGGCGAACTCATAACCGAAGCCGTCGACGACGAACAGGCCCCGGACGACGCTGCCGACGAGTCGGAAACGGAACCCGAATCCGAGCCCGAGCCCGAATCGGAACCTGAACCGGAGTCGGAGCCGGATACAGAATCCGAATCAGACGACGAGTCGGAACCCGAATCCGAACCGGAGCCTGAAGCCGAGGCGGATGCCGCCGCGGCCGACCCCGACGCGGACGCCGAACCGACCGTGGCGGGCGAGGACCCCGATATGAGCGACGTTGCAGAAGAGCTATCGACCATCGAAGACACACTTACCAAAACTATGACTGAGGACTCAGCCGAGACAACCGACGAGGACGCACAGGAGCCAGAGCCAGCCGACGCCGACGAAGACGTCGCTGACGACGCCGAAACTACCGCCGAGGCCGACGCCGCTGCCGAAGCGGACGAGGCAGCCGACGAGGCCGAAGCGAGTGCCGCCAGCGAGAAGAAAGAGCGGCGGAAACGTCGCAAACAGGACGCCGACACGGAGCCCGAACTCGTCGAATCAGCACCCGAGGGCGACATCGGCAAGGAACTCCTCGACAGCATCAACGGGATCAAAGAGACGATGGAGCGTGCCAGCGGCGGCGGCCAGTACGAGGCCCGCATCCGCCGGCTGGAAACCGAGTTGAGCAAGCTGCAGGCCTACACCTCCGCCCTCGAAGAGTTCCTCAGCGACAACGGCACTGGCACCGAGATCATCGAGGCCGCCCGAGAGGACATCAGCGCGATGCAGGCCGACGTGAAGGAGCTCCAAGCCGACACCGAGGCCCACGCATCGACGCTCGATGACATCGAGGGCTCGATCGACGAACTCGAAGACGATCTCTGGAGCAACAACAAAACCATCAGCAGCATCGAGTCCGCCCTCGATAGCCAACGGGACGGTATCGACGCGGTCCAGGACCGTGTTGACACCCTCGATGAGGAGATCAGCGCCGTCGAGGAGAATCTCCAGTCCCAACTCGATGCCCACGACGAGTCGATCGACGAATTAGCCGAGACGACAGACGCCCACGGCGAGGAACTGGACGACCTCGCGGAGACGACCGACAGTCAGGGTGCGGAGATCGACGACCTCCACGCGACGACGACTGCCCACGGCGAGGAGATCGACGAACTCTCCGAGACGGCCGAGACCAACGAGGCCGACATCGCAGAGGTCGCCGACGACGTTGACTCCGTTGCCGACGAACTGTCCGAACTCAGTGACGATGTCGACGACCGCTTCGGGACGGCGGCCGACGACCGCGACTCGCTGGCCGACCAACTCGACGACCACGCAGACGAGCTATCCGATCTCTCCTCGCAGATCGACGAGATCGGTGACAGCGTGTCGACGCTCGAAGACCGACTCTCCGCGGACGGCGATGTCGGCGAGCGCATCGAATCGCTGGAGGAAGATCTTGAGGACCTCTCGGCGTGGCGCGAGAAGCTGCAGTCGACGCTGATGGGCGGCGCGGGCGACGACTTAGAGTAAGCCGCTCCGGTTCTCGATTTCCTGAACAATACGGTTTTGTTGGTTCGGTACCACGTGGCTGCTCGCCCGGTTCGTCCCTATTCGCGGTGTTCCTCGTAGATGAGTCGACGGGCGATCCGGACCGCGGCTTCGAGTGCAGGCTCCGATCGCACGTCGAACTCGCCGGCTTCGGCGCGGACGACGAACGTTTTCAGCGCGTCGGTGTCGGCGTTTTCTAAAACCGTTGCCGAGATCTCGTCGCGCTCGAAGGCGTCGGCGATCCGAACGACGGGATCGTGGTGTTTCGGCTCGCTTCCGAACTCGAACCCACCGTCTGGATCCTCGACAGTCGCGTCGCTGGTCGTCGTGTCATCGTCGACTGCCAGCTCGCTGGCTGCCGTGTCGTCAGCGGTGGATTGTCGCGTGACGAGGGCCGTGTCGCCGGTAGACCGTCGTGAAGAGCTCATGTGTTCGATTCAGGTGTCGGCATGCCGACGACGCGCCATTTCGCGCGGGTCAACAGCCCGGCTTCCCGCCACTGCTGTTCGGCTGCGCGTTCCTGTTCGACGTACTGCAGCAGTTCCGTGGTCTCCTCGTGCTGTTCCAACACGCGTCGTTTCTCGGTTTTGAGCCGGTCGCGTTCTTCCTCCAACTCTTCGATCCGCTCGCGGAGCCGTTCGGCCTCGCTCTCCAGTGAGTCGGCGCGTTCGGCCTGCTCGCGGCCGTGTCGAAGCGCGTCCCGAATCGCTTCGGCGTTGTTGTCACCGGCTGATGAGGTGACTTCATCGACGTATGAAGCGAGTTCATTGTTCAGCGACACGCTGGTGCGCATGTTGCACCAGTATTCACCACCTGCTTATAACGTTCAGTCAGACGAACGTCATGCGCTGCCGGCACGCTGTTCGTGTTACCTCGTTCGAGAGGGTACTTCCAATCCATTGGAGCTACAGGCTGCCGAAACGTTTTCTCGTCTTACACCGTAGTCGATCATATGACTCAGGATAGATACCCAAACGATTCGTTCCGTGCACTCCGCGGATGTCTCACTGAGGAGACGAAACGGGTTGCTGCACCGAACATTGATCCGCTGACGCTGAACGAGATTTGGACCCGTGATATAGAGTAATGAACCGACGGGATCCGAAGAGATAACGAGTGGATTCTATTTTAGCCGTTCCTGCAGGAAGGACGGATGGGCTGCGGTGACGCCATCGATATCGAGGATATCCTCGCTGATGACATCGCCCAGCGAGTCGCCGTCGGGAGCCCGGACCTCTGCCATCAGCATGTGATCGCCGGAAGAGCTATACAGCTTCTCGATCGCGTCCAACGCTTTGAGATCACGTGTCGCCTCCACGTACTGCTCGCTGGCGACGTCCACCCCGACCATCGCAATACTCTGTGAGGAGAGTTTCTTCGGGTCAACGTCCGCCGAGTAACCCACGATTACGCCTTCCTCTTCGAGCTGTTGGATGTATTTCCGCACCGTCGGCTTCGAGACCTCGGCCCGGTTTGCGATCTCGGAGTAGGAGGCTTGGGCGTCGTCCTCCAACACAGAGAGAATACGGTCCTCCGTCGATGTCGTACTCATAGTGTACCCTTTCCGTCCGACGAAAAAATACCTTGCGAACCGAAAAACGGGTTTCCGCTACGTAAACGCCACCCAGAGGGGGAAGCTGGCGATTATTTGTGTTTGTCGAGGAACAGGTCAGCCGACCGCTCCCACTCGTAGGAGTCGTCGAAGTACCGCTCGGCCAGCGGTTCCTCCGGCATCTCGCCGATCGTCTGTTTCTCCTCGGTGTAGGACATCCGATCCGAATCGACGTAGTACCGGCCGGTGAGGACCTTCCCTTCGTGGAGGGCCTGCTCGGTTTCGGCCATCATGTCGGCGGCCTCNCGNCGGTCGGTNNTGTCGNAGTCGTANTCGTCGNNCTNNTNGANGTCGATGTAGGGGACGTACTGCTTCGCGTCCTTGTTCCAGGTGGGACACTGCGTGAGGAAGTCGACGTGNGNGAAGCCGTCGTGTTNNATCGCNTCGACGANNATNTNTTTCGCCTGATTCGGGTTGACGGCGGCCGTCCGGGCGACGTACGAGGCCCCGGCGTTCAGCGAGAGGCTGAGCGGTCGGAGCGGNTCCTTCGCGNNNCCCNNNGGCTGNGTNTTCGACTTGTGACCTTTCGGNCTCGTCGGNGAGGTTTGCCCCTTCGTGAGCCCGAAGATCTCGTTGTTGAAGACGATGTAGGTCATGTCGTGGTTCTCACGGGCGCTGTGCATGAAGTGGTTCCCGCCGATCCCGTAGCCGTCACCGTCACCGCCCGCNGCGATGACGNNNANNNCGGGGTTGNCGAGNTTNGCNGCNCGNGCGACCGGNAGCGNNCGACCGTGGATGGTGTGGAAGCCGTAGCTGTCGAAGTAGCTGTTGAGCTTGCCGGAACAACCGATCCCGGTACACAACAGCATCTCTTCGGGGGACTTCCCGAGTTCCTCGGCGGCACCTTTCAGTGCTTTGAGGACGCCGAAGTCACCACAACCGGGACACCACGTGGCCTGCGGTTCGAGTTCCGGCGTGTAGTCGTCCTGATCAGTTGGCTGTCCGTCACCGATTGCTGAGAATGCACTCATGTTTAATCACCTGCTGCTGGGACGAATTTCGTTTCAATTCCGGAGAGCTCTCCGTCCTCGACGATCTTGGCTTTGAAGCCCTCGACGATCTCGGCTGGNTCGAAGGGGTTGCCGTTGTACTTNAGNAGGCTCGACAGCNTCNNNCCGTACNNGCCGAGNTCCTTCTGNGTGAGGCCGCGGAACTGCCCGCTTGCGTTCATCTCGACGATGAGCACCTTGTCGACGCTCTCGATGAACTCACTGACCTCATCGACCGGGTACGGTGCCATATCGGAGACACCGAGTGCTTTGACCGAGTAGCCCTGGTCGTTGAGCACGTCCGTTGCCTCTTCGACGGTGCCCTGCTGGCTGCCGAAGGTCATCAGCCCGTAGGTGGCTTCGTCGGGCCCGTAGTGGGTCTGGTGACCGTCGTCTTGGGCGGCCAGATCGGCTGCGATGGCCTCAAGCTTCTGGGTGCGGCGGTTCATCTGGGCAACGCGGTTTTTCGGGGACTCCTCGATGTGGCCTTCGGGCGTGTGTTCGTTACCCGTAGCGAGGAAGCGACCGCCCTTCTGGCCGGGGATCGACCGCGGGCTGACGCCGTCTTCGACGTCGTGCTGGAACCGGCTGTACTTCCCACTCTCGTCGTGGGGTGCCTCTTCGAGTTCCGCCTCGGTGAGCGTCGAGCCGAGCGATGGGTTCGGCTCCTCATCGAAGTGTGAGGCGGGAAGACTGACGAGTTCGCCGCCGAGCTTCTGATCGTACAGGACGATCGTCGGGATCTGGTACTCGTAGGCGATCCGGAAGGCACTGCGGGTCTGGGTGTACGCCTCCTCGACGGTCCCGGGCGCGAAGACGACGCGCTGGGAGTCGCCCTGCGAGGTATAGAGGACGTGTTCGAGGTCGGCCTGTTCGGGTTTCGTCGGCATCCCGGTNNAGNNNCCGGCTCGCATNGNNTCGANGAGNACGANCGGNGTNTCNGTCATCTCCGCGAGNCCGAGCGGNTCGNNCATCAGCGCGAAGCCGCCGCCNGAGGANCCNGACATNGCCTTCGCGCCNGCGTGNCTNGCNCCNANTGCCAGCGCGGCGGCAGCGATCTCGTCTTCGACCTGCTCGGAGATCCCGCCGACCTTCGGCAGGTTCTGACACATGATCGTGAAGACCTCGGTCCACGGGGTCATCGGGTAGCCCGCGATGAATCGGCAGCCCTCGTCGAGGGCACCGTATGCGATGGCGTCCGACCCCGACATGAGGACCTGCTCCTCGTCGTGGCTGCCTTCGGGCACCTTCACGTCGTGGGCGTCGACATCGTACTCGTCCTGTACCATGTCGTAGGCATTGTGGAGGATTTCGAGGTTGGGCTCGAGGATCTTTTCAGGCATCGCTTCGGTCATGAGGTCCTCGATCCAGTCGAGGTCGATACCGGCGAGCGCGCAGGTCGCGCCGACGCCGGCGGTGTTGCGCATGACCTCACGGCCCTGTTCGCGGGCCATCGTCCGCAGATCGAGATCGTAGACGTGCCAGTTGTTCTCCTCGACGCGGGCGTCGAAGTCGTCGATCTCGCTCGCATCGAGCAGCCCCGAGTCGTAGATGATGACGCCGCCTTCGCGGAGTTCGTCGA
This sequence comes from Halonotius terrestris, assembly GCF_006861665.1. Taxonomy (GTDB): domain Archaea; phylum Halobacteriota; class Halobacteria; order Halobacteriales; family Haloferacaceae; genus Halonotius; species Halonotius terrestris. The sequence continues at coordinate 289,382 of NZ_RKLU01000004.1, read as the reverse complement.
GGTTCTCGGCGAGCGGTTTGATCTCCTCGTTGCCGTAGACGGCGTCTTCCTGTGGGTTGCGAGCGAAGGAGTCACCCAGTGCCAGCAGGAAGTTGTAGCCGTCGCCCCGAGATTTCACGGGGTCGGCTGAGGCACGGATCTCGGTGTAGGTATGGCCGCCGCGGATCCGCGAGGGATAGTGTCGGTGTGTGAATACGTCCAGTCCGGAACGCATCAGCGCCTTGGCAAAGTTCTGGCTCGTCGAGGCGATCCCGTCGCCGGATCCGCCCGCGATTCGCCAGATGAGTTCGTTGTCAGTCATAGGTTGGCATCGGCCCCTCTGGGCCACTAGTATAGGAGGGTTGCTAGCCGCGGGTAAAAGAGTTTGCTATGGATTAGCAAGGAAAGATAATGATAGACTCTGATTTGTGGATAGATATCCAGTATTCGACGACTCGTAGTGCGATGTCACCAATAATAATCCAGGTACGCTATCGACAGTTAGATTATGGGGACCGATACCACATGCCTCTCAAACGGAGTCCAAACACGGCTTCTCGCGGGCGGCGTCGAACACGTTTTGCGGCCGGTCGCACAACACGCTCGTATGGACGACGCCGAGCGTGAGGCCCTCATCGGACGTGTCAACAAACAGGGATCGACCGTCGGTGCGTCGATTCCCGAGACGATCACCATCGACGACGAGGCAATCGAGTTGGCGGAGTTCATCATCGAGACCCGCGAAATCGACGAACTCCCGCCGGACGCCGAGGAAATTCTGGAGCAAGCAAAACGCACCTTCCGAAGCGAGCGCGCCACCCGAATGGAACGCCTCGAAACCGCGCCGCTCGATCAGGCGGCCGCCGAGGCGTTGGCTGACGAGATCAACGGGATCGACCGCGCGCTCAACGCGCTCGAAACCATCCGCCATCCCGACTACGGCGAGCAATCGAAGTCGGCAACCATCGACGACTACAAACGCTGGCTCGGGTTCGTTGACCAGCTGAAATAGAACTGCTCGTCGTCTCCGCCAGCAATCTTCCGCCAGCGACGCTTACTCCATGTTGTCCGGACTGCGCGGATGGTAGTCGGTATCGTACTCACCGGGATTCGCATCGAGGCGGTCGGGGTTGATCCGGCCCGCCAGCAGCATGAAGTCCAGAATCGTCAGGTTGAGCATCGCTTCGACGACCGGCACGGCCCGCGGCATCAACACCGGGTCGTGGCGGCCGACGACCTGAATGTCCTTCCGCTCGCCGGTCTCCCAGTCGGCGGTCGTCTGTTCTTTCGGAATACTGGTTGGCGCGTGCCACGTCGCTTCGCCGTAGATCGGTTCACCGGTCGTGATCCCGCCTTGCAGGCCGCCGTGGTCGTTGCCGACGGGGACCGGGTCGCCCTCCTCGCTGACGGTTTCGGGGTGGGAGTCGCCGTCATCGAATTCCCAATCCTCGTTGCGCTCGCTGCCGCGCATGGTTCGGGTGTCTCGGCCCGCGCCGAACTGGAAGGCACTCGTCGCTGGAATCGAAAACATCGCTTGGCCGAGTCGGGCGGGGAAGGAGTCGAACCGCGGCGCGCCGAGTCCGCGGGGGACGCCCCGGCACTCGAAGTACACCGAGCCGCCGATGGAGTCGCCGGCTTGCTGGTACTCGTCGATAGCCTCGCGCATCTCCTCGGCGGTTTCGGGATGCGCACACCGAACCTCGTTGTCCTCGGTGTGTTCAAGCATCTCCTCGAAGCTGACTTCGGGGGCTTTGATATCGCCGACTTGGCTGACGTGCGCTTTGACCTGTACGTCGTACTCACTCTGTTCGAGNACCNNNTTNGCGACNGCGCCNGCNGCGACCCAGTTCACCGTCTCNCGNGCNGAGGAGCGACCGCCACCGCCCCAGTTCCGCGTCCCGAACTTCGCCGAGTAGGTGTAGTCGCCGTGGCTCGGTCGCGGCGCCGTCACGAACGGCTCGTACTTGCCCGACCGGGCGTCCTTGTTCTGGATGACCATCCCGATCGGAGTGCCGGTCGTGTAGCCGTCCTGNNTNCCGGAGTTGATNGTNACNTCGTCNGGTTCGCCGCGGGANGTNGTNATCATCGACTGGCCGGGTTTGCGGCGGTCGAGTTCCGCCTGCACTGCCTCGGTGTCGAGATCGACGCCGGCTGGACAGCCGCTGATCGTCACGCCCATCGCTTCCCCGTGGCTCTCGCCGTAGGTCGTCACTTGAAAGAGCCGACCGAACCGATTGCCGTTCATTATCAGCCTATGGACCCCCGGTCCATTTGAACCTTGCAGTACGTCGCGAGAACGATCTGCCTCAGTTGCCGGGCTCGAAGAGGTCGATATCGAGGTTGGTCCACCAGCCGCTGCCCCATCGCTCCCACAGCCACCCGACCCCGCCGCCGAGTGCGAGAATGGTCACCGCCGGCCCGACGAGCTTCACCACCGGAAGCAGCGACAAGATTCCGACGACAACTGCGCCGCCAACGAGTGCGAGCCACAGCTTCGGCAGGCCGTCGGTGAACTGTCGGATGAGGAAACTGCCGGCGATGATGTTGCCGAGGGCAGTCGTCACGACCACAAGCAGGAACCCAGCGAGGATCGCCACCAACAGCAGTCCGTTGACCTGTAGTGGCGCGCCGATATCGACGAGCGTCCCGACGACGACGCCGGTCAGCAGGAACCCACCCGCTGCGGCGATCACCCCGGCGATGCCGAAGCCGGCTGACCGCACCGGCTTCCGTTGGACTTGTTTGTCGATCGCGCGTACTGCCGACTTGGCCTTCGAGATCAGGAGCCAGCCGACTACCAGCGTGAGCATCCCGTAGCCCAACAGCGCGACGATGCCGAAGACGACCGCACCGACCGAGAGCAGGTCGATCCCGCTGCCGGGCACGGTGCCGATGTCGATACCGCTGCCCGGGATCGACGCGATGCTGGCAGTTACTGCTCCCGTCGCCAGCGCGTGACCCACCATACCCGTACCACAGCGGTTGTAGTAAAAAACGTATTGTCGATCTCACCTCGCTGTCGCCGACTACTCGCGGCTAAGTTCCGCACCGAGCGACGACAGCACCTCGAAGAAGTTCGGGAACGACACGTCGACGTGATCGGCTCCGGTCACGGTCGTCGTCCCGTCGGCGACGAGGCCGGCGACCGCCAGCGACATGATGACGCGGTGATCGTGGTAGCCCTCGACGGTCGCCCCCGACAGCGACGAGTCGCTGCCGTGGATCGTCAGCGTCGCCTGCTCTTCGGTGACTGACGCGCCCAACTTTTCGAGTTCGGTCGCCATCGCGCTCACGCGGTCGGTCTCCTTGAACCGGACGTGCTCGCAGTTCTCGATGACGGTGTCGCCCTCCGCAACGGCTCCGAGCGTCGCAATCGTCGGCAGGAGGTCCGGCGTGTCGCCGACGCCGACGGTCGTCCCCGACAGCGACGACCCCGAGACGGTGATCTCGCCGGCGTCTTTGTCCCACGCGATATCGGCTCCCATCGAATCGAGGATTTCGACGATCGCGCTGTCGCCCTGCGCGCTCGGCTGTGCGCCCTCGACGACGACTTCCTCGCCGTCGCCGGCGGCGACCGCACCTGCGGCCAAGAGATAGGACATCGACGAGAAGTCGCCGGGAACGTGGTACTCGCCGTCTTCCGGGGCGTAGGTCTGGTTGCCCTCGACGACGAAGCCGTCCGCGCCGGCCGAGCGAACGCCGCCCGTGCCAGTCGCGCCGACGGGTTCGGCGGTGACGCCGAAGTCTTCGAGGACTTCCAGCGTGATATCGACGTAGGGCGCGGATTTGAGATCGGTCGTCAGTTCGAGTTCGATCCCCTCCTCGGTGACCGCGCCGGCCATGAGTAGTGCGGAAATGTACTGCGAGGACACGTCGCCGGGGATGGCGACCGTGCCGCCAGCCAGCGGCCCCTCGATGACCAGCGGGGCCTGCCCGTTGCCGCGGGTGCTTTCGGCGCGCACGCCGAGGTCAGTGAGCGCGTCGAGCAGCGGCCCCTGTGGCCGCGAGCGCAACGAATCGTCGCCGGTGAGGACGGTTCCACCGTCAGCGAGCGCGGCCGTCGCGGTGACGAGTCGCATCGTCGTCCCGCTGTTGGCGCAGTCGATCACGTTATCCGGCACCTCGGGCACGCCGTCGAACCCGGTGATTTCGAGGGCGTCGTCGCCAGCGGCTTCGACGGTGCCACCGAAGGCCTCGACCGCCCGCTGAGTCGCTCGCGGGTCGGCACTGTCGAGTGGGTCGTAGACCGTCGCGCCGTCGCTGTAGCCGGCCGCGAGAATTGCGCGGTGGGTGTAGCTTTTCGATGGTGGTGCGCGCGCCGTTCCCCCGAGTGCGGAGGGAGAGATGTGAACGTCCATACGCCGGCATTCGGGCGGGGGGCTATCAGGATACCGGAGCGCGTCGGCGTCGCCGATGAACGCTCACAAAAACTGTCGCCGCTGTGACTCCGGCTACTCGCGCTCGTCGGGAGTCGCAGCCGCTTCTTTTTCGGTTTCGTCGTCGTCCGCAGTGGTCGTGTCGTCGTCCGCAGTGGTCGTGTCGTCGTCAGAATCAGTGTCGGCTGCGGTGGTGTCAGCCTCGTCTTCGGCCGAATCAGGATCGACGCTCTCGGATTCGTCTTCGGTCGCCTCCGTTTCAGTGCCGGTGTCGCCGCCGCTGGCGTCACCGTTCTCGCTCCGTTCGTCGCCGTCGCCGTGGAACTCGAACGGCTGCTCCTCGTCGTCGTCGTCAGCTTCCGACTCCGACGTATCGGAATCGAGGGCCGTGGCTCCCTCGACAGCGGTCGTGGTGTCGATCGCTTCCGTCTCGGCGTCCTGTTCCTGTTTGTAGGTGACCGCTCGCTCCTGCAGTTCGTCGATCCGGGGCACGTCGGTCACGTTCGAGAACAGCACTGTCGCCGTGATCTCCGAGGCGTTCGGCATCGGCTCGTCGCCGGCCAGCACTTCGACCGTGCCGGTCTTCTCTTCGAGGAGGTACCGCCCGGTTTCGAACCCTTTCCGGGAGATGTCTTTCGGCGGGCCTGAGAGAATGAGGAGGACGCGGTCAGTCGATTCGATATCACACGGGATGGTTAGTTTCGACTCCAACGCGCTGCGGACGAGTCGTTTGACTGTCGCCGCGTCGGTCTGATTGTCCGGCGTCTCGTCGGCCAGCCCCAACAGCTGCATCAGCCGAGCGACCAGCCCCTCATCGCTGTTGTCGACCTCGATTGTCGAATAACCGATCGAGGCGAGGCCGCCGACATCCAGCGTTCGCATTACGTCGGCGGGATCGATCCGCATTTCCGAGACAACGCCGGGATCGGATTCGCCGGCTGCAAACACCGACAGGACGCGGGTGGCGATCGCCTCGTTTATCTCCTCGTACTGCTCGTCGAGCGGTGTCGTACTCCGTGCCCACGTGTCGTTGTCGACGGGCAGGACGGCGTCGGCCAGCGGCACGAACGTCCGCACGGCTCGGGCAGCGGTGAGCGCGCGCTCATCGGATTCCCGCGTCGACGGCAGTGCGCCGAGGACGTAGACCGGGATTTCGTAGACGCTTTTGAGTTCTTCCAGCAGGACGCTGCTGACGCCACAGCCGGTGCCGCCGCCGAAGCCGGCGACGACCATCGCGGCGTCGACCTCGGTGTCGTCGACGAGGTCGAGCGCGCGGCGGATCTCCGGCAGTTCGTCGTCGGCAACGGTCGCACCGAGTTCGGGGTCGCCGTCGACGCCGGCCGAATCCCGTTGGGTCGCGCTGGCGGCGTCGGTGTCGGGACCGTCTTGGCTCGGCTCGACGTATTGGTTGACCGCCGAATGGGTGTCGCCGATCAGGATCTGTCGCTCCTCGGGGAGGGCCTCGGTCTCGCCGAAGGCTTCGGCGGCGGTGTTGAACGCCAGCACGTTGCCGTCGGTGAAGTTTCGACCCGTCTCAGCCTCCGCCTGCAACAGCTGGTCGACCAGCCGTGTGCCCGCGTTGCCGACCCCGAACAGCGACAGCTTCATTCACTGCCCTCCGACGAGCGCGTGCCGGTCGCCGCTCGCCGTCGGCCGGCGTGATCAGACGATGGGGTCGAGATCATTGTCATCGTCGGTGATCAGCGACTCGATCTCCTCCTCGCGGACAGCTTCCTGCTGTTGGATCGTGTTCTGTGCGTCGACCGCTTGGTCCTGAATCTCCTTGATCCGCGGCGTGTCGGTCACGTTCGACAGCAGGACGACCGCCGCCAGCGTATCGGAGTTCGGCCGCGGGTCGTCGCCGGCCAGCACGTCGACCGTTTCGGTCTCCTGTTCGAGCCAGTCGCGGGCGGATTCGACGCCTTTTCGGGAGATTTCCGACGGCGGCCCGGCGAAGACGATCAGCGCGCGCTCGGCACTCGATACGTCACACGGGACGGTCAGCCGGGAGTTGACTGCCCGCCGAACGAGACCTTTGATCTTCGCCGCGTCGGTCGACTCCAACTCGGAGACTTCCTCGTCGCTGAACCGCGACAGTAGGCCGTCGTCAGGCGTGTTGACGCCGGTCGAGGCGTAGCCGATGGAGGAGACGCCGCCGACCTCCAGCGTCCGCATGATGTCGCTGGAGTCCATCGCGTTCTCGCCGATCTCGCTGTCGTCGACCTCACCCGCGGCCAGCAGCGTGACGATCCGCGTCGCCAGCTCGCGGTTCATGTCCTCGTAGCCTTCTTCGATGGTCTGCCCGCGGGACCGCCAGGCGTCATTGTCGAAGGCGACGAAGTTGTCGACCTTGTTGACGAACGACTGCAGCGACCGTGCGGCGTTGAGTGCGGGCCGGCCGCCCTCGTATTTGCCCGGTAGGAGGCCCAGGCCGTAGACCGGTTCATCGTACATCTTCTGGAGCTCTTCGATGACGACCGGCGCGGCACCACTGCCCGTACCGCCGCCGAGCCCGGCTGAGACGAGGATCGCGTCGACCTCGTGGATCTCAACGTCGTCGAAGATACGACGGATGTCGTCGATCTCCGTCTGTGCCACTTCCGCACCGATCGCGGCGTCGCCGCCGACGCCGTGCCCTTTGGCCTTTTTGTGTGTCTCGCCGATCAGCAGTCGCCGGTCCTCGGGGACGTGTTCCGGCTTGGCGAGGTCAGTTCGCGCGGTGTTGATGACGAGCGTGTGGCGGCAGAGATCGCGCCCGGTCGCCTGCTCGAACTCCACCATCCGGTCGATGACTTTGCTGCCTGCGTTGCCAACGCCGATCGTTGCGAGTTTCATTGGTGACTCCTCTGAAGTCTACCACGTAGTAGTGAGACCATACGTTACTGACACTCAGGGACTCAGGGTTTATTAACCTATGTTAGGTTAACCGATACAAGCGGCAAAATATGATCCCTCCCTCCGGGAACGCAGGGTCGCTATCGTCGGCTACGTTCCGCTGATCTAAAGCTTGAAACCCGGGCGGCCGGTAGACAGCGCATAATGGTTTCCGACGACCTCCGAAAGCAAGCCCACAATCTCGACGTGACCGTCTGGGTCGGTAAGAACGGCATCGATTCCGTCACCGACGAGTTGGCCGACCAACTCGGCGACAACGAACTGGTCAAAGTCAAGTTCCTTCGAGCGGCCCGCGGGACCGACGACACCGACACGCTCGCCGCCGACCTCGCCGAGAACGTCGACGCCGAGTTGATCGAAACCCGCGGCAACACCGCCGTCCTCAGATAATGCTGCCCCCACCGGAGGCGGCCGATACCGTCATCGGCAACATCCTCGCGGAGTTCGGGGTCCCGGCGGCGGATCTCATCGGCTCGGGGCTCACGTTCGTCGGCGTCTTCCTCGCCGTCCTGCTTGCCGGGCGACTCATTGTCGTCCCGTTGGTCGATCGTGTGTTTACCAGCCGCGGTCTCGAAAGACATGCCGCCCGCCCGCTGAAGAAGCTAGTCGGCGTCTTCATCGTCTTTGTCGCTGTCGCGGTCGCCTTCGGCGCGGCCGGGTTCGGCAGCTTCCTCACGTCGCTGGCGACGATCGCCGCGGCGGCGACCCTTGCGATCGGCTTCGCGCTACAGGACGTGATCAAGAACTTCGTTGCGGGCGTCTTCATTTTCACCGACCGACCGTTCCGGATCGACGACTGGATCGAGTGGGACGAGCATTCCGGCATCGTCGAGGACATCAGCTTCCGGGTCACTCGCATCCGTACCTTCGACAACGAGCTGTTGACCGTCCCGAACTCGGCGTTGACCGACGGCGTCGTCAAGAACCCGGTCGACGGCGACACCCTCCGACTGAATTTTCTGTTCGGGATCGGCTACGACGACGACATCGACAGGGCCAGCGAGATCATCGTCGAGGAAGCCGAATCCCACCCTGACATCCTCGACGACCCCGAGCCGTCGGTACGGCTCACCGAATTAGGCGACTCCGCCGTCGGGCTCCGGGCACGCGTCTGGATCGCCCAGCCGAAGCGGTCCGACTTCGTCCGGACGCGCAGTGAGTACGTGAAACGGGTCAAACAGCGGTTCGACGAGGAAGGGATCACCATCCCGTTCCCGCAGCGGGAACTCTCCGGCGGCGTCGAAATGGCCGCGCCGCCCGAGATCGCCGACGCCGATTGACCCAGTACCGACGGCGGCCGCTGAACGGATTGCGCCGTTACAACGTGTTCGGATCGATCCGCATCGCCAGCCGCCGGACGGCGACCGCGGCGGCGACGGCGACGATGCCGTAGACGGCGACTGCCAGCCGGGTCGACCCTGTCGCGCTATCGATCGCCAGCCGCGCGGCCGTGTTCGCTGGGCCGCCGGGCAGCAGCGTCGCCCCGCCGAAGAACAGCAGAATGCCGACCGAGAACAGCAGTTGCGCCGAGCGGCGATCCGGCGCGAGCAAGGCTGTCGCCACCGACAGCGCGACCACGATCGTCGTCACCGCGGTGACGAGCGCGAACAGCCAGCCCGCGTTGGCGACGGCGACGCCGTTGACCGCGAGCAACGCCAACCAGAGCATCGCCTGCAGCGGCGCGATGGCAATCATCGCCGCCGCCTTGCCGTCGACGATATCGACCATCGTGACCGGCGCGACCCGGAGCAACTCAAGGGTGCCCTGTTCGGCCTCCTCGGTCAGCGAGTCCACGGTGATCGAGCCGCTGATGAACACCGGCAGGAAGACCAACAGCGGCAGCAGGATCGTGTACGTGAAATCGTAGTACGGGTTGCCACCGGTGTCGGGCGGCAACGCGAGCGGCGGGTTCACGAGATCATCGGCCCGCTGGGTGCGGACCTGCCGTTCGAGCGTGCGTAAGGTCTCTTGGCTCTCCGAGACGATCAGCGTCGTCTCGATGCTGCCCTCGGGGGCGGTCATCACCACCTCGATCCGGCCCTCCCGCTGATTCGCCTCAAACACCGCATCGACCGTGCCAGCCTGAAAGTCCTCGAACGCGTCGGCTGTCGTCGAGTATTCGCTGCCGCTGACGGCGGCTCGCTGGTCCATCGCCGCCAACATCTCGTCGCTCGCGTCGCCGGTCACCGCCGCGTCGATCTGGTAGCCTTCAACGCTGCCGGGATCGTACAGCGAGACGAGCCCGACAACGAGGAAGCCCGAGAACCCGGCGATGAAGAGTTGGATGACGAGCGCGAGGATGATCGTCTTCTCGCGGCCGAGCACCCACAACTCGCGTTTCGCAATCGTGGCTCGCTGGTCGCTGATCGCGTCGGCGAGTCGGTGGCGGCTCTCCTGCAGCCATGCTGGCTCATCCATAGAGCGTCACCACCCCGAAGTTGTACGCCGCGTGGACGACCGTCGCCGCCGTCAGCGCGACGAGATACCACCGGAAATCACGCCGCGCGCCGAGCGCGGAGATACCGGCGGTGACTGTGTGCAACACCAACGGCCCTGCCAGCAGCAACAGCGTCGTCGACGGCGTCACGCCCGCCGGCTGCAACGCCGCTTCGCCGAGCGCAAGGTCCGGCAGGCCGACGACCTGTGCGATAACGGTGAACTTCTCGGCGATGAAGAAGCCGACGCCCGACACCGCACCGAGCAGCAGGGCGGTTGTCGCCGAGCGGTCGAAGCGGTCGCTCTCGAAGCCAGCGAAGACGTGGATGCTCTTGGCGACCTCCTCGACGGCGGCGATGACGACGAGGATCAGCGGGATCGAGAGCTCGATCGGCGCGATGAACAGCACGGCGATCGCCAGCAACTCGGCAACGAACACGAAGGGGAGGAACAGCGCGGTCAACACGCCGACGGAGGCGACGCCGCTGAGTCGGGCATCGAGGGCGTCGAGGAATTTTAGCGGTACTCGCTTTTGCGTGAACATGTCCTCCTCGCGGTAGACGCCCGTTCCGAGCATGAACAGCACGCCCGAGCTGAGGTAGAACGGCGCGGTCGAGAAGACGTAGCTCCCGAGGCCGACGGCCTCACCCTGTAGCTCCATGACGACGAGCGTCAGCGGCGAGATGAGTGCGATCGGCGTGACGTTCGTAAAGATCGAGGGGACGAACACGTAGGTCGTCAGGAACGTGGTGATCGTCACCGTCACGAAGGTCAACTCCTTGAACGACCGGGCGAACATCGCGCCGAGGAAGGTTGCCGCGAGGAACGTCAGCGCGATGGGGACGACCGCCAGCACCGACAGCAGGCTGCCGCCGATGGCGACGGCGATCCCGGCGGTCACCGCGACCGCAACGGCGATATACGGCAGCGTTTTGCCGGCGACGATATCCAGTCGTTCGACCGGCGCGACCAACAACAGCTCCCCGCGGCGGCTGATCCGCTCGTTGAGGATGCTGCTGCCATAGGCTTGAATAATGAAGTTCATCGGCACGAGGAAGAGGAACGCCAACAGCAACGAGGCGAAGGGGAACGGCGGGCTGATCTCGGCGGGCGAGCCGCTGGTGCTGCCGCCGAACAGCGCGCGGTCGAGCAGCGAGCCGTCGTCGGAATCGATATCTGGAGCCGACTGCTCTGGCGTGTCACTCCCGCCATCATCGCCATCACCGCCGTCGCTGCCACCATCCGAATCGCTTCCGTCGCCATCGCCACTACCGTCGTCACCGCTATCGCCGTCGCCCGTTCCATCGGTATCGTTGCCGAGTTCGGCGACGGGCTCGTCATCGTTGCCGACTAAACTTCCCGCGCCGTCGCCCGCCTGCGGCGTGTACCGGAGTTCGACGACGACGGGATAGGCGGCGGTGGCGTTAGGTTCCTGCGTCATCAGGCGGTCGTTGTAGGACTGGACGGCCGACCGAAACGCCGTCAGCGCGGCGTTGCCCTTGTCGCTCGGCGCGCGCTCGACGAGAAGCGTCGGCGGTGGCTGTGGCTCACCCGCTGGGGCTTGCGGCTGTTGAACGAATCCGACAAGCAGGTCGATCTCGCCGCGGTCGAGGGCACTTGCGTCGGGCGGTCGGGCGACCAGTGCGGGGGTGTCCTCGATCACTTGGTTGTAGGGGCTGTCGTCGTCGATGCCGATCCGGTAGATGTCGGTGTTCGGCGACGGCGAGGCGACGCCCAGCGAGAGCGCGGCCGCGGCGACTCCGCCGACGACGCCGACGAGGACGATTGCGATCAGCAGCGTCCGGCGGTTGTAGCTGGCGGTGCTCTGGGCGATCTCCCAGCGGGCGATCCGGCGAATCCGCCGCAGCCGGCGGGCGGCCGTCGAAAGGATCGCCCGAAACCGGTCGCGGCGCGTCACTGCGGCCCCTCCGGCTGGCTCGGCGGCTCCTCGCTCGCGTCGGGCATCGGTTCAGCGTCGTCACCGCCTGCCTCACTCGCTGCGTCAGTCCCCGTCGCCGTCCGCGGGCTCGGCATCTGTTGGCCCGTGAGTTCGAGGAAGATGGATTCGAGGCTCGGCTCGTCGGTCCGGATGTCAGTAACGCTGCCGCCTGCGGCTTTCGCGGCGTCCTGCAGTTCCTCGACGTCGGCCATCGTCTCGACGACAGCGCGGTGCCGGCCGTCGGCGGTCAGCTCGGTTTCAGGGAGGTCGATATCGCTGTAGACGTGGTAGGTCGTATCGCCGTGTTCCTCGCGGATTTCGGCGACGGAGCCGCGGGCGATGATCCGCCCCTCGTTCATGATGACGACGCGGTCACAGACGCTCTCGACGTGATAGAGGTTGTGCGCGCTGAAGACGACGGTTTTGTCCTCCTCGCGGAGTTCCTCGGTGAACTCCAGTACCGAGTTTGTCGTCAGCGGATCGAGCCCGCTGGCGGGTTCGTCGTAAATGAGCACGTCGGGATCGTTGACCAGCGAGCGGGCGATGGCGACCTTGCGTTTCATGCCCTTCGAGACGTCGCCGAGCCGGCGGTCGCGGTATTCGAGTTCAAGCCGGTCGAGCGTCGATTCGATCCGGTCGCTCGCCACGTCGCGCGGCACGTCGTAGAGGTCCGCGAAAAACCGGAGATACGAGCGGGCCGTCATGTCTTCATAGAGCGGCGATTCTTCGGGCAAAAAGCCGAGTTGGTGTCGCATTTCGGGGTCGCCGGCGTCGTAGCCCGCAACGGTCGCAGTGCCCGCGGTCGGTTCAATGAGCCCGGCCAACATCTTCAGCGTCGTTGTCTTCCCCGCACCGTTCGGGCCGACGACGCCGAAGATCTCCCCGCGGTCGATCTCGAACTCGCTGCCGACGACGGCGGCGAAATCGCCGTAGGTCTTCCGCAGCCCCGACACTTCGATCATACTTGGTGTGCCACCGCGGCGCACTAAAACACACGGCTGCAACTATCAGCGATAATATCGGGGCCTCGTCGGCGTCTCCTGCATCGGCTACGATGGCCGGTCCAGCGAGAACCGATCCCGTGTCGAGGCGTAGTAGCTACCGGCGAGCCGACCGACCGTATCGAGATCCGCGATATCGATTTTGTCGTCGGTGAGAACGCGCTCGTCGACGTGGGCGTGGACGACCTCACCGAGGATCAGCACGCTCCCGCCGACTTCGATCCAGTCGTAGAGTTCGCATTCTAAGGCAACTCTCGCGGCCGCGACGCGTGGCGGGTCGATGACGACCGACTCGGCGCGGTCGATGTCGACGTGGTCGAACTCGCTTTCGGTGGCCGGCAGCGTCGCGCTCGTGGCGTTCATCGACTCGACGAGGTCGTGGGTGACGGTGTTGAGGACGAACTCCTCGGTGTCGGCGACGTTCTGTGGTGTATTCTTCAGGTCGTCGCTGCCGACCGGCGCGAACATCACGACCGGCGGCTCGATAGCGACGACGTTACAGAAACTGTACGGTGCGAGGTTGTCGATGCCCTCCGTACTCGTCGTCGAGATCCAGCCGATTGGCCGGGGTGTGATCGCCGTCGACAGCAGGCGGTAGGCCGAGCCGAAGTCGTCGGGCGCGCCGTCGAGCGTCGCCATCGCTACGGCGCGCCGACGAGGACGAACTGGCTCGGCGCGTCGCCGTTGTGGATCTGCCGCTCGCTGTCGGGATCGACGCGGATCGCCTCGCCGGCTTCCAGCGGCACGGCCTCGTCGTCAATGGTGATCGTCGCCGCGCCCTCGACGAGGACGTACACTTCCTCCTGCTGTTGGTCGCTGTGATCGTGGAGTTTGCCGCTCCACCCCGGCTCGCAGTCCAGCACTGAGATACCGAGTTGCTCACAGCCCAGCGGCTCCCGCAGGAACCGGAGGCCGCCGCCGACCGGCTCTACGTCCTCGTAATCGACTCTCGTGTAGGACATCGATCCGACATTCGGCGGCGAGTGGAAAGTACTCTTCGACGGTTCCTGTATTCATCCTCGGTCGGTACGATCTTGTTGTCGGGATAACAAGTACAACTATGAGTGAGTCTGTGGTCGGTGTAGACGGTTGTACCGGTGGTTGGTTCGCGGTCCGGACGACCGATGCAGGTACGCTCAATAGCGACCGCTACGACAGCTTTGAAGACCTTGTTGATGATCACGCGGCCGCCAACCGAATATTGGTTGATATACCGATTGGACTCTCCGAAACTGACCCACGTGAGTGCGATATTGAAGCACGCAAATATCTTGGCGCGCGTGGACGGTCGGTATTCCCCGCACCTTGTCAGAAGGTTGTTGAGCACGCCCGTGAGGACGATGCCAGCTACGACCGTGCGAACGCACTCCAAGACGAGCAGCTTGGTTCAGGCCTCTCCAAGCAGGCGTGGAACATCACACCAAAAATCGCCGAAGTAAATGAGTTCTTCACTGCGAACTCACCGGATGTCGAATTCGTCGAAAGCCACCCTGAGTGCTGTTTCGCCGCGCTCAACGACGGATATCCGATTGCGCAGCCGAAATCGACAACGAAGGGTCGAGCCGCACGATTCGGGGTTCTTGATAGCGAACTCAATGGCTGGCGGGACTGCTACGAGGCTGCTCTCGACGACTACTACCGAAAACACGTCGCCCGCGACGACATCATCGACGCGCTGGTGTTGGTCGCTGCCGGACAGTACCCACTCACGTCGTTGCCGGCTGAGCCGCCGCACGACGCGTCCGGATTACCAAAACAGATCGTCGTCCCCGATATCGAGCCGCCGTGGGAGCAGTTCGTCGCCCTCGCCGAGCGGTAGCGACGGACTCGTATCAGGGTTTGACCGCGACGAACCGCAGCCGCCGATAGTCGGCGATCCACGAGCCATCGCGGAACAGGTCCTCACGGAGCGCGTCTTCGACATCGCTGACGACCGCTTTCTGTTCGGCTTCCGAGAGCGGGCCAAAGACAGGGTCGCCGAACATGTCGAGCCACTCGCGAAGCCCGCCGTCACCACCCTCCAGCGTCGTCGGTCGGTCGAACAGCTCCGCCATTCTGACCTCGAAGCCGTGGGCTTCGAGTCGGCTGGCGTACTCGCCGATACTCGGGAAATACCATGGGTTGTCGCTGTCGTAGCCACGCTCGGCGAGGGCGTCGGCGACGGCCGCTCTGATCGCCGCGACGTTGCCGATCCCGCCGCATTCGGCGACGAACCGGCCGCCCGGCTCCAGCGCGTCGGCGACGGTGTCGAGCAGTGCGTCCTGATCGGCGTCGGGAATCCAGTGGAGCGCGGCGTTCGAGAAGACCGCGTCGAAGGACCCGTCGGGCTCATAGCTGCGGGCATCGGCGTGGACGAACTCACACTCTGGATACTGCTCGCGGGCTTCGGCGATCATCGATTCGGCGTTGTCGATGCCGACGGCGGTCGCGCCGCGCTCGCGGATCGCTTCGGTCAGGTGGCCGGTGCCGCAGCCGAGGTCGAGCACGCGCTCGCTGGGCTGTGGGTCGAGTACGTCGACGAGATCGCTGGCGGCGTTGTGAACGAAATCACAGGTCGCGTCGTAGTCGCTGCCGTCCCACTCGTTGGTCGTTGGGTCCGAGTCAGGCATCTGTCTTATTGCTGTCACCGAGTCGCTTATATTTCGTGTTGATGCAGCCGGGTGTGCGTCGCCGGGACAGCCCACCCGCTTGTTTTTGTAGCCAACGCCCCTAGGAAAGATATGAGCACTCAACAGGCCGAAACGATCACGGTCTACTCCGATTACGTCTGTCCGTTCTGCTATCTCGGTCGGGAATCCCTCTCGCGGTACCAAGCCGACCGCGATGGCGACCTCGAAATCGACTGGCAGCCGTTCGACCTCCGCAGCGGGAAACGCAACGCCGACGGCAGCATCGACCACTCGGTCGACGACGGCAAGGACGACGAGTACTTCGAGCAGGCCAAGGAGTCGGTGCGCCGCCTGCAGGAAAAATACAATGTCGAGATGGCGATGGATCTCGCTACCGGGGTCGACTCGCTGAACGCACAGGTCGCCAGCTACTACGTCAAAGCACACTACGACTACGAGACGTGGCTGGCCTTCGACGAGGCGATCTTCGCTGCGCTGTGGACCGAAGGACGAGATATTGGGCGCGAGGAGGTCCTCGTTGACCTCGCAAACGACGTTGGGATCGACGCCGACGAGATCGCGGCCGCACTCGACGACGAGACAGTTCGTGACGAACTGACCGACGAGTTCGTCGCCGCCCAGCAGGCCGGCGTGACGGGCGTGCCGACGTTCGCCTACGACGGCTACGCCGCCCGCGGTGCGGTCCCGCCGGAGCACCTGCAACGGCTCGTCGAAGGCGAGGCGTAGGCCGTACCGCCGAATGGTCCGTGGCGAACCCTTTTAGCGAATAACGCGCTACGATCCTGTATGAGCACGGAGACGGGCGAAGAAGGTGAGCAACCGTCCCCGCCGACACACATCACACTGAAGCGGTCCGACGACGGTGAGATGTGGATCGTCACCGACGAGGAGACGGGCGTCACCACGCAGGGTGAAACCCGCGAGCACGCCCTCGAAATGATCGACGAGGCTGTGAGTCTCCACAAGGGTGAGATCGGAGAACCCGTCACCGACGACGACCTCCGCGACTTAGGGATCGATCCTGACACAGTGCCCGACGAAGCGGGTGTCCCCGATGTGCCGTGGTTCGACGGCAACGAGGAATGACACGGCGGCAGTTTTCCGGCGAGACCGTCGCCGCGGTGCTGATCGATAACGGCTACTATCCTGTTGATCGTACGGGCAGCCATCTCCAGTTACGGTATGAACACCCGGAGACGGGTGAGCTTCGAACTGTGACTGTCCCGATGCACGACGAGCTTGCGACTGGAACGCTTCGGAATATTGCCGATCAGTGCGGCGCGCTCGATTTCGACGCGTTCTGTGCGTGGATCGACCGCAACAGCTAACCAAGACTCGGTGGCCACGCCAAAGACCGGATTTATTTGTCCGCTGGCCCGACCGCCGGTATGGCTATCGAATCGGGCGACACCGTCGTTATCGAGTACATCGGCAGGTTCCCGGATGGCAGCGTTTTCGACACCTCACGCTACGAGGTCGCCACGGAACACGGCCTCGCGGAGGCCCAAGAGAGCGAGGAAGACGACTACACCTCGCTATCGTTCAACGTCGGCGAGGGTGAAGTGATCGAGGGGCTCGAAGAGGGTGTCATCGGGCTGAACGTCGGCGACACCGAAACGATCACCATCCCGCCGGAGCAGGGCTACGGCGAGTTCGACCCCGAACGCGTCCGTGAGTACGACCCCGACACGTTCGAGGGCATGGTCGGCAGGGAACCCGAAGTCGGGATGCACGTCCACGCGCAAAACGGCTTCCACGGCGACGTGACCGCAGTCAGTGAGGACACCGTCGAAGTCGACTTCAACCACGAACTCGCCGGGAAAGAGTTGGAGTTCGAAATCGAGATTATAGACGCTTGGTAAGGCGTCGCTGACGAGCAGTTGGTGGGGAAGGCTCCCAACTACGATGCCGTGCTGACGATCTTGATAACGTCGCCGTCTTCGAGTTCGTAGCTATCCGAGATCCGCCGTTTCGTTTTTCCGTTGACGGCGTGGAGATAGCCCTCTGCGATGTCGGTGTGGACGGCGGCCGCGAGATCCGTCGGCGTCGATCCCTCCGGTAGCAGGAACGCGTCGGGGAGCACGTTGCCCTGCGCGTCGGTCCACTTCGTCTCGTTTTGGACCGGGAAGGCAGTGATGTGGTCCAGCAGGTCGAAGACGGCCGCGTTGAGCGCGGTCTGGACGCCGGTGCCGCCGTACTCGGCCATCACGTCACGGATCTGTTCAAGCCCGGCGGCCTGCTCGTCGCTAATATCGCCGACGATCTCGAAGTCCTCGTCACCGGGGTTGTAGTCGACGACGCCAGCCTCGACGCCGCGGCGGAGCGCGAGTTCGCCGTCGGCCGTCGCGGGAATGACGATCTCGGCGGCCTCCTGGAGTCGTTCGAGCGTTTCGTCATCGGCGATATCGACCTTGTTGGCGACGAGAATGATCGGTTTCGTCTGGGCGCGAACCGCCGCGGCGAGGGCCTCTTTGTCCGAATCCTCCCACTGGATCGGGTCCTCGGGATACTCGATATCTCGCAGGCAAGCGGCCACGTCAGCGGTCGTCGCGCCGAAGCCGGTCAAGAGGTCGGTGAGGGCGTCGTTGATGTCGAAATCGGGCGAACGGGATTTGCGCTCGACTGACTCCCAGTTGCGGTCGAGGATGCCGGTCAGCCACTGGTTCATCTCCTGTTCGATGAACTCCACGTCCTCGACCGGGTCGTGGCTCCCGGGCTCGACGGGTTCGCCCTCCTCGTCGGTGCTGCCGGAGGCATCCAGCACGTTGAGGATCGCATCCGCGTTCGTCAACTCATCGAGGAATTGGTTGCCGAGGCCGCGGCCCTCGTGCGCTCCGGGGACAAGGCCCGCCACGTCGTAGAGTTCGATGGGGACGTAGCGAACCCCGTCGTGACAGCGGTCGTTCTCGCATCGCTCCTCAAGTTCGAGACAGGGGCAGTCGGTGCGAACCGTGGCGACGCCGCGGTTGGCGTCGATGGTCGTGAACGGGTAGTTGGCGACATCGACATCCGCGCGCGTCGCCGCCGTGTAGAACGTCGATTTGCCCGCGTTGGGTTTCCCCGCGAGCGCGAGAGAGAGCATACCCTTCCTTCCTCGACGGCTGGAAACTGTCTTTCGGTCTACGCCGTGGTTGCGGCCGTGGAGTGCCGGACTGCCAGCTACTCGTAGATGATGTCGCTGATCTGCTGGGGCTCACCGGAGAGATCGGGTGTCTCCTCGACGATCTGCAGCACTTCGTGGTCCGTAATGTCGGGGTAAGGCTTCTGGATCGCGTCCTCGATGAGATCCTTCTCAAGGCGGAACTCGGTCCCGTTGTAGACGACATCGACGCCGGTTTCATCGAAAGAAAGCGCGGTCATACCCGGACACTTGCTCCCGAATGATAAAAACGACACGAGGCTGTCGGCGACAGGGAGCGGAGCGTCAGCCACCTGTCTTGCGGACCGTTTAATAGTCGCGGCGTGCTGTATCGGCCTGTGAACCCCCCGCAGAACCCGCTCGATGAGCTGCAGATTCCCGACGAGACGACCGTCGAGGAACACGATGTCGTCACCGACGGCGACATCCTCATCGGGAGCAACAGCACCGTGGATTTCGGGCTGCGGGGTCGGACCATCGCTGCCGGCGAACGCGTCGNGTTCGGNNGCNANATCGAGGCCGACGGCGACTGNCGGCTCGANATGTGGTGTGACGTGGCCGGCAACGTGCTCGTCGGCGAGGACGCGTATCTCGGCGAGCGCGTCCACATCGGCGGCCAGCTGNTNGTNTCNGGNGANCTCGACATCGGCGACGACGTNNNNATCGAGGAGGGNTTCGAGGCNAACGGTTGGATCGTCACCCGGAACCCCGTGCCCGTCCTCGTCTTCTACTTCATCATCCTCTCGCAGTTCCTCCGGATGGGCGATACCGACAAAGCCGACGAGTTCGCCTCCGCACTCGCCGGCGAGGGGATCGAAGAGCGATCACCGCTCGTCGTCCCCCGCGGGGCCGAAATCTCCGACGACGCTTGGCGCGTCTCGACGCCGGCCCAGATCGGCGACAACTGCCGGCTCCACGGCAACATCCGCGCCGAATCCATCGTCATCGGCGAGAACACGACCGTTTTCGGCAGCCTGCGCGCCCGCGACGACATCGAGGTCGGTGAGAATACGGTCGTCATCGGCGACGTAACGACCCGCGGCGGGACGATCACCCTCGCCGCTGGCTCCCACATCCGCGGTGATGTCGCCTGCGAGGACCTCGTCGTCAACGAGGGAGCCGAAGTCGACGGCACGCTCCGGGCTCGCGGCGAGATGAAACTGATCCGCCGAACCGAGGAGGAAGCGAGCGATGACGCCGAGGCGGATGCGGCCGACGATGGCGATGTTGCTGACGACGGTGATTCAGCGGACGCGGACACGGAAGACCCGGACGCAGCCGCCGAAGTCGATGCGGATTCAGGGCCCAAGATGGCGTACACGACTGGCGACGACGCAGCTGAGGAGGAGTCGGCCGACGACACCCTCACTGACGAAACTGCCGACACCGACGAGCAGCCTCCTGCAAAAGCCAGTGATCCGGTCGGTGCCGCCTACACCGTCGGTGACGATGTCGACAGCGAATCGGACGCCGATCCGGAAACTGCAACTGACGACGAGGAAGCCGAACCCGACACCGAGACGGCGCAAACGGTTGGCAGCCACTACCTCGCTGGCAACGGCGACGCTGCCGACGACACGGCCGAATCCGAACCTAACGCTACCGAGGCTGATTCTGACGATGCTGACAGCGACAACGGTGACAACGCGGCCGACGAGAACAACGACACCGACGACGGCGCGGTCATCATCACCGACGCCGAAAGCGACGAT
The DNA here is from genome assembly GCF_006861665.1 of Halonotius terrestris. GTDB lineage: Archaea > Halobacteriota > Halobacteria > Halobacteriales > Haloferacaceae > Halonotius > Halonotius terrestris. Next base: position 269,275 of record NZ_RKLU01000004.1, on the reverse strand, counting down.
ATCGAACTCGAAAGCGACGGCGACGGGACCGACCCCGATTCGACTGCGGATTCCTGACTCGCGGCTTACTCGACTGACTGCTGCCGCGCCTGTTCGAAGACTTGCTCGTGGAGCGTCGTCGTCACCTCGTCGGCCAGCGTTTTGAGGTTGACTGCGTCCTCGCGGTTGTAGGAAATGAGTGTGTCGAGCGCGCCATCGACGCCGGATTCGTGTTCGCGCCACAGCCGGACGGCGTCGCGGCCGGAGATGTCGGGGCGGTCGCGCTCGATGCCGATATCGCGTTCGACCTGTTTGAGTCCGCCGTCGAGTCCGACGGATTTGCAAGGGTACATCAGATCGAGATGGGGAACCTCGACATCGACGCTGAAAGATGTCTCGAGGAACGGTTGGTCGAATCGGATTCCGTTGAAGCTGACCAGCAGGCTGGCGTCGTCGACCATCGCCTGTATTCTGTCAGCAGTCAGATCGTCGTCGCGGACGAGCGTCGTCGTTTCGCCGGCCTGATGGAAGCTGACGGTCGTGACCACGTCGCGGTGTTCATCGAGCCCGGTCGTCTCGATATCGAAGAAACAGGCGTCATCCCGGAAATTCTCGTAGAGCCGCCACCGCTCGCTGCTGGGGAAAGTCTGGTCAAAGAACGTGGGGTTCTCCGCCGCGAGGTGATCTCGTGCCGTGTCGATGAACGACTCGATCTTTTCGGCTGTCGTTGGGCCGACCAGCGAGGGATCGAAGCAGTCCCAGTCGGTCGCGCCGTTTGCCCAGAGCTGCCGCTCGGTCTTCTCGCCGACCCCACTGACAGGAATAAAACTGTTCTCGATTCGCACACATGCACCCCGGCGACGGGCGGTATTTAATTCTCCGGCTCGCCGCGGATCACGGCAGCTAAGCCGCCGCGACCCCAGGCTGACCCATGTGCGGTCGGTACACCCTGCATACGTCGCCGGAACGCCTCGCCGAGCGGTTCGATGTCGCGGTTCCCGAGTCATTCGAACTGCGGTACAACTGTTCGCCCGGACAGGAACTCCCGGTCATCACGGGCGACGAACCCGACCGACTGCAGTTTTTCACCTGGGGGCTGACGCCTTCGTGGGCCGATGAGAAACAGGGCCTCATCAACGCCCGCGCCGAGACGGTCCGCGAAAAGCGGAGCTTCGCCGACGCCTACGAATCGCGTCGCTGTCTCGTGCCGGCCGACGGCTTCTACGAGTGGACCGATCTCGGCGATGGCAAAGCACCCTACCGGGTCGCCTTCGAGGATGACCGCCCGTTTGCGATGGCCGGCCTGTGGGAACGCTGGGAGCCGCCGACCCAGCAACTCGGTCTCGATTCGTTCGGTGACAGCGACGACAGCGACGACCCAGAGCCGCTGGAGACGTTTACCGTCTTGACGACGGAGCCGAACGACCTCGTTTCGAAGCTTCATCACCGAATGGCGGTCGTGCTGGAACCAGATGAGGAAGCCCAGTGGTTGCACGGTGATTCGGACGCTGTCGCGGAGCTACTCGATCCGTATCCAGCCGACGAGTTCGACTATTTCCGGGTCTCCGACCGCGTCAACAGCCCAACGAACGATGACCCCGAACTGATCGAGCCAGTCGACGCCTGAGAGAGGGTGTCGCTGGCGGCGTGGCCACCGACAGCGTTTTTCAGTCCGCCGCGCAGAGTGAGGGTAGTGACTGATCGCCTTCGCGGGGAACTCGTCGCCTGCAACGCGCCGACGACCGTCGAGACGCAACACGGCGAGCGACGGCTGGCGGAACTCCGCGTGCGACCGACCGACGACACGCCGACCGATGGCGACGACGCCGTCGACGTAACGCTGTGGGGCAAGTGGGCCGACACGGCCGAAGAAGCAGAAACTGGAATGGATCTGCTCCTCACCGATCCCGAAACGAGCGAGTATCAGGGACGGACGACCTACAGCACCGGCGGCGACTCCTACGTCGTCCTCGAACCCGATTTCATCGTCGACGTGACCTCGATCCGGTCGTGGGTGCAGTGCCCGCGGATGTACTACCTCAACAAACTGTCCGCGATTCCGCTGAACTATCCCGTTATCAAAGGGACCATCGTCCACGAAGTCTTCGGCGACTTGCTCCGTGGCCGCGACCTCGATACTGCCGTCGCTGACCGCGTCGAAGAGGCCGGGCTCGAACTCGGCGTGCTCGGCCGCAACGTGGCTGAGGTCGAAGGCGAGGTCAAACAGAACGCCGCCGCCATCGAGGGGTGGCTCCAGCAGGGGACCCTCACAGAAGAAGACAACTGGCGATCGGAGTACACGCTCATCAGCCCGACCTTTGGCCTGAAGGGACGGGCCGACGCGCTTCGCCGCGGGATGCCGGTCGAACTCAAGACCGGGAAAAACACGACCCGCGAACCCAGATTTCAGGACAAGATTCAGGCCGCCTGCTACGCGCTGATGCTGGAGGAACGCGGGATCGACGCCGACACCGGGACGCTACTCTATACGAAAAATACGACGCTTGAGCGGACCGAGGAGAGCGGTGACCTCTCACCAGCCAAGGAGTTCTCGGTCGGGAAGGGGCTGCTCGATTTCGTCGTCCGCAGCCGCAACGAGTTGGCAGCGATGGAGGCCCGCGGCGAGGTGCCGACCGGCTACGAGGCCGACGCGAAATGCGAGTACTGCTTCGAACAGGACACCTGCATGGTCGTCTCCGGGCGGCTCGATCAGGAGTCGAAAGCCGGACAGATCGGGACGGCGGTGCCCGAGGAGGAACAGGACTATTTCGAGCGATTTTACTACGCTATCGAGGCCGAACGCCGGGCCGTCCACGCCGAGTACCGCAAACTCTGGGAGCAGGATGCCCAAGAGCGAGCCGACGACGATCGCGCGCTGATCGATCTCGAACCGCTGGGCCGCGAGGAGATCGACGGCAACCGCTGGGAACTTCGAGCGCGGAAACCGCCCGAATCAGTATCGAAACTCCGCGAGAGTGACGTCGCTCTCGCCAGCGACGGCGACCCAGTTTCGGGGCATGCCGAACTCTGTCGAATCACCCAACTCGACGAGGAGATCGTCGTCACGGCCGACGAGCCGGTCGAGTTGCGTCGGCTCGACGTGTATCCTTCCGAACTCTCGGTCGACCGGATGTTGACCGCGCTGCACGATACGGTGCTGAAGGGCAGCGACGACCGCAAGGACATCTTGTTCAGTCGCCGTGATCCCGAATTTAGCGACGGCGAGGAGACGTTCATCGACAACAACGAGGGGCAAAATCAGGCGGTCAACCTCGCGGTCAACGCCAAGGACTGCGCGCTGATCCATGGCCCGCCCGGGACCGGAAAAACGTACACCATCGCCCGGCTGATCCGCGCGCTCGTCGCCCGCGGGGATCGGGTGTTGCTGACGGCGTTTACGAATCGCGCGGTCGACAACGCACTGGAAGCCCTCCGCGAGCAGGGCTTCGAGGATATCCAGCGCGTCGGGACGACGACCGGCATCCGCGAGGACATGCTCGACGTGCGTCTTGAGAAGTCCGGCGACCCCGAGGAACTGGCCGGCGCGCTCCACAACGCGCCCGTAGTGGCGGCGACGACCGCGAGCTGTGGCTCTCGGGTGATGCGCGAACAGGAGTTCGACGTGGCGGTCGTCGATGAGGCCAGCCAGCTCACCGAGCCGGACGCTCTGGCCGCGCTCAATCGCGCCGAGCGGTTCGTGCTCGTCGGCGACCACGAGCAGCTGCCGCCGGTCGTGCAGGCGGCCGAGCCCGGTGGTGAGAGTGGCGCGGGCGAGGGTGGCGTCGCCGACAAGCCAGAGTCCGAGAGCCCGCTTGCGACCTCGCTGTTCGAGCGGCTGATTGAGGCCTATCCCGAGGCGAGCGTGATGCTCACCCGGCAGTACCGCATGTGCCAGCGGATTCAGGCCTTCTCGTCGGCGGAGTTCTACGACGGCGCGTTGCGCCCGGCGACCGGTGCGGTGGCCGGCCAGTCGCTCGCTGATATCGCCGATACCGCGTCGCTGCCGGGCGAGTTGCGGGATGCGGTGTCCTTTATCGACCCTGGCGGCGAGCGCGTTGGCAACACGAACCCGACGGAAGCCGATCGGGTCGCCGAAATCGTCGAATCGTATCTCGTTGCGGGTGTCGATCCCGAGGATATCGGTGTCATCGCGCCGTTCCGGGCGCAGGTCGCCGAGATCAGCCGTCGGGTCGGCGTGACCGTCGACACCGTCGATCGGTTTCAGGGCTCAAGTAAGGAGGTCATCATCGTCTCCTTTGTCGCCACCGGCGGGTTGGATGGGCCGCTGTTCGAGGACTACCGCCGGATCAACGTCGCGCTCACGCGAGCGAAGAAGGCCCTCGTGTTGGTCGGTGATCGGGCCGCGCTGTCGAGCGAGCCCTTCTACGAGCGATTGCTTGACTGGGCGGATCGGTAGGGCCGCGTTGGCAACGAAGTTCGGGGTCGCAGTTTTTCCGTGCTGACAACCCCTGTGATCCTGTGATATTGTTGGTGTGTTGATAAAAGCGGTGCCATACCCCGGTAGGACCCGCTGATTTGGCATCTATCTGACCGATATATATTAGTTCTAGTATTGGTATATATTCACACAGTGAGCGAATACACCCCGAAGCTGCGTGATAAACTCTACACGCTATCTAATCAAGGGGAGTACGAACCGATCGTGTCGTGCCTTCTCGAACACCCGAGTTCGAACGCCCGGTACGGAGCCGCTGGTGTGTTATCCGAGTCGCCGTCGTTTTTGCAGCACGCGTCGGCTGAGACGACATCGCTTCTCATTGACGCTGTGCTGAACGAGCCGGATGACAAAGTTCGAGCGCGCGTGCTCGACGTGCTGTTGGATATCGAGGGCGAAGCCGTCTTGGACAATATCGTCACCCGGTTGGAGTTGAACCCGGATCTCGCGCCGCCTGACACGTCGTTCCCGTTCGTACTCGATACGTGGAGTTCGAAACCGCATGCCGAACTTCGGCATTTGGCTGTTGTCGGCTTCGGTCGGTTGGACACCGCCAGTTCCAGAGAGAAGTTGTTGATGCGAATCGACGAGGAGACGGATATCGATGTGCTCCGGCGGGCGATCGAAGAGGGAGGCGAGGTCGGTGACATCCACTTCGTTTCGCCCATTCAGCAGTATCTCCGTGCGGATGCGTTTTCCTCGAACCAGTATATCGCGTCCAAAATCAACCGCGTCCAGGCGGCCGCTGCCGAGGCGTTGGTCAAAATCGGCACTGACGGTGCCTACGAGGCGTTGGTGTCGGCGACGCGGAGTAACGACCCGCATCTCAAACACGCCGCGATCGATCAGATCGCCAAATTCGGCTCGAACGAAACGCTCGATCGGGTGATCGATGAGTTGGATTCCCCCGAGAGCGAGGAGGTGCGGAAGACGGCTGCGACGGGCATCCTGACGACGTTTGTGTCGTCCGATTTCGAGCAGTCGCATGAGGTCCGCGAGCAGGCGATCGAGGCGATCAGCGAAGACGTGTCGGTCGATGTGTCGGGTGATTTCGCCGCGGTGATGGAGGACTCCAACAACACCGCCGAAAAACGGAACGCGGCATGGCTGTTGGGCCAGATCGACGACGAAAGCGAGGTGGCTGCCGAGACGCTGGCATCGACGGTGGTCGATAGCGACGATGATCTGCTCGCCATTATCGCGGCGGCGACGCTGTCGAATCACGATCCGGAACTCGTCTCGGAGTGTATCGCGGCGATTCGGGATGCCGTCGATGACGACTCGAAAGCGAAGGAGTTGGTGTCGTTTGTCGAATCGGATGTCGCAAACGACGTGCAGGAGTTAGATTGAGTTAGTCTGTAGTTTTTGTGTCGCCACCGATGGGATGGCCTATTTGATGATTACTGTTTGTCTCGATTTTAGTCATCCGTCTTGAGAGAAATCATTAAGCTCGCTTTCACTACCGCCACCGCCACGGTTCCTAGCATGAGATTCGATATCCAACAATTCGGACATGTGTTCGGGCCGGAACTCAAGCTCGCGTTTAGAAATCCGGTCGCCGGCTCCCACCTCATCGATGAATTCAAATGCAGATTCAACGCGACCGGGCTCTAGACTGCGGTAATTGAAGTGACGACGGAGCTGACTAATATCGACCTTGACTGGCTCGGCGACGGCTCGTTGTCCCCAAATGGTGCAGATGCTGACTGCGACCGATTCGATCTCTAATCCGTCAGTCATCGTAACCATGACTTGCGGCGTTTCGGCCATTTTAATACCGTAATCCAGCCAAGAGGTCAGTTCTTCAGAATCGAACTCACCGGAAAGTAATCGTAATCGCCGGCCATCCACCCGTCCCAGGACCGGACACGCCGCTTCCAGTTGTTCCAGTTTGTCACGGCAGTCCGGCCAGTCGTTACGGCACTGTCTGATGTAGTCGCTATCGATACCATCGTAGTAGATCAGTGGCTCAACGGCATAGACATCGTCATCGAATCCGAACCGCTCCTGAACATTTATTTTCTTCATGTACTCCTCAGCAGCGTCGATTGATACACTGGCCAGTCGCTCGGCCTGTTCGATGTCTCCCGGATTGATATTGTCTCCCTGCTTAACTTCAGCTAATATGAGTGTTTCATTGTCGAATAACGAGAAATCCGGTTTGATCGCCGTTTCGGTGAAACGGTTATCTATCGTAGGAAAATAATTCGTTAGCCGATACCCACGTTCTGAAAAGCCGTGATAGCTACTTCGGGATCGATAGGCGGAGAGGAAGGCATTGTATGCGTCAAGCTCTCCCTTCTGCCGATCCCATGAACGCCCGCTACTCATTCAGGCTTCACCCGCATTTCCTTCTTCCGCAGTGAGTAGGTGGAATCAAATTCATCCAGTATTGTGCGACAGAAGCTTCGTAAACTGAGTGCCGTCGTGGTTTCACGGGCATGGAGAACCAATTCGGTTCCCTCGATACCCAGCTCGAATACTTCTTGATGTTCCTTGTCGTATATGAATACTGTATCTTCACCCCACCTGCCGATCTGATAGCGATTCTTGGAGAATACTTCCTCCCGTAACTCCTCAACTAACTCTGGGGCCTCATCACGCTCGGGATCGTATAACTCAATACTCGTGAATTCGTCAACTACAAATCCTGGCTCCAGAAGCCGCCATTCAGTATCTGCATTCACTTGGAAGCACTCTGTATCTCTGGCTACGAACTGCTTGGATGTCCCCAACAGAGTATCGGCTGCTTTTCCCTCTGAACCGTGCCGCACACTTTCGACTTTGAGGAGTCCATCATTCGAACCAGAACCCTGAATCGCGGTCGCAGGACTGTTCGATTGATTGAATTCGATTCGAGTCGGTGTGGCGGAAAATGTATTCTCGGCCTTAGCTAGATCATTTTTCTCTGCGCCGTGGAACTGGAGGGTTGCATCTCGTTGTTTGTGTTCTGAGTGATACTCCGCGGTGAAGCCGGCAATCTCAGAATCGACGATATCCCGGATAGAATTCTCAAGATCTGTTGAAGACAAATATACGCGTTCTAGCTGCGGGAGGTATTTGATGACCTTCTCGATGGTATCCTCCAGCCAATCTTTCAGTTCGGTCGTCAAGAACCAGTATGCGTCTCCTCTATCGATGACGATTGCTTCATCAGTCCTTTCGTATCGTGGATATTGAACTCTGAGAAGAGTTGTGTCCTCACTGAGTTCCACCTCTTCGATGACGACACTCTTGAAGAAGTCCTTGGCTGCCTTCTTGGACTGATCATTGTCTATTACATCCATGCCCACGTCGTCAAATTCTCCTTGAATATCTTCCGAGGAATCGACGATATACAGCTTCAGATCTCTTGATTTACCTCCTCTCGTCTCTTTTTCATCCATTTCGTCGCCACTCTTTGTCACATCGTCAAGCAGTTTGAGAACGATCTCACGATGTTCGAGCCCTTGAATATCACTTGGTTCAATTTTCATGTTCGATTTGGGCTAGGGCCCCACTCCCTCTCTTGATTTAGCTCAATCGTCAAGTGATGTATATCTTTGCCTGGAAAACGACGTTAGAGTGTTATTTCCACAAAAAGAGAACCCAAGCTACCGCTCTGCGACTGTAATCTCATACGGCAACTCCGGATGCTCATACGTCCCCGGTGTCGCGTCGCTATCGACAACGCTCACACTAATCGGCTCGCTGTCGGCCACCTTCTCGGTCGGATACCACTCGCTGCCAGCGGGCAGCACGACGAACCGCGCCTCGCGGTCGCCGACCCACGCGAACGACTCGCTCGGCGAGCCCCACGCCGACAGCCCGACGGCCGATTCGAGCCACTCGACGAGTGCCAGCACGTCGGGAGCCGGCAGCCCGACTTCGGTCACCCCGGCTATCGCCGCCGCGCCCGGGGTCGCCTCGCCTGCGTCGGCATCGTAACAGAGGCATTCGAGCACGTTGCCCGCGCCGTCGGCGAAATAGACGGCGTCGGCATCGAGAAAGTCGAATCGCCGGGATTGGGCACCCTCGACCGGGTGGATCGTCGCCCGCTCGGCGAGCCACGCGGTCAGGGCGTCGATATCAGCGAGCGAGCGCACGGCGAGATGCTGCGGTGCCGCCTCGGCTGCTGGCTGGAAGTCGAGCGTCGTCGCGCCGAGTTCGACGCTGGCGGTTCCGGTCTCGACGCCGAGCGTGCGGCCGTACCAGTCGCTCAGTGCATCGGGGTCAGTCGCCGGGATCGACACACGCTCGAACCGCATTCACTCGGTGTTCGCTCGGCAGCCGCTTGTACGTACTGCTGTCCCTCTTTCGGCCATGTTCAGATGTGGAATTAGAAAGCCCTCGACGCGCTCGACTCCCGCGGCTCGCTGCGCTCCTCACTCGCTCCGCTCGTTGCGGTGCTTGCGTCGCCGGGGTTCGTCGAGTGCGTCTCGCCCTTTCAGTCCGCCAGGGCGGCGGCTGCTCAGTCAGTTTCGACGGGCTCGGTGGTCGACGGCGATTCCTCATCAATCGATTCCAGCACGCGCTCGTGGAACTCCTGGAGGACCGCGCTTTCGTCCTCGGCGAGCACCACGTCGCTGGCCATCAGCGTCGCCAGCCCGAACGCACGCGGGCTCGGCGAATCGACCTCGTGTGCAACGATCTCGATCTCGTCGCGGTTGATTCGCTCTAACACCTCCCGAATCCCACTCACGTTGAGTTTGTCCTCCATAATCTCCCGATAGGTCTCCTCGATCACGGCGAAGGAGTCGAGATCCTGCGCAAAGGAGAGCAGCATCTCGNNNGAGACCTGCTGTTGGGCCGCNGANTTCTCGTGGCCTTTGTACCGCTTGAGGATCATCAGCGACCGGGTCGCGTTGATGCGGAAATACCGCTGTAAGAGGTCGGTGCCATCGAGGGCGGCCCGCAGGTCGGTGGTCACGTCGCCTGGCTCAAGCTCGCTGATGATACCCGCGATGTCGACCTTGCGGTTGAGCGGCATCTGCACCGAAAACCCGTTGTCGGCGACGGCGACCTGCACGTTGGCGGTCGCCTGCTGGGCGCAGTGGTAGGCCACCAGCCGCGAGAGGCCGTCGTTGAACTGCCGGCCGTAGTTGGAGTGGACGTAGAACCGCCGCTGGTACTCAGCCCGATCCAACTCCTCCTCGATCACGATCCGGTCGGGCGTGCTGACGGCGTCGCCCCCGAGATACTGGATCTGTTCGGCGAACAGCCGACTGATCGCGCGGACGGCGTTTTCGTCAATCGGGAACTCCCGCAGCCACTCTCGACAGCCGGCGACGCCGCCGGACTCGAATCGCTCACAGAGGTCGCCCTGAAACGCGACGATCTCGCGGCCGAGATCGTAGGACAGCGGCAACCGCTCGGAGAACCAGGAGGGGACGGTCGGCCGCGCGCTCGTCGGTTCAACGTAGACTTTCGACCCGCGGCGGTAGCTGTACTCGTAGTTCGAGCCGCCGAGGACGAACACGTCGCCCGGTTCGAGCGTGTCGAGATAGTTCTCGTCGAGGCTGCCGACCCACTCGTCGCCCTGGCGGGTGAGCACGTCGCAGCTGAACGAGTCGGGAATCGTCCCGATGTTGGTCATGTAGATCACCCGCGCTAGGCGGCCGCGCTTGCCGATCAGCGACTCGCCGACGGGGAACTCGTCGTAGTGGTACTCGCCGTCCGGCGGATCGTTGGTGTCCCGCCAGATTTTCGCGTACACGTCCTTCGATTCGAGGCCGGCGTAGTCGGCCGTGAGATACCGCATCAATCGCTCCCACTCGGTGTCGTCGAAGTTTCGGTAGGGATACGCTCGCCGCAGGATCGACTTTATTTCGGCCTCGGGCCGCACCGCGTTGATCGCCATGCCGTAGACGTGTTGGGAGGCAACGTCTGCCGCGTTGTCGGGAANNAACACNCGGTCGACGAACCCTTNNTCGGCNTTNCGNAGCATCACCGCACACTCGACGAGNTCGTCGCGGTCGAGNGCGANCACCCGGCCNNNNACNGTNTCNCCGAGTNGNTGGCCNGCNCGGCCGACCCGCTGGAGCAGCGCGGCGACNGANTTCGGCGAGCCGACCTGNANGACNANNTCGANNTGNGGCATGTCGATCCCGAGTTCGAGACTCGTCGAGGTCGTCACCACGTCGAGATCGCCCTCTTTCAGCCCGGTTTCGATATCTTTGCGCCGATCCTTCGAGAGGCTGCCGTGGTGACACCCCGAGTTCGTGTCGTCGTATTCGTCGGGAAACCGCTCCCGGAGGGTCTGGAGGACGCGCTCGGCTCCCGACCGCGTGTTGGTAAAGACGAGCGTCTGGTCGTTGTCGCCGACGAGTTCCGACAGCCGGTCGTAAAATCGACCCTGGACGATCTCCCTAGGCGTGTTGATCAGGTCGTCTGTCGGACACTCCAACTGGATGTCGAACTCGCGGACGAACCGGCTGTCGACGAGTTCGTACTCGCGTGGCTCGCCCCCCGGCTCCTCGCGGCCGACGAGAAATTCGCCCACCGTCGACAGTGGTTCCACCGTCGCCGAACAGCCAATGCGTGTCGGTGAGGTTTCGGCCATCGCTTCCAGCCGTTCCAGCGAAACCGACAGATGGGTGCCGCGTTTGTTCTCCGCGAGGNNGTGAATCTCGTCGACGANGACGTACTCGACNGTNTCGAGNTTNNNCNTGAANTTNGGGNNGTTGAGCAGNATNGCNAGNGTCTCCGGCGTCGTGTTGAGGATGTGCGGCGTCGTCTCCAGCATGGCCTGCCGATCGCTACTGCTGGTGTCGCCGTGGCGGATCGAATGCCGGATGTCGGTCTCGACGCCGTCGTCAGCGAGGCGGTCGGCGATGCCCTCAAGCGGGACGGTGAGATTCCGGTGGATGTCGTTAGCGAGCGACTTCAGCGGCGAGATGTAGAGACAGTACACCGAGTTATCGAGGCCGTCCTCGTTGGCCTGCTCGCGGGCGAAGAGTTCGTTGATGATCGCCGCAAACGAGGCGAGCGTCTTGCCGGAGCCGGTCGGCGCACAGATCAGGGCGTTTTGCTCGTCGTGGATATGCGGGATCGCGCCGCGCTGCGGCGGTGTGAAGAAGCCGCCGTTGCCGGCGACGTACTCGCCGAACTGGTCGATCCACCAGTCGGCGACTGCGGGTTCGAGTAAGGAGAGCACGTCCTCGTCAGCAATGTCGACCGTTTCGGGATCGAAGTCGTAGTCGGCGTCGCGTTCGAGCAGCCGATCCCGTCCGGATCGCGCCATTGATGCTACGACTTGTTCGTGCGCCCGTAAGTCGGTTGTGGGGTGATACTGAGTGAGATTGAAACGAGTAGTCGAAGCAGCGAACAGCAGGTAGAAAGCCCTCGGCACGCTCGGCTCCCGGGGCTCGTTGCGGTGCTTGCGTCGTCCGGATTCGCCGAGCGTGCCTCGCCCTTTCAGTCCGCCAGGAATTCGGTGGGTTGGCCTGCGACTCACCTGCTTGCCTGTTCGTATTTGCGCACCACCGCGTCAGGTGTCGCAACCGCTTTCCACGCCGACCCGTACACGCCGAGTATGGAGGTCACGTTCCTCGGGACGGGCAGCGCGATGCCGACTGGCGACCGCATGCAGACCGGACTCCTCCTGACTCACGAGGACCGCCGGCTGTTGGTCGACTGCGGCAGCGGCGTCCTCCACCGGCTTGCGTCGACTGACGCCGGCTACGAGGGCGTGAGTACCGTTCTGCTGACGCATCTCCATCTTGATCACGTCGCTGACCTACTGCCGCTGCTCAAAGCGCGGTGGCTCGCCGGCGAGGAACACTTGGAAGTCGTTGGCCCCGTTGGCACCAAAGCACTGCTCGACGGATTGATCGCGGTGCATGGCTACCTCGACGGCCGTGTCGACCTCCAAGTCCGAGAGATCGTCGCCGGCGAGGATCTCACCGTTGCCGGATTCGGTGTCGAGAGCCGCGAGACACGGCACTCGATCGATGGGCTGGCCTACAGGTTCGCTGTCGACGCCGACAGCGACGCGACGTTCGCGTTTTCGGGTGACACCGAGGCATTCGAGGGCATGGCGCGGTTCGTCGCGGGCTGCCGCGTCGTCGCTCACGACTGTTCGTTCCCCGACTCGGTCGATGTCGACGGCCACCCGACGCCGAGCGAACTCGGCGCAGCCTTCGCCGACAGCGACGTCGAACATCTCTACCTGACGCATCTCTATCCGCACACCGAGGGCAACCACGAGGAGATGTGTGCGACCGTCGGCGAGTCTTTCGATGGCGAGGTCCACGTCGCCCGCGACGGGCTTCGCGTTACGATTTCCTGATTTTGCGGCACGACCGTCTGCATCAGTTTTCGTCTAAAAGCCGCTAAACCGTTGTATAACTGGGTTATTATAGGGTTGTATTCGTCAATTATATAGGTCCCGGTCGGCTCTCCTCTTCTGAACCGAATGTCTCGACGACACGACGCTCGACTCGACTCTCTGGAGGGCGCATAGCATGGTTTCGACCAGTCTCGGCCTCGGGCTGACGGTGGCGACGCTGGCGGTCTTCACCGTCGCAGGGTTATTGTACTCCCGCGGGCGCGTCGGCAGCGTCGAGGACCTGCTGACCGCACGAAACTCCACGGGCACGGGAATGACGACCGCGACGCTGATCGCCTCGACGATGGGCGCGTGGATCCTGTTTAGCCCCGCGGAAGCGGGCGCGGCTTTCGGTGGAATTACGGCGGTCATGGGGTACGCTATCGGGAGTGCCATCCCGCTGTTGCTCTTTATTCCGGTCGGCAAGCGAATCCGGGAGTTGATGCCGACGGGCCATTCGTTGACGGAGTTCGTTCTCGTCCGGTTCGGCCCCGCGATGTATGTCTTCGTCCTCATCGTCTCCGTCTTCTACATGTTCATCTTCCTCGCTGCCGAGATGACCGCGATCACCGGCGGGCTGGAACTGATCGCCGGCATCCCGCCGTGGCAGACGGCGACCGTCATCGGCGGCTTCGTCCTGTTCTACACGGCCTACGGCGGCCTGGTCGCCAGCATCTTCACCGACACGATCCAGACGCTGGTGATCCTCCCGCTTTTGGCGGTCGGCTTCGCCGCGGCGGTCGTCTCCCTCGGCGGCACGGGCGAACTCTACCGCACGGCGATGGCGACCGATCCGTCGCTGCTCGATCCGGGCTACTTGCCCGGCCTCAAATTCGGCCTCTATGTCGTCTTCGCTATTCTCGGAGCCAACTTCCTGAATCAGGGGATGTGGCAGCGGGTGTATGCGGCCGACAGCGAGGCGACACTGGGCCGGGCCTTCGGCGTCGCCAGCCTCACCGTGATTCCGATGGTGTTGCTGTCGGGGCTGTTCGGCATCGCCGCTGCCGGCCTCGGGCTCAGTTCCGCGGACACCGCCGGCATCTCGTTTTTCCTCGTCGTCACCGAGGCACTGCCGGACGCGATTGCCTTCGCCGTCGTCCTGCTGGCCGTGTTGCTGGTGATGAGTTCGGCGGATACGATGCTGAACGCGATTTCGAGCCTCGTGACCGTTGATCTCGCCCGGCTCGTCAATGTCGATGACGACCGGTCGCTCCGCCTCACAGGTCGCGGACTCACCGCCGCGGTCGCCGTCGGCGCGGTGATCATCGGTGCCCAGGGGTACAGCGTGCTGCAGTTGTTCCTGACGGCGGACCTCTTCGCGGCGGCGGTGTTCGTCCCGCTGATCTGGGGGTTGTACTCCCGACAGCTCACACAGAGCGGCGCGCTGGCGGCGAGTTTCGCCGGCCTCGTCGTCGGCATCGCCTACTTCCCGATGCTCCGTGGGTTGGTGGCGACGATCCCCGGTATCGCTGGCGTGCTCCCTGAACCGGCCTTCCTGCCGGCGTTCCTCGGCGCGACCGCCGTCTCGGCGGCCGTGACCGCTGGTGCCGCCGCGGTCGGCGGCGACGCCTTCGCCTTCGAGTCGCTGACGACGGAGATCCGCTCGTTCGATGCTCCCGCAACTGAGGCATCGACTGACGACGCCGCAGCGGCCTCGGAGGTGTCGGACTGATGGCCGGCAGTTTGGCGTTCGCCGGCATCGTCTGGGGCTCGGTCGCCGCCGTTTTGGTTGCCTTCGGCTACATCGGCTGGCTGCTCGTGAGCGTTCGCCGGTAGCAAGCGGTCTTCCTCCCTGTTGTTCGTCGGAACTGATTGATATTCAGCTGTTTCACCCACGAAATTTTCGAGGATTTGGTGGATGACGGTGTTATACCACCGCCATTTTGTAGCAAAAACTGCACAATTCGAAATTGGAACTAGTTAACAAAATCCGTATTGTATCCGGTTTCGAAACGGTATATAAATTATTTACTACATAATTGTTAATGTGCTTTAGTGTTTCATTGGAGCACAGCGGATCCGTGTGACGTGGTTACAGGCTGGTGGGTTCCGGGCAGCCACCGGCCGCACGGTCCCCGTGGTACTACAACCAATGTCTGAACACGAACCCAACCTCTCGCGCCGTACTGTACTGACGACGACCAGTGCTGCCGCAGTCGCTGGGCTTGCTGGCTGTAGCGGTGGCGGCGGTGGCAGCGGTGGCGACGATGGCGGTGACGGTGGTAGCGGCGGTAACGAACTCGAACTGCTCCACGCGTGGTCGTCCGGCGACGGCAACGCGGCGATCGCGGCCCTGATCGAGGGGTTCCAGGAGGAAAACCCCGATGTCGAGTTCGCCGAGGAACCCGTGAACGGCGCGGCCCGCAGCAATCTCGATCAGGTCGTCCTGAACAAACTGCAGGCAAACGACCCGCCGAGTACGTTCCAGACGTGGCCGGGCAAAACCCTCGAAAAGTTCGACGGTGCCTACGAGGACATCGAGGGCGACGTGTGGGACGAGGACCTCAAGGAGAACTACCTCGCCGGCCCACAGGAGCAGGCCCAGTACAACGGCAATTACGTAACTGTCCCGCTCAACATCCACCGGATCAACAACCTGTTTTACAACACGGCCGTCCTCGACGAGGCCGGCGTCGACCCCGCCAGCCTCTCGTCGGCAAGCGATGTCGTCGACGCCTGCGCGACCATCGCCGAGAACACTGACGCCGTCCCCTTCGCCCAGCAGACCAGCGGCGCGTGGTCGACCGTCCAGCTCTGGGAGACGATCCTGCTCGGACAGGCCGGCATCGACGGCTACGAGGCGTTCATCAACGGCGACGGCGACGTTGCACAGGTCGAAAGCGCGCTCCAGTCCGTTGCGGACCTCCGTGAGTACTATCCGAGTGACTCCTCATCGATCAGTTTCACCGAAGCCAACACCATGGTGATGGACGGCGATGCCGCGTTCATCCATCAGGGTGACTGGGCCGCAGGTGCCTACAGCAACGCGGACGACTTCAACTACGGTGAGGATTGGGGGCAGGTCACCTACCCCGGCACGAGCGGGAACTACCTGCTCAACATGGACTCCTTCCCCTACATGGCGAACAATCCCTCGCCGGAAGCGACCCGGAAGTTCCTTAGCTACTGTGGCAGCGCGGAAGGCCAAGTCCTGTTCAACGCCGAGAAGGGGTCGATCCCGCCGCGGAGCGACGCCGATGTCTCCGCACTCAACGACTTCCAGCAGGACCAGTTCGAGGACTTCAACGACGCCGACAATCAGCCGCCATCGATCCAACACGGGCTGGCTGTCTCGCCCGGCGTCTCCACTAACATCAGCAGCGCGTTCAGTGCCTTCCTCGAAAGCTACAACGTCTCCGGCACCGCCGAATCGCTGATCAACGCGTTCAACTGATCGGGATTTCCCCATTCCCGCATTATGCGAAACCCATTTACTGTACTCAGACGACGCCTCTCCGAGCACCGTGAGGTCCGTACCGACGGCGGCACCGCCTCACAGGCCGGCTCGATCCTCGACCGCGACTCGGTGCGGTCGGCCCCGTTTTGGCTCCCGCCGTTCCTGCTCGTCGGCCTGTTCATCTACGGGGCGATCCTCTGGAACATCGTCCTCTCGCTGACGGATTTTCAGGGGCTGGGAAGTCCGAACTACAGCGCGCTCGACTTCGAGAACTACGTCATCGCGTTCTTCGGTGGGACGCCCTCGTGGTCGTCGTTGACCGTCGACCCCATCTGGAACGCGGCGTGGAACACCGTCGTCCTGATGGTGTCGTTCTCGGTGGTCTGTCTCGCCCTNGGACTNNTNNTGGCNATNCTCGTCGACCNGGAGNTNCGNTTCGAGAACACGTTCCGAACCATCTACCTGCTGCCGATGAGCCTCTCTTTCGTCGTCACGGCGAAGTTCTGGCTNTNCATGTACAACNNNGANACNGGNCTCGTCAACATCCTGCTCGGGGCCGTTGGCGTGGGCCCCGTCGAGATCGTCCAGAACCCGGATCTGAAGTTNGCNGNNGTCGCNTTCGCGNTNNTNTGGCAGTTCAGCGGCTACGCGATGATCGTNTATCTNGCCGNGNTGCGCGNNATCCCGNCNAGNCACTTCGAGGCNGCNCGCGTCGACGGCGCNNNNACGCTNCGGATGTACTGGCGGNTCATCATCCCNCANCTCNGGACNGCCACNGTGAGCGCGCTCGTCGTNNTNACNGTNTTCNCGCTGAAGGCNTTCGACTTCCTCTTCTCGATGTACGGCGGCTATCAGCCGGGACCGTCGGCCGACATCCTCGCCACGCGNATGGTGNGNGANGCNTACNNCAACNNNAACTGGGCGTNCGGCTCGGCGATCGCGGTGTTACTGTTCATCATGGCACTCGCCATCGTCACACCGTACATCTACACGCAGTACAAACGGGGTGAACTATGAGCACCGACACGGGCCGCGCCGGCGAGCGGTCGCTGTTCGGCCACTCGTGGCGACGGATCGTCCTCTACACGATTCTCGTCGGGATGGGCGCGTTCTACCTCATCCCCATCGAGACTGGGTTGATGACCTCGATCATCAGTCCCGAGACCTACACCGGGAACTTCCCGTACCTCCCGCCGCTGGAGCCGCTGATTCAGGGCACCGGGCAGTTCTCGCTGGAGCCGTGGCAGGGTGCCTTCGACGGCCTCGGCCAAGGGTTGGTCAACAGTATCATCCTCGTCGTGCCAGCGACGATCCTCTCGGGGCTCGGCGGTAGCATGGCTGCCTTCGGGCTGACNANNNTCGACTGGCGCGGCCANGTCGGNNTCTACNNNCTNTTCNTCGCGGGGATNTTNATCCCGTANCAGGCNGTNCTCGTGCCGCTGACGCAGTTCTGGTACAACGTNGTCCCGCTGCGGGAACTGTTCGAGCCGCTGGCGGCGTTGCCGCTGGTGGAGGCGTATCACTGGAAGCTGCTCGCATTGATCATCACCCACACGGCCTANGGGNTNCCGATCTGNACGCTNCTGTTCCGCGCNCANTANAAGAAGCTCCCCGGCGAGATGATCGAGGCAGCGCGGCTCGACGGCGCGTCGGTGTCGACGATCTACCGGCGCATCGTGCTCCCGCTTTCGGTGCCGATGTTCGCCGTCGTCTTCATCTATCAGTTCACACAGGTGTGGAACGACCTGCTGTTCGCGTTGACCATCATNCAGTTCGGNGANGCGNCGGTCGTCACNCAGGANCTNGTCGGCATCGGCGTCTCNCAGTCNGGGACGAACTTNCCGCTGCGGATGGCTGCCGCGCTGCTGGCGGCGTTGCCGACGCTGCTGGTGTACGTCTTCTTCGGCGACAAGTTCGCCAAGGGGGTCGCTGCATAGCATGTTGATCGATTCGACAGGAGGAACTCACCAATGGCAGACCTAACACTCGACGACGTAACGAAGGTATTCACCGAAGACGACGGCAACGAGATCACCGCGGTTGACGAGGTCTCGGTCGACATCGAGGACGGCGAGTTCCTCGTGTTGGTCGGCCCCTCCGGCTGCGGGAAATCGACGACCCTGCGGATGATCGCCGGCTTAGAGACGATCACCAGCGGCGAGATCCGCCTGGCCGGCCAGCGCATCAACGAGAAGCCACCCGCAGAGCGGGACATCGCTATGGTGTTTCAGTCCTACGCGCTGTACCCGCATATGACCGTCCGGCAGAACATGAGCTTCGGCCTCGAAGAATCGACCGACATGAGCGACGACGACATCGAGGAGACGGTCGAGGACACGGCCGAACTCATGGAGATCGAAGAACTGCTGGACCGCAAGCCAAGCGATCTCTCCGGCGGTCANCAGCAGCGCGTCGCNCTNGGCCGNGCCATCGTNCGNGNNCCCGAGGCGTTCCTGATGGACGAGCCGCTGTCGAACCTCGACGCGAAGCTCCGGGCGACGATGCGAACCGAGCTCCAGCGGCTCCAAAACGAGCTCGGCGTCACCACTGTCTACGTCACCCACGACCAGACCGAGGCGATGACGATGGGTGATCGCATCGCGGTGCTCAACGGTGGGGTACTCCAGCAGGTCGGCACGCCGCTGGAGTGTTACCACACGCCGAACAANCNNTTCGTCGCCGGCTTCATCGGCGANCCGTCGATGAACTTCTTCGAGATGAACGTCGATGAAAAGTCGCTGACGGCTGATCGCTTCGAGTACCCGCTCAAACCGGCCCAGCGGGAGGCCGTCGCCGGCGAGTCCAGCGTCGTCTTCGGCATCCGGCCGGAGGATATCGAGGTCGACGAGCCGACCGACATCGACCGCCGATACGAGTATCAGGTCGTCGTCGACGTGGTCGAACCCCGCGGCGACGAGAACACGGTTCACCTCACGTTCGACCGCGACGTGGCCGACCCGATCACGTTCACCGCGACCGTCAGCGGCCTGCGACAGGTCGAGGCCGGCGACGAAGTCACGGCGGTCTTCCCGCCGGAGTCGATCCACCTCTTCGATGTCGACTCCGGGGTTGCACTCCACAATCGGTCGTTCGATCCGGAGGAAATCACCGAGCCGGTTCCCTGACCGGTCCGTTGCTGCCAACCTATTCTAACAGCCCGAGATCCTCGGCGACGAGATCCTGTAGTTGCGATTTGAGCGCGGGGTCAACGGTGGCGTGTTCCTCGCCGTCGTGTCGCGTCTCGTTGTGCCGATTGAGCTGTGTTTCGAGATCCGACAGTGGCACCGTCGTTTCGGTGCCACACGCCTCGCAGATGATCGGGATTTCCGGATCGTCGCTCGTGTCAGTCATACCCCGATGTTGACGGCTGACAGTAAAATCGATCCGGTTTCGGCAGCTCCGTTTGCATCCCCAGCGTGAGCGTTCAGCTCGATATCGTCTGGCCGCAGGACGGACACTCGGGGGTGTCCTCGGTATCGACAGGCTTGACGGCGATCTCACAGTGATGACACCACCACCGCTCAGTGTCGCTTTCGTCGGGCGTGTTGAATGTCATAGGGTGTTGTACCACCGCTGGGGGCTTGAGTGGTTGTGGAATACGCCGGGAGCCTCGGATAGTCAGCCGAAACAGCTACCATGCTCTGCATACAATGTATTCCTATGAGCACGTCAATCCGTATCACTGAAGAAACGAAACGGAAGCTTGAGGCGGTGAAACGAGACGACGAAACGTTTGATGAATTATTAGACCGGCTTGCGGTGACGCGAACACCGGACGATGTTGTGGCGATGGCTGGCTTTGCTGACGAAGGAATTGAAGAGCATATGGATGAGACGCACACCGATCTCTCCGAGTCGCTTGACGCGAACAGCCGCCGCTGACGATGTTATGTTTTGACAACAGCGTCGTGGCGAAGTTCGCACGGCCGGACCCGGATGAAAACGTTGTCTCGTATCTGCAGCGGAACGCCTCTCAGCCGTGGACGATTCCAGCCACCGTGCTGTTCGAGTATCTTCGGTACTACTCTTCACAATCGGCTGTCCAACAGCAACACCACGCGCTCACACAGCGGATACAGCGTGTCCTACCGCTGAATGGGACTGTCGCGGTTGAGGCTATTCATTTGGAACACGCGCTTGCTACTCAAGAAGTCACCCTCGATCTCGCTGATCTCCTCCATGCTGCTACCGCCCGCGAAAACAACGCAACGTTTGTGACGTGTGACGTGGCTGATTTCGACAACGCTCCGGTTCGTCAACTGCTCGATATTGATATTATCGAACCCGTTCAGCCCGATGAGTGACCGGTATTTTGTTCGGCCCATTCCCACCAGTTAGGCCTAATGAACGCCGCATGCGACACCGACACATCCCTCCCCGTATTCGTGACCCTTAAGTAACCAACAGCGTTTGGCTCAGTCGTAGTACTGCAGGGGCGTCGGGCCCCGAGTCCGTGACGGGCGACAATATGACCGAAAATCCGCGGGTTGCGGTAGCCAAGCATGGCCCAAGGCGCAGGGTTGCTAACTCTGTGGCGTCACTGCCTCCGGGGTTCGAATCCCCGCCGCAACGCTCGCAGCACAGATACTAGCTATGAGTGCAGAAGACACAGAAGACGGCTTGACGGAGGAGGAACAAGAGGACCTCCGCTACTTCGTCCGGATCGGCCAAACCGATCTCGACGGGACGAAGAGCGTCGAGCGCAGTCTCACAGACCTGAAGGGTATCGGCCAGCGCACGGCACGCATCGTGACCGACGCAGCCGATATCGACCGTACAGCGACCTTCGGCCTGCTTGAGGACGACGAGATCGACTCTATCGTCGATGTCGTCGAGAACCTCGATGACCACATTCCGGAGTGGATGGTCAACCGGCGACACGACTTCTTCACCGGTGAATCCAGCCACATCGTGGGCAACGAGGTCCAAGAGCAGCGTCGACAGGATATCAACCGCATGCAGATGATCGACTCCTACAAGGGCATTCGACACAAGCGNGGNCAGAAGGTCCGCGGNCAGCGNACNAAGTCCACCGGCCGNNCCGAGGGGACGATCGGTGTCAACGTCGAACGCATCAAAGAGGAGCAAGCCGAAGAAGCGGCAGCCGAAGAGGAAGACGCGGCTGCCGGGGATGACGACGAATGACGACCGGCCAAAACACCACCGGCTACGAGACGCCGAACCACCCCTACCAGGGTGAACGGATCGCCGAAGAGAGCGGGCTGCTCGGACGCTACGGCCTGAAGAACAAAGAGGAACTCTGGCGCGCCCAGTCGGAACTCCGATCGATCCGACGGGAGGCCCGACGCCTCATCGGTGAGGCACAGGGTGACACCGAGGCCGCTGCCGACGCCGGCAGCGAGTTCCTCGCCAAACTCCGCCGCTACGGGATCCTCGGCGACAACGACACCATCACCGACGTGTTGTCGCTCGAAGTGACCGACATCCTCGAACGGCGACTCCAGACGGTTGTCTACCGTGATGGACTGGCCAGCACGCCACAGCAGGCCCGGCAGTTCATCTCTCACGGTCACATCACCGTCAACGGCGCGCGGGCGACGACGCCCTCACGCACCGTCGAGGTCGCCGAGGAGTCGGCGATCAGCTACGACGAGACCAGTCCGCTAGCCGATGACCTGCATCCAGCACGGGCGGAGGCCCAGGAGTAACCAATGAGCGAATCACAAGACGACAAGTGGGGCATCGCCCACGTGTTCTCCTCGTTCAACAACACGCTGATCACGATCACCGACCAGACTGGCGCGGAAACCCTCGCCAAGTCCTCCGGTGGGACNGTNGTNAANCAGAACNGNGACGANGCNTCNCCGTACGCNGCCATGCAGATGGCCGAAGNCGTCGCCGAGNAGNNNAAGGCNGCNGGCATCNNGGGNNTGCACGTCCGCGTNCGCGGTCCCGGCGGGAACCTCAACAAATCCCCCGGCCCCGGCGCNCAGGCGACGATCCGCGCGCTCGCNCGNGCCGGNNTCGAGATCGGNCGNATCGANGACGTGACNCCGATCCCACACGACGGGACACGCGCGCCGAAAAACAAGCGACTCTAGTATGACAGGCCAATTCGACGTCCAGTTCATCGAACGCGACGACCGTGCCGCCCGATTCGTCGTTCGGGGGCTTACGCCAGCGTTAGCCAACGGCATCCGCCGGGCGATGATCGCTGACGTGCCGACGTTCTCCATCGACTCCGTGCGCTTCGTCGAGAACACGTCGGTCATGTTCGACGAGGTGATCGCCCTGCGATTGGGGCTGGTCCCGTTGACAACGCCGCTGGACGACTTCGAGATCGGCGACACCGTCACCGTCGCCCTCGACGTCGAAGGGCCGGCAACCGCCTACTCGGGCGATATCGAGTCCAGCGACGAGCTGGTCCAGCCGGCCGACGAGAACATCCCGATCATCGAACTCAAAGAGGGCCATCGCCTCGAATTCGAGGCTGATGCCGTGCTTGAGACCGGCAAGGAACACGCCAAACAGCAAGGTGGCGTGGCTGTCGGCTTCCGCCACCTGCAGTCGGTCACCGTCGGCGACGACATCGGCGAGTTCGACGAGCAGGAGCCGGAGATCCTGCGTGGGGCGATCGAAACCGAGGACGGCGACGTTGTCCTCACCAAGGAGTTCGATCACGACCTCACGAACAAGTATCCCGGCAAGGAGCTGACCGTCGAGGACGTGCCCGGAGCCTACGTGTTCCATGTCGAGACGGACGGCTCCTTCGATGTCGAGGAACTGGTGCTTCGCGCCGCCGAATCGCTCGGTGCCCGCGCGGACGAACTACACGACGCCGTAACCGCATAACACTGCACGACCGCACATGACGACCACCTCGATCCACATGACCGCTCGCCCGACCGGCACAGCACTCGCGACGCCGGCCGTTGAGCGTCGCCGCTGCTCGATGACTGAGCGCGGTTGGATCGAAACAGGTAAGCCGTGGTGTGCGGTACCTCGGAGTGCGTGCAGGGATAGCCAAGTCTGGCCAACGGCGCAGCGTTCAGGGCGCTGTCCCATAGGGGTCCGCAGGTTCAAATCCTGCTCCCTGCACTCCGTTTTCTACCAGGAGCAAACTTATGAGCAGTAAGACGAATCCGAGACTTCAGAGTCTCATCGCCGAGCTACAGACGGTCGCTGGCGAGTCAGACGCCGGTGTCTGGCGCGACATCGCCGACCGTCTCGCAAAGCCACGGCGCACCCACGCAGAGGTTAATCTGGGACGCATCGAACGGTACGCCCGCGAGGACGAGACCGTTGTTGTGCCCGGGAAGGTTCTGGGTAGTGGTGTGCTCGAAACAGACGTCACCGTCGCCGCCGTCGACTTCTCGTCGACCGCCCGCACGAAGATCGGGCAGGTCGGCGACGCCGTGACACTCGAAGAAGCCCTCGAAAACAATCCCGAGGGCAGTAACGTCCGGGTGATTCG
Source organism: Halonotius terrestris (assembly GCF_006861665.1). Classification (GTDB taxonomy): domain Archaea; phylum Halobacteriota; class Halobacteria; order Halobacteriales; family Haloferacaceae; genus Halonotius; species Halonotius terrestris. The sequence goes on along the minus strand of NZ_RKLU01000004.1, from coordinate 245,700 downwards.
ATGAGCGCTGCAGAGTTCGAAGTCGACGTCGTTGTCGACGCCAGAGACTGCATCCTCGGTCGCGTCGCCAGCGAGGTCGCCCAGAAGGCCCTCGACGGCCAGCGCGTCGCCGTCGTCAACGCCGAGAACGCCGTCATCACCGGCAATCCGGAGTCGACGATGGAGACCTACCGCAAACGCGCGAACCTCGGCTCCGACAGCGGGCCGTACTACCCGAAACGACCGGACCGCATGTTCAAGCGGTCGATCCGCGGCATGCTGCCGTACAAGGAAACCCACGGGCGGGAAGCCTTCGAGAACGTTCGCGTCTACGTCGGCAACCCGTACGACGAGGACGGCGAGGTGCTTGAGGGCACCTCGCTGGATCGGCTCTCGAATATCAAGTTCATCTCGCTTGGCGAGATCTCCGAGAAACTGGGGGCAAACGTTACATGGTAACCAACACATCAGGTAAAAAGAAGACGGCAATCGCCCGCGCAACCGTGCGCGACGGCGAGGGCCGTGTCCGTATCAACTCCCAGCCGGTCGAGCTGGTCGANCCNGANCNGGCGNANCTNAAGATGCTNGAACCGTTCCGCATCGCCGNCGANGANCTCNGNGACNGCGTCGACATCGACGTGNCCGTCNACGGCGGCGGCTNCNNCGGCCANGCNGACGCNGTCCGNACNGCNGTTGCCCGNGGGCTCGTCCANCACNNCAACGANGCCGANCTNCGCGANGCNTNCNNNGNGTTCGACCGCTCGCTGCTGGTCAACGACGTGCGCCAGTCCGAACCGAAGAAGTGGGGCGGCCCCGGCGCACGGGCCCGCTACCAGAAATCCTACCGCTGAGGTGNTC
>NZ_RKLU01000004.1:224467-244858 GCF_006861665.1 Halonotius terrestris | reverse complement strand
ATGATGNTNCCNGTCCGGTGTTTCACNTGTGGCACGGTCATCGGTGAACACTACGAGGAGTTCGAGGCCCGCGCCAGCGACGGCGACGAAGACCCAGCCGAAGTCCTTGACGACTTGGGGCTGACCCGGCACTGCTGTCGTCGCATGATGGTATCGCACACCGACCTCGTCGACGTAGTTGCCCCATACCAATGAGCATGCATTACAACCGCTACGAGAAGGCACGCATTCTCGGCGCGCGGTCGCTGCAGATCTCGTATGGGGCACCGGTGCTCGTCGAGACCGACCAAAGCGAGCCGATCCTCATCGCGGCTGAGGAGTACGATGCGGGCGTGCTGCCGTTTACGATCAACCGAGACCAATGACACGAATCAGCTCAGTTTCACTCCGACGCGTACTGGACTCCCGTGGCAACCCCACGGTCGAAGCAGACGTCCTGACCGACTCCGGCGGCTTCGGCCGCGCCGCAGCACCCTCGGGTGCCTCGACCGGCGAGTACGAAGCCATCGAACTGCCGCCGAAGGAAGCCATCGCCAACGCCCGCGAACACGCGGTCCCGCGGCTGGTCGACTCCGTCTATGCGGGCGACCAGCGCGAGGTCGACAACACGCTTCGGGCGGCCGACGGCACGGACAACTTCTCCGAGATCGGTGCCAACAGCGCGGTCGCCATCTCGATGGCTGCCGCCAAGGCCGGTGCCGACGTGCTCGGTGCCCCGCTGTACCAGCACCTCGGCGGCGCGTTCCGCGGTGACNANTTCCCNATCCCGCTCGGNAACGTCNTNGGNGGNGGCGANCACGCCNNNGACGCNACCGACATCCAGGAGTTCCTCGCNGCNCCNGTCGGCGCGCCNAGCGTTGCCGANGCGGTNTTCGCCAACGCGAAGGTCCACGCCGCAGCCGGCGATATCCTCGATGAACGCGGCATCGGGGCCGGCAAAGGCGACGAAGGGGCATGGGCTCCGCCAGTCTCGGACGCCGAGGCCTTCGAGATTATGGACGAGGCGACCGACCGGGTCGCCGAGGAGGTCGGCTTCGAGATCAAGTTCGGCCTCGACGTGGCCGCCACGGAGTTCTACGACGAGGACAACGACGCCTACGTCTACAGTGACGGCGAGAAGTCGACCGACGAGCAGATCGAGTACATCGCCGGGCTCGTCGAAGAGTACGACCTCGCCTACGTCGAGGACCCCCTCGACGAGAACCACTACGAGGCCTTCGCGGAGATCACCGACCAGGTCGGCGATCAGACGATGATCTGTGGCGACGACCTCTTCGTGACCAACGTCTCGCGGCTGCAGGACGGCATCGACGCCGGCGCGGCAAACAGCATCCTCATCAAGCCGAACCAGATCGGCTCGCTGTCCGATACCTTCGATGCGATCGAGCTGGCCGTCGAAAACGGGTACAAGACGATCATCTCTCACCGCTCGGGCGAAACCGAGGATACGACGATCGCCCACCTCGCGGTGGCCACCGACGCCGACTACATCAAGACCGGTACCGTCGCCGGCGAACGAACCGCCAAGCTAAACGAACTGATCAGAATCGCGGATGACGCAGTATGAGCGACAACGACACTGAACTCGAAGCACAGGACGACGCGGCCGACGACGCTGCCGCGGCCGACGAGCCTGTCGATGACGAACCGGACGCCGACGCGGCCGCCAGCGGGGCAGCCGACGCCGACGAAGCAACCGACGCAGACGCCGACGCAACGGCCGAAGCCGACGCTGCCGACGAGGCAGCAGACGCAGATGCTGACGCCGACGCCGCGGAAGATGCCGAGGAAGAGGAAGACGCCTCACCGTTCGACGACGACGTGATGCCGGACGACGAGGCCGACCTCCTCATNCCCGTCGAGGACTACCTCGNNGCGGGNGNCCACATCGGGACNCANCAGAAGACNCAGNNCATGGAGCGGTTCATCCACCGTGTCCGCGACGACGGTCTCTACGTCCTTGACGTGAGCCAGACCGACAGTCGCATCCGCACNGCCGCGNNNTTCCTNGCGAACTACNACCCNGAGCAGATCCTCGTNNCNTCNTCGCGNCAGTACGGCCGNTTCCCGGCCGAGAAGTTCGCNGACGCCGTCGGCGCNCGNGCNCGCACNGGNCGGTTCATCCCGGGGACGCTGACNAACCCNGACTACGNNGGCTACATCGAGCCNGACGTNGTGGTCGTCACGGACCCCATCGGCGACGCCCAAGCGGTCAAAGAGGCGATCACCGTCGGGATCCCGGTCATTGCGATGTGTGACTCGAATAACCAGGTCAGCAACGTCGACCTCGTTATTCCGACGAACAACAAGGGCCGCCGCGCACTGAGCGTCGTCTACTGGCTGCTCGCCAACGAGACGCTCGACCGACGTAACGCCGGCACGCTCTACGAGCTGGAAGACTTCGAAGACGCGCTGTAAGCTGTTTTCGGCACAGATTCGTTTCTCCATTCGTTGCCGCCGAAGAGCGACAGCGGTGCCGCGGCCGAGTGCATGGCCTTCTTGGGTGAGCACCGACCTAGCCGCGGGCGATGACACCGCTTGAGTTGTCCCTCCGATTGGTCGCCGGCCTCGCGCTGATCCTCACAAATGGCTTCTTCGTCGCCATCGAGTTCGCGCTGACGCGTGCCAGGCAGTTCGAGAAAAGCGAGTTCATCGGCGACCGCCCCACGCTGGAACGGGCCTGGCAGATGACACAGAGCCTCGAAATCTACCTGACGACCTGTCAGGTCGGGATTACCGCCTCCTCGATTGCGGTCGGGATCGTCGCCGAGCCAGCACTGGCGGCCATCTTCGAGCCGCTGTTCGTCGGCGGCCCGCTGGCCTCGATCGGTGCGGGTGCGATCNTCGCCTTCNNNATNATCAANCTCGTCCACCTCACCCACGGCGAGCAGACGCCGACGTATCTCGGCGTGGAGCGGTCGCGGTTCGTCTGCCGCTACGGCGCCGCGCCGCTGTACTGGTTCTACCGGATCATCTCGCCGATCATCACGCTCGGCGACTGGNTCGCNAANGGNACNCTNNNGCTGTTCGGNNTCGAGATGACCGGCGCGTGGCTGGAAACCGAGGAAGACGTACTGGAGTCCCGCGCCGAGTTGCGGAACGAACTCGGCTCGCTGCTCGACGAAGGCGAAATCCCCGAGGAACGCCGCGAGGAAGTGCTCAACGCCCTCGACGTGGGCGAACTCCCGATCAGCGAGATCATGGTGCCGGTCGACGACATCGTCGCGCTCTCGACAGAGCGATCAGTTTCAGAGAACCTCGACCGCATCCGGCATACGCCACACACCCGGTTCCCGCTCGTCGGCGACGAGCTAACCGATTTCCGGGGCGTTGTTTACTCGCCGTCGATCATCGACCACTACGACGCGCTACAGGCCGGCGAGGAGAGTTTCGAGGACATCGCCGCGCCGACGATGACTGTCGCTGCCGAGACGAGCGTTAGCGACGCCTTCGATCAGTTCCAGGCCGAAGATCAGGAGCTTGCGCTCGTGTTGCAGGACGGCGAAGTCGTCGGGTTGGTGACCGCGACCGACGCGCTCGAAGCCGTGATGGGCGATCTCGAAGATCCGCTTGATACGCGATACGACCGCTGACGGCGTCTCCCGAACACAGCGAAAACGCAATTTTCTGGAAACCGGTAACGCCAGTGCGCGATATAGCGCGTGCACTCAGCAGTTTTCGTCGTATGTAGTTATCCGACTGGCCGTAGCAGCGAGGGGTTCCGATCGGACTACGCCAGTCTATAATAGACCGTACTTCCGTCTTCTGTCTCCACTTCTTTCGTCGTCACGATACCTTCTTCGACGAGTTCAGCGAGTGCTTCATCGATGTCGTTGACAACGATCGTCGTGGCGGCAACGTCGCCAGCGAAATCGATCAATCCGTCAGCGAACGAGCCAAGTGAACTGTCCGTTCGGTCCATGAATACAGGACTGAAATCAACGCCGAGGACGATCTCTCGCTCGGTGAATGCTCTGTCTGGCCGGTCACTCAGAAACGACGTGACGAGATCCTTTTCGGTTTCAATCGGATCGTCCGCATCGTCGGCACTCGACTCGTCAATGCTACCGTCGATAGTTCCTGCCTTGAATTCGTCATTGGAGATTGGCATTCTGTGCTGGCGGGTATGAGGACGAGGAGTAATTACCTGTCGAACATACTGAGAGTCACTGTCGCCAACAGCCGACTGGACGGCTGCCGAATTATCTCTGTGGGCACTTACTGCGCGATACGTGCCGCTATCCGACCGATCATCGCCGTTCAGCCAACACTGCCGACTCACAGGTGTTGAAAAACAATGTCCGCACCACCGTGCGGACCAGCGTGCATTCCCTGTTCCCGTTTGAGGAGGGCGAGGGCCACACCCCAAACACGTGAGTGCCGGTCACTGCGACCGACGAGTCACATGCCCCTGTTTCACATGGAGATATATAAAAGCCTACGCTATACCTGTTTACACATGACAGTCCGCGTTCCGACTCGATCCGCTCGGCGTGGTGAGGTGCGACGATGACCGTCGTCAGCGCGCCCGGGAAGGTGTATCTCTTCGGCGAGCACGCCGTCGTCTACGGCGAGCCGGCCGTTCCTTGCGCGATCGAGAAACGCGCCACCGTGACGGTCGAACCGCGCGACGACGGCCACGTCCGCGTCGAGGCCAACGACCTCACGCTCAACGGCTTTGCCGTCGAGTACGCCGACTCGCCGAACGACCGCCCGGATGTCGACGTGCCGAAACGACTGCTCGACGCCGCGACGGGCTACGTCGACGCCGCCGTCGAACAGGCCCGCGAGGCGGCCGACGCGCCCGACGCCGGCTTCGATATCTCCGTCGATAGCGAGATCCCGCTCGGCGCGGGGCTGGGCTCTTCGGCGGCGGTCGTCGTTGCCGGTATCGACGCCGCCACCCGCGCGCTGGGCGAGCCACTCGACCGTCGGGAACTCGCTGACCGTGCCTACCAAGCCGAGTACGACGTACAGGACGGCCAAGCCTCCCGGGCCGACACCTTCTGCTCGACGATGGGCGGGGCGGTCCGCGTCGAGGGCGACGACTGTACCCGCTTAGCCACGCCGGAACTCCCCTTTGTCGTCGGCTTCGACGGCGGCGCGGGCGACACCGGCCAGCTGGTCGCGGGCGTTCGTTCCCTGCGGGACCGCTACGACTTTGCGGCCGATACGGTCGAAGCCATCGGCGACATCGTTCGGCAGGGTGAGTCGTTGCTCACCGACGCAGACCCTGACAGCGACCCGAGCGCGGAGTTGATCGGCGAACTCGGCGAACTCATGGATATCAACCACGGCCTCCTGTCGGCACTCGGTGTCTCCTCGCGGTCGCTGGATACGATGGTCTGGGCAGCTCGTGAAGCCGGAGCCGACGGCGCGAAACTCACTGGCGCGGGCGGCGGCGGCTGCATCGTCGCGCTCGATGCGACCACCGAGACCGAAACGAGCCTTCAGTACACGCCGGATTGTGAGCAGTCGTTCCGCGCCGAACTCGCCACCGACGGCGTTCGCCTGGAGGAAGAATAATGGCCGGCGCGAGCAGTGGCGACCTGACGATCCTCAAACTCGGCGGCAGCGTCATCACCGACAAGGACGCCCCCGAAACCGTTGACGACGCTGCCCTCGACAGCGTCGTCTCCGCAATCGCCGATTCCGAGTCGGTTGCTGGCGAGGGCGACGCGGCAAACCTGATCATCGTTCACGGCGGCGGCAGCTTCGGCCACGTTCACGCGGCCGAACACGGCGTCTCGACAACCGAGGGAACGCACGATCTCGAAGCGGTGACGGCGATCCACGGTGCGATGAAACGACTCAACGGCGTCGTGATCGACCGCTTGCAGGCGGCTGGCGTGCCGGCCGTCCCCGTCCATCCGCTATCGGCCGTCGCCCGCGATGCCGACGCCGAACTGTCGCTGCCGACGGGGGCTGTCGACGGCCTGCGCACGGAAGGGTTCGTTCCCGTCCTGCATGGGGATGTGATCGCCCACGCCGGCCAGGGAGTCACTGTCCTCAGCGGCGACGAACTCGTCACGGGACTGGCCGAGCGACTCGGCGCGTCACGGGTCGGGCTCTGTTCGACGGTCCCGGGCGTCCTCGATAGCGACGGCGACGTGATCGATGCGATCACCGATTTCGAGTCGGTCGCTGCGGCATTGGGCGACAGCGAATCAACCGACGTGAGCGGCGGGATGGCCGGCAAAGTGCGAGAATTACTCGCGCTGTCGGGGCAGGCGCGAATCTTCGGCCCCGACGGTGTCGGCCCGTTCCTCGCTGGCGACGCGCCGGGAACGCTGATCGACTAATCCTTTCTTACCGACCGGATCGGGTTCGGATATGGCGGAGAAATTGGAGACACTTCGAAAGCCCCGACTCGCTGGCGTCGGGGGGCTCGCTGCGGTCCTCGGCCTTCGGCCTGCGGTCCTTACATCGCCCGCCTTCCGCCAGCGAGTCGCCCCTTTCAGTCCCGCCCGATTGCGGCTGCTTGGCCTGCCAACGGGGTGGGACTGAAAGGGGCCGGCGGCTCGGCGTGCCCGGACGACGCAAGCACCGCAGGAATGAGCGGAGCGAGTGACGAGGAGCGCAGCGAGTCCCGGGAGTCGAGCCGCCGGGGGCTTTCGAGGTGTTTTCGATCCAATCACACCCCTCTGAACAGTACCCTACGCCCGGGACCAAACCCTTATTCGGCGGCCGCGCCGACCGACGCGTATGGATGCCGACGACGTGCTGTCGTTACTGTCGAGTGTCGAGGACCCGGATCTCGACGACGATATCGTCTCTCTCGGCCTCGTCAACGCCGTCGACGTCGACGACGGGACGATCCGCCTCTCACTCGCGCTGGGCGCGCCCTACGCCCCCCACGAATCACAGATCGCCGAGGACGTACGCGAGGCCCTCGCCGAGACCGGCCACGAGGTTGAGTTGACGGCGGCGATGCCCGCTGGACTCCGCTCCGAGGACGAAGTCCTCCCCAACATCCAAAATATCATCGCCGTCGCCTCAGGCAAGGGCGGTGTGGGGAAATCGACGGTTTCGGTCAACCTTGCGGCCGGACTGGCCGAACGCGGCGCGCGAGTCGGGCTCTTCGATGCCGACATCTACGGGCCGAACGTCCCCCGGATGGTCGAAAGCGATGAGGGGCCGGAGGCGACCGATGACCGGACACTGATCCCGCCGGAACGCTACGGGATGAAGCTGATGAGCATGGACTTCCTCGTCGGTGCGGACGACCCGGTGATCTGGCGCGGGCCGATGGTCCACAAGGTGCTCACTCAACTCGTCGAAGACGTCGAATGGGGCAGTCTCGACTACCTCGTCGTCGATCTCCCACCCGGCACCGGCGACACCCAACTCACCGTTCTCCAGACGCTGCCGCTGACGGGTGCGGTCATCGTCACGACACCCCAACAGGTCGCCATCGACGACGCTGTCAAGGGATTGCGCATGTTCGGCGAACACGAAACCCCTGTGTTGGGCATTGCCGAAAACATGTCGTCGTTCCGGTGTCCCGACTGCGGCGGCACCCACGACATCTTCGGCAGCGGCGGCGGCGAGGCCTTCGCCGACGAGGAGAACCTCCCGTTCCTCGGGGCGATCCCGCTCGATCCGGCGATCCGGGCCGGCGGCGACGGCGGCACACCGATCGTCCGCGAGGACGGCGACACGGCCGACGCCTTCCGCACGCTGAGCGAAAACGTCGCCAACAACGTCGGCGTTGTCCGTCGCCAGCAGGCGAGTAATCACACGAAAAGTACGCCGGAGCAGTAGCGCGCCGCGGCTTCAACGATCCGCTTGAGCGTTAGTCGACGCGAAGCTCAGTTTCTATCGCCGGCTCAGTCAGAAGCGTCTTGAGCCGCTCGGCCGCCGGTCCGGTTTCGGCCGTGTTCTCCATCAGCACCGTCTCGCTGGGGAAGAGGTTCTCGCCGAGGACAAGCCCGTGGTCGCGGGCCGTCGAGCCGGTAACGGTGAGATAGACCCCGAGGCCGACATCGGCGATGGCGGCTTCCTCCTCGGCAGCCTCGGTGGGATAGACGAACTCGATACCGTCAGTCGCGTCGGTACCGAGGACGGCCGAGACGAGGCGTTCGTACCGTGGTGAGATACAGAGCGGGCCGGTGTAGTCGGCGACGAACGCGCGGTCGAGGTCGGCTCCGTCCAACAGGGCCGGCGTCGCCATCAGTGTGTGATAGACGGTATCGCCGAGGCCGGTGGCGACGGCCACGTCGGTGTCGGTCGGGTTGATGCGGGCGTTGATCTCCGCCAGCGAGCCGACGCCTTCGGGTTGGAGTTCAACGACCTCTTCGAGGACGAGATCCGCGCTGTCAAAACCGAGGGCGAACTCGTGGGTACGCAGCGACCGGAACGGCTCCTCGCGGCCGATCAGCCGGAGGTCGAACTCGCCGACCGAGACGGTCGCGCTGTCGAAGACGAGCCGGCGAGGGTAGCCGTCGCGGTCGTCCCGCAGCAGGGTGTACTCGACGGCTTCCGGGTCGTCGGTATCGCTGTAGTCGGCCAGCCGCTCGTAGGGGCCGCGGTCGGCCGTCTGGCTGTCCTTCGTGATCGCTTTTTCATACCGGAGCGTCGAGGTCACGCTGTCGGCGATCTCGCTCACGTCGTCGCCGTCGGCGACCGACGCCAGCCGTTCGAGCACTGCTTCCAGCGGCCGCCCCTTTCTGGGCACGGCGACTGGAACCGTTTGACTCATTTGCGGAACGTCGGCGGCGGGGGCCTAAACGGATTCCGTTTCGCCGCCGCGACGCTGTGACCGATACTCGCGGATGCGGTACTCGTCGGTTCCGAAAAAGTCCGTCTCGCTCAGTTACTCCTCGCCGCCACCGCCACCCATCCCGCCGAAGGCCGAACTGAGGCCTTCGCGGAACTGTTCGAGCGTCTCGATGCCGTCCTCGACGTCGTCGATGCGGGCTTCGATTGCAGCGATGTCCTCCTCGTCGGCCGCGCTCTCGGCGACGGCTTCCAGTTCGGTGACTGTCTCCCGCAGCGAGGCGATGTCGTCGCTGAGGCTCGTCTCGATCGAATCGAGGTCGTCACGCAGCGCGTCGAGATCCGACTGCAGTTCGCCGACTTCGTCGTCGATGCTGTCGACGCTGTAATCGAGGTCGTCGACCGTCGAGTCGATGTCGTCGATATCCGACGCGAGGTCATCGACATCGTCGCCGAGGCCGTTGATGTCCGCGTAGGCGGAGTCGATGTCGGTGTCGATCCGGTCGAGGGAGTCCTCGATATCGTCGACTGCAGCGTCGACGTCGCCGGCAGCCGCGAGGGCTTCTTCGGCCTCTTCCTCGGTTGCCGTGATCCGCTCGTCGAAGTCGTCGAGATCGGTGTCGATGTCGGCGATGTCCTCGCTGTGGTCCGCTTCCAGTCGGTCGATCTCGTCTTCGAGATCCTCGATTTCCAGTTCGAGATCGTCAACGGTGTCGTCGAGGTCCGCCCGTTCGGCCTCGCCGGACTCGACAGCCTCGTTGAGGCCTGCGACTTCGCTTTCGAGCTCGCTCAGGTCCTCGCGGACGCCCTCGAGGATGTCGTCGCCCGTGCCCTTGGTGTCGATGAAGTCCTCAAGCGCGTCGGAGTAGGCTTCCAGGTCTTGGACCTGCGACTGGAGCCGTTCCAGTCGGACCTCGGCACTGCGCGGGAACGCCGAGCCGAGGTGGTCTTCGAGGAGTTCGCGGTCTTCCTCGGCAACGTTGTCGTTGCGGAGTTCCTCGGCCAGCGCGGCGGCGATGCCGCCATCGCCCACACTCACGGCGGCACCGCCGGTCGCTTCCGACTCGGTGCCCGGATCGGTCGGTGTCGGTTCGTCCTCGTCGTCTGCCGTCTGTTCGTGGGAATCCATCGTCGTATCAGTGGTGTCGTCAGTAGCCGCTTCCGCGGATTCGTCGCCCGGTTCGTCGTCGGTCTCGCTCTCGCCGAGTAGGTCGTCGGTGTCGTCGTCGGTCTCGCTGTCGAGTTCGTCGTCTGCCGTGCCCGTTTCGACAGCGGTGTCAGCGGTTTCTGGCTCGTCGTCGACTGTCGCCGTCTCGTCAGCGACGATCTCCTCGCTGTCGTCGGCGTCGGATCCAGTTGCCGTTTCCCAGTCCTCGTCGTCCGCTGGTTCGTCGGCTTCGTCGTCCCCATCGGCGTCGGGGCCGGTTGCGGGGCCCCACTCGTCGTCCTCTTCGATCGGGTCTTCCTCCTCCCAGTCGCCGCCCGTCTCGGCCCAGTCCTCGGCGTCGTCGGTCTCCTCGTCGTCCGCTGGGTCGTCGGCGTCGTCGCTTTCGCCGGCCGCTGCCTCGCCGGCGTCGCCGGCGGTCGCCGCGACTGCGTCGGATGGCTCCTCGGTCGTCTCGGGTTCGTCGTCGACTGTTTCGGGTTCGTCATCGACCGTCTCGGCTTCGGCGTCCTCGGTCGCCTCGTCGCTGTCGATCGGATCGAGTTCTCCGGAGTCGAGGCCCGCTTCCGCGGCCGGGTCGGCCGCCGGTTCGTCAGTTGGTTCATCCGCGGTCGGCTCTTCGTCCGGCTCAGCCGGTTCGTCGTCAACGTCGGCTGGCTCTGGCTCTTCGGTTGTCTCGGCAGCTTCGGGCTCGTCGCCGTCGTCGGCCGTCGCGTCTTCGTCGTCCGATTCGGGTGGGGTGGTGGCCTCCTCCGGCGACAGGTCGGATTCGCTTGGGTCGCGTGGCCCGTCGAGCGGCGTGCCGTCCCCGCTGCCCGGCAGCGAGGACCGTTCTCCGGAGAGCACTTCGCGGATGAGTTGGCTGTTGTCCGGGCCGAGAACGCCTTCGAGATCCGGGTCATCCTCGTCGCTGGGGGCGATTTCTTGGATCTCCGGGGCCGAAAGGAACTGTTGGAGTTCGTTTTCGTCGTCAGTCCGGATCCCGTAGACGGTCGTGAGTTCTTCGCCCGGATTGAGGGTGTGTTCGAACTCGACGCGGTGGTTCTTGTAGGCCGTCCACGAGTCGCTCTCGTACTCCGGATGGAAGCCGACGCGTTCCATCGGGAAGGATTCGGGTATCTGGTCCGTCAGGCGGACTTGGATCGGTGCAGCCGCGTTCGACGTGATGGTGAACGCGACCGCCGGGACGGGGAACTCGTCGGCGGTGACGGTTTTCTCGACGGTTACCCCGTCGTTTGACACCGTCACGGGCTCATCGGTGTCTGGCCCCTGGCTCATAAAAAAGACTACTCAACCAGCGACTTAAAATGTGCGGGCCGCCCGGAGCGGTCGGGCGGCTGACAGCTCCCCGGCGTCGACGGCGCGTTACCGGTATTCTTCGAGGTTGACCATCTCCGCTCTGGCCTGCTGTCGGCGGGTGGCCCGCTCGGCCAACTTTTCCATCCGCCGCCGGTAGGCGGTCCGCTGCCGCATCGCCTGTCGCCGACAGCGTTCTTGGGTCATCCACACGTGCCGGTCTTCGTCCGTCGTCTCCGAGTCCCAGAACCACACTGGGAGGTCGTAGTCGGTTATCATAGCGTGACACCCCCGTAGACTGGCGGTGTGGCGCGTGCCCTCAGCCCGGTCTACATGTAAACGAACGTCCGTCAGCGACTTAATTCTTTGTCTGTTTTGATAATTGCGCGCACACCCGAAAATACTAGCTAAAATTCGCGCTTTACACCGGTATTATTTCGATTTTAACTCTAATACTACTAGTTTCTAATTTTCAATCTCTATATCGCGGCTCACAACTCGACGCGATCCCCGATTTCGACGATCTCCAGTTCTTGTGGATGCTCGTAGGACTGTGCGTGGTGGTGGAGGACCGTCGGATCGGCGGTCATGCCTTTCCACATATCCCAGTGGCTCGGCAGCAGGCGGTCGAGTTGGAGATCCGAGGCGGATTTCACCGTCTCGTTTTCGGTCGCGTACCACTTCGTCCGTACCGGCTCGCGGGTCTCCTTGTCGGGGATGTTGCCGATGGCACCGAACGCGAGGATGCCGAGATCGATGTCGTACGTTTCGCCGAGATCGGCAAAGTTGTCGGCGGGTTTACTGTCGCCGGCGTGGAAGATCGTCCCCGACTCGTGTTGGATCATGTAGCCGACCGGGTGCGTCGAGTCGGCGTCCTGCGTTTCGACGACATCGACGGTGAACTCGCCGATATCGAGGCTGTTGCCCTCCGTAACTTCGGTGAACTGTGATTCGCTGATATCGTAGCTGTCGAGCCACTCCTCGTCGTCGAAGGCGACGCTGAGGCTGTCATCAGGCGCGTAGAAGTCCGCACCCGTCCGTTCGAGAATCGGTCCCTGACTCGGGCCGTGGGTGTGGTCGGTGTGTTCGTGCGTTGCCAACACGGCGTCGGCTCCGGATTCGGGCACGTCTTCGGGATCGAACGGGACCGGAATCATCCGGATCGTTCGCGGCGGATCGCCGAGGCCGACGTAGGGGTCGATCCAGATCGTCGTCCCCTCGCTGCCCTTGATTACGAAGCCGTTACAGCCGAGATACCAGACGGCGACGGTCTCGGGGTCGGCGTCGGCGACGGCGTTCGGCAGCCAATCGCCCCAGTCGCTGACTGTCATAGGCGGGTATGCGACCCGGTTCGTTCTAAACGTTGTCGTCGCGGCCGAGATGGGTCACGGATTCGGCTACAGCCAGTCGGCTTCGGGGTCGATGTAGCCCGCGGGCTCCTCGCCGTCGAACACCGCGAGGATGTCCGTTGCGATGTGTTCGTTGAGTTCCGCCAGCGACTCCTCCGAGTAGAACGCCGCATGCGGCGTCAGGATCACGTCGTCGCGGTCGGCCAGCGGCGAGTCCGTCAGCGGCTCGTCCTCGATCACGTCGAGGCCGGCGGCCGCGATCTCGTCGTTCTCAAGGGCCCACACCAACGCCTCCTCGTCGATGATCCCGCCGCGGCCAACGTTGACGAGGACGGCGGTCTCGCTCATCTTGCCGAACGCCTCGCGGTCGAACAGGTGCCGTGTTTCGTCCGTCAGTGGCGCGTGAACCGAGACGTGATCGGCCGTCTCAAGCAGTTCGTCAAGCGGCACCTTCTCGACGCCGTAGTCGGCCATCTCTTCGGAATCGACGTAGGGGTCGGCGGCGACGATCTCACAGTCGAAGCCGGCGAGTTTCTCGGCGGTCGCTCTCGCCAACTGACCGAACGAGAGGAAGCCGACCGTCTCGCCGGTCAGGCGGTGGATCGGCTGGCCGTCGGCCCAGTCCCACTCGCCGCGTTTGACCGCGCGGTCGTAGACGTTGAGCCGGCGAATCGATCCCAACAGCAACGAGACCGCATGCGTCGAGACCTCCTCGCGGCAGTAGTCGGGCACGTTGACGACGGTGACGCCGTGGTCGGCTGCCGCGGGAATATCGACGCCGTCGACGCCGACGCCGGCGCGAGCGACGATTTCCAAGGCTTCGCACGCCTCGAAGACGTCGGCGGGAACAGGGGTGTTGACATCGACGACGAGCGCGTGAGCGTCGCCGGCGGCCTCGATGATGTCGGCCGACGAGTCTAGGGTGGCGGTGACAACGTCGATATCGTCGCCGAGCGCTGCCTGGAGGGTCTCGGTGCGGATCATCGGATCGTCGTTGACAACAACAGTCGACATAGATGTGGGTTGCCACGGGACGGTAATGAATCACCCTTGTTTTCTCACTGTCTGGGGATTCGGTAGCGACGCTGTCCTCGGGTTACTGGGCGGTTCGATCCCCTCCCGCGAGTCGGATTCGTCTTCATCTCGCCAGCATACACGCGACTTGCGACTCACCGGTCAGAGGCCGTCAGCCCGATACCGACCAGCACGACCGCGCCGCCGATCATCGTAAACAGCGTTGGCGACTCCCCGAGCAAGACGAGCGCGAGGATCGTCGAGCCGACTGGTTCGGCGAGCAGCGAGACCGAGACGATGCTCGACTCGACATGGGCGAGCACCCAGTTGATGACGGTATGCCCGAACAATCCCGGTCCGAGCGCGAGCCCGGCGAAAAGGAGCCACTCGCGTGGGGCATATCCCGTCAGTGGCGCGCCCTGTGCGAGGACGATCCCGAGCAGGACGACCGAACACACACTGTAGACGACCACGACATACGGGACGAGCGAGACGCGCTGGCGCAGTGACCGGCCCGCGAGGACGTAGCCGGCCGCCATCACGGCCCCCAGCAGCGCGAGGGCGTTGCCCAGCATGGGGTCGGGCCCGACGAGGACGCCACCGAGCAGGTCGCCGACCGACATCGTCACCATCCCCGCGATAGCGACGACGATGCCGGCGACGATCCGCGCCGAGAGCCGCTCCGAAAGCAGGAGCCACGCGCCGACGGCGACGAAGAGCGGTTGGGCCTGTACCAGCGTGACGCTCGCGGCGACGCTCGTCCACGCGAGACTCTCGAACCAGGCGGCGAAGTGAACCGCAAGCGCGACCCCCGACAGCGTCGCAAACGCGAGATCCCGGCGGTCGATGCGGGCGAACTCGGTGCGGTACTTCCAGCCCGCGACCGGCAGGAGCGCGAGCGTGGTGAACAGGACGCGATAGAACGCGGCGACCGACGACGGCGCGGTCGTCAGCCTGACGAGGATTGCGGCGGTACTGATGGCGACGATAGCGACCGCGAGGCCGGCTGCCGGGGGTATTTCCTCGTCGAGAGCCTGCAGAATATCGCCCGCCATCATGCCACCCGTTTTTTAGCAGTCATTGCTCGGTGACACTCCGTTGTTGATCCGTGTCGTCCGCGTCGTCCGCGCGTTCCCGGCTGACGATCCAGACGCCGCCACCGACGACGAGACTGCCGACGACGAAGCCGGGACCGATCCGCTCGCCCAACAGGAGCGCGCCCAACGAGATGCCGACGATCGGCTGCAGGAAAAAGAAGACGGCGACAGTCCCCGCCGAGACGAATTCCAGTCCCTTGTACCAGAGATACCACGCGGCAGCAGT
This sequence comes from Halonotius terrestris, assembly GCF_006861665.1. Classification (GTDB taxonomy): domain Archaea; phylum Halobacteriota; class Halobacteria; order Halobacteriales; family Haloferacaceae; genus Halonotius; species Halonotius terrestris. The sequence goes on along the minus strand of NZ_RKLU01000004.1, from coordinate 229,993 downwards.
CGCGGCCAGCCCGAGGTAGGCGGTTGCGAAGATCGATTCGGCGGTCACCGGGATCGAGCCGATGCCGCGACGGAGGACGGCGAGTTCGACGGCGGCCAGCACGGCGAGCATGGGCGTGGCCGCGATCGTCGAGTAAGTGGCAGCAGTGAGTGCCGAGTACTTCCGGACGACCGAGACGCCCCAGACGGTATAGCCGGCCCAGGCGAAACTCGCAACCACGAGCAAGCCGACGCCGGCGGCGTTGCCGGCGGCGATGGTCGTCAGGTCGTACTGGCCCGCGAGGACGATGACGGTCCCTACGGCCGCCAGCGCGATCCCGACAGCCTTTCTCCGGGTAACGCGCTCGCCGAGCACGCTCGCGCCGAGGCCGACCGCGAAAACTGGCGTCAAGACCGTCAACAACGAGCCCTGGCTGGCGTTCGTGAGTTCGGTTCCGAGGAACTGCGTGGCAATGGTGACCGCTACCCAGCCACCGAGACCGACGAACGCCGGCCAGTCCGCGCGGTCGATGCCCGCCCCGCCGTCGCCGCCGAGGGAGCCACGCCTGTTGGTGGCAACGACGCCGAGCCAAAGTGTGAGCGCGCCGAGTGCGACCCGGAAAAACCCCATCGTGACCGGCGGGACGAACGCGAAACTCCACTTGCTGACGACGAACATCCCGCCCCACAGCGACGCGGCCGCGAGCGGCCCGAGCGCGAACGCGTACGGGCGAAGTCCCCTCACGAGTCGACATCAGCACGGACGCGAATAGGTGTCTCGAACCCGGCGGCAACGTGTCGCTGGAACTGCTGGTTCGACGACGCCACGCGAGTCAGCCTCCACCGAGGTAGAGCTTCGAGACCTCGTCGCTGTCGAGCAGCGAGTCGGCCGCGCCGTCGAACCGGACGGTTCCCTGGTCGAGGACGTAGCCACGGTCGGAGATGCCGAGCCCCTTCTTCGCGTTNTGCTCGACCATCANCACGGCCGTATCCATGTCGTTGACGGCCTCGACGTGGCTGAAGACCTCCGCTGCCGTGTTCGGTGCCAGCCCCGCCGAGGGCTCGTCGATCAGCAACACGTCGGGCTCCATCACGAGCGCGCGAGCGAACGCCAGCACCTGACGTTGGCCGCCGGAGAGCGTGCGCGCGTTCGCGCTNCGCTTCTCNNNGAGNANCGGGAACCGNTCGTANAGCNNGTCGATGACGGCGTCGAGGGCGTCCTCGCGGGCGACGCCGCCCATCCGGAGGTTCTCCTCGATGGTGAGGCTCCCGAACACGTTCTCCGTCTGGGGGACGTAGCCGACCCCCTCGCGGACGATATCCTCGGGCGCCATNCCGCCGATNTCGNNGCCGTNGNANNGGACGGTTCCCTCCCACGGGTCCAGCATGCCGAAGATCGTCTTGAGCACGGTCGATTTCCCCGCGCCGTTCGGGCCGATGAGACAGACGATCTCGCCGGCATCGAGGTGTAGCGAGCAGTCATCGAGGACCTGCACGTCGCCGTAGCCGCTGTCGACGCTGTCGAGTTCGAGGACGTGGTCGCCTGTCAGCTCGGTGCTAGCCGCGGTTCCGCTGTCGGTCTGACTCGTCTCGTCCGTGGGAGCGTCGTCAGTGGTATCGTTCGTGCTCATGAGTTAGCCTCCGAGGTACGCATCGATGACGCGCTCGTCGTTTTGGACCGCTTCGGGCGTGCCCTCCATGAGGACGTGCCCGCGGTCGAGGACGATCACCGGGTCGGCGAGACTCATCACGAACTCCATGTCGTGTTCGATGAGCAGAAACGTCGTCCCCTGCTCGTTGAGTCGCCGGATCTGTTCGGCGAGTTTGTTCCGCAGCGTCGGATTCACNCCNGCNNCCGGCTCGTCNAGCANCAGNANCTCCGGNTCGGCGAGCATCGCACGGGCGAGTTCGACGAGCTTCATCTGCCCGCCNGAGANNTNNGTCGCCGGCTGGGTCGCNAGGTGGTCGATCTCGAANTNNTCNAGNATCNGCTGGGCGTCCTCAAGGTTCTGCTGTTCCCGTTGACGGACCGATTCGGGATCGGTGAACAGTTTNACGAACGACTCGCCGGGCTGTNNCNGNGGGCCGACGAGCATCGCCTCNCGGACGGTCATCCCNTCNAGNTTNCGNGGNGTCTGGAACGTCCGGATGAGNCCGTGATCGGCGATCTCGTAAGGTTCCATATCGGTCACGTCGGTCCCGTTGACCTCGACGCGGCCCGCGTCGCTCTCGTAGAATCCCGAGATGAGATTGAATAGCGTCGATTTCCCGGCCCCGTTCGGGCCGATGAGACCCGTGATCGTGCCGCGTTCGACCTCGAAGGTGGCGTGGTCGGTTGCGACCAGCGCGCCGAAGGATTTGACGAGGTCCTCGACGCGGAGGACGACGTTCTCCTTGTCCATGTTCGCAGCGACCTCCTCGCTAGAGGTGTCGCTGTTGGCCACTTGTGAGGCTTGGCTATCAGTCATTACTCTCACCTGCCTTGGAGCCGCGAACGCCGCTGTCCGGCTGTTCCGGCGCGTCGTCGACGACGGTGGGCCAGATGAGTTCTCGCTGTGGCGGCAACACGCCCTGCGGCCGGAACCGCATCAGGAGGACGATGATGACGCCGATCAACAGGAGCCGCAGCGGCGCGATATCGAAGGGGATGAACTCGAAGGCGTTGAGGAACCGCGTCCCCTCGCGGATGGCGANGANGACGAANCCNCCGAACANNGCCCCGCGGTTCGAGCCGCTCCCNCCGAGAATGACGGCGATCCACACGTAGAACGTGTTGATCGGCTCGAGGTCGCCGGGGCTGACGAAGAGGTTCAGGTGGGCGTAGAACACCCCCGCCAGCGCCATGATGACGCTGCCGAGCACGAACGCCTGCATCTTGAACGCGTAGGTGTCCTTGCCGAGCGCCTCCGCGAGGTCCTCGTCCGAGCGGATCGTCCGCANNACGCGNCCCCACGGCGAGCGGTGGGCNCGCTTCAGCACGAAGTAGCTGGCGGCGATAAACGACACGACGACCACGACGTTCAACAGCGCGCTCCAGAACGGCTGCCGAAGCACAACGGTCCCGCCAGGGAGCCACGAGACGGCAACGGACGGCATCGTCTGTGGGAACGTTTCGAGCAGGGGCCAGCCGTCGAAGAACGCCGGGATGCCACGGACGCCGGAACTCCCGTTTGTCACCTGCTCCTCGTTGAGGATGATGATGCGAACCACTTCCGCCAGGCCGATGGAGGCGATAGCGAGGTAGTCCGCCCGGAGTTTGAGCGTCGGAATCCCGATAAGCAGCGCGAGGATCGCCGCGAGGACGAGCGCGACGAGCAACCCGACGACGGGCGCGAGATCCCCTGCAATCGGCGAGGAACTCGCCGAGGCGAGTGCCGTTCCGTAGGCACCGANGCCGAAGAANGCNGCGACGNNGAAGTTGATNAGGCCGGTGTACCCCCACTGNACGTTNAGCCCGANCGACAGNAGNNNGTACATNCCNNCGAGNCCGACGAGNNACAGGAAGTACGTCGGTGCGAGGCTGCCGGTGAACAGCCCAGCGAGCAGCAGCACGATGAACCCGATGATGAAACCGCTGACGCCCTGTTCGGCGCGGGTAAGCCCGCTCCAGTAGGCTTTCGGGTCATCGGCGATAGCTCGTAGCGACATCTCAGACCGCCTCCCCAGCGATGCCGCTCGGTCGCACCAGCAGGACGGCGACCATGATGACGAACGCGATAGCGTTCGCGTATTCGATGCCGATTGGAATCCCCCAGGAGTCGGGGACGAGCGGGAGTAGTGTGCCCAACTCCGAGAGGACGGGCGTCAACTGGGTGACCATCCCGATGAGGACGCCGCCGAGCATCGCCCCATAGACCGAGCCGATGCCGCCGAGGATAACCGCAGCGAAGATGATGAGCAGCAGGTCAAACCCCATGCGCGGCGCGAGCCGGCTGAACAGACCGAGAAAGACGCCGCCGGAGCCGGCGAGGCCGGCCCCGATGACCCAGGTCCACAGTTTGACCCGGTCGGTTCGGATGCCGCTGACGCGGGCGAGATCCGGGTTGTCGGCCATCGCGCGCATCTTCCGGCCGAGGTCGGTGTACTGGAGCAGGACGTGCAGGCCGGCGACCAGCAGCGTCGCTGAGGCGACGATTGCTACGTCGTGAAGGGTCACGCGAATCCCGTACGGCAGGAGCGCGTCGATGGGTCGCAGTGCCGGGATGTCGTAGCGGGTGAAGTCGGCACCGAACCCCATCTGGATGANCGCNCGNTAGANGAANGCGANCCCGATNGACGTGATGAGCAGGCCGATNGAGNCGANGTCNANCGNNTCGTAGACGANCTTNTNGGTGACNACNGCGACGANGGCGGCNANNCCGANGCCGACGACGAGTGCGACGAAAAAGCCGTATGGCAAGCCGAGGACGGTCCCGCCGAGTCCGCCGACGGCACCGAAGGTNACCAGNGCNGCGTANGCNCCGACNGTCATCGTGTCNCCGTGNGCGAAGTTGGCGAAGTNGGCGATNNNGTANACNAGCGAGAGCCCGATGCTCNNCAGCACGATGATNCTGCTGNACACCAGCCCACTGGCGAGGAGGTCGAGCACCATCTGTCGGGTTAGGACTCGATGAAGCCGATCGGTTCGTAGCTGTGATCCTGAACCTCCTGGATCTGCAGGAAGCCAACCGGGTCCCCGTTCTCATCGAGGTCGATTGGCCCACTGACGCCCTGATAGTTGACATCGCTCGGGCCGCCGCCGTCGGCGAGGATGTCGTGGGCTGCCTGGTAGGAGCTGACCTCCTCGCCCTCGGGTCGAGTCACGTCGCGGACCACCTCACCCAGTGCCGCGCCGGAGAACTCCTCGGCGGCCTGGATTGAGAGTGCTGCCGTGATGACACAGTCGTAGGCGTAGGCCGACCACACGGTCGGCGACTCGCCGTACTCGCTTTCGAACGTCGAGACGAAGTCCTGGTAGCTCTGCTGCTCCTCGGGCGCGGAGGGGACGACGATCTTCATGCCGTCCATGCTGCCTTCCGGCGTGTTCTCGATGACGTTGTCACCGGAGACTGAGTCGGCCCCGTACAGTTGGGCTTCGTAGCCACTGGAGAAGATCTCGTTGACCATCGTGGCGAACTCGGCCTGATAGGTGACGAACAGCCACGCGTCTGCATCGGAGCCGTTCATCTCGCTGACCACGCCGGAGTACGACGACTGATCCTGGTCGTGGGGGTTGTTGTAGGCGATGTCGCCGTCCCACGCGTTGACGAAGGCGTCGGCGAGACTCGATCCGTAGTTGTTGTTGACGTAGGTGAGCGCGACGCTGTCGTAGCCGTCCTCGGCGATGATGTTCGCCAGCGCGGTCGATTGGGTGCGACCGGTCGGCGACATCCGGAGCAGNCCGGGGAAGTNCGTNAGNNCNNGGCNCGTNGAGTTCTGGCTCAGCTGTACCACGTCGGTTCCCTGAATGACCGACTCGTAGATCGACAGCGAGACGCCAGACCCGACCGCGCCGATGACGAACGGGACGCCGTCCTGGTTGACGAGCTTCTGTGCCGCGGAGACGCCG
>NZ_RKLU01000004.1:161922-224459 GCF_006861665.1 Halonotius terrestris | reverse complement strand
CTNACTCNCGGAGTCCTCGACGGTGATGCTGAGGTCCCGTCCGTTGACGCCGACCTCGTTGACCGCGGCCAATGCGAGGTCTTTCCCGCGTTGGTTGCGCTGTCCGAAGGCCGACAGTGAGCCGGTCACCGCATCGACCATGCCGATCTCATAGGGCCCGCTGCCCCCACCGTCACCGCCGTCCGATCCACCGTCCGTCGTCGAACAGCCAGCGAGGCCGGTCAGCCCCGCAGCACTCGCACCGCCCGCCAGTTTCATCAGTGTTCGTCGATCGATTGTTGTGGTATTCCGTGCCATGGACATATTACCGCCAGAGACACGGGTTAATCGTGACCCTACCATGGTCGGGCCGGCAGTGAATCTCCTTCTCGCTTTCCCATTGGATGGATTATTTCACAGGTTTAGTATCAGAATTATTTGGTCGGGTCCCGATATAGGGTGGACAGATTCGTAGGGTCGTGTATGATACCCCCGATCGCCAGCAACTTCGTGGCGGGTGAGACGGCTGGGGAGGCGATGGATCACGTCGAGGCGTTGAACGACCGCGGCGTCGGCGGCATCCTGAACCTTCTCGGCGAGCACTACGAACAACGCGAACACGCCGACGCGGACGCCGACGCGTACATCGAACTCGCCAACGACATCGCCGAACGCGACATCGACGCCTGTGTTTCAGTCAAGCCCAGCCAGATCGGCCTCGGGATCAGCGACGCCGTCTTTGAGGAGAACCTCGCTCGCATCGTCGACGCCGCCGACTGTTTCGTCTGGATCGATATGGAGGACCATCCGACGACCGACGTGACGCTGGACGCCTACGAGCGACACGCCCTCGAAACCGATGGCAACGTCGGCATCTGCGTCCAGGCCAATCTCAAGCGGACGCGGGAGGATCTCGAACGGCTCGCCGATCTCCCTGGCAAGGTTCGGCTCGTGAAAGGGGCCTACGACGAACCCAAAGAGATCGCCTACAAAAAGAAAGCAAAGGTCGACGAGAGCTACAAGGCGTACCTGACCTACATGTTCGAGGCCTTCGACGACGGCATCGCCGTCGGGAGCCACGACCCCGAGTTGATCGACCTCGCAAAGGAACTCCACACCGAGCACGGTACTCCCTTCGAGATCCAGATGCTCACGGGCGTCCGCGAGAGCGCGCAGTTCGAACTCGCTGAAGAGGGCTACGAGGTAAACCAGTACATTCCCTACGGCACCAAGTGGTTCTCCTACTTCTACCGTCGCGTCCGCGAGCGCAAGGAGAACGCGCTGTTCGCGCTTCGTGCCGTCATCGGCCGCTGATCGCGCTTTCTTTCTCTTCCCGACTCGCCCTACGGATCGAGGAGTTTCGCCTCNGCCTTCCGNAGGTGTTCNAGCAGCGTCGTCTTCGAGACGTCGANCTCGTCGGCGAGGTCGCGNGTCGTNGTCTCGCGNGGCCACTCGTAGTAGCCNGCNTCGCGGGCGNNCTCGAACNNNNCGCGCTGTTGGGTGGTGAGCGTATCGAGTCGCTGGTCGCGTTCAGTGCCGCCGCTGTTCTCGGTTGTCGTGATCGAGTTGATCGTGACCTCCGCGCCGGCCTCTTCGCGGACTCTCTCAAGTGCGTCCTGCACCTCCGTGCGATCGTTGACGAAACACACCTGCCACTCCTCGCGGCCGTCCTCGATGCGNACNGGCGCGCTGTGGACGAAGCCGTGTTCGAGCAGCGTCGGACACACCATGTCGTTCGGGTCGTACTCGAGGAAGAACTCGCGGACGACGTTGCCCGGCGCGTNGCGTNCNCGNCCGAACCGCTNCTGGAGNTCNNNGAGGTCTCCCGAATGTTCTGACTCCTGGATCGCCGCAAGCAACTGGTCGACTTCGGTTTCGTCATCGCCGAACGCAGTGAACAGCCCTTGGACCGTTTGCTGGGGGTCGCTCTCTGCGGTCGGCGAATTGTAGATGGCGTGGGCCAACACGCCACCCTCCGTCCGACCGGTCGCCTCGATTGCCCAACAGTTGGGATGCCAGAGGTCGAGCGTCAGCCGTGTCGTGGTTGTCTGGTCGGCGATAGCCATAGTGTGAGTATTGGTCTCTAACAATATCCTTGTGTCGGTGTCACAAACCCCCGGGCGACCATGGTCGGTCCCGTTTGGAGTCGGTCAATCCGCCCGTCGTGACGGGCGGTCGCCACGCTCCCGTCCATGGTCGGACGGGTGTTTTCGAGGGTGTGAGAAGACATACCAACAATGGCAGCACCATACCAGCACTACATAAACGGCGAATGGGTCGCCGGCGACGGCAGCGAGACCTTCGAGAGCGAGAACCCGGCAACAGGGGAGACACTGGCCGAGTTCCAGCGGGGGAGTCCGAGCGACATTGACCAGGCGATCAGCGTCGCCGACGAAGCCTACGAGCAGTGGCGCGAGCTTTCTCGTATCGAACGAGCCGAGTATCTCTGGGACGTGTANCANGANCTCCGCGACCGCNNCGANGAGCTCGGCGAGATCGTCACCAAGGAGTGCGGCAAGGAGATCTCCGAGGGGAAAGCCGACGTGACCGAGGCGTGGCACATGGTCGAGTGGGCCGCAGGCGACGCACGCCACCCGAAGGGCGACGTGGTCCCCTCCGAGATCGCATCGAAGGACGCGTACATGCGCCGGAAGCCGCGCGGCGTCGTCGGCTGTATCACGCCGTGGAACTTCCCGGTCGCCATCCCCTTCTGGCATATGGCCGTCGCGCTGGTCGAGGGGAACACCGTCGTCTGGAAGCCCGCCGAGCAGACGCCGTGGTGTGGCCAGATCATCGCGGAGATGTTCGAGGACGCCGGCATCCCCGAGGGCGTGTTCAACATGGTACAGGGGTTCGGCGACGCNGGCGNCGNNATCGTCGAGGACGANCGCGTNNNCACNGTACTCTTTACCGGCTCCGCCGAGGTCGGCCACAAGATCTCCGGCAAACTCGGTGACGTCTCCGGCCGTCGCGTCGCCTGCGAGATGGGCGGGAAAAACGCCNTCGTCATCACGGANGANGCNGACCTCGANNTCGCNGTCCACTCCGCCGTGATGNNNTCGTTCAAGACGACCGGNCANCGCTGNGTNTCNNNNGAGCGNCTNNTCGTCCACGNNGACGTNTACGACGAGTTCAAAGANCGNTTCGTCGAGATNGCNNCGGNGGTCGCCGTCGGCGACCCGCTCGACGAGGAGACGTTCATGGGTCCGCTCATCGAAGCCGNGCACANGTCGNNAANGTGACNNNNTACNNCGANCTCGCNCGCGAGGAGGGCGTGAACGTCCTTGTCGACCGCACGGAACTCGACGCCGACGAAATTCCCGACGGTCACGAGGATGGTCACTGGGTCGGNCCNTTCGTCTACGAGGCNGACCCNGACGCNNNNCTNCGNTGTANCCNCGAGGAGGTGTTCGGCCCGCACGTCGCCCTGCTGGAGTACTCCGGCGACATCGAGCGCGCCGTCGAGATCCANAACGANACGNNCTACGGCCTCGCGGGNGCNNTCNTCTCNGAGGACTACCGNCAGATCAACTACTATCGGGATCACGCCGAACTCGGCTTGGCCTACGGGAACCTCCCCTGTATCGGCGCGGAGGTCCAACTCCCCTTCGGCGGCGTGAAGAAATCCGGCAACGGCTACCCCTCGGCCCGTGAAATCATCGAGGCCGTCACCGACCGCACTGCGTGGACGCTGAACAACTCCAAAGAGATCGAGATGGCCCAAGGCCTCTCGGCGGACATCATCACCGAAGACGGCTGAAAGTAAGCGACCGAGCCGCTGTGGCCGCTAAGCCCACCGAGAAGTTACCTCACCACGTACCGTGGAAGGTGTCGAATTCGAGTTCGTCGAGGGGTTTGTTGCCCATTGCGATCTCGTACTCGCCGGGGGTCACCATCGGCTTGTGGAACTGCGGGCCGTCGTCGGTCGTGATCCGCGGACAGCCCGTGTTGACGAAGGCGTCCATATCGAAGTTCAGGAGGCGGTCCGGCGTGACTTCGTCCATCGTGATGAGGTAGGCGTTGTCGTTGTTCTCGAGGATTTCCTCGGCGACTTCCCAGCGACCCTGTCCGATCTTGGTACAGAAGATAACGCCCCACTTCTCGGCGTCCATCGCNNNGTGGACNGNGNCGTANCGCTGTTTGAGGAACTNNTCGGNGTCAGCGACGGTGACGGCGTTGTTGACCGGGTCGGCGATGACGACGGTCTTGTCGGGGTGCTCCATCGCGAGGCCGAGCGGGTGGAACTTCCCGCCGCCGACGTACAACACCTGGTCGGCGTCGATGTCGGCGCTCGCGTAGTTGCAGCCGAGCACCTGNCCCTCGTNGGTNAGNCGGTCGTCGCCNNNGCGCGTGTGGACNNNGTAGCCGCGNTCCTCCAGCCACTCGACCATCTCGCCGAAGCGATTCATGTGCTGGGCGGTCGTCACGAGGCCGACGGCGGGGTCGTCGTCGGGGTCGGGGAGTTCCGCAAGCGAGTCTTCGAGAATCGGGAAGGGATCGACGTTGGAGAACAGCGGGACGTAGATGATCTGGTCGGACTCCTTCATCGGGGAGTGCCCGAAGTGGACGAACACGTCCGTCCGGCGCATGAGATAGGTATCGAGATCGCAGGCGCCGTAGCAGGGTTGGCCCGACAGCATGATCGTCACGTCGTCGTCAACGACTTCGCGGAGATCGTCGGCGACCGCGGGACCACGTCGCTTGAGGCCCTCGGGGAACTGAAGACCGACTTTCTCGGCGTCGCGCTCCTCGATTTCGTCGACGATGCGTTCGAGTTCGTAATCCCACTCGCGGTCGTGTCTGAGGTCCATCCCCGTGTTCCGGAGGTCCCCCTCGGAATACCCCTCGTCGCTGGCGTCCTGGCTCATTACTGTGCTGTTCCCGTCCGAGCCGTATAACCACGGCGTTTTGGCGAATGAGCGGGAGGAGGGCCGTCTCGCGGTCGTCGCAGCTAGTCGTCAGCGGGGACCGCGCCCGGTTCGGCGGCCGCGGGCTCCGGTTCGATGTCCTCTGGGCCCGTCCACGACAGTTCGCCGTCGTAGTGGAAGGCGTCGTGTCCGCGGGTCGGATCGACGACCGTCAGCGACAGCCAGCCGTTGTCGAGCAGCGTCGTGAGTCTTTCGTGGTCGGCGAGGATTTCGTCGACGCGATCGACGGGGGCGTGGACGACCGTCGAGAGGCGCAGCGGCTGGTGGTACGGATCGTCGGGGCCGGCGGCCACCGACTGTAGCGGGAGCCCGGTCAGCAGGTCGCCGCCGTTGCCCTGATAGACGCCGACGTTGCCGACGGGGTTGTGGGTGATCTTCGAGCCGCTGCCGTAGACGCCGGAGTCGACCGTCGAGAAGTAGTACTGGTTGTTGATCCACTGGGTGACAACCATCGGGCCGGCGAGGATCGCTTCGAGGGCATCGCCGTCCGGATCGGTCGCGTGGTCGTAGGAGTGGAGGAACGCACGGCCGTCGAGATTCACGTCCTCGGTGAGTTCGCGTGGCCCGATGACGAACGAGGCGTTGCCGGCCAGCCCCCATTCGGGGCGGGTCTCGGCCCAGTCGGCCGCGCGGCGTTCGGTCTCGCCGATGGCGTCTCCGGTTTCAGCGCCCATCGCGTCGGCGCGTTCGGCGGTCGCGTTCTCGCGGGCCGCCGCGAGATCCGCGCGGAGCTGGTCGATATCCTTGTCGTGGCTTGCGGGCACGTCGTCTGCGAAGAGTTCGATCTCGTCGGTCGTGGTGTTGTGCTCGCCAGCGACGAAGACCGTATCCTCGGGGATGTCGTGGCCTTGCTCACGGAGCGCTTCCTGGACCTCGTCGTCGTTGCAGATAGACGCGAGGACACGGGCGTTCGGCCCGCCGGGGTTGCCGGCACACGCCCCACAGTCCAGGCTCGAATCGTATGGGTTGTTTTCGGTTTCGCTGGCGTGGCCGACGAAGGCGACCACGCGGCCGAACTGCTTGAAGCCCATCAGGTCGAACGCCGTCGCAGCGTACTCGACTTTTTCCTCGGTCGTCAGTCCGACCGGGAGATCGCCAGCGTAGGTGTGCTGGTGGTGGACGAGCGGATCGCAGAACTCGTGGCTGTCGGGCTCGCTGTCGTCGACGGCGTCGAAGAGGTCGTGGACGCGACCGGGGACCAGCGTGCGCGCGGCCAGTGCGAGCCCGTAGCCAGCACCGCTGCTCTCGACGTAGCCGTAGGCACTCGCCGCGTTGGCCTGCAGCGTCTCGATGACTTCGTGGGCCGCATCGCGGACGCCCGACAGGCGGTCGTGGCTCGCTTGGGTCTCGTCGTCGGTCGGCTGTTCGGTGATGCGGTGCTGTGGATCGAGGATCGGCGGACAGGCCTCGACCGGGACCTCGGACTCGTAGCCGTTGTACTCGATAGGAATACCGAAGAAGCCAGCGTAGCCGTGGGTCTCGTAGTCACCGGTGGACTCGATGTGGCGGCGGATGACTTCCGAGCGCGTGTCGATACAGAACGTCAACTGTGCGTCCGGGCGACCCGATCCCTCGCTGTCGGCCAGTTTTTCGCTCTCGCTGGCGACTGTGTCGACCAGTTCCTCGCGGTAGGTGGCCTCCCACGCGCTCAGGAACGCTTCGGCGATCTCGTCGGCCGGCTCGGGCTCCGTCTGTTCTTCCGACGGCTCGATATCGACATCGAAGGCGTCCAGCAGTGCCAGTCTGACCGCGAGGTAGCCCTCCACCGTGATCGGGTACTCGGACTGCCACTCGCTGCCGGCGTCGGCGCGCTGCTTGATGAAACCCGTCCAGCCAGGCAGAGCGGCCAGCTGCTTCTCGAAGATTGCGTCCCACTGGTCTTCCGGATGGGAGTTGACGACGGCCTCGATAGCTACCGTCGGCGACTCAGGCAGGTCGGCGGCGATGCCACGGTCGGGGATCTCGCCGTCGTGGTCGGCCAGCTCGCGGAACGCGCTGTAGAAGCCCTCCTCGCGGTTGGGCATCGGCCAGTGGGCCCGTCCCTCGTCGAGGAAGGCCGCCAGCCACTTCGTCAGGACGGCATCGACGCGGTCGGTGTCGGTCTCCTCGTCGCTGCCGTCGATATCGCTGTGGTCGGCCTCGGCCAGGCGGTCGAGTAGCGTCTCGGGGTCGGCCTCGTAGCCGCGGTCGTCGAGTTCCGACCGGAGCGTCGCCTCGTCGATCTGACCGCGCTCTAGGGCCGTCCGGAACGTCTCCGCGCTGGGGTAGCCGCGACCGCCAAGCAGGTCGGTGGCTTCCGCGACCGCTTCCGGGAAGGGCTGGTCTTCGAACCCCGAAAGCGGGTTGGCCGTCACGAACGAGTGGATCGGCCAGACGGAGCCGACCGTGGTTGCCGCGCCCTCGATACTGTCGTGGATCGTGGATTCAGTACTCATTGTAGTCCTCCGTTGTCGTCAGCAGCGAGTCGGAGACGGGCTGTGTCAGGTTCAGCAGGGCCACGTAGAGACGGCCGCTGCCCTCGTGGATCCCCGTCTCGATGGCGAGATAGGTCCCGACGAAGACGACGGCGATGACGCCGTGCAACAGCGTCAACTCGGTCGAGGCCGTGACCACCGGGAGATCAGCGAGCATGAACGAGATGGCCTCGTAGACGACAGCGTAGACGATGATCGCGGGGAAGAAGACCAGCGGCACGGCCCCGTAGCGAAGCGTCGCCGACAGGTTCGTGTGCTGGACCGTGCTGCGAGCGGCGTGCAGCGTGGCGAAGGTGACGAAGAACGTTAGGAGTAGTCCGCCGTTGATGATCGTTCCTTTCCCCGTCAGGACCGCGAAGAGTACGCCGCCGAGAATCCCGGTGGCGAGGGTCACGACGAGGTTGACGGGACCGTTGAAGCCGACCGTGTGGTGGCTCGTCGCCGACGGGCTGGTGTGTTCGACCTCGCCGCCGGCCGAGAGGAACTGGTAGGCCTTGTAGAATCCGTGCAGGATGAGGTGGGTGATGGCCGCGCCGAAGAAACCGAGTCCGGCCTGCATGATCATAAAGCCCATCTGGCCGACCGTTGAGCAGCCGAGCTGACCTTTGATATCCGCCTGGACGGATTTCAGGAGCTTCCCGCCGAGCGCGCTGGCCGCGCCCACGCCGACGATAGCGAGCATGACCGTCGGCTCGACGGTGACGACCGGCGCGAACCGCGCCAGCAGGACGCCGCCGGCGTTGACGAAGCCGGCGTGCATCAGCGCGGAGGCGGGCGTCGGTGCGGTCATCGACGAGAGAATCCAGGTGTGGAACGGGATCAACGCCGACTGGATCATCGCCGCGACGACGAGGCCGGCAGCGGCGAGCACAGCGGTCGTCGTCGAGAGGTCGCCGACGGCCGCAAGCATCCCGGTAATCGTGGTCGCGCCAGTCGTCGACCACAGCACCGCGAGGCTGGCGGCGATCAGCGCGCTACTGGCGACGAAGTACCGGCGGGCGGTGCGGGCGGCCGCCTGTGCCTGCGGCCAGCCGTCGACGTGGCCGATCAACTCGGCCATGAGCAGGCCCATCGCCAGCCACGCCGCTGCGAACAGTGCGGCGTGGTCGGCGGCGACGACAACCATCACCGCCAGTGTGAACGCGAAGACGCGCGTGAAGAACTGGGTCTTGTCTGGATTGCCGGCCAGATACCGGCGGGCGTAGCTGTGGACGATTCCGCTGAAGAAGGTGACGACCGTCCACATGACGACCGTCAGCCCGTCGATGGCGACGAGGCCGTCGATCGCCCACTCGGGACCGTTCCGGACGAAGGCGACGACGAGGGCGAGCGTTCCGAGCCACAATGCCCACACGAGCCGAGTGAGGGCGGCGGGAACGCGGGCGGTATGGTTCTCCATCGCTGGGAGCGATCCGACCGATCTGCGCTGGGTTCTATCTGTCATGTGTTGGTTCGACCGACCGATCCGCCGTGTGGACCGTGACTGACGCGAATCCGTCGTGTTCACGCCGTCGTAGAACAGACTGTGCAATAAAGCTGTTTATTTTACCAGTTTGTTCTCTCAAATCGGATTATAGAACATTATGGTCTATAAGGTCGATTAATCACTGGACTCGGCCGCCGACACCGCCGATCTCACGGCTCGCCGCCGTTGCCCACAGCCGATCGACCGATTGCTGGCCGTCTTCGGCTCGCACAACCGTCCGCGACGCCGGGGTGGAAACACATATCGGGACAGAACTGGTGGCAGCCAATATGCACCAATTCGAGGGGACGATCCTCGCCGGGGACTCCTTCGACCCGATTCGCGGCCGGGTCGTCGTCGACGACGGGCGGATCGAGGCCGTCGAGGAAGCGGCCACGGACTCGACCGATATCGTCCTGCCCGCGTTCATCAACGCCCACACCCACATCGGCGACTCGGTGGCGAAGGAGGCCGGCGTCGGCCTCTCGTTGGACGAGGCGGTCGCGCCGCCGGACAGCGAGAAACACCGTCGACTCGCCGCGGCGAGCCGCGAGGACCTCGTCGCCGCGATGCGCCGCACGCTCCGGTTCATGGAGCAAACGGGCACGGCAGCCCATCTCGATTTTCGGGAATCGGGTGAAGCCGGTGCGGAGGCTCTCCGAACGGCAGCCAGCGAGACGGCGACCGACGCGTTCATCTTCGGGAGCGGTCCCGCGTCAGTACTGGAGATCGCCGACGGCTACGGGGCCAGCGGCGCGAACGACGACGAGTTCACGGACCAACGCGCGGCCGCCCGCGAGGCGAACAAACCGTTCGCCATCCACGCCGGCGAACCCGACACGACCGACATCCATCCCGCCTTGGACTACGATCCTGAACTGCTGATCCACATGGTCCACGCGGAAACCGAGCACTTGGAGCGCGTCGCTGAGCAAGAGGTGCCGATCGCGGTCTGTCCGCGCGCCAACACCGTGCTCGGCGTCGGTCGGCCGCCGATCCGCGACCAACTCGACCACACGACGGTCGCCCTCGGGACGGACAACGTGATGCTCAATCCGCCGTCGATGTTCCGCGAAATGGCCTATACGGCGAAGAATTTTGATGTGACCGACCGCGAGGTGTTGTGGATGGCGACGGCAGCCGGTGCCGAAATCGCTGATCTCGACTGCGGCGTCATCGAATCGGATCGACGGGCGGCACTGCTCGTTCTCGACGGCGACTCGGACAACCTCTCGGGGACGGTCACGCCGGTGTCGGCTGTCGTTCGGCGGGCGACCGGTATGGATGTCAAACAGGTCGTGCTCTGAGCCGGCTGTACTCTGTGGTAGCAACCGTTTGGCCCGGCTATTCGTGATCGAACTCGGAGAACGGCGTTGTCTCGTGGCTCCGAACGAGTACTTCGTCGGCGACGGTCAACCCCATATCGAGCAGTTCCTGTGCGACCGGTGTGATATCGCTATCCGACTCGCCGACCGCGGTCACAAGGAGGTTCTTCTCGCCGGTGACTAACTCTTGGACCGAGACGACCCCATCGATCTCGAGGATATCGGCGATCAGGCCGCCTCGCTCCGGGATCGACGCCGTACAGTAGAGTAACATCCGCAGGGGATAGCCCGACTGCTGGTAGTCGACATCCGCGCTGTAGCCCTTGATGACGCCGTCGGCTTCGAGCCGTTGGATCCGCTTGCGAACCGTGCTGTCGGAGGTGTCGGTTCGCTCGGCGATATCGGCCGACGAGAGGTTGCGGGCGTCCTCCTGGAGTGCATGCAGGATCGCTTGGTCGACCTCGTCGATGTGTCCGTTCTTCATAGGCTGTCTTGAACGATTATCCTCAAAGAACTTCGCCCGAGGCGGGTGGGATCGGTGCGGTCAATCGGTGGCATCGATGTTACTCCCGTATTAATGTAGGTCGCCCCGCTATGGCGACCATGAGCGAGCTTCCCCTTGACCACGTGCATATCGCCCCCGACGACCCGAGCGACGAGCCCGCCCCCGCGGTCGTCGTCCTCCATGGCCGCGGCGCCAACGAGAAGGACCTCCTGCCGGTCGCCCGGTCGCTCCCGGACGATCTCCACGTCGTGAGCCTGCGGGCTCCCGACCGCCTGCAGGGTGGGTTCACGTGGTATGAGCTCGACCTCTCGGGCGGCGGCCTCCACCAGAGCCAGCCAGCCGCGGCCGACTTCGAGCGCAGCCGCGGGCTCGTGAGAGAGAGCATCGACGCCGCCGTTGACGCCTACGGGATCGATGCCGACCGCGTCGGCCTCCTCGGTTTCAGTCAGGGTGCGATCACCAGCCTCTCGCTACTGCTCGACGATCCCGACCGCTACAGCTGGGTCGTCGCGCTGCATGGCTATCTCCCTGACTCCCACAGGGAGGTTGCCCCCGACGGAATCGCCGACAAACCGGTGTTCATCGCCGCGGGCGGGGCCGACGAGATCATTCCTGCGGCCCGCACCGAGGCTGCTGCCGACAGATTCGAAACCCTCGGTGCGGCTGTCGAGTACACCGTTTTCGACGGCGGCCACGGGATCGGCCCTGCCGAACACGAGGCACTGATCGACTTCGTCGAGCGGCAGATAGCGTAACGCGGCCGCATCCGGTCGGCGTCGAACGCGCTGTACACAACCGGGAGAGACATATTTCACCCCGCCACAATAGCTGGCTGTGGCGACGGACAACGCGCTGGCGTCGAGATCGACAGCGATCTCCAGCACTGCGGCGGCACCGACGACGAGGGATAATCGATGATCGGGGGCTTTTCGCCTACGTTTCTCGTGATCATCGCAGCCGTGTTGCTCATCGCCGGCGCGGTCAACGGGCTGGCCGGCTTCGGGTTCGCGCTCGTCGGCACGATGGCGTTGGCGACGGTGATCGAGCCCTCGACCGCGGTCGTGTTGATGATTATTCCTATTCTTTCGGCGAACGTCACGCTCGTCAGCGAGCTGTCTGTCGCGGAGCTACAGAGCTGTGGCCGGCGGTTCTGGCCGCTGGTGCTGGCGGCCCTCGTGGGAACGATCCTCGGCATGGTCATCATCGACAGCCTGCCGGGCGCGCCCGTCCGGGTCGGCCTCGGGCTCATCACGCTGGCGTTCGTGCTCAGCCGGCAGTCGGTGGTGCCGGTCCCGTCGTTCGGCGGCAACGACATCGACCGCGAGGGAACCGTCGTCATGCTCGTCATCGGCGGGGTTTCGGGGCTGCTGTTCGGCGCGACGAACGTCGGCGTCCAACTCGTCGCCTACCTCCGGAGCTTCGATCTCTCGCATGGCTTGTTCGTCAGCGTCGTGGCGATGGTCTTCCTCGGGATCAACGCGATCCGTGTCGGCGCGGCCGGCGCGTTGGGACTGTACCCGTCGGCAGCGATCTTTGGTCTCTCCGTGGCGGCAGTTGTCCCCTCGGTACTCGGTGTTGCGACCGGCCGGAAACTCCGTCGTCGAGTGAGCAGTCGGCATCGTGAAATCGCCGTGCTCGGGATGCTCACAGTCATCGGGATTCGTCTCGTGCTTGGTGGGTTGGGGATCGCCTAACGCTCGATCGCCCGTCGCGCCCGGGCGAGGGAGGAAACCCTTTGGTGTCGCCACGACAAGCGGGCTGTATGAGCAATCGCGTCGTCGAGGGGCGGATGGTAACGGCGGAATCGCTGGCGGAGTTGATCGAGGGCGAGTCACCGATGGAAGCGACCGAGATCGAGGACGCCGACCGCGAGTGCCCGGACTGCGGCGGCAACGTGATCAGCGTCGGTTACATGCCGAGCGTAACCGCCTTCGTCACCGGCTACAAGTGCCAGGACTGCGAGTGGAGCGAGACCGAAGAGGACTAGCGACCAGCGGGCGGTGACTGCGCCGACTGGGGCTGTGATCGACCCCCGGCGCGTGGCCGACCGAAACCCCTTTAGTGTGGATCGAACAAACTGCGGGCGAGGGGNNGTGGCCAAGCCAGGCATGGCGACTGACTCCAGAGGCCACGCGCCCGGTGACGAGACTCCAGACTGATATACCGAGCGGCCGACTGATCATCGGNNCGCGTTGACGACCCTCTGGAGNNCCGAGGCGCGNACCGGAGATATCAGTCGATCGGGGGTTCAAATCCCTCCGTCCCCATATTCTACCGGTGCTCACTTGTTGAGAACCGGCTGTAGAGTGGTCAAAGGAGGATTTGAATCAGGGAGCGGGCGAGTGAAACACCCGGAGCGACTGTGATTCAGAATCTCTTATTTGCACCCCTGTTTTGCATTTTCAGTGGGAATACGAATAGTGAGTCTCAAAACCGACGCCTGCATTTCGCTCGTGACTTGTTGGTATATTTATCATTGATACTGGCTGATGGACTGACATTTTATACGTACCCTGTCCGTGGCGAACAGTAATGACAGATGAGGATTCCAAAGAAGAGCGGCCGCCCGGTAATAAGATCAAAGAGAAATCAGTAAACGAACTCATTAAAGCAATCACCGACTGCAAGGGTGATTATGGGTTCTTAATTGGTGCTGGAACTTCTCGACCGGCGGGGATTCCGACTTCAGGAGAACTTATTGATCAATGGCAGTCGAAGGCTTACGACCTCCGGTCACCCAATCAGGACAAGGAGCAGTGGATCGACGAGTACGAAGAACAAGAAATGGGGCCTGATCAGAACGAGTATGGGTTCTGGTTTGAACAGGTTCACACCACCAAGGAACAACGGCGAAACCATATCGAAAACGAAGTAATAGAGGAATCAGACCCACAGTTTGGACATATTGTTCTGGCATCGATGATGTCTGAGAATCCCGGAGAGCGGTACGTTTCATTCACATTGACACCGAATTTCGATGATCTGCTCTACGATGCATTCTATTATTTCATCGAAGAACGCCCTAAGCTGGTTAATCACAGCGCGCTCGCCTCGGAGTTCTCTCTTACTGAAGACACGCCGACAATCGTCAAAGTACACGGTGATTATCTCTATCAGAATGTCAAAAATCTGGGTGATGAAACGCGAAGTCTTGAGCAAGACATTGAAGATCGGATTATCCAAGCAATCGGTGAATTTGGGTTAGTAGTGGTCGGCTACGCAGGGCGCGATGATTCGATCATGGAGCCGTTAATAGAGGCAAACCGATCAGGTGAAGGGGTGTTCTGGTGCGTTCGCGAGGAAGATGAGTTGAGTGAGTACGCTGAAAAACTATTACAGGAACCAAATACATTCAAAGTTGAAATCGGCGGTTCGGAACCACTGTTTTCGAAACTATTTGCTCGTATTGATGGTTTGCAGACACCAACTGGAGACGACCTTACAGACCGTGCTGATGAGCGAGCAGATGAGTTGAGCAACAAACGTAAGCAAGCTAAAAAACACGCCACTGGAGAGGATCAAGCAGAGTTTGCACTTGAGGAAGCCTACGACGAATTCATCGAATACAGGGAGGAAGGTAAATTTGAGCAGGCAAAAGAAAAGCTGGAAGAAATAATCGAACAAGAACCAGATGAGGATGATATTTCATATCATTTCGCACGTGCACACAATTCCCTTGGCCATCTATTAAAAGAGCAATTTAATCGGGGTGAAGAAGCGATACCTCATCATCAGCGCGCTGTTGAGATTGATCCTGAAAACGTTCCTGCGCACCACAATTTAGCGCATATTCTTAAAACAGAGCTTGAAGAGTACGAGCAGGCGCGTGCACACTGTGAACGCGCTGTTGAGATTGAACCTGAATTCGCTCCTGCACACCACAATTTGGCACACCTTCTTGATCAAGAATTTGAGGAATTTGAGCAGGCGCGTACACACTATGAACGCGCTGTTGAGATTGAACCTGAATTCGCTTCTGCACACCACAATTTAGCACACCTTCTTGATCAAGAGCTCGAGGAATTTGAGCAGGCGCGTACACACTATGAACGTGCTGTTGAGATTGAACCTGAATTCGCTTCTGCACACCATCATTTAGCACACCTTCTTGATCAAGAGTTTGAGGAATTTGAGCAGGCGCGTACACACTATGAACGTGCTGTTGAGATTGATCCACAAAACGCCACTGCCCATTACAATTTAGCGGACCTTGTTAAAACAGAGTTTGAGGAATTTGAGCAGGCGCGTACACATTGCGAGCGTGCTGTTGAGATTGATCCTGAATTCGCTTCTGCACACCATCATTTAGCACACCTTCTTGAAACAGAGTTTGAGGAATTCGAGCAGGCGCGTACACACTATGAACGTGCTATCGAGATTGATCCTGAAGCCGCTACTGCCCATTACAATTTAGCGGACCTTCTTGAAACAGAGTTTGAGGAATTCGAGCAGGCGCGTACACACTATGAACGTGCTGTTGAGATTGAACCTGAATTCGTTTCTGCACACCATCATTTAGCACACCTTCTTGAAACAGAGTTTGAGGAATTTGAGCAGGCGCGTACACACTATGAACGTGCTATCGAGATTGATCCTGAAGCCGCTACTGCCCATTACAATTTAGCGGACCTTCTTAGAACAGAGTTTGAGGAATTTGAGCAGGCGCGTACACACTATGAACATGCTGTTGAGATTAATCCTGAATTCGCTTCTGCGTACCACAATTTAGCGGACCTTCTTCATCACGAATTTGAGGAATTTGAGCAGGCGCGTACACACTATGAACATGCTATCGAGATTGATCCTGAATCCGCTACCACTCATCATAGTTTAGGGTACCTTCTTCATCATGAGTTTGAGGAATTTGAGCAGGCGCGTACACACTATGAACGTGCTATCGAGATTGATCCTGAGTCCACTACCACTCATCATAGTTTAGGGTACCTTCTTCATCATGAGTTTGAGGAAATGAATAAAGCCCGCAAACACTACGAACGTACCGTTAACATCATTCCTGAAAATGCTACTGTAAATAATAATCTAGCTCACATCCTGTGGAACGAATTTAATGAGCTGGATCAAGCACGCGAATATTTTGAACAATCTATTGAGATTGATTCAAATTTCGCAAATCCACATAATCATCTGGCTAAACTATTGTACCAAGAATATAGTGAGAACGAGGAGGCAAGAAACCACTTTGAGAAGTCGTTAGAGATTGACCCTGAATATGCAGATGGGCATTATGACTATGCCGAATTTCTTGAAGAAATCGGTGAAGACGATCTCGCCGAAGAACACTATAATCGAGCCGCTGACTTGGATTCGGAACTCGCTAATAACGATGGAAAAGGGGAAGATGATATTGAGGGGGCAGCGTAACAACTCAATGTTTGATATTTCTGAGCAGCTATTGTATTAACGAAAATCGCGGCGAAGAACTCTTTGAGTTGCAATAATCAATTGTAGTCGAATGTGTGCTCGACCGGCTGAGTGTGTTCACAAGGTTGCGGGATATGTCGAGTGTAATCGTCGAGGCCGCTACCCAACCACTTACCTACCTGCCAGCCCACTACATGAGTACGCTATGGACCCGGATGACGACCCGGCACCACCGGCCGAGGCCGAGCCGCAGTGTCCGGACTGTCAGGACGCCCTCCAGTCCGGCGGCCGACAGGCGATCTCGTTTCTGCTTGTCGATACGCTCACGGTGCCGGTCGTCGGCTGCGACGGTCATCTCGAAGAGTTTCGGGCGATCTGTGAACTGACGACTGAGGACGCCGCACAGCTTTTGAACCATCTCCCGGCCGGTGGCATCCAGTGTCCCGCCTGTCGCAATCATGACCAAGCCGGGGGGATGCCGCTCGTCTTCGTCGAAGCCGGTGCGGTTGGCGTGCTGGCCTGTGAGACCCACGCGAAGGACGTTATCGAGACCTTCAAATCGGGCCTCCAAACGCGCCAACAGTTGGGCGCGAACGGCCCACTCTAAGCCTCCTATCTTCCCGCCGGGTGGCGTCAGGCGAAATCGAGTGCGAGGCCGTGTTCATCGAGGTAGAACTGGTCGGCACCGCCGTCGGCTTCGATCCGGGCGAAGGCTTGCTTGACGACGTGCCGGTCGAACTCGGTGTCGTCAACGATCGCCGTGAGCAACACGGAGTCCCGGCCCAGCGCGTTCAGGTATTCCTCGCGGAGCAGCGAGATACAGTCAGCGACCGCTTCGGCGTGGACCGCCCGCTTGAACAGGTCGGTGTTGTCGTCGACGACCGGGTCGGCGTCGTCGTAGATCAACTCCCCGCGCCGGAGGTCGATCAGACAGACGCTCACTTGCCGGCCGTAGCGCGTCCGGCTCAGATCGTCGTTTTCGACGTGGTCGATCACGTCCTCGGTCCACCCGGTCGGCGAGGCGATCCCCAGCAGATAGGGCGTACCGCCGTCTGAGGCTTCCCGAACCGAGTTGCCCACCGTGCTCACGAGATCGTCAACGCCGGCCGGTGTCGCGTCGTAGCCGTGTTTCGCGTGGGTTTCGAGGTGTGAGTAGACGGTCGCTTCGATGACCATCCGGGTCTGGGTGGTGAGCCCGAAGTACTTCGGCGCGGTGATCTCGTACCGCGCGGTCGGGTTGATTGGGTGGGCGTCGAGGTCGCCGCCGGCGTGGTCGTCAAGCAGGGTTTCCATTCGGTCAGCTTTGTCGCGGCGGCCGTGGCGGCCGTCCCAGTAGTCCGACGGCACCGAGAAGGTTTCATCCGGCAGGGCGATCTGATCGGTCTCGTACATCGTTGTCTCGAAACGACCCAGATAGTCCAACTCGAAGAGCCGGGCGGTCGCCGCGGTGACGACATCGGTTCCGTCGCGTTCCTCGCCGGGATGGTTCGGTATGGCCCCGCCGCGCTGTGCCGGCGTGCCTCGCGCGGGCTGGCTGCCGTGCTGGCCGGACGGATTCGCGCCGTCGCCAGCGTTGCCAACGTCGCCAACGAGGTCGCCAGCGTCACCCTCGAAGCCCGCGGCCACGCCATCGAGCCCGTGCGTTTCGGCGTAGTGGAAGACGCCCTGTCTGATGCGTTCGCGTCGGTTTTCGTACCGTTCGAGGAGGCGTTCCACCACGTCCTGTTGGACGTCGGGGTTATCCAGCAGGTCGTCGATGTTGGCGATCTGTGTCGAGGCGTACTCCTCGATCAGGGCGGCGACCTCGCCATCCATCCGTCGGATGCGCTCTTCGATCTGGTCGTCGTCGAGTGCATCGAACTGTTTGAAGCGGTCGAACTCGACGACGGCTTGTAGCTCAGCATCGATAAAATCGCCGTCGATCGGCTCGGGCACGTCGCCGTCGGCGTAGAAGCTGGCGGCGACCAACAGCCGTGCGAGCCGGAGTTCGCCGCGGAGGCGGTCCTCCTCGGCCCCGGTTAGGAAGCCGTCGCACTCCTTGGTGAACTCCCAGCGGAGCTCCTGTTCGTCCGCTTGCAGCTGTTCGTACCGCTCGATACGGGCACTTTCGCCCATCCGTTTTAGCGCGGCGAGATCCTCGTTGAGGATCTGATCGGCGGTGTGTGTCAGGTCTGTTAGCCAGTCTTGGCAGGTCGTCATATCACAGGCGAAGTCAGTGTCGCTGCGGGGCCGCCCGGATCGAACCGGCGGCGCGCGCGCGAGAGTGGAGGGTGACTCGCCGACCTGACAGCCGTCTCGCTACCGAAATCTCCGCGGAGAGACGCTGTACTCGCAGCATGGACGCTATTGCCGTCGGGCTGTCGGGTGGTGAACATGGGCATCGGACCTACGTACTGCGACGTAGTGCGTCCTAGTTGATGCCGCTATGGGATATTTCCACCGCGACGTGACAGCAAATGGACAGAAAGACATTATAGTTGGAGTTACAAACGATTGATAATGGATATTCGTGCGTGGGTCCGGGACCGGTTCGGGACGGCTGACACGGCGACGCTGCTCGACGAGAGCGTCTACAGCCGCAAGGAACTCCGGAAGGACAAGACGAAGCTCGAACAGAACCTCAGACAGATCGAAAGCGAGATGGACAAACACGCCGAGCGGTACCAGAAGCTCCTCCAGAAGGGGGCCGGAGCCGAGGAGTTCCGCCGGAAACAGTACGCCCAGAAGGCCAAATTCGAGAAGAAGAAATACGAGGTCAAAAAGAAGAAACACAAGACCGACAGCATCAAACTCGGCACCATCATCTCCATCGAGGGAATGCGTGAGGTGCTGGCGATGCAGAACGGCAGCGACGAGTCCTACGAGCTCGACCGCCTGCTCGACGACGAGCTCAACGCCCAAGAACTCCAACAGCAGGTGATGGACCAGATGGCCGAGTTCGGCCTCGAAATCGAGGACATGAAACAAGTGCAGGAGGCCCTCGACGTGGAGATCCTCGATCAGGACCTCGAAACCGGGGCCGACGAGGAGCTCGAACTCATGCGGGAGATGGAAGCCGGCGAAGTGTCCCAAGAACAGATAGATATCAACAGTGCCGTCGAGGACGACGAGCTCGACGACGATCTCGACGACCTCGATCTCGATATCGAGGAGTCGGGGCCAAGCCTCTGATATGTCTCTCAAGCGGAGTGCCCAGAAGAGTCACCTCGAATCCGAGTACAAGCGGTACCGCAAGCACGCGGAGGCCGCCCGCGAGGAGGGCGACCCGACGAAGGCCGCCCGCTACTACCGCCAGTGTGTCGGTGTCCTCGAAGATCTCGCCGAACTGGAGACCAACAGCCGACTCGCTACCGAGCGCAAGGAACTCGCGGCCAACCTCGCAACCGCGGCCGAACGCCTCGAAAGCGACCAACCGCTCGTCGACGAGAGCGGCGGTGCTGGTGGCGGCGGCAGCTCCGGCGGCGGGAGTCAGACGACCACCACGACTGGCAGCGGAGACGGCGACGCCACCAGCGGAACCCCCGGGGCAACTGGCGACGCCGACGACGGTCTCGACCCAACGCAGTTCCTCGAAGACCCACCAGAGCGAGATTTCACCGATGTCGGCGGGATGACCGACCTGAAGGAGACACTGAAGGATCAGGTCATCGACCCGCTGCAACGGCCCGAACTCTACGAGGAGTACGACCTCGGCGTCGTCAACGGCGTCCTGCTCTACGGCCCACCGGGCACCGGCAAAACCTACATCACGGAAGCACTCGCTGGCGAACTCGGCTACAACGTCGTCATCGCCCAGGCTTCCGATATCACGAGTTCGCTCGTCGGCGAGGCCGCCGACAACATGGCAGAATTGTTCGCCATCGCCCGCAACAATCAGCCCTGTCTGCTCTTCCTCGATGAGATCGACGCCATCGCCGCCGAGCGCAGCGGCGACACCAACAAGACGATGAGTGAGAGCCAGATGATCACCCAGTTCCTCACCGAGATGTCGGAGACGAAAGGCGAGGACGTGGTGGTCGTCGGCGCGACGAACCTGCCCGACGAGATCGATGGCGCGGCGTGGCGGCGGTTCGACGAGCGGATCGAAGTCCCGCCGCCGGACGCGACGGCGCGGGCGGCAGTTCTGCGAGTGCACCTCCGAGATCGCCCGGTCGTAACCGACGCGATCGAGTGGGATGAAATCAAGGACCTCACCGACGGCTACGCCGCCAGCGACCTCGAAATTATCGCCTCGAAAGCCGCCCGGCGCGCACTGAAAGAAGCCCGCGACGCCGACGAAGTCGTCCCGATCTCACAGACGCATCTGGAGACCGCGATCGAGGAGACGGAATCGAGTCTCGACGCGTGGGATGCGGCATGAACCGCTACTTGCTCCCGACCGGCGACACGAGCGAGAGTTCCGACGCGCCGCGCGTCCCCATCGAGAACGCGGTGGGGATCTACCGGATCGGCAACGGCACCTACACCGTCGTCGCCGAAACCGCCGATGAGATCCTTGACCTCGGTGTCAAAGACGCCACCGTCTCCCGGAAAACCGCCGGCCAGCCGCCGGTCGAACTCGCGCCGACCTCGCGGGGCATCAGCGTGCGGAACCACGGGAGCACGAACCCACTCACGCTGCGAACCAACATCAAGGAACAGCAACTCAGGATCGGCGAGTCGGCCACCGTCACCGACGACTGTTTTATCCAAGTCGGGATCAGCGTCGAACTCCAAGCGACCGTCGAGGCGGGTACCGACAGCGTGTCGGTCTCGGAGTTAGAGGCTAAACTCGACGAGAGTGGTGTCTCGCCAGCAGCCCACGCTCGGATCCTCGCCAACAACCTCCGTAACGCGAGTCAGTCGTCCGTCACCGAGGTCCGGAAGGTGATCGGCGAGTTGGGGACGTTCGTGGCCGAACACCCCGTCAATGACGACGAGTACGCCCAGGTCCGCTCGGATATCGAGCAAATCACCACCCGGCTTGAGAGCAAGGCTCGCGGGCTCCACAACACCGACACGCTTGATGCGGAGTGGCAGCAGGACATCGACCTGCTGAGTGACCGGATCGAACGGCTCTACGTCCGGCCGTGAGCCGTGGGTAACGGTTTAGTCACCTCGATGAACTCCTCGCTTTGCTAAGTTCTATACATCTCCCGTTCGTAGGGGACCGTATGCCACCGTCGCGCCGACCGGACGTCTCGTCCGTGGCGAGTCCGCCACGCCGGTCGCTGACGTACGATGATCTACGGATCATCGAGCGACTCGGCGGCGGCGGGCATGCGACGGTTTACAAAGCGCGCGTCAAGGGCCACGACGTTCCCGAGTACGTCGCGGTCAAGGAGCCGGCCAACGAGGAGCGGACGCTGCCGGCGTCGGCGGCCAAGGAGTTCATTCGGGAGGCCGAGACGTGGGAACAACTCGACTCCCGCGAGCGAACCAAACAGCTCTGGACGGAGTACGAACACCTCGTCGGCATCGTCGACACCGGCGACGAACTGCCGTGGATCGCCATGGAGTTCATGGACGGCGGGACGCTCGCCGAGCGGATCAAGGGTGAACGCGACATCGAGATCCCACAACTCCGCTGGATCGCTGACTGCATCTGCCGCGGCGTCGAACTCGCCCACTACGAAGGGATCTCCCATCTCGATTTGAAGCCGAAGAACGTCCTGTTCCGGAAGACGAAATCCGGCACGTGGGACGTGGCGAAGATCGCTGACTGGGGGACCTCAAGCCGACCGCTCGAAGCCAACGACGACAGCGGGCTGTCGGTCCCGTTCGGCGCGCCCGAGCAGTTCGATCCCGAGCAGTTCGGCGAACCCGACTCGATGACCGACGTGTATCAGGTCGGCGCGATCCTGTATGCCGCCGCCGTCGGCGAGCCGCCGTACTCCGGCAGCCGGATCGAGATCTCCCAAGCGGTCGCCAAGGGGCCGACACCACCCAGCGAGGAACGCCGTGACCTCCCGGCCGAGTTCGACAAGGTGATCGAGCGGGCGATGGCCCCCGATAAACAGGATCGCTATCGGACGATCCGTGATCTCGCCGCCGCTATCGCCGACGTGCCTGACCCGCGCAGCACGGCCGATGGCGGCAGTGCGACCACCCGCAACACGGCGGCTGACTCGCCGACCGGCTCGGGAGCGACCCCGGTCGGCTCCGCCGGTGAGCCGGCTGGGCCCACCGGCCCGAGCGGTCCCAGCGGCCCCAGTGGTCCCGATGGCTCGGTGGAAGCAGCCTCCGCTGGGATGGGGACCGACGCCGAGGTCGTCCGCGACGACTCGCCGATCCCCGATCCGCTGGGGACCGTCGGCCTCCCGCCGTGTAACCCGCCGATCGAAGTGATCGAGGGCGATAACCGCTACTTCGTCCGGGAGTTCAAGCGAAACCCCAGCGAGGCGGCCGTCTTCTCGACCCACGACCGACGGATGACCGCAATGCGGGCGGCCTCGAACATGTTGACCGAGGAGCATCACCCCTGTACGCTGCGGTGGGATACCCACAACAGCGTCGGGGAGATCTACTGGAACGAGCATTTCGAGGAGCTCCGCGTCGAGTACAGTCCCTTCCTTGAGGCGTGGCTCGTCGTTCCGCGGGCCGATCAGTTCGCCTTCGCCTCCGCGCCGAACGTGAAACGCGCCTACAAGTACGGCAAGCGGATCCAACAGGAGTACGACTTTCAAGAGCTCAAGGTCTGCTCGCCGCGCGGGAAGGTCGAGAAGGTGGTCGAACACCGGTTCATCCGTCACTCGCTGACGAAATCGGGCGTGAAGTTCAACCGCGAGGACTGAGCGGCCTGCGGATGAGGAGCCTGCGACGCGCGAGACGTGAGCAACTAAATCACTGCGTGCCCAATGGTCGATAGATGGAGTTCACCTACACTGGCTCAGCACACCGGGAGTTAGTGGCCGCCTACGAGGCCGACGACGAGCGGTTCCACACGAAGGAGCGGGCAGATTTCCCCGACCGCGAGGCGATCATCGAGGAGATCGACGTGCTGCGGGAACTGTTGTTCCCCGGCTGTTGGAACGCCTCCCACCTCGTTGGCGATGAGGACGCGACCCGTGACGCGGTCAACCGCCTCGGCCGGCTCTTCTGTCAGGGGATTCAACCCTACGGCCCGGCTTGTCTCTCCGGGACCGTGACCACGGTCATCGACCAACTCCCCGAGATCCGCGAACGGCTGAAACAGGACGTCGAGGCCGCCTACAAGGGCGATCCGGCGGCCCAGAGCTACGTCGAGATCATCCGGGCGTATCCGGGCTTCGTCGCCACCATGGTCCACCGCGTCGCCCACGCGATCTACGAGGAAGGCGAGGGCGTCTATGCGCGCGAACTCTCGGAGGCCGCCAAATCCGTCAGCGGGATCGACATCCATCCCGGCGCGGAGATCGGCGACTACTTTTTCATTGATCACGGCAGCGGCGTCGTCATCGGCGAGACCGCCGAGATCGGCGACTGGGCGCGTATCTATCAGGAAGTCACCCTCGGCGCGCTCCACTTCGAGGAGGACGAAGACGACGAGCGAACGCTCAAGAAAGGCTACAAGCGACACCCGACCATCGGTGACAACGTCGTCCTCGGCGCAGGGTGTAAGATTTTAGGCCCGATCACGATCGGCGATCACGTCAGCATCGAGGCCAACTCGTGGGTCACTGACGACGTACCAAGTCACACGACTGTCTTCATCAAACATCCTGAGCAGGAACGGAAAACCCACGAACCCGAACAGCGGTAGGAGTGTTGTCGTCGTTAGGTATTGAACGCGCCGGGGTCGGGCTTCGTGCTGACGCGGCCGATCAGCCGGACCACCAGATAGACGACTGGGGTATCAAGCACGGCGATCAGCAGTTTTAGCAGATACTGGCCAGCTATGAGGCCGATGAGCACGTTCCTCGGCAACGCCGAGCCCACGCCGAGCAGCGTCGGCGCGACGTAGAACGCGATCCCGATGAAGATCACCGTATCAATCGCTTGGCTACTCGCCGTCGAGGCGAGGTTCCGCAGCCAGAGTTGGCTCCGACCGGTGAACTCCCGGATTTTGTGGAAGACGATCACGTCCCAGTTCTGGCTGACGAGATACGCCAGCAGGCTCCCCAGCACGATGTTGACGCTGGGCGCGAGCGCGGCCTCGAACGTTTGGGCGAACTCGGGGTTCGCGCCCGGCGCGCGGAGCGTTGAGAACACCAACAACAGGACGACGAAGTTGAGCGCGAAGCCGACGTTGACCATGATCTGGGCGGCGCGTCGGCCATAGAGTTCCGAATAACAGTCGGAGGCGAAAAACGTCAGCGCGTAGGCGAGTGCCGCACCGGGGAGCATAATCGACGCGCCGACGACCGGCAGCTCGGTCGGCAACGGCAGAGCCAACACCTTCGCGGCGGTCAGTTGGGCGGTCACCAGCGCGGCGACGAACAGCCCCAGCAAGGCGACCTGTCCGACTGCCTGCCGGTCGTTGCCACGGCCGGGAGCGAGTTGGCTACTCATCGTCGATCCGCCCCTGTCTGGAGTCGATCTCGTCGAGGAGATCCAGCGTTTTCCGGATCGATGCGCGCACCGCTTCGCTGCGGTTGACGAACTTCCTACCCTCGCCGACGTGGTCGTCGAGGTCCGCGAGGAGTTCGTCGGGCACCTCCACGCTTATCTTAGTCATCGCTGAGTCATCTCTGGAGAATACATTTGAAGCTGTCTACTCCGACCGACCGAACCCCGACGTGACCGCAGCCCAGTGTAGTTACGTCACGAACTCCGCGGGTGGCGCGAGGTTCCGCCGGCCGCCGGCCGTGATGAGGAACAGGATCGCCAGCCCGATCCCGTAGGCCGCCATCAGCGGGACCGTCACGAGGAACATCGTGATGATGTCGGCCGGCGTGAGCAGCGCGCCGACGGAGAGCAGAGCGATCGTGACTTCTCGCCAGCGGTTTCGCATGGCCTGATAGGGCAATCCGGCGCGGTTGAGCAACAGCATCAGGATCGGGATGTCCGCCAGCAGGCCGATGCCCGCGGTCGTGAAGATGATGAGCCAGAAGAAGTCGTTAATGCGGTAGGTGATCCGCATGTTCGCGGCTTGGGCGTCGGCGACGAGATACGAGATGATCTCCGGGGCGACGTAGAGATACCCCAGCAGGAAACCGCCGAACAGGCCGCCGACTAACGAGGCAGTCCAGACGAAGATCATGTGCTGTTTCCCGCGGACGACGCCGAGTTCCCGCAGCGCGGGCCAGGCGTAGTAGGCGACCATCGGCAACACGGCCAGCGCGCCCGCGATCACCGAGAACTTGACCATGAACAGCAGGGCCTCGACGGGGTGTAGCGTAATGATCTCCAAGGTGTTCTCGCCGACGAGTTCCGGCGGCAGTCGGCTCAGGAAGTTCTCGCGGGCCGCGCCGAGACCGCCGACGTAGAACCACGTGAACGTCCCCGCCAGCACGACCATGAACGTCGCCACCAGCCGGAAGGATTTCGACCGCAGGCTGCCGGCGACGAAGGCGATGTCCTTGTAGTAGCCGCCGATGTCGTCGGTGTCTTGCTCGCCATCCGTGAGTTCGTCGAGGAAGGAGTCGCCGGCCCGACTGGCGCGGTCGCCGAGTCCCGGCTCCTCGGCCGCCTCGCCGTCACCCTCGCCATCGGCCTCCTGTGCTGCCTGTCGTGCCTCTTCAGTTTCGTCGAAGCGGTCGAGGATCGCTTGGGCCTTCGCTTGGTCGCCCTCATCGATCGCCGCGCTGGCATACTGCATTGCTTCGTCCTCGGTGAGTTCGATGAACGCCTCCGGCGGTGCCGCCTTGATTCCGGCGGCGTCAAGCGTCGAGAGGTCGATCGCGGTCGGATCCCCGAACTCGCCGTGGGGGTCGACATCGAGTCCGGCGTAGATCAGGTACGCGAGGCCGACGAGTGCGAGGATCGCCGCAACGATGCCGCCGTAGATCGCCATTGCCGTCATCGGATCGGTTCCGAGGCCTTCGCCGGGCGGGAGGATACGGTAGCGGCTATCGATCAGCGGGTATGCTAACACGCTGTTGACGGCGGTTCGCCCGCCGTACTCGTAGAAGGCATACGGGAGGATCGCGCCGACGCCGGCGATCCCAAGCAGGACGTTCCAGTGGCGGCGGATCGTCGGCCGGATCTCGATCTGCTCGCTGCCGCGTTTCGTGGTGACGACGACTTTCGCCAGATAGAGGCTCAGCCCGTAGAGGACGACCAGCGGGATCGCCCACATGATCTGGGTGAAGGGGTCCGGCGGCGAGAAGACCGCACCGAAGACGAAGATGCCGACGACGGCGTGTCGCCACTTGTCCCGGAACGTCTCATACGGGACGATTTCGGCATACGAGAGGCCGGTGATCGCCAGCGGCATCTGTGCCGCAAGGCCGAACGACAGCGTCAGCAGGACGATGAACTCCGTCCACAACACGATCGAGTATCGCGGCGCGAACCCAGCGTCAAACCCGAACTCCGCGAGGAAGCCGAACATGACGGGGAAGAAGACGGCGTAGCCGTAGGCCGCCCCGCCGACGAACAGCGCGGCCGAAAAGAGGCCGATGACCGTGAGTTTCCACCGTGCTGCGGGGAGCTGTGGCCAGTACCCGCGGCGTTTAAGCGCGTCACGCGAGAAATAGAGAAACACCGGTAATGCGAGGATGAGGCCGGCGACAAGGCCGATCTTCGCCTGCAACAGGATCACGTCGAACGGCGTCTGGGCGATGATCTCGAAGCTCTCGCCGACCTCCGCCCGCATGCGGGATTCGGTGACGTTGCGGAGGAAATCCCAGATGTAGAGCCGGAGGGCGTAGAACGTGCCGAGGAAGCCGAGAAGGAAGACGATAAAGACTTTCTGGAGATCCTTCTGGGCCGACCGCAACATCGCCCGGGCGGTTGCGGTCGTTTCGCCGAGCGCTCGCTGCGTATCGTCGTCGAGCGCGCTTGCCATACTCTTACCGAGTCGGCTTGGCGTTATCAACGTTTTCTCTCGGTCCCTGTGGCCGGATAGCGACCACATGGGGTCGACCGCCAACCGAATCAGAAAAGGCATTTACGAACAGGGGAACCTACTTTAACTGAATGGCCGAGCAACCGGACCCCGACGGCGGCGACGACACGCCCGAGCCAGCCGATGGGGAGCCGTCGGCTGTGGACGCCGACGCTGACGCTGAAACCGCCGCCAGCGATGCGGAATCCACCCCTAGCGACGCGGAAACCCACGCAAGCGACGCTGATTCCGCTGCCAGCGATGCGGACGATGTCGCCAGCGACGCAGCCGCCGCCAACGACGGCGACCCCTCGGCGGCCGCCGACGGCGGCACCGGGAGTTCGGTCGGGACCAACGCGCCGACGATCCCGGAGGACAGCGATCCGCAGGTCATCGACGACGGCCTCGATCGGGAGGGGCCGGAATCCGACGAGGAGATGCCGCTGGCCGATCACATCGAGGAGATGATGCGGCGGCTCGCGGCGGTGTTTCTCATCGCCGGAATCGCGCTGGCGATCACGTACCCGTTTTCACCCGAACTCATCAACTACCTCTGGGCGACGCACATCCCCGAGCCGATGGCCAACCGGCCGCGGCTCTACGGTCCGCTTGAGTTCATCCTGACGAAGCTGAAGGTGGCCGGCCTCTCGGGGCTGGTCGTCGGACTGCCGATGTTCGTCTACCAGACCTACCGGTTCATGAAGCCGGGGCTGTACCCGAAGGAGCGACGCTACTACCTCGCGGCCGTGCCGACGAGCCTCATCTTGGGGATCATCGGCGTCCTGTTCGCGCATTTCCTCGTGTTGCCGTTCGTCTTCGCGTACTTCACGACCTACACCGCCGAGGCGGCGGTCATCGCCTTCGGGCTGCAGGAAACGTTCAACCTCATCCTCATCATGATGGGCTGGATGGCGATCATCTTCCAGATTCCGCTGTTCATCATGCTGGCGATCATGATGAACCTCGTCACGCGGCTCTGGCTGGAGTCGAAACGCCTGCTGTTCTGGGGTGCGTTCCTCGGAATCGCGTTCATCTTCAGCCCCGACCCGACCGGGATGGCCCCGATCATCGTCACGCTGACGATGGTCGCCCTCTTCGAGGGAACGCTCGCGCTGCTCCGGTGGACCGGCAACTGATCAGCCAGCTGTTTTCAGCCGCGCTGCCAACTCCTCGGTATCGACGGTGTAGGTGAACGCCTCCTCGCCTTCGATGAGGACGACTGGCACGCGCTCGCCGTAGTCGGTCTCCAGTTCGGGATCATCGTCGATCTCGATCTCGGTGACATCGACCGGCACGTCCGTCTCTTCGCTGACCGTCTCGATTCGTTGGAGAGCGACGCCACAGAGGTGACAGTTCTCCCGGCTGTAAACCGTGATCTCGACTGGCTCGGCCATAGCGAGCGTTGGCGACGCGAGTGGGCAAGCGTTACGACTCGCCCGGCAGTGGGACCGGTATGGCGACACTGGTGTTGGTGCGACACGGCGAGACGATGTGGAACCGCGAGAAGCGGGTGCAGGGATGGGCTCCCGTCAGCCTGACTGCCGAGGGCCACCGCCAAGCCGACGCGCTCGCCGCGGCGATCGACGACCGGTACTCGGTCGACCGCCTCATTAGCTCGGACCTCCGGCGGACGCTGGAAACCGCCCGGCCCATCGGTCGCGCGGTCGGCTGCGAACCGACGCCGGATCGTCGCTGGCGCGAACGGAATTTCGGCGTGTTGCAGGGCCTCGACTACGGCGAGCTATTCTTAGGCTATCCGGAGTTCACGCTCACCGAAGTCGGTTACACGGCCGCCACCGCTCGTCCCGAGGGCGGCGAGAGTCTCATCGATCAGCGCGAGCGTGTCATCGACGCGGTGACGGACCTCGTTGCCGACATGGACGCTGACGAAACTGTTGTCGTTGTCACCCACGGCGGGCCGCTCTATCTCGTCCTTGGCTGGATCAAGGAAATCGACATCGTAGCGACGATCATGGACCAAGAGCAGGGCAACTGCGCGATCAACGAAATCAGGGTCGACAGCGACGGAACGTTCACTGTCGAGCGCGAAAACGACACCCAGCACGTCGATAGCGACACCGAGGAAGACGCCGATAGCAACGAATAGAATTCAGTACTTCGGTTCCGCGCCCGTCACGTCATAGACCGTCTCCATCAGTTCATCACGCTGTCGCTGCCACGCCGCCAACCCGTCGGGGCTGGATGGGTATCGCTCGTAGTGGTCGATTACCTGCTCAGCGACCTGTTTGACCTTGTAGAAATCGAGGATCTGTCGCCAGTAGCCGAAGCTGTTGATCGCGGTTCGGGCTGCCAGCAGCGGGCCCATCGAGGTCTTGCCGTCGTAGAGCGCTTCGGCCAGTTTCTTGCCCGGCAGCGCGGCCAGCAGCCCCATCAGGTCGTCGACGTCGACGGCCGTCGAGAGGATGTTGTACACGTCGAGGCCGGCGTAGCGCGCGCCGAAGTGCTCCATCACGCGCTCGTTGTAGTGCCACAGCGCGTCCTCGCTTACGTCGCCGTCCTCGATGGCCTCGATGGCCTGCTCGGCGGCGTACTGGCCTGCGTAGGCCGCGCCCGCGATCCCGCCGCCGGTCGTCGGATTGACGTGGGCTGCGGCGTCGCCGACGGCCATGTAACCGGGGGCGACCGCCGAATCGTAGATCCGCCGCGTCGGTAATGCCGCGCCGAGTTTGTCGGTCACTTCTGCGTTTTCGAACTCCTCGCGGTCCCGCAGGTCCCGCTTGAGGTCGTCGATCATCTGCATCGGCTCCTCGTTCATCTGGAAACCGAGGCCGGCATTGATTTCCGTGGACGTACGCGGGAAGTACCAGAGGTAGCCCGCGGCGCGTTCGGTCGGTTTGAAGACGAGGGCATCGTCCCACTCGACCTCTTCATCTACTTCGACGATCTCGCGGTAGGCCGAACAGAACTGCGAGTACCGGACATTGGTGTCGAAGGTCGCGTCCTCGAAGTCGGCCTTGTCCTGCAATAGCGAGAGCGCGCCCGCGCCGTCGATTACGACTTCTGCGTCGTACTCGACGGGATCGCCCTTCCGCTTGCCGACGACGCCAGTGACCTGGCCGTCGTCGGTCTGTGTTACGTCGTTGACGACGGTGTCGTAGTGGAGATCCGCACCGGCTTCCGTTGCGCCTTCGATCAGTAGCTTGCCGTATTTGAGGCGGTCGATAACGGCGAGTTCGCCGGGGACCGGGATTTCCAGCACAGTGTCGTGGCTCGGAATCTCGAAGCGGCCGTGATCGACGCCCGTGTTCGTGAAGGCGGGTTCGATCTTCGATTTCGGGATCGCNCNCGGGAANTTGTNCGCNCCTTTNAGCGCGTCNCCNCAGGCGATGTGNCCNGCCTCCTCCTCGTCCTTGCGNTCGATGANNACGGCNTCGAGGCCCGCGTTAGCGATCGTCGCCGCCGCATAGCAGCCGGAGGTACCCGCGCCGACGATGGCAACGTCGTACTCGTGAGTAGTCATTGTGACGACTGAACACCCGAGGGCGAAAACTCTTTATCTCGATGGCTGCCGCCACGTGAAACGCCCTGCCGTCGATTGGCTATCGATCAGCTGTCGATCAGACCGACACTGCCCACACGCGGTAGTCCGCAGGATAGCCGAATGCCTGCTGAAAAACGCTCTCGAAGAACTCGGCCAACCGGTCTTCGTCGGAATGGGTCGTAATTCGGACATGCGTTCCCTCGGCCTCCTCGGGGCTTTCGAGATCGTCGATCCGGAAATCGGGGTACTCGCCGAGTAGCTCTTTCAGGCGGTCGAGTTCGCTGTCCGTGCAATCAAGCGCGACCGTGTTGCTGCCGAACTGAATCCACGGGACCAGTTCGTCGTCGGCGTCGGGTGCCGTCTCGTCGGGTTCGAGCGTGCAGAACTCGCTGCCACGCTCGCGGTGGGCCGTGACGGTCGCGGTGAACAGCTCACGCCGGGCGTCGGCCTCGCTCGCGTCGAATCGGGTCATATCCGCATCGACGACAGCGACGACGAAAACGATTCGGGAGTCAGGCTGGGGCGTCGGCTTGCCACGCGGCGACCAGTTCCTCGGCGGCCTCACGGCTCTCGACTGTTTCGTAGGCGTAGGCGCGGCCGCCCTCGGCCTGATGCAACTGGTCGTACCGTACCGCGAACTGGCCGTCGGCGCGCTCGCGGAGCCGGATCGTCGCATTGCCGTCGGCGCGCTCCCACTCGGTTAGCTCCTCGTCGTCTGTCGTCCGCTCGTACTCCATACCGGCCGGAGGGCTGGCCGGCACTTGCGTCACTCGGTTCGTGCCGCGGCGACGCGCTCGCCGGTGCCGCCCGCGGCCGAGCGGATCGTCGTCCCACACTGGGGGCAGATCGGATAGCCCAACTCGTCGTAGTCGGTAACGCGCTGGGGGCAAACGGTACAGGCCGGGCAGGCGACGGGGTACACCCACTCGAAGTCCATACCCCGACATCCGTGGGATCGGTGGTAAGTACTCGCCGCCTAACGGTCGCTACCGCCGGATTAGACGGAAACTAAAATCGGTGCTGGCTTGGAAGCCGACGCCCGAATTAAAAAACGCCGCTCAGTTACTCGTCGTCGTCGGCCAGCAGGTCGTGTTCGGTAAGGATCTCGTCGAGTTCGTCGAGGGTGTACTGGTGGTATTGTTCGGTGTCGACGTCGATCGTCGCCAGTCCGAGGCCATCAGCCTCCAGTAGTTCGTCGGTCGCCTCCGAGAGCGCGCGGAGTGCGAGTTCGATCCCCTCGTCGAGGGTGAGATCATCCTCGTAGTGTTCTTCGAGGTACTCTCGGATGTCCGAGCGGTTCTCACCGATGGCGAGNGCCTGCCACTCGTAGGGNGTNCCNGAGGGNTCNGTCTCGAANAGCCGCGGCTCNCCGTCCTCGATGCCGCCGACGATGAGCGCGACGCCGAACGGTCGCGCGCCGCCGACCTGCGTGTACTGCTGGATGTGGTCGGTGATGTTCTTCGTCAGCGTCTCGACGCCGACCGGCTCGCCGTATCGGAGTCGGTTCACCTGCGCCTGTCTGCGGGCGAAGTCGATGAGCTGACGCGCGTCCGCGACGTGGCCCGCGCNCGCGATGCCGACGTGGTCGTCGGCCTTGTGGAGCTTCTCGANGNNNGCNGGCTCCATCAGCGGCGAGTGGTTCTGTTTGTCGGCGAGCAGTACGACTCCCTCGGGGGTGCGGACGCCGATGGAGGCCGAGCCGCGTTTGACCGCCTCGCGGGCGTATTCGACCTGGTAGAGCCGCCCGTCGGGCGAGAAGATCGTCGTGCCGCGGTCGTAGGCCTGCTGCTGTTGTTGTCCCTGCATAGCTAGTGTAGATCGAGTTCCGTCGCCGCGACGAACCCCTCGGGCATCGAAATCTCGACGATGTCGTCACGGCGAATCGCCGGCCGTTGGTCGTCCGCGAAGGCGACGGTTTCCTCTACCGAATCTGGGCTCCGGCCGCGTAAATAGCTTTCTTCACAGGCACGCACGGTGCCCGAGATCCCGCGAACGACGAGCCCGATCGGGTCGTCGTCGACGCTGTCGATACAGGCCAGCGCGGCCCGGGCGGCGTCGGTCTCTCCGCGCCGGGTTCGGACGATCGCCTCGCCGACGCCGTCGGCGTACTCGAAGCCGAAGACCGTCAGGTCGGCGTCGGCACTCCCGGCGTCGCCAAGGAGGTTGCCGGCAGCGTACCAGAGCGCGCGCTGGAACGCGCCGCGATCGATCTCGGCGTCCGGTGCCGATTCGATGCCGACGGCGAGATACCGCCACCGCGGTCTGATGTGTTTCGGGAGGTGTTTCATGGCTCGTATCGCCCCCGTCGAACCCCGGGTTCGATGAAGTCCTCGCCCTGTCGCTCCCGGTTGCGGGCGACGATTTCCCCCCACGCTTCAAGACCGGCGGTGATCTGGCTTGCCTCGAAGCCGATCTGTTCGCCGACCGCGCGGAGTTCGCGGGGGGCCCGTAGCTGGCGGTGGGAGTCGGCACCGACGCTGACGACGAACGGCGTGTCGTACTGCTCGACCAGTTCCCGCAGTTTGCGGAGCCGCTGGATCGCCTGCACGCGGCGGCCGCCGCTTGACCGCAGTACGGGGCCGAAGTCGAATTCGACGTGGACGTTGTGGGTTTTGGCTGCCTTGGCGAGAACGTGGTTGAAATCGCCGTCGCCGGTCATCGGACGGCTGAGTACGTCGATCCGGTCGGTCTCGACAGCGTACCGATTCAGTGCGTCGGTGCCGCCACGAACGAGGAGGACGGTGCAGTCACGGCGATGGTTACCGACCGAACCCGCCGCGGATTCGGGATCGGCGGCGTCGATCTCGATCCCGCGGACGGCGTCAACTCCGTAGGGATCGTTGATCGCGTCGGCGTCGAAGTCGGCTTCGCGGGTGCGGACGACGAGGCCGCTGTAGCCGTAGTCGGCGGCCGTGGCAGCCTGCCGGCTGACGGTGCTGTCGCCCGCGGGATACGCTGTGACCGCCTCGTACATGGGTCGCTGTTTGCGAGTGTCCCGTTTGGTCGTTGCGGTCGAAGTGGTGGGTAGCTACTCGCCGATAGAATCAGGATCGTTGACCGCAGCAACGACATCGACCGCGTCGCGGTTGGCGGCCACGTCGTGAACCCGGACGATATCGGCCCCGCGCTCGGCGGCCAGTGCCGTCGCCGCAACCGTTGCTTCGAGGCGGTCGTCCGGCTGGCTGTCGATCTCGCTGAACATGGATTTCCGAGAATGGCCGACGAGCACCGGACAGCCGAGGGCGTCGAACTCGCCAAGGCGATCCAGCAGTTCGAAGCTTTCGGCACTCGTTTTGCCGAAGCCGAGGCCGGGGTCGACGATGATCCGCTCGCGGGGAATGCCGGCTTTCTCGGCGAGGATCAGCCGCTCGTTGAGCACGCCGAGGATGTCCTCGACCACGTCGTCGTAGTCGATTTCCTTGCCGGGGACGACCGGCGCGTCGATGGAGTGCATGAGGATCACCGGCACCTCGCGGTCGGCGACCAACTCCCGCATCGCCGAGTCATCGAGGCCGGTCACGTCGTTGACGATGTCGGCACCGGCGTCGAGGGCAGCCTCGGCGACTTCGGCTTTCCGGGTGTCGATGGAGATGGCGACATCCAACTCCGCGACGGCGTCGATGACGGGCACGACGCGGTCGATCTCCGCCTCGACGCTCACCGGCTCCGCACCGGGGCGGGTGCTCTCGCCGCCGATATCGATGATATCCGCGCCGCTCTCGACGAGGGATTCGGCCTGTTCGATAGCGGCCTCCCGATCGAAGAAGTCGCCGCCGTCGTAGAAGCTGTCGGGCGTAACGTTGAGGATGCCCATGACTGCCGTTCCGTCGTCCCACGGCCTGCTCGGCTCGGCTGACTCCGAGTTTGCATCGCCGACCTCGGACAGGCCCAACTGCTCACGGAGGTCGGCGGCGATCGCGGGGAGGCCGACGCCACACTCCGCAAGCTCCGTCGTCAACGCCCGGAACTCGGCGAGGGTGCCCGAGAGGACGATCTCGTGGCGTTCGCCCGGCGTCGTAACGCCCGAGGACACACAGTCGCCGCCGAGAGCCGGGAACCGCTCGCGCAGGACGGCCGCCTGTCTGTCATCGACCCGCGTCGCAATCGTCCGGTGGACTGTGTCCTCGCGGGTGGCTTCGATGTCCGCGGCTGTCGCGTGAATCCCGTCCAACACCTCGGTCGCTGTTTCGGTGTCGTCGACCCGTTTCGGAATATCGAGCCGCGTCACCGCCGACCGTGCTTCGCCGACGGCGAACAGTGATCCGGTGACGAGTAGGCAGTCGTTTGGACCGACCCGCGTTTCAGCCTTGCTGATGGCGTCGGCGACCGCTTCGCCCGCGGTCACCGACTCGATGCCCTCGTTCTCGAAACAGCGGGCGAGGACGGCCGGGTCTTCGGCGCGGTCGAGGTTCGGACGGCAGGTGATGACGGATGTCGGCGTCGGCAACGCGGCGACCATCTCCGCGTGCGGTTTGTCGTGCATCGCACCGAAGACGACGTGGAGGTCGTCGTACTCGAAGGTCGACAGCGTCTCAGCCACCCGCGCGATGGCGTCGGCGTTGTGCGCGCCGTCGAAGACGGTCAGCGGCGCGGTGTCGAGCACCTCGAACCGTCCCGGCCAGTGGGAGTTGCGCAGTCCCCGGCGCAGGGTGTCGGTGTCGAGGGTGGGCTCGGACTCGATCGATTCGATTGCTTGCCCGGCCAGCGTCGTTGCGATGCCGGCGTTGAGGGCTTGGTGTTCGCCGAGCAGCGCGAGCCGCGCCGAGAGATCGAGCCCGTCGGCGAACGCTGCGGGGTAGTTGACGCCACTGTCGTTGGCATCGGCTCCCGGCATCGTCACCGAAATCTGTGATTCGGTCGTCGTCACGCGACCGTCGTAGCCGACTGTCACGTCGGTTGTCCCGTCCGTCCCGACCGTCAGCACGTCGCCGGCGTCGGCCCGGAGCGCGGCGAGTGCGTCACCGGTCGCGCCGGTCACCAGCGGTGTCTCGCCGTCAGGGGCGACTTTCGCTTTCGTCGTGGCGATCTCCTCGATCG
This sequence comes from Halonotius terrestris, assembly GCF_006861665.1. Classification (GTDB taxonomy): domain Archaea; phylum Halobacteriota; class Halobacteria; order Halobacteriales; family Haloferacaceae; genus Halonotius; species Halonotius terrestris. The sequence continues at coordinate 188,914 of NZ_RKLU01000004.1, read as the reverse complement.
TATCGCCCAAGACGCTCGTATGCTCCAGCGAGACGGTCGTCACACAGCTGGCGACGGGATCGACGACGCTGGTGGCGTCGAACTCGCCGCCGAGGCCGACTTCGAGGACGGCGATATCGACGTCCTGCCGGTCGAAATACCAGATCCCCAGCAGGGTGACAACCTCGAAAAAGGTCAGCGGCTCGCCGTCGGCCGCGCGGTCGATCAGCCACGGTTTCACCCGCTCGACGAACTCGGTGATCGCGCGGTCTGTGATCGGGCGGCCATCGACCTGAATCCGTTCGTTCAGCGTTTCGAGATGGGGCGAGGTGTAGAGGCCGACCGAGTAGCCGGCTTCCCGCAGCACGGACTCGGCCAGCTTCGCCGTGCTGCCCTTCCCGTTGGAGCCGGCGACCTGTACGAACCGGATGTCGCTGCCGGGGTCGTCGAGCTCACCCCGCAGCGCGGCCGCCGACTCGATGCCCGGCCGCACCTGAAACCGGCGGAGGTCGAAGAGGAAGTCCACCGCCTCGTGGTACTCCATACCCGCATATTCCGTCGCCGCCGCTTATGGGTAACGAAGGGGGTCGGCACCGCGGCTGGCGACCCGTGTGTATCGTCGGCTCTTACTCGTCGTCAATGCGAACCCATTCTTCGAGCCGGAAGCGGTCGTACTCCGTCGTCGAGTCGAGTGCCCACTGCTCGCCGTCCCACTCGGGATAGAACGCGTCGCCCTCGTACTCGCTGTGGACGCGGCTCAGGACCATCCGGTCGATGTGGGGTTGAAACAGCTCGTAGATCACCGCGCCACCGATGACGTAAGCGGTGTCGGCACCGAGATTCTCGGCGACGGCGACGGCGTCGTCAACGCCGCTGGCGTGGTGAGCAGTCGAAACGTCGAACTCCTGTTCGCTCCGACTGAGAACGATCTGTGCTGCTCCTGGCAGATCGTCAAGCATCGACTCGTAGGTGACGCGGCCCAGAATAACGGGATCGTCGGCGATCAGCTCGCGGTACTGCTGTTTGTCGGCCGGAATCGACGGCCACGGGAGCTCTCCGTTATCACCGATCACGCGGTTGTCGGCGATGGCGGCGACTGACACGAGGTCCATGAGCGGGGTAGTGACGGTGTCGGGAAAACGGTTTGTCGTGGCGGCTCGCTTAGCTCGGCTCGTTGACCGCGATGTCGCCGTTGGTGGTCGCCGCCGACTCCTCGTTCGGCAGCGAGTAGAGCCGCTTGCGGGCGTCCTGAATGTGCAGGCGTTCCTCGATGAGGCCCTCGTCGGTGAGCGTCGTCAGTGCGTACCGAACTGTCCGGGACGGCAGCAGCGACTCGGTAGCGAGGTCGCCCTGTGTCAGCGGCCCTTCGTATTCGAGCGTTTTGTAGACCAGCTTCGCGCTCGGTGGCATCTCCTGAAGGGTCGTTCGCGTCTCGTCGTCCATGTGTTGGGACAGGTGGCTCAGCGGTTAAACGGTTCGGGGTTGTGCATCGGTCGCGGCCGACCGCGCCGCTGCGTTGCTGGGGGAAGGGATTTCACGACCGCGCTCCTGAATCCGGTAATGCACCGTCGCCAACTGCTGGCCGCCGGCGGGGGCAACCTGCTGGCCGGCCTCGCTGGCTGCAGCGGCCTCGACGGCTCCCTCCTACCCGACGGCACCCGCCATCTGTTCGCCGGCGACACCGTACCGGTCCGGATCGCCGATCAAGGAACGACTGACCACGATGTCGAAACCAACGCCCGGGAGGCCCTCGATTTCTGGACCGCCGAGAGCACACAGTACACCGGCTTCGAGATCGATTTCGAGGTCGTCGAGAGCGACGCCCGGATGGCAATTGAGTACGTCGATTCACCCGAACGCTGCAGCAACGTCGAAAACTACAGCGAGGACGTGCTGGGCTGCGCGCCGCTGATCGAGCCGGGGCAGCGATACAGCGGCACCGCCACCGCCGTCGTCGTCGCCGGCAGCCGGCCCTACGGTCAGATCCTCACGACGACGAAACACGAGATCGGCCACATCCTCGGGCTCAATCACGACGATGCGCCCGCGGAAATCATGTCCAACCGCCCCGAGGACCGCATCCCGCTGTACGCCGAACGGCTCTCGATCTGGGAGCGGAGCCGCGCGGCCAACGATTCGGCCGGCACGGCGACCGACCGGTTCAACGTCGGCATCGACGAGTGGAACAGCGAAGCCTACGCCGACGCTGGCGACACCTTCGGCGACGCGGCCGACGCCTACCGCTCGGCCCGTGAGTCGTTCGCCACTGCCCGCGAGGAGACCGCCGTTTTCGTCGAGTTCCCGCAACCCGAGACGATCGATCTGGAAACGCTTCAGGCGACGCTCGACCGCCTGATCGAGCGGATGGCTCTCGGTGTCGATTTCGCGGGCCTGATGGCCGAGGCGGCCGACGCGGCGGTCGATGGCGACGCGGCGACGGCCAACGCGCGCCGCAGCGACGCGAACGACAGCATCCGCGCGTACAACGATCTCGAACCAACCGAACTCCGCGATATCGCGGTCGCACTTGGCTTAGTGCGTGGCTTCGACCGCGACGAGACTGTCGCTGGCGAGGAAGAGACAATCTGAATCGAAACGGGTCGTCGTTGCAAACGGAGAATCGAGCGACGTCGCTACGGTGCTTCGCCGGTTTCGAGCGTGAAGTCCGCAATCGGGTAGGCCACACAGGTCAGCGTGTAGCCTTCCTCCATTTCCTCGTCGGTGAACGTTTCCTGCTCGTAGTGGACGACGTGGTCCTCGGCGGGGCCGTCCGGAATGAAGCCCGAACAGGAGACACACTGGCCCTGTCGGCAGGCATACGGGAGATCGAACCCTTCGTCTTCGGCCTTATCGAGGATCGTCTCGTTGCTGGCGATCTCGATGGTTTCGCCCTGTTTGGCGAGTTCGATTTCGTGGTACTCAACCTCGTCTTCCGGCATATCCGCCGGGCTCTGTTCTTCGGGTTCGGCCTCTTCGAGCTCGCCGCCCTCGCCACCCTCGCCGCCTTCGATAGCGACCGCACCGCCACCGCCGCCGATGGACCGGTTCATCGGCTCGGGGAACGAGGTTTCGGGCACTGTCGCTGCCCGCGTTTCCAAGATGTCTTGGGAAATGTCGGGGTTGGACTCCCACTCAGTCCCCTTGGCAACGTGCAGGACGACGAAGACCGACACCAAGCCCGCAGCGATGCCGAACGCCACAAGGTCAACCATACACGGAGGTTGGGAATCGGGGGTTAATTAAGTTACGAGGTTCCGCTTCGGCCGCCGGCAGACGGAATCGGCGCGCTCAGCGGGGTAGATCCGTCGCCGTGTCGGTCCCTGTCCATCCTCTTGTAACCGGTCCAGTTACGAGCGGCCGGCTGGGTGGGGTGGTCGATAGGAGTAGCTTCCACGCCCCGCTGTCTGCCCGTCTTTACGTCATACGGGAATGTCCGCGTAGTAGTTGTCACTCCAGTTCGAAGACGAGGACTTCCCAACTGTCGTGTGACTCACTGTCGTCGTAGACCCAGCTCCCTCGGACGTCGATGTCGTTTGCGGCGGCTGTGGCAAGCAGCTCACCGAGAGCCGTTTCGAACTCGGGCGGGGTTGTAACTGATTCCGTCCATGGGGTGTCGCTCATTCCCTCACACCGAACCGCTGCCGGAGCGTGGACCGCTGTGTCCCGCCGACAGCGTGCTGCCCGCCGACAGCGTGCTGCCCGGCGACCGAACAACGGATTCCGCGCCCGCCCGTCTTGATCATCATATATTGTAACAGGTCGCCAGTGGGATATGTATACCGATAACCATGGTGTATCATGGTGTGGCTGTGAACGCTGGTAGTCACACAGCGAGGGTTTAACCCGATACCTATCTACACACTCACATGAGCGTGATCACCGAACTGGCACTTCCCACGGGGGCGTTTCAGCTCGGCCGGATGCTATCCCGGGTGGGTGATATACAGGTGACTCTCGAGACGCTGCTCCCCTTCGGTGATCGCTCAGTACTGTTGTTTCACACCTCCGCTCCCACCCGCGAGTCGTTCGAAGCATACGTCCGGACACAGCCGTCGGTAGCCGAACTTACCGTCGTCAGTGTTCACGACGACAGGACGCTGTATCGGTTGGACTGGACGCCCGACGATCATACCTTCCTCGATAGCGTGCTGTCGCTGGACGGTCACGTGCTTGAGGCGACAGGCGGACTGGACACGTGGGTGTTCAAGCTCCGGTTTCGCTCCCACGACGCGTTCTCGTCGTTTCAGGAGGCCTGTTCTAAGGCGGACCACCCGATTGATGTCCGGCGCATTTACAACCCAACCACCCCCGACGCAGGCCCGTGGCACGGGCTGACGAAGCCGCAACACGAGACGCTCAGATACGCCGTCGAAAATGGCTACTACTCGCTGCCCCGGGAGATTTCAACGCAGGAGATCGCCGACGAGTTCGGAATCTCCGATCAAGCGGTCTCAGAGCGACTCAGACGCGCGATCGAGACGCTGGTGCTGACCACGCTGCTGCCCGAAGCCGAGGAGTAAAACGCGTTGTGGTCGGGTGGTGGCACTCACACCGATCCTGTCATCCGTTCCGCGCGATGTGATGCCGTCCGAACCCATAGCGGAGCCGGTTGGCGAGTCGCCGAGAGAACCGGCCTTCGTTCCGACTGTCGAACCGCTCGGCCAGTGCCTGGTAGATCAGTGGCACCGGCACCTCCTGTTCGAGTGCTTCCTCGACAGTCCACGTCCCGGTTGAGCCGCCGGCGACGTGATCCGCCACGTCGCCGAGATCGCTGCCCTCCTCGATGAAGGCCTCTTCACATAGCTCCAACAACCACGAGCGGATCACCGCGCCGTTGTTCCACGTGCGGGCGACGGATTCCAGATCGAGATCGTAGCGGCCGTCGGCCAGTAGCTCGAACCCTTCGCCGTAGGCCTGCATGAGCGCGTACTCGACGCCGTTATGAACCATTTTGACGTAGTGACCCGCGCCNGNNGGNCCCATCCGGTCGTGNCCGTCCGNNCCGGTNGCGACGGCGTCGAAGACNGGCNNGAGNTCNTCGTAGGCNNNCTNNGGNCCNCCGACCATCAGCGAGAAGCCGNNCTCCGCGCNNGCNGGGCCGCCGCTGGTCCCGCAGTCGAGATAGGCGGCCGAGCAGGCCTCCGCGCGCTCGACCGATCGCTGGAACTTGGAGTTGCCGCCGTCGACAATGACGTCCTCGCCGTCGAGGTATGGATCGATATCGTCGAGCGTCGCATCGACCGCTTTGCCCGCCGGAACCATGAGCCAGATCCGTTTCTCGTCGCCGAGTGTGTCGGCGAGATCGCCGATCGAGTCGGCCGCCGTTGCCCCCGCGTCGGCCGCGCCCGCGACCGCTTCGTCGTCGAGATCGAACGCGACAACGTCGTGGCCGGCCGCCAGCGTCCGGTCGACAACGATCCGCCCCATCCGTCCGAGACCGATTACGCCGAGTTGCATACCGAGTCGAATACGACGGGGTGAGGTAGGGGTTTTGATTGTAGCCCGGCGCAGCGCGCTGTCGGCCCGCTGTGAGGACCGAAGCTATAGGCCTCCGCCATCGACACGGCGTATGGACGACCGAATCCGCGAGCATGCCGCGATCCTCGTTGACTGGAGTGCCCGCGTCGACCCCGGCGACAACGTCGTCGTCAGCGTTGCTGACGGTGCTCACGATCTCGCGGTCGCCGTCGCCGAAGTCCTCGGTGAGCGCGACGCGAACCTCGTGGCGACCTACGACGCAGCCGAACTGACCCGCGCCTATCTCCGTGCCCGCAGCGACGACAGCAATGACAGCGACGACAGCGATGCCGACAGCACTCCTCCTGCGTTCGACGCCGACCCAGCCTACGAACTCGCGTTACTCGAAAAGGCGGATGTCTACCTCCGACTCGACGCCGGCCACAACACGGCCGCGACCGCCGACGTGCCGGGCCCGACCCGGCAGGCCTACCGCCGCTCACGCACCGCGATCCGCGAAGCGCGGATGGACACCGACTGGGTTTCGACGGTCCACCCGACCCGGTCGCTCGCCCAGCAGGCCGGGATGGCCTTCGAGGCCTACCAGGATTTCGTCTACGACGCCGTCCTCCGCGACTGGGAGAGCCTGGCTGACGAAATGGCCCAACTGAAAACGATCCTCGATGCGGGCAGCGAAGTTCACATCGAGACCGGCGAGACCGACCTCTGGCTGTCGATCGAGGGCCGCACGGCAGTCAACAGCGCGGCCTCCGTCGCCTACGACTCCCATAACCTCCCCTCGGGCGAGGTGTTCACCGCGCCGGCCGACGCCGAGGGAACTGTCCTGTTCGATATCCCGATGACCGTCGACGGCACTCGCCTCCAAGATGTGCGATTCACCTTCGAGGACGGCGATGTCGTCGATTTCGCGGCCGAACAGGGCGAGGCGGTAATCGCGGAAATCCTCGATACTGACGCGGGAGCCCGCCGGCTGGGCGAACTCGGGATCGGGATGAATCGCGGAATCGACCGCGTGACCGATCGGATTCTCTTCGACGAAAAAATGGCCGAAACCGTCCACCTCGCGGTCGGCCGCGCCTACGACGCCTGCCTGCCCGACGGCGAAACCGGCAACGAGTCGGCCGTCCACACCGACCTCCTAACGGATATGAGCGAAAACAGCCGGCTGGCGGTCGACGATGAAACGATCCAGCGGAACGGCCGCTTCCGCTGGGAAGAAGGGTTTGCGACTGACTCGACCTGAGACCGACGCTCCGTTCGCGCTGGTGGAACCGACGCCTCGAATTACGTCCCGCGCTGGCGACGAACCGCCCACTCCTCTTTCGAGACGACGTACAGCAGCACTTCCGTCGTCAGTTCGGTTTCTACGTCCTCTTGGTCAGCTATCGAGTAGTGGATCGCGCGGTCGACGACGCGGAAACTTCCGTCCTCCTCGCCGCGTGGGTGTTCGGTTTCGTCGCCGGCACTGTCGCCAAACTGGAAGTTCTGGAGGCTCACGAGGTCGCCGACACCGGGAATCGGCGGCGACTCCGCGGAGACGGCCCCGATCTCCTGTTCGGTGTCGTCGTCGAGGAGGACGATCTCCGTCTGGTCGGTTTGCTGGTCGTCGGTCGGTTTGCCGAGCGTCGCTTCGTCAGCCATGGCTAGCCCAATACAAATGTCGTAATTAAATCATTGGAATTAGCTAATAGGTCAGCACCGCGAGCAACCGGATCGACCGACCTATTCGGACGATTCGGGCGTGTGCGTGTGTCCGCAGTTCGGACACTCGACTTCCTCGCTGCGGAGCTCCGCGCTCTGCTGGCGAACGTCCCGCATCACCGACGAAATCCGCTCCTCGGCGTCGAGNTCCTCNNCGACNGAGAGNTCGACCCCCTCGACCTCGAGGAGGAACTTCGCGATCTCCGTCACCTCGTACATCAGGTCGTCGAGCTCCTCGGCGGTGAAGAAGTCGCACATTGCCCCGTAGAGGAACGTCGCACCGGCCTTCCGAACCTTCCCCTCGAAGGAGGCNCGCGCCTGATTGACCGCCTGNGGNNNGTAGGTGTCCGTCATGAACGGGACGAGTTCGGGGAGGTTCTCTCCGATCTTCGTCATCTCGACGCCCGTCTCGGTGCGGAAATCCGCACAGAGCCGCGCGATCGCCCACTCGCGAGCCGTGATGTACGTCCGGTCGCGGAGGAACTCGTTNNCNCGGTCGTANNNCGCGCCGTCNATCTTCGTAAACCGCTCGTATTTGCGAACGTCGGCCGGAACCTCGTCGTCCGCCGCTGGCTCGTCATCAGCGTCCGCTTCCGGTTCGTCGTCAACGTTCGGCTCGTCAGCGGCTGGCGGTTCGTCATCGACACCACCAACTGCGGGTTCCTCGACAGCGTCACCTGTCTCCTCGTCGTCGGCACCACCGGCCGCCGGGTCGGTTGCCTCGCCGGCTGTGGGCTCGTCGTCCATAGCGGCCCTCCGGACGGCCGGCGGAAAAACATTGCGTGGGCAGGCGGACGGAGACGTCCCTGACAGGCAACGCTTTTGCCGGCGCGCGGTGAGAACTGGCGTAATGGATGTACTGGTAGGGATCGGGAGCCCCGACGAGTCGGTCGCCGCCCTCGAACGGACGGCCACACGGGCGGCGGCGACCGGCGACGATGTGACCGTCGCTATCGTCGGCGACCACGCCGACGCGGCCCGCGAGGCACTCGAAGCCGACGCTCGCGCGGTCGCTGACGACGCCGGCATCGACGTGTCGATCCGCCACGTCGAGGGCGACCCGGGGAGTCAGTTGGTCGATATCGCTGAGGCCGAAGGGTTCGAGGAGTTAGTCATCGGCGGTGGCTCCGAGAGTCCGATGGGGAAGATCACGATCGGGTCGACAGCTGAGTTCGTGCTGCTGAACGCACATACGACGGTGACTTTGGTTCGATGACTTCCGAGCGACGCTATCCGGACGAGATCTCCGGGCCGTTCCCGACGCCGCCGCGGGAGTTCACCGACGGCGAGGACCGCGAGATCGAGATCCGTCCGTACGACGGCTCCGACGCAGAGTACGAATCCCTCTCCGAGATGTACGTCGAATTCGATCCCGAGGATCGCGCACAGGGGATCCCGCCGGGCAAGGAGTCCCGCATCCGGACGTGGCTCGACGGCATCCTCGCCGACGACTGTTACAACATCATCGCGTGGGACGGCGACACGGCTGCCGGTCACGCGACGCTCGTCCCTGACACCGACGGCGACCACTTCGAGTTGGCTATCTTCGTCCTGCAGGACTACCAGCAGGCCGGTATCGGCACCAACCTCATCAAATCGCTGCTTGGCTACGGGAAAAGCGTCGGCATCACGAAAGTCTGGCTCACCGTCGAGCGGTGGAACCATCCGGCCGTCTCGCTGTACAAGAAGGTCGGCTTCGAGACGACCGGCGCGGAGAACTTCGAACTCGAAATGGCGATCCGGATCGGCGACGACGAGGAATAGCCCGAACCCTGCGAGAATTACACCGACAGCACGGGCTGGCTGGCGTACTGGAGGACGTACTCGGCTGTTTTTTCCAACACGTCGCTGTCGGCGTCGGCTGCGGGCTCTCGCGGGATGACGACGAAATCAGCATCCAGTTCCTCGGCCGTATCGAGAACGACGCTGCCGGGGTGGAGCGTCTTGATTTCCTTCGAGAACCCTTGGACGACTGAGGTCGACAGCGACACGTCGGCCTCGCCGGCGATTTCGCGGACGATATCGCCGAAGGCTTCGGTGTCGTCAGCGACCTCGTCGGCGGCGACCGCGCCGCTGTCCATCCCGCGGACGGTCGGCTCGCCGAGGACGTAGACCGCGTGGACGGTCGCGTCGTATCGGTCGGCGACCCCGACCGCGTACTCGACGGCCGTCCGGGACTCGTCGCTCCCGTCGACGGGGACGATCACGAGGTCGACTTCGAGTTCCGCCATACCGGACCAACCCCCGGCGGCCACAAAAACACTCCCTTCCGTCGCCGCCGGAGGAGCGGGTTTTTACTTTCGGCCCCCGAACCCGCAGCTATGTTCGAGACGATTGTGGTCGCAACCGACGGCTCCGAGAGCGTCAGCCGGGCGGTCTCGGTCGCCCTCGATCTCGCCGCGCGGTTCGACGCCAGCGTCCACGCGCTGTCCGTGATCGACACCACTGAGGTCGATTCCTCGCCGGAGTCCGTCCGCACTGACCTCCGTGAGGCCCTCACCACGCAGGCAGACGAGGCCCTTGCGGTCGTCACAGCCGACACCGATCAGCCGGTGACGACGGCGGTGCGGGAAGGGCGACCAGCCGACGAGATCACCGAGTACGCTGCCGCGGTCGACGCCGACATGGTCGCCACCGGGACGCGCGGCCGCCACGGCGAAAACCGGTTTTTGCTCGGTAGTGTCGCCGAGCGCGTCGTCCGCACCTGTCCGGTCCCGGTGTTGACGGTTCGGCAACTCTCGGACGCCGAAGCGGCCTGATCCCTCAGCCTCGCGGCGAACACCGGAGAGTTTTCACCGTCGCCGACGGAGTCGCCTCCATGGACGACGATCTCATCGACAGCAGCGAACTCCCGCTCGAACGCCGGTCAGTACTCCCTGGCACCGGCTTCTTCTATCCTGACTCTCTCGACGAAGACCGCAGCGAGGAGCGAGCCAAAGCGGCCATCGACGGCGCGGACGCGGTTGTCGTTACCGACTCCGACGCCGACGGCCTCGGCTGTGTCGCGCTCATTCGGGAGCTGTACGACGCCGCGCTCGATGTCGAGCCGTTTCTCGACGATATCGAGGCACGGCTCGCTGACGATGACGGTGGCGCGGTCGACAGTACGATGGACGACACGGACGATGCGGATGCTGAGGCCGCCGACACGCCGGACTCCGCGGTCGGCCTCATCGCCGCCGGGCCGCACTCGCTGACCGAATCGCTGGAGTACGTCGCCGCCTACGCCGAGCCGGGACTCGACGTTTACGTCTGCGATATCGCGCCCGATGAGTACGCCTCAATCGCCGAGCCGCTGGAAGCCGTCCTCGATCTGAGCGACCGCGTCGCGTGGTATGATCACCACCAGTGGCCCGAGGAGGCCGCCGATGGCGTCCGCGATGCCGGCGTTGATCTCGTCGTCGGCGACTCCGACGAGGAGTGCAGCACGGACGTGACGCTCCGCTCGCTGGACTACGAGTTCCAGGATCGCTTCACCGAGTTGGCCGCAGTCACGCGGGATCACGACCTCTGGATCAACGACGATCCCCGCAGCAAGGATTTGGCCGACTACGCCTTCTGGACTGATGCCGAGGAGTACGCCGCCGTCGTCGGGGCGTATGGCGCGTCGCTCCCGCAGCCAGTCACCGACTACATCAGCCACCGCCGCGTCAGAAAGAACCAGCTCATCGAAAAGGCAGTCGACCGCGCGGCCTACAAATCGGTCGGCCCGTGGACGGTCGGCGTCACCTACGGCCGCTGCTCCCAGAACGAGGTCGCCGACGAATTGCAGGCCGCGGGCGCGGACGCCGCGGTCATCGTCAAACCCTCCGGCAGCGCGAGCATCCGCGGCGGCGAGAACTTCGAGCAGGCCCATCTGGTCGCCCGGCAGGTCAACGGCGGCGGCCACCCGAAAGCGGCGGGCTGTAAACCCGACATCTACGACGACATGATGGATTACGCCTACCACTGGACGACGAAGGGTGAGACGACGAAACGCGTGATCCTACAGGCCTTCGAGCGCGTCGCCGAGGAGATGGCCGCAGACGACGAAAGCGAGGGCGACGACGCGGACGCCGACGCGGACGACGAGGCCGACCAGTAGTGACGATCGGGGTAGCTCCCTTGTGATGAATCCCTGAGACTTATTATCCGGTAAACGACACAGTCGGACGTGGTTTACGAGACAGGAAACCGGACCATCGACGACGCGGTTGCCCGCGTTCTCGACGGCGAGGCTATCGACCGCACGGACGCCATCGCGCTGTTGGCCCAGCCGGTCGACGAACTCGCCGCCGCGGCCGACACGGTGCGAGCGACGCTCGGCGACGGCACTGTCGATGCCTGCAGCATCGTCAACGCCAAGGCCGGCAACTGCGCCGAGGACTGCGGCTTCTGCGCCCAATCCGCGCATTTCGATACCGGCATCGAAACCCACGGCTTCCTCGATCCCGAGGAAATTCTGGCGGCCGCGAAACGCGCCGAGGCCGACGGGGCTCAGCGGTTCGGCATTGTCGTCGCCGAGAAGGGCGTCAGCAAGGAAAAACGCCCCGAGGAGTGGGAAGACGTCCTCCGTGCCGTCCGGCTCGTCCGCGATGAGACGGCTGTCGAAATCGACGCCAGCCTCGGGCTACTCACGCAGGAAGAAGCCGACATCCTCGCCGACGAGGGGCTCAACCACTACAACCATAACATCGAGACCTCGCCGCGGTATTTCGACGAGATCGTCTCGACGCACGATTTCGAGGACCGCCTCAAGACGCTCCGCCGAGCGAAGAACGCCGGCATGGACCTCTGTGCGGGCGTCATTCTCGGGATGGGCGAGACGCCGGCCGACCGCGTCGATGCCGCGCTTGAACTCCGGAAGATCGGCGTCTCATCGCTGCCGGTCAACATCCTCAATCCGATCGAGGGAACGCCGCTCGGCGACCGCGACTCGGCTGCGATCTCGAAAACCGACCTGATCAAAACCATCGCCGTTTATCGACTCCTCCATCCGACCGCTCGCGTCCGACTCACCGGCGGCCGCGAGGTCAACCTCGCCGAGGACGAACAGCACTGGCCATTCGAAGCCGGCGCGGACGGCCTGCTGACCGGCGACTATTTGACGACGGGTGGCCAGTCAGCCGCAACCGATATCGAGGTGATCGAAGACGCCGGGCTCGAACCCAATACCGCCGTCAACGAGTTCGACCCCGAGCGCGTCAAAGCGGCAGCCAGTGCCGACGCGGATGCGGAGGACGCCGCAGTCGAATCGAGTGCCGACGACTGACGCTGTTATTCGCCAGTAAACTCCGGTTCCTCGTCGTTGCTGAAGGCGTTGACGCCCTCACTGAAGTCCTCCGTATCGAGCAGTTGGCCGAATGCGTGGGCCTCGATTTCGAGGCCGGCGTCGGTGTCGTCGCGCCCGGCGCGCATCGCGCGTTTGGTGTATTTCTGGGCGAGCGGTGGTCCCGCGGCCAACTGCTCGGCGTGCTCCATGGCGACCGTCTCGAACTCGTCGCCCTCGACGACGCGGGCCAGAAAGCCGTAGTCGGCCATCTCGCTGGCGGCGTAGCGACCACCAGTGAAGATGATCTCCTTGGCGCGGCTTTCACCGATCAGATTCGGGAGCCGTTGGGTACCGCCCCACCCCGGCAGCAACCCGAGATCGTGTTCCGGCTGGCCGAACATCGAGCCGTCGGTGGCGATGCGGAGATCCGCGGCCGTCGCCAACTCCATCCCGCCGCCGAGACAGAAGCCATCGATGGCGGCGACGACGGGCGTGTCGCAAGCCTCCAGTTTGCCGAAGGTCTGCTGGCCGTGGCGGGCGAGTTCGACGCCGTCAGGGCCGGTCATCCCGTCGGCCGCCAACGCCGAGAGGTCCGCACCCGCTGAGAACGCGCGGTCGCCCGCGCCAGTCAGGAGGAGACAGCGAACGTCGTTGTCGGCGTCGAGGTCGTCGATGGCGGCCGACAGTTCGTCCAACAGCGTCGGCGTGATCGTGTTCAGATCATCTGGCCGATCGAGGACGACGCGGGCGACGCTGTCGGTTCGGTCGATCCGCAGCGTCTCGAACTCGGCGTCGGGAGTCGCGTCGCTATCGTCGGTGTTCAGGGCCATAATCGACATACTGGCGGGCGGCGATTCAACGTTCCGCCTCGGCTGTGCTTACGTGCTGTGGACGGTACGATTGTCCGCGGTGCCGAGGTCGTGGTCGTCGCCGATTTCGTGGCCCGCAGCGTAGGCGTTCAGCTTCGCGGCCGCTGGCGACTCCCGTAGCTCCTCGTCGTCGTAGCCGGCCTGTTCGAACGTCCGAAAGAGCGGCTGCTCGTTTCGGAGGCTGTACTTCTGGTGGTAGTCCTCGGCCGGATAGAACCGTGAGAGCTGTTCGATCCGGGTTGCGATCCCGTCGGCTGTGTAGCCGTTCGATTCGAGGTAGTCGGTGAGGGCCCCGCGCTGGTCGGCCGTTGCGACGAAAACGATGTTCTGGTACTGTGTTTTTCGTGTCTGTTGGTTCGGGTCGTGACTCCGAAAGACGAGATCGAGCAGGTCGCCGAACGATTGCACGTCCGGGTCGTAGTCGACTTGGAACGCCTCGGTGTGATCACCGAGGTCGTGATACGTCGGATCGACCGCTGTCCCGCCAGCGTAGCCGACGCGGGTGCGGACGACGCCGTCGAGCGCGCCGAATTGGGCGTCCGGGCCCCAGAAACAGCCCAGCGCGAACGTCGCCGTCTCGGTTGCGTCGCTGCCGGGAGCGTCGCGATCGAAAACTTCGATCTGGTTCGGTGTCGGCGACATCGACGCGATCTACTCCTCGTCGAAATCGAGTGCGAGGCCGTTGATGCAGTAGCGTTTCCCGGTCGGCTCGGGCCCGTCGTCGAAGACGTGGCCGAGGTGGCCCTCGCAGTTGCTACAGACGACTTCCGTGCGGGTGCGGCCGAGGCTGTGATCCGGCCGCGTCTCGACGGCGTCGCTGTCGGCCGGATCGTAGAAACTCGGCCAGCCGGTGCCGGACTCGAATTTTTCATCGGTCGTAAACAGCTGCTGCCCGCAGCCGGCACAGCGGAAGACGCCGTCGTCGCTGATCTCCAACAGCGGCGAGGAGCCACGGGGTTCCGTCCCTTCCTCGCGGAGGATCTTGTACTCCTCCGGCGAGAGCACTTCTTTCCACTCCTCGTCGGTTTCGGGCTGCTGGCTGTCGGGTTGGTTGCTCATACACATGGAAGTGGCCACAGCGGTAAAGGTCTCGCGCCGCTGTGCCCGTCGCACGGACGAACGCTGTTTCGGCCGTACTGTCCCACGGTTTCACGGCGTCACGTCGGCCGGTGTGATCTCCTCGGCATCGGCGTGGATCGACTCATAGCAATCGGTCGCCCAGTCGACAGCCGCTGGCGAGTCGTTGATAACGAGGCCGTGGACGCCGCGGTCGGCGTAGATGATGAGGCCGACGTGATCCGGGTTCTCGCCGAGCCAGAAGCCGAACTCGGCGTCGATCGTGGCGCGGTACCCCGAGAACACGTCGCCCTTGAGGCGGTCGACGACGGTCTCAGGATCCATCGACGACAACTGCGAAAAGACGGAGTCCGCGAGAATCATCTCCAGCGTCGTGTCGTTGTCGGCGGCCGCTCGGAAGACGCGGTCGGTGTATCCCGACAGCGCGCGCGGCGCGACGCCGTTGATCCGGTCGGCTGCGGCGATCCGATCGAGGAACTCCGTGAGTACTGCGTCGGGCACTGGGTCCTCGGCCGGATAGCTCTCCGCGCCGTCGAGGACGGCCTTCGGCAGGTCGTGATCGCTCGACAGCGGCGACAGCACGTCCCCCGCGGCGTTGATCGAGCGGATCGACGCCGTGCAGTCGGCATACACTTCGGCGGTGGCCTCGCCGGCGACGGTCGGCTGCCAGACACCGTTGTGGTAGGTCACCAGATCGGCCCCTTCGAGCTCGCGGACGACGGTGTCCAGCGTTGAGCGCGGCATCGACAGCGTCTCCACGAGCTCGCGTTTCTCCTGTGGCTCCTCGACGATCGCCTGCAGGCAGTCCCACCGCCGGTTGACGGTGTAGAGTAGCTCGTGAGGACTCTGCTCCGCCATCTGTTATCGTATTGAACAGTATTCGTGTGGGGGTATATAATTTCGGTAGGGGTACACGCCTTCGAACCGCCTAGAGAAAACTCGGTCTGAGACCCGTAAGTGGCATAATATGGACGGGGGTTCAACGCCCGTCTGTCCACCACTGACCCCTCGGCCCTCTCCACCGATCGCTTCCCCCGCTTTGTCCACACGTCGGCCCTCCACTGCCGGTCGCCGGCCACCGGTCGTCCCGCCGAGCGGGTCGCGTGGTGGAAACTCAATCGTGTTCCAGTCCCGCCGGTGGCTCGGTTGGCCGTTTTCGAATCCACCTCCTGATCGGCGACGAGCGTAGCCAGCCACTACAGCTATAGGTCACCAGTTCGCAGTGCCGGCCATGACGGAGACCGTCTGGGCCGTCCGCCACGGCCAACGACAGGACACGGTCGACCCCGACTGGGAGCTGACCGCTGCCCGCGTTCACGATCCCGGACTGACGGAGCTGGGTCGCTGGCAGGCGTGGCGGTGCGGTCACTTCTTCGCTGACAACGGCATCGACTTCGAGGCGATCTACTGCTCGCCGTTCCTGCGTGCCGTCCAAACGACCGCCGAAATCTGTGGCGAAATCGGCGGCGAGGCGGGGCTCGAACCGGGTCTCGGCGAACACCGCAACGCGGAGTGGTTCGACAGCGAGCCCGAAACGCTCTCCCATGAGACGCTGGCCGACTACTTCGAGCCGATCCGCGACGACCACGAGCCGTTCGTCATCCCGAAATTTCCCGAGACGCACGACGAGGCCGAAACACGCGCCGGCGAAACCGCTCGCCGGATCGCCGATGCCCACGACGGCCGCGTGCTGATGGTCGGCCACGGGCTGACGATCGGCGGCGTCGTTCGCGGCCTCGTCGGCTCGACCGAGGGCGTTGACGCGCCGCTGTGTGGGCTCACGCGAATGGACCGCGTTGGCGACGCGTGGGAACTCGGCTTTTCGGGCAAGACCGATCACCTCGATTAGTCGCGTCGATAGTGACGTGGTGCGAGCGGCACGTTGCCAGCGGCGTGTTGATTCCGGGTAGTGTCAGCGATATATTGACACTGCCGCGCCACAGTGACGAGAACCGAACACACGTCCAGTCGGCGGGGCGGAACCGCGCGCTCACTGGCGGTCGTCGCGGTCGACGACGTAACTTCTATACCAGCGCGGGACGCACCCACACACGATATGAGTCAGTCGTACAATCGGGGCACGATCGAGAGCTTCGGNCGGTGGNNGGAGTTCTCCGCNGGNATGTGGGCGTGGATCTTCCACAAGTTCACCGGCTGGGTNCTNNTNGGGTATCTGTTCACCCACATCGCCGTGCTCAGCACCGCCATCCCGGCGGCGAGTGCGGACCCATCGACGCTCGCGGCCGGCGGGGACATCTACACGAACACGATCGTCACGCTCGAAAGCCTGCTGTTGGTGCGCATCCTTGAGGTGGGCTTGCTGGCGGTGGCGGTGTTCCACATCCTCAACGGGCTCCGGCTGTTGCTCGTGGATCTCGGTATCGGACTCGAATCGCAGGACAAGAGCTTCTACGCGTCGGTCATCCTCACGGGAGCGATCACGGTCGCCTCCGTGCCGACGTTCGTCGCGGGGGCATTCTAACGATGGCTGAACACTACTCCTCGTTCACGAAAGGCGGGCGGCTCTGGCTGTGGCAGCGCATCACGGCGGCGTTCCTCGTGATCGTGCTCGCCTTCCACTTCTTCCTCTTGCACTTCGTCTATCACGCCGATGAGGTGACCTTCGCGCTGAGCCAGTCGCGGATGGAGATGTGGACCTACTACTCGCTGATGATCCTTTTCCTCTTCACGGCGACGTTCCACGGCGTCAACGGCGTCTACAACGCGCTGATCAACCAAGGGTTGACAGGGACGAAACGCCAAGTAGTGAAGTGGACACTCGTCGCCGCCAGCGTCGTCCTCCTCGTCCAGGGCGTCCGAACCGCAAACGCATGGGCAGGCATCGGGGTACTTTAACATGAGCACGCAACCACCACAACAGGAATCCGAGGAACCGGCCGCCGAGGGACCCGCCGACGAGGCGGAGTCGACCCCGGCGGCCCAACAGCGACGCGAGGACAAAAAAGCGGCCGACCGCGTCGATCGGGACAAGCGACAGGCCGAAAAAGCCGCCGACGAGGCGGAGGCCAACGAAGACACACGCGAGATCAGGGTCTTCCGCTACGATCCCGAAGTCGAAGGCAAACAGGAACCGCGGTTCGACACGTTCCNCGTNCCGTTCACGAAGGGGATGACNGTNCTCGANGCNNTGATGTNNGCGCGGGANNNCTNCGACNCCTCGCTNACCTTCCGNCACTCCTGNCGGCAGGCGGTCTGTGGCTCCGACGCGTTCTTCGTCAACGGTCAGCAGCGACTCGGCTGCAAGACCCAGATTTCCGACCTCGAAGAGCCGATCCGGATCGAGCCGTTGCCGCATCAAGATGTCGTCAAGGACCTCGTCGTCGACATGGACCATTTCTACGAGGAGATGGAAGCGGTCGATCCGTACTTCGATCCCGACGAGACGCCTGACGGCGACCTCGAAGAGCAGCGACAGTCACGCGAAAACCGCGAGAAGGTCAAGATGTCGACGCGGTGTATCTGGTGTGGGGCGTGTTTCTCCTCGTGTAACATCGCCGCCGGCGACAACGAGTACCTCGGGCCGGCCGCGCTCAACAAGGCTTACCGGTTTGCGATGGACGACCGCGAGGGCGACGAGCGTACCCGCCAGCGACTCGAAACCATCGAGCAGGAACACGGCGTCTGGCGGTGTCAGACCCAGTTCTCCTGTACCAACGTCTGTCCGAAAGACATCCCACTGACGGAACACATCCAAGAGTTGAAACGCGAAGCAGTCAAGAAGAACCTGAAATTCTGGTAACCCTCAAGGCACTCCAGACCCAACACAATCCAACAAAAAATTATGTACGAACACGATGTCATCGTCGTCGGTGCGGGCGGTGCGGGCCTCCGCGCAGCGGTCGCCGCCGACGAGGTGGGCGCGGACGTAGCGATCGTCTCGAAACTCCACCCGGTGCGGAGCCACACGGGCGCGGCCGAAGGCGGCATCAACGCCGCNCTNCGNGANGGCGACNNCTGGNNNGACCACGCNTACGANACGATGAAGGGGTCCGACTACCTCGGCGACGCGCCGGCTATCGAGACCCTCTGTCAGGACAGCCCGGGCGAGACCATCCAGCTCGAACACTGGGGGATGCCGTTCTCGCGGGAGGACGACGGNCGCGTCTCNCAGCGGCCNTTNGGCGGGCTNTCGTTCCCGCGNACNACCTACGCCGGTGCCGAAACCGGCCACCACCTGCTGCACACCCTCTACGAGCAGGTCGTTAAGCGAGGGATTGAGGTCTACGACGAGTGGCACGTGATGAACCTCGCGGTCACCGACGAAGAGCGACCCGAGGACCGCCACTGCCACGGCGTCGTCGGCTACGACGTGGCGACCGGCGAAGTTTCGGGCTTCAAGGCCCGCGACGGCGTCATCCTCGCCACCGGCGGCCCCGGACAGGCCTTCGACCACACGACCAACGCCGTCTCCTGTACCGGNGANGGCCNGGCNATGGCNTACCGNGCNGGCGTCCCGNTNGANGACATGGAGTTCGTGCAGTTCCACCCGACGACGCTCCCGAGTACGGGCGTCCTCATCTCCGAGGGCGTCCGCGGCGAGGGGGGCATCCTCTACAACGCCGACGGCGAGCGGTTCATGTTCGAGCAGGGGTACGCCAACAACGACGGCGAACTCGCCTCCCGTGACGTCGTCTCTCGCGCCGAACTGACGGAGGTGAACGAGGGGCGCGGCGTCGAAGACGAGTACGTCTACCTCGACATGCGCCACCTTGGCGAGGAGCGCATCGTCGACCGTCTCGAGAACATCCTCCACCTCGCGGAGGACTTCGAAGGCGTGGACGGNNTNGANGAGCCGATGCCGGTCAANCCCGGNCAGCANTACNNNATGGGCGGCATCGAGACNNACGAGNACGGCGANACNTGCNTCNNCGGNCTNTACGCCGCCGGCGAGTGTGCCTGTGNNTCGGTCCACGGCNCNAANCGNCTCGGNGGNAACGCGCTGCCNGAACTCATCGTCTTCGGCAAGCGCGCCGGCTACCACGCCGCCGGCAAGGAGATGGAACCTGCCGAGATCGAAACGGGCCAGCGCGGCGAGTTCGAGCGCGCCACTGTCGACAGCCCGGTCGAACTCGGCGAGCCTGGCTCGCCTGGCGATGCCGTCGCCGACGGCGGTGCGGTCGCTGCGGGCGGTGCGGCCGATCCTGACACGCTGCTCGAAGATGCGGTCGAAACCGAACGCCAGCGCATTGACGAACTCATGGGCAAAGACGACGGGGTTCACCACTCCGAGGTCAGGGCGGACGTACAGGAAACCATGACCTCGAAAGTCAACGTCTTCCGCGAGGAGGAGGGGCTCAAGGAAGCCCTACGAGAAATTCGGGCCGCACGCGACCGCTACCAGAACGTGTCGGTCAAGGACCCCTCACAGACGTTCAACACCGACCTNCTNCANACNATCGAGACGCGGAACCTGCTGGATCTCGCCGAGTCGATCACGGTCGGCGCGCTCGCCCGCAAGGAGTTCCGCGGCGCGCACTGGCGCGCCGAAGCCCAGGAACGGAAGGACGACGAGTGGCTGAAACACACGATGCTGTCGTGGAACGACGGGAATCCGGAACTCTGGTACCGCCCGGTCATCCTCGAAGGCGAGAACAAGAAATACGAGCCGAAAGTCCGCAGCTACTGACGCCGCTTACCGTGTGAACCTTTTCCATACGTCACCAGTCGAAAGACGACCGCTCAGTAGCCCTCGCTGTCGATCATGATTGTCAACGCGGAATCCGGGAGACGCGATGAAACCCCAGAAAACGGGCGTTTCGGCCGCCGCGGCGGGTTCGACGAACGACGTAGCCCACATTTATTATTGTCGAAGCCAAGGGGTAGATATGATCGCTGAGACCGCTGCACAGATCTCGCTTCCGGGCGAACTCCAGTCCCCCCGCGCAAAGCTTGTGTATCTCTTCCTTTCGATGAACGGCACTGTGACCATCAGTGAGCTTCAAAACGGCCTCGACATGAAGAAAATTTCCCTGTACAGCGTCCTCAAATGCCTCGAAAAAGAGGACCTGATCACGAAAAACGGCGACAGCTACGCGCTGGCCTGAGCTGCCAGTCAAGCTAACCTCCTCCGGGCACCGATTTTCTCCGCAGCTACGACTCCGCCGGCCGCGTTTATCCCTGCCAGATCCGCACGTGATCAGCGGTTCCAGCCCCGACAGCAACGCGGTCGTCGTTGAGTGCGACGCCGGTCAGGTTCGTCGTCAGCGGGCCATCGAGTTCGAACGACCGCACCACGTTGATACTGCTGCCGGTTCGGTGGAGCGCGTCGAGCGTCCAGCGGTCTGTCGTCGGTACGAGCAGTTCCGGCTGGCCGTCGCCGTTGAGGTCGCCAGCCAAGCCGCCGTCGAGGTTTCGGGAGCCGTAGGTGTGGCTCGAATACCCCTCGCGCGTCGCCACGACCGATAGCTCGCCGTCAGCGAGGCGGTAGAACTCGACTGTTCGATCGACATGGGGTTTTCTGACAACTGCAAGTTCCCGTCCACCGGCCGGGCCGAACGGCGCGACACAGTGTTGGTGTCGCCAGCCGGAGCCGTAGATCGGTCCCGTCGCTAGTTCCTCGCCGTCAGCATCATACACGCGGATTCGAGCCCCGTCGGCCGAATCTGCGACCGTCGTGACCAGTTCTCGTTCACCGTCGCCGTCGAGGTCGGCCACCAGCGGTGACAGGTCCTCAAACACAGCGGGCGCGTCGAGTTCGATCGTCGTCACGACGCGCTCGGTGTCGGTGTCGATAATCGCCATACTGCCACCTTCGATCGTATCGCCGAGCGCGCCGTGACGGTAGCGGGGCGTTTTCGCGCCGTAGACCGCAAGCCGGCTGTCGTCGACGGCGACGAGGCGGGCGTCGACCGGCGCGGACACATCCAGCCGCGTTGGCGACGCGTCGCGCCAGACCACGACATCGCCGTTGCTGGCGACGTAGCACAAGCCGCCGTCGATAGGGACTGGATGGGTGTGTTCGGCGCAGTCTGCAGGGCGGCCTACGAGTTCGGGTGTCCCGCCCGCACGGTAGCCTACTGGCGGTATCGGGACGGTGCCGTGGTCGACAACCTGTTCGCTGTGGCCGTCGCTGACGCGGTAGGTGGTGGCGACGCCCTCGGTCGTCACGACCGTCCAGTAGCTGTCGGTCGCGCCGCTGGCGAGCAGCCATGCCGGGCGGCCGCTGATATCGATTTCGACGGGGGATGCGTCAGCGATGCTGCCGCTGCCCTGCAGGACACGGTTGCCGCTGGCTCGCAGGTGGGTGTAGACGTACGTCGCCGTCGCTGGTAGCGTCGGTGGCGACCCGGTTGGTCCCGACGTGGCGGTGTCATCGCTGTCGAGACAGCCGGCTGTGGCTATCGTCGCCGCGCTCAGCCCGGCTACTACTCGGCGTCGTGACCACGACATTGTCCGTTGTTGGAGCAGTAGCCGGAAAAAGCCGCGCGATAGATACTGGGCTCGCCCGGATTCGAACCTCAGTCGCTCCGCTCACGCTGTTCGCGTCTCTCCCTGCTTCGAATCCGCGCTCGCAGAAACTCAAACACGACTCGCTTCGCTCGTCGGTTTGAATGGGCTCGCCCGGATTCGAACCGGGGTCACGGGCACCCAAGGCCCGAAGTATGGCCAAGCTAACCCACGAGCCCGCAGCCTACGCTACCGGTGTCGTGGTGTAAAGCGTTTCGTTACCCGTCCCGCCGGGTCAGACCGTCACTTGCTCGCCGAGCGTTGGCGCGCTGGCGTCAACGCCGTCCTCGCGTAACTCGGCGGCGAACCCCTCGCAGTCGTCGCCGTGATTGACGAGCACCGTCGCGTCGTCGTAGGCATCGAGCAACGACCGGAGCCCGTCGTGGTCGGCGTGGGCGGAGAAATCGAACAGCTCCGTCTGGGCGGCGACCGGATAGATCCCGCCGTCGAGCTCACACCGTCCCGTCTCCAGCAGTTGCCGTCCGGGCGTTCCTTCGACCTGGTAGCCGGTCAGCGAGATCCGGTTCACTGGGTCGGTTCTGATTTCCGGGATGTAGGTCATCGCTGGCCCGCCGGAGAGCATCCCGCTTGTCGTGACGATGACGGTGTTCTGGGCGGCGATCCGCTTTCGCTGCCCGTCGCGGCCAGTGACCTCGCGGGCGTGGCGGGCCGCCTGGTCGAGCGCGTCGGCGTCCCGCAGAAAGTCGGGATGCTGCCGCAGCATGGAGAGCACCTCGACGCCCATCCCATCGACGTAGCACTCGATGTCGTGGGCGGCACAGACCATGAGCAACTCCTGTGTCCGGCCGATGGCGAACACCGGGACGACGACCGTGCCGCCCTCCCAGAGCGTCGTCCGCGTCGTCTCCGCGAATCGCGCTTCGACTGCCTCGCGGTCCTCGTGGCTGACGTTCGCGTACGTCGATTCACAGATGACGACATCCGCGTCGGGCCGGGCAGTCGATCCCGATAGCAGGCGGGTGTCGTCGGTGTGAAAATCCGCAGTATAGAGCAGCCGCGTCTCGCCGTCATCGACGAGGACGTGCGCGCTGCCGGGAATGTGGCCGGCGTCGTAGAACGTGATTTCGTGGCCTGCCGCCTCGAAGGACTCCCGGTAGCCGTGTCGGTACTCGACCTCACCGAGGCGGGCGACGTGGGTCTCGGTGAAGGGACACTGCATGGTGCCGCCGTGGAGTTTGAGCGTATCGCGGGCGAGAATCCGAGTCAGATCGGCAGTCGGCGGTGTCCAGTGAACCTCGGGTCGGCGGTCGCCGGACAGCAGCGTCGGCACCGCGCCGGCGTGATCGAGATGGCCATGCGAGACGACGACGGCGTTGGGCTCGATATCGCCGACGGGGTACTGCGGCGGCGTTGCTGTCTGCACTCCGTAATCGAGCAGGAGGCGGTCGTTAACGAGGATCGCACTCCGGCCGACTTCGTCGGCTCCGCCGAGAAACTGCACGTCCATTACGCCTGAGTCGTCGCTGGCGACGTTTTCATCCGTCGATCCGGGGCTGGGCGGCTACGTATCCAGTTCCGGGTCGTCGGCTCGCGCTTGGACGGTGAACTGTTGGTAGCCGCCGTAGGCGAGATCGAGCGCGCCGAGCCACCAGTTCCAGCGGTCGACGAGGTCCGCGCCGTCGGGGGCGTCCTGCAGGTGATCGACGACGTCGTCGACAGTGAGGGCGACGCCGCGGTCGGCTTCGGGTTTCCCTGCGTCGGCGAGATCGGTTGCTTGGCGGACGACGACGCGGCGGTCAGCGGCGGAGCTATCGAATTCGGCTTGGAGGGCGTCGTTGAGACGGGTAGCGTCCACGGTTGTTCTTTGGGCTCCCGCTATTTGAGTCTCGCGGCAGTCGCTACCGCTGAGTTTCCGGCAGTTCGTGGATTTTCTCGCGTTCCTCGTCGTCCATCTCGGCAAGTTCAGCGTCCTCGACGACTTCCAGCCCGCGGTCGTTGATCGCGTGGCCTTCGAGGTGGAGTTCCTCCATGTACTGCTTGTAGAGCCGTTCGACCGTTTCGCCGTCTTTTTGCTTATCTGAGGCGCGATCACAGAGTTCGATCAGATCCTCGGGTACGTCGTTTTCGGCAACGATCCAGTGGTTGATGAGGTCCGACAATCGGCGGATCGGGCTGGTGAAGTGGCCGTAGATATCGAAGTTCAGCGCGTGATGCCCGCCGAAGGGGTCGTTCATGTACTTGGCGCGCGGCATCACTTTGAGGACGGCGCGTTGGATCTTGTTGAGTTGCCGACCCGGCGATTCTTCGAGCGCGGCGTTGACGGCTTTTCGCGGTTCGTCCCATGAGCCGCCGGGGATCGAGACACCGTCGAGATCCTGAATCTCTTTGAGAGCCTCGTTCCACTGGTCGGGCGTCGGCTGTGGGTGGACGCGGTACATCGCTTCGACGCCGCGATCCCACATCAGTTCGTGCGTGACGGCTTTGTTCGCTTTGAGCATGCACTCCTCGACGATGGTGTGGGCGCGATCTCGTGAGGGGTTGAGCACGAGCGAGCCGTCTTCCTTCCGTTGTTCGTGGAGTTGGTCGGCCAGCTCGTAGACGAGGTTGCACTCTTCGTGGAGCGGCGCGCCCTCCTCCTCGATTCGGTTTTCGGCCTCGGTGTAGGTGAGTCGCTCGTCACTGTGGATGACGGATTTGTAGATGTCGACCTCCTCGAAGGAGAGCGTCTCGCGGTCGATGGTCATCTCGACAGTGTGAGCGAGGCGATCTTCCTCGGGGACGAGTGAGCAGACGGTCTCGGCCAACACCGGTGGCAACATGTGCACCGTGTAGGCAGGGAGATAGACGGTGTTGCAGCGCTCGACCGCCTCGGCCCACATTTCGGAGCCGGGATGGACGTAGTGGCTTACGTCGGCGATGTGGACCCACAGCGTGTAGGTCTCCTTGCCCTCCTCGATGCTGATCGCGTCGTCGAAGTCTTGGGCATCGGCCGGGTCGGTTGTCCACGCCGTCAGCTCGCGGAGGTCGCGTCGCTCGTCGAGTTCGGCTTCGATCTCCGCATAGACGTCCTCGGTGCGCTTGCGCGCTTCGACAAGTACGTC
Source organism: Halonotius terrestris (assembly GCF_006861665.1). Classification (GTDB taxonomy): domain Archaea; phylum Halobacteriota; class Halobacteria; order Halobacteriales; family Haloferacaceae; genus Halonotius; species Halonotius terrestris. The sequence continues at coordinate 164,030 of NZ_RKLU01000004.1, read as the reverse complement.
GCTGGGGAACTCGTCGTTGATCTCGAACTCCTCGAAGAGATCGGCGCGTTTCTCCGCGAGGCGGTCGGCGACGGCCTCGGTGATCCGCACCGGACCCTGCCCCTCGGCAGTGCCGGCGTCGGCTTGAGCATCTGACATGGCCAAGCCAACGGGTGGCCGGTAGAAAGACGTGTCGGGCGGCCGCGACGAGGGGGGTCACTCGCCGCGGCGACAGTCACTCAGGAATCGGGCTCTTCGACCGCGTTATCGTCGTCGACGCGGTCGAGATAGCGGCGAATGAACTCCGTTTCCGAGAGGCCGTCGTCCTCGATGTCGGCCAGCATGGATTCTAGCCCCGACCGCGGTTGGTGGGATAATTCTCGAAAACAGTCCTTGCAGAAATGTTCGAAGTCTTTGTCGTGTCGCTCCCAGCGGTTGCCGGTCTTGTCGTACTCGCGGGCCTCCGTACGCGGCACCGACTCACCGCAGGCGATGCAGACGACCGTCGACTCATCACCGCCGGAGCCCAGCATACCACATCGGTACAACTGCGACCCACTTAGCGTTTGTTTCAGTTTGCGGAAAATATCGGCAGCCGAGACGCTTCGACCACGACATCCAGCCCCACGGAACGGGCGCGTTAAGTCGGTCGAACCCCTGCCTGTGGTATGAACTGTTCCGTCGCTACACCGATCATTTCTCGACGCGTCCGGGTGATTCGCACACGATGAGCCGCGATGTCATCGAGGTCCGCGGCGCGGAGGAACACAACCTGAAGGAACTCGATGTCGAGATTCCCCGCGAGGAACTGACTGTCGTCACTGGCCTGTCAGGCTCCGGCAAATCCTCGCTGGCGTTCGACACGGTCTACGCCGAGGGACAGCGACGCTACATCGAGTCGTTGTCGGCCTACGCCCGCAACTTNCTCGGNCAGATGGACAANCCGNANGTNGANNNCGTCGAGGGGCTGTCGCCGGCCATCTCNATCGATCAGAAGAACGCCGCCAACAACCCGCGGTCGACGGTCGGNACGGTCACCGAACTCCACGACTANCTGCGNCTGCTNTACGCCCGNNCTGGCACCCAGTACGACCCAGTCACTGGCGAGGAAGTCGGCGAGCAGAGTGCACAGGAGATGGTGCGACAACTCCTCGAATTCCCCGAGGGAACGCGAGCGATGATCGCCGCACCGATTGTCCGCGACCAGAAGGGTGCCTTCGAGGACCTGTTCGAGGACCTCGTCAGCAAGGGCTACTCGCGTGTCGAAGTCGACGGCGAGCAGTACGATCTGACAATGGAGACGCCGGACCTCGACAAGAACTACGATCACACGATCGACGTGATCGTTGACCGCGTGAAGCTCACCGAGGATGCTCGCTCGCGGATCACCGACAGCGTCGAAACCGCACTTGAGGAGGCCGACGGCGTCCTCAAGGTGATTATTCCTGATCCCCCTGAGGAACCGCCAATCGGGTCGAACACACGCTCGACGGGTGATCTCGCTGGCGACGGCGACGACCGACTGACCGTCGAGTTTTCCGAAACGCTCGGTAACCCGAACAGTGATTTCCAGTTCTCCGAGATCGAAACGCGGTCGTTCTCGTTCAACAGCCCCTATGGAGCCTGCCCGGAGTGTGAGGGCATCGGCCAAGCGAAGGAAGTCGATGAGGGCCTCGTCATTCAGGATCCGAGTAAACCCCTCAAGCACGTCTTCGAGGCGTGGAGCTACAACCGCTCGTATTACCGCACGCGGATCGACGCGGTCGCCGCCCACTTCGGCGTCAGCGTCGATACGCCGTGGAACGAACTCGATGATGACATCCAACAGCAGTTCCTCTACGGGACGGATCGACAGGTCGTCTTCGAGCGGTCGACCCGCAACGGCACCCGCCGGAAGGAAAAGCGGTTCGAGGGCGTGATCCCGAACTTGAGTCGCCGGCACGTCGAAACCGACTCGGACGGCACCCGGGAGCACATCGAGGAGTACATGGCCGTCACCGAATGCCCTGAGTGCGACGGTACACGACTCAAAGAGCAGTCCCGCCACGTTCTCGTCGACGGTACGTCGATCACCGAGGTCAACCAAATGTCGATCGGCGAGGCGNNGNNNCACTTCGAGGGNNTGGAGG
>NZ_RKLU01000004.1:158028-161917 GCF_006861665.1 Halonotius terrestris | reverse complement strand
CTNTCNGNGCGCGACCGCACCATCGCCGAGGAGATATTCAAGGAGATTCGGGCGCGGCTCGGCTTCATGGAGGAGGTCGGACTGGAGTACCTCACGCTCGACCGCGAGGCATCGACGCTGTCGGGCGGCGAGAGCCAGCGCATCCGGCTCGCCACGCAAGTCGGCTCCGGCCTCGTCGGCGTGCTGTACGTCCTCGACGAGCCGTCCATCGGTCTCCACCAGCGCGACAACGACAAGCTGCTCGACACGCTGGAGGGACTCCGCGACCTCGGAAACACGCTGCTCGTCGTCGAGCACGACGAGGAGACGATGTGGCGCGCCGACANCGTCNTCGACATGGGNCCNGGNCCGGGNAANCGCGGCGGCGANATCGTCGTGCAGGGCGATTTCGACGACGTGTGCGATGCCGAGGGGTCGATCACAGGCGACTACCTCGCCGGTCGCAAGGAAATCCCCGTTCCCGACGAGCGACGCGAGCGCGACGACGAACTCCGGGTGCGCGGTGCGCGCCAGCACAACCTGAAGGATCTCGATGTGCCGATTCCGCTGGGCGTCTTTACCGCGATAACGGGCGTCTCTGGGTCGGGCAAATCGACCCTGATGCACGAAATCCTCTACAAGGGGCTGGCCCGCGAGATGAACGACAACACCTCCGTCGATCCCGGCGAGCACGACGCCTTGGAGGGCGTCGAAAATATCGAAACGGTNNGNCTNATCGANCAGNNNCCCATCGGCCGNACNCCGCGNTCGAACCCCGCGACGTACACCGGCGTCTTCGACCACATCCGGGAGCTGTTCGCGGAGACGAAGCTCGCCAAGCAGCGCGGCTACGAGAAGGGCCGCTTCTCGTTCAACGTGAAAGGTGGCCGGTGTGAGGCCTGCGGCGGCCAGGGGACCGTCAAGATCGACATGAACTTCCTNTCGGACGTNNANGTNCCCTGCGAGGAGTGNGACGGNGCNCGCTACAACGCCGAGACGCTGGACGTGACCTACAAGGGCAAAACTATCGCCGACGTGCTCGATATGGAGGTCGCCGAAGCCTACGACTTCTTCGAGNCNNACNCCNNNNTNCGCCGCCGNCTNNANCTCCTGAAGGACGTCGGCCTCGGCTACATGCGGCTCGGCCAGCCGTCGACGACGCTGTCGGGCGGCGAGGCACAGCGCGTGAAGCTCGCCGAGGAGCTCGGTAAGAAGGACTCCGGCGACGCGCTGTACCTGCTCGACGAGCCGACGACCGGGCTCCACCCCGCGGACGAGCGGAAGCTCATCGAGGTGCTCCAGCGGCTAACCGACGACGGCAACANCGTNGNNGTCGTCGAACACGAGCTCGACCTCGTGAANAACGCNGACCACATCATCGACCTCGGNCCNGAGGGNGGCGANNNCGGCGGCGAGGTCGTCGCCAGCGGCACGCCCGAATCGGTCGCGCGCACAGAGGAGTCTCACACCGGGCGATACCTGCGCGACCTGCTTCCGAAAATCGACCGCGAGGGGCCGCGCTCGGACCGACGCAAACCGGCCAAGGTCGCCAGCGACGACTGAGGCAGCCGGCACCTGTTTCGCTCGACCGAACAGCTGCGACCTGGCGGACTGAAAGGGCGAGACGCTCCCGACGAACCCGGACGACGCAAGCACCGCAGTGAGCGAAGCGAACGAGGAGCGCAGCGAGTCCCGGGAGTCGAGAGCGTCGAGGGCTTTCTATATCCCGTCAGCCCCAGCACTGCCGACACCGTTCTCTCGAAAACAAACAAGCTAAACACCGGCTTCAACAAACCAACAGTAATGTACGATTTCGTCGTCGTCGGTATCGGCCCCGCTGGCGCGCGGTTCGCCCGCCGGGCCGCCGAGTCGGGCTACGACGTGCTCGGCCTCGAAAAGGGCACCGTCGGTACCCCACTCGCCTGCTCGGGCCACGTCAGCACCGACATCTGGGACTATGTCCACGACGACGCTAAAGACGACCTCCTGCAGAACCGTGTCTATGGCGCGAACTTCTACACCGGCGGCCCCGACAGCGATCCAAATCTCTTCTACAAGACCAACGAAATCTCGAACGTCATCGACCGCGTCGAACTCGACCGCACGCTTGCCGACGCCGCCCGCGCAGCCGGCGCGGAGATCCGCGAAGGTCACACCGTCACCGGCGTCGAAGAACATGACGACCGCGTCGTCCTCACCGTCAGCGTCGCCGACGAGGCCGACCCAATAGAAGTCGAATCCCGCATGGTCGCTGGCTGCGACGGCCCAGTCTCTCGCGTCCGGCAGGCCGTCGAACTCCCCGAACCGAAAGAAAAACTCCACGGCGTGCTCGCGTTCACCGACGAAGAAGACCATGGCGAGTACGTCGATGTTCACCTTACCGTCCCGCGATTCTTCGCGTGGCGCATCCCCCGCGGCGAGGCCGGTGTCGAATACGGCTTGGCGGCCGCGCCTGGCGAGGACGTCAACGACCGCTTCGATATCCTGACTGAGCAGTACGATGTCGAGACCGATCACTTCTGCTCCGGGGCCATCCCAATCGGCCCGCCGGACTCAGTGACGACTGACCGCGTGTTCCTCATTGGCGACGCTGCCGCTCAGACGAAACCGTTCACCGGCGGCGGGATTCTCTACGGCATGACCGCCGCCGACTGTGCGGCCCGACACATCCAGCCGGATCGTCCCGACTCGCTGGGGGTCTATGAGTCCGCGTGGCGCGAAACGCTGTCAAGCGAGATCCGACTCGGCCACCTGATTCGGCGTGGCTACTCGCTGCCGAAGCCGGTTCAGCGGTTCGGTCTCCGCGCGCTGTCCGGCGAAATCGGCGTCCACATGGACAAACCGACCTCGCTGTTCTCGAAACAACACCTCAAGCGCGTGTTCTCCTGATCGCGTACGCAGCGTTCGAGCATCTACGTCTGCGGCCATTTCCACGTGCTGAGTGTGTTTGCCGACCGTCCTGATGGGTTCTGCCAGACGATCCGCACGGTGTCGCCCTCGTCCGCGTCAGTATGTTCAATGTCTACTGTATCGCCGACGCCTATCGGACTGGCCCAGCCGGTCTTCGAGGCATCCGAGACGGGATCGGGATACACCTCGTCGCCGCCGACGGTGATCCGGAGTCGCTCGTTGTTAATTCGATCTCCACTGACGTGTGTGATCGTGATGTCGTCCGAGCCACTCTGTTCGTATTCAAACGCCGCCTGCGGCGGTTGGTCCGATACTTGATCGGCGTAGTCGAGAAAGACCGAGCCGACCATCGTGGCGATGACGACCGTGATTGCGACCATCAGGATCACGCCGATGACGGGCGAGACACCGCGGTCGGTTGTTGTTCGTGTATCGCGGTTCATTCGTGGGGTAGCCGGCCTGCTCGCGTTTTCGCTTAAGAAGCTACGGCCCGCCGCTCCCGGTGGAATCAGCCGAGTTTAAGGGCGGCCGCTGTCAGGTTCGGGTATGGAAAACCGAACCTACACTGCGGACGCCGAACCCGGCGAGTCGGTGACGGTCGCCGGCTGGGTCCACGAACTCCGGGATCTCGGCGGCATCGCCTTTCTGATCCTGCGCGACACCACGGGCAAGATTCAGATCAAGTTTGAAAAAGACGAGATGGACGACGATCTCGTCGAGACCGGGCTCAACGTCGCCCGCGAGAGCGTGATTTCGGTCACCGGCGACGTTGACGAGGAGCCACGCGCACCCACGGGCGTCGAGATCACGCCCGACTCAGTCGAGGTCGTCGCCGAAGCCGACACCGAACTCCCGCTCGACCCATCAGGCAAGGTCGATGCCGAACTCTCGACGCGGCTCGACAACCGCACGCTCGACCTCCGCAAGGAGGAGGTCCAGGCGATCTTCACGATCCGCGCGGAGATTCAGCNCGCCGNNCGCGAGNCGTTCCGCNNNNTCG
>NZ_RKLU01000004.1:123298-158023 GCF_006861665.1 Halonotius terrestris | reverse complement strand
ACNGAGATCAACACGCCGAAGATCGTCGCCACCGGGACTGAGGGCGGCACCGAGCTGTTCCCCATCACCTACTTCGGCGAGGAGGCGTTCATGAACCAGAGCCCGCAGCTGTTCAAACAGCTGATGGTCGGCTCCGGGCTGGAGCGCGTCTTCGAGATCGGTCCCATCTTCCGCGCCGAGGAGCACAACACGCCGCGCCACCTCAACGAGGCGACCTCCATCGACTTCGAGTCGGCCTTCTTCGACCACNNNGANGCGATGGACGTNNNCGANGCNGTCGTNANNGCCGCCTACGAGGCNGTCGACGANAACTGCCNGGNNGANCTCGANGCNCTCGGNNTCGCCGANGNGTTCGANGTNCCNNCGGGNGAGTTCCCGCGGCTCACCTACGAGGAGGCCATCGAGCGCATCAACGCGACCGGCGCGCTCGACGAGCAGCTCGTCTGGGGNGACGACCTNCCGACCGANGGCGANNNCGCNCTCGGCGAGGACGTNGGCGANCACTACTTCATCACTGACTGGCCCAGCGAGATCAAACCGTTCTACATCATGGATCAGGACGACGACGAGCAGCTTTCCACCGGGTTCGACCTGATGCATCCCCGGATGGANCTNGTCTCCGGCGGNCAGCGNGAACACCGCNACGACCNNCTCATCGAGGGGTTCGAACAGCAGGGGCTCGACCCCGACGCGTTCGAGTACTACACGAAGATGTTCAAATACGGGATGCCGCCCCACGCCGGCTGGGGGCTCGGCGGCGAGCGGCTNNTNATGACGNTGCTCGNCCTNGACAACATCCGNGAAGGCGTGTTGTTCCCGCGGGATCGGCAACGTTTGAGCCCATAGTCTCGATCTACGATTCTGCCGCTCAATTTTTTGTGATATGCCGAGTAGAGACACTTATGAGTGAGAGCGATTCTGCTGCTGGCAACACTGACGAGCAGCCACCGCTCGAACAGATCGCCGCGGGGATGACGACGACGCTGATTCTGCTTGTCGCCTTCGGCCTGCTCGCACTCGATGTCGCGTGGTTTTGGGTTGCTTTTCCGGTCGGCTTCGCCGGCGTGTTGCCGGCGGTGATGGGACTGGTGCGGTACTACGAGCGATCCGCGGCGACCGACGAGCCGGCCGCGACCGACGAGCGCGATGATCCTGTCGAAGCCCTCAAAGACCGATACGCTCGCGGCGAGATCGACGACGCCGAGTTCGAACGGCGGCTTGAGGAGTTGCTCGGATCGGCGTCGCCAGCGACGGTTGAGGAGGCGCGGTCGACGACCGCTGAACGCGAGTCGGCCCGCGAGCGAACCAGCAAGAATTAATCGCTCGCCGACGCTGGTAGGGGTATGACAGCGGGGGAGCCGTCGGCGACGGCGTTCGTCCCGGGGCATATCACCGGCTTCTTCAGCGCGCACACGGCCACCACCTGCTCACAGGCGGGCAGTCGCGGAGCCGGCATCACGCTCACTGACGGCGTCGAGGTAACCGTCACGCCCGGCTCTGGGCTCCGGCTCAATGGCGAGGGAATCGAGATGCTGCCTGTCGCAGACGTATGCAATCGCCTCGGCGTCGATGCCGCTGTCGACGCCAACACGTCGCTGCCGCTCGGCGCGGGGTTCGGCGTCTCCGGCGCGCTCGCGCTCGGAACTGCTCTCGCAGCGAATGCCGTCTTCGACTGCGGGAAGACGGAAAACGAATTGATTACACTCGCCCATTGCGCGGAGGTCGAAGCCGGCACCGGGCTCGGCGATGTCGTCGCGCAAGCCCGCGGCGGCCTCCCGATCCGGATCGATCCGGGGTCGCCGAGTCACGGTCGCCTCGACGGGCTGCCCGCTCGTCCGCAGATCGAGTACGTTACCTTCGGCGAGATGTCGACCGAAGCAGTGCTGTCCGGCGATACTGACCAGCTGACGGTCGCCGGCGAGTCCGCGCTCAGCCGGGTTTTGGAGTGGCCGACGATTGATCGGTTTATGACTGCTTCTCGGAAGTTCGCCGCCGACGCGGAGCTGCTGACCGACGAGGTCGCCGACGCTATCGACGCTGTTGACGAGGACGGCGGCGACGCCGCGATGGCGATGCTCGGCAACACCGTCTTTGCGACCGGTGACGGGCTCTCTGCCGCTGGTTACGATCCCCAGCAGTGTCGAACCGACGCCGGCGGTGCCCGACTGCTCGACGGGTAGCCGGCCGGCTCGAAGAGCGAACGTTTTGCCGTCGGAGTCGAATCCACAGCCAATGAGCGAGATCGAGCTGCCGGAGGATCACCCGCGGTATCAGTCGTTGCTGACGCGCCACCGGATCGAGGACGGCGTCGAGAAGGGTATCACGAGCCAGCAGGGGTTGATCGCCGAAGGCCGCGGCGAGGCCTTCGACTACCTGTTGGGCGAGCAAACAATCGACAGCGCGGACGACGCCGAACGCGCGGCAGCCGCCCAACTGCTGCTCGCCGACCATCCGGTACTCTCGGTCAACGGCAACGTCGCCGCCCTCGTCGCCGAAGAGATCGTCGCGCTCGCCGCCGCCGTTGACGCCGATATCGAGGTTAATCTGTTCAATCGAACCGAAGAGCGGATGGAAGCGATTGCCGACCACCTCCGCGAGCACGGGGCCGACGAGGTGAAGGGACAGACTGCCGACGGCCGNATTCCNNNNCTNNNCCACGNNCGCGCGANNGTCGACAGCGACGGCATCGGCGAGGCGGACGTCGTGCTCGTCCCGCTGGAGGACGGCGACCGCGCCGAGGCGCTCGCCGCGATGGGCAAGACNGAGATCGTCNTCGACCTNAACCCGCTNTCGCGNTCNGCNCAGNNNGCNGCGATTCCGATCGTCGACAACGTCATCCGCGCGGTCCCGAACATGACCGAGCACGCCGAGGCCCTTCGCGATGCGGAGCCCGAAACGCTGGAAGCGGTCGTTGCGGACTTCGATGCCGACGCCGCGCTGGCAGCCGCCGAGGAGGCGATCCGGAGCGGTTCGTTGACGTAATCCGGAAAACGACGACGTAGTGACAGTATCTGCGCCAGAAGACCTATTCGTCTGCCCGCGGAACGGGGTGCCATGCGTTTTGCCTCCACACGATCGACGGGATGTGGTTGGTGAGCCATGTCGTCACCGCCCCTCCATCTTGACCGTCGCAGCCTCCTCACGTCGCTCGGGCTCGCTGGCACCGCGTCGCTCGCGGGCTGTTCGGCGTTCGATTCCGCGCCGGATCGGAGTACCACGACGCTGAGCGAGGAGCGAACCCGCGAACTCGCCGAGGAGTACGCTCCGACGCTGTACTTCGACGAGGACGAAAAATGGTTCCCGACTGATCCTCGAACCTACGAATCCGAGCAGGACGGCGAGCCAGTCGTCGACGGTTTCGACGCGCTCAACGACTATACCGCGGCGTCGAACGACTCGGACACGCCGCCGGAACTGACGNTGTTCTANCACGNCGTCTCNTACGANGANTCGCCGCTNGCNGTNGTACAGTTCTGGTACTACTCGGCGTTCGATCAGTTCACCACGAACTTCCACTGGCACGACTGGGAGGTGTTACACGTCTTNGTCGANACCGACACCGANGANCCNCAGCTCTACGTCGCNAGNTCGCACTCCCGCAAGGTCCCCAACAACGAATTCCTCGACCCTGATCCCGAGATGCAGCCGCGCATCCTCTCGGAGCTAGGCTCGCATTCCAGCGCGCTGTCGGTTAATAACGTCGCCGATCGATTCCAGCGGCTCTCGGTCGACGGCGGGCTCGCCGACATCACCAACAGCGCGATCGAAACCATCGAGGACGTTGTCAACCTCCCCATCGCCTACGGGCTACCCCGGGATGAGGGATCCAGACTCCCCTACGTCGTGCCGGAACTCGACGGCGCGCCGCTCTACGAGCACGACCGGCTGCCGGATGTAGAGCGTACGGACTTGATTCCCGACGAACTGACCGTGAGTTCGTTCAGCGAGCTCACCTCCCCGCCGACTGAACTCCCCAACAGAACCACGGGGTCGACCTTCCAGTACGCCGGCCGGGATGAAACCGACGAGATCGAAGACGCCGTCGATGCCGAGTACGATCTCGTCTCGACGCGAGAGATCGAGCANATCACGGCGTTCACCGGCCCNCAGCTNAGCTTCGAGTTNNCNGTCCCGCAGTTCGCNGAGGACGCCATCGCCGGCCACATCACGACCACCGGCGTCCCGTGGGGCCAACCGCGGTACGACGATCCGGCGAAGGACATCTCGGATCGCAACCACCGCGCCGCCTTGGCCGAGCGGTACGACGCCATCGGCGCGCCGGCCTCAGCATCGACCGTCGTCGCCAGCCTCTCACAAGCCATCAGCAACGACGACGCCCCCGACGACGAAGGGCTGACGACCGACGACCTCGGCGTCGAGGGCGTCGCGCTGCTGGAGAGCGAGCCCGAAGCCGTCCCGACGTTCAGCGGCGTCGCCGTCGTCGACGACGTGCCCGCGGGCGAGCACCGGCTGACGGTCAATGGGGCCGGCGTCGAACCGCACAGTGAGACGGTCGGTGTCGACGAAGAGACCGAAACGACGCCGGCGGGCGTCGAAGGGTCGATCCCGCTTGTCGCCCGCGAGAACGCGACGAAACTCGAAGTCGACCCCAGCGAGTCCGACAGCGAGCTTACCGAGCTGGCCGTCGAGGACGACTTCGCCGGCCGGCTCTACGACGCGCCGCTCTCTGGCCCGGACGCGGTCTACGTCCACCGCGGCGGTGCGTACACGACCGAAGTCCGGGACAGCGACGACGAGGTCGGCGCGATCCGCGTCAACCAAGCTGCCACCGAGGCCGACGAGCGGGTTCGACTCGACAACCCCCAAACCGGCAAGGCCTCGCTGGCGACGTATCTCGCCGACGTAGCCGAGGAGACGAGTGCCGCCGTCGCGGCCGTTGAGGACAGTGGTGGTGACAGCGATGATACCGACGACGATACGACTGGCTCCGGGAGCGGCGGGGGCGGCGGCTCCGACCGCAACGAGACGCTTGAGGGCTCGGAAAACGCGGTTCGTGGCCTCCGGCGCGCCCTCGATGCGGTCGGCGAAGCCGCCCGGCGAGCCGCCGAGCGCGCCGCCGCCGGCGACCGCGGGCAGGCCGATCAGAGTCTCGCTAACGTCGAGGATCGGCTCGAACGGGTTGCGACGCGGCTGGCGGAAGCCAGCGACTCGCTCCCGGACGAAATCGAACGGGCGAGCGAACGCCGCTTAGAGCAGTCCCAGCGACGATCCGAACAGGCACGGGCCGCCAATAAGCTGTAAAATTCGGCTCTTAGACCGGCAGTAGTACCGTTTCAGGTGCCTGCGCGAAGCTATCGGGGGCGAAGACGACGGCTCCCACGACGACTGCGATGCTCAGCGCGAGCACCAACATCAGGACGGTACTCAGTCGGCCGAGGCCGAGGACCTGACTCAGCGATGGGCCCGAGTTACTCGGCTGTGGTGGCATGGGTTTCGGTGGTGGACGCACGTGGCGTCCGGGACATCAGTTGACTTCGATTCTCAGTGTTGAACATGGTTTGCGTCCGCCTGTTGTTGGATCACAGGCGTTACTCGGAGCAAGCACACGGCTATTGATAAAAATAGCTCCAAAATTATCGGCTTCGATAACGGTCAGCCCGTTACAGCGGGTTGGTGGCCGCGTTCGTGAGTCGCTCGCGGTCGTGGGGGGCCGCGAAGTCGATGTCCGGTCCCTTCGCAATGATGCCGTGCGGCGTCACGTCGGGGTGGGTCGTGTAGTAGTGCTCCTTGATGTGGTCGATATCGACCGTGTCGGCGACGCCGGGCTGCTGGTACATGTCGCGGAGGTACGGCCAGAGGTGCTCGTATTGGTGGATGTACTGCACGTTGCACATGAAGTGCGTGTGGTAGACGTGATCAAAGCGAATCAGCGTCGTGAACATGCAGATGTCGGCCTCGGTCAGCTTGTCGCCGGCGAGGAACCGCTGGTCGGCCAACACCTCGTTCCAGTGGTCGAGGGCGTCGAAGAGTTCGGTGACGGCCTCCTCGTAGGGCTCCTGTTTGGTCGCAAAGCCGGCCCGGTAGACGCCGTTGTTGATCGGCTCATAGATCTCAGTAATGATCTCGTCGATCTCCTCCTGCTTCGATTCGGGCGCGAGATCGACATCCCGCTCGCCGACCTCGCGGAACCCGGTCGTCAGCATGCGGATAATCTCTCGGGATTCGTTGTTGACGATGGTCTCCTCTTTCGTGTCCCACAGCACTGGCACCGTCACCCGGCAGGTCGCGTCGGGGTCGGCTTCGACGTACAGTTCCCGCAGGTAGTCGCTGCCGTGGAGTTTGTCGGGTGTGCAACCCTCCTTTTCGGGCGTGAACTGCCAGCCGTCGTCGCCGCGCCACGGATCGACGACCGAGACGTCGATGGCGTCTTCCAGCCCCATCAGCGCGCGGACGAGCAGCGTCCGGTGAGCCCACGGGCAGGCATACGAGACGTAGAGGTGATACCGACCCGCTTCGGCTTCGAACCGTTCGTCGGGTTCGGCGTCGATATGCTCGGGCACGTCGCTGCCGGCGATCCAGTTGCGGAACGTCGTTTCGCCGCGTTCGAAGGCGCCCTCCTCGTTGGTCGCCTGATAGGTGTCGGTTCGCCACTCGCCGTCGACAAGCATGTTCATGAGTACCTGTACATCGGGGGGCGATGGGCAAAAGGGTTCGCTGCGGTTACCTCCGGGTAACCGCCCCGGCAACGGCCAAAAGCGGTGTTTCCGCCGCGGATACTTGACCGGAACCGACTTGTACCACCAACAAATATTACGAGGTGGTATGTCCGAATCAGAGTTCAGCGGTTTCAGCAAGGCAGGCGAGGCAGAAGTGACCCGTGCGATCACCGAGGAGTTCAGCGACGAGTTCATGGACTTCACCGAAAGCGACGTGATCATCGTNGGCGGCGGNCCCTCNGGNCTGATGGCCGCGAAGGAGCTGGCCGAGCGGGGCGTCGACGTCACCGTCGTCGAGAAGAACAACTATCTCGGCGGCGGCTTCTGGCTCGGCGGCTTCCTGATGAACAAGGTGACCGTCCGNGNGCCNGNCGANNNNGTNCTCGACGAACTCGACGTGCCCCATCAGGAGAGCGAGGAAGTCGAGGGGCTTCACACAGCGAAAGGTCCCCACGCCTGTTCNNNNCTCATCAAGGCNNCCTGNGACGCNGGCGCGCGGGTCCAGAACATGACCGAGTTCACGGACGTCGTCGTCCGCGAGGGCCACCGTGTCGGCGGTATCGTGATGAACTGGACCCCGGTCCACGCGCTCCCCCGCGAACTCACCTGTGTCGACCCGGTCGCCGTCGAGGCGGACCTCGTCATCGACGCGACNGGCCANGAGGCNNTCGTCGNCTCGAANCTCGAAGAGCGCGGCGTCCTCGATGCCCCCGGTATCGAACACGCCAAAGAGAACAACACCGGGATGGATCAGTCGGAAGACGGCGAGTACGGTGCGCCCGGTCACGACTCCCCCGGCCACGACTCGATGTGGGTNNCNGAGAGCGAGGACGNNGTCGTCGANCANACCGGCNNNGTCCACGACGGCGTNNTCGCNACCGGNCTCGCCACGGCGACCACTCACGGCCTCCCGCGAATGGGGCCGACCTTCGGCGCGATGCTGCTGTCCGGCAAACGCGCGGCCTCCGTCGCGCTTGACGAACTCGGCAAAGACGGTGCCGCCGTCGACTTCTCGGCGTCGCCGACGCTCGCCGACGACTAAGCTGACAACACACTACAAATAGTCCCGCTGACGCGCGCCCTCCTTTGCAGCCCTCCACCTCTTGCAGCTTTCTACACTACGTCGCGGACGACCGCAGCGACCGCTGGCGCGTTCGGTCCGAGCACGTAGGAAATCGGCTCGATGCCGAAGCCGCCGGTCTGATAGAGCACGAACGTCTCCGTCAGGTCGGCATCGGCGACGGCATCGCCGATGGTCGCCGCCAACTCCTCGCTGGCCTCGGAGTCGAACTCGACGGTGCTGTAGCCGGCCGCCTCGAAGTCCGCGATCAGATCGGCGTCGTAAGCGATGTTGAGGCCAGCCGCGACGTCGACGCCGTGGTTCCGGGTTGCCAGCAGTACCGAGGCGGCGTGTTCGCTGACGCCGAACTCCGGCTCGGCGGGCACGGTGGCGCGGCCCTTGATGTCGAAGATGCGCCCTGGAACGCCGGCCACGTCGTCGACGGTCGTCGCCTCCGGCAGGCACTCTACGAGGTTCGAGCCAACGTTCGGAATGAGGGTGGCAAAACCGCTCATGCTCGTCAGCGTGCGCAGCCCGCGGCGGACCGAGGAGCGGACCTGTTCGGTCTGTCGAATGCGGCTGTCGGGGTCGTGGACCGAGAAGTCGATATCGGCCTCGGCGAGTTCCGGCATGGCGTCCTCGTGAACCTCGGCCAGCAGGTCACCGTCTTCGAGCTGGCGGATCAGCACCTCGATTTCGACGAGGGCTTGCACGCGGCTCATGTCGCCGGTCGCCAGCCCGTCGGCGACGCGCTCGACGAGTTCGACGACGCGGTCGTCGGCTGCGATGGCCTCGTTGTGGGCGACCTCGCCGTGGGCGTACTTCGAGACGGCCGACTGGCTGATCCCCAGCGCGTCGGCGACCTCGCGTTGGGTGAGGCCGCGGTCTCGGAGGGACTCGGCCAGCAGCGACCGAATCGTCGGGAGGAACTCCTCGACAACGAGTTCTTCGATGAATTTCATATATCGGACTGCTGTGGTGAACCGTTATCAGTGTCGTGGTTTATACTGTACAACGCGCCTACGATTCGAATTCCGGATCGTCCTGAATCTTTGAGGACTTGGGGCCGTCCTGATCCTGATACTTCGAGCCGCGCTCACTGCCATAGGGTCGGGTTGATTCGGATTTGAGTTCGGTAAAGACGAGTTGGGAGACGCGCATGCCGGGCGAGAGCGCGACCGGCGCGGCCCCGAGATTCGAGAGTTCGAGGGTAATCTGGCCGCGGTACCCCGGGTCCACGAAGCCGGCCGTATTCGAGAGGAAGACGCCGCCA
Source organism: Halonotius terrestris (assembly GCF_006861665.1). GTDB lineage: Archaea > Halobacteriota > Halobacteria > Halobacteriales > Haloferacaceae > Halonotius > Halonotius terrestris. The sequence continues at coordinate 149,013 of NZ_RKLU01000004.1, read as the reverse complement.
CGGCCGCCGAGGAAGTTCTCGATAACGCGGCCGCGCGGCTGGACTTCGAGGTCGTAGGTCGGTTCCACGCGGTCGGTTTTCTCGACTGCGGCCACTTTATCAAAGACGATGTCACCGTCGAGCAGGTCATCGAGACGAGACGTGTCGACGCCAGCGTCGGCGTAGACCTCACGGAACTGTTCGAGCGTCTCGCGCTTGACTGACTCGTACTCACGGTTTTCTACGTTCGAAATGCTCGATTTCGAGTTGTATCCCATTGCATCGGCCGCTTCGGCCATCGTCAGACCTGCCTCGTTGCGGTACTCGCGGAGCAGTTCGCTCGGCGTCGGGACGTACTGGCCGCGCTTGTGGGCGTTCGTTGAGAAATCAACACACCATTCGGTCATCTCGTTGTGGCAGTCGCTCGGTTCGATATACATCTCGCGCTCGCGGCTGTACATCGAGGTGTTGTAGCCGAGCCGCGTGCCGAGATACGCGGCGCGGTTGGCTAACTCCGCGTTGGCCGTATAGAGGGTATCTCGGCTCTCGCGTCGGCTACCGTCGCCGTCGATCAGTCCCTCATAGAGTGCTTCAAGAACGGGCGTCGGCCAGTCCCATGCCGCATCCGGGATCGTTTTTTCGTTCCCGCTCCCGCAGAGGTCGCGGACGAGTGCTGACCAGAGGGCCGAACAAACGGTGACGGCGGTCACGCCGCTGTCCTGTTCGTCCCATGACAGCGAGGCGTCCCACGAATCGAAGAAATCGGCGAACCGTTCGACGTACGCCTCGGTTTGATTGTTGACGACGACCTGTTTTCGGCGGGCGTACCCCTCGGCGATATAGAAGCCGAGACACCAGCCGAATTCTTCGCTGACGGGAAGCTGTCGCGGGAGCCGGAGCGTACTCTGTTTGAATGCGACATCGAGGTCGTCGGGTGCAGCCGTCGGCGTGACCGCGGTTGCCGGCGCGCTCGACTGGTCCTGATAGTGCCGTTCCGAGCCCTGTGGAACCGACTCCCAATCGACTGAACCGAGCCCATCTGATGCATACACAGTGAGTTCGTCGTTGTCGAGTCGGTCAAGGAGATCTATGGTCGGCGTTTCGGTCTCTGCTTCGGGGAGTTCTCCCGGCGTCATCACGAGTTCGCCCTCAGCGTCCTCGCTTGCGATCCGGGTCACGCCGCCGTGTTCGTCGAGCGTGAACAGGTTGTGGTCGCGTGTCACCAGCACCTCGCGGCCGGATTCGAGTTCGACGCGGTAGATGCGTTTCGTCGGGTTCTCGATGTAATCGGAGACGCGATGCGTGCTGACGCGCAGCGTCTGCGGATCGAAGGAGACGGCGTGTGCTGGCTGTTCGTTCTCGACGATCTCGCCGATCTCGTAGAATCCGAACCCGTCGGCCGGCGTCCAGAGGAAGACCTCCTCGTCGTACGGCAGCGATGCATGCACCACAACCGCAAGACGGCCCAACGATGAGCGACCTTCAACGGTGGCAACGAGATCCGAGGGAATCTCGACGCGCTCCTTCGTCGTGCCGAGGACGAAATCGCCCGGATGGAGGATGAATTCGTCGCCCTCCTCGACGTAGGTTTCCCGAACGTACTCGTCGACCTCGTCGGCGCGGTCAGGGTGGATACAGGGGATGTTGGTGCGCTGGAATTCGAGGAATTCGGAGCCGAGCCGCATATCGATGCTCGCCGGCTGGACTTGGGTATCGAGGTCGTCGATGGGCTCGACGACGAGGTCGCCCTCGCCCAGTCGTTCGAGCAGATCGGTATCCGAGAGGATCATGCCTCTCAGAGTGCGGCCAGCCGGCTAAAAACCAACGTAATCCGCCAGCGATCATCGCTCACCCACCGATCCATAGCCTCTTGGGAACCCCGTCGCAACACGGAGTATGAAACAGGTCATCGCCGCCCGGACCGATCTCGGGATGGGGCAGGGCAAACTCGCCGCGCAAGTCGCTCACGCGTCGCTATCGGCCTACGAGGACGCCGACCGCCGAACACAGAAAGCCTGGAAGGGCGACGGCCAAAAGAAGGTCGTCGTCAAAGTCGCCGGCGAGTCGGCCCTCTTCGAACTCGCCGAGAAAGCCCGCGTCGAGGGGTTGCCGAACGCGATCATCCGCGATGCCGGCCACACGCAACTCGATTCGGGGACGGCGACGACGCTGGCGGTCGGTCCCGGCGAGGAATCGCTGGTCGATAAGGTGACGGGCGATCTCTCGCTGTTCTAAGACTGGTTCCTCCGCTGTCCCGAGCAACGGATTTCGTTTGCTCGCTGTCGTCGGCGACCCGTACGGTTTTGCGTTTCGACGCCGATGGGCGACTGTGGACGCCAATCAGCAGCAGTTCGAAAACCCGTTCGGGATGGACGCCGACTGCACCAACTGCCCGAACCTCTGTGACGCCCGCGAGCACGTCGTCCACGGCTACGGCGATGTCGGCGGCGAGTTCCTCTTTATCGCCGAGCGACCCCACGCTGGCGCCGACGAGACCGGCATCCCCTTCACCGGCGACGACGCGGGCGAACGCCTCCAGTGGATCCTCGGCGAACTCGGGTTCGTTCGATCCGAGCCCGACGCCGACCGGCCGGATATGCAGAACGCCTTCTGTACCTATCTGACGCGCTGCCGGCATCCCGAGCGACCCCCGACGAAAAAGGAGATCGACACCTGCGAGCCGTATCTCAACGCCGAAATCCGGATGATGAATCCCCAGATCATCGTCCCGATCGGCCAGCGCGTGATCGAGTCGCTGGCGATGGAGTACACGACCCGCAAACCCGAGGAGTTCAACATCGACGAGATCCACGCGACGACGGTTCGCGGTCGCGGCTTCGAACTCGTCCCCATGCTGGAACTCGACCGCCAGACGGACGCCGACAGCGAGGCGTTCATCGAGCACCTGTCTGAGAACGTCTTTTCGCGCGATTACCGCCAGACGAAGGGCCGACAGAGTCGGTAGCGACGCCGTTGCCGCGGCAGCGTTGCTGCCTTGGATACTTTTAGCGACGAATATGCAAGCACCCAGCAAGTCGGCCGACCGACCAGCCGCCCCCTGGCGGACTGAAAGGGCGAAGCAGGGTCGGCGAACCCCGGCGACGTAAGCACCGCAACCGCGAGCGAAGCGAGCGGTGAGGAGCGCAGCGAGCCGCGGAAGCCGAGCCTGCTGAGGGCTTTCTATCACTATTTCTCGTCCACAGTTGCGCATCCGATTCCCACCCCGTCGTAGTCGCGGATCATCGCGTTCAAGACGCCGCCGCACCGAGAGCCGTCTATGACTGTTATCGCCGCCCTCACGCCGCCGCCGCGGGAGGGATTGGTGCTGCCCGAGTTGCCTGCGACGAGTCCACTCTCGACCGCCGAGGCGACCGACCTCTATCGGGCGATGCTGCAGGATACCTTCCGCGCGATCGACCGCTCCGGCGCGGAGCTGCTGGTGAATTACCCCAAATCCGAGCAACTGCCCGAGGCCCACCAAACTGACACCGAGCCGGTCGCGGAACTGCGCGCGCTGGTCGCCGAGGCCGTTGACGACACCGACGACGTGCGATTCGAGCCGCAGGTCGGCTCGTCGTTCTCGGCGCGAGCGGGCAACACGGCAACCCACCTGCTGCGCGACGAGGAAGCCAACTCAGTCGCCGTCGTCCGCGGCACCGCGCCGCTGTTGACTCGGCAACTGATCGACGAGGCGGCGATGAAACTCCGCACCAACGAGGTCGTGATCGGGCCGACGACCGAGGGCCGGGCCTACTACGCCGGGTTCACCGAACCGATCGATTTCAGCGAGGCGTTCGTCGGCATCGAACAGCAGCGACTCGCCGACCGCGCGGCCGACGCCGACTTGGAAACTGCATTCTTGCCGCTGTCGTCGGTCGTCGAAACCGGCGCGGATTTGCGGACGCTGGTGCCACAGCTTCGGGCGCGGTTCACCGCTGGGCGGATCGTCCCCGAGCAGACGGCCGCGTTCGTCCATGAGCACGGGCTGGCGGTTGTCGACGGCGATGACGGGCCAGAACTGATGATGGAGTAGGACCAACCAGAACGGTTTTTACCCGCGGTCACGCGTTTTCGGATGCGGTGGGATGGCAGAGTGGACTATTGCGCCTGCCTTGAAAGCAGGTGGCCTTTGGCCTCCTGGGTTCGAATCCCAGTCCCACCGAGTTCTCGCACGAACAACACGGCGAGCACCGCGTGTGCTCGCCATCGCTGTGAGCGCGTTCGTGTATTTCGAACAACTATTATTCCCGGCGGCTGACCGCCTCGTATGAATCGCCGTCGGTTTCTCTCGGTCTGTGGGACGACGTGCCCCGTTCTGAGTGGCTGCGTTGGGCGCGTCGAAGAGAACTCCTCGGAGCCGGATACTGCGTCTTCGACGCAAGCCGGTGGTCCCGGCGACGAGAGCCTACAGCAGTCAAATACTCTCCACATCTCGCTTGAAAATGCGGATGATGCCCGGTATAGCGTCACGGTTACGATCGCCAACGACGACGAAGAGCTACTGACCCAGCGGCTCACGCTCGCATCCGCTGCCACCCAGCAATTCGGGTTGGACATCTATCAGCCCGGTGTCTACACTGTTTCGGCCGTCGTGGACGACGAGCACCGAGAAGCGGTGTCGGTCTCGCTTGATGCATACGATATCAAGCTGGGGCCAGAGGTGTTCATCGAGATCACTGATGGAAGCCCTGTTCTCTCTGCCGACAAGCGATGAGGCGAATTTCCGAGGTCCACCCCGTTCTGTAATCAGTACCGCGCGACGGCATCCAAGATCCCGATGGTCTGTCCGAGCCCGACGGCTGCGATCCCGGCCAGTCCCAGTAGTTCGATGCCGCCCGCGGCCGCCATGAGATAGCCGCTCGCCCCGACGACGGTGACGGTCGCACTCCCGATGTAGATTTTCGTTGCCTCCGGCAGCAACAGCCCGGTATAGGTCAACCCGATGGCGGGCAAGAGCATCCACCCACCGAGGCTGATCGTCCACAGCGGCGTCGCCAGCGACTCGACGACGAAGCCGGCGGCTCCCAGCGCGGTGATCACCAGCCCCACGACAATGATCGCTCTCCAGCCGCGGAGCACGCGGTCGTCCATCTCTCGCCAGCCTGTCGTCAGGAAGAACGCGATGAAGCCGACCATCACCAGATGGGCGATGAAGACCGACCGCTCGCTGACGACGCCGCGGTGGGCGGCTCCGACAACGAGCCACGCCAGCGGAACGAGCAGTCCGGGGCCGGCTTCTCGAAGTGTTCGCTGCACGGTCGGCTGAGGTGTCGCCACCCACAAAGGGGTATCTGTTGGACGTGATCGTGCTCAAATACTGAGTTGGGTTTGGTGTGTACGTGTAGAAAGCCCTCGACACGCTCGGCTCCCGGGACTCGCTGCGCGCTTCGTCGCTCGCGGTGCTCGCTCCTGCAGTGCTTGCGTCGTCCGGGTTCGCCGAGCGGGCGGTCGGCAGAGCCGACCGCCGCAAACGTGGCGGCTTCGCCGCCACGCGCGTCTCGCCCTTTCAGTCCGCCAGGAAAGCCGGCTGGTCAGTCGGCCGACTTACCTGTTTGCCTGCTGTATCTGATCACGGCGGTTGTCACCGCGTCGCTATCGCGGTATCGTTGCTGGCCTCGCTGAAATACGGGCAGCCGCTAACCGATTCGGTTGCTGGAAGCGGCCAAACCGACCATTTGTCCATCCCGCGGCGACAGCAGAAGCCTATTAGTCGATCCCACCCCTTCCCTCTGTATGTCGACTACAGCCGCTGTTCTCTCCGATGACGCCCCCCTTGACCTCCGGTTCTCGGAGTCGGAGCTTGAGACGGTTCGGGACTCCCTCGTCTCGTTCATCGAAGCCACCGTCGCTGACGCCGACGCCGACGGCGCGACGCTCGGCCTCTCCGGCGGGATCGACTCGACGACGACGGCCTACCTCGCTGTCGAGGCCCTCGGGGCCGACGGCCTCCACGGGCTCGTCATGCCCAGCGAGGTCAACGACCCCGACAACATGAGCGACGCTGAGCGGGTCGCCGACGACCTCGGTATCGAGTACGACGTCATCGAGATCCAGCCCATCGCCGAGCAAGTCTTCGAGGCTGTCCCGAGTGCGACCGAGAACCGCATGGCGATGGGCAACGTCTACGTCCGCACGAGAGCCGTNNTCAACTACTTCGTCGCNAACGCNGANNNNCGGGTCGTNCTCGGNACNGGNAACCGCNCNGAGGCGATGACCGGCTACTTCACNAAGTACGGCGANCAGGCNGTCGACTGCAACCCNATCGGCNNCCTCTACAANCNGCAGGTCCGCCAGCTTGCCGCCTCGCTGGGCGTCTCCTCGGATCTCGTCGCCCAGACGCCGACTGCGGGCATGTGGGATGGCCAGACCGACGAGGCCGAACTCGGCCTCGATTACGACACCGTCGACGCGATTCTCGCGCTTCACATCGACGGCCCGCTGTCAACGGCGGCGACGCTGCGGACCCTCGATGAGGTTGACCGCAAACAGATCGAACGCGTCGAGTCGCTTGTCGCCGGCAGCGAGCACAAGCGCTCGATGCCGCCGGCTCCCGAGCCGCTCGGGGAGTAGTCGGCGGTCCCGCCCCGAATATTCCACCTCGCTGGTAGATAGCGACGACGAAAGGGATAACCCGTCCCCTCTGCAAGGAGTGGGCGATGAAGGAGTACAAGATGCGCCGTGGGGAGCATCTCGACGACCGCGTCCCCGACCTCAAAGCGAACATCGAATCGTATTTCGGCACCGTCACCGGGACCGAAGAGCACAACGGCCACGAACTGTACGTCGTTGAAGACCCGGACAACGCGGTCTTCGACCGTATCCTCGCTGGGGCCGCCGAGTACAGCGGCAAGAAGGACAAACTGGCCGTCCACTTCGAGGAGCGACCAGCGGAAGAAGTCATCGCCGCCGGCGAGGCCGACGCCGCCGAAGAGGCCGTCTCGCTGAAAAACGAGTTCCTTCTTGAGGCGACGGGCCGCGACGCGAAATCCCGGCGTGAGTCGCTGAAACGCGAAGTCGAGGACGACGCCCCCGACTACTGAGTGCCGGTTCCGCGGGTCCGCGCCACATCGCCCTCCCTGCCGTCGAGTAAAAACGCCCTAATTAAGTGCGGTCGCCCCCCGACCTCGGGTGATGGCCTCCTACGTGGGTGTCGACCTCGGGGCGACGAACATCCGGGCCGTTGTCGCCGACAGCGCGGCGACGATTCTCGGGAGTGCCAAAGCCGAAACGCCGCGCGGGCCGACGGGCATCGCGGTCACCGAAGCGATTCTCGAACTGATCCGCGACGCCTGCGGGCAAGCCGGCGTCACACCGGGCACCGTCACGGCCTGCGGGATCGGCTCGATCGGCCCGCTGGATCTCGCCGCGGGCGCGGTCGAAAACCCCGCTAATCTCCCTGATCAGATCGACCGGATTCCGCTCACTGGCCCGATTTCGAACCTCCTTGCGACCGACGACGTCTACCTCCACAACGACACCATTGCCGGCGTCATCGGCGAGCGGTTCCACGCCGAGCGCAACCCCGACGACATGGTCTACCTGACTATCTCTTCGGGCATCGGCGCGGGCATCTGTGTCGACGGTCACGTCATCAGCGGGTGGGACGGCAACGCCGGCGAGGTCGGCCACATGACGCTGGACCCACAGGGGTTCATGACCTGCGGCTGCGGCCACGACGGCCACTGGGAAGCCTACTGTTCGGGCAACAATATCCCACGGTACGCCGAACGCCTCCACGCTGAGGATCCGATCGACACTGCTCTCCAGTTCGACAATCCCGATTTCACGGCAGCCGACATCTTTGATCTCGCCGGCGACGACGAGTTCGCCGACCACGTCATCGACCAGCTCGCCCACTGGAACGCGATGGGCGTCGCCAACATCATCCACGCCTACGCGCCGCTGGTCATCAACGTCGGCGGTGCGGTCGCGCTCAACAACCCCGATCTGGTCCTTGATCCGATCCGCGACCGCCTCGACGAGATGGTGATGACGAACATCCCCGAGGTCAACCTCACCGATCTCGGCGACGACGTGGTTGTCAAGGGCGCGGTCGCCAGCGCGCTCACCGGCGGGACGGGCGACCGCTCGAAGCTCTGAGCGGTGATCGTTCACGATCATTCATCGCTGTCCGGACTGCTGGAACCGCAACTTACCCATACGTTGAGCCCATAGGCACAGCCATGACCGACGAGAGCCTCAAATCCCGCGTTGAAACGTGGATGGTCAAACAGATGCCGATCATCCAGATGCACGGCGGGACGAGCATGGTCCGAGAGGCCGACCCCGAGACCGGCCAGGTCGTCGTCGAACTCGGCGGCACCTGCTCCGGCTGTGGGATTTCCAATGTCACCGCCCAGAACATCAAGCGCGATATGTTCATGGAGTTCGAGGAGATCGAAGACGTCGAGGTCAAAGTCCCCTCGACCGGCGACACCGGCGCGGACACGGTCGAAGGCGGCCGCGGCGGCGACGTGCAGTACTCCAACGAATCGGCCGGCCACTTCTAACTCGACGACCACGCGCCCGGCTCTCGTCGCGCTACAACGAGTCTTCCAACGCGGCTGCGACGGCTCTCGCTTTCTCCGCGACTTCCTCGCTCACCAACCCGGCAGCGACTGCCCCGTCGAGTTCGTCGTCGTCGACGCGCTCGACTGTTCCATCGGGGTGCTTCAACACGTCGACGTGGAGGTCGATGTACCGAACCGTGTCCGGGAAACACTCGACCGGCGTGCAGATGTTGACGTAAGTNNNCCCGATCAGTGAGTCGTCGCGCTCGCGGTAGACGGTCGGATACCACCAGCGGCCCTCCCGGAACGTCGTCGTCGCCGTGTCGCCTTCCGAGCGCGGCACCCCGAGGCCGTCGTAGCTGCCGCCGCCTGACATCTCGCGGACAACCGTGACGGAATCCGCGTCGCGCTCGGTGACTGCGCCCGAGCCGAGGCTGATCAGTCGCCCGTCGGGTTTGCCGTGGCCGATTTCGATCTCGTCGCCGACAGTCGGCCCGAAGTTGTCGGCGACGACGCTGAACGGGAACGCATCGTCCGTGTCGCCGAGATCGCTGGCCGAGCAGAGCGATTCGACGAAGTCGACCGCCGCGCTCGCGCCGTCGCTGCCGGCTTTGGTTCGATGGTGGCCCGCCATCGTTTCGGTCACCTCGCGGCGACTCTCGTCGAGAGCGAACCGTGATTCTCTGCCGAACCAACACCAGTAGCCCGCCCCTTGGGTGAACAATTGCTGTGGTGCCTCGCCCTCGCCGGCGGCCTCGCCACTGCTATCGAGTTTCTCGGCCACCGTTTCAGCCTGTGCGCTCGCGGCTTCCAGCGCAGCCCGTAGTTCCTCCATCGACGCCTCGGTCGCCGCGTGCTCCCACCGGATTCGCCAGCCCTCGGGTGCGGCAACGTCCAGCAGATCGACCATCCCGAGCAGTTCCCGGGCGGCGGCCTCGTTGTGGCTGTCGACCGTCGCCGACCCGGATTCCGGCAGCAGCGTCACGAGTCCGGTCGAGACACGGATCTCGCTTCCGAGTCGCCGTCGGTTGTCGCGCCACGGCGGGGCTGTCTCTCGCACCTGCACGCGGACGGTATCGCCGCTGTCGATGTGGTCGTCGACCGCGTCGAACGGAAGGTAGCCAGTCGATTCGCCGAGATCGACGGTGGCTCCGCGCCGCTGGGTGTCGGTGACGCGCCCGTCGAAAACCGCGCCGACTGGGGCCGGCTCAGCCCAGCAAAAGGTGTCGATACCGACTTCGCTGAGTCGGTCGACCACATCGTCGACGGCCGCTGGCTCGCCGGCGACGGCGACCCCCTGTCGGTCGGCTGTCGTCTCGATCGCAACGTCGTGGCCGCCGGCCCCGAACTCGGCGTCGAACCGGCGTTTGATCGGTTCGGAGGCGTCGACGACGGTCCAGCCCGCATCGAGACACAGCTTCGTCAGCGCGGTCGCGTAGATGCCGCGGACCCGGACGCAGTGGGCCTCACCTTGCATACTCGGGTGTTGCCACGGCCCTGTTTGAACCTTGCCGCTTCGCTTCGAGTCGCCATCGCCCACAAGATTATGTGCAGTCGCCCGCTCCACTCAGGCGATGCGTGACTGGCTGGGCCACCGCGCGGCAGCGACGCCGAACGAGCTCGCGGTCATCGACGCCGACAGCGACACCCGATGGTCGTACTCCGGGCTCGACGCCGCCGTTGACGAGACCGCCGGCCGGCTGGCGGCCCTCGGCGTCCAGCCCGGCGAACAGGTCGGCATGCTCACCTCGACGGGTTTTCTGTCGATGTGTCTCCTCCATGCGGCCCAGCGGCTCGGCCTCCATCTCGTCCCGCTCAACAGCCGCCTGACGGCCGCCGAACTCGCCGCCCAGATCGAGCAGGTCGATCTCTCGATGCTCGTCTGTGACGCCGACACCGAGCCGGAGGCCGTTGAGGCGGCCGACGGCGTTCCCGTCGCCTCGATCGACGAGCCGCAGTGGGATTCCGTCCAGTCGTTCAAAACGGTCGAGCCGGAGTCGGTAACGCCCGCCGAGTGGGCCCGCGACGACACGCAGTTGATCGTCTTTACCTCGGGATCGACCGGTCGACCGAAACCGGTCGTGCTGACGATGGGAAACCTACTCGCCAGCGCGATCGCCTCGGCGTTCCGCCTCGGTGTCGACCCCGATGATCGCTGGCTGTTGACGCTGTCGCTGTACCACGTCGGCGGGATCGCGCCGATCTTCCGGTCGACGCTCTACGGGACTGCCGTCGTCCTCCGCTCGGAGTTCGAGCCGGGGCGGGCGGCAGACGACATCGACCGCTACGACGTGACGGTCGTCTCGGTTGTGCCGACGATGCTCAAACGGATGCTTGACCGGCGGGGAACGCTGTCTGACTCTCTGCGGGTCGTCCTGCTCGGCGGCGCGCCCGCCCCCGGATCGCTGCTCCGCCGCTGTGAGAACTACTCGATCCCTGTTCATCCGACCTACGGGATGACTGAAACCGCCTCGCAGGTCGCCACCGCGCGGCCGCAGGCGGCCTTCGAGAACCCGTCGGCCGTCGGCGCGCCGCTGTTGTGGACTGATCTCACGATCGTCGACGACGGCGGGTCGGTCGAGCAGGGCGAGACGGGCGAGATCGTCGTCGCGGGGCCGACCGTCACGCCGGGCTACTACGGCGATCGCGTTGGCGACGACGAGGACCCATTCTGCGAGTATGGGCTACGAACGGGTGATGCCGGATACCGAACCGACGACGGCGCGCTCGTGGTCTGCAACCGGATCGACGACCGGATCCACAGCGGCGGCGAGACGATCGACCCCGGCGAGATCGTCGATGTCCTCCGCGAACAGCACGGTATCGACGACGCGGCCGTCGTCGGCCTGCCGGATGAGGAGTGGGGCGAACGCGTTGCCGCGCTCGTCGTGCCCGTCGACAGCGACCTCACGCGCTCGGCAGTCGAAACGGCCTGTCGGGATCGGTTGGCCGACTTCAAAGTGCCAAAGACGATCGAGTTCGACGAGGACCTCCCGCGGACGGCTTCGGGTTCCCTCGACCGCGAGGCAGTCAGGGAGCGACTACAGGAGTTGGCGGACGACCGCGCTGCCGCTGAGAACGCTCTGGATGGGCGCGCGGCGATAACCAGAATCGAGGATCCACAGCTCCCCGCCGGCGACGGCACCGACGACGAGACTGCCGATCACAGCGATGCTGATATCGACGACGAGCCAGACGATAGTGCTGATGCCGACGAATCCAGCGACGACGTTGATGACGACACTGACGACTCCCAGTAATCACCGACAGCAGACGCGAACCGCAACGTTGCTGTTCCTCGCCCACCAAGGCCAAACCAATGGTAGAGCTCACTGGCGACCTCCCACGGCGACGCTTTCTCAAAGCGGCCGTCGCGCTCGGCGGCACGAGCGCGCTGAGTGCCTGTGTCGATCGGTTCGGTGACGAACCGGTGCCGGCCGGCGACCCCGCGGCCAAACCGCCGAGCCAACACGCGTGGCGCGAGTACATCCGCCACGACGAGGACGGGAACTCCCAGCTTCCTCGCCACCAGATCCTCCTGTACATCGATTTCGACGGCGACGGGCCGCCGTCTGCAGACGCACGGGCGACACTGGAGGAAGCCCTCGGCGTCCTCGACCGCGCCTACGAGTGGAGCCACCGGGGCTTGCTGCACTCGATCGCCTACTCGCCATCGTACTTCGACCGATTTGAGGCGTCGCTGCCGGCTGCGATCGATCTGCCACAGCCGACGGCCCTTTCGCCGTTCGAGTCGCCGACGTTCGACACCCAAGACGCGGTCGTCCACCTCGCTAGCGATCGCGCCGCGGTCGTCCTCGAAGCCGACGCCGCCCTCCGTGGCGAACGCGAAACGGCCAATGATGAATCCGTGACGGCGACGATTACCGATGTCGCCACCGTCGACTCCCGGCGCACCGGGTTCGTCGGCGCGGGCCTCCCGGCGAAGAATCAGGACGCTGCCGGCATCCCGGACTCCAAGCCGGTCCCCGAGGCGTCGCCGCTGTTCATGGGGTTCAAAGCCGGCTTCCGCGGGAACCAGGCCAGCGAGTCAGCCGTCACCTTCGACGACGGCCCCTTCGCCGGCGGGACGACGAAGGTGATCGCTAATCTCCGACAGCGACTCGACGACTGGTACGGCGAGCAGTCCTACGAGGATCGGGTGATGGAACTATTCAGCCCGAGCCACGCCGAGCAGGGCCTCGTTGAGGGCATCGGATCGAACCTCGGCGATGACAGCGGGATCGACCAGTTCGTCGATGACATCGAGCGCGACGCCCGCGAGTTCGGTCGCGTCGGCCACGCGCAAAAGGCCGCCCGTGCCAACCGCGACGACGACGGCAACGTCCGGCTGCTCCGCCGACATTTCGAATCGACCGACGACATCGGCTCCGATCAGCGAGTCGCCAGCCTCCATTTCCCATCCTTACAGCAGCGAGTCTCCGAGTTCGAGGCTGTCCGCCGGGCGATGAACGGCACGAATATGACCGAGGTGACGCCGGCGGTCCGCCAGCGGGTCAACAACGGCATCCTCGAATATATTTTCACGCGTCGCCGTGGCTACTTCCTCGTCCCGCCGCGGCGGCACCGCTCGTTGCCGACGCCGCGACCGGAGTAATCGCGGCCGGTCGACCCATCTCGTATCTGATCCGGCACGCGGCCTTGCTCGTCGGTTAGGTGTTCACCACTGCGAGCTCCGTATTTGCCAGCATCTTACCCTTCTGTGTCAGCCCCACGCCGTCATCGGGGTGGGTGACTAATCCGTGCTCAAGTGCCTGCTCGTAGATCGACTCGAATTCACTCGTATTCCCGTCAGTGAGCGAGTGCATGGTCTGTTTGAGGTCCTGCGTGCTGTAGTAGCCGATGACCAACTGGGTTTCGGCTTCGCTCACATCCGCTTCCTCGATCTCGGCCTGGAGTTCGGCGTACTCAGACCGGAGATATCGGTTGAACAGGTGTTGGAGTCGATCCTCATGCAGGCTCAGGTAGCTGGTGGTTCGTGTCTGGAACTCCATGTGATCGACCTTGATCACATCGCGTTTCGACCCACGGAGGGTCCGTTTGCCGAACTGAATATTCACGATGTCGCCAAGCGCGATCGATTTGGTTGCCGAGCCATCCAGTTTGAAGACCACGCGCTCGGGGTCGATTGCGACCTCCACTCGTTTCGCGGCTGTGTCCCGCTGTTGGCCACCCTTTTGGGCTCCAAATTCCACGAGCCCAGCGGCTCCGTTGATGATCGCCGCGAACAACTCATACTCGAAGACATCGGCGACCTCCGGATCATACTCGATAAAGCAGACGCGCGCGGTTTCTGCAGCCGTGAATTTGATCCCGAATGCCTTCTCAAGCTCGTCCGTGAATCGCTCGGAAGGGGTGCCGACAGTGAGGTCCGTCACCGCAGCGAACTCGATATCCAGTGCTTGACTGCCGGCCCGAAGCGAGATACCGTCGCCGTCGATCTCACACACGCCGTTCTGGATGTCCGACCGCCTGATGGCGTTGGAGTAAAACCGCGTCTGGAAACTGGCCGTGGGGCCAGTCGAATCATCGACGACGCTCATAGTTCCGTGTAAGGTTTAGTCACGCCCTGCTATTGTATATATCCCCAGTATCACGTTCTCGCCACCGACACGGTCAGGAACAGCGACGCGCTCAGCGAAAAATCAGACTGCGTCGTCAGGGACCTGCAGCCGCATCTCGTCCATGGTCAGGAACGCGGTTTCGTAACCCTCGTGGCGGGCAGCCTGTGGGACCGTCGAGACGGTGAGCGTGATTTCGTCGCCAGCAGCGAGGCCGTCGACGACCGCGCCGTAGTGGAACCCCAGTTCCGGATCGATGCCGGGGGCGAGCCGGCCGTCGAATCGTGGCTCCGCATCGTCGCCAGCCGGGCCGACACTCATATCGAGTCCCATACCGGGAATCACAAGCTTGTTGTAGGGCGTTTGGGCGGAGATGGCGACGTAGGTACTGCCTGTGTCGCTGCCGCTCTCGCTTGCTTCGTTGCTGTCGCCGCCGCTTGTCGCGTCGCTGTCGAGGAACCGGCTCTCGGAGAGGTGCTGGACGCGGAACCGTGCGTCACCGCTCGTTGCTTCGCCGATCCGGCGGCCGGGTAGCGGATCGGGAGCCCGGCCCGTCGGCAGTCCGTCCATCTCCATCGGCTCTAAGGCGTCCCTGCTGCCGGCTTCGTCCTCAAGGACGGTATAGGTGATCTCGTTGCGAGCGGCTTCGCTGTACTCGAAGGGGATCGTCGCTGTCGCCGCGTCTTCGAACAGGCCGTCGAACGCGCCAAAGCGGTTGATCCGCGTGCCGCCGACGCTCACCGTGACTTCGTAGCTCCCGTCGCCGTTGAGCGGGAAGTTCGCGCCGTAGTGGAACCCCATCCGCTGGGAGAGCATCGAATAGATCGCCTCTTGGCTGACGAGCGAGCCGTCCTGTGTGACCTCGACTGAGAGCCCGGTGCCGGGAATGACCGTCCCCGTCGGCTCGTGGAACGGGATCGACATCAGATGCACCGCGTCGTCCCGCTGGATCTCGGTTCGGTTGGTGACGTACTCACCGCCCTCGTTTTCGAGCGTCCAGAACCGATGGGGATAGCTGTACATCACGCCGACCGTGATATCACCCGCCGTCTCCATCCCGATCGGCTTCATTTCCTCGTAGTGCGTGGGAAGGTACACCGCATCGGGCCGGTCCTCAAGGACAGCGGGAGCGCGGCTGGTCGTGGTTTCGAAGTCACCCGTACAGCCCGCAACGGCCGTCGATGCCGTGATTCCGGCAACCGCGAGGAACGTACGTCGGTTCACAGTTGGCCTTGGGTCGTGACGGAAATGTGCGTTCTGGTTCGGCCGCCGCGCGAGAAAACGAAACCCACAGGCCGCTCCGCCGATTGCCTCCGCTATGCAGGGACCACACGAGGTCGTCGTCCTCCGTTACGGCCACCGCCCCGGCCGAGACGACCGGATGACGACCCACGTCGGCCTCACCGCCCGCGCGCTCGGCGCGGATCGCGTGCTCCTCCCCGACAACGCTACCCAAGCCGCCGAGACGATCGCCGATATCACCGGCCGCTTCGGCGGCCCCTTCGCGGTCGAACAAAGCGACAGCCAGCAGGGAATCGTCCGAAACTGGGACGGCCCGATCGCCCATCTCACGATGTACGGCCAGCCGATTCAGGACGTCGAAAGTGATGTTCGTTCGTCGCTGGAGACCGGCCCGCTGCTCGTCGTTGTCGGCGGCGAGAAAGTGCCGTTCGAACTCTACGAACACGCCGACTGGAACATCGGCGTGACGAACCAACCGCACTCGGAGGTCGCCGGGCTGGCGGTGTTCTTGGATCGGCTCTTCGAGGGCCGAGAACTCGACGAAGAGTGGCTCGACGCCGACCGGACGGTGATCCCGAAGGAAACGGGCAAGAAGGTGATCCCGGTCGAGGAAGCCGGTGCTGAAGTCAGTGACTCCGAGGCTGGCGACGACGCCACGACCGACACTGACGCCTAACTCGGCCGCGGGCCGTGTTTCCGCTGTCCCCCAGTCGGAGCTTTTAACCGAGTTCACCGCCGAGAATTCGGTAATGGCTTTTGAGGAGCTACTGAACGATCCAGTCATCCAGAAATACCTCCACGAGCTGGTCGGCCCGGAAGGCATGCCCGTTGCCGCCGCGCCGCCGGAGGGCGAGGTGACTGACGAGGAGCTCGCCGAAGAACTCGATCTCGAACTCAACGACGTTCGGCGCGCGCTGTTTATCCTCTATGAGAACGATCTCGCTTCCTACCGTCGTGTCCGCGACGAGGACTCCGGCTGGCTTACCTATCTGTGGACGTTCCACTACGACAACATCCCGGAAAACCTCGAAGAGGAGATGGAACGCCTCCTTGCGGCCCTTGAGGAACGCGAGGAGTACGAGCGCACCCACGAGTTCTACCTCTGTGAGGTCTGTTCGATCCGCTTCGAGTTCGGCGACGCGATGGATCAGGGCTTCCAGTGTCCGGAGTGTGCCTCCCCGCTGGAGTCGATGGACAACGACGACCTCGTCGGGGCAATGGAACAGCGACTCAACACCCTGCGTGAGGAACTGAACGCCGACATCCACGCGGAAGCCGACTAAATGGTCGTCCTTGCCACCAAGTGTTACGTCGAGGGCGATGCCCGCGAGCGATCGCTGAAGAGCCTCGGCTCGCTCATCGACAACGCCGTCGGCGACCTCCACGTCGAAAGCGAAATCGGCGTCCGCAGCGACGACTTCGTGACGGTGACGATCACCGGCGAAGACGCCATCGCTGCCCGTAATGTCCTCCGCAAGCAGTGGGGCGAGATCACCGACCACTTCGACGCCGGCGAAACCTACACCGGGACGCTCGAATCGTGGGACGAAGACGGAATAACGCTCGACGCTGGCGAGGAAATCAGGATTCCAGCCAGCGAACTCGGCCTCGGGCCGGGCGATCCAACCCAGATCCGCGAGCGGTTCGGCCTGATTCAACATTTGCCGATGGAGTTCGTCTACGGCGACCCCTCGCGGCTCTCGGATGACGAACGCGACCGACTCTACGAGTGGCCGCGTGGCCCCGGCCGCGTCAACGTCAACAGCGCGACTCGCGGTGAAGTTCGGGCGACAGTCAACCGTGCGGGCCACGCTCAGGACATCGTCACTGTCGAACGCCTCGGCCTGCTGGAACAGTCGATCATCTGCGGTGAGGGGACCGACCCGCCCGGCCTGCTAGCATCGATCGGCGAATACCTCCCCGCGGAACTCCGCTGTGTCATCGGCGACGAGTAAGCATGAACCGACGCCTCGCGTTCGCTATCGTCGCGGTGCTCGCACTCACGGCCACGGCCGGCTGTCTCGATTACGTCACCGGTGGCGGGGAGATCGCCGATGACGTCCTCGACGCCGAACCCGCCGAACCCTACGACTGGGAGACTGACCGCAACGTCAGCCTGACGCTGCATACCGGCTCGGAAGTCCAAGCCGTCTACAACGTCTCGGCCGACCAGCGGCTCCGGCTCTATCAGGCCACCAGCATCGGCCAAGAGGGGCCGCTCGATATCTCCGCAGTTCGATTCCGCTACGCCAACGGGACCGTCATCACGGGAACGGAACTCCGTGACAGCGGCGGCGGTGAGATCGATCAGACACCCGATGAGGTCTATGTCACGCTGCCGGCCGACGGCCAACTGGCCTTTTCAGCGGGGGCGACCCCGCGCCGGCTGACGCTGCCGACGTACGTCGATGGCTCCTACGAAGTTCTCCTCCCCGAAAACAGCCGGATGGACTTCTTCCTCTTTAGCAACGCCGTTCCACCGGGTGCGCAAACCGAACTCGTCGACAACCGCGTTCGCGTGACGTGGGACGACGTCTCGACCGACACGATCCTCGTCCAGTACTATCAGGAGCAGGATCTCACGATCTTTGCGGTTATCGTCGCCCTGCTGTCGGCGATCGCGGTCGGCGGGCTCTACTACTACCGCCGGCAGATCGACCGCCTGCATGCCGCTCGTATCGAGATGGGCGTCGACGAGGACGACGATGACGGAGGCCGAAACCGATGAACGTCGCCATCGTGACCATCGGCGACGAGCTACTGGCCGGCGAGACGGTCGATACCAACGGCGCGTGGCTGGCCGAACAGCTCGCCGCCCGCGGGTGTACGGTCGAACGCATCACGACGCTGCCCGACCGGATCGAGGACATCGCCAAAGTCGTCAACGAGTATCGGGCGGCCTACGACGCCGTGCTCGTCACCGGCGGCCTCGGGCCGACCCACGACGATATGACGATGGCAGCGGTCGCCCGGGCGGTCGGTCGTGAGATCGAACACCACCCCGAAGCCGAAGCGTGGCTCACCGAGGAGGGCGGCTACAGTGCCGACAATCTCGACGAGGGAACCACGTACCTCCCGGCCGGCGCGCGAATGCTCCCGAACGAGGTCGGCGTCGCGCCCGGCGCGGTCGTCGAATCGATCTACGTCCTGCCGGGCGTTCCCGCCGAGATGAAAGAAATGTTCGAGCGCGTCGCTACGGAGTTCAGCGGCGATCCGATCTACACCACGACCGTCGTCGCCGACGAACCCGAAAGCCAACTACTCGACCGACTCGCTGACGTGCGCCAGCGGTACGCTGTGGATGTCGGGAGCTATCCCGGCGAGTTCGTCCGCGTGAAGTTCCGCGGGACCGATCCCGACGCTGTCGACAACGCTGCCGAGTGGTTCGCGGAGCAGGTGACTGTCGCCGAGTCCGACGAGGAATAGGCGGCTCAGCGGAAGACGAGGGCGAGCCAGCCGAGTGTGAGAACGATACTGGCGACGAGGATGACGGCGGCCGTCTCGAAGATCGGCAGCGGCGCGGATTCCAGTGGGAGCATTACATCCGGGTAGACAGCCGACCGGTTTAATTGTTTGAGATTCTGGCGTCGATAGTCAGCGTCGTTTTCGATCCGCCGCCGTCGCTCTCAGCCGCTCGTGTCGGCCGCGGCTGCTCTTGCGGCTGCTCGGGAAGGAAGCTGCGTGTACAGGACGGCGGCGACCGCAGTAAGCACGGCGAGCAGCAGGAACGCCTCGTCGAATAGCGCGGCGTCGGCCATCGTCCCGACGAACGTGGACCCGCCGGCCGCCAGCATGAAGCTGATCGTCCGGAGCGCGCCCCATGCCGTCCCGGTCACGCGATCCGGCAACACGGCGATGATGTAGGCGTTCGAGACGCTCGTGATTCCCAGTCGCACGCCGATCAAAAGCGACACCAGCGCGACCAGGACGACGCTATCGACGAACGGAATGGCCGCCAACACCGGGATGTTCGTCGCGGCGACGCCGACCAAGACAGGCCGGTCGCCAAACCGGTCGGCGAGGCTGCCCGACGCGAGTTGTGCGACGCCGCCGCTGATGAACATCAGTGAGAAGATCGCCGCCGCCGTCGGCTGCGCCAAATCTTTGACCGAGACCAGATAGGTGACGAGGAACGCCGAGACGCCCTGAAACGCGAACGTCATCAGCGTTGTCGCCACGATGGCGATCCCGACGCCACGGCCCCGCAGGGCATCGAGGAGGTCGCTAACGCGCTGGCGGGGCGCGGTCCCGACGGCTCCGCCGCCGGTTCCCGGCACCGTTCGCCAGACGAGGACGGCTCCGATGAGGAGCGGGACTCCGAGCGAGCCGACGATGAGCCGCCAACTGTAGGTTTCGACGAGCGAGCCCGCCGCCAGTGGGAGGATCGCTGAGCCGAGCGAGCCGGCCGCCAGCGTCGCGCCGATTGCGGTGCCGTCATGATCCGGAAACGTCCGCGAGAGTGCCGTGCCGCGGGCCGGGCCGTAGAGACCGGTCGCCAGCCCGAAGATTCCACAGCCAACGAGGAAGGCGAGGAACGCCGGCGCAGCACCGAGGAAGACGACGCTCGCCGCGGTCAACAGCAGGCTGCCGGTCAGCAGGCGACGCTCGCCGAGGCGGTCGATCAGGAGGCCGCCGGGCGATTGCATTAGCCCATACGCTGCCCAGATGATCGTGATTGCCACGCCGGCACCGGCATCGCTGATGCCGAACGTGGCTTTGACCTGCGGGAGCACCGCGGGCACGAGAAACCGGCCGCCGAGGACGAACACCCAGCCTGACGCGATCGCCAGCAGCGTCCACCCGCGGCCGTCGCCGCGGAGATCCCGGAGTGCCATACGGACGGTCGATTCCGGTGATAGGAGTGGGTTCCGATTCAGTAGCCATGGGACAGGACGCTTTTGGGGCCGCCACCCGACTCTCGGGTATGCGACTCGGCGTCCTCGTCAATCCGATCGCCGGCATGGGTGGCCGGATCGGGCTCAAGGGAACCGACGGCAAGGTGGCCGAAGCCCGACAGCGCGGGGCCGAACCGCGCGCCCCCGAGCGCGCCCGCCGGGTGCTCGATCGACTGGCCGAGCGCGATCCCAGCATCGAGATCGTCACCGCCGGCGCGCCGATGGGAGCCGACGCCGTGCGGGCGGCCGGCTTCGATCCACGGGTCGTCTACGAGCCAGCCGGGCCATCAACCACCATTGACGATATCGAACAGACTGAGTCCAGCGGCGACACCGATACGACTGCTGGTGACAGCGACACGACCGCTGCCGATACCAGAGAAGCGGTCGAGGCCTTCGTCGACAACGACGTTGAACTCGTGCTCTTCGTCGGCGGCGACGGCACTGCGGCCGACGTAGCCGAGGCGCTGTCGGATACCGTGATTCCGCTGCTCGGCGTGCCTGCCGGCGTCAAGGTCTACTCCTCGGTGTTTGCGGTCTCGCCCGAAGCCGCCGCCGACATCGTCGTTGAGTTCGACCGCATCGAGCAGCGGGAAGTGATGGACATCGACGAGGAGGACTATCGGGCTGGCGAGGTCAGTCCTGAACTCCGCGCGGTCGCCTCCGTCCCCGTCGCCGACGGCCTTCAGTCGGCCAAACAGCGGGGCGGCGGCAGCGTCGAGGCCCTTGCTGAGGGGGTTGCCAGCGGTGTCGATCCCGAGACGACCTACGTTCTCGGACCGGGATCGACGATGGCGGCGATCAAATCCGCGTTGGGCTTCGAGGGCTCACCGCTCGGCGTTGACGTGTGGCGCGACGGCGAGGTCCTCGCTGTCGACGCCAGCGAAGACGAGATTCTCGCGGCGATGGGCGAGCAGAACACGATCATCGTTTCGCCGATCGGCGGCCAAGGGTTCGTTTTCGGCCGTGGGAACCCGCAACTCTCGCCGGAAGTTATCCGGCAGGCGGATGTCGAGGTCGTCGCCTCCCGATCCAAACTTGATGACCTGCGCGCTCTCCGTGTCGATACTGACGACCCGGAGTTGGACGCCGACCTCAGCGGCTGGCAGCAGGTCCGAGTCGGCAAATTCGAGACGCGGATGTTGAAGATCGTCTAGATTCGTCCAGTTTTCTATCGTGAGAGACAATCACATATTGATATTTCTCAGGGAAGCCATGTCGCTTCAACATACCTCCAAATCTACCCATTGTATGCATACAATTAAGCGGGTACAGCCCCCAGCGACCGTATGGAAACGCGGAAAGTCCAGCGACTCGGTCCGTCGACGCTGGCGATGACGCTGCCGGCGGAATGGACCAAAGAGCACTACGTCGAAAAGGGCGATGAGGTCTCGATCCGGATGGGCGGGAAAGGCACGCTCACCGTTCTTCCGGAATCAGCCAACACCGAGGAAAGCGAGGCGATCATTCATGCCGACAACCTTGATGCGGGCGCGGTCGAACGCGCGATCGTTGCTCAGTACGTCCTTGGGCGGCGTGTGATCCACGTCCAGAAGGAGGAAGACGCCCTCGATTCCGAACACATCAACGCGGTCTACAAGGCCGAAACGCAGTTGATGGGTCTCGGCGTCGTTGAGGAAACACCCGAACGCATCGCTATCCGCTGTTCGGCCGACCCCGAGGACTTCACGCTCGACAATCTCCTCGAACGCCTCGAAAGCACCGGCAGCACGATGCGCGGCGAGGCCGTCAAGGCGTTGGCCCACGGCAACAGCGACCTGGCACAGCGCGCGCTCAACCGCGAGCGNCAGGCNAACAANATNTTCGTCCTNCTGNTNCGNCTNATNTTCACNGCCTACCAGAACCCGAACCTCNNNCGGGCGGTCGGNCTCGANTCCNGCTTCCCGCTNATCGGCTACCGCTCGGTGGCGAAGAACCTCGAACTCACCGCCGACAACGCCGAGGATATCGCCGAAACCGTCGCCTCCGCCGAGGAGCCACCGGATGTCGACAGCGGAACGATCCGCCGCATTCGAGAGTTCACCGAACAGATCGACGAGTTGACCGCAATGGCCGTCCGGTCTGTCGTCGAACGCGACTACGATCTCACGGTCAAATGTCGCTACCTCTTCGGCGAGATCTCCGACCGCGAACAGGAGATCCTCGACGACCTCGAAGAGCTCCCGAACGACGAACTGCTGCAGATCCGCGAGGTGCTGGTCAGCCTCCAACACACCGCGGAGTACGCGATGCGGAACGCCGAGATCGCCGCCAACCTCTCGCTGAACGAAGCCTCCGAGCACGTCGAGATCAAATAACGCGGCGCAGTCTTTGCTTTTTGCTATTCACTGATCGCCGACGAGCGGGGTCGAATGAACTAAGTTGCCACCGCGGCAGCCTTCGGTATGGAACACGGCGACGGAACCGACAAGGGAATCGGCGTAGCGATGGCACTCGGCGTGGTAGCGTTTCTCGGTGCCGGCGTGATGTTCGCCGGTGGCACGCAGCTGTTTCAGGCGTGGGGCTTCGCCGCCGCAGTGATCGCCGCCTCGCTGGCGGTCGTAGCACTCCAGATCTACGACGCCTAACGCTTTCTGGCGTAGCTAACCGCCCACCGGCGACGTTGCGGGCGGACGTAATCGTTAAGCCTGTTTGGCTCCTTCTTCCCGTAGATGACCGACTACACCGAGGAGGAGAAACGGATCGTCGCCTATCTCCGTGACAGCGTCGCACGAGGTGAACGATACTTCCGGGCGAAAACCATCGCCGACGCCATCGGTCTCTCCTCGAAACAAGTAGGGGTCCGCCTCCCACAGCTCGCCGAGAAATCCGACGATGTCGATATCGAGAAGTGGAGCCGCGCCCGCTCGACGACGTGGCGAGTCACCCCTGAATAGGCCGACATCCGCCGCTTCCGCGCCCTTTTTGACCCTCCCTCCCCAGCATCGAGTAATGACCGTCCGTGTTGCACGGACCTTCGAGTTCGACGTGCCCGGCGACCGCATCTGGGAATTCATTGCCGACCCGGTCAAGCGGGCCGGCGCGATCAGCGTCGTCGACTCCTTCGATATCCACGACGAGAGCCGCGCGACGTGGCACGTGAAACTCCCGATCCCGCTCATCAACTCGACAGTAACTGTCGAAACCCAAGAGGTGCTCCGGGAGCCGCCAACACGAGTCAAATTCGAGGGTCGCTCGAAGGCACTCCGGGTGACTGGCGAACACACGATCACCGAGACTGATGGCGGCTGCCGGCTCAAAAACGAGTTCGTCGTCGACGGCAAACTCCCGGGCGTCGAACGCTTTTTCAAACGGAATCTCGACACCGAACTCGACAACTTGGAGGCGGCCCTCCGGGCTGATATCGCCTGAGCCATGGACCTCGCTGTCGTCCAACTGGAGATCACCCCCGGCGCGGTCGAAACCAACCTCGAAGCCGCCCGCGAGGCCGTCGCCAATGCCGCGAACGACGGAGCCGACCTTGTCGCCCTCCCCGAACAGTTCGTTGTCGGTTTCTTCGCGTTCGACGACTATCCTGACCACGCTGCCGGCCTCGACGAGGATCTCTTCGACCGACTCGCCGCGATCGCCGCCGACAACGATGTCGGTCTCGTCGCCGGCAGCACCGTCGAAGACCTCGCGGCCAGCGCGGCCGCCGGCTACGATGTTCCCGCCGATGAGGGCTACGCGAACACGTCAGTCTTTTTCGACCGACAGGGTCGTCAGCGCGGCGTCTATCGAAAACACCACCTCTTCGGCTACGAGTCGGCCGAAAGCGAACTGCTCGTGCCCGGCGAGTCGCTGTCGGTCGTCGACTTTGCGGGTGTCACGGTCGCCATGACCACCTGCTATGACCTCCGGTTTCCCGAACTCTACCGACGGTTGGTCGATCGCGGCGTCGACCTCGTCGTCGTTCCGAGCGCGTGGCCTTACCCGCGGATCGAACACTGGGAGACGCTGGGCCGGGCGCGGGCCATCGAGAACCTCTGGTACGTCGCGGCGGTCAACGGCGTGGGGACGTTCCCGGACGCCGGCGCGGAGCTCTGTGGCCGCTCGACCGTCTACGATCCGTGGGGTACCGCCTGCGTCAGTACGGGCGCGGAGCCGACGACGATCCACGCCGAGATCGACCCCGACGAGGTGGCGTCGGTTCGAGGGTCGTTTCCAGCACTCGATGACCGCCGTCTCGACGACGCCTGAACTCGCGGACGGTGGGTTTTTACCGCTTAGTGTCCAACTACCGGTGCCGACGAACTGACGCTTTTCTCGTCACCGTCGGCGATAACCGCCTCGCCCACACCTCGCCGGTCACCTGCGGACGCTGGCTACGGTTTCGGGGGCTGCCACGGCCCGCGTCCGCTTCGATCCCGTATTCGATTGATTGCTGACTCACAGGTGTCGGTACCGGGCGTTTCCCCCCGTGCTTCTTGCCAAACGTCCAGCGAACACCGGTTCGTCACTATTGTTTTCACAAAGCGACAGCAACCTTTGGTTTTGATTTGGATATTAGTAGAGATATTAGGATTTAGCGAACGATATATATGTCTCTCGCCCCAAATGGCTGGTAATGTCAATACTGGAGGTGACAGCGAACGGCGTTCGGTGAGGCGGGACACCGGGGCGTGGGCGGTCAGTTCCCACGCCACCGGTTGCAGCGTGGTCGGTCGACCCCAACTGACCTGTTTCCCCATTTCACGGCCGTCCCCCACGGCCGCCGGGTCGACGGATGTGCGATCACGCGCCCAACGTACTGACGACCACCACACTCCACTTGCCCCTCACATCCGGGCAGCTACTCATCCTTTTGCCCCGATTCGGTTCGACCCTCCCAACGCCACGCCACCAGCGTGTCGTGCGGCTGTCGCACGGGAGGTTTTTACTATGGCGGTCGAATACATACGGTAATGAAATCGACACGGAAGGGACTCCGGGACGACGAACTCTACAAGGACAACTACGAGCGCGTCGCCTGCAGCGAGTGTGAGGAGACGCTGAAGAAGCGAAATCCGGACGACGAGGTGTTTGCGATCCGGACCTGTCCGGAGTGCGGCCGCGAGTGGAAAGAACTACCCTGAGCTGGCACCCTGCCGTGTGGATTAGCGGAAGCGGAACGTTTCGAGGTTTTTCGGTGCGAACGTTCGGATGTCGAACTCGTGGTAGAGTGCCGACGAGAGGTCTTGCACCGAGCGTTCGTCGCCGTGAACGCAGAGGATCTTTTCGGGCCGTGGGTTCATCGTCCGGACGAAGTCCATCAGCCCCTTGCGGTCGGCGTGGCCGGAGAAGCCGTCGACGGTTTCGACATTCATGTTCAGCGTGAGTGTGTCGCCGCGACCGCCGTTGTAGCTGTCGTTGATCGGAATCTCGTCCCAGCCGTTTTGGATTCTATTGCCGAGCGTCCCCTGTGCCTGATACCCGACGAAGACGAGCCGGGAGTCCGGGTCCGTACCGAGATGCCGCAGCCACGACATGATCGGNCCGCCGGTGANCATCCCNGANGTCGAGAGGANNAT
>NZ_RKLU01000004.1:112846-122165 GCF_006861665.1 Halonotius terrestris | reverse complement strand
GNGTGATCTCNCGNAGCGTCGACCCGTGGCGACCGATCACCATCCCGGGCTTTTCGGCCTCGATAACGACTTCGCCGGTATCCTCGTGGAAATCGAGATCGGTGACGCCGGCGTCCTCGGGAATGACGGATTGGATTTTGGATTTCGCACTCGTCGGGTTCGAGAGTGCTTCCGGGTCGGGACGGACGGTGATCCGCTTTCGGAGCTTGCTGGCGAGGTTGCGGACGAGGTCGCCGTCCTCCGCGAACTGCTTGGGGTGTGGCGTGTAGATCACCAGCTCCGGGCCCTCGTATTTCACATCCGAGACGGTAATATCGGGTGGAACTTCTTCGTCGATCTCCGCTTTCAAGTCGTCGAGTTGCTTATCTACTGAGCTCATACGTCAAGGAAACCTGCAGTGGTCGCCGTCCTGCCGACCGACCTGCGACAGACTGCACTCCGCTGGTCGAAGTGCCGTACGGTCGTGCCGGTCGAGATGGGACATACTGAATGACGGTCTGCTAGCTGCGAATGCGGGAACAGACAGTGAAAACCCGCTTATATCGAAGTAGACGATTCGTGTTATAAAACCCTTCGCAAACGCATACAGCCTACTTCAGCGTCGCGTAGCTGAGGAAACTGATCGCTACCAACTCCAGCAGCCGCATCCCGAAGACGACCTGTCCCGCCAGCGGATCCATGCTGTAGAGGCTCCGCATACTGCTGGAGAAAAAGTAGATGGCGATCAGGTTCTCGATGAGGAGGACACTGCTGAAGCCGAGCAGCCCAAGCACCATCGGGGTGCGGAACTGTCGGTAGTTCCGAACCCAGACGACGACTAACACGGCCAACAGGACGCTGTTGACCCCGGTGACGGCCATCGCGGCGGCCGTCGGGACACCCATCACCATCTCACTCCACCTCCGCGGCGATCCGTTCGAAGGTCTCGCTGTGGCGTTCGAACCGGTCGGTCAGGAAGTAGAGNTNNCCGTAGTCGTNGNCGCNNGNCTCGACGACGTCGTGCTCCTGTAACATGTCTAAATGGTGTGTGACCGTGTTGTAGTCAACGTCCAGTTCCTCGGCGAGTTCGTTGGCGTTCTGCGGGCGATCGGTGAGTTTCCGGACGATGCGGACCCTGTTGACTCCGCCACGGCTCCCGGCAAAGAGGTACCACAGGGCCTTCTCCATACGATATGTCGTTGTGACAGAGGGAGTCTCAAAGCCGTTTCGACATCCGGGTTGGGAGTGCTGTTCCATAC
The DNA here is from genome assembly GCF_006861665.1 of Halonotius terrestris. GTDB lineage: Archaea > Halobacteriota > Halobacteria > Halobacteriales > Haloferacaceae > Halonotius > Halonotius terrestris. The sequence continues at coordinate 120,927 of NZ_RKLU01000004.1, read as the reverse complement.
TGATCGTCCGGTGGCGACGATTGGGACCGACAGTGGTTCCGCGTCGTCGACGACACCATAGATAGCGTATCCCTCCCGCCCAAAGGAGGTTTTTCAAAAAGTGGGCAAACTCCGTTCAGTTTCCGTGCGTCACAGTCGTTGTCGCCAGCGAGATCGATCCCCGCCCACAAAAGCGAAACCGCTTCCGTGAGAGATCCGGGTATGAAGCTTACTCCCGACCGCGTCGCCGACGAACACGACTGGGTTCGCCGTCGTGGCGATGTGGTGGTACCGATCATCAACGAGACACGCGAACGACTCGGGGAACTGTTCGACACCGACGTCGACAGCGTGAGCGCGTCCACCTACCAACACGAAGTTGATCGCGTGTTCGCTGACGGCGAGGTCGCGGTCAATGTCGCCGGCTACGTCGCACTTCTCCGAACTCTCGATGTCGAGGCCGACTATCCGGGCTTCGTCGTTGACGAAGTACTCGGGCGGCAGCTCGCGGCGACGATCGCCGGCGGGCAACCGCTCTCAGTACTCGCGCAGGCGACGTTCCACTTCGCGGATATTCACACCCACGGCGATGCCGATGAGGCGGCTGGAGCCGACGACCTCGACGCCGCGTTGGCAGCGGGGTTTCAGACGCGGTTGCCGGGCTGGGACTGGCGTGAGGGAGAGAGTCCGTTCGGCGTCGATACGTAGCTAGTCCGCGTCGGCGTCAACCGACTCAGCGCGGGGAATCGTCACGTCGGTCAAGCCAGCCTCGATCTGGCCGCGTTGGTTCTCGAACTCCCCGGGCAGGACCAGTTTCTCGCCGAGTTCATCGAGCGGTTCGTCGCTGGTGTAGCCCGGCCCGCTNGTNGCGAGTTCGAACAGNANGCCGNNNNGNTCNCGGAAGTACACCGACCGGAACCAGTGGCGGTCGATCTGCTGNGTCGGGCGAACGCCGTGAGAGGAGACGGCTTTCCGCATCGCCATCTGGTCCTCGTCGCTCGGCGTCTGGAAGGCGACGTGGTGGACGGTGCCGTGGCCCTGCCGCGCCCCCTCGATTGTTGGCAATACGTCGACGTACTGGCCGACGGTGCCGGTCGCCTCGAAGCGCGTGCGTTCATCCCCAGGTGTATCGCCCGGTGACTCCTCAGTGCCGGNNTCNTCGANGCCCATNGTNCGCAGNANNTCCTCNGTNCGNTNTGGGTCGGCCAGCCACAGCGTCACGGAGTGGAAGCCGCGGATCGCCGCCTCCTCGGGGACGAACGCGGTCCACGGCACCGTCGGGTCGTCGTCCGGTATCTCGACGGCGACGAGTTCGACCGGGAGGCCGTCCGGCGCGCGGAACGGGAGCACNGTNTCNCCGAACCGCTCNANNCGGTCNTCGTAGTCGACNCCGNNGTCGTCGAANCGNTCNTCCCAGAAATCGAGGCTGTCCTCGGGCACGCGGAAGGCGGTCCGGGAGACCTGGCCGGAACCGACCTTGCCTTGGCGGAGGTTCTCCCACGGGAAGAAGGTCATACTGGTGCCGGGCGTCCCTTCGGCGTCAGCGAAAAAGAAGTGGTAGGTCGTTGGATCGTCTTGGTTGACCGACCGCTTGACGAGGCGGAGGCCGAGCGTTTCGACCCAGAAGTCCATGTTCTGCTGGGGATCGCCTGCGATGCAGGTGACGTGGTGGATGCCGGGGGTTGGTGGTGCGTCGCTCATTGCCCGATGTACGTGCTGGAGGTACTTGACTTCGCGCTGACACGGGGGTTACCGGGTTCAGACTGGGTTGTCGCTGCGGAGTAAGAATCTACAGGTCGGCCCGCATACTGCCGGCTATGAATTTCACTGTCATCCAGGGTGATATCGCCGCCCAGCAGGCCGACGCGCTGATCAACGCGGCGGGAACAAGCCTCGAGATGGGCAGCGGCGTCGCCGGCGCGCTCCGCCGCGGCGCGGGCGGCGACATCAACGCCGAGGCGATGGCGAACGGCCCGGTCGACCTCGGCGAAGTCGCCGTCACCGACGCCTATGATCTCGATGCCGAATACGTGATTCACGCGGCAGCGATGCCACACTACGGCGATGGGCAGGCGACGACGGTGAGTATCCAGGATGCGACGCAGAACGCTTTGGCAAATGCTGATGAGTTAGGTTGTGAGTCGATTGTGTTTCCGGTTCTCGGTACTGGCGTCGCCGGCTTCGACTTCGAGCGCGGCGCGGAACTGATCTGTTCGGTGATCGCTGACTATGAGTCGTCGTCTCTGACTGACGTGCGTGTGATCGCCTACTCGGATTCCGAGTATGAGTCGTTGCAGTCGGTCGCTGATACGATTCGGGACTAGTCGATTCGGTCATTGTTGGTGATGGCTGCGACAACATATAGAAAGCCCTCGACGCTATCGACTCCCGCGGCTCGCCCTTTCAGTCCGCCAGGGCTGTGGCTGCTAGATATGTCGTTTGAGTGTGGTTGCCGAGCGAATCGACTCAGCGGGTGAAAAGAACGAAAATTGCAGTATCGCCGTGAGGCGAGGACTGTAGTTAGTTGCGAACGACGTTGGTCGCGCGCGGGCCTTTCGGGGACTGTTCGATATCGAAGTCGATCTCCTCGCCTTCTTTGAGATCCTCGCCGCCGACATCCTCCATGTGGAAGAAAACGTCGTCGTCAGCATCATCCGTGTCGATAAATCCGTAGCCGCCAGTGTCGTTGAAGAAATCAACTTTGCCGTGTGCCATTGCAATCAAACGTACAGGTCACCGGGGGATAACCCTTGCGAGAGTCGTGGTACCACGACCGTTGCGGCGATTTTTGGTTACGTTTCCTCGCTCGCGGTCTCCCGAAGCGTCCTGAGCCGCTGTTTGTACTCCTCGTGGCTCACCCCGCCGTCGGCGTATCGCTGGCGCAGCCGCTCTGTTGCGGTCGACTGCTCGTTGTCCCGAGTGGTCGCGCTGTGGGTGTCCTGTCGGTCAAGGGCGGCCGCGCTCTGGACGACCGTTTCGGTGTCGACCGCACCGACTGAGGCGTCCGCCGATTGGAGCCGGTCGAGCCGGGCTGTAAGCGTCTCGCGGTCGATCTCACCGCGGGCGTACCGGATCGCCAGCCGGCTGACCCGTGGATGGCTATCGCCGTCGGCGTCGATACCGAAGAGGTGACCGAGCCGCGTTTCGTACTCCGCGAGATCGATTTCGTCGTCGAGATAGCGCGTTTCGAGTATCTCCAGTGGATCGGCTGTCGATTCCGGCTCGGTCGCTTGCGGTGTCGACGCCTGTGTTGACTGCCAGAGTGCGTAGCCGACAACAGTAAGAATCGAGAGCGGGAGGACGGTTGCGAGCAGCCAGAGCCACGGGCCGCCCATTCCACCGCCCATCATCCCGCCACCCATCATCCCACCACCCATGCCGCCCGAGGGGGCTATCGAGAGAATGACGAGCAACACAGTGAGGACGACAAGGAGCCCGCCACCGACCAGCAGCGCGGTCGATGCCCCCGCCGTGGCACTCGTCGAGTGGGTCTCGTCGTCCGCGTCGGTGCGGCCATCCGAGGCGCTCATGACAGCAGCTACGGTTGCCGGCGCAAGAAGGTTGTCGCCGCGGCTGTGGTGGCGGAAGCGGGCTGATTCGAAACACACTGCGTTTATTTGTCCCGGTTGCGGAGTGCCGGCAATGAGTAGCGAGCAAGATCTCGGAATTACTGAGAGCAAACAGCACAACACGGGCGAGTGGTACGCCGAGGTCGTCAAGAAGGCCGGCCTTGCGAACTACGGCCCCGACGGCATGAGCGGGTTCATCGTCACGCGCCCGCGTGGCTACGCCCTCTGGGAGGCGATCCAGCAGGAACTCGATGGCAAATTCAAGGCCACGGGCGTCCAGAACGCCTACTTCCCGCTGTTCATCCCCGAGAGCTATCTCGAACGGGAGAAAGACATCGTCGANGGNTTCGACCCNGANGTNGCGTGGGTCACCCACGGCGGCCNCGANGAACTCGACGAACGCCTCGCCGTCCGGCCGACCAGCGAGTCGATCATCGCGCCCTACATGGCCCAGTGGGTCCGCAGCCACCGCGACCTCCCGCTGCGGNTNAANCAGTGGTGNTCNGTNGTNCGNTGGGANGCNACNGANACGAAGCCGTTCTTCCGCACNAAGGAGTTCCTCTGGCAGGAGGGCCACACNGCCCACGAGACNCNCGANGAGGCGTGGGANGANACGATGACNCGNCTCGANCAGTACGCTGAGCTCTACGAGGATCTGCTTGCGATTCCGGTCCTGAAGGGCCAAAAACCGGATCACGACAAGTTCCCGGGTGCACACAAGACAACGACAGTCGAAGCCCTGATGCCGGACGGAAAATCGGTGCAGGCCGGCACCAGCCACCACCTCGGCACCTCCTTCGCTGAGGCGTTCGATATCACCTTCTCCGATGAGGACGAGGAGACCCAGCCCGCGCATACGACCTCGTGGGGCCTCTCGTGGCGCGCGCTCGGCGCGCTCATCATGACGCACTCCGACGATCAGGGGCTCGTCCTCCCGCCGACGATCGCACCCGAACAGGTCGTTGTCGTTCCGATCTGGCAGGAAGATACGAAAGACGACGTGCTCGACTACGCTGACGAGGTCGCCGACGACCTCGCCGACAGCGGCGTNCGNNNCGNNCTCGACGACCGCGACGAGCGCAACCCCGGCTTCAANTTCAACGAGTGGGAGCTGAAGGGNNNNCCNNTCCGCATCGAGNTCGGNCCNCACGANGTCGAGGACGACGAGGTGACCATCATCCACCGCCCCGACGGCGAGTCAACGACGGCCGACCGCGACGATATCGGCGAGACGATCCAAGAGCACTTCGACGAAGTCTATGCCAAACTCTACGCGGCCGCCGAAGAAAACCTCGAAGATAGCGTCCGCGAGGCCGACTCCCGTGAGGAAATCTTGGGCACGCTCGGCCAACACGGCGGCTACGTCAAGGCTCCGTGGTGTGGCGACGAGGAGTGTGAGGCCCCGATCAAGGAACCGCTGGCCGCCGAGATCGTGATGTGCCCGTTCGACGACGAGGAGAGCGTCGGCGACGACGAGACGTGTGCGATCTGTGATGATCCGGCGACCCAGACCGCGTACTTCGCAAAGAACTATTGAGGATATCGACAGTATTTGCCCAAATTGGTGACGATGTTTACCATCCTGATCGGCTAGTCTGCGAACCCGGCCGATTATCGAGAAAATACTGAAACGCCGTTTCGTCGGTGAATTCTCGATGACTTTGATATGTTTCTTGAGTATTAACATCCTAATTTCTCCTAATGTGTGGCTAAGGAACCCTTATCTCTCCATCAGTAGGCATTTATTTGGGCGATTGCTCTGTCCGGTATGGCCAAGTCACACAATGATTCCCATGCGCGGCCGGACGACGCGCATGACGACACGGTCGGGCTCGCGGACCCGACCGACAACCGATCCAACTGCGGCGTTGGGGCCGTCGTAGATCTGGATGGCGGTGCGTCCCACAGCGTTGTTGCCGACGGGATCGATCTGCTCTGTAACCTCGAACATCGCGGCACCACCGGGGCTGAGGAAGCCACGGGCGACGGGGCCGGCATCATGATTCAGCGACCCGACGAGTTCTTCGAAGCCGTCGTCGGCGATCTGCCGGAAACGTACGCCGTCGGCTCGATCTTCATGCCACAGGACGACGGCGTTAGAGAACAGCTCGTCGAACTGTTCGAGGAAACCCTCGCCGAGTACGACCTCGATGTCTTCCACTGGCGTGAGGTGCCGACCGACAACAGCGAACTCGGCAAAACTGCCCTCGACTCCGAGCCAGCCGTCTGGCAGGCGTTCGTCACGCCGAGTTCATCGATGGCTGCCGACGCCTTCGACCGCGGGCTGTTCCTCGCTCGCCGCGAGATCGAAGCCGCCGCCGAGGACGTCGACGGCGCGGAACGGTTCTACGTCTGCTCGCTCCACCGGAAGACCCTCGTCTACAAGGGTCTCCTCAAGGGCGAACAGCTCGAAAACTACTATCCGGATCTCACGGATGAGCGGCTGNNNACGACGNTCNCGNTNGTTCATGCCCGNTTCTCGACGAACACGCTNGGCGCGTGGCATCTCGCCCACCCGTACCGNNNNATCATCCACAACGGCGAGNTCAACACNATCCGTGGCAACATCAACTGGATGCGGGCCCGTGAATCCCGGCTCGAACACGAGGACTTCGGCGACGACATGGAGACGCTCAAGCCCGTCACCGAGGCCGGCCAGTCCGACACGGCCAGCGTCGACAACGCCATCGAGCTGTTGATGCATTCGGATCGTGAGCTCCCGCACATCCTCCGGATGCTCATCCCGGAGGCCCACGAGAAAGACGACTCGATGGATGCCGACCGCAAGGACTTCTACGATTACCACGCCAGCCTGATCGAGCCGTGGGACGGTCCCGCGCTCGTCGCCGCGACCGACGGCGACAAGATCGCCGCCGTCCTCGACCGCAACGGGCTGCGCCCCTGCCGGTACGACATCACCGAGGACAACCAACTGATCGCCGCCAGCGAGGTCGGTGCGATCGAGACCGACCCCAGCGAGATCAAAGAGCGCGGTCGGCTCCAGCCCGGCCAGATTTTCGTCGCCGATCCCGAGAAGGGCGAAGTCACGCCTGACGCCGAGGTCTTCGACGAGCTCACCGACGACAAGTACGGCGAGTGGGTCGACGAGCACCAACAGGAACTCGACGACATCGCCGGCGACAGCCTCGAACCACACGGCGACGTTGACTCGCTACGCGCCCAGCAAGCTGCCTTCGGTTACACCCAAGACCAGCTCACCCACCTGCTTGAGCCGATGGCCANCNANGGGAANGACCCNGTCGGCTCGATGGGTGACGACACGCCGCTGTCCGTGCTCTCCGAGTTCAACCGGCCGCTGTTCTCCTACTTCAAGCAGCTGTTCGCGCAGGTGTCGAACCCGCCGCTCGACTACATCCGCGAGGAGCTNGTCACCNNNNTNNAGNCGCGGCTCGGCAANCAGCGGAACCTGNTNNNCGAGTCGCCGGAACACGCCCACCAGCTCGTCCTTGAGTCGCCCGTCCTCTCGGACGAAAAGACGGCGACGATCAAGAACCTCGACCGCGACGAGGACGGCTTCGAGACCGCCACGCTCGATATGACGTACGATCCGGAACTCGATCTCGAAACCGCCATCGAGCGGCTCCGCGAGGACGCCCGCGACGCCATCGACGACGGCGCGGATATCATCGTCCTGTCGGACCGCGGGACGAACGGTGACCGGATTCCGATCCCGAGCCTGCTGGCAACGGGCGGCGTCCACCACGACCTCGTCCGCCACGGGCTGCGGACCGACGTTGGCCTCGTCGTCGAATCGGGCGACCCACGCGAAGTCCACCACCTCGCCACGCTGGTCGGCTACGGCGCGGGCGCGGTCAACCCCTACCTCGCCTACCAGACGATCTCCGACCTCTGCGCTGGCCCCGACGGCGCGGACGAGGAGGAAGCCATCGACGGCTACATGCACGCCCTCGAACACGGCCTGCTGAAGATCATGGCGAAGATGGGGATCTCGACGGTCGAATCCTACCAGGGCGCGCAGATCTTCGAGGCTGTCGGCCTCAGTTCCGACCTCATCGACGAGTACTTCGAGGGAACCGAAATCCGGACGGAGGGGATCGGTCTCGACGTGCTCGAAGACGACCTGCGGACGCGACACGCCGTCGGCTTCGGTGCCGACCCCGAACTCGAAACCCAAGGCGAGTACGAACACCGCTCCTCGGGGATCTATCACCAGTGGAACCCCGAGACGGTCGGCACGCTCCAGCAGGCGGTCCGTAGCGGCGATTACGAGCGGTATCTGGAGTTCGCCGAGCTGATCAACGACCAAAACGAGAACCTCCAGACCTTGCGCGGCCTGCTCGAATTCGATCCCGACCGCGACCCCGTCGATATCGAGGAGGTCCAGCCGGTCCACGAGATCGTCGAGCACTTCTCGACGGCCGCAATGAGTTTGGGAAGCCTCTCGCCGGAGGCCCACGAGACCAACTCCATCGCCATGAACCGCCTCGGCGGGAAATCCAACACCGGCGANGGNGGCGANCCGCCNGANCGGTTCGACACCGAAAAGGAGTG
>NZ_RKLU01000004.1:61005-112191 GCF_006861665.1 Halonotius terrestris | reverse complement strand
CTCCGCGANCGGTTCCCCGGCGAGCCGGACCACGTCATCAACTACATGACGTTCATCGCCCAGGAGCTGCGNGAGATCATGGCCGANCTCGGCTTNACNNNCATCGAGGAGATGGTCGGCCGGCCGGAACTCCTCAGCCAGCGGGAGACCGACCACCCGAAGGCCAAACACCTCGATCTCTCGACGGTCATCGCGCCGACCGCTGGCGACCAGCGGCGGAAAACCCGCGAGCAGAAACACGCCGACATCGACGACCAACTCGATTGGGAACTCATCGAGGACGCCGAAGCCGCCCTCGAGTCCGGGCGGTCGGTCACCCTCGACAAGGAGATCGCCAACGTCGACCGCGCGGTCGGCGCGACGCTCTCCAATGAGATCTCCACGCAGTACGGCGGCGATGGCCTGCCGGACGATACGATTACCATCGACTTCGACGGGATCGCCGGCCAGAGCTTCGCGGCGTTCCTCGCCAACGGCGTGACGATGGACCTCACTGGCGCGGCCAACGACTACGTCGGCAAAGGGATGTCCGGCGGGAAACTGGTCGTCCAGACGCCCGAAAACGCGGCCTACGCCGCCGAGGACAACATCCTCATCGGCAATGTCGCGCTCTATGGAGCAACGCAGGGCGAGGCCTACATCAACGGCNTNGCNGGCGAGCGGTTCGNCGTNCGCAANTCCGGCGTNAANGCNGTCGTCGANNGCGTCGGNGACCACGGCTGTGAGTACATGACCGGCGGNGTCGTCGNCNNNCTCGGNGANACCGGCCGGAACTTCGCTGCCGGGATGTCCGGCGGCGTCGCCTACGTCTACGATCCCGACGGCGAGTTCGAATCCAAACTCAACAAGGAGATGGTGACGTTCTCCGAGAGTCTCACCGAGAAAGACGAGCGGATGTTGACGCGGATGGTCGAGAACCACGCCGAGTACACCGACAGCGACCGTGCGGCCGAACTGCTCGATGAGTGGGCTACCGAGGTCGAGAACTTCGTCCGGATCTTCCCGGAGGCCTACCGCAACTCCATCGAGAACAAGGGTGCCGACGACGTGCGCGAGGAGCGGCCGGAGCGGCCGACCGCGGCGGCCGAAGCCAGCCTCGACACCGAAGCCGTCTCAAGCGACGACTGAGCGGCTTCAGTCACTTGCTGTTTTCTTGCTGTGCGATCCGTTCTATCTTCCCCGATGAGTGCGCTCCCTTCGCCATGAGAAAAGCGGCCGTTTGGTTATAACCAACCAAGCCCTAAGGGGGCCGGCGGTCGACCACTCGGTCGAGACGCATGCAAGAGTTCGTGTTTACCGTCAGATACGAGCCGGAGAGCGATCCGATCGCGGATATCTTCATCGAGTATCCGGATGTCGTGATGACGTTGACGTCGCTGTCGGCGAGTGTGCCAAACGAGAGTATCTGGCATTTCAACCATATCACAGGCCCGGAGGAAGCGCTTGCGAAGTTGGACGATATCTTTCTCGATCCAACCCACTGCAACGAGTGTCTCGACGCGACGGTCTGTCCGTCAACCTGGAGCTACGAACTGCTGTCGAACAGTCCGACGAGCCGAACCGTCTACGCCTACGGGACCGACGGCAAGAACTGTCATTCGATTCCGATGCTCGCAACCGCCCATCTCGGTGATGGCCTGCTGTACGACGCCAAACGACAGGGCAACGAGTATCGATGGCGGCTGCTCGTGCCTGAGGACGCCCAGATCGGAAGTCTCTACGACACGCTCCGGGCGGATCTCAAAGACGGCGTCTCCCTCGATTTCGAGCATCTGACCGGGGTGACACAGTGGGCACAGAGCGGTATTTCACTGGCAGACCTCCCCTACGAACAGCGGACCATCCTCACCGAAGCTGTCGAGCGGGGCTACTACGAAACGCCGCGGGCAATCACGACACAGGAGCTTGCGACCGAACTGGATATTCCGCAGTCGACGGTGCAGTACCGGCTTTCGCGGGCTGAGGCGGCACTCGCCACCGAGTTCGCCGCGGAACTCACGCAGTGAGCCGCGTGATTGGTCATAACCAAAATAACACCTAATCCCAATCCTCCGGTATATCGAGTTGCAATGTCACACGAACTCAGCTGTGTCATCGACGGCTGCGACGCTGAAATCAGCGAAGGAAGCGAAGAGGAAGTACTGGAACGAGCTGCCGAACACGCCGAGGAAGCTCATCCGGGTCTCGAACTGGATGAGGAAACCATCGAAACGATCAAAGAACACATCCGCGAAGTCTAATCGCCAGACACGGGATCTTCCCGCGAACCACTTTTTATTTGATAGCTGACAGCTGTGAGCGGCTGGTCACTCCCCAGAGATGGCTGCCACAGTCGCAGTCGGACGCGCCGAACCACGCTACGGGCTTACAGCCCGCCTCGCGCAGGGCTGTCGCCAACGCACACTCGATGTCGCGGTCGGGATACGTTTCGACGCTCGCGAGCCGCGTTGCCGACGCACCAAGCAGGTAGTCGATATGCCAGTGTCGCACGTCGTGCTCACCGCTGGCGACGCGTCGGTGGCGATCGACACGCGAGAGGCCGCCGGTCCCGAACGCGCTGCCGACGTACGCGTAGGTGCCGTCGAACGTGATCTCACCGAGCGCGCCGACCTCGACAATGACCGGACCGTCGCACTCGACGACGAGCACGTAGCTGCCCTTTGCAGCCATCTCAGTCAGTACCGGGCGCGATGTTTTCGGGGCTATCAGCCGACGCAGCGACGTCGCTATCGCCTCGTTCCTGCAAGCGTCGGATGCGCTCGGGGATCGGCGGGTGGCTGTAGTGGAACGTCGCGTACCACGGATGCGGGAAGGGGTTGGCGAGGTTCTCGCCGGCCAGCCGGCCCAAGGCATCGATCATCGGCGCGGGGCCCATGATCTCGGCGGCGTAGTCGTCGGCCTCACGCTCGTGGGCCAGCGAAAGTTTGTTCGACAGCGGCGCGGTGAACTGCAGCAGCGGCCCGACGAGCAGCCCGGCCAACAGGAGGCCGGCATAAGTCGCCGACGCCGGAATCCCGAAGGCGGCGTACAGTGGATCGAAGCTGACCAGCCAGCCGAGGACGGCGACGACGACGGCCATCTGGACCACGCCCGCGGCGAACTGCTTCCAGATGTGGGCCTCCTTCCAGTGGGCCAACTCGTGGGCGAGGACGCTCTGGAGTTCGGGCAGGTCCATCTTTTCGACGAGTGTATCGAACAGCACGACGCGTTTGGTGCGGCCGAACCCGATGAAGTAGGCGTTGAGATGCGAGGACCGCCGGCTGGCGTCCATCGTGTAGATATCGCTCGTCGCAAAGCCAGCGCGCTCGAAGACATCTTCGACGGCCTCGCGTAACTCGCCGGCGTCAACGGGCTCGAAGTCGTTGAACAGCGGCGCGATGACGCGTGGATAGAGGATTTGCATCACCAGCGAGACGACGACGAACAGTCCCCACGCCGCCGCGGGCCACAGCGTTGGCAGCCACTCGATAAAGGCGAGGACCGCGCCGCCGAGGATCGCCACGAAAACGACCGAAAGGCCGAGTTGCACCAAGGTGTCGCGGACGAACAGCTTCGCGGTTTGGTTGTTGAACCCGAAGATCTCCTCGATGCCGAACGTCGAGACGACGCTGAACGGGATCGAAAACAGCTGTGCGGCGACCGCGAGGCCGACGAAGAAGACGATTCCCTGCAGGACGACCGACTGGCTGGTCGCAGCGAGCAGCTCGACGGCCCACGAGAGCCCGCCGGCGTACAGAACGATGAGGAGAACGCCGAGGCCGACCCACGACTGGAGTTCCGAAAACGCCGATGTCAGGCGGTGGTAGCCGCGGAGTTCATCGAGGTCGTCGACGCCGAGGGCCGTTTCGACCCACTCCTGTTCGCGGTCGAGCAGCCGGTCAGCGTGTCGCACGTTCAGCACCGACAGCAGCGTAAAAACCGCTTGCGTGCCGACGAGCAACAGGACGAAACCGACGTGGACGAGCGGATACTGCATTGGTTGTCGGTGGTAGGCGGTCGGCTCCCTAAACCTTGTCTCGTTGTCGGGGTCGTCGAAAAGCGGGTCGACTACTCGGCCGGCTCCTCAGGCTCGCCCGGTTTGCCCGGTCGGTCGACTTCCATGTCGGCGACCTCGGATTCCAGCCATTCCCGGAACCACTTGACGCGTTTGAGGCGTTTGTGGCCGATCGTTTCGGCGGTATCCGACTCGACGCGGTCGAGGTGGTCTTTCCCGCGTTCGAGCACGCGGTCGACCATCTGGGCGGCGTCCATGTGGGTGCGGGACTCATACCCCATCCGCAACAGCATGAGCGCGGTCCCGTTGGCCCCGACCTTATCGAGGATGTCGGCCTCCATCATACAGCGGGACTCCAGTGAGACCTCCGAGAGCGGCCCCTGAAAGGAGTGGTCGGCGACGGCCTGACAGACCGAGTCGATGAACGACGCCGGGTAGTCGCCGTGGCTCTCCAAGTACTCGCGGGCGACGGCCGCGCCCTCCTCGGCGTGGGTATCCTGCGGGGCGTCGAGTTTCGCCACGTCGTGGAAAAGCGCGGCGACGGTGACGATGTCGGGATCGGCTCCCTCGCCGGCGGCGATCTGCTGGCCGAGTTCCGCGACGTTTTTGATGTGGTTGAACCGGTACTCCGCGCTGTGCCAGGGGTACCAGCGCATTCGGCCGCCGTCGTCCTCGTTTTGGACGCTGGCGTCGAGATAGTCGTAGACGAACTGTTCCATCGCCGCCAACTCCTCGTCTGTAACCGCCGACTCCTTGATCTCAACCCCCATGAAGATCCCTCCAAGACGAACGCGTTCGCTGATTCATTGTTCAGTGGAAGGGCTGTTTGACTCTTAGGCGTTACGACAGGCCCGTGGTTTCCCTGACGAACTGCGAGCGGCGACGCCCCGAACAGCCCAACCCACAACCCTGGCGGCGTTTCAGTGCTGAGAATCGGAGCGATGGACTTAGACGGCGGGGGGACAACGCGGGGGTATGGAGCGCAGACAGTATCTCGGTGCGGCTGCAGCAGGGGGGGTCGTCGGCGTGGCTGGTGTGAGTGCCTACACTGTTCTTGGCTCGGGCGGCAACGACGGCCCGCCAGCGATGGTTGAAGCCGAGTTTCCACCGTATCCAAACAGTGAGACAATCGAACGGTCGGGCAGCGGGACCGGCACCAGCGAGCCCTTCGAACTCGTCAACGAGGGACCGACGATCATCGATACCAACGTCGATCACAGCTCCGACGATATCTACAACGTCGAGCTACGGTCGACCACCGATGAGACGGTCCGTGGCGTGATTCAAGCACGCGGCCCGTTCACCGGTCGGACGAACGTCCAGCCCGTCGATCCCGGCAGCTACGAGCTCTCCGTACTCAACGCATCCGGTGATTGGGAGGCGACGATATACGATCTCCCGGTCTACGAAGTCGGGACGGGCATGGAACCGCCGTTCGCGTTCGCCGACGGGCTGGATACGGTGGTCGGTCCGATCGATTTCGGCGAGCAATCGCCCGTCGAATTCGTTTTCGAGGTCGACAAGGACTCTCGGCATCGCCTCGATCTCGTCGACCGGACCGGAGCCGTCCAGGAGTCACTCGTTCAGGCCTCGACCGCCGGCTCCCGTTCCGCGCTGCGAGCGATCGGCGGCGTCGGCTATCTCGATCTCAAGAGCTTCACGACGTGGACGCTCGAAGTGATTCCACGAACCGGCGGTGTCGGCGGCAACACGACCAACGAGAGTAATTAGAGTTAACGGTCGCCGATCGGCCAATTCTCAGGCCGCGTTGATCGCCAGTAGGTTCGAGATCGTGAGAAACGCCCCGAGGACAGCGACGAACACCGGCGGGCCGTAGTAGCCGAGCCAGTCGCCCCGCTTGCGGAAGCCGAGGTTGATGCCGACCGCGATGACGAACACCGCGATTTTCAGCGCGAACAGCCCGCGAATCCCGAACTCGGAAAGGAGGAACAAGACGAGCGGGTTGCTCTCGCCGAGCCCCTGAACGAAGTAGACGGCGATGATCGTTGACACCACGTCGCCGACGCCGTAGGTCAGGACGGCGATCCCCCACAACAGCCAGAGGCTCACCGTTTGGGTGATCGTCGGCGACGCCGCTTCCGCTTCGTCCTCACTGTCGGTCTCGGCCAACGGGCGTTTCGCCAGCCGTTTACACCGCGCGACCACCAGCGGGACCGGCAGGCCGCTTTCGGTCCGTGGAACGTGAGAGGTGTACTCGTTGTCGGCGATCCGCTCGCGTTGGGTCTCGTTGGTGCCGCGCGTGATGACGACAAGCGGTTTCTCGGGATAGGCGTCGCGGATCGCCTCGTAGACGGTTGCGGCCTGTGTCTCGACACCCGAACAGTCGGCGACGAGACAGTCGACAGCGTGGATCTCAAGCGGGTTCGACTCCGGACCGACGATCGAAACCTCGCCATCGCTCATTTCGGTTTCGAGTTCCTGTTCGATCGCGGTCGCGCCGGGCTCCCAGAGGCCGATCCGGAGCGGCCGACGCTCCGATTTCTCCTCCGTCTTCTTGCCATTCTCCCCTGTTGCCTCGCCGTTTTTCGACGATGCTGTCGCTGCGGTGGGTTCATCAGGCGGTGACGCAGCATCCGGGGGCGAGCCCATTCCTACTCTCCTTGTGGGGCCGGGTGCTGTTATCGATTCGGGTGTGTCCCGGCGGCGCACTACCGACCTTGCCCGCCGCCGTTGCCGTTTTCGCTGCTCGGCCGCGGATCGTTCCCGTTGATCGTCCCGCTGCCGTCGACGGTCCCGCCGGCGAAGACGCCCCCCTCGACGGTACCGTCGACGGTCACGTCGCCGCTGGCGTTGATATCGCCTTTGACAGTGGCGTTTCTCGACAGGGTCACGTTGTTGCTCGCGTTGACCGTCCCGAAGACCGTCGAATTCGGCTTGATTTGGATGTCGCCGTCGGCGGTTACCGCGCCGACTTCGGCGTTCGTGATCGTCAGATCGTCGTCGGCGTCGATCGCTCTGCAGACGGTCGCGTTCGTGATCGTGATCGATCCCTCGCTGCCGCTTCGGGTTTGGACCTCGCCGCCGATCTGGGCCGCGATGATCTCAACGTCGCCGTCACCGACGACGCTGCCGACGACCGTCGCGGGGGTGGTCCGTTGCCCGCGGACGGTGATCGCGCCCTCGCTGTCCTCACGGGTTCGGAGGTCGCCGTCGACGTTCGAGTTGCGGCTGGTCACGTCGCTGTCGCCGACGATGCTGCCGCCGACAGTGGTGTTTTCCAGCGAGATCGTGCCCTCGCTGTCTTCGCGGGTCCGGACATCGCCGCCGACCGTCGCGTTCCGGAGCGAGATATCGCCATCGGCGATGACGTCGCCGGTGATCGTCGTGTTCCGGATATCGAGGCTGCCACCGCTACCGGCGGTCGTCGTGACGCTGCCGTCGACCTCCTCGTTCGTGAGACTGAGATCGCCGTCGCTGGTCTGCTCGCCCAGCGCGTCGTCGCCGACCGATACGGAGATATCCAGCGAAACCGGGCAGCCCTCGGGGAGCTGGCCGCGCAGATCGACCGCGACGGTGATCGTGCGCGTCGTTTCGATCCGTTCGGAGCTCCCGCTGACCGTGATCGTCAACTCGACGTTGGCGGTTCGGCTACGGTCGCTCTCGACGCGGCCACGGACGGTGAGCCGTTCGTCGTTGGCGAGCGTTTCGCCGCGCTCCAGCGGGTCGCTGATCGAGAGGATGGAACTATCCGTCGTCACCGACACCGAATCGAAGACTGCGTCCGGAAACCGGTTGTGGAGTTCCATCACGTCGACGGTCACGTCCGATTGGGTGACCTCGATCGGGCCGAACGTCTCGATGCCGAGCAAGGCGTTGTCGTCGTCGACAGCGAGATCGAACGGTCGTTGCGCGCCCACTTGGTCGAACGCGCCGGAAGCACTGATCCCCAGCAGGCCGCCGCCGCCGATCAGCGCGAGGGCTGCTCGCCGGCTGAGTCCGCCCGAGCCGCCGCGCGATTTGGGTGGCATCTCAGTTCACCCCTTCTGCGGTAAACCGGAGGTTGTCGATGCGTTCGAGATCGTCGACACCACCGCGGGTGTCGATCACGATCACGACCTCGATGACGTGGCTGTTCTGGAGCCGCACGCCGCTGCCTGACAGGAGGTTCCCGCCTCGACTGACTGCATTCCCATCGTTGTCGACGACGCGGTAGGGGAATCTGAGTTGGTCCGTCGAGATCGCCTCGCCGTCGGCGAACAGCTGGCCCGAAACGCGGACGGTCGCGCCGGGACCGCCGCCCTCGGGCCCGACGTTGGCGATGATGAACGCGACGCGGCCATTGGGATAGCCGTTCGTGTCGGTATCGCCGATCGTCGACACCGCGTTTGCGTTGACGTTCTCGGCCGCAACGCCGCGGAAGAAGCCCTCAGAAGTGCCGAGGACGAGATCGGTATCGAAGACCGTTCCGTTCCAGCGGGCCGAGCCGGAGCCGTTGACCGCGTTGCTGGAGTTGTTCGGGTCGGTGACGACCTGGACGCGCGTTGTGAGCGTCTCCGTCTCAGTGTCGCTGTCGTCGGTCTGTTCTTCTTCCGTCTGCTCTTCTTCGGGTGGCTGCTCTTCCTCCTCGGTCGGCTGTTCTTCTTCCGTCTGCTCTTCTTCGGGTGGCTGCTCTTCCTCCTCGGTCGGCTGTTCTTCTTCACTGTCGGTTTCTTCGTCGGTTGTGTCGCCGTCAGTGCTGTCGTCGCCACCATCGCCACCGCCGCCTCCACCGCCGGTACTGCCGTCGCCGGTCTGTGATTGGGTGGGGTTGAAGCTCACTGCTTGGTTCGTCCCCTCGACTTGGACCCAGTCGTCGCCGAGGCTACCATCCGAGCCGAGCGAGAACGCCCCACTGGCGACGAAGCCGCTGGCTCCGACGGCTAGCGCGCCGATCCCGATCAACATTCGTCTGCGGTTTCGTTCTACCATTGGTCTGTGTTATGTGGGTGGTCTCGCTCGATATTCGCGGTTCTATTCAGTCGATACAGCTTGGATCGTGATTTGGTACGGCTCGCCGTCCGCCGGTTCGACGTAGCCGCCGTCGGCGGTAGTGTCGATCCGGAGGTCCAGCGAGATCGATTCCCCTGGCGTGAGGACGTACCCCTCACTGACGAGGTCGGTCCGGCTCGTGTCGTTGCGTTCTTCGGCCAGCGTAAACGCGACGCCGTCGATCCCGCCGTCGAAGACGAAGCTGAGCCGAACGGATTTGTTCCCGTTGTTGGTTACGCGCATCGCGTCGAAGAACACCGTGGTGGCGTTCTCGTTGAGTGCGGCATCGCCGCCGGACCCCTCCTCGCTGATCCGGAAGTAGATGATATCGTTCTCGCCGGAGCCGCCGCTTTGGGTGCCCGCGATGATGTCGTTCGTGGCTTCGAGCCCGAGTAGTGCCGCATCGTCGCCCGTGACACCGACCTCGAAGGAGCGGTTCGCCTCGACCGAGTCGAAGGCACCGCTCCCGCCGATAACGCCCGCGCCCACGGCGAGGGTGCCGATGCCGATGATCGTGTTCCGTCGTGATAGTCCCATAGTGTGTGTAGGGGCCACAACCACTTAGTATCGTGTTGCTGGCCCAGTTCCTGCGTGATAGTTGCCCGTTGTGTACAGCCCGATTGTGCCCGGTTCGTTGTCCCCTTGCTCGAATTTGACCGTTGCGCGTTTCGTCACGTGCGGGGTGCCTACTGCGCCCGTTACAGCTCGAATACCGTCTTAGGCACTCTGCGTGACCGAGATGGTGATCGTCGCGTCCGTCGGGATGTCCTCGGCACTCGCTTCGCCAGTGAGGTCGATGACGACGTTCACGTTGACCGCTGTCCCTCCGCTAACGTTCGTTCCGTCGACGACTTCGAAGCTGACCGGTCCGAGGTCCTCCTCGATGCTGACGTCGTAGGGTCCGTTGCCACCCTGTGGCGTGATCGTCAGCGCGTTGTTGAACCGCGTGACTGCGTTTTGGTTGAGTCCACTGAAGCTGAGGCCGATGACATCCTCCCCCGAGTCTGTCAGGCCTTGCTGTTCGTTGACGACGATCTGGACGTTCGCGTCCGCATCGCCGGATGATTCGACCGATATCTCACGGTCCGCGCTCACTGATGTGAACGCGCCGGAGGCTCCGACCACGCCTGCCCCTGCCGCAACTGTCCCAAGTCCGATAAGTGCATTTCTGCGTGAAATTCCCATTGCAACTGTACTATTAGTCCCTACCTACTTTGTATGATGCTGCCTGAACCGGCGACAGGCCCTGCCTGAAATCCGGCTGGGACACCCTGATTTCGGCTCAGGCACTGCCTGAACCTACCCGCTGTCTATCGATTTTCGAAAAGCTACGGTCCCACCGCAAAATAGTGTGGGTTGGTAACACGAAAAACAAAACGCTTCTGTATGATTTCCGCCACGTTCTGCGTTCGAGATCGTTGCCGGCCAGTATGGCGAGCTTACGTCGTCCGCGTTTCAGCGATCCGGGCGAGATACTCACTGTCATCGATCTCGCCGCTCTTGAACTGCTCGGCCCACGCCGTTTCGATAACGAACGTCGCTTGGCGGAGCCCCCGGTCTTCGACGTGGACGCGGAGATCCAGTGCCAATTGCTCGACGAAGTTCACGTAGGCCTCGGCGGCCAGCCGGATGTCCTCGTCGCTGTTGCCGGTCGTCTGGACGTCGACGACGAACGCCTCGGTGGCGGCGCGCGCCGCATTCACGTCCAGTTTTTCGTCGAGTCTACCGACAAACGACTGCTGGGTCGCCGAGAGATCAGAAAATTCCCCGTCCTCTTCGCTCGCTGTCTCCGCTTCGTCGTCGCCGCCGAACCCACCGCCGCCGTCGCCGCCGAGACAGCCCGCGAGTCCGGTCGTGCCGGCAGCAACCGTTGCCATCAGGGTTCGTCGGTTCATTGGGCTCACGAGGCGATGTGTCAGCCTAAACGCTTCGGTCGGGCGGATTCGGTCAGTCACTACCCCGGCGGCTACAGCGTCGTCGCCGCCTCAAGCGTAATCGTGATCGCGCGCTCGACGTTGTTTTTCGCCTTTTCGGGCAGTTCCTCGTCTCCTTCGGCTCCCTTCTGGGTGCCTTCGACGAGGTTGCCATCGACGGTACAGATCGCGCCGGCGTTCATGCCCTTACGCCGGGCCAGCGAGAAGACGGCGGCAGCCTCCATCTCGATGGCCAGCAGATTTGCGGCCTCCCAGTCGTCGACGTAGTCCTCGCTTTCGGCGTAGAAGGCGTCATCGGAGACGATGGGGCCGACGTGAACTTCCTCGTCATTGTCCTCCGCGGCGTCGACGAGCGCGCTGAGGACGCCGTAATCCGGCGCGGCAGGGTAGACGGCCGATTCGTAGCGTTTGGTCGTCCCCTCCTCTTTGGCGGCGGCGGTGGCGACGACCATATCACCGATCTCGATGCCGGTCTGCAGCGCGCCGGTCGTTCCACAGCGGATGACGGTCTCGACGCCGACGGCGTTGAGTTCCTCGACGGCGATCGCCGCCGAGGGACAGCCGATCCCGGTCGAGCAGATCGTCAGCGACGTACCGTTGTACTCGGCGTTAACGACGGTGTACTCGCGGTTCTCCGCGACGTGTTCGACGTATTCACACTGGTCGGCGATCCGCTCGACACGCCCGGGGTCGCCGGGGATGATCGCCGTTTCGTGTACGTCCGCCGATTCCACCAAGAGATGCGGCTGTTTCGCCATATCCGGGCTTTTACAGCAGGCGGCAAAGATTTGTTCGTCCGCGCTGCCGATGGATTAAGGAGGACAGCGGTCCTGCATCCGCGTATGTACAGCGCGCGGGACCGGGTCGAAAACCAAGACTGGCTCGACCGCATCGACGACGCTGCGGCCGATCTCGACCTCGGCAAAGAAGCCCGGTCCAGCGCGGCTGACCTCTTTCTCTCGCATATCCCCGATGACGACCGCTCGAAGCGGGCAGTCGCGGCCGCCAGCCTCTATGCGGGCTCGCTCATCGCCGGGGAGGAACGCTCCCAACAGGCGGTCGCCGACGCGATGGACGTGTCGCGGCTCAGCGTCCAGTCGCGGTGGAAACCGTTGCTCGAAGACGCCGGCTTCCAGCCGCCGACGTGGTAGCCTGACGCGGCAGCGACAGGAACGATTCAGTCGCTCTGCCGGCCGGCAGCCTCCGGCGTGAGGTTGCCGTGGCGGTCGATTTCACCCTTGAGAATCCGCGTTGAGGAGATCCGCTCGCCGTCATCGGCGTCGACGTGATCGACGACTTCGATCCGGAGTTCCTCGTGGCCGTTCTCGGCGCGGATCTCGTTGATCCGTTCGGCACCGGCGACGGTTTCCGGTGAGACAACGAGGGCGTCGAACTGTGGTTCGACCGCGATCCCGGTTGGCTTGGTGAGCGTTCGGATCTCGAACTCCTGGTCGTGCTCTGTGGCCAGCGCTTCGAGTTCCGCAGTGAGATCGGCTTTCCGCTCCTCGAAAGAGCGGATCGGGCGATCGACGTCTCTGGTCTTCGGAGCCAACGAATCCGACGTAAGGCCGACGGTCACATCGCCGAGCGAGAATGCCCGCTCGAAGAGCGCGCGGTGACCGTCGTGGACGGGGTCGAAGGTGCCGCCCAGCGCGACGTTCATACGATCCGGTTGGGGACTGCAGGCTTAAACGTCCGTCCCCTTCGATCCTCAGTTGTCCTTCTCGTCGTCGCCATCGCCGTCTTCGCTCATATCGTCCTCGGCTTCTGCGTCCTCGATGTCGATCTCGACCGCGTCCTCGTCGGTTGCGTCGTCGCCAGCGTCATCACTGTCGCTTTCGTCGCCGTCGACCGTGATCGTCACCGGGCCGCAGTCGTCATCGTCGTCACCGAAGCGGTCTTCGAGATTGAACACCGTGTTGAGTTCGCGCTGGACTTGGCCGACAACGCCGCGGACGAGGTTGCTCGGCGCGATCGCCTCGTACTCGTAGGGGTTGTTACCCGCGCTGTCGCTGTCGCGCTTCTGCCGGCGGACGGTGTCTTCCTCGTGGAGGTCGGCGACCGCCTCTCGGACGGTGCTCGGATACAGCCCCGTCCCGTCGGCGATCTCGTCGCTGGTACTGTGGGGATTCTGGCGGAGATAGACGTAGATCCTGGCCCGCGTTTCGGTATCCAACAGCCACGCCAGCAGGTCGACGACGCCCTCGTCGAACTCCGAGACGGCGCGGTCGGCTTCCTCTTCGAGCCGCTGTTTGGTCTTCTGGAGTTCCTTCCGTGCGCCGCCACTGCCGCCCTCCTCAAACTCATCGTCGTCGAAGGCGTCCTCGGCGTCGAACTCGCTGGTATCGGTTTCCTCTCCTGTATCGTCGCTCGGCGTTTCGCTCATACTACCGAGTTCGGGGTTGTGGCCGCAAAAGGGTTTCTGTCGGCTCTGAAAGAACGAATCAGGGCTTACAGCAGCAGGGACTCACACAGCGCGTCCATTCCGTTCTCGTGCATTAGTCGTCGCTGCCGCTCGCTGCCGCTTTCGCGCTCGAAGATGGAGCGAAGCCCGTCGACTCCGAGTCGGTCGCACTCGCGGTCGACGAACTCGGCGAGCTCGATCGTGTCGGTGCCGTCCTGCGTGATGAAACTCGCGTCGTGGCCGTGGCGGATCGCTCGCCACTTGTTTTCATCGAGCAGTTCTCGGCGCAGGTCGTTCGCGGGCTCGTTGTCCTCGTAGCGCGCCGCGAGGTCCTCGACGAGCGCGTGGACGTACTCGACGAACGCGAGGACGACATCGGTGTCGGACTGGGCGTCAGGCGTCCGGATCTCGACGGTACCGTGGCTCGTGTGCGGCCGCACGTCGAACCAGAGTTCGCCGCGGTCGTTGATCGAGCCCTGTTCGACCATGCGCTGTTCGTAACGATCGTAGGCTTCGAAATCCTCGAAGGAGCCCGGAATCCCGGTGTTGGGGAGGTTCTCGAAAATCTTCGCCCGAGCCGATCCCAACCCGGTGTCGAACCCGTTCCAGTACGGCGAGTTCGCCGACAGAGCGAGCAGCGGCGGGAGGTACCACCGGCACTCGTTGGCGATCCAGACCGCCTTGTCGGCGTCGTCGACGCCGATGTGGATGTGGAGTCCAGATGTCGTATTGCGGTGTTGGGGGTACTGGATCCGCTCCAGTTGGGCTTTGTATCGGGGTTTGGTTGCGTGATCGAGTTCTCGCCATTTGGCGGCCGGATGCAACCCGGCGGCGGCGATCCGAAAGCCGTGGGCTTCGGCGTGGTCGGTCAGGGCCTCACGGATCGTCGCCAACGCCGAGTCGGCGTCGCTTGGGGTCTCGATGATCGGCGTCTGGGTTTCGATCGTACACTGAAACAGCTCGTGGTCGAGTCGATCTTCCAGAGGTTCCGGCGGCTCCGAATCGTAGATCAGCTCTTGGATGCCCGATACGGGGCGACCATCCTCGTTGACAATGAAAAACTCCTCTTCGATGCCGATTGTCCCCGATTGGCTGAATACGTCCGCCGAGCCTGTCTCCATCAGGCCGCCGTATGCAACGGACTCCTAAATACCTCCTGAAGCCGGCGGTATGGGCGAGGCTACTCCGAAAGGGCCGCCGTGTTGGTATCCCCGAACTGCGTCCGGAGGTGCGAGCCGATCAGCAACAGCGTTGCGAACGCGAGCACCGCGGCGAAGGCCAACACGCTGCCCGACAGCAGGCTGAGCCCGCTGCCGAGCTGTCCGGCGACGAAGTTGCCGGCCAGCACGCTCGCTACGCCGAAGACGACGACGCCACCGAGGTTGAGCGCGACGTTCGGTGCCTCGCCGGCCGTTTCGGGATCGTTCAACAGGACGAGCACGAGCGCGAGCGCGAACGGCGTCCCGACCGTGCCGACCGCCAATACGAGCACCAGCTGTCCGAGGAACGCACCGGGGATGAACGCGCCGAGGCCGCTCACGAGGGCCGTCCCGGCCAGCAGCGCGCGGTACCGTGTGTCGCTCACGTCAGTCGCCCAGCCGAGTTTGTCGGCGACGACGTACGGCGGGACGAGCGTGTTGCCGCCGAGCGTCGAGACCGCTGCCCCGAGCAGGCCGAGCAGGAAGAGCCGCTGGGCGAACGGACCAGCGATCGGTTCGAGTGCCTGGGCCGCACCGATGGCTCGCAGCCCTTGGCCGTCGACGTTGCCGAACAACGCCCCTGCCGCAACGAGGAAGATGGCGATACTGAAAATCCCGAAGGCGGCGAGCATGGAGACGCTGATATCGAAGCGTGCGAGGTCGGCGTCGCCGCGCGTCCAGCCGCGGGCCTTCACGTTGTAGGTCTGCATCGTGATGATCGTGATGTGGACCGCGCCACCGAGGATCCCGGCGGCGGCGATCGCCCCGCCGGAGGGGATCTTCGGCACGAGGCCGCCTGCAGCGGCACCCCCATCAATCGGGACGATAAACAGCGAGGCGGCGAAGGCGATCACGACTGCCGTGACGACGAGTTTCGCGCCGAGTTCGGCGATCCGGTAGCCACCGCCGGCCAGCCCGACCGCAAGGAAGATCGCCCACGCGACTGCCCAGAGTTGGGCACCGAACGGCGTCAACAGCCCCGAGACGCTGGCGACGGTCTTCATGATGATCAACTGTGCGAAGCCCGAGACGAGCACGACATCGATGACCAACAGCCACGCCCACTTCTCGCCGAGGCGGCGTTCGACCGTCTCAACGAGGCCTTCCCCGGTCGCCAACGCCAGTTTCGTTGCGAGGTACTGTGCCAGCGCGCCGAAGAGGGCCGAGATGACAACGACCCACAGTAGCGTGTACCCGAAGCTCGCGCCACCGCTGAGCAGGCTTGCCATCGACGCCGGCCCTGCGGCGATCGCGCCGGCCAGCCACGTCGGCCCCAACTCCGAGATCTTTTCGCCGAGCGATCTGTTCCCCGTCGCTGCTGAATGACTCATACCTGTCGCTACGACCCTACTAATTAAAACGTTATTACTTGGTGTTACCACTGAGAGACGACCGGCACAGCCGGTGTCACCGCTTGCGGGCGACGACCCCGAGGTGGTCGTCGTGGGACGGTTCGAGCCGCTGGCGGTCGATGATCTCGTAGGCCTCGGTTAGCTCATCACAAACCGAGTCGAAGACGGTCTCGGGGTCGGCGGTCACGTCTTCGCTGCGCGCCTTGATTGCCAACAGGAGTTGGCTGTCGTCGGCAAGGAATCGAGCGTTGTCGACAGCGACGCTCGCCTGACCGCGGGTGGCGACATCTTGGACGAGCAAGTCGAGATCGCTCTCGACGACATGGCTGTAGGTCTCTGGCTTGCGGGCATCTTTGAGCAGCGGAAAGAGGTTGTTGCGGGCCTCGGCCACGTCAAGCAGGTCGCCCATCGGTCGCGGCGCGAACTCGACGGCGTAGGTCGGCCCCGCGAAGTCGGCGACGTGGCTGACGGTCGTGCCGCTGGCCGCGCCGAGATACAGCACACCCTCATCGCCAGTGAGGTCGATATCCATTCCGCTTTCGAGCATCGCGCCGAGTTTCGAGCGGCCAGCGTCCCAACACCGCCACTCGCCGTCGGTCGGCTCGCCGTAGACCGGTTCGCCGCGTGTCGCCAGTCGGGTTCGACCGTCGAACTCGCGTCGCTGGATTCCGTCGGGGAGGTCGGTCATTGGCTCCCCTCCGTGTCGCCGTCGACGTTGCCGCCACCGTCGCCATCGTCCGCTCGCGCACGGATCGTCGCCATCCGGTCGTCGAGTTCGTCGTGGATCTCGGGCCGGAAATCGCCGCTGTAGTGGTCGATTCGGGCGGCGATCGTGAGCTTGCCGGCGAGGGCGCGGGCCGCCGAGCCGCGGTCTTCCGGGCGGGTGCCGTTGACGTACGGGTGCGTGTAGATGATCCCGTGTTTCGGTGAAGGCCCGCGGCCAGCGAGATGGGCGAACAGCGCGTCCTCCGCGCCGAGGACTTGGACGGTGCCGCTGGGTTTCTTCGCCAGCGAGTCGAGGCCGCCGGCCAGCGAGATGAGCCGCGCCGCCAACACGGAGCCGGCCATCTCCGCGAGGTTGGGCGCGACCTCGGGGGCGAGTCGCTCGATGAAGCTGCGGAGTTCGTCGGCTTCGGTTGTGAGGTCGTCGATGCGCTCGGCCAGTGAAACGATCCGCTCTTCGACTGGATCGGTCGACTCGCGGGTGGCAACATCGCGGGCTCCCTCGATGCCGCTGTCGACATCGTCGAACTGTGTGGCCGCCCACTCGTGGCATCGCTCGGCGAGTTCGTTAGCCGTCCGGGTCGCGTCGTCCATCGCGCGAACTGCGTGGAGGAGTTGCTGGTCGTCGGCTCCCTCGCGTTCGGTGACGGCCTCGCGGGCTGCCTCGATAGTCGTCTCCCGCAGTGTGGCGTAGTAGTCGTCATTGTCGGCGGCGAAGCCGACGTCGACGGCCGCGGTCGGCCAGTCGGCGGGCGCGTCGGCCGAGCCGGTTCTGATCGCCGCCCGGTGGTCGTCGTCGGCCGTGCGGCCGGCGAACCACCCCGTGTCGGTGGACTGATCGCTCATACAGGCCGTTGCTCCTCTGGGGGCCTATATCCCTCCCCTTTCGCTCGCGGCGGATGAGAGCCCTTTTTCGGGCTGCTCTCGAAGGGCGAGTATGCCGCGAGTCCCGTTTCACTACATCGATCTCCGCACCTTCTGTTATGCGACCGAGGACGAAAAGCGGGTCGAGGAGGCCCTCCGGCAGTTTCTCCCCGAGGAGTTCGAGATCGACCGCGTCGAGAACACGGGCCACCACGGCGACCGGATCGTCATCCTCTCGGCACGGGTCGAAACCGCCGACGGGATGCGGGTCGTCCTCGATCAGTTGGCCGCACTCGACGCTATCGACCGCGTACTCGAAGAACTCGACGAGCGCGTCGACGACAACTGTTCCTTTTTCCTCCGGCTCGACAAACAGGCTGCGTTCAATGGCCTCGTTCGGTTGGGCGAGGGGATCACGCTCCGGGCGAAAGTCGAGGCCTATCCGGCGAAACACGAGAAAGCGGTGGCCAACGCCCGCGAGGCGATTCAGCTGGCGGGCGAGAACGACACTGAATAGGCGACCGACGACTCTCTACTCCTCGCGCCACTTAATCGAACAGCCGCGGGAGGGTCGATCCGGGTGCTCGACGTCCTCACCGGCGAGGATCGATTCGATGGCCTCCTCGACGTAGAACTCCGTCGGCTCCGATTCCGGATCGAGCGCGTCGTCGAGGCGGCCGTGATAGGCTAACCGCCACTCGTCGTCCTCGCGGCGGAAGAGGAACGGGTCGGGCGTACAGACCGCGCCGTACTCGCGGGCGACGTTCTGGGTTTCGTCGAAAAGGTAGGCGTCGTAGTCGATTGTCCCGTTGGCGACGAGTTCGACCATGTTCTCGTAGGAGTCGTCGGGATACTCCTTGTTCGCGTTGGGGTTGATCCCGACGATTGCGGCGTCGTCGAACTCCTCGCTCAGTTCGTTGAGGTGGTCGAATTTGGCTTTCGCGTACGGACAGTGATTGCAAGTAAAGACGACGAGGAGGGCGTCGGTGTCGGCGAAGTCCTCGGGGCTGTAGTGGTCGCCGTCGGTGCCGCGGAGCGCGAAATCGGGGGCGGTGTCGCCGCGAGCGAGTTCCGAATCGGACTCTTTGAGTACCATATCGGTGCTTGCGGCGCAACGAGCAAATCGATTTCGGCTCTAGTATGTGATCGTGTTTAGACAAGCAGTTGTGAGGGACTAGCTGATGTAGAAAGCCCTCGTCGCTCTCGGCTCCCGGGACTCGCTGCGCGCTTCGTCGTTCGCTACGCTCACTCCTGCAGTGCTTGCGTCGTCCGGGTTCGCCGAGAGCGACTCGCCCTTTCAGTCCGCCAGGCCGTGGTTTGGTTGGTCGGCCGACCCACCCGCTTGCCTGCTCGTATCTGGAACTGCCTCGCGGTCGTCGCTTCAATCGACCGTGTGTCGCGGCTACCCGACCGCGGAACGCTCTTTGGCGATTCGGCTGATATCCAACCATGTCCTCCGAGGAGCCACCCGAGCTACTGTCTTGTGACCAGTGTGGCAACCTCGCGGTCGGCACCGGCTCGATCACCTGTTGTGAGACGACGATGACGCCGGCCGAACCGGTCGATGCCGTCGCTAAGCCCGACCTCGAAGCCCTCCTGCGTGACGTGTTCCAGATGTCCGATACCGAACTCGAAGTCTGCCTCTGTGTGATGGAGGGCGGCACGATGACGGTCAAGGAGTTGGCCGAACGGATCGACTACGACCGGAGCGTGATCTCCCGGCATCTCAACCATCTCGCCGAGTTGGGCGTCGTGGAAAAACAGCGGCGACTCATCGAACAGGGCGGCCACGTCTACGTCTACCAGCCGGTTCCACCGGAGACAGTCCACGAGCGGCTGACGGCCGCGTTCGTGACGTGGGTTCACGGCGCGACCGAAAAGATAGGGACGCTGCGACAGGAGAAAGTCGCTTCCATCGCAGACATCGACGACGAGCCGGCGTGGACGCTGTTCCGCGAGGATTAGATCCGGTCGGCGACGGCGGCGTAGACGCCACCGAGCACAGCACCGTAGACAGCGTGCCACAGCAGCGACGGCGGCGCGAAGTTCGGCAGCGGCGGCGAGGCCGGCGAGCCGACGGCACTCAGCCAGACCGGCATCACGAGTGCGGCCAGTACGACCCACGTGACGACGCCCCAGCCGATCCCGGCTCCGATCTGTGTCGCCGTCGAGTCCAACTCGAAGGCATCGACGATGCCGGCGAAAACGACGCCGAGCACCGCGCCATGCGAGAGGTGGACAGCGAGGCCGAGGCCGGGGTTGGCCGGCGGCGCGAGCGTGTACAGCGAGGGGATGGCGACGGCCAGCGTGGGCGTGTTCATAGCGAGGACGAGGCCGCCCATGACGATTGCACCAACGATACCACCGACGACGCCGGCTTTCCAGTTGCCACCGGTCGCCGTCGGGTGTTCTGTCTGTGTTGCGGTCGACATGCGAGTATCACTCCGGCCAGTACCTCATTAACAACGGCGTGGCCGTTCGTGGCCGACCCGCAACCACGCAAGGTATTTATTGGAGTGAGCGGGTCTGGTTTCGATTCTGTCCGGAGGTGATCTACTGCCGGCTATATATGTTCATTAGTTATTTTCTAAGTAGAAAGTATTATTATAGGGAATCCTTTACTCCCAGATACAATGAGTGCCACTGTCGCTGCACCCACACAGGAATCGGCTGATCGCTGGGACCCCGTCCGCGAACTACCACCGAGTGCGAAGCTCGTCGCTAAGGAGCTGGATCGCCACGATACCCTCACACAGAGTCAACTCGCTGAGGTCACGTTGTTGTCGACGCGAACGGTTCGACAAGCCGTGAGCCGGCTCGAAGAAGTCGGAGCTGTCGAGTCTCGCGTCTCGTTCAGAGACGCCAGAAAACAACTCTACACGCTGACGCTGTAGAAGTCACCCAGACAGCGACCCGACCGCGCTATTCGCCGCGCAGTTCGTTCATGTGGTCGATCCGCTGGTGGACGAGATCGGCTTTCCCGATGTCGTGGCGGATGTGGAAGCCTTCGCCCGCAGCCNNGCCAGCGCGTCCTCGGCGATCTCCTCGGCGGCGGCAATGCTGTCGGCGAGGCCAACGACCGCGAACGAACGGGAAGTCGTCGTGTACAGCCCGTCCTCGCGGGCGTCGACGCTGGCGTAGAACAGCAGCCCGTCGCCGACTGTCTCCTCGTCGACCTCGATTTTCGAGCCCGCGTCCGGATCACTCGGGTAGCCGTCGGGAACGGCGTACTTGCAGACTGTTGCTTGGCCCGCAAACTCCAACTCCGGTAGGTCGTCGCCGTCGCGGGCGGCGGTCAGCACGTCGAGGAAGGGCGTGTCGAGGATCGGCAGCGTGTTCATCGCCTCGGGGTCGCCGAACCGGGCGTTGAACTCAACGACTTTCGGGCCCTCGGTGGTTAGCATGAACTGGCCGTAGAGCACGCCCTTGTAGTCGGGCATCGCTGCGACGGTCTGTTCCATGATATCGACGGCGGCTTCGTAGTCGCCGTCGTTCATGAACGGCAGTTGGAAGCCCGTGTCGCTGTAGCTGCCCATGCCGCCGGTGTTCGGTCCTTCGTCGCCCTCGTAAGCGCGTTTGTGGTCCTGGACGGCCGGCGTCGTTCGCAGGTCGCCGTCGGCGACGAACGCCTGAATCGTGAACTCCTCGCCGATCAGCCGCTCTTCGAGAACGACGCTCTCGTAGTCGGACTCCTGCAGGTAGGCTTTGGCCTCCTCACTGGTCACCTGATCGCCGATGACCTTCACACCTTTTCCCCCGGTCAGCCCGACTGGTTTGACAGCGAGATCGCCGTCGTAGTCGTCGATGAAATCACAGGCTGCGTCCATGTCGTCGAACGTCTCGAAGACCGGACAGCCGGGGATGTCGTTGTCCTGCATGAACTCCCGCTGGAACNCCTTGTCCGTCTCGATGCGNGCCTCNNCNGCCTGTGGNCCGAAGGTGTAGACCCCCGCCGCGTCGAGTTCGTCGGCGACGCCGGCCTGCAAGCCGGCTTCCGGGCCGACGATAGCGAGGCTTGCGTCGATCTCTTCGGCGTACTCGCGGATCGCTTCGGCGTCGGTGCCGTCGATCTGTTCGAACCCATCGGCGAGTTCGGCGATGCCGGGGTTACGGTTGCCGGCAACAGCGTACAGCGAACAGTCAGGAGCCAACGCGCGGGCGATCGCGTGTTCGCGGCCGCCACCGCCGACTAACAGCACGGTTTCGCTCATACCCGAGAAAGACCGCGGGCCGCGTGTAAGTGTTACTTTGTCCGCTCAGCAGTCAGCAAACAGTCGCTGTCAGCTACTTCTCGAAGGGGTTGTCGAGAACGACCGTCTCGTCGCGGCCGGGACCGATGCCGACCGCGTAGATCGGCGCGCCGACCTCATCGCTGATGTAGTCGAGATACGCGCGGGCATTGGCCGGGATCGCGTCGTAGCCCTCATCAGCGACCGCACTCCAGTCGACCTCGTCCCACGGCTCGAAGGTTTTCAGCACCGGCTCACACTCACCCCAGCGTTCGGTCGTCGCTGGCATCGTGAGCAGTTCCTCGCCGTTCAGGTCGTAGGCGTGGCCGACGTTGATCTCCTCAAGGCCAGCAAGTACGTCGATGTGATTGACCGCAATGCCAGTGAAGCCGTTGGCGCGGGCAGCATGCCGCAGCATCGGCATGTCGAGCCAACCAATGCGTCGCGGCCGACCGGTGACAGTACCGAACTCGCCGCCTTTCTCGCGGATGAAGTCAGCGAGTTCCTCCTCGCTGGCAGTCCCATCGAGTTCCGTCGGGAGCGGGCCGGTGCCGACTCGGGAGAGGTAGGCTTTGACGATGCCGACGACTTCGCCCTGTCCGACGACCGTCGGGGCAACGCCGGTGCCGACGGCCGCACCGCCGGCGGTCGGATTCGAGGAGGTGACGTAGGGATAGATCCCGTGGTCGATGTCGATGGACGTGCCCTGCGCACCTTCGAAGAGGAGTTCCTCGCCGCCGTCGTGTTTGTCGCTAAGGAACTCGCCGGCGTTGACGGTCATCGATTCGGTTTCGAGTCGCTGGCCGTACTCTCGATAGGTTTCAAACAGGTGGTCAACGTCGAACGCGTCGGCGTGCTCGGAGTTTTCGATATCGAGCCCGTAGATTTCCTCGGCGAGGGCTCGCTTCTGCGGCACCGCGTATTCGAGGCGGTCCCGCAGCACGTCGGGGTCGAGGAGGTCGCCGATCCGAATCCCACGGCGGCCCGCTTTGTCCTCGTAGGTCGGGCCGATGCCGCGACCGGTGGTGCCGGCGGCGAGATCGGAGTCGCTTTTGACCTCCTCTTCGATGCCGTCGAGAACACGGTGATAGGGGAGGATGACGTGTGCTCGGCGGGCGATCCGCACGTCGGGATCGAGTCCTTGCTCACGGAGGGTATCGAGTTCGTCGAACAGCGTCTCGGGATTGACGACACAGCCGTTGCCCAACACGCCGACCTTCCCGCGGATCGCACCGCTGGGGACCAAGGAGAGCTTGTACTCCGTCCCATCTTGGACGACGGTGTGGCCAGCATTGTCGCCGCCCTGATACCGGACGACGACGTCGGCGTCGCCGCCCCAGATGTCGACGAGCGCGCCCTTGCCCTCGTCGCCCAACTGGGACCCGACGATAGTTACGGTCATAACGACTGTCGGTTTACTACCGGCCGGTAAACCGATTACGGTCCACCGTTCGGCGACCCCGTGTTTCGGCTGTGCACCCGCGCAGATGCCCGAGAACCGAAGTGTTAACTACTCTCACGACAACCGTCCGACTACCCGCCGCTGTTGCCGACGACAGCAACACTTAAATCAACACAAGACAAGTTAGCATATGTCATGATTGACCGACTCGAAAAAGAAGTCGACATGCTCGAACGGCACCTCCAGGTGCTTCGGATGGTCATCGAAAACGAGCCGATCGGCATCGTCAAGATGTCGAACGAGACCGGGTATCCGCACCACAAGGTCCGGTACTCCCTCCGCGTGCTTGAGGAAGAAAACCTCATCGAGCCCTCCAGTCAGGGCGCGATCCAGACCGACCACACCGAGGAGTTCGTCGACGACCTCGATAACAAGATCGACTCCATCGTCGACAAACTGCGGACGATGCGCATCGACGACACCGCCGAAATCGAAGGCTAACTGATTCGCTTCCTCGTTTCTGCTGGCTTCACTTGTCGGTAGCGACGCTGTTTTGATCTGTCGACAGCGACGCTGTTTTCGCGTTGTCGGCAGCAACAGAAATCGGTAAAAAGACCGTCGACAGCGACGACGCCTACAGTTCCGGCACGCGGAGATCGAAGCCGTCGTCGATGCGGTCGACCAAACAGAGGTGGTAGCCACGTTTCCGCGAGAGGCTGACGTAGCTCTTCTTCTTGCTCCGGCTCAGCAGGCCGCTGCCGGTGGCGGACTCAGCCGCATCCAATGCCTCGGGGCTGAAGTAGCTGGTCGTCACGCCGAAGCCGGCGATGAAGTGTTTCTCGCGACCGCGGATCTCACTGCCGCTCTCGATTAGCCCCTCGACTGGTTCCGGACTGACGGGCTGATTCGACTCGTCGAAGTTGGCAACGAACAGCGGGTTGCCGTGTTTGTCCCGGGTGATGAGGTCGAAGTCGTGTGTGATCGGCTCGTCGTCCTCGTCGGTGCCGAGATCGACGGTCCCGCGGAGTTCGATCCGGTCGATCTTCGGGATCGCATCGTAGATCCCGCGCATCCCGGCTTGGGTACCGGTCGCCTGAATCTCGAACAGCAGGTCGCGGACGAGCCAGTCGGCGAAGGCGAACTCGATGCGGTCTTCGAGGAACGCCTCGTAGGGCTCGCCGTCGACGGTGAGGCCGTCGGTCTCGAAGGTGGTGTGGTGTTCGAGCCGGAGGTTTTCGTTGACCTCGTTGGGATCGACGCCCTGGTCGTGGGCCGTCTGGAGCGTGCTCGCCCCCTTCGAGTCGTATCTGACGAAGAGGCTGGTCCCCTCCAGTGCCGACGCCGGATCGAGCGTTTGGCCGGTCTGGGCAGCACTTTCGGTGGCTGCTGCCGGTGTCGGTTCGGCCGGTTCCTCGGCTGCCGCCAACTGCTCTTCTAACTCCTCGATTTTCGCTCGTGCTTCGGCCAACTCCGACTCCAGTGCATCGATCTCTTCGCGTGCGGTGTCGCGTTCCTCGCGTGCGGCATCCCGCTCTTCGATGGCCGCATCGCGTTCTTCAAGGAGTTCTTGATGGCGGTTTTCCGCTTTTTCCATGACCTCCTCGGCCTGTTGGAGCCGTTGGGTGAGTTGCTGGCGGGAGAGTTGGGTGCCACCGTTTTCTTGCTGTTGTCGTCGTTGCTGTTGTGCTTGTTGGCCGCCACCGCCACGCTGTTTCCGGTTGCCGTCGTCGCTCGGATCGAGCGACGGAATCGTGGTCGTGTTGCGCCACTCGGCCTCCTCGCTGAACGGGCTTCCGTCAGAGTCGCTTCTGCCGGCTGTCGCGCTATTGTCCGGTGACGGTTGCGTCGTGGTGTCGGCGGATGTGCTCTCCGAGCCGCTGGTCGCAGCGTCCGGAATGTCAACGCTCTCGGTTCCCAGTGAGCTATCGGTGCTGCTGTCGGCGGTGCTGCTGGGGGTTGTGCTGCCCGTGTCAGCCGTCGCAGTTGTGTCGTCGCCCGCGGTCGTGCCGCCGTTCGACGCGGGTTCGGGTGTCGTCCCGTCGGTTGGGTCGCTGCCTGTTGTAGCCGTGGAGTCGCTGTTGTCGGTCGATCCCGTCGACGACGGCGTCGCGCTTGCGCCGGTCGGATCGACTGCATCCGCATCGGGGATGTCCGTCCCCGTCTCCGTCGTGTCGTCGTCGGCAGCCTCGGTGTCCGCGGCTGCGTCGCTGCCGGCTCCGCTGTCGGTCTCGGGGATGTCGATCACGTCGATATCGGCGGCATAGACGTTGTAGATCCCGATCTCGTCGTTCGCTCGGTCGTAGGCCTCGTCTTCGGTCAGGAGTCGCCGGCTGTTGCCGACGAAGGCGACGCTCATCGAGCGGCCGCCGTAGTAGACGATGTAGTAGTCCCCGGAGTGGACGTTCTTCGAGAGTTCGATGAACCCGGTGAAGTTGCCCTCCGAGAGGGTTTCGTCGGCTTCGGCGATAGGGGTGTCTTTCGTATAGTACTCCGCCTGCTCCTCGCTGTCGCCTTCCTGCATCGTGTACAGCAGCGGCAGCGATGGATCGGGGGCTTCGTAGGCCGTGCCCTCGGCGGCCTCGAAGTCCGGCAGCGACCCGTCGACGATCCCGATGAGTCGCCCGTTAAGCATGAATCCCCACGCGGTCCCCGCAGTGACCGCGCCGGTGAACTCGTCGTCAGCGAGTTCTTGGAGCCCGTCGTAGCCGCCAGCGAAGGGGACCGTCTCCCATTCGGTGACAGCGTCGGTTATCTGACTATCCATTTATTATACCCTCGCCGAGACGACTAAAATACTTTCCGGAGCGTCGGACGCTCTGTTCAGCTATTTCGGGCTGAAAGAATCCGTGACAACGCCGATATCCATCGGTTACTGCTCAAAAGTGTTTCTGGACGTACCTTTGAATCCGTTCCACACGCTCGCGGTCGTACGTCCACATGCTGCGCCACACGTTTTTCCCGGTCTCCATCGCGACGAGTGCGACGGGGTTGCAGGCGTCAACTGCGGCGATGTCGTCGCCGCTGGCGTCTCCCTGCTCGGCGTCCGGCGTGAACAACACGACCCACGACCGGCGGTACTCGTGGGTTGTTCCCGCATGTACCGTCAGGTCGAGCCCATCGACGGCGTCGGGGTCGTCGCGGACGCCGTAGACATGGGTATCGACGTCGCTCTCCCCGAGCCATTTGTACATCTTGCGGGTGCCGTACTCGTCGTCGAGCCGGGAGAGCCGCTGGAACGTGCTGTGAAGCACTCCGTTTCCGCAGGACAGCGCGCGGTCCTCGATGAACCGCGAAATAACGATCAACAGCAGTTTCTCCTTATTCGATTCCGGGAACCCGCGAACCGTGAACTCGACATCGTCCAGTCCGGTCAGCACGGCGGGAAACGAACCGGTCGACGACCGACCGGTCCCGGTCCGGTAGCGGTCGGCGTTGACGAGCAGAAACGTCTCGCTGAGGTCTGTAAACGACGTTGTCGCCGTCACGCGTCCGTCCTCGACCAGACAGACTTGATCGGTGTCGCCCTCGGGGACGTGTCGCTCTTCGATCCGTACCGATTGGTTCTCGAAGGCCCGGTCCAGCAGGTTTACGAGCGGCTGGGGCTCGGTTCGGTTAATCAACAGCAGCGTCTTTTCCGGGGAGTCGACCTCGTCGATAAAGCCGGACAGCGAATCCGGGAGGTCAGTCGTCATAGTTGGTACAAGAACTCTAGGTAATTAAATACGGTTGCGGTGTCGCCGTCGACAAACTGCGGTCGCCTAGACCGACTCCTGGGGGGCGCGATCGATCGCGTTGAACGCGGCCTCGAAGTCGTCGAGTTCGTCGATGAGTTCGTTCTGTTGGGCGCGAAGCTCCTCGATCCGGTCTTTGAGCTGTTGGTATTCCTCTGAGGCTTCCAGCTCCTCGGGTGACTTTTCGGCCTCTAGCACGCCGATCTTCGAGGTCGCGCTGAACAGCTCTTGGACAGTGTCGCCGTACTCTCTGGCGGTGAGTTGGTGCTCGATGGCTTCGACGAGCGTCTCCTTGCCGATCGGCTTACAGAGGTAGTCGTCGAACTCCATGTCCACGATATCCACGTCGGGATCGATGGCGGTCACCATGATGACCCGGCACTCGTGGTTGGATTCCCGAACTGATTTCAGCACTTCATCGCCGGTGAGGCCGGGCATCCGGCGATCAAGCAGGATCACGTCGACGTCGTCGTCGACCTTATCCAGTGCTTCTTGGCCGTTGTAGGCTTTCCTGATGTTGTATCGGTCGTTCAGTCGGAAGGCATAGAGATCAGCCACGTCCTGTTCGTCGTCGACGACAAGGACGGTCGGATCATCGATAGAGTGCTGGGACATGGGGCGGCGGAGTGCCAACGGCTAGGGTGCGAACGATTATAGCCTTTTGCACTTCCAGTTTCAGTGACCTTTAGGCTGCCAACAGCGCGTAGACGACGAGGAAGCCGAAATATAGCAGCACGAGTCCGCCGAGAGCGATGATCCGGAACCGATCGAGCGCGTCGTTCTCGCTGCGATAGCTCTCTTTGAACCCCTCCTGTTCGGCCTCGTCGAGTCGGCCGTAGTGTTCAAGGCCAAGGTGAAGTCGGTACTGCGTTTCTTCAGGGAGGTCGAACCCGCAGTACGGACAGGTCAGCGGCTCGGCGTCGGCCGGTAGCTCCGTCTCGGGTAGCGAATCGTCGCTGTCCTCGAACTCGTCGTCAGAATCGAAATCGTTGCCGACCTCGACATCGGTGCCAGAATCGACATCGTCGTCAGCAACGCCAGTCATACGCCACCCCCACCGAGGAACGGCGGCGCGACCGTTGGCGTGGTGACGATCCAGAGGCTGATCATCGTGTAGGCGACCATGACAAGCGTGATCCCGTACTGGCTTTTGATCGCTTCAAGCCGGCCCGGCAGGAGTTCGTAGGCTGCGGCGTGGGCGACCCAGACTGCGACGAAATGCCCGACCAACACGAGCGTGAGTTCGATCCCCGAGACCCACCCCGGCAGCGCGGCGACAACGGGGGGTTGCTGCGGCGGCGACAGCGGTGCCGCGCCGACAGCAGTGACGGAGGGCAAAAGCCCGAGCAGGAAGCCGAGGTTGTGCGCGACGTGGTAGCCGGCGGCGATCGCCACCAGCGACGGGGCGAACCGCTCGGCGAGGGCGGTGCGAGTGATGTACGTTTTGCCGTACTGTCGGGCAATCCCCATCGACCACCAGAACGCCCCGAGGAACAGCGCGAACCCACCGAGATACGCCAGTAGGTACGTCGCCAGCGGCGGCACGCCGACACCGACGACCGCGGTCGCAACGTCGCTCCAGAGCCCCGTGGCGACGAAGCCGTCGAACGTCGTCACGTACAGCAGACCGACGACGAACGCCACTTCGTCGCGGCCGTCGGCGACGCCGGCCTCGCTGAGTGCGGTCCCCGGCAGGCGGAGTTCGATCCCCTCGGTCGTCCGCTCAAATGGCGCGAACCGGCCGAAGAGCGCGAACGCCCGGGCGATCGGATCGACCCGCGAGAACCACGTTTCGGTCCCGTAGACGACGCTGCCGGCGACGGTCACGAGCGTGTAACCGACCAGCGTCGAGGCGAGCAGCCGCGGGTCGTCGGCGAGCGGACTGATGACCTCCAGCCAGATGAGGCCCAACAGCCCGACGACGCTCGGCCACGTACCGAGCCGATCCGGGTAAGGTCGCTCAACCGACGGTACAAGCCCGGCGAGCGTCCGAAACGGGTTCAGCGTCGGCCACATGTTCCCGATGAGATACGTCGAGGCGACGTAGCCGCCCCACCAGACGACCCAGACGAGCAAGACGGCGAAGTTCCGGAACCCAGTCGGCGGTCCGAGATAGCCGACGGCGACCGTGCCGGCGAGCAACCCAACGCCGAGCAGCCGGACGCCGAGCGTGAGGAGGTGCCCCGGCGCGGGCAGCGTTCGGCCCCACTCGTGAATCGCTCTGATGAACGTCCGGTCGGTGACGAACGAGGCGAGCAGGAAGGAGGCACCGACGGCTCCGCCGCCGGTCGCCAAGAAGAGCCACGTGGGCACGTCGACGGTCGTCGTCGAGCCACGGAGCGCGGCCGCGTGGGCGAGGGCCGTCTCCGAGAGAGCCAGCAGGACAGGTACGGCGGCCAGCCCGACGAGCAGGGCTCGCAGGCCGAGCGGCCACCTCGACACAGCGGGTCGGCGATCCATTATCGACCGTAACGGCAGCCGACAGGAGTAGCTTGCGAAACGGGGTCAATGGCTCGGCGTGCCATCGGTTTCGGTGCGGCGGTGGGCCAAGGTAAGAGGATTTTTAGTGACACGCTCGCAAGAGAGGGTATGAGCACCGAAACGGATGATGGCCACGACGACCACCACCATCACCTGCCGGCGGTCGAGGACTGGCCGCGCGGGTTCGGCGAGGCGAGCTGGTGGCCGTTCGTGACCGCCTTGGGTGGCGCGGGCATCTACATCGGCGTCGCACTCTGGATCATGAACGACATCGTCGGCCCGCTGGCCGGGCCGGCAGCCGTCGCCGGCAGCGTCGGCCTCTTCCTCGTCGGCATCTACGGCTGGCTGTATCACGCCTTTATCACGAAGTTCTGGACTCGAGAGACGAGCGAACACGGCCACGCCTCCCTCCGATGGGGGATGATCGCCTTCCTCGGCTCCGAGCTGGCGACCTTCGGCGCGATCTTTAGCTACTACTTCTACTTCCGGGCGGGAGCCGGCTGGACGCTTCCGGAGGCAACGCCGGATCTGATTAGCTCGCTGATCTTGGCCAACACGGCCATCCTTGTCGCCTCCTCCTTTACGCTCCACTGGGCACACGTCGCGCTCCGGAACAACGATCGCACCAACTTCCTGCGCGGCATGGGGCTGACGATCCTCTTTGCGGTCGTCTTCCTCGGCGGGCAGGCCTTCGAGTACTTCGAATTCATCGGCGAGTACGGCTTTACGTGGAACGAGGGCATCTTCGGCTCGGCGTTCTTCGGGCTGACCGGCCTCCACGGCCTCCACGTCGCGCTCGGGACGGTCATCCTCGGTATCGTCTTCCTTCGGGGGCTGTTGGGCCAGTACTCGGCGGAAAAACACCTCTCGGTCAGTACGGCCTCGATGTACTGGCACTTCGTTGACGCCGTCTGGATCTTCCTCGTCGTCGTCCTCTACGTCGCCGCGGGCCAGTAATCGACGCGCCTAATTCTCTGATTTTCTACGGGTTTTCGACGAGATAATCGACATTGTGCGCGAGATAGCCGAGGTCAGCGCGGTCGATCTGCTCGTGTCGCTGCTTGGCCCACTCGCTCACTTCTGTATCAGTGACTGATTCGGTCGCCGACGCTGGTGCCTCATGAAGAAGCGCGTTTTCGACCGTCTCGACGAGGTGCCTGAGAAACACAGCTTCGTCGGCCTGATAGCCGTCAATGGTCGGCGTCACGACCCAGTCGGAGCCGCCGGCTGCCAACACGTTGATGCCGGCCGCACTGAACCGGTCGAACAGCTGGCGGCCGGTGGTGCTGCCGCCCGGCCGATCCGGTGCGTCCATCGCGGCGTGGTAGGCGGCCATCAGCCGTCGCTCGCGGTCGGCATCTTCGACCGGTCGGAACGCCGTCTCACCGTCGAACGTGATCGGGAAGTAGCCGAGGCCGCCGCCGTCGATGAGCGGGAGCAACGCGTCGAGCGCACGGTCGAGGGCGACGATATCGAGGAACGCCATTCCGATGAGGAGGTCGAACGCTGGCACGTCGTCGGTTTCTGCTTCCTGCTCGGTTGCGAACTCGAAGGCGTCGGCGGCGTGCAGCGATACGTCGATTTGAGTGTCAGCGTCGTCGCTGTCGAATTTGAATTGGCGGTCGCCGACGGCTCGAAACTCGCCCTCTCGGAGGCGGTCGGCGAACTCCTCGATGTTCGTCTCGGCGACATCGACGCCGACGTACTCGACAGCCACCGGCAGGGCGTCCCACTCGCGGAGTCGGTCGAGCATCGTCCCGACCCCGCAGCCGACTTCGAGGATGCGGACGGGGGCGTCGCCGCGGGCGGTCGCTCGGCCCTCGAGTTCGGCCGTTAGCCGATCGAACGTCGGGCGGTGGAGCGCGCGGTCGTCGACCGTTCGCTTCGCATCGAGATACGCGAGGAAGTCGTCATCGGTCACAGCGATGCTACAGCGTCGGCTGTCAAAACTGTGTGGTCAAGGAAAACAGACGGCTTCGCCGACGATCAGTCGGCGTTCTGCGGTTCGGCAGCGTCGGCGTCGGCTGCCGACGGCTCGTCGCTCGCTGTCGCGGTTGCATCGTCGTCGTCGGTGACCGACGGCAGCGGTTCTGCGGCGAGATCGGTGCCCCACATGCCCGGATACTTCTCGACTGTCACGTCGCCTTCGACTTTCGTCTGGCAGGCCAACCGGAGCCGGTAGTTCGGGTGATGCGGCGGGACGAGCAGCCGCGCTTTCTCGCGGATACCGACATCGCTGACCTCGCCCTCGACGCGGACGGCACAGGTGCCACAGCTGGCGAAGCCGTGACAGTTGAACGTCTTCGACTTCCCGTTGTGTGGCGTCAGGCCGGCACCCAACAACACGTCCCGGAGGTTCGCGCCCTCCCGACACTCGATTTCCTCACCGCGGAACTGAACCGTTGGCATATATCGCCATAGGGCCGGCCGGCCCAAAGAGCTACCCCTTTCACTACGTTCAAACCGATCGGTGCCGAACGGTCGGCAATGCCCGACTGCGACTACTGCAGTGACTCCTTCGACGGCGAGGACGCTTATCTCGATCACCTCGCCGCCGACCACGCCGACGAGGTGGGGTTCATCGACCAACGCCGGATCGACAACCGAACGAGCGACGACGGCGGCCTCCCGCTTGGCCTGCTCGCGGTCGGGCTCGTCGCCGCGATCGTCATTGGCGGCGGGTTCTACGCGGTCGTCCTCAGCGGCGGCGTCTCGCCGGACGGGATCGAAGCCGCCGCACTCGACCAACGGGGTGACGCCGACCGGCTCTCGGCTGTCGAGTCCTTTGAGAGCCAAGGCACCCAGCACGTCGAAGCGGGCTCCGAGATCGACAACGCACAGACGCCGCCGCTGTCGGGCCCGCACTACAACACGCCGACGACGGGCGGCTACTACGAGTCGACGCAATCGGCGGGCAATCTCGTTCACGCGCTGGAACACGGCGCGGTCGTTATCTACTACGATCCGGCAGCCGAGGGGGGAACGGCCGGCGACGACGAGACGCCGACCGAGAGCCTCCGGGAGTTCGCGGCGACCCACACGAACCAGTGGGGCAGCGTGATCGTCGTCCCGAACCCGGCCGATGAGCCGCAGGCCGACTACGTCCTCACGGCGTGGCAACACCGGCTGACAATGGACGACTACGACCCCGAGACAGTGCATGCGTTCCTCTCTGAATATCTCGGTCGGGGCCCGGAGAACCCGATCCGCTAACGATCGCCCGCTTTCTGCTGTATCGCCGGTCCCCGTTCTGCTGTGTCGTCGATCACCGGCACGAGCCACAGAGCTATTCCGCCGCCGCACCAACGTTTTCCCAATGAGTCACCGGCTCGCCCGACCACGCGTCAGGCTCGCCCTCGTCGTCTGGGCGGTCCTCGTCTCGCAGGTGTTGCTGTACCCGGGACTCGACGGCCTGATCGCCGCCCTCGGCGCGCCCGGCGGCATCCGCGCCGGGATGTGGTTCCTCGTCGCCGAGTTCGCCGCCTTCGTTACCTTCGCCGTCGCATGGGGTGCCGCCAGCGACAGCCTCGGCCGGCGAACGCCGTTGGTCGTCGCCGGCGCGCTCGGCGGCGCGGCCTGCTATCTCCTGTTGCCGCAACTGCCCGCACTCGGCGTCGGCTTCGGCGGTGTCCTCCTGCTGCGGGTACTCGGTGGTGCGTTCACTATCGGCGCGTTCTCGCTGGGGATCACGATGCTGATGGATCTCGCCGGCGGCAACGGGCGGAACATGGGTGCGGCGGGCATCGCTATCGGCCTCGGGGCCGCGCTCGGCTCGGTGGTCGGCGGCCAACTCGCGGCCGTCGATTCCTTCGCGCCCGTTTACGCCGGCGCGGTCGTTCTCGTTGCCGCCGCAGGCGTAGCGGCAACCGTGCGAGATACCGTCGCCGCGGAGGCGACGGTCGGCACAGCCGACAGCGACGCCGACCGAAACGGCAATGCTGACCTCACGGCCCCATCGCTCGGTGTCGCTCTCGCCACGCTCCGCTCGCGGCCGTCGCTCGCTGTTCCCTACGCCTTCGGCTTTATTGATCGGCTGACCGCGGGTTTCTTCTCGCTGGTCGGCGTCTTCTACTTCGGCGACGTGTTCGGCCTTGATGCCGCCGGCGTCGGCGTCGCGCTCGCGCTGTTCTTCCTTCCGTTCGCGCTCCTGCAGTACCCGCTCGGCAGCCTCTCGGATCGGATCGGTCGGTTCATCCCCGTGGTCGTCGGCTCGATCGGCTACGGGATTGCGATCATCGCCGTCGGCGCGGCCCCGATCGTCGAGGTGGCGATGGCGTTGATGGTGCTGGTCGGCGTCGCCGGCGCGTTCGTCGCCCCCGCAACGATGGCCCTCGTTTCGGATCTCTGCGCGCCCGCCGAGCGCGGCGTGGCGATGGGCGGCTTCAACGTCTTCGGGAGTCTCGGCTTTCTCACTGGCTTTCTGCTCGGCGGGGTCGTTGCCGATGCGACGACCTATCTGACGGCGTTTCTCGTCGTCGGCGGGCTTGAGATCGGGATCGCGTTGTTCGCGTTGCCTGCGGTGCGGCGGCTGACGCGGGAGTCGTCGTCACCGACACAGTCCCCAGCCGAGGTGTGAGGAAAACAGCGTCAGTGAACGGGCTGCTCGCGGAGCCGATCGGCGAATTTCTCGCGCACCTTATCGAGTTTCGGCGGGATATGCATCGAGCAGTAGGCCTGTGAGGGGTTCTTTTCGTAGTAGTCCTGATGGTGTTCTTCGGCACGATAGAACGTATCAAGCGGTTCGACCTCGGTGACGATCTCGTCGTCGTAGGCGTCGCTGGCGTCGAGTTCAGCGATGAACGCCTCGGCAGCGTCCTGCTGGTCGTCATCGTGGGTAAAGATCGCCGAGCGGTACTGCGTGCCGACATCCGGCCCCTGTCGGTTGAGTTGGGTCGGATCATGCACGGTGAAAAAGACCTCGAGCAGGTCACCGTAGTTGATCACGTCGGGATCGTACTCGACTTGGACGACCTCGGCGTGGCCGGTCGTCCCGGAGCAGACTTCCTTGTAGCTCGGGTCGGGTGTGTCGCCGCCGGCGTAGCCGGAGACGGCCGACTCGACGCCTTCTAATTCCTTGAACGGGGCTTCGATACACCAGAAACAGCCGCCGCCGAACGTCGCCGTTGCTGTGGCCATAGTCTCAGTAAGGGCTCAGGCGGCTACAAAGCTACGGTCGTCTCAACGGCTCGATCAGTCGCCGCCGGTCCACCCGCCGTGATGGCCCAGCGTCCCGAGGTTGACGCGCGAGCCCGTTGAGGAGCCTTTGATGCCGGCACACAGCGCGTAGACCGTGCCGTCGTCGCTGACGAAAAAGACCGTTTCGCTGACGACTGTCGGCGCAGAGTCAACCCAGTCGCCGGTGTCGAACATCCAGCGGCGGCGGCCAGTGTTGATATCCAGCGCGTAGAGGTAGCCGTCGTTGCTGCCGACGAAGGCCACGTCGCCGGCGACCGTCGGCGACGACCACACCCGGTCGTCGGTATCGAAACTCCACAGCCGGTCGCCGGATTTCACGTCCAGCGCGTAGACGGTGCCGTCGTCGCCGCCGATGAAGACAGTGCCGTCGGCGACCGTCGGCGAGGAGTGGACGACATCGTCGGTCGCGTACGACCACTCTTTTTCGCCCCACTTCGCGTCGATGGCGTAGACGTTGCCGTCGCCGCTGCCGACGTAGACGACGCCGTCGGCGACCGTCGGCGAGGAGCGCACCGCGCCGTCTGTCTGGAACGTCCACCGCTCCTCGCCGGAGTCCGCACTCAGCGCGTAGACACAGCCGTCGTCGCTGCCGATGAAGACGGTGCCGCCGGCGACCGTCGGCGAGGAGTGGATCGCGCCCCCAGTCGGGACCGCCCAGTGTTTGTTGCCGACTTCCGCGCTCATCGCGTAGACGCTGCCGTCGCCGCTGCCGACGTAGACCCGCTCGTTGACGACTGTCGGCGAGGACTCGACGAAGCCGCCGGTCTGAAACGCCCAGTATTGCTCGCCGGTCGCAGCGTCCAAGGCGTAGACGCGGCGGTCGTCGCTGCCGACGAAGACGGCACCGCTGACGACTGTCGGCGCGGATTCGACGAAATCACCGGTCTGGAACCGCCACTGCTCCTCGCCCGTGGCGGCGTCCAACGCATAGACGCTGTCGTCGTCGCCACCGAGGAACACCGAGCCGCCGACGACCGTCGGCGAGGAGCCGCCGAGCCCGCCGGTGGTCGTCGTCCACTGTTCGTCGCCGGCTCGTCGGCGAAGGAGGTCGGCTTCGGTGACTTCGTCATCGTCGTCCTCGGTCACCGCGTCCGGGAGTTCGTCGTCGACCTCGAAGTCCCAGTAGTCCCCCTTGGCTTCCAGACTCTCGTCGTCGTCGCTCACACCCTTCCATAGACGCGCCGGCTAAAAAATCGGTCGGCACTGTTTCTGTTGTTTCACCGACCGGTCAGCGATTCAACGACCGTCTCGGCGTCGACAACGAGGTTGTAGGCTGCCTCGTCGTCGTTCCACAGCGTGAGGACGTTTTCGAACGACAGCACCGCGCCGTAGGGCGCGGCCGCCAGATCGCGGTTGAGCCCGGATTCCTTCGTCAGAACGGCGTAGTGATCGGTGGCCTGGCTACCGTCGCCGATGTGGTAGAGAGAGTTGTCGCCGTCGCTCAAGTCGTGGCTGAGTTTGACCGCCAGCAGGTCGATCCGCTCGGTGACATGGTCGTCCATATCGGCCATCTTCGCGTGGCGGTCGCGGCTCGCCTGAAACGGGTAGCGACGCTCGCCGTCGGTCCGGAGGATGCTGTAAGCGAACTGTACGTCGGTGTTGCGGTAGGCGTCCGGCTCAACGTCGGCCTCGCTCGCCTCGTGGCCCTCGGCGAGTCGGTTCTGGAACGGTGGGGCTTCGAGGTCGGGCCGCACGTCGAAGGACCAGCCGCGGTCGCTCGGCGTTTCATCGGGCCACAGACGGAGCGTCGGCGCGTAGATTGTCACGTCGCCGTCGTCGGCGACCGCCCGTTCGGTTTCGCGGAGGCCGGTGGCTGTGTTGAGATCGGCCGGCTCGAAGGCGATGATGCTCCCGTCAG
Organism: Halonotius terrestris; assembly: GCF_006861665.1. Classification (GTDB taxonomy): domain Archaea; phylum Halobacteriota; class Halobacteria; order Halobacteriales; family Haloferacaceae; genus Halonotius; species Halonotius terrestris. The sequence continues at coordinate 75,835 of NZ_RKLU01000004.1, read as the reverse complement.
GTGCGAGCTGATCGAGTGCGGTGTCGAGCACACTCTCGGGGTCATCGAGTTCGTTGAGGACGTTGCCGAAGAGGATCAGATCGAAGGTGCCTGAATCGTCGGTGTCGCCGTCGTTACTGCTGCTCTCAACGCTGTCGTAGTCGAATTCTTCGATGGTCGTCCGGTGAATCGTTGGCCGGAAGTTACGGGCTGTTTCGTCGAGCAGCCGGTCGAGCACGTCGGCGGCCCCGCTCGGCTCGACGGCGTGGTAGTCAACGCTCGCCGCCAGTTCGTCGATGTAGCTGTCGCCGTCGTCGATGTAGCTGTCGCCGTCGTCGCTGTCACTGTCACCATCGTCGCTGTCGCCATCAACGCCGAACAGGAAATCATGCAGGCCAAGAGCCGGCCCGCCGGCTCCCGCACCGACATCGAGGACTCGAAGCGTTCGCGGTAGCAGTCCTCGCTCGGTCAGCGTCGCCAACACGTAGCCCACGGTGGCGTAGTACGCGGGCAAATGGTAGACCGCGTAGCCAGCGGCCGTGCGGTCGTCGTACTCGACGGCCTCGCGGTCGAGGTAGTCGGCTTTCAGCTCGCGGATCGCCGTCCGGAGATTCCTGCCGGACTCCCCGCGATGCCAGTTCGCGCCGTACCGCTCGACCAGCAGGTCTTCCAGGGTCATGCTGTAGCGATTCGGGAACGAGTCGGGTGCCCACTCGCGGTGTGCTGCGGGCCCCTCCGCAACCGGGACGAACGCACCGTCGTCGCGCTCGACGAGGCCGAGATCGAAGGCCTCCTCGCGGAGGGTCTGGCGGACGACTGCGGGGTGGGGTTGGCCCTCGATGTACTCGCAGATCTCGTCGGGGTCGATCGGTCGGACCTGTCGGAGGTACTTCGCGTTCGAGCGGACGGCCTCGCGGTCGATCACTCGTGTCTCACCCGCTCGTCGGTGCCGACGTTGTCCTTCGCTTCGTCGTAGAGCGCGGCGAACTCGTCGGGGTTAGAATCGGCGATCCGTTCGGCGGCGTCGACGATGGCCTCCGCGCCGTCGAAGGCCGACTGGATCTCACTATAGACCTCGGGCGTGCCCTCGGTGACGGTCCCCGCAACGTCAGTCAACTGGGCCGAGACGGGCGTCGCAAACTCCTCACGGATGTCGTCAGCGACGAGCGCGTAGGCGAGAACGGCCGTGTGCGCGCCGGCCTGTACTGTTTCCATCGCCTCGTCATGTTCGGCGGCGGTCGTCTCGAAGACCGTGTTGCCGGCGGCGGTCATGTCCTCGCGGATCGATTCCAGTAGTGGGCCGTCGGATTGGGTGACGACAGCGACGTTGCCGGGCACGCGCGGCGGCGCGAACAGCGGGTGCATGCTCGCCCGCTCGCAGTCGGGAGCGTGATCGGCCATCGCCGCCAGCGGGTCGGCCATAATCCCGGAGATGTCGAAGATCGCCTGCTCGGCGTTGGGCGCGTAGTCGGCGACCGCGTCGGCGACCGCGGACATCGGGACGGCGAGACAGACCGCGTCGAAGGACTCGTCGGTGTCGGGATCGACCGCTCGGGCCTCGCGGTCGGCCGCGGCATCGGCGGCGACCGCGGGGTCGGCGTCGGTGAACGCGACCGCGGCGTCGACGGTGTCGGCGACCCACCGACCCATCTCCCCCGCGCCGACGACGAGTAGGTGCATACCCGCGTTTTCGGTCGCCGTCTCAAAAGGTGTTCGATGGGGGCGTCGACGCCAGTCAGTGGCTCCGCGCGGCGCGTCGAGTCCTGCATCGGACGGCTCATATCGGCCATAAAAACACACCCAATATACTGGGCATAACGGTCAGTACGATTTCAGCCGTTGTACTCGGTGTCGACATGTACGAAACCCACGACCGAATCATCAGCGACGACCCGCTCACGACCGAACTCCCGATCGATCTCCAGACGACACTCGGCGACTTCCTCGGCACCGACTCAGTCGAGACGCTCGCAGCGTGGATTACCGAAGTCCGCACCCACACGGATGCGGGGCCGATTTCCATGGATGAACTCTGTCACGCCGACGAGGAAACCCCACACTGGGGCGAACTCGACGGTGAACGGTATCACTTCATCTGCTTTTACGATGCTGTGATCCTTGCAGCTCTCGCTGACGACCCCGTCGATATTCACACTGAAAGCCCGAGCGGCGAGCGAATCGAAGCGACCGCCGTCGGCACCGACGCGTTGACTGTCGAGCCCGAATCGGCCGTCTTCTCGTTCGGGTACAGCACCACCGCCGCGCCCGACGAGCCGTCAATCGAGACGATGTACTCGGCCGGCTGTCCCTACGTCAAGGCGTTCCCGGACGCGGCCGCCTACGAGCAGTGGGCCGGAACCGTTGACGCCGATACCGTCGCCCTCCCGTTGTCCGGGGCGACCGATATCGCTGCCGCGCTCGTCGAGTAGCGACGCGACAGCCGCACCGGACCCAAGAGTTTAGCCTGACTCACGCGAGCCACTATCCATGCGCGAAGCCGACCTCCATATCCCCGAGTCGTCGTTCGAGGCGATGGGGATCGGCGATCTCCTGTCGCTCACGCGGGCCGCGGGACTCGTTGAGCTGCAGGAACTTTCCTGTCGCGGCGGTGGGGCCGTCATCCAATCGACGGTCGAAACGCGGTACGACGAGGCGGCTCTCGATGATCTCGACTACGTCGAAACATGGACTCATATCGCGGCACGAGACGACGCTCATGTGTACGTCATCTCCTTCACCGCACCGGACGTTCCGGACGCCGTCGGCGACGCAGCCGAGGCCCTGATTGGGACGTGCGAACCGAGTGTTGGTGCTGACGGTGCAACCATGTCACTCGTCGGCCCGCAGACTGCGATTGCGCAGCTGGTCACCGAATACGAATCAGCCGGCGTTTCGCCGGATCTCCAGGGACTCACCGATCATACAGGGACGGCCAGCCCACTCGCTGACCTCACTGAGCGACAGCGCGAGGTTATCGAGACGGCGTGGGAGATGGGATACTACGATGTCCCGCGGTCGGTTTCGACCGATGCTGTCGCGGCCGAATTGGCGCTTGATGCCTCGACCGTCACTGAACATCTTCAGCGAGCGGAGCGAAACCTGCTTTCGACGCTGCTGTAGGACTGAAATACCGCCTGCTTAGGCGACCGCTTCGAACCGCAGTCGCTCGTCCGGAATCGTCTCTCCGTCGTGGCCGAGAATCGTCTCGAACGTCAGTGTCACCGACGCGGGGGCGACCGGCTCGGTAAAGTGAATCGTAAACAACGCCGTTGGATCGGTGATCTCGCCGGCCTCGCCCGTCATATCGACGGCTCGCGCGCGGACGAAACTCGCGCCTTCGCCGCCCTCGACGATTTCGAAGTATCGCTGGAGTGCGCCCGCCTCGACGGATTCGATGTCGGCGGCGTCGCAGGCGACCCGCGCCGTGTACTTCTGGACGCCGCGTTCGGCCTCGCTGACGACGACACGGACGGTCGCCGTTTCGCCTTCGCTGGTCATATGCTGGGGTTGGCCGCGGGGGGCCTGTGGCTTTCGATCCGGCTATCCGACGACGAACGCTCGGCTGTAGTCGGTGATGTTCTCGTAGCCGTCCTCGGTGACGATGACGATGTCCTCGATCCGGATGCCGCCCACCTCGGGGTCGTAGAGCCCGGGCTCGACGGTGATGACTTGCCCGGCTTCGAGGTCGCCGCCCTCGGGGCTGAGCCGCGGGTATTCGTGGATAGCGAGACCGACGCCGTGGCCCGTGCTGTGGATGAAGCCCACCTCGGTCGTCGGGTCGGTGCGGAACGTCGGCAGGCCTGCCTCTTCGTAGACCTCGCAGGCGGCGGCATGCACGTCCGCGCCGCTCGCGCCCGCTTCGACCGCATCGAGTGCGGCGTCGAGTGCTTGCTCGGTGAGGTCGTACCACTCTTGCAGCGTGTCGTTCGGCTCGCCCACACAGAACGTCCGCGTCATATCTGAGTGGTAGCCGGTCTCCTTGTCGCGCGGGAAGATGTCGATGATGATCGCCTCCTCGGCGTGCAGCGGCCCGCTGCCGCGCTCGTGGGGGTCGGCGGCCTGTCGCCCGCCGGCGACGATCGTTGAATCGAGCCCGCAGCCGTATTCCAGCAGCGTTGCCTCGATCTCGTGTTTGACGCGCTCGCTGGTCAGGGCCTCGCCGTCGTGGACGAGCGTTCCATCGGCATCGACGTCGGCGGCTGCAAGCAACGACTCTGCGGCGTCCATCGCGCGTTCGTTCGCGTGCTGTGTGTCGCGGATGTAGTCGAGTTCGGTCGGTGTTTTGACTGCCCGAAGCTGCATCAGCCGGTCGTCGTTATCGACGGTGACCGTGATCCCGTGATCGCGGAGGCCGTCGGCCGTGTCCAGCGGGAATCGTTCGGGAACGAGGACGCTCTCGACGCTTTTGTCAGCGAGGAAGGCGGCCCGGACGCGGCGGTCGGCCTCGCGTGCGCCGTGGTCCGCGACGAGTTGCTGGCGGTCGTAGTCGGCCGGTCGCTCGACGGTGTCAGCGCGGCTCTCGGTGACCGCGCGGCCGTATTCGAGCCCGGAGACGAGGAGGGCTATCCCGTCGGGTCGATAGCAGGTCAAAAACGGGTCGGGGGCGTCGAACCCCGAGAGATACCGTTGGTTGGCGTCGTCGCCGTCGGCGTCGATGAGATAGGCGTCGATCCCGCGGTCGGCGAGGTGCTCGGCCAGCGGGCTGAAATCCGGCTCCATGCAGGGGATGATGGTAGCGAGACAGGTAGGTTTCCCGTTTTTGAAATCGAGTGGCAAACCCTAAGCCCTCGGCGTCGGACTCCCTCGTATGCGACTTGAGGAGTACTGGGGTGTCGGCCCGAAGACGGCCGAGCTGCTTCGGGAGTCACTCGGCGAACCCGAGGCCATCGCGGCCATCGAGGACGCCGACATCCGGACGCTCACGGCGGCCGGCCTCCCCCGCGGCCGGGCGGTCAGGATTCTCCGGCGAGCGAAGGGAACTGCCGGCATCGACGTGTTAGGCACCAGCGACACGCGCAGCGTCTACGACGAACTGCTCGCGCTGGCCAGTGAGTACGCTGTCACTGACCACGCCGCTGACCGCATTCGCGTGATGACGCCGCTGACGAGCCGCGAAGCGATGGCCGACCGGCTGGACGACGTGCTGGCGGCCAAAGACGCGTGGCTCGCACTCACTGATGATGAGCGCGCACGCGTTACTGACGCCTTCGATGCCTACGACGAGGCCGGCGGCACCGACAGCGCGGCCGTTGAGGCCGCCCTCGAACTCAAAGCCGTCGGGCTGGCGGGCGCGACGTTTGACGCATTGGCCGACATCGACGACGACGCCCTGCGGGAGGCGAAGGGCGCGCTCGGCTATATTCGTGAAACGGATGACGGCCCTGAAGTGATCGAGGGCGCGGACGACGAACTCGACGGGCTGCGGGACCAGCGGGAGGCGGCCGCCGACCTCAACGACGCCGCTTTCGACATCATCGATACGGTTCGTAGCGACGGCGTCCGAGATATGGAAGCCCTGCAGGCTGGTGTGGTCGATCACATCGCGGCCGAAACCGGGATTACACAGAGCCGAATTCGGTCGGCTGCGGCCGACGACGCCGTTGACGCGGCGGATTTCGTCTCCCAGACGTTGCGCTCGCTTGTCGATGAACTCGACAGCGAGGTCGCCGATCGGGAAGCGACCGTCGCTGACGACCTCCGCGCGCGGATCGGTGACGCCGAAAACGACGTTGACGCGGCTGTCGGCGCGATCGGCGACATCGCATTGTCGCTCTCGCTGGGTCGGTTCGCCGCCGCCTTCGATCTCCAGCGACCGACACTCGTCGACGACGGACTGGCCGTCCACAACGCTCGCAATCTCTTTCTCGACGGCGACGTGCAGCCGATCACGTACGCTGTCGGGAACCACGGCCTCACCGACACGAACCGTGCGATTTCGCCGCCGACCGGCGACCGGGTGACCGTGTTGACGGGCGCGAACTCCGGCGGGAAAACGACGCTACTGGAAACGCTGAGCCAAGTCGCGTTGCTGACGGCGATGGGCCTGCCCGTTCCCGCGGCGGCGGCCGAAGTCGGGCAGTTCGATACGATCGTTTTCCACCGCCGACACGCCTCGTTCAACGCCGGCGTGNTGGAATCGACGCTGNNNTCNNTCGTGCCGCCGCTNACNNNNGNNGGNCGGACGCTGATGCTCGTCGACGAGTTCGAGGCGATNACCGAGCCCGGCCGCGCGGCNGACCTGCTNNACGGGCTGGTCTCGCTGACGGTTGACCGCGAGGCCCTCGGCGTCTACGTCACCCACCTCGCCGACGATCTGAGCCCGCTGCCGGAGGCCGCCCGGATCGACGGCATCTTCGCCGAAGGGTTGGATCAGGATCTCGATCTCCGCGTCGATTACCAGCCGCGGTTCGGGACGGTCGGCAAATCGACGCCGGAGTTCATCGTCTCGCGGCTCGTCGCCAATGCCTCCGATCGCGCAGAGCGGGCGGGCTTCGAGTCGCTGGCGGCCGCGGTCGGCGAGGAGGCCGTCCAGCGGACGCTGTCGGACGTGGAGTGGCAGTAGGCGGCCGTCGGATCGCGCTTGGTCGGCTGATTGAACCCCCAACCGGCGTACTGTTCCGGTACGTTTAATACCGAAACCGGACGCTGTGACGGTATGAGTGGACGACCCCTCGATGTTCTTGAGGCGTCTCTAGAGGACCCCGTTACCGTCCGGCTGAAGGACGGCACCGCCTTCACCGGCTCGCTTGCGGGCTACGACCAGCATATGAACGTCGTGCTCGACCCGCCGGCCGGGCTGGAGGAGGACGATCCCGCGGAGGGCGCGGTCGATGAGATCGCCGTCGAGGCGGTCGAAGACACAACGATTATNCGCGGCGANAACGTCGTNTCGATNNANCNATGACCGGNGCNGGTACGCCATCTCAGGGGAAGAAGAACAAGACGACGCACGTCAAGTGTCGACGCTGCGGCGAGAAATCCTACCACAGTCGGAAGAAGGTCTGCTCCTCGTGNGGCTTCGGNAANTCNGCGAANCGNCGCGACTACGNGTGGCAGNNGAANGCCGGCGACAACTAAGCGGCCACGGTTTTCGCGGTTTGTTTCTTCCCTCGGTTTTCGAACGCACTACTCGGTAGTGGTATCACTACCGTGGCTGGCCGTTGGTTCGAAGCCATACAGCCCGCTCCGGCCAATCAAGAGTTTAAATTCTCGCAGGTTGTTCCGGTCGCTTCCGGTTGGTTCCAAATCGATGGTAAGCGTCACGTTGGGAGATTTCCGATCTAATTCCTGTTCGATGTTTTTATTTAGTAATTGGGGTTTGGGTGTGCTCTAACTCAAATTCATCTCACATGCAGAATTGTATTCAGGAGGAAGCATCTGAAGCGTTTGACTGCGTTTCTTGTTGAGCATCTTCGTCATCATTGTCTCCTTCATTGATCTTCCAGAGAATAGAGCCGAATACGATGATTAATCCAAGGAGCCAGCTTATGACTATCATCCAGATATTGATGAAGTGAAGCTGTGGGATCGTGAACTCTGTTACAGTATCTAAGTAAGCAAAGATGGGTACAACGACTGAGAAAATAATCGTAGCTACGTTGGCCCACAATGTAGGTTTCAATTCTTCAGGATTCAGGCCTTCCAGATCGCGTCTAAGACGTTCTTCTCTGTTCTCCAAGATATTGATCTCGGTTTCTAATTTCCTAAGCTCATCCTGTTCTTCGGCCAGACTCTTCTGTTCCGAAGCTGCCAATCCTACAGTATTTTTAGCTAAACCGGCGGTCACTGGATCAGGCCCAGATAAATCCTCTAGTAAGGAAGATGTTTTTGAGGGGTCATGGTCTGATTCAAATAGAGAAGGTGTGTCAAGCGAGGGCTTACTATCTACAACTTCATCGTATTTTGTTTCTAATGCTTCTACAGTATTCTCATTCAGTTCGGAGAGATCGTATTTTTCCTTGTATTTCTCGATAAACTCTTCCAGACTCAGGGACTCTGGAAAATCAGATTGAACATTGATATCGACATCACCATCCTCTTGCTTTTCCTGTCTTTTTTCTTTCACCATCTCCCTGAAGCTCTTCCTATCTGTGTCATCCTCGTAGCTTTTACCTCTTCCTCGGTACTTGTCGGCAAATGAAGAGGTTATTTTGTCCAAGATTTGTTCCTCAATCTCCGGCATCCGGTCTTCCAAGATATCTCTGTGCCGATGTTTTATTGGCTCTTTTTCAAGATCCTCCGGTGAATCCTTACCTTCAAAATCTATCAACTGCTGGTAGAGTTCATCTACAGTGATATTTTCTATTGGAGTCGGATTTGTCGGAGGAATGGCGATGTCGATGAAACTATCTACATTTTCTTCTGCAAGTTCGTTGTAATCTTTTTCTCTTTTTTCTTCAAGTTCATCGACGTTTTCTTGATGCGTATCTCTACGTGGTCTGAGTCCTTGCAGTTCTTCACTGCTACGCTTAAGTTCATTTTTGATCTGTCTTCGTTCGGATTTGATCCGTACGTAGTTATTCACGAGTAGAGCTGTTAGGATAGCTACAAAGACGGAGGCGGAGGCGGCGAGAGATCCGTAGAAAGCACCAGTCATTGATTATTTTACTGTTTGATGTCTTGTTGCTAATAGGTTTCCGTGTCCAATTTGCCCTTCGAATTTCTGCCTGAGAGAAACCAATATTACTTAATGTTCAAAATGTTTGAACTATCGTAGATGGGAACCTATCTCGATATTATACAACAGCGTTGGTCATCAAAAGATCCATCAGATCGGATAGTAGGGTATTTAGGTAAATTAATCGTCGAAGGCAGTCTATTTTTGATTATCTCAGTTATCATATCTGCTCTACTAACTCTGATATCGGATTCCTTTTCTTCTCCATTCGCCTCCGAATTAGTTGGGAGTATAACATTTATTGGGATATTTCTTCTGCTGTTTAAACAGAGCTTTTGTGATATTGTTCCTGTAGATGAACCGAAACCGCAGACTGAATGAAACGTAAGGTTCTGGACCTATCGTGGGCGGGGACGCAGGTCATCAATGAGGGTCTGAAAGATATTGAGTAGTGATTGGTCTAGTTTCAAAGCCTCCCAATCGATCTCGTTGGTGGTTTTCCCGAGGCCTTTCAAGAGTCGTGAAGTCACCAATAGAGTGAATGAAGCGAGACCACCGAGGCTAATTGGCAAGGAATGGTAAGCAGTCTCTGTCTCGTAAATAGGATAGAGTAGAGCGATTATCAATGCTCCCGGACCACTCCCTGCAATGTACGCTGTATTGGCGAATACAATCGTAGTGAAGAGTACTGCGTTGAAGTATAGCAAGTAAGACAGTTTAGTCAACAACCCTTCATCAGATGTGTTTTCGCGTTCCTCTGGAGGAGTGTGCATTCTCCACACTGCTAGCTCTTGACCGAAATATATGGACCATCCAACGATTCCCAGTACAACGTATGAGAAGAATTCTGGCACGCCGGAAGAGAACACCACCACTGGAAGACCTAAAACAAATAAGAATACAACTAACGATACCGTCGAAATAAGCGTTTGTTTGAGATAGTGAGCTGAAATGGATAGAACACTATCTTTTCTCATTACTTCTCATCTACGGTAGAGCCGCCTAAAACTGTTCCTCTCACCTTGCGGTAGATTATTCCATCAACGCTTACTAGCAGCAAGTAATGAGTGATTCGGTTGAGGCCGCAGTCAATGTTATTTCTCTAATAGTAGCAGGTGTTGTAATATTCTCCATCTATACTACAATAACTGGTGGCGATCCAAGTCCATTTATCAATCTTGTGTCGTCAATCCTGCCAAATATCATCGTAGGTGCGCTTATTGCTGTAATCATTGTCACGGTAATAGAGTCAGTAGCTGACTAATTCTATTGAGTACGAGGGTCTTGATATACTGTAACAGCTGGGAAGGACGATTTGAGTATTTCTAACGACTATTCTCCACTACATCAAGTAAGAGTGTAGACTTCCCCCGATGCCTTACCCCGTTTAATTAAAACTAATCAATCATATCCCATCACTCATTGTTCGATACGATCAGATAGAGCTCTCCGAATCCACATTGTAGCATAGATCAAGTGGTTTTCTGACATGACCAACTCACCTTTGGTTGAAATATAATTAAGCGTAAATAAGTTATTTAAATATAGCTGTATATATGCCCAGTAATGTTCGCAACAGCAAAAGATATCTTGCCCTCCAAGTCAGGATATGCCTCCAGAATCGCTGATATCCTGCTATACGAGTGGGGATACACCAAAAGGAACTGTAATGAATGCGGGATAGAGTTCGAGCCGAGAGACAGGCGCAATTTGCGTATTGGTGAGTGCAATGCCTGTACGGCCGAAAGGATACACGACCTTGAAATCTGGCTAGGTCACGGCTTTCATGAGGAAACAGTCGCTGCTCGTCGTGATGATGGAGAATATTTGTGTGCTGTGACAGGTGGGTTCCACCCTATAGAAGATCTCACAACGACACGATTGCCAATATTCCCCGACCGGCACCAGCGGCCGAGCACGAATCGCGCCGTTTCTGTTCGAGTATTAGACCGGACAGATGTGTTAAATTGGGCAGCAGAGGTAACAGAAATCAAACGCGATATGAGATTGTGGTCTAGGTATGATAAGAGTGATCGATTAAACGAATTGCGGGCTGATCGTCCAGAGCATCCTGAGCGACATTTGAGTAATTATCAACTAAGGGTAGGTGCCTACTACGGCGTCCCACGATACCATCGGCCCGATCCGTCGGATCAGGTTATCATCTACTACGGAAAACACGGAGCCGAAAAGGTGCCACCACGTCCTGAGTTGCTCGATAGGTCATTTACACCCAAACATGATTGGGGCCCCACGACCAGTAAGAACAGTGCTGCGGTCACAGCAGTGAGTCTCGCAGCTCACGCGTTTGATGACCAGACCGCATCCGGGAAGGGGTACCCGTTGGGCAATGACTTCATTTCAAATAAGCGTTTCAAGGCTTCTGAGGGAATATGGGAACTCCACCTCGACGAACTCAAAGGGTGGGTCAAAAATATTCAATAAAAGAAAATTCCTCGCATCTTCGCAGCCGTGAGATTTCTGCGTCTGGACTTATTGCTCGGAAATTTTATCGTCACCATCTACGGTATCCGTCATGTCCGAACGCAAATCATCCAACTCCCCAAGCAGGTCGTCAATCGACGGCCGGTCGAACGTCGAACTCCCTTTGTGAACATACGCAACTTCTGGCGGCGATGATCGGCGATCAAGGATCACGACCTCGGGCATCCGCCCGAAGAAATCGCTGAACCGACCGAGAATCCCGAAGCGAACGGGCTGGTCGTACGCCGCCCCCACGTCTGCCTCGGGATCAGCGAGCAACGGATACGGCAGATCGTATTTCGCCTGCCACTCCTCGACTTTTTCAATCGGCTCGGGAACGATAGAGACGACTTCCGCGTCGCGGTCGTGAAACTCCTCGATCCGGTCAGCGATCGTCTGCACCTGCTTGCGGCAGTTCGTACAGTAGTGATCTCGCTGGAAGAACAGCACGACAAAGTCGATCTCATCGGGCAGTTCGTCGATCGAAAACGGATCGGGACCGCTGGCGACGTTCGGCAGCGAGAAATCGGTGGGAGGGCTGTCCATAGTGATTGTAGACGGTGTTCGGATAAGAAGCTGTGTGAGCTGTTTCGGTGTAGAAAGCCCTCGACGCTTTCGGCTCCCGGGACTCGCTGCGCTCCTCGTCGTTCGCGCTGCTCACTCCTGCGGTGCTTGCATCGTCCGGGTTCGCCGAAACCGTCTCGCCCTTTCAGTCCGCCAGGAGGCGGTTGGTTCCCGGCACAGAATCGTGTGTTTGATCGGGTGTTTCTCAATCTAAAGCGGCCTCAATCGCCGCGACGACTTCCTCGGTCGTCGGCACGTCGTGACCCTGACAGAGCCGTTTCCCGCCGACGACCATCACCGGCGGGTGATAGCCGCCGTAGCGGAGCGCGCCCAAAACGTGGGTCCACCACGAGCGCACCGTCACGCGCACGTCGGCATCGACCTCTGCGGCGGCCTGATCGGCCGCGCGAACGAACAGATTGCACTCCCGGCAGAAGCTCTCCGGGATGCGGAGTTTGCCGTGGTAGCCGGTGACGATGTAGACCGTGATTTCGAGGTCGGCGGCCGTGCCGCTCGATCGCCACGGCAGCAGCGACGCCACCGGGATCGAGGCGGCCGACTCGTCGGCTGCCTCTGCAGTCTGGCTCATCTGCGACGACGTAGGTCGCCACCGGATATCCCCGTGTGGTCGCTGTGCGTCGCCGCTGCACGACCGCCCAAGCGATTAGCCACCCCGGGCTGTGGCTGGCCCATGAGCGCGCGTCGCCACCTGTCGTCAACAACGAGCCTCTGTCCGGACTGCCTCCAACGCGTCCCCGGCGAATACGTCACCGACGAGGAATCAGTCTATCTGCAGCGCGAGTGCGACGAGCACGGCGAGACGACCCGCAAAGTCTGGGATTCGCTGGACCACTGGGAGTGGGCCGAGCGGTTCGAGCCCGACGCCGACTTCGACCCCACCGGCGAGTTCACCGTCGACAACGACCACGCCTGTCTGGCCGTCGTCGAAGTCACCTCGGACTGCAACCTCTCGTGTTCGTACTGCTTTGCGAGTTCCGGCCCCGGCGGCACGCACAAACCCTTCGAAGAGATAGAGAGCCTCTTTCAGACCATCATCGACAGCGGCGGACCGCGACCCATCCAGCTCTCGGGCGGCGAGCCGACCGTCCGCGACGACCTGCCCGAACTCGTCGAGCGCGCCGGCGAGATGGGGTTCGACCACATTCAGGTCAACACCAACGGGATCGCCTTAGTCGAACGCGACGGCTACGCCGAGCGGCTGGCCGAGGCGGGCGTCACCGCGATCTATCTCCAGTTCGACGGCCTCCAGCCTGAAACCTACGAGGCAATCCGCGAGGTTGATCTCGCCGACACGAAACGCGCCGCGGTCGAAGCCTGCCGCGAGGCCGGGCTCTCGGTCGTGCTCGTCCCAACCATCGTTCCCGGCACCAATGACCACGAGATGGGCGATATCGTCCGCTACGCGCTGGCCAACCGCGACGTGGTGGAGGCGGTCAACTTCCAGCCGGTCGCCCACTTCGGTCGCTACGAGAAAAACGAGGGCCGATTCTCGCTGGACACAGCCGCGAAACGGCTCGCGGAAGGGTTCGACGGCCTCAACGCCCGCGATCTGATGCCGGTACCCTGCTGTTCGGCCTACTGCCAGTCGGCGACCGGACTGCTGCCGAGCGACGACGGCCCGATCCCAGTAACGCGGTTCCTCTCCGATGATCTCTTCACCAACGTCTCGGGCATGGTCGATGAGAGCGACTGGATGGAGTTGATCGCCAAAACGCCGGCCGGCGAAGAAGCGGCCTGCAAGTCGGCCAGTTGCTGCGGCGGTGACGAACTCTCGCTGCCGGCGGGGGCCGACGAGATGCTAGACCGTGTGCTCCCGATTTCACTCACTGGATTCATGGACGCCGACGCGGCCGACGCCGAACGCCTCGATAACTGCTGCATTTCGGTCCCAACTGAGGACGGCGACCTCGTCCCCTTCTGCGGCTACAACATGACGACCGACGACGGCGAGTACGCCCTGCGGAACCGCAACGACTGGGGCGGCCGCCCCGCTGTCAACGAACCAGTGCCAGCCGACGACGAGAGCGATCTCCCTACGGAAGAATCGACCTACCAGCCCGAGGAATCGACCGCCAGCGACGACTGACCATGCAGGGACTGCCCGAAACCGCACTGGCGAACCCGTGGGGAACGCTCCGCACGGTGCTCGATGGCCCATTGCATCCGGGCGGCCGCGAGGCAACCGAGGCGTTACTGGATCGTGCCGGCGTGGATGCCGGCACCCGCGTCCTCGATGTCGGCTGTGGGGCCGGTGAGTCGCTGGCGGTCGCCCGCGACCGCGGCGCGCGAGCGGTCGGCCTCGACCGCGACCCCGGCGACTCGACGGCGATCCGCGGGGAGATGACCCAACTCCCAGTCGCCGACGACAGTATCGAGGTTGTGCTCGCCGAGTGCGTCATGTGTCTGGCAGCCGACCGCGAGCGCGCGCTTGGCGAGGTCGCCCGCGTCGTCGACCCCGGCGGCCGGCTCGCGCTGTCGGATGTCGTCGTCGAGGGTGAAATCCCTGACCTGCCTGAGCCACTTATCAACGCGCTCTGTCTCCAGCAAAGCCGGAGCCGCGAGGAAACCATCGCCGGAATCGAGGCGGCTGGCTTCGTCGTCGACGACGTGCGCGAGCACCGCGACGATCTCTTGGCGATGCAGGAAACAGTGCAAGATCGTGTCGACTACGAGGGACTGTTGGGGCTCATGGGCGACCGCGGCCAGCGACTCCTGGACGGGATTCACGAGGCCGAAGCCGCCGTTGAGGACGGCCGAATCGGCTATATCTCACTCGTCGCTGAACGCAGCGAGTGAGTGGATGGAATCGGTCGACAGAGCCGGAAATATTCATGTTCGTGCATAGATTCTACCGTTGACACGGGCGAGACGACACAAACACGAGGCTTTTTAGAGAACGACGACAGTAGGAACGGTATGGAACCCGGCCGGGATTCGACATCCCAGTCTCTCGACGAGCTGACCGAGAAATGCGGCGTCGTCGGGATCGCACTGGAGGATCGACCCGTCGCACGACCGCTNTANTACNCGCTGTACGCGCTCCAACACCGNGGNCAGGAGTCNGCNGGCATCGTCACCCACGACGGNTTNCAGCAGCACNNCCACGTCGNGATGGGNCTCGTCGGCGACGCNTTCNNCGAGNNNGACCTCNACNNCCTNNNCGGC
>NZ_RKLU01000004.1:52600-61000 GCF_006861665.1 Halonotius terrestris | reverse complement strand
CGGNATCGGCCACGTCCGCTACCCGACCGNGGGNAGCNTCNACNCCTNCTGTGCCCAGCCGTTCTCCGTCTCGTTCAAATCCGGNTCGCTCGGNCTCTCNCANAACGGCAACCTCGTNAACGCCGNNGANATNCGCGACGANCTCGCCAACCTCGGCCACGCCTTCACCTCCGACGGCGACACCGAAGTCATCGCCCACGACATCGCCCGCAATCTCCTCGACGAAGATCTCATTCAGGCCGTCAAGCATACGATGGAACGCCTGCATGGCTCGTACTCGCTGACGATCATGCACGACGAATCGGTCCTCGGCGTCCGCGATCCGCAAGGTAATCGCCCGCTCTGTATCGGCCGGCTCGACGACGGCTACGTGCTGGCGTCGGAATCGACCGTCATCGACACGCTCGGCGGCGAATTGATCCGCGATGTACGGCCGGGCGAACTTGTCGTCCTCGACAGCGACGGAACAGGCTATGACTCCTACCAGCTCGTCGACAACGACACCACGGCTCACTGTTTCTTCGAACACGTCTATTTCGCCCGGCCCGACTCAGTCATCGACGGCAGCCTCGTCTACGAAGTCCGGCGCAACCTCGGCCGGAAACTCTGGGAGGAAAGCGGCATCGAGAGCGACGTGGTCCTGCCGGTCCCCGACTCGGGCCGCGCCTTCGCCTCCGGCTATGCCGACGCCGCCAGCGAGACGACTGCCGACGGCGAGCCACGACCCGAGGGTGACTCCGGCGTCCGATTTGCGGAAGGCCTGATGAAGAACCGCTACGTCGGCCGGACGTTCATCATGCCGACACAGGACGAACGCGAACGCGCCGTCCGCCTGAAACTCAATCCGATCAAGTCGACTATTGAGGGCAAATCCGTCACGATCATCGACGACTCCATCGTCCGCGGGACGACTTCGAACCAGTTGGTCGATCTGCTGAAAGACGCCGGCGCGGAGGAGGTCCACATGCGCGTCGGCTCGCCGCCGATCGTCGCGCCCTGCTACATGGGGATCAACATGGCGACCCGCGAGGAGTTGATCGCCGCCGACAAATCCATCGAGGAAATTCGTGAGGAGATCAACGCCGACAGTCTCGCGTACCTCTCAATCGATGCGATTGCCGACAGCCTCGACAGCCAGCAGATCGATCTCTGTCTGGGCTGTGTGACCGGCGAGTACCCCTACGATATCGAGGGTGAGACGACCGACCGCGAGGTCAATCGCCCGGTCATCGGCGGCCCGGAAGCGTTCGCGGCCGACGACTGACTCCTCGGCGCGTTTCAGTGGCACTTATTTTCTCGCGTTCATAGACCTACTTATGCGCAACTCACAAACGCGACTCGGGCGGCGCGGCCTGCTGCGCGCTGGCATCGGGGTCGGGGCGGCAGCGACCCTCGGAGAGCCAGCGATGGCACAGGACGATCCTTATGACGGCTGGTTCGCCGACACCTCGAACTACAACGGCACGGTCGACCGCCGAGGACAGGACTCGGTGACGGTCTCCGTCGGCGCGGGCGACACTGGCATCCTGTTCGATCCGCCGGCGATCGTCGTCGATCCCGGCACGACCGTCGTCTGGGAGTGGACCGGCGAGGGTGGTGCCCACAACGTCAGCGAGGAAAACGGCGTCTTCGAAAGCGAGACTATCGGCGAAGCCGGCCACACCTTCGAGCATACCTTCGGCGAGGACACCGACGGCGAGATCTTCCGGTACGTCTGTACGCCGCATCAAGCCCTCGGGATGGTCGGCGCGGTCGCCGTCGGCGATGCGGTCGAGGCTACCGCCGGCGGTGGCGGCGGTGGTGGCTCCGAGTCCGGCGGCGCTGAATCCGGTGGCGGCGGTTCGGAGTCCAGCAGTGGCGGCAGCGGCGGCGGTGACAACTGGTTCGTCTCCGGCGGCGCGCTGTCGACACAGGGCTTTCTCACGACGGTCATCGGCGTGATCGGGCTTGGACTGCTGTCGCCGGTGCTGTTCGCGCTCGTGTTGAAACGGGTCTACACGGACGACAAACCCACCGAAGACGCACAGCCGCCGATCCAGTAGTCTCTTCGGCTCGCTGTTCTTCCGACTCAGTACACCACGTACAGGAGTGCGTAGACGACGATGCCGAGACTGAACGAAATCAGCCAGAGGACGACCGCCAGTTGGCCGACGCTGCGGTGTCGCGTGCGATAGATTTCCTCGACTGGTCGACTGACAGCCAACAGGAGCGTGTAGATCACCAGCGGCACACAGATGATCGCAAGGAGAATGTGGACCGCGAGCACGGGGAAGTAGACGAACTGCTCGATGGCTGCCGGTCCGCCGAAGTCGGTCGGCCCTACCAGACTCACGCGGTAGATGTAGAACGCGAGAAACGCCGCAAAGAGCATCGTCGAGGCGACCATGTAGTTGCGGTGGGTCGTGATATCGTTGCGACGGATCGCTCGCCAGCCGGCGACGATGGTTCCGATGGCGGCGAGGCTGATGACGACGTTGAGTTCCGGAATCACCGTAATGAGCGCGTCGAGCCGCGGGAGAAGACTCGTCGGGATCATCCCGCCGACCGCGGCGAAGACGGCTCCGAGCGCGAGGGCGGACAACACGGCGGTCCACAGCGGCACCTGATCGCGGATCGGGAGTTGCATACCCGCCCTTCGGCCGCGGGGTGCAAAACGGTTCCCTCATACGGCCGCTCCGACCCGCTCGTGACCCGTCCGACTGCCCCGAGTTTTCGCCCGCTGAGTGCCGGCAGGGAGGCGGAAAAAGAAAGGGCTTTTAGGTACCCCCGGCAACAATCGGATGCGCGGAAGCGCGACAAAACACACGCGAGCGTGGGTAGCCAAGCTAGGCCAACGGCGCAGCGTTGAGGGCGCTGTCCTGTAGAGGTCCGAGAGTTCAAATCTCTTCCCACGCATCGCAGGCGGTCCAGCCGCCACGATGTGGTGTTGTCTCTACGACAGCACCCACGCACCATTCTACCGACCACTCGCCGCCGACCAGCAGGACTGTGACGCCCGACTGACACGCCGGCGACCAGCGGGACCCGCGTGAAGAGTTAAACCATCCACGGCCCAACCGGGAGACATGGCGAAATACTCGACGGGGAACGGTGGCAGCGGTGGTGACGGCGACAGCTGCGAGCTGTGCGGCACCGCAAGCAGCCGGCTCAGCAAGGCCAACGTCGAAGGCGCGGTGCTGTTGGTCTGTCCCGACTGCGCGCCCCACGACGATAACCGGAAAACGACGAGCGACGACGATGGCGGCTCCGGCGGCAGCTCCAGCGGTGCCAGCGGCGGGAGCAGCGACGGCCCGGAGGACCGCAAGAAACGCGTCGCCCAGCGACAGGCCGAGGTCTACGACGCCGCCAAAGGCGATTCGACCCACTGGGAGAAGGAGGGCACCAACTACGAGGGCGACCGGCTCCCGTATCTCGTCGCCGACTACGGCGACCGCGTCACCGAAGCCAGAGAGGCGGCCGGCCGCTCGATCGCGGACCTCGCGGCCGACCTCGATGTGGACGAAGCCGATCTCGAAGCCGTCGAAGGGGGCCGCGCGACCCGGGCCGATGTCGGCGGCTCGGTCGTCCGCGCGCTCGAAGACGAGTTCGACATCGACCTCGTCGATGAGTAGTCACTCGCCGACGCCACCGCGTTCCCCTCCCGCACGATGATCGGTAAACTCGATCCCGACACGCTCGATCGCGTCCTCGAACGCACGGGCGCGACGAGCGCGGACCTGCTGACCGGCGCGGCCTACGGCGAGGACGCCGCCGCTATCGATCTCGGCGACGGCGAAACGCTAGTCGTCAGTTCTGATCCGATTTCGCTGGCAGCCGACCGCGCGGGCACGCTCGGCGTCTACGTCGCCTGCAACGATGTGGCCGCCTCGGGGGCCGATCCCGAGTTCCTGACGAACGTGATTTTTCTTCCTGACGGCGACGACGAGACGCTGGCGACGCTGACCGCTCAACTCGACGCCGCAGCCGACGACCTCGGCGTCACTATCGTCGGCGGCCACACCGAGTACGTGCCCGCTCTCGAACGACCGCTGCTGAGCCTGACTGCCTTCGGTCGCACCGACCACTACATCCCGACCGGCGGCGCGCAGCCGGGCGACAAAATTCTGCTCACGAAGGGCGCGGCCATCGAAGGCACCGGCATCCTCGCCACGGATTTCGCCGCCGAGGCACGCGAGGCCGGCGTCGAGCAAGCGACACTCGACCGCGCGGCCGACTTTTTTGACGAAATTAGCATCCACCCCGAAGCGACGCGACTGCGCGCGGCGGCGACCGCGATGCACGACCCGACGGAGGGCGGGGTCGTCACCGGCTGTGTCGAGTTGGCAGCGGCCTCGGGTGTCGACCTCGTTGTCGATAGCGAATCGATTCCGATCCGCCCCGAAACCGCGGCGATCTGCGAGGCGATGGGTGTCGATCCACTCCGAATTTTCGGCTCCGGCGCGTTGCTGGCGACGGTGCCGCCCGCTGTCGTCGCCGACGCGCTCGATTCCCTCGCTGAGGCTGGCATTGCGGCAGCTGTTATCGGCGAGATACAGGAATCGAGCGGCGACTCGGGAACGCTGGTGTTGGACGGCGAGCGTATCACGACGGCACCGACCGACCAGCTCTATCCGCTATGGGAGGACGACGCGTGACCGACGACCACTACGCTGGCATCGTCTACGATCTCGACGGCACGCTGGTGACGCTCGCGGTCAACTGGGACGCCGTCGCCACAGATGTCATTCAGGTCTATGCCGACGCCGGCATCGACGCTACTGGCGCGGGGCTGTGGTCGCTGCTGGAGGACGCCGACGAGCACGGCATCGCCGACCGCGTGGAGGAGGCGATCAGTCGCCACGAACGCGAGGGCGCGCGTCGCTCCCGTCGCTGTGGACTGGCCGACGAACTCGCCGACAGAACCGTGCCGGTCGGCGTCTGCTCGCTCAACTGCGAGGCCGCCTGCCGGATCGCTCTTGAGACTCACGGTCTCGCTGGCGACGTGGACGCAGTCGTCGGCCGCGACTCGGTGTCGACGCACAAACCCGATCCCGAGCCCTTGCTGGCGACGCTTGAGGCACTCGGTGTCGAGCCCGCCGAGGCCCTCTTCGTCGGTGATTCGCCGCGGGATAAGGAGACTGCCGAGCGTGCGGGCGTCGCCTTCGAATACGTCTGAGTTACTCGTCGTCGCTGGCCAGCGAGTCCGCGCTGCTTGCTTCCCCATCGCTGTCCGACGCTTCGCGTTTGTATTTTGCGTAGAGATAGGCAGCGACGTTCGTCGTCAGCCAGATCGGCGCGCCGACGCGGACCGCGAAGTTGGCACGAGCGCCCCACGTCGGGAGGTCGACGGTCGTCGAGAGGACGGCGACCAGCGGCGCGCCGAAGAGGATCGTCACGACGAAGGTGACCTGCATCACCCAGCCGAAATCGACGTCCTCGGGGTTGGTCGTTGCGACGGGATCTGCCACAGTGGGGCGTTCGACTCGGCGCGCTAAGGTGTGACGGTTCAGGGTGGCCGATCCGCCACCATTGAATCGTTGTCGATCCCCGGGAATAAAACCATAATACGTATTATATTAAAAGCAGAAATATCCCGTAGTGGGTTTGTGATCGTCCTACTGAAGCGGGTTTGAAATCACCAATGGCTACGCAAAACACCTCGGTTGGCTGATTATCTCACCCGAGAATCGGGCACGCTCGCTTATTACGACCCTTCCCTGAGGGGCGGGTATCGTCTTCCCTCATCGGGGGCAGGCGAGCATTACACATGTTTGACACCGACAACCGGGCACAGGTAGGGATCGGGACACTCATCGTCTTCATTGCGATGGTTCTCGTCGCCGCGATCGCGGCGGGCGTACTGATCAACACTGCCGGAAGCCTCCAGGCACAGGCACAGCAAACGGGCGAACAGACGACCGCCGAAGTCAGCGATGTCGTCGTCATCGGCGAAGTTATCGGCTCCGACACCGCCGCCCCCGGTAGCACCGACGGCACACTCGATACGATCAATGCGAGTCTCCGACTTGCGTCGGGTGCCAACGCCGTTAATCTCAGTGCGTCCTCCTTCACCGTTTCGACCAACGGGAACGCGACAGTGCTGAGTGGGAACCCGAACGCGACGGGTAGCATCATCTCCTACAACACACTACAGGGCGACTTCGAGAGCGAGACGATGCCGATCCTCGCCGATCAAAACGATCGGGTGACCGTCACGTTCGACCTCTGGGACTCGCCGTCGCTCAACACGCTGCAGGAGGGCAACGAAATGACGATCGTGTTGCAGGCACCGTCCGGCGGAAGCTCCTACAAATCCGTGCAGGCACCGCGGAACATCGACACCGGGGATTCATACATCCTCTAACTGATTCGCTGCGTTCGAGTAGCACCGCTTTTTTCGTGGCAGCCGAGCGCGTCTGAGGACACAGCCGATTTAACGCCGGGGCGACGATACTGAGCTATGACTACGACGCGGGGGCTCCGCGAGCAGTCCGACCCCATCACGATGCTGACGGCCTACGACGCCCACACAGCCAGCGTAATCGACGACGCCGGGATCGACATCCTGCTTGTCGGCGACAGCATGGGCACCGAAGCGTTGGGCTACGATTCGACGTTGCCAGTGACCGTCGAGGACGTCGAGAGCCGCACGGCCGCCGTCGCCCGCGGGAGCGACGACGCCCTCGTCGTCGCCGACATGCCGTTCCTCTCGGTTGGCGTCGATGAGAGCGAAACCATCCGCAACGCCGGTCGCATGCTGAAGGAAGCCGGTGCCGACGCGGTCAAACTCGAAAGCGGGCCGCATACCGTCGAGATAACCGATCAGCTCACGCATCTCGGCATCCCGGTGATGGCGCATCTCGGGTTAACACCCCAGCACGTCAACCAACTCGGTGGCTACACGCGACAGGGGACGACCGAGGCTGCCGCCGAGGAGATTCTCTCGCTCGCCCGCGCACACGAGGAGGCTGGCGCGTTCGCACTCGTCTTAGAACACGTTCCGGCCAACCTCGCCGCGCAAGTGACCGACGCCCTCGATATTCCGACGATCGGGATCGGAGCCGGCAGCGACTGTGACGGCCAAGTGCTGGTCATCAGCGACGTGCTGGGCCTCAGCGAGGACGCGCCACCGTTCGCCGACCAGTTCGGCGACGTGCGAGCCGCAATGACCGACGCTATCGAGGAGTACAAAACCGCCGTCGAATCCGGGTCGTTCCCGGCCGAGGAACACAGCCACGTCGAAGACAGCCTCGACGACCTCGATTGATCACGCTTCGTGGACTGCTGACCGCCACAAACCGCTGGCGGGCGGTGTGAACCGCAATACTATCGAATAGATGTCTCATACTGCCATCTTGCGATTTTGAGCGAAAGATTTATATAGAACCGCATCTATTCATGTAACAGAGTGATGAATAATACCCAGTCAGCCAACCGTGAAGATCGGTTGCTCCGACAGTACGAGTACGAGGACCGATGGGTACTCGCCGCCGACCTCCCTGTCGACGACGACAGCGTGGAATACGATACCATCGGCGACACCCTCATTCTCGTGGTGGACGAGGACGGGCAGATCGATGAGACGGAACTCGACCTCCCCGGCTCCGACGCGGACGTAACGGTAAACAACGGTGTGCTCACCGTGCAGGTGCAAAAATGAAATTAACAGTCAAACCAATCAAACAGAAGGACGCCGGCCGCCGACTGGCCGCGATCGACCGCGTGGCAGCCGACGAACTCGACCTCTCCGGGGGCGATTTCATCCGGCTCGACAGCAACGACGGCACCGCCATCGCCCGCGTCTGGCCCGGTTACCCCGAAGACGACGGCACCGGCGTCGTCCGCATAGACGGCCGCCTCCGCAGCGAGGCCGGCGTCGGCATTGACGACAAAGTCGAAGTCGAAAAGGCTGACCTCCAGCCCGCCGAAACGATCACGGTCGCCCTGCCCCAGCGGCTCGGCATCCGTGGCAACATCGACTCGCTGATCCGCCGTGAACTCGGCGGCCAGCCGGTCACGCAGGGCCAGAGCATCCGGCTCCCGCTCGGCTTCGGTTTCATGGGCGGCCAATCGCAGGCTGTCCCGCTGAAAATCGCCTCGACGACGCCGTCGGGGACCGTCGTGATCACTGACTCGACGCAGGTCCAGATCTCCGAGCAGCCCGCCGAACAGATCGCTGACGCGCCGCCGGAAGCCGCTGACGGCTCGGCGGAGGCTCCAAACGTCGCCTACGAGGACATCGGNGGCCTCGACGAGGANCTNGANCAGGTNCGGGAGATGATNGAACTCCCGATGCGGCACCCNGAGCTGTTCNANCNNCTCGGNATCGANCCGCCGAAGGGCGTGCTNCTGCACGGCCCGCCGGGNACNGGGAANACNCTCATNGCGAAGGCNGTCGCCAACGANATCGACGCNTNCTTC
>NZ_RKLU01000004.1:0-52593 GCF_006861665.1 Halonotius terrestris | reverse complement strand
TNTCCGGCCCGGANATCATGTCGAAATACTACGGNGANAGCGAAGAGCAACTCCGTGAAGTCTTCGAGGAGGCCTCCGAGGAGGCCCCCGCGATCATCTTCATGGACGAACTCGATTCAATCGCACCCAAGCGCGAGGAGGCCGGTGGCGATGTGGAACGCCGCGTTGTCGCCCAACTCCTGAGCCTGATGGACGGGCTCGAAGAGCGCGGCGAGGTCGTCGTCATCGGNGCGACNAACCGCGTCGANGCCATCGACCCCGCNCTGCGCCGNGGTGGCCGCTTCGACCGCGAGATCGAGATCGGNGTCCCGGACNNGGANGGCCGCAAGGAGATCCTNCAGGTCCACACGCGGNNNATGCCGCTNGNCGAGGANATCGACCTCGACNNNTACGCNGAGNCCACCCACGGCTTCGTCGGTGCNGACCTCGAATCGCTNNCCAAGGAGGNNGCGATGNACGCNCTCCGNCGGNTCCGNCCGCNGCTCGACCTCGAANGCGACGAGATCGATGCCGAGGTGCTGGAATCCATCGAAGTCCTCGAATCCGACCTGAAGGCCGCGCTCAAAGGGATCGAACCGAGCGCGCTACGCGAGGTCTTCGTCGAAGTCCCCGACGTGACGTGGNANGACGTNGGNGGNCTCGANGACACNAANGANCGNCTCCGCGAGACGATCCAGTGGCCGCTCGANTACCCCGAGGTNTTCNAGGANNTNGANNTNGNCGCCGCNAANGGCGTNNTGNTNTACGGGCCNCCGGGNACNGGGAAGACNCTGCTCGCNAAGGCCGTCGCCAACGAGGCNGANNNNAACTTCATCTCNATCAANGGNCCCGANCTCCTNAACAAGTACGTCGGNGAGTCNGAGAANGGCGTCCGCGANGTGTTCNNNAAGGCNCGGNNGAACGCNCCGACCGTGNTGTTCTTCGACGAGATCGACTCGATCGCCACCGAACGCGGCCAGAACTCCGGTGACTCCGGTGTCGGCGAGCGCGTCGTCAGCCAACTGCTGACCGAACTCGACGGCCTCGAATCGCTAGAGGACGTGGTCGTGATCGCCACCTCGAACCGGCCTGACCTGATCGATTCCGCGCTCCTNCGNCCCGGTCGNCTNGANCGNCACNTCCACGTNCCGGTGCCNGACGAGGANGNCCGCCGGAAGATCTTCGCCGTCCACACCNNGGNNAANCCGCTNGCCGACGACGTNGANCTCGACNANCTNGCCCGNNNNACGGAGGGNTACGTCGGCGCGGACATCGANGCGNTCTGNCGNGAGGCCTCGATGGCTGCCAGCCGGGAGTTCATCGGCAGCGTCTCCCGCGAGGAAGTCGGCGAATCCGTCAGCAACGTCCGGGTGACGATGGACCACTTCGAGCACGCGCTCAGCGAGGTCCAACCAAGCGTGACCGAGGAAACGAAACGCCACTACGAGGAGATCGAACGCAAGTTCAAGCACAACGACGTTGACCCCGACGAGGACGCCGTCGTCGGCGAAGCGTTCCAGTAAGCTCCTCGCGCGGCTTTCGATTTTTGCGATTTCGCTTGATGCTCGCTTAGTTCTGTTCGGGAGGTTGCTCCTGCGGTGTGACCTCAACGCCAGTGATCTCGAAGCGCGCACCGCCGTCAGCACCGTCGGTGGCCCGAATATCCCAGCCGTGGGCGGTTACGATACGTTTGATGATCGCCAGCCCGAACCCGGTTCCCTGCTTGTTCGTCGTGAATCCGGTTTCGAAGATCTGGTTTTTTTTGCCGTCGGGGATCGGATCGCCGTCGTTTTCGACGTAGAAGCCCGCATCGTCGTCGAGGACGCCGACGGTGATCGTTACGTCGTCGCCGCCATGCTCGATTGCGTTCCGGAACAGGTTCTCGAACACTTGGCCGAGCCGAATTTTGTCGGCCTCGATGTAGACGTTCGTATCTGCCTGCAGTCTAGCAGCCTGCTGGTCGATGTTGCTCCAACTCGACTGGACGATGGTGTCGAGGACAACCGACTCGG
This sequence comes from Halonotius terrestris, assembly GCF_006861665.1. Lineage (GTDB taxonomy): Archaea > Halobacteriota > Halobacteria > Halobacteriales > Haloferacaceae > Halonotius > Halonotius terrestris. The sequence goes on along the minus strand of NZ_RKLU01000004.1, from coordinate 50,602 downwards.
TCTCGGTCACCTCTTGGCCTTCCCGGGCGAGGACGAGGATTTCGCTGATCAGCGTCTCCATCCGATCGAGCGCGCTGGCGACGGTTTCGAGATGGTCGCTGTCGGCCTCGTTGCGCGCCATTTCGAGATACCCGTCGGCGACGCTCAGGGGGTTTCGTAGGTCATGAGAGACAATTGAGGCGAAGCGTTCGAGCCGTTCGTTTTTCGCACGGAGTTCGAGTTCGCGCTGTTTGCGTTCAGTCATATTGTGGGTGAAGCCAGCCACCCGGACGACGGCTCCGTCTTCGAAGATGGGCTCGGCGTGGGATTCGACCCACTTCCACTCGTCATCGTCTCCTTGAATCCGGTACGTGACTTCCTGTGTGTGGCCCTCCCCGGATCGCTGCATCGCGCCTTTCACATCGGCGACGTCGTCTGGATGGACCGCTCCGAGGAACGAGGTGGGATCCTCACGCAGCGTCGCCACTGATTGGTCGAACATCTCCTCGTAGCGGGAGTTGATGTACTCCAGTTTGGTCCAATCGGCCGAGAAAATGAACAGGACGTCGTGGGTGTTCTCGGCGAGTTCGTGGAGTTGCTGTTTGGTTCGCTCGGCAGCTATCTCTGCGCGCCGCTGGTCAACGTGGTTGGCGACCTTGTTGGCCAACAGCGTGTACTGCTCTTTGACGCGTCGTTTGATGATGTAGTCGGAGACGCCGGCGGAGATGGCCTCGCTGGCGACGGATTCACTGCCGGTATCAGTAAACAGAATGAACGGGAGGTCCGGATCGACACTCCGGACCTCGCTCAGCACGTCTAAGCCCGTCATGTCCGGCATCATGTAATCGCTGATGACGCAATCGACAGTGCGGTCGGCGACGATGTCCGCGACTTCGGCTGGGTCGGTGGTCCACTCAACAGTGAACCGGTCGGTTTCGGCTTCGAGGTTTTCGGTCACCATGCGGGCGAGATCGGGCTCGTCATCGACGTGGAGTACGTGAATACTCTCTTTCGGAGTATTCGATGAAAAATCAGTCATAGTGAAGGAAGTGGATTGTTACCAAACGTCGGATCCACAAATAGTTGAACGAGCGGGTACATATCTTTGTGGGGTTGCATCGAGTGACAGACACGGGAAGCGCTGGCCGATCCGTCAGCACCTATGCCGGCAGCCGCCCAGCGCGTTCGAGTCCCCCGAGCACGACGACTGTCACGAGGAGGACGAAAGCGGCAGCAGTGAAGACCGTCCCGTAGGCGAACCCGCGTTCGATCAGCGCGCCGACAAGCGAGGAGCCGCCTGATTGGGATAGCATCCACGCGGAACTGAAGACGGCGTACGCACTCCCGCGAGCCGAATCCGGCAGCGTGGTCAGGATGTAGGCATCGGTCGCGGGGAACAGCGCGTGGATCACGAAGCCGATCAGCGCGGAGCTAATCGCCAAGGCGATGAGGCCGTCGAACGCGACGACCAACAGCAGACAGCCGGCGAAGGAGGTGACGATACCGAGCAACAGCGGCACTGACGGGAGGTCGTCGGCCAACTCGCCGGCGATGAAGAACGCGGGGATCCCCGCTGCGAACACGATCGTCAACATCGTCGAGGCTTGGTTCGGGGAGAGCCCGCGGGACTGCATATAGAGCTCGTAGAAATTGAACACGCCCTGCCAGACGAAGACGGTGACACCGGCGATCCCGAGCGCGGCGAGGATGATCCGCCACTCCGAGCGCGCGCCGGCCAGCAGCGACCGGTCGTCCGCGCCCGCCGCGGGCATCGCAGTCCGCCGGGCGACGATCACGGTGGCGATGGTCACGACGGCAGTGCCGACGGAAATGGCCCACAGCGAGAGCCGCCAATCGACCCACAACGAGACGGCGACCAGCGGCGCGGCCGCGACCGCCGCGACTTGGTTGGCCGCGCCGTGAATCCCCATCACGCGGCCGACGCGATCCGGAAACAGTTCGCTCAACAGCGGGTTCGCCGCGACGAAATAGACGCCTGAGGCGGTGCCCATGAAGAACGCCCCGACCATCAGCTGGCGGACGGTCATCGCCGCACCGGCCGCGGCGGCCGACAGGGCGAGGATCGTCCCCGAGACGATGACGAGGTAGTGGCGTGGGACCTTCGTGAGCAGCCAGCCGGCGGGCAGCCGGAGCGACGCGCTGCCGACCCACGCGAGCGTCACGATGAGCCCGGCGGTCGCCTCGCCGATACCGAACTCCGCGATGAACACGTCCAGCAGCGGCGCGAAGATGATTCTGGCGAGATTGAGGAAGAAGACGAGGCCACACAGCGAGCCGAAGAGGCGTCGGCGACTCACAGCGAAATTTTGCTCGTGAGGGTTTCAAGCGTTCCGAATGCCGGATGCATCACTATAGCGACGTGTCTTTGCTCGGCTACCAATACTGCTCGTGTCAGTCCTCAGTCGGTGGTTCGAGATAGGTCTCTACCGCAGCAACAACGCGCTGGACGAACGATTCGGTGAGTCGGCCCTGTCGGCGGACGAGTGCTGCGTGTTTCGGCGAGGCTACCGTCCACGGGGAGGCGTAGCTCTGGCGTGGCATTCCACCCTCGATCCAATCGGCGTCGTCGATTGGAATCCCCGCGTCGTGTGCTGTCGTCGTCAACGTAACCGTCATGTACTCCTCGTCACCGAACGGGTGGCGGTCGTTGTTCAGGATGAGCCACGGTCGAGGGTTTTCGACTGACTTGAACGGGTCTGGTCCCCACACGACATCGCCCCGCTGGTAGCTCATTCAGGTTCCTCCTCGACAGCGTGTTCCAACCATTCGTCCATCTCCTCGGGTCCGAAGCGGTCGTTCGCGGTTCGCGTGCTCTCGGTGAAACTGGTGTAGGCCGCCACATCGTCGGCCTCGCCCAGTGCCCAGTAGGTGCCCCGGTGTCGAACGAGTCCGCGATCTTCGAGCCGTGAGAGGACGACGCTGATGCTCCCGGCTTTGACCCCGGTCGCCTCGCGGATCTCGCTCTGGGTGAACGCTTTGTCGGGATGAGCGGCGAGAAATTCCATGACACGATCGGCGTTCGTCTCGCCGTCGTGCTGAAGCCGATCGTCGGGTGCTGATTCAAACGTCTCGATGTCGATTGGCATATGTATTTCTTTGTCTTTTTGTGTATTAGCTGTATTGGATCCGAAGCAGTCGACGGGTCGCTGTGATACGTCGCCCGATCCACGCTGCTTTTGACGAGTCACGCGAAAGCAACTCCCAATGGATGACGAACTCCGCGAGCGCGTGCAGGCGGAAGCCGAGAAGCACGCCCTGTTCAACGCGCTCAAACACGACAGCGACCCCGACGTGGGCGCGATCATGGGCCCGCTGATGGGCGAGAACCCGGATTTCCGCCCGCACGGCGACGAAATCCCGGGCGTCGTCGGCAAAGTCGTCGGCAAAGTGGGCAACCTCGACCGCGAAGCCCGCCGCGAGCGACTCGCTGAACTCGATCCCGATCTCGTCGCCGAACTCGACGCCGAGGACGAGGGCGACGACCACACACTGCCCGACCTGCCGAACGTCGACGACTACGAGACCGTTCGCTTGCGCGCCGCGCCGAACCCGAACGGCCCGTGGCATCTCGGCCACGCTCGCATGCCCGCGGTCATCGGTACCTACTGCGATCGCTACGACGGCGAGTTCGTCGTCCGGTTCGACGATACCGACCCCGAGACCAAACGCCCCGATCTCTCCGCGTACGACGCCATTCTCGACGATATCGCCTATCTCGGCTTCGAACCGGACGAAGTCCTGCGAGCTTCCGACCGCGTCGAGACCTACTACGAGTACGCCCGCGAGCTGATCGAAATGGGCGGGGCCTACACCTGCGATCTGCCGGCCGAGGAGTTCTCGGAGCTCAAACGCGAGGGCACCCCCTCGCCGAACCGCGACAAGGATCCCGAAACCGTCCTCGAAGAGTTCGAGGCGATGATCGACGGCGAGTACAGCGCGGGCGAACTGGTCCTCCGCGTCAAAACCGATATCGAGCACAAGAACCCCGCGCTCCGCGATTGGGTCGCCTTCCGNATGNTCGANACGCCCCATCCNCGCGAGGCGGCNGNCGACTACCGCTGCTGGCCGATGCTCGANTTCCAGTCNGGNATCGACGANCANCTNACNNGCNTCACCCACATCATCCGNGGCATCGACCTNCAGGACTCNGCGAANNNNCAGCNGTTCGTCTACGACTACTTCGNCTGGGAGTANCCCGAAGTCNTNCACTGGGGNCACGTNCAGNTNGACGCCTACGATATCGATATCTCGACCTCAACAATCAAGCAACTCATCGACGGCGGCGAGCTCGACGGCTGGGACGATCCACGCGCACCCACCCTCCAATCGATCCGTCGCCGCGGCATCCGCGGCGAGGCAGTCGTCGAGTCGATGATTGGCCTCGGGATGTCGACATCGGATGTCGATCTCGCCATGTCGTCGATCTACGCCAACAACCGCGACCTCGTTGATGAGGAGGCCAACCGCTACTTCCTCGTCCGCGACGCCGAGCGCGTCCCCGTCGTCGGCGATGAGAAACCGGCCGCCGGCAGCCCGCCGCTGCATCCGAACCACGAGGATCGTGGCCGCCGCGAAATCCCCGTCGACGACGCCGTGCTGATCGAACCGGACGACCTGCCGAGCGAGGGCGAGCGAACCTGGCTGAAGGGATACGGCTGTGTTCGCTACGACGACGGCGAGTTCGTTGCCACCGGCGACGACATCGACGCGGTGCGTGAGGAGGGCGTCGATGTGATTCACTGGGTCCCGGCCGACGACACCGTCTCGGTCAGGATGCGCACGCCCGAGGGCGACGTGACGGGCGAGGCCGAACCGGCGTTCGCGGACACTGCGGTCGATGAGATCATCCAGTTCGAACGGATCGGCTTCGTTCGCGTTGACGACCACGCTCCCGAGGGGTCGGTCGTTTACTACGCCCACGACTGACGGGATCGCTCGCGGCGGCGATCGATGCGGGCGGTGTCGAGGTTTTTGTACTGCCTTCCCGAAACAGGAGGTGTGCCTCCAGCCGACAGCGACGACGCCGAACGCGATACTGCCGACACCGCCGACGGAGCCGACGACGCGGACCGTCGCCACGACCGCCTCCAGCGACACCCGACGCCCGGCGCGCACAACTCGCTGTGGGGCTGGGCGTCGATCCGGTCGCCGCTCCGCGTGACGATCACCTACCTCGTCGTCTGGCTCGTCCGTGTGTCGCCGAGCCTCCGGCTGAAAAACTGGCTCCTCCGTCGCCTCGGTGTGACCGTCGGCACCGGCGTCTCGTGGGGCCTCGAAGCGACGCCGGACGTGTTCTGGCCGGAGCTGATTTCCGTCGGCGACCACGCGATCATCGGCTATGACGCGACGCTGCTCTGCCACGAGTTTTTACAGGACGAGTACCGCCTCGGCGAGGTCGTCGTCGGCGAACGGGCGATGATCGGCGCGGGCGCGACGGTGCTGCCGGGCGTCGAGATCGGCGACGGCGCGCAGGTCGCGGCCAACTCGCTGGTGACGCGTGACGTGCCGCCCGGCGCGACGGTCGCCGGCGTGCCGGCGGAGCCGGTCGACCGTGGCGGGGATGGCGACTCCGGTGACGATGCGGGTGACGCTGGCTCCTGAGCGGAGTGCTACGATGCCGCTGGCTCGTCCGTTTCGGATTCTGCGTCCTCGGCTCCGCCCGCTTTCGCTCGCTCTTCCAGCCCCCGAAGCACGTCCGGCCGGCCGAGGCCGTAGATCGTCTCGCCGGCCTCGAAGCCGCGGTCACGATCCGGGAGTGCCATTAGCTTCTCGCCGTCGGGCCGGATTGCGACGACCGTCGCGTTGAGCGCGCGCGGCGTCAACCCGACGAGTTCGCTGCCGGCGTCGATGGTGACGGTCCCCATCGTCTCATCGACACTCCGCAGTAGGGTGGCGAACTCGCGGTCGGCCTGCGGCTCGGCGGGCATCGTCAGCAGTCGATACTCCTCGGTCGGCGACAGCAGTTTCGCATCGTCGTCATCGATGGCGAGAGTCACCGTATCGCCGGCGACGCCGCGAAGTTCGCCGGTCGTCAGTCGCTCCGGCGTCTCCTCGGTCGTCCACACCTGCACGGTATCGCCTGGCGAGGCGTTGTTCGGCGGGTCGGCGCGGATCGCCACAGCGACGCTGCCGGGGGCGATCGTCGCGCCGATGCCCGCGGCCCGCGAGCCGACGGCGAGGAACTCGACGGTTCCGTTGGCCGTGACATCGACATCGACGTAGCCGACCGCGTGGTCTTCTTTGAGTCGCTCGATGAGCCGGCTGCGGAGTTCGTCGACGGTGAGCCGCCGCGGGAACAGCAGCGTCTTGCCGGCGAGTTCGGCTTTGGTCTCGTCGGTGACGGGGTCGTAGCTCTCCATGTCGGCGATCTCGTCGGGCAGGGTGATCGTGGTCACGCGGCCGGCCGACCGGACGACGGTGCCGACCTCACCTTCGAACTCCCGGAGGCCGGCCAGCGAGAACAGATTACTGCTCACCGCATCGCCGAGCCGGCGGCCGACCGGCGCGGCGACCGCCGCGACGCTGAGCGCGACAACGTTGAAGAAGACGACGCCCGGCTCGAAGAGGTCGACGGAGACGTTGCTGACGGCGACACCGAGGGAGGTCGTGTTGATGTACAGCGCGACGACCGAAACGCCAATGAAACCCGAGACACCTTCCGGAACAGTCTGTTTGAAATACCAGCGGTAAGCGACCGCGAGCCCGCCGGTGGCAACCACCGACAGCACCGCGTAGACGACGAGGTTGATGAGGGCCGCTGTTGGCTCCTCGAAGGTGACCGGCGACGGTGGGCCGGCCGTGAACGCCTCGCGGAGCGTGTCGCCGTTGGCAGTCATGTTGCGGCCTCCGCAAACCGCGACAGCGACTCGTTGGTCCCGATGACGTACAGCTGATCGCCCGCCGACAGCGGCTGGTCGCCACGGGGAGCGACCTGCCACTTCTCGTGTTTCGCTGCGAGAATGAGGATGTTGTAGCTGTCTCGGACGCCCACCTCACCGATCGTGTGGCCATCGAGCGGGCCGCCGGAAGCGACGGTTACCTTTTTGAACCGGACGCCGGAGCGACGCAGCAGCGACACCAACTCGAACTCACGCCGCGTCCCCCGCGAGCGGACGACGATCTGCGGATCGGTCGCTGACAACAGCGTCGTCGCCTCCGAACGGTTGACCGCGACCGTGATCCGGCCCGCGCCGCCGGTCGTCGTCGCGGCTGCGGGCAGTGGCACCGGCTCCTCGCCGCCATCAGCCGCCAGCGTGTCGTCGTCTGTGGTCGGCGTCCCACCGGCCGTCGAAGTTGTCGTCGGTCCCGACCGAGCGGCGATTACCGTCCCGGTCACGGTCGTCTCGGGCGTGACGATCCGCACCGACTCGCCGCGGGCGATCCCGCTCGGCACCAACGCCGCCAGCGAGACGGCCCGCTTGCCCTCGGGGACGCGTCGGGAGGTGCTGCCCATCGGCGGCGCGGCCGCGACGCGAGCACGGGCGGCTTCGTCGAGATCGACGGTCACGTCAGCGAGATCGAACTCCGACTGCAGGCGGTCGGCGAACCGAGTTTCCAACTCCGCGATGGGGAGGTCAGCCGGAAACGTCCACTCGCCGTCGCCGATCTCCCGGCGGAGGTCGGCGGGCAGCGGCGGGTAGCCCTCGATGTCGCTCACGTCGCCTAAGACGGTGAGCCGCACCTGATTCCGGCCGCCGACGAGTTCGATCACGTCGGTGTTCAGCGTTCGGTCGCGGATGGATTTGATACTCAATCGCTTTGGGGCCGCCGCGCCGAGTTTGTCGCCCTGTGCGTGGGCGTACAGCGCGAGCATCAACACGACGATGATGGCGGTGAGGATCGGCACGGCGTTCTCCGAGGAGCGGATCGTCGGATCGTTGAGCGCGAGCAGGCCGCCGTTGATGCCGGCGATTGCTAAGGCGAGAACGACGACACCGAGGCCGGGGATCGACACGTCGGTGACGTATTTGAACAGGAAGCCGAGCACGCCGGAGACCAAGGCGGGGATGATCCCCGTCAGCACGCCGAGATAGATGCCGAGAAGGATATCGAACGGAAGCGCGGTCATTGCCGACGTATGCCAGCGTGTTCGGTTAAATCGTTCGTCTACCTTCCCACGCCCGATCCCCGGTGTATTAGTAGCCCGCTCACTGAGGTGAGGGCGATGGATAGCAGCCGGGACTGGGTGACGGTCAGGGCGTCAATCCTCCTGACCTTCGCCGTCGCCATCCTCTCGATCATCGTCGGCCTGATCCACATCTCGACCGGCGGGGTCGAGGGCCAGCTCGCGGCGTTCGTGCCGCCGACGATCCGGCGGACGGTCGGCTTCACCGGCACGTTGACCGGGTTCACGATGCTCGGGAGTGCCTACGCCCTGAAACAGCGGTTTCGGATCGGCTGGTACGCCACCGCGGTGTTGCTCCCAGTGACCGCCATTCAGGGCCTGTTGCAGGTGTCGCCGTTTTCCGTACCGCTGGTCGCCATCTCGCTCATCTCGGTGCCGGCACTGCTCTACAACCGCGGGCGGTTCGACCGATCGTTTTCACCGTCGCCGACACAGCTGGCCGCCGGCATCGCCCTCATCACGGCTATCGCTTACGGCACGCTCGGCTCCTTCGCGCTCCGCGAGGAGTTCAACGGGATTGCGACGCTGACCGACGCGTTCTACTATACGATCGTGACTGCCAGCACCGTCGGCTACGGCGACGTGACCGCCGCCTCCGAGCTCGGCAAGCTGTTTTCGATCTCGGTACTGCTGCTCAACGTCGCCGCCTTCGCGGTCGCCCTCGGTGTCCTGTTGACGCCCGCGATCGAAGCCCAACTCTCGAAAGCACTCGGACGCATGACAGACAGCCAGTTCAACCTCCTCGACGACCACGTGATCCTCCTCGGGTACGGGGATCTGACCGAACCGATCATCGAAAACCTCACCGACACGCAGTTCGCAATCGTCACGACGAACGAAACCGCGGCCCGGCGGCTGGCCGACCGCGATATCGCCGTCCTCACGGCCGAACCGAGCGACGAGGCCCCGCTCCAGCAGGTCGGGATCGCCGACGCCCGGGCCGCTATCGTTGCGACCGAAAACGACGCCCAGGACGCGCTGGCGATCCTCACTGCCAGACAGCTCAACGATGACCTCCGGATCGTTGCTGCCGCCATGCAGCGGGAGAACGTGGCCAAACTCCGGCATGCGGGCGCGGATCGGGTGATCAGCCCCAGCGAGATCGGCGGGCGACTGCTGGTGAACTCGGCTATCGGCACCGGCAACGCCGAAACAGCCGCCTCGCAGTTACTCGGCGAGGAATTCGAGTAGCCGTCGGCCGGATCGACCGAACTATTTTGACGGCGCCCGGTGTCGGCCGGGTATGGACGCGGCACTCGAAACCGCCCAACAGACGATCGCGTCGTCGCCGACGCCGGCCGCGGAGTTCGACGCGCTGTCGCCCGGCCAGCGACGACAGGTGTTCTTCCTGTTGCCGGAGTCGCTGCGCGAGTCGCTGTTGGCGGATATGGACGATGAGCAACTCCAGCGGTTCGTCCGTCGGCTTGATCCCGACGAAGTCGCCGACGTGCTCGGCCTCGTTGCCGACGAGCGACGGGCGACCGCCCTCGAACGGCTCGATGCGAACCGCCGGGAAAAAGCCGAGTTCCTGTTGGATTTCGGCCCCGAGAGTGCGGCGGGACTGATGCGGCTCAACTACGTCACCGTCGGTGTCGACCGCGATCTGGCGACGGTTGCTGATCGAGTCCAGAAATACGAAGCCAAAACGGGGGAGGTGCCGACGATCCTCGTCACCGAGGGCGACGAACTGCTCGGCCAACTGCCCGGACAGGTGTTGGGAATGAGCGACGGCGACGCCGTCGATCTGCGGGACCACGTCACGTCGATTCCGACGGTCGCCTACGATACCGACGACGCCGAAGTCGCCACCGTGTTCCGCGAAAACCCCGAAAGCTCGATCGCCGTTCTCGACGACGACAAATCCATTATGGGGATTATCTATGCCGAAGACCTGCTTCGGGTGATCAACGAGCAGGCCGGCGAGACGTTGTACGAGTTCACCGGCGTCCGCGAAGAGGAAAGCATTCTCGACGGGCCGTTCTCGAAGGTTCGGTACCGCTACAAGTGGCTGATCATTAACCTCGGGACCGCGTTTCTGGCCGCCGGGATGGTCGGCTTCTTCGAGGATACGATCGCGGCGTTCACGCTGCTGGCGGTCTACATGCCCGTTGTCGCCGGAATGGGTGGCAACGCCGGGACGCAGTCGATGGCGGTGACCGTTCGCGGGCTCGCCCTCGAACAGATCTCGCTTTCCACCGGGAGTCGGGCGATCCGCAACGAGATCATCGCGGGCGCGGCAAACGGCTTCATTACGGGTGTACTCGTCGCCGTCATCGCGTCGGTGTTCAACAAGAGCCCGCTGTTGGGGCTCGTCCTCGGCGTCTCGATGGTGTTGAATCTCGTCATCGCCGGCTTCTTCGGGACGCTCATCCCGCTCGTGTTGGAGCGCGTGGGCAAGGATCCCGCCACGTCGGCGACGATCTTCATTACGACGGCGACCGACGTGCTCGGCTTCTTCATTTTCCTTGGGTTGGCCCAGTCCGTACTCTGAGGACCCGCATCAGCGGCGGAAAAATCGATTACTGTATCCGAACAATGCCGTCCCGGAGGACCGTGCGATTCGGAATGATGTGTTCTTCGTCGTCGGTGTCGATTCGCGTCACGAAGAGGTCGATTTCCTGGACGATTCCGCGTTGTCCGGCGACGGCGACCTCGTCACCGATGCTGTAGGGTTCGGTGAGCAGGAGGTAGACGCCGACCGCGCCCGACGCCAGTAGCTCCTGTGTCGCAATCGCAGTGAAGACGATCAGTGCGATGGCGTAGGCACCGAGCAGGACGATCAGGGCGTTGGTGGCGACGCCGATCTGGCCGAGGGCGATTAGCGTGGCGACGAATAGCACGCTGTACCGCGCTGTCGCCGGGATGACGCCGATTTCGGGGAGCTTGATCCCGCGAAGGCGTTCGGAAACCAGCACTTCGACCTTGTCGCCAATGATGATGCCGACGACGAGGATGAGCAACGCGATGGCGAGCTGCGGAAGGAAGACCGCCGCCGCCCGCAGGAAGAGGTCGGCGAACTGGATGTTGGTGAACGTCCCCGCGATAAAGACCGAGATGACGATGACGAAGTAGCCCGCCAGCTTGGTGATCAGGCCGACCGTCGAGGTGCCGTACTCGCCGGCCGCTCGCTCGACGGCTGTCCCCTCGACGGCCTCGTCGATGCCGAGTCGGTGGAGGAGCCGCCGGCCCATGAGCATCGTCAGATAGCCCAGTCCGATCCCCGCGATAACGATGGCGACGGCGATCCACACGCGGACGGAGACGAACGCCACCCACTCCGGCAGCGCGAATTGCAGAACCGACATCTGTTCAGTGCTCCTCTGGGTCGAGTTCGAGTATTAGCTCGCCACCCTTGAACGCTCTGACAAGCCCGTCGGATTCCGAGAGGACGATCGCCGTCGCGTTGGTGTCGCGGGTGATCGCGCCGCCGGCCATGTGGCGGGCGCCGAGGCCTTTCGGGATGTCGATGCCCTCCGCACTCGGTTCGAGATAGCGGTACGCCGAGACGATCTTGCCCGAATCNGAGANGACGAANGCNCCNTCNANNCGNGANAANTCCTTCAGCATNACGTTCACGATCGGGTCGCCGACGTGGACGTGNCTCTTCTCGAACGGGTTGTACGANAGCGGNCGNGANTTGTTCATNACNTTNCCNGCGTCGCCGACAACGAACAGCGCGCCGACTGGGCTGCCCTTCTGTCCTTTGCGGCCGAGTTCGAGGGCGACATCGAAGACGTCACGGATGACGTTGGGATCGGCGCGGGAGTTGGTAAAGAGATCGTAGAGCCCCGAGCGGAGGTCCTCGCTGACCCGCACTCTGACAGCCGAATCGACTTCGCCGTTGAAGATCGAGCCGAAGCAGGCGACTGTGTTGCCCTCTTCGACGAGATCCTTGTCCATTGCACCCTCGATCCCGAACCGGATGCGGTCCTGGATATCGGTGAACTCGATGGGGAGTTCGACGAAGGTGTCGGCGTCGACCGTGTTCTCCCCGGCGACCACGACAACGTTTTCGGCGTCTTCGAACCGCTCGTAGAACGCCCCGTTGGGCGAAAAGAGGAACACGCTGTCGATATCTGCCATGATGTCCGCAAGAACGTCATCGAGGGAGACCATTAGCAAATGTATGTTGTCTGGATTCTTAAAGCTGTACTGGAGATGTCAGACGCACGGCATACGACAGCCGTCTTCGACGCCGCGTGATCCAAGGCTACAGCCCGTGTTTCCGGACCAAAACACCCCGCATAGCCAGCAACGACAACGTTGTGGGACGCCCTCGCTCCGTTGGATGTCGGCATCGCTGTCGCACCATTCGAATCATGAATCCCGCAGGCCGAGTGCTTTCGGCTCCGAACTACCGTCGACTCCCAGCCACGGGATATGAATGAAAAACCCATTGAACGGTTACCCTCCAAGTATGCGTATACCGTGGCTCCTCGAAATCCCGCTGCCGGAGGTGACCGATGAACCGCAACGACCGGGCGATCACTGGGTTCACGATGGCCGGTCACGCGATGGTCCACACCTACGAGTTGGCCGTCCCGATCCTGCTGACCGTCTGGCTGGTCGAATACTCGGTCACGTCGGCGACGCTGGGCACGGTCGTCGCCGTCGGCTACGGACTGTTCGGCGTCGGCGCGCTCCCCGGCGGCGTGTTGGTCGACCGCTTCGGCTCCCGCCGGCTGATCGTCGGCTGTCTGTTCGGCATGGGGTTGGCGTTCGTCCTGCTGGGCCTGCTGCCCGGGGTCGCCGGCATTGCCGTCGCCCTCGCCGTTTGGGGACTGGCTGCGAGCGTCTATCATCCCGCTGGACTGACGCTGATCAGCAAGGGAGCCGAACAGCGCGGCGCGGCCTTCGCCTACCACGGGATGGCTGCCAACGTCGGCATCGCCGGCGGGCCGTTCCTCACCGCGCTGTTGTTGGTCGTCGTCGAGTGGCAGCTCGCGGTGGTTCTACTCGCCATCCCAGCGTTCGTCGCTGGCGTCATCGGGCTGAGCGTTGAGTTCGACGAAACCGCGGCGGTCGATGGCGACAGCGATAGTGATGCCACCGCGCCGGATGTCGACTCGCTGGCGGAGTTCATCACCGCCTCCCGCGGCCTGTTCACCGCGGGCTTTCTCACCGTGTTCGTGCTCGTGCTGTTCAACGGGCTGTACTACCGGGGGATGCTGACGTTCCTGCCCGGCCTGCTGAGCGACTTCCTCGATCCACTGCTGGCGGTCGATCCCGCAGCGGTTATCGACCCAATTGCCGACACCCCGGCAGCGAAGGAGTTCGACCTCTCGCGGTACCTCTTTGCGGGGCTGCTGGCGGTCGGCGTCGCCGGCCAGTACGTCGGCGGGAAACTGACCGACGCTATCGAACCGGAGCGCGGGCTGGCGGGGATGCTGACGCTGCTCGTCGTGATCGCGCTGCTGTTCGTCCCTGCCTCGGGGTCGCTGCCGACGCTGCTGGCGGTGAGTGCCGCGCTGGGCTTCGCGCTGTTCGGCCTCCAGCCGCTGAGTCAGGCGACGATTGCGAAGTATTCGCCGCCAGGCTCGCGGGGGCTTTCGTTTGGCTACACCTATCTCGCTATCTTCGGGATCGGCGCGCTCGGGGCGTCGCTGGCGGGGGCCGCGCTGACCTACGGCTCGCAGACGACGCTGTTCGTCATGCTGGCGGCCTTCGAGGCGACCGCGCTGACGCTGGCGGTGTGGCTGCTCGTCCGGGAGTAGGGCACCGGGGGGTGCTGTTCAGAGAACGGCTGTCAAGCAGATGGGTCGGCTGGCTGATCAACTGAATTCCTGGCGGACTGAAAGGGCGAGGCTCTCCCGGCGAACCCGGACGACGCAAGCACCACAGCGAACGCAGTGAGCGAGGAGCGCAGCGAGGCCTGGGAGCCGAGAGAGCCGAGGGCTTTCTACAACCTACATCTTGCAGGCAACTGCGTATCTGAACACTATGGGGACGACGGAGCGGGGAGTATAACACGGCCCTCGCGCAACGTTCGGTTAATATGTCAACCGACTTCGACTGCGACGTGTTGATCGTCGGCGGTGGCCCCGCGGGCCTGTCGGCCGGGATTTTCACCGCTCGCGCCGGACTGGACACCACCCTTGTCAACGACGGCGACCCGATCCTCCGGCGGAACGCCCACCTTGAGAACTACCCCGGCTTTCCGGCCGGCGTCAACAGCCACCGCCTGCTGGAACTGATGGGCGAGCAGGCCGATCGCGCCGGTTGCGACCGACGGGAGGGCCGCGTTGTCGACCTGCGGGCGTCCGACGACGGCTTCGTCGCCGAGACCGAGGTCGGTCGCACGCTCGCCGCGAGCAAGGTCGTCGCGGCGACGAAGAACACAGTCGACTTCCTCGCCGGCATCGACGGCGTCGAAATCCTCGACCGAGGGAAGGCGTTCGTCGACACCGACGACCGCGGCCGGACGGGCGTGGCGGGCCTCTACGCGGCGGGCCGGCTGGCCGCCCAGCCGCACCAGGCGATCATCGTCGCCGGCCACGGCGCGACCATCGGCGTGACGCTGATCGAGGATTCGGATGTCGATTTCTACCACGACTGGGTGACGCCGGAGGGGTACTTCACCGGCCGCGAGCGGGAACTCCCGCCGGGCTGTGAGGAAATCGACGCCGCCGAACGCGAGCGGCGCGAAGCCGAGTCGGTGGCGGCGATGCAGGCGTGGTTCGCCGAGCCGCATCCCGAGGGGCCGCAGCAGCATCCGAGTGTGCGCGACGACGAGTAACGCAGGTATATACCGTTGCCAGTGAACGCATCAGCCGACCAGTTCGGCGGCGACGAGGACGACCCCCGGCGCGACGGTGAGCACGCCACCGCTGACGATCAGCAAGGCCGGCAGCACCAACAGGCCCGCATCGGTCAGCAGCCAGAGGCCGAGGCCGGCGATTACGGCGACGATTCCGAGGAGGGTCAACAGCGCGACGACCACGCCACCGAAGCCGAAGTCGGCGACAAGATCGACGACTTCGAGTACTTCGTCCATATCCGCGGGCAATCGCTTGGGCCACTTCAGCAGCGTGGCTTGGGCCGCTCCATGAGTCACTTCGAGCGGCGGTTTCGGCTCCGGAACGCTTTCGGAGCGGGCACGTGATACAACGTCATGAGCGAATCCGAGGGGCGGCTGTTCGGCGACCACGACGGACCGCGGGAGTTCGCCCGCCAGGCGTTCCTCACCGGCGCGGCGGTGACGCTGCCGGCGGTCGTCACCCTCTTCGTTTTGAGTGTCGTCGTTGAGTTCGTCTCGAAGCAACTCAATCCCGTCGTCGCGGTGCTGGGAACGCTGTTCGGCACGCAGCCGACCTCCGAAGTCGGGCTCAAGCTGTTTAGCGTCGTGTTGATTCTCGTGGCGATCTTCGGGATCGGCGTCTGGGCCGAGCGTCGCCCCGGCCGCTCGGGTGTCGGCGTCTTCGTCGACACGCTCGTCTCGCGGATTCCGGGCATTGGATCGCTGTACCGGAGTATCGACGAGATGAGCGGGCTACTGCTCGACAGCGACACCGACAGTTTTCAGGAGGTGAAGCTGGTCGAGTTTCCGACCGAGGGCTCGTACTCCGTCGCGTTTCTGACGAGCGAAACGCCCGAGGTGATCGGCGAGGCGACCGGCCACGACGAGGGTATGCAGACGGTGTTCGTCCCGCTGGCGCCGAACCCGGTGATGGGCGGCTACGTTCTCCATGTCGCCGCTGACCGCGTCTACGATGTGGAGATGACTGTCGAGGAGGGGATTCAATCGATAGTGACCAGCGGCGTCGCCACCGGCCAGCGCGAGGAGGAACTCACCGAGGGGATGTTGGAGCGGGTCAACCGCCGCTTCGACCGCAGCGACGTGATCGTCGGCCTCGACGAGCTGGAAGACTACGCCGCCGACGCCTCCGACGAACTCGAAGATCGGGTGCAGGCGGCGCGGGCGAAAGCGCGGAGCGACGGGGATGTGAGTCGAGAGGGAGAGGATTCAGGGAAATCATAGGCGGCTACGGTAGGACTGTGTGCGTGGGTTTTACACAGTACGAAGATCGGGACGGGTTGGTCGCAGAAAGCCTTATTGCAATTTGCATGCAATTCGCTATTATCGATGGCAACGAGAGAACAGAATTCGGAACCCACGCTTGACACTGGTGGCGAGGCGTTCGATATCCTCGGGAACGCCCGCAAAGCATGGATCTACACCTATCTTCGCCACCACCCGGCAACGACGATTCAGGAGGTGGTTTCGGCACTTGAGCTTCCCGAGCGAACGGTCTACGACTACGTCGACGACCTCGAAGCCGCTGGCTTTCTCGACCAATCGAACGAGGGGCGGCCGGCACAATACGAGGCACACGATCTCCATCTGGAGGTGGTCGACGGCGATGCGAAACGACACATTACGCCGGCACTGATCGAGGCGATTGCCCGCCGACTGCGAGACGACGACATCGATGTCTACATCGACCGCCACGGGCTGGATGGCCTTGCTGTCGCACTCGAATACACTCGTGAGTACGTTGATGGAGCCGTCACGCATCAGATCATGGCTCGTGAACAGGACATCACGCCCATGGAAGCGGGCGTTATTCTGGATGCACTCCGGCCCGTGGTTGACGGGTAAGCTGCTATGGACGGCGACGAGGTCGTATTCATCGATTCGTCCGTACTCATCAGTTGTGGTCGGCGCGAAAGCACGCGATTTCGAGCACTCGCCCGTGAAGCCAAACAGCGCGACACTGTCTTTCGAATCCCGCCAGCCGTGTATGCTGAGGTGACTGACGATCCAGCAGTTGAGGCATACATGGCGACCGGATCGCCTGTCGATGCGGCGGTACAGGAAGGCTGGATGACGGTCACGGACAGCCCGTCGTATGCCAACTCGAATGTCTCGGCTGTGATGGATCAGACGCGGAGCTTCATTGCGAATGCCAGCAACCGCTCAGAGGATCTCGTCGAGAAGGCTGATACACAAATCGTCGGGCTGGCACTCGAATGTCTGCTTGCTGATACCGCTGATAGTGTGACGGTTGTAACGAACGATATTCCGCTGGGTGATGCAGCAGCCTCGCTCATTCCACAGTACGGGTTCGACACGCAGCAAGTGACGTGGTGTACTGGCGGCGAGTTCGCTGCAGAACTCGCTGCGGATTTCGTCTCCGAATTCGAGTGACGTGGGTGCCGTTGCTGGTGAAACGATGCTCGGATTTTACCGGCTATTACGGTGCTCGTTCGAACGTGATGTCCCTCTCGACGCGTCCGTCAGATGAGTCCATCCAGAACGTACCTTTCATAGGATCGGTCGTGTCTATCGGATTGCCGATTGCGTGTAACTCAACCGTGTTGTACTCATTCGAATCGAGTCGTAGATGTCGGAATTCATGCGCCGGGAGATTCGCCGGTCCATCCACCTCGTGCGTGTTCCCGTCGAGCGATTCGCTATTGATTTCTACTCCAGCATCTGTGATTGACACCGGATCTCGACCGTCGTTTTTGAGTTTCACAGTGAAATCGTATCGTGTGTGCCTGTCGAAATCATGGTATTCTGCGTCAGTCACGCCGTCAATATCGAACGATGCAGGTTGTTTACGGTAATACTGGAGTCGGTAGTACAAAAGCGATAATGTTAGTCCGGATGTGAATAGCGCGACGACAACGTCCCAATTGGACGAGACGATTTCAGGTACTGGCATGACCGGTTTTATTCGCAGAAATCCTGATTGAACTCGTATTCCATTCGTTTCTCATAATCCTCGTTCTCATAGTAGAAGTTCGGAACGAGTTCGTATCTGTCTGCTTCGCATGGGTTTCGGTCGTACGACTCAGTGAACCGAATTTCACTCGTCTCAACGGTCTCACCGGGAAGACTTGATATGTTGGTGTACGAGTGATTAATCCGTTCATCTCCGACATATACGTCCGCTTCTACTTGGACTAAATCGAGCGTATCGCTCGTCTGGTTCCGAACTTTGACTTCAAGGAGTGATGTGCCGCGCCATTCGTGATCCTCAATAGTGAGGATATCGGTTAAGTCCGTACCACTGTTCTCGTTCGAGTCATCACTGTCTTCGTTTGAATTTCCATTCTCGTCGTTGCTGCTGTCGCCGCTAGTACACCCCGCAAGTCCAATGATCGCAACGGACCCTGAAGCGGTCAGTACGTCACGACGGTTCACACTCCCGTCAGCCATATTACCCACTTGTGACTTTCCGGATTTAAACGATAGCATGTCCTACTTGTTGCCCTTCGCATCGAAACGGGATTCTCGGCAGAAGTTAGTTGTAGGGCCATAACGATGAAACAAAATACAGGTGGAAGGATGGGGGACCGGATTCGAACCACGGTCACTCCGCTTCGCTCCGTTCCCTGCTTCGAATCCTCGTCGCGCATACATGCCTCTCACGTTCGTTCGAGGCAGTATGCGCGGGACCGGATTCGAACCGGCGGACCCCTACGGGACAGCGTCCTAAGCGCTGCGCCTTTGGCCTAGCTCGGCAACCCGCGCGCTGTCAGGCGGCCCGTGCCGTCCGACAGCGGCACTAACCCGGCCGAACAATAAAAACGCTCCTATCCCACCGACTGCGGCGACGCCCGCCAGCGGTTCCACCCGTTGGGCCGACCGCGCGGCCGCCTCACTCGCGGTGCTGTTCGATCACGCGGCGCGTCTGCTCGCTCAACTGCACGAGGTGACACAGCGGATTGCCGGGATAGACGACTGGATTCTCCAGTAGCCCGACCAGCAGCCCGGTAAACGGCGCGGTGACCGAGGTCGCGTCGGTCTTAAACGGGCTGGCAATCGTGGCGATCCGCTCGCCCTCCTGGACCACGTCGCCGCGGTTGGCGTGCATCTCGACGATGCCGCCCGCGTCGGCCCGAATCCACGTCTTGTCGTCCGATCCCTCGACGACGGTTCGCCAGCCGGGCCAGTCCACCGTCGCGGCCGGTTTCACGCCGAACTCCGCGAGCACGCTTTTCGTCCCCGCCAGCGCGCGGTCGATGAACTCGCGTTGAAACCGGTGGGCCTCGCCCATCTCGACGGTCACGGTCGGCACGCCCGCATCGGTCGCCTCCCGTCGCAGCGTCCCCGAGGGCCCCTCGGTAGCGATGATTACGTTCGACGCGAAGGCGTTGGCGACGCGCTCGACAGCCTCGTCGTCCAGCTCCGCCCGCACGTGGAGCATGTTCGTCCGGCCCCGCGTTGAGGTGTGAAAGTCGATCCCGAGATTGCAGGGTTCGATGAAGTTCCGGAAGATGCTGTCGGCCATCCGTTTCGAACTCGTCGACTCGGGATCGCCGGGAAACGAGCGGTTGAGATCCCGGTCGTAGATCGGGAGATACCGCTGTTGGGCGATGAAGCCGGGGACGTTCAACACCGGCAGACAGACGAGCGTGCCCTGCAGGTCGTCGTGATCCCACTCGTGGGCGACCTCCCGAACCACCTCGACGCCGTTGAGTTCGTCGCCGTGGCCGGCCGCCGAGAGAAACACCGTCGGCCCCGCTTCGGCCCCGTTGATGATCGTGACCGGCATCCGGACCGGATCGCCGAGATAGGTTTCGGTGATCGTATACCGGAGGTTCTGGGTCTCTCCGGGGTCGACCCGTCCGCCCTGAAAGGTGAACGGTTCGGGCGTTGCCATTGTACGGCATGGACGACGGGCGGATATACATCTACCGCCGGCCGACGCTGGGCTGGCCTGACCGGAGGGCCTATTGGTCGGGCCCGCGACCCTCATTGCATGACAGCCGACTCCGCTGATGATCTCACTGTCGGGGTACTGGGCCTCCACAGCAGCAAGGAAACCAAGGCGATCCTGAACGCAGTCGAGGCGCTCGGCTACGACACCGAGTGGCTCCGCCGTGAGAACATCTCGGTGTCGATCGAGGATGGTGACGTTACCGTCGACCCCGATATTGATGTCGTCGCCAACCGACTCCTGTTGTCGACGAGCACGCACCCGGCCGACGATATCGGCCTCGCCCGCCTCTTCGACAATCTGTATCCGATGTTGAACCGCCCGGCCCCGGTGACGACGGCGATGCACAAGTTCGCAACCGCGACGGCACTCGCCGATGCGGACCTGCCGGTGCCGGATGCCCTCCTCGCGCTGTCGAGCGACCGCCTCAACAGCGACCGCGAGCGGTTCGGCGAGCAGGCGGTCTACAAAACCGCGATCGGCACCCACGGCGGCGGCGCGTGGGTCGTCGATCTCGCCGAGCCGGTCAATCCCCGCGTGGGCGACCGGCAGGCGTTCCTCCAGCGGTTCGTCGAACGGGAGGGCCGAACCCGCGACACCCGCGTCTACATCGTCGGCGACGAGCATGTCGGTTCGATGTACCGCTATGCGCCAGAGGGCGAGTGGCGAACGAACGTCTCCTTCGGCGGCGATGTCGAGGACGCAACCGACGATCTCCCGACGGAGGCCATCGAGACCGCCCGCCGCGCGGCGGAGGTGATCGGCCTCGACTACGCCGGCGTCGACCTCATCGAAACCGACGGTGAGTGGCAGATCCTCGAAATCAATCCGACCGCTGGCTTCCGCGGCCTGTTCAAAGCGACCGGGCGGAGCCCCGCGCCCTACATCGCCGCGCTCGCTATCGAACGCGGTGGCGGCAGCGTCGATCAGGACCAGGTTGCGGAACTCGCTGAAACGCTTGACGACTCGAAACCGGCCTGCATGCCGCGACAGCCCTCGCTGGAACCGAACGAGCCCGGCGTCATCGGCTACATCGAGGAGGTCGTCGTCAGCGGGACGCGCGGCTCGCGGATGGTCATGGCGAAATCCGACACGGGCGCGACGCGGACCAGCATCGACTCCCACCTCGCAACCGACATCGGCTCCGGCCCGATCAAGGACATCATCACTGTTCGGTCAGGCAGCCTCAAACAGGGTAGATCCCGCCCCGTCGTCGACATCGTCGTCGGCGTCGGTGGCACCCAACACACCGTCACCGCCAGCGTCGAAGACCGGAGTCACATGGATTTCCCACTCTTGCTCGGGCGGGACATCCTCGAACACTATCATGTTGACGTGACACGCCGCGCTGATTCGCCCGAAGACCGGCTTGAGGAGTGACGAGACCGCCGCAGTGGTCCCCGCGGTGTCGAGGCATCCAGTAGTACTGTACCCGACGATCACAACGAGACTGATTCGACCGAAACCGACACGGATTCGGGCGCGGTCACGCCCGCGGCGACGAGCGCGGCGTCGGCATCGACTTCTTGCTCCGAGTCGCCGACGAGCACCGCTGTCGCCTCGGCGGCCAGCGCGGCGACGAGGCCCACAATAGCAGCCGGCGTCGATAGCGGCGTCCGAATCGCCAACCGGTCATCGCTCTCAAGCGCGAGTGCGTCGACGAGGTCGTCGGCCGCAGCCAGCAGATCGCGGTGGCTATAGGCCGCGCCGTCGGCGCACAGCACCGTCGAATCGGGGTCGACTTCGGTTGCCGGAAAGCCGGGGTTCTCACTCCAGACCTGTTGTTCCCAGTGCACCGTTGTCGACGCCGACGGCGGACCGCCGTAGACGGACAGTTTCGTCGCGTCGTCGGCAGCGTACTCGGCCTCATCGGCGGCGGGCACCAGCCGGACCCGCGCGTCAGCCGTCGGATCGAACGTCGCCTGCGCGCCGAGTTGCACAGCCCCCAGAAACGCCAGTATCGGCTCGGGGGCCGGCGTCGGATCGATAGCGACGACGCGCCCCTCGCGGACGCCGAGAAACCGCAGGACGTTGCCGGCTTTGTAGGCTGTCGTCAGGAAATCCCGGTAGCTCATTTCGCGGTCGCCATCGGGGACTATCAACGCGGGCTGCTCCCGGCGGCGGTCACGCGGCAACAGATCGCCGAGTACCGAAGCCTCCATAGCTGTGATAGGGGTGCACCGTGGAAAGCCTCGTTGTTCCACGGCAGGGGTGCCGATGGCGGCTTAGAAACTGTTCTTGATCTTCTCGAAGAAGCCTTCCGAAACGTCGACTTCCTCGCCGCCGGCCTCGGCGAAGGCTTCGAGGGCTTCCTTCTGCTCGTCGTTGAGTGATTCGGGCGTGACGACCTGCACTGTCACGTAGAGATGGCCGTTTCGCCGGCTGCGAAGTTTCGGCATCCCCTGGCCCTTCAGGCGGAACCGCTCGCCGCTTTGGGTTCCTTTCGGGATTTCGAGTTTCTTCTTGCCGTCGAGTGTCGGCACCTTGATCTTGTCGCCGAAGACCGCCTGCGGGAACGAGATCGGCTGATTGTAGTGGAGGTCGTCGCCGTCGCGTTCGAAGTCCTCGTGCTCGCGGACCTCGATATCGATCAGAAGGTCGCCGGGCGGGCCGCCGTTCTCGCCGGGCGCGCCCTCGCCGTCCATGCGGAGCGTCTGGCCGCTTTTGATCCCTTCCGGCACTTCGACGGTCAGCGTCACCTCGTTTTGCGTGATGCCGTCGCCGCCGCAGGTGCCGCAGGTCTGGTCGGCGACTTCGCCCTCGCCGCCGCAGCGTCGACAGGTCGACCGCTGCTGGACGCGGCCGAACGGCGTCTGTTGGACCTGCCGAACCTCACCGGAGCCGTTACACTCCGGACACGTGCTTACCTCTGCTTCCGGAGGGTGACCCTCGCCGTCACAGGTGTCACACTCCTGCGGGCGGGTGATGGTGAACTCCTTGTCGACGCCCTCATAGGCCTCTTCGAGATCGATTGCCATCGACGTACGGAGGTTACGGCCCTGTCGCGGTCGGTTGCTGCCACCGCCGCCGCGGCCGCCACCGCCGCCGAAGAACTGCTCGAAGATGTCCTCGAAGCCGCCGGCACCGCCGTTGCCGCCGAACCCGCCCATTCCGCCCATGCCGCCGGCTCCGCCGGGGCCGCCGCCGTCGAAGCCGCCGCGCTTTTCGGCCTCTTCGAACCGTTCGTGGCCCATCTGGTCGTAGGCCTGCCGTTTTTCCTCGTCGGTCAGGACCTCTTTGGCCGTTTTGATCTTCTTGAACTTCTCCTCGGCGTCGGGCTCATCGCTTACGTCGGGGTGGTATTTCGACGCTTTCTCCCGATAGGCCTGCTTGATCTCGTCTTCGGAGGCGTCACGGGAGACGCCGAGTGCCTCGTAGAAATCCTCGCTCATCAGTTATTGGCAGTTAGTTAGCGCGAGTACTTGAAAAACGCGGCTTCCGGCCCCGACCCAGCGACGCCCGGAGCGACCCGAACCGCCCATTTGAGCCCGAATCCGGCGATCTCAGCGATCGAAGCATCACCGACCAGTTACCGAACAATAACATCGGACCAAGCGTTTATAAGGTGGCCTTTTATCCGTCCAGCCCCCGCAGATGGTGGTAGAGATGACCGCGCCGGCAGACTCCATCGAGATTCAGAACGTCGTTGCATCGACAGGGATCGGGCAGGAACTCGATCTCGAAGCCCTCGCGGAGGACCTCCCGGGCGCGGATTTCAACCCCGACAACTTCCCCGGCCTCGTCTACCGGACCCAAGAACCGAAGGCCGCCGCGTTGATCTTCCGCTCCGGGAAGATCGTCTGCACCGGCGCGAAAAGCATCGACGACGTGCACGAGGCCCTCGGGATCATCTTCGGCAAACTCCGGGATCTCAGCATCCCGGTCGAAGAGGCCCCCGACATCACGGTCCAAAACATCGTCTCCAGTGCGGATTTGGGCCACAGCCTCAACCTCAACGCCCTTGCTATCGGCCTCGGCCTCGAAGACGTTGAGTACGAGCCCGAGCAGTTCCCCGGCCTCGTCTACCGCATGGACGAACCCGAAGTCGTGATTCTGCTGTTCGGCAGCGGCAAGATCGTCATCACAGGTGGCAAGCAGCCCGACGACGCGGCGGCGGCCGTCGAGCGGATCGTCGAGCGGATCGACGACCTCGGCTTGCTCGGCTGACCCGCCGGCTGAGTCGCCGGCGCGGGGCCGAAATCGACTGAAAGTTTATAGGCTTCCTGTCCGTATCCGCTGGTAGTGGCATCCAGACAGCCCGGTCCGGGTGTCGAAGAGACGCCCGGATTCAGGTCGCTCCCCGAACCGACGGCGTACGCCGACGCGGTCGGCGGCGCCCAACCGAGTGCCGAATCGCCCAGTCGGCATCGGTCACCCGAGGACCCCCCACCCCGAACGCCCTCGTTGTATGCACAAACTGACCACTTCCGGCAGCGACTGCACCAGCAGGGCCGGTACGTCTCAGTGCCGATCGTCACCGAGGCGATCAAGGCGGGGCAACTCCGCTGGAACACGACCGATGGCTGGCGGTTCGCGCTTGTGAAAGACGGAATCCGGTACGTTGTCGTCGTCAGCGATACCGAAACCCGCTCGCCGGTCGTCGTCACCGGCTGGACGGAGGTCGCCGACTGGGCGGCCGCCAGCGACTCCGATCGCTGGGACGACACCGATATCCACACGATCCGGCTGCGGGCGGATCTCAGTGCTCACCGCGACGAGCAGATCCCCGATCGCATCCGTCCCCGCGCAGTCGACCGCGCCTTCGAGATCGGTGGCCACCGCGTCGTCACCGAAGTCGGTGCGGGCTCGGTCGAATGTATCGAGTGTGATGGGCGGTTCCGCTCGAAAGACGAACTCAATCGGCGGCACTGTCGGCGGTAGGTCTCGTCGTCGCCCCCGTTACGCCGTCGCCCGTCACCGTCGACGCCAGCGACCGTCCGCCGTCGGTCACAACGGGTTTGTGGCTCGGCAGCCTTGTATCTCTAATGACTGATTCCGACCGCGATTTCGACCCTCCTGCCGATTCTACCGACGCTGATTCCGACGGTGCCGATACTGACTCCGATGTTATCGATGGCGACACAGTCCCAGCCGACACCGACACAACCGACCTCCCGGCGTCGTCGCTCTCACTAGATGACTTCTACGAGGTTGTTGACGCCGAGGAACGACCCGTCCTCACGGCGAGCCAAGTCGCCCGCCGGTTCGACTGTAGCCGCGAGGAGGCGAAACAGGGCCTCGACGCGCTCGAAACCGCCGGTAAACTCGACAGCGCAGATGTCGAACACGACCCAGTCGTCTGGTATCCGTCAACCGTCGGTGATCTCGCAGGCCGCGAGCGCGTCGTCCTGTTTCCGACGCGGCGGGAGATCGTTGTCGACGAGCCGACGCAGTACACCCGCGCCCAACTCGCGCAGTTCGCGCATCTGGTCGATTCGACCGGGACCGAACCGGGTACACGCGGCTATCTTTACCGTATCCGCCAGGAGGACATCTGGGCCGCGCCGTTCGACGACCTTGACGACCTGTTAGCGGCGATGCGCTCCGTGCTGCCGCGTGAGTCGCCGCATCTCGAAGAGTGGGTGACTGCGCAGTGGGAACGCGCCAGCCAGTTCATCCTCCGAACGCACGATGACGGCTACACCGTCCTTGAGGCTGCCAACGAGAACCTGATGGGGAACGTCGCCCAGCAGAAAATCCCCGAGGATGCCCTGCGCGGGCCGATTTCCGAGACCGAGGCGTGGGTCAACAGCGATGAGATCGCTGCGGTCAAGCGGACGCTCTATGAGGCGGGCTACCCGGTCGCCGACGACCGCGATCTCGACACCGGCGACGCGCTGGATGCGGAGTTGACGGCGACGCTGCGGGACTACCAGCAGGCGTGGGTTGACACCTTCCTCGACCAGCAGGCCGGCGTCTTCGTCGGCCCGCCAGGCAGCGGGAAGACCATCGCCGCCATCGCCGCCCTGGTCGCGGTCGGCGGCGAGACGCTGATTCTCGTGCCGAGCCGCGAACTCGCCGCCCAGTGGCGCGAGGAGCTGACGACCCACTCGACGCTGACTGACGCCGATGTCGGCGAGTACCACGGTGGGACGAAGGAGATTCGTCCGGTAACTATCGCCACTTACCAGACCGCTGGCATGGACCGCCATCGCCAGCTGTTCGATTCTCGGGGTTGGGGACTCATCATCTACGACGAGGTCCAGCACATCCCGAGTCCGATCTTCCGTCGGAGCACGCAACTGCAGGCCGCGCATCGCTTGGGCCTGTCCGCGACGCCAGTCCGCGAAGACGACAAGGAGAAAGAGATTTTCACCCTCATCGGCCCGTCAATCGGCACCGACTGGGCCGCGCTCTTCGAGGCCGGTTTCGTCGCCGAACCAGAAGTGCAGATTCGGTACGTCCCCTGGCGCGACGACGACGCGAAAAACGCCTATTCGAGTGCCGACTCACAGGATCGCCACCGCATCGCGGCCCAAAACCCCGCGAAGATCGATGAGATCCGCACCCTTCGCGGGCGGCATCCCGACGCCAAGACGCTGATCTTCGTCGACTATCTCGACCAGGGCGAAGAGATCGCCGACGCGCTCGACGTGCCGTTCATCAGCGGCGAAACGGCCCACCACGAACGCCAACGCCAGTTCGCCGCGTTCCGCGACGGCGAGCAGCGAACGCTCGTCGTCTCGCGGATCGCCGACGAAGGGATCGACCTGCCGAACGCCGAACTGGCGGTCGTCGCCTCCGGGCTTGGCGGCTCGCGTCGGCAGGGCACCCAACGGGCCGGTCGGACGATGCGACCCGTCGGCAACGCGGTGCTGTACGTGCTGGCGACCCGCGGCAGCCGCGAGGAGGATTTCGCCCAGCGACAGATGCGACACCTAGCCGGCAAAGGTGTCCGGATCAGCGAAACGACGATCAGCGAGTAACTACTCGACCGCAACCGCGATCGCGTCCATCACGCGGTCGACTTTCTCGACATCGGCGTTGTATCCCATGTGACCGACCCGGATGATATCGTCAGCGAGGTCTCCAAGGCTCGTCGCCAACACGATATCGTGGTCGGCCTCGACGCGCTGCTGGATTCGTTTCGCCTCGCCGGGCACGTGGAACGCCGTCACCGTCGGCGACGCCCGCTCCTCGTCGGGGTACAGCGACAGCCCGAGCTCTCGACCGCGCTGGCGACATCGCTCGGCGGCGCGTTCGTGGCGGTCGTAGACATTCTCGATTCCCTCTCCGCGCACCCGGGAGACGGCCTCCGCGAGTGCGGCGATGTTAGCATCGAGATGCGTGTACGGGAAGCCATCGGACACGTCGCGCCACGGCAGGAGATTCGTGTACAGCGAGGTCGGCGCGCGGTCTTCCATTACCTCCCACGCGTGGTCGCTGACGGCCGCCGTCGTGAGGCCGGGTGGCGCGCTGAAACACTTCTGGGAGGCACCGAGACAGACATCGATCCGGTCAGTTGGGACCGGCGTTCCGCCAAGCGAGGAGACGGCGTCGACGACGCTCAGAACGTCGTATTCGTCGAGCAGGTCGAGCACGGGTGAGAGGTCGTTGAGCGTCCCGGTCGGCGTCTCGCAGTGAACCAGCGTCGCCAGTTTGAACGGCTCATCGGCTTCCTCGGCAGCCGCGAGTGCGTCCTCGATCGCATCGAGATCGTAGCCCGCGTTGTAGACCGCCGAGACGAGTTCCGCCTCGCCGTCGTAGTCGGTGACGAAATCGGCGAAGCCGTCGCCGTAGATCCCGTTTGAGATACAGAGCACGCGGTCGCCCGGCGCGACCAGCGAGGCGATAGCGGCCTCCAGTCCGAGGATACCCTCGCCGCCGGGGACGATCACGTCGTGATCGGTGTCGTAGACGGCTGCGAGGTCCTCACAGAGCCGGTGGTAGCGGTCGGCGAATTCCTGCTGGACGGCCGAGTTCGGTTGCGGTTGGGCCATCGCTTCCCTGACTTCGGGCGGGACGGCGGTCGGTCCCGGCGTGAACAACATAGCTGTCCGTCGTCGGTCAATCCAGTAGTGGGTTGTGGTTTCGCTGTTATGCTCGATTTCGTCACTCGATCTCGTCGGGTTCGTCCCATTTCGCCTCGCTGTCGACAGGCTCGGTCGCGTGGTTGATCTCGGCTTCAGAGTAGTCGATTTCGTCCAGCACCATACTCAGGCGTTGCCAGCGCGTGCTCTGCTCGTCCTCGCCCTCGGGGCCGACTCTCGCGCCGCGAGTCTTGAAAAAGCGCGTCCCCCGGTCGCGTTTGGCTCCCTCGCCAGTGTGACCGTCGAAGATCGCGTCGAATTTTCCCTCTGGTTTGAGGTCGCCGGCCGGGAAGTCAACATTCGGCTCCTCGCCCGCCTCGCGGGCTGCGGCGCGTTCGTCGGCGACTTTGTCGAAGTACTCGTCTGCATTCGCGGCCTCTCGCGTCGAGGTCGCTCGCGCGGCCGCGAGTGCGGCGTGGATCGCACAGAGGCGTTGCTGCCAGGCGTCGTTCTCCCAGCGGTCGGTCGCCAGCTCCTCGTATCGCTGGATCGTCAGCGCGATCGACTCGCCGGCTCGGAGGTCTTCGACAACGTAGAGATTCAGGCGGTCCCAGAGGTTCCAGCCATAGCCCGACCGTTGGAGTTCCCACGCGGCCCAGGCGGCGACTTCCTCGTCGGAGCGACGCACCGCCTTTTGTAGCAGGCTGGAGACGGTATAGCGGCTGTAGCCGCCGTCGGTTTCGTCGGCCTGCTTTGGCTCGCCGAAGTCGTTTTCCGTGGCAGCGTCGGGGTCGCGCTCGGTGTCGAGGTCGCCGTCGCTGCCGAACGTCGCTTGCCGGGGCTCGTCGTCGGCCATATCGGCTGTGGGAGTGGCGGCGGCTAAAACGCGGCGGCTGCTGGCTACGTGGGTGTCAGCGTGTCACCGGGATCGACACGCTCGACGACGCGCTCGCCGGCCGCGTTGACGCCGACGAGCAGTGCTACCGCGACGACGATGATGGTGACCTGCCGCGGCGTCGACAACAGCCCCAGCGAGACGATCAGTGTCGTCGCACACGCCGGCGGGTGAACGGCGTCGGTGGCGATCATCGCCCAGCTGGTCAGCATGATCGACACCGTCGCACTCGCCGCCAGCCCGAGGCCGGCAGTCGATAGCGGCGGTGGCGTCGCGGTGATCGCTACCTGCCCGCCGAGCAGCGACCACGCGAGCAAGCCGGCAACCCCGCCGATGAGGTGACTGCCGACGATGCGAATAGGACCGGTGCGGTCGCTGTGGCCCTCGAAGGCGAGGACGAACGCAGTGGGGCCGAGGCTCGGAAAGACGAACGGTTGGCCGCTGGCCCACGCGATCACCCCCAGCACGGTGAACAGCAGCCCGGCATACAGGCTCGTCCCGACGCGACGACGCATATCCTGTCTTTGAATTTCGGTATATAAACAACTCTTGTTTTGTCATTCTCAGATCCGAAAAAGTGTAGAATCAGGTATCTCTCTCGTTTGACGGGAGGGGAACTCGTTGCTGTATTCGCCTACAGATCCAACTCGGCCAGCAGCCGCGCCGTAATCACCTGTTCGATGATCTCCAAGAGGCTGTCGTCGCTGGTCGTGAAATCCGCGAACAGCCCCAGCGGGATCTCGCCACCGGCAACGTCGTGGTGACCGCCCGCGCTGCCGACATCGGCGAATGTCTCCCGCAGCAGGTCGCCGACGTGGACCCGCGGGTCCGGCGAGCGCGCCGAGAGATGGATCGACTCGCCGACGACGCCGAAGACGATCACCGTCTCGACGCCCTCTAGGGTGGCGAGGTAGTCGGCGGCCTGCGGGACGGCGTCGCGTTCGCTCGTCCGGCCGACGTGGGAGATGAGCACCGCCGAGGTCGTCGTCCGGTTGGTGATCGCCGTCGCAATCGCATCCAGCGTCGCCCCCGAGACCGACGGGGTCGACAGCGTCTGCAACAGATCGAGATCCGCGCGGTCGTGAAGGAAGCCGGCGGCGTCGTACTCGGCGGCGGTCGCCCCGCGCAGGAAGTTCAGCGTCTCCCGCCGGATGGCGAACAGCAGCGCGGTCGCCAGCATGGCATCGACTTCCATGTCGAGAGCTTCGACGTACTCGGCGAGGATCGTCGCCGCCGCGCCCAGCTCCTCGCGGTGATCGACGAACCTGGCATCGATGGATTCTGCGGGGTGGTGGTCGATCACAATATCGATGGCCGTCTCCGGCGGGACGTTGTTGTTCGCGCCTGGCGTCGAGTGATCGACGAACGCGACGAGGGAGTCCTCGGAGCGATTCAGAAGCGCGCTGGCGTCGAACGGTTTGAGATCGATTTCGAGAAGATTGACGAACGCCCGGTTCTCTTGGTGGGAGATATCGCCGCTGTAGAGGATGTGCCGCTCGTCGATGCCGGCGTCGGCGGCGATCCGGCCCAACGCGAGCGCGCTGGCGAGGCAGTCCGGATCGGGATTGTTGTGGCAAACGATGTTGAGTTCGCTGCCCTCGGAGAGCATCTGGTGGAGGTCGTGCACGGAACTCATTGGTTCGTCTTCCGGTGCCACACACTTAGGAATACGTAGCGTTCTACCGATTCGATGCCTGAACTGCTATCCTTGGCGGGGAGCTAATGACGGCCTCTCTGGGTCGAAGCAACCGATTTCGATACCGGATTCGGTGGTGAAACGCTACTGTGAGCCGCTCTCTATCCGTGTTCCGTCCGGCCGCTTCTGTCCCTCAGAATCGTGAACGACAACACCATCGACATCGGCGGGCTCGTAGTTCTCCCGTACGCTGATCGCTTCTTCAAGTTCTCGCACGGCGCGTTCTTTGAGCGCGGCGGCCAACTCCTCGGCTTCGCTCCGCGAAATATCCCGACCCAGGCCTTCGCACTCGTGAGCGCGCACCATCCCCTCGCTATCGACGGCTTCGCCCATAGGCTGGCTCGTCCCGCCGAGGGCGACGCTGAACGGATACGTCTTGCAGATCAGCGGACGGTCGTCGTGGACGCCACAGTGGCCGGTGCCGTCCTCGTGTTCCTCGTAGAACGTACAGTCGCCGCAGGCGTCGGTCTGGAGGGCCCACTCGAACGTCTCGCCGTCTTCCGCGCCGTCCCCGCCCTCAAGCCCGTACGGCATCGGCCGTGCTACGTCGCGCCAGTCGTAGTCACCGGCGTCCTGTAGGTCGCGGATCTCGTCGGGAAACACGGTTGCTGTGTGTGGTTCGCGGTCGGTCGCGTCGGCTTCTTTCTCGTCTTCGTCGCCATCACTGTCGGGGTCATAGCCTTTGCAACACGCGCCACACCGGGTACATTCGAAGCCAATCGATTCGATAGCGTCAGCAAGATCGTCGGTATCGAGGTCGCGCGCCCGGTCGAGTTCCGATTCCAAACTCTCCATCAGTCTGAGGGCTGACTCGCTCCCGAATCGGTCGTGACGAACGCCGAGAGGTCGATCTCGCCGCCGACGGCCTCGGGCGTCTCATAGGGGCGGTTGACAACGAGGTCGCCGGCGCGCTGCTTGCCGATGCCTGGCAGGGCTTCGAGTTCGGTCATACTCGCGCTGTTGATGTCCAGCGGGTACGGCACCGCCGTCACCGAGCGATAGCCGTGATCGACGATGACGGCGTCGACCGTCTGTCCGAGCGGTCGCTCCTCGGGGAAGCCGACGAGCAGCGGATAGGTTCCGAGCTGGCGGCCGAACGTCCGGCCGTCCTCGTGGTATTCGAGATGTACGTCCGGCAGGACGGTGCCGGTGGGCGCGACGCGTTCCAACATCGGCTGGTCGATAGTCTCCCGGACCTCCTGTTTGTAGGATTTGAACAGGTCCTTGTGCTCCTCGGCGATGGCCGCGCCGGTGTCGGACATGTCGGTGCCCTCGAAAGCCATCACCTGGCGGATNTTGATGCGNCGGAGCATCAGGCCCTCGTCGTAGACGCGCTGGAGGAACGCCCGGTTGTGGTCGTAGGTCGCGCGGCGTTCCTCCTGAAGGCCGTGGAGGAGATTGATCCCGGGCAGCAGCTTCGGAAGCCGGTTCGCCGCGTCGTCGCCGTGTGTAGGCGCGTCGGCGGAGTCCTCGCCGGGTCGCCAGCCGGCTTCTTCGTTGACGATTTTGACCGCCTGAAAACACTCCTCGGCGGTGACGTTGAGGTTGTTGGCCTCCTGCACCACGGGATCGG
The DNA here is from genome assembly GCF_006861665.1 of Halonotius terrestris. GTDB lineage: Archaea > Halobacteriota > Halobacteria > Halobacteriales > Haloferacaceae > Halonotius > Halonotius terrestris. The sequence goes on along the minus strand of NZ_RKLU01000004.1, from coordinate 18,674 downwards.
CTGACTCCAGCCCGAAGGCAGCCGTGTCGCCGGCGGTGTTGTGCTCGGCGATAATGCGGATGCCCTCGCGGCTCTTTTCGGGCCACTCGACAATCGTGATCGGGTTCATGTTGTCGAGGTGCAGCGTTTCTAGGTCGGGGGCGACCTCACGAATCCCGCTGTAGAGCCGCCGAAGCGCGTCGGGGTTAGGGGCCTCGCCGTCGCCGCCGAAGGCAAGGATGTCGGCCTGGCGGCCGAGCCGGAAGTGTTTGACGCCGTAATCCGAGAGCGTGTCCACCTCGTCGACGACGGCGTCGGCCGAGCGGAACGCNGGGTNNCCGTANANNGGNTCNGTGCAGAACGAACANCGGTANGCACAGCCCCGCGAGGTCTCCATCTCGCAGATNAGGTAGTCGGGGTGNTTNGGNTGCTGNTCGACGANGAACGCGCCGTCGGGGGCCCATCGGCTGAGTTCGTCGTTGTCGCGCATTCGGTTGTTGAACCCTTCCAACCCTGAGTCAACGAGATCGTAGACAGCCGCTTCAACGTCGCCTTTCGCAACGAAATCGTAGTCGAGATCCTTGCGTTCGGTCTCGGTCGCGCCGGCGTTCTCGTCGCCGACGCCGAACCGGACCGGCCCGCCCAANAGCGNGNNCCCCTCGGCGACCCACGCNAGNTCNNNCACCTCGTCGGGCTCCGCGGGCGTCCCGCCGACGTAGCTTCCGGGGACGGTCATCCCGCCGATGTAGATCATNAGGTCNGCGTCNGCNACNNCGCNCCANTTNNGCNNNTCNTCGCGGAGNTCGTCGATNGTGTGGTAGGTGATNNNNGACTNNGGNACGCCGGCGTCGACGAGCGCGCCNGCNGTNNANCGNGGNTACGTCGAGATGTANGGNGGCACNCCGAANTGNGCCGGCTCGTCGACGTAGCCGTCGACGATGGTGACCGCGAGGTCCGAGGGCCGAGTCATACCCCGCTGTTCGGCATCAAACGGCTAAAGCCGTGTGGTACGCGATTCCGGCCGACAGGTGGGATGCCACGTCATTTAACTTCGTGGCACCCCTCCGTTCGGGTATGCCTGCTACCGTTGAAGTCGAGTGCGAAAACGGTGACTGCGAACTCGATATGTTCGAGGTCCACTACACCTACGATGTCCCCGACGAGCACGGCGTCGACGACCTCGTCTGCCCGTACTGCGACCGCGACGACACGCTTGCGGAGATCGAGCTATGAGCCGGCTGGAAACCTACGGCCGCGAGGCGATCAACACGGTGTTAGAACGCGTCGGTCGCGGCATCGGCCACGTCCAAGAGCGAAAACCGCTGGAGTACGACCTCCTTGAGTCCGATGACGCCTATCTCGTCGTTTTCGACGCTCCCGGCGCGAGCAAAGAGGACGTGCAAGTCCGGTATATCAACAACGAACTTGAGGTCCGGATCGACCGCTTCCGCGAATTCTACGAGGGCTTCGAGATGCGGGTTCCTGGTCGCGGGCTGACGCTGTCGGGGACGGCCGAACTGCCGGACGCCGCAAGCATCACCACCGGGACGACCTCTCCGGAAGCGACGCTGACACAGGAGGGCACGCTCCACGTCAGAATCCCGAAATCCGAGTCGGCCCGCACTGTCGCTGTCGACGACGAAGAATCCGAAGAAGTCGAAGAAGACAACGTTGACGCAGACGACGAAGCCAACGACGAATAACGATCCGCTCGCTGTCTGTGTTTTTACTCCCGCTATCGCGAATCGAGCCGCCGATCAGATCGGTAGTTCGGCGTCGCTGTCGACGGTGCGGTCGGCCTCAGCCGGAATTTCCCAGCCGGTCGTGAGTTCGAGCAGTTGCGCCAGCATGCGGCCGGTCGCNCCCCAGACGGTGTAGCCGTCGACNTGGAAGAANTGGANNCGNATNNNGCCGTAGTGNGGGTGNTCGCGGNGNTCGNNCTCGTAGTTCGATAAGTCAGTGAGTGCGGCGACGGGCAGCCGGACGATTTCGGCGACTTCGTACTCGTCGGGGGTGTACTCGCGGTCGGGAATCCGGCCGACGAACGGGCGGACGATGTACCGGGTGACGGTTTCGATATCGTCGATCCGGCCGACGACATCGGCTTCTGCGGGTTGGAGGTCGATTTCCTCCTCGGCCTCCCGCAGCGCGGTGGCTTCCAGATCGGTGTCGATGGATTCGCGGCCACCACCGGGAAAACTCATCTGACCGGGGTGGTCGCCGAGGTGCTCGGCGCGTTTGGTAAAGAGGATCGACTGCTCGCCGTCGCGCTCGATGATCGGCGCGAGCACCGCGGCTTCCTTCTCGGGATCGGCGATCGCCGACGGCGTATGCCGAGTCACCCCCGTCAGATCCATACCTACACCTTGGGGCCAGTCCTCTTAGTCCTGCGGGAGGGCCGCCGTCAGCGACGCTCGAATCTCGTCAGTCTCGATATCGGCCCACGCTTCCATGTCGTAGCTCACGTCCAGTAGCTCGGCGGCGCGCGAATCGTCGTCAGCTGCGATGGCGTCCTCGGCTTCGGCCTGCAACCGGTCTCGCACCTGCTCGGCCAGTCGGTCGCGGTCGACGGATCGCGTCTCGTAGTCGAGGATGTGCGGCAGGTCTTCGGCGTTCGGCGGCAACGTCGGAAACGCCGCCGGGCCGATCGTCAGCAGCGGTTCGGTGTCCTCGTCGCTCGCATCCGAGGCGTCGTCGCTCGCCTCAGGATCGTACTCGACGAGCACGTACTCGCTCGTCGCGCTCTCGATAGCGTCGGTGACGGCCGCGTCGTCGACTTCCGAGCCCTGTTTGAACGCCAATTCGGTGAGGGCTTGGGAGAGTTCTTCGCGGGTGAGGGCTCCGAAGAGGTCGACGACGCCGGCGAGTTCGTCACCTGTCGCGCTCATACCCGCTTCCTGTACCCGCGGTCATTTGAGTCTATCTCACTCCGAGGTCGTCGCTTCCTCGCCGGTCGCCGCCCGGAGGTCGGCCGCGGCGGCCTCGGCAACGGCGTCGGGACTGATCGGTGCGTCGTTCCACGCCGGCAGGCGGCTGTCATCGCCCGGTTCGCGGAGGGCCTCGGCGTAGGTATCGATCTGGGTTTGCTCGTCGCTGCGGTCGTACGCCAGCCCGTTGTAGGCGGCGTCGACGGCGTACTGCCGCCGCAAGGTTTCGGCGGCGTCTCGATAGCGGTCAGGCAGCGTCGCGTAATCGATCTCGACGCCGTGATCGCTGGCGACTCGGAACAGCGCGTCGCCGACGGCCGCGCTCATCTCCGAGAGGCCGGTCGGGCCGCCGACCGCGCGGTGGTCGTGTTCGTACGCGCCGAGATCGACCTGCGCGCTGCCGTCGAAGCCGGCGTAGCCGAAGGCCTCCCCGAGCGTGCCGACCTCAAGCCCCCACGACCGCTGAAATCGCATGTTGGCGACGAGGTCGCCAGTCGCGGCGAACTCACCCGCCAGCGCGTACCGGAAGGCGGCGAGGTACTGGAGGATCTCCGCGTCGGGTGCCTCGTCGGCCAACGCCCGGACAAGCGGCGCGTAAAAGAGCCGGAAGAGTCGGCCGTAGAGCCGGCCGTTCTCAACGCGGGCGTAGTAGCCCTTCGAGAACTCGTGGCCGTGTTCCAGCGGGAACAACAGCCGCGGAACGTACGAGCGGTCGTAGGTCTTGGTGTCGGCGTCGTGGCAGACGACGTAGTCGGCATCGAGCACCTGCCCGAGGGCGAGCCACACGTCGCGGCCCTTGCCGCCCGAGCCGTTGAGCCCGTTGTCGGCCAGCAACTCGGCTAGTCGGGGGCCGTTACACCAGACGACCTCCAGCGGGAGATCAAACCCCGCGAGCCAGTCTCGAAACGGGCCGACTTTCTCGGCCGGCGCGCGCAGCGGGACGACGACGCGGGCGGGGTTGACGGCTTCGAGTTCCGAGAGGACGCCCTCGGCGGCGAGGCCGGCGTACTCCCGTTCGGTCATCGGGACGACGACCGCGGCCCGGTCGGTCGGCGCGGTCGGCACGGTATCCCGGAGGTGGTGGAGTGTCGTAATCCGTTCCTGGACATACTCCATTTAGGTGCTATTGTGGCTCTGCGGGCATAGACCCCGCGGTCGCGGTCGGTTTCTCGGCGGTTGCGTGGTGTCGCAAATCCGTCGTCGTCAACGCGCCCTCGGCTTACCACCGAACTTCGAATCCATCGAGGCCTTCGGGTGATTCCATCGTCACGTCGACATCGTCAACCGTGGCAGCGCGGCTGCCGGTTTCACACCACTCGCACATCGCTTCGACGCCGTCCTCGTCGCCTTCGAAGACGGCNTCGACGCGGCCGTCGTCGAGGTTTCGCACCCAGCCGTCGACGCCGCGTTCGCGGGCGGCATCGCGGGTGCTGGCGCGGTAGTAGACGCCCTGGACGCGACCACTGACGAAGACGTGGGCGCGGACGCGGTCGGTATCGCTCATGAGCGTCGGTTACATGGCCTCCCAAATAAACGCACAGCCAACAGTCGCTCCCGGACGCCCGCTTGGATCACCGGGGTCTAAGTATCGTAGTGCGTTGCCTCCGGTATGATACGTTTCGGCACCGCCGGCATCCGCGGCCCGGTCGCTACCGACGTGACGCCGTCGGTCGCCCTTGCGGTCGGCGGCGCGGTCGGCCGCCTCGCCGTCGAGGAATCGGCTGCCGACCGGCCCGAAATCGTCATCGGCCGCGACGGCCGGCTGACCGGCTCCGCGCTCGCGGCAGCGGTTGAAGCCGGTGTCTCCGCCGCTGGCGCGATTCCCGTCCGGGTCGGCCGAGTGCCGACGCCGACGCTGGCGTACGCCTCTCGAGGCCGGTACGGCGTGATGCTCACCGCCTCCCATAATCCGCCGCCCGACAACGGGATCAAGTGCTTCGTCGACGGTCGTGAGTTCGGCGACGACCGCGAAGCACGGATCGAAGCTGCTGCCGACGACCCTGCCTCACTCGCCGATTTCGATGCATGGGGATCGACTCACCGCCGCGAACCGCTGCCGGACTATCGCTCGGCTGTCGTCGCGTACGCGACCACCCAACACGGCGACCGCGATGGCGAGCCCTGCGAGGGGCTTCGCGTCGCCGTCGACTGCGGCAACGGGATGGCCGCGGCGGCGACGCCGCAGGTCCTCCGCGAACTCGGCGCGGATGTCATCGCGCTCAACGCCAACATCGACGGCCACTTCCCGGGCCGACCGAGCAAGCCGACGCCGGAAACGCTGGGTGATCTCCGTGCTTTCGTTGCTGACGGCGATTTCGATCTGGGGATCGCACACGACGGCGACGCTGACAGGATCGTGATCCTTGATGGCGATGGCGAGATCGTCCACGAGGACACAGTGGTCGCAATCCTTGCGGGCTACTACACGCGCCGCGCCGTCGCCGACAACGACGACGCGGCTGCCGAAACCGACGCTGCCGACCCGGTCGTCGTCACGACGCCGAACGCATCGGGCCGGATCGACGAAGCGGTCGCCGCTGCCGGCGGTCGCACTGAACGGGTTCGCCTCGGCGCGCTTCACGAGGGGATCGACGCCGTCGAGGCCGGCGCGGTCGTTTTCGCCGCTGAACCGTGGAAACACATCCACCCCACATTCGGCGGCTGGATCGACGGCGTCGTCAGCGCGGCCATCGTCTCGCGGCTCGCCACGACCCCCGGTCTCGCCGACCTCCGGGAGCCGATCACCGAACGTCCCTATCGCAAGGTCAGCATCGACTGCCCCGAGACGGCGAAATCGGCGGCGATGGCGACGCTCGAATCGTCGCTGCCGGCAGCGTTTTCGGAGGCGACGGTGTCACTCGATCACGGCGTTCGGCTAACGCTGTCCGATGGGTCGTGGCTGCTCGTCCGCCCGTCCGGTACTGAGCCGTACATCAGACTGTACGCCGAAAGCGAGTCGGTCGATGACCTCGTCGCAACGGCGACCGAGCGGATCGAGGCGGCCATCGACGACGCGGCCGACGACGCGACCGAGACGGCGGACTAAGGGCTCTCGGGGTATTGCTGCGAAAAATGTGGGTGAAAACTGGGCCGGTTAGGCGTCTTCGGCGGCTGCGATCAGTGCCTCGTAGTCGGGTTCGTTGCTCGCCTCGTCAGCGACCCAGTCGTAGACTACGGTGCCCTCGTCGTCGAGGACGAACGCCGCGCGGTTAGCGACCCCGAAGAGGCCGAGGTCCGGAATATCCATTTCGAGGCCGTAGTCGCGGATCGCGTCGCCGGCCATGTCGCTGACGAGCGTAAAGGAGAGGTCGTGTTCCTCGCGGAACGCGCCCTGCGAGAACGGCGAGTCGGCACTGATGCCGAGGATCGTCGCGCCGGCGGCCTCGAAATCGGGGAGGTGTTCTTCGAGGGCGATCATCTCGTTGGAACACGGCGGCGTGAACGCGCCGGGGAAAAACGCGAGGACAACGGGGCCGTCGCCGAGATACTCCGAGAGTTCGAAGTCCTCGTGGTCGCTCGTCCCAATCGTTGCGGAAATGTCGGGGGCGGTGTCTCCGGTTGAAACCATAGCAGTTAGGCCGAGGCGTGCGACCCCTATAAGCCCGTTGTCAGGAGTCGTTGGCTGCCCGATCGGATTACCGCGAACCGGTCAGTTCGGCCAGGACGAACTCGGTGCTGCTGCCGAGCGGGTCGGTCGCCGTCGGCGTCTCGATAACCTCGAAGCCGGCCGCCTCTAGTTGCGAAAGCGTCCGGTCGCGTCCCGGAGCCGAGAAGAACATCGAGCCACCCATCCAGCCGCGCCGCACGGTCTCGAAGCGACCGCCGGGGAGCGTACACAGCAGCGTCCCACCGGGTTTCAGCACGCGAGCGAACTCCCGGTAGACGGACGGGTGTTGTGCTCGCGGTACGTGAAAGACGGCGTGGTAGGTGGTCACCCCGTCGGCAACGTCGTCGGCGATGGGCAGCGTCGTCATCTCGCCCTGCAGGAGCCGCGCGGCCGGCACCGTCTCTTTGGCCAGCGAGAGGCCGGTCCGGGCGAAATCGACGCCGACGCTGCCGGCTGGTAGGTTCGCCAGCGTTCGCGCGCCGTCGCCACAGCCGATATCGACGATCGTGGGGTCGGGTGGACAGCGCGCCAGCAGGTCGTCGATCAACGCGGCATCGGAGCCGTCCGGATCACGTCGGTCGGCATACGTCGCGGAGAGATCCTCCCACGCCTGCCGGCACTCGGAACGATCCATACGCGATCATGGGGCTGGACGCTCTTGATCCTCCGGGCCTTACTCCCGGCCGCCCCACACCAGTTTGTCCTCGACGAGTTCGACCCGTAGATCGCGGTCGACGGTTACCTGACAGGACAGCCGTGGGTAGCCGAACCGCGCGGCCAGTCGGTCGTGCCAGTGGTCGGGGTCAACGGGCTCGGCAAGGCGCACCCCACAGGTCGCACAGAGCCCGCGGCCGCCGCAGTTCGCCCGCTCGGTCAGCGCGCTGTACGGCGAGAGCCCGGCTTCCTGTAGCACGTCCCGGAGCGTGCGCTCCGACTCGACGGCGAGTTCGGTTTCGCCCCCGTCATGGCTGACGACGACGCGAACCGTGTCGGTCATGCTGAAATATAGTCGCCGGTGGCGATTGAGTCTTGGGCTGGTTCCAGTTCGTGTCCTGAACGTGTCGTTTCGGCGATCTGTTCGGCTCTCATCGACCGATTCGGCTGCTGCTAGACAGGAAACTTGATACGCCCCACCTGTGATGTGTAAGCTATGAGCCGTGCGGACGCCGCGTTCCACCTGCTGTACGTCGACGGCACCCCCGAGTGCCGGGATGCGGTTCGGGCAGCCTTTGAACCGGAGTGGGCTGTCACCACTGTCGAAACCGGGCAAGCGGCAGGTGAGGCGGTCGATACCGACATCGACTGTTTCGTGGCGGCCGCCGACCTGCCGGATACCGACGGTATCTCGCTGTACGAGTCGCTTGACGACACCGAGTCGATCCCGAGCGTTCTGTTCGTCGATGAGTCGAACCCGGAGCTGATCCGGGCAGCCTTCCGGGCCGGCATCGACGACGTGATCTACAAACCGACTGCTGACGACGTCGACGCACACGCGTCAACGCGGGGGGCTGACTCACAGCCGGCCGACGGTGGTGCCGCCCAGTCCCCCGGCGCGCCGACGCCCGGCGAGTCGGAGGCAGCCCTCGCCGAGACCGTCGACGCCAGCGTTCCGGACGGGATCGCCGGCCTCCGAAGCCGGCTGATCGAACTCCTCACCGAGCAACACGCTTCGCTACAGGGAACCACGCTGAACGTCTCGCGGTCGCTCATGAGCGCGGCCGCCGACGAGGTCGACGTGAAGATCGAGTGGGCCCTCCAGTCGCTGGCGACCGAACTCGAAGCGAACCAGTGTCTGCTCTACGAGTACGACAGCGACGATGAGGTTCTCAGGGAGACCTTCGGCTGGCGGGATGCTGAGACCGACGCGTCGGCGGTTGCCGACGAGACGAGCGCGCCGATCGGCAACGAGGAGATTTCCGTCGAAGAGTTCCCCGGCTTCTCGGAGCAACTCCAGCAGTTCGAACCCGTCTGTTACGACGCGACGCAACCGGCCGCCGACGATGCCGACCGCTTCGACGCCGAGCAGGGAACGCTGTTGGCCCTCCCGATCATCATCGAGTTCCAACTCACGGGCACGATCGTCATCACGACGGATATCCCGCGAACGTGGACGGAGTCCATCCGCCAGCAGCTCACGGCCGTCGGCGAGTTGATCGGCCACACCGACCGCCGGCGTCGCCGTCGCACCGAACTCAAAGAGCAGAACGAACGCCTCGAACAGTTCACCTCCGTCATCAGTCACGACCTCCAAAACCCCCTCAGCGTCGTGACCGGCTACCTCGAACTCGCCCAAGACACCGGTGACACCGACCATCTCGAACCGGCCGTCGAGGCGGCCGAACGGATGGAACAGATGCTGAACGAACTCCTTACGTTGGCACGCGAGGGCCGCGCGGTCGGCGACACCGAACCCGTCGATATCGCCACGGTCGTCGCCCAAGCGTGGAGTGCGGTCGATACGCCCGATGCGACGCTGACGACCGACGAGTTGGAAACCCTCGATCAGGTCTCGGCGGACCCGACGCGGCTACAGGAGGCCTTCGAGAACCTCTTCCGGAACGCGCTCGATCACGTCGGCGAGGACGTAGCGATCACCGTCTCGGCGACCGACAACGGTGTCGCCGTCGCGGATGACGGCCCCGGCATCTCACCGGAACAACGCGACGAGGTGTTCGAGCACGGCTACACCGGCGGCAACGGCACTGGCCTCGGGCTCTCGATCGTCGAGACGATCATCGAGGGCCACGGCTGGGATATCTCGATCGACGAAAGCGACGAGGGCGGCGCGAAGTTCGTCATCACGTTCGACGACGAATAGCTCGCTCGCGTCGCTGCCGAATTCTGGCGTCAGTGTGTCTTGAGTTCGACGCGTCGCCCGTCGGGATCACGGACGTAGGCCGCCCAGTCGCGGCCGTACGCGCCGTACCGTTTTTTCGGTTCGTCGGGTTCGACCTCGTAGCCAGCGGCTTCGATCTCCTCCAGCAACCGATTCAGTTCGGCCTTGCTCTCCATCTCCTCGGAGCGGACGAGCAGACAGATGTGTTCGCCGCCGACGTCGATCGCCTCGTCGGTCGGCACGAGGTGGATGTGGCGGCCACCAGCGACGAGCGCGATAAACGGCACTTCGTCGTCGGCGAAGCGGTCCTCATCCCGCGTTTCGAGGCCGAGCAGGTCGCGGTAGAACGCCAGCGACGCGTCGAGATCCGAGACGCGGATGGCGATGTGGTCCATGTCGACGACATCGATACTCATGCGTTGCTCACCGCCAGCAACGAACTAAGGAATACCGGTGGTGGTTTCGCTGCCAGAATCGCCTCCGGGAGCCAACCCTCGCTACGCCTCGGATTCGACTTCTACCCACTCAGGGTACTCGCCGCCTTCGAGCAGTTCCTTCGTCTTTCGATGTCGGTAGCGGAACATCGGTTCGAAGCCGACGACTGCCAGTCGATCGACCAGCGGCCCGGCCGGTCCCGCCGGGAGTTCGTACTCGACAGTGTCGATCATAACCGTCTCCTCGCCGTCGCCGTAGAACTCGTGGGTGTGGATCCAGAGATCGAACGGGCCGCCGAGCATATCGTCGCGGAACATCCGGTAGCCTTCCCCCTGCTCGCGGTCGGTAATCCGGGAGAGCCACCGCGTCGTCGGTGCCACGCCGAACGGCTGACTCGCCATCTCGATCTCGCTGCCAGCAAGCAGTTCCGGCGGATCGCTCTCGCCGTCGGGGCCGCGGACGCCTTCGACCGACAGCCCCATCCACCCCGGCGTCAACGCCTCTAAGCCGTCGATCTTCGCGTGAAACGCCCACACGACTTCCAGCGGGGCACGGATCCGGGTTCGCCGTCGGTACGTCGCCATACGAGCGGTACGTGATCCGGAGGCAAAAACACGCGGCAATACTGATGTCGGCAGCAGCGACCCTCAGATCGTCACCTGTTCGACCGTCGTGCCGGCCGTCGAGAGGTCGGCTTCGCTGGCGGCTGCCAGCGTCACGGTTCGCTCGCCGTGGCCGATCGGCAGCGTCACCTCGAACTCGCCGTCCTCGACGGTCGTGACCGCGGCGTCCGCCGACGCCTTGACGGCGACCAGTTCGCCGTCGCTCTCGCCGCTGATGGTGAGCGTCTCCTCCTTCGATCCGCGCTGCTTTTTCGTCGTCGTTGTCGTCGTCTCGATATCGAGCGTCGGCTCCTCGGGCCGTGGCTCGCCACGGTATCGCTGATCGACGACCTCGGGCGTCTCGACCGGCTCGCCGGCGTCGATCCCGTGTGCCAGCCGGATGAACTGTGCCATACTCCAGGCCAGCGGTGTCGCCGCACCGGTGCCTTCGCCCATCTCCCAGTTGTACTCGTTATCGATGTGGCGGTCCCAGACCTGCTCGGCGATCATCCGGCCGCTGTTGGCGAAGCCGGCCATCGTCTTCAACAGGTTATACGGGGCGAGTTCGCCCTCGTCGGTGCCGGCGAGCAGTTCGTACTCGCCGCGCTCGCCGGTGAAGATGGGCCACAGTCGACCCTTGCCCTTGGTTTGGACCGACCACGGCGCGCCCTTCTCGCCCATCGCTCGCTCGCCGTAGCCGTCGCCGTTGTAGCGGTAGAAGGCCGGCCCCTGCGGCGTGTCGATCCGGATCGTGTTGTCGACCTCGGTGATCGAGTTCTCGATCACGTCGTCATCGGCTGGCTTGATGCCCAGTCTCGTCAATTCGAGGAAGCCGCCGTCGATGATTTCGCGTTCGTCGAGCGTCGGCCCGGCGTTGGCCAGCGTTCGCAGGTGGCCGGCTTCGGGGTTGCCGTCGCGCGTGACGCGCACGTAGTACGGCGTATTGGTGTGGAGTTCGGTCCCGGTTTTCGTCGCACACCAGTCCTCGACTTTGACGGTCCATTCGTCAGCGAGGGCGAGCCAGACGAGGGCGTCGGCCGTCTCGCCTTGGTCGATGGCGATGTCGGCCGCACAGACGAGGCCCGCGACCTCTGCCGCGATCGAGGACGGCGAGTAGCCGGCTTCCTCCTCCCATCGCTCCTGTGCGGTGGCGGGGCCGTTGCGGGCGACGTAGTCCGCCGAGCGTTTGACGTTGATGTAGTCGTAGTTCACGTCGTCGAACTCGATCCCGTTTTCGGCCAACTGGTAGGCCATCACCTGCGGGAACGAGATGTTGTCGATCTGTTCGCCACCCCAGCGGGTCAGCCCGTTGACGTAGGTGTTCTGTGGGATGAATCCTTCTTCGTCCTGCTGATACTCGTAAATGTACTGCAGGGCGTCGGTCGCCGTCTTGTGGTCGCCGATGGCCTCGAAGACGGTGAAGACCTGATAGAGGTCCCGCGACCAGACGAAGTTGTAGCCGTAGCCCTTCGGTTCGTCGGCGGTGACCGCCTCGCCCCACGGGACCGAGGGGCTGGCGATCCCCGCGCCGAGGTAGGTCTTGTCCTCGACGGCCCGGAGTGCCATCAGACAGCTTTTGTACTGTTTGTAGAGTTCGTCGTCGTCGATGATGAACTGCGGGATCTCCTTGTCGCTGAGGAACGCACGCCACGTCTCGGCGTAGGATTCCCGGACCTCCTCATATGGCGTCGCCAGCGCGCCTTCGGCTTCCCCGAGGGCGGCGGCGGTGTCGGCGTTCTCACCGAAGCCGAGCGCGAGCGTGTCGCTGACGGTTTCGCCGGTGCCGATCCGGCCGGCCAAGACGATGTTGTCGTCGTCGAGGCGGTCGTTCGGGTGGGGGCGTTTGCCCTCGCTGAACAGTTCGGCGAGGTGTGGCGAGCCGGCCGCGCCGACGGTCGCCCAATCGAAGCGGCCCGTCGTCGTCATCGCCATCGCCACGCTGTAGACGTCGCCGTCCTCGTCGGTCAGCAGGGCTTCCGCGCCGGTGTCGTAGGCCTCAGCGTCTCGGGCGGCCAGATGGTAGTTGCCGCGCTCCCCGAGTCGGTAACCGCGATCTCGGGTTCCCGTGTTCGTCAGCGAGATATCGGCGACGGCGTACACGTCGTACTCTTTTTTGTCCGCGCTTTCGAACTCCACGTCGGCGACGATGGCGTCGTGATCGGGGTCGATGGCGTACTCGACGCTGAGTGTCCATTCGTGGCCGCGGCCGTCGCCGCGCTCGGTGACGACATGGCGGAACAGCAAGGCGTCGTCTTCGGTCGGTTCGACGCGGCGTTCGACCGTGTCGGTGTCGTCGTCACGGCGGGTTTCGTTGTGCGTGCGCGCGGTGTACGTCGAGTCCTCGGCGGCGTCGGCGATCACGAAGTCCGCCGTCCGGAGGTTCATCAGATCGACCCGCGGGAACCGCACTTCGGTGAGCGCGCCCTCGGTGAGCGTAAACCAGACCTTCGAGGCGTCGCTTTCGCCGTGATCGGCGACGGTTGCGACGCCGTACTTTTCGCCGGTTGTCCACCGTGGTCGGCCCTCGGGACCGGAGGGAGCTGGCGACGACAGCGGCAGGGAATTCTGTTCTCTGAGTGTTGCCGTCGCCCGTAGGCGCAGGGAGTGCGACCAGCCAAGCGGGGCCGCGCTGTCGACGCTACCGTCGTCGAAGACCTGCTCGGCGAGGTAGCCGGCCTCCGTCGCCAGCGGGCCGTCCGGCAGCAGGTGTTCGTACAGCGTGCCGGCCTGCTCGAAGCACTCTTTGGCGTCCTCTTCGCGGTCGTACTCTTTCAGCAGGACGCCGAGGTCGGTCGCCGCTGTCGACCCCCACGCCGTCGAAACCGACCAGATCTTCTCGCCGTGTTGGCCTTCGGATCGCCACGTGTCGCCCTCGAAGCGGGCCAGTCCGGCCACGTCGCTTTCGGCCGGCTCGCGGTACAGCGCGTCGAAGAGACTCTGGACGTGATCGAACAGGCGGTCGACCGTCTTCTCGGAGAGGTCGTCGTCGGTCAGCCGGTCGTAAGCGACCATCGCGTCGACGACGGCGAACGTCCCCGAGTCGATCCGGTCGTCGAGTTTGCCGCTGTTGTTCAGCCGGATGCCGTAGGCCTCGCGTGTCTCGCTCCACAGCCGATCGAAGCCCTCGAAGACGGTCTCGGCTTGTCCGTGGGCGTGTTCACGCAGGCCGTCGTCGACCGGCGCGGCTGCGATCGTTGCATACGCGCCGAGATAGGTCGCCGCGGTGTGGGTGAACCGGCCGTTCATGTTCTCCCAGAGGTTCTGGCACTGTTCGGGAAGGCCGTCGTCTTCTAGCGTTTCGTCGAGCACCTCGATCCCGCTGTGGATCGTTTCTCGAATCCGCTCCCCAAGCTCGTCGTCGAGGGCGTCGCCGCGCTTGGTGAGCAGTTCGGCGAGATAGGTGAGGACGCTGGCCGTCTGGTCGGCCTGATAGTCCTCGTCGTGTCCCTCGATGCGGCCGTGGGCCCATCCCGGCGCGAGCGAGCCGTCGATGGCCCACACGCGGTGGGTCCACGAGCCGTCGGGCTCTTGAGAGCGACAGAAGAACTCGGCGGTCTGCACGAGGCGGTCCTGAAGGCCGAGATCAAGGCTGTCGTCGGCGGTCAGGAGGTTCCGCCCGGTTTCGGCTTCGTCGCGGAACCACGTGTAGCCGTAGCCACCGGAGTGCGCATAGAAGGGGTCGAACTCCGGGGCAGCGATGTGGGAGCCGGTCGGCGCGGTCAACAGCGCGAGGGCTCGGAGGTCTTCACGGACGACGTTGCCGTTCGGGGCCGAGTCAGGGACGGATACCTCCGCGCGCTCGCGGCCGGCTCGGCGGATATCGTCGGCCGTCCCGTGGGCTTCCGCACACTGACAGAGGTCGCCGAGGGCCTCCTCGCGGTCGACCTTGCTGTGATCCGATAGCTGCGTGACGAGCGTCGTCTTCGCGGCGCGGCCGGTCTGTTCGAGGGGTGCGTTGACGACGACATCGCCGCTGAGGTGGGTGTCCTCGAAACGGTTGATGACTGCTTCCCGGGGGAACTCGAAGGCCTCATCGGAGAGGATCTCGTCGAAGCGTTCGGGAATCTGGCCGCGAACGTCGGTGATGCCGGTCGAGGCGGTGACGTAGTCGTGTTCCGTCCGGTGGAACACCTCGACGGCGTTAGTCTCGTTGGGCCCGGCGTGTTCGTGGATGAGGCGGCCGACTTTCGACTCCTGGCCGCCGGGGGCGAAGGTGAGAAACGCCGTTAGCTCGGCGTTCGGCGGGATCGACCCGCGGAGCTCGATGTGGGTAACGTGGGCACGGCCGAGCGTCAGGTCGTACTGGTGGACGGTGAAGCCGTCGGCGGCGTACTCTGTTTCGACGACGTTCGTCTCACGGTAGTAGTGCTGGCGGACGGTCGAAAACTCGTCGAACCACTGGGTGCCTTTCGATGTCTCGATGCCCAATCGGGCGCGGTCGATACCGTAGAGGCCGGAAAGCGCCGAGGAGTAGTCCCGCAGACTGCCGTCGGGGCCGACGTAGACCAGCCGATCCCCGTGAGCTGAAAACGCACCGTCGGTGGTCCGACACTCCGCCGGGAACCGACCACCGTCGTTGCGTTTGTACTCGTTGAGCGCGGTGCGAAGTCGCATGTACACCCCCATTTACTGTCCACGACTAAGTATTGGCGGCTTTGACTCGGCACTGAATCCCGCAAAAACGATCAACGAATGTTATGAAATATAGCGTATATTAATATCCTAAAAGTCGGTTATTCGGCTCCTTTCGGGACCATAGACCGTATATTCGACTGTAATGAATGTTGACGATAATCGAAAATATCCTGTCTCGAAGACACAAGAGCAAAGTAACCCTCTACGTAGGTACATATATGAGACACCCAGGACCGCCGCAGTTCATTGCCGTTGGCGATGCTGTACAGCTTGCACCGCGGGACCCTGATCCCGAAGCCGACTACGAGTGGACGATCAGTGAGGCCCCGCTGGCCAGCGATGTTACCCTCGGCGACGACAGCGTCGAACACCTCGTGCCCGACGCGCCGGGTCGCTACGTGGCGACGCTGACGACGCCGCAGGACACGTTCAACCAAACGATCCGTGTCTTCCCCAGCGAATACCAGCCCACCGGCTCCGGCTCCGGTGCGGCTGGTGTCAGCGGCTACAGTGGGTACAGCGGCTACAGCGGCCAGAGCGGCTCCGGTCGCCCCCAGCGCAGCGGCAGCGGCTTCGCCTCGGGCTCCGGCTCGGGCGCACTCGGCCAGTCCGAGGGCGAGGGCGACGGTCGCCCACGCATCCGCCTTGACGGCGAAATCGTTGACGACGAAGCCGTCATCACGGCGACGCCGAAACCGCATCCCGACTCCTCGCGTGACGCGGAGGATCTCGACGTTGAGTTCGTCCTCGACGATCGTGACGGCGTCACCGAGTCCAAAGTCACTATCGACGGCCACGAACTCCGCGCGCCGCTTGACGCCATCGACGACGAACTCCGCGTCCACGGCGTCGCTGTCGGCGACAGTTACAGCGTGGCCGACGCCGTCAGCATCGACCGTCTCGGCGACGGCGACGATTTCGCCGTCCACCGGCTCTACGACCCGCCGCAGTGGGGCAAGGAGGTCACGCTCTACGAGATCTACGTCCGTGGCTACGCGGCCGACGACGACGAGGCCGAGACGACGTTCGAAGCCCTCGAAAAACGCCTCGACTACATGGAAGATCTCGGTGTCGACTGCCTGTGGCTAACGCCTGTGCTCCAGCACGACGGCGCGCCCCACGGTTACAACATCACCGACTTCTTCTCGATCGCCGACGACCTCGGCGACCGCGACGATTACGAGGCCTTCGTCGACGCCGCCCACGAGCGCGGGATGTCGATCCTGTTCGATCTCGTGTTGAACCACTCCGCCCGCGACCACCCGTACTTCCAGGATGCCTACCAGAACCCCGACTCGGAGTACTACGACTGGTACGAATGGCAGGACAACGGCGAGCCCGGCACTTACTTCGGCTGGGAGTACATCGCCAACTTCGATTTCACAAACCTCGAAGTCCGCCGCCACCTGCTTGAGGCACTCGACACGTGGGCGGAAGTCGCCGACGGCTTCCGGTGTGACATGGCATGGGCCGTCCCGGAATCCTTCTGGAAGGAGATGCGCGAGCGGCTGAAGGCCATCGACCCCGAGTTCCTCCTGCTCGACGAGACGATCCCCTACATCGCCGACTTCCACGAGGGGATGTTCGACATCCACTTCGATACGACGACGTACTTCACGCTCCGGCAGGTCGGCAACGGCCACCAGTCCGCCGAGGCGATCCTCGACGCCGTCGAAGGTCGCCAGCGGTCGGCGTTCCCCGACCACGCGGCGTTCATGCTCTACATGGAGAACCACGACGAGACACGCTACATCGTCGAATGCGGCGACGCCGCGACGAAGGCCGCTGCGGGCGCGGTCTTTACGCTGCCCGGCGTGCCGATGCTCTACGGCGGACAGGAACTCGGCCAGCGCGGCCGGCGTGACCACCTCGCGTGGGACCACGCGCGCGATGAAATCCGCGATCACTACGACAACCTCATCGACCTCAAACAGGAGTACCCGGCACTCAGCTCCAACGGCGACCTCCAGCGGATCGACTACGACGCCGACAACGAGGACGACGTCGTCGCCTTCGGCCGTGAGAGCGGTGATGACCGCTACGTCGTCGTGCTCAACTTCGGCGAGGGCGAGACGGTCGTCGGCGTTGACGAAACAGTTGACGCGACTGACCTCGTCTCCGGTGAGTCCCGTGCCGCCGAAGAGGGCCTGACCGTCGACAGCGTCGCTGTCTTCGAAGCCGAGTAAGCCGCCGTCTCGTTTTTCGGTTTTCGCGCCACCGACAGTTTTGCCGCTGGCCGCCGTAGAGTCAGCTATGTACGATCGACTGCTCCTCCCGACGGACATGAGTCTCGGTGTCGATCAGGCGACTGACCACGCGATCGATGCGGCCCAGCGGTACGACGCCGCGTTGCACGTGCTCTACGTCGTCGACTCCGATGCCTACAGCTCCTACCCGGGCGACGAGTACGTCCACGAGTTCGAGGGACTGGAGTCCGCACTCGAACAGGCCGGACAGGACGCCATCGACGGTATCGTCGCCCGGGCCGACGATGCCGGCGTCGAGACGAAGGCTGTCATCCGACACGGCGTTCCACACGAGGAGATCCTCGCCTACGTTGACGACGCCGACATCGAGTTGACGATCATGGGCTCGAAACAGCGATCCGGCGAGTATCGGAGCCTGCTCGGCAGCGTCGCCGAGCGCGTCGTGACGATGGCCGACGGGCCAGTGACCGTCGTTAAGACGCCGGTCGAGGAGGACTGATCGGCCGATTCACCCGCGCTACCAGCGTTGCCGACGAGACCATGTGAACCGTCAGCACACAATCGCCCGTGTGTTCAGTTCTCACGGCACACTCTCCCGATCGACGTGACGAACGCCTGAAATTCCACCTTCGTTTTCGAATCTCGGACTGTATCAGAGGCCTTTTGTACTGATGCCGTGTTGGATGGAATGCACTGGTCGCGTGCGGAAACGCGTTCGACCATGGCCGTCCGGAATCCCCGGAGGGCTCCCAGATCGAAACAACGCCCTTAAGTACAACAGGGCGTTCGACTGGAATGCAGCAAAACACACTGCGAGCGCGAGACCGTTCGAATCGGTCGGCACTCGCACTGGGTCTGAACTGCGGGCAACACGCGTTGCTCGTGAGAATCCGACGGCCTTATACGGGCCAATCGGGTACGTTCAGATCCGAAAGTATGGGGATCCCGCCCCTGCGGTACGCCGTACAGATGGGATCCGACGTTAGCCTTGGTAGTTCGGTGTCACCCGATTGCTCGGATGATGCCGAACGTGGACCATGCAATGAGACACATATTTGGTGACCAATCCTCGTTCGAGGATTGTTCCCGCCAGCCCCCAACCTTCACGGGTTGGACACATTCCGGTTGATCCTGCCGGAGGNCATTGCTATNGGTGTCCGATTTAGCCATGCAAGTTGCACGTTTAACGTAGCAAACCGCTCAGTAACACGTGGCCGATCTACCCTATGGACCGGGATAACCACGGGAAACTGTGGCTAATCCCGGATAGCGCTCCCGAGCTTGAATGCTGGGAGCGTGACACGCTCCGGCGCCATAGGATGAGGCTGCGGCCGATTAGGTAGACGGTGAGGTAACGGCTCACCGTGCCGATAATCGGTACGGGTTGTGAGAGCAAGAACCCGGAGACGGAATCTGAGACAAGATTCCGNNNCCTACGGGTTCTTG
>NZ_RKLU01000003.1:508776-536676 GCF_006861665.1 Halonotius terrestris | reverse complement strand
GTATCGGTTGTCNGAGAAGGCAGTTGCCGAGTAGCCACGTGCCGCGGGGTAAGAGCTGAACGCATCTAAGCTCGAAACCCACATGAAAAAGACGTTCCACTGAGGGCACTCGTAGAAGACGAGTTCGATAGACTCGGGATGTACGCACCAAGGCAACGAGGTGTTGAGTCCACGAGCACTAACAGCCCAAGCCAACAATCATACGAAGCACTGTGACCCACTGTAATGGGTCCAGGCGCGAACTGGATTGCACGGATACACGATACAACACAACTCGTGAGGTGGTAGGCGCCGATACTGGTTTGACACTGGTTCGATTCCGGTGGTCGGTTTCGGCGGCCATAGCGACGAGGTTCCACCCGTACCCATCCCGAACACGGCAGTTAAGCTCGTCTGCGTTCCGCGCAGTACTGGAGTGGGCGACCCTCTGGGAGTCGTGGTTCGCCGCCACCCATTCATACTTCATACTCTTCATTCATACGCTCGCCAGCAACAGCACACGCTGCCGCTGGCGAGGGCAGTTTTCATCAGCTAGCGACAGCTCTCTCGTCTCGCTATCGCTTACAACAACCGAAATCGAACCGATAGCGGTGCCGCCGCGTTTCTCGATCTCCTCGAAGCGGTCCCAACCGCTAGGCTTAAGCGACTCTCGGGGATATTTTCAGCCGCGCCAAGGTGGCAGAGTCCGGCCTAACGCAGCGGCCTGCAGAGCCGCCCATCGTCGGTTCAAATCCGACCCTTGGCTTGTCTATATACCTTCGTCTGATTCCTCGTTCGACGCCGATGCGTTGCCGAACTGCTGCGCACTACTGAAGTCCGGCTCCTCGCCGACATCGGTTACTGTGGTAGCGTGGCTTGCAACGCTCGACAATTGCGTCCCGGTAATATCGAATGCCACCGGCACGATACTCGTCGAGTCACTCGGTACGTTGAAACTCACTGATTCGGTTGCGATTTCGCTTTCGGTAGTGTCGTACAGGCGGACCCACACATCGACCCGTTTCTCCGTGTCCAGCGGGTTCCGCACGGTCACGCTCGCACGTGTCAACGGTGCCACTTCGAACGTCGAGTTGACAACGAACACGCCGTCGGGCGTCTCGTCGTTCGGGTTGAGTTCGGCATCGATGTTTTCGGCACAGCCGGCAAGCGCGGCTGTCACACCAACACCAGTTAGCACCCGCCGACGAGTTGGCATATCTGTTAGCTAACGGAACCGAATATAAAACTCTGGCTGCGATCTCGTTGACTCAACCCTTCTCCCGTCTCGCTTAGCTGTCGTCGGTTTCGCCTGTCTCGACTCCGTCTCGACTCACTCGCACCCGGCGAATCCGGTTCCGTTCGACCGCCTCGACGCTGAGTGTGATTCCGACATCGGGGAACGCAACCGTGTCGTCGACCTCGCCCAATCGTCCGAGCTCCGCGTTGATGAGTCCCGCGACGGTTTCGTAATCCCCGTGTCGCGGGAGGGCAACGCCGAGGATATCGTTGATCTCGCCGACGGTCACCTCGCCTTTGACGACGAGGCCGTCGGTCGTCGCCCGGACGAACCGTTCCTCGCCGACTTCGAAGATATCGCCGACGATCTCTTCGAGAATGTCCTCGATCGTCACAACGCCCTCCATTTCGCCGTACTCGTCGACGACGACGGCCATCGGGTGGCGTTCGGCCTGCATCTCGGTTAGCAGGGTATCGATTCGCTGGGAGTCCGGCACGATCAGCGGCGAGATCAGGACGTCATCGAGCGTGAGTCCCTCCCGCAGTGCCCGCTCGGCGTCACGGATGTCGACGACGCCGACGACGTGATCGAGGTTGTCCTCATAGACCGGCACCCGGGTCGTCCGTTCGTCGGCACAGCGACCGACGATCTCCGCCAGCGGCGTGTCGCGGTCGACAGCGACGACGTTCGGGCGGGGGACCATCACTTCGCGTGCGCTCGTCTCGCCGAACTCGAAGATCGCTTCGACCATGGCCCGCTCGGCGGTGTCGATCGCGCCGACCCGCTCGCCGGTGGCGATCAGCCGCTCCAACTCGATCCGGGTGAGTTCCGGCCGATCGGCGTTGTCCGAGCCGGTGAGTTTGTTGATCCGGGTGGCTATCCACTCGAAGACGGCGACGACCGGGTAGAGTACGCGTTGGATCGCACCCAGCGGCCGGGCGACCCGGAGGGCGGTTCGCTCGGCGTTGGCGACGCCGTAGGATTTCGGCGCGATCTCGCCGATCACGAGGATCAGGACGCTCATCACGGCAGTGGCGACGGTGACGCCCGCCCCCGCGCCGAAGACGCCGACCATGGCGACGGTGGCGAGACTCGCCATCGAGATGTTGACGAGGTTGTTGCCGACGAGGATCGTCACCAGCAGTCTGTGTGGGTCGTCACGCAGTCGGGCGAGCAGGTTTCCCCGGCTGTCGCTTCCGTCTCGCAAGGCTGACAGGCGGTGTCGCTCCAGCGAGAAGACGGCGATCTCGCTGGCCGAAAAGAAGGCGCTGAGGCCCAACAGGAGGGCGATAACGCCGGCGACGACGGCGAGTGAGTCGGTAACCACGGTAGCGAGGTTACCGACGCCGGCGGTTTATAGTTGTAGCTCGGGAGCGCGGTCGCGTCGCCTGCTTGCTGCGTCGCTCAGGCACCGGGAATCCCGAACGCACCGATACCGAGGCTAAGGAGGCTGTTCGTGACGAACAGGATGATCGACGCCGCGAGCCACGCGATGAAGCCGATGATCCCGGCCTTTGTCCAGCCGCCGGGGTACCGCCAATTGATGACGCCGATCCAGACGACGAGGGCGATAAGCGGGCCGATCAGCGGTACCCACGAGGTGAGTGCCCAGCCGATCGCACCGAGGACCGCGGTAACGATTGCGTGGCTGTAGTCGTCGACGTCGACGACGAACCGCGCGCTGAGGTAGATCGCCAACCCGCCGATGAGGAGGGCGATAATGAACGAGACGAGCGCGCCGATGAGTGGGAGGACCATACGTGGTCGTGTGTCCGGGCGCGTATGTATGTGTGTACTACGCTGGCGGACAGTCCGGCAGCCGACCCGCCGCCCCACCGTGACGCTCGGTGCGACGGCTCCGTCGATATATAAAACAGTCCGAATCAGTCTCTTTCGGTTTGGATAGACCCGTGATAACACGACGCATGAATACGACGAAACCACTCGCTTGCTGTGTGTTTTTTGAACGCGGTCGTCGCCAACGCACTCGCTCGCTAATTCGACGAACAACACGTTTATATAGAATCACAAACAATCAAGCGGTGAACTATGAGTCAGCGCATGCAGCAGGGCCAACCGATGATCATTCTCGGAGAGGATTCACAGCGCGTCCAGGACAAGGACGCNCAGNNNNACAACATCTCNGCNGCNCGCGCGGTNGCCGANGCGGTCCGCTCGACGCTCGGGCCGAAAGGGATGGACAAGATGCTCGTCTCCTCGATGGGCGACGTGACCGTCACGAACGACGGGGTCACCATCCTCGAGGAGATGGACATCGACAACCCGACGGCCTCGATGATCGTCGAGGTCGCGGAGACACAGGAGGACGAGGCCGGCGACGGTACCACGACGGCCGTCGCCATCGCGGGCGAACTGCTGAAGAACGCCGAGGACCTCCTCGAGCAGGACATCCACCCGACNGCGATCATCAANGGNTTCCACCTCGCNAGCGAGNNNGCCCGCGACGAGGTCGACAACATCGCCGAACCCGTCGACCCCGACGACGAGGAACTCCTCAAAAAGGTCGCCGAGACCTCGATGACCGGCAAGGGCGCGGAGCTCGAAAAGGACGTGCTGGCGGACCTCGTCGTCCGCGCCGTCCAGCAGATCACGGTCGAAGCNGACGACGGCTCCCACGTCGTCGACCTCNANNACNTCAACATCGAGACNCAGACCGGCCGCTCGGCCGGNGANNGCGANCTCCTCGTCGGCGCGGTCATCGACAAAGACCCCGTCGTCGACGACATGCCGACGAGCTTCGAGAACGCCGACACGCTGCTGCTCAACGAAGCGATCGAAGTCGAGGAGACCGACGTTGACACGCAGGTCTCCATTGAATCCCCCGACCAGCTTCAGAAGTTCCTCGACCAAGAGGAAGAACAGCTCAAAGCGAAGGTCGACAAAATCGTCGACAGCGGTGCTGACGTGGTCTTCTGCCAGAAAGGCATCGACGACCTCGCCCAGCACTACCTCGCCAAAGAGGGTATCCTCGCCATCCGCCGCACCAAGAAGTCCGATATCAAGTTCCTCAAAAACGTCCTCGGCGGCGCGGTCGTCTCCGATATCGACTCCCTGACCGCCGCCGACCTCGGCAAAGGGACGATCAGCCGCGACGAGGAAGACGAACTCTTCTACGTCGAAGGCACCGGCGACGANNNCCACGGCGTCACNCTNCTNCTNCGTGGNTCNACGGANCACGTCGTCGACGAACTCGAGCGCGGCATCGGCGACGCGCTCGACGTCGTCGCGTCCACCGTCACCGACGGGCGCGTGCTCGCCGGCGGCGGCGCCATCGAGGTCGAGNTCGCNNNNCGNCTCCGCGANTACGCNGACNGCGTNGAGGGCCGCGAGCAGTTGGCTATCGAAGCCTTCGCCGACTCGCTCGAACTCGTGCCCCGCGTCCTTGCCGAAAACGCCGGGCTCGACTCGATCGACCTGCTGGTCGACCTCCGCGCCGAACACGAGGGTGGCGACACCCACGCCGGCCTGAACGNNTTCACCGGCGACGTNGNGNACACCTNCGACGCCGGCGTCGTCGAGCCGGCCCACGCCAAGGAGCAGGCGCTCTCCTCGGCCACCGAGGCCGCGAACCTCGTGCTCAAGATCGACGACATCATCGCCGCGGGCGACCTCTCCACNGAAGGCGAAGAGGACGANGGCGGCCCCGGCGGNNNNGGCGGCATGGGCGGCATGGGCGGTATGGGTGGCATGGGCGGCGCGATGTAAGCTCGGCCAACAGCCACTCAAAATACGTTCCGACACACGCCTCGGCTGTCAACTGAACTGCTGTCACACGCTCCACCTTCGGTTTCTTTTTTCGGTCAGTGGAACAGTCGCCGTCCGTGTTTCTGATACAATTTCTCCCGAGTTAATCCGGCGAAACTCGATGCAATTCCGAGTGACGGTGTTCTCGAATTATACCCTCTCCACCCGTTGTGCCAATCACAATGTCACTCCCAAAGACCCTCCTAGCGATGCTGGCAGTGGTCCTCGTTGCGGGCACCGGTGCCGCCGCAGCGGGTGTCGCACAGACAGATACCGGCGCGTCGGCAGCGTCCGTCTCCGATCTCGAACTGGACGCGTCGCTCGATGCTGACACGGTCGCGGTAACGATGACCGACGCCGGCGACCCCGTCGAGAACGCCTCGCTCACCGTGGCCGGTGACGAGGAGGTAACGCTCACCACCGACGCTGATGGAACGGCGACGGTCAACCGTTCGGCCCTCACTGACGGTGACGAATCGCTCGAAGAGCTTGAGGTCGAGTACGAATCCGACAACGCAGAGGGCAAACTGGAGTACGTCATTCAGGACGGTTCGTTGACGCTCGTTGAGGAGAAATACGAGTACGAAATCGTTGACGACGCGGACGACGAAGACGCTGACGACGAGAGCGAGGAAGCCGATGAACGAGACGAAGCCGAGGACGCTGACGACGATGACGACGAAGGTGACGATGATGACGAGGAAGATGAGGAAGCAGACGAAGCGGAAGACGATGAGGACGACGAGGATGAAGATGACGACGATGAGTAAGCTGACGACACTGCCGCAGACGCTCCCCCGCTCGTAGGCTCCGTCCGCCAGCCGACGGGCACGTTTCTCTTCGAATTACGTTAGTGGGAATGTAGCCGTCTCATCAGCGTCCCCTGATCTTCTCAGTCCGTTATCGCGGCGGCGAACAGCCGGAGGTTCGTTCCAAACTGTGTCACGAGCGCGCGAGGAAACCGTTTCCGCGCTCCCGACAGGGCCGTCTCAAGTGCTGCGCTCGCATCTTCAAACACCCCTTCGCCGTGGCCGAACAGAATCCGTTCGGGGTCGAGATCGCCGAGCGTCTCACTCGGCGGAAACAGTCGGTGTGAAAGCACCACGCCGACCCGTTCGTCGCCGACTGTGTACCCCGGGCTCGATCCGAGGAGGTCCGGGACGACGAGTGTACCATCGCGTTCGCGGTATGCGACTGCTTCCTGCCACTGTGCAAGCGGTTCGTACCGGTATATCTCGAACCCTGAGTCCCCGAGCACTGAGTCGTACTGCTCGATCGGCGCGTCTACCTGCTCGGGAATCCGGTCCATCCACCGCGGAACGTATACGGGGACGTCGTGACGGTTCGCAATCGCTTCGGCATCCCTCGCGTGGTAACTGCAGAACACGGCGACGCCAACGACCTCTCCCAGTTCTTCGAGGTGGGTATCGAGTCCCGGAGCGTCAACCGGATCGATCACCCAGACGCCGTCGTCGGCTCGGATCGCGTGGCTCGCACGCTGGCCCGTCTCCTCGGGGTGGGACAGCCATCCGAACCCGTCATCCCAGCGGTCGATGAGTTGGAGGTCGCTCGCGGCGGTCCGCTCGTATGCGGGCATACGTGACCGATTCGACCGTCCACAATCAAGTATTTTGATTGACAGCACGGGCACCGACGCTGGTAGCACCGTCGTGACGCTGGGAGTCGGTGATGCCAACCCAATCGTTACTACCTCACGCCCGAAGAGCTACCCATGCACACCCTGTTGCTCGATAGCGACGACGTGCGGGCGAACGCGCCGATGGCCGCGGTCATCCCGGCCGTCGAAGCCGCCTTCGGGGCCTACGAACGCGGCGACGCCCAGATGCCGGCGAAATCCTACATCGACCTCCCGCAGTACAACGGCGATTTCCGGTCGATGCCGGCCTATCTCTCGGTCGACGGCGACGCAGTCGAAACCGCCGACGCGGCCGACGACTGGGATGCCGCGGGCGTCAAATGGGTTAACGTCCACACCGACAACGCTGACCGCGGGCTGCCGACCGTGCTGGGGACGATGATCTACTCCGATCCCGAAACCGCTTTTCCGCTGTCAATTATGGACGGCCGCGAGCTGACGATGCTGCGAACCGGCGCGGCCGCCGCCGTCGCTACCGACCACCTCGCAATCGAGGACGCAACGTCGCTGGGCATCGTCGGCGCGGGCGTCCAATCCTACACCCAACTGGAAGCGATTGCGACGGTCCGCCCAATCGAGGAGGTCGTCATCGCCGACCGCAACGCTGAGCGCGTCGCCGATTTCATCGCTCATTTCGAGGACAGCTTCGACCTCCGCGGCGGCGAGATCAGCGAGGCCGCCGCTTGCGACGTGCTTTCCACCGTCACGCCGGTCGAATCGCCCATCGTTGACCGCGCCGACGTAGGCGAGCACACTCACATCAACGCCATCGGCGCGGACGCCGCGGGCAAACACGAACTCGCGGATCAGATTCTGCTGGACGCGAAACTCGTCATCGACGACTACGAGCAGACGACNCACTCCGGCGAGATCAACGTCCCCTACAGCGCGGGGACACTCACCGACAGCGACATCTACGGCGCGCTGGGTGAGATCGTCGTCGGCGAGAAGGAGGGGCGGACGCCAGAGGACGGTCTCACTGTCTTCGACTCGACGGGGCTGGCGATTCAGGATGTGGCCGCCGCTCACGTCGTCTATACCGAAGCTAACGAGGCCGACAACGGCACTGCGTTCGATCTACTCGGTCTCGCCGACGTTGAGGCGTAGCTACGCTGATTTGGTCTGGGACCGCACTGCCGAAATCGCCTTCCCGATGAGCACGGCCGCGAGGAACAGCGGGATCAGCGGGAACAACAGCATCAGCAACCCCAGCTGACGATCCAGCCGATCACGTCCATGCTGGTGTCCTCGTGGCTCCCGTAGCCGGGTGTGACGGTTCGGTACACTGGCTCGAGGAGGCCGCGCTCCGACGGGGTGGAACTCATAGCACAACTACGGGCCGACGCCGGATAAGCGGGCGGCCGGTCGCCGATTCGACCGGTTACTCGATGTGGATCGCCGGCCGGAACGGCACTGCGTTCGACGCTTTGTCGCCCGGATCGTCGATCTCGTCGCCGTCCTCGGCGTAGATCGCCACGTCGGCGTCGTACTCGCGTTCGAGGAAGTCGACCGCGGTTTCGTACGTCGACACTTCGTTGACTTCGGCCATCGCATCGAGCGTCTCCTCATCGACGCCACGGACGAGTTCGACCAGATCCTGGACGAGGTCGTTGACGGCGTCGCCGCGTTCGCGGAGGTCGGGATCCTGCATGACCTCGCCCATGACCTGTCCCACGTCGGTGCCGACCTCCCGAACCGTCTCGAAGACCTCACGTTTCCAGTCGGCGGCGACGTAGACCCGGATCGTCTCGGGGTCCTGCTCGGTCACGGTGAGGATGTCTTGGACGTCGTCGGCGAGCCGTTCGATCTGTCGCTCCTCGGTTTCGGTCCGCGGCGACTCCCAGTCCTCGTCGACTTCGGGCCACGGCGCGTCCTCGGCGGGCGTGCCGGTCAACTGCTCGTGGAGTTCGTTCGTCATGAACGGGACGAACGGGGCCAGCAGCCGAAGTCGGGTTTCGAGGACGTGTCGGAGCGTCCACTGCGCGCCGTCGCGGTCGAGATCCGCCCGCCGTCGGTACCACTTCAGGTCTTCTTCGAAGCCGTAGAAGGCAGCCTGTGAGGCGGTTCGCGTTTCGGCGTTGTCGAGAGCAGCGGTCACATCCGCAATCGTCGACTGCAGCTTCGACAGCAGCCAGCGGTCGATGTGTTCGAGATCGCTGTTGGGCTCGACGTTGTCGGCGGCGTCGGCTGCCTCGTCGTCGATCAGCTCTTGGGCGCGGTTCCAGAACCGCCGGAGTTGGTCCTCGACGCCTTCGACCTGGTCGGCTCGCCAGTCGTAGTCTTGCCACGGCTCGGCGGAATTGAGGAGGAAGAAGCGGACCGTATCCGCGCCGTAGTCCTCGATTGCCTTGCCGGGCAAGACGACGTGGCCCTTCGAGGAGGACATCTTCTCGCCTTCCAGCAGGCCCATGCCCATGATGGTGATTCCTTCGGGCCACTGGGCCTCGTCGAACAACTCGGCGTGGTGATACAGGAAGAATGTGAGGTGATTCGAGATCAGGTCGTTCGCGGAGAACCGCTGAGTGACGGGGTACCAGTACTGCCACTCCGCCCGGAGGTCGAGGGCGCGCTCGTCGGCCTCGCCGTTGACGGCCTCTTCGCCGTAGAACAGCGCGTCGAAGAAGTCGCGGTCGAGATCCTCGACCGGAATTTCCTCCAGGCGGTGGGCGATGGTGTAGTAGGCCATGTAGATCGTCGAGTCCGACAGCGGCTCGATGACGAACTCGTCGTCCCACGGCAGCCGCGTGCCGAGCCCGTAGTTCCGAATGCAGGGCCACTCGTTGAGCCAGTCGATGGTGTGGGTGTACTCTCCGCGGGTGTTCTCGGGGGTGGCGTCCAGATTCTCGACGGCGCGCTTGGCGGCGTCCTTCCAGTCTTCGTCGTTGTACGTGAGGAACCAGGTGTCCTGATAGGCGACGACGACTTTCCCGCCGGCCCGCGAGATGACGGGCTCGGGGAAGTCGTACATCGCGCCGAAGGCCCCGCGGTTGCGGTAGCTCGCGGCCAACTCGTCGCGCACGTCCTCGATTACCTCGCCGGCGTACTCGCCGTACTCCTCGTGCAGTGTGCCGGTGTGGAACTCCGCGTTGTATACGTCCTGTGTGACTTCTTCCAGTTCGGGATCGGTGCTGTCGGTGATACCCGCTGATTCGACGGCGTCCTTGGCGGGAATTTCGCCGTAGCCGTCGACATCGAGGATCGGAACCGGCTCGATGGCCTCGACCTCGGCGGGGTCGATCCCGTAGGATTCGAGACGGTCTGGGTCGTCCTTCGCCTCCTGCAGTGCGAGGTAGTCGTCGGGGCTGTGGGCCGGCACTGACATGACGACGCCGGTGGCGTTGTCGGGGTCAACGAACTCTGCGGGGAGGATGAGAATCTCGTCGCCGGTGACGGGGTTGGTGACGTGGTCGCCGACGACTTCGCTGCCGGAGAACTCTCGACTGATCTCGACGTCGTGGTCTTGGAGTTCGAGTTTCTCGGCAGCTTCGACGGAGACGAGCCACGTTTCGTCATCGACAGTCGCCTCCACGTAGGTCGCCTCAGGGTTGATGTAGGCGTTGGTGACGCCACGGACGGTTTCGGGTCGGAGCGTCGCCATCGGGATGATCGTCTCGTCGCCGTCGTCATCCGTGTGGCTGAACCTGATCAGCGTGTACTCCTGATACTCTACGTCCTCGCCTTCCAGCAGGTCGTGGGTCGTCACCGGGTTTTCCTGCTCGGTACAGTACTTGACGGGATGGAGGCCCTTTTCGAGTCGGCCGCGCTCCTTCAGCGTCTCGTACTGCCAGGTGATGAATTTGGAGTAGCGGTCGTCGTTCGTCGTAAATTCGCGCCGCCAGTCGATAGAGAGTCCCAGCGAGCGCATCCCCTTCTTGTAGTGCTCTTCGATGAAGTGGTGAGCATACCCCATCGGCGTCTCCAAGTCTTCGAGCACGTCGTCGGAGACGTTGTAGGTGTCCTGCAGCACCGACATTTGGGATTCTTCGCGTTTCTGCAGGCGTTCGACCGCGCCGATGATCGGCGTCCCGGTGACGTGCCACGCCATCGGGAACAACACGTTGTCGCCCTGCTGGCGGCGATACCGCGCATAGACATCGGGCACGGTGTAGGTCCGGGCGTGGCCGATGTGCATGCCGCCGCTGGGGTAGGGATAGGGAACCGTGATAAACGTCGTCTCCTCGTCTTCAGGGGCTACCGCGTCGCCGGGGTCGGGCTCGTATCGGGCCTCGTCGGCCCACCGCGCCCGCCACTCGGCTTCGAGTTCCTGCGGGTCGTAGTCCATACGGGCCTCTCTGTGGGTGTCGCGTAAAATAGCATCTATCCGGCCGCACGCGACGCTGTCATCAACTCGGTCTGTGGCAGTGTTTAGAACGAGCGGGCAAGCAGGTGGATCGATCGCCCGACCAGCCGCCTCCTGGCGGACTGAAAGGGCGAATCAGGGTCGGCGAACCCCGGCGACGCAAGCACTGCAGGAGTGAACGCAGTGAGCGACGAAGCGCGCAGCGAGCCGCGGGAGCCGAGCCTGCTGAGGGCTTTCTATACTCCCTACCCGCTCACTTACGTCGCCCCGTCTGCAACACTCTCGTAGAATGGGTTCCACGCCCCCACGAGTGATCGCCCACCGCGGTTACGCCGCCGACAACCCCGAAAACACGGTCGCCGCAATGCGAGCGGCCGCTGCCGACGACCGGACTGACGCCATCGAAATCGACGCCCGGCTGACGGCCGACGACCGCGTGATCGTCTTCCACGACGACGACCTCTCGCGGCTGACCGACGCCCCGACAGCCGTCAGCGACACGCCGGTTTGGGAGCTATCCTACGACGACATCAGCCAGTACACCGTCGGCGACAGCGACGAGTCGATCCCGCTGCTGGCCGACGTGTTGGCGGCGATCCCCGCCTCGATTGCGGTCAATCTCGAACTCAAACATCCCGGCCGCGAGGGGCTCCAGTTCGGCGCAGTTGATGACGACGACGCTCGCACAGCCGCTGCCGACCGCTGGCGACCGTTCGTCGAGCGTGCCCTCGATATTGCGACTGCCACCGACCACGACCTACTCGTCTCATCGTTCTACGAGGGCGCGCTGGCGGCGACCCGCGCCGGCGATCCTGCGGTTCCCGTCGCACCGCTCGTTGTCGATGACGTGGAGGCGGGAATCGACCTCGCCGCTCGCTACGACGCCGCAGCGATCCATCCGCCGCTGGACGGCCTGCTTGACGAGTCAGGTACGACGACTGCCGCCGGCGATAAGCTGCTCGAACGGGCGCGGGAAGCTGACCGCCGCGTCAACGTCTGGACGGTCACGAGCCGTGCGGAAGCGACCGCGCTCGGCCGCGTTGGCGTTGATGGGATTATTACAGACACGCCAAGCGTCGTGCCGGCATCGTGGTGAGCGGGCCGCCGCACTGTTGCGTTCGTGAGCCGAATTATGGCCGGTCCCTAACCAGTTTGGTAGGCACTTTTTACCGGATCTTCCCATACAATAGTATGGATTATGGCAGCACCAGCAACACCAGGCAGTGAGCAGATTTGGCTGTGGATCGGGACGATAGGTATGGCCCTCGGACTGCTGTACTTCCTCGGCCGGGGGTGGGGTGTCAAAGACAAGAAGTTACGACAGTTCTATGCGATCAACATTTTCGTCACCACCATTGCGTTCAGCATGTACTTCGCAATGGCGACGGGCTTCGGGCTCACCGAAGTCGAGTTGCTCGACGGCACCGTCCTCGACATCTACTGGGCACGGTACACTGACTGGCTGTTCACGACACCGTTGCTCCTGTTGGACCTCGCATTGCTCGCTAATGCCGACCGGGAGACGATCTACACGTTGATCGGCCTCGACGTGTTCATGATCGCCACCGGGCTCATCGGTGCCTTCGCACAGGAAGCGATCTGGCGGATCGTCTGGTGGGGCATCAGCACCGGCGCGCTGCTCGTCCTCCTGTACGTGCTCGTCGGCACGCTGAGTGAGGCTGCACCCAGCCAGTCCGACGCGGCCCGGAGCCTCACGAGCACGCTGAAGAACCTGCTGATCGTGCTGTGGCTGGCCTACCCCGTGGTCTGGATCCTCGGTACCGAGGGGACCCTCGGGTTCATCCCGCTGTACGCCGAAACGGCGGCGTTCATGGTGCTGGATCTGACCGCGAAGGTCGGCTTCGGCGCGTACCTCCTGAAGAACCACGACGTGCTCACGTCGCTCGGAACCGGGGCTGGCAGTGCCCAGCCCGCCGACTGATCGGCACCGAACGACCACACTCCACCTTCGCGGTTCGTTTTTTCGAGCAAACTGAAAGGATTAACACGGTGGCCGCCACAGCTAGGGTAAGCGATGGCTGAGGACGTTAAACCAACCCGGAAAAACCTGATGGCGATCGAGGACCGCATCGAGCTCTCCGAGCGCGGCCACGATACGCTCGAACAGAAGCGTGACGGCCTGATCATGGAGTTCATGGACATCCTCGATCAGGCCCAAGACGTACGCAGCGAGCTCGGCGAGGACTACGAGACCGCCCAGCGGAAGCTCAACATGGCGCGGGCGATGGAGGGCGACGTGGCGGTCCGCGGTGCGGCGGCCGCACTGAAGGAACACCCTGAGATCACGATCCAGTCGAAAAACATCATGGGTGTCGTCGTCCCGCAGATCGACTCCTCAAAAGTGAAGAAATCCCTCGACGAGCGGGGCTACGGGCTGCTCGGCNCNNNNGCGCGNATCGACGAGGCCGCCGANGCCTANGAGGAGCTCCTCGAGACCATCATCCTCGCCGCCGAGGTCGAGACGGCGATGAAGAAGATGCTGGAGGAGATCGAGAAGACGAAGCGCCGCGTCAACGCCCTCGAGTTCAAGCTGCTGCCGGAGCTGTACNACGNNNANGANTANATCGANCAGAAGCTNGANGAGCAGGANCGCGAGGAGATCTTCCGGATGAAGAAGATCAAAGAGAAGAAAGAGGAAGCCGAGGCCGAAGAAGCCGCCGAGGAAGCGGCCGCAGCCGCCGAAGCCGACGCCGTCGTGTCTGACGACTGACCGACGACTGACTGTCACTCCCGACATGCTTATTACATTTCCTCGCGTATCTTCAGTCACCGTCTGGTGTCTCGGTTCTCAGTGTTGAACATGGGCTGCGGATGGCGACACCAGACGGTGTTTCTACAGCCTCCACGCTCCTGTAGTGACTCCCTCTTTCACTGATTCGGGGTAGCCACGCTGCCGACATACCTGACTCCACGCAGACACTATTATCAAACACAATAATTCGTGGGGTACCTTTAATACTAATCTCCCGGTTACAACCATGTACAGCCTGTGAAAGCCCTCGGTGGACACAGGTCACCCATGTTCAACACTGAGAATCGAGGCACCTGGCCTTGATTCACTACCCCTACCCTACAGCGCAAACCCCGTAGCCGTGTCGCTGTCGACTGGGGATTCCTCGTTGTCGACGCCCGATCCGAGTTGTTTTGCCCGTCTCGGATGAAACGCCCGTATGAGCGACGACTGTCCCGACTGTGACTGTCCGCGCGTGACGATGCTTGTTCCTGACGCCCTCGCCGACTACACCGACGCCGACGCCCTTGCCTGTTGTCCGGAGTGTCTGCGCGCCGAACCGTGTGAGGCAGCCGCCGACGGAGAGCCGGAGTTCGAGACGATCCACCCTCGGTTTCCCCACGGCGACAACGGCGTCGCGTTCGTCCTGTTGCTCCAGCGGCTCGACTCGCTCGCGCTCAACCGCGCCGACATCGAATCGCTCATCGATGATCTTCATGCGACCGGAACGGACGTGTTCATGACGCTTGATCGGCTGCGTGAGGCAGACCTTGAGCCGTATCTGGATCTCGGGCGACGACGCGAGCAGCTGGAAGACGTTGTGTACGAGTGATCGAAAAGCAGGCCCTGAAGCCAGCCAGTGGAGGGGGAGGAGCCCGCGTGGGCTCGCTGGCGTCGGGCGTGGTGGAGTGGGGTGGGTCGTAGCGACTGGATCGCGGGTCGAAAATCCGAATCGCTACACCCATCGCTTCGGGTGTGTGTGACGTAGTTATCAGTCACCTACCATGGCTGGCAGGCAGTATTGTGTTCTTACTCGTCGGCTGAGTTCGCTGTCGCCGTCTCGTCGGTCGTCGCAACTGTCTCGTCGCGCTCCGCGGCCAGTTCGTCTTCGGTTTTCGGCGTCCCGTCGAGGTGGTAGTCGGCGGAGTTGTCCTGTGGGTCGTAACCGAGGACACGACGGGTGTTCTCGATGGAGTAGTATTTGCGGTCGTTGTCGGAGATGCCATACACGATCTCGAAGCCGTAGTCCGCGCTGATACAGCAATCAAAGAGGTGTGCACAGTCGGTAAAGGAGAGCCACATCGCTTGTCCGCGTTCGTAGTTCCGGGGCGGGTGGCCCTCAGTCAGGTTGCCGATCCGTACACAGACGACCGAGAGGTCGTGTTCGTCGTGGTAGTACCGCCCGAGCGACTCGCCGGCGACTTTCGAGACGCCGTAGAGGTTGCTCGGCCGCGGGAGCTCGGTCCCGTCGAGGCGGAAATCGTCCTCAGTGCGGTACATTTCCGGTTTCTTGGCTTCGGTTTCGTAGTTACCGACCGCGTGGTTCGAGGAGGCGAAGGCGACCTTGTCGACGCCGACATCGACGGCGGCTTCCAGCACCGACTGGGTGCCGTCGATGTTGTTGCTGAGAACGCTCTCCCAGGGGGCGTTCGGTCGGGGGTCGCCGGCGAGGTGGATGATGACATCACAGCCCTCGGCGGCGTTGCGGACGGCCTGCCCGTTGGTCACGTCGGCGACGTAGACATCGCTTTTGTCCGTTCCCTCGGGGAGTTTCCCCTGCGGTAGCGGTTCACGGTCTAACAGCCGCCAGTCGTGGGCCGGGCCGATATCCCGGAGGATGGCCTGCCCGACACGACCGCCAGCCCCGGTCAGCAGCACAGGTCGCGCCATTCACTCGGCTAAGGGAGGAGGATGCGTAAGTAACGCGCGGTTCTGTTCGGCCGGCTTTTTATTCGCCCGCGACGCCAAGCCGATACCACTTAGCGGCCCGCGACCGAGGAACCGGTATGCCCACAACCCGCGAGCAGGCCTGCTTCGAGGCCGGCATCAAGTTCGGCTCGCTGTACCACCAGTTCGCCGGCACGCCGGTCAGCCCCGACAGCACCCGAAGCCTCGAAACTGCGATGGCCGAGGCCATCGAGAATCAACCCTACTGCGAGTCGGTCACCGTCGCCATCGACGACGATCGCGTCGCCGACACCATCGATCACGAGAACGGCTACACCGAACTCACTGGGAGCCTGATGACCGTCGAGATGCACATTGCATACGAGGGCGTGACCGCTCGCACGCGCATGGAAATGGAAGACGGCTATCCGCTGATGAAGCTTGTCGGCGTTGTCGACGAAGCCGACGAGTGAGCCGACAGGGGCGCGAATTTCACTTTCACTTTCGGGCTCGTTTTTAACCCCTCACGGCGCGACGGTAGGGTATGAGCCAAGCGACTTTCGATGACGACGAACTGTTCGGCGAGGCCGCCGCGGAGACCCGCGAGGACGTCGAACAGCACCTCTCGGCGGCCCGCGAGGCGTTGCCGACGGCCGACGAGATCTGGGATACCAGCGCGGACAACGTCCTCGGCGTGCTCAACGGCCTGAAATCCGCCCTTGATGTCGGCGAGGCCCCCGAGCACCTCCGACAGGCGAAGAAGTGGTACACCCTCGGCGAGCGTGCCGATGCCTTCGAGGACGCCGACGATCTGGAAGCCGAAATCGAGGCCGTCGAGGAACTGCTGGAAACGATCGAGGACGTTCACGACGACGTGGGTGAACTCACCGGCACGGTCCCGCAACTCCGCAGTTCGCTGCAGGACGCTCACGACGACGACGACGCAGACGATTAATCCGGCGGCCGCCTGCGGTTCTTTTTGTTCTCACCGGTTACGGCTCTCGACGGCGACCAGTAGGTCAGCGAGTGCCTCGCCGCTGCGGTCGAGCAGCCGCTCGCCGAGTTCGGCCGTCGCCTCGGTTGGATCGCCAACGACGCCGCTGTCGGTGAACTCCGCGGAGTCGTGGGCGAGGTTGACGCCGGCGACCCACTCGCCCCACCCTTCGCTGGCTCCATCGCGGGCGGTTTCGAGTTCGGCTTCGCGGATCGCGTCGTCGTCAATGTGGTACAGCAGGCTTGTTTCGACGGGGCCGCCGTGGCCCATCTCCTGTTCGGTGTCGATACTGTCGAACCACGTGAAGGCGACCGCGTAGGCGTCGTCCTCGCGGGAGATCGTCCCCGTTATCTCGCGGAGCGCGTCGGTGTTGCCGCCGTGGCCGTTGACGATCACGACGCGGTCGAAGCCGTGGTGGGCGAGGCTGGCGACTGTTTCGCGGACGTAGGCGCGGAAGGTGTCCGGACTGACCCACAGCGTGCCGTCGAAGGCGCGGTGTTCGGCGGCGATCCCGACCGGGATCGTCGGGGCAACTGGGACATCCGCACCGGTTCGCTCGCGGTAGGTCTTGACGCCGGCCTCGGCGACCGCGGCGGCCGCGAGCGCGTCGGTGCCGAGCGGGGCGTGGGGACCGTGCTGTTCGGTGCTACCGATCGGGAGCACCGCGAGGTCGCCCTCGCAGTCGCGGATCTCGGGCCATGTCGCCGCCGAAAGCTGCATACCGGCTGTGGGTGCCGGTGGGTCTTGAACGTCATGTACTCATTCGTTGTTACGGGTGCCGTTGGTTCGACTAAGAACGTACAGAAAGCCCTCGATGCTCTCGACTCCCGCGGCTCGCTGCGCGCTTCGTCGCTCGCGGTGCTCGCTCCTGCAGTGCTTGCGTCGCCGGGGTTCGTCGAGTGGGCGGCCGGCAAAGCCGGCCGCCGCAAACGTGGCGGCTTCGCCGCCACGCGCATCTCGCCCTTTCAGTCCGCCAGGAATAGCGGTTGCTCCGCCAGCCGACTTTCGGTGGTTTCTCAGTCGTCTTCGGCCGTCTCAGTTCTGGCCTGTCGACGGCTCGCGCGGTCGATGAACGCCTGTGGCAGCGAGTCGATCTCGCCGGCCTGCACGCCCCANAGGTGNGCNTAGAGNCCGTCNNCNNNGANNAGNTCNTCGTGGGTGCCGCGCTCGACGATNCGGCCGTCCTCGAGGACGACGATCTTGTCGGCGTCCTTGATCGTGGAGAGNCGGTGGGCGATGGCGAACGTNGTNCGGTCGGNCGTNAGNNNGTCGAGNNNNCGCTGGATNAGCATCTCCGTNTCNGTGTCGACATCGCTGGTCGCCTCGTCGAGAATGAGGATCGCGGGGTCTTCGAGGATCGCGCGGGCGATGGCGATCCGCTGGCGTTGGCCGCCGGAGAGTTTGACGCCGCGTTCGCCGACCATCGTCTCGTAGCTATCGGGGAGGTTTTGGATGAAGTCGTGGGCTTCGGCGGCCTCGGCGGCCGCGCGGATGTCGGCGTCGGTCGCGTCGAAACTCCCGTAGGCGATGTTGTCCCGAACCGTGCCGTAGAACAGGTAAGGCTCCTGACCGACGTAGCCGATGGCCTGGCGAAGCGAGCGGCGGTCGACGGCGGCGATGTCCTGGCCGTCGACGCGGATCGTGCCCGTGTCGGGATCGTAGAGCCGCAACAGGAGCTTGAGGACGGTCGATTTCCCCGCGCCGGTCGGCCCGACGAGCGCGAGCGTGTCGCCGCCCTCGACGGTGAAATCGAGGTCCGCCAGCACCGGGTTCTCCTCGTCGTAGCTGAAGCTCACGTCGTCGTACTCGACGCGGCCCTCGCCCACGACGAGGTCGTCGGTACCGCTGTCGTCTTCGAGCGACTCGGTTTCGTCCATCAGCCCGAAGATCCGCTCGGCGGAGGCCTCCGCCCGCTGGTACATATTGATTATTTGGCCGAACTGTGCCATCGGCCAGACGAGCTGTTGGGTGAAGAGGATGAAGACGACGAACTCGCCGGTCGAAAGCGTGCCGGTGAACGGGCCGGGGCCGGAGCCCGAGAAGACCCACAGTCCGCCGACGAGGAAGGTGAGGATGAAGCCCGCACCGGAGATGAGTTGGAGCCCGGGGAAGAAGCGGATGCGGATCGTGATCGCACCCCAGTTCGTCTCGTAGTAGTCCNGNGAGACGTCGTCGACGCGGNCGGANTCGNANTNCTCNGTGTTNGANGNNTTGATGACCTGGATGCCGCCGAGGTTGTTTTCGAGTCGGGAGTTCACGTCGCCGACGCTGGAGCGGACGGCGGCGTACTTCGGTTGGATCGTCGTGACGAAAATGTAGGTGAAGACGGCGATCAGCGGGACGGGCGAGAGCGCGACGACCGCGAGTTGGGGATTGAGATAGACGAGATACGCGGCGATGGCGACGACCATCACCGCCAGGCGGAAGGCGGAGTTGAGGCCGTCGTTGAGAAACCGCTCCAGCTGGTTCACGTCGTTCGAGAGGATCGACATCAGCTCGCCGGTCTGTTTGTCGGCGAAAAAGCCCATGTCGAGCCGCTGCATCGTGTCGTAGGTATCGGTCCGCACGTCGTGTTGGATGTCCTGGGCGAAGGAGTTGAACCCCCAGTTGCGGAGCCAGTGAAAGCCCGCGCCGACGACGAAGGAGGCGGTGATGAGGACGATGACGAGCGTGAACTGGTCGATGGCGTCGGCCGGCAGCCACGCTTGCGGCACCAGCGGGAGGTCGAAGGGTTCGACGCCCTGAAAGAGGCTGTCGATGGCAACGCCGAGCAGGATCACCGGCAGCAGATCCAGCAGTCGCGCGGCGAGGCTGGCGAGCACCCCGAGCGTGACCGACAGCCAGTACGGCCGGCCGTACTCGCCGACCAGCCGGCGCATCGGGTCATCGACCCGTTCGCGCTGCTCTTCGAAGGGGTCGTCCTCGGCCGCCGGCTCGACGCTACTCATTGAGATCGGTAGTGGGGCAGGCGGCAAGAGGGTTGGCTTCGGGTGCGTGCGTCCCTGGCCGCTGTTAGCGGTACTCGGCGGGGATCTCGACCCGGTCGCCGACCGCGATGTCGTTGTCAGTCGTGTAGTTGTGGGGGAGTTCGAGGACGTATTTCCCGGTTCCAGGGTACGGCCCATAGGTATCGACATCGGCGTGGTGGATCGTCATGATCTCGCCGTCGGCGTTGATGAAGACGATATCGATGGGGAAAGACATTCCTCGCATGACGTAGCTTTGCTGCCCCTCCGTGCCGTGGATAAACAGCATGCCCTCGTTGGGGCCGAGCGAACTGGTGTTGCTCAGGCCTGTAAAACGCTTTTTTGGTGTATCGGCGATCCGTGCGTCGACGGTGGCGAGCTCCGCGTCGGTGTCGCTGTCGACGACGGTGACGGTCGTCCACTCGTAGGAATCGTCGGCGAACACGCCGCTGCTGACGGCGAGGGCACCGCCGCCGACGATGACGGTAGCGGCGACGAGCGCGAGGAGCCATGTGGGGGGCCGCGCCATTGGACACCAGTTGGGCTGAACGCGGGATATGGCTTCCGACACGGAAGGAAACCGTTATTGACTGCGGGGCTGTCAGCCCGAGTGCGGGCTCGTGGTCTAGTGGTTATGACGCGGCCTTTACAAGGCTGAGATCGGTGGTTCAACTCCGCCCGAGCCCATCCACCTTTTGCGCTACGGGCTGCCGTCGGCAGCCCTCGGCAAAAGCTGGACCAAAACGCGGCGTCGCTCCCGATGGTCGCTCCTTGCGCCACTCGCTCGCTACGCTCGCTCGTGGTACTGCTGCTTGCATCCTACAGCACTGCCGCCGCGATGCCGTCTTTCGAAATCCTTTTTACTGCAATCCACTTCGCNNGGAGTGCGNGCCGCCTTAGCTCAGACTGGGAGAGCACTCGACTGAAGATCGAGCTGTCCCCCGTTCAAATCGGGGAGGCGGCATTCCACTTTTTGCTGCGTCGGGTGTCCTCGCTCACTTCGTTCGCTGCGGGCACCGCTCCTTGCAAAACCTGGACTAAAACTGCCGGCCGCTCCGTAGAGTCGCGGCCGGTGAAACCACGGCTCGCTTCGCTCGCCGTGGTATGCTGGAAACTTCTGTCAGGATCAAATCCTCGCTTACCCCTCGCGGAGCGCGGTCAGCGCGTTGCCGGCTGTGCCGAGGTAAACGGCGCCGTCGGCGACTGTCGGCGACCCCACGAGCGTCGCGCCGATCTCGTAGGCCCACCGCTCGTCGCCCGTGGCCGTATCGAGCGCATAGAGGCTGTTGTCCTGGCTCGTGACGTACACCGTCTCGTCGACGACGACCGGCGACGACCTGACCCACCCACCCGTCTCGAAGGCCCACTGTTCGGTGCCGTCGGCCGTCGAGAGGGCATACACCGACGTGGTTTTGCTCCCGATGTAGACCGTGCCCCGAGCGACTGCTGGCGAGGAAATGATCTCTTCGCCGGTATCGAACGACCACGACTCGGTCCCATCGGACGCCGTCACCGCGTAGACGCGCCCATCGGAACTCCCGACGTAGACGGTGCCGTCGACGACCGCCGGCGTCGGGCTGACGCTTGCGCCCGTCTCGAAGGACCAGACCATGTCGCCTGACGACGCTTCCAGTGCGTAGAGGTTGTTGTCGATACTGCCGAAGTACACGGTGCCGTCCACGACGGCGGGCGACGAGGACACGCGGCCACCCGTCGCAAACGACCAGCGTTCCTCGCCCGAGGTTGCATCCAGCGCGTAGACGGAGTTGTCCCGACTTCCGATGTAGACCGTGTCGTCGACCACCACCGGCGAGGACACGACCTCACCATCCGTTTCGAACGACCATTCCTCTTCGCCGGTCGTCGCCGCCAGGGCGTAGACAGCGTTGTCGTGGCTGCCGACGTAGACCGTCCCGTCGCTGACCGCCGGTGAGGACCAGACCTCGTCGCCGGTTTCGACCGCCCACGTTTCGGTTCCCGCCGTCGCATCGATGGCGTAGATGTGGCTGTCGTGGCTTCCGACGTAGACGGTGCCGTCGAAGACTGCGGGCGTCGACCAGACCGAGTCGTCAGTCTCGAACGCCCAGTCCTCGGTGACGCCGGTGGTCGGGCCGCGGCCGGCTCTCGTTGCTCCCGTTCGGGCCGGATCGTATCTGAACATCGGGACGGCGGCGTCGCTGGATGTGGCTGTCTCGTCGTCTGCGGACGACGCATCCCCATCCTCACCCGCGGGTGTCTCGTCCCCGGCACAGCCAGCGAAGCCGGCGAGTACGGTACTTCCGGCGGCACACAAATAGTCGCGCCGAGATGCACTGTCACGCATTGTGGAGTCTCGCGTTGGTGCTGTTTCCGTCTGCAGAATCTAAACAGTGTGTATTGCGCAAACACATCCGCGTCACAGAAGGGGAGGGCACCTGCCAGCGTCGCCGTTCGGGCGCGTTTACCCGTCGCCGACCTTCTTCGTCACCCGGAACTCGCCGGGCGGGTTGAGGATCCCGGCGACCGTCCCCATCGAGTGGACGACGGTGACGACGGGGGCCAGCGGCAGGGCGAGTGCCCACGACAGTTTCTCCGAGCCGTAGTAGACCACGCCACGGAGGTACCAGAACAGCGTGAACAGCGCGAGCACCAGCGGCGTGAACACGAACAGCCCGGCGGTGGCGACGCTCACGCCGAGCAGCGACAGCGGGACGNCGACGAGCGTNACGACCGGCGANAGNGCCCACGCGTAGTTNCGNAGNCGNGTNAGCAGNNGGTAGCNGNNNGGGAGNNNCNNCGCNGCNTCGAGGTTCCCGGCGGCCCANCGNCGACGCTGCTGGGCGATCTCGNNCAGCGACGGCGGGGCCTCGTTGCGACAGGTCGCCTCCGCGAGTTCGAACGTGAACTCCTCGATTTCCTGTGCGGCCGTCCAGACGAAGGCGGTGTCCTCGACNAGNNTCTNGCGGTCCCACGTCACNNCGTCCTCGANCTCCGAGCGGACGGCGATCCCGCCACCCCACGCGAACAGCGGCACCGACAGCCGGGCGAACGCACGCTGCTCGAGTTGAACGCCCATCCGGTAGACGTCGGCGAGATACGACAGCGCCGAGCCGGTGTGACGCGGCCGCTCCNGGANCTGCACCACGTCGGCGTCGGGCAGCCCGTCGAAGNNNTCGANNNGGCTGTCCTCGTCGAGATANAGGACGAACTCGCGGTCNNTCGCCAGCGCGCGGCGGGCCCACTCGATAGCTCGGCCCTTCCGCTCGGCGCGACACTCGAAGTCGTCGGGCACGACGTGGACGTTCGCGCCCGTGATGTCGATGTCGGTTTCGGCGATGACGTGCACGTCGTCGAGCCCGCTCGGCAGCGAGTCGACGGTCTGCTGGACGACGTCCTCGGCGTCGACGGTCAGGATGCGGACGTGTGTTTCGTCGGGGCCGTACTCCGGCGACGGCGGCTCGTAGCCCGCGCCGACGACGTAGGTGAGGACCACCCAGACGAGCGCGGTGGCTCCGAACAGCGTGGTCGTCCCCCACAGCACTGCGTCGAGCAGGCTGTCCCAGGCGACGACCCCGGGGAGCAGCGACGGCACGGCGACGGCGAACGCTGATGCGATCAGCACGGTTCCGATAGTGATCAACCCCATGCGTTCGGTGTTCATTGCGTCCGGTCCGTGTCGCTACACCCACTTCAACCGGGAACGCGTTCACGCCATCTTCCGCCCGATTTACGCCGATTTACGCTGTTTTGGGTCGAGTATCGGCGGCTTCAGACGCGAGTGACCGCACCGTCGCCGCACCGTGGCCACACCAGCGCGACCTGCCGCCGAACTTCGACACGCGCGACACTGCTCGCACGCTCGGTCGGTCGCTACTTCTCACCACTTACTCGTTCTCGCTCTCACCATCTGCCTGCGCTCGCCCGAGTACAGCGAGAGTCACGTCGAAATTGAGTCTGAGTTGCCAAAATCTACTTTCAGTCATCGCCCCCTGTATTATTCGGAATGTCCCCCAACCGACGATCCGTCCTCCAAGGTATCGGTGTTCTCTCAGCAAGCGCAGTCCTCCCAGCCGGCACGGCCCTCGCCGACAGCGGGGAGACAGCCGGGCTCCGCGTCGCCCACGCGTCGCCGGACGCCCCCGCGGTCGACGTGTACGTCGACGGCGCGAAAGCCGTTGCCGACCTCGAATTCGGCTCCGTAACCGACTACTTAGAGGTCCCAACAGGCGACCGCGAGATCGCCGTCAACGTCGCCGGCACCGAGACAACCGTCTTCGGCCCGGTTACCGTCACGCTCGCCGCCGAGGATTACAGTGCGGTCGCGCTCGGCGAAGTGACCAGCGACGACACGACGTTCACTGTCAGCCTGTTGCAGGACACCAACGGCGCGAACCTCGACGACGAGGCCCGCATCCGGGCAGTCCACGCCAGCCCCGACGCGCCCGCGGTCGATGTCACCGTCAACGACGGCGCGCTCACGGTGTTCGAGGACCTCGCGTTCGGCGAATCGAGCGGGTACGCCGTCGTCCCCGCTGCCGAGTACAACATCGAAATCCGGCCCGCTGGCGGTGGCGATCCGGTCTTCGAAACGACGGCGACGCTCGCGGCCGGTAGCACCTACACCGCCTTCGCCGAGGGCTACCTCACGCCGGACGACGAGCCAGCCGACGAGTCGTTCTCGCTGCTGTTGAGCGAAGACGCCTCGGCTCCGCCCCGCGGCGACGGCGCGGGTGGCCCGCCACAGGGCGTCCCCGGCAACGGGAGAGGCCCGAACTAGCGACACCAACATATGATTGAACCGGCCGACCGAACAGGGAGTGACGCATCGCCACCGTGAGCCGACGCTGTGGGACGCACGCGGTAGCTACTGGTTGGCAGCGGCCGGCTCGCTCTGTCCCGCTCCCGTCCCGATAGCATGGTTGCCACATCCGAATCGCGTGGGTCCCACTGTCTGTGTTCCTTCGGTACTCCAGCCCTCCCGTCCAGCCCCCACCGTATTCACGCCGATCCTGTCGCCAATCCGACAGCCGGCGGTCGTTTCTCCCTGTGTGATACCCCGGTATCTTCTTACCGCGTCTCGCACAGTAGAGGGACATGGAAGCGGTGCTCTGGCAGGTCCTCGCTGGCACCCGCGGCGGCCCCAACAGGGCGCGAATTCTCAAATCCCTGGATGACCGCCCGCGCAATGCCAATCAGCTCGCCGAGGAGCTGGGGCTGGCCTACCAGACGATCCGCCACCATCTCGACGTG
This sequence comes from Halonotius terrestris, assembly GCF_006861665.1. Taxonomy (GTDB): domain Archaea; phylum Halobacteriota; class Halobacteria; order Halobacteriales; family Haloferacaceae; genus Halonotius; species Halonotius terrestris. The sequence continues at coordinate 511,910 of NZ_RKLU01000003.1, read as the reverse complement.
CTTGAGGACAACGACGTACTCAAATCGACTGACGAGGAGTACGGAACGATATACCTCCCGTCGGATCGGACGCGACAGCACTGGGAAACAGTCGAAACCATCATCGAACAGGTAGACATACAATGACGCACGCATACGATCACACACAGTCACGGAGGGGACACCGATGAGCCTGACACTCGATACCGCCCGCGTTGCGGCGGGACTGAACGTCCTGCTGTTGCTCGTGTTGGTGAGTGTCTGGGCTCGAACGCTCCGGGAGATCCGCACGAAACAGACGCTCGGCTCGCTGCTGTTCGCGCTGTTCCTCCTCGGCGAGAACCTCTTGGCGTTCTACTACTACAATTTTTCAACTATTCCGCTGTCTGCGCCGGCCGTCCGCGCGATGATGTATCTCCAGATCCTCGAAACGGCCGGGATCGCGGTTCTCGTCTACGTCACGTGGGAGTGAGTGCGTCTCTCACGTCCTCTGTATGACCTCTTCGGTGGGTGCCGAGAACCCGCCACCGACCTCACTCGATCAGTTGCACCGTCGTTTCGACAAACGAGGCCGTTTGATCGAGCAGTGTCTCGATATCTTCCTCGATAGGTTCGTAGCCATAGTCGGCCTGTTTTCGGAGCGTCGAGAGGGCATTCAGGAATCGGCCGTGCTCACGGGATATGTCGCCGTCGACGACGATCTCCGAGCCGAACAGTGACAGGACACCACTGTGGGATGTCGGTTCGTGGCCGTGCTGATACAGGATCGCTTGTGCAGCGTGGAAGCAGGCGTAGTAGCATCGATTGACCACGACCGCATCGGAGAGGCTCGCTTCGTGGGCTCCGCGTGCATCATCGAGTGCCTGTCGGGCCTGTCGCACCTGCTCGTCGACGCCGTTGTCAGCCATACATCTCTCCGTCGCGCATCGCCTGCCGGACGAAGGGATGCTCTCGCCGCTGTTCGAATGTAGATTCGGAAACGGTGTGGACTTCGACTACGGGGCCGTACTCAAGCATCACGTCGTAGGCAATATCGCGTAGCGTGTTCTCGACGGTGTCCGTATCTGCGGCCTCACCAACGACGACGAGAAAATCAACGTCGCTGTCGAGCCCTGCGGCCTCCCCGCGTGCCGTCGAGCCGAACAGGATCAGTGATTCGAGCCCGTCGATATTGGCTTTCCTGACACGCCGGACGAACGCCGTTGCTGCGTCGGTGTGGCGGTCGCCGTCACTCGGGCGTTCGTCCGCTGTGCTCATACCTGTACCAAGGCTGTCCACGGTAAAACTACTTCTGCCGGCTGACTGTTCTCACTCACCTTCCAGTTCGGCTTTCAGATTCGCCAGCGTCGACTCCAGTTCGCTCTCGTTGTATCGCCGGACGAACGGCTCGATGACCCGGGAGATCACGTGGCCCGGGATCGCGTACTCCGCGCTGTAGGTGACGCGGCTCCCGCCGTCGACGGCCTCGATCTCGAACCCCAACTCGCCGGAGAGCCCGCCGCTCATTTCGAAGCGGTGCTGATTGGGCGGGTCGTGGACGGTCTGGACGAGGTGGCCGCTGACGGGGACGGCGACCAGTCGATACGTAAAATCGAGTTCTTTCCCGCCGTTGTCAAGCGGTTCGACGTTCGAGACCTCGCTGATCGCGGGCGTGATTCGTCGATGGTTCGTCGGTTCGTCGAGGTACTCGAAGACCGCTTCGGGGGACGCGTCGATCTCGATATCGTCGGCAACCGTTACCATACCGGGCCTACGGACAACGCCGGTATATCGTTTCGGTGCCCGGCCAGCCACTTTTTGTCCCCTGCGCCTGTAGTCGTCGCCAGTGACCGTTACGACCGTCCACCAGCCGACACACCGGGAAGCCCTCTGGGAGCTTGAGGCTGCCTTCGACCGCGGCGACCTCATCACGGTGTTCGGCCACTGTACCGTCGAGTACGACGGCCGGGCGGCCTCCTCGCTCGGGCTCGGCCGTCGCCTGCTACTCCTCAAACCCGACGGCACGGCGTTGGTGCATACCGACGAACAACAGCAGCCGGTCAACTGGCAGCCGCCGGGCTCGGAACACCACGCTGCCGTCCGCGACGGCCGGCTTCGGGTCCGCAGCGTCCGCTCGTCGCCCGACGAAACGCTGGATGTCCGTTTCGAGACGGTCGAACAGCTGTCGGCGATGGCGGTCAGCGGCCGCCGCGATCTCTCGGTAACTGGCAGCGAGGCCGACCTGCGGAACGCGTTGCTTGACCAGCCGGACGCTATCGAAGCCGGCTTCGAGCCGCTGGCGACCGAGCGGCCGACCGACGTCGGCCCCATCGACCTCTTCGGCCGCGATAGCGAGGGCCGGCCGGTCGTCGTCGAACTCAAACGCCGCCGGGTCGGGCCGAGTGCGGCGAGCCAACTCCAGCGATACGTCGAGGCGATTCGCCGCGAGGAGGGCGACGACGCCGACGTCCGGGGACTCCTCATCGCACCGTCGGTGACCGACCGCGCCCGGCGGCTGCTCGCCGAAGCCGGCTTGGAGTTCGCCGCCGTCGAGCCGCCGTCTTCTGATTCGGATGCTGGCGACGCTGACGCTGCCGATGCGACTGACGCCAACGACGACTCGGTGGCTGCCGCCGGCGACGACGCGAGCGGGCCGTCGGCCGCGGAGCCGGCGAACGACGAGTGAAGCAAACGAATTCCGGCGTGTGAACGGCTCACAGGCCGTGATATGCGGCTGTATTCGAAGGCTTTATTCGGGCCAGCGGCGTTCGCCACGACAAGTAACCATGGGAGAGAAACCAGCCTCGATGTACAGGGATATCGACAAGCCCTCGTACACACGACGTGAGTACATCACCGGCATCCCGGGCTCGAAGATCGCCCAACACGACATGGGCGACCTGCAGGCCGACCCCGAAGACTACCCGGTCAAAATCAACCTCGTCTCCGAGGAAGCCGTCCAGCTCCGCCACGGCTCCCTTGAGTCCTCGCGGCTCTCGGCGAACCGNCNNNTGCTGAANNNNCTCGGCGAGGANGGCGANTACAAGATGNTCCTCCGGAAGTTCCCCCACCAGGTCATCCGGGAGAACAAGCAGGCGACCGGCGCGGGCGCGGACCGCGTCTCCGACGGGATGCGGCAGTCGTTCGGGAAGATCGTCGGCACCGCCGCCCGCATC
>NZ_RKLU01000003.1:488595-508771 GCF_006861665.1 Halonotius terrestris | reverse complement strand
CGNCGANCNNNTNTTCACNGCNTNNTGTNNCNCNGAGCAGGCGCCCGTGGTCAAGGANGCGTTCCGNCGCGCGTACAACAAGATCTCCCCGCCGTGCCGCATCAACGTCGAACGCGGCGAGGAACTGCTGGTCTCCTAACGGGCGATCCGACCTCTTTTGTCGCTGCCGCTGTACCCACAGCGTATGCTCCGGCTGGCGGTGACGACCAATGCCGAAACCTTCGACCGCATCGCCGAGCCGCTGGCCGACCGCGGGATTGAGGTCGAGCACTTACAGGCCAAGGAGCGAGCGATCCAGCTTACTGATCCCGACGCCCCACCTGAGTTCGATGTCGGCCTCGTCTCTCCCGGCCGGCTCATGGAGGGCGCGGCCGTCACCGCCCGCCTCGACATTCCGTGGGTCAACGGCCGCGACGCTGTTCTCACCTCTCGGAACAAAAGCGGCGTGCTCGCCGCGCTCGACGCCGCCGGCATCCCGGTTCCAGAGTCGGTGATGATCTCGAATCCAGTTGACGAGTCGGTCGTCGTCGACGCCGTCGCCGACCTCTCGTTTCCGGTCGTCGTCAAACCGAACTCGGCGACTCGCGGCGTCGGCGTCGCCAAAGCCAGCGATACCGATTCGCTGCTCGGGATCGTCGACTACCTCGATCTGATCCATGATTTTCGAGCGACCGGCGACAAATCCTACGTGATCCAAGAATTCCTGCCTGATGCCCGAGACTACCGGGCGATGGTGATCGACGGCGACTGCGTCGGCGGCGTCGAGCGTCGCCTGCCCGACGGCCTCGCCGAGGGCCGCTGGAAACACAACGTTCACCGCGGCGCCGAGGCGACCGGCGTCGACCTGCACGACTCCCATCGCCGCCTCGCCGAACGAGCGGCCGCCGAACTCGATATTCCATATCTCGGCGTCGATCTGTTGGAAACTGCCGACCGACTCGTCGTCAACGAAACGAACGCGCGGCCAACCGTTGATACGGCCGAAAAGTACGATGCAGATTTCTACGACCGACTGGCTGGGCTGATCCGGGAGACAGCAGACACCGAGTGATTATTCGACGTCGATGGCGGCGGAGTCGTCGGCGCGGTCGAAGGTGACGTGGAGGACGCCGTTGTTGAACGTCGCGTCCGCGGAGTGTTCGTCGACCGTTGCCGGCAGGCGGACGCGCTCGTCGTACTCGCGGTGGCCGGTGTGGGCCGTGATCGTCAGCGTCGTCCCGTCACACTGGAGATTGAGATCCGCTTTGTCGACACCCGGCAGATCCGCGACGAGCCGCACGACGCTGTCGTCCTCGTAGACATCGATATGCGTGTCGGCACCCGCGTCGTCGGTGCCGTTCATCTCGCCCATCATCCGCTCGATCTCGTCGAAGATGTCGCCGAACGGGTCGTCGCGGTCGTCGCTGTTCATACACGACCCTCTTTGAGAGGATTCGGCAAAAGGTTTCTGTCCGTTGGCAGGATGACACGTCGCTGCCGTCCCGTTGCCGGCGGGCGACGCTGGACCCGAGGGGCCGTTCGGGCGTTGTGTTTTCTCGCGTAAAACTTGTGTATTGTTCACACACGCCGCGCCGATGCGGGCTATTTTAAGTATCTGTAGAATCGTCATTCAGGCATGAGTAAATCATATTTAGACGCTGGTGAGGAGGTCGCCGAAGACGACGTCGTGCGAGTCGGGCTCAACGGCTTCGGTCGGATCGGTCGCAGTACGTTCCGTGCGGTCCTCGACAACCCCCGCGTCGAACTCGTCGGCATCAACGACGTGATGGACTTCGAGCAGATGGAGTACCTCGGCAAGTACGACACCATCATGGGCACCCTCGATGGCCTCGAACTCGACGGCGACGAGCTGACCATCGGTGGAACCTCGGTCTCGCTGCACAACGTCCAGAGTCCGTCGGACCTGCCGTGGGGCGAGTCAGATGTCGACGTTGCTTTCGAGTCGACCGGCATTTTCCGGACGAAAGAGGACGCCAGCCAGCATCTCGACGCCGGTGCCGACAAGGTCGTTATCTCCGCACCGCCGAAAGGCGAAAAGGACGTGCCCCAGCTCGTCTACGGTGTCAACCATGAGGACGACTACAACGGCGAGGACATCGTCTCCAACGCCTCCTGTACGACCAACTCCGTGACGCCGGTCGCCAAGGTGCTCGACGAGGAGTTCGGCATCAACACCGGCACGCTCACCACGGTTCACGCCTACACGGGCAGCCAGACACTGATCGACGCCCCCAAGAGCAAGGCCCGCCGTGGCCGCGCCGCCGCCGAAAACATCGTCCCGACCTCGACGGGTGCGGCACAGGCCGCCACCGAAGTCCTCCCGCAGCTGCAGGGCAAACTCGACGGGATGGCGATCCGCGTCCCCGTGCCGACCGGCTCGATCACCGAGCTCGTCGTCGATCTCGACGCTGATGTAACCGAAGAGGAAGTCAATGACGCCTTCCGCGATGCCGCCGACAGCGGCCCACTCGCGGGCGTCCTCGGCTACACTGACGACGAAGTCGTCTCCCGAGATATCGTCGGCCTGCCGTTCTCCTCGTACGCCGATCTCCAGTCGACCAACGTCATCGGCGACAACGGCCTCGTGAAGATCCTGACGTGGTACGACAACGAGTACGGCTTCTCGAACCGCATGCTCGATATGGCCGAGTTCCTCGTCGACGAATCCTAAGTCGACCGGCCTGCGGCCGGCGACCCGCGGCCGGCCGCTAGCATGGTTGGCGACCCCGTGTCTTTTCACCCTACCACCCGATTTCCGACATACCAATGGCATCTTTCAACACCATCGACGATCTCGACGACGCACAGCGCGTCCTCGTCCGGCTCGACCTGAACTCTCCGGTCGAGGACGGCAAGGTCCAGGATAACCGCCGCTTCCAGCGACACGCGAAAACGGTCAAAGAGCTTGCCGAGGCGGGCCACCGGGTCGTGCTCATGGCTCACCAGGGCCGCCCCGGCAACGACACCTTCGTCTCGCTGGACCAGCACGCCGACATCCTCGGCGGCTACATCGACCGCGAGATCCAGTTCGTCGACGACATCTACGGCGAGAAAGCCCTCGACGCCATCGATTCGCTCGAAGCCGGCGAGGTGCTGCTGCTGGACAACACTCGCATGAGCGACGACGAACTGCCCGAAGAGGACCCCGAAGTCAAAGCCGAAACCGAGTTCGTCCAGACGCTCGCGCCGCATTTCGACGCCTACATCAACGACGCCTACTCGGCCGCCCACCGGAAACACGCCTCGCTCGTCGGCTTCCCGCTCGTCCTGCCCGCCTTCGCCGGCCGTGTGATGGAAACCGAGTACGAGGCCAACACCGCCATCGCCAACCGCGAGTTCGACGGCCAGGTCACGATGGTCGTCGGCGGCACGAAAGCGACCGACGTGATCGGCGTGATGAACACGCTCGGCGACAAGATCGACACCTTCTGTATGGGCGGCATCGCCAGCCACCTATTCCTCCGAGCGGCGGGCTACGATGTCGGCTACGACCGCCACGAGGATCTCGACCTCTATGACACCCAGTGGGAGAACAACAAGGAAATCATTCAGGAGCTCTACGAGGAGCGGCGCGACCAGATCAAACTCCCCGAGGGCCTGGCCTACGAGGACGACGACGATGAGCGCGCCGAGCACACGAATGAAGAGCTCAACGCCGCCGACTACGACTACATGGATATTTCGGAGGCAACGGTCGACAAATACGATCCGATTATCCGGGACTCCGACGCGGTCTTCCTCAAAGGCGCGCTCGGCGTCTTCGAGGACGAGAAGTTCTCCGCCGGCACCGTCGGCGCGATCAAGGCCATCGCCGAAACCGACTGCTTCTCGGTGGTCGGTGGCGGCGACACCTCCCGCTCCATCGAGATGTACGGCATGGACGAGAACGACTTCGATCACGTCTCTATCGCCGGCGGCGCGTACATCCGCGCGCTTACCGGCGACGACCTGCCGGGCATCGAACTGCTGATTGACGCCGCGAACTAACGCTCGCCTCCCATCGCGGTGCGTACTTTCTTACTCGTCGCTGCCGACCTCTCAGTCATGCATATCGGCATCGTTTCCGACACGCACGACAACCTCGATCACGTCCAGCAAGCCGTTTCGCTGTTCGAAGCCGAAGGCGTCGACCACGTTATCCACTGCGGCGACATCATCGCGCCGTTTTCGGCGACGCCGTTCGACTCCGATAGTTTCGATTTTGTAGCCGTCCGCGGCAACAACGACGGCGAGTGGGCTCTGTCGAACGTCGTCGACGACTTCGGCAGCTATCTCGGCGAATCCGGCGATCTCACTCTCGATGGTGTCGATATCGCGGTCTACCACGGCACCAGCGAACAACTTCGGGAGGGGCTGGCTGACTCGGGTGATTACGACTACGTCTTCCACGGTCATACCCACGAGCGAACCGTCGATACCCACGGCGACGCGGTTCGCGTCAACCCCGGCGGCCTGCCGATTCCCGGTGCCGACAACGCGTTCCATGTCGCCACGCTCGATACTGAGTTGTCGGGCGAAGACGCGATCACCCATCACGAACTCGGTTGAGCGTTGTCGCGTAGCGGCACAATTCATATAATGTATGCACACCGTAGTTTGAACTAAGGTATGCCCCGAACCACCGCCACGATTCCCAACGACCTTACTGCGCTCATGGAGGGGGCAGTCAAAGCGGGGGTTTTCGAGAACAAGAGCGACGCCATTCGCCACGTGCTCCGAGACTACTTCGACGAACACGAGACCGCGCGGACCGCGGCGGCGGTGTCGCTGTACGCCGACGGCGAGATCACGCTCGGCACGGCAGCCCGGCTTGCCGGTGTCACTCGATTCGAGATGCGTGATATTCTCCGCGAGGAGGGTGTCGAACTCCGGTTCGGCCCCGAGGATATGGACGCTGCACGAGACGAGATCGATACCGCTCGCAACCTCGAATGACCGACCTCCCGGCCAACGCGACGGTGCTCAACACCACCGCGCTCTCGAACTTCGCGCAGGTCGATCACGTCGACCTCCTGCTGACACTCCCTCGACTCGTGACTGTCGACGCGGTTCACGCGGAGATCGACGCCGGAACCGACACGCATCCGTATCTCGCCCGCGCGCTGACCGTTCTCGAAACTGACATCCCAGTCGTCACGCCGTCCGAGAAAGCGGCGACACTGGAGACACAGCTTCTCGAAACGCTTGATCCAGGTGAGGCTCAGGCACTGGCTGTCGCCGAGGCCACCGACGGGCTCCTCGTTACTGACGATGGCGACGCACGGGCGACCGCGACCGATCGCGGCGTGGCCCTGACCGGCTCTATCGGTCTCCTCGTCCGATTCGTTGAAAACGGCCACATCACCGCAGAGACAGCAGACGACTACCTCAAACGCTGGATCGACGACGCGGGCTTCCGGTCGCCAGCCCGCGATTTCGATGTTTTTCTCGACGACGCTGACGAGGGTAACTGATAACCCGTCCCGTCGGCAACACCGCGTATGACCGACGCCGACCTGACTGACCCCGAACTGAGCGATGCCGCCCTGCGCGAGGCCGCACAGACGGCCCTCACGCAGTGTCTCGACCTCGGCAGCGACGAGACCTGCCTGATCGTCACCGACGACAAACGCGAGCGGATCGGCGAAACGCTGTATGCGGAAGCCAGCGAAATCACCGACGATCCCGTGATCGTCCGCTACCCGCCCGGCCCCCAGCACGGCGCGGAGCCGCCCGAACCCGTCGCCAGCGCGCTCGCATCGGCCGACGTGTTCCTCGCGCCAACGACGAAAAGTATCAGCCACACCCGCGCGCGCGGTGACGCCTGCGAGCAGGGTGCCCGCGGCGCGACACTGCCCGGCATCACGGAGTCGGTGTTCGTCACCGGCCTCGACGCCGACTACGACGCCATCGAAGCACACAGCGAATCACTCCACGAGCAGGTCAAAGATGCCGACGAAATCCGGGTCACGTCGCCGCAGGGCACCGACATCACCGTCGAGATCGGCGACCGCGAGTGGCTCCTCGACACCGGAATCGTCCACGACGACGGTGGTTTCTCGAATCTCCCAGCCGGGGAAATCTTCGTTAGCCCCGAAAGCGCAAACGGCACCTACGTTGTCGACGGCACGATGCGACCGCACGGGCTGTTGGATGCGGGCCAGCAACTCCGCTTCGAGGTCGAAGACGGCTACGTGACCGAAATTTCGGATGACGCGATCCGGAGCCAGATCGAAACCGCCGCTGAGGAAGTCGGCCGCGACGCCTACAACCTCGCCGAGTTGGGCATCGGCACCAACGTCGGCGTCGACGAACTCGTTGGCTCGGTCCTGCTCGATGAGAAGGCTGCTGGGACCGTCCACCTCGCTATCGGCGACAACGCGGCCATCGGCGGCGAGACCGACGCGCCGCTGCATCTCGATGGGATTCTCCGGGAGCCGACCGTCTACGCCGACGGCGAGGAAATCGAGTTACCCCGGTAATCGCCACGATCGGCGCGTGTCACACGGCTTTTACCCTCAGCCCCGGAAAGAGGGCCAATGAGCGATCTCGACGCCGGCGACACCGTGGCCCTCTCCTGCCCCGCGTGTTCGCCACACGACGACACCGTCCACGAGGTACTGAAACCGGGCGGCACCGTAACCGTCCGCTGCAACGACTGCGAGCACGTCCACAAAACGACGATCGAATCGACGCCGACTGTGGAAAAACGGGTTATCGTTTCCCAAGGCGGCGAGTCGATCAGCACGCAGGTCGACGCCGATCCCGAGGAGACGGTCGACGTGGGCGACGAGTTCATCGTTGATACACCCGAGGCGATCTTGCAGGCGAAGGTGACCAGCATCGAACTGCAGGACGGCGACACCCGCCCTGAGAGCGCGGTCATGGCAGACATCGAAGCGATCTGGACCCGCGCGGTCGATAACGTCTCGGTCAACGTGACGCTGCACCCGAACGACGGCTCGCGGGACCAAACGCGGAGCCTCACGGTCAACACGCCCGGCGACTACGAGTTCCGCGTCGGCGAAACCGAATCCTTCGGTGACGACGAGTTCACGATCACCGGCGTGTTGGTGCGGGACGACGCCGAGGGGTATCGCTTCGACAAGTTCGACGAGGACGGCGACATGGTCTACGCGAAGGACATCAAGCGCGTTTACGGGATCGACGAGCAGACGACCGCGTGGTCTGCGTGGTAAGGCGTTGTCTATCGAGTCAGTGACACCGGCGTTTCTACTGGAAACTGTGCTGCGACTACTGTAGCCCAGAAAGCCCTCGGCCGTTCCGGTCCCGCGAGTCGCTGCGCGCTTCGTCGCTCACTGCGTTCGCTCCTGCAGTGCTTGCATCCTCGGGGTTCCCGGAACGGCCTCGCCCTTTCAGTCCACCAGGAAGCCGGTTGATTGGTATGACGACGTAACCGGGCGTAACGGCTACATACGCGGTACGCCAACACCTACCATGGAGATGGCGACAGCCCGCGACCGGCTGGTCGACAGCCTCGTCGCCAACGAGATCATTACGAAGCAGAGCACCGCCGACGCGGTGCGGGCGGTGCCCCGCCACGAGTTCGTCGGCGCAGACCAACAGGAGCAGGCGTATCAGGATCGCCCCCTACCGATCGGCAACGACCAGACGATCAGCGCGCCGCATATCGTCGGGCAGATGCTCGATCTGATCGCTGTCGAACCCGGCGACCGCGTGCTCGAAATCGGCACCGGCTGCGGGTATCACGCCGCCGTCACCGCCGAAGTCGTCGGCGACGGCAATGTCTACAGCGTCGAGTACGACCGCGAACTCGGTGAGGCTGCACGGGAGCGACTTGCCGATCTCGGTTACGACGTATCGGTTCGCATCGGTGACGGCCGCAAGGGCTGGCCCGAACACGCGCCCTTCGATGCGAGCTATCTCACCTGTGCAGCCACCGAGCCGCCGTCGGCAGTGCTCGAACAGACAGCGACCGACGGCGTCGTCGTCGGGCCGTTCGGGGCGGGTCGTCAGGAACTCAAACGGCTCTCGCCGCAGCCTGACGGCACCTACGAGTCCGAGACGATCGCGCCGGTGCGGTTCGTCCCGATGCGCTGAGCCGCGGTGGGATTAAGCCGGTTGCGCCCCCAGCTTCGACAATGGATCACGAAACGCTCCGAGCCGATATGGTCGACGGGCTCGAACACGCCCTCGGACGACCGCTCGGAGCCGCAGTGCTGGACGCCCTGGGGACCGTACCCCGCCACGAGTTCGTTGACGACGCCTACGAGCCCGGTAGCGACGAGGTCGCCGGCTCCCGCGTGCTCGACCTCCGCACGGTCGCCCGTATGATCGCCGCCCTCGACGCCAACGAAGGCGACGACACGCTCGTCGTTGGCGCGGGCGTCGGCTACACGGCGGCCGTCCTCGCCGAGATCGTCGGCGGCCGGCACGTCCACGCGGTCGATATCGACCGCCAGCTCGTCCACATCGCCCGCGACAACCTCGCGGCGGCGGGCTACGACGCGGTGTTGGTCGACCGCCGCGACGGCGCGCGCGGCTTCCCCGAATACGCGCCCTTCGACCGGGTGTTGATCGAGAGCGCGGTACAGGACGTGCCGCGAGCGATCCGCGAACAACTCAGTGCGGAGGGCCGGATCGTCTTCCCGCGCGGGACGACCGACCAGACGCTCGTTGCTGTCGAACCCGTTGACGATGGTGGCCTCGAAGCGGTCGGAGAGTTCGGGCCCGTCGGCTTCCGGCCGATGTTGGTCGACGGCGAACAGCCCAGCGGCCACGAGCGCAACCGGACGCGGCGCGAGGACGCCGAATTCGACTCGCAGGGTTACTTCGCAAAGACGGGCTGGGAGTACGAGTGGCTGGACTGGGACGACCGACTGGACTCTCGGTAAGGAGAGTGATTCCTGCTTAGATACAGGCAGCCAAGCCGCTGGGTTGGCAGGCCGGTCAACCGAACTCCTGGCGGACTGAAAGGGCGAGTCCCGGGAGCCGAGCGCGTCGAGGGCTTTCTACACAATACTCTCAGCTACATTCTACCCACTACCGTATACAAGCGACACACTCAGGGTCGTTGCGGGCCAACGGAAGCTGTGGCCGAATCAGAGTCCGCCCCAGACGACGAGCCCGCCGACGAGGCTACCGACGCCTTTGCAGCCCTGACGCTGAAAGAGCGGATCGCCGTCGCCACGGCGCAGGACCCGACGAAAGCAATGGCCGTCCTCGTGTTGTTCCTGTTCGCGCTGGCGTTCTTCGTCGCGCTCGTGCTTGCCTTCCCCGGTGTGGCGGTGCTGTTCGTCCTCGGAACGCTCGTCCTCGCCGGGCTGGCGGTCGCGGGCTACGTTTTCCTCACGCGCGTCGAGAACTAACCACCGGAAAGCCTACCTCAGCCGCGGCCGCTGACTCGGGTATGACCGGCTGGCAGCGACTCGACTCGGTAACAGAATACGATTGCGGCTGGTTTTCGGCGGGCTACGACCGCGTGATCGAACCCTCGGGCGCGGAAGCCGACTACTACTGGGTCGATCAACCCAAAGACGGCCTCGGCATCGTCGCGGTTACCGACGACGACCGCGTGGCGATGGTCGAACAGTACCGTCCGAAACTGGAGGAATCCTTCGTCGAGTGCCCCGGCGGCCACGTCGAACCCGGCGAGTCCTACGTTGAGGCCGCCGCACGCGAACTCAAGGAGGAAACCGGGCTCTCGGCCGACGACTGCACGTTGCTCTCGACGTACTACCCGAGTGCGACGATGCGCTATCAGCGGGGGCTGGTCGTCGCCACCGGGTTGGAAGCCGGCGACGCCGATCCCGACGACAGCGAGTACATCGAGTGGCGGTTCATGGCCGTCGAGGACGCCATCGAATCGGCGAAAACGTCGCCGACGACGGGTTGGACGCTGACAGCGTTGTTGGCGGCGCGTGAGGAAGGGTATATTTGATCGGCTAACTCAGACCGGACGCCACGCTTTCTTTCGGTTTTCGCGGATGGTGGCCTCCATCGCTTCGGCCAACGCTTCGCGCTCGGCGGCGGATGCGTCGTCATCGACGAGCATGCCACGGCCTGCTGCATTGGTGGTTTTTTCGAGAATGGGTCCCTTGTCGGTCATTTCCCACCGAAGTTCGTCGCCTTCGGAGAGATCCATTTCCTCGCGGAGTGGCTCGGGAATTGTGGTCTTCCCGTTCTGCTCAAGAAAAGTTGTCAGAATATTGTTTTCGATGGTCATATCTAATTCTACAGAACAGTTACTCGTCTTTTTCCCACCTTAATTCATCATATTCTTTCTGCCTCTGTTTGAACATGTCTCGTCTAGCTGCCTCCGAGTAAAATTCTTCCTTACTGATTTTATCCTCCTGATGAAGGAGCATTAGACTTCTCTCATCCAAGGACTCTAAATCCTGTTCTACCAAGGAATCAAGATCGTCTCCGAGCGTTATATCCATATTCACAGTCAAATCTTCGATATCAAAACCCTGCTTACGAAATACCCGATGTATTCCTCGGTTTATTATATCCTCAAATAGGTTGAGCAATTCTTCTGCCTCTTCTTGTTTTGTTTCAAGATTCATTTCATCTGGAGCCGTTTGATCCACGAATGGGCTCGGTTTTATATTGGAATCTGGATCGATGTCATTGTCCTTTAGAAACGGGCTTATATTTGCATTAAGTCGGAGAAGTAATGCTAATATTTCACCGGCTTCAAGAGTTCCCAATTTTACTTTTTTTGATATCTGCTCTATATCGCGCGTTTCTGAATGTCGCTGAAATATAATTAAATCTGAGATAGTGTTTGCGACTCGTTCCCTAATCCTACTTCTGATGGTTCGTTCGCGCTGCGATCCAGCTTCAACATCTAGATCTCCCGCAAGGTAGTGCCTCTGTGTGTCTGTAAGCATGCCTGGGCCGAACTTCTCAAGTTCTTCATCCGTATCAGGCATCGTTACACTACCTTGTAACGCATTACACTTAATAGTATGGCTGATATACACGTCTCTGTCGGCAGAGGACTGTCGATGAAAAGTGCGCCGCCGGCCTTCCACAACAGACGGCGCACGTGACATCCCACGCCACCGAGGGATCAAGCTCGGTGCCGAGGTGCCAATATCTATGCATTGCATCATATTGGGTCCTTCGGCCTGAGTACAGTCGGTGGCACAAATCGCTAGCCATGAAATACGAAGACGACAACTCAGAGGAGGTACCGCCTGCGAAGGAACCAGCAGCGACACCACTATTTTCAGCTGAAGATCTTTCTCTCTCAGACTATCCCGTTATTCACGTTCCAGAGAAACGGCTCTATGCTCTTGCTGAGAATGCTCGTCATTTTGCAGAACAGTGGGAGGGGAGTACGGACAACTTTCTCAAGGGTCTCCTTGGTGAGTTTTGTTACGCGAAGCCGCTCGGAAAAGTGCAGGACCTTGATACTGAGATCTACCCCGATGGTGGTGACGGTGGTAGCGATCTCAATTACCGTGGGGCAACTATTGATGTGAAAACTGTCGGGCAACACCGGAGCGATCCCGCACTAACGGTTGATGCGTACAAACCTCTTCGAGCGGATTACTACGCCTTAGCTAGTCGTATTAGCAAGACAGATATTCGCTTAATCGGATATGCACCGAGAAAATTCGTTGCGAACGCACCGACCCGCCAGCACAACGGCAAACCGTATCACATTGTCGAACAGCGGTATTTGTTTCCGTTCCCCAGCGCGTTCGTCTAACCGCTGAACGCGATTCGCAAAACTGTCGAGACAGGATTAGGATCTTACTCGCCGCCGTCGGCCCGCGCTTCCGTCGCCGAATCATCCCACGGGCTCACATCGACACCGTGGCTTTCGAGGTAGTCGCGGATCTCGTCCTGCTGCTCCGCCAGCCCGTCTCGCAGTTCCTCGATCTCCTCGTCGGTCATCGGCTCTAGTCTATCTGATGCCATTCTTCGAATCTCCGTATGTAGCCTTCGAGGTGCTCTCTCAAGTGTTCTTCGGCGCGGTTGAGGGCGACGTTCGACGGGAGCGGCGGTGTCAGTTCGTGACTCTCGATTTTCTCACCGTCGCGGTAGATGTCGATGTGAAGCCCCTCCTCGGTCACGTCGTGGGCGGCTTCGCTGCTGCCTTCGCTGTCGTGATCGTACCGGACTACTTCGTCCCACTCGTCTTCGACGATGTTGCGCCCATACTCCAACTGGACGACGAACCGTGTGACGACACCGCGTTCGATGTCGAGGCCGAGCCGGCGGCGGGATCGACGACCCGCTCGCTCTGTGAACTCCCTGTCGTAGTCCCGCGGTTTCTTTTCACCCATCGCACTCGCCCCCGTCTCTCTGCGGCATCGGATAAAAATCTGGACGTGGAGAGCCCGGAGCGGGATTTGAACCACAGTCGTTCCGCTCACTCTGTTCGCGTCACTCCTTGGTTCAAATCCCTTCTGGGGTATTTGCGGCTCACGGTGACCCTCGCACACGCTACGCGGTGCTCGGGAGCGTTGTTCGCCGCAAAAGGACGCCCGGAGCGGGATTTGAACCCGCGTCACGACCGTGACAGGGTCGTATGATGGGCCACTACACCATCCGGGCTGACGCATCTCGTCGTACCCCGGTTAGATAAATAAGGCTTCTCTTTTGGCCGTCGGGACGGCCCTGCCAACACGCCACATGCGCCACTGCCGCAAACTCTTTATTGGAGTCTCCCGTTTGTGGAGGTGTCACGTTCGTTGGGGTCGATGAGCCGGTGGGCTCAGCCGAGTTAGCAATCGTTAAATGGCCTGACTGAGTAACCCGCTGTAGTATCTCGTGATCATCGTTTCTTCAATCAACCCAACGCCATGGTAGACGTAAGCCAACACGAACTCGTCCCTGACCATATCCCCATCGAGGGAGCCGAACTCGACTCGGTTCTCGACGAGTATGGGCTCAAGCGCACTGACCTGCCCGAGATCAAAGACGACGACCCGGCCCTTCCGGAGGAGGCCGAGGTCGGCGACGTGATCAAGATCGTCCGCGACTCACGCACGGCAGAAACATCAGTCTCCTACCGACAGGTGGTCGNNNNAATGAACCGACAGGACCGACGCNCCGTCTCNNGNGAGTACTTCTCGNNNGANCGNCTCGCGGAACACCACTTCCGCTCGTTCAACGCGTTCCTCGGCCGAGGGATGCAGCGAGTCGTCGACGAGAAAGAGAGCATCGACACGGACATCGGCGACAAGGAGGGCCAGGAGCCGGTCNNNGTCGANCTCGGCGACNTNCGNATCNNGACGCCGCGNGTCCGGGAGGCNGACGGCTCCGANGAACTCCTCTTCCCGCAGGAAGCCCGACTCCGCAACATCACCTACGCCGCTCCGGTCTTCATGGAGATGTCCATCGTCCGCGGNGGCGACGAGGANCCCGAANNNGTCGTCGACNCNNCNGANACNAAGNTCGGCCGNATGCCGATCATGGTCGGCTCCTCGAAATGTAACATCACGGACTTCACCGAGGAGGAGCTCATCGAGATCGGCGAGGACCCCGCCGACCCCGGCGGCTACTTCATCGTCAACGGCTCCGAGCGGGTGCTGATGACGAGCGAGGACCTCGCACCGAACAAGATCCTCGCCGAGTACGACACGAAGTACGGCGACGAGATTCAGGTCGCNAAGACNTTNNNCCANCGCCGNGGCTANCGNGCGCTNGTNCTNTGTGAGCGNAACCGNNANGGNCTGCTCGANGTNAGCTTCCCNTCCGTCTCCGGGAGCNTCAACTTCGTGACGCTCGTCCGCGCGCTCGGACTCGAATCCGACGAGGAAATCGTCCACCGCGTGAGCGACGACCCGGAGATCGTGAAGTTCATGCTGGAGAACCTGGAGGCCGCAGAGGTCCAGACGACCAGCGAGGCGATCGAGACGCTGGGGAAGCGCGTCGCCTCCGGTCAGGGGAAGAACTACCAGCTGAAACGGGCGAACTACGTCATCGACCGCTATCTCCTCCCGCATCTCCACGAGGAGGGCGTCGAGGACGAGGAGACCCGGATGAACAAGGCGGTGTATCTCTGCCGGATGGCCGAGGCGTGTTTCGAACTCGCGTTGGGCCGCCGCGAATCGGACGACAAGGACCACTACGCAAACAAGCGGCTGAAGGTGTCGGGCGACCTGATGAAGGACCTGTTCCGCACGGCGCTGAACAAGCTGGCCCGCGACGTGAAGTACCAGCTCGAACGCGCGAACATGCGGAACCGNNANCTCTCNGTNNNNACNGTNGTCCGCTCGGACGTGCTNACCGAACGGCTCGAACACCCGATCGCCACCGGCAACTGGGTCGGCGGCCGCTCGGGCGTCTCACAGCTGGTCGATCGCACCGACCACATGGGCGTTCTGTCACACCTNCGNCGNCTCCGCTCGCCNCTNNNNCGGAGCCANCCNCACTTCGANGCNCGCGACCTCCACGCGACACAGTGGGGTCGCATCTGTCCCTCCGAGACGCCGGAGGGGCCGAACTGTGGGCTCGTGAAGAACTTCGCGCAGGCGATGGAGCTGTCACAGNACNTCGAGGACGANNNGGAACTGAANCGNGAACTNNCGTCGATGGGAGTCGAGGGGATCCCAGGTATCGACGGCATCGAACGAACAACCCCTGCGGACGACTAACCAATGGCTCAATCACGAGAAGCGAAAGTCTACGTCAACGGGAGCCTCGTCGGCACCCACCCGGACCCGGAACAGCTTGCCGAACAGATCCGCGATGCCCGCCGCCGCGGCGACGTGAGCGATATGGTCAACGTCTCCGTGCGCGGCCGCACCCAAGAGGTCATCATCAACGCCGACGCCGGTCGGGCCCGCCGCCCGCTGATCGTCGTTGAGGACGGCGAACCGCTGCTCGGCGACGAGGAAATCGAGGCCGTCGAGAACGGCGACCTCGAATTCGAGGACCTCGTTGAGCGCGGCTACGTCGAATTCATCGACGCCGAGGAAGAGGAAGACATCCTCGTCGGCGTCGACGAGAACGACCTNACCGAGGANCACACNCACCTCGANNTNGANCCNNNGCTCATCTTCGGNATCGGTGCCGGGATGATCCCCTACCCCGAGCACAACGCCTCGCCCCGTATCACGATGGGGTCGGGGATGATCAAGCAGTCGCTCGGGCTGCCGGCGGCGAACTACCGCATTCGTCCGGACACCCGCCAACACCTGCTGCACTATCCGCAGCTGTCGCTGGTGAAGACCCAGACGACCGAGCAGATCGGCTACGACGACCGGCCGGCCGCACAGAACTTCGTCGTCGCCGTGATGTCCTACGAGGGGTTCAACATCGAGGACGCGCTGGTCCTGAACGGCGGGTCGGTCGACCGNGCNCTNGCNCGCTCGCACTTCTTCCGNACCTANGAGGGCGAGGAGCGNCGCTACCCCGGCGGNCAGGAGGACCGCTTCGANATCCCCGANNAGGACGTNCGCGGNGCCCGCGGCGAGGACGCGTACACACACCTCGACGAGGACGGCCTCGTCAATCCCGAGACGCGGGTCGGCGAGAACGACGTGCTGCTCGGGAAGACGTCGCCGCCGCGGTTCCTCGAGGAACCCGACGACATGGGCGGCCTCTCGCCGCAGAAGCGCCGCGAGACGTCGGTAACGATGCGCTCGGGCGAGTCGGGCGTCGTCGACACCGTGACGCTGATGGAGGGCGAGGACGGCTCGAAGCTCTCGAAGGTGTCCGTGCGCGACGAACGCATCCCCGAACTCGGGGACAAGTTCGCGTCGCGACACGGCCAGAAGGGAGTCGTCGGCCACNTCGCCCCGCAGGANGANATGCCGTTCACGCAGGANGGNNTCGTCCCNGACCTCNTNCTCAANCCGCACGCGCTGCCNTCGCGGATGACCGTCGGCCACATCCTCGAGATGCTCGGCGGCAAGGTCGGCTCGCTGGAAGGNCGCCGCGTCGACGGCACNNCNTTCNNNGGCGANGACGAGNNNGANCTCCGNGNNNCGCTCGNNGANNACGGCTTCAANTCCTCCGGCAAGGAGGTCATGTACTCNGGNGTCNCCGGNGAGAANATCGANGCCGAGATNTTCGTCGGCGTCATCTTCTACCAGAAGCTCTACCACATGGTCTCGAACAAAATCCACGCCCGCTCCCGCGGGCCGGTGCAGGTGCTCACGCGCCAGCCCACCGAGGGGCGCGCCCGGGAGGGTGGCCTCCGNGTCGGNGAGATGGANCGCGACNNGNTCATCGGNCACGGCGCGTCGATGGTGCTCAACGAACGCCTGCTGGAATCCTCCGACAAGGAGACGGTCTACGTCTCCGAGGACACCGGCATGATCGCCGTCGAGGATCGGGAGCAACGCCGGGTGTACGATCCGGCGACCGGCAGCGAGGACAACATCCACGAACTCGACGTGAGCTACGCGTTCAAGCTCCTCCTTGATGAGATGATGGCGCTCGGCATCCGACCAACGCTCGAACTCGAAGACGCGGTCTAAGATACAATGTCAATGCAAACACCAAAACAGCTCGGCGGGATCGATTTCGGACTGATGGANCCCGAGNNGTANCGNGANATNTCGGCNACGAAGGTCATCACGGCCGACACGTACGACGACGACGGCTTCCCCATCGACATGGGGCTGATGGACCCGCGGCTGGGTGTCATCGACCCCGGCCTCGAGTGTAAGACGTGCGGGAAACACTCCGGCTCGTGTAACGGCCACTTCGGCCACATCGAGCTGGCCGCGCCCGTCATCCACGTCGGNTTNNCGANGCTCATCCGNCGNCTCCTGCGAGCGACCTGTCGTGAATGCGGGCACCTGACGCTCACCGAGATGGAGATGGAGGAGTTCCGCGAGGAACTCGACCGCGTCAAAGACCTCGGTAAGGACCCCGACACGGTGCTCAAAGCAGCCGTTCGACAGGCCCGGAAAGCCGGCACTTGTCCACACTGCTCGGAGCCACAGGCTGACATCAAACACGAGAAGCCGACGACCTACTACGAGGTCCAAAACGTGCTGTCGGGCGAATACTCCGAGATCATCGCCGAAGCGATGCAGCCCGACGAGGACGACGAAGACGACGAGGGGATGAGCCCGCAAGCTCTCGCCGAAGAGACGGGGATCGCCCTCGACCGGATCAACCAGATCCTCGGCGGCGAGTTCCGTCCCCGCGACGAAGGCCGCCGCGCCCTCGAAAAGGCAATCGATGTCGACCTCACCGAGGANGACATGAACAAGCTGATGCCCTCGGANATNCGNGACTGGTTCGAGNANATNCCNNACGAGGACATCGANNNGCTCGGNATCGACGCCNNGNANTCCCGGCCGGAGTGGATGATCATGACCGTCCTCCCCGTTCCGCCGGTCACCGCCCGCCCGTCGATCACCCTCGACAACGGCCAGCGATCCGAGGACGACCTGACCCACAAGCTGGTGGACATCATCCGCATCAATCAGCGGTTCATGGAGAACCGCGAAGCCGGTGCCCCGCAACTCATTATCGAGGACCTCTGGGAACTGCTGCAGTACCACGTCACCACCTTTGTCGATAATGAGATTTCGGGGACGCCGCCGGCGCGACACCGCTCGGGGCGACCTCTCAAAACCCTCAGCCAGCGACTCAAGGGCAAGGAGGGTCGCTTCCGCGGCTCGCTTTCAGGGAAGCGTGTCAACTTCTCGGCGCGAACCGTCATCTCGCCGGACCCGACGCTGAGTCTCAACGAGGTCGGCGTGCCCGACCGCGTCGCCAGCGAGATGACGATCACGATCAACGTCACCGAACGCACCATCGAGGAGGCCAAACAGTACGTCGCCAACGGCCCCGAAACCCACCCCGGCGCGAACTACGTCAAACGACCTGACGGTCGTCGCCTCAAAGTGACCGAGAAGAACTGCGAGGANCTCGCCNNGAANNTNNANGNCGGCTGGGANGTGTCCCGACACCTCATCGACGGCGACATCGTGATCTTCAACCGCCAGCCGTCGCTCCACCGGATGTCCATCATGGCCCACGAGGTGGTCGTGATGCCGTACAAGACGTTCCGGCTGAACACCGTCGTCTGTCCGCCGTACAACGCTGACTTCGACGGCGACGAGATGAACATGCACGCGCTGCAGAACGAAGAGGCGCGTGCCGAGGCGCGCGTGCTGATGCGCGTTCAAGAACAGATCCTCTCGCCGCGGTTCGGNGANAACATCATCGGNGCNATNCAGGACCACATCTCNGGAACCTATCTGCTCACTCACGACAACCCACACTTCACGGAGACGCAGGCACTCGACCTGCTGCGAGCGACGCAGGTCGACGAACTGCCCGAGCCCGACGGCACCGACGAGACCGGCGAGTACTGGACCGGCCGCACGGTCTTTTCACTTCTGTTGCCGGACGACCTCGACCTCGAATTCGACTCCTCGGCCGGCGACGAGGTCGTCATCGAGGACGGCCAGCTCCTGCAGGGGACAATTGACGAGGACGCCGTCGGCGCGTTCGGCGGCGAGATCGTCGATACCATCGTCAAGAAACACTCCGAGACCCGCGCNCGNGTNTTCATCAACGANGTNGCNNCGCTGGCGATGCGNGCNATCATGCACTTCGGCTTCTCNATCGGNATCGACGACGAGTCGATCCCGCCGGTCGCCGACGAGCAGGTCGATGAGGCTATCGACAACGCTTACGACCGCATCGACGAACTCATTTCGGCTTACCGCGCTGGCGACCTCGAATCGCTGCCCGGCCGGACGGTCGACGAGACCNTNGAGATGAANATCATGCAGGCGCTCGGCCGCGCCCGCGACTCGGCCGGCGACATCGCCGACGAACATCTCGACGAGGAGAACCCGGCGGTCGTGATGGCTCGCTCGGGTGCGCGTGGGTCGATGCTGAACCTCACGCAGATGGCCGCCTGCGTCGGCCAACAGGCCGTTCGCGGCGAGCGAATCAACCGCGGTTACGAGGACCGCACCCTCAGCCACTACCGGCCGAACGACCTCTCCGCGGACGCCCACGGCTTCGTGGAGTCCTCCTACCGGCAGGGGCTNNNCCCCCGGGAGTTCTTCTTCCACGCGATGGGTGGCCGCGAGGGGCTCGTGGACACGGCGGTCCGAACCTCGAAGTCCGGCTACCTCCAGCGCCGGCTCATCAACGCGCTGTCCGAGCTGGAGACGCAGTACGACGGCACCGTCCGCGACACGNNNGANANNNTCGTNCAGTTCGANTTCGGCGAGGACAGCACTTCGCCGGTCAAGGTCTCCTCCAGCGAGGACCACACGATCGACGTCGAGGGGATCACCGACCGCGTCGTCGACGCCGAGTTTGAGAGCGAAACCGAAAAGGAAGCGTTCCTCAACCCATCGGAGCCGCCGACGAACCTCTCGGAGCGTGCGGAAGCCAGCCGGTTCGAGGAGGTGGAGTCCGATGACTGAGTACGACCACGTCACTGACGACATCCGCGCCGTCGTCGAGGACACCGAACTCCCGCGTCGCCTGCGCGAGCGGGTCTATGACACCATCGAGGATCGGGAGGGCGTGACGACCGAGCAGGCCGACGAGATCGCCCAAGCCGTCGAAGCCGAGTTCCTCGACACCCGNATCGANCCGCTNGANCCCGNCGGCACCGTCTCNGCNCANTCNATCGGNGAGCCNGGNACGCAGATGACGATGAACACGTTCCACTACGCCGGTGTCGCCGAGATCGACGTGACACAGGGGCTCCCCCGGCTCATNGANCTNGTNGACGCCCGNAAGNNNCCNGANACGCCGANGATGNNNGTGTATCTCGAAGACGAGTACGCCGAAAACCGCGAGAAAGCCCACGAAGTCGTCTGGGCACTCGAAGCGACGAAGATCCTCGCGCTGGGTGACGTGTCAACCAATGTCGCCGACATGGTCGTCCGGATCGACCTCAACGAGGAGACGCTGTTGGAGCGGTGGCCGACCGCCGACGCCGCCGAACCCGTCGCCACCGAGATCGCCGAGACCATCGAGGACGCCCTCGGCGTCGACACCCGCCAGCAGGGGATGGCCATCGAGTTCGGCCCACAGGAGCCGAGTTATCGGGAACTCCTCCAGCTGGTCGAACAGCTTCGGGAGATCGTCTTCAAAGGGATCGAGGACATCAGCCGCGTCGTCATCCGCAAGGAGGAAACCGACGAGGGCGAGGAGTTCGTTCTCTACACCGAGGGGTCGGCCTTCGGCGACGTGCTCACGATCGAGGGCGTCGACGCCAGCCGCTCGACCTGTAACAACATCCACGAGATCNACG
>NZ_RKLU01000003.1:446519-488590 GCF_006861665.1 Halonotius terrestris | reverse complement strand
CTCGGNATCGAGGCCGCCCGCGAGNCGNTCATCAACGAGACGNNCNACACCCTCGAGGAGCAGGGGCTCGACAACGTGAACGTCCGCCACCTGATGCTCGTCGCGGACATCATGACAAACCGCGGCGAGATCGAGTCGATCGGCCGCCACGGCATCTCCGGCAACAAGGAGTCCGTGCTCGCGCGCGCCGCCTTCGAGGTGACGGTGAANCACCTGCTNNNNGCNGCNATCCACGGCGAGNNCGACGANCTCAACGGCATCATCGAGAACGTCATCGCCGGCAAACCGGTCTCGATCGGGACCGGCGACGTGAAGCTCCGGATGGGTTCGATGGACGTCGCCGACGACTGACGATGCGGGTCACCCTTTCGGCAGACGCCAAGCGGTTCATGCGGCTGTTCGCCGAGGAGACTGACATCAACCCACGGGACTGCCTCGTCGAAAGCGACCGTGTCGTCTTCGTGATCCCGCCCGACGAGATGGCCGACGCGATCGGCCCTGACGGCCACACCGTCGAACAGGTCGAAGCGAAACTCGGCCGGGAGATCGAGTTGATCGCCAACGCCGACACGCCGGAGGCGTTCGTCGAGAGCACGCTCGCCCCCGCCGCGGTGCGCGGGGTGACGATCTCCGAGCAGGGCGACCGCGTCGCCTACGTCGAAGTCGTCGCCGACGACCGCGGGATCGCCATCGGCAGCGACGGCAGCCGGATCGAAACCGCACGCCGGCTGGCCGAACGGCATTTCGACATCGACGACATCCAGCTGACCTGACCGGGGTCAGTTGCCCGCGGCGATCGTACTCGGGCTGACTCGTTGTAAGCGGTGCTTACGGACTCCGCGTTTCTCTCCTCTTGTCAGCCGCAGTCTCGAAGGCAATCGAAACGGCCGCAGATCCGATTAGCGACCCCTGTGAAGCGATCTCAGCGTGTTTCGATCGCTCGAAAGAGGGATGCTTAAGTAGCTGAGTCCGGAAGACCGGGTACATGGCAAACGGCAAATACGCCGCCCGCAAACTCAAGAAGGACCGGCAGCAGCGACGCTGGTCCGACTCCGAGTACGCTCGACGCGAGCGCGGGCTCAAAAAGAAGTCCGACCCCCTTGAGGGCGCGCCGCAGGGCCGCGGCATCGTCCTCGAAAAGGTCGGCATCGAGGCAAAGCAGCCGAACTCCGCGATCCGCAAGTGTGTNCGGGTNCANCTNATCAAGAACGGNAANCAGGTGACTGCGTTCTGTCCCGGCGACGGCGCCATCTCCTTCATCGACGAGCACGACGAGGTCACGATCGCGGGCATCGGCGGCGCGAAGGGTCGCGCCATGGGTGACCTNTCNGNNGTCAACTACAANGTNGAGAAGGTNAACGGCGTCTCGATGATCGAACTCGTTCGCGGCAACGCCGAGAAACCGGTGCGATAATGTCCGAGAGCGAAGCTACTCCCGAGGACAGCGAGGCCGAGACCGAGGAAGCCGTCGAGGGCGCGAAACTCTTCGGCGTCTGGTCGGTCGCTGAGATCGAGTACAACGATCCCAGCACGAAGCGGTACATCANNGTCACGCCNATCGCNCACACGCNGGGNCGCCACGCCGGCAAACAGTTCAAGAAGTCCGAGCTCTCCATCGTCGAGCGGCTCATCAACCGGCTGATGCAGACGGAGGAGAACACCGGGAAGAAACAGCAGGCGACCCGCATCGTGCGCGACGCCTTCGAGATCGTCCACGAGCGCACCGAGGAGAACCCGGTNCAGNTNCTCGTNNNNGCGGTCGANAACGCCGNCCCGCGAGAGGAGACCGTCCGCCTCAAATACGGCGGGATCTCCGTCCCGAAAGCCGTCGACGTGGCCCCGCAGCGACGGGTCGACGAGGCTCTGAAATTCATCGCACAGGGCACCCACAATGGCAGCTACAAATCGCCGACCGACGCTTCTGAGGCACTGGCTCACCAGCTCATCGGTGCGGCCGACTACGACATGGAGAGCTACGCGATCACGCAGAAAGAAGAGCGCGAACGCGTCGCCGCCGCGGCACGCTAAGCGGGATTCTATTTCTGTTTTCTTCAGCCGGTGAGCGACGGCTGTTGTCGTGATTTTCGGCCCCCTATCGTCGTCTTCGGTCTTGTGATCATCCCACACATGTATACCAAGAGCTATGTAGCTACAGTCCAAATCGTTAGTACTACTGCGCCCAGCCGGTGGGGTGACGCGTTTCGGGCCGCGTCCCGCTGGGCCGAGCCACGCTATGAAACGACGCACGTTCATCCTCGGCGGGGGGACGCTCATCACCTTGAGCCTCGGCGCGACCGCGACGAACGCGTCGTTGCAGGATACCGTTGCGGCGGCCGGTGACTTTCGAATCCTGAGTGATCCCGAACCGCCGACGCTTGCGACCGATCCGAGTACCGAGGGTGCGGAATCGATTCACACGTGGGACGTCGATTTCACGAACAACGATGAGGATGTCACGTCGATCACCGCGGACTACGATTTTGGAACTGAGACCGCCAGTTTCGATGAGCTTTCCAGCGACGATGTGACGGTCGAGTTTCGACAGAACGGGAGCCTTACCACGATTGATCTCAAGACCCGTGACTACAGCGGCGCGACAGCGACCTTTGAGATCGCCGATAATACCGATACGACCGCCGCACGCCGAGCGAAAGCCACGATCGGCACGCCGGAAAACGGGTTGGAAAACCCCGGTGACGGCACGTATACCCCGACGCTTACGTTCAATACTGCGAGCGGCCAAACGGAAACCTACGAAGCTGATTTCACGGCGCGTGTCAACAACGCCGGCGCGATCAACGTTGCGAAGCCGACACAGGACAAGGACTTCACTGCTGTTCCCGATGGCAACGGCAATCAGTTCGAGATCGATGCTGTCGATGTCCGCGATGATGACGGCGACGACGACCTCACCGGAGTCAACTACGAAGTGCGGGAAGGCGATACCAACGGGACGATCGTAGCACAAAAATCGGTCAATTTCACCGCACAGGCAACCTACAGCCCCAACTCCGAAACGATTCAGCCCGAAGACGGCTACAACGTCAAGACCGATCAGCTATACACGCTGACGACGCTCGGCGAGGACGCCGACGGCAACTACGACAGCGCGACCGTCCAAGACACCAGCGGGAACCAAGCGTCGGCGATCAGGATTCAGGACCCGTCGAGCAATTCGGATTTCACTGCCGATATTTCCGCCGACGAGTTCGTTGTTGAAAACGTTGACGTGCGTGACGACGACGGCGACGACGACCTCGTCGAGGTCTACTACGAGGTCCATGAGGGCGATGTTGACGGTGCCATCGTCGGCACGAAGACCGTCACGTTCAGTGCGACGAGTCGTTACCGGAACAACCAAAATCCCGAAGTTATCCAATCTGACAGCGACTACACGCTGGAGAACGATCAGCTGTATACGGTTGTTGTTCAAGGGCGGGACATCGACGACAACACCGCGAGCGTGTCCGTCCAAGACACGACGCCGACCAGCAACGATCCGTCGGCGATCAACATCAAGTTCCCGAGCAAGAACTCGGCCTTCTCCGCGAATCTCGCCGACAACCGGTTCGAAATTGATAAAGTCACTATCGAAGACGACGACAACGACAGTGACCTCGACGAGGTCGAATACGAAGTCTACGAAGGAGGCACCTCCGGCACAGTCGTTGCCACGAAAACGATCACCCTCGGTGGAACAGCAAGTTACGATCCATCTGGCCAGGGTAATTCGCCGGACGAAACCATCGATCCCGGCTCCTATACCATCCAGAGTGGGCAATCATACACTCTGGTCCTCACGGCACGCGATCTTGACAGTAACTTCGCTACCTTCGAAGCAAGCACCACTCCATGACGTAGTGATTCTCGGCGTTTCTTATTCAGCCGCTGCGTACGCTCGCATCACGTTGACATACGACCACTATGGACACCTACGCAGAGTACTATTCCTTGATCGCTCGGCTCACGCCGTCCTTTCATATGAAGAATTATACGTGTCGCTCGTGAGCAACGGTTAACAACCGGTTCGTCTCGATCCTGACACGAGCGGCGGACACGGCCGTACAGTCACACAATGAAACGACGGACGCTTCTGCTCGGCAGCGGGGCACTCCTGACAGCGAGCCTTGGGACGACCGCGACACATGCGACGATTCAGGAGGCCGTTTCTATCCCCGATAATGCTAATTTATTTGATCCGATTAGCCCATCGACGCTCATCGCTGATCCGAGTACAGAACTGGCGGAGTCGGTCCATACATGGGATATCAACTTTGCGAACAGCGACGGCGAGGTTACGTCGATCACGGCTGACTACGGGTTCGGCGACGCGGCCGGCCGTTTCGACGAGCTCTCCAGCGATGACGTGACCGTCGAGCTTCGACAGGACGGAGAGCTCACGCCGGTCACTATCGCCGCCGACTCCTACAGCGGGGCGACGGCGACGTTCGACATCACCGATACCGAGGCAACGGCTGACCGTCGGGCGAGAGTCACGATCGGCACGCCGGAACACGGGCTGGAAAACCCCCCTGCCGGCACCTACCGGCCAACGCTCACCGTTGAAAACGCGAATGGAACAACCGATTCCTATCGAGCCGAGTACACAGCGCGTGCTAACGACGCTGGTAGCATCACCGTTGCGGAGCCGGCACAGGATCATGTATTCACTGCCGTTCCGGATGGCAGCGGCAACCATTTTGAAATTGATGCTGTCGAGATCCGCGGCGATACCGGCAACGACCTCACGGAAATCAACTACGAGGTGCGGGAAGGCGACACCAACGGGGCGATCGTTGCGCAAAAAACAGCCCGTTTCAGTCCACAGGCCAGCTACGACCCAGCCGGGACGCCGGCTGAAACCATCCACCCCGACAACGGATACAGCGTCACGACTGATCAGGTGTACACCCTGACGACGGTCGGCGAGGACGCCGACGGCAACTACGCCAGCGTGACCGTCCAAGATACCAGCGGGAACCAGCCGTCGGCGATCAGAATTCAAGAGCCATCGGACGGTTCGCATTTCACTGCCGATACTATCGACGACGAGTTCGTGATTGCGCCGGTTACTGTGCGTGACGACGACGGCGACGACGACCTCACCGAGGTCGAATACACTGTCTACGAGGGTGATGCCAACGGGACCGTTATTGGGACAGAAACCGTCACGTTCCGTCAGGTTGGCTGGTACACGAACGATACCGTCAGCGTCACGCCAGACGACTCCAGCTACACCGTCCAGAGCGACCAGCAGTACACCCTGGTCTTCACGGCGCGGGACGTTGACGAGAACTTCGACACGTCGGAAGTCACAGACACGGCCTAACTGGCTCGACTCTCCCTGTGACTCCGCTATCTCGTTTTTCCATCCTCGTCAGAAAATACTGAGTGCTATTCAGCCGTCGCGTAGGCCCGCGTCATCTCCACTAACGATTTGCGGTACTCGCTTTCGCTCGGATCGTCGCCGAGCGATTTGAACCGCTCTTTGAACGCCGCGAGGTCGACCGCAGGCGCGGCGTCGGCGGCGGTCTCGGCCAACTCATAGAGGCGGTGCTCGGCGTCGACGAGGCCGTGGCGTTCGACCAACGCCAGCGCGAAGGCGGCGTTGACGACGGTCATCTCCGGGTCGGCCGCGCCGGTTTCGAGCCGCGAGTCCGGGTGTTCATCGCGGCGGTCGTCGCCGGGGTGGTCGGCGATAGCAGCCGCGAGTTCGCCGGCGAAGAAATCCAGCAGTTTGGTCGCCGGCGCGAGCGCGAGGGTGATGTCGTCNGCGTAGATGTCCTTCATGTGGTTNGCGATCTGNTAGCAGTGNGCGAGNTTCCGGCGNTCGACCGANNNGCCGGCGAGCGCGAGAAACAGGGCTTCGTCAGTCGACTGGGTGTGAGAAGCGTGCGCCTGTTCGTACCGCGCCATGTGGGCGAACTCGTGTAAGGCGAGTTCCCGTGCGAGAACGCTGGTGGCGGCCTGTCGGGAGATGTTGAGGATGTGGCGGTCGTCGTAGTGGGCCGCCCACGTGCGCTCGTCGGGGTCCTCCCGGAGGTGGACCTCGACGGGTCGTGAGAGGCTGTATTCGGTTTCGAGGAGGTCCGCCGCGCTCAGAAACGGATCGGGGGCGACAGTGCCCTGCACTCGGACATCCATGTGTGAGTGTACCAAGGAGAGGCAGCTATATGGGTGTTTCGCGGCTCATACCGTGTCATGGTTGTTGGTAACGAGTCATGATGAAAGCCCTCGACGCTCTCAACTCCCGGGCCTCGCTGCGCGCCTCGTCGTTGGCGTTGCTCACTCCTGCGGTGCTTGCGTCGTCACCAGAAATCTCCGATTTCTGGTTGGCTCACGAGAGCTCCGCTCTCGTGAACGTCCGGGTTCGTCGAGCGGGCGGCCGGCGTTGTCGGCCGCCACGCGCGTCTCGCCCTTTCAGTCTGCCAGAAGCTCCGCTTCTGGCCGCCCGAAAATCTTCGATTTTCGCAGGCCACCAGGAAAGTGGTTGACCGGTCGGCAGACTCACATCCTTGGCTGCTCGCGTCTGAACATCACCAGTACCATCTGCATCGAAATTGGCAGTCAGGCGTTAGGATCCGCAAACCCGTCATCAAATTTGTCGTTGGCTGGCGATGGCTCCAATTTTTCGTCCGTCACGCGTTCTACTTAGCTTTCGCCACCGTCAGCAACCGGCTTTCGGCGATAGTCTTCGGGGTCGCCACCGAGATCTTGGGCGAGATCCTCGCGGAGCTGTTCGGCTTGTTCATCCATCGCGTCCTCGAACTCAGCGATCTCCTCGTCGGTCATCGGTGTTTGATCTCGTGCCATGTTTCGAACCTGTTGATGTAACGTTCGGCGTGCTGATTCAAGTGTTCTTCGGCAAATGTGAGTGCCTCACTCGCCGCCATCGGTGGGAAGACCTCTTCTGATCGGAGTTTCTTACCATCACGATACACGTCCATGTGGACACCGTCTTCGGTCACATCGTGGGCGTGATCGCTCTTCGGATCGTGGTCGAACCGAACCACCTCCAGCCACCCGCCGTCGACGTGATACTCCAACTGGACGACAAAACGAGTCACCGTCCCTCGGTTGTGGGTGTAACCGATGCGTCGCCGGGCGCGATGTTTCAATGGGGTGGTGTACTCCCGGTCATACTCACGCGGTTCTTTCTCGCCCATTGTCACTTTCACTGACCGCCGGGGATGTAATTTGATCGATCGGTTCGCGCTCCGTCATCGGTCGTCGTCGCTACCGGCTGTCAAATTGTTTCGACCTATGACAACACTACACACACGAAGTCGTCGGTTTTCGGCCTGTGACCGTCGTATGCGGGCGAATCGCGCGGGCGGAAACACTATCCTTTTCACCCTCCTGCCGATACGNGNCTGNATAATGGGCCGACGNAAGAAGATCGTNNANGANTGTGAGNNGCTGATGGACAAACCGGAGAACATCCGGAACATCGCCATCGCGGCTCACGTCGACCACGGGAAGACGACNCTGACTGACAACCTNCTCGCNGGCGCNGGCATGATCTCNNANGANACCGCCGGNCAGCAGCTNGCGATGGACACNGAGGAGGACGAACAGGAACGCGGNATCACCATCGACGCNGCNAACGTNTCGATGACNCACGAGTACGANGANANNAACCACCTCATCAACCTCATCGACACGCCGGGCCACGTCGACTTCGGCGGCGACGTGACCCGCGCGATGCGTGCCGTCGACGGCGCGCTGGTGGTCGTCGACGCCGTCGAGGGCGCGATGCCGCAGACGGAGACCGTCCTCCGGCAGGCGCTGCGCGAGGGCGTCAANCCCGCNCTNTTCATCAACAAGGTNGACCGNCTCATCNNCGAGCTNCAGGANGGNCCCNANGAGATGCANNAGCGNCTNNNGNNNGTCATCCAGGACGTCAACGAGCTCATCCGCGGGATGACCGACGAGATNGACGANGNNNACGACTGGACNGTCTCCNTCNANGNCGGCACCGTCGGNATNGGCTCCGCGCTGTACAAGTGGGGCNTCTCNNTNCCGTCGATGCAGCGCACCGGNATNGACTTCGGCGANATCATNGAACTGGANCGNAGCGGCGACGANGNNCGCNAGGANCTNCANGAGCGNACNCCGCTGTCNNACGTNGTNCTCGACATGGTCGCCGAGCACTTCCCGAACCCGGTCGACGCCCAGCCCCGTCGTATCCCGACGGTCTGGCGCGGCGACGCCGACTCCGATCTCGCTGACAGCATGCGAATGGTCAACGAAGACGGCGAGGTCGTCTTCATGTCGACCGACATCTCGATGGACCCTCACGCCGGCGAAATCGCCACCGGGCGACTGTTCTCCGGAACCATTGAAAAGGGCCAGAACCTCTATGTCTCCGGGACAGCCGGCACCAACCGCGTTCAGTCGGTTGGGATCTTCATGGGTGGCGAACGCGAGGAAGTCGACTCCGTTCCCGCGGGTAACATCGCCGCCGTCACCGGCCTCAAAGACGCGATTGCAGGNTCNACNGTCTCCNNCGTNGAGATGACNCCGTTCGAGTCCATCGAGCACATCTCCGAGCCGGTCATCACGAAGAGCGTCGAGGCGAAGAACATGGACGACCTCCCGAAGCTCATCGAGACGCTCCGGCAGGTGNCCAANGAGGACCCNACNATCCNNNTCGAGATCAACGAGGACACCGGNGAACACCTNATCNNCGGGCAGGGCGAACTCCACCTCGAAGTCATCACCCACCGCATCCGCGACAATCAGGGAATCGATGTCCACACCGGTGAACCGATCGTCGTCTTCCGTGAGCAACCACAGGAAGAATCCCGCGAAGTCGAGGGTGTCTCGCCGAACAACCACAACAAGTTCTACATCACTGCCGAGCCGATGGATCAGGACATCGTCGACGCGATCCACCTCGGGAAGGCCTCGATGGATATGCCGGAGCTCGAACGCCGAGAGGCCCTGNNGGANGCCGGCATGGANAAGGANACNNCNCAGAACGTCGAACACATCTACGGNTCCAACATCCTCATCGACGACACGAAGGGGATCCAGCACCTCAACGAGACGATGGAACTCGTCATCGAGGGGCTCGAGGAGNCNCTCGANGACGGNCCNCTGGCCGCCGAGCCNGTCNAGGGCGCGCTGCTNCGCCTTCACGACGCCAAACTCCACGAGGACACCATCCACCGCGGTCCGGCACAGGTCATCCCGGCGACCCGCGATGCGGTCCACCGCTCGCTGATCGACGCGNAGATCNNNNTNCTCGANCCGATNCAGNACGTNCGNATCGACGTGCCGAACCAGCACATGGGCGCCGCCTCCGGCGAGATTCAGGGCCGCCGTGGCCGCGTCGACGACATGTACCAGGAGGGTGACCTCATGGTCGTTGAGGGGATCGCGCCCGTCGACGAGATGATCGGCTTCTCCTCCGACATCCGGTCGGCGACGGAGGGCCGCGCCTCGTGGAACACNGAGAACGCCGGCTTCCGCGTGCTNGNNGACANCCTCCAGCCNGANANNATCANNGAGATNCGAGAGCGGAAGGGAATGAAGCAGGAACTCCCGCCGAGCATCGACTACATCTAACGTCGGCCGTCGCTGCCGATCTCTTGTTGCTGTTTTTGGTACCGAGCTTCCACTGCACCCGTTTCGCTGTCGGTCGTTTTGCCGCCATCAGTACTTCTGTTGGTGAATATGTTCGGCCCGTTTCTAAAAAGTGGGAACGCGATTCGGGACTTATGTACGGATCGTCTCTATCACTAACTGTACCTATGAGTTCCAATATTGGCGCACCCGGAACGGAGATCACTCGACGCGAGCTCCTCGCGGCGACCGGCAGCGTTGGCGCGTACTCACTAGCTGGCTGTAGCGCGCCGGAAAGCCGGACCCCGGGGCCGGAAGACGGCGTCGCCCAAGCCGGCTCCTCGTTGCCGACGACGAGCCCGCCGGAAGTCGTCGACCTCGACGAGCAGGGCGGCAGCGTCACGCTCTCGACGGTTCCATCGCGGCATCCGGTTCACCCGCTGGACTCGATGGGCGGCCCCATCGAGTTCCCGCGGGTCTGGGCGTGGCAGGCTGACGACGGCCAGCCGAGCGTTCCCGGGCCGATTCTGCGGGCGACTGAGGGCCAAGACCTGAAGATCACCCTCGACAACAGCGGCGCGAACCAGCCGCATACGGCGCACTTCCACGGCGTCCAGAAGGCGTGGGGCGAGGACGGCGTGCCGACGACGACCGGGATCCAGGTGAACCCCGGCGAGCAACACACCTACACGATTCCGACGAACGTTCCGGGCACCCACATCTACCACTGTCACTACCANACNCNNCGNCACATCGANATGGGGATGTACGGCANNCTNCGNNTCGANCCCGAGGNNTACGAGCCNGCCGACAANGAGTACTTCATGACGCTGAAGGAGTGGGACTCCCGGCTGCCGGAGATGATGAACGGCGGCGACGCTGACTACAGCCCGCGGAACCGGACGCCCGACGTGTTCACGATCAACGGCAAGAGCCTCCCGCGGACGATACACCCCGAAGAGGGATCGCCGATCATCGTCGATCAGGGTGATACCGTCCGGCTCCACCTCGTCAACGCCGGCTACCACGCCCACCCGTTCCACCTGCACAACCACCGGTATCAGATCGTCGCCAAGGACGGCGGTCAGATCCCCGAAGCCGCCCGCCACGAGCAGGACATCACGAACGTCCCGCCGGCCGGCCGCCACACCCTCGAATTCGAGGCCAACGCCGATCCGGGGATCTACCTGATGCACTGCCACAAGGTCAACCACGCGATGAACGGCGAATCCTACCCCGGCGGCATGGTCAACGCCATCGTCTACCGGGACGCGATGGATACCGACATCTTCAGCCAGCTCATGGACTACGCGGGCTACGAGGGCTGAAACGGCTACTGACGGTTCGTTTTCTTCTGCGATTCTGTTCTTGGACGAACGAGCGCGAACGTGCTCACTGTGACCCACGAGTCTACCGACCGCGGTGCCGCGCTCGTCGGTGAAAACAGCCGCCGACTAGCAACGCCAGAGACCTTGGTCAATCAGGTCGTTTAAATATATCTCTCGGGATCAGTCGTCGCTCAGTACTCCTTCGGTAACCGCTATGTCGTCGACACTGAAGTCGGCTCCCGCCAGTCGGCAGAGGGATACCTACACACGAATTTCCGGTCGACAGCGTCGGTTTCGATAAAAATTGGGTCCGAGGTCTACGGATCGTCGGTGAAGATTTCGGGGTTCTCCGCGCCGCCGACGTTGACTGTCGCCAGACAGCCCTTCCGGGCGACCCGCGTCAGCGCGTGATCGACCAGTTTGATCGTTTCGGGCACCGGGAACTCCATCATTGCGGCGGTCGTCGTCCCCGGCGCGACCGGTGTCGTCTCGATGTCCGTCTGTGGCTCGGTGCTGAACGAGCCCTTCGGGTAGAGTTTCGACCAGACGTTGCCGATGGCGTGGAAGCTGCTGGTGAGGTTCGGCCCGCCGTTGACGAAGTACACGCGGGCGGTTTCGCCCGTCTCGGCTTCCAGCGCGTGGCCGTGGTTGTCGGCCGTCATCGCGTACTTCTCGCCGTTCATCAGCACGTACGTCGGGTTCTCCTTCATCATCGAGTCGATGTCGATGGCGTGGTGACCCTCCTCGCCGGTATCGCCCTTGGTGTAGACGTCGTGTTGGCCGAGGTAGATCTCATGGTCGACCTCGGGTAGGCCGTCTTTGGGCTCGACGAGGATCGAGCCGAACATGCCCGCGCTGATGTGGACGTCCATGTTCGGGACGGCGCAGTGGTAGATGTACGCGCCGGGGTAGGTCGCCGTGAACCGCATTTCGGCTGTTTCGCCGGGTGCGGTCGTCGTCGCTTCCGCGCCGCCGCCGGGGCCGTAGACCGCGTGGTAGTCGACGTTGTGCGGCAACGCGTTGCCGTCGGGGTTCTCGAAGGTCAGGTTCACCGTGTCGCCCTGTCGGACTCGGATCATCGGACCGGGTACCTGCCCGCCGTAGGTCATGTAGTCGAAGGTGACGCCGGGTTCGATCTCGGCGGTCACCTCCTCGACAGTGAGTGTAATGTCGTGTTCGCGCGGCTCCGAGCGGTCGATCGGCTCGGGGATGTCGGTCGGCTCGGCGGCGACGCGGTCGGTATCGACTTCCTTTGCTTCGGGTAGCCCTTCGTCAGTCGTTTGTGCGGTGTCGGCTGCGGTCTCGCCGTCGGTCGGTGCCGACGCGCCCATGCACCCTGCGGTCAGGAGCGCGCCGCCAACGCCTGCGGCTTTCAGGACTGTTCGCCGGTTCGTGTGTGGGTGGTGTCTCATGGGCGGGTCCCTCTATCAGGACAATCGGGTGGCAGCCATGTATAGTAGAAACACGGCTCTCAGCGGGTGGGAACTACTTCGAACATGTTCGGGCGGTTGGTACTTGTTCCCATACGATGGTTCTGCTTCGACCGCTGGCGAGCCCCATGATCGGTCGCTCGGTTCACATATCGAAACCCCTTTATTTGTTTTAGCCGAGCCTAAAACATGTACCAGCGGCGACTCCCGCTCGTGTCTTTTCGCCGTTACAGTGCCATTTCTCCGCGTCACCGCGCTTCTATCCGTCTCCGCGAGGCGGTTGTGGCTGTTTCCGATGCCGCTTTCGACGCCTACCGTCGCACCGAACCGGAGGGAGCAGCGAGTGAGTAATCCGGAGTCTGCGGTCGGTTCGCAGTCGTCAGCGGGATCGACACAGCTCCGATCACGGGTCGGCTGGCTGGTCGACCCGAAACTGCTGGCGGTCATCGCTGGCAGCCTCGCAGTCACCGTCGTCGCTGGCCTGATTCAGGTCAGCTTCGGTACATACTCGATGACGGTCGCTCAAGCGTGGGGGGCTGTGTTCAATCCGAACGTCATTTTCAATCCACAGGCGTGGAATGCCTTCCTCCTCGGCGGTGAACTCCCCGAATTGAGCGAACAAAGCCTCATCGTCTGGAACATCCGTCTGCCGCGGGTGTTCGTCGCCGTGATCGTCGGATTGAACCTCTCGATTTCGGGTGCGATCTTTCAGGCGGTCACCCGCAACGAACTCGCCAGCCCGTTCATTCTCGGCGTCTCCTCCGGCGCGGGGTTGGCGATTCTGCTGACGCTCGTCGTCTTCGGGAGTCTCACGGCGTTCCTTCCGTTGATCGCCTCGGCCGGCGGCGCGCTCGCCTTTCTGATCGTGTATGCTATCGCATGGAAGAACGGCACCTCGCCGGTGCGGCTGGTGCTGGCTGGCGTCATCGTCGGCACGGTTTTCGGCAGCCTCCAGACCGCGCTGTTCTTCTTCGCCGACAACATCGGCGTCGTCCAGTCGGCGGTCTCCTGGACGACCGGCTCGCTGACCGGCACCGACTGGGAGCAGGTCCGGCTCGTGCTCCCGTGGACGATCCCCGTCGTCCTGTTCGGACTCGCGGGTGCCCGGCAGTGTAACGTCTTGCTGTTGGGCGAGGAGACCGCGAAATCGCTGGGGATGTCCGTCGAGCGAATGCGCTTCGGTCTCTCGGGAATCGCCGTGTTAGCGGCNGCNGNNAGCNTCGCNGTNGCNGGCATCGTCGGCTTCGTCGGGCTNATCGTTCCGCACATGGTNCGGACGNTCGTCGGCAGCGACNACAANCNGCTGCTCGTCGGCTGTNNGTTCGNCGGCCCCGCGCTGATGGTCGCCGCCGACGTGGGCGCGCGGCTCGCGCTCTCACCGACGCAGATCCCGGTCGGCATCGTCACCGGACTCATCGGCGGGCCGTACTTCCTCCTGCTGATGCAGCGACAACAGGCTCTGGGTGAGATCTGATGTTTGAGATGATTGCCTCGATCACGCGTGGCACGTACCGCTCCGAGGACGACGGCGACGACACTGACGACGAGACTGCGGCCGACGATGCTCCGGGCCCGGCTGACGGCTCGTCGGCGACGCTCACCGGCGATGACCTCGTGCTCGGCTATCCCGACGCCGACCAGCCCGTGATCGACGGCGAGACGATCACCGCCGCGCAGGGCGAAGTCACCGCCCTCGTCGGCCCCAACGGCTCGGGGAAGAGTACGTTGCTGAAGGGGCTGGCCGACCAGCTCACGCCCGATGCCGGGTCGGTCCTGATCGACGGGGAGGATATTCACACGCTCGATACCAAGGCACTCGCCCGAAAGCTCGGCTTGCTCTCCCAGGAGAGTACCTCCCCCGACAGCATCACCGTCGAGGAGTTGGTGTATCACGGTCGCTACCCCTACCGTGGGTTTTTCGAGCACGTCACTGAGGCAGACGAGTGTGCGGTCGACAACGCTATCGACCTCGCTGGCTGTGACCACCTGCGTGATCGGGCGGTCGGCAGCCTCAGCGGCGGTCAAAAACAGCTAGCGTGGATTGCGATGGTGCTGGCACAGGACACCGACGTGCTGCTGCTCGATGAGCCGACGACGTTCCTCGATTTACACCACCAGTTGGAAGTCATGGATATCATCGAGACGCTCCGCGACGAACGCGATATCACGGTCGTCGTCGTGCTCCACGATATCGAGCAGGCAGCGCGCCACGCTGACACCGTCGTCGCGCTGCGGGATGGTGAAGTCAAAGCCTGCGGCCCACCCGAGGAAGTCGTTACCGAGGAGTTGTTGGTGGACGTGTTCGGGATCGACGCCGAGGTCGACAGCACCGACCGCGGGCCGCGGGTGACGCCGCTGGCAGCCCGCCACGACGATCCCTCGATATAGCTTCGCTGCCTGAACCGGGCCCACCGTAGCCTCGTATGAAAACGCCTATATATTTTTAGGTAAGCCTAAAAACAATGCCACACGGCGGAAGCGATTCGACACTGACGCGTAGAGAAGTGGTCACATACGGCGGCACGATCGCTGGGGCTGGGCTGCTGGCCGGCTGCAGCGGAAGCGGGACCAACAACGCCGGCGACGATGCCAGCGGCGACGGTGAGTCGTACTCGGTTTCCATCTCGCCGATGGGCGAGGTGAGCTTCGACTCGCCGCCGGAGACCGTCTTCACGCGGCTGACCCATCACGCTGATATGGCGTTCGCGCTCGGCCACGGGGACTCGCTCACCGCGATGCACGCGCCGGACTACTACGACGGCCTCTGGAACCAGTACGTCGAGCGGCTCCCCGGCGTCGAACTCGACTGGACCGGACTGTACTCCTCGTGGAAGCCGAGCAAGGAGAAGCTCTACGCACTCGACAGCGACGTGCATCTGGCCGACCCGGCTTGGATTGGGGTGCAGGACGCCTGGGATCGTGATGATCTCGACGAAGTCGCTGACAGTATCTCGCCGTGGTTCGGCAACTCCCTGAGCGACACCCACCAGGAGCCACAGGTCGACTGGGTCGACGAGTACGAATACTACGGCCTCTGGGAGCAGTTCGGGATCGTCGCCGAGCTGTTCCAAGAACAGGAGCGATACGAGGCCTTGGCAGCGATCCACGACGAGGTGATAGCGACGATCGAGGCGGACCTCCCCGCAGAATCCGAGCGACCGACCGCGGTGATGATTGCCGCAGCCGACATCGACGAGATCTACACCTACCTTGTTGACGAGCCGGGGTTCCTCAACGCACACGTGCGGCCCTTCGGGCCCCGAGATGCCTACGAGGGCACCGTCGAAAACAACACGGTCATCGACTTCGAGACGCTGCTCGAAGCGGACCCCGATGTCATCCTCCATCTCGGCGGGATGGAGCCCAGTACCGATATCGCGGCCCGTCGTGAGGCCTTCCGCGACGATCCCGTCGCTTCGGAGGTCGCCGCAGTCCAGAACGACCGCGTCTACGCACAGGGAGCCCGGTATCAGGGACCGATCCTCAATCTCTTCCAGCTGGAGATGACCGCCAAACAGCTGTACCCCGATATCTTCGGCGAGTGGCCGAGCTACGAGGAAGGGCCGTATCCGGAGATTCCCGACGAGGAGCAGCTATTCGACCGCCAGCGCGTCGCCGACATCATCAACGGCGACCTGTAGCTCTCAGCGACGCAACGCACCAATCACGACACACTTAGCGTTTGAACCCCTGTCCTCAACTATGTCCGATGACGCTGACGAGAAAACGACTGTCCGCACCGGCCGCAACTTCGAACAGACATACCGACTGGCCGCCGAGGAAGCCGGCGAGTTCCTGATCGCCGTCGGCGAACAGCTCCGCGATAGCGACGAGATCACCCTCACCGACGAGGAGTGGGAACTCCCCTTCGCCTTCGGCGACCCCGTGAACGTCGAGATCGATTTCGACGGAATGGACGATCCGGAGCTCGAACTCGAAGTCGAGATCCCCGGCCAGCCCGACGACACTGCCCCGCAGGTCGAGTAGGGATCAAAAACGCGACTGATTACTCCCAGCGAAACCCGGTCGGCTCGCTCGGCGGATCGAGCGGGCTCGCTGGCAACGTTTCGCCGGGCTCGGGATCGTTGTACGCCCCCGGCGCGACATCGTTTGGATTCTCAGGATAGAATAGCGACGCCAACGCCTGAATCTGGCCGCGGCCGACGCTGAGTTCGAACTGACCGCCGCCATAACAGCGAATCCCTTGCTCGCCGCAGTACGCCAGCGTCTCTAACACCGACTGGAGGCTGCCGAACCGCGAGGGTTTGATGTTCAGCCACGAGGGCTCCCACGGCAGGGTCTTCACGTCGGCG
This sequence comes from Halonotius terrestris, assembly GCF_006861665.1. GTDB lineage: Archaea > Halobacteriota > Halobacteria > Halobacteriales > Haloferacaceae > Halonotius > Halonotius terrestris. Next base: position 471,949 of record NZ_RKLU01000003.1, on the reverse strand, counting down.
AGACTCTCGATCGGCTCGTCCCACGAGACGCGGTTCCGCACGTGGTCGGCCTCGAACAGGGGCCGTGTTTCTTCAGTAAGGGCTGGATCCTCGATGATCGAGTTGGGGAAGGCGTTCAAGATTCGCTCGTAGAGCGCGCGGTCGGCCGGGACATCGACATCGGTACCCTCGTAGTGGCCTTTGAGATCGAGTACGCGGATCCCACGGGTCTCCCCGAGCGTCTTGATCAGACGCTCGCCCCATCCGGGCGTCGGATCGAGTTTGAACTCGATGTCCGGCACGCGCCGTCTGAGCGCGTCCAGCCGGTCGGTTGTCGGCGGATCGCCGAGCCGCGTGCTGGCGACGAACCGCACCGGCTCATACGTGTGGCCGACCAGCGAGGCGAAGTCGGTGTCGGCGACGCGTAATCCGAGGTCGAGGGCAGCCGCCTCCAAGCCCCACTGTCGGTAGTTCCGCGAGACGGGTCGCTCCGGTGGCGTCGGGAACAACGAGGCCTCCTCGACGGTCGCCGAGAACTCGGCGAAGGTGTACTCGCCGGTAAGGTCGGGCAGCCCCTCGGCGGCCAGTTCGTCGTGGGCCGCAGCCTCGTACGTTACGTCCTCGCCGCGGCCGGTTTCGCCGTCGCCCGAGAGGACGAACTCCGTCGTCACGCGGGTGAAGCCGCTGGATGTGTCGCGTTCGTGCCGCTCGGTCGTCACTGTCTCGACGGGAACCGGCAACGCCGCGAGTTGATCGGCCTGCATACCCTCTCTGGGACCGCCAGCAGCAAACGGTTTTGGGTCGCCATCGAGCAGCGGAACCGCCGACCGGCGTCAAAACGAGTGGCTATCGGAGCAGAGGAGGAAACTGGAGGGAGAGAGTAAGTGGAGGAGGAAGAAGTGAAGGGGGAAAGAAGGGTGGGGAGACAGGAATTACTCGCCCGTGCGCGCGGACACGCGCTGTTCGATGTACCGTGCTGCCCATCGGTCGCCGTGGGCTTTGATCCGGTTCAGTAGTCGGATCGGGAGGCTGGCAGGCGATTCCCGGGCGGTCTCTGTTCGTTGTCCGGCACTCACATCGTCGACCCGTCGTTTGTCAACGCTCATGGTAGCTACTACCACGGCAACTGTAATAAATATTAATGTGTTACGCTGCAACCGACGGCGGCCGACCGTTCGGTTTTGCGTGAGACGAAACAACTGTCATCAATATTAATCTCTCTTTGGCAAACGGGAAGACATTTATTACGGACGCTCCAATTCGGCAACTGTTACTAATGCCCGCCGCCTCCCTGTCCGAACGGCTCCAACGGACGGTCCTGGAGTACCAGTATCTCTTCGTCGCTCTCGCGCCCCTCCTGTTCGTGGCGGCGGTCCTGACGAGCGCGCCGCTGCCCGAAACCGCCGGTGACGGCTACTGGGTCGAGTTCTGGTGGTTGTTCCCCTTCTTCCTGTTGGGGGCGACCATCGTCAACACGGTCGGGATCAGCGGTTCGGCCATGTTCGTCCCGTATCTCATCTTCATCTTCCCGCTGTTGGCCTTCGAGTTAGAGCCCCAGACGATCGTCAAGATCGGGCTCATCAGCGAATCCTTCGGGCTGTCGAGTTCCTCGATCGCGTTCATCCAACACGGCCTCGTCGACCGCCGGCTCGCGGCGACGCTCGTCGGCGGCTCGATCCCCTTCGTTGTCGGCGGCGCGCTGCTGTCGTTCGTCATTCCCGAGCCGATCTTCCAGTCGCTGCTCGGCCTCGCGCTGCTTGCGTCGGCGATCCTCCTGTTCAAGGCCAATCTCGGCCACGAGGAACCCAGCAGCGACGATGCGGCAGCCAGTGGAAGCGAGGCCGTCGCCGACGCTGACGCGCCGGTCGGTACTGACGGCGGTCCAAAGCTCCCGGACGATCACGCGAAACCCGGACAGGGCGGCGTCGACGTCGACGGTGATGGCGTCGTCACCCGTGTCGACCGCAGCGGCGACGACTACCGCTACGACCGTGGCGGCTATCTCGAACGGTTCGGCAATTACAGCATCGGTGGCGTCTTTCAGGGCCTTGCTGGCTTCGGGATCGGTGAGTTGGGGATCATCTCGATGCTTCGCACCTCGGTCCCCGTCCGGGTCGCTATCGGGACGAACCACATCGTCGTCGCNNTGACGGCNNTNNTNGCNTCNCTCGTCCACGTCTTCGGTGGCGGGCTNGTCCCCGGCGGCCACNCNATCGACCTNGCGNCGACGCCGTGGAACATGGTCGTNTGNACGGTCCCGGCGACGGTTCTCGGCGGCCAGATCGCGCCCTTCGTCTCCTCTGCTCTCGATACCGAACTGCTCAAACGCGGCGTCGGCGCGCTGTTTGCGATTATTTCGGTCGCGCTGTTCGGGATGGCGAGCAGCGGGCTGCTCTGAGCCGGCAGCGACGGTCGCCGCTGGCGTTTCTGCTTACCGCTGTCCGGGTTTGATCGGCGCGCTCACGAGCCCGTCAGGAGCGGCCTCGCCAATGGGCGCGATCCGGAGTCGCCAACTGTCGGCGTCGGCGTCCCGTACCTCGACGGCCGCCGGCCGCCAGTCGGTTTCGCTTCCGTAGAGCGCGACGACGATCGGGAGCGTCGGGAGTTGCCCCTCGTGTGGCGAAAACGCGTACGCCGAGACATGGACCATGAGCGACCGGCTGCCGGTGCGGCGGTCCAACAGCCACGGTGACTGCCGGTAGGCGTCGATCACGCCCTGCGCTTGGAGCGCGTCGAAGACGCCATCGACACCGCTGTCGGTCGCTGCCGTGTCGTCGGCGACATCGCTGGTGGTCTCGCCGGCGACGCTGGTGTCGTCCAGCCGGTCGGCAGCTTCCGCCAGCAGTTCGGCCTGTTCGCCAACGGACAGCCGGGTGGCCAGCACCGTCGCCATGCTTTCGAGCAGCCGGAGACAGAGCTCGTTCGGCGAGGACTCGCTTTCGGCATGCTCGAAGTAGGCGTCCATAACGGCCGCTTCGATGTCGTCGTACTCGCCGGCCGCGAGCGTCTCGAAGACCGCAGCGGCGACGCGGTGACAGAACGTCACGAGGGCGCGCTGCTCGGCGGCCGGCGCGTCGCCCGCGGTATCGATGCTCAGCGAGTCCGGTGGGTCGGTTGTCTCGTGGGTCGCGTCCGCTGTGGCTTCGGTGTCCTGACAGACGACGATGTCGTAGTGGGGGAGTTGGGGATCGTATCGTCGGAGGGTCTGGCGGTACTGTGTCGTTGCGCGCGCGGCCTCGCGGGCGGTCGAGCGCGTGGGGAACCGGAGGCCGGCGGCGGGCACCGGCTGCTCGCCGTAGCGGCTGCAGACGAGGTAGAACTCGCCTGACTCGCGGGCGAGGGCGTCGATGTGGGCACGGATTTCACGGAGCATTGTTCCGATCATCGCACCTGTCGGCGGCTCTCGCGGCTGTTCGTGACTGCCATCTTGGTTTTTGGTCGGCCTAAAACGGTATAACTTCGTTGGTTCGCGCTGCCGTCCGCGACAGCCCGGGTGAGCGGCCGGTGTGGGGATTCTATATCGCGCTATGTGATTTATGGTCGGAACGCGCTGCTATCAATTACGAGGTCGAAACCAAACGCAAAAACGCCTGCAACAGTCGAAACGCGGCGTTAGAACGGAGCCTGCGGGCCTTCGTCGGTGTCTTCGCTGCTCTCGCCGGGGAAGGAAGGGCTCATGCCTTCGGTTTCGCCCATGTCGGGTTCCGCGCCCTGGCCGGTGTCGGCGTGGACCTCGTTGATCTCGGGGATCTCTTTGACCATGCGGCTCTTGATCGCTTGAATCGTCATCGGGGAGATGCCACAGCCGGANCAGGCNCCGCCGAGTTGGATGTGAACCTCGCCGGTCTCGGGATCGAGGTGCTGGATCGCGGCGTTGCCACCGTGCATCTGAATCTGTGGGAAGTTCCGCCGCAGGAAGTTCACCACGCGGTCTTGGAGTTCGCTCTCCTCGGAGTCGGACGATGCGGAGTCTGTGCTCATGGAATTTCTTTGATCAGCAACGGGCTTAGGCCTTTGGTTCCGCTCAGCGGGGTCAGACGCTGGATCCGCGGGTCGCTCGCGGTAGCTGGTGCGTCTCGTGGACTACTCGGTCATCTCGAAGAGCTGGGTGAGTTCGGTTTCGATCTCGTCGGTATAGCGGGCCAACGTTTCCTCGAAGGTCTCGCGGTCGACGCCGACGCCCGTCAGGCGGTCGTAGGGATCCTCGGGGAGTTCGATGCTGAATCCCTCGTCGGGATCGTACACCGGCTCGCTCTCGTTGAGCACCTGCTGGTCGATGCCGTGGATCAGCTTCGAGTCGTATGCGTCGTTCATCGTGTTGAACGCGTTCTTGTAGGCCCGCTGGAGCTGCGGAAAGTAGTGTTCGTACTTGTCTTCGAACTTCTCGGGATCGAATTCGACCATTGGCTGGTGGTTTGCGAGGAGGCCAAAAAACGGGGCGATTCCGGGTGATAAAGTATATAGTGCGATAAAAAATTCTATTTGTGGCGTCCGGGGGGTCCGAACTGGTTTTGTTCACCTGCTGTCGGTATTGCGACCCACCGACACCGGACGAACAGTGTGATGGCCTGCGTCCACATTGTAAGCAGAGCGATCACTACGGTCGTGATACCGGGTTACTTTTGATATGACAGAGTTTCGTATTTCGGCATGAACTCCGGTCGGATTCTGGTATGTATCCTCATCATCTGCAGTAGCCTCTTCGCAACTCCAGCGGCGGCTACCATCGATACCGAGCCAGATCAATCTCCGGTCGTTGAACAATCCACTTCGGAGACGGTCCCAATTACTCAGACACTCCAGAAGACCCCAGATACCCCGGGCTCGATAACGGTAACAACGACCGTCGAGACCACTCTCAAACTCACTCAGTTCAATTTGTATATTCCTCGTCCGAGCGAGGAGCTGTCCGTCACTGGATTCTCACGTGGGAGCACCGATGACGTTCAGGGATTCAAGAAATATGAGTGGGACGGGAATACCGACAGTCCTGCCGTTACGTACTCCGTAGAAGTCAATACGACAGGGGACAGGGGTGGATTTGAGACTGTTGATGCTGGCGACTGGGCTATCATTGCTGTTCCTGATATCCCCTATGCGTGGGAAGCATCCGAAGAAGTGCAAATTACTCGTCAGACAGAACTCGCTGGTTCGGGTGTAGTGAAGGTTGGATACGCGTATCTCGGCGAATACGAGGAACGAACGCATACGGCGCACGACCAACAGTTTCGGCTTATTACCCCGGAAGCTGCCACCCTTGCCGAACGACCTGAGGCGATTTTCGACAGTGTGTCGTATGCGTCCGACAAGCTCCGGGTTGGCGAGCGAGACGATGAAGTCGTCATGATCGCAGCTCCGTCCTCGGAGACTATTAGATGGAACGTTGGGGGAACCGCTCGGGATTCGGTGTTTTGGGCTGTTGATCGGGCAACCGTTAACACCACGAATAATATTTGGATCCATGAATACGTCCACACTCGGCAAGATTTCACTACCACAGACGATTTCGAGTGGTTCACAGAGGGTTCTGCGGAGTACTACGCTGCCCTGTTTACCTTACAACAAGAACAAATCGGATTCGATCAGTTTCGGCTCTATTTCAAAGTGCGAGAGGATCGCTACAGTGACGCCGTTTTGCGTGACACCAGCAGTGATAGTCTTGCTGCCTATTACAAAGGTGGCCTCGTAGCGGGCTATGTCGATCAGCAAATTCGCCTTGCTTCGAATGGGAGTGCATCACTCACCGCCTTGTTTGAACGACTAAATGCAGAGGAGGAAGAGGTATCAAACGAGGACTTCCTTCGCTACGTTGGCTTATTCAGCACTAGTGATATCGAATCGGATGTCCGTGCAGCCACGACCACACCAGCCTCACTCTCGATGTGGGATCGGGCGGAACACACAGCAGCATTCGGTGAGGAGCCACCCGAGATGGAGGGCTCAGTTGACACTGATTATCGACTGGACGACTTCCCTTCGGCAGACGATTCGGAATCTGACGCCCAAGAGAAGTTCGCCAAGTTCATCGCTTATGTCCTTGTGGGCGGTATCGGCTTGGCGATAATCGGTGTTCCTGTCGCCCTTGGAGTGTTTGTATACAGAAAGCTACAGTAGCTCACTTCGCGCTATCCTTGGAACTCTCACGGCTCCCTTGGGTTGCCACTCGAGCGGACTGAGGTCTCCTGCGGTCGATTTCGCGCTCGCTGCACTCCTCGGTCGCCCCGCTCAGTCGGTGCTTGCTTAGTCACCGGATATCGGACGGAGAATCAGAATTCTTTCCACGGCGTCGGCGACGACAGCCGGCCGCGGATCCGCATTTCGCGGCCGTCGTCGGCAGTTCGGGTGTCGACGACCGTCTCGAAGGGGTCCAGCAGGGTGTGGATCGTCTGCTCGTCGTGCATCGTCGAGTTGATGACCGCGACCGTCGGCCACCCCTCGTTGCCCGTCTGGCCGAGCAGCACGCGAGTGAACTGGTAGATCCGGTCAGCCTCCCAGTACATCAGGAGTTGCGACAGCGAGTGCAGCCCGACTGTCGGCTCCTCAGTGGCCATCGCTTCGGCCAACTCGGTGAACTTCACGCCCAGATCGGTGAGGTTCTTCGGCGAGGAGACGTACTTCGTGAACTCGGTGTCCTCGACCTCCGCGCCCTGCTCCAGGCTCACGCAGTCGACGACCGCCACGCCGTCGCTGTCCTTGCCCGTAATCGAGGTGTAATCCTCGCGGACGGCCTCGGCGGTGTGGCCCGTTGACAACACCAGCGCGTGTTCGGCAGTCGCCCCGAAGATGCGGTGCATCAGCTCGTACTTCCCGCTCATCGGCGGGCCGGCGATGATGATACTCGCCGTGTCGGTGAGCCGCGGGGCCAACGGGAGTTCCTCTACAGACATGGGTTCGATGCTGACGGGTCGGTATCGGGCTGGTACACACCCCGGCGGCATAACAGTGCGGCTCCGGCGCGACCGCGACTGACCGGAAGCCGACACGCTATCGTCGTGGTTCCGACCGACTCGTCGTGCGGTCGAGACCGAATTCGCTTCGGACTGCTACCATCGGCGGCGGCGACGGCGACCGCGCCATGCGGCCGCGACTGCTTCGGGTGGTCGCGCAGGGATCCGCTGGCTGGGGTGGTGGAGGGCTGGCGTCCTGCAGTCGTCCCGAACTCGGCGGCAGCGTGGGGGCGAGGGCCACCGCTGGCAGGCGGTGACCTGTCGCTGCCGGCGTCCGGGACGGACATACAAAAACGGCTCGTCGTTCGGGGCATAAACGTTGCCCTCCGCGTATCAACGGTGAAAAACAACCCTTACTCGGCGGCGGCGATATCGGGATGGACCCAGACGACGAAGCGGTCGTCGCCTTTCACGATCCCGTGGACGTTCTCGTCGTCGGCGGTCGTCGTCTGATCGACCTCGTCAGGCATGACATCCGTGACCTGATAGACCTCGTCGACGATCCAGGCGACGGTCGCTTGGTCGTCCATCGCGTCGGGATCGAAGACGATGATCCGCTCGCGCATGCCGTTTTCCTCGATACCGAAGACGGATTTCGGGTTGATGATCGAGGTCGTCCGGCCGCGAAGGTCCATGACGCCTTCGACGTGCGGCGGGGAGTTCGGGATCCGCGTAAGGTCGCCGGCGTCGACGATTTCGTCGATCACGCCGATATCCAGACAGTACGTCTCGTCGCCGAGCCCGAACTCGAGGACTTTGGTTGCTTCCCCCGTGGACTGCTCAGCGTCGACATCTGCGGGTTGCGTTCCACTCTCTGCCATATGTTTATGCCACGGTGTACCGGTAGTTAACTCTGTCCAATGGTTATCAGCGGTGATTTTCAGGTCGGTGGCTTTATTCTGCCGGTTTTTGTAGTACCCACAACAATGTGGGGCGAACCGAGCCGAGCCGAGCCGACCCCGTCAGCCGGTGGTGTCGCCTGCAGCCGCTCGTGCGGAGGTGCTGTCGGTGCGTAAGCCGCGAACCGTCGTCGTCGACGACTCGCGGTTCATGCGCGGGCTGATCACCGACCTCCTTGACGAGGGCGGCATCCCGGTTGTCGGTGAGGCGAAAGACGGCGTCGAGGCGCTGGAAGTCGTCAAGGAAGAACAGCCCGACGCCGTCACGATGGACTTGGAGATGCCACGCATGGACGGCATCGAGGCCGTCGAGCGGATCATGGCCGAGCAGCCGACGCCGGTGCTCATGCTGAGTGCCCACACCGAGGACGGCGCGGAGGTGACCTTCGAGGCTCTCGAAAAGGGCGCGGTCGACTTCTTCTCGAAACCCGGCGGCGAGGTATCGATGGGCGTCTCCCAACACGGCGAGCAGCTCATCGAGACCGTCCGGTCGGTCGCCGATGCCGACCTCCAGCAGGCCAGCCGCCAAACCGGCCAGCAGCAACGCCAGCCGGCCAGCGCGAGTGCCGGCGGCACGACGACGACCGGGCTGGAGCCGTTCGACGACACCCGCACCGTCCTCATCGGCTCCTCGACCGGCGGCCCCGACGCCGTCGAGCAGGTGATGAGCGAGTTGCCCGTCGGTGACTGCCGGGTGATCATCATCCAGCACATGCCGGAGGCGTTCACCTCGCGGTTCGCCGACCGGCTCGACGCCGCGAGCCGCTACGACGTGCGGGAGGCCAGCGACGGCGCGCGGATCGGGGCCGGCGAGGCACTCGTCGCCCGCGGCGGTAGCCACACCGAGATCACCGGCTACAGCAACGGCCGGATCCGCGTCGGGCTGATCGAGGAGGATCTCGGGCTCTCGGTGCACCCCGCGGTCAACGTGACGATGGAGTCGGCGGCTGAGACGATCGACGACCCGATGACCGGTGTGATTCTCACTGGGATGGGCTCCGACGGGACTGACGGTATCTGTGCCATTCAAGAGGCCGGCGGCCGAACAGTGGCCCAAGACGAGGAGAGCTGTGTTATCTATGGGATGCCGAAACGCGCGATCGAGGCGGGCTGCATCGACGCAGTCTGCGACATCAACGACATTGCAACGACGATCAGGGAGATGGTACAATGAGCGACGCACACCGTAAGGCCTTCGTGGCCGAAAGCGAGGAAGGGATCACGGAACTGAACAACGCACTGCTGGATCTGGAGGCGGATCCGGACGACGACGAGGCGATGGATTCGATCTTCCGGATCGCCCACACGCTGAAGGGCAACGCCTCCGCGATGGGATACGAGTCCGTCGCCGAACTCGCCCACGAGATGGAGGACCTGCTTGATGAGGTCCGCGAGGGCGATATCCCCGTCGACACCGAGTTGATGGATCTGCTCTTCGACTCGGTCGACTACCTCGATGCGATGGTCGGCGACATTGCCGAGGACGGCGAGACCGATATCGACGCCAGCGGCGTCGAGGCCGACCTCCGCGAAAAACTGGAGACCGGCAGCATCAGCGGCGGTGGCGGCGGTGGCGGAACCCCCGACGAACCTGCCGAGACCGACGACGCAGATGAGGATGCTGCCGATGCTGACGACACAGACGATACCACTGACGACACTGCCGAAGAACCCGACGACGAGGACGCTGCCGAGGAAGAAACCGGCGACGAGGAAGCCGAAGACGACGCAGCCGAACCCGCGGAGTCCGGCGATTCCGACGACGCCGACGGGGAGCCGGCGACAGCCGACGCGGATGGGGCCGCCGACGCTGCCTTCCCCGAGTCGTTGGCCGATGTCGAACTCGATACGGGCGAGGCCGTGTATCGGGCGACAGTCGGGCTCGGCGAGACCGAGATGCCCGGCGTCGAAGCGATCTTCATCATGCAGGAGATCGACGGCAGCTACGACACGATCGCCACCCAGCCCGACCGCGATACGATCGAAGACGGCGACTTCGAGGACACCTTCGACATCTTCGTGATCGACACCTCCGGCGACGAGATCGAGGGCATCCTCGGCGGGCTGGGCAAGGTCGATTCCGCGACGGTCAGCCCGGTCACCGTCACTGCCTCCGACCCGATTTCGGCGGCCGAAGCGGCCGAACAGGCCGGCACGATCACCGACAGCGGTGACGACGACGAGAGCGAGGCTGACGACGGCGACGAGGCCAGCGACGACAGCGAGGTCGACGACAGCGACGACAGTGACAGCAGCGACGATAGCAGTAGCAGCAGTAGCAGCAGTAGTAGCGGCGGCCGATCCGGTCCGAGTTCCGGTGGCCGATCCGGCCCGAGCAGTTCCGGCTCCGACGACGCCGACATCCAGTCGGTCCGCGTCGACGTGAACCAACTCGACGAGCTCTACAACCTCGTCGAACAGCTGGTGACGAGTCGGATCAAGCTCCGCCGGGAGATGGAGCGCGAGGGCATCGACTCGGACAACCTCGACGAACTCGACAAGATCACGGGCAACCTGCAGGATACGGCGATGGACATGCGGCTCATCCCGCTGTCGAAGATCGTCGACACCTTCCCGCGGCTCGTGCGGGACGTGGCCCGCGAAACTGGCAAAGAGGTCAACTTCACGGTCACCGGCGAGGATATCGAACTCGATCGAACCATCCTCACCGAGATCCGCGATCCGCTCATTCACGTGCTGCGGAACGCCGTCGACCACGGCATCGAACCGCCCGAAGAACGCGAGGCCAACGGTAAGGAGCGCACCGGCAACGTCTCGCTGACGGCAACGCGGGACCGCGACCACGTCAACATCGAGGTCGCCGACGACGGGGCCGGGCTCGATCCGGAGATGCTCAAAGAGAAAGCCATCGAGAAGGGCGTGAAAACCGAGACCGAGCTCGAACAGATGGACGACGGTGAGATCTACGAGCTCATCTTCCATCCGGGCTTCTCGACGGCCGAGGAGGTCACCGACGTGAGCGGCCGTGGCGTCGGGATGGATGTGGTCCAAAACACCGTCAAACAGCTCGACGGCACGATCAACGTTGACAGCGAACTCGGCGAGGGGACAGTCGTCACGCTCCGCCTGCCGGTGACGGTGGCGATTGTCAAGGTGATGTTCGTCGAAGTCGGTGGCACGGAGTACGGCATTCCGGTCAAAAACATCGCCGAGGTCACGCGTGCGACCGACATCCGGACGACGAAGGGCGACGAGATCATCGAACACGACGATCAGATCTATCCGATCCTCCGGCTCAGCGATGCCCTCGACGAGCCAAGCAGCGTCAACGGCGACGGCATGCTGTTGCGCATCCGTGACGAACACCGACAGGTTGCACTCCACTGTGACAAGGTAATCGATCAGGAGGAGGTCGTCGTCAAACCGCTTGAGGGCGTTCTCAGCGGGATCCCGGGCCTCAGCGGGACGGCCGTCCTCGGCGATGGTGATGTCGTTGCGGTCCTCGATGTGGTGACACTATGAGACAGTTCAAAACCGAGAGCTTCGGCCGCGTCATCAAACACATTCAGGACGAGGTCGATTTCGAGCCGGAGTACTACAACGAGGACTACCTCGATCGTCGGATCAGTGCGCGAATGCGCCGGCAGGATGTCGATGAGTACGACGACTACCTTGAGGTGCTGAAATCCGACGACCGGGAGAAGGAGGCTCTGATGGATTCGCTGACGATCAACGTTACCAACTTCTTCCGCAATCAGGAAATGTGGGAAGCTCTCCGGCCAGTCCTTCAAGAACTGACCGAGGACAACCGCCGGGTGTCTGTCTGGAGCGCGCCGTGTGCCGACGGTCGGGAGCCGTACTCGGTGTACATGCTCGGGATGGACGACCGAAATATCGACGAGAGTCGGCTGAACGTCGTCGGCACCGATATCAGCGACGAAGCTCTCGAAAACGCCCGGGCCGGCACCTACGAGACGACCCGGACGACCGACATCGGCGAGGAGTTGAGCCTGCTTGACGACCCCGAACAGTACGTCGATGTCGTCGACAACGAGTTCACGGTCAAACCCGAACTCCGTGATGCGGTTAGCTTCGAACGACACGACCTGATCCAAGACGAGCCGCGACGGAACTGCGATCTGGTCTTCTGTCGGAACCTGCTGATCTACATCGACACGGAGTTCAAGATCCCCATTTTCGAGACGATCACCGACTCGATGAGCGAGGGCAGTTACCTCGTGATCGGGATGACCGAAACCATTCCACAGGAGCTCCGTGACGACTTCGACCCCGTCAACAAACGGTGTCGTATTTACCGATACACCCCATAGGGGAGGGTAGTAGCAATGTCGTTATACGATCTTGCCCGGGACGGCGACGCCGAAGGCCTGCGGGAGATGCTGTTGGAGAGCGACAGCCCCGCCGTCCGGAAACGTGCCTGTGAGCTGTTGGGTGAGATCGCTGACACGGACGACGCCGACACGGTCGAATCCCTCGTTTCGGTTGCGGTCACTGACGATGTGGAGGCCGTCCGGGCGGCCGCGGTCGACGGGCTCGATCAGATCGGGACGGAGGCCGTCGAACAGTTGCTCTCGGAGATCACCGGCCAGAAGATCGAAGAGGGTGCCGACTGGGCGGTCGCCAAACGGTTTGCGAAGGCACTCAACTCCGATATCCCCGAACTCCGGATGGCCGCCGCCTCCGCGCTGGGAAAACTCGGCGACGAATCGGCGGTCAGTTCGCTGACCAACGCGCTGTCGGATAACAACTCAAAGGTGCGGGTACGGGTCTGTCTGGCCCTCGGGATGATCGGCCACGCCTCGGCCGTCCCGGCGTTGATCGACCGGCTGTCGGATCCCAGCGGCCGGGTTCGGGAGGAGGCCGCCGTCGCGCTGTCGACTATCGGGACCGATCAGGCACTCGCCGCGCTCACCGACATGATGGATTCCAACAACGACTCCATCCGACGGGTTGCCGCCAACGCCCTCGGCGAAGCCGGCACTGCCGACGTGGTCGAGCCGCTGGCCAACGCGCTGACCGACCCGAACACGGCCGTGCGGAGCGCGGCCGTCTACTCGATCCTCGAACTGCTGTCGAACGTCCCGACCCAAAAGAGCCACCAGATCCGCGACCGGATCGTCGCTGAGCTACAGGACGCCGACGAGGCGACAGTCCAACCCATCGTCGAGATTCTCGAAGAGAGCTCCCAGAAGCGACAGCGACGAAACGCGGCGTGGTTCCTCGGCCGGATCGTTGAGGACCCCGACCGGAAGACGATCGAAGTCCTCGTCGAGGCACTCGAAAGCGACGACATGCAGACCTCGCAGTTCGCGGCGACCAGCCTCGCGGAGATCGGTGGCGAGAAAGTCGAAACCGAGCTGATCGACCTCGTAAAAAGTGACGCGGCCGCCGACGCCCGCGCACAGGGTGTCTTCGTCCTCGGGAAGATCGGCGGCGAGCGGTCGTCGGACGTGGTCTCGAACCTTACCGATGACGACAGCAAACAGGTTCGGAAGCGCGCGTTTTCCGCCGTCTCAAAGTTAAAGGGCCGACAGTGATATTACAGAGTAGCGAGACAGTACGACTACATGTCCACCGTCGGCGGCGCGCCGGGATGGTGATACCAAATGAGTGAGGGTGAGTACAAAATAGCGGATACGAAAGGCCGGTTCACGATGGCGGTCAAGGACGGCCGGCAGCTCAACAACGTCTCGTGGTCCGAAGGCCGCATCCTGTTGTCGAACCGCCGGATCATCCTCGCCGGCAACGACGGCAAGAAGACCATTGCCCTCTCCGATATCACTGATCTCGGTGGCCGCGAGGACGGCTCCCAAGCCATCGCGTCGGTCTCGAACTATCTGAGCCTCCGGCTCGACGAGGACGTAATGTTGATCTCGGCGTCCGACCACGAGGAGTTCAAGACGGCCTTCTTCAAGGCGATGCTCGACGAGAACATCGTCAAGGCGAAACACCCGGCCGTCGAGGGTGGCGTCGTCACCGACGAGAAGTGGGAGAAAGCCCGCCTCAAAGTCGAAGCGGAGTCGATTGCGACCGCCCTCCAGAGCGGGAAGTTCGTCGAACTCGAACTCGACGAGATCAGCGAGATCAACACCGAACGCCAGACCGTCGGCGGCGAGGAACGGATCGTGGTGCAGGTCTCTCACGTCGACGGCCAGACCAGCGTCGAGACGCACATCACTGGCAAAGAGCGGGACTGTAAGTTCGCTAAATCGTTCCTCGCGGAGGGTGAACGCCGCAGCGAGGCCAACGTCGATCTCGATCCATCGGAAAAAGAGGTGCTGATGGCACTGTACTCCGGCGTCTCGCCGTTCGAGATCCCGGCGTTCATCGGGCAGGATGTCGAGGATGTCGAGGAGACATTCGAGAAACTGATCGAACTGGATATCGTCGATGAAGTCCGCACGCGCCACGAGGTCACGCTCAACTCCCGCGGGCGCAACATCGCCAGCGAGGCGATGAACGAGCAGTAAGCAGTCTTCGTTTCTGGGTCGAACTCTCGTTCTGGCGTCGAAACCTCTGTCCGGGAGTGGTGCCCGCGTCGTCAGGCGTTGACCGATTCGATCTTCTGGTTGACGATGACCTGGCCTTTCGCTGTGAGCGCGAGCCCCGAGTCGCCGTCCTCGACGAGTTCCTTCTCTTTGAGTTTGTCGACGATGGCGCGGGTTTCGTTGATGTCGCCGGTGACGAGCATGCCGAGTTCCGCGCTGCCGCCGGCACTGTACAGCGAGACGAGGGTTTCGACCTCTTCCTCGCCGACTTCGATCTCTTCGAGGTCCTCCATGATGTCGCTGTATTCGAGCCGGACGTACCGGCCCAACAGATTGAGCTTCCGGCCGTTCGGCAGCGTGATCAGCGTCGTCAGCGTCGTGCCGGCCTCGGAGTGGTCGACCGACAGTGTCGGCCGGGTTTTCCCGCCGATATCGCGTTGCTCGCGGCCGAAGTCGATGACGCCGCCGAGATCGATGGTGACGGTCTCGTCGTTGCCCTTGAGATCGAGTTGGCCGCGCTTGAGACCGAGTTTCATCTTGCGGTCGCTGGCGTCCGTGATTCGACCCCCACGCTTTGCGGGGTGTTTGACCAGTACTGTCTGGCCGCCGATGGCGACCTTGAAAAAGACCGTTTTGAACTTCTCGACGTTTTGGCCGTTGGCCTCGATGATCGCCGCGCGCCGCTGGCCGCTCTTCTTGTAGGCGATGGTGACGGTGTCGTTGAAGAACTGTTTGAAGGCTGGTGGTGGCGAGCCGACGTTGGCGTCGACGACCGACGACAGCGGGATGCGGGTCTCAGCCTCGTCGGTAGCGAGGACGAGCTGCTTCTGGCTGAGGAGGATCCGCCCGTTGACCGGTTTCCGAGTCTCGGTCTCCTCGGTATGGAACCGGCCGGGGAAATCCGCCACCACTGCCTCGCTCATGCATTGCTGTTACTTGAGCGGACCTCTTGATTGTTTCGCGCTACGTTTGCCGGGGTGACAGCCGATTGGGCCCACTGCAGAAACGTACACTATCCTCCCGCGGAGACTGCGGAAACAACAAAGTCTAATGGGATGGGTGTCCAACCAAGGAACGATGCCAACAGTAACTTACCTGAACTACGACGTGCTGGGCGACNACGGNTGGGAGATNGANGACGACGACCTCTTCGANAAAGCCGNNGACGCNGGNCTCGGCGACGAGGACTACGGATCGCTCGATGTGAACGAAGGCGAGTACATCCTCGAAGCCGCCGAGGCACAGGGGTACGACTGGCCGTTCTCCTGTCGCGCCGGCGCCTGTGCGAACTGCGCGGCCATCGTCACGGAGGGCGACATCGACATGGACATGCAGCAGATCCTCTCCGACGAAGAGGTCGAAGAGAAGAACGTCCGCTTGACGTGTATCGGCTCGCCNGCNGCNGACNNNGTNNAGATCGTCTACAACGCNAAGCACCTNGATTACCTCCAGAACCGCGTTATCTAAACGCTGGCTCGTCGCCGGCGACTACCCGCATCCTCGCTTGAGGATGTGGCCTTCTTGACTGCGTAGCTACAGCTGGCGAATCTGTTTGAAACATCTCGCAGCCCCCGACCGCTATTCGATGTACTCATACTGCCGCTCGTTCATCCGACCCCAGCCGGTGAAGACGAACTCGTCGCTCGGCTCGGTGAACGGGTCGATATCGACGGAGCCCTTCTCGTAGTTGTGGCTGTCGTGGACCTGTTCGTACTCCTCATAGGAGAGGTCATACCGGGCGTGGAGTTGAGCATCGACGTTGAGTTGGTCGATCTCACTCTCCCAGTTCGGCTGGACGGTTTCGGCGTGGATCTCCGCCTGCGCGCCCGAGCCGTAGGAGCCCACAAGGAGCTTTTCACCCGTGAGATCGCGGTCCTCCTCAGCGGCGTACTGCAGGGCGGCGATTCTGGCGATGTGGACNGAGCCGGTGTACCAGTTGCCGACGTGTCGNGAGATGNCNAGNGTCGGNTCGATGGTNCGGTCGTACCACGCNNGGTACTGTTCGGTCTCTTTGAGGTCGTCCATGTAGTCGCGGATCGCCTCCTCGTAGGCTTCCCGGGAGGCATGGTCGTCCTCGCGCGGTTGGCGGCCGATCTCGTCGGCGAGTTCGTCTTCGATTTCGGTATCGCGGCTCATGTGCCGGTAGCCCAGCAGCGCGGCCTTTCGCACCATCCCCGGGAACGGCGTGTGGAACGGAACGTAGGCGAAGTCGTCGGGGTGCATGTCCCAGGCGACGGATTCGAAGTCCTCGACGGCCTCGCGCATGCGCGAGAGGTACACTTGCATTGACCGCTTGCCGTCGACGGAGGGGAACTGCTGATTCGGTTTTAGGAAGTCGGTTTCGTCCATGCTGCCGTACCCCTGCTCGTTCGAAATCTCGACGAGATCGGGGTCTTCGTCGATGAGCATGGCGACCGCGCCCGCACCCTGTGTCGCCTCGCCGGGGTCGCCGCGAGCGTAGAGGGCGGTGTCGGTGGCGATAACGAGGGCTGCTCGGTCGCGGTTGCGACCCGCGCGGATCCAGTTGTAGGCGTCGTCGATCGATTGAGTGCCGGCGACGCAGGCAAATTTCCGTTCGCCCTTGTTGGCGTGGCGGAACTCGCCGTCGAAGTACTGTTCGAGACAGCCGGCGACGTACGTCGAAACCGGCTTCGAGTTGTCGAAGGCCGACTCGGTGGCGACGTCGATCCGACCGATATCCTCGGGCGTGAGGCCCTTCCGATCCATGAGCCGCTTGGCGGCGTTGGCACCCATGGTGACGATGTCCTCGTAGAGATCCGGGAACGACGAGGCGACGAGGCCGATTCCCTTGCGGTATTTGTCGGGGTCCTCGCCCTTCTGCGGGGCGAGTGTTTCCGGCAGATCGAGTTTGAGCTTGCCGGTCCAGACCTCAACCGCGTCGATGCCGACAGGTTCCATGCCCGCCGATTGCCAGCAGCGGCTTATGGGTGTGTCGATACGAGTGACGTTGATCGTCGTAAAACAGTCAGGTTAGTCCTCGTCCTCTTCGATGACTTCGGGGTCGGCGAAGGCGTCCTGCAGGCTGTCGAGGCCGTTGAGCCACTCGGAGACGAGCCAGGAGTCGAGTTCGTCGAGGTCGCTGCCATCGAACTCCGCGCCGTCGATGATCTGGGTGCCGGCCTGCACGAGGAACGCGAGGGCGGCGTCTTCGTCCTCTTCGGCGGCAGCGTCGACGGCGGCGGCGATGTTGTCGTCGAGCGGTTGCTCCTCGACGGGCCCGCCGATCAGGTATTCTTCGGCGGCATAGAAGACCGGAATCAGACTCGTTTGGACGCTGTCGATCAACAGCAGCTTGTTCTCGGCGTCGAACTCCGGTTCGGCCAGGACGATGTCGTTGATGAACTCCAGTTTGTCGAGACCGCCTTCCTCGTCGAGATGGCCGTCCTCGACGGCGGTGATGATCTTGGCGATCGCAATGGTGGTGTCGTTCTGGAGATTGAAGTAGAGCCGGGCGAAATCCTCGCTTTCGGGATCGAGGTCCTCCTCGCCGACCCGCGTCAGCCAGTTCTGCCAGCGGTCTTCCGAGTAAAACGTCTCGGCTGGCTCGTCGTCATCGGTCATACTTGTGTCTCCGCGGGCGCACTCAAAGGCCTTTCTTCTCGTTGAGGCCGCTACCCGAGGGTTCCACGGGTGTCGATGCCGTAAACCCGCTTCGGCGTTTCGACGTGAGCGGTTTCGATAGCGTCGTCGTATCCCTTCTCGCGGAGCCAGCGGACGCGCCGGGGAACGGTTTTCGGGCCCATGACCGCGCCCGGCCGGTCGGGGTCGTCGACGTAATCGGTCTCCATCAGGAACGGCTCGCCGTTCTCAGCGGCGGTCTCCAACCACTCTTTCTTGCACATTACGCTCGGCGTCGGGCCTGCGAGGCGGCCGCTGGCGTAGTGTTTGACGACTTGTTGGCGGCCGAGTCCGCGCTCCTCGGCCCACTCAGCGATCTCAGTCAGGTCTTCGCTGGCCTCGGTGTGCAGCTGAACGACGCAGTCGAGGTCGGCTCCCAACTCGAAGGCGTGTTTCATGACGTCGTTGGAGGCGTCCCAGACTGCGTCGTCGACATCGTAGTGTGGCCGGCCGGATTTCAGCGCGAGTGCGTCACCGCGTTCGACGTACTCGGCGGCGATATCGAGGACGCCCTGCATGCACTCTCGCGCCTCGGCTGGCGAGCAGCCACGATCCTCGATGAGCCGGTTGATCAGTCCGGGATGCGCGCCGAGGATCGGCCACGCACGCCCCGGCAGCAACTCGCTCGCGTCGGCAACGATGTCGATGGTCGTCTCGAAGACGGAGCGGAAGTCCTCGGGATCGGTCGATTCGACGCCGAGGTGCCACGAGGGCTTGTTGACGACAAGCAGGTGGGTGCCGCCGAGTCGCACGAAATCCTCGACGGCGTCCATCCCGCGGGCGGCGTCGGGATCGAGGTGCATGTGGTTGTCGAGCACCGGCGTCTCCGCGTCCATAGCTGTGGGTTGGCAGCGACGGGCAAAAATCGGCTGGTTTGGCGGTTGGCCGTCCGCAGCAATACCGCTACTCGGTGTCGTCGACAGCGAGATCGAACGAGAATTCGACTGCCTGTTCGGCGTCGTCAGCAGCGTCGTCGACAACGACAGCACCGGGCTGGGCGGCGAATCCCTCGTGGAGTCGCTCGTAGGTATCGTCGACGGCTTCGACGATGACGTTCGTCTCGCCGATGACGGGCATGAAATTGGTGTCACCCTCCCATCGCGGGACGATATGTGTGTGGAGGTGGTCGCCGATAGAGCCACCCGCCCCCTCGCCGAGGTTCATGCCCATATTGAGGCCGTCGGGCCCGAGTCCGTCGTGGAGTGCGTCGATAGCGACCTGTTTGAGGCGAGCGTGGTCGAGGAGTTCGGCGGTAGTGAGAGCTTCATAGTCGCCGAGATGGCGATAGGGGATGATCATCAGATGCCCCGGATTGTAGGGGTAGTTGTTGAGGAGGGCGAAACTGCGTTCGCTGCGGGCGACGATGCGACTCTCGCGGTCGGCGTCGCGCTCGGGCAGGACGCAGAACGGACAGCCGTCGATAGTTTTTGCCTCGGGGTCACGTTCGACCCAGTCGATCCGCCACGGGGCGAAGATCTGGTCCATACGGAGGGCTGTGACTTGGGCCTGTTAGCTCTACCGTCGGCCGCGCTCGGGTGGTTGCTCCGCAAGCTATTTTTTTGTGTATGGGTACCCATACGTAGTATATGAGCAAGAATATCGCCATCAGCGACGACGTGTATCGTCGGCTGAAACGGGAGAAAGGCGACCGGAGTTTCAGCGAGGTCATCGATGCGAAACTCGACAGCGGTGGGACGCTTGCTGACGTTTCGGGCCAGCAGGTGTTCGACGCCGAGATGGCCGACCGCGTCACCGAAGAGATCGAATCGCTGAGCCGCGGGACAGTCGAGCGGATCACTGATGAAACTGGTTGATACCTCCGTTGTCGTCGATATCGACCGCGGCGGCGTTGACGACAAGGTCGCAACCCTCGACGAGCAGGGTCGCCATCTGCTCAGCATGGTGACGGTGACTGAACTCCAGTTAGGCGTCGAACTGCAGTACGACTCCGGAACCGACGCTTACCGGGCGGCACAGGACAAGCTCACCAGACTGCTCGCGCGCTTTGATATCCATCCGGTCTCACGACCGGTCGCCACGACAGCCGCACGGATCATCGGGTCGCTCAAACAACAGGGTCGACCGCTCGATGATCTCCATGATGTCTACATCGCCGCGACGGCTCGGACACAACAGCTCCCTGTCGTCACCGCCAACGTCAACGACTTCGAGCGGATCGACGATGTGGAAGTTATCGACTGGGAGACGTTCTAACCCGGGTAGTGACTGCGGTGTCGATGGGACCCGAAGCCGCTCAATCGAAGTCGTGAATCCCAGCGGTCGTCACTTCACAGCCGTCTTCGGTGACGATCATGGTGTGTTCGGCTTGGCTGATAAGCTGGCCGTCGGCTTCCTTCAGTACTGGATACCCCTTGACGATCTCTGCGTTCTTCAGCGTCCGGAGGGCCATCTCTGAGCGCGAACTGTCGAGCCATCGGGCCGCAAACGGCAGGTCGTCGAAGGCTTCCAGTTCGTCCATGACCTGTCGTGCCCGGCGGTCCCGAACCGAGCCGTCGCCGACCTGCTCGTAGATCTCTTCGGTCGCGCCCTCGCCGACCTTCCCGCGGCCGTCGGTAGCGAACGGCTCGATGGCGAGCACGTCGCCGACTTCGAGTTCGACGCTGCGGTCGACTGCGCGGTTCGGGATGCTCGGCCCGGTGTGGGCGTCGTAGCGTTCGACGCCGTGGCCCGTCAGATTGAGGATCGGCGTGTAGCCGTAGCTTTCGATAGCGTTCTCGATTGCTCCGCCGACCTCCCCGGCCGGGACGCCCGGCGCGACGGCTTCGACGGCGGCTTCGAGTGCGGTCTCGGACGCCTCGACGAGATCGTCGCTCCCGGTGTAATCGACGGTGACGGCGGCGTCGGCGATGTAGCCGTCGACGTGGACGCCGATGTCGAGGCAGATCATCTCCTCGCCGAACTCCGTGTCGTCATCGCGTGCGGGCGTCGCGTGGGAGGCGGCCTCGTCGACCGAGATATTGACCGGGAACGCCAGCCCCGCGCCGGCCTCGCGGATGGCGTCTTCGGCGTACTCCGCGACCTCGAGTTGGGTGACGCCGGGTTCGATCATCTCGCGGGCCTCGTTCATCGTCTCGACGAGGATTGCGCCGGCCTCGCGGTAGCTCTCGACGGCGTCGGAATCGAGCGGTCCGATGCTCATATCCGGTGGTTGGCGGGCGGCCCCAAAGCGGTTCCGACCGGCCCTCCCGTGGCAGACAAGATATTACCTGCCCAGTTAGTGACTGGATTATAACCAATAAGACAAAGTGGGTGCCAATAATTAGTAAAAATAACACGACCGTACAATCGGCTCTCCGGGCAGAGTCGATCGAACGGTATCCATCGGGCATAAGCATGAACCAACAGAGACGGAACACGATCTCGAATACGGACGCTGGCAGTCAGACGGGGGAGTCTACCGTCCATATCGCGCGCCAACCGACCGCTGTTGATCGGCAGGTGTTGCTCCAATGACGACGCGCCGTGTAAAAACTCGGGCCATTCTGCTTGCGGCGATTGTGGTGATGTCGACGGTGGCTATCGGAGCCGCCTTCGTCGGCCCGACTGTTGCCCAATCGCAGGGCGGCGATAACCCCAGTGGCGGTGGTGATGCCGGTGGCGGTGGTGATGCCGGTGGCGGTGGTGATGCCGGTGGCGGTGGTGATGCCGGTGGCGGTGGTGATGCCGGTGGCGGCAGCGGCAACAACGATGGCGGTAGTTCTTCCTCTGATAGCTCCAGCAGTAGTTCTTCCTCTGATAGCTCCAGCAGTAGTTCTTCCTCTGATAGCTCCAGCAGTAGTTCTTCCTCTGATAGCTCCAGCAGTAGTTCTTCCTCTGATGGAACCAACGGTGGTGGCGCGGACAACGCCGGCAGTTCGAACGATGCTGGTAATGGCGGCAACAGCGACAACGCTGACAATACCAACACCGGCGGGGATGACAACGGTGGTGGTACCGACACCGGCAACTCCGAGAATTCTGATTCGAACGGCAATTCAGATGCTGCCGGTTCAGCTAACGACAACGCCCCCAACGAGACACCCAGCGCGGACAACCCCGGAAACAGCGATGAGACGGCCCCCGCGAGTGACCAAGCAGACGCTGCCGGTGAAAACGGCGGACCTGACATCGACGAAGTCAGGAATCAAGTCTCTGCCGCCGAACCCGCCGCCGCAACTGAAGTCGAAATCACCGACGCCCAACCCGACGAACCGGGCATCACGGTGCGGTCGGATGCAGCTACCGAGACCGTTGCCGGCGTCACCCTCGCCGACGAGGACCTCCGCGGCAGCGTCGAAATCGAGGAACATAGCAATCCATCGGCTGAGATGCGGGACCTGATCGCTGAAACCGTTGCCAACGACCTCGCTGCGACAGCTGTCAGCGGCGGCGATTCGACTGCTGACGACGACGCTGACGACGGGGCTACTGACGACGATTCGGCCGCCGACAACGAGGCCGCTGTCAACGTCGTCACCGTCGCCGACATCTCAGTCTACGACGAGGCGGGTGAATCTGCCAGCGACACGCCTGCGACGGTCACGATGCAGGTCGACGCAGCCGACCTCGAGGACCCAAACAACGCGGTCGTCGTCCACGAAACTGACGACGGCTGGGAAGAACTGGACACAACCGTCGAATCAACCACGAACGGAACCGTGACGGTGGCTGCCGAGACCGGCGGCTTCTCGCTGTTCGCGGTCGCCGAAATCGACGACTCCGACGGGGAGTCCGCCGACGGTGACCTCGATGACGCGAGGAATGCGACTGCGACGACCGCGACGACCGACAGCACCTTCGGCTTCGGCCTCGGCGTCGCGTTCGTCGCACTGGCGGCGGCGACGCTGCTCGCGTGGCGACCCAGCCAGTAGCGTCGCGCCGTTTAGGCTTCGTCGACGAGGTCGGCCGGTATTTTGATCCGGACACGCGTCCCCGTGTCGTCGGTATCGAAGGTAGCTCGGCCGCCGAAGCTGTCGGTTCCCCATTTTATCAGCCACAGCCCCAGTCCGCTGCCGTGTTCGAGGGCCGTTTCCTCGGCGTTGTCGAGGACAGTAATCTCGTGGCTCGGTATCCCCGAGCCGTCGTCGGTGACAACGAGCGTCGTCGCTTCGGGCTCGTAGCTGACCGTGATCTCCGAACAACCGCTGTGACGGATCGCGTTTGAGAGTAACTCCTCGATGATCGACTGGATGACGACCGGATTGATGCGGACGGCCGTCTCCGCGGGAACGGACACCGAGATCGGGACCGACTCGGTGTCGGCTTCGATGGAGGTGACCGCATCCTCGATGAGGACCGACAGCTCGGTCGCCGAGTTCGCCAGCGGATCGGCGGCCAACACGGTTTCGGTGCGTTGGGCCTTGTCGCCGATGGTGACGAGTTTTCCGAAGATGGATTCGATCTTGGTTTGGTACTGTTCGGTATCGCTGTCGGCATCGGTCATCACGTCGACGTACCCTTGGGCGACGTTGAGGTCGTTCCGGAGGTTGTGCCGGAGCACGCGGTTCAGTACCTGAATCCGTTGTTGGCGACGCCGTTCGTCAGTGATGTCTGTGAACACGATGGTTTCGCCGATCGCCTGCCCGCTGTCGTCGGTCGCCGTCGTCGTCGCCGCCTCGACGACTGTGTCGCCGGCCGGCATCTCGAAGGTGATCGGCTCGGACTGTCTGACCGCGTCGCTATCGACCGTTTCGGGGAGCAGCGACGCCAGCGGCGCGCCGATGCTGTCGAGTTCGGAGACGCCGAACAACTCTCGGGCCGCCGGGTTGAGATCCGAGACGTTGCCGGCGTTGTTGACGACGACGATGGCGGTATCGGAGGCATCGAAGGCGGTCTGTCGGCCGACCGTTCGGGACGCCGGCAACTGCTCGAAGATGTTATCGCGGGTGACGGTGAGCCACAGTCCCCCGAGTCCGAGGGTGAGTGCGCTGGCCCGAAGCGCGCTGACCGACGCGAATTCCGTGACGAGGCCGAACTGATAGAGATAGCCGACGAGCCACGGGAAGACGATCGCCAGCGACAGGCCGACGACGCTCCGGCTCCTGAACGGTTGGTGGCGGGTCGCTGTCGTGTACAGCAGCGCGATGCCGACGCCGATGGCGACGCTCGTACCGAGGACTTCGAAGACCGTGGCGAACTCGTGGAAACTCGTCCGGAGCGCGGGCTCGATCTCGAGGAGTCCGAACGCGGCTGCCGCGCCGGTGAGCCCGTTGACCGCCGAGACGAGGAAGGTCACGCCGCCGAGCACGGCGATAGCGGTTTTCTCCCGTCGGCCGATCCGCTGGGTGTACTGGAGGACGAACCAGAGCCACACGAAGATCCCGCTGACGGTGAACAGTCCGGCAAGGAAATCAACGCTGATCAATACGGGTTGGAGGCTCGTTGGCACCTGCGAACCGAGTTGGGTAAGCTGTGACCCGTTGGTAATGCCGAAGTTCGAAAACGCGTAGATGACTGCGGCCGCCGACAGGAAGTTCGCGCCCCAGAGAATGGAAAAGAGGCTGAGGCTGCGGACGCCGATCCCCTCGTATCGGTTGAGGAGATAGCCGCCGAAGGCGAGGTAGCCGAGGCTCACCACGCCGGCCCCCACCGCGACCTGCATCGAAACGAGTTGCCCCACTGACTGTTGGTACCGGCGAGGCCATGAAGTAAGTTTATGTCCTCGTCGGAGCGCGCGAAATTGACCGCACTCGCTCCGACGGATACCGACGGTCGCCATCCGTCCACACTTTGCCCGCTTCAGAGCCGAATAGTCGGCTGGGACTCGGGTAGCGGTGTGGTGTCACACGAAGAACGGCAGGCCTTTTAGCGTCCTTGAAAAATCACCCACCGTCTATGAGCTACGACAAGATCGATATCCCCGACGAGGGCGAGCAGATCACGCTCGCCGATGAGGATACCGGGGAGCTGAACGTGCCGGAGACGCCAATCATTCCGATTATTCATGGCGACGGGATCGGCNCGGANGTCGGCCCCGCCGCCCAGCAGGTNCTCGACGCNGCCGCNGANGCGACCGGCCGCTCTATCGCCTGGATGCGGGTCTACGCCGGCAGTTCCGCCCGAGAGATGTACGACGAGAATCTCCCACAGGAGACCGTCGACGCCATCCGCGAACACCGCGTTGCGATCAAGGGCCCGCTGACGACGCCGGTCGGCGCNGGCTTNCGGNNNCTNAACGTCGCNCTCCGCAAGAAGCTNGANCTCTACNCGAANNTGCGGCCNACCTACCACCTCGACGGCGTCCCNTCNCCGGTNANNGNGCCNGAGNNGATGGATATGGTCANNTTCCGNGAGAACACNGANGACGTNTACGCCGGCATCGAATGGGAAGCCGGCACTGATGAAGTCCAAGACGTGAAAGAGTTCGTCGAAGACGAGATGGGCTTCGACAACACGATCCACGACGGCCCCGTCGGCATCGGCGTCAAGCCGATCACCGAATTCGGCTCGAAGCGACTCATCCGCGAGGCCATCGANTACGCGNTCNNNAACGACCG
>NZ_RKLU01000003.1:445134-446514 GCF_006861665.1 Halonotius terrestris | reverse complement strand
CNGTCACGCTCGTCCACAAGGGNAACATCATGAAGTTCACCGAGGGNGCGTTCCGNGACTGGGGCTACGANNTNGCCGNNGAGGAGTACGGCGACGAGGNCATCACNGANGACGANCTNTGGGAGGAGTACGACGGCGANNNNCCNGANGACNNNNTCGTNNTCAANGACCGCATCGCCGACAACATGCTCCAGCAGATTCTCACCCGGACGGAGCAGTACGACGTGCTCGCGATGCCGAACCTCAACGGCGACTACCTCTCCGACGCCGCCGGCGCACAGATCGGCGGGCTCGGTATCGCGCCGGGCGCGAACATCGGCGACGGGCGCGNCCTCGCNGANCCGGTCCACGGNNNCGCGCCGAANTACGNNGGCNAGGACAAGGTNAACCCGANGGCGATGATCCTCTCGGGCCGCGAGATGCTCGATTACCTCGGCTGGGACGATGCCGCCGAACTCGTCCGTGACGCCGTCGAGCAGACGATCGTCGATCGGACGGTCACCTACGACCTCCACCGCCAGATCGAGGGCGGCGAGAAACTCGCCACCAGTGAGTTCGCCGACGCTGTTGTCGAGAATATCCACGACCTCTCCTAACGGATCGTCGCAGGCGGTCGCTGTGATTTTTGGCTGAGATGGAAAAACACACATAGCCACGTCCTGTGGGTTGGGGTAGATGTTCGGGTGGCTCAACCGTCAGTTCCGCCGCGGCTACGAGCGGCTGCTTCGCCGGGAGATCGGCGAGGGGCCGACCCACGTGGCGATCATCCAGGACGGCAACCGGCGATACGCCCGCAAACAGGGCGATGACGCGCCGGAAGGCCACCGCGAAGGTGCCGACACCTCCGAACAGGTGCTCAACTGGTGTGAGGAACTCGGCATCGACGAGTTGACGCTGTATGCCTTCTCGACCGAGAACTTCGACCGCCCACCCGAGGAACGCGAGCCGCTCTTTGATATCATCGAGTCCAAACTCTACGAACTCGCCGACAGCGACCGCGTCCACGAAAACGGGGTCTGTATTCGGGCCATCGGCGAGATCGACCGCCTCCCTGAACGCGTCCGTGAAGCCATTGAGTACGCCGAATCCCAAACAGCGGGCTACGACGGCTTCCGACTCAACGTCGCGCTTGCGTACGGCGGACGAAACGAGTTGCTCCGGGCGGCCCGGGAAGTCGCTACCGCCGTCGCCGACGGCGAGCTTGCGGCCGACGAGGTTGATCCCGAAGCCATCGAGAACCGCCTCTACCGCCAGCCGGTGCGGGANGTCGANCTCATCATCCGNACCGGCGGCGANGAGCGGACNTCGAACTTCCTCCCGTGGCACGCCAACGGCAACGAGGCGGCGGTGTNCTTCTGTGCGCCNTACTGGCCNGAGTTC
>NZ_RKLU01000003.1:336988-445128 GCF_006861665.1 Halonotius terrestris | reverse complement strand
GTCGANTTCCTGCGNGNNATNCGCACCTACGAGGCCCGCGAGGAGTCGTGGCAACAGAGTAAGATCGACCGCGCCGTCGCCCTCGCCGGAGCGGTCGGCAGCCTCGAACTCACAGAGGCCAGCGAACTGGTGAGTCGCCTTCGCGGGAAGCTACCGCAATCCGGCCGCCGGGCGGTCGCCGAGGAGCTTGAGACGGCGACCCCGGCTGACGGTGGCTCGGAGTCGACCGGCTCGGACGCGACGCTCGAACCGGCAGATTAGCTGTCGAATTGACGCTATTTCCCGAACCGTCGCTGACGATCCNNNTANTCCNGNAGNGCGCGNAGGTAGTCCCGNTTCCGGAAGTCCCGCCAGTTCACGTCCGTGAAGTAGAGCTCCGAGTAGACGGACTGCCAGATCATGAAATCCGAGAGCCGTTCGGCGCCGGTCTTGATGANNAGGTCNGGCNCGTCGNGGAACACCAGTCGGCTGTCGATGTCGTCGGCTTCGATCTCATCAGGTTCGATATCACTGTCGTCGACGGCTTCGGCCAACTGGCGGACGGTTTCGGCGAACTCACGTTTGCCGCCGAGGCCGATGCTCACTTGGATCGGCGCGTCGGCGGATTCGGTGTCGCCGGGCCGCCGCACCGCAAGCGGCAGCGGCGTTTCCAACGCCGTTAGTTCACGACTGAGCGTCGGAATGACGGCCTCATCAAGCACGCTCACGGAGACGGTGATCCGCTCGGCCCCGTACTCGACGGCCCATTCGAAGAAGTCCTGCAGCGTCTCGTAGGCCCCCTGTTCGAGCAGGTCGCGTTCGGTGATGACGACGGCGACGTGCTCCGGCGGGGGGTTCGATTGCCGGCGAAGCCGAACGGAGAGATAGGCCTCGTAGAGCACTGTCGGCATCTCGGTATGCCGGGACAAAAACTCCGGCGGAGTGGCCGCTGTGACCGACTCCCACGGTGATGCCCTTGTCGGGAGGGTTAAGTGGCCGTCAGGGGAACCCCGTGGTGTGACTCGACGGCTCCGACGGGCAGGGGCGTTTGCGGCCGTTGCGACGCTCGCGCTGGCCGCGCCGGTACTCGGGGCGGCGACGGCGGTTCCCTTCGCCGCGATCGCTGTCGCCGCGGCGTTTCTCGTCGACGACGGCCCCCTCTTCGAGCTGTTCGCTCGCCCCGGCGACCGACGGGACGGCCGGCTCAACGGCCTGGCCGGTTTTGGGTTCGCCGCTGCCGCTCTCGCGTTGCTGTTGGCGTTGCCGCGGGCGGCCCTGCCGGTCGATATCTTCGTCGCCGCGCTGCTCATCCTCGGCTTCGGCAACCTCGGGACTGAGGCGATTCGGACGTCGACCAGCGAGCCGTTCTTCGCGGTCGCCGGCTTCGGTGCCGCTGCCGTCCCCGCGGCCGTCGCCGGCCAATACGTCGTCATCGTCTACGAGAACGCGGTCGTCAACTGGTCGGCGATGATCTTCCTTGCGATCGTCGGGACGCTGATCGCCGCGCTGCTCCGCGAATTGCTCTACGAGCGGGACGACCCGCTGGTCGTGCTGTCGGTCGGGCTGGTCATCTGGCTCATCGCCGCGCTCATCGGGCCGGTGCCGACGCCGGATCTGATCGCCGCGTTGGCCGTGACTGCCGGTCTCGGCGGCATCTCGTATGGGCTCGGCACGGCCGACGTATCGGGTATGTTGACCGGCGTTTTGCTCGGCGTGTTGACGATCGTCCTCGGCGGGTTCGGCTGGTTCGCCGTTTTGATCGCCTTTTTCGCTATCGGCGGGTTGGCCTCGAAGTTCCGGTATGAGGCCAAGCAGGCCCGCGGCGTCGCCGAGGACAACGACGGCGCGCGCGGCACCGGCAACGTTCTCGCCAACGCTGGCGTCGCCCTCATTGCAGTCATCGCGCTTGCGGCCGCCGAACAGGTCGACCCCGCGGCCGTCGTCTCGCTGGCACTGCCGTTCGTTTTCGCCGGCTCGTTGGCGACCGCGCTCGGTGATACGCTGTCGAGCGAAGTGGGCTGTCTCTACGATAATCCGCGGTTGATCACGACGCTTGAACCCGTCGAGCCCGGTACCGACGGCGCGATCACGTGGCAGGGCGAACTCGCCGGCCTCGCGGGTGTCGGGCTGGTCGGCGGCCTCTCGGCGGTCGCGTTACCGCTCGGCTCCGCTGTCGTCGGCGGCGCACTCGTCGCTGTCGGTGGGTTCGCTGGCATTACAACTGATAGCCTGCTTGGCGCGACTGTCGAGGGTGACCGCTTCGGCAATCAGTCGATCAACTTCTTTGCGACGCTCACCGGCGGCCTGACGAGCGTCGTCCTCGCCGCTGTTTTCCTCTGATGGACTCGACGATCCGTCCGGCGCGGGCGAGTGATGCCGACCGGCTGCATCGCTTGCAGTCGTTGCTCCCGGAGCCCACTCCGGCGTTGTTGTCGGCGGCGATCCCCGATGAGGGTCCACGAGACGCGCAAGCAGCAACGACCTCACTCGGTGTCGAAATCCCGCTTACGACGACTGCGGCGTTCACGCTGTTAGTCACGGTCGACGAGCGAGATACGGCAGTCGGCTACGTGTTGGCTGTCGGGGGTTCTGGAACCCACATCGCTGAACTCGTCGTCAACCCCGATCACCGCCGGGCGGGGCGTGGACAAGCTCTTTTGGAGAAAGTTATCGCCCGCACCCCCTCGCCGCTGACGGTCCACGTCGCTGCCGACAACGACGCCGCGCGGCAGCTCTACGAGCGTGTCGGCTTCACAGAAATCGCGCACTCTGACGACCAGTTCGAGACCAGCGACGGCCTCACACTTCGGTACGACCCCGATTAGAGTCCGACTTCGGCTTCCGGTGGCTCCAGTTCGTCGGCCGTCAGCACTCGCGTGCCGACCGGCTTCTTGACGAATTCGCCGGTGCTGCGGGCGACGATGTGGTCGACCCCATGCTGGGCGGCCACATCGAGGATACGCTGGCTGAGCTCGCCGTCGAGCACCAGCGAGTACGGCTCGTCGGACGCCTCGATGGCATCGATGAGGCCGTCGAGGTCGGTGTCGGCGAGCGGCTCGAACGCTGCATCGAGCAGCCGAGCGGTCCCGCTGCCGTCGCCGATGATGTCGTCGACGTGGCTTCGGAGTGTCGCTGGCTCTGCTGTCTCCGAGTTGGGGTCATCACCCTCGTCGCTCTCGTCGGCTGTTGCTTTGTCGTTGGTTTCGCTGCCGTCCGCTTCCGCCGGGTTATCGTCCGGCGTCGCTGGTGTCTCGGCATCCGTAGTCGCTTCGGTGCCTCCGTCGTCGCCGAGCGGATCGGGTGGCTCCGGCACCGACGGCGAGTCAGTCGGTGCGACCGGATCGTTGGCTGCCGACGGCGGCGACGGCGAGGAGGCCGGCGAACTGGTCGGGACGACTTCGACCTCCGTGTCGGCATCGGCACCCGCGCCCTCCGCCGAGTCGGGCGTCATCGGCGGCTCGCTGTCACCGACGATGCCCGCCATCGCCTCGCGGACGTTCTGGACATCCTTGAGCCGGTCGGCGGCGACTTTCTGTCTGAGGGTTTCGATGACATCGGTCCGCGAGAGATCCTCAACCGAGCGGCCGTTCGGCGCGAAGGCGACGAAATCGACGTCGCCGACCTGCAGGAGTTCCCGCAGGATCAACTCGCCGCCGCGGTCGCCGTCGACGAAGACGGTCGTCGTTCGTTCGTTCGTCAGGTCGGCGACAGCGTCGGGCACGTCGGTCCCCTCGACAGCGATGGCGTTTTTGATACCGTACTGGAGGAGTTGGAGCACGTCGGCCCGCCCCTCGACGACGATGACGGCGTCGGAGGTGGCGACGCTCGGCCCCGCGGGGAGGCCCTCGTACTCGACGATGTCCTCGACTCGGACGGATTCTCGGACGTCCTCGACGAGGTCCGCACTGGAGACGCTGGTCTCGTCGAAGGCCGTCGCCAGCAACTCCTTTGCGCGGTCGACGACTGCCCGGCGTTTGGCCGCGCGGATGTCCTCGATCTCGCTGATCTCGATGTCGGCCCGGCAGGGGCCGATGCGCTCGATGGTTTCCAGCGACGCCCCGAGGATCGCGGTTTCGGCCTTATCGAGGCTGGTGGCGATGGTGATCTCGCCGAACGATTGGCCGTTTTCGGAGCTGATCTCCACGTCGATCCGGCCGACCTTCGAGGACTCCTGGAGATCGCGGAGATCCAACTCATCGCCCAGCAAGCCCTCCGTCTGGCCGAAGACCGCGCCAACGACGTCGTTGCGCTCGACGACGCCGTTGGCGGCGATCTGAGCGTGAATCAGGTATTTGGTCGTGTCTTCCATTGTGGCTCTTTTCCTCGGGATTCGGATTCGAGCGGCGGTTCGTAACTGCGACTGCTGTTTATAAGGGCTACGCTCGGAAATAGCTGTCGTCGGTCGTGGGTCGCTGTCGGCGGTGCCGTGTCGGATCGGTCGGTCCGCCGGCGGTGCTGTGTTGGATTGCTCAGTCTTCTGGCGTTGCCGCGCCCGATTGGCTGCTATCCCCAGACTTATTTACTGCACAAGGGGATACTCACTCATGGTCTATCGGTGGCGATCTCGGGAAGCCAACTACACTGTTTGGGGGGCCAATCGGGATTCGATGGCCGAAGTCATCAAATCCCATCTTTTCGAACACTCTCAGCAATACCTCTCCCACGAGGATCCCGGCGTTAGCTGGGAGTGTCCCTACTGCGACCGCTCCGAGATCAGCTACGACGAGGACAAAACGATCCAGCACTTCAAGGACCACTTGTTCGAACACGAAGAACAGTTCGTCCAGTCCGGCAGCCACGTCGCCGAGGAGATCGACCGCTCGGGGAACATTCTCGTCAAGGCTCCGAAAAACAGCCCCGGGCTCAACAACGCCCGGATGCATTTCCTCGCGGCCGGCGACATCGTCATCCTGATCACGACGAACCCGGCCGCGCGGCTCCGGATGCTCCGTGAGGAACTCGGTAGCTGGCCCGCGCTGACAGTCGTGTTGACGACGAAGGACGACCCCGCTGAGGACATCAAGGGGTTGGACATCTCGGATGTCCCCATCGAGATCGTCAAACTGAGCAAGAAACTCGGGCTCTCGACGCTCGGGAAAACCATCTCGCGGGTGCTTGAGGACCACGGCAACTCTGAAGGCCAGATCGTCGTCGAGTTCGACATCCTCTCGGAAATCATCAGCAAGTTCGGCGAGAAACCGACGTTCAAGTTCCTCCAAATCCTGACGAATCAGTTCAAAACCGTCGACGCGATCGCCTACTACACGCTCGATCCCGACTCGGTTGACCCCTCGACGATCTCGCTTATCAACGACACCTTCGATCTCTCGATCACCGCCACCGAGACGAACTTCATCTCGGATACCGAGTGAGTCCGCGGCATTTCTGGTCGCTCTCAGGTAGAATCAGCCGGCACGAATTTGAATCACGGTCGTCCCCGCTGGTCACTCCCTGATTCAAATTGTGTGTGTTTCATACAACCCACCGTTCGTGGTGCCTCGCTTGCGGCACTGCGTGCCGCAGCAGCTCGGCGGTGGTGAACGGTGGGTAGAAATGGGCCGGCACGAATTTGAATCGTGGTTACGGCCACCCGAAGGCCGAAGGATACCAAGCTACCCCACCGGCCCGCACTCATCGGCACGCCGCGGCCGAATTTAACGGTTGTGATCGACTCGATTCAGTACTCGGTATAGCCCGCGGTATCCAGCCAGTTGTGAGCGACGGTGATCGTCTGATCGGCGTGAAGCGTCTCGGGGCCAACGCGGAGTCGCTGCTCGGCCTGTTCGGCCAGTAGGTCGGCCTCGCGGTCGGTGAAATCCTGGTGATCCGAAAGCACGAAGACAGGATCGCTCGGTAGCGACGCCTCCGGTAGCGGCGTTCCCTCGGCGTGTAGTTGGACGACCGTCCCCTTGCTGGCAACGTCGTCAAGCGTCGCCTCGAAGCCGAGGCGGTAGAGTTCCATCCCCGGCGATACCTCCGCGGCCATGTGGCCGATGGCGTCCTCGCGTTGGTCGAGTGCGTCCCGAATCCGAGCGGCGATGGTTCGCTCGTCGGGGTAGAGCCGCCGGAGCGTGTCGCTGTCGAACCGGAGGGTGTACTCATCGCCCAATACGAGATGGATCCGTACGTCCTTGCGGATGCCATGCGAGAGGAACACCGCCGCGCCGACACACCGACACAACACGTCGAGCCGGCCGGCTCCCGAGAGGTCATCCAGCGAGAAGTCGGCTGTCGTCGGTGCGTCGTGACCGAGTACAATGAACTGACGCATACCGTTGCGTCGGCAGCGAACGGGTTTAGGTTCGACTACTCGGATCTACAACCGGGAGAACGTGATTCTGTGGTGACTTTTACCCCAAATCCGGCCAAAACTGGCCATATTCTCAAATATCGGTCACAATAACGATAATCACTGCTAATTCAGCGATTTGACGCCAAACGAATCGGCAGCACTCACCGCCCGTTGCTGGTGGTATCAAACCTGAATCTCGCCGGTGTCGGTTTATATATGCACGCCGAATTTCGAACGCATGACTCAGTATGCCGAGATGTTCGGGCAAGGGGGCCTCAACGATCAGGTCGATATCGAGTCGCTCATGCGCGAGATCGACCTCGACAGACAGGAGATCGAGTGGCGGAAGGACTTCATCGATTTCGACGCGGACGACGCCGAGCGGCTGGCCGATCTCCGGCCGCTGTTCGAGGCGCACACCGAAGAGATCGCCGACCTGTTCTACGAGAACCTCACGCAGTACGACCAGACCGTCGAGGTGATCGGCCGCTCGCCGAAGGGTGTCGACCAGTTGCGGCAGACCCAGATGGCGTACTTCGCTACGCTGGCCAGCGGCGAGTACGACTACGAGTATTTCAAACATCGGGCCCGGATCGGCAAGATTCACGACATTCTGGAGATGCCGATGAAACACTACATCGGCCAGTACGGCGTTTACTACGACCTCATTCTCCCGATCCTCACCGAGCAGGTGACCGACCGGCTGACCGACCGCCTGCGGGAAGCTGTCGACGCTGACAGCACCGGCGACGACGTTGCCGCGATCGCCGAGGAAGAGATCACCGAACTCCGGGCGGATATGATGGCTGTTCTCCGGATCATCAACCTCGATATGCAGGTCGTCGCCGACACCTACATTCACTCCTACAGCCAGAAACTGGAGCAAGAAATCGAGCAGCGCGAGCAGTTGGCCCGCGAGGTCGAACGCGACCTCGATGAGCCAATGGCCGACCTCAAACGGTCATCCGCCGAGGTCTCTCAGTCCGCTCAAGACATCTCCGAGCTGACCGGCGAGCAGTCCAACCGCATCCACTCGATCGCCAGCGAGGTCTCCAACATGAGCGCGACCGTCGAAGAGATCGCCTCCTCGGCCGACGAGGTCGAGAACAACAGCGAACGCGCCCGCGAACTCGCCGAGGACGGCCAAGCCGCCGCCGACGACGCGATGGGCGTGATGGACGACGTTGGCGAGGCCGTCGATGAGGTTTCGACCGACGTGGACGAACTCCAGGCCCGCGTCAGCGAGATCAACTCCGTCGTCGAGGTCATCAACGATATCGCCGAACAGACCAACATCCTCGCGCTCAACGCCTCGATTGAGGCGGCACGGGCGGGCGAGGCCGGCGAAGGGTTTGCCGTCGTCGCCGACGAGGTCAAATCGCTGGCGACCGACTCCCAAGAGCGCGCCCAAGAGATCGAGAATCTCGTCACGGCGATCGAAAAGGACACCGACCAAACGGTCGAAAGCCTGGAGGAGACGACCGAACAGATCGACCGCGGCGTCGAACGCGTCGCCGAGGCGATGGAGCTACTCAACGACATCACCGAGGCCGTGGAGGAGACAGCCGACGGCATCCGCGAGGTCTCGGATGCGACCGACGAACAGGCCGCCAGCTCCGA
This sequence comes from Halonotius terrestris, assembly GCF_006861665.1. Taxonomy (GTDB): domain Archaea; phylum Halobacteriota; class Halobacteria; order Halobacteriales; family Haloferacaceae; genus Halonotius; species Halonotius terrestris. The sequence continues at coordinate 437,237 of NZ_RKLU01000003.1, read as the reverse complement.
GGAGGTCGCTAGCATGCTCGACGAACTCGTCGAACAGGCCGACACCGTCGCTGAAGAGGTCGAGCGGATCGCCGCCGCCAACGAGCAGCAGGCCTCGACCATCGAAGATGTCTCCGATGCCGTGAGCCGATTAACGAGCGAGTGACGAACCCGCTCAGTCAGTCAGGCCGTAGCCGCGTTTGAAAAGCCAGACGTTCCCCAGCGTGACCGCAACTGTCCCGGCCGTCAGCACGGCCAGCGAGAACTGTGGGTCGACCTCGGCGACGCCGAGGAAGCCGTAGCGAACCCCGTTGACCATGTAGACCATCGGATTCAGTAGCGAGATATCCTGAAGCAGCGGCGGCAGGTCTCCCAGCGAGTAGAAAACCGCGCCGAAGAACACCAGCGGCCGCAGCAGGAACTGATTCATCATCGTCAGGTCGTCGAAATCCTCGGCCAGCAGGCCGCCGACGATCCCGAGACTCGCAAACAGCAGCGAGATCACGAGGATGAACGCGACGAGATAGAGCGGCTGTTCGACCGGCACCGGCTGGTAGAGGCCGCTAATAATACCAAACCCGAGCACCGCGATGAGCGTCCCGACCAACACGCCGCGCAACGCCGAGGCCAGCAGGTACGCCCAGACCATCTGTGTGTACGACAGCGGCGAGGTCAGCGTCTCGTCGATGTACTCGTTCCATCGGCCGTGGAAGATCGAAAACGAGCCGTTCTCGAAGGCGTTCGAGACCGCGCCGAGGACGACCAGCCCCGGCAGGATGAACAGGATGTAGGGAACGCCGATAATGGTGCCAACGCGGTCGCCGAGGATGACCCCGAACACCGAGAAGTACAGGACGTTCGTGATGAACGGCGGGATGAAGGTGTTTTTCGGCCGGCGGACGTACCGCAGGACCTCGCGTTTGACTAAGGTGTAAAAGCCGGTCGGGACGCCCGCGGCGGCGGCCGCGCGGTCGACGACGCTCATTGTTGCCCTCCGTCGGGGGCGACCTGTTGTTCGTGCCGTGAGCGGTCGTCATCTTCCGTGTCGTCGTCGCTGTCGGCAGCGTCGTCACCGTCGCCCGCATTGCCAGTCTCGTCGCTGCTGGTCATCTCGACGAAGATCTCCTCAAGGGAGGTCCGGGTAATTTCGAGATCGACGATCTCGATCCCCTCGCGGTCGAGTTCGCGGACGAGCTGCGGGGCGACCAGTCCACCCTTGCGTGCGGTGACAGTGAGTTGGTGGCCGTCGAGATCGACTGCCTCGACGCGCTCGTCGTCCGCCAGCAGATCGGGCAGCGTTGTTGGCGGCGAGCGGAGTTCGACGACGATGCGATCCGTGCCACGATCCTTCAGTTCAGCCGGCGTGGCGACCGTCCGAACCTGCCCGGAGTCGAGGATTGCCACCTCGTCACAGAGCCGTTCGGCCTCCTCGATATAGTGGGTCGTCAGCAGGATCGTTTTCCCTTGGTCGTTGAGTTTGGTGACGAGTTCCCAGAGGTCGCGCCGGAGTTGCACGTCGACACCGGCCGTGGGTTCGTCGAGAATCAGGAGGTCAGGATCGGTGATGAGTGCCCGCGCGAGCAGGAACCGGCGTTTCATCCCGCCGGAGAGCCAGTCGAAGCGGGTGTCGCGTTTGTCGTAGATGCCGACCTGTTTGAGCACTTCGTCGGCGCGGTCGGCGGCCTCGCTGGCCGGAACGCCGTGGTAGCCGGCCTTATGCTCGAGGACTTCACGGATCGGGAAGAAGCGGTCGACGTTGAACTCCTGTGGTGCGAGTCCGATGGCGTTGCGCGTCTCCCGGTAGTCGTCCTCCACGTCGTGGCCGAAGACGCGAGCGGTGCCACCGGATTTCCGGACGAGGCCGACGAGAATATTGATGAATGTCGTTTTGCCCGCGCCGTTGGGACCGAGCAGGCCGAAGAAACTGCCTTCGGGGACGGTCAGCGAAACGCCGTCGAGGGCAGTCACGTCGTTGTACTCCTTGCGGAGGTTCTCGATATCGAGGGCAGGCGGCTGACTCATTTCTCACCCTCCGTGTCCTGCGTGTCGGCCACTGCCATCGCGTCGTCGATCAACTCGAATACGGCTGGATCGGTCGCCCGGTAGTAGCTCCATTTTCCGTCTTTGCGGGTACTGACGAGGCCGGCCTCGGTCAGACACCGGAGGTGTGAGGCGACTGTCGATTGGGGGGCGTCGAGAGCGGTCTGGAGTTCACAGACACAGCACTCGCCGTCCCGTAACGCCCAGAGCAACCGCAACCGCTGGGGGTTCGAGAGGGCCGCGAAGAGACAGCCGACCTGCTCGGCTACGCTGTCGTCGCCAGCGCGCTCGCGGAGCGTCGTTGCGGCGTCGGCAGGGTCGTCGTAGAGTCGGTGCAAGGAGTCCGGTAGCTCCGCAGTCGACTCGGCAGACTCAGTCATATTGGATACTTTCGATATGGGCGAACGGCGTAAATACTGCGTGGTCGCGCGCCGGTGTGTGGGTCGTCACCACGGCAGTGTCAGGCGATACAAAAGCAAGGAAACGAAGGGCAAGACAATTATCGCCGCCGCCACCTCCTCCTGTATGGACTTCCTTGCCGAGGCCCGTGCCGTCATCGACGCCGGCCCGGTCTGCGATAGCTGTCTGGGTCGGGTCTTCGCCGACCGGAGCTTCGGGCTCTCGAACGCCGATCGTGGCGAGGGGCTGCGCGTCGCCGTCGCGCTCGCTGACGACGAGCCCTACGAGGCCGTCGATCCTGACGACTGCTGGGTCTGTGACGGGGCTTGCGGCCGCTTCGACGAATGGGCCGAGCGCGCCGTCGAGGCCCTCGGCGATCCCGAGTTCGACACCTATCAGGTCGGCACGCGCACGCCGCCGCTGATCGAGGAAAACGACCGCCTGCTCCGTGAGGACGCCAGCCTTGATCCCGACGCCGGCGAGCTGTTCAAATCGAATTTCAACCGCGAGGTCGGCAAACGCATTGGTCGGCTGACTGACACCGAGGTCGACTTCGGCCGCCCGGACGTGCAGTTTACCCTTGATCTCGCCGCCGACAGCGTTGACGTGAAACTCAATTCGGCGTTCGTCTACGGCCGGTACCGCAAGCTCGAACGCGACATCCCACAGACTGAGTGGCCCTGCCGAGAGTGTCACGGCAGCGGGCGACAGGGTGGCCAGCCCTGCGAGCACTGCGACGGCGAGGGCTATCTCTATCCTGAAAGCGTCGAGCAGTTGACCGCACCCGTCGTCGAAGACGTGATGGACGGCGTCGAGGCGACGTTCCACGGCGCGGGTCGGGAGGACGTCGACGCCAAAATGCTCGGCACGGGGCGACCGTTCGTGATCGAAGTCGAAGAGCCCCACCGCCGCCGGATCGATGTCGGGCGACTGGAGGGCGACATCAACGCCTTCGCCGACGGCAAAGTCGAAGTCGAGGGCCTGCGGCTGGCCGACTACGAAATGGTCGAACGCGTCAAGGAACTCGACGCCTCGAAAACGTATCGCGCCGCCGTCGAGTTCGACGCCGACGTGGGCGAATCTGATCTTGCCGACGCAATCAGCGAGATCGACGGTGCGACCATCGAACAGGACACCCCACAGCGCGTCGACCACCGGCGCGCGAGCAAGACCCGCACCCGCGACGTGCTGTCGGCCAGCGCGGAACACGAAGACGCCCGCCACGCGACGGTCGAAATCCACGGCGAGGGCGGCCTCTACATCAAGGAACTCATCTCCAGCGACGAAGGCCGAACGGAACCGAGTCTCGCAGGCCTGCTCGGCGTTGACGCAACTGTGACCGCACTCGACGTACTCGCTGTCGAAGGCACCGCGGAACCCTTCGAGCGCGAGGAATTTTTCATCGACGACGATACCGACGAGTAGCGATCCATGGCAACGTATCAGATCGGCGTCGACGAAGCTGGCAAAGGGCCGGTCTTGGGTCCAATGGTCGCTGCGGCGGTTCGCGCCGACGAGGCCGATCTGCCCGACGGCATCGATGATTCCAAGCGACTCAGCGAATCGACACGCGAGTCGATAGCGACGCAACTCCGCGAGTCGCCAGCGGTCGCTGTCGGGGTCGGCGTCGTCACGACCGACGAAATCGACGACCCTGAGACGGATATGAACAGCCTAACCGTGGCTGCACAGGTGCGAGCCCTCAGCGACGTTGCCGAGGATGGTGACCACGCCATCGTCGACGCTGGCGACGTGTCGGAATCGCGGTTCGCCCGCCGCGTTGCCGACGGTGTCGCCAAGAGCGGTATCGACATCGACGTGACAGCCGAACACGGGGCTGACGAGTCGAACCGACTTGCGGGAGCCGCCAGCGTTGTCGCCAAAGTCGAACGCGACAGCCGGATCGCCGCCCTCGACGAGGAGTACGACGCCGACATCGGCAGCGGCTACCCGAGCGATCCGACGACCCGTGAGTTTCTGGCCGCCTATGTCGACGCAACCGGCGAGGTGCCGCCCTGTGCCCGTCGCTCGTGGTCGACCTGCGAGGAGTTACTGACCGCTGCCGAGCAGTCCGGACTTGACGACTTTTGAAAAAGGACGCGACGGCGACGGTGCCAGCGCGTTAGCGTTTCGTCAGCAGGTTCCGCAGGATGTCACCGTAGGCGGGTCGGGTGACGAAGACACCGACCAGCACGCCGAGGATCGTGAAGATGGCGAACCCACGGAGGTCGCCAAGCGAGAGCACCGCCAGCGGNNNCATNGCGATGATCGTCGTNGCGGCNGCGNCGCCGATCACCCAGAACGCCTTCTTGAACCGCGAGCTGAAGACACGATTGCTGGAGACGTCGCCCTCGGCCATCACCCCGTCGGCGATGATCACGAGGTCGTCGACCCCAGTCCCGAGCACCGCGATGAAGCTCGCCACGACTGAGAGATCCAGCGGGTAGCCGAGATAGGCGGCGAAGCCAAGCAGGATCAATACCTCGGAGAACGCCGTTAGGATCATCGGCAGGGCGACTTGCGTCTCGCGGTAGCGGGCGAAGACGACCCCCGAGACCGTGAGAATAGCGAGGATGCCGATGATCAGCGAGTCCGTTCGGAAGCTCTCACCCTGCGTCGGCGAGATGAACGAGGTCGTTCCCTGATCGAGCGCGAGCTCGGCCGGCAGCGCGCCAGCGCGGAGGTTGATGGCGATCTGTTGGGCCTCCTCGAAGGAGGTCGTCGTCAGGACGAAGCTCGGATCGCGGGCCCACTGTCCGTTCCGCATACTGGCCGCGAGCTCCCGGTTCATCCCGAAGGAGTTGATGATCTCGCCGTCGACGACGAGTTGGAGACACGCATCCGTGTTCTGGGGGTTATCCTCGTAGCGACACTCGGAGCCACCCTGTTGGGCGACGCCGGTCTCGACAACCGCCGTCTGGAAGTTCTCGGCGATGTTGTTGTTCTGCCGTATCGTCACCGGCACGCGGTCGGGCTGGCGGGCGTCGGCCTGTTGGGCCCCACCGATGGTGGCGAAGTCGTCCTGCGTCAGCACCGACTCCCGGGTGACGTACTCGCCGGCGTCGTTCTGGTGGTAGATGTCGATCCGAACGGTCCCGCGGTCCTCGATTAGATCGATCACGTCAGAGCGGTCCTGTCCGGGGACTTCGACGAGGATGAAGAAGCCGGTACCGTCAGTGACTTGTTGGACACTAGCCCCGGAGAGTCCGGCCTGATTGACCTTGCTCTCGATGACGTTAATCGCCTCGTCGCGGGTCTCCTGTGTCACGCCATCACGGATCGTTCCGTACTCGTAGCCAGCCGCGTTGAGGGCGTCGCCGAACTCTGATTCGCTCACCTCGGGATCGACGACTTCGATCGTCGGCCCGTTGGTGGTGCCGCGGCGGACGTAGACATCTGTGACTTCTGTGTCGGGGAGCGCGTCGGCGACAGCAGTCTGGACGTCGGAGCCGCTATCGTCACCGAGTTCGACGGTCTCGGCAGTCATTCCGGTCAGTGGCGCGCGGATACGCGTCCCGCCGGCCAGATCAAGCCCGTACTGGAGATTGGTGATGCCTTGGCTGGCGGTTTGGCCCTCGCCGCCGACGTTCGTTTCGGGAGCCATCGTCGGCGAGAACAGCACGAACAGCGAGGCTACCAGAATGACACACAGCGCGACCAGCCGCCAGTTGGATTTGAGTTTGCCGATCATCGTTTGACCCCTCGGTTAACGTGCCAGCGAAGCAGGCTCACGTTCAGCAGGTAGGTGTTCATCAGATCGGCCAGCAGGCCGATGACGAGGATGATGCCGATAGCGGTCATGATCTGGATGCCGAAGGCAAACGCCGAGACGGTCATCACGGCCATCGCCGCGATCGAGGTCAGCGTCATCGTCACCCCGGTCCGCATCGCCCGGCTCGTCGACTCGTAGAAGTCGCCGGACTCCCGAAGCACGCTGTTGTTCAGCAGGATGTCGGAGTCAACACTGTAACCGATCAGCATGAGCAGCGCGGCGACCGTCCCCAGTGAGAGATTGATACCCAGCAGGTTCATCATCGCCAACGGAAGCATCACGTCGGAAAAGGCCGATGCGATGACGGCGATCGAGGGAACAACGCTGCGGAACATCGCAAAGACCAGCAGACTCATGCCGAGGAAGGCGACGATAACGCCGCCGAGGGCGATGGTCTGGGTGTTCGATCCGAAGCTCGCTGAGACAGAGGAGCTGGACTGAATGGAAAAGCCGGCGGCTTCGGCCTGTTCCTCTAAGACCGTGAGTTGGGTTTCGCCATCCGCCGTGTCGACGACGCCCTGTGAGAAGCTAACGATGTAGGTGTCGTCGGCAGCGATCTGCCGGATCGACTCCGGTTCCGCGCTGAACGCGGCTTCGATCTGTTGTTCGGCGTTGCCGCCGGGGTCGTCGATGCGGAGTTCCGAGCCGCCGACGAACTCCAAGCCGAGGTTCGCCGGCGCGCCGGTAGCGAGATACCAGCCACCGATCACGAGCAGTGCGACCGCGAGTAACGCCAACGGGATCGCCACCAGTTGGCGGTTCGAGTACTCGGTGTAGTCAACCGTCGGTACCGAAAGCTGCGCCATACTGTCGGTGGTTTTGGGGGTTGAATAAGCCTTCTCATATCGCGGAACCGACCCCACGGTCGAACGGCGGCTGCAGCCCCGCTATGGCAGATATCGCACGCTCACGACGCCCGGGGCCGAGCGAACCTCGACGCGATTGACACCGAGCCGGGCGGCCCGCGACAGCGTCGCTTCCCGGTCGTCGAGTACGTCGTCGACGGCGTCGTCGGTCTCGTCGTCGGGGACGGTAATCACGTGGAGTTCGCCGGTGCCGGCCCGCGGTTCTTTGGTCAACTCGCCGACGGGCTGGTCGGCAGCGAGCTCCTGTTCGCGTGCGGTCGGCGGTTCCTCGCTTTCCTCGATCGACAGCGACCGTCGGTCGTCGATCTCGGTGAGTTGCCACGAGACCTCCATCGGCGGGTCGGGCGCGACCGTTCCCTCGACGGCGTCGTCGACCTCGACGCCGGGGTTGTCGGCGAGGGTGTGGACCTGCCCGTCGTGGACGTCCTTGAGGACGGCCGAGTCGTCGTCGGCGTGGGTGACGAGAAACGTACTCTCCTTGGCTTCGGCTGGCTCGTCCGATTCGCTCATGGGTAACTGTAGCAGCGACGACGGTTTCGGGGTTTCGGGACGTGCTCGCCGATTACCGCGACAGCAGATAATGCGCGGCGGCGATCAGCCCCATCGAGCCGGCCGGCGGCGCGAGCGCGCCGACCTGCGGGATGGCGTACAGCACGGCGATGATCGGCGCGAAGAGCCCCGACGGCGGCGGGCGCGTGACGGTTTCGCCGTCGAGGGTGAACGACTCCGGCATCGAGATGATCGCTGCGAGGTACAGCGACAGCAGGAAGGCGAAGCCGAGGGCGGCCATGATCGTGTCGTAGCGTGGGTGATACGAGAGTCCCTTGCGATGCTTGCGGGCGACCAGCAGCGTCGGCGCGAGCAGCGGCCCGGCGGCGAACAGCCCGAGAACAGCGATGAAGGTCCGTGAGAGCGTCAGCGAGCCACCCGGAGCCGACGCTGTTTCGCCGATCCAGACGATCAGTGCGAAGGTGAACAGCCCGCCGACGAAGGCGGCGGCGAGCGTGCCGATGACGACGTAGAGTCGGAAGAACAGCGAGTCGCCGTGCCGGAAGGCGTAGGGAAACGCGCCGATGACGCCGCGGTAGGCCTCAGCCATTGACGGCGGTAGGGTCGCCGCGAAATTAAACGTCGCGGGATCGACCGCTCGCGGCCGCCCGCTGGTGACCTCACTCAGTCGATCCCAACGGCCCGCACCGGCGCGCCGTCGCCGCCGAGCGCGAGCGGGTACGCGCGCAGTTCGAACCGCTCGCCAACGCTCCCGAGATTGGTCAGGTTCTCGACGATCAGGCAGTCGTTGCCGAGCAGCGCGTGATGCGCCGCAAAGTCGGTCGGCTCGTCGTCGTTGGCCTGCTCACTTGGCGTCGGATCGGGGCTCAGCGCGTCGATGCCGACCGCCAGTCCGTAGTCGGCACAGCGGGCCGCCATTTCGGGTGCAACGTAGGGGTGGTCGAGATACTGCTCGGTGTTCCAGTAGGCATCCCAGCCAGTCCAGAAGACAGCCATGTCGGCGTCGGCCAGCACGTCGTCTGCGGGGAGTCGTTTCGGGTCGAGCGGCTCGCGGGCTTCGCAGTCTCGGCAGTCGATGCGGACCGCGTCGAAGACGAAGCGATCGAGCGAGAACGCTGACAGTGGGTCGCCGTCAGGTTCGGTGTGGAGTGGCGCGTCGATGTGGGTGCCGGTGTGGCTGCCGCACGAGAGGGATTCGACGTGGTAGCCGTCGTCGGCGTGGGTCGCGTGGGCGGTCCGGCTGACTGCTGGATCGCCGGGATAGGTCTGCATTCCATCCTCGATTGGGTGGGTGAGATCAACGTGGTCGAGCATGGGTTAGCCTCACTGCGACCGGGCAAAGAGGCTGTGACCACAACAACGACTTTACCGCCGCCGGACGCGGACACAAGTATGTATCTGGATATCGGCAATGCACTCGGCGGCAGTCCCGGCCTCACCGAAGACACCCTTGATCACCTCGACGAACGGGTGGGGATCGCCCACGAGCGCATCGAGCAGGGTCGCGCGGACGACGAACACGGCTACGCCGCGCTCAACCTCCCTGAGACGGTCGATACCGACGAGATCCGCGCGGCGGTCGAGCCGTTCGGCACGCCCGAAGCCGTCCTGACGGTCGGCATCGGCGGCAGCGCGCTCGGCGCGGCGACCATCTCCGCCGCACTGTCGGACCAGACCGACGTGGAGGCCCATTTCCTCGATAACGTCGATCCCGAGGATACCGCCGAACTTCTCGATTCGCTCCCGCTTGACGACACTGTCGTCAACGTCGTCTCCCGGTCAGGCACGACTGCGGAAACGCTCTCGAACTTCCTTGTCGTCCGCGAGGCGATGGACGATGCTGGCGTCGATTGGACCGAGCAGACTTTCGTGACGACTGGCGACGACGGCAACCTCAGAAACCTCGCCGACAAACACGACCTCCCGTCGCTCAAAGTCCCCGAAGGCGTGCCGGGCCGCTTCTCCGCGCTCTCGACGGTTGGACTGGCCTGCGGCGCGCTGCAGGGCCTCGATATCGAGGGCGTCGTCGCCGGCGCGCAAACCGAGATGGATTCGCTGTCGGGCTCGCTGTACGACTCGCCGGCCTACGCCTACGGTGCGGTCTGCTACGCTCTCGCGGAGCGCGGCGCGCTGACCAACGCGATGATGCCGTATGCCGAGTCACTCGAATATTTCGCCGAGTGGTTCGCGCAACTGTGGGCCGAAAGTCTCGGCAAGGAACAGGTCGGCCAGACGCCGGCGCGCGCACTCGGTGCGACCGACCAGCACTCTCAACTCCAACTCTACCGGGCCGGCCCCCGCGATAAGCTCGTCACGCTCGTGCGGCCACGCGAGCGCGAGGATATCGACATCCCTGAAACCGATCTTGAGGGCCTCTCGTATCTTGGCGGCTCTGGCCTCGGCGAACTACTCGACGCGGAATTCGAGGCGACCGAAGCTAGCCTTGCCACCGAGGGCCGACCGAACGTCCGCATCGAGATCGACGCCGTCGACGCCGAAGGCATCGGCGAACTCCTGTACGCGATGGAGGCCGCGACCGTGATGTACGGCGAACTCGCCGGCCTGTCGACGTTTACGCAGCCGGCCGTCGAGTGGGGCAAGAAGGCCGCCCGCGGGCTGCTCGGCGGTGGCGACTTCGAGGAAGCCGACGCGGTCGCCGACAAGCGAACGTACACCATCGAATAATCCGCTCGAACGTTCCCTGCTGGAATCGAATCGATGTCACTAACACGCCGCCGGCTCACGTTTCGGTAGGTAATGGTCCCCGATAGCGACTCGTCGGCGGAATCGGCAGCCGCTGCGACTGAGGCGACCGACGCTGCTGAGGCGAGAGACGCGACTGACGACCGCGGGCCGCAACTCGGCCATCTCGCCGAGGCAGTCGGGGTCTTACTCGGTGCGTACCTGTTTGCGAGCATTGCCGTCACCGCGCTCGATCCGGCTGTCAGCGGCCTTGATGTTATTCCCGGCACCGACAACGACACCGGCATCCTCCGGACGGCGATCCAGTTCGTCGGGCTCATCGTCGTCGTCATTTGGTACGACCGCTTCGTCCGCGAGGGGTTGCTCCGGGCGGTCGTCCCCGACCGCCGTGCGGCCGCGCTGATCGGCGGCGGTATCGTCACGCTCGTGGCGGCCAACTACGGGATCAGCGGGCTCTTCAGCCGCCTCGGCTTCGACAGCGGGACGAACGCCGCCGTCGCCGCCGGCGCGGGCGATCCGACCTACTTTCTGGTGATGGTCCTCATTTCGATTCTCCTCGTCGGGCCGGCCGAGGAACTCCTGTTTCGTGGGGCCGTGCAGGGGCGGCTCCGGGACTCGTGGGGCGCGTGGCCGTCGATCCTCGCAGCGACGGTGTTGTTCGGAGCCGTCCACGCGCCGGCAGTCAGCGGTGGTCGCGCGGCGGTGCTCTCGGCGGTCGTGATCGCCACGATCCTCGGCGTGCTGTTGGGCTATCTCTACGAGCGAACGGACAACATCGTCGTTCCCGCAGTTGTCCACGGCGTCAACAACGCAGTCATCTTCGGTGGGCTCTATCTGCGTGAGATCGGTGTTCTCTGAGCCGCGATGTGACTGAGCGAAGCTGCTGTCGTCAGCAACAAACAGTAACAACCGCTAGCGACGCTCTCAGTTGGGGTTTTTGCGTTTCAGGTCGCTGCCGCAGATCCGACACCGGTCGAGTTTGTCGTCGTAGGTGCGGCCACAGCCCTGACACTGGAACTGCCAGTCCCGCTGTTCGGTGATGCCGTCTTGGGCGATGACTTGGACGTTGACGTTGAGGCGATCGGCGACGTTCTGCATCGCGTAGTCGTCGGTGACTAAGGTGCCGTCGAGTTCGAAGGCGGCGGCGACGAGGACGAGATCGGTTTCGGAGAGTTCGTCGGCGTCGCCGGTTTCGGCGGCGGCCCGATTGATCTTTTCGACCGTTTCTTCGGAGGGGATGTGGATGTGCATGCCCGCGCCCTCCTCGGCATCGAAGCGGAAGGCGTGTTCGCCTTCCAATTCCTCGTGGACCTGCGGGACCGAGGCGGTTTCCTCGTCAGTGTGATACTCGTTGATAAACGCCGACGTGTCGAGAATCTGCATATCGTTACCGAGAAACAACGATGTAGTCTTTGACGGCCTGAACGGCGCTGACTGGGACTTGGAGTCGCCCGGCGTCGTCGGCATCGAACCCCGCCTTCTGCGGTGTGATGCCCTCGTTCGGTGTGACCAACAGCCGATTGAGGCTGCCCGTTTTCATATCCATCGTGATGTTGTAGAGGTCGCCGAGCTCCGTCCCGTCGTCCCCCATCACGGCTTTCCCGGAGAGGTTTTCAGCGAGTATGTCAACCATGCCTTCGATAGGCGGTTGCACTCACATAAACGCCACGGGCGCGTCCGACGGACGGCCGACGACGGCGAAGTTGAAAGCCTTAACTCCGATGGCACGTTGTCACCGATAACGCGGTCTCCGGAGTTCTATGCATGTCCGATCACGACCCCTCACTGCGAACCCCCATCGTCGCTGTCCTCGGTCACGTCGACCACGGCAAGACCAGTCTGCTGGATAAGATCCGTGGCTCGGCGGTCAGCGACGGCGANGCNGGNGCNATCACCCANCACATCGGCGCGACGGCCGTCCCGCTGGANACCATCGNNGANATGGCCGGNNNNCTNGTCNACNNNGNNGACTTCGACCTNCCCGGGCTGCTGTTCATCGACACGCCCGGACACCACTCCTTCTCGACGCTGCGCGCCCGCGGCGGTGCGCTCGCCGACATCGCCGTGCTCGTCGTCGACGTGAACGACGGCTTCCAGCCGCAGACGATCGAGGCGCTCGACATCCTCCAGCGGACGCAGACGCCGTTCGTCGTCGCCGCGAACAAGGNNGANACGNNGCCNGGNTGGAACCCAACGGAAAACTCGCCGATCAAACCCAGCTACGACGGCCAAAGCGACGCCGCCCGAAAGCGACTCGACGAGAACCTCTATGAGATCATCGGCCAACTCTCCGACGACGGATTCTCGGCGGATCTCTACTGGCGCGTCCAAAACTTCCAGAAGAACATCGGCGTCGTCCCCTGTTCGGCCCTCACTGGCGAGGGCGTCCCCGACGTTCTCGCGGTGCTGATGGGCCTCTCCCAGCGGTTCATGAAGGCCGAAATGGAGATCGACGTGGAAGGGCCGGGCGAGGGCACGGTACTGGAGGTCAAAGACGAACAGGGCTTCGGCGCGACGCTGGACGTCGTCGTCTACGACGGGACGATCCGCGAGGGCGATCAGATCGTCGTCGGCGGGGTCAACGACCCCATCGTTACCGAGATTCGCGCACTGCTCCAACCGCAGCCCAACGCCGAGATCCGGGTCGAAAACCGCTTCGAGCGGGTNGAGTCGGTCGCCGCNGCGNCGGGNNTCAAGATCGCCGCGCCGNGCCTCGACGACGCGATGGCCGGCGCTCCGGTGCGCGTCGTCCGCGACCGCACCGTCGACGAGGTCATCGGCGAGGTGGAGGCGGANCTCNCNNAGATCGANGTCGANACNGAGGAGNANGGCGTCGTCGTCAAAGCGGACACGCTCGGCAGTCTCGAAGCGATGGCCAACGCGTTGCAGGAAGCCGAGGTGCCGATCCTGCGGGCGGAGGTCGGCGACGTGGCCCCCCGCGATATCGCCGTCGCCGGCACGGCCCGCGAACCCGAACACACCGTCATCCTCGGCTTCAACGTCGACGTGTTGCCGGATGCCGAGCGCGAACTCGAACAGAGCGAGGTGACGCTGTTCCACGACGACGTGATCTACCAACTCGTCGAGGACTACGAGGAGCACGTCGAGACGATGCAGCAGGCCCAACAGGAGACGATCCTCGATAAGATCGTCCGGCCCGCGCGGTTCCAGATCCTCGACGATCACACCTTCCGGCAATCGGACCCGGCGGTCGTCGGCGTCGAGATTATGTCCGGCACCGTGACCAACAACAGCAACGTCGCCAAATTCGAGAACAACGAACCCAACCGCGTCGGCGAACTCTCCGGGATCCAGGCCCAAGGCGACGACGTGGAAGAGGCCCGCGCCGGCGAGCGCGTCAGCGTCGCCATCGACGGCCCGACGGTCGGCCGGCAGATCGAGGAGGGCGACGAACTCTGGATCGAAGTCCCCGAAAAGCACGCGAAGATCCTCGAACAGGAACTCAACGAGGAGATCCCGGCCGACGAACTGGAAGCCCTCTCTGGGTATCTCAACAAGCGGCGGAAGCGCGATCCGTTCTGGGGCAAATAGCTGTCGTCGGAATCTACTGGATCAGTCTCGTCTTTCTTTGTCGTCTCTCAAGGCTGCTATCGGCGCGGGCTGGGTTGCGAGGTGGGTATCGGTGAATCCGGTGTCGTACTTCAGTCCGTAGCCGAGGAAGCGGTCGGCACCGATGTGGCCGGCCCAGATCAGCGCGACGAGGACGGCCGGTCGAATATCGACCCAGAGGCCGACTCCCCCGACTGCGAGCGGGAGCGTGTAGGTGTGGACGATGTTGTAACAGCGACTCCCGATCCGTCGCCCGGCGAGGTAGCCGAGCATCGACACATCGGGCAGGAGCGCGCCGATCGCCAGCAGCCACAGCGAGCCATCGAGGCTGGCGTAGCTTCCGAGGACAACCACCAGCACGGCGAACCCCTCGGCGCGCAGGAATCTCTGTGGAGTCATACGGAGTTTCCAGACGGACCGCTTGAAAAAGTAAGCGATTAGCGATTCGGCCCACCGCTCGTTACGACTCGGCGTCGGTTTCGTCGCGTCCGCTTGCAGCCGAATCGGTTGCGGGCGGGACGGCATGTCGATCCGGGAGATCGCCCTCGGGCTCGCGGCCGACGGTGAACAGCCGCTCGGTGTAGGTCAGCTCCTCGGTGGCCGGACTCGGTTTCGTGACCGATTCGTACTCGACGGCGACGCCGTCTGTGTCGTCGCCCTCGTCGGCATCGGCGGCGGCGATCCGCACAGCGGGCAGTTGGTAGGAGGGATAAAACACCGGCGGGAGGATCCCGATAATCCCGTTACGGCGGTGAAGTCGCTTGAGCCATGTGCCGGTGTTGACGACGAGGCCGCCGTCGACCCGCCGCAGCGACGGTCGGTGGGTGTGGCCGTAACAGAAGACCGTTTTCTCGGGGTCGTCGGCGAAGAGGTCGCTGGCGTACTCCTCGTAGGGACCGGCGGGATCGACGGTCAGTTCGGTTTCGAAGACGCCGAAGCGGTTGATCGTCTGGCGAGCGTCCCGCCGGAAGAAGTACAGTGGAATCCCGAGCAGTAACAACAGCCCCGTGACGGCGACGTTGATCGACAGCAGCAGCCACGCGGCCGTTCCCGCCGCGCCGAACTGCCCCAAGAAGGCCTCGGTGCGATCGACCGGTAGCGACCAGATCCCGACGATATCGAGGCCGGCGAGGACCGCCAACACCGCGCTGATGTTGAACAGCAGGAGGAACGGCACCAGCGAGTACCGCAGTGCGGGGTTCATCTCCCGGTAGAAGTACTTCGAGATGAGCCAGACCGGCATCCGCTCGGTCGGCGTCACCGCCTGTACATCCTTCAGCCAGTTGTACCGGCCGCGATCCGAGAGCTTGCCCGCCCGGCTGGTGACGAGGGTGTTGTAGTAGTACCCCAACGGCGTCGCATGCGGGTTCCCCCAGTCTTCGATGCGGTTGTTCGGGTCCTGTTGGTTCCCGTGCTCGAAGTGGATCACGTGATCGCCGACCCGGCGTTCGATCGAGATCTCCTGTATCAACTCCACGTTGTAGGCGGCGAACCGCTCGACGTACTCGTCGTAGGCCGCCAACTCGTGGTCGTGGTTGCCCGGCAGCAGGGTAATATCGATGTTCTCGCCGGTCGCTTCGAGTTGGGCGAAGAGTTCTGGATAGATCTCCTCCAGCATGTCGAATTTTTCGAGCCCCTCGACGGTGGTGAACTCCCAGAGACCGAAGGCGTCGCCGTTGATGACGAGTTCGGCGTTTTCGTCCGTTGTTTCGAGCCGTTCGAGAAAGCCGAGGAGTTCGTCGAGGAACTCGACTTCCTCCAGCTGCTCGTCGCCGCCGATGTGGAGGTCGCTGATGACGTAGTAGACCCGGTCGGCGTCGCCGCCGTCGTTCGGGTCGGCGTTGCCGCCGTCGCTCGGGTCGTCATCGGTCATTGGGTGCCAAAGGGGCATCGGCGGGATAAATCCGGTGGCGATACCGGGTCGTCGCGCCAGCCGGATTGCAACCTTCCGACACCTCACATCTTTTTGACGGTCCCGGTTGCAGCAATGGTATGGACAAGATTGCCTTCGGCACCGACGGGTGGCGCGCCACCCTCGATATCTTCACCGACGAACGCGTCCGGATCGTTGGCGAAGCGGTCGCAACGTATCTCGAAGACGAGGGATACACCGACCCCGTGATCGTCGGCTACGACGCCCGCGAAACCTCCCCCGGCTTTGCGGAAAGCCTCGCGGAGATCCTCGCTGGCCACGGGTTCGACGTGCTTCTCCCCGAGCGGGACTGCCCGACGCCCGTCATCGCCTACGCCATCGTCAACCGCGGCCTGTCGTGTGCGCTGATGGTGACGGCCTCGCACAATCCGCCGGAGTACAACGGCGTGAAGTTCATCCCCGAGGACGGCGCGCCCGCCCTACCGGAGCGCACCGAAAAGATCGAGGCCAACCTCGCCGAACCCGATCTCCTGCCGGAAGACGAGTGGGGCGAGATCCGCGACGTGGATCCGATCCCGGACCACGCCGAGCACGCGACCGACCTCGTCGGCGAAGACCTCTCAGATCTCACCATCGTCTACGACGCGCTGTACGGCAGCGGCCAAGGCGTCACCGACGCCCTCCTTGAGTCGGCTGGCGCGGAAGTCATCCGTCGCCGCTGTGAGAAGGACCCGACGTTCGGCGGCGGCGAACCCGAACCGAGTCCGAGCAACCTCCAGCCGCTCGCGGACGCGGTCGAGGAACACGACGCCGACCTCGGCATCGCCAACGACGGCGACGCCGACCGGATCGCTATCACCACTCCTGAGCGCGGCTACCTCGACGAGAACCTGTTTTTCGCCGCCGTCTACGACTACCTGCTCGAATCCGACTCCGGTCCCGCCGTGCGGTCGGTGTCGACGACGTTCCTCATTGACCGCATCGCCGAAGCCAACGGTGAGGAAGTCATCGAGGTGCCCGTCGGCTTCAAGTGGGTCGGCAAAGCGATGGGCGAGTCCGACGCGCTGATCGGCGGCGAGGAGTCGGGTGGCTTCTCGATCCGCGGCCACATCCGCGAGAAAGACGGCGTCCTGATGGCCCTGCTGGCCGGCGCGGTCACCGCCGCCAAGCCGCTCGACGACCGTGTTGACGCCCTGCTGGAGGAGTTCGGTGAGATCCACGCCAGCAAACGCAGCGTCGACTGTCCGGACAGCGAGAAGGAGCGCGTGCTGTCGGATCTCGACGACCACATTCCGGAGTCGGTCGCCGGCAGCGCGGTCGCCAACACCGTCACGCTCGACGGCTTCAAACTCCTGCTTGAGGACGGCTCGTGGCTCTTGATCCGTCCAAGTGGCACTGAGCCGAAACTGCGGGTCTACGGTGAGGCCGGCAGCGACGAGCGACTACAGACGCTGCTCGACGAGGGCGTCGCGCTCGTCGAACCGCTCGTCTGAGGTCACGTCGACTCCCGTTTTCGCACTGGCTCACTGTTGTTTTCCCACCGCCTGCGTAGCGACGTTGCGCTCGATACAGATGGCGGGAGGCGAGCGCGCGAAGAGCCGTATTTCCCGCCGATATTCAGGGAAACCGGGTGTCTTTTTATCCGGGCTTTCGTACCCCGAATCATGTTCAAGGCNATCGTGAGNGCNGANACGCTCNNGGACGCGCTCGACTCCGTGAGCGTGCTGGTCGACGAGTGCAAGATTCGGCTCGAGGACGACGGCCTCGCTATCCGGGCCGTCGACCCGGCGAACGTCGGTATGGTCGATCTCTCGCTTTCCGCGGCCGCGTTCGAGTCCTACGAGACGGACGGCGGCGTCATCGGCGTGAACCTCTCCCGGCTGGAGGAGTTCGTCGGTATGGCCGACGCCGGCCAGCTCGTTCAGCTCGAACTCGACGAGGAGACNCGNAAGCTCCACNTCCAGATCGATGGTCTCTCCTACACGCTCGCGCTGATCGACCCCGACTCGATCCGCCAAGAGCCTGATATCCCGGATCTCGACCTCTCGGCGGAAATCGTGCTTGAGGGCAGCCAGCTCAGCCGCGGGATCACCGCTGCCGACATGGTCAGCGACCACATCGCCCTCCGCGTCGACGCCGACGAGGAAGCATTCTACATCGAAGCCGAGGGCGACACCGACGACGTGGACCTGAAACTCGACCGCGAGGACCTGATCGATCTGACGCCCGGCGAAGCCGACTCGCTGTTCTCNCTCGACTACCTGAAGGANATGAACAAGGCGATCCCNNNCGNNNCNGAGGTNACNNNGGANCTCGGCGAGGAGTTCCCCGTNAANCTCCACTNCGANNTCGCCGANGGCCTCGGGCAGGTCACCTACATGCTCGCCCCGCGGATCCAGAGCGAATAACACCACTCACGCGCCGTTTTTTACTCCCGTTTCGTTGTCGACGAGCTGCCGACCCCGTGTTTCGTGTTTCGCGTCTCGCGTCTCGTGTTTCGCTCGTGACCGCAGTCGGCCTGTTCCGCGCCCGGACTGTTGCCGTCAAACGGAGGTTTATACAGAGTCGTGTGATCTGTTTGCTATGCTCTCTCGACGACGCGCGCTGGCGACAGTCGGTATTGCCGTCGCTACAGGTGGCTGTGCCGCACTGCCCGAAGAGGTGACTGACCCGACAGCAAACGGTAGTAGTGGGAACTCGACAGCGGACAATGGGCTTGCGCCCGGGGAGGCGCGACTCGGCTCGATTACGCTGCAAAGCACCGACGACGACACCCACACCATCCAGATCGCCGTCGAGGACAGCGATGGCATCGTTCACCTCGATAGCTACGATCTCACTGCCGACGAACCGAGTGTCACCGTCACTGATGAGTGGGGCGAGACGGCCTCGGAATACCGAATCACCGTCCGAAGCGACAGTACCGAACCGCGGACGATCACGGTCGCCGATCGATTGGCTGCCGGTAGCGACTGTGTGGCCCTGCTGATCTTACTGGACGCTGAGGGTGAGTTCAGGGTCTGGAACCGTGACTGTTCGCCGTAAGCGTTCGCGTATTAATCGACTCGCCGACAGCCGGCCTCACCGATGGCGGTCGATGACGGCTTTCGCCTCTTGGCCTGCTTGTTTCCAGCCGTAGCCGGCGTCGTAGACGTGGCGTTTGTTCTCGACGAGTTCCTCCGGCGAGGATTCCTCGAAGCCGCCGCGATCCCACGCCCCCGATTCCCGCAGCCACGTCACGACGTTTTCCTTCGTTTCCTCCCACGAGAGATCGACCATCTCGTACCACGCGATCATCGCAAAGACGGCGTTGTCGTGACAGCCAGGGACAGAGCCGTGTTCGTAGATCGTCGCCATCGGCTCGATGGACGGCTCGCTCACGAGCTCAGCGTACTCCGCCGCGGTCAACAGCCGAAGCGTGCCGTCGTCGTCCTGCTCGACGCGGCTGACGGCTTTCAGTGTCTCAAGGGCGGCCTTATGCAGGCCGCTCCACTCGCCATCGACAGACTCTCTGAGTTCCGATTCGGTCAGCTCGTCGGCTGTTAACAACGCGAGGCTGTCGGTGTAGGCTTTCTCGATCGTAGGCCACGCCGTCCCCTCGAACCGGCAGTCGGGCTCATGGAGGCTGTTTGTCGTCCGACAGCCGGGACAGGGGTAGCTAAACCGCGGCACGGTTGACCGTTCGCTGCCGCGGGATTATAGTTTTACATCTCAGCCGTCGTCGGCGATCCAAGTTTACCGCCGTTGCCGGCGACCCAAGCCCCCGCCGTCGCTGGCGACCCAGCCGACTACTCGCCGTAGTCTTCCTGTCGGAGGATGACGACCATCGAGAGCCCCGAGACGGCGAGCAGAATTACGGAGGGGATCACGGCATACTGAAAGAAGGCGTTCGCTTGGGCACGCCAGATCAGTGTCACCAGTGTCTCGAAGCCGGTCGGTCGGAGGATCAGCGTCGCCGGCAACTCCTTCATCGTCGTCAGGAAGACCAACGCGCCGCCGGCGACGATGCCGGGCGTCACCAGCGGCAGCGTCACCGTCCGAAAGGCCTGTAGCGGCGTCTCCCCGAGCGTCCGGGCGGCTTCGACGAGCTTGGGATCGACCTGCAGCGTCGAGGTCCGGATCGAGCCGACGGCCTGCGGCATGAACCGGACGACGTAGGCGAAGATCAACAGCGGAATCGTCTGGTAGATCGACGGGACGAGCGGGAGACCTAGCCCGTCGAAGCCCGTGGCGAAGAAGACCAACGCCAACCCCAGCACGATCCCGGGGACGGCGAAGCCGACGTACGTCGCTCGCTCGAAAATCCGCGCGGCGATCGAGTCGTCTCTGGCCGCGAGGTAGGCGACCGGGATCGAGACGACGACGGCGACGAGCGCGGCGGCGGCGGCGACGCCGATGGAGTTTGTCACCGTCGACAGCTGGAGGGCCAACTCGTCGCGCGCCGTGAAGTCGGCGGTCACGAGCCAGAGGCCGAGGATCCACAGCGGGACGAGCAACGCCAGCCCTGCGATCGACGCCGGGAACAGGGTCGCCGGCCACCGCCAGACGCCCAACTCGATCGGCTGTGTTTCCTCGGCCGTGCCGACGCCCTCGCCGTGGCCGCCGGTTTCCTCACGGAGCCGGGATTCGATAGCGAGCACGACGAGGACGATCCCCAGCAGTTGCAGCGAGAGCAGCGAGGCGTAATCCTGACTGAACGTCTGGAACTCGACGAAGATCTGCCGGGTGAAGACGGGCAGCCGCATGATCGCCGGCGTCCCGAAATCCGACACCGCGTACAACGCCGACAGCAGCGCGCCCGCGGCAATCGCCGGCCGGACGTGGGGCAGCGTCACCCGGCGGAACGCCTGCCACCGGCCGTGGTTGAGCGTCCGGGCGGCCTCCAGCAGGGTCGTATCGAACGACAGCAGCCCGGCGCGGGCGGTCAGATAGACGTAGGGATACGTATAGAGTGTAATCACCAGAATCGAGCCGGGCAGCCCGTAGATCTCGGGCAGTCGCTCGATGCCGAGCGGTTGGAGGATTGCCTGAAACTCACCGCGCGGGCCGAACGCCGAGACGAAGGTGAACGCGCCGATGTAGCTCGGAATCACCAGCGGGAGGGCGACGACGATCGACCAGAACCGCCGGAACGGGAGGTCGGTCTGGACGGTCAGCCACGCCAGCGGGACGCCGATTCCGATTGAAAAGGCGGTGACGCCGACCACTAACAGCAGCGTGTTTCGGAGGATGCCGACGGTCGCCGGGCGGACGAGGAGCTCCCACGCCCGCTGGGGCTCGACGCGGACGGCTTCGATTACGAGCCACGTCAGCGGAACCAACAGCGTCGCGGCGATCGCGCCGGCCAGCAGCGTCAGGCCGACCGAGCGGTCGGCACTGCCGTCGGCGATGGCGCGGAGTCGGTCGAGCGGTGAGGTCATCGGTCGGAACGTAGCTGATCGGAACCGCTCCGGCGTGACAACCGTGTCGGTTCCCGTCGCCCGGCGGTCGGATTCCAACGGATATAAGGTTTAGGTTTACCTAATTCGGATATGGAATTGACCCGACGGGATGCCGTGAGCGCGTTGACCGCGCTTGGGGCCTCCGTTGCGGTCGCCGGGTGTAGCGACGCCGCGCCGACAGCCCAACAGCCCGATAGAGACGCTGATGTCGACGCCGATGTGGATGCCGACACCGAACTCCGCGAGACGATGGTCGCTGCCGCCGAGGTAGTGTATCCCGACGAGGTCACCGGGATCGACACGTTTGTGAACACGTTTCTCGACAGCCGACTGGCCGGCGATCGCCACGCCGCCAGCGTTGCCGACGCGGTCGCCGCCGTCAACGACCGCGCCAAATCCTGGTACGACGATCGTTTCGCCGCCCTCGACGCCGACACGCGCGATTCAGTGCTCCGGGAGATGGGAGCCGACACGGCCGAACCCCACCGTGACGGCTCGACCGCCGAGGAAGTCCGGTACTACGTCGTCAACGAACTCCTGTTGGCCCTCTACAGTTCGCCGACCGGCGGCGAGTTAGTCGGCATCGAGAACCCACAGGGGCATGCCGGCGGAACCGACAGCTACCAACGGGGGCCGCCGACGTGAGCGGACGGCCGCCGGCCGAGGATATCGAAACCAGCGCGGGGGCGACCGACCGCACGCCCGTTGCCGACGCCGACGTGTGTATCGTCGGTGCGGGACCGGCTGGCGCGCTCGTCGCCGACCGGCTGGCCGACGCCGGCCACGAGGTCGTCGTCCTCGAAGCCGGCCCGCGGTTCGATTTCGACGACCGGCTCGCTCGCCAGGAGAAGGCGATCCGGCCCACCTACAGTCGCCCGGAGGTGTGGGACAGCGACCCCGAACGCGACGCTCACGGCAACTCCGGGCCGTGGTTCTATCCACTCAATCACGCCCGCGCCCGCGGCGTCGGCGGCTCGACGCTCCACTGGCAGGGGATGGTGATGCGGCTGCACGAGGGTGATTTCAACTCGAAGAGCGAGCGCGGCGTCGGTACTGATTGGCCAATCGATTACGCCGACCTGCGGCCCTACTACGCCGCTGCCGAGCAGGAACTCGGCGTCGCCGGCGGCGACAACCCCTTCGCGCCGCCCCGCGAGGAGCCCCGCCCCATGCCGGCGTTTCCGCCCTCCTACAGCGACAGCCTGTTCGCCGACGCCTGCGACGAACTCGGGATCGCCATGCATCCGGTGCCGAACGCTCGCAACTCCGAGGTCTACGACGGCCGCAGCCAGTGTGTCGGCTACGGCACCTGCCAGCCAGTGTGTCCGTCGGGTGCGAAATACGACGGCACGGTGCATATCGAATCGGCTGAGGAGAAGGGCGCGACCGTAATTGACCGCGCGGCTGTCCAGCGGCTTGCCCACGACGCCGACCGGATCACTGCCGCGACCTACGCGACGCCGGATGGCGAGTATCGACAGGAAGCCGACGCCTTCGTCCTCGCGGCGGGCGGCGTCGAAATCCCGCGGCTACTCTTGCTCTCGGAGTCCGAGCAGTATCCCGAGGGGCTAGCCAACTCCAGTGGCGCGGTCGGTCGATTCTTCATGGATCACCTCTTCGCCGGCATGGGCGGCACACTTGACGAGCCGACACGGCAGAACCACGTCGGCTTTCTCACCAGCGAGAGCCACCAGTTCTACGACGACGCCGACGCGGAGTTTGCTCCGTTTAAGCTGGAATTTTTCAACTACGCCGGCCCGTCGCCGGTCGAGATGGCCCTCACCGGCGACGACTGGGGCAACGACCTCCTCGATCGCTTGCGCGACGGCTACGGCACCCATATCGCCATGGGTGGGCTGGTCGAACAACTCCCCCGCGAGGACAGCTACATCGGCCTCGACGAGTCGACGACCGACAACCACGGCAATCCGGTGCCGGATGTCCACTGGAACGTCGGCGACCGCGCGCTGCGAACGATTGAGCGCGCAAACGAGATCCAGCGGTCGATCCTCGACGAACTCGGTGTCGACATCGAGTGGACGGCCGGCCCCGACAGCACCGGGCCGGCGTACCACCACATGGGGACGACCCGGATGGGCGACGACCCCGCCGACAGCGTTGTCGACGCCGAGTGTCGCACTCACGATCTCGACAACTGCTGGATCGCCTCCAGCTCCGTCTTTCCGACGGGCGGCGCGATGAACCCGACGCTCACCATCGCCGCTCTCGCCTTGCGTGTCGCCGACGCCGTCGATGCAGCGGTGTGACGGCTCCCAGCCGCTGCTTTAGGGAAACCTAAAAGTATAAACCGGAGCGCGCGAAACGCCGGGTAATGAGTCAGGGATTGCAGCACGAGGCCGAGACGGAACCACGAACGAACGGTGCCGAAGAGACCGAACCGACTGTTGACGCCGGCGACGATGCCGACGCGACTGATGAGACTGCGGAGGTCGGTGAGTTCACCTTCGACGACCTGAGCGTCGTGATGGGCACCTACAACGAGGAGGAAGCCATCGCTACCGTCCTCGAGGACATCGAGCGCGTCACCGACGGCAAGGCCGAAGTCGTCTGCGTTGACGGCTCCTCCGATCGAACACCCGAAATCGCCCGCGAGCACGGGGCTCGCGTGATCGAACAGGAACCACAGGGGTACGGCGTCGCCGTTAGCGCGGCGATCCACGCCGCCGACCGGCCGGTCGTCGTCACGACCGACTGCGACGACACCTACCCGATGGACCAACTGCCCGAGTTCCTCGCGGAAATAAACGACGGCGCGGATGTCGTCAGCGGCGACCGGCTCTACTACGGTGCGGAGGCGATGCCGGGCTTTAATCGGTTTGGCAACCAAGCCTTCGCGGCGATTGCGAGCGTCCTGATGGGAACCCGTGTCCACGACACCACGACCGGAATGAGAGCCTACCGCAAGGAGGTCATCGAATCCATCGAGTGGACCGAAAACACCGGGCTCTCGGCGGAACTCCTCATCCGGCCGCTCATGCGGGGCTACGAGATCCGCGAGGAGCCGATCAGCTACGCCGAACGCGCTGGCGAGACGAAACTCGACCCGATTCAGGGCGGTGCGGCGATCGCAAAATCGATCGTCAAGGTCTGTCTCGAAGAGCGGTTCCGCTGAGCGCGCCGCATCGACCCGCGTTGCTACCGATCCTGTCGCGGATCGACTCCGTTTTTAGAACGATTGGGTAAACGTCGTCGCGCCGGACTGTGGGTTGACTGTGATCGTCACGTCGTAGGAGCCCGACGGCGCGGCGATCCGGTTCAGGCCGATCGATAGTGTGTCGCCCGCGCTGATTCCTTCGTTGCCGGCGAAGTCGATCGTGTAGGTGTCCCCGTTGTTCGCTGTCGACGTGTCGTCGATGTCGCGTGACACGTCGCCCCCGTCAAGCAACACCTCGGTCAGTGAGGCGTCAGCCAGCGCGGCGGACCCGCTCGGATAGGTAATGCTGAGTCCGGTGAGGGACCCCCCGACGACTGCGTCGTCCTCGGCGAACGTATACTCGTAGGTCGCCGTCGTCGTGTCACCGCTCCCGCTGTCCGCCGTTGATCCGTCGTCGCCGCTCTCGCCGTCGCTTCCGCCGCTACAGCCGGCCAGCCCGATCGCGCCTGCGACACTGATCGCGCTGAGCACCCGCCGCCGTGTCGGTTCTGTCATATTCCGAGATTTATCGAATCACAGAAAAATTTTCTCACTGCCGGTCAGCCGCGATGGACGATGGCGATGTCGCAGTCGAGTTCTTTCAGCTGTTCGAACGTCGGCGCGTCGATGATCCGGGAGACGACGTTGCGATCGGTGCTCGAACCGAGGATCGTGAGGTCGTAGTTGTCGGCGTGGATCGAGAGGAACGTCTCCAGCGGGCTTGTCGTCACCCGCGTTTCGATGGCCCGCTCGAAGGTTTCGACCAGATCGGCGACCATCGCTTCGGCGGTACGGCGTTCGCTCTCGCTGTCGATGCTATGACAGACCGAGACGTAGCTCGTCTCGCCGGCGAGCCGTTCGGCGAAATCGAGCATGGCGTGGGCCACCTCGCCGTAGTTTTTGATCGGCAGGAGGATGCGCCGCCAGCTCGTCCGCTCGCCGTTGCTCCGGAGAACGACCACGTCGAGTGTCGACTCGAACAGGCCTCTGATGAACCGCGTGAGTTCGCCGTCGGCCGTCTGGTAGGGCGTGACCACGAGATCACAGTTCGTCTCGGTGGCTGCTTCGACGGCGATCCGGGCATCATCGGGCTCGCCGGCGACGACAACGACCTCACAGGGAATATCGAAACGATCCCGGAGGGATTCGGCGTGGGCTTCGAGGGTTTCGGCCGTCTCGCGGGCTGCCGGCGGGAGATCGGCGGCGTCTGTCGACGCGCGCCCGTCACCGGCCGCTCCGGCTGCCGCATCACCAGTCGGGGTCACCCGGCGAAGCTCCGTCCCGCCGTCGGTGTCGACAGCGGCCTCCTCAGCTGTTGCGTCCACGTCGCTAACGACGCTGAACAGGACGAGTTTCCCGGTTTCGTGGGCGGCAGCGAGCTGTGCGCCGAAGGTAGCGACGGTTTCGACCGTCTCGCCGCGCATCGGGACGAACACCTGATCGTCGGCGTGGGTTGTCTGGTAGAGGTAGTCGGCCCGCCGTTCGTAGATCTCCCGTCGCCAGACGACGAAGACGCCGACGACGATGAGCGAGGAGGCGAAGACGCTCACGACGTAGACGAGCTGCGTCACGCCCGAGACGAGAATCAGCAACGCCGTTGAGAACGCCTGCGACTCCTCCAAATCGAGGCCCCACGTCACGACTCCGGTCAGCAACACGCCGAAGGCGGCCGCGCCCGGATTGATCTGGAACGTTTCGGGCGCGACGTTGTACCAGTACCGCGCGCTGACTTCGAGGGCGACCCAGCCGCAGATCGCGCCCATCGTCATCCCGCCGACGAACCGTCGCGGCGAGGCGTACTGCGATTCCGGATCACGAAACAGCGCAAACGCCCCCGAGACCAGCGGCGGGAACAGCAGGAAAGGAAGGAGGTCGATGCTGTTGGCGAGCCACGTCACCAGCCCGATCAACAGCGGCACCACCAACAACAGCGAGAGGTGAATGAAGTTCCGGGTGTCCTCGAGCCAACTGCGGAAGTCCCCCCACTCTCGTCGGAGCAGCCGCGAGAGTCGGCTGAGAATCGTCCGGAGCCGCGAATCGAGTGGCGGCATAACCGACAGGAGACGCGGTACCGGCAAAAAGTTACGCTTCGACGGCGACGCAGCGACCGTACTGCGGGTCGTGCGACACCTCACTCGGTGAGCGGCAACAGGATTCCGAAAATGAACGGTGAGAGCAGTCCGATCACGATCCCGCTTAGCTCTATGTAGAACAGCGCGGTTCGTTCCCACGCGGGAACCGTGAGCCCGCTGGCGGTCAGACCCAACTCCCCGAGCGCGCCGATGGCGAAGAGCGCGACCCCGAGGAGGAACCCGCGTTTCGTCAGCGTCGGATAATCGAGGTTGCTGTAGGCACCAGTCATTGTTCTCGTCGGTAGGCGATATCTACGGCTTCGATATGAAAAACGACTCGGCTCACTGGGATCGGCCGCTCAGCCGGCGACCGACACGTCGGTCTCGAAGGTGGCCCACTCGGGATGGGCCGTCGGATCGTCGGGCAGGTAGGCGTCCTCCGGATCACAGTCCGTCGTGAGCCGACAGACGCGCCGTTCCGCCGGGGTGACCGCCTGCAAGCCAGCCGGCGTCGACTGCACGGCCGTCCACTGCTGGTAGGTGTAGGTGTTGCCGCCGGTGTCGACCAAGGTGATCCGGAGACCGACGTTCTCGGTCGCATCGATCGTGATCGACGTGTTACCCGTGGTGACTGCCGTCCCATTGACCGAAACGAGTCGGGCCGATCCGTTTTCGAGCGTCCAGTTCGCGCTGATCGTCTCATCCGGCGCGTCGATATCGCGGGTCACCGTCTCGCCGTCGGCTTCGATGGTGACGGTTGCCCGGCCCACACGATCGGCGACGCCGACCCGCGTTTCGCCCGTCAGCGACTCGCCGGTCGGCGTCGACAGCGACTCCAGTTTCGGCGAGACGAACTGGTCGGGCTCCGGCGTCCACACGCCGCGGTAGGCGAACCGGTAGACCGACCGATTGGGGTACGCTGCCAGCACCTCGAAGTTTCCTGCCGGGTCGCGGTCGCGGGCGTAGACAACCTCGCCGTCGAAGCCGGGGTCGTTCCGCAACGACTGGAAGGGATGATTCTGCCACGGGCCGTAGGGGTCCGGAATGAAGACGAGCGCGTTCTCGAAGTCCGTCGATTCGATCGGCTCGTAGACGGTCTCGTACTTCTCGGTGTAGGCCATGTTGCGGTCGAGCGGTTCGGCGACCGCGCCCGCCGTCACGCCGCCCACTGCGAGGGCGGCGACGAGCGCGACGGCGACGGCGATCCGCCGGGCAGCCGTCGGCGACGTGGCGGCGATGAGGCGATCGAAGGTCCCCCCGCCGCGGAGCCATCGCCAGCCGACGACGAGGCCGAGGGCGGCAAAGATTGACAGCGGCACCAGCAGGTCGAAGTAGTAGAACGGGCCGAAATGCGAGACCAGCCCGTTGGCCGGATCGTCCAACTCGGCGAGCATGTTGTGGGTGCCCCAAAACGGGATGTTGCCGATCGGGACCGACACGAACAGCCCCGCGAGCGGTAGTCCAGCCGTCGAGCCCCACTCGCGGTCGCGGCCTCGCCACCACTGCGCGGCGACCAGCAGGCCGAGGGCCGCCGCCAGCGTGCCGATGACGCCGCCGGCGAACCACCGGGTACCGAGGAATTGGAGCGCGTAGCGGTTGGATTCGAGTGCGAGATCGAGCGTGTAGACGACCTCGTGGCCGAGGATTTCACGGAAGCCAAAGCCCGGCCCATCCAGCGGCGCGAACGCCTGATACGGGAACACGAGTGGGTCGCCGGTCAGCACGGTGTTGTACGCGAGCGTGATCCCGACGAACGCGGTCCCACCGATCCCGGTGAGGATGTTGCGCTGGACTGCGTTCGGCAGCGACCGGACGCCGGCGCGACTCCCGAGCAGCCGCGCCTGCTGGCCCAGCGAGCGGTCGTCGGTCCACAGCCCGCGGCCGACCGTCCACACGGCGTGGAGAATGAACGGTGCGGCGAACAGAATCGCGGTGTAGGGCCGTGAGAACGCGGCGAGTCCGATGGCGATGCCGGCAGCCGCGGCCGCCCGCAGCGACCCGGTGCGGACGCCGTGGAGATAGGCGACCGCAAACGAGAGATTGAGGAGTGTCGTCGGCGCGTAGGGAAGAAACACTGACGACGTGAACAGCGTCATCGGCGAGATCGCAAAGAGGCCGCCGGCCAACAGCCCGACCCGCCGGTCGGCGACCATCGAGCCGAGCACCGCCACGAGCACTGCGTTGCCGCCGGCGACCGCTGCCAGCGTCACCCGCGGCTCGCCGAACAGGGCCATCGAGACCGCGAACATCGCCGCCGGCACGGGGTTGTACTTCGAGTAGAGGTCGCCGCCATTCTCGATGAAAAACCACGGCCGGAACACGTCGGCCAACTCGCCGGCCGACAGCGTGAGTTGGCCCTCAAGCAGCATCGACGCCTGCATCAGGTAGACGCCCTCGTCGTGGTTGACCGAGTGGTACGGAAAGACGAAGACGGCGATGAGAAAGACGGCAAGCCCCGCGCCCGCGCCGAGAGCGAGATAGCCGGCAGTTCCTGTATCAAACCGGTCGCGGAGTCGTTCGACGCGAAGCCCGCGGCCGCGCTCGGCGAGGCGGTCGATGCCCTGTCGGAGCGTCCGACCGAGACTCGCCAGCCGGGAACGCGGGTCGGCGGCCACGTTAGACGTCGATGCCGACGTCCCGCATCAGGTCGATCGTCGGTTCGAGATCAGCGAGTTCGGAGAACTCGATGTCCGGGACGTTGAGTTCGTCGATCGTCGGCAGATTGCCGACGGGCTCGACGTCGGGAATCAGCGGGTACTCGAAGGTCTCGACGGCGAAGTACTCCTGGGCTTCCGCCGACAGCAGGTGGCGGACGAAGTTCTGGGCGAGATCGCTGTCGGAAGCCGTATCGAGGACGGCCGCGCCGGCAACGTTGAAGATCGAGCCCGCGTCGCCGTCGGTGAAGGCGGTGTCGATCGGCGCGCTCGGCGAGCCGTCGAGGACGCGCTGGATGTAGTAGTGGTTGGCGAAGCCGGCGTCGAGTTCGCCGTTGGCGACCGCCTGGGAGACCTGGAACTCGTCGGCGTAGGCGGTGATCCCTGAGTCGACGACGCCCTGGAGCCACTCGCGGGTCGCCTCCTCGCCTTCGAGGAGTCGCATCGCCGTAATGAACGCCTGACAGGAGCCGTAGCTGGGTGCCCAGCCGAGGTCGGCACCGAACTGCGGGAAGGCCATCACGTCGCTGGGGATCTGGCCCTCGGTCAGCGTGTTGGTGTTGAACGGCACCGTTCGCGCGCGGCCCGAGGTTCCGACCCACTGGTCGGTGCGGAACTCCTCGGAGACGGTGTCCTGAATCTCACTTGAGAGAGCCTGCGTTCGGCCCATCTGGGCCAGCGAGGCGAGACTTCCGGAGTTGACCGAGTAGAACACGTCGGCTGGCGAGCCGCTGCCCTCGGTGTCGATGGTGTTGACGAGGTCGCTGCTGCCGCCGTAGCGGACCTCAGGCGTGAAGTCCGGATAGGTCTCGTCGAGGAACTCGATCAGCTCGCCGACGAGGAACTCGTTGCGACCGGAGTACAGCGTCAACTCGCCTTCGAGATCCGGGAGTTCCGCGACGGGCGTCCCGCCGGGAGCCGGTCGCCCCGCACGACCGGAGCCGATCTGGCCGACAGACGAGTCGCTTGGCGTCTCCGCCGAGTCGCCGGTATCGCCGGTACAGCCCGCCAGCGCGAGCGCGCCGATTGCTGCCGAGCCGGCGAGGAACCGCCGGCGGCTACTGTGCGTCAGTCCGTTTCCGTCAGCTTTCTGAGTCATATTTTTTAGGTATCCCTAAAACAACTTATACCCGTTGGTTCGCAGTCGGTGCCGTCTCGGCGATCGCGTCGAGGCAGTCGAGCCAATCGCCCATGAACTCGCCGACGTAGTTGAAGAACTCGCCGTTGTTGTAGTCCGACCAGTCGCCGCCTTCGAGTTCGTCGGCCATCGCCTCGAAGATCGCGGCGTAGGCCTCGGGATCGGCACCGAACGCGTCGCCGGACTGCTCGACGGACGCGGCCGCTTCCTCGCCCACGTCGTCAACAATCTCCCAGAGGTGTTCGTTGAGTTCGAGGCCGGGCACCTCGTTGTTGAGGTCGTCGAAGGTGCTGCGGGCGGCTTTGTTGTGCTCACAGAGCGGCTCGCCGTTGTAGATCTGCGTGCCGAGGATGTCGCAGGCGCGCTTGAGGAANACGCCCGACCAGATGTCGTCGAANCGGCCNACGTCCCACTCGTTNTCGTCCATCGGNAGNTGGTAGAANGCNGGGATNACNNNACGNCGGAANGCGAGGTTCATCGAGCAGACGGTGAGGTAATTGCCCTCTTTGGCGACGAAATCGCCCTCGTAGTCGTCCTTCGAGGTTCGGGTCTGGGCTTGGCCCTGCAGGTCGCCGTCCATCAGAATCCGGACGGCGTCGAGGTCGGGCACGTTCGTCCACAGGCCCTGGGAGGCGACGATGGTGTCGGCGTGGGTCTGCTCGGTTTCGACGGTTTCGTGCATCGCCGAGTAGGGGTACCCGCGCGGGTAGAGGTCGTGTTCGTCGGCGTTCTGATAGAGCACGTTCACCCACTGCTCGTCCGAGGAGACGGTCTCGATCTCGCCCTCGNNGGCGAGGTTNNCNNNGTGGNNGCCGAAGAAGTCCNATTCGTCGTGGGGNAGCGTGTCGTCGTCGATGAAGAAGCCGTANTCGNAGTCGNTGGCCCACATGTANAGNAGNCCGAAGNNGGTCTCGGCGTGGCTGGCGGCGGGGACGATGTGGCTGTACTCCTCGATGTCGTTGGCCTCATACCACTCTTGGCGGCGCGTTCCGTCGAAGACTTCGCCGGAGACGCCCTCATCCTCAAGCATTGCTTCCATCTCGTCGGTCTCACAGAAGTCCTCGGTGATGAGGACGACGTGGAGCCGCGAGAGGTCGAAGCCGTGTTCGCGGGCGTTGTCGAAATACGCCCGCATACACTCGTATTCGCGGATCGTCGGCACCATAACGCAGATATCTTGGCTCATTTCGCTGCCTGCCTCTTTTTAGGTCTTCCTAAAAGGTGTGTCGGTGTCGGCTCAGTCGTCGGCTCCGTGCGTTTCCCCGCCGCTGCCGTCGGTTCGGGTTTCGGCCGCCGCGGGCGATTCCGGTGGGACCGCCGTGGGCTCGCCGGATATGTCCTCGCCCCGTCGGGCCGCCGTCGACGGCGAAATCCCGAGGACGGCGACCGCCCCGCCACCGCCGACGAGCGTGACCGCGTTCTTCAGGGCGTGATCGACGACCGCTGCGGCCAGCGCGGTGCTCGCGCCGATCGGCGTCAACGCGACGACCAACGCGGTGAAGGCGGCTTCGTAGAGCCCGACGCCACCCTGCGAGAGCGGCAATACCTTGGCGAGGTTGCCAACGCTGACGGCGAGGGTGCCGACCGCGAGCAGCGGGCCGGCTGCCAGCCCGCTGTCGAGCGCGGCCAGCACGAGTACCGCGGTGGCGACATCCAGCGACCAGATCAGGAGGCTGCCGCCGCCGATCGTCGCCATCGCTCGTGGGTTGCGGGCGACGACGGCGATGTCGGTCGCAAACGAGAGGCCAGCCTCGACCGGTTTTTGGAGTCGGGGGCGACGTTCGACGAGTCCCCGAAATCGCCCGCCGAGTCCCCGATCTGATCGCGCGACAGCAACCGTCAGCAGGCCGACCGCGAGCGTCGCCGCGCCCATGCCGCCAGCCGCCAGCAGGGCCGTTCGGGCGTCGCCCGCGTCGGCGACGGCCGCCAGCGTTCCCGTCTCACCGCCAGCGACGAGCCAGACGGTCGCCACGCCGCCGAGCACCGCGATCGACGCCAGATCGAAGCCGCGTTCGACCGCCAGCGAGGCGAAGCCGGCCGGATACGGGACGTTCCGCCGAGCCTTCAGCACGTAGGCGCGGACCGCGTCGCCGCCGCGCGCCGGCACGACGAGGTTCGCCGTCTGGCTGAGGAAGACAGCGAGAGTGAGAAACGTCGTTCCCGCCGGATGGCCGGTCGTCGCCAACACGTCGCCGTACCGCCGCCCGCGCAGCGGCCACGAGGCGGCATAGACGCCGACGGCTGCCGCCAGCAGCCACGGATCGGCACGCAGCATTTCGCTGACGACGCGGCTGAGGTCGACCTCTCGGAACGCGAACAGCAGGCCAGCGACGACGAGGACGGTCCCGCCGATCGTGAGTCGGCGGCGGGTCAGCAGGGCTCGCGGGCCGTTTGCGTCGTCGTCGGCCCACGGACTGCCGTGGTCGCCATCGCCGGCATCGGTCATACACGGCCGTTCGTAGCGAGATATTTAAGCCCACCTAAAACACGGCAGGAGGGCGCGGATTTCGGCTCGGAGTGATGCAATCAGCGGAAATCAGCCCGCGATCAGCGGAGTTCGTCGAGCAGCTCTCGGGTTGATTGCCGGACGGCTTCGTCGCTGCTCAGGCTCGGCTCCCAGCCGAGGGCAGCGAGTTTCTCGATCGAGAGCCGCATTTTCGGCACGTCGCCAGTCCAGCCGCGGTCGCCGCCGGTGTACTCGTAGTCGGGATCGAGGTCCATCTCGTCGGCGACGATGGCGGCGATACGATCGACGGAAGTTGTCGTCCGCGTCCCGAGGTTGTAGGTGTTCATCGCGTCGTCAGCGGTGGCAACGATGTGCAGCATGGCGTCGACGCAGTCGGTGATGTGCAGATAGGACTTCTCCTGTCGGCCGTTGCCGAGGATCGTAAGCGACTCGGGATCCTCGATGAGTTTTTCGATGAAATCAGGGATGACCGCGCCGCGGAGGCCCGGTCCCACGACGTTCGCAAACCGGAAGTTCCAGACCGTGAGGTCGTGGCTGTGGGCTCGTGCCGAGAGCAGGCCTTCGTCGGCGAGTTTGCTCGCGCCGTAGGCACTGATCGGTTCGAGCGGGGCGAAGTCCTCAGGGGTCGGTCGCGGAGCCTCGCCGTAGACCGTTGACGACGACGTGTAGGCGATCTTCGTCACGTCAGCGTCGGCCATCGCCTCCAAGAGGTTCAGCGTCATCTGCGTGTTGTCCTCGAACTGGCCGTGCGGGCGGTCGGTATCGACGAGTTTCGAGGCGGCGAGGTGGAAGACGAGGTCGACGCCGTCGAGGACGCCGTCGAGCGCGTCGGGGTCGGTGAGGTCGGCTTCAACGAAGTCGGCGTCGTCCGCGATACGGTCGCGGGAGCCAGACGAGAGGTTGTCAACGACGGTCACCGTCGCGCCGTCGGCGAGCAGGCGGTCGACGAGGTGCGAGCCGACGAAGCCGGCTCCACCCGTGACGAGGACGTGCTGGGTCGAGAGATCCATACGCCCACGACTCGCTATCGGATACGAAAACGTTCCGTTCGGGACTCAGCCCGTTCGCCTCGTGTCGGTCGGCGCGAAATCGATCACGCCGTCCAACTCGATCGGGAGCCGCCCCTTCGCGTAGCCCGTCGCCGTCCCGTCGGGGCGGAGCCGAAAGACGACCGCCGGCCGGTGGCCGATATCGGGCTGTTCGGAAACGATCGTTGCCCAGTCGTCATCGGGGAACGACGAGCAGTCGACCAACAGAATGACGCCGCCGGCGTGCTCGTCGAGTTGGCCGTCAGTCTTCGTTTTGACCGTATCGCGGATCGCCGTCAGCGGCGAGTTCGCCGCCCGGCGGTCCGGCGGCAGCGGGCGGGTCACCTCGACGAGGACGCCACCGGATCCGTCGCTGTCGGGTGGATCAGCGCGGAAGTCGATGGAGTGGCCGGTCGTCACCTCGATTTCGGGGGTGATCTCGTAGCCGGCGTCGACCAACAGTTTGGCGACATTGAACTCGCCCATCGCGGCGGTCATCCGCGTCAGATCGAGCTTTTCGGAGGTGCCGAGCTTGCCGGCCATCTCCTCGCGGTAGTCGTCGAGGGCACCGGTACTGAGGACGTCCTCGTAGTGCTGGAGG
The DNA here is from genome assembly GCF_006861665.1 of Halonotius terrestris. Taxonomy (GTDB): domain Archaea; phylum Halobacteriota; class Halobacteria; order Halobacteriales; family Haloferacaceae; genus Halonotius; species Halonotius terrestris. The sequence continues at coordinate 402,970 of NZ_RKLU01000003.1, read as the reverse complement.
GCCTCCTCGGCGGTCGCATCCGCGAAGCCGGCGGCGTGATCGCTGAAAAACGAGCGGGTCGTCTCCCGNCCGTCCTTCGAGAGGAANACNGGGAGGAAGAACCACGCGACGTGGTCGTAGTCGGTAAGCCACGGTGACTCCATCCGGAGTTGGGCCAGCAGTTCACGTTCGGCCCACCGTGAGACAGGATAGGGCACTTCGTCGAACCCGTATTTCTCGGTGCGCCAGAGGCTACTCGGCGTTTCGGTGTTGCCGAGCCAGTAGCCGCCCGGCCCGCCGTCGACGCCGTCGGGCCCTTCGTCGCCGTCGGTCCACACGAACAGCGCGGTGTCGCCGTTGTCCATTCCGAAGCGGGCGGCCTCGTACCCGTTGGGTGGACGGTACCACGGCTCATCCATCGTCGCGCCGAGGTTGGCGTCCAGCGGTTCGAACACCTCCGAGCGAAGCCGACCGGGCGACCAGGTGCCGGGAGCATACCGGAAGCGAAGCGGTCGTGCCACACCCGAAGGTCTCTGGGGGGATAGTTACGTGTTCTGCCTGCTGACGACGCGGTTCGACTGTCTGCGACGGCCACGACGACCACCCGGCCGCCGTCGGTGATGAACAACCGTTACCTATTTATTCGGCACCGACCAAGGTATGGTATACCATGTCATTAGGAGACTACGATGAGGCGGAGCACGAGCGACGCGAGCGGAAGACCTCGACGGTCGATGCCGACTTCGAGCAGGAGCGGCCCGAGTACGAGGGGTCGGTGAGCTACGACACCGGCGAGTCGGCCGACGACCTCCTCGAACAGTTCGAACAGTTGCAGGACGAGTAGTGGCTGTCGCTGTCGATCACTTTCTGTTTCTCACATCGGACCGGCGTACCTACAGTCGAGAGTCGCTACCACATTCAGTCGTCGGCTGGTGCCACCGAGGCACGGGTATCGGCTCGCGTTAGCCAGATCGACAGCGCGGAGACGACGGTGACGGCGACGACGTGGCCGCTGACAGCAACGAGGAGGAACGGCTGGTCCAGCAGGAACGGGACGAGGACCAACTGCGTCACGGCGAAGCCGACGTTTTCCAGATCGAGCCGGATGAACCGCCGGGCAGTCGACGGCTCCGAGGGGAACTTGATCGCCCGCCACAGCGAGACGACCGCGACCCACCACGAGGTGCCGATCCGGTAACAGAGGTCCCACGAGACCAACAGCACGAGGTAGACGACGACGATCGGTGGCTCCGGTCCGAACAGCGACGCGATCAGCGGCGTCCCCGGCGTTTGGGCGTCGAAGACGAACAGGTGGGTGACGAGGGCGATAAACGCCAGCACCGAGAGGACGACCTCGATGCTGGAGCCGAACAGCAGCCGGTAGTAGGCCTCCGGAATCTCCGCCGCGCGGTTTTTCGTTCCGAGTCGGTGCATGGCGACGCTGCCGACGGCGGCGACGAAGACCGCCGCGGTGCCGGCTAAAGCGGCCGACCAGAGGTCATAGAGCCACGCGAACAGGACGATGCCGACCTGAAAGACCCCGAACTGGATGGCGACAGCGTGGGTGTTCGACAGCTCCAAGCCGGGCAGCGCGCCGACGATGCTCTCGTAGACCCACGTTTCGCCGTAGTTGTCGGTCATTGCTCATTGCCCCCGGAGCAGCCGCCCGATCCGGCCTTTGGTCGTCGCTGGCGACGTTGGTTCGCCTTGGAGGGCCTCGGCGACGGCGGCCTCGAAGGACAGCCGATCCCGTGGGATGAGGTCCTGAATCCGGGTGTCGGTGACGACGACGGAGTTCTTCACGCCGTCGATCAGCGGCCGGGCGACCGCCGGATCGACGTCGGTGACGAAGCGGATCCACCACGAGGAGAGCCGCGGCGTCAACACCGGCACGGGGATGATGCGGAGCTTACTGCCGAGGTGGCGGCGCGTCGTTTTCAGGATCTCTGCGTAGGTCAACACCTCCGGGCCGCCGATCTCGTAGGTCTCGCCTGCGGTTTCGGGTCGCTCAAGCACGCCGACGAGGTAGCCGATCACGTCCCGGATGGCGATGGGCTGGCACTCCGTGTGGACCCACTTCGGCGTGATCATCACCGGCAGCCGGCCGGCGAGTTGGCGGATGAGTTGGAAACTGATCGAGCCCGAACCGATGATGATCGCCGCCCGGAGGACGGTGAGGTCGTAGTCACCGAGACCGAGAATCCGTTCGACCTCCCGGCGCGAGCGAAGGTGCGGCGAGAGGTCGTCGCGGTCGGTGCCGAGCCCGCCGAGGTAGATGACGCGCTCGACGCCAGCCGCGCTGGCGGCTTCCGAGAAGTTTCGGGCCGCCCGGCGGTCGCGCTCGGCGTAGTCGCCGCCCGCGCCCATCGAGTGAATCAGATAGAAGGCGGCGTCGACATCGAGAGCGTCGTCGAAGCTGCCCGGTTCGAGGACGTTGCCCTCGACAACTCGCACCGCATCCGGCCCGTCGTAGCGATCCCGGTCCCGCGTCAGTACGGTCACCTCGTGGTCGGTATCGACGAGGGCATCGACGAGGTTGCTGCCGACGAACCCGGTCGCGCCAGTGACGAGCACACGCATTGTCGGAAAGACGGTCGGGAGGCGAATAACTGTTGGCTCGATTGACTACGATTCGCGGTCGGCCGCAGCGTCGTCAATGAGTTCGTCGGCCCGCTCGCGGAGTTCACCGGTCATATGCAGGCCGTGGCTGTCGAGGCGACGAATCAGGTCTTTGGCTTCCTCGGCAGCGAGTCGTCCGGACGCGACCGCACGCACGACGATACCGACCGTTCCGGTCACTGTCGCGCCGAGCGTCCGTGCCATCGTACGGACGCGCTGGTCGTCGCTTACAACTGCGATATCGTCGTCATCGTGTGCCAGCACCCCCGCGACGAGTTCGACATCACCGTTTCTCTCCGGTTCACCGAGCATCGTCTGAGCCTGCTCGATAGCATTCTCATCGACCGCTGTCGCCGACCTGAGATCAGCCTCCTCGCGGAACCGCCGGAGTGCGGTTCGAGCCGGCTCGGTCGTGACCTCGTTGCTGATTCGCTCAAGGATAACGACCTCTCGGTCGAGGACTGTCAGCAGATCGAGCGCGTCAACCGAACCGAGTGCGATGAGTGTTGTCGCGTCGAGATAGACCGTCATAGCTCCCGGGCAGCCTCGGCGTCGGCATCGAGATCAGCTGGCGTGAGCTGTGTCGTCAGATTGCGTTCTCTGGCGACCACCAGCCAGTCGGCGAGGCTCAGCCCGGCGATCCGGGCTGCCTGATTCGCCGATACGTCGCCCGTCTGATATTGTTCGACTGCGAGGTCGAGGCGGATGTCTTCAAGCCCTTCGCGTAAGGCCTCTCGAATCACTGTACTTTTGTCCGAGTCAAGCAGTTCGGCGACGGCCTCGATCTCGTCGTTGTCGTCGTCGGGAATTCTGGCACTGACTGAGGGCATGTATACGTTCTACTACAACGTCATACATTAAAAACGTCCTGTCGGAAGTGACGCTCTGGAATACAAACTGGGCTACGTAGTTACCGATCCTCGTCGCGCCGCCGTTGTTCCCGCATGCTCTGGCGGGTGAACTGCGGGCGGGCGCGTAGCCCGGTCGGCTGTTTGAACGACCGATAGAGGAAGAACACCATCGGCACCGTTAGCGCGAGAATCGCCACCGAGATGCGCCACTGGCCCGTAAAGGAGTAAATGATCGACGCCGACAGCAGCCCGACGGCGACGATGATCGAGTAGGAAATCCGCTTTGCGAGTTTGTCGAGGACGTGGTTTTCGTCGTCGATCTGGACGTTGACCGTGAGGTTGTCGCGTTCGACCGTATCGAGGACGCGGTCGAGCTTCGGCGGCACCGTGAACAGGGCCTCCGCGGTCTCTTGGACCTGCTCGCCGGCCTCGGTGGCGACCTGTTTGATCGTCTCCTCCCGATACCCCTGTTCTGTCAGGTAGTGGGTGGCGACCGCGATGAAGTCGAAGTCCTCGTCGAGGGTCACGCAGACGCCCTCGACGACGGTCGCAACTCGGAGGATGAGCGCGAGGTTTCGCGGCAGTCGTAGGGGGAACTCGTAGATGGTCGATTCGACCTGCTCGATGATCTGGTTGACGCGGTACTGCTCGATATCCTCGCCGCGGGCGTCAGCGATAGCGAGCTCTAACACGTCGCCCATGACCTGCCGGTCGGCGGTGGGACTGAGCGTCCCCATCTCGACGAGGGTATCGAGAATCGCCGGAATATCTTGGTTGGCGACGGCGATGTAGAATTCGACGATCTTGTCTTGGATGAAGGGGTCGACCGTACCCGACATGCCGAANTCGTAGAAGACGATCGTNCCGTCGTCNTNCACNGNGAGNTTGCCNGGNTGGGGNTCNGCGTGGAAGANGCCGTCNNCGACGATCATCNGGAGATAGACGCGCTGGAGCGTCNNCGCNANCNNNGTNCGGTCGANGCCCTTCTCGTCGAGGGCCTCGATGTCGTTGATCTTCGTGCCGGGGATGTACTCCATCGTGAGCACGCGCGGCTTCGAGACCGCGTCGATGGGTTCGGGGATGTCGAGTTTCTCGTTGCCGTCGAAGTTGTCCCGAATTTCCTCTAAGATGTCGCGTTCGCGGGTGTAGTTCATCTCCTGGCGAATGGTTTTGGCGAACTCGTCGGCGAGGCTGTCCAGCGAGAACGCCCGCCCTTCATCGGTGAGCCGGACGAGCAGCGGGATCGACCACCGCAGGACCTTCAGGTCAGCTTCGACCAGCGACTCGATACCGGGGCGGCGAACCTTGACGGCGACCTGTTCGCCCTCGTATTCGGCGAGATAGACCTGCCCGAGGCTCGCGCCGCTGATCGGGTCGGTGTCGAACTCATCGAAGACCTCATCCACCGGGCCGAGTTCGTCCTCGATGACCTGTTTTGATTCCGGCCACGGCGCGGGCGGCACGTCGTCCTGCAGGCTCGACAGCACCTCGATGTAGGCCTTCGGCATGATATCGGGCCGCGTCGAGAGCAACTGTCCGAGTTTGATGAACGTCGGCCCGAGCGTCAACAGCGTGTCCAGCAGCACTGCCGCGCGCTCGCGCTGCATTTCTCTGCTGACCCGCCGAGGACGGCCGAAGATAATGAACCGCCGCTTATCGCGCAGGAAAGCGACGATGAGGGGCAAAAACCGGTAGGCGACGACGATGAATCGCCAGTAGGCACGCAGGGAAACCAGTGTGATCACCTACGCCGCAGCGTCGTCGATGGGGATCGGTTGCCCGTCGCTGTCGGTTGCTTTCGGCAGCCGGATTTCGAGGACGCCGTTGTCGATCTCGGCGGTCGCGTCCTCACTGTCGACATCCCGCGGTAGCGGGAGTTCGGCGTCGATGAACAGCGGCCGGTCCTCCCGGCGGTACTGGAACTCCGGCGGCACCGATTTCCGCCGCCGGGCGTCGATGACCAGTCGGCCGCCCTCGGCGCGAACCTCGGTGGTGTCGGCCGTCACGCCGGGCACGTCGAGGACGAGGAGGTAGGCGTCGTCGGACTCCAAGAGATCACCGAACACCGCATCCGGCAACTCCTGCAACGCGTCGCGCAGTGGTGACATACCGCCCCGTAGGGTCGGGAGGTCGAAAAACCCCGCGGTCGGGGTCGCCAGCGCGGTCTCCCTGCGGTCGACTGCGCGAGGGGGCGGCTTATGGGCCCGGCCCTGCAAGCGGACTCATGCCCACTGAGGACAGACGCCGCGCCGGGTTCAAGCAGCGAACCCGCCTCGCGGCCGCCCGCGAGCAGTTGCTGTCGGCGGTCACGCCCCACGACCGCACCGAACGCCTGCGGCTCTCGCTGGCCGACGGCCGCGTGGTGGCGACCGAACTCACCGCGCCGACCCCGGTGCCGAACTACGACCGGGCGGCGATGGACGGCTACGCGGTCCGCGCCAACGACACGGTCGGCGCGTCGAGCCGCAGCCCCGAAGTTTTGGATGCTCTCGACGCCGGCGCCGACTGCCGTCCCAACGGAGCTGTTCCCGTCCATACCGGCAGCGAAATCCCCGACGGAGCCGATGCCGTCGTAAAAATCGAGGAGACCGAAGCGGTCGGCAACGAGATCGAGGTTTTCGCAGCCGTCGCCGAAGGGACTCACGTCGGCCCAGTTGGCGAGGACGTTGCTGAGGGCCAATCGCTCTACGAGCCGGGCCACCGCCTCCGCCCCTCCGACCTCGGTCTGCTGAAATCAGTCGGCTGCTACGAGATCGAGGTCTATCAGGAGCCCACGGTCGGCGTCGTCCCGACCGGCGAGGAACTCGTCGAACACGAACCAGAGCCGGGCGAGATCATCGAAACCAACGGGCTGACCGTCTCGCAGTTGGTTGATCGTTGGGGTGGCGTAGCGACCTACCGCAACACCGTCACCGACGACACTTCCGCGCTCCGGGCGGCGATTCAGCGCGATCTGACGAAGGACGTGATCGTCACCACGGGCGGCTCCTCGGTCGGCGAGCGCGACCTCCTCCCGGAGGTCGTCGATGAACTCGGGGAGGTACTCGTCCACGGCGTGGCGATCAAACCCGGCTACCCCGTCGCACTCGGCGTCGTCCAAGAGACGCCGGTGCTCATGTTGCCCGGAAATCCAGTCGCCTGTATCGTCACCGCGATGCAGTTCCTCCGGCCCGCACTCAAGCGGGCGGGCCACATGGCCGTCGAGCCTGTGCCGACGCAGTCGGCGACGCTGGCGCGCAAACTCCCCAGCGAGCCCGGCACTCGAACGTTTGCCCGCGTCGAAACGAGCGACGCTGAATCGGGTGACGAACGCACCGCAACCCCCGTCCGCACCGGCGGCGCGGGTATTCTCTCCAGCGTTGCGCTCGCGGATGGCTGGGTCGTCGTCCCCGAAGACCGGGAGGGCTACAGCGCGGGCGAGACAGTTGATGTCGAACGCTGGGAGGTGATGCCATGACCAAGGAGTTCCGCACGCTGGCCGACCCGGAAACCGTCCGCGAAACCATCGCGGACCTCGATCTCGGCGGTGGCACCGAGCGCGTCGACCTCCGAGCAGCCCGCGGTCGCGTGCTGGCCGAGCGGATCGACGCCGAGATCGACGTGCCGGGGTTCGACCGCGCGGCGATGGACGGCTACGCCGTACAGGCCAGCGACACGGTCGGTGCGGGTGAAGCCGATCCCACGGTGCTCGACCTCGCCGGGACGGTTCACGCCGGCGAGAACCCTGATGTCTCGGTCGAACCCGGTACCTGCGTCGAGATTTCGACCGGCGCGGTCATGCCGCCCGGGGCCGACGCGGTCGTCGTCGTTGAGCGAACCGACGAGATCGATGGCGACGAAATCGGCGGCAACGACGATGACAGCGACGACACGGCCATCGAAATCCGCACGGCGGTCGCGCCGAGTGAGAACGTCATGCTCGCGGGCGCGGACATCGCCGCCGGCGCGCGTGCGATCGGGCCCGGCACGCGCCTGACGCCGCGGGAGATCGGTTTGTTGTCCGCACTCGGCGTCGACGAGGTCCCGTTCCGCACGCGCCCACGCGTCGGGATCATCTCGACGGGCGACGAACTCGTTCCGCCGGGCGAACCCCTCGACAGCGAGCGCGGCGAGATTTACGATGTCAACACCAACACGATCGCCGCAGGCGTCGAAGCAGCCGGCGGCGAAGCTGTCGTCTATCCCCACGCAGGCGACGACTTCGACGCGATGGAGGACTTGCTCCGGCAGGCGGCCGACGAGTGTGATCTCGTGCTTTCGTCGGGCTCGACCTCCGCCAGCGCGGTTGACGTGATCTATCGCGTCATCGAGGAACGCGGCGAACTCCTGCTGCACGGCGTGTCGGTCAAGCCGGGCAAACCGATGCTCGTCGGCCGGATCGATCAGCATGACGCGGACGACGATGCCGAAGCGGCAGCGACCGACGACAGCAGCGATGAGACGGCCCAATCAGCCTACATCGGACTGCCGGGCTATCCCGTTTCGGCACTGACGATTTTCCGCGTTTTCGTCGCGCCGGCGATCCGGGCGGCCGCCGGCCAGCCCGAGCCGGCGACTGCGACCGTCGACGGCGAACTGATCGCCAAACAGCGACACGACGAGGGCCGGCTTCGCCTGCTGTCGGTTGGCCTGATCGAGGACGCTGACGGCAACACGCTCGTCTATCCGGTCGATAAGGGATCGGGCGCGACGACGAGCCTCGTCGATGCCGACGGCGTCGTCGAGATCGCTCCCGACACGGACTACCTCGCGGCCGGCGAGTCGGTGACGGTGCAGCTGTTCGACCCCGACGTGCGCCCACCGAATCTGCTCGCGGTCGGCGAGGCCGACCCGGCCCTCACTGAGCTGCTGGACGCCCTCGACCGCCCGCGGTTCCTCCCGCTTGGCAGCCGCGAGGGCGCCCGCCGACTCCGCAACGGCGTGCCGGATATCGCCGTCGTCGCCGGCCCAACCGACCGCGAGGTCGAGGCGGTCGAACTCGGCGGCTGGTCGCGGGAGTGGGGGTTCGTGGTACCGGAAGGGAACCCGTACGATCTCGCTGACCTCGCTGATCTTGTTGATAACGATATCGCGTTCGTCAACCGCGATACGACCTCCGGGCTCCGCACGAGTCTCTCGAATTCGCTCGCGGCGTTGGCCGACAAGCGTGGCGTCTCACGGCACAGCCTCGTCGAATCGATCCACGGCTTCGAGGCGACGGTCAAAGGCGTCGAGAGCCCCGCCCGACGCGTTGCCGACGGTCGAGCTGACGCCGGTCTCGGTCTGCGGACGACTGCTGCGAAACTCGGGCTCGACTTCGTTTCCTTGGGCGACCAGCCGGTGCGCCTGCTCGGCAACCCCGACCGGATCGAAAAGGACGCGTTCGACACCCTCCGGGACGCGCTGGCGACGCTGCCGGAGGACTGTGCGTCGCTGGCTGGATATCGCTTCGACTAACCGTTCCCCGAGACGTGTGTACGGCTCGGTTACAGGAACCAGACGATTACGGCACCGATCACGACGAATGCGGGAATCGCCCGAGCGAATCCGGCGAGCGTGAGGGACCCGCTGATTCCGACACCGAGCACTAACAGCACGACGAGTGCAATCATTGCGATGGCCTTCGTCACGACCGATCCGCCCGATAACTGGCGTTCAGACATCTATTCGGGTTCGGGGTGGCGTCCTACATAACGGTGGCTATCCGGCTGTCTCACTCGTCCTCGGCGTTCGTTTGTTCCATCGCCTCAACCGAGAGGTCGTCGAGTTGCCCGGCGATAGCGGCGGCGTCGGCGGCGACGGCGTCGTACTCGACGCCGGCTTCGGTGGCGACCGCGCGGATGTGTGCTGCGAGCAACGAGAGGGCTTGCAGGCTCTCGTCGCTCTCGCTGTCGCCACGTGCGACGACGGTATCGACGGTGTCGTCGTCGCGGATCACGCCGAGATGGAGGGCGGTGAGGTCGTCCTCGGCGAGTAGTTCGCGGGCATGGTCGCGGTTGACCTCGAAATCGCTGGCGTCGCTCATAGCGGGTATCGATCGGCGGGCGAAAAAAGTCCAGGGGCCGTCGGTTATCCTTCGGGTCGCGGGCGAGCCACGTAGATCGAGGAGACGACCGAGAAGGGATCGTACACCGACTGGTGGCACTGACAGTAGATCAGGTCTTCCGCGCCGTAGGAGACCGAGTCGCCACCGTTGGACTTGTAGCCCGGGACACAACAGAAGTGGGTACACTTGTTCAGCCATGCCATCACGCCTTGATCGGTGCTGGCTTCCAGCCACGGATCGTTTTGGGCCGCTTCCTCGACGGTCGACGACCGGAGGACGGTCACCGGGACCGGGTTTTCTGACTCTTCGGATCGCCACGTTACCATCGCGGGTTTGCCGATCCCGTCGGAGCCGATTCCGTTGCCCCAGTCCTCGTAGTCCGCCAGATCGCTAACGTTGAGCACGTCGCCGCCCGACAGCGCGTCCTGCTGCCACGCGTACTTCGTATCGGGGTCGGATTTAAAGTAGTTATCCGACTCGTAGGTCGGGGTGACGGCGTTGTTGGACTCGATCCCGCAGTACTGGAACCACTCTTGAGAGTAGGTGACGCCGGAGCCCTTGAAGTCCTCGCTGCGGGCGATCTCGACTTCGACCCCTTGGACGGTTTCGGTGATGACCTCGGGCCAGATACCCTTGATGTCACCGTTGTCGTCGATCTCGATCGGGATCTGCGGCATCCCGTGTGGCGCGGGCCCGCCGACGTTCTCGACGACCCGTGCTTCGACCGTCCCCCCACCCGCACCGGAGGCGGTCGTCAGCGTGTTGACCGTGACCGCGCCGGTCGCGCCGACCCCGGCCAGCGCGCCGCCGCCGACGACGCCTTTGACGAACCGCCGTCGTCCGGATTCCGCGGGATACTTGTCGTCTTCGCTCATGACTGATGGTTGGTCGCGCCGGTGAAAAGCATGACGAATATCTCGGGGCCGGCACGTCGATCGATCGCCGGGGTTCGGCCCGCTGTGCGGCGTCGGCGGCGGATGAGGCCGACACGGCCGATGTGGTGACACTTTTAGGAGTGGGTTGTTCTACCATACGGTATGTCATTGCACAACCGAGGTGTCCGGCAGGACGTCCGTGAACTCGGTGCCCTACTCGGTGACGTACTGAAAGAACAGACTTCGACTGACTCCTTCGAAACCGTCGAAGCCCTCCGCCAAGCCGCGATCGCCTACCGCGACGGCGAGATCGACTCCCGGGACGAACTCAGAGAGACGATCGACGAGCTTTCGCCCGGCGAGGAGGGGGAAGTCGCTCGTGCGTTTACGACCTACTTCGAACTCATCAACCTCGCCGAGGAGCGTGAACGCGTCCGAGCCGTCCGGACCGGCTCACAGGAAGGGACCCTTGAGGACAGCCTCGACAGAACCGTCGAGACGCTGGCCGAAGCCGATGTCGACAGCGACACCGTCGCCGGAATCCTCGATGACGTGTTGATCGAGCCGACCTTCACTGCCCACCCAACGGAGGCCCGCCGGAGCACGATCAAGGCCAAGCTCCGCTCTATCGCCGACCACCTCCGGACGATGGACGAACACAACCTCACCGATCAGGAAGCCGAGGATGTTTGGCAGGAGATCGAGGCTGAGGTGACCAGCCTCTGGCAGACCCGACAGGTACGGCAGCGACAGCCCGAGCCACAGGACGAGGCGCGCAACATCCAGTGGTACCTCGAAAACACGCTGTTCGATGTNGTCGGNGAGGTNTACNGCGAGTTNGAGGNNGNNGTCANCGAGGNGTACCCCGACNTCGANGTGCCGAANCTNTTCGAGTTCCGCTCGTGGGCCGGCAGCGACCGCGACGGCAACCCCTTCGTCACCGTCGACGTGACTGACGAGACGCTGGAAACCCAGCGGAACATCGTCCTCGATCGGTACCAGACCCAGCTCAAGCGGCTTTCGGCCGTGTTGAGTCAGGACGGCGACCGGTATGCGACCACCGGCGCGTTCAAATCCTCGCTCGACGCCGACATCGAGCGGTTCCCCTCCGTCTCCGAGGTCGCCGAGGAACGGTACCCCGAGGAGCCCTACCGTCAGAAGTTCGGCCTGATGCGGGAGCGACTCGACCGCGTTGGCGACGTTCGGCCCGGTGGCTATGAGGACAGCGAGGAGTTGCTGGCGGATCTCGAAACCGTCGACGCCAGCCTGCGGGCCTACGGCGGCGTCGACATCGCCGACACGTTCATCCAACCGCTGATCCGGCAGGTCGACACCTTCGGCTTCTCGCTGGCCAGCCTCGACCTCCGGGACCACCGCATCCAGCACACCAAGGCCCTCGACGAGGCCCTCGCCAACGAGGGGATCGACTACCGCGATCTTGACGAGGACGAACGTGTTGAACTCCTGACTGACGCCATCCTGCAGGACGAGCAGCTCCTCGATATGGAGTCTCCGGGCGATCTCAGCGAGGAGTCACAGAAGGTCATCGATCGCTTCCTCGCGCTGGGTGATTGGCAGAAGGAGTACGGGATAGAGGCCATCGACACCTACTGCATCTCGATGGCCGAGGAGCCGAGCCACGTGCTGGAAGTGCTGTTCCTCGCCGATCAGGTCGACGTGGTGTCGCTGCCGGATCACGTCGGTATCGACATCGTCCCGCTGCTGGAAACCGAGTACGCGCTCAACGGGGCCGACCGGATCATGGGGACGCTGTTCGAAAACGAGGCCTACGGGCAGGCCCTCGATATCCGCGGCAACACCCAAGAGATCCTGCTGGGCTACTCCGACTCAAACAAGGAAAACGGCTTCATGGCGGCCAACTGGGACCTCTACAACAACCAGCGACGTCTCGCGGAGATCACCGACAACTACGGCGTGACGGTGCGGATGTTCCACGGCCGCGGCGGCTCGATCTCCCGCGGCGGCGGCCCGATGAACCGCGCGCTGCTCGCCCTCCCCAACGAGACCGTCACCGGACAGGTGAAGTTCACCGAGCAGGGCGAGGTCATCGCCGAGAAATACGGCTTGCCGCGGATCGCCGAGCGCAACCTCGAACAGATGCTCGACGCCCAGATCCGCGCCCGGCACAACGCAATGGAAGAGCCGGTCGAGCAGGTGCCCGACGAGTGGAGCGACGCGATGAACACGATGGCCGACGCCGCCCGCTCGGAGTACCGCGATCTGCTGGAGACNGACGGCTTCGTNTCCTNNTTCGAGCAGGCGACGCCGATCACNGTCATCGAGNANCTNAANCTCGGNTCNCGGCCNGCCTCNCGNTCGGANGANCGNNCNGTCGNNGACCTCCGTGCCATTCCGTGGGTCTTCTCGTGGACGCAGTCGCGGTGTATCCTGCCGGGCTGGTTCTCGATTGCCTCCGGGATCGACGCCTATCTCGATGACGGCGGCGACATCGAGACGCTCGCGGAGATGTACGAGGAGTGGCCGTTCTTCCGGACGACGTTCGACCGTGCGACGATTGCACTTGCCCAGACGGATCTCGAAATCGCCGACGAGTACGCCGCGCTCGCCGACAGCGATCTCCGGGAGACGTTCCAGCCGTGGCTGGAAGCCGAGTACGAGCAGACGGTCGAGTACATGCTGGAGATCACAGGCCGTGACTCGCTGCTGCGGCGTGACTGGTTCGACGAGAGTCTCGAACGGCGCAACCCCTACGTCGACCCGCTGAACCTACTGCAGACGCACCTGTTGAGCCAGACCCACCTGACTGAATCCGAGGAGCGAACCCTCCGGCTGACGGTCAACGGGATCGCTGCCGGGATGAAAAACACCGGATAACGCCGACTCGCTGTTTTCGCTAATCGCTACTTTTTCGCGCTGCTGGCTGGTGTGCGTAGCCTCGCTACCCGCTCGGCTGACCGACTTACGGCGTCGCTACGGGGGTTGGTTGCTGGAAAAACGATCACCGCTGCAGGGCGTGGTGGAGGGCCGAACTGTCAGCGGGTGGGGAGTCGAAAGCTGCGGTGGAGGGGTGGGGAATCGTCAGCGGGGACCGCCCTCAGGTGAGGGCGTTCAAACGAACCACACGCCGTGGGGTGCCTCAGATGGCGTGTGGGGAGTGCCCGGGGACTGCATCGGGTGGAGCGTGGTGATCAGTCGGTCGCTACGGCGGGCCGTTGCCGTTACCGCCGGATCGACCGTTGCCGTTGTTGCTGCCTGCATCGGTGTCGTCGTCATCGTCGCTGTCAGCTTCATCGCTGTCGTCCGCATCGTCAGCGTCGTCACCGTCGGCATCGCCGGAGCGGTCGCTGTTGCCCGCAGCGTCCTGTCCGTTGCCTTGTCCGTTACCGCGATCCGCGTTGCCCGCGTTCTCAGGGGCGTTGCCGCGGTCGGCGTTCCCGGCGTCGTCAGGTCGCCCGGCATCGGCGGGTGCGTTGCCCGGCCCGCTGTCGTTACCGGGGCCGCCTGCTTGCTCCGGCGGGCCCGAGCCGTTAGCCGCGCGGTCGCTGTTACCGCCGGCATTGCTCACGGCGTCGGAGATGACGGGTCCGAGTTTCTCGAACTCGCCGTTCCGGAAGGCGTCGATCAGCCGCTGGATCGTGGAGACCTTTTCGGGGGCTGCCTCGGGAATCTCCTCGACGTCCTCTTCGGACTGGGCCACGAGCGTGCCGTCTTCGACCGCGTAGACGGTCGTCTCGGTCGTGTCGTCGACGGTCACTGCGACCTCGATGGCCGAGCGGTTACCGAGATCGAAGGCAACGGTGCCGTTCTCGTCGGTCGTCCCGACGTCAGTGCCGTTGACCGCGACGCTCGCGTTCTCGACGGCCGATCCGTTCGACGTGACCGTCACCGTCACGGTCTCGTTGTCGAGTGTCGCGTTGTACGCGAACGCGACCTCGGTTTCGTTCCCGTCGTCGGTTTCGTTCCCGTCGTCGGTTTCGTTCTCGCCGTCATCGGTTTCGTTAGCGTCCGCATCATCCTCGGACCCGTCGTCAACTGACGCGTCGTCATCGGACGTGTCGTCGCTGTCCGCCGTCTCATTCGTTTCCGTTTCATTGGTCGTGTCGTCGGTGGTCTGGGCTGCGACCGCACCCGAGGCGATCGGGACGGCCAGCAGGCAGACTGCCATGATCACAGCCATGATCGTGGTTCGGTTCATTGCGATTGGGCATACTGGCGGTACCTACTTCAAGCCGGATAGCAGTAGCCTCGAATTACCGCGTTTTAGCCACAGTTGCGCCGATTTTCGTCGGATTACAACTCGGCGTAAGCGTCAAAAGAATTTTATATGGGTTACTGATCGCTGCCAGCCAACTCCTCGGCGACAACGCTCACGTCCAACAGCGCGGGGTCAACAGCCAAGTCCGTCTGCCGCGTTGCGACTTCCGGCAGCGACTGCTCGCTGTAGACGACCACGCGCACCGCGGGGTTCAGTTCCTTGGCGACGGGAATCCCGCTGGCTTCGCCCACGTCGGTCAGCACCAACATTTCCGCGTCGTCGATTCCGGCGGCCTCCAGCGTCGACGACGACACCACGTCCTTGATTCGGGTGATGCTGAAGCCCTCGCTGGCGAGGGCATCGCCGAGTCCGTCGGGGTCGGGACCGGCGACGATTGCGGTCTCGCTCATTCGTACTCGATGGTCGCCGGCGGTTTGTGGGTCACGTCGTANACGACNCGNGNGACGTTGTCGNNCNCNCCGGTGATGCGNNNCTGNATACGCTGGAGCGTCTCCCAGTCGAGCTCCTGTGCGCGTGCGGTCATCCCGTCGCGGCTCTCGACGGAGCGGACGGCGACGACCCAGCCGTGNACGCGGTTGTCGCCNTTNACGCCNGTNGCCTTNCCGATNACGGCGGCNAANGCCTGCCACGGCTCGTACTCCGCAAGCTCTTCTTCGACGACGTGGCAGGACTCGCGGGCGACTTCGACCTTCTCGGGCGTTACTTCGCCGANNATNCGNACNGCNAGNCCGGGGCCGGGGAACGGCATNCGNTCGGAGATNANNGNNTCGAGGTCGAGTTCNCGNGCNACCTCGCGNACNTCGTCCTTGTAGAGGTCNCGNACNGGTTCGACGATCCCCTCGAAGTCGACCACGTCGGGCAGCCCGCCGACGTTGTGGTGGGATTTGATGTTGCCTTCAGACTCGATGCGGTCGGGGTANATNGTNCCCTGNACNAGNTNNNNGGCGTCGGNTTCCNNTGCNTCGCGNTCGAACTCGCGGATGAACTGCTCGCCGATGACNTNGCGCTTCTCNTCGGGNTCGGTCACGCCNTCNAGNGCGTCGAGGAANCGNTCNNGNGCNTCGACGATCTNNAGGCNGTCCATGAACGNGAAGGTCTCGCGGATCNNCTCGGTNTCGCCCTTNCGCATNAGGCCGGTGTCGACGTAGACGGNCGTNAGNTGNTCGCCNANGGCGCGGTATGCCAGCGTCGCCGCCACGGAGGAGTCAACGCCGCCGGAGAGTGCGATAATCGCGTTGTCGTCGCCGATCTGCTCGCTGATCGATTCGACTGCCTCGTCGATGAACTCGGTAGGATTAACCATCTAAATGGTCGCCTCAGTTTCGGTGTCGTCGTCGGTTGCGTTGTTCGGTGTGTCGCTGTTCGACTCGCTCTGCTCCATCACCGCATCGAGGAAACTCACGAACGGTGGGCTGGCCCGATCCGGCCGCGAGCGGAACTCGGGGTGGAACTGCGTCCCGAGGAAGAACGGGTGATCGTCGAGTTCGAGAATCTCCATCCGTCGCCCCGAGACGCCGGAGAAGACCATGTTCTCCGATTCCAGTTCGTCGATGTACTCGGGGTTGACCTCGTAGCGGTGGCGGTGTCGTTCGGTACAGGAGTCAGCGTTATAGATCTCGGCGGCCAGCGTGTCGGGTTCGATCTGCGTTTCGTGCGCGCCGAGACGCATCGTCCCGCCCATATCGTCGATCTCCTTCTGTTCGGGGAGGATGTCGATGACGGGATGGGGCGTCTCCTCGTCGATTTCGGCGGAGTGTGCGCCCTCCAAGCCGAGAACGTTGCGGGCTTGCTCGATGACGGCCATCTGGAAGCCGAGACAGAGNCCGAGGAACGGNACNNCGTNNTCGCGGGCGTANNGNACNGCNTCNATCTTNCCTTCNGNGCCGCGGGNGCCGAAGCCGCCGGGGACGATGATCCCGTCGGCCGACTCCATGCGCTCGGCGTGTTTCTCCTCCATTTCGTCGGCGTTGACCCACAGCACGTCCACGTCGGTTTCGCGTTCGATCCCCGCGTGTTTCAGGGCCTCGTGAATCGACATATAGGCGTCTTCGAGGCCGTATTTGCCGACGAGGGCGACCTCGACGGTTCCGCTGCGCTCGCGGGTGACCAGCTCCCGCCATCGTTGGGAGCGGTCGGCCTTCGGGACGGCGTCGTCGGCGATGCCGAGCCGGTCCATCACGTACTCGTCGAGGCCTTCGTCTTCGACCATTAGCGGCACTTTGTAGATGTCGTCGACATCGGGATTCGAGAACACCGCGTCCGTCGAGACATCACAGAAGCGGGCGATCTTCGTCTTCGTCTTCTCGTTGAGTCGCTCCTCGTTGCGTCCCACGAGGATGTCGGGTTGGAGCCCGATAGATCGGAGTTCTTTGACGCTGTGTTGGGTGGGTTTGGTCTTCTGCTCGCCGTTCATCGAGTTGGGGACCAAGGTCACGTGCATGAAGAGCAGGTCGTCGTCGCTTTCCTCGCTGGCGAACTGTCGGAGGGATTCGAGGAAGGGCATCGACTCGATGTCNCCGACGGTNCCNCCGANNTCGACGATACAGACNTCNNNNCCCTCNGCAGCCTCCCGGATCCGACGTTTGATGTCGTCGGTGATGTGTGGGATGATCTGGACGGTCTTCCCGAGGTAGTCGCCGGCGCGCTCCNNCTCGATGACGNNNTNNTANGTNTTCCCCGTNGTNACGTTGTGGTCGNANGTCATNTCGATNNCGAGGAAGCGNTCGTAGTTNCCCANNTCGAGGTCGACNTCGCCGCCGTCCTTNAGNACGTANACCTCGCCGTGCTGGTAGGGGTTCATCGTCCCCGCGTCCACGTTGAGATACGGGTCGATCTTGACGGCGGTGACGTCGAAGCCGGCGTTGGCGAGCAGCCGGCCNGTGCTNGCNGCNGTGATCCCNTTNCCNAGNCCGGACATTACNCCTCCCGTTACGAAAATGAACTTCTTCCCCAGCGTGGGGTCGTATCCCGTTGTGGGTTCGGTCGGCATACTGACTGTGAGCGAGGTTTCATCAAAACGGTTTCGATGGGGCTGGTGACGTGCTTGATGTTCCCACATTGTCACTGCCAGACAGGAGCGTTTTGTACACCCGTCCGCATTCTCGGGTATGCGGAGTCTACGCAAGCGCGTCGCCTACTTCCTCCTGTTTACCGCCGCCCTCGTCATTACGGTCTCCATCGGCTACGACTTCGGGATGCGGGCCTTCGAGCCCGGGCCGTACCCGCCGCCGGGCACCGAGATCTCGCTGCTGCACTCGATGCAGGTCGTCGTCGAGACGATCACCGCCACCGGCTACGGCTCGGACGCGCCGTGGACGAGCCCCGAGATGAACACGCTCATTATCCTGCTGGATCTCACCGGCGTCGGGCTATTCTTCCTGGCGTTGCCGGCGGTCCTGCTGCCGGTGTTTCGGGACGCGCTGTCGACGACGGTGCCGACGGCGGTCGATGACGACTGCCGCGATCACATCGTGATCTGTAGCTACACGAACCGGGTCGACGCCCTGATCGATGAACTCACGTCCAACGATATCGAGTACGTCCTGCTGGAACCGGACCGCGATCGCGCGGTCGACCTCTATGAGGACGGCTACAGCGTCGTCGACGCCGACCCCCAATCGGTCGAGGCACTCGAAGCCGCCAACCTCCCCGAAGCGCGCGCCTTGGTCGCCGATGTCTCCGACCGCGTCGATGCGAGTATCGTCCTCACCGCGAAGGAGGCCGCCGAGGACGTCCCCGTCGTCAGCGTCGTCGAGGACCCTGAGCTCGTCAGCTACCACGAACTCGCCGGGGCCGATCACGTCGTGACGCCGCGCCGCCTGCTCGGCGAAGGGCTGGCCAGTAAGGTGACGACCGAAGTCGAGACGGATCTCGGCGACTCGCTGCAACTCGGATCGGATTTCGAGATCGCCGAGATCTCGATCCGTGCCGAGAGCGAACTCGCGGGCCGGACGCTCGGCGACAGCGAGGTCCGCGAGCGGTACGGCGTCAACGTCGTCGGCGCGTGGGCCAACGGCGAGTTCGAGACGCCGCCGCCGCTGTCGATGCCGCTGGAGCGCGGCACCACGCTGCTCGTGACCGGCGAGACGGACGCGTTGCGGCGGCTTCGCCGGGCGACCGGCTCCCGCATCCGGCAGTTCGGCCGCGGCGAGACCATCGTCGTCGGCTACGGTCAAGTCGGCCAGACGGTCTCTGAGTTACTCGCCGAGGCCGATATCTCACAGACGGTGATCGACAGCGAAGCGAAAGACGGCGTCGATGTCGTCGGCGACGCGACCGTCGCCGAGACGTTTCGGAACGCCGGGATCACCGAGGCCCAGTCGGTCGTTATCGCCCTCCCGGACGAAACCGACGTGGAGTTCGCTACGCTCATCGTCCGGGATATCGACCCCGAGACGGAGATCATCGCCCGCGCGGAGACCAACGAGGCCGTCTCGAAGACCTATCGGGCGGGCGCGGACTACGTGCTCTCGCTGGCGACGGTCAGCGGCCGCTCGATCGCCTCGCTGGTCATCGACGACGAGGAAATTCTGGGTATTGAGACCAACGTCGAGATTATCAAGACGACCGCGCCGGGGCTGGCCGGCGAGACGCTGAACGGGGCCCGAATCCGGGAGCGCACCGGCTGTACCGTCGTTGCCGTCGAGCGCGACGACGCGACGCTGACCGACCTCGATGCTGACTTCCGGATCGAAGCCGGCGACCGCCTCGTTATCGCCGGCAGCGACAGCGGCGTCAACACGTTCCTCGAACGGTACTGCTGAGTTGCCCGTCGCCGCGCTCCCACCGCTACCCCCGGTCGCTGCCGCTGCCGAAACCCGAATACAACAGGGGTCCGAAAGGCGAATATGACGCAGGTCGCCGTCGGCGCGCGGCTGCATTTCGGGTTCAGCAATCTCTCGCTGTCCCACAGCCGACTGTACGGCGCGCTCGGGGTCGCCCTCGCGGAGCCGACGGTGTCGCTGTCGGCGACGCCGGCCGACGCCATCGACGCACCGCCGGCGATCGAATCGCTCACCGAGACCGTCTGTGATCGCCTCGGCGTCGACGGCGTCTCGCTGGAGATCGACGCCAGCCTGCCGCCCCATGTCGGTCTCGGCAGCGGCACCCAGCAGGCACTCGCCGTCGCCACGGCGGTCGCCGGCGCGTACGACAAGGGGATTTCAGTCCGGGAGATCGCGCCCACCCTCGGCCGCGGCGGGCGGTCAGGTGTCGGCGTGGCGACGTTCGAGGCCGGCGGCTTCGTCCTCGACGGCGGCCACCCGACTACGCGCTTTACCACCGACCGACCGCAGGACGGCGCGTGGACGGTGCCGCCGGTCGCCGCTCGCCACCCGATTCCCGACGACTGGCGGTTTTTACTCGTTGTTCCCGACAGCGAGCCGGGCCGCAGCGGCGACGTGGAAGACGACAGCATCCGAGCGGCCATCGAGCGGGCCGAGCCGGAGATCGCCGACCGCATCTCAGGGCTGATCACGCGGCGAGTGTTGCCCGCGATCGCCGCCGGCGATGCCGACCGATTCGGGGAGGCCGTCGCCGAGNTCGGCCGNCTCAACGGCGCGTGGTACGCCGACGNNCAGGGNGGCGTCTATCGGCCNCCGGNCGGCGNNCTCGTNGCGTCGCTGTCGGGCGCGCCGGCGATATACGGGGCCGGCCAGTCCTCGTGGGGGCCGACCGTCTACGGTGTGACCGATGCCGACCACGCCGATGCCGCCCGCGAGGCCGGCCGCGAGGCCCTTGATGCGGCCGGGATCGACGGCACGGTCGATCTCGTGGCGGGTCGGAACCACGGGGCACGCGTCGACGGCGACACCCTCGACGTAACGGCTAAGCGGCCGTAGCCGAATCCCCTTCTATGGTCGATATGCCGTTCGGCGTCTCGCGGCTGGACTCGCTGCTCGGCGGCGGGGTGCCGACGGGGAGCGTGGTCGTCCTCGCTACCGAGCCCGGAGCCGGGGGCCGGCAGTTCCTCCGCACCAGCGCGGCGATGAACGCGCTGGCGACGACGGACAACGAACGCTTCGAGTTCTACTACGGCGATCTCGAAGGCGACGACGTCATCGCGCCGCCGGCAGTCCACTACTGCTCGCTGGCGGCGACGGCCGACTCGCTGGAGACGATCCTGGGCGAAACCGTCGCCGACGAGGTCGCTGCCAGTGCTGCTGACGCGATCCATTACCGCGATTTCTCGCCGACCTACTTCGGATCGAGTCCCGTCCCGCCCGAGTGGTATCTCGGCGGCTCGGATTCGACACCATCGCCGCTGCCCGAGGAGGATGCGGCCGACAGCGACGCGGCCGATAGCGATGAAGCTGATGGCGTCGCCGCCGAGGGCGATCCCTTCGAGTATTCGGGTGAGTCCGCTGACGGCGACACAGCTGTCGACGACGACCCGGACGGTGACAGCGACGGTTCGGTCGGTGAGGCCGAGTCGTCGACAACGCCGGCGTCGATCCTGCCAGCCCTCCGCGAGTACCTGATCGAGCACGCCGCCGGCAACCTCGTCGTGATCGACGCGATCACCGATCTCGGGACGCTGCCCGACGACGAGGTCGCGTGGGATGAGGTGACGCGGCTGCTCCGGGGGCTGACGCGAGCGGTCACCGACTGGGGCGGCGTCGTCCTCGTGTTGGCCGACGCGGAGGCGGTGACGCCGCCGGAGTTGGGCGCGCTGTCGGCGGCGGCCACCGGAACCCTCCAGTTCGGGTGGGAAACCGGTGGCTCGAAACGCGCCCGGGTGATGAACGTCCGGGAGCTTCGGGGCGCGCTCTCGCGGCTTGAACGCGAGGACATCGTCCAGTTCGAAGCCGAGATGCACGACCGCGGCTACGATCTCAGCAACGTCAAAAAGATCCGTTGAGGGTCGCTCGCGGCAATTTATCAGTGTTCTAGTATGTGCGAAATACTAACTACTAGGGGTGTGTTTCGGTTTCACATGGCAGACCACAATCCAGCGACTGATCCGGCGGCTGACGCCCCGGATGGAGCTGACGGCGGTGGCAGCGACGCCGATTCGGCGGCTGACAGCGAGGTCCCGTGGACGGATTTCGACGACGCCGAGGAAAGCGGGCTCGACATTCCGCCGCCGTCGCGGGCCAAGCCGACGGAGGTGATCGCCGGCACGACGGCGTTCATCGAGCCGGCCGTCTACTGCACGCAGTGTCCGCAGTTCGACGAGTCGGCGGGAGAGTGCACTAACGACGAGACCGAGATCATCGAAACGCTGCACGACGGGCGGTTTCACGTGACGAACTGCCCGGCTGTGACTTCCGAGGGCCCCGACTTCGAGCGCGTGCAACGAGACTAAACCGTCCCGGCCAGTACCGCGGGTATGCAGTTCTGCGACGAGTGCGGCACCATGATGGTCGCCGAGAACGGCGAGATGGCCTGCACCAACGACGACTGCGGCGCGACCGCCGACCGCGACGACGAGCGGGCCGACGAGTTCGTCTCGACGGAGTCTCAGAGCGGCGACGAACTTATCGAAACCGCGGAAAACGATCAGTTCGAGGGGAAACCGACCGCCGACGACGTGACCTGCGAGGAGTGCGGCCACGGCGAAGCGTGGTACACGATCAAACAGACCGGCGCGGCCGATGAACCGCCGACGCGCTTCTTCAAATGCAAGGAGTGCGGCTATCGCTGGCGGGATTACAACTAAGACTGACGTGTGACCATTAATTGGTTCATTTACACGTTTTGAATGGCTTGAGGGATTGAATCGGTGAGATTCTAATAAACCTACTTTTTGAGGTAGATTATATCGATGCTTCAATCACGAATAGAACCCTGTACGAATCACAGACAACAATGAGGCGGTTCAAATCGATAATTCCCACGTTCTAGCCTTTCTAAGACGCGATTGGCATTCTAAATTAGGGTGTAAACAAGTAGCGACATTTATGTAATCATTCCTTTGCCTATTTCCTCATTTTTCGGTAATCAGTGTTGCAAAAGCCCCTATTTCTGCAACAATAGAAATTTTTTACCGAAGATTTATATTGCCTGCCACAAATGTAAAAACGATGCCAAACCAGAAATTGGCCGGCATCCTGCTTGCAGGAATGCTGGCCTTGGCACTAATTGTATCGTTAGTGAAAGGATTAGCAAACAGTATGGCTCAATTCCTCGCAGGCATAGGGATTCCGGCCTCTCTGGCCAGTGACTTTGGATCAGTTGTGTTCTTCGGAGGACTATTCCTATTGGTCGTCCTTGGAATCAGAGCTATTCCTCGACTCTCTCGCGTCTGACCACGCTGGCATGAGTAAATAAAATTCCAATCATTAGTCTGGTCAATATCAGTACACGACTCACCCGTTAACTCATCACAAACACGACTCCGTCATCGTCCAACGGCCAAAGTCGGCTATCTACGAGATGGTATCACATCAAACAGCCGCTCGGTAACTGATCAATCCATATCGGACTCTGGGTTGTTCGCGCGTCGGTAGAAACCAACATTTTCCAGAGCGTGTTGCCGCTGTCGTTGTCGAAGGATTCGGCGTCGATAGCGAATGATTCTTTCTTGATTGAATAGCCCGGTGCCAAGTTTTAGGCATATAGCCATGTAAAGCATACGTATATGTCAGGAACGGATTCCGCAGACGGAGCCGACGAGCCGGAAACCGTACAGATCAATCTCCGGCTCAGTAAGGCGTTTCTCGACGACATTGACACGACATGGAAAGAGGAGGGTTTCAACTCCAGAAGCGAGTTCCTCCGGTATGCCGCCCGCGATGCGGTGAAACACCCTGCATTCTCGCGGGAGGGGTGGAAACAGATCGCGGCGAGCGAACACGAACTCCGTTCCGACGACGCCGAACTCGTCTCCCGCGAGGAAGTCATCGAACTGATGGACCGCGACGACAATGACCGCTAACGGGTGGCAGTGGAAGTTCACGCCGCGAGCACTGGACCAGTTCGACGGACTCGATCCGCACGTACAGGACCGGATCGTCACGAAACTCGACGAAGTCGTCGAGTCAGAATGGCGTGATCCCGAGGAGTTCCTTGAACCGCTGACCGGCGGTCCGTTTTCGAAACTCCGCATCGGGAACTACCGACTCGCCTGCACGCTCGACCACAGCGACTCGGTGTTAGAGGTCCACCGAATCGAACACCGCAGCGGGGCCTACACTGCTGACGACGACTGAGTCGGAACTGGTCGCTTCGATCCATCACGCCGGCCTATCCACAGATAGGGGTGTCACGTTCTCAGCCGCTACAAAACGGGGGTTGGAGGGCGATACGCAGGAGTGCGACAGCGATGTCGCTACCGATTAGGCTGTATCGGATTCAGGATTGTTCGATCGTCGGTAGGATCCGACCATCTTCCAGAGCGTGTCAGTGACATCCTTCTCGGACGATTCGGCTTCGAGCTGTCGGTACAGATCGTCGGAGACTGTTATCTGGGGCATCACCAGCACATTGCGGTGGGATGAGTATAAATTTACTGCGAGTACAAATCGAGTTAATTTCTCAGCGGTCGGTGAGCCTGGCGGCGAATTCGAGGACGCCTTTCGCTCCGTGCGGCCGTCGCTCCCGGCAGCGGCCCGTCTCTTGCCGTGTGAGGTCGAACCGCTCGGCGGCGGCGTCGACGGCGGTTTTGAATCGCTGGCGGGTCGGCTCTGGCAGCGCGGCAATGCCGCTGTCACCGCTGCGGCCGCCGTCGGTCGCGGTCCCGTCGTCCGGTTCGATGTGATCGACTGCCTCGTCGTCGCTGCGGTACAGCCTGATCTCGACCGTCTCGTCCATCGTCTCGGTCTGCAACAGCCGGATCACGGTCGTCGTATCCCGATAGATCGTCGTCTCCGGATCCGGGAGCCGCGTCGGGATCGACACCTCGTCGGTCGGTGCCGACGCTGACGATCCATCGTGTGTTGTCGTCTCGGTCGTCTCGGCCGTCTCTGTCGTCGTCGTCGCTGTCCCGGTCGTCTCGATTGACGATGTTGTTTCGGTCGCCGATTCGGTTGTCGTCTCCGTCGCTGTCTCGGTCGTTGCGTCGGTGTTGCTTGCTCGCTCGGCGGTCGCCAGCGAGGCGGCGAGCGAATCCGGTGTGTCGGGCGTCTGTGCTGTGTCGTCGGTCGTGGCCGGATCGCCGGCCCAGTTCTCGGTCGGCTGACTCGTGGTCGCGTTCATCGGTATGAATGGAAAGGGGAGTGTGGTGACAGGCGGGAGCAGTGTCGTTAGGGGAACCGCGCCGTCAGGCGGTCAGTTCGTGTGGATCGAGCCACAGTGTGAAGCTGTCGTCGGCGTCGTCTTTCAGGAAGCCACGCAGGAACGGGCTGTCGGTGACGCTGCTGGAGTCGACGGCGTCGCCAGCGACTTCGCTGACTTCCCGGACCTCCTCGACGAGCCACCCGACCGGCGAGTCCGTCCCCAACTCCTCGGCATCGAGGACGATGATCCGCTCGGTCGCCTCGCCGCCGTCGGTCAGCAGTTGGGCCGTATCGACCTCCAGCAGCTCGCTCGGATCGACGATGGTCGTCGTCTCCCCGCGGAGGTCGGTGACGCCTTGGACGTGGGATTCGGTGTTCGGCACCGATCGGACCGTATCGCCGCCGACGATCTCGGCGACGTAGTCGATCGGCACGCAGTACTCCTCATCGCCCAGTGTAAACGTGAGTACCTGTGTAGTGTCGCTCATACTTCCTCCTTAGTTCCGGCTGGCCTCGAACTCCACGTCGTAGTCCTCGCTGAAGGTCTCGACGAGGTCGGCGACCTCGGTGACCATGCTGGTCTGCTCTTGGTTGGCCGCCGCGAGTTCGTCGATCTCGTCGGCCAGCATGCGGGCGTTGTCGTTGGCGTCCTCGGTCATCGCCGCGATCTCCTCGGTGCTTGCGGCCTGCTCGTCGGTCGCGTCGGCGACCTCCTCGATGCCGTCGTTGATCTCGCCGACTGCGTCGCCGATGTCGTTGAGACTGTCGATGGCGGTGTCAACCTTGCCGAGGCCGTCGTCGATGCGCTCGTTGGCTTTCTCGATGCTGTCGACGGTCTCGTCGGTGTTGTCCTTGATCCGGTTGGCCATCTCCTCGATGTCGACGGCCTGGTCTTGGGTCTCCTCGGCGAGCGTTTTGATCTCGTCGGCGACGACCGCGAAGCCATCACCGTCATCGCCCGCGCGAGCGGCCTCGATTGAGGCGTTGAGCGCGAGGAGGTTCGTCTGCTCGGCGATATCCTGAATCACGGTGACGATATCGTCGATGTTCTCGACGCGGTCGCGGAGCGCGGAGATGTCGTCGGCGACTTCGCCGGCGGCGTCGTCGACGGTGTCCATCGCGTCGATGGCGTCCTTGGCGGCGTCTTGGCTCTCGTCGGCCAGCTCGCGGGCTTTCCGGCTTTCGGCCCGCACCTGATCCGCGCTGGAGGCGATCTCCTCGATCGTCGCCGAGAGATCGGAGGCTTCGTTCGACACTTGGGCCATGTTTTCGGCCTGCTCGGCGGCGACGCCGTTGACCTCATCGACGCTTTCGGAAATCTGGGTGGCTGCCGACGCGAGTTCCTGCATCGAACCCTGCATCTCTTCGAGGCGGTCGCGCTCGATGACGACCTTCTCGGCGTTGTTTTCGGCGACCATCGTGCCGCTGGCCTGCTGTGTCGTTGCCGTGCCCTGCCCGTTGGACTGCTGGGGTACTGGCTGGGTTTGGGTCCCACCGTCGGCGGCCATCTGTTTCGACTCGTTTGCGCTCGCGTTCGCTCGCTGTTCGGTGGCGTCGCTCTGCTCGTTCATAATGAGTGAATTATCGTCGGTCGACCCATCGCTTCCATCGCGGTCGGCCGCTGTCTTCGCGGCGTCGGCTGACTCGATTTCAATGCCTGCATCGTCCGCGTCTGCTTCGCCGTCGCCAGCGGCCGAGCCGTCAGTATCGGCCGTCTCGGTGTCTGTTTCGGCGGTGTCGGTCGGTTCGTCCCCTTCGGTCGATAGCAGCCCGGTGATCGTTTCGATCATCACCTGTATCAACGGGTGTATACCCAGTAGTGGTACGGACTAGGTGAATAGGCGCATTCGACTCTCGGGGACACCTTTCAGTATAGGGTATCAGGGAGTTACACCGTGCGAACGGCTCATACCCGGATTCGACGCGGGGTCTCACTCGTCGCCGTGGCGTGAGTCGTCGTCGAACAGCTGGTCGGCGATCCGCCGTTGGGCCGTCCAGAAGTGTTCGGCGAACGTCGGCTGGGCGATCCCCAGCAGATTGGCGACATCCTCGCTTGAGGCCTCGTGGGGCCACTCGTAGTAGCCGGCGTGATAGGCCGTTTCGATAACCTCACGCTGGCGGTCGGTCAGGGCGTCGTCCAGCAGCCCGCGCAGGTCATCGATGGACCGCTCGGCGCGGTCGTGTTTCTGTCGGGCGACCAGCTCGAGGCCGGGATACCGCGCTTCGATGTGGTCGACGACCGACCGTACCTCCGCGCTCGGCGGGAGTTCGAGCCGCAGCGTCGCGCCGCCGTCACCGGCCGTCGCCGCGGCGATGTTCGCGCCGTAGAGCCCGGTGAGGTCGTCCCACCAGGGGGTCGCCGAGACGACCGACAGTTCGCTATCGCCCTCCACTACCTCGACCGACTCGGCATCGAGTGACGCCGCCAGTCCGTCGATGTCATCGGGCGGGTCGCCAGCGAGGCGGTACAGCGTCAGGGCCGTTCCGTCGGTTCGGTAGGTCGTCTGGGCGAGTTCGACGCCACAGCCCAGCCGGTCGGCGAGTGTGACGAACGGGAACTCGGTGTGCGTCACATCGAACTCTATTTCGACGACCTGCTGGCTGGTGTCGCCGCGGCGTCGCTCGCTGGCCCCGATGGCAAAGGCGGTGAGGTCCGCGAGGTCGGTCAGCGTCTCCCGCTCGGCAGCCGATATTTCCCCGCGCCGGGCGGTGTAGATACCGAGCACGCCGTAGGGGACCTCCTCGTGGACGATGGGGACGCCGATCGCGGCGTCGAACCCTGCCTCGCTGGCGACGCCGGTCCAGCCCTCGTCGTCGCCGGCGGTCGACAGCCCGGTTTCGATCCGTGGCTCGGCATCGGCGAGGGCGTGTTCTTCGACTGTCCGTGGCTCGTGGTCGGTTCGAAACTCGACGCCGTCGACGAGGTCGCCGTCGCCGGCCTGCGCCCGCACGGTTATCTCGCCGCTGTGGGCGTCGCGCTCGCCGATCCACGCGAGGTCGTAGAGATCGGATTCGACGAGGCGGTCACAGACGCCCGTTTCGATGGCTTCGCGGGTCGGCCCCTCCAGCACCGTTTGGAGGACGGCCTGCCCGAGCGTATCGAGGGCCTGTTTGTGCCGCGCGGCCTGCCGGGTGCGGTACTGGCTGACGAGGTTCTCGATCCGGTTGGCCGAGATGGCGTACTGTTCGGCCGAGCCGTCCTTGACGATGTAGTCGCTCACGTCCGCGGCGATGGCGCGTTTGGCCACCTCCTCGTCGCCCTTGCCGGTAAAGAGGATAAAGGGGAGTTGCGGATACTCGGCCCGCACGGTTTCGAGGAACTCGATGCCGTCCATCTCCGGCATCCGGTAATCGGAGACGACGCAGTCGATGGCGGTGAACGCCGTCGCGTCGAGGGCGACCTGCGGGTCGGTTTCGGTCGTCGTTGCGATCCGGTCGCTTTCGGCCTCCAACAGCGTCGCCGCCAGCGTCACGAAGTCCTCGTCGTCGTCGACCAACAGCACCCGGATCTCCTCGTCGGACTCGCTCGGCGCGGTTGCCGGCACGGCGGTCGGCGGCGTCTCGTCGCTCACGGTTCTGTCTCGTTACGAACGCCGTCCTGCGGTTGCATAAAACCATTCCCCCGGCTCACTGCGGCTGTGTCGTCGCCAACTCCGTGATAACCGCCTGCATCGCGTCGATACGGCTCGGCTCGAAGGAAAAGAAGCCCTCCCACTCGTTGTCGCCGCGTTCGATCGCGTACAGCCCGGCGGGCTCGACAGCGGGCGTGGGCGGCTCGAAAACAACGAACCACCCTTTCCGGTGGAGCTGGCTGGTCCCGGTGTGGGTCGTCACGTCGAGGTCAGCCGGCGGCGTCGTGTCGCCGACGCCGTAGGCGTGGACCGCGAGGTCGGTCTCGGCGAGCCGCTCGTAGACGCGATACGTCCCGGGCTCCTCGACGAGTCGGGAGAGTTGTTGGAAGCCGACTCGGAGGGTGCCCGCTGCAGCGTCGGCGGCGCGCCGCTCGATCGCCCGCGAGACGGCGATCAACAGCAGCTTTTCGGAGTCCGACTCGGGATACCCACGCAGCTGAAACGGGATATCGTGGAGCGCCTGTAGGACATCGGGAAGGGCCGCCTCGTCGAGCTCGCGGCTCCCGGTGATGTAGATATCTGAGTTGACGAGCAGCAGTGACTGCAGCAGCGACTCCGCCGTCGACGCGGCAACCACCTCGTCGATGCGAACGGCGACGACTTCGTCGGGCTGTGTCGGCGACCCCTCGATGACTGACACCCGGCCGGTGTCGAAGATCCGGGCGAGTGCCTCCCGGATCGGCGCGACCGAGGCCTCGGGATCGACCCGGATCGTCACGGTTGTCTCCGGCAATGTCTCGAACAACCGTTCCATGGGTTATTGGCAGTAGGAACGGAACTGGCTTAATTGTTCGTTGCCGACGTACACCAGTATTGACGTGTTACGATTCGACCCCGGTGATTTCGAAACGCGCACCATCCATCTCGGAATGGGTAACGGTTACATCCCAGTCATGGGCGTCGGCGACGGTGCGGACGATCCGGAGGCCCAACCCGGTGCCGTCGTCCTGTGTTGTGTAGCCTGCCTCGAAGACTTCCTCGCGCTTTTCCGACGGAATCCCGGGACCGTCGTCTTCGACGTAGAACCCATCGGAATGCGTTCCGACGCGGATCGTGACAGGATTGGAGCTGTGCTCGATACTATTCCGAAAGAGGTTTTCGAGCAGTTGCTGGAGCCGGGAGGGGTCGGCGACGACTTCCCCGTTGTTTTCGGTTTCGAGGGTGGCATCACTCGTCTCGACCGACTGCCACGCGTGGCTGGCCAACACCGATAGCTTCACCGTCTCCATATCGCCGGCTTCGATGTCCTGTCCGTTGCGTGCCAGCGACAGGAGGTCCTCGATCAACGCCGCCATCCGGTCGTGGGCACGGTCGACGCGGTCGAGGCTGTCGCCGTCGCCGCGTTCGGTTCTGGCGACTTCGATGCCGGCTTTCGCTACCGACAGCGGGTTTCGCAGGTCGTGGGAGACGATGCTGGCAAACTCCTCCAAGCGGTCGTTCTGCCGGCGGAGCCGCTGTTCGCGGTCGAGTTGGTCGAGGGCGGTCTCGACGTTGGCCGCGAGGATCTTCGCCAGCGAAACGGTGCGGTCGTCGAAGGCGTTCGGCTGTGGCGAGCCGGCGATGAAGACGCCGTGATCGCCCAACGGGAGGTTGAGTTCGCTGCGAACGCCGGTCTCAGGATTGTAGATCCCGTCGGCCGTCCGCACGTCGTCGTAGATGCGGGGGTCGCCGGTCTCGAAGACCGTCCACGCGATTCCTTCGCCCTGCTCGAACGTCGGCGGCTCGCCGAGTAGGTCGACGGTGGCGTCGGTGGTAGCGGTGGGAACGAGAACGTTGTCATCCGCGTCGTGGAGGTGGATGCCGTTGATCGACAGCCCGAGAACCTCGCGGGCGGCTTCGACGGCGACGGTGGCGACAGCGTCGGCCGTCTCCTGTTCGAGGAGTTCGCGGTTCGTCTCGAAGAGCCGGTTCAATCGCTCTTTGTGTCGTTTCTCGGCCGTGATGTCCTCGATCGCCCCGCGGATGCGAACGACTGCGTCGCCGTCGCGTTCGGGCTCGCCGTAGACCCGCACCCACCGCTGGTCGCCGTTCTGTGGGCGGAGTCGCCACTCGCCTTCGAAGGCCTCGCCGGCCTCGATGGCATCGTCGAGAGCAGCGCGGACTGCCGGCCGATCCGAGGGGTGAAACCGCTCGATCGTCGCCGACAGCGTCACGTCGGTTTTGGTTTCCCGCCCGTAGATCCGGTCGACCTCGTCGGTGCAGTACAGCGTTTCCGCCCGGATATCGTACTCCCAGCCGCCGACGGAGGCGAGCTCTTGGGCGGCCTCGAACAGCGCGGTTTCGCGGTCTCGATCCCGTGTTTCGTTCATCATGGTGTTCCCCGTTCCGCACTGCCGGCGTCCTCGTCAACCGATCCTGTTAGATAGGTTCTAGGTTCGGATTGTTTATAATTATGTGTTTGGTTCACATCTTAATTCGACGTACGTCCACATCCGGTGTAGTGATGCGCGCTATGTAGATAGGGGTTCACGCCGCTAACTCCCCTATCAGTATAGGAAATGTGGCTGCAGTACTGCGGTTCGATTCGCTATCGGTACCGGCGGACTGCAGCGAACGTCACCACGACCAGCAGCGCGAACAGGCCGCCGAGCGCGAAGAGGACGCCCGGCGTCAGCACCCCACCGAGCTCCGCGACCGGCAACAGCGACGGATCGGCGGCCGACTCCGCAGCCTCGGCCGTTTCGGCCATCATCTCCTCGCCGCTTGATCGCGTCGTCGCCGCCGAAGCGAGTTCGGGCACCGCGACGAGGCGGTCGACGAGCAGGCCGCCGATGCCGAGCATCCCGACCGTGCCCGCGAGTTGGCCGAGCGTTTCTCTGACGGTTCGCTTCGTGGCGTCGGTCCCGGCGAGCAACACGAGCGAGGCCGCCGTCGGCACGTAGACGTTCATCTCATTGCCGCCGTCGGCGTACCACGTGTCGCCGACCTCAATGAGCCCAACTTCTTGGAGCTTTTCGAGATGGTAGTTCGTGTTCTGCAGGGAGGTGTCGACCCGCTCGGCGATCTCGCTGGCGGGGGCGGGCTCCTCGTAGAGCGCGGCGAGGATCTCCCGAGTCGTCTCCGCGGCCAGTGCGTCGACGATGGGGTCGGCGGCTTCCTCAGCGATGTCGACGATCCGGGTGTCGTCAGCGGGTTCGGGTGGCTCCTCCGAGCGGAGCGGGAAGAGACTGCTCATACCGGGCGTCTCTTGGCAACCGACAATAACGTTGATACCGCTACAATCGTCGTTTTACCGTCTCGAAGTTGGCCGACTGCTACTGAAACGCGTACTCGATACCCACCTCGGCGGTGACAGTCACCTCGCCTCCCTCGATCCGCGTCGCTGCCGACTCCGCGAGGTCCCGCTCGACGGCGACATCGAGGTCCCGTCTGATTGGAACGTGGTTGGTGCCTGTCGTTTCGATTGAAATTGGCTCGCCGAGTTGTTGTTCGGTGGCGTCAGTGTACAACTGGGCCTCTCGGTGGGCGTCGTCGACGGCGGCATCGACCGCCTCGTCGTACAGCTGCTCCCGGCGGGCCTCGCTGATCGTGAACTCGATGCGGCCGATGGTGTCTGCGCCGGCCGCGACACAGCGGTCGATGACCTCGCCTACTGCGTCGGGGTCATCGATCTCGACGGAATACCGATGCTGGCCCTCGTACCGGTTGTCGTGTTCGTCATGGCGCAGCCCGTACCGTTCGGTCGTGATGTTGTCCTCCGGGATGCCGTAGTTTCGCAGGGCCTGCCGGAGGTTTTCGGCCTCGGTTGCCAACTCGCTCACGACGGCCGACGCGTCCTCGCTGTCGGTTGCCTCGATACCTACCGAGATGACGGCTTTGTCGGGATCGGTGTCGACGCTGCCGGTACCGGTGACGCGGACGGTGCCGCGGTTCTGTGTCGCTGTCGATTCCCTATCAGCGGGCGGCGGTGACGCGCTGGCCGTCGAAAGCGGGCTCGCAAGCGCGGCGACGGTACCGCCGCCGATGACTGCGAGTGCCGTTCGTCGGTTCATGACGGTTTGGGGTTCGATGGATGGCATAATGGGCCTTCTATCGACTACAACGGCGGTTTGACCGTCGGCTGTCGTCGCCGGGTCCGCCTCTCGCTTCTCGAAACAACTGATCCCGCGTGCAGCGGCGACGGCCGCCGAGAGCCCCGAGGGGCCGCATCTCAGGTTTTAAGCACGCCGTGGCCCAACGGGGCGTATGGGAATCCTCTCGCGCACCTCCTACGTCATCCGGTCGAAGCTCAACGCCCTCCTCAACCGGACGGAAGACCCCACCGAGACGCTGGATTACTCCTACGAGAAGATGCAGGACGAACTGCAGGACGTCAAACAGGGCATCGCCGACCTGACGACCCAAAAGAAGCGACTGGAGATCCAGAAACGCCGGCTGGAGGAAAACGTCGACAAACACAACGAGCAGGCCCGTGAGGCCGTCCGGCAGGATCGGGACGATCTCGCTCGGAAAGCGCTCGAAAAGAAGAAGTCGAAAATGACACAGATCGAGGAGCTCAACGACCAGATCGCCGACCTGCAGGCGACACAGGACGACCTCGTCGACAAGAAAGACAAACTGCAGGGCCGCATCGAGGAGTTCCGCACGAAAAAGGAGACGATGAAGGCGAAATACGAGGCGGCGGAAGCCTCATCAAAAGTCTCGGAAGCTCTCAGCGGCGTCGGCGACGAGATGGGCGACGTGGCCCGCTCGATCGAGCGCGCCGAGGAGCGCACTGAGGAGATGGAGGCCCGCGCCGAGGCGATGAACGAACTGGAGGAGACCGGAGCCTTCGACGACGCGCTGTCGGACAACGACGAGATCGACCGCGAACTGGAGTCGCTCTCGACGGACAAAGCCGTTGACTCCGAACTCGACACGCTGAAAGCCGAACTCGGCAAGAGCGACACCAGCACGGCCGACGCGAGCGACGCCGACGAAGCCGATATCGACGAGGAGGCCAAGGCCAGCAAGAGTGCTGCCGACGAGGATGTCGATCTCGACGACCTCGAAACGGAGGTCGACGACAGCGAGATCGAAGCCGAGTTAGACGAGATCCGCGACGACGAATCCTAACGCCGCTTTCACTCGCCGACCCGAACCGACTCCGGCGGCCATGACACTTTAGCCCTGTCGGCGAGACGTTCTACTATGGCTCGCCGACTTCTCGTGCCGCTTGACGGGTCGCCGCCGTCGCAGGAAGCATTGCGCTACGCGCTGGATACCTTCCCGGACGCAACTATTGTTCTCGTCCACGTGCTGACACCCGCCGACAGTGGTGTCAGTGCCGACGGGCTGCTCGGCGATCCGGCCGGTGTCGTTGACGACCAACGCGAACGCGCCGAGGAACTGTTCGATGAGGCGGAAGCGACCGCCGGCGAGGATCGAACAGTCGAGCGCGAACTGCTGGCCGGCCGCCCTGCGACCGAGATCGTCCGCTGTGCGGAAGAACAGAATATCGACGGGATCATCATGGGGAGCCACGGCCGCGATGGGGCTGCCCGCCTACTGCTCGGCAGTGTCTCCGAAACGGTCGTGCGGCGGTCGCCGGTGCCGGTGACGGTCGTTCGGTAGCGCGCTGTCTCTCACCCTGTCCGCTCAGACCGCGACCAACCGCGTCGTCCAGAAGTCGGCGAAGGCGTGTTCGAGCGCGTCGGCTGGCTTCCCGCCGGCGTCGGTGCTGGCGGTGTGATCGGCCAGTTCCGCAAGCTCGCCGACGATGGCCTGTTCGCCGGTGAGCACGACTCGGTCGGGCTCGGCGTCCTCGACCATCGACTCGATCAAGTCAGTTGCTTCTTCGAGATGCTCCTCGATCTGTTCGTCGCGGATGCGCTCGAAGCGGCTCTGTGAGAAGCCGCCTTTCGAGTGGTCGGATTTGATCGAGCTTTCGAAGCCATCGAAGTCCGTGCGGTCGCCGTCCTCGTAGACGCCGACAGCGCACACATCCGCGCGGACGACCGCGAACACCAGCCGGTCGACCGGCTGGAACCACTCGCGGTCGATTTCGAACGTATCGTCCCATTCGGTGAAGGAATCAGGCATAATCGGCGGTCGGAGCGCGACCGAGACGAGACCGGCATCGTCGGTGTAATAGAGGGTTGGAGCGGCTCGCCGGACGACGCCAATGCAGTCATCGCCGGCCGCCGCCGCGACCGCGTCGGGGAGTGTGTTGTCGTCGGTAATCGCCGCGCTGAGCGCGCCTTCCGGGCCTGTCGTGACTGATTCGAGGCGGTCGAGAACGCTCTCGAGACGGTCTCCACGGAGTGATTCGGCGCGGCGCGGCTCGCGGTCGGCGTCCTCGCTTTCTTGGCTGCGCTCGACGCGGTCTTCGAGTTCGGCGATCCGGTCTTCCAGTCGGTTGACCTCCTCCTCGGCGGCCTGTTTGTCGCTGACGGCGTCGGCCCGGCGGTCGGATTCGGCCTTGAGCTGTCGCTCCAAGTGGTGGGTTTCGTCCTCCAACTCCTCGATACGGGCCTTGAGTTCGGCGCGTCCGAGCAGTTTATCGAGCATGCCGGATGGCCGCGGCCAGCGGACTTGAAACGTGGGGTCGTCGAGTGAGTGATATCTTGATATGAGTAAGCAAAATAGGCATAGAAAGCCCTCGGCTCTCTCGGCTCCCGCGGCTCGCTGCGCTCCTCACTCGCACCGCTCGTTGCGGTGCTTACGTCGCCGGGGTTCGCCGAGAGAGCCTCGCCCTTTCAGTCCACCAGGATAGCGGCTGGTCGGCCGGCTGACCACCTGCTTGCACGCTCGTATCTGAATCCACCGTCGAACCGTCGCTATGTTGTCGAACCGTCAGGTACCGGTCGCGGGCTCCCAGCCGGAATACCGTAGGAGCTCCATCGCGCGCTCGCTGTCGGCGAGGAAGACCTCTCGTGGGCTTGCGCGGGATTCGTCGAGTAACTCCGCTGGGACCGCCAGCGTGCCCGAGGGGATGCCTTCGTCGCCGTCGACCGGGAAATGGGCGGTATCGAGCTTCATCACGAGCGGCGCGTCGAGCCGTTCGACTCCCTCGCCGTCGGCATACAGCTGTTTGTTGACGGCCTCGTGGTCGGCCTGCTGGATGACGGCCCGATCACCGTCGTGCGGTTCGACGTACAGTTCTCCGAGGTAGTAGCCGTCGGAAAATGGTTCGAACATTCGATTCATGTCATGGTATGTCGTACCACGGCATAAGCTTTGCCGCAAGCTTTTATTTCTAACCGCAATCAGGCAGTTCGGTGGTTGTCACCGCGCAATCAAATCGAGGCTGTTTCAGGGGGCCGCGGTGATCGAATCGAGACCGCGTATCAGCAGGAGCCCGCAGGCCACGCCAACCGTTTCGACGGCACTGACAAGTATTGCCATGGCGATGACGATGCCCATCGAAAACGGAATACCGAGCAGGGCGATGGCTATCGAATCGATCGCAGCAATGACGAGCAGGCCGACACCCCCTGCGATCGCGATGGCCACGATGGGCCCGGTGACGGCACCGAGCGCGATTTTGAGTTCCGTTTTCCAGCTAGTGAATCCCCACCGACGGGCGAGGCTGATTCCTGCAGCAGTCGTCACAAGCGGCGGGAGCAACAGCACTGCGGCATGATAGGTAAGCGACTGCGTGAAAAAGTACTCGAGAATCCCATAGCTCACGTCCATCGCACTCAGTACCTGAAAGCCGTCGACGTAGTCGTTGGTGACGATGGCAATCGGAATGTAGCCGACAACGCCGGCCACCGCCGTTACTGCTCCAGCCAAAAGAGCCACCAACAGGGGCGGATCCCTGTCGGCGATCTCAGTCCATGTGGTGTCGGTTAGGGGCATTTGTGTCGCCGTATCCGCTTCGACGAGGAGGGCTACAGGCTCTCGGAGGGGAGGACGTACGGCTTACGACCACTCGACGTCGACCGATTCGAGGACGACCTCTTCGCGGGGTTCGTCGTTGCGATCCGTCGGCACCGAGCCGATCTCCTCGACGACATCCATCCCGTCGGTGACNTCGCCGAAGACNGNGTGTTTNCCGTCGAGNTGNGGCGTNGCGTCGAGNGTGATGAAGAACTGCGAGCCGTTCGTGTTCGGCCCGGAGTTCGCCATGCTCAGGATGCCTGGCCCGTCGTGGGTGAGGTCATCGTGGAACTCGTCGGCGAACTCGTAGCCGGGGCCGCCGCGNCCGGTNCCGGTCGGGTCGCCGCCNTGNATCATGAANNCNTCGATGACGCGGTGGAAGAGCACGTCGTCGTACAGCGGTTCGTTTGTGACTGTGTCGCCGGTTTCGGGGTCGGTCCACTCCTTGGAGCCGGTCGCCAGCCCGATGAAGTTGCCGACGGTGTTGGGCGCGCGCTCCTCAAAGAGTTCGACGGTGATGTCGCCGTGGTTCGTGTGCAGGGTCGCGGTTGGATTCGCCATAGTGGGTGGTCGGGCGGCTGGCTGAAAACAGTGCTGTCTTGGCCTGCTATAGCCGCATCGCTGACCGGGAGGTCTTTGCGGTCCCCCGTCGAAGCCGGTGGCATGAGTTGGCTGCTGCCTACACTCGCCTTGGTGACCGGTCTCGTCGCCGGCGCGATTTTCGCGTTTCTCAACATCCCGATTCCCGCACCGCCGGAGTTGGCCGGCGTCATGGGGATCGTCGGCCTCTTCGGCGGCTACAAGCTAATTCAGTGGCTCGGCGTCGGCATCGACCTCCTTGAGATGCTTGGCGTCTGAGCAGGCAAGCGGATTCATCGACCGACCAACCAACCGCATCCTGGCGGACTGAAAGGGCGAGACGCGCGTGGCGGCTGCGCCGCCACGTTTGCGGCGGCCGGCAACGCCGGCCGCCCACTCGACGAACCCGGCCGACGCAAGCACTGCAGTGAGCGAAGCGAACGAAGCGCGCAGCGAGGCCCGGGAGTCGAGAGCGTCGAGGGCTTTCTATACCTACATCCCACTCAACCGCTCGTTCGTCCGTTCCTTCTCGTTCGACCCGATATTCTACAAGCACCCGGCCCATAGCGGCCGACATGCACACCGCCGACCGGGTCACGCTCGCGCGGCTACCCTCCGGTGTCCCCGTCGAGACGACGGTCCACCGCTATGGCTCCGGCGACGGCCCCACTTGCTACGTGCAGGCGGCCCAACACGGCCGTGAAATCAACGGGACCGAGTGTTGCCGGCGACTGCACGAGCGACTGACCGCCGGTGCCGCTGCTAACGACCCACTGGCGGCTGATCTCGACGGCACGCTGATCGTCGTTCCCGTCGCCGACCCGCTGACGTTCGACCGCGTCTCCTACACGACGCCGGAACCCCTCGATTCGGCGGCCCCCAACATGAACCGCTGTTGGCCCGGCGACAGCGAGGGCACGATCCACGAGCGGATGGCTGCCCGGCTGTGGGCCGAGGCGAGCGATGCCGACGCCATCGTCGATCTCCACACCGGCAGTCCCGAAATGCAGACACACACGGTCTATCTCCGCGGTGACGACGGCTCCCGTCGACTCGCCGAGGCCTTCGGCACCGACCTCCTGTTGGCCGAAGCCGCCGGCGACGACGCCGACACCGAGTGGGACGAGCGCAACTTCGGCGGCAAACTCCGCGTCGCAGCGACCCGCGAGGGGATTCCGTCGATCACGCCCGAACTCGGCTCGAACAAACAGCTCGACAGCGACGCGATTCAGACTGGCCTCGACGGCCTGCTCGGCGTGTTCCGCCAGCTCGGCCTCCTTGCTGGCGACCCCGAACCGTGGGACGGCGTTCGCGCGCACAACCACCTCGGTCGCGTCCGGGCAGCCGACTCGGGCCTGTTCGTTCCCGACGCTGACGCCGAACTTGGAGCCGAAGCCGCCGCTGGCGAGACGTTCGGGACCGTCTACGATCCAGCCACCTACGAACCTCTGCAGACAGTCACTGCCGACCGCGACGGCGTCGTCTACTCGATCGCCCGCGAGGCAACGGTGACGGCGGGCCAGACGCTCGTCGGGATCGCCGAGCGACTGGATGAGTAGGCCTCGATAGCGTCTTTTGGCTGGAGCCAGTCGCGTCAGTATGGACCAGCCGGCGGCGGATCTTCACGTTCATACGACGGCCTCCGACGGCACGCTGACCCTCGCCGAGTTGCCCGCAGCCGCCGAAGCCGACCTCGATTGGATCGCCGTCACCGACCACGACCGCATCCATCCCGATCTCGACGCGCCGATAACCACGCACGGCGGCGTTCGGATCGTCCGCGGGATCGAACTCAAAGTCAAAACCGACAGCCAGCGGCTCGACCTGCTCGGCTACGGCGTCAAACGAACTGACGCGCTCACCGCGGAACTCGATCGCCTCCAACAGGACCGTGTCAAACGCGCCCGAGAGATCATCGATTGCGTCGAGACACGCCTCGGCGTCGATCTCGCTCTCGACCCACAGCCGGGAATCGGTCGGCCCCATATTGCCCGCGCGGTCGAAGCCAGCAGCGCGCCCTACGACTATCAGGAGACCTTCGACGACCTCATCGCCGATGGCGCGCCATGCTACGTCGCCCGCGAGATCACCCCGATCGACCGCGGGATCGACCTGCTTACCGACGCCTGTCCGATCGTCGCTCTCGCGCATCCGCTTCGGTACACCGACCCAGCCACAGCTCTCGAACGCGCCGCTGATCTCGACGCCGTCGAACGCTATTATCCCTACGACCGCGAAGTCGATTCCGGGGTTGTCGACGACGCTATCGACCGCCACGACCTGCTGGCGACCGGCGGCAGCGACGCCCACGATCGAACGCTTGGGCGGGCCGGTCCGCCGGAATCGGCCTTCGCGGCAGTCCGGGAACGTTTGCGGAAAGCGGTGCGGTAAAGGGGCTGGATCGCCAAGCCGTGGTATGCGCTGCCATTATTGTGACGAGGAGGCGGCGTTTGCCGCCGAAAAAGATGGGCTGAAGGTCGGCCTCTGTACGGACCACTTCCGCGAGCGGATGGAGGAGCTGACCGACTCCGCCGAGCTCTCCGAACTCGAAGACAAGATCGACGTCGACCGCACCGAGTAGTCCCTTTTCCAGAGCGATACGTCTTTCAGCGACCCACTCGAACCGCCGGCTATGCCATTCACGCCGACAGACCGGCCGCGTCGCCTCCGCACTGACGGGATTCGGCCGCTCGTGCGTGAGACGACGCTGGACGCACAGGACCTCATTGCGCCCGTCTTCGTCGATGAGACCACCGACGAGCGCGTGCCGATCAGCTCGATGCCGGGCCACGAGCGCGTCCCCGTCGACGAGGCCGCCGCCCGTGTCGAAGAAATACGGGAGACGGGCGTCGAGGCCGTCATCGTCTTCGGCGTGCCGGACACCAAAGACGAGGTCGGCAGCGAAGCCTACGCCGAGGACGGCGTCGTCCAGCGCGGGATCCGCGAGATCACTGACAACACCGACGCCTACGTCATCGGCGACGTCTGTCTCTGTGAGTACACCGATCACGGCCACTGTGGCGTCCTCGAACCACACGCTCACGAGGACCCGACGCTGACGGTCAAAAACGACGAGACGCTCGATATCCTCGCTGAGACCGCCGTCTCACAGGCCGAAGCCGGCGCGGACATGGTCGCGCCCTCCAGCATGACCGACGGGATGGTCGGCGCGATCCGCGAAGCTCTTGACGAGGCCGGTTTCGAGCACGTTCCGATCATGNNNTACGCCGCGAANTACGAGTCGGCGTTCTACGGGCCGTTCCGCGACGCCGCGGACGGCGCACCCGCCTTCGGCGACCGCCGTCACTATCAGATGGACCCGGCGAACCGTCGGGANGCNNNNCGGGANGTCNNCCNCGACGNCGAGNAGGGNGCNGACGNGCTGATGGTCAAACCCGCCCTACCGTACCTCGANNTCGTCCGNGANGTNCGNGANNNGNNCGACCACCCGGTCGCGGCGTACAACGTCTCCGGCGAGTACGCGATGCTCCACGCGGCCGCCGAGAAGGGCTGGCTCGANCTCGANGCNNNNGCCNNCGAGTCGCTGNTNNNCATCAAGCGNGCNGGCGCGGATCTGATTTTGACCTATTTCGCCGAGGATCT
Source organism: Halonotius terrestris (assembly GCF_006861665.1). Classification (GTDB taxonomy): domain Archaea; phylum Halobacteriota; class Halobacteria; order Halobacteriales; family Haloferacaceae; genus Halonotius; species Halonotius terrestris. Next base: position 362,589 of record NZ_RKLU01000003.1, on the reverse strand, counting down.
GGCTGATCGGCTGTAGCTGATCGGGATCCGAAATCGGCGGTGTGTGAAAACAAAACGACGACGGCAGCTATTCTTTTTCCTTGGACAGGTATTTCGATTCGCAGCTAGCGGAACAGAAGTGGGTATACGTGACCTCTCCATTCTCCGCATGCGCGATAACGCGGTTGGATGGCAGATCTGTAATTCGTTTACTGCACACGGAACACTTCGGAGCCTTTTCTTTCGCTATGGTATGTTCAGACATGTCTAAATTAGAACGGCGAGTACAGGTATAAGATTCCTGCATGGTGTGCCTGCCCGGGCACGCTCATCGGCTGTACCCTCTCGTTTCGCTCGGATTCTCTGTCACGTGGCACTGGCTTTCCGGCACCGCTGTGCACGATGATTGCACAACTACAGTAGACCTATTTATATATCCGGTGTAGTCCTTCTTGTATGAGCGAATCGACAATTTCCGAGGCCAACGCGCCGCAGTGTGCCGTGTGTAGCGAAAACATCACCGACCTGCCGACCAGTCGCGTCATCGCAACGACGAACGACGATAAAGTCGAGTACAAACACTTCTGTTCAGCCAGCTGTGAGTCGTCTTACCACACCTAAGGCCTGACCACAGACTCGCTTTTTTGTAGCAAAACGTCGAGTACAGCCTGCGCCGTTCCGTGCTGCCTGCCGTTAGTCCTCGGTAATCGTCGCGCCGTAGTCGTCGGGATCGAGTTCGCCCTGATAGAGCTTCGCGCCGTCCTTGGCGACCTGATTGCCTAACACCGCACACGGAATCCGCATCGGTGAGATCGTCACGCCCAGCATCTCGGTGATGTCCTCGGTTTCCAACTCCTCCAACTCTTCCAGCGTCATGCCGACGAGTCGTTCCGAGAGCATGCTTGCGGAGGCCTGCGAGATCGCACAGCCGTCGCCAGTGAAGCTGACGTACTCGATTTCTTCCTCGCTTTCGTCGAGTTTCACGTCCATCTGGATCGTATCGCCACAGGAGGGGTTTTCGCCGGTATGGCTAAAGGTCGGATCCTCGAGTTCCCCGTAGTTTCGGGGGCTCTTGTAGTGATCGAGGATCTGCTGCCGATACATGTCCGAGCCTGTTCCCATATGCGGCTGCGTAGGAGTGTCGGCTGCAAAAGGGTTCCGGGGCGGTGCCACGAGGCCGATTGCGGTACTGTCGGTTTGGCTGCGCAGACCTTTCACTCATTTTTGTTTTACTTTTTACACTATTATCCGAATCCAACGTTGCTGAACGCGAATCCAAATTATCAGAACGGAAACTTACGGCGACCAGTTTTTATACGTCGGTGACGGTAAACCACGCAGGTACTGCGACGTGAGAATCAAGTATCGGTTCTTAGTGGCGTTCGTTCTCGTCGCGGCCATCACGGGCGGCCTCTTGTTCGTCTCATTCGAGTATTACCAATCCGAACTAGAGGCCTCCGTCGACGACAGGATCGACGACCACACTGCGGATGTCGTGACGTTCCTCGATAGCCGACTCGCCAGCCAACGACAGACAACGCGAGTCGCTGCGACCGACTCCGCGCTTCAGGCCCACGGAACAGCCGCCCAGCAGGCCGCACTCCGGGCGTTCGTCGATCGCTCGGCGTTCCAAGGGGCCTCAGTCGTCGACGCCAACGGGATGATGGTCGCCATCACCGGCGTCAACGAGACTGAACAGGCGTCGTTGCTCGGGGAGTCATTCGCCGACCGGCCGTACGTCCAGCGGGCGTTGGCCAACGAGACGACGATCAGCGAGCCGTTCATGGCCGACTCCGGCAACGAGATCGTCGTCATCAGCACGCCGATCCGGGCCGACAACGGCACGATCGTCGGCAGCCTCAACGCGGCGTACCACCTCACTGATACCACGCTGTTCGCACCGCTCGATGAGGGCGACGATGCGATCGGATTGGCTGTCACCGACAACGGCCGATCGCTGTACTCGACGGCGACGTTCGACGAGTCGATGACACACAGCCAGTCGTTGACGACGACTGACTGGACGGTCACGACACACTACGACTCCGCTGCGGTCGAACGGGCGTTTTGGGATCTTGCGATCGTCCAACTGCTCGTGTCGGTCGGTATCATCGGCACGATCACCGGGTTCGGTCTCTTCGTTCATTACTCGGAGATCAGACACGCCGAGCGGCTCTCCCGCCGGATCGAGAACGTCGAGGACCGCACCTACGACGACGACATCGAGTTCAGCGGCCCGACCGAGTGGCGGGAGATCGGTGCGGCCTTAGACCGGCTGTCGACGACGCTGGCTAACCGCGAGCAGATGCTGGTGGTGTTCAACCGCTTCCTCCGACATAACCTCCGGAACGAACTCAACGTCGTCACCGGCTACGCGACCGAACTCAAAGAGGAGGTTTCCGACCCCGATGCCGAACAGCAGGTCGAGCGGATCACCGCCGCCGCCGAGAGCGTTCTCTCGACGGCCGAGCGGGCGCGGTTCACCGACCAACTGCTCGATCCGAACCGCGATGAGCGCGAGCCGCGGGAGCTGGTGGCTATTCTCACCGACGAGATCGAGACCGTGACCGACGAGTACCCGGATCTCAGCGTCGAACTCACAACACCGGAGTCGGTGTCGGTGCCGGCCGCCGAGACGCTGTCGGTAGCGGTGCGGGAACTGATCACCAACGTCGCGGTCCACGGTGGCGAGTCCCCGACCGTCCGGCTCAGCGTCACGCTGGCCGCCGACGGCGACGCCGTCGATATCCGGGTCGCCGACGACGGGCCGGGGTTGCCGCCCGGCGAGGCTGCCGTCGTCAACGGCGAACAGGAGGTCACGCCGCTGACTCACAGCAGCGGCTTCGGGCTGTGGCTCGCAAACTGGGTCGTCGAACAGCACGACGGCGAGCTGTCGATCCCCGAAACGAACGACGGGACGACGGTCGTGATCCGGCTCCCGACCACGCCGGCGTCGGCTTCCGATCAGTAATCGGTCGGTTGCGACGGGGTCACTGGACGCTGCTGTTTCGAGCAACGCGGCGATTCAAACTAATCCGCCCAAATGAACTGGTGTTTGTGTGGGTTTCGGTATTATTTTAACACACTATCATAGTGATATCCGGTATGGCATACGAAAACCTCGATGAGAAGCTGATCAACGCCCTCCTCGGTGACGGCCGTGCGAGCCTGCGGAGCCTCGGCGACGACCTCGGTGTCTCGGTGACGACGGTCTCCAACCGGCTTGAAGATCTCAAAAGCGACGGCATCATCAACGGCTACACGCCGGTCGTCGATTACGGCAACCTCGGCTACGACGTGACGACGGTCATCCACCTCAAAGTCGAGGGCAGCGCGCTGCCGGAGCTCACCGAGCGGCTTCGGGAGGAAAAACAGATGATCAGCGTCTACGAGACGACCGGCGACTACGACATCATCGCCATCGGCAAATTCAAAGACACCGACGGGATGAACGACCAGATCAAGAAGCTGCTGTCGGATGTCGATATCACCGAATCGAACACGAGCGTCGTCCTCAACGCGGTCAAGGAAAACGAGCAGTTCACCCTCGACGTCGACGACGAGTAGGGTCGCTTAGGCGAACAGCTGCCGCGCGTCGTCGATTGCCTCAACCAGCTTGTCGATTTCTTCTTTCGTGTTGTAGACGTAGAACGAGGCGCGNGCNGNCGCCGNNGTCCCGAGNNNGTCGTGNAGCGGCTGGGTACAGTGGTCGCCGGCCCGGATGGCGACGCCGTAGTCGTTGACGATGGAGGAGAGGTCGTGCGCGTGGACGCCGTCGACGTTGAACGCGACGAGCGNGCCNCGGTCGTCGNCCGGCGGGCCGTANANCNNNACGTCGTCGTACGAACTGAGTTGGTCGTAGGCGTATTCGGCCAGCAGGTCCTCGTGGGCTTCGACGTTTTCCATGCCGATGTCCTCAAGATAGTCGATGGCGGCGTCGAGGGCGATCGCCTGCGCGATCGAGGGCGTGCCGGCCTCGAACTTCCACGGCAGNTCNTNCCACNNCGANTCCTCGNAGGTGACCTTCNGNATCATNTCGCCGCCGTAGAGNTACGGCTNCATCGNNTCGAGGANGTGTTCNTTCCCNTACAGCACGCCGATCCCCGTCGGGCCGAGCATTTTGTGGCCGGAGAAGGCGTAGAAATCGGCATCGATAGCGTCAACGTCGACCGGCCGGGTCGGGACCGCCTGCGCGCCGTCGACGAAGGAGTAGGCCCCGACGTCGTGGGCCATCTCGGTGATCTCTTCGACGGGATTGATCGTGCCGAGCGTGTTCGAGACGTGGACGAGCGAGACCATCTCGATGGAGTCGTCGATCAACTCGGCGGCGTGGTCCATATCGAGATAGCCCTCGTCGTCGATCTCGATAAAGCGGAGTTCCGCGCCGGTGCGCTTGCAGATCTGCTGCCACGTCACCAGCGAGGCGTGGTGTTCCATCTNCGTNNNGACGACNNNNTCGNCCGGGCCGAGNTCGNNNAGNCCCCACGCGTANGCGACGNNGTTCATCGCNTCNGTCGTGTTCTTCGTGAAGACGATCTCCTCGCGNNNNTCGGNNCCGATGAANTCGNCGACNNTGTCGTGNGCCTCCTCGTAGGCGANGNNNGCCTCCTGNCTNAGNTNGTGGATNCCNCGGTGNACGTTNGCGTTGTAGTTGTAGTAGTAGTCGACGATGCTGTCGACGACGGGTTTCGGCGTCTGGCTGGTCGCGCCGTTGTCGAGATAGACGAGCGGTTCGGTGTCGCCGTCGCCCTCGCCGGGCGTGCTCACGTCGCCGCCGACGTGGCGGTCGAGGACCGGGAAATCCGCCCTGATCGCCTCGACATCGATGGGATACGGTTCCTGCGTACTCATTGGGGTTTCGTAGGAGCCCCGGGGGTAACACGTCTTCGGTCCGTCACCGGTGACGAAACGAGATCCGATTTCAGCCCGTGGGAAACGTACCCGGTTCGCGCTACATTCGCCGTCGAGACAGCGAATTTATAGCCACATCAACTGCGCGTGTTTCGTCTCGGCGACCTCCAGCACGCGCTCGCCGTCGATCAGCCCGGCTTCGATAGCGACCTCGACCGACTCGCTGCCGACGAGGTTGGCGACATCCGCTCGCTGGAGGGCATCGACGACGGCATCAGCGTCGGCTTCGGTCGCTTCCTCGCCGCCGTAGAACTCCGTCGTGACTTCGAGGTTGATATCGCCGTCCTCGTAGGTCTCGCCGAGACAGTCGCTATCGCAGATCGAGACCAACAACCCCTCCGGGGTCTCGCGTTCGCGCAGCAGCATTCAGAACTCCTCGGTCAACTCTTCTTCGGCGTCGGCCCGCAACTCCTCGGCTTGATCGATGACTTCCTCGGCCTCCTCGTTGCGACCCAGTTCTTCAAGCGCGCGAGCCTTCTCCTCTAAAACTTCGGCGTTCCGCATCCCGAGGCGGATCGCGTTGTCGAAGGCGTTGAGCGCGTCCTCGGTCAGCCCGCGTTCGCGGAGGAAGAAGCCNCGGTTGTACCANGCNTGCGGGNNNCGCGNGTCGATCTCGACGGCNNNCTCGGCGTGTTCGAGNGCCTNCTCNGTGNNGCCNNACTCCCACAGCGCGTACGCNAGGTTCGTCTCCGCGNNNGCGGCGTGTTCGGACTCGTCGTCGATGCGGAGGGCTTCCTCGTAGGCACCGATGGCCTCGTCGTACTCCTCCAGCTGGCCGTGGGCGACGCCCTTGTTCACCCATGCCTCCTGGGCCTCCAGCGAGTCTTCCTCGGCGAAGCGGGCCGCGCGCTCGAAGGCCGCCGTCGCCTCCTCGAAGCGGTTGATCTCCATGTAGGAGAGTCCGACCTCGATGAGTTCCCCCACATCGACCTGGTCGGCCGAGACGTTGTGTTCGTCGAGTATGTCGGTCAACACCCGGGAGTCGACCGGATCGACCTGTGTGGGATCGACACCCAACTCCGTCGGGTCGAGCGTGAACTCCTCGTAATCGTCGTCGACGCCCTGCCCTTCGGAGAAGGCGTGCGGTTTGTCCTCGGAGTCGTCAGTCATACCTACTGGTTCGATGCCAAATCGGGTAAGGGTTGCGTCAGCGTGATTCGGCGTCCCACCGGCCTGCGTTTCGCCTGTGTCGGCGTCGCTACCGAACGACCGTCACTGGAATCGGCGCGTTCTGGGTGACGGTTTCGGCGACGTTGCCCAGCAGCAGCCGCGAGGCGAGGCTGCTGCTGTGGCTACCGATGACAATGAGATCAAACCCCTCGGCGTGGTCGATGATGGTCTTCGCGGGCGAGCCGAGGGCGACATCGGTGACGATTTCGACGCCGTGGTCGTCGGCGATCTCTTGGGCGCGATCGAAGACGGGTTCGGCGCGCTCGGCGACCGCGCTGTCGATGTCGTCGGACATGGCGAGGCTCATCGCTCCGCCCATGAACGAGGTCGGCGCGCCGGCGACGTGGAGGACGGTCACCTCCGCCGCCGGGAACGTTTCAAGCGCGAATTCGAGCGCGGCGGCGGCCATCGCCGAGTCGTCCATCGGGACGAGGACACGGGCAACCATGGTCACTAGACAGCCCACCCGCGGATAAGCGTGTGTGTTGGTAGCGAATCACAATCTCCACCCGAAACAGTACCCTCACTAGCCACTCACGTCGAAACAGCACCTCGACAGCCGCTCACGGTAGTCAGTCCGCGTGTCGCTCCCGATATCGCAACACGGCCTGTTCCTTCATTTTGGCTTCGATCATCACGTCGACCGCGTGGCCGTCGGTGTCGATCGGGCCGTCAACGTAGTCGGAATGGTTCTGCGGCGCGATACTGGAATCGCCCTCGTGGAGCCGACGGGACTCGCTGTAGGGATGATCGGGCGGGCGTCGTCCCACGTCTCGACGGCCATCGCCATCGCCTCCTGGCCGGTGTAGCCGCGATCAGTGAACTGGTGGTGGAGTGCGTCGTAGACGACGGGGATCCCGATTTCGTCGTGGACGGAGTCCACGAGTTCGGGCACGCTCCACAGCGACTCCTTGTCGTCGTTTTCGACCGTGAGTCGGGAGCGAACCGACGGCGACAGGCGGTCGACGGCGTCGCAGAACCGTTCGGCCGTCGCTTCTTTGTCGCTGTAGTGCGCGCCGATGTGGATGTTGATCGAGCTGTGCGGCGACCGCGGCAGGCCGATCGCGTCCATCAGCGAGCCGTGACATTCGAGGTCGGTGATCGCGTTGTCGACGACCGACTCGGTCGGACTGGCGAGTTTGACAAAATGGCTGGGGTGGAACGTCAGTCGAACGCCGTGGGTGTCGGCGAGGTCGCCGATTTCGCCGAGGAGCTCAAAGATCGTTTCGCTGTTCGGCAATTCGTCGAGTTCGTACTGGCTGTACCACGGGATGAGATCGGAGGTGATGCGGTAGAAGTAGATGTCGTGGTCGATGTTCCACTCGATGATCCGCCGGACGCCGCGGATGTTCCCCTCGGCGAGTTCGCCCGCATACGGGAGGCCGCGGTCCTCGAAGGTTGCCTGCTGCATGCCGCGATTCGTCCGTACGTCCGCCTCGCGGAGGGTGCGGTTCAGCGCGGCGTAGCCGAACTGCGGCGCGGGGCGGCGGTCAGTCGTTCTCGGTGTCCTGTCGGGCGACACGGATAGCCTCACTAGGGGAGCCAGCCGTGTAGCCGTTCCGCTCGCCCCGCGAGCGATGCTTTATCTCCTCACGACGAGTAGGCCGAGCAATGGTCACAGAAGCCGATATCGAGGGGTTGGCCGGCGTTGGCCCCGCAACTGCCGACAAACTCACTGACGCGGGCTACGATTCATACAACGGGCTGGCGGTCGCAAGCCCGCGGGAACTCGCCAACGCGACTGATGTCGGCCAAGGCACCGCCGGCGACATCATCGCCGCCGCCCGGGAGGCCGCCGATGTCGGTGGCTTCGAGAGCGGGTCGGCGATCCTCGACCACCGCAACGAGATCGGTAAGCTCTCGACCGGCGTCCCTGCGGTCGACGACATGCTCGGCGGCGGAATCGAAACGCAGTCGATGACCGAGATCTACGGCGGCTTCGGCGTCGGCAAATCCCAGTTCAGCCACCAGTTGGCCGTGTTGGTGCAGTTGGAGCAGAAACACGGCGGTCTCGCTGGGCGAGCCGTCCTCGTTGACACCGAGGACGCGTTCCGACCCGAACGCATCGACGACATGGTCCGCGGCCTCGACCGCGAGATCATCGCCGCCGAACTCGACCGCCGCGGGATCGACGGCTCGCCCGACGATGCGGCAGCGATGGACGCCCTCGTCGCCGATTTCCTCCAGTATATCCACGTCGCCCGCGCGTTCAACTCCGACCACCAGATGCTGTTGGCCCAAACGGCCGCTGATCTCGCCACCGAGTACGCGGACGACGACCGCCCGGTGCGACTCGTCATCTACGACTCGCTCACGGCGCACTTTCGGGCGGAGTACGTCGGTCGCGGTGAACTCGCCCCGCGGCAACAGAAACTCAATCGGCATATCCACGACCTGCTGCGGCTCGGGAGCCTGCACAACGCCGCGATCCTTGTGATGAACCAAGTCCAGAGCAACCCCGACTCCTACTTCGGCGATCCCACCAAACCCGTCGGCGGCAACATCCTCGGCCACGCCTCGACGGTTCGGATCTACCTCAAGAACTCGAAAGGCACCAAACGCGTCGTCCGGCTGGTCGACGCGCCGAACCTCGCCGATGGCGAGGCGGTACTGCGCGTCGAAGGTGGCGGCCTGAAGCCGGAATAGCCGAACACGCGAACGACGTGGTGGTAGCACCCGGAAGTACTACTTCATCGATAACCACACCTAAGTTCGCGGTATGTGTTAGTACGATAACGTCCCTCCGATGAGTGACCCCACCGTCGACTCCTTGCTGGCTGTGAGCGATGGGCTGTTTCTCGTTTTCGATGAGACCGGTACCCTCTGTGACTGGAACGAAACGGTCGTCGAGCGGACAGCCGCTGACCCCGCGGCGTTGACGACGATGTCGCCTTCCGATCTCGTCGCCGACGACGAGGCTGCGACCATGCAGGCCGCCATCGACGACCTCGATGACGCCGAGCGCACCACCGTCGAGACCGTCGTGCTGACCGCTGGCGGCGAGCGACGCCACTACGAGTTCACGCTCCGGCGGCTCACCGACGACGACGGCGATCCCGCCTACGGGGCGATCGGCCGCGACATCACCGAGCGCAAACGCGCCGAACGGGAACGCGAAGCGATCTTCGACCGGATGTCCGACGGCGTCTTCGCGGTCGATACCGACTGGCGGATCACCTACGCCAACGAGTTCGGCACCGAGATCCTCGCCAACGCGATGGATCGGGACCTGACACCCGACGAGATCGAAGGACTCCACTTCTGGGAAGAGATCCCCGAGGCTGTCGATACCGTCTTCTACGAGAAGTACCACGAGGCCCTCGACTCGCAGGAGCCGGTGACCTTCGAGGAGTATTACGAACCGCTGGATGTCTGGCTCGACGTCCGGGCCTACCCCTCCGAGACCGGCCTCTCGGTGTACTTCTACGATATTACCGACCGCTACCGCCAGCGGGAGGCGGCCGAACGCCGCGAGCGCGTTCTTCGGGAGATGTACGAGATCATCGCCGACCGCGATCGGGCCTTCGAGGATCAGGTCGAAGCCCTGTTGGAACTCGGCCGGACCGAACTCGACACACAGTACGGCACGCTCTCGCGGATCGACGGCCAGGCATATCACTTCGAGATCGTCGCCGGCGAGGACGACGGCGTACAGTCCGGCGATGTCGGTGACCTCTCGGCGACGAACTGCGAACTCGTCGCCAGCAGTGAGCAGGCGGTCGTCCTCGGCGATGTCGCCCGCGACGCGCCCGAACAGACCGACCGCGCCGGCTTCACCGAGTGGGGGATCGCCTGCTACATCGGCGCGCCCGTCTTCGTCGATGACGACGTCTACGGGACGTTCTGCTTCTACGGCACCACGCCACGGGACGGGGAGTTCTCCGGCTGGGAGCAAACCCTCGTCGAACTCATGAGCCGCTGGGTGAGCTACGAACTCCAACGCCAGCGCGTGACCGAACAGTTGGAGGCGAAAACCGAACAGCTCGCGGCCAAGACCGAACAGCTGGAAGCGAAAAACGAGCAACTGGAGGGGTTCGCCGAGATCGTTTCTCACGACCTCCGAAACCCACTCGAAGTCCTCGACGGCTGGCTTGAGGCTGCCGAAGAGACGGGCGATGCGGATGCCTTCGACCGCTGTTTCAACGCGATCGACCGGATGTACGCCCTCATCGACGACATCCTGACGCTCGCACGGGCCGGGGCCGTGATCGACGACCGCGAACCGGCCGCTATCGACGCGGTCGCAACCACGGCGTGGGAAACCGTCGATACGCCTGAGGCAACCATCGCTGTCGAAACCGACCGCGTCGTCGAGGCCGACTCGACTCGGCTCCAGCANCTCTTCGAGAACCTNTTCCGNAACGCGATCGAACACGGCGGCGACGACGTNACGGTCACNGTCGGNNNNCTNNNNGNCGGNTTCTACGTCGAGGACGACGGCCCCGGCATCCCCGANGNNGANCGCGACGANGTCTTCGAGAGCGGTTACTCGACGGTGACCGACGGGACCGGATTCGGATTGGCGATCGTCAGCGAGGTCGCCGACGCCCACGGCTGGGAGTTGACGGTGACCGAGGGCACCGACGGCGGCGCGCGCTTCGAGTGTACGGGGGTGTGAGGTGGGTGCGGCTCTTCGTCAGCGTCGACCTTCCGCCGTCGCTCGCGGATGCGGTTGCTGACGTGCAGGCTCCCCTTGCGGATTGTGCGGGGCTCCGCCTGACCCACCCGACGCAAGCACATTTCACGCTCAAATTTCTCGGTGACACCGATCCCGACCGCGTCGCCGAGATCGAGGCCGCCCTCGAAACCGCCGTTGCTGACGCTGGAATCGATCCCTTCGACTGCACGGTCGGCGGATTGGGCGTCTTTCCCTCCTTGGAGTACATCAGCGTCGTCTGGGTCGGCGTCCGCGACGGTGACGCCGCACTCACCGCCGTCGCCGACGCCGTCGAAGCCGAACTGACCGACATCGGTTTCGAGTCCGAAGACCACGAGTTCACGCCGCATGTCACGCTGGCGCGGATGGATGACACACGGGGCAAATCGACGGTGCAGGATCTCGTCGCTGGCACCGATCCGACGGTCGGCACGTTTCACGTCGACGCGATCCGACTGACCGAAAGTACGCTCACCGACGATGGACCAGCGTACGAGACGGTTTCGGAGATCGAGTTGTAAGCGGGGGCCAGCGGCGTCAATTCGGCCATCTCAGCCCAGTTCTTTCGTAAACACGTAGCTCGCCTTTTCCATCCCGACTTTCTCCTCGTAGAATCGGTGGGCCTCCTCGCGCTGGAGTCCGGATGACAACGCCACCTTGTTGCAGCCGCGTTCGGACGCCCAGTCTTCGAGATACGCCATGAGTTGGGCACCGTACCCTTCCGAGCGGTGTTTGCTGTCGGTGACGAGTTCGTCGATCCACAGATGCCGCCCGTAGTACATGTTCACGCCGATGTTCACGCCGGCGACGGCCGCGAGTTCGTCGTCGACGAACAGCCCGAACAGTCGGTAGCCCGTGGTTGTCATTTGTTCGAGGTACTCGAAGTATTCCTCGGCGTTCACCCGCGGGCGGAGTTGTTCGATCACGAAGAACGCGTCGGCCCACTCGAATTGGGTCTCCAGCTCCCGGATCTCGATCTCGCTCATAGCCCGCCCAATGGTGCATCGATAGTAATAGGTTCAGGCTCCGCTCCGACTGCGACCGCTCACGCCGGCAGCCACAACTAAGACCGTTCGGCGGCCTTCGCCGATATGGCTGTCATCACGTACGAAACGCCCGACGGTCTCGCCGAAATCGAGGTGCCACCCAGTGAGATCTCCTACGATGGATCGAGACACCACTGGAAGGTCAAAACTGACGAACGTAACGGCCGGGAAATCCACGCCTACATTCCGCGGGAGCGTGTCTTCGCCGTCGAAGTGAAAGGGAAACGAGCCGGGACACAGATCACGCGGTCCTAGCACCGGCAGTACCATCTGCCGCCGCAGCGACGCCTACTCGAAATCCCGGCGCATAGCGATCTCGAACCACGGACAGAGCCGGAGTTGGCGGTACCACTGTGGGTTCTCATGGAGGTGTTCGTAGTCGGCCCACAGCAGGCCGGCGATCTCCTCTTCGTCGGGGTCGAGCGTCGTGTCTTCGAGAGTGACCTGCAGGACGGCACAGACCTCCCACTCGACGCCGGCGTTCTCGTAGTAGCGTTTGTACTCGAAGCGGTCGGTGAGTTCGACGTCGTCGTACTGATCGGGGGTGACGCCGAGTTCCTCTTCGAGTCGCTGGATCGTGGCGTCTTCTTGGCTCTGTCCCTCAACTGGGTGGGAGGCAACCGTCCCGTCCCAGTGGGTATCCCAGAGGCGTTTCTCGGGGCTACGCTGGGCCAGCAGAATNCGCCCGTCNCCNTCNAAGACGAGACAGGTNAACGCCCGGTGGCGGANNCCGTCGCCGGTGTGGGCGTNGAGNCGGTTGACTAACTCCTGTTCGGTGTCGTCGGCGTCGACGGCGATGACGTCCTGTCCGGCGTTCGCGTGGCGGTCCGCGTCCGCGTCGTCAGCACTCATAGGTTGGTATGCACACAGTGGGGTCAATAAGGGTTCGATACCGCGTCGCTCGGGAGTCGCCACGTGGTCAGTACAGACTCACCAGTTCGGCGATGCCATCGAGCACCCACACATACCACGGACGAGACTCGTCGTCGGTGTCTTCCTCCTCCTCGTCGGCCATACGATCACGAGTGCGAAACATGACAAAACGCTTTCGCGTTCGTTCGATCCACGGCCCTACCCGAGCCGTTCGTCCAGAATGAGCCGGGTTTTCGTCCCTTTGACCTCCTCCAGTTCGCGGGCTTGGCTGATGAGGTCGTTAACGGCTTGCGTGTCGACACAGTCGACGACGAGAACGATGTCTTCCTCGCCGGAGACCTGCCAGACGAAGTCGACTTCCTCCCAGTCGGCCATCTGTTCGGAGACGTCGCTGGTGGTGACGTTCATATCCACCGAGACCTCGATCATTGCTTTGACGTTGCCCGTCCGCGTCGTCACGGTAAAGCGTTCGATGACGCCCTCGCCCGTCAGCCGATCGACCCGGTTGCGGACGGTCCCCTCCGAGGTGCCGATCTCGTCGGCGATCTCGGTGTAGGGCGTCCGGGCGTCCCGGCGGAGGATCGAGAGGATCTGCCGGTCGATGTCGTCCATACCTAACCGAACGGGCCCACCCTCTTACGGATTACGAATTTCGTAACTCGGCTTCGAACGACGCACTTATTAGCAAACAACGATACGTAACTCGTAATGTCAGACGCCTACATCGCGTTGGCCGACGGTCGCGTCCTCGAAGCGCGTTGTCGCGCGCCGGGCCGCACCCGCGGCGAACTCGTGTTCACGACCGCCTATACAGGCTACGAAGAAAGCCTCACCGATCCCTCCTACGAGGAGCAGGTCCTGACCTTCTCCTACACGCTGATCGGCAACTACGGGGTCCGCGCGGACCGCTTCGAGTCCAGCCGGGTCCACCCGCGTGCCGCCGTCGCCCGTGAGTTCACCGACGACGTGGCGACGTGGCTCGAATCCGAAGGCGTCCCCGCGATCGACCACATCGAAACCCGCGACCTCGTCACCTCCATCCGCGAGGAGGGCGCGATGAAATGCGGCATCGCTGCCGGCGAGGACGTGACACCCGAGGACGCGAAGGCCGAACTCGAACAGTGCAAGGAAATGAGCGAACACACCGAGATCGGCCAGCAGGTCACCACGCCCGAAACGACCGTCCGCCGCGGCGGCGGCGAGGCCGACGTGGCCCTCATCGACTGCGGCGCGAAAGGCTCGATCATTAGCTCGCTGACCGACCGCGGCGCGGACGTGCACGTCCTGTCGTGTCAAACGTCGGCCGAGGACATCCGCGACCTCGATCCCGACGTGCTGTTCATCTCGAACGGGCCGGGCGACCCCGCGAACTTCCAAAATACGCAGTCGCTCGTCGAGGAGTTCGCCGGCGAACTCCCGATCGCCGGCATCTGTCTCGGCCAGCAGATCGTCGCCCGTGCCTTCGGCGGCGACACCGAGAAGATGGCCTTCGGCCACCGCGGCGTCAACCAACCCGTGATCGATCTCGACTCGAATCAGGTTGTCATGACGACCCAAAACCACGGCTACACCGTCTCCGATCCGGGCGACCTCGACGTCACCCAGCGCAACGTCAACGACGACACCGCCGAGGGGCTGGCCGACGAGGAGCTCGGTATCATCACCCGCCAGTACCACCCCGAAGCCAACCCCGGCCCGCATGACTCGCTTGGCTTCTTCGACGACGTGTTGGCGATGGTCGACAAGCAGTCGCCCGTCACCGCCGACTAACGCCCCGATCGACGCGACTGTCTGTTTTTCGTTTTATGTTTCGCATTTCGCGCCGACGTTCGAGCGACTGGGATCGGCAGCGTCGCTTCCGACGCGCTCACTTGATGTCGTCGAGGTCGTCAATATCTTCTAGGTCCTCGATGCTATCGACTGACTCGACCAGTCCACCGAGGTCATCGATCGGGTCGAGCAGGCCCTCCTCCTGTAGTTCCGCGTACGCGAGCAGCCAGCGGACCCACGAACCGACGAGGAAGCCGGCACTCCCGATTGAAAACGTAAACAGCAGGCCGAACAGCAGCGAGAGCCGGAGGCGCGTCCCGAACGGGAGGCCAGCCGGCAGGCCGCCCGGTGCGTTGATGACGTACGCGAACACCGGGACGAACACCAGCGACAGCGCGGGGATCGCGCCGTTGTTCGCGTAGGCTGCCAGCGCGGCGACGACGCCGAGCATGAGTGCCGGCCCCAGCAGAAAGACGAGTTCGGCCTCGGTGACGCGGCCGGTCACCCACGAGCCGGCCAGCACCACGCCGACCGCCGCGATCGGCAGCGTCGGCTGGAGATCGCCCGCATCGGCGAGGGCGTAGCTCGCGGCCAACACCGCCAACAGGAAGCCGCCGGCGGCGACGAACCGGACCGTCTCGCCGCCAGCGAGATCGGCCCACGCCCAGAGTTCCGGTCCGACGACGGGCCCGACAGCCGCGAGGCTTAACAGGGCGGCGATGCGGAGAATCCGCACTGTCAGGGCTGTGTCGTCGCCAATGAGAACCCGGCGGATCGGGGTGCCCATGTGTATCGTTGGCACGGCAAGCGCATAAGTTTGTGTGTCGTTTCCGAACGGTATTCGTTTTGTCGTCGCCGAACCGGTATTCGTTTAGTTGTTGCTCGTTGAGTAGGGGTAACATGAGCGAGGTTCTCAAAGACGACCTCTACGAGCGGACGAAGGCACTGCTCGAACCCGGTGAGATCGAACTCGTCGGGCTGATCATCCACACCGAGTTCGGCAGCGACGAGGATCTCGAAATGCACGAGTTGACCGTCGATTGCAACGAGATCATCGCCGATCATACCGACAAGGGCGAGACCTACATCTACGCCGGCAACGACGACCCTGATTTCGCCTCGAATCAGTTCCACGGCCGGACGCTCGATGACGACGAGTTCGTCTGGGAGTGCCAGCAACTGCTGCGGGACGGGACGTTCCACCTCGTCTTCTACTACGAGGCGACGGCGGACCACGAGGGAATCATCGAGTCGCTCGAAGCCCACGGGCTGTCGGTGACGCCGGTCCCCTGATTCCGGAACCGAGCCATTGACACCCGTGGCGATCCAACGACGGGTATGAGCGAGATGAGTCTCCGGGCGGCCCTCGGCTCGGATACGCTGCTGTTGGTCGTCGTCCTCTTCGTCGGTATCGTGGGTTCGGGCGTCGCCCGCTGGGGCCTCGGCCAAGTCGGCCTCACGACGCTCGGCGATCTGATCTACGTGCTGGGGTACGCCGGCATGGTCTTTACCGTCTGGTACGGCTGGATCCGGCCGCTGGACATTACTGGGCCGGACTGAGTCGACTGGCGGTGTCGACCCCGACGCCGGCAGGAGAACGGAACTTTAATGCGCGTTTCAGCGTCACCCACTAGTACGCATGCTGCCGTTACAGCTCATCGACTCGATCCTGATCAACTACAACATCGGGCAGATCCTGCTGCTCGGGTTCGTCCTCACCACGGTCGGCGCCCTGCCGCTGAAATCCCAGCAGCTGATCGGGCTGAACACCATCCTCTTCGGCGTGATCTTCCTCCTGACGCCGGTGTCGCTGATGCCGTCGGCGTATCTCTTCCTCGGGCTCACGCTCGTCGTCATCGGCCCGATCGTCTACGTTACCGCCCGCGAATAGTTCCACACGGATCGAGTCGATACCACGGCAGCCGCTCCCGTTCGGGCTTCGCTACCTTTTTGAGGCAACTCGCATAACCCCGACGCATGATTACGGTTCGGGCGCCGGCGACCAGCGCGAACCTCGGCAGCGGGTTCGACGTCTTCGGCGTCGCGCTCGACCGGCCGGCCGACATCATCCGGGTCGAACGCGCCGAGCGGACGACCATCGAGATCACGGGTGTCGGCAGCCAGTACATCCCGACCGATCCCGAGAAGAACACCGTTGGCGCGGTCGTCGACGCCCTCGACGCGCCGGCCCGCATCGAGATCGACAAAGGCGTCCGACCGGCCTCGGGGCTTGGCTCCTCGGCCGCCTCCGCCGCTGGCGCGGCCGTCGCGCTCAACGAACTCTACGACCGCGGGCTCTCCCGAACTGATCTCGTCCCCATCGCCGCCGAAGGCGAAGCGGTCGTCTCGGGAACGGCCCACGCCGACAACGTCGCCCCCTCCATTCTCGGCGGGTTTACGATCGCCACTGCTGACGGCGTCGAAAGCGTCGATACCGAAATCCCGCTGGTCGCCTGCCTGCCCGAAATCGCCGTCTCGACGCGGGACGCCCGCCGTGTCGTCCCCGAAACGGCGAGCATGGAGGACCTCGTCGAGACCGTCGGCAACGCGGCGACGCTGTCGGTCGGGATGTGTCAGGCCGATCCCGACCTCGTCGGCCGCGGGATGGCCGACCCGCTGGTCACGCCGGCCCGCGCCGAGCTCATCACCGGCTACGACGCGGTTCGAGAGGCCGCCCTCGACGCCGGCGCGACCGGCGTCACCGTCAGCGGTGCCGGCCCGTCGATGCTGGCGGTCTGTCGCGGGCCGGATCGACGTGATGTGGCGACGGCGATGTTAGATGCGTTCGCGGCCCACGATGTCGAAGCCCGCGCCTACCAGACGCAGATCAGCGACGGCGCGACGATTCTGTAGCGAGTCGAGATGACTGTCTCAAGGTGATTTCGGTGCTGTTTGTGCTTGTTCGTGAATATGCCCAACGAGCGCGCCAACTGGAATCGATATACAAAACAGGGCAATGAAGGTTATTCCGAAAACGAAGACGCCCAAATAGACGATCCCGAACAGTAACTCAGATACTGTCGGTAGCGAAGATGGATCCTCGAGTAGCCCTGTCACAATCAACACAACACCGCTGCCAAGCACCCCGAACAGGTACGCCAGCCCTGTCGCAAGTACTCCAGCGATGGCTCCGAACCGAGAGCGATTCGAGGGGAATACGCGCCACACAACGACGCCGGAGCCGAACGCCAAGGGGGTGATGACGAGGATCGCGGTCGCACTCACGGTCACGGCATACCCGCCTGTGGGGATTCCAACATACCCGAACCAAAACGGGCCGACAGTGGTCGCCGCAGCAAGACGGGGGATCTGTCCACCAATGACCAGTATCACGGCAGCGAGTACTGTCGCCGTTGCCATTGCGTATCCCCCTGCCACGTCACGCCGATCGGCCAGTGGCAGTCGATTCCAAGGAATCTGTTCGTAGATGTCGACGAACCGATCGAGCAGTTGGTAACTCACCGTGCGTGCTCCAGTGGAACTATTCAGTTTTTTCACATAAAAGCCGAACGGCTGTATCGAAGCGGTACCGCTTGGACGCCAACTGGTCACAGTATCACCGGACTGCGTAGTGCTCGTCCAGCATCGAAACGAACGCTCCGATCAGACGCCGCGACCCTGCAGTTTCTCGTCGTCGTCGAGATCGACGTTCGCCTGCCCGCGCATGCCCTTGCCGGGGTCTTTGGCGATCTCTTTGAGCGTCTCGGGGTCGTCGTAGTTGNTNACNGCNNNGACGANNGNNTCGCCCATCGCCNGCGGGTTCTCNGCGCCGAAGATGCCGGANCCGACGAAGATGCCGTCACAGCCGAGCTGCATCATCANNGCGGCGTCNGCGGGNGTNGCGATNCCNCCGGCNGCGAAGTTGACNACNGGGAGCCGNCCCATNTCGGCNGTCTCGTGGNNNANNTCNCGNGGNGCNNCGTNNTCGCGGGCCCACTCGTCGCGCTCCTCGTAGGNCATCCCNNTNAGTTTNCNGATGGANCGCTGGATGTTGCGCTGGTGGGTGACNGCNTGGTTCACGTCGCCNGTNCCGGCCTCNCCCTTNGTGCGGATCATCGCCGCACCCTCGTCGATCCGACGGAGGGCTTCCGGGAGGTTGCGCGCGCCGCAGACGAACGGTGCGGTGAACTCGTTTTTGTCGATGTGGTACCGATCGTCAGCCTGCGTGAGCACCTCGCTTTCGTCGATCATGTCCGCGCCTGCGGCTTCGAGAATTTGGGCTTCGGCAGTGTGACCGATCCGGCATTTCCCCATCACCGGGATCGAGACCTCCTCAGCGACCTCTTCGAGCGCGCCGGGGTCGGCCATGCGGGCGACGCCGCCGCGTTTGCGGATGTCCGCGGGGACGGATTCGAGATGCATCACCGCGACCGCGCCGGCGTCCTCGGCGANNCGGGCCTGTTCNCGNGTNACGACGTCCATGATGACGCCGCCNTTCTGCATCTGTGCGAAGCCGCGTTTGACCAGTGAGGTCCCCCGTCGCAACTCCCCGAGATCGGTTGGGTCAGACATACCCGTTATTGGGTACGAACGCACTTAACCCGTGCTTTTTTCAGGAATTCCCCGGCTGCAGCCAAGGCCTCACGACGATTGAAAAATCCGGCTCAGCGTTCGCAGAACCGTTCGACGGTGATATCGACCGGGAGTTCGGAGACATCGGCGGCCTCACCGGCGACCAGCGTCGCTTCCTGATCGTGGGCCAGCGCGACGGCGTAGGCGTCGGCCAACGACAGCTCGCTGTCGGCTTTGACTTCGGCGACGTGTCGCCAGTCTGCCTGTTCGATCTGGATCCCCTTTCGGGATAGCGTCCGGATATCGCGGTCGGCCGCGCGCAGCGAGTCGGGCGTCGGCGTGTCGCTGTCGCCTTCGAACCGCGCCACGAAATAGAAGACCTCGCTGGCGTTGGTTTCGGTCAGCCAGCCGGCGGTGTCGTCGGTGAACACCTCGGTGAGTCGGTCGGCGACGGCCTGGTGGCCGGGTTCTTTGTAGAGATACGCGAGGATCGCCTCGGTATCGAAGACGAACTCGGTCATGACTCTTTAGCCGGGTTGATCTGCTCGAAGCCGGCGTCGGCGGCCTCGTCGTCTTTGAGTTGGTGCATCTTCTCCAGTACCTCGCCCTCCTCGCGGCCATCGGCGTGCATTCCGTGGAGGTCGTCGGCCGACGGCACCGGCTCGATGATGATGCGGTCGTCAGCCTCGTAGATGAACACTTCCCCCGGCGTCTCGATGTCGAACTTCTCGCGGAGTGCCTTCGGGATCGTCGCTTGGCCTTTCTGGGATACCCGTACTACTTCGGGCATAGCAGTAGTACTCAACATGTGTTCTCATACCCACGACAGTCCATTATACTAAAACTATCGTTACGAACGACTGTCGTCGGGACGGAGCGACCTCCCGCTGACGACGCTGGCGGATCGACTCGTAACAAGATCGACTCGTAGTACGGACCGATCTCTGTAAGAACGGAGTTCGGCCGTCTTACGACCGAACCGCAGAAAACCGGTGTTGGGTGGCTGTCGGCTACTCGTTGCCGAACATCTGGCGCATCATCGGNTGCATCTCCATNANCTGCTCNTCGGCGATCTCCTCGTACAGNTTGTACGTGATGGAGACCGTCAGCAGCAGCCCCGTTCCGGAGACCTGGCCGATGGTGCCGAGCAGGTTCGCCATCACGGCGAGCNNNCCGACGAGCGCGCCGCCGATGACNGTCACNTGCGGGATGTANCGNTCNANNACCTTCTCGANGACNNNCGGGNTCCGGCGGAAGCCNGGNATCTGCATCCCGGAGTTTTGGATCTGTTTGGCCGTCGCCTCCGGGCCCATCCCGGTGGTTTCGACCCAGAAGACCGCGAAGATCGCGCCGCCGACGATCATGAACGTCAGGTCGACGCCGACGCGGATGGCGATCTGCCACGGATCGATCCCGCCGGGCGTCAGCCCGAGGAACCACATCCAATCAGCCCGCGACTGGATCGGAGCCAAATAGTAGAACAGCCCGCTGATCGGCTGGGCGTCGGCGTTGTAGGTACCGAGCAGCGCGGGCAGCCCGTCGCCCATCTGGCTGTAGAGGATCTGGCCGACGAACTGGATGTTCGCCTGCAGNGCGCGAACGAGGATCATCGGCAGGACGNNCGCGTAGATNAGCTTCACGGGGAANCGACCNCGNGCNCCGNGNACNCGGGNGTGNNNNAGNGGGATTTCGACNCGGACGGACTCGGCGTAGACGACGACCACGAAGATGAGCAGGGTCGTAATCAACGCCAGGATGTTACCGGGGTCGAACAGGATGTTCAACGCCCACTCGCCGGTGAACGTCGGACCGAGCGTGGCCTCACCGAAGAGGATGCCGTACCAGCTGGCGACAAACCCGGAGGTACCGAGCGTTTCCCAACTGAACAGCCCGCCGACGAGTCGCTGGCTCACGCCGGCGATAATGAAGAGGCCGACACCGGAGCCGACGCCCCACTTGCTGACGATCTCGTCCATGAACAGGATGAGGATCCCGCCGATGAACACCTGTGTAAAGATCACCATCTGGACGCCGAACGTGCCGATCCCGAGGGCGTTGCCGACCGCGCTACTGGCGGGCAGGAACGACCCCGAGAACACCATCGGCGCGCCGGTGAGTGCCGTCATAACGACGACGAGGAACTTCTGGAGGCCCTGATAGAGCACCTGATCGCGTGGGTCGTTTTCCGTATCCAACCCAAGCAGGTTCGCTCCACCGAGCAGTTGGAGGACGATCGAGGCGGTGACGATCGGGCCGATCCCGACCTGCAGGACCGAGCCCTGCCCGCCGGCAATGATCGAGCGGAACTGTCCGAAAATGTCACTGCCACCCGTCCCGAGGCCGAACAGCTGGATGTTCGTCAGGAAGAAGTACACCATGAGGACGCTCGCGGTCCACAGGAGCTTCCGTTTGAACGGCACGTGACCTTCCGGTCGCGCGACTGTCGGCATTCGGGTGAGTACCGGTTCTGCGGCCTCCTTCCAACCCATATATTATTCCTCGTTGGACTCGTTGTTTACGTCTTCCGCTTCCTCGTCGTCGGCTTCCTCGGCACGCTCCGAGAGGACGGCGTCGCCGCCGGCCGCCTCGATCTGGCCGACCGCGCTCGCGGTGAAGGCGTCGGCGGTGATGACCAACTCGTTGCGGACTTGGCCGTCGCCGAGCACTTTCACCACGTCAACGTCGTGGCCGGTATCGACGACATCGCGGGCGTCGATGACGTAGGCGTCGCCGTCGGTTTCCGCGAGGCCGTCGGCTTCGTAGAGCGCGATGTCCTCGTCGAGCTTCTGGACGCTGACTTCCTCGACCTCGTCGATCAGGGAGTCGGCGCGCGTGAAGCCGTGTTTGCCGAGCGGTTCGTAGTTGTGGAACTCGTGTTTGTCACGGCCCGCGGCACCGCGGCCGCCACGGTGGCCGGCGCCGCGCCGGTTCTTGTGGGTGCCGCCGCTGTGCGTGCGGGAGCCGCGCTGTCTCCGTTTTTTCGATCCCATTATCGCATCGCCTCCAGGAGCGAATCGATATCCTCGGTCTCGTGGCGACCCAGCTGGCCGCCCTCTTTGACGGGGTGTTTGATGCCGTCGTGTCCGCCGCGTGGCGGGTGCAGTCGGANNNCCGGNGCGAGGCCNTNNTCNNNGAGNGTCGTCTCCTCGNCGACGAGNGCNNCCGCCAGCGCGTCGATATCGTCGTAGTCGGTGTNNTCGGCGACCCANTCGTCGTCGANNTCGGCGTCGCCNTCCGCGGGCTCGCCGCGTCGCTCGATGAGCGTTGCGACCGTCTCCGCGCTCGGTTCGCCGAAGGCAACGTAGTCGTTGACCTTCGTGATCATGCCGCGGTAGGCGTCGGTGTCGGGGACGAACGTGACGTGGTTGCTGTTGTGGAGATTCAGCATCTCCAGGGTGTCACGCACGTCCTGGGACATGTTGACGTTGCCGCGGAGTTGGACGATCGCCTGCATTATTGATTCGCCTCCTTCCGGACGGCTTTCGCTCGCTGCGGCGTCCGCGACTGGGCGGCGTTCTCCAGTGCGTTGAACGTCGCTTTGGCGAGGTTGACCGTCGTGCGGGTGTTGCCGTGGGATTTCGTCCAGGCGTCCTGCACGCCGGCGAGTTCGAGGATCTTCCGGACGGTTTCGGCGGCCGCCAGGCCCAGCCCCTGCGGGGCGGGTTCGATCGTGACGGTTACCGAGCCGGCCTTGCCTTCGGCGGTTCGGACGAGGGAGTTGACACCGCCGGCACTGTCCTCCCAGGAGCCCGAGCCGCGGTCGACTTTGATGATGTTGAGCTTGGCAACGTCGATGGCTTTCTCGATCGCGCCGCCGACCTGCTCGTCGCGGGCCTNGGCGTAGCCGANNNAGCCGTCGNGGTTNCCNANGNCNNNGACACANCGGAACTTNACNCGGCGNCCNGAGTCGGTCATCCGCTGGACCATGTTGATNTCNAGCACNTCGTCNTCCANNNCCGGCAGGAGCTGGTCGACGAGTTCGGGCTCCTTCAGCGGGAGTCCCGAGTTGAGTGCTTGGTCCATCGTCGTGATTTCGCCGTCCTGTACTTTGCGGCCGAGCCGCGTGCGCGGTTCCCAGCCGTCGTTGTTACTTTCGCTCATACGTCCTCCTGCAGTGTTTCGAGCACGTCGTCGAAGTGCTCCGGTAGTTCAGTGGCGTCGAACTCCCCGCTGTAGAGCGGCTCGTCGAGCTGCTCGGCGTACTCGGCGATGTGTTCGCCGCGGTTACGCGACCAGTCGGCCAGCACGCTCTCGTTGTGGGGGATCTCAAGGCCAGCGTCGATAGCTCCTTCCTGCACCGAAAACACCTTGTTCCCGGGCGTTGCCGTGTTCAGCCCGATGTCGAGGACGGCCTCGCTGTGGCCCTCCGCAACAGCGCGGCTGCCGAGGAGGAAGCCTGTCAGATACGCACTGGGAACGTTGCCCGTGGGGGCCTCCCAGCCGTAGTCGTCGAGCTCCTCGCTCGTTGCGGCAACGTGGGTGATATCGCCGTCGGGTCCGAGGGTGATCAGCTGCGCCCTGACGTGTTTGTTGCTCGTCCGGGCAACCAGACGGGGCTTGCCGGATTTCANCAGGCGCAACCTCTGGTGGTANTCAGTTCGGACCTCGCGGCGGCGGCGCATCGGCACACTGTGTCGTGGTCCAGTTGCCATTATGCGGTCACCTCGATGTCGTAGTTGGTTCGAATGTACGCTTCCAGCCGGTCGACGCTGTCGAACTCGCCACCGCTGGCTTTGTTGTACAGCTCGCGGTACTGCGTTCGGTCGATCGTTCCGTCGTCACGAAGCTCCTTGAGACGGGATCGCTGGGCGCGAATCCGTTCGACCCAGTCGTCTTTGCGCGCCTCACGGGCCCCGGATTTCCCTTTGCGGGAGCCTTGGCCCTTCTGGTGGCCGTAGGAGCGTTTCTCCGCACGCTCGCGGGCACGGCCACGGGAGTTCGTCTTGGCGTCTTTCGCTTGGATGATTCCCTGATCGACGAGATCACGGATATCCTCGCGGGTGATCGCTTCCGCGATCTCCTCCTGTTCGCCGGGGTCGAGCCAGACGCGGCCTTCACCGACATCGAGGATGTCAGCGGCCAGCCGTTTCTGGGAACCGAGATCAGTCATCTGAGTCTACCTCCACTTCGATGTAGGTCGGATTGAGCACGCGGATCTCCTCGTCTTCGCAGACTTCTTCGATCCGTTCGCGCTTCCGATCGCCGACTTTGCTGGCGATCCGCACTGCTTGGGTATCGCCGTCGACGTCGTCGAGGTCGTCGGTGTTGTGCACACGGACTTCCTCGAAGCCGCTGGGGTGGAGCCCGCGGGCGGCTTTCGGCGACTTGAATCCGGGGGCGACCTTCGGGCCGCGGCTCTTGTAGCCGCGTCGCTGTTTCGACAGCCCACCACGGGGCGCGCGCCACGACTCCGGCGTGCGCTTTTTCATGTGGTAGTCCTGTCGCTTGAAGGCGGGTTTGCCCTCGCGTCGTTTCTGCTGTAGGGCCGATTCGGTCTCCTCGTCGAGGTCGGGCGTCTTGTCAGCGTGGCCGCGAGCCTGCAGTTCGGTTTCGACATCCTCGTCGGGTTCGGCCTCGTCGGCCTCCTCCTCGGTGTCGTCTTCGACTTCGGCCTCGGTCTCCTCGCTGACTTCGAGATCGCCGACGCCGGCTTTGATCCGCGCGGCGAGCGCGTTGCCAACGCCGTTGACCTCGCTGAGTTCGCCCTGACTGGCGGCTTGGATGTCCTCGATGGACTCGTAGCCGGCCTCCCGCAGCGCGTCGGCCTTCGAGGGGCCGACACCGCTGATGTCTTCGAGTTCCTCGGGGGCGTCGTCAGCCATCTCAGGCACCTCCTGCCTTCGCCGGCTTCTCGACGATGTAAACCCCGTCCTGGAAGACGCGGTTGTCCTTGTCAGTGACCTTCGTCAGCTGTTCGATGTCGGCGGCGGTCTGCCCGACGGCCTCCTTGTCGGAGCCGGTCAGGGTGATCTCCTCGCCGTCGATCTGTACCTCGGTGTCGCCGCGGATCGGCGTCCGTCGCTCGGCGCGTTCCCCGAGGAAGTTCTCGATGACGACCTCGTCGCCATCGACCTCGACCTGCATCGGGAAGTGCGCGTAGTGGACTTCCATCTTGTACTCCCAGCCGTCAGTGACGCCGTGGACCATGTTGCGAACGTGGCTCTCGAAAGTGCCGACCGTCGCGGTGGTCTTGGCGTCCTCAACGTCGGTCGCAATGACGACTGCGTCGTCCTCGGCACTCACGTCGATATCAGGGTACCAGAGGCGGCGTGAAACGCTGCCGTCGGGGCCCTCGACGGTGAGGTCGAGATGATCGACCGTCGCGGAGACGTCGTCCGGAAGTTCGATTGTTGTACTGGTCATTGTTAGTAGACGTATGCGATCACNTGNCCNCCGATGCCCTGTTCNCGGGCCTCGTAGTGGCTCATCACGCCGTGGCTGGTGGTGACGACGAGCGCCCCGTAGTCGCGGGCGGGGAGGAACCGCTTCTCCCACTTCTCGTANNCGTCNGCCNNNNCCGAGTANCGNGGCTTNACNNTGCCNCANNCGTTGATNGCNCCTTTCAGTTCGACCTCGAACTCGCCGGCTTTGCCGTTTTCGACGAACTCGAAGCCGTCGATGTACCCTCGGTCGTAGAAGACTTCGAGGATCGAGCCGATNNNGTTCGAGGCGGGCNNTACCGT
>NZ_RKLU01000003.1:334644-336981 GCF_006861665.1 Halonotius terrestris | reverse complement strand
AGATGGCCNACGCCTTCGGCGTTGTCGATGCCGGAGAGCGCGCTGGCCAGTGGGTCGTTGTCCGCCATTGTTAGCTGTACTTCTCGAATCCCATATCGCGGGCGANCTCNCGGAANCACTGNCGNCANAGNNNGATGTCGTACTTGCCGACNAGCCCCTGTTTGCGTTCACACCGGCGGCACTCGATCTGCTGGCCGGTCTCGGTGTCTTCGGCGTCCGTGGTTGTTGCCTCGCTGTCGTCTGCTTGCTGTTCGCTCTGACTCATTCGTCGACCTCCACGTCGAATTCGGCTTCGAGGTACGCCGCTGCGTCCTCGGCCGTCATTCGGTGGTTGCTCGGAATCGACCGTGTCTCCTTGTCGCGTTTGGCGACCCGGTAGCCCGGTCGGACGAGCGTGATGGTCACATCAAGCCCGTAGATACCGATCTGTGGGTCGTACTCCTGNCTCGGGAACTCCGTGTGTTCNNCGATGCCGAAGCTGACGTTCCCGGTGTCGTCGAACTGACTCAGTGAGAGGTCAGCGATCGGGAGTGCCGTTTCAAGGAAGTCCACAGCGTTCTCCTCGCGGAGCGTCGTCTTCGCGCCGATCGGATCGCCCTGGCGGATTTCGAACTCCTGGACGGTCCGCTCGGCGAGCGTCTGGACGCTCTCTTGGCCGGCGATCTCTTCGAGGATCTCCTGGGCGTTCTGCAGTTCACGCCCGCCCTCGCCGACACCCATGTGGACGACGACTTTCTCGATCCGCGGCTCGCGCATCTCGTGGAAGTCGCTGGCTACTTCGCTCATTCGGCATCAGCCTCCGTGTCCTCGGTGTCGTCTGCGTCCGCGGCGTCGTCGGTCGCGGCATCGGCTTCGTCGACCGCGTCGCCGTCATCGTCGGTGAAGTTCTCGTCGATGACGACGACGTACTCTTCGACCGTCTCGAAGCCGCCGTCGTCGTTGGTCGCGTGAACCGTGTTGGCTCCGCTACCCTGCGTGACGACGATCTCTTCGACGGTCCCGATGTCGCCGGCGTGTTGGCCGTCGACAGCGGTCACGAGCGCGCCCTCCTCGTAGACGAAGTGGGCGACGATCGATTTGTCGTCGTTGTCGATGACGAGTGAGTCGTTGGTGGCGTACTCGCTGGCGTCCGCGACGCGGATGTTGGTCCCGTCGTGGAGCGTCAGCTGGAAGTCGCCGCCGCTGACCTGCTCTTTCCGGATGATTTTCCCGAGACGGCTGCCGGCTGCGTCGGCGTCGATGGGGGTCAGCGCGAGCCGACCGCCCTCGTCGGGGAAGACCCGGTAGTACTCCTCGCGTTCGGTGAAGGCGACGATGTCGAACATGCCGATCGGTCGGCGTTCGTCACTGATCGCATCGCCGTTGACGAGGATCGAATCCTGGTTGAGCGCGTAGCGGGCTTCCTTCTTCGAGTCAACGTAGCCCAGCACGTCCCGCAGCAACACGAGCAGCGGCACCCCGTCTTCGCCGTGGGGGCCAGCCCCTGCTTTGACCGTGTACTTCTCGGTCTTCCGCTCGACCGGCCACGAGTTCGGCACTGAGAGCCGTTTCTGGTGGTTGCTCATTCGCTATCCTCCTCGCCGCGGAGCCGCGCCTCACGGCGTTCGTCCTCAAGGTCCAGCTCGGTCACGGTGACGTTGCTGGCGTCGAGCGGCCGGGGGACCTCTTCCCCGTCGGCCTTCTCGACGGTCACCTCTTCGACGTGGATGACGGCGTCCTTGAGATCGACGTTCAGGACTTCGCCTTCGCTGCCGGCGTGATCGCCGCGCTGGACTTCGACCGTATCGCCCGCGTTGACGCGGACGCTGCGGCGGTCGTACTCCTCGCGGAGGTCACTCGACAGCGGAGCCATGACCTGCTTGTGTCGCTCGTGGAGCGACGCGGACTCGGCGGCCTGTCGTTGTTTGTGTGGTTGCGTCGTCATACGATCATGCTCGCCGTGGATGCAATGCTCCCGAAGCGTTCGGCGACTTCGCGTGCGATCGGGCCCTTGATGTCGGTCCCGCGAGGCTCCTCGTTCTCGTCGATGAGAACAGCGGCGTTATCCTCGAACTTCATGCGAATGCCGTCGGGTCTGCGGATCGGCTTGCGCTGGCGGACGACGACCGCCTCCAGCACCTGCCGCCGCATTTCGGGCGTGCCTTTCGTGACCGAGACGGTCACTTTGTCGGCAAGCCCCGCTTTGGGGTGTCGGTTCTTCGTGCCGGAGTAGCCAGCCACGCTGATGACNCGCAGNTNGCGNGCGCCNGTGTTGTCNGCACACGTGATCAGCGAGCCCTTNTCNANNCCCTGNGTCACGTCGGCNTTGAGNGCCTNCATCAGNCNTCGCCTCCAGTT
>NZ_RKLU01000003.1:309301-334635 GCF_006861665.1 Halonotius terrestris | reverse complement strand
GCGACGACGACGTGGGATTTCGTCTTCGACAGCGGGCGGGTCTCCGCGATTGTTACTTCGTCACCGACGTCGAGCCCGTCGAGTACGCCGGGTACGTGGGCCGGAATACGGGACCGGCGTTTCATATACCGGTCGTATTTCGGTACGAACACGTCGTACTCCTGCTCGACGATGACGGTCTTTGCCATATCCGTCGAGACGACAGTCCCACTGCGGGTCTGGCCTCGAACGGGTAGCTGTCCGTAGAACGGACACGTCTCGTAGTCATACTCCTCCGGGTTTTCTGGTTCCGGAGGCATGGGTACGTCAAGTCCTATCGCCATTTCGAATCTCCTGTGCGTTCGGTTCGCGCTGCAGGCCGTGCACACAAGCTGTGTCCATCCACCGTTACGTAGACTCCGCCCTCGCATCCACCCGCGAAGGGGTTTGCGGAACATCCCGACGGCCAAGACTGACGAGGGCGAACCCCCGCAGTATCCTCGCCGAGTTCGGACGGAGACCCTGCGACCGGACGGGCTTGAGAGCCCGCTGTGGCGTCTGCCACACCGGCCGCAGCGGCTTCATCTGTGTCGCCTGCAGTCTGGTCAGCGGTCGGTACATCGAGTGCGACCTCGAAGGTCGTTCCCCGCTTGGGGAGCCGTTTGTCACCCGAGTCAGTCGCAACCACGAACGTCTGCATCGTCTCGCTGACGACGCGGCCGCTGATCCCGACGAGGTCGGGATTGGGCGCGTCGGCGACCCGGATCGGGACGCCGATGAGTTCGTGTCGCGTGAGTGTCTCGGGTGTCAGTGGCATCGTTATTCCTCGTCGAGGTCGCCTTCCTCTTGCTGGATCGTCTTGATCCGGGCAATCGCTCGCCGGAGCTTCTTGAGCTTGCTCGGGTCCTCGGGCACGCCACCGGCGGCCTGCAGGGACTTCGCGTTGAGCAGCTCGGTTTCGAGCTCTTCGAGCTCGACTTCGCGCTCGGCGGGCGTCATGTCGCGGATCTCTTCGGGGTGAAGAATCGCCATCAGTTATCGGCCTCCTTCTCGTCGTCGTCGCCGTCTTCCATCTCTTCGACGAGGTCGGCTGCCTCCTCGGCAACGTCCTCATCGAGGTCTTCGTCGGCAACGGAGTCGCCGTCGGCTGCGTCATCGCTGGCGTCGCCATCGTCGGCGTCGTCAGCGGCTTCGTCGTCGGTGTCATCGTCAGCAGCCGACTCGTCGTCGGTCTCCTCGTCGATGACTTCCTCGACGATCTCCTCGTCGATCGCTTCGGCGGGGTCCTCGTCGGGGACTTCGACTTCGTCGTCGTCACCGGCGGGCACGGCGTCTTCCTCGTCGGGTTCGCCGGCCAGCAGCTCTTCGACGCTTTCGTCGTCGGCGTCGACGACTGCCTGCTCGACATCGTCGACTTCGACGTCTTCGTTGATGGCGAAGTCATCGGGCAGGGTCGCTCCCGGCGGGATGATCTTCACCGTCACGCCGATCGTGCCGAGTTTCATCACGGCGACGCCCTGGCCNNCGTCGACNANNTCNTNGGCGGGTTCGCCGTTGTGTTTNACGTAGCCGCGGTTGAACTTCTCGACNCGNGAGCGGGCGCCNGTNACCTTNCCGNNGAGGACGATCTCNGCGCCGAGCGCGCCGGCNTCCATGATNCGGTCGATCGTGGTGTGGCCCGCTTTGCGGAAGTACCAGCCACGTTCGAGTGCGTTGGCGAGGCGGTCGGCGACGATCCGGGCGTTGAGGTCGGGTTCGTCGACTTCCTGAACGTCGACCTGTGGATCGTCCATGCCGAACTCCTCGGTGAGCGTGGTGGTGATCTTCCGAATGTTCTTCCCGCCTTTGCCGATGACCATCCCGGGTTTCTCGGCTTTGAGGACGATCTGGGTCCCCATCGGCGTCTTGGCGATATCCATGCCGCCGTAGCCCGCCCGGTCGAGTTCTTCCTGGAAGAACTCGTCAATCTGGGCGCGCTGGAGGCCATTCTCAATAAATTGCTGTTCGTCAGCCATCAGTTGTCCTCCTCCGCCGGTGCTTCGAGCACCAGTTCGACGTCACAGAGCGTGGTGTTCCACGGGCTGGCGCGGCCGAAGGCACGCGATTTCCGCCCGGTGCGCTCGCCGACCTTGTGGGGGGCGACGTGGCTGATCTCCATCGCGGGCCCGTCGAAGCCCTGATTGTCGCCGTTGTTGCGGGCGTTCTGCAGGAGCTTCTTGAAGTCCTTGGCGGCCTTCTCGGGGTAGCGGCCGGCGTCCCAGCCGTCGATATCCGAGCGGTGACCGACGCCCGTGTTGTGTTGTTTGAACGGCACCGACCGCTCCTCAGCGATGACCGCATCGAGGTACTCTTCGGCCTCGCTGNCGGTCNTCCCCTTGATCTCNCGNGCGATGGCCTTGCTGTGCTTNNGGCTNATGNGNCGCTCCCGNAGCATNGCTTTCGCNGTNGTGTCNGGGTCNGCNTCGANGCTGTAGNTGATTCCCATNGTATCACTTGAGCGGCACGAACTTTGAGGAGCGGGTCGCGCCAATCCCGGCCTGTCCGTGCTCGACCGAGCTCCGGGTGAGCTGGAACTCGCCGAGGTAATGGCCGATCATCTCGGGTTCGACCTCGACGCGCTCGAAGCTCTGTCCGGTGTAGACGGCGAAGGTAAGCCCGACGAACTCCGGCAGGACTGGCATGTCCCGCAGGTGGGTTCGGAGCGGGTTGTTCGCCGTCTCCTCCTCGGTGCTGTCTCTGGCTTTCTCCAGGAGCTTCTGGTGCTCCTCGGAGAGCCCACGGTTGATGGTGCGCCGCTGNCGAGCGGGNAGCAGTTCCGCNACCTCGTCGAGNTCCATNTCCTGNAGCTCGTCGAGCGTGTGNCCGCGGTAGGTGAACTCACCNTCCCGGCCGGTNNTCGGTACTCANTGNTNNTTGTTNCCCTCCNTTGCCGCCGCGGCCCGTTCGCCGCGACGCGATGTCGCCGACCTTCCGGCCCGGCGGGGCGTCCCGCGAGACGGACTTCGGCTTGCCGGGGTGCTGGCGGCCGCCGCCACCGAANGGGTGGTCGANGGCGTTCATNGCNACNCCNCGNACGCGGGGNNACTTCGTCCCGCGTGCCTTCATCTTGTGATGTTTGTTGCCGGCTTTGACGAACGGCTTCTCGGTCCGGCCACCGCCGGCGACGACGCCGATGGTGGCGCGGCACTCGGGGTTGAGCCGTTTGACTTCGCCGCTCGGGAGCTGGATGACCGCGACGTTGCGGTCGTGGGTCATCAGCTGGGCGGAGACGCCCGTCGAGCGGGCGAACTTACCGCCGTCGCCGGGCGAACTCTCGACGTTGCAGACGAGGATGCCCTCCGGGATTTCGCTGAGCGGCAGCGTGTTGCCGGGTTTGATCTCCGCGCTGACGCCGACCTGAATCGTCTCGCCGACGGTGATGCCCTCGGGGGCGAGGATGAGCCGTCGGTCACCGTCCTCGAACTCGACGTCCGCGAGGGGTGCACTCCGGGCGGGGTCGTGCTCGATGCCGACGACCTCGCCGGCGATCGTGTCGGTGTCTTCGGACTTCTTGTGCGACAGTTCGGCTTTGTAGCGGTGTGATGGCGCGCGGAAGGTTGGGCCACCACGGCCGCGGCGTTGTCCTTGAATGCGTCGTCCCATCTTAGAACACCCCGATTCTGGATGCGATTTCGGTCGCGTCGTCGTCCTCACTCAGCGTGAGGGTCGCTTTCTTCTCGGCATCCGGTGTGATCTGTGTGTTGATGTCGATAACGGTCACGTCGTACCGCTCTTCGACCTCGTCGCTGATCTCGGGTTTGGTGGCGTCGATGTGGGTGATGAACTGGAGCTTGTTGTCGAAGTCCATCTCGTCCATCGCCTTCTCGGTGACCAGTGGGTGCTCGAGGATCGANCNNTCATCGGTCNGCCACCTCCGCGAGCGCGGACTCGGTCCAGACGGTGAGTCGGCCGGCGTGCGTGCCGGGCGCGAGGTCCTCGGCGGAGACGTTCGCCGCGGTGGCGACGTCGACGCCCGCGAGGTTGCGGGCGGCCTTCGAGGGNTCCTCGCTNGTNACGAANAGNATCGATTTGGGCTCCTGGTACTTGCGGCCACGGGTCGTCCCCTGACCGGCTCGGACCGTCTTGCCCTCGTCGGCACGCTCGATGTCGTCGGCGACGCCGAGAGCCTCAAGCAGGGAGACGACCTCCTGCGTTTTGACGAGGTCCTCGAACTCGTCGTCGACGACGAGCGGGAGTTCGAGATCGTCGTCGAACTCGTGGCCGCGGTCGGCGACGCGGTCGGCGTCGGCCGTGGCGGCGAGTGCCGAGCGGGTCGCCAGCTGGCGTGTCTTCTTGTTGATCGATTTGCCCTGTTCCTTCTCGGCCTTCGGCGGGTGCGCACGGCGGCCACCGACGGCGTGGGGCACGCGCTTCACGACGCCGTCCTGTCGGGGGTCGTGAGACATGCCGCGGCCGCTGCCCATCGATTCGGCGGGCGTTCGCAGCCCGGCGAACTCGTCGGCACCGTAGGCCTGTTTCCGGTTTGCCTGTGCGGCGACGACTGCCTGCTGGATGAGATCCGGACGGAAGTGGGTCTCGAACACCTCGGGGAGGTCAACCGAGCCGGCGTCGTCACCGTTCAGGTCGCGTACTGTTGCCTGCATAGTTTAGCCCTGATTGGATGCGGTTGAGACGTACCGGACCTCGGGATCGAGGCGCGGCTGGTCGTTCGGCCGGATGGCCGGGCGGAACCGCAGCAGCCGTTGGTTCGGGCCGGGCAGCGACCCTTTGATGAGCACGTAGTTGCCGTCGACCTCGCCGTGGTTGACGAAGCCGCCGTCAACGCTGGCGTCGTCGCCGTCGCCGATGTCGATCANGCGNTTGTTNAGCTCNGTNCGCTGNTGGTAGCCNGTCTGCCCCTGCTGGGGGACGGTCGACCGAACGCGCGAGGGGTTCCACGGGCCGAGGTTGCCGATGCGTCGGCGCCACCCCTGCCGGGCGTGTTTCCCCTTCCGCTTCTGGACGCCCCACCGCTTGACGGGGCCCTGCGTGCCTTTCCCCTTCGTGATGCCCGCGACNTCGNNNTACTCGCCGGCACGGAACACGTCGTCAACGCTGTGTTCGCCGCCGTCTTCGAGGAGTTCGAGTGCGAAGTCGGCGCGCTCCTCAAGGGAGCCGCCGCCGACGCGTGTCTCCATGATGTCGGGTTTCTTCTTCGGAACGTTGGGACTCTCCGCTGGCACGGTGTGGGTGATCAGCCGCAGATCGTCCACGGTGCCGGCGTCGAGTTCGTTCCGGAGGGCCTCCGAGTCAGCCTCGAAGGTGTCTTCGGCCGGAAGGTCGAGGGCGCGGTCGAGTTCGTCGTGGAACTCGGTGGCCCAGACTTCGCCAACCGGCTTCTGTCCGTACGGCGTGTCTTCGTAGGCTCGGAGCGCGACCGCCCGCATTGGCGGCACCTCGACGACCGTGACGGGAACGGATTCCTCCATCCCTTCACGCGAGGAGTTGGCCTCGTCGTTGANCNTNACGACGTGGGNCATNCCGGCCTTGTAGCCGGCGAAGCCCTGCGGCGCGGGTGCGCCGTCGTCGTCAGGCCACGAGCGGATGCGTGGGACTTCCGAGTCCGCACGCTTGCGGGGGCTGTAGCCCAGCGAGCCTTTGCGTGGTCTGCTTGGTTGTGGCATGTGGTTACTCCGTGAGTGTGAGGCAGCCGAGCGAGGCGAACATCGCTTCTTCGGTTCGCACCGTCTCGCTGCCCTGTCGCGGAATCGTATTGAGCCAGCGGTCGAACCCCGGATCGGAGTCGACGTGGTCGTCGTCCAACCCATACGGCTTGGACGCCCCGGCTGCGTCAGCAGCCGAGAGTGCCTCGGGGGGAATCCCCAGTATCTCCGGCAGCCCTCGACCCGGCGCGCCGAAAGCGACGGTCAGCCCGTCCCGGTAGTCGGGACGGAATTCGGCCAGTCGCGCGATGGACAACCGCTGTCCATGGCGGGAGGTGGCGATCCGTCGTTCGGCGGCGTCGGCAAGGGCGGCCGACAGGTCCACAGTCACCACGTCGAAGCCCGGTGTGGGTGCATCGACGAGGCGCGCGCGGACCGGTTCTCNCGAAGNNANCCTGACNGTGACGCGCTCCCCCTCNGNCGGCGTCGCCGTNCCGGGCGGCACCGGGAGGGAGACCGGGTGTTGCAGTCCGCAATTGACCCGAACGCGGNCNTCAGNTCCGACCTCGGTCACGATTCCCTGNNTTAACAGCCGACTCGGACGAATCGGCTGTGGTCTGCGACGAGATCCGCAGGGGCGGCAGGACGCCCGCGAACTGCAGTTCGTCGCGTTTTCCCCACACCTCGTCTTTGAGGTGCGGCGGTGTCGCGGCGTACTGCAGGACGATGCGGACGAACGCTTCGCCCCACCGACGTTCGCCCTCCCGATCGGGGAAGACGCAGAGTCGATCGGCCCGGAAGACCGCTGCCGCACGGGCAACGTAGCCGAGCTTGCGAGTTGCCTCGCGTTTGTCCTCGGCTTCCCGGACCACCGACGACGGAATCAGTAGTGTGAGTCCGTCCATCGGTCTGCCTCGTCGCTAGACTGTAGCCTGATTTTCCGACGGGAGCCTAAAAGGATAGCGGAACGCCCCGTCCCATGTGGCCCGTTCACACGCTCGTCAGCCCGTAACACGCCGGAATTTCGATTGTGAATGGATACCAATCCGCCGCATCGTATCACTCAAACTAAAACTTAATGAACGTTTATTATGATTCGGCGAGAAATTTCGTGTATGCGTGCCGCACGATTACACGAGTATACCGACGACATGACGCAGGGGCTTTCGATCGACGACGTAGCCAAACCACAGATAACGACCAGCGACGGCGTCGTTGTCGCCGTCGAGGGTGCGGGCTGGTGCCAGACGGACAACCACATCATCGAGGGGATGTGGGAGCAGTACGTGCCACAGCCGTTGCCGATGACGCTGGGCCACGAGAACGCCGGGACGGTCATTGAAACCGGCGACGAGGTCAACCTCGTTTCCGAGGGCGATCAGGTGATCTGCCACCCAGTGCAGACCTGCGGGACGTGTCGGCCCTGCCGGCAGGGTGAGACGATGTACTGCGAGAACGACGCGTTCAACGGGCTGACGACCGACGGCGGCTTCGCCGACCAACTGCTGACCAGCGAACGCTCGGTCATCCCGCTGCCGGACGGCGTCGATCCCGCCGACATCGCGCCGCACGCCGACGCGGGGATCACGGCCTACCACGCCGCGAAAAAGGCCGTTGACGGGCTCAATCCGGGCGACGCCGCGGTCGTCATCGGCATCGGCGGCCTCGGTCACATCGGCCTCCAGTGTCTCGACGAGATGAGCGCGGCCGACCTCGTCGCTGTCGATATCAAGGAGTCCGCCAGGCAGTTGGCCGAGGATCTCGGCGCGCACTACACGATCGACCCGCGAAGTGAGGACGTGGCCGACGTGATCGGTGATATCACCGACGGCGCGGGTGCTGCGCAGGTACTGGACTTCGTCGGGGCCGACGAGACGACGGCACTCGCACCCGATATCTGTGCCGCCGGCGGCGACCACCACATCATCGGCTACGGCGGCCACATCCACGAGCCGGCCCAAGCCCTCGTCAACGGCGAGTTCGCCTTCCAAGGCAACATTGTCGGGCGGTACGCCGAGTTACAGGAGTTGGTCGCGCTGGTCGAACGCGAGGCGGTCGACCTGCATACGACGCGGTACGATCTCGACGCCGTCAACGAGGTCGCCGAAAAGCTCGAACACGGCGAGATCGACGGCCGGGCCGTGATTACGCCGTAGAAGTCGGCTCCGGGCAGTCCACCCTCACGTTTTTCATTTTCTTACGTGCGAGCGCGCACACGGGCAGTCGGAATCACTGTCCAGCGTGCCATTCGTGGACCAGCCGAGCGTGTCACTCCGGCTGATGCGGATTCGTGGCGGTGTCGAGCCGGGAGATATCCTCGGCCGCATCGAAATCGTCGTCGAAGGCATAGAGGTAGTCGAGTCCTTCGGTTTGCATATACGCGACAATACACGCATCGACGAAGGAGAACTGTTCGTACTGTCGAAAGAGTCCCTTCGCCGTTGCCACCGTATCAGCCGTCAGTGAATCGAGATGGAAACGTGTGTTCGCTTCGAGTCGGTCGAGGAAATCGACGGCCGCCTTATGGCCCGCATGCGTCGTCAGTCCGTTCAGCGTCTCTGCAAGGACAAAATCGAGGACGACCGCTTCGGGGAGTTCGGCGGCATCGATCCCGGTGAGGATCGCAAGGCCGTCGTCGTGGGCATCGTCGCGGCCGTAGGCTGCGGCAAAGAGGATCGTCGTATCGACGAGTGCTCGTGGCATCTATTCGGTATCGATGCCCCACGCGTCGTGGTCGGTCGTTACGTCGGTCTCTTCGTCGCCGTCGTACCCCTCGAAATCACTGAACGTCCCCGTGTGCTGTTGGACGACCCGGACGCGAAGCGTTCCGTCGTCTTCGATCTGCCAGCGGAGTGTGTCCCCGTCGTCGATATCGAGCTTTCGACGGATTCGAGCGGGAATGTTCGCTTGGTTACCCGAGACTTTGCTCTCGGAGTCGATACGCTCACTGCTCATACTCAATCAAGACTGGCAGCGTAGTTAAATTCTAGTGTGCCAACACACTAACGCGTATTCCTCCGCAGCCACTGTGAAAGATAGCCCTCCGCCTACTCCAGCAGCGACTCGCCGGTCATCTCGGCGGGCTTCGGTAGCCCCATCAGCGACAGCAGCGTCGGCGCGAGGTCACAGAGCGCGCCGCCCGCCCGCATCGTCCGCCCGCCGTCGTCGCCGTCGGGCGAGATGTAGATCACCGGCACGGGACTGAACGTGTGAGCCGTGTGCGGGTCGTCGGCTGTGCCCATGTNGTCGGCGTTGCCGTGGTCGGCNGTGACGANNAGGTGGCCGCCGGCNTCNNCGACGGCGGCGGCGATCTTGCCGAGTTGTTCGTCAACGGCTTCGACTGCCTTGATCGCGGCCTCGTAGTCGCCGGTGTGGCCGACCATATCGGGGTTGGCGTAGTTGATGACCAGCAACTCGGGATCGTCGGCTTCGATGATCGAGATCGCTGTGTCGGTCACCTTCGCGGCGTGCATCTCCGGCTGGAGATCGTAGGTCGCCACCGCGGGACTTTTGACGATCTCGCGGCGTTCGCCCGCAAATTCGATCTCGCGGCCCCCGTTGAGGAAGTAGGTGACGTGGGCGTACTTCTCGGATTCGGCGAGTCGCAACTGATCGCGGCCGGCCTCGCTGACGACCTCGCCCAGCGTGTTTTCGGGCTGTTCCGGCGGGTACGCCACCGGCAGGTCGAACGTTTTGTCGTACTGGGTCATCGTCACCAGTCGGATATCGCGGGCCGGGGTGTCGAAGTCCCATTCCGGCTCGATGTCAGCGAGCAGCCGGACCAGCTGGCGGGCGCGGTCGGCCCGGAAATTGAAGAAGATCACCGCATCGCCGTCAGCGAGTGCGGGTTCGCCCTCGACCAGCGTCGGCTCGACGAACTCGTCGGTCTCGCCGCGCTCGTAGCTGTTTTCGACCGCCTCGACGGCGGTGTCGGTTTCGTAGTCGGCCTCGCGGTTGACGATGGCGTCGTAGGCGCGCTTCGTGCGCTCCCAGTTCTCGTCCCGGTCCATCGCGTAGTACCGCCCGGAGACGGTGGCGATGTCGCCGGTGTCGTGTTCAGCGACGGTTTCGGCGACGGATTCGAGGTGGCCCGCTCCGGAATGAGGTGCTGTATCCCGGCCATCGGTGAAGGCGTGGGTGACGGCTTCGACATCGCGGTCGCCGCAGAGTTCGATGAGGGCTTCGAGGTGCGTGATATCGGAGTGGACGCCGCCGTCGCTGACCAGTCCCATCAGGTGGACCGCGCCGTCGTGTTCCTCGGCGTAGTCGATCGCGGAGTTGAGGGCGTCGTTCTCGCGGAAACTCCCGTCGGCGATGGAGTCGACAATGCGGGTATACGATTGTTTGACGACCCGGCCCGCGCCGATNTTGAGGTGGCCGACCTCGCTGTTGCCCATCTGNCCNTCGGGGAGGCCGACCCGNCGGCCGNNGCTTTCCAGTGTGTTGAACGCGCCCGTGTCCCGCAGGCGGTCGAAGTTCGGCGTGTCCGCGGCGGCCACGGCGTCGCGTTGGTCGTGGTCGCCGAGTCCCCAGCCGTCGAGCACGATGAGTGCGCCTTGCATGCCTGGTGCCTCTCGCGGCAGGGTAATGACCCTTCGGCTTGATTGTGCGGTTCCCACGCTTCTGTCAGACGCCAGCTATCAGCCCGTCAGACGTGGCGGTGGGTTTTTATTTTCGCCCGGTCTGTATACACCACTCACAGCCGTTCGCTGTGCAGGATTCACGATGTCATCCCGCCACTCTGATCGGTCGATGCGCGCTACCATCGACATCCTCAATATCCTCGGAGTGGCGATTCTGGTCGTCGTCACGACATCGACGGCCGGCGTCGTCGGCGCGGCCGTTCTCGACGGGCAGTTCGATACCGAGGAGGACCAAGAGGAGCAGGAAGTCGTCTCCCTCACTGAGGCGCAGGTCATCACCGAGCAGGCGCCGACCGGCGAGACAACCGTGACATGGACTGAACCCGGCGACGCCGTCCGGATCGAGATCCGCGATACCGAGGGCAACGTCATCGACTCCCTCGATATCGCCGGCTCCGAGACGACCGTCACAGCCGAGGAGTTCGACGTGTATGCGATCTATGAGGACTCGCCGTCGGTGCTGCTGCAACAGGAACGGAACAACGGCTAATTCGGTTTGTTACTCCGGCTTGATTCCCGCTTCCTCGAAGGTCGCCATTTCAGTGTGGGCCGTACACGCGGCGCGGTAGATGCCGATTGCCAGTGCCGCGCCGGTCCCCTCCCCGAGTCGCATGCCGTAGTCGAAACAGGGCTTGATCCCGAGGGCGTCTAACTGCGCCGCGTGGCCCGGCTCGACCGAGGCATGCGAGCCCAGCAGGTAGTCGGCGACCCTCGGCTCGATTTCGACGGCCAGCAGCGCTGCCGCGCTGGCGATGAAGCCGTCGACGACGACAGGGACGCGCCGGCTCGCCGCTTCGAGCGTCACGCCGACCAGCCCGCCGATCTCGAAGCCGCCGACACACCGAAGCACGTCAAGTGGGTCGTCGGGATCGGGCTCGCTGACGGCGATCGCGTGCTCGATCGTCTCGATCTTTCGCTGGCGAGTCGCTTCGTCGATCCCGGTGCCGTGACCCGTCACCGCCGCCACCGAGCGGTCGGTCAGCAGCGCGGTGATCGCCGCGCTCGCGGTCGTGTTGCCGATGCCCATTTCGCCGAGGCCGACGATGCCGGCGTCGGCTGCGTGGTCGGCGACGACCCGCTGGCCGTTCCTGATCGATTCCCGCGCTTGGGCGGCTGTCATGGCCGGTCCGTCGGCCATGTTGGCCGTGCCGTCGGCGACATGGGCGTCGATAACGCCGTCCGGTACGTCGCCAGCGATGCCCATATCGACGACGAGCGTTTCGATATCGCCAGCGGCGGCGAGTGCGCTGATCGCCGCACCGCCCGCGTCGACCGCTTCGACCATGGCTCCCGTTACTGACTGGGGGTAGGCACTGACGCCCTCGCTTGCGACGCCGTGGTCGGCGGCCAGCGTGGCGACGACGGCTGGATCGACCGCCGGCTGCGGGGTCGCCTGCATCGCGGCGATGTCGGCGGCCATCGTTTCGAGTCGACCGAGGCTACCCGGCGGTTTGGTGAGGTGTTGTTGTCGCTCCTGTGCTGCCTCGCGGGCGTCGTCATCGAGGTGCGGGATCGACACGTCGATTTCGGCTGCGGCGTCTGGAGCGTCGGGAGCGTCAGTCATCGAAATCGGGGAGGTCGTCGGGGGCGTCGTACTCGGATTCCCAGTCGATGTAGTCGTCGTACAGCACCTCACAGACGCGCTGGCCGAGTTCGGTCAGGCCGGCGTTGATCGCCGAGACTGTCCCCCAGCTTTCGAGGTCGGGGTGGAGATCGCGTTCCTTCCAGTCTTCGGGGATGCCGGGAGCGTGGTAGCCGACGCGATCCGCGAATCCGTCCCAAAAGAAATCAAAGTGCTGGAGCATCTCGAGGTCACGAACGATCGCAAACCCCGCGTCGTCGAGGTCGGTCTCGGCCGCCCAGTCGTCGAAGGCTTGGGCCCACGCGCCGTCTGCGAGCAATGCTTCGATCTCCTCGCGTCGGTAGTCGGTGTCGCCGACGACCTCGGCATCTTCGTACTCGTTGGGGTCGACCGCATCGAGGGTGGGGGGCTCGGGTGGCTCGGCGTCAACAGGCATGGCCGGAGGTACAGCGAGGTGACGAATAAGTGTGATCGTCGGGCGCGGTGCCGGTATCGGTCCGTTTTTGCCGGCCGCGCCCCGGGGCAGTGTATGGAGCGGACACGACGGTCGGTGCTCGCGTCGGTCGCCGCGGGAACGGCCGCAGTCGCCGGCTGTGCGGCCCCACAGAACAGCGGTCAACAGACCGGCGACAGCCCATACACCCGCGTGTACAACGAGGTTTTGCCCTCGGTGGTCGTCGTCCACGTCGCCGAAAACAACCGCAAAGTCGCGCAGGGCTCGGGGTTCGCCATCGACCCGCGGACGATCGTCACGAACCACCACGTCGTCGACCCCGGCTCGGAGGTCAACGTCCGGCTGGCCGACGGCCAGTGGGCCGAAGCGACCGTCGTCGGCTCGGACCAACACAGCGA
The DNA here is from genome assembly GCF_006861665.1 of Halonotius terrestris. Taxonomy (GTDB): domain Archaea; phylum Halobacteriota; class Halobacteria; order Halobacteriales; family Haloferacaceae; genus Halonotius; species Halonotius terrestris. The sequence continues at coordinate 321,937 of NZ_RKLU01000003.1, read as the reverse complement.
CTTGGCCGTCCTCGAAATCGAGTCGGCCGTGACGGTGCCGAAGACGCTGTCGTTCGTCGACGAGCCCGCACCGGTCGGCGAGGAGGTCGTCGCCATCGGCGCGCCGTTCGGCCTCAGCGAGTCGCTGGCCCAAGGCATCATCAGTGCCCGCGGCCGCTCGGTGCGTGGGCTCAGCCGGTTTTCGATCCCAGCAGCGATCCAGACCGACACGCAGGTCAACTCCGGCAGCAGCGGCGGCCCGCTGGTGAATCTCGCAGGCGACGTTGCCGGCGTCGTCTTCGCCTCCCAAGGCGGCAACGTCGCCTTCGCGGTCTCGGCTGCGCTCGCAACGCGGGTCATTCCCGAACTCCGCGAGACCGGCAGCTACGACCATTCCTATCTCGGCGTGACGCTGCTCACCGTCGAACCACAGATCGCCGACGCCAACGGCCTCAGCGAACCCCGCGGCGTCCTCGTCGTCGAAACGGTCGACCGCGGGCCGAGCGATGGGATTTTGGTGCCGAGTATCACCGACAGCGACGCCAGCGGTGGCGGCACTGGCAACGGCGGCGACGCGCCGAACGGCTCTGACGATGACGAGGAGCCACAGATCCGCCGGCGTGCGATCCCGACCGGCGGCGACGTGATCGTCGCCATCGACGGGACGCCGATCAACAACACCGACGAGCTCACCCGGACGCTCGCGCTGCAAACCCGACCCGGGCAAACGATCCCGATTACGGTCATCCGCGACGGCGAGGAGATCGTCGTTGAGGTGACACTGGGCGAATTGCCGGAAGAGTAATCGATAGCAACCCCCGCAGCCGAGTCACTACTCGTCGGGGTCGTCGGAAAAGATGTCGTCGGGGACTAACTCGTCGTCTTCTCGTTGTTCCGGTTCCTCGACTTCGATCTCATCCGGGTCGCGGCCGGCGGCATCGAGGATTTCATCGGAGACGGTGATGGGACACTCGCTGCGAACGGCGAGGGCGATGGCGTCGCTGGGGCGGGCGTCGAAGGCGAAAGTTTCGGGCTGGCCGTCGACGTATCGCTCGGCGTCGATCTTCGCGTAGAAGGTGCCGTCAGCGAGTTCGTCGATCCGGATCGCGTCGATCGCGCCGCCGAACTCGGTGACCATCTCGATCAGGAGGTCGTGGGTCAGCGGTCGTTCGAAGGGCTCGCCCGACAGCGCGTGGCGGATCGACTGTGCTTGATCGTTGGTAATGAAGATCGGGAGGTACTCGTCACGAGCGGTAAGAATGACTGCCGGCACGTTCTTGCCGTCGGGGCCGACGCCCATTCCGATCCCCGTGACCGCCGCATCGTGTGGCATACTACCTCCTTCGGGGGCGTGGTATGAATAGCTGTTCCCGGTCGCCGCTGAGTGGACGCACACCCACTACGGGTCCCACCCGCGAGATCGACCGACTGAGGGTCACTCCGACACTGGTAAACCCAGCGACGGCAAACACCGGCCAATGAGTGACCTGACGGGCCAGCCACCGCGCTCGGAGCCCTCCGACGGCGAGGGCGAGGTGACGGTTCTCGGGACGGCCCACGTCTCCGAGGCCAGCGTCCGTGAAGTCGAAGAGCGAATTGCCGAGGATCGGCCGGATGTCGTCGCCGTCGAACTCGATCAGGGCCGCTACCGCCAGATGAAAGGCGAGCAGCCGGACGATCTCGACGCCAGCGATCTCCTGCGGGGCAACACCGTCTTCCAGTTTCTCGCCTACTGGATGCTGTCGTACATTCAGACGCAACTCGGCGACCGGTTCGATATCGAACCCGGCGCGGACATGATGGCCGCGATCGACTCCGCCGAGGAACACGGCATCGATGTCGCCCTCGTTGACCGCGACATTCAGGAGACGATCCAGCGGTTCTGGGCGCGGATGACCTTGACCGAAAAGTTACGCATGGTCGGCGGGTTGGCGTTCGGCGTCACCGACAGCCGCGTCGTCGGGATCATGGTCGGCCTCATCGTCGGGCTGATCGCCGGCCCCGCACTCGCCTTGTTCGGCGGCGCGGTCGGCATCACCGAGGCGGTCTACCTCCGGGCAGCTACGGCAGCCTTGCTCGGACTCGCTGCGGCCCTTCTCGTCGATCAGGTCGCCGGTCTCGCCGTCGGTGGCGACTCGCGGTTGGCGGCCGCTCTCGGCAGCGGCGGCGCGGTTGCGACGGTCGCCGCCATGACGGGGGCTGCTGACGCACTCGTCGGCTCGCTCCTTGGGGGTTTTGCCGTGACGATCATCGGCAGTCTCGCGCTTGGGGTTACCGGCGGGCTGGCGTTCGGCATCGTCGCCGCCGGGCTGATCGGGCTTCGCGGCCCCGTCGAGCCGGAGGCCGGCGGCATCGACGAAATGGATATCGAGGAGTTGACCGATGCCGACGTGGTGACGGTGATGATGGAGGAGTTCCGGCAGTTCAGCCCCGGCGGCGCGGAAGCCCTGATCGACGAACGGGACGCCTACATCGCTCACCAGCTGATCGGGCTGCGGAACGCTGGCTACGACGTGCTGGCTGTCGTCGGCGCGGGTCACCGCGCTGGGATCGAAGGCTATCTCGACGACCCCTCGTCGTTGCCGCCAATGGAGTCGCTGACCGGGACCGAGACCGGCAGCGGGATTCCGTGGGGCAAGATCGTCGGCATCGGCCTCTCGGTCGGGTTTGTGGCCTTCTTCGTCCTGTTGGCGATGGCGGGGGTGCAAAACGGGTTCCTGCTGCGGCTGTTCGGCGCGTGGTTCCTGATCAACGCGGTCTTCGCGGCTGGCTTCGCCAAGCTGGCCGGCGCGCGGTGGTCGTCGGCGGGCGTCGGCGGCGCGGTCGCGTGGATGACCTCGATCAATCCCGCCCTCGCGCCGGGGTGGTTCGCCGGCTACGCCGAACTCCGGCATCTGACGGTTAACGTCGGCGACATCTCGACGCTGAACGCCTTGCTCTCCGACGAGACGAAGCCGCTCGGGGAGATCGTCTCGGAGATGTTCGAGGTGCCGTTGTTCAAGCTGATCATGGTTGTCGCGCTCACCAATATCGGGAGCATCGTCGCCAGCGTGCTGTTCGTGAGCTACGTCCTCCCGCTGTTCGGGACGGAACTCGGCGGCGTTGACGGCGTTTCGCGGCTGATGCTTGAGGGCGCGCGCAACAGCGCGGAACTGATCTGGAGGACGATCACGTGAGCACCGCCTACCGAGTCGGCGACTACGAGTTCAGCACCCGCGAGGTACGAGACCTGCTGGTCGCGTGGGCCGCGCTGGGCGTCGCCTTCACCATCTTTTTCGCCGGCGGCGGGCCGAACGTCGCCGCCCTCCTCGGGCCGTCGTTGGCCGTCCTGCTCGGCGTGAGCCTGCTGACCGCGGGGGTAGCGTTCCTCCTGCATGAGATCGCCCACAAGGTCGTCGCCGTCAACTACGGACAGGTCGCGGAGTTCCGCGCCGACTACAGCATGCTCTTTTTGGCAATTATGAGCGCGCTGCTCGGGTTCATTTTCGCCGCGCCCGGCGCGGTCCACCACCGCGGCTACCTTAGCGAGCGGGAACACGGCCATATCGCCATCGCTGGCCCGGTGATGAACCTCGTGTTGGCGGTGGTCTTCCTCCCGGTGTATCTGGGCGGCGTCGGATTGAATCTGGGGCTGCTCGTCTTGCTTGGCCAGCTTGGGATCATCGTCAACCTGTTTCTGGCCGCGTTCAATCTGGTGCCCTACGGCCCCCTCGACGGCAAGACCGTCATCGCGTGGAGCAAACCGGTCTGGGGCGGGACGTTTCTGTTGAGTGCGGCGTTGACCTACATCGCGTGGACGACGCTCGATATCAGTATCATCTAAGCGACCCGCCGAATCATCGCGCTTTTGTGTTCGCTGCCCGCGCTGTGAGGTATGACTGACGACGCGGACGACGAACTCACCTACGCCGACGCGGGCGTCGATATCGAAGCCAGCGAGTCGGCGACGGCCGCGCTGATCGACGCGGTCGNCGANNNCGANGGNGANTACGCCGGCCTGNTCGACATCGGCGACCGGTATCTNGCNNTGGCGACNGACGGCGTCGGGACNAAACTGCTNGTCGCNGAAGCNCTCGGCGACTACTCGACGGTCGGTATCGACTGCATTGCGATGAACGTCAACGACCTCGTCGCTGCCGGCGTCCGGCCGGTCGCCTTCGTCGACTATCTCGCTATCGATGAGCCCGACGACAACTTCGCCGAGCAGATCGGCGAGGGACTGGCCGCCGGAGCCGACCAAGCTGACATTGAACTCGTCGGTGGCGAAACCGCCGTGATGCCCGAAGTCGTCAAGGGCCTCGATCTCGCGGGAGCCTGCGTCGGTCTCGCCGACAAGGACGGCCTTTTCGACGGCGCGGCCGAGCCGGGCGACACGCTCGTCGGCTGGGCATCCTCGGGGATTCACTCCAACGGGCTCACACTGGCGCGGACGGCGACGACACGTGAGCACGAGTACACCGACCCCTGCCCGTTCGAGGGCTACGAGACCATCGGCGAGGCCCTCCTCGAACCGACGCGGATCTACACTGACTTGTTGACGCCGATGCGCGCCCACGGCGTTCGCGGCGCGGCCCACATCACCGGCGGCGGCTGGGGGAACCTCCAGCGACTCGGCGAGCACCGCTACGTCGTCGACGACCCCTTCGACGCCCAGCCGGTCTTCGAGTTCGTTCAAGAACAGGGCAACGTCTCCGACGCCGAGATGCACACAACGTTCAACATGGGCACCGGCTTCGTTGCTGCCGTCGGCGACGACGCGGCCGCCGCTGACCTCGCAGCCGCGACCGACGGCCGGGTGATCGGTCACGTCGAAGCGAGCGGCGAGCACGACGCCGGGGCTGGCGTCTCGATTCGCGGGCTCGAACTCTAGTAAATCGCCCGACAGCGTCGTCGCTTGCGGACTGATGACTGCGTTGCTGGCGGGCTGACACACCTGTTGCTCACTGACTGAAGACACACGTCACGAGGGGAGTTGGTTACACATGGAGTCCCACAGATGTGACGTGTGTTCCCTCAAGATAGACACTCCAATCACTAAATCGTTTGTGAGGCGGTCACAGGGGCCGCAAGGGATAGCGTTAATATTGCTTAGCCCGTTCTTCACGAGGGTTACACATGGAGATCCGCACCGGACTCTCGTACGGAGACGCATTGCTGGTTCCACAGCGGTCGGCTGTCGACAGTCGGAGCGACATCGACCTCACCGCACGGCTGACGCCGTCGCTCACGCTCGACGTCCCGATCGTCAGCGCGGCGATGGACACCGTCACCGAAGCCGAGACCGCGGCCGCACTTGCCGACCTCGGCGGACTGGGCGTCATTCACCGCTTCCTCTCCATCGAGGAGCAGGCCGCGGAAGTGCGCGAAGTCGCCGACCAAGGCGGGCTCGTCGCCGCGGCGGTCGGCATCGACGAGGACTACCTCGACCGCACCGAGGCGATTTTGAACGCTGGCGGCGACGCCGTCGTTCTCGATGTCGCCCACGGACACATGGAGCGCGCACTCGACGCCGTCGCGGAGATCCGCGCGGAGTACGATCCCGAACTGATCGCCGGCAACGTCGTCACACCCGAGGCAGTCGAGGATCTGTACGACTCGGGCGCGGACTGCGTGAAAGTCGGTGTCGGACCAGGATCCCATTGCACGACCCGCGAAGTCGCTGGCGCGGGCTATCCACAGCTCTCGGCGGTCGACGAGTGTGCCGACCGCGCCGACGAACTCGGGATCACGGTCATGGCCGACGGCGGGATTCAGAACTCCGGCGACGCCGCCAAGGCGCTGATGGCGGGCGCGGAGACGGTGATGATGGGCGGCTTTTTCGCTGGCACCGACGAGGCACCAGGCCGCGTCGTCACGCGCAACGGCGAGCGGTTCAAACGCTCACGTGGGATGGCCTCGACCGCGGCCAACGACGACCGCGAGGACAAGGAGATCGACGTCGATTCACGCGAAGGCGTCGAGGCGTTGACACCGTACAAGGGGCCGCTCGGGCCGCTGACCGAGGAGTTCTGTGCGGGGATTCGCTCGGGACTGAGCTACTGCGGCGGGCATACGATCCCCGAGGCCCGCGAGAACGCGGTGTTCGTGAAAGTCTCCGACGGCGCGAAGGAACGCGAGAGTGCTCACGGCGTGCTCGTGGAGTCCGGTGTGGCGCAGCCGGGGGTTGAGCAGGTCGTTGAATCGGACTAAGATACTTCTGCGGTAGCAGAACACAAGCGTTGTTACCGCGCCACCTGAACACCCGCTATGCGAATTTCGAGTCGCGGGCAGGGCGAAGCCGGCCGCGAGCGGCTGACGCTCACGCCCGAAACCGTCGACGACCTCTGGCATCTCTCCTACGTCCTCGAACCAGGCGATCTCGTCTCCGGCGACACCACCAGGCGCATCCAACGGGACGACGACCAGATGCGCGATACCGGCGGCCAGCGCGAACACCTCTCGGTGACCATCGAGGTCTCGGACGTGGAGTTCGCCCGCTTCGCCAACCGTCTGCGCGTCGGCGGCGAGATCACGGGCTGCTCCCGCGAGGATCAACTCGGCCACCACCACACGCTCAACGTCGAAGCCCACGATGAACTGACGATTGAAAAGCAGTTCAAGGCCGACCAGATCGAGCGCATCGAGGAGGCCGAGGCCGCCGCCGACAGCCCCGATGTCGCTATCGCCACTGTCGAGGAGGGCGAGGCCTACATCCACCTCGTCAAGGAGTACGGCGTCGACGAGTACGCCTCCTTCACCAAACCCACCGGCAAAGGCGAGTACTCCCGCCCGCGCGACGAACTGTTCGCCGAGTTGGGCGACGCCCTCGCGCATCTCGATACCGACGCGATCATCCTCGCCGGGCCTGGCTTCACGAAGCAGGACGCCCGCGACTACATCGAGGAGGAGTATCGCAACCTCGCCGACCTGATCACCGTCGTCGACACCTCCAGCGCGGGCGGCCGCGGCGTCCACGAAGTCCTCAAACGTGGCGCGGTCGAGGAAGTGCAGGACGAAACCCGGATCGCCCGCGAAGCCGAGACCATCGACGAACTGATGGAGCGGATCGCCGACGGCGCGAAGGCGGCCTACGGGATCGACGAGGTTCAGGAGGCCGCCGAGTTCGGCGCGGTCGAGGAACTGCTGATCCTCGATAATCGCCTGCGGGACGAACGACAGGGCGACGGCGACTGGGACCTCGATATCAACGACGTGATCGAGTCCGTCGAACAGCAGGGCGGCGAGATCACCGTCTTCTCGTCGGATTTCCAACCCGGCCAGCAGCTCGACAGTTTCGGTGGGATCGCCGCACTGCTGCGGTATCGCCTACAGTAACGACCCTGATCCCGGATTCTACCGAGCTATTTTCCAGTCAATGCGTCGCTGGCCGGCGCGAACTCGATGGTCGAGCCGAGGCCCTGCTCGCGGGCGCGCTCGTAGAGCATTCCCGCCGCAGCCACCGTCTCGATGGCCGTCCCGCCGCTGTCGAAGACCGTAATCTCGTCGTCGCTCGTCCGGCCTGCGGCGTTGCCAGCGACGACATCGCCGAGTTCGGCGTGGATATGGCTCTCGTCGACGACCCCTGTTTCGACTGCGTGGATGAACGAGCCGGCGTCCTGCATGACGCGGTCGCGGAGATCCGGGACATACGTGCTCCGCTCGACCGTCGTCGTATCGAGTTCACGTTTTTTCGGGTGGTACTGCCCCATCGCGGTGACGTGGGTGCCAGGGGCCAACTCGTCGCCGTCGAAGACGGGCTCGCTGGCGGTCGTCGCCGTGATGACGATGTCCGCGCCGTCGACGGCGGCCGCACTCGAATCGGCGGCGGCGACATCGACGCCCAGCGTCTCGGTCATTTCGTCCGCGAATTCCTCGCGGTGAGCCTGCGTGGGCGAGTACACATCGACGGTCGTGAGGTCTCGGACTGTCGCCGTCGCGCGGAGTTGGCCGCGAGCCTGCGCGCCGGAGCCAATGATAGCCACTGTTTCGGCGTCCGCGCGGGCCAGGATGTCGACACCGACCGCGCCGGTCGCGCCGGTTTTGAACGGGTTCATACTCGCGCCGTCCAGCAGGGCCAGTGGCTCGCCGCTCTCGGCGTCGAACAGCGGCGTCATGAACCACGCGTCGCCCGCGCCGAAACCCGCGCTGTAGGTGTAGCCGCCCATGTAGCCGTCCTCGGGCAGGATCGCGCTGTAGCTCGTCAGCATCCCCGGCGGGTCGTCGCCGAACAGCGCGGTCCGGGGCTCGGCGGGCGCGCCCGCGCCGCGCTGTCGGTAGCCGTCGGCCACGCGGTCGACGTAGTCGGTTGGCGTCGCCAGTCCCGCAACGTCGTCGCTGGTGAGAAACAGGGTGTCGGTCATATCTCCGTGTCCGCGCTACGTGCTGAAAAAGGGTTGCCGCGGTCGGTTTTCGCACTATTCGGCGTCGGCTCGGTGGGTCGCCTCGGTCGATTCCGCCGTCGGCTGGGTCGGCATGTTGACGAACAGCGCGTGGCCGATGATGAGCGCGGAGACGCTGGCCCCGACTGGGAGAGCTGCGGTGAGATCAAGGCCGGCAACCGAGAGTAAGCCGGTCAGCCCGCCCAGCACCAATGGAATCACGCCGAGTACGTAGTCATAGTACTGTGCCATGGGTTACGTCATACTATGGCAAAACAACACATAAATTTTTCCCGTGGTTTGCTCGTGACTTTTCCGTGGCTACACAAAACCATCTCATAACTTATGAGCGTGTGGAGTGTCATTGGTGCTCGTTGCGTTTCGCTGGATAGCAGTCGATTGGTGCGCGATCAGCACCCGGAATCGGACTGCACCGCTTGGTGACGACAGCGCGGACCGTTCAGCCGATGAGCTTGAAAAAGAGCCAGCGGAGCCCGGCGATCAGCGCGCCGGTGAGGACGAACGTGATCGCCACGAAGATCACTGCGAGATCACCGGGGAACACTGCCGTTGCCCGCAGCCCGAAGCCGACGAGTGCGGCCGGAACCCACGCCCGAAGCCCCAGCGGGATCGCCGCCTTCGCCGACTCGGCCGCGCCAGCGGAGTAAGCTCCGATCAGGAGTGCCCCGACGACCCACCCGATGACGAAGGGGGCGTAGACGCCGGGTGCCCGGTCGGGCGTCAGTGTTCCGTGCTGCACCATACCGATCGTCAACACGCCGAGGATCGCAATCAGGTCCCCGACTGCCAGCGGGAGTGCCGCCGTATCGACGCGCTCGTTGAGCATACCCACCCCTTCGACTGAGGGGTAAAACCTTCAGCGGTTCGTCCCGACCAGCGTGTACTCGAATCCGCTGTCGAGCACTTCAACGGAAAACCCCTCGTCGGCGAGCATTTCAGCAAGATCGGCCGGCGGGTGGAACGTTGATTCCATACCGATCGCGTGTTCGCCGCGGGCAAGCACCCACCCCAGCGGGTGGCTCGGATCGAACTCCCGGACGACGAAGACACCGCCCGGGCGAAGAACGCGCTGGACCTCGCTGACGACAGCGGGCTGTGCCGGCATATGATGAAACGCGTCGACGACGATCGCCGCGTCGACCGCGTCGTCGCCGACTGGCAGCCGGCCAGCGTCGCCCTGCAACGTCGCCAGCGGGCCGGGCGGATCGCTCGGCCGTCCCGGCCCAGCTGTCGTCCGCGTTCGCGCACGCTGGAGCATCGGCCGCGAGATGTCGACGACCATCCGCTCGGGCGCGTCGACCGCGATCGTCGCCCGGCCCGTACCGCCGCCGAGATCGAGCAGGCGGTCGACGTCGCCGTCGGCCCGCGACAGTGCTGCCGCCAGCGACCGCCGGTCGGCCGCCGGCATCAGCCAGTCGTAGAGGCGTGCGAACCGGTCGAAAAAGCGGCCGTCGCCAACGCCGTGCATAGTCTCCCTCCGGCGCGATAGCAAAAGAGTTCTTGGGAGTAGCACCACTGAAAGGGAATATGGAGTTCGCACTGCTGGGGTGGGCCGCCGCCAACCCCTCGCTGCGGCTCGATTATCGCCGGTTCAGCTACGCCGGGAAGTTCGTCACCGGCGGGACCGGCGTCGCAGTGATCCGCGGTGAACCCGACGGCAGCGCGACCGAAGCCAATGACACAACCACCGACGACAGCAGCACCGACGACGACAGCGAAACCGACAACGCGGACACGTTGGCGTCGCTGCCGGACGGCCTCGAAGCGAGTGACTTCGCTGACGATATCCTCGCCGCGATCGCGTTCAGCCCGGATCGAACCGAGCCCTCAACGCTGAAAATCCGCTATCTGACGGTCCGAGACGACCTTCGCGGCGACGGCCAGCAACTCGGCCCGAAACTTGTCGCGTTCCTGACCTCCCAAGCGGCCGCGGCTGGCTACGACCGGATCGCCATCGCGGTCAACAACGCCTTCTCGTATCACGCGCTCTACAAGGCTGGCTTCACCTACACTGATCGGGAGACCGGACTGGCCGAACTCGTCCTCGATCGATCGATCAGCGAGCCGGCCATCGCGTCGCAATCGGGGTACCAACGCGGACTCGACGTGTTCCGGGACCGCGAGGGGTTGTCGACGGCGGAAAACGAGTTTCTCGGAGATCATAGTGATGCTGCGCCACCGGGACTGCTGTCGGCGATCGACGATCCGTAGCTGATTGCTGTAAATCGACTCGGGAGTTTCAAGCCGGCGGCGGCCGTTCGCTCGGTATGGGAAATTCGGATCTTCGCTCGCTGGCTGCCCTCTCGGAGTGCCCCTTTGCGGATATCGAGGGTAGCACCGTCGCCGTCGACGCCCACAACTGGCTGTACCGGTATCTGACGACGACCGTCAAATGGACTGACGACGCGATTTACACCACCGACGACGGTACCGAGGTCGCNAACCTNATCGGCGTNGTGCAGGGNCTCCCGAAGTTCTTCGAACACGACCTNACNCCNNTCTTCGTCTTCGACGGCGGCGTCACNGAGCTGAAAGANGANGAGGTGGNNNANCGNCGCGAGCANCGCGAGCAGGCCGAAGAACGGTTAGCGGAAGCCGAAGCCGCCGGCGACAGCCTCGAAGCCGCTCGTTTGTCAGCCCGCACCGTCCGACTCACCGAGACGATTCAGGAGACGACCCGCGATTTGCTCGCACTCCTCGATGTCCCCTACATCGACGCACCCGCTGAGGGCGAGGCTCAAGCAGCCTACATGAACAAGATCGGCGACGCCGACTACGTCGGCAGCGAGGATTACGACACGCTGCTGTTCGGTGCGCCCAGCACACTCCGGGAGTTGACGAGCAAGGGCCATCCCGAACTGATGGAACTCCAGCCGACGCTCGACGAGCACGATATCACCTACGAACAGTTGGTCGATGTGGCAATGCTCTGTGGGACTGATTTCAACGAGGGCATCAGCGGGATTGGCCCGAAAACCGGCGTGAAACTAATCAAGGAACACGGCGACCTCTTCGGCGTGCTGGAGGCCCGCGGTGAGCACATCGAGTTCGCCGACCGAATCCGGGAGTTGTTCTTCGATCCGCCAGTCACTGACGACTACGAGATAGACAGCGACATCGACCCGGATCTCGACGCGGCCCGCGCCTACGTCACTGGGGAGTGGGAAGTCGATGCCGACGAAGTCGAACGCGGTTTCGAGCGGATCGAGTCCGCCGTCGTCCAGACTGGTCTCGACCGCTGGAGCTGATTCCCTTCCGAAGCCCGCGCGTTTTTGTGGGTCGATGCCGGCTAGCCGGTATGGACGCCGCCGATATCGAAGCTGCCATCGAAGCCGGGATCGAGGACTGTGAGGCAACCGTCAGCCGCCCGCGAAGCGTCGACGAGGAGTTCGAGGATGCGCATTTCGCTGCGGTCGTCGTTTCACCTGCGTTTGAGGGCGAAACGCTGGTCGATCAACACCAGCAAGTCTACGACGCACTGGGTGAGCACATGACGACCGATATCCACGCTATCGAACTCACGACCTACACGCCCGAAGAATACGAGGAGCACGGCGAGTAGCGGAGCGAAACGCAACACCTGCACGGCAATCAGTAGCTTTTACCCCGGATTCGACCGTTGGTGTCGGTATGTCAGACGACTACCGCACGGAGTCAGATAGTCTCGGTGAGATGCAAGTCCCGGCCGACGCCTACTGGGGAGCGCAAACCCAACGCGCCGTCGAGAATTTCCCTATCTCGGGCATCAGTTTTGGCCGCCGATTCGTCCGCGCACTCGGTGTCGTGAAGAAAGCCTCGGCACAGGCCAACCGCGATCTCGGTCTCGTCGACCACGAGATCGCCGAGGCCATCGTCGACGCCGCTGATGAGGTNATCGCNGGCGACCACGACGANNAGTTCCCGGTCGACNTNTTCCAGACCGGCTCCGGCACCTCCTCGAACATGAACGCGAACGAAGTCATCGCGAACCGGGCCGCCGAGATACTCGGAGAGGGGATCGGCGACCGTATCGTCCACCCGAACGACCACGTCAACTACGGNCAGTCGAGCAACGACGTNATCCCGACNGCGATGCANGTCGCCAGCTTGGAAGCCGCTGCCAACGATGTTGTACCCGCCCTCGAAACACTGGCCGACGAACTCGCCGCCAAAGAGGACGCCTTCGACGGCGTCGTCAAGACGGGTCGCACNCACCTNCAGGACGCNACGCCNGTNCGGCTNGGCCAGGAGTTCGGCGGCTACCGCACNCAGNTCGAGAANGGGATCGANCGNGTCGANG
>NZ_RKLU01000003.1:281649-309296 GCF_006861665.1 Halonotius terrestris | reverse complement strand
CNNGANCANCTCGCCGAACTCGCGCTGGGCGGCACCGCGACCGGGACTGGGCTCAACACCCATCCGGAGTTCCCCGAGCGCGCGGCCGACTACATCGCCGAGGAGACNGGCCTNNNNTTCCGNGAGGCCGACNACCACTTCGAGGCNCAGGCNGCCCACGACGCGATGAGCGAGGCNCACGGNGCNCTNCGNNNNGTNGCNGGCTCGNTNAACAAGATCGCNAACGACCTCCGGCTGCTGGCCTCGGGCCCGCGCAACGGGCTCGGCGAGATCGAACAGCCCGAAAACCAGCCCGGNTCCTCNATNATGCCNGGNAAGATCAACCCNGTCGTCGCCGAANCNGTNAACCAANTCCACAAGCAGGTCGTCGGNAACGANGCNGCCGTNTCNGCNGGCGCNGCNGAGGGNCAGATCGACCTCAACCTCTACAAGCCNGTGTTGGCGCATAACTTCCTCCAGTCGGCCGACCTCATCGCCAACGGTTCCGAGGTCTTCGCCGAGCGGTTCGTCGCGGAACTGGAGGCTAACGAGGAGCACTGCGCCGAGCAGGTCGAGCAAAGTATGGCCCTGGCGACCGCGCTCAACCCCGCGATCGGCTACGACAAGGCCAGCAAGGTGGCAAAGCAGGCTCTTGCCGAGGACAAAACGGTAAAGCAGGTCGCCGTTGAGGAAGGCTATCTCACCGAAGAAGAGGCCGACGAGGTACTCGACCCCGAAGCGATGACCCATCGTGTGATTCTCGGGACTGACGAGTAGACTGGACTCTATTTTATTTGCGGCTCAGGCTTTCTCAGCGAGGTAAGGCTCACAGACGCGTTCGACACCCTCTTTGAAGCTAATCTGTGGTTCCCAGCCGGTTGCCTCGTGGAATTTTGTGATGTCAGCCATTGTATCGTGGACGTAGCCGTCGAAGGGGCACTCGATATACTCGGGATCGATGTCGGTGCCGAGCGCGTCGTTGATCATTTCGACCATCTCGTTGAACGTGTAGGCCTCCTCGGTGCCGACGTTGTAGACACCAGTCAGTTCGTGGTCGGCGGCGAGTTCACAGGCGCGAGCGACATCCTCGACGTGGGTGAAATCCCGCGTTTGGGTGCCGTCGCCGAACAGTTCCGGTGCGTCGCCGTTGGCGATAGCATCGGCGAACTGCGCGACCGTGTTGGCGTACTTGCCTTTGTGTTCCTCGTTGCCACCGAATCCTTGGTAAACCGAAAAGAAGCGGAGGCCAGCCATCGCCATGTCGTGATGGTGGGCGTAGTACTCGGCGTAACGTTCCCGGGCGAGCTTCGAGGCTTCGTAAGCTGTCTGGGATTCGACCGCCATGCTCTCCGGCGAAGGTTCGGTCCGGCTCCCGTAGATCGAGGAGGTCGAAGCGTAGACGACTGTGTCACAGCCGTGCTCCCTGACCTGTTCGACAGTGTTGACGAACCCCTCAACGTTGACGCGACAGCCCCGTTGCGGGTTCTCTTCATGCATATTCCGCGAAGAGAGTGCAGCAAGATGGAACAGGACATCGACATCGGCCGGTAGGTCATCGTCGAGGACCGATGCTTCCACGAACTCGACGGTATCGTCGAGATTCTCCGGCGTGCCGAGATATGTGTCGTCGACAGCGATGACATCGTTGTCCCTGGCGAGGTGGTTGGCGAGGTTTGAGCCGATAAAGCCTGCGCCACCAGTGACGAGAACGCGTTGGTTCTGCATACCTGCGTCTTCCAACCCTGATTAATGACTACTTTGATTCTGTCCTGGCTGAAATAATCCCTGCTGGGATTATCGTGTCCCGACTGCATGTCGTATAACCCGGCGTACGTTCCCGACGCCTTGATCGACTCTCTGTGTGTGCCGGATTTGACAATCTTGCCTTCCTCAAGCGTGTAGATTCTATTAGCGTTCTGGATCGTCGACAACCGGTGGGCGATGGCGATAACACCAATTTCCCGATCTATCGATTTGATCGACGCTTGGAGGTCTGCCTCGATACCCGCATCGAGGTCGCGGGTCACCTCATCGAGGATGATAAAGTCAGTGCCGGTCAGCAGCGCGTATCCGACGGCGATCCGCTGGCGTTGGCCACCTGAGTGCCTGATGCCGTCATCACTGAGATATGAGCTATAGTCATTTGGGAACTCATCAAGAAACTCATCGACCGTGGAGATTTCACAGACACGTTCGACCTCTCCCCGGATCGTCTCACGATTGCCCACTGTCAGGTTACCTTCGAGTGTGGCGTCAAGGATGACGGTCGTTGGCGGACGACGGCGATCCGCTCACGCCACTGCTGGAGGTCGAATTCATCGATCGGTGCGCTCTGGCTGCGGAGTCATCGGTACAACAGCGTGACCACGGCATGCAGCGGGCTTCGATACAATGAAAAATATATTCTCACTTTGGTTTTCAAGGGATAGAAAGCGTTGATCAGGATTCCGTCTTGATCGGTCATGATGTTTGGCTTGGACTCGATGCAACGGTTGTCTCTGGAGTCACTATTGGAAACGGGGCTGTCGTCGGGGTGACGCAATTGTGTCCCGAGATGTTGAACCCTATGAAATCGTTGCAGGCATCCGAGCGAACCCATCGGATGGCGGTTCGAAGCAGAGATGAGAGAATTACCTCAGGATATCGCCTAGTGGAACTGGTCGGATGACCGGATTCGACGGAATAATGAGTTCTTCGCGGCGGACCTCGCTGGTCGCTCTCCAGAGTCGGTCCGGGAACTCGTAGTTCAGTAGAGCTACACCAGCGTGATGCCGAGTTTCTCCTCAATAAAATCTCCACCAATTCGGACCACCGTTCCCCGGACATGAGGAGAAATGGCGAAGACAACGACGAAGTACACGACTGCCCCGAATCCGACCAGAAGGAACACGCGGTACCAAGGTGCGAGAACGAATAGTCGCTTGGCTATTTCCAGTGTAATGAGCATGATGATTCCCCCAACGACCTGCGCGATGAACGGTCGGGGTGCGTGTGGGACCGGACCAACTTCTCGCCGGACGAACCAAGCGTTCAGAACATAGCGGCTGGCCGCAGCAGCGACGACACCTCCTAGCATTCCCATCGCACCGAACCGATTGAGAGCCGGAATCCCGACTACCAGAAGGACGGTAGTCGAAAGAATAGTTCCAAACAAGTCCAACTTCGGGAGGTCGATACCCCTGAGTGTGCTCACTAGCGGTTTCGTTCTTGTCGTCAAGAGCCGGTAGAATGCGACTCCAATCAAGAACTTTGCAGCCGGCCTGAATTCACCCCCGTAGATAGTAATCATGAGTTTGTGTGAAACCACGATAGCACCAAAGAGAGTGGGTATCGCAAACACGCTTGAGTAGCTCATTACGTCTCGTAACTCCTGGGAGAAGTCCTCGTTGCGAGAGGAGAGATTGCTTATTTTCGGCATCAAGACCCCAGACGCCATCATCCCGATAGCGAGGGCAGGGACAGTTAGTTTTAGTGCTGCCTCAAAATAGCCGACTGCGGCGGGAGTAAGGTAGAATCCCAAAATTAGAAGCGCGATTCGGTCGTAACCGAACGAGGTTATGCTATTAGGAACGCTGTACTTGGCGTACTCGAACAGGGAACGGAACACAGCTATGTCAGGTATCGTAGGCTGGAGTCCCAACAGATAGACGAGAATCAGCGGGGTTACTAGGGAAGCGCCCGCCAGTCCAACAGTCATCCCGACGACACCGTATCCAACCAGAACGAGTAGCACCTGTGTCGGAATCGTGATGAAGGAACGGAGTGCGTCAATCCAGTGTATTATTCCTAACCGGCCTGTAGCGGCAAACACAGCACTGAACGCCTCCTGTGCGGACAGTGCCAGAAACAGTGCGATAAACAGCAGGAACGCATCCTCCCGTTGGACGTATCCGTTTATTATATCGCGGCCAACAATCGCAACAACCGAGATGAACACCGCGAATACAGCGAACGTAATCAAGAATGCACCGTAGTACTGCCTCGGCTCGGATTCGGATTCTGAGAGCCGCTTCTGCACCGATTCGGCAAATCCGATAATCGGTCTATCGACCACGTTTTCCAGCGTTACCAACAAGTAGAACGCTCCAAACCCCGTGGCTCCCAGAATCCTCGCAAACAGGATACTCCCTAAGAATCCAATACCAAGAAGGGCGATTCGCGCAATACCGCCAGAGAGTGCCTCTGTGCCGATACTGACATCCTTTGGGTCGATATCGCTCGTGTTTTTTTCTTCACTCATCGTCGTCACTCTTTGAGGCTTAACCTCAGAACACTGGAGAGTCGGCAGAGATTAGGCATAGCCCAGAGCCTCAAGACGATCCTGAATTTCTGATTCGTCTGCATCTTCCCATTCTTCTAACTTCGGTTCGTATGTCTCTTCGTCAGTCGCTGTTGCCGTCGCCCACGGGACCCGCTTGACCGCTGGATTCGGGACGTACGGCCGGTGCCCGTAACATCCCCACTCGCCGATCGCGTTTCCGTGATCCGCAGTGATAACCACTTTTTCTGCATCAACATTCTCAAGCAGAAGTTCGACATCATCAAGAACCCATCGAAGGTTGTCTTTGTATTCTAGCCATGCCTCGTCATACTGTTTCTCCCCCCGCTGTATACGTTCCCACACACTGCCATCAAGATCCAACCCATCACTACCGCGGAACGGGGTATGTGGTTGCATATAGTGAGCGATGATGTATTCTGGTTCCGACTCGCGCATTACTCGAATCGTCTCGTCAGTTATCGTACGTGGATTCAGAATTACATCCGAATCATCCCACTTTGCTTTCCCCACTGGTATATACTCACAGAACGCATCATCTTCAAGCATACGGGCGAAAACATTCCAAGTGATATATGCTGTTTCAGCGACTTCCGGCCGATTAGACATTGTATAGTGCTCTTCGAAAATATCCATATTGTCGACATTCGGGAGCAACTCGGTCCAGGCTTTTACTTTATCTTTCGTGCTTTTTGGCTCCATGAAATGCTTATGTAACCATTCCCGAGAATGTGATGCGTTAGACATGAACGTCCCAGAAGATTCGATGAAATCATATTCGTCAGCAACTTCCTCAAACAGATCCCAGCGGCAGGCATCGAGAACTACTAATAGATCCCACTCACGACTGTAATAATCAGTTCCGTAATTGATCCAAAATCCTCCGCGGCTCAGGATTCCTTGAAATAGGTCTTGGATGTTAAATTTAAAACCGCGTAACCCATACCGTGCATAATCTTGTCTGATTTGCCCAACCCAGTCTTGAATGCCCATTTGTTCCTGAATCAAAGTTTGGCTGGTTGAAAAATACTTCTGTACGTATTTATCCCTCAGAACGATTTCGTCACGCTCTCGTAAGTTGCTCCTGACCTCTCAGTAGAGCAATGCAGACGACAGAGTGTTCTCCGATGGACGGTCTCCAGCTAATGGATGCGAAAAGATCATTCGTCTTTAGCTAATTCGCTATCTCCTGTTGTGTAATGGTAGCGAGCCTCTCTTGGAGAATTGGCTGATCCTGATGGATTTTCTGGACATCTTCAGTCATCCGACTGATCAATGGCGCAATGAGTAGCTGAGATGCTGGCTCAGTTCATGCAGGATGAGCTGGGCGTGCGATCGATAATGACTAAAATAATTTGTGCAAGCTAAGCAACTTCTGACACCATTTCTTAGCGAAGCTAATACGGTTGGTTATTCGGTCGAACGTGTCTTTGAGGAGTTCAAAGAACTCGTCTTCATTTTGGACGATGATCGGTACTATTATCCACTTGAGGAAGTCCCAGACTTTCTCAAGTGGATTAAGATGCGGCGAGCTTGGTGGGAGAAAAATCAGATTTATCGCGAGTTGGTGGGCACGCTTGCGCGTGTGCTATATGAGAACCGTGTCTATGCAAGACGATCAGAATCTGCTTGCCGGGATTCTGCTCGCGTACCTCTTCTAAAAATCCACAAATTTGTTTTTCTTCTCGGTTTCTTTGAACGTGATAACACTCTCACCGTTGTATACATAGCATCTGGCTGCTGAATCGTCTGTCTTGACAAGCGGTCATTCAATGTGTGGATCATCAACGTATCCCACCGACGAGAGTCCTCGTACAGTTGTGGCTTAATGCGTCGAAGAATCCCAACACAGTGCCGCCATCAGTGCAGATATTGTTGTCAACGACCCAGCCTTCATCGGGATCTTCGGGATGGTTATTGTGCGGGGCATCTGTCTCGTCGAGCGCGTCGTCGACGCGCTCTTCGAGGATTTCCTCTGTATTCTCGGGTTGGTGAGGACGCTTTGGCCGTGGTTTCGCGTATGACTGTCCAAGACCTCGCAGAAACGTTCATCTTGTCTTCGGAGAGGTGACGCTTGAACTCTTTTCGACCTGAACGATCCAGAGAATACAATCAGAATATTATTAAAAATAATTTCTTACTTATTAATTATAAATAATTGCTCGAAGGGTTGCAACGAACGTCGGTGAGAATCAGCTGGTGAAAGAGGAATACGCCAGTTCATCACAGTCAGCAGTTTCGACGAAGCATTCAAGAAACGCCTGAATGATCGGTCTGAGCCAGCAACAAAACCAAACGAAACCGTATACAACAGCGCAACAAAGTCGAACTTCCGCTCTCGTTCAACGAGACTGATGGAAACGCTCTTTCAATCCGATCAACGACAACAGAATCTGGTGGTTCGTAGATCACATCCCCCACCGGTTTCTTCGAACGGTTAGCGATAGCGATGTAATCAACAGACAGTAGAGACCGCCCCACTAAACTAGAACGGATGCTGGCAGCACCAACTCGACGAAATGTATGCAGAACGCTCACGAGTTGAAACAGCGATTGGCGTCTGCAAGGATCCCGGTCTCGGGACCCCCGGGCCCGAGGCCGAGTACGAGTCAATTCACACGTTTTCATCGCTCTTTGCCTTCGATTGGCTGTCGCACTCGTCAATCACCATTGAGGAAATGATGTCGCTAGCCCAACCATCATGCTATGAGTACAGTTCTGCACTACTGCCATACCAAAACTCACTTAATCCACTGGGAAGCAACTATTAGGACGTATAAAGAAACCAAATACGGTCGTTGCGTTTGTTGTAGTAGAATATCTAATATACTGGTATGAATTCACAGATAGAAAAATTCCGGAAGCTGGTTTTACTTGGAACGTGGAGATTAGCAATTCTCGGGACGCTTGAATATATTAGGAGGAAAATATACTCGAGGTTAAATATAAATACGTATATTCAATCAAAACTATTGGTTGGCGGTCCTGCTGGTCCAATACACGCGTTTCATGTCTTGATTTTTAGATATATATTCAAACAAGAGCAGGACGGTTTAAACATAATGGATAAGGACTGGGATAATTTGATTATATTAGATTCCTATCGTGCAGATTACTTCCGAAAGCATTCGTGTATCTCTGGCAAACTATCAACATTTACCTCAAAAGGAACGTGGAGCCTTGAGTTCATAGTAAATAATTTTCAAAACTTTGAGTTCCACGATACTGTCGTGGTCACTTCAAATCCATACTACCAAAGATATTCAAAACTGGGCGAGGGAACTTTCCATTCAATTATTTATTGTCCGAACACAGGTGGAATCAAGAGTTTTGATAAGTTGTCAAAAAAAGCACTCGAAACAAATGAAGAGTTCCCAAATAAGCGCATTATAATCCACTATATGAAACCTCACACCCCTCATATAGGAGAAACATCCGAAAAATTACGGAATAAATTTGGAGATGCTTATCCAGGAATGTTTTTGCTCTACCGGTCAGGGGTGATTTCGAAGGGCACACTCGAACAATCTTATATTGACACTATAGATATGATCGAGCCAAAGGTACAAAAAGTTCTTAAAGAACTTGATGGTAAATCAGTTGTGAGCGCGGACCACGGAGAAAACTTAGGTGAAAAACGTCACGGGTTGACACAAGTCGGTCACGGTAATCCAACACAAGAGTGCTATCGGGTGCCTTGGCTTGAGACAGAATATACTGAACGAAGGAGAATAAGAACAGACCCTCCAGTAGAGTCAACTCTTATCGATGAAGAGATTGTCGAAGAGAACCTTCGTGCGCTCGGATATATGTGAACTGGCAACTGCGGCTTCCCCAATACCGGTCTGATTGTGTCATCAATTAACTGTTCATATATTGTTTGGTTGTCATATAACTAGATAGAGGATATGGCGTAACCAGTAGGATACTATAAGAGGATTAGACGTGGTATCTCTCCTCCTATATTGTACGTATCTCCAATCAACGTATCATCTCCTCTCGGATAGGCGATTCGAATATGCCTCTCGCGATAGGTGTCCCCATTCGAGTAATGAACCTCGTCCCATTTGCTCCGCATTCGGCCAGAGGTGCGGAAACACTCATCCATCAACTGCTGGTCACCTTTACACCAGACGCTCTTGTGTAGTTTAGCGGAAGATGTTGACAGCGATGCACTCAATGACTCCATGGATGGGTGCGTGACTGAGATTCAGGGAGCGGAGAAAGCCATAGGAACGAGCGGCCTGCTCCAAGCNNNGCTTGGAGCAGGCCACGGATTTTCGCCAACCACGGCTGGATTAGTGACCAGAGACACTCTACCTGGTTCGTGGTAACGTCTTCATCAGTGACGTATTCATCGTCGTGGCAGACAGTTTGACGATCGTGGTCTATCGCCTGGTAGGCTGGGAGGGTCATCTACCTCCTCAATCACCGGTCCCAACTCATCATCGCAAGTCACTCCCTCTGCTGATACTACTTGGAGATCGTCGCGGCACCCCGCGACGAGCGTCAGTTCGTCACCCCGCTTTCCACTCCATCTGGTGAACCGTCACGCTCAAACCCTCTTGTGGAGGATCTTGTCATTTGTACCAGATAGTGTTTTTCCCGATGACTCAACCACGTCACCCTTGGCCGCTACGCTTTCACAGAGACAGGTCTATCCCACCAACAACCTGCTTCGCATGAGTGTACTTTTTATATTCTGAGTTCTTCCATTGTCTGCTGGTACGCTATTTTGAATGTCTCCTTTCCTTGCACAGGACTAAATCGGTCACCTATTGACCTGACATCTGTTGAAAGGTTTTCACGTTCGTTTCTTTCGAGGTCAAAATACCAGTCCAGTGAAGCCGCAATCTGGGGGATCGAAACCCCTGACACAAGCTTTGGGTGAACTTTGTGTATGTAATCAGAAGTGCCGGTCTCCGTGGTGACAAATGGTGGCAGCCCCGCACGAAGTGCTTCTAGTGTTGAGACAGGGAACGGTTGAGCGATTGCAGGTAGAATAAACGCACCCGATTCTTTGTACAGATCAAAAAATTCACTTTCATCGACAAACCCGCAGGTGGTAACTGAACGTGTTTCAGTAAGTAACTCAGTATCCGGACCGACAACGACAAACTCGATCTCGGAATCAGCCTCGTCTGCAATTTCCTGTAATATTTCAAAATTATTCTTTTTCCGATGAGATCCAACAGCGAGAACCTGTTGGGAATCTAATTCTGGGCTTATTTTACCCAAATTGTCCCACTTTTTTTGTGACGGGAATGGATGAATGAGTTTCGTCACATCTGTCCCAAATACACGTGCTTCGGAGACCAAGCGAGGGGAAACACCAAGAACAGCATCGACGTGTCGGTGTGCCCATGCGTGTGCCACACGTGTAGTAACCGAATAATGCTCAAGAGGATTGAAAATGTTCATTAACGCTTCGTCGGCTGCGAGGTGAATTACTGGACCACAGTTGCCAAAGATATCCATCCAGGCAGCTTGAAAAAGCGGTCGTCCCCCTTCAGTTATAATTGGTTTCTCGCCAACATCGAGTCGACTTGCAGCACGGATTCGACTCATTGGGCGTCCACCCTCTACTTGAATTAGTTCTGCGTCGACCGACTCTGCCATCGCTCTATGGGAGTGGTGAATTTTCCCATAATAAAGCATCGCTGGTCGCTTGTCTACCATGTTTCCTCATACTCTCCACTTGGTGTTATGGTCAGTTCCACACCTAATACGGTACGAATGCCGAGCCACATCAGTTGGTTTGCGATGCGATCAGGAAGAAGCCAACCAAGCCGATTGTAATTAAAATCCGTCTGGACAATTTCCCAAGCATCCTTGTGGTTGGTATGTTCGGGCCACTCCCAGCTAGGAATACTGTAATGAGTAACATCCCATCCACCACCGAATCCGGGTGTCGGCCAACGCATCACTACTTCTCCATCGGGGTGGCAGACACGATGGCACTCGGTTAAAAAGACCGGACGTTTACGAGGATCTATATGTTCAAAAACGTTATCGACGAGTACGACATCATACTCGTCAGTAGGGAGGTCCCAGTTCGATTCCTCGAGATCAATTACCATATCAGGGTCAAACTCAGGGTTGATATCGACGTTCATCCAGCCTTCGCGATAATCCCGACCTGAACCAAGATTTAGTTTCTTCATTCGATGTATCCCAGTTCTCGAAGCCGGTCCTTTGTAGAACTATCCATTTCACCTTCAGCTTCAATCACATCAGTGGAACTCTCTAGTTGGTCTCGAAGCTCCGCCTCCAAGCTATCAGGATGATCGCCCCATCGATTATTTTTTTCCATCGGGTCTTCCGTACGCTTATACGCTTCCCACGAGTTGCCTGTGAATTCTCGTCCATGTCCCCAGTCTCCTTCAGGGTGGTATAGGACCTTCCACTCAGGACCAACTGCCGCAACAGTACGTCCGAACTCTTCTCCAAGGAGGTTCTGGATTGTCACCGTTTCACGGCTATGTGACAAAATCGATTCTCCCTGACCGAGTCGTTCATCAATGTTTGTAATCTCCAGTATACCGTTACCGAGGTCCATTAGAGAATGCGGCCCTTTCCTTACCCCTGTCTCGCCAACATTCTTCATCACTAATGGAACGCGCGTTACTGTATCGTACATCAACGGCCGGTGTCCGTAGCTCGCGTGTTCACCCATCTCGTCGCCGTGGTCAGAATGGAAAATGAAGGGAGTGTCCCCGTAACCCTCTGATTCAAGTTTCTCTTCAAGACGGCGAACGAATTCGTCGGCATATCGCATCGTGTTATCGTATGCATTGATAATTGATCGCCGTCTCTCGCCGACGAGATTTCGATGGCGACGCATCACGTAGTTCCACACGTACGTAGCACGGATTCCAGGCTGGGACCACTTGTGGTATTCCCTAGGCGCGTAGTACGGATGGTGAGTGTCGATTAGCAGCACCCACAGGAACCACGGCTCAGGAGCATCTTCAACGAACTCCTCAATTTCTCCCCACATCTTTTCCCATTTGACAGGGGGCTCCCCGGTTAGTGCCTTCTTTGCATGCATAGCAAAGTTCGCTAGATTACGTTCTTGGAGAAACTCGTAGAGTTTCGAGCGAATGTCTTCCTCCTCATCATCAGTTGGGCTATTTCCCCCCTTTTCGTCCCACAGGTGATCTTCATATACGTCCCAACCGCGGTTCCATCCGAAGTTCGACGACATGAGAGCGTTGAAATGAAACCCGCCAGTGTAGTAGCCGTTGTCCTGAAGCACCTCAGAAAGAAGACGTTCATCTTCTAATGAGTTTGCCCAATATTTTGGACTCGGATTGAGCATTGTCGCTGACGCGTGGTCCCCAGTGAATACCCCTGTAAAGGATGCCGCCGTCCCTACAGCAGAAACTTGTGTGTTCTCGAAGATCAATCCATTCTCGGCCATCTTGGAAACAGTCGGTGCCGTATTCCGGTTATAACCGTGGAACGGCATGTGATCCGCGCGGACACTGTCCCACGAGACCATCGCGATGTTGGGTCGTTCACTCATCTCTGGTTCTCCCTGATACGGGCCAGAACTTCATTGAACCGCTTTTCGAAGTCGAGGGTGTAGCACTCGTCGGTGAATTGCTCCGCAATCACTTTTGCCCGTTGACCGTCGGCAGCGAGATTGCGTCTTCGAACAGACTTGATTCTTTCAGCAACAGACGAAGGAATGGGCTCAGTAACGAATTCCGGATGGACAGCTCTAACCAGATCTACATTCCCAACATATTGTGAAGTGAGTACCGGTGTCCCGGAAAGTAATGCCTCAAGAACAGCAACAGGATACGCACCAACGTGTGCAGGATAGACTATTAGTTCTGCTTGCTCCATCAAGTCGTAAAATTTCTCAAGCTCAACGAATCCATGAGGCTTGACTTCCTCAGTTTCCGCAATATTTTCTGTATCTGGCCCGACAAAGTGAGCGGTTAGATTCTGATCCAGAGACTCCATGGCTTTGCGGAGTACGTCCTGCCCGTTCTTTCGTCGGTATTTTCCGATACAGAGAATCGTTTCCTCATCTCCGCCAGGTTCAAGCGAATGTAATCGGCCATAGCGTTCCGACTCAACAAATGGGTGTATCACTTCAACGGGTCGGTCGTATTGTCGAGCGTACGCCGCGAGGTAGTCACTCACAGCGAGTGTACCATCAACGTACCGTTCGCCGAATCGGTGAGCAAGACGTTCGTGAAACGGCCGACCCGAAATCGGATCAGCGATATCAATTAGAGATCCATCAGCTGCAAGTTCGATTATCGCCCCGGACTTATCTACTATTCCAAGGAATCCAGCCTCGAGAAGAGGAACACCTCCTTCAATGAGTACTGGCCGATTACCAAAGTCGTGAGAGATTCCAGAACGGAGACGATCGAGTGGGCCACCCTTCGAACACTCAACGAACTCTGCCCCAATCTCGTTAGCCATCCGTTCGTGCACTGGATGAGGATCGTTGTAGAGGAAAATCGGATCAGACATGTTCGACCACCTCCCGAATTTCCTTTCGGAACCGCGCTGAGCTGTACTCGTCTGCACCTTTCGAAATCTCTTTTCGATTCCACTCTCGTTCCATGATCTCCAACACACCGTCCCCTACCGCTTCCTTCTCTGGGGCGACGAGTAGGCCTGAGACACCTTGCTTAATTTGATTATTCGTGTTCGGCTCGTCTACGCCTAATACGGGAAGGCCTGCCGACATGTATTCAATCGGCGTGATACCGAAGTCTTCGCTCTCGGCGAGAAATACTCCCGCATCTGACGACTCAACGATCTGTCGGAGTTTCTCGTCTCTGACGTACCCATGGACATAAATGTTGCTTGTCGCTTTTACCTGAGCTTCGTCGGCTAACGGCCCATCGCCGACTAGGTGAAGTTCTGGTATTTTAGCTAAGTCGTCACGGTCAGCAAGCTCTGCAAAGGCTTTGACAGCAAGAAGGGGACGCTTTCGCTCCTCTAATCGACCAACCATAACGAACTTCCCGGGAATATGTTCGCTGTTCCACGAAAAGGACTCCGTCTCTACTGGTGGATTAATGACATAATCAGCAGATCTCGCATAGTGTTTCCAATACCGGTCCGCAGTCAGTTGGCTATTCGCTACTACCACTGGAATCGATAATGTTTCTATTCTATCAATTATACTTTTCGCGTATTCGAATAGCCCACCATCAAACCAGAGCTTCGAAAGTGGAGGATGATGGAGGTAATGAATGTGAGTCTGCTGATCGTACGGCTGAAAGAATTTCGTCGCAGGGCCCGACGTAATGATATACTCATACTCTTTAAGAGACAGATTCAGCATCCGGTAGGCGTTTCGGATGTCCTGAATCGTCCCCATCTTCGATTTTCTCGAAAGGAGACGAACACCATTCGGCGCACGTGACTCCCACCAGTCTTGATCCATCCCAGAAACACCGACGACGAGATCTGCCTCAAGCGCATGGCACGCTTCCAGAACGACTTTTACCGCGCCACCGGGGTGGATTGCGCCATCATGAACGACGACAGTACTCATTCGATTACCTCCCGATACTCCAACCTACAATTACGATCGAAGTAGGGGGGGCTACTCACTGTACACCTCCCGGAGCTCCTCGTCGATCTCCCACGTCCCGTCACCCTCACCATCGAGCAACTTCAGACTCGCCCGAAACAGCGACACCTGCGTGTCGAACAGCGAGTACGCCACCTGCAACGAACCGAGCTTCTCACGCGATCCGAGTGCCACGAACCCCGTAACTGCCCCTGGAACCGCAAGCCCCAATGGGCCACTGACAGCCAATCCACCAAGCGTCGCCAGCCCGATCGACGCCATTATGAGCCACGGCGAGATGATCATGAACCACCAGTTGAACGGTAGCACCGTCCGTCCGTACGCGCCGTACGCACCCAACATCTCGCGCTGGCGCCAGAGCAGCCGGATCAGCCCCATCGCCCGCCGATCTTTCTGCTGGCGGCGCTTCCGGAACGTCGAGTGCGCCGCCTCCTTGTACTCTATCTCTGGATCGAACACCACTCGATCGCCGTCTTTCCGAATCTTCAGTGCCAGCTCCGTATCGTCAGCGATGGAGTCTTCGTCGACGGAGACGATCGCGTCGTTGTCGAACGCCGAGAACGGCCCGTGGAAAATGAACGTTGAGTCGAGGTGTGACTCCAATGTCTGGATGTGCGCCTGCACGTCGCGGTACCCTTCCTCGACTTCGCTCCCGCCGAGGGCCTCGGTGTTGCGTCCTGTCACCGCTCCGATCTCCGGATCGGCGAGGTTCGCTGCCGCCTCACGGAGCACATCCGCCGCGAGTTTCGAATCACAGTCCGTTTTCACCACCAT
Source organism: Halonotius terrestris (assembly GCF_006861665.1). GTDB lineage: Archaea > Halobacteriota > Halobacteria > Halobacteriales > Haloferacaceae > Halonotius > Halonotius terrestris. Next base: position 294,693 of record NZ_RKLU01000003.1, on the reverse strand, counting down.
CTCGTTGGTTGCCGCCTCGTAGGCATCGTTCAACGCTGGAGCCAACCCGCGACGTTCGCCCTCCTCAATTAGCGTTAGCGTCGGGTGCTCCCGGTTGGCGAAGAACTCTCGAATCAACTCCCGTGTCTTGTCGTCACTCGAATCAACAATAACGATTTCCACCTTTTGCATTGGGTAGTCGAGTGTGACAATATCGTCGAGCTTGTTCTCGATAATTCGCTCCTCGTTGTACGTCGGTAGGACGATACTGACTGTCGGCTCGGCAGGCCGTTTCTCAGCAGGCGAGCCTTGCGGATTCCAGAGTTTCAGAAGTAGGAGATACAAGAGATACGGCAGTCCAGTCACTGATAGCAGGAACAGAAGGCTGCCGACTAGCCGCCGCATGGAGCGTCGCATAGTGGAAGTTCGCTCACGGAGATAAAAACTCCGGCGGTCTGTCCGCCAGACTTCCACCGTTCGTTCGCTGGCGTTTTCACAAGGCTTATTGACGGTTTGGAACTGTGTCGAAGCAATGAAAGACGTAGTCATGCAACGCCTCCGCCGTCTCAGCGAGGCAACCGACTCGCCAGCGACTTTCCTCAGAGAGGTATATCACGTCCCCGTTCTCCTCGTACTAATCGGATTCATACTGGCGACTCGTCTACGTCGACTGAATCGTTTCCGGCGTGAAAGCGGCGTCATGTTCCGCGGGAACGATCCATGGTATCACTTTCGGCAAACGAACTACCTGCTCGAACATTTCCCGGCAACGATGCCGTTCGACGTGTTTACCAACTACCCGACCGGCACGAACGTCGATCAGTTCGGGACGCTATACGACCAGATCATATCCGGGTTTATTCTCCTGACGAGTCTCGGAAACCCCTCACAGGAGTACGCTGGCCTCGTTATGTTGATCGCCGCCCCCGTGTTCCTCGCTGCAACGGTCGTTCCACTCTATCTCCTCGCGGCCCATTTTGCTGGCCGCTGGCCCGCCCTCGTTGCCGCCGGCCTTTTCGCGCTGCTACCGGGAACAGTAATGACATACACCATGGTCGGTTTCTACGACCACGCTGCGGCGGAGATCTTCTTCCAGACGCTTGGCGTTCTCGTGTTCGTTCTCGCGCTGTCGGTCACCGAGCGTGAACAACCGATCTGGGAACTGGTCGTCGATCGAGATGCGGTTGCCCTCCGCCGCCCGCTGCTGTACGCTGTCGGTGCGGGGATCGCAGCCGCGCTCTACATGTGGGCGTGGCCGCCGGGGATCCTGCTTGTCGGTATCTCCGGGCTGTTTTTGGCGGTCAAGCTCACGAGTGAGGTCTATCACGGTCAGAGTCCGGAACCGATCGCCTTCGTTGGTGCCGTTTCGATGACTGTCACCGGCCTGTTGATGCTCGTGCCGCTGAATAGCGTTACTATCGGTGGCGCGGCGAGATATTCACTACTACAGGTCGTGCTACCGCTGGCTGTCGCCGCCGGTTGTGTGTTCCTCGCGTGGCTTGCGCGTGAGTGGGAGCAACGATCACTCGATCAAGCACGCTATCCAGCTGCTGTCGGCGGGCTTCTCATTGTGGTAGGACTCTTCACTGCTGTCGCTCTTCCGAGCTTGACCGGTGCGATTCAGACGAACCTCCTCCGGTTCGTCGGTTTCAGTGCAGGTGCAGCAACGAGAACCATCGGCGAGGCGCAACCCTTCCTCGCCGGCAGTTCTCCGTTCGGTACGATCTACTCCGAGTACCGGCTCACGTTCTTCACCGCACTCTCGGCGGCGATCACGTTCCTCGGCCGCCCGCTCATCCGCAGTGACGACACCCGCGATACAATATACGCCGTCGCTGCTGTCGCGCTCGTCGGCATTATCTATCTGGCACGACCGATCTACAACACGATCGCTGGGGTCGTCGGGATTAATCCGCAGGTACTCGGTATCCTGGCCGTCGCAGCACTGCTCGTCGGCGCGACGCTCCGCTATCGCTACGATGCCGACCGGTTCTATCTGGTCGTCTGGGGCGCGTTCATCACCTCGGCCGCATTCACGCAGGTGCGGTTCAACTATTACCTCGCCGTCGTCGTCGCCGTCTTCACCGCGCTGTTCGTCGCACAAGTGGCCAGCTACATCGACCTCAGAGAGACGGCCGATTCGATCAGCGAATCGACCCGACAGATCGAAGGCTGGCAGGCAATCGTCGCCGTGACGCTCGTGTTCGCCCTCATTGGCCCGTTCGTCGTTTGGAGCGGTCCGACGCTTGCGGCATGGCAAACCGGCGGCCAGAACGGTCCCGGTGCGGTCACGATCTGGGACGACAGCCTTGAGTGGATGAACAACGAGACTCCCGAGCCGGGCACGCTTGCGAACGGAAACCAGAGCCGGGCGATGGATCCAGTCGGCACGTATGCACGACCCGCCGATGGCGACTACGACTATCCCGAGGGTGCCTACGGAGTCCAATCGTGGTGGGACTACGGCCACTGGATAACGGTGCACGGCGAACGCATACCGAACGCGAACCCGTTCCAGCAGGGAGCAAATGAAGCAGCAAAATACCTTCTCGCACCGAACGAGACGGCTGCCGGCAACGCTCTCGACGAAAAGATGGGCGAGGACGGACAGACCCGCTACGTCATAGTTGATTGGAAGATGGTGACGCCGGGATCGAAGTTCGCGGCACCGACCGTGTTCAACGACAACGTAAGCCGAAGCGACTTCGTCAGCCAAGCGTACCCGATCTTCCAGACCGAGCAGGGAGAAACGTTCGGACGGCCGATCACGCTCAGAAACCAGCGGTACTACGAGAGCCAAATGGTCCGGCTGTACGCATACCACGGCAGTGCGGTTGAGCCCGATCCCATCGTACTCAACACGGAACGACGATCCGTTTCGACACGAGATGGTGGCTCCATCCAAATTCGTGCCTTCGATCAGAACGATCCGACGCGCACCTTCGATACCCTTGCGGCAGCCAGAGCATACGTTGAGGAAAATCCGGGGGCACAACTCGGTGGCATTGGGGACAATCCGACCGAGCGGGTCAGCGCGCTCGAACAGTACCGCCTCATCAAAGCAAGCAGTGTCAATGCAGCCGCCAGCAGCGGGCAGTACCGACGGAGTCTCCAGACAGCGTTGCAGCGGACGAACACGTCGGTCAACCAACTACTCAGAACCACGCCGTCATGGGTGAAGACGTTCGAAAAGGTGCCCGGTGCGACTATCGAGGGGACAGGCGCACCAGCTGGAGCGGAGGTTCAGGCAACCGTTGCCATGGAAGTTACATCAACCGGCCGAACGTTCGCATACAGACAGTACGCCACGGCCGATGAGAACGGCAACTTCGAGATGACGGTGCCGTACTCGACGACCGGCTACGCGAACTTCGGGCCCGAAAACGGCTACACGAACGTTAGCGTCAGAGCAACGGGCGACTACCGTTTCAGAACGACGGGCGAGACTGCCGTCGAACTATACGCCGGCTCGGCGACGGTCGAAGAAGCACAGGTCGTCGGTGTCGATGAAAGCCCGGTCGAAGTCGATCTCACCGAACGGAACCCGATTCAGATCGGTGGCTAACGCGCATCATCGCCGTAGCCGAACACGAGAGTACGAATCCGGTGCCGACAGACGACCCCTATCCAACCAATGACAACACTCAGAGAGGCAGTCAGGATCTACGCCCGCGGACTCTGCATGGGCGCGGCCGATGCTGTCCCAGGCGTTTCCGGCGGCACGATCGCCCTCATTACCGGTATCTACGAACGCCTGATCGCGGCGATCACAGCCGTCGAACCGACTCGCCTCCGTCGGATCACCGCTGGCGTCCATTCCGAGCACCGAACCGACGCCGTCACCGCGATCCGCGAACTCGATGTCGGCTTCCTGCTCGCACTCGGTGCGGGCATCCTCACAGCCGTCGTGACGATCCTCCGGCTCGTCAGCCGCTTACTCGAAACCAACCCCGTCGCCACGTACGGCTTCTTCTTTGGATTAATCGGCGCCTCCGCCGCGGTGCTCTACAGCGACGTGTCGCTGGCAACCCCCCGACGCAAAGGAGCCGCTGTCGCCGGCTTTTTGCTGGCGTTCGCGCTTTCGGGCTACGCTGCCACTTCTATCGGCACATCGCTGCCGATCATCTTCGTCGCGGGTGCGGTCGCCATCAGCGCGATGGTGTTACCTGGCGTCTCGGGCTCGCTGCTGTTGCTCATGCTCGGCCAGTACAACTACATGACGGCCACGTTGCGCGGCTTTACTGACGGCCTCGCCGCCGCGATTCGCGGCGAGGGTATTACCGCCCTCGCCGGCACAACGCCGCCGATCGTCGTCTTTCTGTCCGGCGCGGTCGTTGGCTTGTTCACCGTCGCGCACGCGGTTCGGTGGGCACTCGAACATTACCGGGAGGCGACGCTGGTCTTTCTGGTGAGTCTCATCGTCGGCGCGCTCCGGGCGCCCGTCGAGCAGACGCAAATCGAGTTGGCAGGGACAGGTCCCGTGTGGACAGCTGAAACCGTTGCCGTCTTCGGCGGTCTCGCAATTATCGGCGCGGCCGTCGTCGTCGGCATCGACCGCCTCGCCGGCGGGATCGACACGACTGGGTCGACCTGAAGCGGTCGTCCTGTCGCTGTCGGCGACCGCGTGGCGGCCCTTCTCTCTACGTGCCGTGGTACCACATACCTTCGAATTTCGAAAAATGAATGCGGATCTCGCAATTTATCGTGGGCCTTATTACGATGAGCGTATTCCGAGACGACAATGAGCGACGAGTCAGCNACAGACGAGGAGGANCGCACNATCCTNCTNATCGGCAGCGGCCCGATCCAGATCGGGCAGGCCGCCGAGTTCGACTACTCCGGCGCACAGGCGTGCCGGGCGTTACAGGAGGAGGGTGCCCGAGTCGTCCTCGTCAACTCCAACCCGGCGACNATNATGACNGANNCGGAGATGGCCGACNAGGTCTACATCGAGCCGATCAACACCGAGGCGATCAGCGAGGTAATTCGGAAAGAAAACCCCGACGGCGTCATCGCCGGCCTCGGCGGCCAGACCGGTCTCAACGTCACCGCNGANCTCGCCGAGGNGGGCGTCCTNGANGAGTACGACGTNGAGATCATGGGCACCCCTCTCGACACCATCTACGCGACGGAGGACCGCGACCTCTTCCGCCAGCGGATGGAGGACATCGGCGAGCCCGTCCCCGNNTCGACGACNATCTCNCTNGANGAGGACGAGTCNGTCACCGACTTCGACGAGGANNNCCTCCGCGAGCGCGTCGAGGCCGCGGTCGACGAGGTGGGCGGGCTGCCCGTCATCGCCCGCACAACCTACACGCTCGGCGGCTCCGGCTCCGGCGTCGTCGACGAGTTCGAGGAACTCGTCGAGCGCGTTCGGAAGGGGCTCCGCCTCTCGCGCAACAGCGAGGTGCTCATCACGGAGTCCATCGAGGGCTGGGTCGAGCTGGAGTACGAGGTNATGCGCGACGCCGACGACTCCTGTATCATCATCTGCAACATGGAGAACATCGACCCGATGGGCATCCACACCGGGGAGTCGACGGTCGTGACGCCCTCGCAGGTCATCCCCGACGAGGGTCACCAGGCGATGCGCGACTCCGCGCTGAAGGTCATCCGGGAGCTCGGCATNCAGGGCGGCTGNAACATCCAGCACGCCTGGCGCGACGACGGCACCCCCGGCGGCGAGTACCGCGTCGTCGAGGTGAACCCCCGTGTCTCNCGCTCNTCGGCNCTCGCCTCGAAGGCGACNGGCTACCCCATNGCCCGCGTGACCGCGAAGGTCGCCCTCGGGAAACGTCTCCACGAGATCACCAACGAGATTACTGGCGAGACGACAGCCGCCTTCGAGCCCGCGATCGACTACGTCGTNACGAAGGTNCCNCGCTGGCCNANNGACAAGTTCGNCGACGTGGACTTCGAGNTCGNNACNGCGATGAANTCGACCGGCGAGGCGATGGCCATCGGNNNNACNTTCGAGGAGTCGCTGNTGAAGGCNNTGCGCTCCTCGGAGTACGACCCCGCCGTCAACTGGAACGAGATCGACGGCAAAACGCTGGAATCCGAGTATATCGAACGACCGTCGCCGGATCGCCCGTATGCGATGTTCGAAGCCTTCGACCGCGGCTACTCGGTCGAGGAGATCATCGACCTCACCGGAATCAAGGAGTGGTACGTCGAGCGGTTCAAACGCATCGCTGACTCCGCACAGGCCGCCCAAGACGGCGACTTCACGCCCGCCGCGACCTCCGGCTACACGAACAACGAGATCGCCTCGATGGCCGACGGCGGCGTCGACGTCGACACCGTCGAGCAGGACGTGCCGGGGCGCAACTACAAGCAGGTCGACACCTGTGCCGGCGAGTTCAAAGCCGAAACGCCGTACTACTACTCCGCGCGCCTGCCGGAGTTCCACAGCGGCCCGCTGCTCGGCGACGAGGCCGCCGGCGAACTCCAAGTCGAGAAGGATGCCGAAAGCGTCGTCGTCGTCGGCGGNGGCCCGATCCGNATCGGCCANGGCGTCGAGTTCGACTACTGTNCNGTCCACGCCNTNCGTGCGCTCCGCGAACAGGGGATCGACGCACACGTCGTCAACAACAACCCGGAGACGGTGTCGACGGACTACGACACCTCCGACGGACTGTTCTTCGAACCCGTCACCGCCGAGGAGGTCGCCGACGTCATCGAGGAGACGAACGCGGACGGCGTGATGGTGCAGTTCGGCGGCCAGACGTCGGTCAACGTGGGCGAGCCGCTCGAGGCCGAACTCGACCGCCGCGGCCTCGACTGTGAGGTTCTCGGCACGAGCGTCGAGGCGATGGACCTCGCGGAGGACCGCGACCGCTTCAACGTCCTGATGGACGAACTCGGCATCAGCCAGCCGGCCGGNGGNACGGCGACCTCCGAGNNNGAGGCNCTCGAACTCGCNCNCGANNTCGGTTACCCCGTCCTCGTCCGNCCGNNNTACGTNCTCGGCGGNCGCGCGATGNNCGTCGTCNACNCCGACGAGGAGCTGAAAGAGTACATCGAGGAGGCGGTGCGCGTCTCCCCGGACAAACCGATCCTCGTCGACGAGTTCCTCGCAGACGCGGTCGAACTCGACGTCGACGCCGTCAGCGACGGCGAGGAGGTGCTCATCGGCGGCGTGATGGAACACGTCGAGGCCGCCGGCGTCCACTCCGGCGACTCGGCGTGTATGATCCCACCCCGGTCGCTGNNNGNNGANACNCTCGNNCGCGTCCGCGANGTNACGGAGGANATCGCNACCGCNCTNGANACNGTCGGCCTGCTCAACGTCCAACTCGCGGTCCGCGACGGCGAGGTCTACGTCCTCGAAGCGAACCCACGCTCTTCGCGTACCGTTCCGTTTGTCTCGAAGGCNACGGGCGTCCCGATCGCCAAACTCGCCGCGAAGGTGATGACCGGCCTCTCCTTGGATGCGATCGACGCCGCCGAGCAGGTCCCCGAACAGACGAGCGTCAAGGAAGTCGTCCTACCGTTCGACCGCCTGCAGGGGTCGGACCCACGCCTCGGCCCGGAGATGAAATCCACCGGCGAGGTCATGGGCAGTGCCGACACCTTCGGCAAGGCCTACGACAAAGCCCAGGACGCCACCGGCAAGCCGATCCCGGAATCCGGCACGATCGCGCTGGACCTCTCGGATGAGGTCTTCCCCGATCCCGATACCGAGGAAGGCGAGTCACTGGTCGATGGCTTCGGCGAGTTCTTCGAGTTCAGCGAGGCGGTCGATCTGATCGACGCCGCCCGCGCTGGCGAACTCGATATCATCGTCTCGCGTGACCGCGACCTGCTGGAGGTCGCCGTCGAAGAGGAGATAACTTACTTCTCGACGCCGGCCAGCGCAAAGGCCGCGCTGGAAGCCCTGCGCGCCAGCGACGAGCCGATCGACGTGAAGGCGATCTCGGATCGTCCGAAACGCGTCGCCGAGTGGGGCAAGTAGGGAACCGCTGAATACCTGCCCTGCCAGCGGTAGTCCGCGTTATAACCCGAGACTGTCCTTGATTGCGGTATCGATCTGTGACATTTTGACAGGTGGTACTGTCCCAATGTTGTCAGTCACGCGTTCGTCGATATCGACAACGCGGATTTGACTCAAATCCACCACAGAATCCTCTCTAAGCGCAGTGTTCGATGCCTGAATTTCGACCTCAAACGGATAGATGTCGCTTGGGTCGTACTGTGTCGTCAACGGAGCAACCATTGTCGTCGGTGAAAACTCGTTTCCGACATCGTTCTGAATGACGATACAGGGTCTGTTCGTTCCCTGTTGTTCGCTTCCTCTCGTCGGATTCAACTGAACGGTAACGATGTCACCGCGCCGTACTTCTACGCTCACGGTGTTACTCGCTCCAGTCCGGCGCGTCACCGAGCCGCTCGGTTGCTTCGCTGGAGGTTTCTTCCATTTCTTCTGTCAGCCGGCGAGACCGATCAGCTCGTTTTCGGTACCCTTCGGCCAACCGTTCCGTGTCGGTCGGGGGTTTGAGCAGGATCTTGTCATCCAACTCGACGAATTCGATTTCGTCTCCGCCTTCGATTCCACGACGGTCCCGTAGTTCCTTGGGGATCGTTACTTGGCCCCGATCTCCGACTTTCCGCGTATGTTCGCCCATGAGAGATCATACTTTTTTCATACTCAAAGAGCTACCGGCCGAAAGTGCCACCGGTTCAGGAGAGCTTCCCGAGTGCATCGAAGAAATCCGCGGTCGGGCCAGCGAGTCGCACCGGGGTATCCGCTTGTGAGACTGTGACCGCGACCGGCAGTTCGAGTTCCTGCGGTTGGCGGCCGTCGCTGACGACGACGGCGTGGGGCGCGTCACGAACGGCGATTGTCACCGCCGCGTCGTCATCGACGACCAGCGGTGGCCGTTCCTCGACGCCACACATCTCAGTGACGACCAGCGCGTCAACCGCGGGATGGACTAACGGCCCGCCCTCGCTGAGGTTGTAGGCCGTACTCCCGGTCTGGGTGGCGACCATCACGCCGTCGGCGTGGCCCGTCGAGTACGTCGAGCCATCGATTTCGATCTCGAAGCTCGCGCCGCCGCCGTGACCGCGGCGTGGCCCGCTGACGACGATTTCGTTGACCGCGGGCACGCTCTCGAAGCCCGTACAGGTCGCCGTCAATCGGGGGGCCTCCCGGACCGCGTGGTCGCCGCGGCGGATCGCCGCGACGGTGTCGCGGACGGCATCGACGGCGTTCTCCGGGGCGACAGCGTTGAGAAAGCCGACTTCGCCGAGGTTGACGCCGATCATCGGCGTATCGCCCGCGGCCCGCGTTGCGAAGAGAAAGGTGCCGTCGCCGCCGACGCTGACGACCAGATCGCAGGCTTCCAACCGCTCGACGGTCGTCCCCGCTGTCGGGAGATCGAGGCTCGTCGCTGTCGCCGTATCGAGGCGGCAATCGACGCCGTCATCGTCGAGAGCCGCCCGGATCGCGTCGGCGATCTCGACGGCGCGCTCGTTGTCCCGCTGTGCGACGAGGCCGACCTTCATACAGCCAGTTTCCCTCCGGATGGCAAAAGGGCTGTGTCAGTCATGTCGCGTCAGGCAGGTGGGCAACCCGATGAGTTCGACCGGCTCGGAGTTGTCGGGTGAGTAGACGACGAACTGGCCTTTCTCCATGTAGGGCACTTTCGACTGCAAATTGGANGGGATGTTNACNNNCTTGATNGCGTCCTCGTCGCCGAGATTGAGCACGACGGTCGTGTTTACCTGCTTGAAGACGGGGTCGGCGATGTCCTGTGGGTCCTGCGTGACGAGGAANAGGCCNAGCCGTTCNTTNCGNCCCTGTTTNGCNGCCTCNGNGAANTTCTGGACGACCTTGCGGGCTTGGACGGTGTCGGCGTCCGCGAGGAAATTGTGGGCTTCGTCCATGCCCAGCACGACTGGCGTCTCTTTGATCCGGTCGCTGTCGGGCGCGTTCGAGAGCTTGCTGTCGATCAGATACGCCGAGACGGCAAGCACGCACAGTTCCTTCGCGCGGCTTGAGGAGAGGTGATAGGTCGGCACCACCGTCAGCCCGCCGGGGCGGACGAGCTGGTGATCGAGTTCGGTGATCGGTTTCGCCGACTGGTCGAAGATGCCCGAGGGCATCCCGAACACACGTCGCTTGATCGCATCGAAGGTCGCTTCGTGGACGCGGCCGGATTCGTCGAGTTCCTCCTTCAGGGCCGGGTCGTCGAGGAAGCTCTTGAACTGGCTGTAGGTTCCCGACTCGCCGTACTGGCGGAAGAACCGATCGAGCAGCGTCTGGAGGCCCGAATATTGGTTGTCGTTGAGGCTGCTGCCGGCGACGAGCCACGGCCGCTCTTTGGTCATCGAAAACGGCACCGTGAACTGGACTTGCTCGGCGCGGTGGCCTTCGCCGGGGTAGCTCGTGCCCGACTCTGTGGGGACGAGTGCGATGGTGTCGTCGACGCCGCCGTAGGCGACGTTCTCGCGGTCGAGCCGGCGAGCGAAGGCGTCGTCCAACTCGGGGTTGTCGTCGTGCATCTGGGCGTACTCGTCCTGTGGGTCGAACTGAACGACAGCGGGCTGGACGGTACGGCCGTCGTCCATCGGATACGCCCGCTCGTCGCTGAGGTACTGCCGGAGGATGTTCTTCGAGGCGTGGGTTTTCCCGGAGCCTGTGCCGCCAGCGACGAGGGTATGCCGGAAGACCAGCGGGTCGCCGGACTCGTAGTCGTCAGTCAGCCGGTAGTCGATCGTCGGCGGCTGGGCGGCGGTTTCGACTTTCTCGCCGCCGACTGAGAGATGGCCGAGGAAGACGCCCGATTCGGGGATGTTGAGCCCAGTTTTGATCTCCTCGCTGTCGGTCGCCTGTTTCAGGATCGCGCCCGGCTTCGGGACGCGGTCGGTCATCCGCCGATTGAGTTCGACGTTGCCCGCGTCGTCGTACTCCTCGTAGAGGACGGCGACGGGTTCGAGGTCGGCCATGAACTTGTAGTCGCGTTCCTCGAAGTTGGATTGCCGCATCATCCGGCGGGCGTGGATCTCGGTGGCGTCGTCGGCGTGGAACTCCTGGGCGTATTCGAGGCTGACGATCCGGCAGAACAGCGTTTCGTCGTCCGGATACGGGACGAGGAGGTACTTGCCCAGCCGGACGGACTCGCGGTTGCCGGTCGTGATGAACGCCCGGAGCGTCGTCTCATCGCCGTCCTCGGCGACACGGAGGCCCTGCGAGACCGACAGCGCGCCCATGCCAACGTCGTCGCCCTCGACATCGGCCGCGATGCGTTCGAAGCTGTCCGGCTCCTCGCTCGCCGCGTCGCCTCCGCCGTCAGTTGGCGGAGCACCCCCGCCGCTATCGCTGCTGCCCGCCGCATCCGACTCGCCGGAGCCGCTGTCGGCGTCGCCGGCGTCGGTCACGTCGTTGAAATCCTCCAAGGTCATATCCCGACATTCTACCGTGGCGATAAACTCCTTTCCCCTCGCTCAGTCCGAACCAATGTTTTTGAGCCGTGCTGTCGTCGCTCCGGTATGCTCGATACAGGCGAGACTGCACCCGACATGACGCTCCCGATGGCGACGCCCGAGGCTGCCGCGGCGAAGCCACGCGGTGAGTACCGGACCGCGGATGTCGAGCGGTTCGAACTGAGCGAGACGCTGGCCGACGGCCCGGTGACGCTCGTTACGATTCCGGGCGTCTACTCACAGGGCTGTACCGAGGAACTCTGTACGATTGCCGACCGCCACACCGACCTCGGTGAGCTACCGGGCCAGGTCTACGCGCTCAGCGCCGACACGCCGTGGTCGCAACTCGCCTTTATCGACGAGTACGACATCTCCTATCCGCTGCTCTCGGGGTTCAACAGCGACGTGCTCCGACAGCTCGGTGTGCGTCGTCCCGACGGCATCCTGCAGGGGATCGCCACCCGAACGGCGTTCGTGATCGGCCCTGATCGAGACGTCGCGTACACGTGGGAGGCTGACGACAGCCTCGTCCCGGATTTCGACGCCGTGACCGACGCCGTTGCAGCCGCTGAAACCGACTGAACCCTTGTTTCGCCATCCGTGGTTTGATGTGTGCGCCGAGCCAACTCTCAGACAGACTCGTGACTGACTCGATAGCCGACGCGGAAGCCGCTGCCGACCCGCTTGCCGACCTCGGCGACCAGCCCGTCCTGCTGTTCGACGGCGTCTGCAACCTCTGTAACGGGTTGATCCAGTGGCTCATTCCCCGCGATCCGGATGGAAAACTCAAATTCGCCCCTCTCCAGTCAGAGATCGGCACGGCGATTCAGGAGCGACACGGCCTCGATCCCGACGACCTCGACAGCGTGCTTCTCGTCGAAGGGCCGAAACTCTACACGAAATCGACGGCGGCGATCCGCGTCGCCGAAATCCTCGGCTGGCCCTACATCCTCCTGCGGGCCGGTCGACCGCTTCCGCGCGCACTGCGTGATCGGATTTACGACTTCGTCGCCGACAACCGCTATGACTGGTTCGGCAAGAAGGATCAGTGCATGGTGCCCGACGAAGACGTGAGCGATCGGTTTATCGAGTAGCGCGGCAGCGATATGACTCTCCGCTCTCGTTCGGTTCCGACTGCCCACGTTGCCCTCGCCGTGCTGGCTGTCGCTATTCTCATCGCGTCCGTGATTCCCGTCCCGAGTGCGACGCCGCAAACCGATCCGACTGGCACTGTTGACACCACGACGCTGCTGCATATCGCCGGCTACGCGACGCTCGCAGCGGGTGGAGTCATCGCAGTTACACGCGAGAGATGGCCATGGCGTCGTCGGCAACGCCGTGGTGACGATAGCAGCGTTGGCATCGGCAGCGTCGCTGTCGTCATCGCTCTCGTCGCGCTGTTCGGTGTCGCCACCGAACTCCTGCAGGCCACGATCCCGTGGCGAACCTTTGCGGTCGCCGAGGTCGGTCTCAACGCCGCGAGCGCGGTCATCGGTGGCCTGCTCGCAACGATGTGGTTTTACCGCCCAGTCGAGTAGGGCCGGCAATGAGTAAGCCGAGCCCCGATGTCTACGAGGAGGGCCGCGGGATGGACGCCCACAACTCCGTCATGCGGGAGATCCGCGGGCNNAANGA
>NZ_RKLU01000003.1:275641-281224 GCF_006861665.1 Halonotius terrestris | reverse complement strand
GACNTCGCNGTCGGNCTCGANACCGCGACCGACCGGGTGCGNCACGACTGCGTGAACAAGTACTTCGATTTCGCCGACTTCGAGGCCGCCTGCGAGACCGCAAAAGAAGCCGGTGCGGGGATCAAGGCCTATCTGCTGATGAAGCCGCCCTTCCTCTCGGAGGCCGAAGCCCGCGACGACATGGTTGACTCCGTTCGCCGCTGTGCGGCGGTCGATGGCTGTCACACGGTGTCGATGAACCCGTGTAACGTCCAGGAGTACACAATGGTCAACGAACTGTTCCGGGCGGGGGGCTACCGCCCGCCGTGGCTCTGGTCGGTCGCCGACGTGCTGGAGCGGACCGCCGACGTCGACGCCATCGTTGTCTCCGATCCGGTCGGTCACGGCTCGGATCGCGGCGCACACAACTGCGGCGAGTGTGACGACAGAGTCCAGAAAGCCATCAAGGACTTCGATCTCCGACAGGACCCCTCGGTCTTTGAGCAGGTGAGTTGCGACTGCGAGCGAACGTGGGACCTCGTCATCGAGGAAGAGACGAGCTATGCGATGCCGTTAACGCGCTGAGAGAGAATCCGTCAAAGCTGCTTACGCGCGGAAGCCGGTCAGAATGTTTTCGCCGTCGGTGCCGCCAACATCAGGCAGCGTCGCCCGCTCTGGATGTGGCATCAACACGGCGACCGAGTCGCGCTCGCCGAGGATGCCNGCGACGTTNNNCNTCGAGCCGTTCGGGTTCGCNNCGTCNGTGACGNTNCCGTCNGCGTCNCAGTAGCGGAACAGCACNCGGTCGTTGGCGACGAGGTCGTCGTATCGCTCCTCGGTGATCTCGAACCGTCCTTCGCCGTGGGCGATGGGGATTTCGATCACGTCGCCCGTCTCGAAGTGCTCGGTCCACGGCGTGTCGGCGCGTTCGACCCGGAGATGGACGTGCTCACACTGGAAGCGCGCGCTCTTGTTCGTCGTGAACGCACCCTCGGTGAGGCCGGACTCACAGCCGATCTGCGCGCCGTTACAGATGCCGANNACNGGGNTGCCNTCGNCGGCCGCGNCGCGGACTTCNGCCATCACGGGCGAGCGCGCGGCCATCGCGCCGGCGCGGAGGTAGTCGCCGTAGGAGAAGCCGCCGGGGACGACGATTCCCTCGGTCCCCTCGGGGAGGCCGTCCTCGTGCCAGACGNNNTCGGCGTCGANNNCGAGATNCTNNAGGGCGCGGACGGCGTCGCGGTCGCAGTTCGAGCCGCCGAACTGGATGACCGCGACCGTCATGCCGACTCCGCGGCGGGGGCCGCCGACACCTCGTAGTCGTGGATCGTCGGATTCGCCAGCAGGCGTTCGGCCATCGACTCCGCGCGCTCCTCGGCCTCGGCGGCGTCGTCGGCTTCGAGGTCGATCTCGAAGCGATCAGCCGAGCGGAGTTCAGAGAGCTCAAACCCGAGCCGTTCGAGGGCCTGCTTGGTCGTTTCGGCTTCCGGATCGAGGACGCCGTGTTTCAGGCGGACGGTCACGGTCGCGGTGTAGGCTGCCATTGGCGGGGAGTCGGCGAGGGGCGTGGAAAGCTTTTTCGAAGCCACGGACGCCGGTGCTGGCGGCCATATCGCCGGATGGACACGCTTTTGGCTGGCGGCGGCGTTCGCTCGGGTAATGACCAACGAGCGCGGCGTGGAGGTGTGTCGATGACGGAGCTGACCGAGATCACGGTTATCGGCGGCGACAAGACNGGNNTNATCGCNCGNGTCACNACNCTGCTGTTCGAGCGCGGNATCAACATCGAGGACCTCGACCAGGCNGTNCGCGACGGCCTGTTCCGGATGTCGATGCGGGTCGACACGGCCGAGATGACTTGCGAGCGCGACGAACTCCGGGACGCTCTCTCGGAGTTGGGCCGCGAACTCGGCGTCGAGATTCAGGTTCGCTTCCCCAGCGACCGCGAAACCAAACGGATCGCGGTCTGTGTCACCAAGGAGTCCCACTGTCTGGAGGCGCTGATGGAAGCTGCCTCCGGCGACGGCGAACTCGACGTGGAGATCGCCGCCGTCATCAGCAACCGCGGGAAGCTCCGAGATCTCGTCGAGCCGACCGACATCCCCTTCTACGACATCGGCGACGGCAAGGGTTCGCCCGACGAGGACCGCATGCTCGANNTNCTNGNCGANNACGACGNGGANCTNATCGTCCTCGCGCGGTACATGCGCATCCTCGGCCCGGAGGTCGTGTTCCGCTACGAGGACCGCATCATCAACATCCACCCGAGCCTGCTGCCCGCGTTCCCCGGGGCGGAGGCGTACCGGCAGGCNCNNGAGGANGGCGTCCGCATCGCNGGCGTCACNGCNCACTACGTGACGACCGACCTCGATCAGGGGCCGATCATCACTCAGCGGGCCTTCGACGTGCCGGACGATGCACTTATCGATGAAATCAAAGCCCGCGGCCAACCGCTTGAGGCCGAAGCCCTCATCGAGGCGGTCGAACTCCACCTCGACAACGCGGTCGCCGTCCACCGCGGACGGACGAGCCTGCGGGACGGTGCGGATCCCGACGCGTATCAACTCGGCCTCTCGGCCGAAGCCCAAGACGCAAATCCAAGCCAACCGGTCGACAGCGACCTCGAAGAAAGCGAGACGCCGAGCATCGCTGACGACTGAGAAAGCGTCGGCAGCGATCCCCGTACTCTACAGGTCAGTAATTGCATCAACCGCATCGGCCAGCGACGGCGCGTCGAACCAGTCGATGCCGGTGTAGGCGTTTGCTCCCGCGGTGTACATATCGGCGACAGCAGTCAGCACCTCCTCGGGCAGTGAAATCGGCTTGATCTCACAGAGCGGTCGCCAGTCGGCTCCGTCGGCGTCGGCGACGTTAGCTTTCGCCTCGGACACAGCGTCGACCCATTCCGGCTGTTCGCGTTTGTAGTACTGCCGGATCACTTCCTTCGAGAGCTGGTGGCCGTCGACCGAAAACCGGTTTTCGTCGAACGTCCCCACCACGTCGGCAACGCGGATCTCGCCGTCGTGGTAGAGACACTCGATCTTGCCGTCCTCGTGGGTGAAGCCGGCCGCGGCGGCCTGCTCGTTCAGCAGTTCGTTGACTGCCAGTGCGACCGATTCGAGGTCGTCGATGGCGGCGACGCCCGCGATGTCGTCGGCTTCTTCGCGGCTGAGATAGCGGTCCTGCTCCTCGTATTTCGTGGAGAACTCGACGACCGGCTCGGGGAGGGCGACTTTCTCGTCGGGCCACTCGTCGGCATCGAGTCCGTAGTCAGCGGGGTCGCCGCGCTTGCGGAGGCTTGAGCCGACCGGGACCGTGTTACGGAAGACGACTTCGAGCGGGATCAGGAAGTTCTCGCCGGCCGCGTCGTGGTAGGCCGTGTAGTCGTATCCCGTCTGACTATCGTAGGGGAGGTCGGGCACTTGCGTCAACTGAATCGCCATCTCCGTTGGCGGCTCCTCACAGTCGGCCAGTTCGACGATCTCGCCGTCGTCGTTGACGACACCCTCGTAGTGGGTCGGGACGCCGCGTTCGGCGAGTCGTTCGAAGTTGAACGCACCCATCGTACAGAGGCTGGCTCCCTTCCCCGGAATCGCGTCGGGCATCTGCCCCCAATCGAAAACGGAGTAGGCGTCGGTGAAGACGAACCGGCCCGCACCGAGGTCGGTGGCGGTCGGCTCGCGGTCGACCCGGAACTCCTTGACGCTGGTCATGCTCAAATCGGCGACGGCCGGGCGTATCAATTTGGCTCTTTGGAGTTTGGGAACGCAGACCCCCGATTACTCTGTGCGTCGAGCTCGGTGCGGCCGCTGCTGGATCTGTCGAACGGCAAAAAATCGGGATCGGGGCGGCTGTTAGAAGCTGTCCGTGAGCCGGATTTCGTCGTCAGTGATGGTATGGATGCGGTCCTCGTCAAGGGCATAGTCGTCCTCGTCGGCGTCGCCCCACCCGAGTTTCGACCGAATCGTGTCAGTCAGGCCGGGGTCGGCGTTCACGTGGGCGGTTCCGGAGTTGACCTCCGTAACCATCCCGATCTTTCGGCCGGTCGAGTCAACTACTGCTTTACCCTGATCGTCGTCGGTAACGTGGTTTCGATCCATCGCAACTGCGCCTACACCGCTTTCGGGCATTGTTATAGAGGTGGTATCCGAACGGGGTGGCTGGTAGCTCCGTATTTCAGCAGGCGTGTCCGTCCATACCCAACGGTATCCCCGGATTTCGGTGCGGTTTATTCTGTTCAGTTCCCGTCACCAACGACCCGCAATTCCAGCTAATCAGGCCAGCTACTCCGCCTCGCCCAGTCGCTCGGCCAGCGAATCGAGGTGGTCGATGCCGACAACGCAGACGATGTCGCTATCCTGCTCGTGGAGCTCGGCAAGCCGGGTCGCCATCGCCGCCTCCCGCGCGTCGTCTTCGAGTCGGGCGGCCCGCGAGCGGCTTGCGGTTCGAAACGCGCTCATGAACGACCGGGAGCGACGGACTTGCTCGCGTTCGTCGCGTGCCTGCTCGTCGGGACTGTCCGTCCACGTGGTGTCGTGTGGGATCGGCGAATCGACCTCGAAACGGACCGATGTCCGGGCCCCGACGGCCGCGGCGGCCCGACAGAGCAGCGCGTGTTCCGTCGTTTCGACGGCGTTGGCGACGACGCGTCGAATCGTGTCCAACGACGGGCGTTCCCGCAGCAGCGTTCGCCCGAGCCGTCGGAAGAAGCCGCCGGTCGGCCGGTCGATGCCGACGACGCTCTCGGGGCTGGCGGCCTGAATCGCCGCGCTCATCTCGCCACCGAACGTCGGCGGGGTTCGGTCCGTGGCCGCGTACTGCTCGAAGAGCGGGATCGACATCGGTGGCAACTCCAGTGCGAGCACCGTGGGGTCGACGCGCTCGATGACGTGTTGCACCCGGTAGCGACTCGCCGGGTGGTCATGGACGACGCCGAGGAGCGTCAGCGTGCCGTGAGCGTCCGTAACCTGCCGGACGTACTCGCCGGTCACCCGCGGGTCGGAATCAGCGTCGATTGTGGGTGGAGCAGCCATAGATCGCCGGAGCTACGTCCAGTTAGCGTATACTTACTTGAACCCATCGCTCCACGGCCGAATCGCACTACATAGCCGCGATTTGGATGATCATTCGAGCTATATGCTGTAGCCTACTGTCGGGTATCGGTAGCGACGCGTGTTCGCTGCCCAGCTGACGGTGTTTCGATCGCTCGACAGTCGTCGGCACCGGCGGCCCCCGCCGGCGACCGACCGCTTTTTACTGGCGACGGCCAACCCTCCGGTAATGAGTCGCCGGTCGGCCGCCGATCTCGACGCCGCCGACATCAGTTTCGACCATCGCGCCGAGAGCGATCAGGCCTTCGAGAACGCCCTCGCCAAGGCCCGCGATGGCGACCGACTGACCGTCGACGACGCCGTCGAACTGCTGACGACCGGCAGCGACCGCGACGGCATCGACCACGAACGCAAGGAAACCGTCCTCGANNNCGCCGACCGCCGGCGCGCCGAGGNNGTCGGCGACGANGTGACNTTCGTCGCNAANCTCAACAACAACGTCACNACNGCCTGCAACNNNGGCTGTCTGTTCTGNAACTTCAAGGACACCGCA
>NZ_RKLU01000003.1:265470-275636 GCF_006861665.1 Halonotius terrestris | reverse complement strand
CTTCGAAGCCGACCACGACGCCGAGCACGCGGGATTCACGAAGACACCCGCCGACTCCCGCCGAATCGTCGACGACGCACTCGATATGGGGATCTCGGAGGTCTGTTCGGTCTCCGGGCTGCATCCGGCGTTCGCACTCGACGACGAGCACCACGAGATACTGACCGGCTACGACGAGCCCGCCCGCGAGGCCAACTACAAACCGCCCGCAGTCTACGAGACTGATCCCGGCACCTACGTCGAACAGATCGACGCGATGTCGATCGACGGGATTCACGTCCACTCGATTACACCCGAAGAGGCCTACCACGCCCGCCGCGGCACCGACTGGGAGTATGAGACAGTCTATCGCCGGCTCCACGAGGCCGGCCTCGATTCCGCACCTGGCACGGCCGCTGAAATCCTCGTCGAGGAAGTACGCGACGTAGTCTGTCCGGGCAAAATCAGCAGCAGCGAGTGGCTCGAAGCGATGGAGGGNGCGNNGGCCGCNGGCCTCNNNANGACGGCGACGATCATGTACGGCCACGTCGAGAACGANNNCCACCGCGCGNTNCACCTNAAGCGNGTNCGNGACCTNCAGGACCGNACNGGNNNCATCNNCGAGTTCGTNCCCCTCTCGTTCGTCCACNAGANNACGCCNCTNTACNANCNCGGCGTCGTCGACGGCGGCGCNNNCGACGCCGANGACGAGCTGATGATCGCCGTCTCGCGGCTCTTTTTCGACAACATCGACAACATCCAGAGCTCGTGGGTCAAATACGGCGACGCAAAGGGGCTCAAACTCCTGAACTGCGGCGCGAACGACTTCATGGGGACGATCCTCTCCGAGGAGATCACCAAACGCGCGGGCGGCAGCTACGGCGAGTTCCGCAGCGTCGCCGACTACGTCGAGATGATCTCTGCCATTGGTCGCCGGCCCGTCGAGCGCTCGACTGACTACCGGACGAAACGCCCGATCAGCGTTGCGGGCGACAACGACCACACCTACGGCCCGACGCTTGGGCCGCGAGCCGACGGGACGCCGATGCTCGATACGGAACCGACTGACACGCTGGCCGCCGACGACTGACGGCCATGATGAATCCAACCCACATCGGCGTCGGGCTCGTTGTCGCCGCGCCGACCCTCATTCTCGCTCCCGAATTTGTTGTCCCAGCAGCGATCGGCGGCATGGCCGGCGGTGTCCTCCCGGATCTGGACCTGTTCGTCGGTCGCCACCGCCGGACGCTTCACTTCCCGGAGGCCTACTGGCTGGCGGCGATCCCGTTGCTCGCACTCGCCGCGATCCGGCCGACGGCCCTGACCGTCGCTGTCGCCGTCGCGGTCGTCTCGATGGCCGTCCACTCGGGGATGGACTGGTTCGGGGCCGGCGACGAGCTGGAGCCGTGGGAGCGAACCAGCAGCGAGGCCGTCTATCTGCATCTCCGAGGCCGCTGGCTGCAGCCGAAATACTGGGTGCGGTACGATGGGGCTGCGGAAGATCTGGCGATTACGGTTGTCTGCTCGCTCGCCGGCTTGCTGTTTCCGGCTCCGATCCCGACGATCGCGGCGATCAACGTCGCCGTCGCCGTGCTCTACGCGCTCGTGCGTAAACGGGTACCAGCGGTCGTTGACGGCCAGTTGTAGTCGCTTCGTGGGTGCGTCACTCTCGGCGTGCGACTGCTTGATAGCGACGGCCGGCGTCGTTGTCGGCGGTGAGTGCCGACCGAATCCGTGCGGAGAGCCACGCGTCGTTGTCAACAGGATCTGGTGCGGGCGCGACATCGTCACGGCGAACCTCTCCCGGCAAGTACCGGTCGTACACTGGCAGTCGCTCGTACAGCGGCAGGCCCGCGTCGTCGGCGATCCCGGTGAGTTCCTCAAGTGCGGGCCACGCGTACTCGGGGTTGATGTAGTCGTCAGTGACCGGCGAGACGCCGCCGAGGTCGTCAACGCCGCAGTCGATTAGGTCGCCGGTCGGCGAGAGGTTCGGCGGCACCTGCACCGAGATTTCCTCGGGCAACGCGGCGCGGGCCATCGCCACTGCTCGCCGCATCGTTGCGACCGACGGCTGGTCGAAATCCGACCGCTCGTTGGGCACGACGTTCTGGATGATGACTTCCTGCACGTGGCCGTACCGCTCATGTANCTCTCGNATCGCCAGCAGGCTCTCGGCGCGGTCGCGNCNCGTCTCGCCGATGCCGACGAGCAGGCCCGTGGTGAACGGCACCCCTTCGCGGCCGGCCGCGCGGATCGTGTTGAGCCGTTGGCCGGGCGTCTTCCGGCGACCGCCGCTGTGGGCGTCGACATCGGCAGTCGTCTCCAGCATCACGCCCATCGAGCTGTTGACCTCGCGGAGTCGTCGGAACTCCGATTGGGTGATGTCGCCGGGATTCGAGTGCGGGAGCAGGCCCTCATCGAGCGCGATCTCGCAGGCTGCATAGAGGTAGTCGATAATCGATTCGTAGCCCCAGTCGTCGAGTTGGGCGTGAATCTCGGTGTAGCGATCGTCGGGTTTGTCGCCGAAGGTGAACAAGGCCTCCGTGCAGCCGGCGGCGACGCCGGTTTCGACCACATCGCGGANCNCNNNCGGNGACANCAGNNTCGCCTCNCCGGGNACGTCGTAGTAGNTGCAGTAGNTNCAGGTGTANCGGCAGGCGGTCGTCAGCGGGANGAANACGTTCCGCGNGAANGTGAGTTCGGCCGGGGCCGCGACATCGCTCGGATCGATGGCGAGTACCGAC
Organism: Halonotius terrestris; assembly: GCF_006861665.1. Taxonomy (GTDB): domain Archaea; phylum Halobacteriota; class Halobacteria; order Halobacteriales; family Haloferacaceae; genus Halonotius; species Halonotius terrestris. The sequence continues at coordinate 272,913 of NZ_RKLU01000003.1, read as the reverse complement.
TCGACATCTGCCTCGTCGATGTCGATTGCGATCTCATAGGCCTCGGCCGCCGGGAACATACCGGACAGCGGCTCCCGAGGCGCAAAAACCGCTCGGCTGCCCGGTCGCTCGCCGCTACCGCCGCCGAACACCGACTCGACCGCCACTCGTATCGAGTTCGAAGCCGGCGTCGTCGAGCCACACGCGGGCCGCGCCGTCGCCGTGGATCAACACCTCGGCGAAGTCGCTCGGCTCGTCGATATCGGTTGCGAGTTGGCGGGAGTCGACTGTTTGCACCGTCGCGCCGCAATCGACGGCAGCCGCGCGGTGGTCGAGATACGACGCGCCGTGGTAATCGACCCGAAACGCCGGGTCCCGAACCACGAGCGCGTTCGTCCCGCCGCCGAGTCCCGGCGCGATAGCGATGTCGGCATCGTCGCCCGCGTCGTCGCTTGCGGCGGTGAGTCGCCCGATGGTGTCGGGCGTCGCCAGCGGAAGGTCGGCCATGACGATCAACGTCGGTGATTCGGCGGCCGCAAGCTGGTCGTTGACTGCGGCCGTCAATGGTTGGTCGTCAACAACGACCGGGGTTTCCGCCGGCAGCGTGGTCTCGTCGAGTGGAGCCGTCGCAAGTACTGTCGGCTTGTGGCCAGCGTCGCGGAGCGTCGAGAGGACGGACCGCAGCATCACCCGCGCGAACGCGGCACGCTCGTCGGTGGTAAGCACGCTGTCGAGGCGGGATTTCGGCTCGGTGGCCGCGAAGGGAACGATGCTACGCATAGCTGGGAGAAACGGCGGGGATCAAAGAAGTGACAGGACGACTCAGAACAGCGATTCGAGTTCGTCGCTGTCGTCGTTGACGAGTTCGTCGAGGTTGTCGTCGCTTTCCTGATTGATCTCGTCGATGTTGTCCTGTGCCTCGATGGCGACCTGCTGGAGCTCCTTGATNCGGGGAACGTTNGTNACNCCGGACAGCAGGANGACGCNGGNGACGNNNNCNGNNCCNNNGANNGGGTAGTCGCCGCCGCGGACCTCCATNNNNCCGGTNTNCTCNTCGAGCCACTTNCGACCGCGCTCGATNCCCTTNCGGTTNAGNTACTTCGNCGGCCCNGNNANNACGANNANNGCNCGCTCNGCGCCGTCGATCTCACAGGGNAGCGTNAGCCGGCCGAGTGCGGCCTTCCGCACGAGGCTCGTGATCCGGTTGGTCGTGTTCGCGCTATCGAGGTCGTCCTCGTCGTCGCTGCCGGTGAACCGCGAGAGCAGTCCGCCGGTGGAGGTCTCCTCGACTTCTTCCTCGGCGAAGCCGATCGTGGAGACGCCGCCGCCGGAGAGCGTGTTGATGATCTCCGAGGAGTCGACGACGCTNTCNNCNACCTCNNCGCCNNGTNNGANNTCGCCNGCNCCGAAGAGGATGCCGAACCGCNNGACGATCTCNNNGTTGATCTCNNCGTAGCCNCCNTNNANNGATTCGCCGGTCTNCCGCCANGCGTCGTTGTCGAAGACNAGGAGGTTGTCNACCTCNCGGACGAACGTCTGGAACGAGCGGGCCGCGTTGAGCGTGTAGATACCACCCTCGTCNNNGCNCGGNAGNANNCCGAGNCCGTANACCGGNTCNGTGTANATNCGCTTGAGNTGNTTCGNGANCACNGGNGCNCCNCCGGAGCCGGTGCCNCCGCCGAGNCCNGCGANNANGAGGAAGGCGTCNACNTCGTGGACNGGGATGGAGTCGATGGCGCCCTGCACCTCNTCGATNTCCTCCTCGGCGATNTCNGCNCCGAGTTCGTTGTCNGCGCCGACNCCGTGGCCTTTGACCCGTGACTGACCGATCAGGATTCGCTGATCCTCGGGGATGTTTTCAAGTCCCATCAGATCTGCCTTCGCGGAGTTCACCGCGACGGCTGCCCGGACGATATTGGAGCCCGTCTCCTTGTCGTACTGGAGGAACCTGTCAACGATTTTCCCGCCGGCCTGTCCGAAGCCGATCATCGCGAGTTTCATTTGGTGCTTTCCCTCTCCATTGGCTGAATAGAAGTGGGAAAGCAGGGATAAAGCTTGTGGCTGTCCCGATTTTACTCGATGTGTCTCTTTCGTGTGAATATCTCCCGTGAGAAGGTCTCACACTACCGATTCACGCCACTAACCCGTTTGGAACCGTCGATTCCGAAATTACCCGCATCCCGTAGGTTTGGCTTACCGGACAAAAAGTGAGCCAACGACGGCGGCTGCTCACGCTTTATATATCGGCTGATACATCAGCTCAGCTGTCACGTCAGTCCGCGGTTACAGGCCCAGATAGTCGCCGAGCGTCGTCAGGTCGCTTTCGTCGAGGCCGAAGGCCCCGATGTCGTTGTCGTCGGTCGTGTTGTCGAACTGCAGCGAGCGGTACTGGTCGGCTCCCATCGGGAAGCCGGGGATCTTCCCGCCGACCGAGAGCCCGATCCCCGCAAGCCCCATCGGCACCGACACGATTGAGATCGATTTGCCCTCCGACTCGTAGACCATGTTCGTGATCTCCCGGAGCGTGAGGTTCTCGGGGCCGCCGAGTTCGTAGGTTTCGCCGACGTGGGTGTCGTCGGTGAGCGTTTCGGCCAACATGCCGACGAGGTCGTCGACGTGGATCGGTTGGAACCGGGTTTTGCCGCCGCCCGGCAGCGGGTACACCGGGACGCCCGGCGCGAACATCCCCTTGAGTTTCTTCGTGAAGGAGACGAATTCGCCGCCCTCGCCGAAGACGACCGAGGGCCGGATGATCGTCCAGTCGAGATCGGAGTCGGTGACGTGGCCTTCGGCTTGGCCCTTCGCGCGGATGTAGGCCGTCGCGCCGTTGGGGTCGGCACCGAGCGCGCTCATCTGGAGGAAGCGGTCGACACCGCCTTCCTCGGCGGCGCGGACGAGGTTTTCCGTCCCGTGGCGATGGACTTCGTCGTGCATTTTGTCGCCGCCTTTCGGCTTGAACAGCGGCGAGAGCGCGACGAGGTTGACGACGGCGTCGTGGCCCGCAACGGTCGACTCGATGGAGTCGTAGGCGGTGATATCGCCGCTGGCGGTCGCCACGTCGTCAGGGAGGGCGTCGCTGTCGGGGTTCCGTGCCAGTACCGTCACGTCGTGGTCGGCTGCGGTGAGTTCGGCCACGAGGTTCGTCCCGATGAATCCGTTTCCGCCGGCTACGAGAACCTGCATACCGATCCATGTCGCCGAATCGACCTAAAAGTAGCGCGTCTATCATGAGTCGTGTTCAAACGAGAAAGAGACGTGTAGAAAGCCCTCGACGCTCTCGGCTCCCGGGCCTCGCTGCGCTCCTCGCTCACTGCGTTCGCTGCGGTGCTTGCGTCGGCCGGGTTCGCCGAGACCGTCTCGCCCTTTCAGTCCACCAGGAAGCCGGTTGGTCAGTTGACTCACCTGCTTGTCCTGCTCGTAGCTGAACACCGCCGCATCAATGCTGTCTGCAGCGAGGAACGAACCGTTGATAGGCCATCGCACGGAGTGGCCTGTATGCTCGTGACTCTGGAGGGCCTCGACGGCAGCGGCAAAACGACCGTCTGGGAGTCCCTGCGGGAGACGTATCCCGACGCCGTGTTCACCCGAGAGCCGACCGAGTCGTGGTACGGCGACGCCGTCTACCGCTCCATCGACGCCGACGACGCCGACCCGCTGGCGGAGCTGTTTCTCTACACGGCTGACCACGCCGACCACCTCTCGCGTGTCGTCCGGCCCGCCCTCGCCGATGGTGACCTCGTCGTCTCGGATCGCTACAGCGACTCCCGATACGCCTATCAGGGCGCGACGCTGGCCGACAGCGACATCGACGACCCGCTCGCGTACATCCAGTCGGTCCACGAGCCCTTTACTCGGCAGCCTGATCTGACGATCTATCTCGATATCAACCCCGAAACCGCTGCCGAGCGGAGCGGGAAGACCAACAAATTCGAGCAGTCGGACTATCTGCAGCGGGTTCGAGAGAACTACGAGCGACTCATCGACGCCGACCCCGAGCGGTTCGCCCGGATCGACGCGACGCAGTCGCCGGCGGCGGTTTTCGAGGCCGTCGAAGCCCGCATCGACGACGCGCTCTGAGGCCGGTTGCTGTTGTGGCCCTGTTTCTGTCCCGGCGGCTGCCCACTGTTGCTGCGGCTGCTTACTGCCGTTGCGGGAGTTCCACGTCCTCCGGTTGCGTAACGTAGAGCAGATCGATCGTCATCCCGAGGGCGACCGGCAGACCGATCAGCACGGCGAAGGCGACGATCGGCGAGCCGAGGTTCGGGCCGATACCGAGCCCGCCGGTAAAGATCAGCGTCGACGCGAAGAGGATGATCGGCGTCAGCCCCAGCGAGTAGCCGATCCAGCCGGCCTGCGTGTCCAGTCGTAGCCGGAAGAACCGCGTCAGCACCGCGGCGACGACGGTGTGGGCCGCGAGGAGGACGAAAAACAATCCGAGATTGATGATCCCGAGCATGGGGGTCCGTAGGAGGCGACGACTCTTTGCGGTGTCGCTTGCGCCGTCTCGACTGTCGCTGTTGGCTTCGACCGGGGTCAGCGACTTGGCGGATCAGTCATCCAACGAAATGTAGGTTTTCGTCTCTTCGACGCCATCGAGAGCCTGAATCTCGCGGGCGGTCGTATGCAACACCTCGTAGACCTCGTCGACGGTGACTTCGACGATGATATCGAACTCGCCGGCGACGATGTGGGCTTCGGTCACCGACGCCAACGCGCGGATGTCGTCGATGAGGGCTTCCGAGACGCCGACCGCGGTTTTGACCATGACGAACGCGTGGACCATGTGTTCGTTTCACACACCGCGGACAAAAGCGTTCCCACGGCCGCGGCAGGGATACAGTTATGCGCGGTGAGCGTGTTAGCAGATCACATGCGATTCGTCATTATCGGTGCTGGCCGCGTCGGGCTTCGAACCGCCCGTGTCCTCCGCGACGAAGGCCACGAGGTAACGCTGATCGAGCGCGATGCCGCGAAAGCCGACACCGCTCGCGCCCAGGAGTTCGAGGTGATCGTCGGCGACGGCTCCCGTGAGTCGGTGCTGCAGGATGCCGGAATCGAGACCGCCGACGCACTGGGCGCGCTGACCGGCGACCTCAACGTCAACTTCTCGGCGTGTCTGATCGCCAGCCATCACGGCTGCCGGACGGTCATGCGCATCGACGAGGACTACCGCGAGGAGATCTACCAGAAGTACGCCGACGAAGTCGACGAGATCGTCTACCCCGAACGCCTCGGTGCGATCGGCGCGAAAAACGCGCTGCTCGGCGGGTCGATCACCGCCATCGCCGATGTGGCCCAAAGCCTCCAGATAGTTCTCATCACCGTTTCCGAACAGTCACCGATGAAAGGCTACACGCTGAGCGAGGTGACACTGCCCTCCAACGCACGCATCCTCGCTTTCGGGAAGGCCGACGAACCGCTCGGCATCCCGCTGCCCGACGACTCGCTTGAGGCCGGCGACCGCGTGGCCGTGCTGGCGGAGTTCTCGGAGCTCTCGGGCGTCCGCCAGCTCTTGGTCGGCGAGGAGCCCTCGGCCGCCGCGGTCGCGGGAGGCGAGTGACGATGGCTGTCACTGCCTACATCCTCGTGAAGGCCAACACCAGCGAAGCCGACCGCGTCAAACGTGAGATGGAAGCCCTCGATGACGTGACGCAGGCCAACATCGTCGCCGGCGACGTGGATTTCATCACGAAAGTATCGGTCGAGTCCCCCAGCGACGTGAAAGATATCGTCGCCGGCGGCATCCAGACGATCGCCGGCGTCGAAACCACCCAGACCTACGTCGCAATGGACTGAGTGGCGGTTAGTTGCTGCCGGCAGTCTGCCGGGCTTGGTCGATGATACTGGCGACCGGTTCGGTGTACTCGTAACCCGGGATGATTCCTTGGACGTAGGTGCCCTCTACGAAGTCGATCAGCGCGCCCGCGTCGTCGACGCCGCGGTCGGCGTTGCTGTCGGCGAACGCCGCTTCGACGACGACATCGTCGCCCTCGCGTCTGACCGTCGGTGACAACTCCCGAGTTGTGCGGAAAATCTTCCCCACGTCGGTCACGCGGAGTTCGAATGTTTCGTACCAGCCGTCCTCGACGATATCCGCCATCTCGTCTTCGGTGACTGACCCCAGCAGCGGGACCGTCACCGTGATCGAAAACCGAACCTCGCTGTCGCCGGTCGGTTCGGCGTCGACGACGCCGTCGAAGGCCGTGGTTACTGACTCGAAACTGCCGTCGTCACGCGCTTCAAACGACGTGTGACGCTCGAAGGCCCGCCGAAATCGCTCGGGAAGATCGCTCATACGCCGGTTGTGGGGCCCCGATGAGAAAACAGTCTCGCACGACGACGGCAGGAACAACCGATCCCGAAATTATTAAGTAACTACCGTGACAGTGTTCAGGTGACGCTTCGCTTTGGAGGGCCGAAGCGTCAGCGGGGACCAATTTGAGGCCGCCCGCCTACGCGAGACTTTTCTTTTCGCGTGGGCAGGCAGCCTTTTCCGAGAACTAAACTGGTGAGCGGCTGGTGTTGCGTGGAAGTGTTTTCGTGACTTACGAGTGGGTTCTACGCAATTCGAAAACTGAATGACAGCGACGGGATTCGAACCACGGTCGCAGCAAAGCTGCTCCCTACTTCGAATCCTTCCAGACCGATACGCGGTCCTCACTATCGTTCGGACACGCGATGCGAGGGAAGGGATTCGAACCCTCGGACCCCTACGGGAGCGGGTCTTAAGCCCGCCGCTTTTGGCCAGGCTCAGCCACCCTCGCGCGTCTACCCGTTCTCCGATCGTACAAAAGTCGGTTTCGGTTGGTTACCAGTCGACGCTCAGCGAGCCGTCGCCGTGGGGGTCGGGCGCGATCTCGATATCCTTCTCGCGGTCGATGATATGAATAATACCGCGGTCCTTCTTTGCGGGACAGAGCTCCGCGGCGCGGACGTTCTCATCGAGTTCCGATTCGTCGATGAAGTACGCTCGCGGCTGGGCGACACCTGTCTCCAGATCGAGTTCCCAGTTGCGGGAGGCCTCTGCGCATTTGCCCGCGCCGAAGCACTTGTTCGCCTCGAAGATGATCTTGTATGGCTTTTCGTCGACTGGCGGGGCGTCCTCGTCGGTGCCGAACTCGCTCGGCTTCCGTCGCTCCTCGCGCTCCTCACTCATGGCTGCTCGTTGGTGCCGGGTGACCTTTCGTGTGTCGATCGGCGCGCGGCCGCCGTCCAGCCGCTGGCTGCCCAGCTACTCCTCGGCCAACAGCTCCTCGTACTGCGCGCCGGTCTGTTTCAGCGTTGCCGTCGAGTAGAGCCGTTCGTGATCGACCGGCAGGTAGTCGGCGGCGAGGTCGTCGATCTTCGCATCGACCGCGTCGGCTTCCCGGCCGTGAACCATCGTAAAGAGGTTGTACGGCCAGTCCTGGTCGGGTCGCCGCGGGCGGTGATAACAGAGCGTCACGTACGGGAGNNNGCCGACNG
>NZ_RKLU01000003.1:264246-265061 GCF_006861665.1 Halonotius terrestris | reverse complement strand
CTCGATNTCGNCGAGNATCNNNTCNCGCNNCNCNCGGGAGCCCGCGGTGACGACGAACCACATGTTCCACTCGTGGTTCCGGCGGTAGTTGTGGTTCACCTGCCGGTAGCCGTTGANCNNNNCGGCGACCNCNTCGAACCGNTCNGGCGGGGCCTGTACCGCGGCGAGTGCGGAACTCCCGATCACCGGTGGGTTCAACACCGGGCCGAACCGCCGGAAGATGCCGCGCTCCGAGAGCGTTTTGACGCGGTCGAGTACGTCGTCGGCAGTGAGATCAGTCCCCGTCGTCGCCGACAACTCCGCCGCCATCGCCGTGAAGGGGTCGGCGACGACCGGCAGGCCGCTTTGGTACTCGTCGATGAGCGTCGCATCGACGGCGTCGAGATCCGCCCGCCAGTCGGCCTCGATACTCATTGGTCCATATAGGGGTGTGGGGTATCTACGGCTTTCGGAGTTTGTCAACTTCTGGGCGGACAACCGGAGGCTTATGTCCGCCACAGTCCAACGCGCGGTATGGCGCAGGCGACCCAAACGTTCGGCGAGTGGCCCCTGAAACGGCTGATGACTGAGGTCTGTGGCTCCGGCCACAAATCCGCGGACGATCTGACCCGCGAGCAGGCACTCGAAGCCTTCGAGCGCATCATCGCGGGCGCGCCCGACCCGACGACCCTCGGGGCCTTTTGGCTCTCGAATCGGTGGAAACGCAACACGCCAACCGAGCTGGCGGCCTACACCGACGTGATGTGCGAACACGTCGAGTACGCCGAACCCGACTGCGACCCCGTCGACTGCGGGGCCAACTACGACGGNAANGG
>NZ_RKLU01000003.1:229765-264241 GCF_006861665.1 Halonotius terrestris | reverse complement strand
CNGCGATCCTCGGCGTCGCCGCNGGNNTCGTCGCNGCNGCCGCGGGCACGCCNGTCGTCGTCCACTCCGGNGACCGCGTCCCGACGCAGAAACAGGACGCCTACAAACACGTTCTCGACGAACTCGGCGTTGACACTGAGATCACGCCGCAGGAGTCCGCCGACATGGTCGACGAAACCGGCTTCGGCTTCTATTACCAACCGGCGTTCAACCCTGTCGTCGACGAACTCTTCGACCGCCGCGATCAGATGGGCGTCCGCACGTTCGTCAACACCATCGAGACGCTGGCAAACCCCGCCAACGCCGACGTGCATCTCGGCTCCTTCTACCACCTCGCGTTTGCCAAGAAGGTCACCGACACGTTCACCGAAAGCGAACACCACGACCTCCATCGCGTGATTATGTTCCAAGGCATGGAGGGGTACGACGACATCCGGCCCGGGTTTACCAAAGTCGCCGAATGGACCGACGGCGAGTTCACCGATTACGGCATCGAGACCGCCGAGTACGGGATGGACTTCGAAACCGAGGACCTCCACGTCGACGACATCGCCGGCGACTCCGCCGCCATCACCGAGGCCGTGTTGGCCGGCGAGCGCGACGACGAGTTCGCCGACGCCATCGCGCTCAACGCGGCCCTCCGGATCTACGCCCGCGAAGATGTCGACTCGATCGACGCCGGTCTCGAAGCGGCCCGCGACGCCATCGCCGACGGCAGTGCCGAGGCGGTGCTTTCGGAGCTACAAGCGTTCTAAACTCCCCGGTCACTGCCCGTTGTTCCGCCCGATCGTCCAGTTTTAGAATACGGTGGAAAACTGTATAAATGTGAAATATTCCCGAAAGGGGTACCACTATACCACGGCTTTTCGTGTGGTTGCTTGTGAACTCCGACACACCAACCGACACGGAACACACTGCAACGACGACCGAGGTTCGCACTGACGGCGGCGAACCCAACGACGGCGGGATCAAGATGGTTACCGCCATCATCCGCCCGGAGAAACTCAGCGACGCGAAGGCGGCACTCGCGGAGGTCGGTGCCAGTTCGCTGACAGTCACGAACGTCTCGGGCCGGGGGAGCCAACCCGAAAAACAGGGCAGTTGGCGCGGCAGCGAGTACACGATCGATCTCCACCAGAAGGCCAAAATCGAGTGTGCGGTCGCCGACGTGCCGGCCGAGGATGTCGTCGACGCGCTGCGGGAGGCCGCCGACACCGGTGAGCCGGGCGACGGCAAGATCTTCGTCATGGACGTCGAGAACGCGATACAGGTCCGCACCGGCAAGGAAGGCGTCGACGCGATCTGAGCGGGAGCGATACACTGCTCAGGGCTGCAAGCGGGGTCGATACGCACAAGTCGGGGGAGTGAGAACGCTCGCGTATGAACCACGAGCGGTCACGCGACCTGTACGGCCGGGCCCTGTCGGTGCTGGCCGGCGGTGTCAACTCCTCGGTGCGGGCGACCAAACCGTATCCCTTCTTCATTGAACGCGGCGACGGCGCGCACGTCATCGACGCTGACGGGAACAAATACATCGACTACGTGATGGGCTACGGGCCACTGCTGTACGGCCACGACCTGCCCGAGCCGGTCGCTGCCGCCGTCCAATCGCACGCCGCCGACGGGCCAATGTACGGCGCGCCGACGGAGGTCGAAGTCGAACTCGCGGAGTTCGTCGCCCGCCACGTCCCCAGCGTCGAGATGCTGCGCTTCGTCAACTCCGGGACNGAGGCGACNGTCTCNGCGGTCCGNCTCGCNCGCGNCNNCACCGNNCGNNACAAGNTCGTCGTNATGCAGGGCGGCTACCACGGNGCNCAGGANTCNACGCTCGTCGAGGGCGACGCCGACAACCCACACCCCTCGACGGCGGGTATTCCGGACTCGTTCGCTGAACACACCCTACCGGTCCCGTTCAACGACGAGGAAGCTGTCGAGGAGGTTTTCGAGGAACACGGCGACGAAATCGCGGCTGTCCTCACCGAGCCGATCCTCGGCAACATGGGCATCGTGATGCCGGTCGATGGTTTCCACGACACACTGCGCGAACTCTGTGACGAGCACGGCTCGCTGCTCATCTTCGACGAAGTGATCACCGGCTTCCGCGTCGGCGGCCTCCAGTGCGCACAGGGCAAGTTCGGTGTGACGCCGGATCTCACAACGTTCGGCAAGATCGTCGGTGGCGGCTTCCCGGTCGGCGCGATCGGCGGCCGCTCCGAACTGATCGAACACTTCTCGCCGTCGGGTGAGGTCTTCCAGTCGGGGACGTTCTCGGGTCATCCAGTCACGATGGCTGCCGGACTGGCGACGCTTGAGTACGCCGCCGAAAACGACGTGTACGATCACGTCAACAGCCTCGGCGACAAACTCCGGAGCGGGCTGACCGATCTCCTCGCAGACCACGCCCCGGAGTACACCGTCGTCGGCACCGACAGCATGTTCAAGGTGATCTTCACGCGCGACGGCACGAGTCAGGCCGGCGGCCCATGTGCGGCCGGCTGCCGGCAGGACCCCGACTGTCCGAACTTCGAGACCTGCCCCAAGACCGGTAGCGACGTTGCCGGTGCCGACACCGAGCGGTGGGAGCGGCTCTTCTGGCAGGCGATGAAAGACAAGGGCATCTTCCTCACGGCCAATCAGTACGAATCCCAGTTCGTCTCGTATGCCCACACCGAGGAAGACATCGAGGAAACCCTCGACGCCTACGCCGAGACGCTGTAGGTCTCCGGCGACGACGGAACTGGTGGGCTTTTGAACGCCGAGCGCGGAGAGGCGGGTATGTCATCAGCCACGACCGTCAGCCTCGCCACGCGCGGCTCGGATCTCGCGCGGAAACAGGCGGCGACGGTGCAGTCCAAACTCGCCTCGCGCCGCCGCGAGGTGACGCTCACCGAGGTCGATACCCGGGGCGATCAGATCCACGATGAGTTGATCCATCGCCTCGGCAAGACCGGCGCGTTCGTCCGCGCGCTCGACCAGAAGGTCCTTGACGGCGACCTCGATGCGGCGGTCCACTCGCTGAAGGATATGCCGACCGAGATGCCCGACGAGCTCGTCGTCGCCGCCGTTCCCGAACGCGCGCCCTCCGGCGACGTACTCGTCACGCCCGGCGGCATCGGAATCGATGAACTGCCCGAATGCGCGGTCGTCGGTACGAGTTCGCTCCGCCGGAAAGCGCAGTTGCTCGCGGCGCGTCCCGATTTGGAAGTCGTTGCCCTCCGCGGCAACGTCGATACCCGGCTCGAAAAACTGCTCGCGCCGTCGCTACAGCGAGAACACCAGCGTCGACTCGAAGCGGTCGGCAAACTCGACGAGATGGTCGGCGACGTTGCTCCCGCGGCAGACGCTGACAGCGACGACGCCGACGCCGACGCAGGCGACACCGACGATGCTGCCGACAGCAAGGACTATGACCGCTCGCCAGAGGAGTGGTTCAACAGCCTCAGCGACCTCGAACGCGACGCAATGGGCCGCAACGTCGACACCGAGATGGACGCCATCGTCCTCGCGGAGGCTGGCATCCGGCGTAGCGGTCTCTTCGAGACGGTCCCGACCCACCGCCTTCCACGCACTGAGTTCGTCCCTGCGCCCGGCCAGGGCGCGATCGCAGTGACCGCCGTCGACGACGACGTGATCGAGCAACTCCGCGACAAAGTCGATCACCCCCGGACACGCATCGAGACGACGGTCGAACGCACGATCCTCGCCGAGTTGGGCGGCGGCTGCATCGCCCCGATCGGGATCAGCGCGGTCATTCAAGGTGAATACGTGCACGCGCGCGTTCAGGTACTCAACCAAGATGGGACGGAAACCATCGAGGCGACCCGCGATCTGCCGGTGACCGACCACGCTGCGGCGGCCGCCGAGTTCGCTGCCGACCTCCGCGAACAGGGGGCCGCCGAGTTGATCGACGCCGCCCGCAAGGCGGCCGAGGAGGACATCGATGACTGACGCTGAAAAAACCGGCATCGTCTATCTCGTCGGCAGCGGCCCCGGCGATCCCGAACTGATGACGGTCAAAGCCAAGCGACTGCTGGACGACGCGGATGTCGTCCTCCACGACAAACTGCCCGGCCCGAAAATCCTCGGCGAGATCCCCGAAGCCAAACGCGAAGACGTGGGCAAGCGCGCCGGCGGCGAGTGGACGCCCCAGGAGTACACCAACNANCGNCTCGTCGANNTNGCCNNNGNGGGCNANACCGTCGTCCGGCTGAAGGGCGGCGACCCCTTCGTCTTCGGCCGCGGCGGCGAGGAGATGGAACACCTCGCNGNNNACGNNNTCNCNTTCGAGGTNGTNCCCGGNNTNACCNCCGCCATCGCAGGTGCGGGCGTCGCCGGGATTCCGGTTACCCACCGCGATCACGTCTCCAGCGTTTCCTTCGTGACTGGCCACGAGGACCCCACAAAGGACGAATCCGCCATCGACTGGGACGCGCTGGCCGCGACCGGCGGGACGCTCGTTGTCCTCATGGGCGTCGGGAAGCTCCCCCTCTACACTGATGAACTGTTGGACGCCGGGATGGATTCCGACACGCCGGTCGCGCTCGTCGAGCGCGCGACGTGGCCCGAAATGCGGGTTGCTACCGGGACGCTTGACTCGATCGTCGACGTGCGGGACGACGCCGACATCGAACCGCCAGCGATCACTGTCATCGGCGAGGTCGCCGCGACCCGGGACGCCGTCGTCGAGTTCCTTGCGAACCGAACCGGCGCGCTCGACGACGACGCGCCCGACGCAGCCGCGAGTACCGACACCGGAGGCACCGAGTAGCGATGAGCCGCGAGGTCCGCGTCGCGGTGTTTCGCCCCGACGACGACCGCCTAACGGAGGCAGTCGAACTCCTCGATTCGCTGGGTGCGACACCGGTTCCAGATCCCATGCTCGAAATCGAGCCGACCGGCGCGGTCCCACAGGGTGACGCCGACTACGTCGTCTTCACGAGCAAGACCGGGATCGAACTCGCCGCCGACGCCGGCTGGGAGCCCGACGACACGGTTTTGGTCAGTATCGGCTCGGGAACGACCGCCGCCGCCAACGCCGTCGGCTGGACGGTCGACCGCGAGCCTGCGACCTACAGCTCGGCAGGCTTGGTCGATCTCCTCGCGGACGAAGTCGCCGACAGCCACGTCGAAGTCGCCCGCAGCGACCACGGCAGCCAAGTGTTACTCGATGGCCTCGCCGACGCCGGCGCGACTGTGACCGAAACCGTTCTTTACCAACTGGTCCGGCCGGCCGACGCCGGCGACAGCACCGCGTTGGCGGCCGACGGCGACCTCGAAGCGGTCGCGTTCACCTCGTCGCTTACGGTTGAACACTTTCTCGACGCCGCAGATGAACGCGGGGTTCGAGACGCCGCAATCGATGGCCTCGCCGACGCCGTTGTCGGCGTCATCGGCGAGCCGACCCGCGAAACCGCCGAGACCCACGGCATCAGCGTCGACATCGTTCCCGCGGAGACGACCTTCGAGGCGTTGGCGACGCGGGTCGTCGAGACGGCCGCGCCGAGCTATACCGAGTGACGCTGAGGTTTATACCGGAACCCGCCTAACCCTCGCCCAATGGCCTCTGCCGCTCCCGTTCCCGAACTCGCCGAGCCGGCGGCCGCCTGTGCCGACCGGCTCCGCGCCGCCGACAGCGTGCTGTTGGCCTCCCATATCGACGCCGACGGCCTCACGAGTGCGGCGATTGCGGCGACCGCGCTCGAACGCGCCGGGATTCCGTTTGAGACGGTCTTCTCGAAACAACTCGACGAAAGCGAGGTTGCCGAGATCGCTGCCACCGACCACGACACGGTGTTGTTCACGGATTTCGGCAGCGGGCAACTCGATATCATCGCCAGCCACGAGACGGCCGGTGATTTTACCCCCGTTATCGCTGACCACCACCAGCCCGCCGACNGCGACNNGACCGAGTACCATCTCAATCCCCTGCTGGTCGGCCTCAACGGCGCGTCCGAACTCTCGGGTGCGGGTGTATCGTATGTTCTCGCGCGTGCGCTCGCGCGAATCGGGGCCGACTCGTCGGCTTCTACTGCGTCGTCTACAGGATCGTCGGCGACCGATGGCGGCACCGTCAACGCACAGTCGACGGCAAGCGACCCGGCCGCCGACAACCGCGATCTGGCCGCCTTGGCCGTCGTCGGTGCGGTCGGCGACATGCAGGCCGGTGTCAATGGGCTCACCGGCGCGAACGAGGCGATCGTCGCCGAGGGCGTCGATGCCGGCGAGCTCGAATCCGGGACCGACATCACCCTGTACGGCAAACAGACCCGACCGCTGCCAAAACTGCTGGAGTACGCCAGCGACGCCCGGATTCCAGGGATTTCAAACGACGCTGCCGGAGCCATCGAGTTCCTGTCGGGGCTGGATCTCCCGCTGGAAACTGACGACGGCTGGCGGTGTTGGGTCGATCTCACCGACGACGAACGCCAAACGCTGCTCAGCGCGCTCATCCAACGCGCCGTCGCCAGCGGCGTCCCGGCCGACCGGATCGACGACCTCGTCGGCACGAGCTACCAACTCCCACGCGAGGAGCCTGGGACCGTGCTCCGGGACGCCAGCGAGTTCTCGACGCTGCTGAACGCGACCGCACGGTACGAACGGGCCGATGTGGGGTTGGCGGTCTGCCTCGGCGATCGCGATGAGGCGTTCGATCGCGCGCGAACCCTGCTCCGCAACCACCGCAAGAACCTCTCACAGGGCGTCGATTGGGTCACCAACGAGGGCGTGACCCGCGAGGACAACATCCAGTGGTTCGACGCTGGCGACGAGATTAGAGAAACTATTGTCGGGATCATCGCCGGGATGGCTGTCGGCGAATCCGGCATCCGCCGCGATCAACCGATCATCGGCTTCGCCGAGAAATCCGACGAAGAGATCAAAGTCTCCGCCCGCGGGAGCCACACACTCACCACTGACGGACTCGACCTATCGGTCGTGATGCGGGAGGCCGCCCGCGCGGTCGATGGCGACGGCGGCGGTCACGACGTTGCCGCCGGCGCGACGGTGCCGGCCGGCACACAGGAGCAATTCATCGATGTTGCGGACGAACTGGTCGGCGAGCAACTCTCCTAATAAAACTACGTTACGACTACTGGCCGCCGATATCGCGGAACATCACGCGGTAATCGTCGGCCGACAGCGTATCGGCGAGATCCAGCAGTTCGTCATCGAGATCTTCCATCCGGCCGAGGAGTTCGCGGTACTCCTCGCTGGCGTCGAGTTCCGACTCGGACTTCTGGGATTCCAACAGTGCGCGCTTCGAGGCCAGCGAGGCGGCCTCCCGGAGCAGCCCGCCGTACTCCGAGCGGACGAACAGCGTATCGACGGCCTCCATCAACTCGTCTCTGGTGACCGGTTTCAGGATGTAGAGGTCGAACCCCATATCGATGATATCGAAATCGGGTTCGACGCCGGTGACCATCGCAACGCGGCAGTCGAGTTCGTCCTCCTCGATGACGTTGAGCACGGTTTCCCCAGGCTCGTCGGGGAGTCGCCGGTCGAGCAAAACGGCGTCGATGGTATCGGGTAGCACCTCGCCCTCAGGGGCTTGTTCTCCGCGGAGGACATCGATCGCCGCCTCGGCGGTCGTCGTCGTGACGACGGTGTACTCCGGTTCGAGGAACTGATTGTAGAGGTGCGTGACTGTGGGATCGTCCTCGACAACGAGGATCGTGTCGTCGCTCATCGATAGCTCACCCACTCTCCCGGTGGCATGGCGACTCGGTGGACGCTGTATCCCCACATGTGTTGTACTGAGAGTCGTGTTTCGGCATAAATCCGTGTCAGACGGCTGTACGACTGGCGTGGATATATGGTGATTGTTGGGGAGGGATAAACCTATCCACTACCGGTCGGCCGGGCGATAGCAGCCGGTGGGCTCATTTAGGGGGCGGTCGTAGCACCACCCAACACATGCCAGACGTAGTTCAGACAGGCGTTGACGGCCTCGATTCGATCCTCGGTGGCGGGATCGTCGAGAACGCGACGGTGCTCATCAGCGGGAACCCGGGAACCGGCAAGAGCCTTTTCGGCCTCAACTACCTCTACACCGGCGTCAAGGATCACGACGAACGCGGGATCTACGTCTCTTTCGAGGAGAACGCCGAGGATATCCAGATGGCTGCCGAATCCATCGGCTTCGACAAATTCGAGGAGTACGTCGACTCCGGCGATATCAAGATCCACGATAAGCGGGATATGCTGAGCGACGGCGATTTCACTGCGACGATGGATCGCCTGCTGGAGGAGTTCACCGACGGCGACTACGACCGACTCGTATTGGACTCGCTGACGATGTTCCAGCTCTTCTTTGAGAACGAACGCGAGAAACGGACCTACCTGCTGAAGTTCTCGGATATCCTCAAACAGCACGGCCTCACCTCGCTGTTGATCAACGAGCAGGGAGCGGTCTTCCCCGAAACCGAAATCGGCTTGGAAAACTTCCTCACTGACGGGAATATCTACTTTATCCAGACGCCAACTGATTCGGGTGTCAATCGGTACGTCTGGGTAGCGAAAATGCGGAAACAGGATATCAACACCGACATCTTCCCGATGGAGATCAGCGATGGCGGGATCACCGTCCACGAGAAGGCAAGCGGGTTTTCGATGATGGGTGGCGAATCCGGTCCCGGCGGGAGTCCCAGTGGCACTGGTGGCGGCAACGGGCCGTCGTTTTAATTACTGGCTCGACATCGTCCGCCAGACATCGTCGAGCTTGTTCTTGACGCCCGATCGCTCGGAGACATCGATCGAGACGCCGTTTTCAAAACTGATTTCGATCTGATCGACGTTGCGGCGGTAGACCTTGATCCGTCGGTGTTCGTCCGAGAGTGGTCGGTCGTGGAGCGTGAGCAGATCGGTCTCGGTCAACTCCTCGATTCGGCGGTAACAGGTTGCGATCGGCACATCGAGTTCGTCGCTGAGGTCCTGAGCAGACTTCGGTTCAGTCGTCGCTGAGAGGATGTCGGTGTTGTACTTGTTGCCAAGAACCTCGATAAGCTCGTCCGATGCCATTCACTGATAATTAGCGATGACTTGCTGAAAAGCGTATCGGTGGCCTGTTTCGTGTTATTCTATACGAATATCAAAAGTGGTATTTGCAGTTCCAACATCTTCGTATAGAAAATATTGAAAGTTGGATTGAATATCATTTCAGCCGCTTTACTGCAATAATTGGCTAATTGTCATGTACCCGCCAGCTCCGGACGTCTGTTATCAATATCAATAATTTCGGAGCCATACTTATTACTAACCCGCTGTTTGTTTGGCATACACTCCTGCACCCCGGGCAATGGGTGGGAGTCAACACATAACCATGTTCGACACTGAGAATCGAGGTCAGGTGGGAATCGGTACGCTCATCGTGTTCATCGCGATGGTCCTTGTGGCAGCGATCGCCGCAGGCGTGCTGATCAACACCGCAGGCCTCCTGCAAGCACAAGCACAGCAAACTGGTGAACAGACGACCGCAGAAGTCAGCGACGTTGTTGTGATCGGTGAAGTGATCGGTAATGACTCATCCGAGAACAACAAACTTGATCAAGTGAACGCGACGCTTCGACTAGCATCTGGTGCCTCAGCAGTGAACCTGAGTGAAACGTCATACACACTTGAGACGAACGGCAACGCCACTGTGATTACCGGTGATGCTGCAGATACCAACAGTATCGTTGCGTACACGCCGGTTCAAGGCAACTTCGAAAGCAACACCAATCCGATTCTGAGTGAACAGGGTGATCGAGTCGAAGTCGGCTTCGATCTCGATGCTACTGCTGTTGACGGCGAACTGAACGAACTGGATGAATCGACTCAGATGACGATTGTGCTGAACTCACCGGCCGGCGGGAGTTCGTACAAATCCGTCCAAGCACCGCGGAACATCGACCAAGGCGAGTCCTACATCCTCTAAACCGCCTGCTGATTTTCTGACTCTGTTTTTATTGCGACCGCTCAACCAAAGAGCGACAGCAATTGTTCAAAGCTATAAGGCACGCCGAAGTGGGTAGCTGTATGAGCCATCAGTTGCTGCTACTTGGCCCACCCGGTGCCGGTAAAGGAACTCAAAGTACGCGACTCGCCGAAACCTTCGATCTCGAACACATCACGACCGGCGACGCACTCCGGGAGAACAAAGACATGGAAACCGAATATGGCACGCCACGGGAGTACATGGACGCCGGCGAACTCGTCCCCGACGGACTGGTCAACGAAATCGTCGAGACAGCCCTCGCCGAGGCCAACGGCTACATTCTCGATGGCTACCCGCGGAACCTCTCGCAGGTCGAATACCTCGACGACATCGCCGACCTCTCGGCGGTCGTTTTCCTCAACGTGGGCGAGGACGAACTCCTCCGGCGACTGACCGGCCGCCGTGTCGATCCTGAAACGGGCGATGTCTACCACACCGAGTTCAATATGCCCGACGACGAGGAGATCGTCGAGCGACTCGAACAACGCGATGACGACACCGAAGAGGTCGCAACGGAGCGACTGGAAGTCTACCGCGAGAACACCGAACCGGTGGTCGAACACTACCGCGAGACCGACGAGCTGATCGAGGTCGACGGCGAGGCCGACCCTGACACTGTCTTCGACCGGATCGTCGACGCCGCTGGGCTCGACGACTGATCTCCACCGCTCGTCGCTCACAGCGACTCCTCCACCCGCATCGTCAGCAACTCCAGAGTACAACCTTCTTAACCGCTCGTTGCCAACGGACCCCCAATGAGTCGAATCGAACGTAAGGTCCGGTCGCTCGTCAAGTCCGACGCCGAGATGAAGCCAGCGATTCGGACAGTCCTCGACAGCGCGACCGACAACGAGGTCCAGTGGGTCGACGTCCGCGATGAAATCACCAGCGGCCAGTGGGGTCGACTGATCGAGAAAGGCATCCTCGTCGACGGCGAAAGTGGGTTCAAGATCGAATCCCCCGAGGACGTGCGAGCCGGCCTCTCGGAGCCGAGCGACGACGACGAGATCGAAGGCAGTTCGTGGACGAAATACGACAAAGCCGCCGCGGGGCTGACCGTGGGGCTGTTTGCCGGCTACGCGTGGGCTCCGGCGCGAAACGTCATTGCGGGCGCGCTCGACGTCGTGCTCGGCCCGATGACCGAGATCGTCCCGTTCTACGTGTTGGTGATGATGATCGCCGTGGCGACCGGCCTCTACTCGACGCTCCTCCGGGTCGCACTCATGGACACCGAGAAGATGGGCGAGTACAAGGCGCGGATGGACGAGATCAAGGAGCGGCGCAAGGAGGCCAAAGAGCGCGGCGACGANGANGCNCTCGANGAGATNCANGAGGAGCAGATGGANGCGATGGGCGACAANCTCGGNATGTTCAAAGANCAGTTCCGNCCGATGGTGTGGATCATGNTNCTCACCNTNCCGGNGTTCCTCTGGATGTACTGGGCGCTCGGCTTCCGCGGCGGCGTTGAACACCACAGTTTCCAGAACATCGTGATCCCGCTGGCCGGCGAGGTCTCCTGGACGACCGGGATCATCGGCCCGATGCAGATCTGGATCGTCTGGTACTTCCTCTGTTCGATGGCGTTCAACCAGATCATCCAGAAAGGCCTCAACATCAGCATGACGCCGTCTGCGAACTAAATCGGCGTTCCAGCTTCGGTCTCTCGACGCCGCTTTTCTCAAGGACCCCCGTCGAACCCATGAGAGTGGGTTTCACGGCCGTACCGAAGGGTAATCTCTTTTAGGTGGACGGTCGGAGGGTGGATATGTTACTCACCGTCTCGGGCCCGCCCGGCAGCGGGAAATCCACGAGTGCTGCCGCGCTGGCCGAGGCCTTCGATCTCGACCACGTCAGCGGTGGCGACATCTTCCGCGAGCTGGCCGACGAGCGCGGCTACTCGCCCGTCGAGTTCAACGAGCTGGCCGAAGACGACGACCAGATCGACCGCGACCTCGACCGTCGCCTCCGGACGGTCGCCATCGAACAGGACGATGTCGTTTTAGAATCTCGCCTGGCCGGCTGGCTCGCCGGCGACCACGCCGACCTGAAGATTTGGCTCGACGCGCCGCGGGCGATCCGCGCCGACCGCATCGCCGACCGCGAGGACAAAGGCATCGAGGTGGCCCGCGAGGAGACCGCTCGCCGCGAGAAAAGCGAGCGAAAACGCTATCAAGAGTACTATAATATCGATATCGCGGATCTGACGATCTACGACATCACCTACAACACCGCCCGCTGGGGGCCCAAATCCGTCCAAAAGATGTTGATCACGGCGATTGAGGCCTACGACGCCGACATCGACGAGGGCAAAACTCCGGTCGAAGACGTCGTCTACGACTTCTAATTTTCGCCCCCTCCACCAATGACCGACCCACTCCGCGCCGCACCCGAGGATCGAACGCCCGCCGAGTTGCTGGCCTTCGGCGTCGTCAACCTCGATAAGCCCGCCGGCCCCTCGGCCCATCAGGTCGCCGGCTGGGTGCGAGACCTCGCAAGCGACGCTGTCGACGACCTCGCTGCGTCGGCGAGTGCTGGCGACAGCGACGCAGACCAAAAACCGCCAGCGACGACGGACACACCCACAGTCGACCGCGCGGCGCATGCGGGGACGCTCGACCCGAAGGTGACGGGCTGTCTGCCGATGCTGCTCGGCGATGCCACCCGGATGGCACAGGTCTTTCTCGAAGGGCGCAAGGAGTACGTCGCCGTCTTGGAGCTTCACGGCCCGCAGCCGGCGGATTTCGAATCGGTGCTTGACGAGTTCGAGGCTCCACTCTACCAGAAACCACCCCGAAAAAGCGCGGTGAGTCGCAAGCTCCGCGTGCGTGAGATTTATGCGCTTGATCTGTTGGATCACAGCGACCGACAAGCCCTAATACGGATCGAATGTGAAAGCGGGACCTACGTCCGCAAGCTGTGTCACGATCTCGGGCTCGCACTCGGAACGGGCGCGCACATGGGCCACCTCCGCCGTACCGCGACCGACCCCTTCAACGACACCTCCTTGGTGGATCTCCACGAGTTGACCGACGCACTGGCGTTTGCCCGCGAGGGCGACACCGACCGACTGCGCGAGGTCGTCCAGCCGGCCGAACGCGCATTCGACCACCTGCCGAGCGTCGTCATCGTCCCCTCGGCGGCCCGCGAGGTTGCCACCGGCGCGCCGGTGTACGCACCCGGCGTGATCGACGGCCCGGAAGCGAGCGACGACGACCCGCTCGTGGCCTGCTACACGCCCAATGGGAGTGCGGTGTGTCTCGGCACGCTCGTCGGCGACCCCGACGGCGACAGCGGTGTCGTGGTCGATCTCGAACGCGTGTTGGTGTAAGTCGGGCGGCCGCGTCGTCGCCGCAAACCGCCGGACAGAGCCGGCAGCGACGAGCGAAACAAAGGTGTTAAACGACCGCCTCGCATTTTCTCGGGTGCGGGACTGTGGGGTAGTGGTATCCTCTGCGGATGGGGTCCGTAGGACCTGAGTTCGACTCTCGGCAGTCCCACTCCGTTTTCACTCGAAGTAGGAAAACATTACACCCGGGAGTGATCTCTCTGGGGTATGGAACTGGATTCGTACATCACCACGGAAGAAACGGAGCTCTCGCCGGCAGTCGTCGTGACGACAGTCCTGCTGGTCGCGGTGTTCGCCCTCGGATTGCTCTACCAACTCGTCGGCATCGTTCTCTAAGCCCTACTCTCGGGTCGTATCCGCGTGTGAGCGGACCCACAGCTCGCCGATCCGCGAGAGCGTCGTCCGGTAGGACTTGCCGACCTCCTCCTGTTCGATGTACCCCTTCCCGCCCGGACCGAGGCGATCAACGTTGTAGATGACTTTCGACCGGAAGCTGTCGGTGTACTCCTCGTTGAGGTCGCGGGCGATTGCCTCCGCGAGTTCGCTGACGGAGTCGAATTCGCCATGCTCGCCGAGCGTGAAGAGGATGAGCTCTTCAAAGGGTTTGACGCTGGAAAACGAGGCGACCGGGAGTTCGACGATGTGCTGGCCGTTGATCTCCTTCGCGCCGATGGTCGAGCCGCGCTCGTCGAACTCGGTCAGGAGTTCGGTCGTGCTCTCCAGGCGCTCCTCGACGCGTTCGCGGTCGAAATCGTCGGCCTCAAGCAGGTCGCTAAGGAGTTCGCGTTCGGCCCGCAACTCCTCGGCNANNTCGGTNTCGAGGTACTTCTCCGGGGCGGTGTAGTAGGTGTGAATCCGGTCGCGGTCGTCGGCCCGTTCGACGGCGATGGAGTGGGCCGCGGTGGCGAAGGCGAAGNNGACNNNNCGNGGCATCGAGNAGACGTTNACCCANACCTCNNNGCCGCCGTCGAGCTGGTCGTTGATGAGCTCGAACGCACCCTCGAAGGCGGCGTCGTAGTCGTAGACGTCTTCGAGGCGAATCCGGTCGGTTTCCGCGCCGAGCAGGCTCTGGAAGTCGGTTTCGAGTTTGGAGGCCAGATTTCGAGAATACTCGACGTTGGCCTCGCTGCCGACCGCGCCCTCCAGCANGANNGCCCGNTCNACGNNGANNNGNTCGCGNANCAGCGGCGCGATGAGCCGGTCGTAATCGAANCCGACCGGGACGATGTGGGTCTGCATGCGTGGTGAGACGCCGAGGCGCGTGAAAAGGGTCCTGTTCGGCGTGGCTTACTCCGGATCGGCTGGGCTGGCGTCGCTTTCCTCATCGCTCTCGCCGTCGCTCTCGTTTTTGCCTTCGACCTCTTCGTCCGGAATCTCTTCGACCGAAGCGATCTGGAGGGGAACCTCGCTCAGCCGTTTCCCGATCTCGGTGCGGGCGACTCGCTTTGCGTGTTCCTCCTGCTCGACGTTGAACACGTCCATCGTCAACTCAAGGGCGACGAGTGCCTCGTCGGCGACGATGTAGGCCGGCGGCAACTCCTCGCCGTCCGGGCCGGTCGGCGAGCCCATCTCGATCTCGACGTAGTTGAGATCCGGGTTCAGTAGCTCGCCGGTCTTCGAGATGGCGATGCGGACGGCCTCGTCGACCGTTTCCACGTCGTACACCGATACCGCAGCGTCGACGACGACCCGGCAGTCCATGTGTGTGGGTAGCACGGCGGCAAGTATGAAAGTTCGGCCGCAACGACAGCTTGCTCGCTCCGGTCGCCGCTGGCCTACTCGCCGCCGTTTCGGAGGTAGTGGAAGACGTATGTCTGGACGTAGCCGGCGTACTCGCCGCCGAGCCGTTCGCGGATCGCCCGCGACGTTTCGGCGTAGTTGCCCTGCTCGCAGTCGGGGTAGTACTCCTCGATGGCAGTACGAATCCACGTATCAAGCGGGATCGCCTCGAGGTGGCCAAGCGAGAACAGCAGCACGCAGTCGGCGACCTTNTCGCCGACGCCGACGAACNGCGTGAGGTACTCGCGGGCCGCCTCGTACTCACGGCCGACAGCGTCAGCCGGGTCGGCCTCGCCGTCGGCGACCATCTCGGCGGTCCGCTGGACGTAGGGGGCGCGATAGCCAAGGCTGAGGTCGCGTAACTCGGCTTCGGTGCGGGCGGCCAACGCTTCGGGCGTCGGAAACGCCTGGTACGTCCGGCCGTCGAAGGCGACTGTCTCGCCGTACTCCTCGGCGAGTCGCTGCTGCATCCCGTGAATCCGCCCGACGCGCATTTGAGCCGAACAGATGAACGAGATGAGGCACGCAAACGGTGGATCACGGACGAGACGCATCCCGCGGTACTGCTCGAAGGCACGGTCGAACAGCGGCTCGTCGGGCGCGGCAGCCCGGATCGCCGTGAGGTCGTCATCAAGCCGCAGGAGGTGGGTGAGAATCGGGACGGCGTCGGTCGTCGACTCCCACTCGATTCGGTCGTCGACCTGTCGGACGCGGACAACCGCCTGCTCGTCGCTGACGCCATCGAGCGGCGGCACGACCGTCTCGTACCACGCCTGGCCACCGTAGGCGTCGTCGGTGGTGTACATCTTCCCGTCGAGCCGGCTCCAGAGGTAGCTCTGGCCGCTTTCGACCGTTGATTGCAGGTCGAACGGCCCGGCGAGATCGTCGACCAGGATCGCTCCCTGTTCCATCAGTCGAACCGAGGCCTGCGGTGGGTTTCGGGGTTTCGGTGTCGGGTGGCGACCCGAATCTGCGGTGTGGGAGCCAGCGCGTCAGCGGTTTCGACTGACCGGGAAGCTGGTCACGGTCGCGTTCTCGTTGAACCGTTCGAGGATGCGCTCGTAGAGTTCGTTTTTGACGCGCGTCCCCTGTCGCGGGTGGGCGACGTAGCGGAGTCGGAGTTCGATCCACGACTCGGCTTGGGTGACGTTGACCGTCGGGTCGTCGGTGACTTCGAGTTCGACCGGGGTCTCGGCGAGTCGCTCCCGGAAGTCGGTGATGGAGTCGGCCATCTCCTCGCCGATGACCGCCTCAGCCTCCTCGATCATAATCTCGCTGGCCACGTCGATATCCGTCTCGTAGGAGACCTGGAGCTGGATCTCGTTCCAGACGTATTCGGAGCCGCCACCGCCGAAGTTGGTGACTTCCGAGGACAACACCACGCTGTTGGGCACCGTGACGACCCGGCCCGAAGGCTGGTTCGTCGAGATCAACTCGCCGCCGACCTCCCAGATCGTCGTTACGAGGAAGTCGACCTTGATCACGTCGCCTTTCGTCTCGCCGATCCGAACGCGCTCGCCGACCGAGTAGGGCCGTTTCGCCATGATATAGAGCCAGCCGAGCAACGAGAGCAGTGGCTGCTGGAGCGCGAAGGTGATCGCAAAGCCGACGACACCGAGCGACAGCAGGACGCCGAGCCACTGGTCGGTGAGCACGCCGAGCAGCGCGACGACCCCGACCGCACCGAAGACGAGCCGCAGGATGTTGCGGACGTCGTGAGCCCGTCGCTTGGTTGCTGTGCGCAGCAGGTACTGCAAGACGAGAAGGTGCAACCCCGAGAGGCCGAACACGACTGCGCCCGCAAAGAGAGCCTTGCTGAGCAGGTCGGCCGTCGGGAACGGGCCGAGCATGTCGGGCCCGAGCGTAAACAGGGGCGTCGCCACGAGCGCACCGGCAGCTGCCAGACAGATCGCGGCGAGTACCGAGAGCCAGCCGGCAGCGCGTTTCACAGCCGAATCATCGCCGCCAGTGGTAAAACCGTGCCGCTGCCGCGATGTACTTGGGGATCGATTCCTATCGGAGTTCGATCATCGTCATCGTCCCGAGCTTGTTGGCGATATCCTCGTCGAGGCCGTCGCTGGTGACGCGCCACGTCCAGTTGCCCTCAGCGGTGCCGGGCGTGTTGAACCGAGCGTGGCTGTCGAGCGCGAGGAGGTCCTGCATCGTCGTGAACGCCAACACCGCGTCGGATCGCCAGACAGCTTCGATGATCGACCAGTTGATCTGGCCGCCGTCGACGCCGAGGTTGTAGTGGAGACACTCACGCTGGCGGTCGCCGAGATTGTTGTAGTAGCCTTGGAAGGTGTCGGTGTCGTGTGTCGAGGTGTAGCCCACCGAATTTTTCGGATAGTGCATCGGCTGGTGAGTATTGCCGTTCTGGCACCAGTCGGCGTACTGTGGGACGCGCATGCCGGGGAAGCCGAAGTGATCCATCAGCGCGTTGAGTTCCTCGTCGGGGAAGCCGAGGTCTTCCGCGATGAAGGGCAGTTCGCCAAGTCGATCCCGGATGGTCTCGAAGAAGTCGTAGGCGGGGCCGTCGCGCCACTCGCCTTCGGCTGCCGAGTCAGCGTGAGTCGGGATCGCCCAGTACTCCAGAAAGCCTTGGAAGTGATCCAGCCGCGTCACATCGACCTGCCCAAAGAGACGATCAAGCCGGCGGGCCCACCAGTCGTAGTCGTTCTCGGCGAGGGTGCCCCAGTCGTACAGGGGATTACCCCACTTCTGGCCGCTGTCGCCACTGTTCGGCGGGACGCCGGCGACGGCGGTCGGGCGGTTCTGGTCGTCGAGTTGGAACGCTTCGGGGCTTGCCCACACGTCCGCGCTGTCGAGGCCGACGTAGATCGGCACGTCGCCGACGAGTTTGATGTCGGCCGCTTCGGCGTCTTCCTTGAACGCCTGCCACTGTTTATCGAACCAGTACTGGACGAGCACGCGGTACTCGATTTCCGCTGCGAGTTCTTCGCGCGCCTCTTCGAGCGCGTCGGGATCGCGGGTTCGGATCGGCTCGGGCCAGTCGATCCATGCGACGCCCTCGTGTTTCTTCTTGAGCGCGCGGAACAGCGCGTAGTCCTCGACCCACGGTTCGGTCTCGCGGAACTCGGCGAGAGCCGCGCGGTCGTCTTCGGTTGCCGTCTCGTCGAATCGCTCGTAGGCGGCCCGCAGTTTGTCGCGTTTGTACTCGGCGACACGCTCGTACTCGACCGCGTGGCGGTCGAAGTCGGGGACAGGCTGGAGGTCGTCGTCGGTCAGCCAGCCGTCGTCGGCGAGGCGGTCGAGGCTGATCAGCAGCGGGTTGCCCGCGAACGCCGAAAACGACTGATACGGGGAGTTGCCATGGGCTGCCGAGGTCGGCCCCAGCGGACAGAACTGCCAGTAGGTCTGTTCGGCGGTGTCGAGAAACGAGAGGAACTCCCGGGCGCCCTCGCCGAGGTCGCCGATGCCGTGTGGCCCCGGCAACGAGGTGAGATGCAGGAAGACGCCGCTCGTGCGTTCGAATTCCATATCCGCACTGTCGGAGGCGTCCGTGTCAAACGTTGCGGTCTTCGGCGACCGATGGGGACTGCTGTGTGCGTCCGGTCGCTGCCGCGCTACGCCTCGTCGCTCATCGCGCCGAAGACGCCGTCGGCGTCGGCGGGCACGTCGAAGTCGTGGAAGTGNTCNCCNTTCTCCTTCGAGAGGATGTTNAGCGCNGCNGCCGCGCCGTCGCCCGCNGAGATGANCGCCTGCCACTCCTCGGCCCGGACCATCGCGCCCGTGGCGTAGGCGTCGTCGACGCTGGTCTCCATCTCGACGCCGACATCGACGACATCGCCGTCGAAGGCACAGCCCAGCGATTCGGCGAGATCGCGGTTGGCACCCGTCGCCAACACGACGTAGTCGGAGTCGTAGCTGCCGTCATCAGTTTCGAGGGTGAAGCCGTCGTCCGTCGCCGTCACGTCCGTGACTTTCTCGCCTTGGTGTCGCTCGACGCCGAAGCTGTCGACCTGTCGGCGGGCAACGTCCATGAACGCCGAGCCGTCCTGTGAACCGATGCCGAGGTAGTTGAACAGGTGGGCCTTGTGCATCCACGTCCCGTCGGTGTCGAAAACACGGGCTTGAAGACCGTTCTTCTGGGCGAACAGCGCGGCACTCAGGCCTGCGGGACCGCCGCCAACGATACTGACCGTCGCGTCGACTGTCTCGGAGTCGCTCATCGTGTAGGTGTCAGCCCCGATGAATAAATAGTCGTTGGAGCCACACTGGACGGCAGTACCACTGACGAACGAACACACGGAAAACCGTCCAGCCGGCCACCTGGAGGGCAGCCGGCAGACGTGAGGCCTGCCGACCCGGGCAAAGTCGGCGGGCGTCAGTGACGGTCCGGGCAAGGCCGTCACGCGAATCGATCAGCCGTCCGGGCAGGGCGGCGGATCGGAATTGCCGGTTTGTCAGAGGCACCCCGGCGTATAGACCACGGAAGGGTATGGTCTTTACCTCACCTGCTGACCGATCTACCCACGATGTGACTAACGCTTAAATACTTCACGGTGTATTATATACCATACACCCAGGTATCGGGCCAGGGGGACTGGCTCAGTGCATTCCGGACCATGGTGACGACCGACCCAGCCGACGTGCTGTCGACGCTGATCCAGCGGGAGCCGGTGCTGTACGCAGTCGACGTGACCGGCTGTGACAAACGCGAGGTGACCGAGGCTGTCTCGACCTCGCGGTCGACAGTCGACCGGAGCATCCGGGAGCTGGAGGACGCCGGCCTCGTCACCCGCTCGGCGGACGGCTACCGCCGGACGCTGCTGGGCGAGCTGCTGTTGTCTGAGTACTACCGCTTCAAATCCCAGACCGCCGAACTGCTGTCGGCCGGCGAAGTGTTCGCCGACCTGCCGCCGAAGATGGATATCGATCCGGCGATGCTCGACGGCGCGACGATCATCACGGCGACGCAGGCGACCCCACACCAGCCGGTCTCGTCGCTGTGTTCGCTGCTGACCGACGCGACAGGGGTGCAGTTGCTGTGTCCGGCCGTCTTCCCGCAGCTTATCGAAGCCTGTACGACCGCGACCGAGGGCGCGAACCGGGCGGAGATCGTCGTCACCGACCCCGTCGTCTCCGCGCTCGTCAGTACCTACAGCGAGACACTGAACGCGCTCCGGGAGGCGGGTGCCGACCTGCAACTGCTTGAGACGACACCGCCACACGGGTTTGTTGTCGCCGACCAGCCGACGGGGACGAAAGCCGGGCTGTTGATCGTCGACGACAGTGGCGCGCGGGCGTTGATCAAAAACAGCAGTCCCGACGCGGTCGAGTGGGTCCGGAGTCGGCTCGACCACTGGACCACCGAGGCGACGGCGGTGTCGTCATCGGCAGCAGGTGGTGAGTCGACTACGGCTGAAGAGTCGACCACTGACTGAGGCGGCGGTCCGCTCCGAAACCGTCAGACAAGTGGCTGTCAACCACGAAATCTTATTATCGGTGCTCACAAGGGTAGGAGCATGGACGGGACTCCCCAAGAGATCACGTCGCTGGTCGGCCGTGAGGTTTACTCGAACAACGGCGTCTTCGTCGGCGAAATCGAGGACGTACAGCTCAATCTCGACGCCCAACAGGTCACCAACCTCGCGGTCGGCGAACTCAACGACGAACTGTTCTCAAGCACGGTCAGCCCGGGCGAAGGCGTACTGATCCCCTACCGGTGGGTGCGCGCGGTCGGCGATGTCGTCCTCATCAACAGCACGATCGAACGCCTCAAAGAGCCGGAAGAAGCCGAGGAAGCCGCGGTCTGATCGGCCAAAACGCCCTCCACGCGGGACGAAGCCGGACGCAGCGGCTTACGACCCGTTCGAGGAATCGCCGCCGTCGACGCCGAGTTCGGCGAACAGTTTCTTTCTGACGGCTTCTTCGGTCAACTGCAACAGCGTTTCGCGGTTGTCCTCGCTGGCTTCGATCCCGGTGAAGATGCCGAGCGGGACCTCGACGCTGCCCTGCGTCGAGTGCCCGACGACCTCGCCCATGTCGTCGAAGGCCCCCTGCAGGATCGAGCCGATGTTGATCCGGATGTCCTTCGACCGCGCGGCGACGATGATCTCATCGTCGACAATACCGAAGACCGCGCTGGTCGTGATGCCTTCCAGATCCAAGAGGTACTGGGCGGCCTGTTCGAGCGCGTCCCGATCGCGGATGAATCCTGCTGTCGAGAACAGGTGGCTGCCCTGCACTTCGCGGCTCCGGATCGCCTCNGCGAGCACNTCNAGCGTNTCNGGNNNCATCGACGGCGACTCGACCTGTTCGAGCGTGTCGTGGTTGGCGAANGGNTNNAGNTANGCNGCNGCNGTNAGNTCNGCGGGCGTCGTATCCCGCTTGAAATCCAGCGTCTCCGCCCGGATCCCGTACAGCAGTGCGGTGGCGACCTCTTCGTTGGGGCTAAGGTCGAACTCTTGGAGGTATTTGGTGAGAATCGTCGACGTCGAGGAGACGTTGGTGCGAACGTCGATGAACTCGGCGGCGAGTTCGGCGTCGGGCTCGTAGTGATCGATGAAAATGTCGATATCGAAATCGCGGTCGTGGTCGCCGGATTTCATGTTGTCGACGAGCGCGATCCGGTCGTAGTCGGCGATCGGCGGCTCCTCGTCGCCGTCGAGCAACTCGATGCCGAGGAGATTGACGAACGCGCGGTTCTCTTGGTGGCCGATATCGCCCTCGTAGCGGATGTCGGCCTCGACGCCGAACTCGGCGGCGATCGCTTGTAGGGCGGTCGCGCTGGCGATGGAGTCGGGGTCGGGGTTGTCCTGTGTGAGAATGCCCAGCCGGCCGTCAGTCGCTTCGAGGATATCGGCCAGCTGGCGGGCCTTGTGCTGGAGTTCGCCGGATTCGAGGCTGCGGAGCGCGGATTCGGCGATGACCGTCGAGGGGTTGACGACGACATCCGCGCCGAGTTCGCGGAGCTCCTCCTCGCTGACCGGGTCGGAGGCGCGGACGACGATGTACTGGCCGCCGCCCTGCTCGCGGATCTCAGCGACTGCTCCCTTGTTGGCCTCGATGTCGGAGGACAGCACGAGGATGATATCGCGGTCGCCGACCGCGTCGGCGACCGATGGCTCGCTGATATCCTGCACTTGGGCGTTGAGGTCCTGATCGCGGAGTGCTTCGACACGGCTCTCGTCTTTATCGAGGATGAGCACGTCGTTGCCCGCCTCGCTGAGTTCCTCGGCGACTGCGTGACCGACGCTCCCGCAGCCCAGAATGGCGTACGTCGACCGCGAGGAGCCAGTCGTGCCAGCACTCATGAGTATCGAAAGCCAGCGTCGGCGGCTACTTAATGGCATTCGTTTCACAACGACCGCCGCAACAGCCGCCAGCGCGACCGACGCCGTGGCTCCGCCGGCGGCTGGCGGCTGTCGATTCCGGCGCGTGCGACCGAGTGAGCAGTGGCTGCGAAAGGAAACCCCTTTTACGACGACACGGGTAGCGTTCGATGAGGGCTGGTAGCTCAGTTTGGCAGAGCGACGGACTCTTAATCCGTCGGTCGCGTGTTCGAATCGCGTCCAGCCCGTTTCTGCGCCGAACTACGTGAGGAGCGAAGCGGCTATCGGTTCAAATCGGCCACCTCCTATTGCATAATAACCCGGTGTGAAAATGAGACTTCTAACTATTTGAATGAATTTTATAAATAGACACATCGCAGTAGTGTTATATACTTAGAAACTCTACTTTTTATATGAGCAGCAACGTTAGCGACGCGATTGATTTTAGCTCAGACGAGATATATGACCAATATCAATCGTATCGAAAATTGAAAAAGCCGATAAACGAACTGCTCGATACAGCAGTAAAATACTATTTGCAAAGTGAGTACGAGGAAGTAAGAGATCTACTTACGAGCTTTGCACAATCTGAACCAACCGCATATCAGTTCGTGACAATGGGATCATATTTGGAAATAAGTAACAACGAAAACAACGGGTTTGAACAAGACCTCTCTGATAATGAAGAAGTGTATGAAGTATTAAAAAATATCTCAGAAGAGTACTCTGTTCTTGAAGAATCTCTTATAGCAGTTTATATGCAAATATTTGCGGGGAGAATCAATCCAATCTCTTCATACAACTCATCTGTTGAGTACAATGAAACATCTAAAGAACCAATGATGACATATGAGCTCATGTCTGGAAATGTCCTCATTTTTCATACAAAAGTTGCTGCCAGCGTTGGATTAAGTCTAAGTACATCATTACTGCTTGCCGCTAGTGAAAGCGTTAATAAGGCCTTAGAAGATGATTTAGAGATATCTGAAGAAGAAAAAGAAGGAATTATCATGGGTATCGATGTCCTGCAAGAAGAGATAGAGGAACTTAGAGAGGTACTCGACGAGACTAAGTGAAAATGAACGATTCAAGAATCCCTAAGAAGAATCCTCTCGGAGAAGAAATTCAAAAAAAGAGACTGCTAGATCCCAAAATAGAAACAGACATTCATAAAAAAGTTGCACCATCTGAACCAGTTGTCTATGTCAAACAATTTCAGGAAAAAGAGAAAAAGGTAACTGGTGAAATGCTATTTCATAACTATGTATCCCATGGCGATTCAAACGTGGCACATTTAGTACGGGGTATTAGAGATGCCAAACAACAGAATGAATTGCTGGAGAGCCGTGTGAATCAGCTGGAGGACAATTTTCACGAAGATCTGCTTGATCCCAAAGAGCGTATTTATATTCATAATAGCAGTTTTGAGCAGGCAGTAGAAACAACACTCGACACAGGGTCCGTTTTCCAGAAAGAAGGTGTAAGAAAATCCATTGAACCATTAATAGATACCCATACACCTGAAGAAGAGCGACTAATCAATGAAGCAAGAACACAAACTATTGAAGAGATATACTCTGTTGTAACACTTTCAGGAGCTGTATTTGCTACAATAGCGACAATTATTTCAGTTATAGTGAACTCGGTAGCATTGATTATTATTTTCGCGCTTTCTGCCGCATTCTTATTTTATGCGTATTATACAGGACCGGAGTCATGAATTACAAAAAACTAACATTCGAATTGGTAGCTGAATTGCCTGTTTTTTCTATGTTGTTTATCATGATTGGTTTCGAAGAGTTTTCTGCTGAAGTGCTTTCAATCTCTATCACTGCAAAAGGGGTAACAACAAGCGAGGTATTATCTTCTGACATACAAATTTTATTTATAGTATTTTTATCTATAATTGGTGCCTTTCTTATAATTGTTTCAGCATATGAATTTGTGAAATGATTAGAGTAGTTTATATAGTTATTATTGAAATCGTATACCGCTAATTTGAAACCCAGAATAATCAAACCACAAGTCAATAATATTCCTTCTATAGATTCGTTCCGGATAAACTAATAAAGAATAGATAGGCTCCTACCTGAGACTACCAGTATCTTCCAACATTATGAAAATTCTACCCGTAGGTAGCTTCCGCCATGTTCAAGCCGACGCGCACTGACAGCCCGGTAATGACACGCACCGTCTGGATCAAAGCCGACGACGCCGTCGGCGACTGGGAGACACGAAAGCAGCGGATCACGACCGCCATCGAGGCCGGCGTCGATTGGGTCCTCGTTGACGAGGACGACGTCGATCGCGTCCGCGACCTCGGCGACATCAACGTCGCTGCCTTCCGCTCGGACGCCGACATGGTCGATGAGGCCGAGCCCGATGCCGACAGCCAGCCCGCCGATGCCCTCTTCGTCGGCAAGGACAGCGAGGGCGACGGCACGATCGACCTACCCAGCGATTTCTCCGGCTCCGCGGATCTGACGACCCTCCGCCGCGGCGAGGGCGGAACACAGGGCGCGTACATCCGCATCTTCGACGAGGACTACGAGGCCTTCGCCGAGGCCGCCGCGAAAGAAGCCGACTACACGGCCGTCATCGGCGAGGACTGGACGATCATCCCGCTGGAAAACCTGATCGCCCGCATCGGCGAGGAGACCGATCTGCTGGCCGGCGTCACCTCCGCCGAGGAGGCCCAAACCGCCTTCGAGACGCTGGAACTCGGCGCGGACGGCGTCCTGTTGGATACCGACGACCCCGATGAGATCCGCAACACGGTCGAGGTCCGCGACGCCGCCGAACGCGAAACGCTCGATCTCACGTACGGCGAGGTTCTCGAGGTCGAACGCGCAGGCATGGCCGACCGGGTCTGTATCGACACTGGGAGCCTGATGGACNACGACGAGGGGATGCTCNTCGGNTCGATGTCNCGNGGGNTNTTCTTCGTCCACGCNGANACNGCCGAATCGCCGTACGTCGCCTCGCGNCCNTTCCGNGTCAANGCCGGNGCGGTCCANGCNTACGTNCGNACGCCCGNNGGCGGNACGAANTACCTCNCNGAGCTNAANNNNGGCGACGAGGTNCAGGTCGTCNNNACCGACGGNANCACCCGCGAGGCNATCGTCGGCCGNNNGAANATCGAGAANCGGCCGATGTTCCGCGTCGANNNNGAGANNGAGGGNGGCGACCGCATCGAGACGCTGCTNCAGAACGCCGAGACNATCAANGTCGCCACCAGCGAGGGCCGCAAGGCCGTCACCGATCTCGAAGCCGGCGACGAGATGCTGCTGTACTACGAGGACGTGGCGCGGCACTTCGGCGAAGCCGTCGAAGAGAGCATCATCGAGAAATAATCGCGCGGTCGCTGTTTTTCATCGATTATCGAGGCGATCGATCTCGATGACTACAGATCGAACTCGGAGGACGATTGCGGGTCGCTGTCGGCGGCTGCGTTGTCGTCCGCAGTCGTGAGCGGTTCCGTACACCACGTACAGAAATCCAGCTCCGCGTCCGTTGTTTTGCCGCAGTGCGGACAGGAGACGCCGCCCTCGTCGTCGACGGCGTCGGCAGTAATGGCTGCGTCGCCGCCATCGTTCCGTTCGTCGAGATAGGCGAGCAGCGTCGCGTCGAAAACGCTGATGGCGATGATGACGAACAGCGGAAGCGTCACCTCCGTCGGGAGCGCGCCGGTATCGAAGGGATCGAGTTCGCCGGGATTCGGGACGTACTGATTGATCAGCAGGACGCCGGCCCCGATGGTCACCGTCAGCCACAGCAGCGAGCGTCGCCAGCGGCGGAGATAGGCGTGGCCGGCCCCCGCAACGCCGAGCATCGCCCCCGCGATGGCGACAAGCGCGGTCACCAACACCCGTCGTGAGTTGCCCATAGGTCGGCTTGGACGATGAAGGTGTTAAACTCCCGTTTTTCGGTTTCGCTTCAGGCCGGCGACTGAAGCTCCGCGACCAGCCGGCGGAGTTCGGCCAGCGGGTACTGTCCCGGCGCGGTCGCGTCGGCGGGATCGACCGGCGCGTAGCCGATCTTCGAGCCGTAGACCGGGGCGACTGCGCGCGTGTGCTGGCCGGCCGCGCCCATCCCCATCGTCGCCACCGTCTCGCCCGCCGCAGTCGCGCGGTGAGTCGCGGTCAACAGCGCGAGCGCGTCCTCGCGGTCCTGCGCCGTCGTAGCGAGTTTGGCGACATCGCCCGCCTCGCCGGCGACGCGGAGGAGGTCGGCTAGCTCATCGACCGGCGGCGTCCCGTCGAAGTCGTGGACGGACGCAATGACGGGGACACCGCGCTCACGGGCAGTCGCGCGCACTTCGCGGGCGCGGTCGGTTGCAGCGGCGTCTACGGCACCGGTGAGCGCGCGTGATTCGAGATCAACCGCGGCGACGGCGTCGTATTCGAGGGCGGTTTCGAGCGTGACGAGTCGCTCGGTTTCGTCGTCCGCGCCGCCGGCCTCCCACGCGGCGCGGTTGGTGGCGATCAACGGCAACTCGCCGTCGTAGGCCGCCAACTGATCGAGGGGATTGTCGGCGAGATCAAGCCGGAATTCGACGGCGTCGGCGTGCTCGCGGGCATCAGGTTCGACCGCGAGCGTGTCGGTCGGTGCCGCCAACACGAACTCGTCAAAATCGAGGTCGTACTCGCTCATGTGTCGTGGTACGCCGGGATCGGCAAAACCGTACCGTCTGGGCATGGCGCGAAAGGATGGGACCGCTCAGTACAGCAGATCAGCGTCGTTGTCGACCATGTAGACGGTTCGGGAGGCGATGTTGACCGCGTGGTCGCCGATGCGTTCGAGATCCCGGACTGTTAGGAGGAGCCGCGACACGTCGTCGAGGATACCTTCGAGATCGACCGTGTCGGCGTCGGTCTCGATATCGCGTTGGATCAGATCGCGGACGACGGTTTCGGAAGCGACCGTACACTGCCGATCGATCTCATCGTCGCGGTCGGCCAGCGCGTAACACGCCTCGACATCTTCCTCGTCGTAGGCGAGCATGGCGGCTTCGATCATTTCGATGACGGCCGCGCCGATAGCCTGCAGATCGACTTCGGGGGCGACGCCGTGGTCGGCGGCCAGCGAGTATTCGGCGAGGTTGGCCGCGAGATCGCCGATGCGTTCGAGGTCGGTCAGGAGTTTGAACGACGCGGCGATAAACCGGAGATCCGAGGCGACGGGCTGTTGGAGTGCCAGCAGATCGATGCAGTTGGCTTCGAGATCGAGATAGAGGTCGTTGATCTCGCTGTCGCCGTCGATTACCTCGCGGGCGAGGGCGGGGTCTTTGCCCTCGAAGGCGGTGAGGGCTGATCGGAGGCGGTCGACGACGAGTTCCGACATGTAGAGCACGTCCTCGCGGAGCGTCTGTAGATCCGTTTGATAGGCGGCGCGTGGCATGGACAGTTGTTTCGTGTATTGGTATAATAACATTCTGTTCGTTTTCTTTTGATTCAGATTAGTAGAATAAGCAGTGTAAGAGTCAGTTATTTTGAAACAGGAACGGGACGAATCCGATCACGAGGTCCAGATGTCGAATTTCGGTTGCGACTCAGGAGCGGCATCCGTGATGATGCGCAGAAGAAGCTGGCAGCAAGTCGCTACCCGAACAATGTCGACGGAGTAACTCGATGCGGTCGGGCAGTCGGGTGGTTTCGCAACGCTTATACAGCTATCGGCGGTTAGCATGAGTTGCAACAGGCGTCGGTAGTGTAGTGGTATCACGTAACCTTGCCATGGTTACAACCCGAGTTCAAATCTCGGCCGACGCATTTTCTCCCGAACACAACACAGCGAGCGACGGTTCTGTCGCTCGCTCTCCGTGTGAGGGTGCACTCGCTCACGAGATTTGAAGCAGGGAGCGAAGCGAGTGCAACGAGCGGAGCGACCGTGGTTCAAATCTCGGCCGACGCACTTTCTACCGAACACAATCCCTGTAGAATAGCCTGCATCAGCACAACCGCCGTACGCTGACAGGAGCTACGTAGGCGCTAATCGGTCGGTTCTATCTCATCAGGAGCAACGCGAGCGACGACGCCGTCGAAATCGTCATCGAAGCTCAGGACATGGTCGATATCGTGCCGTTCAGCGAGCGCAACTGTTGTCGCGTCAGTGAAACTCAGTTGCTGGTCACTGTACTGTTCGAACACCTCGACTGCCTCGGTAAAGACTGAATCAGAGACCCGAAGCAGTTCGAAGACCTGTGGATACGGCCCGACGCCGCGAATCCGCTCGCCCAACTGCTGGGCGGGCGCAAACGACCCGCCGCGCATCAGCGTCAGCGTGACAGCCTCGTCGTAGATGTAATCACTCACGTACGGCTGACCGAGGGCACCATCGTACACCGCTTCGAGCGCGGTGCTGGCCGCAGTGTGACGGGAGGCGTCCGTATCGTGATCGGCGTACAGGACGCCGGTGTCAACGAGCACCGTCATCCGTAGAGCGTCTCGTCGATGTCGTCCTCAGTTGTTTCGATGCCGGAACTGAACCGACCACGCTGCATCGCCGCCTTCTCACTATTTGACAATGGAACGGTCGACTCACGAAACGAATCGATGACTTCCTCGCGGGATTCGTACGCCTCGTCGATGAACCGTTCGAGGAGTTCCTTCTGTGTGACAGAGGTCCCCGTCCGAAGCCTGATTTCGGCCTGTAACTCTTCGAGCCGGTCTTTCGTCTCCTCATCGACTTTGACGGCAGTGGCCATACATGTAGTTGTGTATGCAACCAAGTAACGTTTACTACTAGATTTAAACCGACCTGAGGGCGCATCAAGAGAGTTAGGGCCGTCCAGCCAAAGCCATAGCCATGACCGTTATCGCACTCCTCAGCGTCGCACCCGTAATCGAAGACAGCATGTCCGGCGAGGTTGCCAAGGCCGTCGCCGCGCTCGACGCCCACGACGTGACCTACGAGACGAACCCGATGGGGACGGTGATCGAAGCCGCCGACATCGACACGCTGCTGGCAGCCGTCGGCGACGCGCACAAAGCCGTCGACGGCGACCGCGTCAGCACGTTCCTCAAGATCGACCACAAGCGGACGAGCGACCAGTCGGCCGCCGAGAAAGTCGAAGCTGTCGAGGCGCATCTGGGCCGACCGGCCAAAACGGAGCAGTCACCGGGAGCAACCGAGGAAAGCGACGACGAATCCCTTTAGGAGATCACGAGCAACCCACCCGTATGGAGAGCATCAACCGGTCAGCGATCGAGCTGGTCGACGAGGCGTTGGATTTCGCTGACGAACTCGGAATCGCGGCGACGGAACTCGACTGCGGCGCGACGGTCATCGACTTCGGCGTCGGCGTCGACGGCGGTATCGAAGCGGGACTCATGCTGGCGGACATCCAGACCGCCGGGTTGGCGACGACCTACACCCAGATGGAGCGGATCAACGGCGCGCCCATCCCCTACATCGAGTTGACCACCGACCATCCCGGCGTCGCCCTGCTGTGCTCCCAGAAGGCCGGCTGGGAACTCGATCTCGACGACTTCGACGGCCTCGGTTCCGGCCCGGCCCGCGCGCTCGTCGGCAAGGAGACCGACTTCGAGCGCGTCGGTTACTACGACGAGTTCGATTTCGCCGTTCTCGCCGTCGAGAGCATCGACCTCCCGAACGACCGGATCGCCGAGTACGTCGCCGAGACAGCCGGCGTCGAGCCATCGAGTCTATTTTTGCCCACCTACGCCGCTGGCTCAATGGCCGGCAGCGTCTCGATGGCCGCCCGGGCGGCCGAACTGGCGGTCTTCCGGCTCGCAGAGTTGGGCTACCCGCCGACGGAAGTGCTGTCGGCGACGGGGCGCGCGCCGGTCGCGCCGGTCAGCTACAACGAATCAGTCGCCATGGGCCGGACGAACGACGCCCTCGCCTACGGCGGAGAGGTCTACTTGCAGGTGCGAGAGGAATCGACCGTCTTCGAGGACGTACCGTCGAGTGCCCGTGAGGAGTACGGCGTCCCCTTCGAGCAGATCTTCGAAGACGCCGGCTGGGACTTCTACGAGGTTCCGGAAAGCGTCTTCGCGCCCGCGAAAGCGACGATCGACGTCGTCGACGGCGACACCTACGTCGTCGGCGAAACCGATGAGGAACTCCTCGCCGACTCCTTCGGACTCCAGTAAGCGACCTGGCGATCGCAGAAGAGGTTATTCTGGGGCTGCGTCAGCGTCGGTATCGCTATCTTCGCCGCTTCCCTCCGAATCGACCGACAGCACGGTGCCGACACCCTTGCTTGACCCCTCGCGGAAGACGAACCGCTGGCCCTCTTCGATGAAGTACGGCCGGAACTTGAACTCGATTTCCGTCGTCCCGGTGTCACCCGGGAGGAGTTTGCCGTCCTCGGGTGAGAAGACGGCCGTCTCACTCAGCGTTTCGAGATGGATCACTGGCTCGTAGCCATCCCGGATCCGAGTCGGATGATTGAGCACCATCACCTCAGCCTCAAAGGAGCGCGTCGCCGTCGGGTTGGCGTGTCGCGGCAGCAACACCATCCCGCGTTCGATCTCGCTTTCGTCGACGCCTTTGAGCGCGATACCGACGATCCGGCCGGCTTTGGCGGCATCGACGCGGTGATAGTGCATCTCGATGGAGCGGACTTCGACCTCGCGGAAGTTCCCGTCAGCCATCGGCCCCAACAGGAGTTCGTCACCGGCCTCGACGTGACCGGAATTGATCGTCCCCGACGCGACGGCACCGACACCGGTGACGCTGTAGGTACGATCGATATACATCCGGAACTCGCCGTGGTCATCGCTGGCGCGCTTCGGAAGTTGGCCGAACAGCCGGTCGAGGTCGTCCATTCCGTCGCCACGAACCGCGCTCGTCCGGAGGATCGGGACGACCGTCTCGCTCAACTCCTCGGCAGCTTCCTCGATGCTGTATCGATCAGTCCGAAGCGGCGTGCGCTGGACATCCCGGAGCATCGATTCGACCTCCTTTTCGACTTCTTCGACGCGTTCATCGCTGACGGCGTCGACTTTCGTGATCGTCACGATCGTCGGNAGNTCNGTNGCNAGCAGGATNCCGAGNTGTTCGCGGGTCGTNTTCGTCGGGCCGTCGTCGGCCGCGACGGCNANGAGNCCGTANTCGAGNTTCTGNCCGACGAGNCCGCGGATNGTNGTNCGGAGCCACGGCTCGTGNCCNACGGTGTCGACGAAGGAGACGAGCCGATTTGACTCCTCAACGACGCGTGCGCGGTCGCTCTTGCGATGGGGGTTGTTCATCCGGATCGGCTCCCCGGTCTCGTCGAAACCGTAGACCGCATACGAGAGGTCCGCCGAGAGGCCGCGTTCGACTTCGTGGGGTTGGACGTCAAGGAAGCCCCGCGTCGCGCCGTTGCCGTCGTCGGCCTCGCCGGTGACCAGCGAGCCGACGAGNGTCGANTTCCCGTGGTCGACGTGGCCTGCGGTGCCGATGACGATGTGGCCGTCGTCAGCCTCTAACATCGCGCCCTCGCGGATCGTCGCCATCCCGACGAGGCCGTCGTCGCCCGCGGACCACGTTTCCACGTCGTCGATGTGGGCGTCAGCCTCTTCGGCGAGCAAGGAGAGCACGTCCATCGTTTCCGAAAAGGCGTCCTGTGAGATGCCGGCGATGCCGCCGTCGTCGGTGACGCCGACGACGTAGGTGGCTTCGCCGTCGCCGGAGAGCACGCGATGCCGGAGTTGGGCGACGAGGCTTTCCTTCCGGCCGTCTTCGAGATGGAGGGCGCGGGTGAGCCGTTCTTTGAACTCGATGTGACCGCCTTCTTCTTCGCCGTGCGCGAGGGCCTGCTCCAAGGCGGCCCGGTCGGCACTCATAGTGCCTCGTTAGCAAGGGGCGGTAAAAACGCTTTCCGTGCCGTGGCTATCCATGGCATGGCTGTCTGGATAGCGAACCGTTGTAACACAGTCCGATGGTCGCGTGCGTAGAACTGTCAACTAAGTCGAAACTGACAGCCCCCAGCTATATTTGGCTCTCGTGAGCGGTAGTCGATATGGGCCGGCCGCCGGAGCCACGGGGGGAGCAAGACCGGTTGCGCGAGCGGTCGCCGTGGATCGTCAGCGATCCCAAGCCAGAGTTGCTGACGAACACGCCGGCGGGGGTGCGACATCCGGCCCGCGAAGGCGGTCGCGTCACCGACGTCCAGCCAGTGGCCGGGCGGCTGACTGTCGAGAACCGCTCGATTTGGACTCGGGATACCAACCCCGACGTGGGAGCGATCGGGATTCCGCTGGCGAACGTCATCCACGCCCGCGAGAGCTACCAGACCATCAACGAAACGACCGTTGACAGCCTCTCCGTTCGGCATCTGCGGCCGCGCTCGAACGTCCAGACGACCGAGATCAGCGTCTGGGACGACCGCGAACACGAGATCCTCTGTGAGTTCGTCACGCGCTACTACGCCAAACAGAAACGCGAAATCGAGGGCTTGGACCTCACCGACGAACAGCTCAAACTGCTGGTGACGCTGTACTCCGGCGGCGGGCTGGACATCCCCAAACTACTGCAGCGGTCGACCGACGCGGTGGCCGCGCTCTTCGAGCCGCTCCGGGAGGCCGGCCTGATCAGTTCCGGCGGGATGGGCGGGATCCTCACCGGCCGCGGCTACATGCTCGTCAACGAAGAACTGGACGACGAGGCACTCCTGTAACTACTCCCCGAGCGTCTCGTAAGCGTTTTTGACTGATTTGAACTCCTCCTCGTCGCCCTCGGGCGCGTCAGGATGAGCCGTCTTCACTTTCTCGCGGTAGGCGGCTTTGATCTCGCCCTCGTCGGCTCCGGTGTCGACACCGAGAATATCGGCGGCCTCGGATTTCGAGAGGCCAGTTGGCTGGCCGACGCTACCAGCCCCGCGAGCGCGGCGGCCCTGCCCTCGTTGGCCACGTGCTCGCCGGCGGTTTTCCCGGACACGTTCACGGGTGAATCGACCGCCCTCGAAGGGTCCGGCATCGAAGCCGCCCGGGCCGCCGTCGCCGCGAGTCGACCGCGCGTAGCCGGCCGGGTTGGCGCGGATACGGTCGGCAAGTTTGCCGCTGGCCTGATACCACATGAGGTAGGCTGCACCGCCGAACGGGAGGGCGACGAAGAGGAAAAACGGGTTGACGACGACCCCCACGATCAACATGAGCGTGGTGATCCCCACCAGAACCGCCGCGATCCCCATGATCAGGCCGTTTCGGGACACAGCGGCTGTAGGGGATCCAGCGGTGAAAGCCTCTCGGCTATACTGTGTAGTAGTATCCAAATCGCCAGTTGCGCGCGAGAAGTATGTGTAGAAAGCCCTCGGCTCTCTCGACCACCGAACGACTCGCTTGCGCTCGTCGTTCGAGGTTCTGCTCGCTTCGCTCGCAGAACTCCCGGGACTCGCTGCGCGCTTCGTCGCTCACTGCGTTCGCTCCTGCAGTGCTTGCGTCGTCCGGGTTCGCCGAGAGAGCCT
The DNA here is from genome assembly GCF_006861665.1 of Halonotius terrestris. Classification (GTDB taxonomy): domain Archaea; phylum Halobacteriota; class Halobacteria; order Halobacteriales; family Haloferacaceae; genus Halonotius; species Halonotius terrestris. The sequence continues at coordinate 230,435 of NZ_RKLU01000003.1, read as the reverse complement.
CGCCCTTTCAGTCCGCCAGGGGTGGCAGATGAACAGTTTGCGAATCGACCGGAGGTTGGTCGCTATTCGTCGCCGCGATGCTGATTGAGTCGCTGTTTGAGCTGTTTGGCCGACTGGCCCGCAGCGGCGGCGAAGTCTTCGCCCTTGTCCTCGCCGGCGAAAATGATCCCACGGGAGGAGTTGACGAGGCCGACGCCGTCGTCACGGAGGCCGTGCTCGACGGCGGCTTTCGCGTCGCCGCCCTGCGCGCCGACGCCGGGAACGAGGAACGGCAGCGACGGTACCTGCTCGCGGATCGCTTCGAGTTCGTCGGGCCCGGTCGCGCCGACAACGAGGCCGACGTTGTTGTGCTCGTTCCACTCAACGGCGCGGTCGGCGACGTGCTCGTAGAGGGTGCCACCCGCGTCGAGTTCGAGGTCCTGGAAATCTTCGCGGCCGGAGTTCGAGGTCCGACAGAGGATGAAGACGCCCTTTTCAGCGCGATCGAGGAACGGTTGTAGCGAATCGCGGCCCATGTAGGGGTTGACCGTGATCGCGTCGACTTCGTCGAGGATTTCGGCGTACTGGCGCGTCGTGTTGCCGATGTCGGCGCGTTTNGCGTCNAGCAGNACNGGNACGTCCTTCCCGTGGGCGTANGCGANCGTNTCNCGNAGCGCNCGCCAGCCNTCGG
>NZ_RKLU01000003.1:0-229760 GCF_006861665.1 Halonotius terrestris | reverse complement strand
TCGTAGAAGGCNGCGTTCGGNTTGTAGCAGGCCGCATGCTCGTGGGTGGCGTCGATGATCCGACGGTTGAACGCCCACTGCGGGAGGTCGTGGTCCTGTAGGTGCTCGGGTAGGCGATCCAGTTGGGAATCGAGGCCGACCGAGACAACGCTGTCGACGGTGGCGATGCGGTCGGCGAGACGGTCGAAGAAGGCAGTCGCCATTTGCCGAAGGGTCGCAGGCGACCCTCAAGCGTCTTTCGTGTCTCGGGTGGCCGCCAGCGTCAGGTCTCCAACTCGCGGGGAACGACAGCCATCGGACGATCCGAGTGCAACAAGACCTGCTCGGTCACGCTGCCGATAGCGACTTTGCTCGTCTCGGTCGGTTTTCGGACGCCGAGGACGATCTCGTCGGCATCGACCTCGTCGGAAAACGAGAGGATATCCTCGGCAGGGACGTTGCCGCGGCTGAACTGCTCGGTTTCGACGGTCGTCACCGCGGCCAGCCGCGAGGCGACGGCGTTGAGCGCGTCCTTGCCGTCGCGGCTCGCTTCCGGATCGTCGTCGTGGAGTGAGTTGATCGCGTAGACGGTGTCGGCCTCGTCGACGCGGTCGAAGAGATAGTCACAGAGGGCCGCGCTGGTATGGACCGAGTCGGTCGCAACGACGAACGTTGTCATGGCTGTCCGGATGTCGCTGAGCGGCTAAACGCTTACTGACGACGCGGCGACGAACACCGGAGACCGGTGCCGTTTAGCGGCCACCGAGCAACGGTCACGTATGGCTGAGGACCCCCTCCAGTGGGAGACGCTCGATACCGAAATCGACTACACGTGTCCCGGTTTCGAGATCCGCCGCGACGACGTTCGACTCCCGGATGGTACCGAGACGGACTACCACTACGTCGACGAGTCGCCAGCGGTCGTGATTCTGCCGCTGACGCCCGACGGCGACGTCGTCGTCATCGAGGAGTGGCGACAGGCCGTCGACCGCGTCAACCACGGGCTGCCAGCCGGTTCGATGGAAGGCGACGAGGACACCGTCGACGCGGCCCACCGCGAACTCCGCGAGGAGACGGGCTACGAGGCCGACCGGGTCGAACACTTACTGACGACCGAGCCGTCCAACGGCATCGCCAACTCGGTGCATCACCACTTCGTCGCCCACGGCTGCGAGCCGACGGGCGAACAGGAACTCGACGACAACGAGAGCATCCGCGTCGATGTGGTCGACTACGACGACTACCTCGACAGCGTCGTCAGCGATGAGTTGAATGACGGTCGGTCGGCACTGACGCTGCTGCAGTACGAACTGACGACGCGATAGCCGGCTTTTCAAGAGGTACTGACTGTGGGCTCAACCGAAGGGACTGCCTCGACCGGTGTGTCACTGCGCAACTCCGCGAGCGTCCCGTCGCGCTCCCACTGGTCGATGATCTGATCGAGGCCCTCTCGATAGGTCGGATACGCCGGCTCCCAGCCCAACTCGCGTGTGGCTTTCTCGTTGGTCGTCGGCATCGGGTGTGTCATCGTCTCGGCAGCGATTTTGCCGATGAAAAACCGGGCCAGCCAGCCGGGGATGCGTCCCGGCTCGGGGGCGTCCAACCGCTCGGCGAACGCGGTGAACAGGGTTGCGGGCGTTACTGGCTCGTCGTCGACGATGTGGTAGCTCCCGGTTGCTTCCTGCTCGATGGCGGCGACGAAGGCCCGCGCTGCGTCGACAGCGTGAACCAGTGACAACTCGGCGTCACGGCGGCCGAGCAGGCCACCGCCGACAATGGGGAGATCGCCCTCAAGCAGCTGTTTCCCCCACGTAAGCGTATCCCGTGCATCCGGTGCGTAGAAGAACCCACACCGGAGGATCGCCGCCTCGAACGTCGATTCCGCGGCGCGGTCGAGCAGCAGGTCCTCCAGTTCGGCGGCTGAGCGGGTGGCTCTGTCGGGATGCCGCTCGGCTGTCTCGTCGAACGCTGCGCCGTCCGGTTGGCGGGCAAGCCAGACCACACTCGGCACCAACACGTGGCCAACACTGTCGGGAAGTGTACTGAGGACGTTCTTCGCACCCTCTGTACGGACGCGGTCGTTGTGTGCCCATTCCTCCTCGCTCGGTTTGGTCGAGGCCGGAATCGCCGTTGCCGCGTGGATCACGACCTCGGTTCCGTCGTCCATGGCTGCGTCGAGTGAGTCGGGTTCGAGAACATCGCCGTAGCGGGGCGTCCCGCCGCGGTCGGCGACAGCGGCTTCGCCGTCGGCATCGCGGACGAGCCCGACCACGTCGTGGCCGTGGGTGGTGAGTTGCTCAACGAGTCGACGCCCGAGGACGCCGGTTGCGCCGGTGATGAACACACGCATACAGCATCGTTACGCCGTGTGTAGTGAAACCGTGCTGCCGGATTCATGCGGCGGTTTTAAATTGAGCCGTGCCGACGACAGCCGATATGAAGCACGTCCGGATTCGGCTCACCGCTGGCGGCGACGAGGGAGCCATCCACCCGATGTACGATATCTGGGCGAACGCTGACTTCATCAAGCGATCGACGGCGTTGCAGTGGAACTTCACCGGCGACGCGCTGGGCATCCTCCACTACGCAGTCGGTGATGCCGACGCCTTTGCGGCAGCCGTCGAAACGATTCCCGAAGTGCTCGGCTACGAGATCGTGCCGGCCGGCCGCGAACGGTTCTACGTCTACATCCGCGATGCGACGACCGAGGGATTGGACGATCTCTTCGCGCCGATCACGCGGAGCGGCATCGTCGTCGCCCCGCCGATCCGCTACCACGAGGACGGAACCGTGACGGTCTCGCTGTTCGGGCCTGATGAGGAGATTCAGACCGCGATCGACCACGTCACGGAGCCAGTCGATGTCAGCATCGAAGCCGTAACCGGGCTCGAATCGATGGCGCTGACGGCCGAAAGCCAACTCAGCCAACGACAGCGGGAGGCAGTACGGACAGCGGTCGAACTGGGATACTACGATATTCCCCGGACGGCAAGCCACGAGGACGTCGCTACAGCGATCGACTGTGCGCCAAGCACGGCAGCCGAACACCTCCGCAAGGCCGAATCGAAACTCATCCACGCAGTGGTCGGAACCTGACGCCGACCCCGAACGCAATCCTTACCGACCAGCCCGCGGTAGCGAGGGGTAATGCGCGACCACTTCGAGATCCGGGACGCCGACGCCGCGGGGCGGATCGGCCGGCTCGACGTCCCGCGGGCCGACCGCACCGTCGAGACGCCCGCCCTGATGCCGGTCATTAATCCAAACCGGCTCACTATCGAGCCTGCCCGCCTCGAAGCCGACTTCGGCGTCGAGATCCTGATCACGAACTCCTACATCATCCGCGAGACCGACGCCCTCCGCGAGCAGGCCCTCGACGAGGGACTCCACGAGATGCTCGATTTCGACGGCGCGATCATGACTGATTCGGGCTCGTTCCAACTCTCGGAGTACAGCGATGTCGAGGTGACGACGAAGGAGATCATCGAGTTCCAACACGCCATCGGCTCCGACATCGGGACACCGGTCGACATCCCGACGCCGCCGGACGTGAGCCGCGAGCAGGCCGAACGCGAGTTGGAAACAACTCAGCAGGCTCTCGCTGACGCCGAAGCCATCGACGTTGGCGAGATGCTCCTGAACGCGCCGGTACAGGGCTCGACCTACCCTGACCTCCGTGAGGACGCCGCCGCCCACGCGGCCGGCACCGATCTCGATGTGTTCCCGATCGGCGCGGTCGTCCCGCTTATGAACAGCTACCGCTACGACGACATGGTGACCGGCGTCGCCGCTGCGAAACGCGGCCTCGGCGCGGACTGCCCGGTGCATCTCTTCGGCGCGGGCCACCCGATGATGCTCGCACTGGCGGTCGCCATGGGCTGTGATCTCTTCGATTCGGCCGCCTACGCGCTGTACGCTCGCGCCGGCCGATATTTGACGGTCGCCGGCACCCAACAGCTTGATGATCTCGACTACTTCCCCTGCTCGTGTCCGATCTGTAGCAAGCGAACGCCCGCCGATCTCCGTAGCGAGGACGATGACACCCGAATCCGGCTGCTCGCCGAGCACAACCTCCACGTCACGTTTGAGGAGATTCGCCGGATCAAACAGGCGATCCGGAGCGGCAATCTCCTCGAACTCGTCGAACGCCGCGCCCGCGGCCACCCGGCGATGTACGACGGCTACCGCGCGCTGTTGGATCACGCCGACCAACTCGAAACCGAAGATCCCGTCTCGAAGGGCACGTTCTTCCACACCTCCGCCGAAAGCGCGCGCCGGCCCGAAGTCCGGCGACACCACGAGCGACTCGACCGGCTGGCGGTTCCCGACCGGCTGCTGCTGACTGAGGGTGGCGCGCCCGACGGCGACACCTACGACGAGGCCTGGCGCGTCGTCGCCCCGTTCGGTCCCTTCCCGCGAGCCCTTTCGGAGAGCTATCCCTTCACGGCGACCGTCCCAGACCGCCCCGACCGCGCGGGACAGGTGGCCGCGGCCGACGGCGTCCGGGCGCTCGTTGAGGCTAATCCCGATACCGCGTTTACACTCGCTATCGACGACTGGCACCAGGATGCGGTTGATCGAGTGCCGGACCAGGTGACGGTCGAATCACTGCAGGAAATCAACGACCGATAGCAGAACGACTATTCCGGTGTCACGTCGGCCATCCGGTCGGTGAAATCCCACGTGTACAGCCGGTTGGGATCGATCTGGATTGTGACCTCGTCGCGCTCAGGCGACAATAGCCGGTCGGCAAGATCGGAATCGGTGCCGCCGAGATATCGCTCCAAGAGCTCCCGAAGCAACGCTTTCTCCGAGTCGGGCTCGACGGTCGCGGTGCCGTTGCCGCGAACGCCCTTGTACGGCGGCTCGTTGGTCGAGACCTCGAACGCAACGCGGTCGTTGTCAGCGAGATAGTCAACGACATCGGCGTTCGCGCTGGTCGCACACCAGAAGGCCTCATCCTGATACAGGAACCACAGCGAGAGCATCCACAGCGACTCGCCGTTGGCGTGACAGGAGAGGCGAAGCGGCACTGTCGCCGAATCGAGGAAGGCTTCGGTTTCGGCGGCGTCCCACGCACCGGAAAGACGATCCATGTCGGTTCAACGAGCGGCTGCTCGAAAAACGCTCGGACCGCAAAGGCAAGATAGTTCACCGTCGGCAGCCGACGGGGTGCTATGACCGAGTTTTTCGAAGTCCTCGACCGGGACGGGCCAGCCCGGATCGGCGAGCTGCGGCTCACCGAGCCGGTGACGACGCCGGCCCGCCTCGACGACGTACTCGTCGATAGCGGGAGCCTGTGGGCCGCCGACCGCGAGGTGCCCGACGGCGACGAGTCCGTGGTAACGATCCTCCCCCACCGGTCGCTGCCGGCCGGGGCGCGCGAAGAGGTACAGGAGGCCTTCGGGACCGAGCACGGCGACACCGATTTTCCGACTGCTGCTGTCGTCGCCAGCGACACCCCCACCGAACAGGGAACCGACGCCTACATCCTGAGCGACGCCTCTGGGTTCGTCGGCCACGGCGAAGGGTTCAAAGACGCGATCATCAGCGCGAAGGACGCGCTGCCGGCTGATACCGCACTGATTCTCTCTGGGGTTGCGACGCCGCGAAACGTCGCCCTGCTGGCCTACGCCGGCGTCGATGGATTCGATGCCAAACTGGCGAAGGTCAAAGGCAGCCAAGGGAAGTACCTCACCAGCGACAACGAAGCGTTTCTCGAGGATCTCGACGAACTCCCCTGTAGCTGCCCGGCCTGCCAGCAACCGCGCGAGGAGTTCGACCGCGAGGACTGCATCGAGCACAACGTCGCCGCGCTTGATGCCGAATTGCGGCGCGTCCGCGAGCGCATCCGGGCGGGTCGGCTGCGGGACTACATCGAGGGGCAAGCCCGCCACGACAACTGGCTGACCGCCGCGTTCCGCGAGTTCGACGATCAGTACAGCTATCTCGAAAGCCGAACGCCCGTGATGCGGACCAGCGAGATCTCGGCGGCGACGAGCGATACGATCCGCCGGGTCGAAATCCAGCGGTTCGCCGAGCGCGTAACGAGCCGCTACCGCAACCGCTTCGATAATCCGCTCGTGCTCGTGCCGTGTTCGGCTCGCAAGCCCTACAGCGATTCCCAGAGCCACGGCCAGTTCCACGACGCCATTGGCTACCGNGGCCACANCGTCTCNATGACCTCGCCCATCGGCGTNGTCCCGCCGGAACTCGAATTAACGTACCCCGCCCAACACTACGACTCAGTTGTGACGGGGCGTTGGTCCGAAGACGAGAAAGAATTCGTCGCCAGCGTGCTCCGGCAGTATCTCCGGCGCAACGACTACCCCCGCGTCATCGCCCACGTTCCCGACCACGGCTACCGCGATATCGTCGAACGCGTCGAGGCCGCCCCGGAGATCGATCTCGACTTCGAGTACACGGTTGAGGGCCACCCGACCGATACCGACTCGCTGGCGAACCTCGCGGGCGCGCTGGAAGGCGAGTTGCAATTCTCCAAGCGGGAACGCCAGCACAACACGATCAAAGCCATCGCCGACTACCAGTTCGGTCCCGAGGCGGGCGACGCGCTGTTCGGCGAGATCGACATCCAAACGACCGGCCGCTATCCCAAACTGCAGGTCCGCGATGACGACGGCGACCAGTTGGCGACGATGGTGCCGCAGTACGGCCTGCTGGCAATGACGCTTGCCGGCGGCGACCGCTGGCTCGACAGCGACGCGCCGACCAAGACGGTCGAAATCGAGGGGTTCGTCCCCCACGGNAGCGTNCTCGCGCCNGGNNTCNTCGACGCNAGCGACGANATTCGGNNNGGCGACGAGGTNGTCATCGACGGGCCGNNNGCGTTCGCCGTCGGCCGCGCGGAGATGNNNGGNCCGGANATGGNNGNNTCGACNCGCGGCGTCGCCAGCACGGTGCGGCACGTTCGGGAGAAATAGCAGCCGGGACGCGGCCGTGAGATCGGTCGGGACGGTCAGCCGGCGGTGCAGTCGTGTTCGATGAGCGTCCGCCGGAAGGGTTCGTCGTACTCGCCATCGACCGGGCTGTCTTGGAACATCCGGTACAGCGTGATCGACTCCACCGGCTGGTCGTAGCGGTCTGCGGCCTGTCGGCAGGCCCACTCGGCGTAGCTGGTGCCGATTGTCCCGTCACGGTCGGAACTCACTGCGGACATGAACTTCCGTTCGCGGAACGACTCGTAGGTGGCTGCGGCATCGGGTGGCCGATCAAACGAGGGACCCTCGCCAAACGCCGCCACCGTCGAGCCGTTTTCGAGCGTGGCGTTGGTGATAAACCAGCTGTAGGAGTCCGTCGGGTTCGGCGCGTACAGGCCCCACGACTGGTCGAGGATCGCCGTCGCTTCGTCCTCGTACGGCACGTCGTCGACGGCGACGTGGCCGACGCCGAACACGAGGACGAAGGCGAGCGCGAAGACGCCGAGGATCGTTAGCAACGACCGCCCGTAGGCGTGACTGTAGTCAACGACGGAACCGTACCCCTGCTGACGAAGCGCGTCGTACAGCCGCGTTTCGAGCGGCGGGCCAGCCAGCGGACCAAGCCGCGTTGTCGACGACTGAGATGTAACGGAATCGGGGACCAGCCGTGCGGCTACGTCCCAAAACACCGGCGGCAGATACGCCACTACTGACGCCGTCAACACCAACGGGAACAGCCCGACCATCAGCGTCGGCAGCATCCCGAGGAACGCGCCGATGTAAACGAGCACCACCGCGGCGCGCAGTCGCCCAGCCGTAAACAGGAGGAACACGGTCGAGCCGGCCAACAGCGTCACCCAGCCCCAGTTGAGGGCTTCCAACAGCGTCGGATACGCGCTGAGGTAGTTCCCGAGGAAAACAGTCATCTCGTCGTTGGCGAAGGCGATTTTGAGGGCTTCGCCGCTGTACCACGTGTCGCCGCCGTGTTTGAGGACGGCGTTCTGCCCGAAGACGACGAGCGGTTGGGCCAGCACCGCGGTCGTTGCCGCGGTGAGGACGGTCTCGCGGTACTCCCCGCGGCGGAGCGCGTCGATCGACCACCGCTCGCCGAGCGGCGTCAACAACGTCAACGGCAAAAACGTCCGCAGCAGGATGTCGCCGCCGTTGAGCACCGCCGGGTTGCGCGCGTGCAACGACACCAACAGGACGAACGAACAGAACCCGACGGGACGCGTCCGATAGCCGACGACAAACGCAAGCGCGAACAACCCGGCGATGAGGAAGAGGAGTTGCTGAAACCACAGCGCGCCCGACAGCGCGTGAATCGAAAACCCGGTAAACTGCGTGTAGCTCACCTCGTAGGCCGCAACCGGGTAGACGCCGCTGTCGGTGTAGTATTTCGCGATGGCACCCGCGCGATGGGCGAGGTCGATCAGCAGGATGCTCCCGAGCAGGATGCGAAGGGCAGCGAGCGAACGGGTATCGACGCGGAGTCGATCCCGGAGCCGCGACGTGAACGGTGCGAGCCGCCCGGCGGGAGCGGTCAGCTCGGCGCCCCGCGACTGCCGTCGATCCGAGCCCGGAGACATATCTCAGCCTACAATGGGACGGGGATATGTTTTGTGTGGTTTCGCCCCACGAAATGCTTGTCGGCGGCACCGACACCCCCGGGGAACGATTAAGTAGCCAGCCCGGATTCACACAGCCAGATGGCCGACGATCCCGACGAGATGCTCTCGTGGGACGAGTCCGTGTTTCGGAACGAACACGTCTTCGAGATCGACTACCTCCCCGAGACGTTCCGTCACCGGGAAAGCCAACTGGAGAGCCTGAAGTACGCGCTGCGGCCCGCCGTTCGCGGTTCGCGTCCGCTGAATTCGATGATCCGCGGCCCGCCGGGGACCGGCAANACGACNGCNNTCCAGAANCTGTTCGGCGAACTCGNNGGNGNANNNGANGTCCGTAGNCGTCCGCGTCAACTGTCAGGTGGATTCGACGCGCTACTCCGTCTTCTCGCGGCTGTTCGAGGGNNTCTTCGAGTACGANCCNCCCGCNTCNGGCNTCTCGTTCAAGAAGCTCTTTGGACAACTAACTGATCGACTGGTTGAGGACGACACGGTCCTCGTCGTCGCTCTCGACGATATCAACTACCTCTTTTACGAAAACGAGGCCGACGACACGCTGTACTCGCTGTTGCGCGCCCACGAGACCCATCCGGGCTCGAAAATCGGCGTCATCGTCATCTCTTCGGACCTTTCGCTGGATATGATCGACGAACTCGACAGCCGTGTCCAGAGCGTCTTCCGGCCCGAGGAGATCTACTTCCCCCGGTACAGCCGCGATGAGATCACCGCGATCCTCCAAGAGCGGATCGACCGCGGGTTCCACGACGACGTCATCGGCGCGCCGCAACTCGATATCGTCACCGAGTACACCGCCGACAGCGGCGATCTCCGGGTCGGCATCGACCTCCTGCGCCGGGCGGGCTTGCACGCCGAGATGCGAGCCTCCCGCGAGATCACCGAAGAGGATATCGAAGCCGCCTACGAGAAGTCGAAACACGTCCACCTCTCGCGGTGTCTGCGCGGCCTGTCGGACTCCGAAATCGCGCTACTCGAAGTCCTGCTGGAACACGACGGCGCGCAGGCCGGCGAGGTCTATGAGGTCTTCGAGGCCGAAACCGACCTCGGCTACACGCGATACTCCGAGTTGGTGAACAAACTCGACCAACTCGGGCTCATTACCGCGACGTACGCCGATGTCGAGGGCCGAGGTCGCTCCCGAGAACTCGCCTTGGAGTACGACAAAGAAGCGATCCGCGACCGACTGGACTGAGCGAGCGACGGTCGACTGCGCGACCAGCGTCAGCGGGCGCGACTGCGTCGCCTCCGATAGCTGTTTGACCCTCCCGCACACAGGAGCGAGTATGAAATCGACTGGCGGAACTGAAGCGCAAAAACGGCGGGCCGGCGAGGCCGCCGCCAACGCCGTCGAATCGGGGATGGTCGTCGGCCTCGGAACGGGGAGCACCGCCGCGCATGCGATCCGCGCGCTCGGCGAGGCCGTCGAGAGCGGCCTCGATATCGTCGGCGTGCCGACTTCCTTCGGCGCGCGCGAACTCGCTATCGACTGTGAGATTCCGCTCGTCGGCCTCGATGAAGTCGACGGCATCGACCTCGCTATCGACGGCGCGGATCAGATCGTTCTTGATTCTGGCAACTGCATCAAAGGCGGCGGCGCGGCCCACAGCCGCGAGAAACTCGTCGCCAGCGCGGCCGACGACCTGCATATCGTCGTCGACCCGACGAAAACGATCGACGTGCTGGATCACACGGTCGCCGTCGAAGTCCTGCCCGACGCGCACACGGTCGTTGCCGACGCGATCGACTCACTCGGCGGCGACGCCACGCTTCGGCGGGCCAGCGACAAGGACGGCCCCGTCGTCACCGACAACGGGAATCTGGTCTGTGACGCTGAGTTCGGACGGATCGATGAGCCGGCGTCGCTGGCGACGGATCTCGCCACCATCCCGGGCGTCGTCGAACACGGCCTGTTCGTCGAGTACGCCACGGCCGTCTCGGTCGGCAGCGACGAAGGCGTCTCGACAACGACGTACTGAGCACTGGCTAGTCGGTTAGACAGCGGAAAAACGAGTGAGCGAAACCGCGCTTACAGGTCCCGAGGCTGGACCGTCTTCCGGTCGTTGGCCTCGGCACGGTCGGCTGCGTCTTCGAGCAGTTCCTCGACTTCCGCGTCAAGCGCGGCGTAGAAATCCGACGATACGTTCTTGTCGCTCAGGGCCTCTTTAACCGCTGCTTTGACGATAAGGTCTGCCATGCAGGCTCTCGTACCCCAGCCTCCATATTAAGGGTTATTATGTGATTTCGGTTGAACGGCCGTTTCCGGTCGGCTCGGCCGGTGTAAAGCCCGAATCGCGGTTTCCGGTGGCGGTGGGTTTATATACGACCCGGAAGCACAAGCGGTGAGTCAGCCGCGGCCGAACCGGTGCCGTGGCCAGCGACCACTACGTCTACATCCTCCGGTGTGCCGACGACAGCTACTACACCGGGTATACGACCGATCCGCAACGCCGGCTGGCCGAGCACAACGCCGGCGAGGGCGCGAAATACACCCGCGGGCGAACGCCGGTCGACCTCGTCTATCTCGAAGCCCACGAGTCGCAATCCGCCGCGATGAGCCGCGAATACGAACTCAAACAGCTTCGCCGCGCCGAGAAGGAGGAATTGATCGACGCAGCCGCCGAGCCATCACTCCCGGACGACGACTCGCCGGAACGCTGAGCGGGCGCGTCAACCGCCGTCACAGCCGGACCGGTGAGTAACCGCAGCAGTCCGTATGCCAAGCGATACCGCGGTCTGAACCGAAAGTGGAAACGCTTTACCCCGAGCCACGGAATCGATTCGGTATGAAGGTACTCGTCACGGATCCGATCGACGACGCGGGGCTCGATCGGTTGCGTGAAGCCGGTCACGAGGTCCAGACCGAATACGAAATCGAGGGCGACGCACTGCTTGCGGCGGTCGCCGACGCCAACGCACTGATCGTCCGCTCGGGCACCGANGTNNNCNNNGNGNTNTTCGAGGCNGCCNANGANCTCGTCATCGTCGGTCGCGCGGGCATCGGCGTCGACAACATCGACATCGACGCGGCGACCGACCANGGCGTCGTCGTCGCCAACGCGCCGNAGGGNAACGTCCGNGCNGCNGCNGAACACACNGTNGCGATGGCCTTCGCCGCCGCCCGCTGGATCCCGCAGGCCCACACCCGCCTCAAGGACGGCGAGTGGGCGAAATCCGACTACCTCGGCTACGAGGTCAACAACAAGACGCTGGGCATCGTCGGCCTCGGCCGTGTCGGGCAAGAAGTCGCCAAACGGCTCGACAGCCTCGGCATGGATCTCGTCGTCTTCGACCCCTACATCTCTCAGGAGCGCGCCGACCAGTTCGGCGCGGAGCTCATCGATGACCTCGATGAGTGTCTGGAGGTCTCCGACTTCGTCACGATCCACACGCCGCTGCTACCCGAGACAGAAAACATGATCAGCAGCGACGAACTCGAACTGCTGGACGACGGCTTCCTCATCAACTGCGCTCGCGGCGGGATCGTCGACGAGGCCGCCCTCGCCGAGGCCGTCGAGAACGGCCCGATGGCCGGCGCGGCCCTCGACGTCTTCGCCGAGGAACCCGTCAGTGAGGACTCGCCGCTGCTCGACGTTGACGAGATCGTCGTGACGCCGCACCTCGGTGCCTCAACCGAGGCCGCCCAAGAGAACGTCGCCGTCGACACCGCCGACCAGGTGTTGGCCGCGTTCAACGAGGAACCGGTACTCAACGCGCTCAACGCGCCGTCGGTCGACGAGACCGCCTTCCCGCGGATCAAGCCGTATCTCGGCCTGGCTGAAACCGCCGGCAAGATCGCCGCCGAACTGCTCGGCAAGCGCATCGAGNNCGTCGANGTCNNCTACGAGGGCGACATCGCNGAGGANGANGTCGACCTCNTCACTGCCAGCGCGCTNAANGGNGTNTTCNNGCCGCTNGAGTGGCAGGTNAANNNCGTCAACGCNCCCCAACTCGCAAAGGAACGCGGGATCGACGTCACTGAGTCGAAAACGCGGCAGACCGACGACTTCCAGAGCCTCGTCAGCGTCACCGTCGAGGACGGCGACGGGGAGATCACGGTCTCGGGGACGCTGTTCGCCGGCGACGACCCCCGAATCGTCCGCATCGACGGCTACCGCGTCGACGCCATCCCGTCGGGCCACATGGTCGTCGCNCGNAACANNGACGNNCCNGGCGTNATCGGCNTNATCGGGNGCNTNNTNGGCGANNACGNCATCAACATCGCCGGNATGTNCAACGCCCGCGAGACCATCGGNGGCGAGGCCCTGACGGTCTACAATCTCGATGTCGATATCCCCGGCGACGTGGCCGACCAACTGCTGGCCGACGACCGCATCACCGAGATCACGTCGATCACGCTCGACGACGACTGAGGCTGAGGAGAAAACAGGTCACCGGCAGCCAGCGAACCGTGATCGCTGGCTGTGGTATCGCAACCGCAGCGCTATTTTCCGTTCGACCGGAGTTTTCGGTAGCCGAGGTACGCGGCACCGAGGCCGCCCAGCGCGGGGAGCAGCGACCCGCTGGCAGCGTTCGAGACCCGCTTGATCACGCTGTTGAGTGCCGAGCTGTCGCCGTCGTCGATGTGATCCAGTACGGCGTCGGTGTCGTTCGGCACCGGTTCGGGATCGCCGCCGGCCTCGAAGGCAGCGTCGGGATCTTTCAGCAGGTGGCCGGTCGTGAGACAGACAACCGATTCGTCGGCCCCGATCTCGCCGGCGTCGCGCAGTTTGCGGAGGCCCGCGACCGACGCGGCGGAGGCCGGTTCGACGCCGATGCCTTCGCCGGCGAGTTGCCGCTGGGCGGCCGTGATCTCGTCGTCGCTGACGGCGACGGCGGTGCCGCCGGTGTTGTAGATGCCCGGGAGGGCCTTCGGCGCGTTGACCGGGTTACCGATACGGATCGCCGTCGCGCGGGTTTCGACCTCATCCCAGCGTTCGACCTCGTCGCGGCCGTTCCGGACGGCTTCGACCATCGGTGCGGCGCCCTCGGCTTGGACGCCGGTGAGTTTCGGCACCTCGCTTTCGGCAAGCGCGCCGCTGGTGACGAGTTCGCGGAACNNCTTGTANAGNGCGGCGGTGTTGCCGGCGTTGCCGACNGGNAGCACGATCCGGTCGGGGTACTCGCCGTAGTCCTCGTAGTGTTCTTCGAGGATCTCGAAGCCGATTGTCTTCTGGCCTTCGAGGCGGAACGGGTTCAACGAATTAAGGAGGTAGACCTCGCCGAGGGCGGCGAGTTCCTGGACGATATCGAGACAGCTATCGAAGTTGCCATCGACTTCGAGAATGCGCGCGCCATGCAGGCTGGCTTGGGCGATCTTCCCGGCGGCGACTTTGCCAGAGGGCAGCAAGACGAGCGTTTCCATCCCGCCGCGGGCCCCGTAGGCCGCAAGGGCCGCGCTGGTGTTGCCGGTCGAGGCACAGGCCAGTCGACCGACGCCGAGTTCCTGGGCGACGGCAACGCCGACGGTCATCCCGCGATCCTTGAACGCGCCGGTCGGGTTCATGCCCTCGTGTTTGACACGGAGACTGTCGACGCCGATGTCCTCACGCAGTCGCGGGGCTTCGTGCAGCGGCGTATCTCCCTCGGGTAGCGTAACACCCACCTCGAAGGGGAGTGCCGCGTTGTACCGCCAGACGCCACGACCCTCGAAATCATCGAACGTCGGCGGGTCGGCGTACCGGACTTCGAGTAGCGCGTCGCAGTCGGCACAGGTGTAGTGGATCTCGTCGAACGGGGCGAACTGCTCGCCACACTCGATGCACTCCAACCAGACGCCGTCGTCGGCACACGCCGGTTCCGACTGGGCGGGCGCGGACAGCTCAAGACTCATTGGTAACTACTGGTGGCGGCGCGGTAAAAAGACGGTCGGTTACGTACTACTCGCCGAACGCGTCGATCTCCGAGTGAACCGCTGCGACCCACTCATCGAGGGCCTCATGCAGCATTTCCTTCGCTTCCGGGAGGTCGACGGCGGTATACTGATAGACGTACCCGCCGGAGTCCAGCAGGCGACGCTCGCGGTCGACCAGTCCCTTCTCCTGGAGCGTCGACAGCGAACGGTTGACGTTGCTCCGGTCGCGCTCCAGCAGCGAGGCCAACTCCTCGACGGTGCTGCCCGGGTGATCGCGGAGCTCCAGATAGGTCCGGCTCTCGTGGTCCCGAATCCCGAACACGCAGGAGAGAATGTGGGTGAAATCGGGGTCGGCGTTGCCAACGAGGTCTTCGATGTCGGGTGAGCCGCTCATAACTGTTGGTTCGACCCCCAGCCCGTAAAACTACGGCGACTGTGAAGCATATCCCATCTCGGTAATGCAGTCGCGCATGCCCTCTTCATCGCTGTGTTTGTGGAGTTGGGTCGGCGTATCGCAGTAGTAGGTCTCGCCGTCGTACCGGAGACTGATCTCCTTGGAACTACCGAGGAGCTCAACACTGACTAAGATCCGTCGCCCGTCCCGGAGCTCCGCGAGGATCTCGTCGGCAGTCAACTCGCCGGAGTCGAGTTGCAGTGGGGAGTCCATTGGTGAAGCTTCGGCTGGCATGTTTTTAATCGTCGGGGATCGGAACATGCTGCCCCCGCGCGATATCGGTCGTGTGCTGGATTGCAACGCTCAGTTCGTCGTCGATTGGGTGTCATCGCCAGACTGGTCGGGGGTTTCGACGCCTTCAGCCGCTTCGACGGTATCTGTCTCCTTTTCGGTCGTGACGTGCCAGCGGTCGATGGTGTCCTCGTACTCGCCGAGCCGCTCGGAGACGGCCTCCTTGAGGTCGTCGTCGTTGATGTTGACCTCGAAGACGAACAGTTCCTCGTCGTCGCCGCCGCGACTCGGCTGCTGAAGGTTCGCGCTGATGAGCGCGTTGTCGAAGTAGTAGGGGGCGAGCTGTGTCATCACGTTCCGATAGACCGTGTTCTCGACGGTGCGGAGTGCCTTCCGCCCAGCGGAGTCGGCGGCGCGGGTAACGTAGCCGATCGAATCCTGCCAACGTTCGACCGCGCCCTCGTCGTCGCCGTCTTCCATCTTTTTGTAGGATTCCGAGAGCTTCTCGCCGGCCTTCTTCACGTCGTCGCTGGCGGCCTTGCCGACCTTTTCGCCTTCGCCCTCGTCGACGCTGGCCTGGTCGGCGGTCTTCTCGCTCACGTCGGTGTTGAGCCGCTCGTGGGCCTTGGGCCGCCACTCGTCCCAGTCAGCGAAGGCCTCCTGTATCTCCTCGGGTTGCTCCTCGATGTCTTCCTGTCGCAGGGCTTGGGTGATGCGTTCGCCGTGTTCGACGACCTCATCCCACGCGCCGCGAACCTTGAAGCCCGAGATGCTCTCTTCCATTCAATGCCGAATAAGGGCGGGAACCCACATAAACCTCGCTGTCGGCCGGAGTTTTATGCCGATGCCACGCCGCCTCACGGTATGCCCATCGAGCAGCGCGACGATGCCTTCCTCATCACCCACGCACTGGCGAAAGACACCCTCTCGACGCTGCGGTCGGTCGACACCGAGCAAGTCGCCTTCCGAGAGGGTTTGATCGATCTCGGCCGAGTCTGTGGCTACGAGATCATCGACGGCGTGATCGACACCGAGTTCGTCCCGATCCAGACGCCGCTGGCCGACACGACCGGCGAGCGTGTCACCGGCCTNGANNACGTNGTCATCGTCANCGTNCTCNGNGCNGCNACNCCGTTCGTCGAGGGGCTGTTGAAGGCGTTCCCGCGGGCGAAGCAGGGCGTCATCTCCGCGGGCCGCGACGAGGAGGCNGGNATGAACGANGACGGCGAGTTCCCNATCACNNTCGANTANNTNAAAATCCCCGAGATCACCGCCGACGATACGGTCATCGTTGCCGACCCGATGTTGGCAACAGGGTCGACGATGTGCACCGTTCTCGATCATGTCATCGACGCGGCCGACGACTTCGAGGATCTGATCGCGCTGTCGGCGGTCTCGGCTCCGGAGGGCGTCCTGCGGGTCAGCGAAACCGTCCCGGAAGCCGACGTGCTGACGGTCGCTATCGACGACGAACTCGACGACGACGGCTTCATCGTGCCTGGGTTGGGCGACGCCGGGGATCGGGCGTTCGGGACGGTCTGAGCAGCACCCCTAAGACTAAGCCGCGTCAACGTGAATGTTGACGTAATGGCGACAGCCGACGAACAGATTCGCGTCAGCGATCGCGTGAAACGCATCCTCGAACGATACCAACGCGAGGGTGAGTCGTACAACGACGTTCTTGAGCGCGTCCTCGGTGGCGACGAGGGTGACTTCGACGAGGGATTCGGTCGCTGGTCGGACAAACAGGCCGAGCGCGTTCGCAGCCACCGTAAACAGGCCACGGAGCAGCGAAAGGAACGGATGCGCCGGCTGGCTGCTTCCGGCGATGAGGACGCTGACGCATGAAGGTGATCGATGCGAACTTTCTCATCGATTACCTCAACGGCGACGAAACGACCAAAACGTTCTACGAAGCCAACGGTGGGAACGCCGAGCGGTGGGTGATGCCAGTTCCAGCCTACGCTGAGGCCCTCGTTGGAGCGGGCAACCTCCCGGAAGGCGATGTCGAGGGTGCTCGCGCGGCCCTCGCGTGGGGCGAACCGCACGCAGTCGATGCACACACAGCTGTCGTCGCCGGAGAGATCGCGGCGGAGGTCGGCCCCGAGGGACCGTTTCTCGACGGGCTCGATGCACTGATCGCCGCTGTCGGACGCGAACTGGACGCACCAGTGGTCTCGGCCGATAGCGATCTTACGCACGAAGCGACAAGGCAGGTCATCGATATTGAGACGTATCGAAAATAACGCTTGTAAAGATTAGCCCGCTCAGCCGTGTATTCACAGCGGTCTGAGCCGATGAAATCCTCACAACGATTCGATTTCAACGCGCCCGCTCGTCGCGTCCCGCAGTCGCTCCCGAAGCTCGCCGGCCGCTGCGACCGGTACACGAACGACGAACTCGACTGCTTCCTCGTAGCTGGCGTCGAACTCGACATCCTCGGACTCCAGAATCCCACGAACTGTTCCCGAGTCGTCGTACTCGACGGTCGCTTCAAACTGTTCGTGGGGGACATCCTCAACGACGCCGGCGGCGTCAACGGCCTCCTTGACACCCCGCGAATAAGCCCGTGCCAGCCCGCCGATACCGAGGTTCGTCCCGCCGTAGTAGCGGACGACTGCGGCAACGACGTTGCGAATCTCTTGCTGGACGAGGACGTTGAGCGCGGGCTTGCCGGACGAGCCACTCGGCTCGCCGTCGTCGCTACACCACTCCCGCAGCATCACCGATCCCGGTTGGTCGGCCGAAGCTGTGCCGGCTGGGACGCGGTAGGCCGGCACGACATGCGTTGCCTCCGGGTGCTCGGCCTCGACTTCCTCGATGACTGCTTCGGCGGCGTCGACCGTATCGGCGGGCGCGACGTAGCCGATGAACTCCGAGCCGCTGACCTCGAAGCTGGCCTCAGCGCGCTCGGCGACTGTCCGAAAGGACTCGGGCACACGCCACGGTTGGCCGGCAGCCGGGGTAAACGATACCGATTTGCGAGCGACGAATCCTCGCCGCTCAGAATTCGACCCGCCGAACGAAGGGGAGGTCGCGGATCGCTACCAGCACCTCGCCCGGGATCGACTCGTCGGTGATGATGTAGAGCTTCGGCTCGTCGGTGAATTCGGGATCTTCGCTGATGACCTGCCGGATCGAGATATCTGCCTCGGCGATCCGGTCGGTGACCGCGGCGACGATGCCGGACTCGTCGGCGTCGGCGACTTCGACCGTCAGGACGGTCAGATCGAGGACGGGCGCGAGGTCGCGGAGGCTTGGGATCGCACCGATATTCTCGAAGATGCGCTGGAGTTCAGGATCCTCCCGGATGGCGTCAGTCGTCGAGTCGACGACCCGCCGGTCGACGTCGATCTCGCGGGCAATACCAGTGAATGGGATCTCGATACCGCCGGAGACGACGCGGCCCTCCTCGTTGACCGAAAAACCCCGTTCGAGGAGCAGCCGGATCACTGCCTGCTGGCTCGGGCTGCCCTCGAACTTTTCCATGATCTCATCAAACATGGCTCGCTCCTACAGCTGGCCTTTCGTACTCGGCGTGTCCGTCCGGCGGTCGTCGATCCGGGTCGCGTCATCGAGCGCGCGCGCCAGTGCCTTGAACAGGGCTTCGACCTGGTGGTGGGCGTTCTCGCCGTCGACGCTGGCGTGGACGGTCAGCCCGGCATTCATCGCCACCGATTCGACGAAGTGCCGCGCCATGTCGCTGGTGAACTCGCCGATCTCCGCTTGGGTAAACTCACCCTCAAAAACGAAGTACGGNCGNCCGNNGANGTCGACGACGACNGANGCGANGGCCTCGTCGAGCGGGACGCGCCGGTCAGCGTAGCGGACGACGCCGCGCTTCTCGCCGAGCGCCTCGTCGAAGGCCTCGCCGACCGCGATGCCGACGTCCTCAACGGTGTGGTGGTCGTCGATCGCGAGGTCGCCGTCACAGCGCACGGTCAGATCGAANAGNCCGTGGNNCGCNAACGCGGTNAGCATGTGGTCGAAGAAGCCGANNCCNGTNTCGACGGTGCTGTCGCCGTCGCCGTCGATCTCCAGCGTGAGTTCAATGGTCGTCTCGCCGGTTTCCCGACTGACGGCCGCCGCGCGCGAGGCGGACTGAGTATCGCTCATACCGTCTCTGAAACACCCGGGGCCTATGGTGGTTTCCCTCGGCGACGCGGCTATCGCCGTTTGGGGCACCATCAGCGACGACAGCTACTCCTCGACAGCCGCCATCGCCGCCGCTAAGGTGAACTCGCCCTCGTAGAGCGCGGTGCCGACGACGACCGCGGCCGCACCCGCATCGCGGAGCGCGACAACGTCGTCGACGGTCGCCACGCCGCCGCTGGCGACGACTGGGATATCAACGCTCTCACAGACGCGGCTGATCAGCTCGGTGTTGACGCCCGCGAGCTGGCCCTCGACATCCACATCAGTCAGCAGGATCGCGCCCGCGCCNANNTCCTCGTANCGGGCNGCNGCCTCGGCNGGNTCGAGGCCNGTNCCCTCNGTCCACCCCGAGACGACGACCTCNCCNNCNTTCGCGTCGAGGCTGACCATCACCGAGCCCGGATACTCGTCGCTGATTTCGCCGACGATCTCCGGGGTTTCGACCGCGGCCGTCCCGAGGATGACACGATCGACACCGAGATCCAGTAGCTCGACGGCGTCGTCGACGGTGCGAATCCCGCCGCCGATCTGGAGATCAACCGACGCTGTCTCGATGATCGATGCGAAGGCGTCGGCGTTGACGCGCTCGCCCTCGAAGGCGCCATCGAGGTCGACGAGATGCAGCGTGCTCGCGCCCTGCTGGACCCACTGGTCGGCTGCGGCTGCCGGATCACCGTACCGGGTTTCGGTCCCCCGTTCGCCGGCGACGAGTTGGACGACCTCGCCGTCCTGAACGTCGACCGCCGGAATTACCTCGAAGGTCGGAAACGGATCGTGCATACGCGGCCTTCGGGAGCGATCCGATAAAACACCGTGATCGACCGCGGGTCAACAGTACTGATCAGTCATCATTCGTCACGGCCGGTGATTACACGTCGATCTGCAGCAACACGCTCACGACTCGCCGGGTGAGGATGGCGATCAGCGCGCCGAGCCACGTCAGCAACACGAAGTGGATGTAGGCAGTCGCCTTGTTCCCGCCGTCGATCGTGCGGATCATCAGCGACGAGAGTGCGGCGTTGAACAGCACGACGAGTAACAGGAGATACTCGATGACCGGGACGTTGTACGCGGAGGTGTAGATGAGCTGGCCGAACTCGGCCTGATCAAGCGTTAGCTCGCTGGAGAACTGCCCGAGGATATTGGCGACTTCAAGACCAATGAAGAACGCGAACACTGCCGCTGCCGTGATCCCGTACAGCAGCCCGATCAGCGTCACCGTCTCCTGCCGGCGTTTTTCGCGGAGCTGATTGATCGTATTCATGTTCTCACTGATGAGCTCGCCGAGGACTTTCGGCGTCCCACCCATCTGTCGGCCGATCAAGTACATCTCGCTGTACTTCTGGATGAGGTAGGATTTCGCCTCCAGCGTGAACTCGCCCCACGCCTGTTCCGGGCTAAGACGCATCCGGAGTCGGCGGTAGAGCCGCTGGATCGCCGGGGTCAGCCCGCCGAAGTCCTTGTTCTGCAGCGTTTCGAGGACATCCGCAGTCGTGCTCTGCTTGGCTGTCTCAGCGGTCCCCAGCGATCGGATGTAGTTCGGGAATTCCTCGTCGCGCTCCTGAATGAGCTGTTCCTCCCGGCGCATGATGATCCCAGTGATCGCCAGCGGCGTCACCGGGACGGCGATATACAGGCCGAGCGGAACGTCCTCAAGGAAGAAGAACAACGACCCGAGGCCCGGACCGATCCCGAGGAAGCCCAGCCCCATGAACGCGATAATACTCAGCGAGCCGAGCCCGCCAACCGCCATGGCGATCCACAGCTCCTTGTCCTCGATGAGCCGGGGATCTGGAAAGTACCAGACCGGGTCGTACGGCGAAACCTTGCGGATGACGTAGTAGAACGCGAACTGGACGAGCATGAACAGCCCGATGACACCGGTGACGGTGACCGTCGGGTTGACACCGGTCAGGATCGGCAGCACGATAGCGAAGACGAGCCCGAAGGTCATCGAGAGGATCATCGAGATGTAGAGGTCCTCCATGACTTCGAGGTTAGCGAGGTTGCCCTCGTAGATCGTCTGGTAGTTCTCGATGATAAATTCCTGTTCGCCCAGCAGGAAGTCGCTCATTTCCTCGCCGGCCTCCAGCGTGAACGCCAGCCGCTCGTAGAAGTCAGCTAGCGGTCGGCTCGGGACTTCCTTAGCCCGCCGGCGACAGGCGTCGTCGATACTCTGATTCCACGTATCGACGAGCGTGACGATCCGGCCGAACTCCTCGGCCAACGCGCCGTACTCCTCCTCAGCAGCAAGTCGCCGAAACACCTCGACGCGGTCGATGTTCGTCGTTGACAACACCGTCATGTGAACCATGACGAGGTGGAACTGGTTTTCCATCGCTGTCCGTCGCTGGCTGATGTAGATTTTCGGATAGACGAGTGCGGTCGCCCACACCAACAGTCCGAGCAACGGGATTGGGAGTCTGACGAAGATCGGGAGGTCGATGACGACGGCGGCACCAATGGTAGCGAGGAAGAACGCGAACGACGGTAGAAAGATGAGCAGCATGTACCGCCGCCGCGACATGTCGAGCTTGTCGTAGGAGGCCAGCAGCTCGGCGACGAACGAGAGAACGGTGTTGAGCCGGCTTGACGATCCTTCGCCCTGTGTCGCCATCAGCGAGCACCTACTTGATTTCCGGCGCGGCGGCCATCGTGAACGGCAGTCCCTCAGCCCCGTCACGCTGGAAGGAGGCGATCGCGTCGTTGACTTCGTGGTAGCCGAGGATCCCCTCGTCGATACATCGCTCGATGACCTCTTTACGGTGATCGAGGGTCTCGTAGATCTGGCGGGTGTCGGCGTACCCCAGCAGCGGCGCGATCTGTTCTTCCAGCACGTAGGAGTTGTTCATGCCCTTGAACTTGTGTTCGTCCTCGACGGGGTCCCACTCGAAGACCTGCCGAGTGACGACGCCGTCCATCTCGGAGGAGTAGCCCTCGATTTCCTGGACGCTCGTCACCCGTCGCAGCACGTCGTCGCCCTGTTTGACACGGTTCTGGAACAGAGCCACATCGGCGATCCCCATGAACGTCTCGGGGACGTTGATCGGTTCGGAGGTGAACCGCTGGATCATCGAGACGATGTCCGAGGCGTGGAACGTCAGCATGACGGGGTGGCCGGTCTGGGCGGCCTGGAACGCCATCCGCCCTTCCGCCCCACGAACCTCACCCACAATGATGTAGTCGGGACGCGAACGCAGCGCGGCCGCGACGAGGTCGAACATGTCGACCTCCGCGCCCTCGTCGCCCATCCCCTCACGCGTGAGCAGTTGCTGCCACGTGTCGTGCGGCGGGATGACCTCGGCGGTGTCCTCCGCGGTGTAGATCTTCGAGTCCCGCGGAATAAAGGAGAACGAGGCGTTGAGCGTCGTCGTCTTCCCGGATGCCGTCTCGCCGACAACGAAGACCGTCTGCTCGTTCTCCAAGCAGATCCAGAGGTACGCCGCCATCATCGGCGACAGCGTCCCCCAGTTGGTAATCTGGAACATCGACAGCGGGACACCCTCGCCCTGCCGGATCGTCAGCGACGGCCCCTTCAGCGACACGTCGTCGGAGTAAATAATGTTGACACGGGAGCCGTCGGGCAGCGTCGAGTCGACGATGGGGTCGGAGTCAGACACCGGGTCGCCCATCCGTTCGCCCATGTTCTTCAGCCAGTTGTCGAACTCCTGGGGCGTCCCGAAGTCCACGGTCGTCGGCATCATGCCGAACGTGCCGTGGTCGACGTGGCACTCATGCGGCCCGATGACGTGAATGTCCTCGTTCTGTGGGTCGCGCATGATCGGCTCCAGCGGCCCGAAGCCGACGATATCCCGGTTGAGCCGGTAACGAATGCTCTCGTAGGTGTTCTGGTCGACTTTGACCTTCCCGAAGTTCCAAAGCTGTTTGACCCGCTCGTAGAACGACATGTCGCCGTCGGTGATGTACGTCGTCTCATCGAGGAGTTCCTCGATCAGGTCGTCGTACTCGGCGTCGTCCTCCGGGGAAGTGTGGTGGCCGCTCATCGAGAGTAGCTTCCGCTTTACTTTTTGGAGGGTGACCGACTCCTCCTCGGAAAGCGTCGGCTCGATGGTGTAGTACTTCATCTTCTGGCCGACGTCGCCGTAGATGTGACAGTAGACCGCGCCGCCGACCGGGTAGACGATGTTCGGGCGGTCGGTTTCGTAGTCGTCGGGCTCGTCGACCAACATCGGGAACTCGCCGGCGATCTGTTTGAACTTCTGCAGGTGTTCCCGGAGGTGTGGCCGCCGGTTTGCGACCTGCTTCAGTTCGTCGGATGGCGTCGGAGTTCCCTGATCTGTCATGGTGTATTAGGCGACACTCCGGCTCTCGATGACGATGCCGGTACCGGAGCGGACGGAGAACCCGATGTTGTCCCCCACTTGCTCCCCCATACCGGCGAATCGCTTCACAGCGATCGAGCGCCGGACCTCGTTGCCCACCTCTACCATCTGTAGCTCCAAGAAGATATCGGCGATCGAGCGGAACGGGCCGATCGCGTCCTCGGTCACCGTCGAGGGGTCGACGGTGATGATGATGATCTTCCCGCGGGAGATCAGATCCCGGAAGAAGGAGATGATTTCGAGGGCCGCCTGCCGGCCTTCGTCGTTGCGAACGAGGGATTCGAACTTGGGGTCGTTGCGGAGGATGGCGTCGAAAGTATCGATAATAACGACATCCTGTTCCCACATGACTTCCGCCTCCATCAGCCGCTTCAGCAGTTCCTTGCGTTCTTGATCATCGCCGCCAGTGAGCGCGCCGCCGCTGTCGAAGTCGGCATTCAAAAACAGCAGTCGCTCTTCGAGCAGCGGCGAGACGATATCGTAGGACAGCGAGTGCATCTGGTCGATGAACCCGCTGACGGTGAGCTCCGTCGAGAGCATGGTCACGGTCGTCCCCTCCTCGACGAAGCCGTAACTGAACCGCTGGCTCAGCGCGCTTTTGCCGGCCCCGTAGTCGCCCTCGATAAGGACGATACTACCGGGCGGAAACCCGCCACCCAGCTCCGCGTTCAGCTGGTCGTGGCCTTCGAGCCCGATCGACTTGATGCTACGACTTGCGGCCCCCATGATTAGTTAGTGAATTCAAGTTCTTCACGATCACCATTAACTGTTAGGAATATGCGGTTATCCGTTTCCAGTGCCACGTTCGAAATCGTGACGTTGACGACATCGCCGTTCCGCCAAACAGTATTGCTGGCGTCGTTGGCGTCCTCAATGCTAATATCGCTATTCGGCACGAACTCGCCGTTAAAGATGACATTAACAGATCCGGGATCGATCGGTATGTTCTGCGACCCGGTGTTGCGAACGTGGATCGTCACTGGCTCGCTATAGGTAGCTTGTGGGTCGCTGATGATCTCCACGTCGGTCCGGACCTGTTGGCTTGTGTCGATACTGCCGTCCTCGATGGAGCTACTGACGCGCTCGACGCCCGTTGTGAGGGTGCCGGCGACGCCGGCGGCGACGACGAGACTGGCAATGAAGATGATTAGGTGGGAGACTGAAACGCTGGCCATGGTTAGAGTGTCACCGAATCCCGTATGCCGTGTTCAGTGATGATCACAACACGGTCACCGCTCTGGATGGAACTATCGGTATAGTCGATAGTAAGTGTTGTTCCCGGCTGCCAGAGATTAGTGTCAGGATTACCGTCAACCTCCGTACTATCGAACTGACCACGGGGAATGTACTCCCCGCCAACGACGAGATCGACCTCGTCAACGTAGAACGTCGTTGAGCCGGTGTTGTCGACATCAACCGTAAGCGTATCCGTACCTGTGTCGAGGGAAGCACTCGCAATGGCGGTATCACCGTTCTTCTCGTTCAAGGCCGCATCCATCGAAGTCTGTTGGGCCTCGGTGACGCGTTCGTAACCGTTCACAGCGGCCGGATAGAAGATCCCGAAGGCTAAAAACAGTCCGGCGAAGACGATCGCGGTCGACGCACTGACGCTAAAACCCATTGCTATCCGGTGCGAAGGTGTCCCACCGGTCGAGAATCACCGACGTGGCGGTGGTCCCGTTGAGCTGCATGATGTATTTCAGGCTGTGGATGTGGTGCTCGCGGGTGAGGTGGTCAGTGCCCGGCCGGTCGATCTTGTTGCGGTCGATGTGGCCGAAGCCCGAAAGGAACGACCGGAGGTGGTCGGCGACGGCGGGGTCGACCCAATCGATTCGCTCGTAGTAGTTGATCGCGCGGGCGGCGTCGGTGACCGTCGACTCCTCGACGAGGAATTCGAGCCACTCCATGATGACGAGGTCGCCGAGGTAGTCGTTCGGCAGCGTGGTAAGGTAGGGTTTCTCGCGGGCCGTCGAGAGGTGATCGGGGCTGACGTACTCGAAGTCGCCGCTGCCCTGCTGGCGGATCGGCGACAGCGGTTCGGACTCAGAGCGGCCCTGATTGCCGCGCTGTTGGGTGCCCTGCCCGCCAGCCTGCTGTTGGGTTTCTTGTTGGCCTTGTCCGCCCTGCTGTTGTGCTTGCTGGCCGGCCTGCTCTTGGGACTGGCCGCCAGCTTGCTGTTGTTGGTCGTCCATCTCGTTGGCCGGCTGGCCGCCGGATTGGGGAGCTTCCTGCGTCGCGCTGGCGGTCGCTTGTGGACCACCGGCGTCCTCGGGCTCGTCGAAGCCGTCGTCGAAGGCGTCGTCGCCGGTATCCTCCTCGAAGCCCTCATCGAAGGCATCCTCACCGGTGTCTTCTTCGAAGCCGTCGTCGAAGGCGTCGTCACCGGTATCCTCCTCGAAGCCATCGTCGAAGGCATCGTCACCGGTGTCCTCCTCGAAGCCCTCATCGAAGCCGTCGGATGCGTCCGGCTCGCTCTCGTCGAGCCCCTCGTCGAGTGATTCGGACGCCGCTTCCATCCCCTCGCCGTCGTCGGCCGATTCCTCGTCCTCTTCGGCCCATTCGGCGTCGCCGGAGTCGTACTCGTTTTTCAGTTCACTGAATGTTTTGTCGCCGGACATATCTTGATCACTTTCGTCGTCGAGGTCGTCGCCGAACTCATCTTCGCCGCCGTCGTCGAGATCCTCCCCGAAGTCGGCCTCACCGCCAGCGTCGAGATCGTCGGCGAAGTCGTCTTCACCCTCCGTTTCGAGGTCATCGCTGAAATCGTCTTCGGCATCGAGATCCTCGTCGAAACTGCCCTCCTCGTCGAGGCCGTCGCTGAAGTCGTCGCCGCCGTCGTCGTCGAAGTCGTCGCCACCGGCCATATCGCCCATGTCGCCGTCTTCCTCGGTCAGCTCATCGTCGAAGAAGCCGTCGGCGTCGGCGTCCATCACCGAGTCGTCGACGTCCTCGGCGACATCGTCGTCGTCATCGTCATCGAACAGGCCGAGCCCGCCGCCACCACCGTCGCCGCCGGTATCGAATCCGCCGCCACCGCCGCCGCCCTCGTCGACGAACGGGTTGATGCCGCGGGTCACCATCTCGTAGATATCGAGGAGGTTGCGGATGTCCTCCTCGACTTCTTCGACACGTTCGCTGATCTCGGTGTTCTCCTCACGGATGGTTCCGACCGTCGAGGAGAGGTCGGCGACTTCGGTTTCCAGCTCTTCGACCTGATGTTCGAGTTCGTCGGTGTTGGCACCGCCACCACCGCCACCGCCGAAATCGCCCATCCCGTCGTCCATGCCGCCGCCGTCCATCCCACCGAAGTCATCGTCCATCCCGCCGTCCATCCCACCGAGGTCGTCATCCATCCCGCCGCCGAGGTCGCCATCCATCCCGCCGCCGAGATCGTCGTCCATTCCGCCGCCGAGGTCATCGCCCATCATCCCGTCGTCGCCGCCACCGCCACCGTCCTCATCATCACCTTCGAGGATCCGGTCGATGATACTCGCACCGACCATGGTGGCTGTGGCTGTCGTCACCGCCCAGATCGAGAGCTCGGCTCCCAACAGGGAGCTGCCGTCGACTGGG
Source organism: Halonotius terrestris (assembly GCF_006861665.1). Lineage (GTDB taxonomy): Archaea > Halobacteriota > Halobacteria > Halobacteriales > Haloferacaceae > Halonotius > Halonotius terrestris. The sequence goes on along the minus strand of NZ_RKLU01000003.1, from coordinate 202,593 downwards.
AGTGCGACGAGGAGTGACATACCGAGACCCATTATTAATACTGATCTACGTGCGTCTACTTCAAACCACCCCTCTAAGTTTCAGTACTGATACCAGTATGAGCTGGTATGTCTGACGGATGGCGGACGTTGTCGGCCGATTATCAGATCGTTTGGGTCGTGTCGTCGGCCGTCTGGATGGTCACCGTTTCGGTGACAGGGTCAAACGTCATCGACCGACCATGGTTGCCGCCGACATCGGTCCCGGCGACATCGATCCGAAGCTCCGAGAGGACGTGTTTTGCTGCCGCGATGTTCCGCTTGCCGATGCTGTCACCATCCGACGAAAAACTCAGCATCTCGCTGCCGCCGACGACCCACGCCCGGAGTCGCCGGCGACTCGCCCCCGCCTCCTCCATCGCCTCGATCAACATCGGGACACCGGAGTCGACGAACTTGGCCTGGTTCGTATCGCGGCTCTCCTCGGCGGTCGGTAGCATGACGTGAATAAGCCCGGAAACGTTGTTGTACCCGTCGTGGAGGACGATTCCGAGACAGGAGCCGACCCCGCTGGTGACCAGTTTCGTCCCGCCGGTGACTACCACGTACTCCGCGATGCCGACTTTCCGTCGGGTCGGTCCCTGATCCGAACTCCGGTTTGTGGTCACGTGTCCATCCTCTGACAGCAGTCAGTCGATCCTCCGATACTCAGGGGTAGGTAACCCCTACTCAGTCTGGGCGGGAAGGGCCGACAGTGCCCGGGCCAACTCGCGTTCGTCCGGCAGCGCGTAGATGTCACACTGCCCCTCTTGGCCGTCGATCTCGATCGCCGAATCGATGACGAAGGCGTAATCCTGCTGTTGCCCGAGTTTGCCGACGACGGGGCTCATGATCGACTCGCCCATGTCGTGGACGAAGTTCGGCGGGGAGTGCTCGATACTCGTCTGGAGCACGTTCGCCCAGCCGTCGATGAACCCACTCGTCATGATGTTGCCCAGTTCCTTGATCGCCCCCTCGGTCATCGTCCCGATACCATCCTCCTCGGAGCCACCCGGCATCATCGAACTCGCAACCGTCTTCGCCGAGGCTTCGTCGAACAGCACGACGAGGTAGCCGCTCGGCAAGCCCGTGAGTTCGAAGACGACGCCGACGAACTGGTCGTTGCCGACCTGTTTCGGCACGCCCGACAGCGGGACGAACCGCAGCCGGCTCACGTCGACGCTGGTGTCGAGGCCGGTCATCATCCCGATCTGGCCGGCGGCGTTGCCCGCGCCCTCCTTGGCCAGCTCCTCGAACGTACTCAGGCGGTTGACCGGGATCTGGTTGCTGCTCTCGTTGCCCGATAACAGCTGGACGAACTGCCGGTATTCCGGCAGCATATACAGCGAGAAGTCCAGATCCACGTCCATCCCCCGGAGCTTGCTCTCGAAGAGGAAGACCCCGTGTTTCTTCGCCGCCTCGATGGCCTGATCCGGGAGGATTCGGGGGCCGTTGGCCTCAGTGTACCGCGGCGGCGTCATGTTGATCGCCGTCCCGAGGTGGCTCGCCCAGCCGTCGATGAAGCCGCCGATCATGATGTTGCCGAGCTCGGTGACGCTGCTTTTCGCCAGCGTGCTCTCGGAGTCCGAATCGGTGTCGATGGCGGCATCCATCAGGAGATCCTGGAGTTTCAGTGCGCGCTCCCGCTCGAAGGCAAGGACGGTTTCCCCCTCAAGCCCCCCTTCGAGCCCGAGTTCGACGCCGACGAACGACCGATCCGCGAAGGTCTCGGCGAGCACGGTCTCGGTGACGAGACTCACGTCGGTCACGTCGACATCCATCTCCACGCCCGCGAGCTGTGAGAGCGACTCCGCGGCCCGCTCGGCACCCTGCGAGGCGAGGTGGTTGAACTGCCCCAGCTCGCGGATATCGACTTTCATGTTAGGCTGGGATGACGTCGTTGATCTCGTTGAGAACGTTCGGTTTCTGGAACGGTTTGGTGATGTACCCCGACGCACCGGCCTTGATCGCCTGTTTCATCTTCTCCTCCTGGCCAACGCTGGTACACATGATCACCTTGGCGTCCGGGTAGTTGTTCGTGATCTCGTTTGTCGCCTCGATCCCACTCCGGATCGGCATGACGATGTCCATCATGGCGATGTCGGGCTCCTCCTCCTCGTAGAGGTTTACTGCCTCGACGCCGTTTTCGGCTTCCCCAACGATCTCGAAGTCGTCTTCCAGTATCTCTCGGAGCAGGTTCCGCATGAACTCCGAGTCGTCGGCGATCATCACACGCTTTGCCATATATGCCTGTAGGACGTGCGAAGTCTATTAAACACTCCCCTATAGGTATCACACCTGAGAATAATTTCGCCGTTCCTGCCGGTTCGGCTGGACTACTTGTTTTTCGAGGGGGGAATCGTGAACGACCCCTCCTTGCGCACCGCCGTCAACAGCTCGCTGATCGAATCGTCCGGCTGGAGACCGTACTGTTTCAACATCGTGTAGACGCTTTGGACAGGGTATTCGACTTCGAGACTGCTGCCCGCGAGGATGATGCCAAGGGCCGCTTCAGGTTCGACCTCGTCGGTGGTCTGTTTGGCGTACCAGCGCAGCAGGCCCTCTAACGTTTCGGCGATATCGTCGGAGCTCATCCGGCCGCGTTTCACATCGCCCTCGATGTTGACCGTCGCGTCGAACCCGTAGGACTCCTCCGTCTTGGCCAGCGACTCCGCGAGGAACTGGCTGACCGTCTGTTGAGTCAACTCGACGGCCGGCGGCTCGGCCGACTCTTTGCTTTCGTCGGTCGTTGGCGGCGGTGATTGGGTTTCGGACCCGCCACCCGAACCGGAAGGAGGCGTCTTCTCTTTCGATTCGGCTTCTTCCTCCGTCGAGGTCGCTGACTCCTCGGGTTCCTCGTCGTCTTCGTCACCGGATTCGGTTGGGGGCTGCGTCGATGCTGACTGCTCGGCTGTCGGTGGTTCCTCCGTACTCTGTGGCTCTGCTGGGGACGACGCCGATTGCCCCGACGGCAGCTCGGCAGCATCGTCGTCGAAGCCAGGGTCTTCGAGCTGCTCGTCGGGATCGACATCCGGACCATCCGCCGAGACGACGTACCGACCCTCGTCAATCGACTCGACCTTCGGGTGGTCGGTAATATCGAGCTCGTCGGGACCGAGTATTCCCTGCTCTTGCGGCTGGTCATCGGCGTCGTCGGAGCCCATACCACTGCGTTCTGCCGTCTCGATAAAGAGTGTTGTCCCTACGAGGACTCGGAGTTCGAGAACGAGGGTTCGCCACCGGGACGTATCAGATCGACTTCGTGGGATTCGACAGCGGAGGATACGTATCCGGAGGGGTTGAACGTCACCGGAAGTGTTGCGTTGTCGCCCGCGTCGATGGTTGCAGTAACGGAGCCTCTGTCGAGTTCGTTACCATCGTTGTCGAGAAGCCGTGCCCAGACTTCGATCTCGACAGGACTGTCAGTAGGATTCACGACGGCGACGTTGACGATCAGCCCCGCTTGGTCAGCGACGGTCGAATCCGCAACGTACGGCTGGTCTGGGCCGTCGTCGGAGCCGCCGAGACCAGCACACCCAGCAAGGCCGACTGAAGCGAGCGTTCCAGTAGCAACCAACAGTTGTCGTCGATCCATATAGACCCTGTTCTATCGAATCGATATTAATCTTGTTGCCACCAAAGAAAACGCGGTTGGTCTGCGGTTGAAAATACTCAAACAAAACGCCAGCCCAACACTGAAATTAGCGAGGAAGCGAGGCCGGACGATTAGAGGATATAGGATTCGCCTTCGTCGATGTTACGTGGTGCTTGAACGGATTTGTATGAGCTTCCGCCGGCCGGTGCTTGTACAACAATCTGTACTCGAGTCGACTCTTCGAGTACGTTGAGATCATCTTCGGTGGCCAGATCGAAGCCGACTTCAACCCGATCTCCCTGTTCTGCCATAATCGGATTGACATTGCTCTCGTATTCTCCTTGGATCGGTGTGTACGCCACAACATTCGATCCCTCAGCATCGCCGCTAATCACAGTGGCGTTGCCGTTCGTTTCGAGTGTGTATGACGTTTCGCTTAGATTGACTGCCTCAGCACCGGATGCGAGACGCAGCGTTGCGTTCAGTTGATCGAGTTTTGAGTCAGTACCGGTGTCATTGCCGATTACCTCGCCGATCACAACGAGGTCGCTGACTTCTTGCGTTGTTTCTTCACCGGTTGACTGTGCTTGTGCTTGGAGGAGGCCTGCGGTGTTGATCAGCACGCCCGCGGCGATCGCGGCGACGAGCACCATCGCGATGAACACGATGAGCGTCCCGATACCCACCTGACCTCGATTTTCAGTGTTGAACATGGTTTGCTCCTGTCTGTGACTCACTAGCTGGAGTCCAGACTTGTATCTGTTAGTAGTCAGGCTAAAGTGTTAAAAGTAACGACAAATTACGCACTCGTGGATGTTAATAAAAAATAAGCAACAGTGAGCGTCGTGTGCACACTATTGCCGGTGAGATACTGCCTGACCAGTGCAAAATAAAAACGGTATAACGTAGTGGGCTTAGAGGATGTAGGATTCGCCTTCGTCGATGTTACGCGGTGCCTGAACGGATTTGTACGAACTCCCGCCGGCTGGTGAGTTCAGCACAATCGTCATTCGTGTCGATTCATCGAGTTGGTTTAGATCGTCACTGCTATCCAAATCGAAACCGACTTCGACTCGGTCTCCCTGTTCGGCTAAGATCGGATTGACGTTGCTTTCGAAGTCGCCTTGCACTGGCGTGTACGCGACGATACTGTCGGTATCTTCAGCATAACCAGTAATCACAGTGGCATTGCCGTTCGTCTCAAGTGTGTATGACGTTTCACTCAGGTTCACTGCTGAGGCACCAGATGCTAGTCGAAGTGTCGCGTTTATTTGATCCAGCTCACTGTTATCGGTTGTGTCATTGCCGACTATCTCACCGATCACAACAACATCACTGACTTCCGCGGTTGTTTCTTCACCGGTTGACTGTGCTTGTGCTTGCAAGAGGCCTGCGGTGTTGATCAGCACGCCCGCGGCGATCGCGGCGACGAGCACCATCGCGATGAACACGATGAGCGTCCCGATACCAACCTGACCTCGGTTTTCAGTGTTGAACATGGTTTTTTGCTCCCGCCCGCAACCCAGTAAGGGTCGGGCGTTACATCGGAAATGTTGGGAGATGGTAATAAAAGCTCTGTCTGAATTATCGATTGTGATTATAGTATGTTTCAAAAACACTTTCTGAGAGGCGAAACCAGCATGCAGAATCGATATGCGGAATCCGCTATCGTCTCAGCGACTATCGTTCTTGATAGCTACCGTGTCGATTGCTGTTTGTAGTGGTCGCCGAGGCTACCCGAAGTCCCTAAGGCCGTTCCATTCGTTGGCTGTAGTATGCAATCGCTGGTAATCGTCGCCCACGGCTCCCATCTCAACCCCGATTCTGCGACGCCGACACACACCCACGCCGATACGATCCGCAAAACGGGTGCCTTCGACGAGGTCCGAACCGGGTTCTGGAAGGAGGAACCCTCGCTTCGTGAGGTGCTTCGCACGGCTCGCGGCGACGACATCTACGTCGTCCCGCTGTTCATCAGTGAAGGCTATTTCACCGAACGGGTCATCCCCCGTGAACTCCGGTTGGAAGGGTGGGATCCGGACCTGTGGGATTCCGAGGGAATTTCGGCGGATACCGCTACGCTCGTCGCCAGCGACATCGACAAAGAGGTTCACTACTGCGGCCCCGTCGGCACGCATGAAGCGATGACGGATGTGCTCATTCGTCGCGCGGAATCAGTCACCGGCGATCCGTCAGTCGGCGATGGCTTTGGGTTCGCCGTCGTCGGCCACGGAACCGAGCGCAACGAAAAGAGTGCCAAAGCGATCGAGTATCACACCGAGCGCGTCCGTGAGACCGGCCGGTTCGACGAGGTCAAAGCACTGTATATGGACGAAGAGCCGGAAGTCGACGACGTCACTGAGCACTTCGATAGCGAGGATATCATCGTCGTCCCACTGTTCATCGCTGACGGCTTCCACACGCAGGAAGACATTCCCGAAGACATGGGCTTGACTGATGATTACCGGACTGGGTACGATGTTCCTGCCGAGGTTGACGGCCACAGAATCTGGTACGGCGGTGCGGTCGGCACTGAGGAACTGACCGCCGATGTGATTCTCGAACGCGCTGCCGACGCCGGTGCCGATATCGGTGATGCGATAGAACGGGTGCGCCAGCAGACCAAACCAACGACACTGGTGGCGGGCGATTAGATGTCGGTTGTCGAACCCGCGCTTTCGGAGACGCAACTGGCAGCGTTCAGCGAGACGCTTGCGGAGGGAGCAATCGAGTACGATGGGCTGGCTGCCGAATACGACGCCGACGAGGAGACCTATCACATCGAGACGCCTGACCGACATGCAACTGTCGATGCCGATGCACTCGATACGGTCGCTGCCGAGCAGGCAGCGTATATTACGAACTGGTATTTCTATACGCAGGCGGTCGGCAGTGAGGTCAAGCAGGCGTTCTGTCGGTGGCTCGAACTGGCTGACGACCACTCGGTTCCGGACCGCTACGACGCGCTCGAATCCGGAATTGCCCGCGAGTGGGGGCAACTCAGCATCACCACGACACTGGCAGACGACGGTACTCGCCACTACGAGGTTCGCCACATCGACGACAGCGACGTTGACGCCGACGCGCTGACAACTCACACGGATCCGTTCGACGCCCGCGATATCGGGACGCTCGATGCGGACGGTCGCTACCGCCCGTTGCGGACCGCGCCATCGCTCGACTCTGGCTGGATTTTCCCTGATCTCGCTGCCGACGAAGTATACGAGGCAGTCGAGGCGTTCTATCCGGCAACGGTCGTCAACTGGCACCGCGAACAGCGCGGCGAACTCGACATCGACCACTGGCGAGACGAACAAGACCGGCAGAGCGGCATCTACAATCTCATTACGGTCCTGCCGGACGAGGCCGTCGAGTGGGCGGCTGCGGCGTGTTGTGACGACTCGCAGTGTCTCAAACGCCGCGAATGGCAGCTTTCGGAGGACGAACCACTCGATGCCGACGGCGGCGACGGCGTCTTCCCGTGCCGCGAACCGTGTTCGATGGTCGTCGCTGCGGGTCGTGAATGGGCCAAACTGGAACGCGAAGACACCCAAACCTACGAGTTCGAGTTGACGCCGAGCGAGAAGGACCAGCTGGAAGCAATCATCGATTCCGTTGCGGACGACGAAATAGACGAGATTCGAGAGGCCGATATCGGGAACGGAGCCAACCGGTGGCGGGTCCGGTACCTCCGTGAGAAGCGATTCGACGACGAGGGGAACCTCTCGGGCACGCCGACCCATCCTGACGGCCACGATCCCGACGACGGCGGCGACGATCACTGATCGGCGGCCGAAGTCCGACCCAGCTATGGTCGTATTGAAATCGCCACAGCGACAGCGACGCCGACGAGAACGATCAGCGAGCCGGCGAGGACTGCCGGACTCTCGATGGTCGCCGCCGCGACGGCCGACAGCGCGATGGCGACGAGCCCGATGACGATGACCGGCCCCGCCTCGCCGGGGAGCATCCCGTTGTCGGCCAGTAGTTCGGCAAGGCTTGGCTCCTCGGGTTCGGGGGTTGCCGGCACCGACAGCGACTCGTCGACGTCGACCCGGTGGGGTTCTTCGTCCGGCGGCGTGACCGTGACCGTGGTGTAGACGACTTCCGAGCCGTAGCCGGTGGCGATCTTGAGGCGGCCAGAGATATCGGTCCCTCTGGGTTCGACATCGACGGTCACCGACCGGCTGCGGTTGGGTTCGACGTAATGGTTGTTCGCGCGGATATGGGCGACAGTGGATAGCGTGTCGTCGAGGTTGAGATGGACGTGAACGGCCTCGTCGTGGTTGTCCAACTCGATCTCGAAGGGGCCGCCGGTCTCGAACGTCGAGGGCGCGGCTATCGAGTGGAGGCCGTCCTCGTTGAGATCCACTGTCAGGCGAGGCACACCTAACGCTCGGAGCCGAGGGAGAAAAAACTACAGGCCGAACAGCCGCTTAGGCCGCCGCTTCGTCGCGCATATCCGGCGGCAGGAGGTTCGGAATGCCGTCCTCGATGGGGTAGACCTCGCCGCACTCGCTGCAGGTGAGGCTGCCCTCGATAATCTCCTCGTCGTCTTTCGTTTCGACCTCGAGATCGAGATCGTGTTTGTCCATCGGACAGCAAATAATGTCCATCAGTGACTCCTTCATTGGCTGCAGTTCGGGTCGGGCGCGTCAAAAGCCTACGGGTTCGATGGGTATTGGGCGGGATAGCGGAGACAGAAAGCTGGCGTAACGGGCAGAAATCAGCGGTCGCCGTACGCGCGAATGACGGTGTCGATCCGGTTGGCCAGTACGTCCATTTCGCCGGTCGCGTGATCGCCCTTGTAGACGAATTCGGTGACGCCGGCCCGGATCGCATCGTTGGCGATCGGTTCGAGTGCCTTGCCGGTGAGGATGATGATCGGGACGTCGGGCTCGGTGGAGCCGCCGTTGATTCTCGCGGCGAGTTTGACACCGTTCGTATCCGGGAGTTCGTAGTTCGAGACGATACACTCGATGTCGTCGTACTCGTCGAGGGCGTTTTCCACCTCGTCGGCCGTAGCGACAGTGGTCACGTAGAAATTGTGGATGTCCTCCAGCGTTTCGGCGACGCGCGTCGCCATGAAAGAGCTGTCTTCCACAAGAAGCACGTGCGGTGCTGGCATTTCCTCATCGTTTTTCCTACTGGCTAATAATTGTAGCTCACTCGTCGTCAGCCAAATGTCAGATGATTGGTTGGTTCGCCGTCAGTGGCGACGGTTTCAGTCGCTTTCGGCAGCTTCCTCCGCGTATGGATAGCGCTTGGTCGCGCCGCAGTCACAGCGCATCACGACCCGCCCGTCGCGCACCCGCACGCGTACGTTGACACCGGGCCGGAGCGCGACATCACACCGCGGGCAGGTGAAGCGTTTGAATTTGCGGGGGAGGCCACAGCGGTTCCGCTCGGCGATCCGCCGGGCCAGCCGGACGTACTCCCGGGAGCGGTCGAACTCGCCGTCGGCGGCCGCCGCTTTCGCCAACGCGAACAGGCGGTCGATCCGCTCGGCGGCGATTCCCATGTGGGTCATCTCCGGGCCGGCGGCCTGTTAGCTGTTCCGACCGAGTTGCGATGGGCAAAAAAGAGTGGTGCGTCGATTCCGACGGGGCCTTAGTCGTCTTCGAGCGCGTCGGCGATCCGGCGGAGTTCGCGGTTGGCGTCACGCACTTCGTCGCGGAGCTGGCGGATCTCGCGGACGAGCTGTTCGTTGCCGGCGGACTCCTCGCCGCCGCCCATTCCGGGTGGGCCGCCGCCCATGCCGCCGGGGCCGCCACCGCCGCCGCCCATCATGCCGCTCATCATCTGCGCGAAGGGGTTGCCACCGCCGCCGCCCATGCCGCCGGGCGCGCCGCCGCCACCCATCATCTCCTCGGGGCTCGGGCGGCCGTCGCCCTCGCCTTCCTCGCGTTCCTGCTCGCGTTTCTCGCGGATCTCTTCGACGCGCTCGCGGAAGGATTTCTCCTCGCCATCGCTCTCGCTGTCACCGTTGTCGGCTGCCTCCGGTTCCTCGGCGTCCGGCGTGGATTCCTCGTCGTCTGTCATAGCTCCGCGTTCGACCGGGGGACGGAAAACGGTTGTTGGTTGAGGGCGTGGCACCCGCGGCAACGACTACGCCGAGTAGTAGTATTCGCCGTCGCGTTTCTGCTGGCTGTCCTTCTGGCTGCCCGGTTTGTTGATCCGCGGGCGACCCGTGCCTTCGTCGCGGCGGAACGTGATATCGAGGTCCGCGAGGAAGTCGTTCATGCCGGCGCGCATCNCNTNNGGCTNGNCGGCGTGGCCGTGTTNGGCNGGCNNNCCGTCGAANACCNGTAGCCGGTCGGCGAGCAGGTCGATCATGTAGATGTCGTGGTCGATGACCATCGCCGTCGCGTCGTGGTTCTCNGNGTAGCGNCGGATNGCNNNNGTNGCNNGNACGCGCTGNTCCACGTCNAGNTGNGCCGAGGGCTCGTCGAGCACGTAGAGATCGGCGGGCTCAGAGAGGCAGGCCGCGATGGCGACGCGCTGGCGTTCCCCTCCAGAGAGGTCNGTNAGCTGCTGTTCCATNANCNGCTCCAGCTGGAGGGGTTGGGCGATTTCCGTGTTCCAGTAGGAGGAGCCGAACTCGTCGGTGATAGAGGAGAGGAACGCGTCGACGCGCATCGGCTGGTCGATCTCGANNTACTGCGGNTTGTAGGAGATNTCGAGGTCGAAATCGAGGTCGCCTTTGTCGGGCTCGATGGAGCCGGCGAACAGTTTGGCGAGCGTCGATTTCCCGATCCCGTTGGGGCCGACGACGCCGAGCACTTCGCCCTCGTAGATCATGCCGGCATCCACCTCAAGCGAGAACTCGCCGTCGCCGTAGGACTTGCTGAGTTCGGGGTACTCGACCAGCGGCGTGCCGCGGGTCGTCTCCCGCGGGGCGTGTTCCTCGAAGGTGATCGATTCCNGCCGGATGCGCATGTTCTCGTTGTTGAGATATCCCTCGAGATATTCGTTGATCCCGTTGCGGACGGATTTCGGGTCGGTCATCACGCCGAAGACGCCGGGTTCACCGTAGGCGACGTGGAGCGTGTCCGCGAGNAGGTCGAGNANNGCNAGGTCGTGTTCGACGACGAGCATCGANCGNTCNNCCTCNNNNTCCTCGGCGAGTTCGCGGACGAGCCGCGCGGCGGTGACCCGCTGGCCGATGTCGAGATACGGCGTGATCTCGTCGAGGAAGTAGAAGTCGGCGTCNCGCNCNAGCGTCGCCGCNANGGCGACNCGCTGGAGNTCNCCGCCNNTGATCGAGTCGATAGATTGGTCCATGATCGGCCGAATCGAGAGGCGATCGACAAGCTCGTCGAGGACACCGCGTTCGTCAGTCTGCTCAAGTAGTTCGCGGGTGTTGCCGTCGAACTGTTTGGGAATCTGATCGACGTACTGTGGTTTGCGCGCGACAGTGATCTCCTCGTCCATCAACCGCGTGATGTAGTTCTGGAGTTCGGAGCCGCGGTAGCGGTCGAGGACGGCTTCCCACGTAGCGTCGCTGCCGTACTCGCCGAGGTTCGGGATGAGTTCGTCGGCCAACGCTTTGACCGCGGTCGATTTCCCGATCCCGTTGGGCCCGAGGATGCCGGTCACGTTGCCCGGTGAGGGCACCGGCAGCCCGTANAGCNCGAAGGCGTTGTCNCCGTAGCGGTGGGTCGGNTNNTCGTCGAGCTCCTGAGGGAGATTGATGATCTCGATGGCGTCGAACGGACACTTCTCGACGCAGATGCCGCAGGTCTCGCCGAGACAGANCTCNTCGGAGATGNNNANCTGNTCNGGCTCACCCTCATAGCGATCGTCGTCGCCGAAGCGTTCCTCGCGGGTGATGATGCACTCCTNGCCCGTCCGGTTCGGCGGGCAGNAGTTCNNACACTCGTAGTTNCATCNGTCGGGNTGNCAGCGGTCGAGGTCNACGACCGCGATGNNGTCGTCGGCCATCTACAGNNTCNNCNCCGACGTGAGCAGGACTGCGTACGTAATAAACCACAGACAGAACGTCATGAACGTGAGATAGAGGTTGTCCTTGATGCCGAAGTCGGCGACATCGACGCCGAGGAGCCTGAGCAACGGGAACTGCGCGAAGACCGCCGCCGCCAGAATCAACACCGGCTGGAAGCCGCTCGCCGCTTCGGCCGTCGTGCCGACGACGAACGCCGAGACGGCCGCAGCGAGTACCCCCGCCAGACAGGCCGAGGTCGTGACCGTCACTCCCCGCATGTGATCGGAGAGCCCGGTTGCTGTGTCAGTAGCCATACGTCCCGTTCCGAGAGCCGTCATCAAAAGGAGTTCGTTTGGCCGTCAGGGACTGCTCGCGCCGCTGTGTGGTCCAGCGGCTACCCAAACAGGAAAAATCGGAGAAGTTGGTGACGACTTACTCGTCGCTGACGACGCTGTAGGAGCCGATCAGGCTCTCGCTGAGGTCGATCCCCTCAACGGTTGCCTTCTCGTCGAAGACCGTGTCGGTCAACTCGGCGTCCTCGACGTGGGCGTCGGGGAAGACGAGCGTGTCCGTCAGCGTCGCGTTCTTGACGGTCGCGCCGGACATGACGTGCGTCGAGCCGTTGAGATCGCTGTTTTCGACGGTCGCGCTGTCGGCGATTTTCGGCTCGCCGCCGAGTTTCCAGTCGACTGCATCGAGGTAGGCCGCGGCTTCGCCGATGTCGAACCACACGTCCTCGAAGGTGAAGGCGTAGACGGACTGGCGGTCCTGCAGCCACTGGAGGAACCAGCCGGGCTCGTCGGGGTTCTCGTCGTTGGCGAGGTAGGTATCGAACTTCGGCAGCACGTCCGCCGGGAAGGCGTAACACGCGATGGAGGCCAGCGTCGTGTTCGGCTCGTCGGGTTTCTCCTGGAAGTTAACGACCTCGTCGCCGTCGAGTTCGACGAGTCCGTAGGATTTCGCGCGTTCGCGGTCGCCCACGTCGTAGGCGGCGAGGATGGGCGACTGTTTCTCCTCGAAGAACTCGACGAAGTCCTCGATGTCGAAGCCGANNANGTTGTCGCCGGCGANGANGAGCAGGTCNTCGTCNANCCCCTCGCGGTCGACGAGCTGGGCGAGCGCGCCGACGACNCCGAACTTCTCGTCCTCNTCGNTNGTNTCCTCGACGGAGAGGNCGGGTTTCTCGTAGCCCTGCTCGTCGACGTAGTTCTCGAAGTCGGCGGCGAACCGCTCGTTCGTGCTGATGTAGACGTCCTCGACGTCGTCGTTGTCGTCGAGTTGGGCGAGCGTTTTGTCGATCACCGTGGTGTCGCCGACCGGGAGCAGCATCTTCGGTCGGTTCCGCGTGATCGGCCACATTCGGGTTGCGTAGCCACCGGCAAGAACAATTGCATCCATACCAGCACAACCTGACTGTGGTGACTTATAGCCTGCTGTTGGAATGGGATGCCGTGACACGGTATCGGTGCGGCTGCCGTGGGCCGATCCGGCCTGCCGTAGAAGCCGCATACTCATTAGGTGGGCAGGCAATACCGAGGTATGTTCGGAACCAGCGGTATCCGCGGCCCCGTCGGCGAGACCGTCACTGCCGACCTCGCACTGGCGGTCGGCCGCGCGGTCGCAACGGACGGTGCCGACACGGTCGTGATCGGACGGGACGCCCGCGACAGCGGGCGATTCCTCGCCGACGCTGCCGCGGCCGGCTGTGCGGAGTGCGGCGCGGACGTGATCGATCTCGGACTCACAGCAACGCCGACGCTCGCCCGAAGTATCGCCCGCCTTGACGCCGACGCCGGGATCGTCGTGACCGCTTCGCATAACCCACCCGAGGACAACGGCCTCAAACTCTGGACGCCCTCGGGACAGGCCTTCGATACCGCCCGCCGAGACCGAATCACCGACATTATCGATCGCGAGGCCTACGACTTCGCCCCGTGGGACGCCTCCGGCGAGCGAACGACCGAGGGTGCGGCTGACGCGGCCGACGCAGCCCACACGACTGCCGTCGTCGACGCTATCGACGACGAGGCAGCCGCGGCGATGGCGGGGCTGGAAGCGGTCGTCGATGTCGGCAACGGCGTCGGCAGCGTCACCGCTGACGCGCTCGGCGACCTCGGCGCCGCGGTGACGACGCTCAACGCCCAGCCCGACGGTGCGTTCCCCGGCCGGCCGAGCGAGCCGACCGCCGAGACGCTGACCGCCCTCCGCGCGCAGGTCGGCAACACCAACGCCGACCTCGGAATCGCCCACGACGGCGACGCCGACCGGATGGTCGCAGTCGACGAAACCGGTGCGTTCGTCCCGAAGGACGTGTTGCTCGCGCTGTTCGCCCGCCGCGCAGTCGACACCGCTGGCGGCGGTGTCGTCGCTGCACCGGTCGATACCAGCCTCTGTGTCGACGACGCGATCGAGCCGCTTGACGGCAGCGTGAACCGAACCAAAGTCGGCGACGTGTTCGTCGCGGAAGCCGCCGCCAGCGACGGCACTGTCTTCGGCGGCGAGCCCTCCGGCGCGTGGATCTGGCCCGAGGAGACGCTGTGTCCGGACGGCTCGCTTGCCGCCGCAAAACTGACCGCACTCGTTGCCACTGACGGCTCTCTCTCCGAGCAGGTAGCGTCGGTCGAGACCTACCCGATCCAGCGGCGAAGTATCGAAGTCGCTGACAAGGCAGCGGTGATGGAGCGCGTCGCTGACGACATGCTGGCCGAGTACGACAACGTAGCGACGAGTGACGGCGTCCGCGCTGAAACCGACACCGGATGGGTGTTGGTTCGATCGAGCGGCACACAACCGCTGATTCGGATTACGGCGGAAGCTCGGAGCGAGGCTGCGGCAGAGGATCTGCTGGCTGCGGCTGTCGATCGGGTGAACTCAGTCGCGGCGCAGGTGGCTGTGTAGGCCAGTTTGTCCGGAAGTCAGTCCTTACTGGCAATGTTATTGATTAATTCTTCGCCCGATTGGTCTCAAACAAGACCACGCAGCCTCGCAGTCGCCGCTTCGTCGAACCACAGTCGGCGTCGCCACCACGGCCCCTTCCCGGAGTCGTTCGAGAGCTCGGTGACGATGCTGTTGGCTGTCGCCCCAGACTCCGGCGCGCTCAGTGGCACTGCGCGATCGAAGAGCCGGGAGTTGTCGCTGCCGCGAACCAAGACCTTCGCGTCGAAATCGGCGCGCTTGCAGTGGGCGTTGCTGGCGAACGCCTCCCGCTCGGTCGCTGACAACGACGCACAGGCGTCGCTGTCGAGCACTCGCTCGACGCGGAACTCGCCGATCAGATACGCGCCCCAGTCCGGTGTCACCCAGTCAGCGGCCGGGCCCGTGGCGACGCCAGCCGGCGGCTCGTGGGTCGTCAGTGTCGCATAGAAGAACAGCGAATCGCCCGGCTCCAATTCGCTGATCGGCCCGGCCTTGACGCCGTGTTCGTCGCCGTAAGTATAGTTCTCGCAGTACGGATACGCCGCGAACTCGGGGTCAAGGTGGACCGCGCGGTCGCGGCTATCCGCTGGGAGGTCAAACGGGAGCGGATCGAGCGCGTCGAGCAGGTCGGCGTAGGTTGGTACGTCGGCAGCGGGATCGACTGGCTCCCGTTCGGGAATCGGCAGATAGACGAAACTGCCGTCGGGATACACGGGGCCGCGAACGCCCGGTAGATTGGTGTTGGCGGCGACGTTGATGGCGAGGGCGCGAGCCACGGCTGGCTACTCGCTGGTCGGCGGCGCGTCGGCTGGCGGGTCCGGCGGCGACAGCGTCCGCTGGAACTCGTCGAAAATCTCGACCTCGTCGTCGATCTCGTGGTCGATCTCCCGCTCGTCCTGTCGGTGCGGGAGTCGGCCGTCGTCGATGGGGTCGGCGACCTCTTCCCAGCCGGGTTTGATCTTGACGCTCTTGGCGGGCATGCCGACGACGACGTGGTGGGCCGGCACGTCGCCTTGCACCATTGCTCGCGCGCCGACGACCGAGTTTTCGCCGACGCGGCAGCCGGCCCGGACCATCGCGTCGTAGGTCACGCGGGCGTCGTCGTCGATGATCGTGTGGAAGTTGTCGACGTGCGTCTGGTCGACGAGGTCGTGATCGTGGCTGTAGATGTGGACACCGTCGGAGATGGAGACGCGGTCGCCGACGGTCAGTTTGCCGCGGTCGTCGAGGTGGACATCGTCGTGGACGACGACGTTGTCGCCGACCGAGATGTTGTGGCCGTAGGTGAATGTGATCCCCTTGAAGAAGCGGCAGTTGTCNCCGNNCTCGTCGAANAGGTGNNNNGCGAGCATCTNNCGGAACNGNANGGCGAANGCGANGTTGTCGGCCATCGGCGTCGCGTCGAACTGCCGCCAGAGCCACTGNAGGTGTTTNGAGCGNNNGAANNNNTNCTCGTCCTTNTCNGCNTANTATTCGGATTCGAGTGTCGTATTACAGGGGTCGTAGCCCTGCAGTCGAACCCGAGTCGCCGGCGACACGTCCTCGCCGGCCTGCCACGCCTCGTATGCCTCCCTGTCCCCGAAGAGATCCACGAGCACGTCGGTGACGACATCGCAGGTGTCCTCATCGCCCGAGAGCCGTTCATCAACCGACTCGATGAAGCGGTCGACCCCGTCGGCCGCCTCGGCCGGCAGGGACACGTGTCGCTTGGTCATTGGATTCGATTGTCCGTGCGCGGATAAATGGATTCGGTTGTGTATTCACCGTACCCGAACGGTACGAGCTGTTAGCTGCCGAATATGTTTTGTACCGTGCGATACAATACCAAACAATGCGCGTCCGTGAGCTGATGAGCACCGATCTCGTGACGGTGCCCGCCGAGACGGACATGCGGACGGTCGCCGAACGGATGCTGCACAACCGCGTCGGCAGCGTGCTCGTCACCAACGACGGGACGCCCTGTGGGATCGTCACCGAGACGGACGCACTCACGGTCGGGTACGTTGCCAACAAGCCGTTTTCCGAAGTCTCGGTCGTTGCGGCGATGAGCCATCCGCTGCAAACCATCGAGCCGACGGCGACCGTCAGGACTGCCACGGAGCGGATGATCGACGAGGATATCAAGAAACTGCCCGTCGTCGACGAGTTGGATGTCCAGGGCATCATCACGATGACCGACATCGTTCGCTCCCACAGCGACCTGCTCAACGAGGCCCGGAAACTGGAACGCGGCCGCGGCGACCGCGATCCCACGGAGTGGCGCGGGCCGTTCGAGGAATAACGCTTTGTCGCGTTCCCACCGTGTGAAAACGAACCAGTTTCGCTAAGTGACCCGATCCCCTACGGCAGCGTATGCAGCATCGAGAACTCGGCACAAGCGGCGTTGAGGTCAGCGAGGTCGGCTTCGGCGCGTGGGTCGTCGGCACCGACTGGTGGGGCGACCGCAGCGAGCCGGAAGCCATCGAGCTGATCCAGCACGCCATTGAGGAGGGAATCACCTACTTCGACACCGGCGACGTCTACGGCCACGGCAACTCCGAGGAGGTCGTCGGCCGCGCGCTCGCCGACTACCGCGATGAGGTCACGCTGGCAACCAAGGTCGGCTACGACTTCTACAATCATCCACAGGCCGGCCACGGCGAACTCCCCAAGGAAATCACTCCCGAGTACATCCGCGAAGCCACGGAAAAGAGCCTCGACCGGCTCAACGTGGAGTACGTCGATGTCCTCCAACTCCACAACGCCGATGTCGATGAGGTTGACAAGGACATCCTCGAAGTCCTCGACGAACTCGAAGAGGAGGGCCTGATCCGAGCGACCGGCTGGGCACTCGGTCCCTCCATCGGCTGGCTCGCCGAGGGCGACAAGGCGATCACCGAAGAGTTCGACTCCCTCCAACTCGTCTGGAACGTCCTCGAACAGGAGGTCGGCAACCACTTCCTCGACACAATCGAGGAAACGGGCTCGTCGACGAGTCTTATCCCCCGTGTCCCCCACTCCTCCGGGCTGCTCAACGAGCAGGTCACCCCCGAGACCGAACTCGACGAGGGCGATCACCGCGGTTTCCGACCCGACGAGTGGTACGAAACCGGCTGGGAGAAGATCGAGTCGCTGCGGTTCCTCGAAGATCCCGACCACAGCGACGGCACGCGAACGATGGGCCAAGCCGCTATCGCCTACCTGCTGAGCTACGACCCCGTCGCCACCGTGACGCCGACGTTCCGCACGAAGGAAGATGTCACCGAGTGGGCCGCTGCCGCGGAGGTGCCGCCGCTCTCCGATGACGAGCGCGCCCGCGTCGAGGAACTCTACGCCGACAACTTCGGGATCGACCGCGACGACGGGATGGACAGCCTGCGCTCCTCGGTCGATGGGGACGACCTGCGCGACGCCGATCTCAGCCGAAAGGTCGCCAGCGACTGATGGGCCGACTGACGACGCTCGCCGTCGGCACAGCCGTCGCCCACACGATACTCGCGGTCGGCGTGTTTCTCCATAGCCGCCGCACTGACACCGACGCCGGCTACTGGTTGCCGGCGACGCTGCTGTTCGGCCTCGTCGGCGTCGCTGGCTACTGGCTGAACCGATAACGCCGCTTTCGCCCTCCTCCTCGTTCTGTCGACCCGGACGACCCCTCGTCTTCGGATCGAAACCGCCCTACAGCGACACGACGACACCACGAAAAACCACTTTCACCGTGCCGTCAGACACCGACTCGATAGTCGTAACGGTATTACCCGCGCCCTGTCTTGCGTCGATATGGTCGAAAACGTACTCTGGCCGGCGTACTTCGACGCCGACCACACGCGGTCGGGCGGTCGCCGCGTCGCCACCGACATGGCTGTCGACGAGCCGACGGTCGACGAGATCGCCACCGCCGTCCAGCAGATCGGCTACGACGCCGTGATCGAACGCGACAAGACGTATCCCCGCGAGTTCGAACCCCGAGGGCGCGTACTCGTCAAGGGCGCGGAGGACACGAAAAACGACCTCGTGCAAGCGATCGGCGCGTACCTCGGCGTCCTCCGGGAGTAGTATGCAGCGAATCGGCACTGTCGGTAAAACCGCCCAAGGGCTCGCCATCGTCGGACTCGACACTGATGAGACACCCGATATCGGGCTAATGGTCATCGACGAGTCGCTGTCGACGGTCGGCCGCGTCGTTGACGTGTTCGGTCCCGTTGCCGCGCCGTATGTTGCGATCACGCCGACAGACGGGGCGACGCTGACCGATCTCGTTGGGACGACGCTGTACGCCGAGTAGCGTCTGTTTTCCACGGTTGTCTCCTCCATCGCCAAACACAACGGCCAAAGCCCCCACGGTCCAAACGCGACCATGTTCCCTCGGGAGTACCGCGGCGTCGCCGTCGCCGTCGTGCTGTTCCTACTTGTCCAACTCGGCGCGCTCGCGTTGGTGCAGACGTTCTTCGATCAGGGCTACCAAGCGGTCGAGGATCCCAGCGATCCGACCAACAGTATCGTCTATATCGGGGCCGTGCTGCTCGCCACCGTGTTCTTTCTGGCGGCGTTCAAATACGACCTCGATTGGGTCGTCCGGGTCGTTATTGTCGCCACCAGCGGGATGCTCTCGTGGTACGTCTTTAGTGCGATTGTCCCCTCCACGGCGGCCGCGGTACTCGGGGCCGGCGTCGCTGTCGGGCTGTGGGTCTACCCCGAGTGGTACGTCGTCGACACCGCCGGCGTGTTGATGGGTGCGGGCGCAGCGGGATTGTTCGGCATTACGTTCGGCTTGCTGCCGGCTATCGTCCTGTTGTCGGTGCTGGCAGTCTATGACGCCATCAGCGTCTACAAAACCGAACACATGCTGGATCTTGCTGACGGCGTGATGGATCTCCGGATACCCGTGATCCTCGTGATTCCGCTGTCGTGGTCGTACTCGCTGCTGGAGGACGTTGGTGACGACGAGAACGACAGTGACACTGACGATGCAACCGACGAGATCGTTGATAACGACGGCGACGACCCAGCCGACGCAAACAAGGACCCGAGCGATGACATCGCACCCGGCGACGACGAGCGCGAGGCCTTCTTCATCGGCCTCGGCGACGCCGTGATCCCGGGCGTGATGGTCGCCAGCGCGGCCTTCTTCTCGTCGGCCCCGCAGTATGCCGTGCCCATCATCGAACTCAACACGCCCGCGCTGTTCTCACTGGTCGGCACGCTCGGCGGACTACTCGTCCTCATGTCGATGGTGATGAAAGGCAAACCCCACGCGGGCTTGCCACTGCTCAACGGCGGCGCGATCGGCGGCTACTTGCTCGGCGCGCTCTGGGTCGGGATTCCACTCGCCGAAGCCCTCGGAATCACCGGCTTCCTCTAAGCCGCAGCAGCGCGATCAGTCATCGACGCCTTCGCGTATTTTGACGGCCATTCCAGTATCGAAATCACCCATCGCGTCAGCTGAGAGTTCGGCGCGCCCGACCGCCAGCAGGTCGCCGCGGTCGTGGACGACNANCACCTCGTCGCCCGGCCGNATCTCNGGANCGACCNCGCNNACGAACTTNGCGAANGNNTTCTTNCCGTCGCGGACGAACGGCTCNGACTCGTCGCCGACGACGACGCGGCACTGCGGGCGGTCGAACGCCGCGGCCAGCCGGCGGCCGCCGGTGATACCGAGCGTAAACCGGCCGTCGACGCCGTAGGAAACCAAACGACCGCTGTCGGCGACGAGTTGTCGCGGGCGACCGCTGCTGGAGCGGTGAATCTCGATGTCCTCCTCGAGTGGAAACAGGGCCTCGCCCGCGCCGGCTCCGAACTGGTAGTCGGCGACCGTGCGCAGGTCGTCGAGATCGCGGTTGAAGTCGTCGTCGCCGTCAGCAGTGTCGTCGCCGCTGGCAGCTGCGTTGCCATCGCCGCTGCTATCGCTATCGCCCGGGTCAGCATCGGGTGCCGTTCCCGACCGGTCGGCTGGCTCGTCGCTCATACGTTCGGATTCAATCCGCGAGATGAAAACAGGGCCGGTTCCGTGGTGGCTCGCTGTCAGCTGACGATTCGGTTGCGGATCACCGCGAACAGGCCGAAGAAGGCCAGCCCGATGATGACGCCGAGCAGCGCGTTTCCGAGGAGTGTCCGGCCGACTGCGAGGCCGAAGGCCATCCCGAACACGAACGGGAGCGCGAGGCCCTCGATTGTCGAAGCGTCGACCATCTTAGAGCAGGAACGTCTCCTCGTCGTCAGCGAGGTCGGTGAACTCGTCTGTCGCGTCGATGAGTTCCTCGGCCGTCGAGTAGCCGAAGGCCATCACCTCGACTTTGACGCCCTCGTGGCGCAAGTGCGAGCAGAGCCGCGAGAAGTCGCCGTCGCCGGTACAGAGGACGACCGTATCGACGTGGTCGGCCAGCGTCACCGCATCGAGGCTCATCCCCACGTCCCAGTCGGCCTTCTTCGAGCCGTCGCCGAACGTTTTGATCTCCTTGATCTTCGTCTCGAAGCCGATGTCGACGAGGGCCTCGAAGAAACTCTCCTCTTCGGGGGCGTCCGCCCGGATCACGTAGGCGATAGCGCGGGTCAATTCGCGGCCGGCGACGGCCTCGCTGAGTAGCCCTTCGTAGTCGATGTTTCGGGAGTAGTGGCTTTGGGCCGTATGGTAGAGGTTCTGCGAATCCGCGAGGACGGCAACCCGCTGGTTCGGGTGAATGTCGGTCATATCGGTTCACGACCGGCCGGCGTGTTGAGGCTGTCGCAACCGGTCGGCTGCGGCCGGGACGGGTCGCTGCTGTGGGCACACTGCCCGGCTCAGCGGTTGAATTTCACGTCGGGATCGGTGATCGACCGGCGGAGAAACGGGTGCTCGACGGTCTTTTCGACCTCGCCGCGTTGCGAACAGACCTCAAGCTCCTTGAAATGGTACTGCTGTTGGACGTCCTTGCCGTACTCGTAGGCTTGTTTCACGTCGTTCGTCGAGGCGAAAATGAAGTGGTTGTTCTTCGGGACGACGACCCACTTCCGGAGGATCGGGCTGTACTCGACGCGGACGGTGTTGAACACGTCGTTCCAGTAGATGTCGCCGACGCTGTTGTGGGAATCCCACCGGAGCAGGCAGGGATGGTGGCTACCTTCGAGTTTGTCCGAGGCCGCCGCCATCGCCTTCACGCGGTCGTGATGGACCGAGAAGACGGTCGACTTGTCGGGGTCGCGTCGGAACTCTCTGAGGAGATAGCCGCGGTCGGTTTCGATCACCTCCAGCGGCTGCTTGCGGGGTGGGGGATCGGCACCCCCTACTGGCTTTTGGGCCTGTTCCGTTTCTCCCACGAGTACGAAAACGTATCACTCACCGGCTATATAAATAATTTCAGTCTGATAGTAGTTACTTCGTTGTCATGATGTGGCCTACTGCGTTCGTTTCTTTTGAATGACAACTTTTCAACCCAATCGACCGCCGCGGAGTTGCACAATCCCAACTCTCAGAGTTGGTCTCGCACCCGCCTGACTGCCGGGAACGCGATTTCGAGCACGTCGGTCAGCGCGTCGGCCGCGCCCAACAGCCAGTCGGCGCGTTCGAGCCGGGAGTCGAGATCGCCCGGACCGAGGCGGTACTGCTCGACGAGCGTCTCGATGCTCGCGCCCTCGCTCCACTCGGCGAGAATCCGGGCGGTTTTGACCGCCTCAAGCCACGTCTCGAAGTCGTCGGCTTCGGTCATCGCCGTGGTGAACTCGTCGGCGTGTTGTCGGGCGTACTCGTAGATCGCTGCCCGCTCCTCGTTGCCGAGATAGGTGTCGTGCATGTCCGGCGTGTCGCAGATGATTTCCAGCGCGGTGAGCGCGGTCGGTGCGTCCATCTTTGCGGCCGTCCGGAGCCCATCGACGATCCGCGCGCCGGTTTCGGGCGTGATGTACTGCGTCGAAACCGTCGCGCCGATCTCAGTCGCCGAGAGGACGGTCGCCGGATCGCTTTCGCTGCTTTCCTCGTTTGTCGCCGCAGCCGGTTCGCGGACGACCATCGCCATCTCGGTTAGATCCTCGATGACGGCGGCAACGATCCCGGCGAGATCATCAACGGGCGTCTGGTGGGCGTAGAACGTTGCCGACAACACATCCAGGATTCCGGCTTCGGTCTCGGCGAAACCCGAGGCGATGATCGAGAGGACGTGCGTTCGCAACGCGGCCTCGCTGGCCAGTTTCGACTCGACGGCCTCGGGCTCGGCGCCGAGATACCGCTCGGCTAATGCCTCGGGGTCGTCGAGGCCGACGAGGATCGCCTCGCCGTATGGATCGAGATGCGGCCGCCCCGCCCGCCCGCACATCTGGTGAATTTCGAGGACGGGAAGCCACTCCATCGCCGAGTCGGTGTAGCGTTGCTGGTCGCGGACGACAACCCGGCGGGCGGGGACGTTGACACCGGCTGCGAGCGTTGGCGTCGCACAGATAGCATCCAGCGTTCGGTTCCGGAACGCTGACTCGACGAGCGCGCGGTGGCCGCTCCGGAGGCCGGCGTGATGGAAGGCGACGCCCTCGCGCACGCAATCGGCGAGTCGCTGGCCCGTGACGGTACCGTCGAGGGATTCGATCTCGCTGGCGACCCGCTCCCGCTGCTCGGCTGCCGTGTCGTCGTCTGCGTCGCCACTATTTTCACCAGCGTCGCTCGCGTCGTCAACATCGCGTGTGAGTCGATCCGCGAGCGACTCGGCTTCGCGCCGCGAGCGGACGAACGCCAGCGACTGGCCGCCGTCACCGAGCGCGCGGTCGACGAGCGCGGCCGTCGTCTCGGTTTCGAGATCCGCACTCGGCGGGATCGCTCCCTCGTCGATGGCGACCGTCTCGGTCGTGCCGTCGTCGTAGGCGACGCTTTCGGTGTCAGCGACGCCGGTCCGGAGATCGACGGGTCGCCAGTCGGATTCGATCAGTGTCGCGCCGAGCCAGTCGGCGATCTCGTCGGCGTTGGCGACGGTTGCCGACAGCGCGACCAGCTGGACGCCCGGCGTGAGCCGGCGGAGGTGCGCCAGCGTCACCTCCAGCGTCGGGCCGCGATCCGTCTGGCCCAGCAGGTGGACCTCGTCGACGACGACACAGCCGATGTCGTCGACCCACGACGCGCCGTTGCGAATCGCGGAATCAACTTTCTCGCTCGTGGCGACGACGATATCGTGCTCGGCGAGTTCCGCGGCCGGCGAGTCGTAGTCGCCGGTCGCGATCCCGACATCGGCGCCCGGGAGGTCGCTGAACGTGGCGTGTTTTTCCGTGGCGAGGGCTCGGAGCGGGACGATGTAGAGCCCCGGCCCGTCGGCGGTGAGCATGGCGAGTTGGGCGATCAGCGTCTTGCCGCTGGCGGTCGGGATCGCCGCCATGACGTTCTCGCCATCGCAGATTCCGGCCTCGACGGTCTCGGCTTGGGGTGGGTACAGCTCCTCGATACCCTGTCGCTCGAAGTGGGCAACGTGTGGCGTCGCCAACGGTAACTCACCGACGTGCATCTATCCGGGACTGGGACCTGCTGTGGCAAAAGGATGTGCCGACCGCGGTGGTAGTGAAACCCGTCGGTGTCGTCGACAGCGGCTGTCGCTAGCGACGTTAGATGAAGCCGCCCTCGGCGAGCCGGTCGACCGCTTCGCGGAGCCGTTCTTCGCTGGCAGCATACGAGATTCGGGCGTAACCGGGCGCGCCGAAGGCACTCCCGGGAACGGTGGCGACGTGAGCCTCCTGAATCGCTTCCTCGCACCACGTCTGATCGTCGTCGTCGACGGGCAGCATCATGTAGAACGCGCCGTCGCCGACCGGAACATCGACGCCGTGTTCGGCAAATAGCTCGTCGAGCATGTCGCGGCGCTCGCGGAAGGCCTCGCGCATCTCGACGACCGAATCGTCGGTGCGCTCGGAGAGAGCTTCGACGCCGGCGTGCTGGACGAAGTTGACCGCACAGGAGACCGAATGCGAGTGGAGTTTGCCGGCTTGGTCGATGAGGTCCTGTGGGGCGTGGATGTAGCCGAGTCGCCAGCCCGTCATCGAGAACGCTTTCGAGAAGCCGTTGAGCGTGATCGTGCGGTCTTCCATCCCCTCAAGGGAGCCCAGCGAAGTCGGCTCAANNNCGCCGTAGGTGATCCGCTCGTAGATCTCGTCCGAAATCACGGCGAAGTCGTGTTCGACGGCGAGGTCGCGGACGCCTTCGAGGGCGTCGTCGGAGTACACGGCTCCAGTGGGGTTCGACGGCGAGTTGACGACGAGGAGTTCCGTCTCGTCGGAGACGGCTGCGGCGAGGTCGTCGAGGCCGGGTTCGAGCTGGAAGTCGTACGGCGAGAGGTCGACACGGTTGAGCGAGCCGCCCGACAGTTTGACCATCGCCTCGTAGGAGACCCAGGCCGGATCAAGCAAGACGACCTCGTCGCCGTCGTCGATCAGCGTGTTGATCGTCTCGTAGAGCCCCTGTTTCCCGCCAGGGGTAACGATGATCTCGTCGGCGTCGGCGTCGACGCCCTGGCCGGTGAGTTTGTCGGCGATGGCCTCGCGGAGTTCGAGGATCCCGTTCGAAGTCGTGTAGCCGGTGTGGCCGGCGTCCATCGCGTCCTTACCGGCCTGGACGATGTTTTCCGGCGTCGGGAAGTCTGGCGCGCCGACCGAGAGGTCGACCACGTCGATGCCCTCGGCTTCAAGCTCACTGGAGAGGTTACTGATCGCCAGCGTCGCGCTCGGTTCCACCCGCTCGACCCGGTCGGCAAACTCGAAGTTCATGCTAGTACCTCAACCATATCTACGGCGGCGTTTACGGCTTCCGCTCCTTTCGCCTCGCGTTCGCGGGCTTCGGCCCCGCTCATGCCCGGCCCGCTGACGCCGAACGTGACCGGTGTGTCGCGGTCAAGACTTACATCCGTGAGTCCCTGTGCGGCGGCGTCAGCGATCACCTGGTCGTGGTTGGTGTCGCCGGTGACGATCGCACCGATGACGGCGACGGCGTCGATGTCATCGCGGCGCGCGAGACGGTCGGCCGCCAGCGGGGCGTCGTAGGCACCGGGTACCTCAAGCGTCTCGCTGATCTCGGCACCGCGCTCGGCGGCGGCGTCCTCGGCGGCGGCCTGCATCTCCGTGGTGACCGCGCTGTTGAACTGCGCGACCACGAGTCCCAAACTGGTCATAGCCGTGGGTCGGCCGGTCGATAAAAAGAACTACCGTTCGGCGGTCGACCGCCGTCGATTCGAGAGCGCGGGGTGAGCCGAGAGAGACGCGAGGAGCCGAGCACAGGTATATACCGTCTCCGGCGAGTACGTAGTGGAAGATGGTGCGATCCTGATGAGTCTCGTCTTTTGGGCACTCGTGGCGTTTGCCACGCTGAGTTCGCTGTTTATGGCGTGGTCGCTCGGGGCGAACAGCAACTCGCCGCCGTTCGCACCGGCGATCGGAGCCAACGCCGTTTCGACGATGCGGGCGGCGTTTCTGATCGGGATTCTTGCGGCCGCCGGCGCGCTGACACAGGGGGGTGCGATCTCCGAGACGGTCGGCCAAAACCTGATCGACGGCGTTACGATCTCACCGCTCGCAGCGGCCGCCGGCCTGCTGGTCGCAGCCGGATTCATGGCCTTCGGCGTCTACAGCGGCTATCCCGTCCCGGCGGCGTTCGCAACGACCGGCGCGATGATCGGCGTCGGCCTCTCGCTGGGCGGCGACCCGGCCTTCGAGACCTACCAGCGGATCGGGCTGTTCTGGCTGCTTGTCCCACCGACATCCGGCGGGTTGGCCTACGGCACCGCAAAACTCCTCCGTCGCGACGACATCCCCGAAACGCTGTCCATCCCGCTGCTCGCGGCGATCGTCGCTGGCATCCTCGCCAACGTCCGCCTCGGCGTGATTCCACACCCCGACCGTGCCCAGGGGTCGGTCGCCGAGGCAATCGCGCGGCTGGCCGGCGATCCCTCAGTGGGCGGGTTCGAGCCCGTCGTCTGGCTCGTGACACTCGCCTTCGCGGCCGGTGGGTTTCGCATAATTCGCCGACGCACGCAGGCCTCGGTCGACAACGGGATTCGGACGCTGCTGCTCGGCTTGGGGAGTGCGGTCGCCTTTTCCAGCGGCGGGAGTCAGGTCGGCCTNGCNACCGGNCCGCTNGANAACCTCTACGGNNNCGAACTCGGCCTACCCGGCATCGTGCTGCTGTCGCTCGGCGCGACCGGCATCCTCGCTGGCGCGTGGATGGGCGCGCCGAAGCTACTCCAGGCGACCTCCCGCGAGTACGCACAGCTGGGCGCCAGACGCTCGATCGCCGCGCTGGTTCCCGGCTTCATCATCGCACAGCTGGCCATCGCGCTGGGCATTCCCATCTCGTTCAACAACATCATCATCTCCGGCGTCATCGGCGGCGGGCTCGCCGGCGGCTCCGCGGGCGTCTCNCGCCGGAAAATCGGNGTNACNNTCGNCTTNTGGCTCATCACGCTCGCNGGGTCGATTGGTATCGGCTACGGACTCTACGCCGCGCTGTCGATGCTGTTCGGTATCAGATAAGGCTCTTACCGAAGATAGTGAAACAGCAGTATCTGTCTAGAAAGAGAGATATCGCGCTGTGCAAGACAGAGAGGTTCTATTCAGCACAGTGTTTTCCTTCGTTACGGGCCGAAATCAACTGAATCAGGTGCCTACTATCCCTGGGAACCGACCGCTGTGGGTTCTGACAGAAACTTTCGCTGTTCTCGGAGTCGTGCAAAACAGAAGCTGCGAGTGCTGCAGCGATTGCCGGTAGTCGCTGCGAACGAACCGTTGCTGGTTTGCCGGCATCGAAGGCCTCGACGACCGCCGCCACTCCGCGTACACGTGGAGCCACTCGAAACCCAGACGCCGTGCTACGGCTCGTCAATGATACCGAAGTCGTCGAAAGTTTCTTCAGCGTGGAAACCAGGTGCATATCCGAAGCTGTCCACATTCTCGGACACCGTTCCCAAACCAAGGAATACGTAGCTATCGTCCGTGCCGTCCGGGAGTACCTCCGTCTTCGTCCGCAGGCGAATTAATCCTATCCAGTACTCCTCGGTCGACTCGTCGTTCATCGTCGCCGTCGCGGTGAAAGCATTGATATCAACGAGCGGAGTGAAGTCCGGATGGCCCAAATCAGCGGTACCGTCATAATCCTGGCGAACGTAATTAACAGAGTCTACAGGCTCGTCTGTGAACCCCATCCGATTGAACAGCTCTAGCCCCCACTCACCGGTCACCAGCGAGACCAGCGGGTCGTCGAGGGGGCCCGCGATCTCCGTGCCGCCCAAAATCGGAATCGGAATCGACACGAATCCAACCGTTGCTGGGTACTCCTCTTCCAGCTGCCAGTCGTAGCTCGTCCCTTTCATGTTTAGCGTCGCGCTGACCTCGCCAAGCGGGCCTGCATCCCGCCTCTCGACGATGGAGGCCGTCTCGTCGTTCGTCAGGGTCACTGGCCGGGGGCCCCGCCCGCCAAGGGGGAATGTCTCGCCGGTCATGCCGGCCCACGGCGCCGTGAAACTCTGATTTGTGACGCCGGAACAACCGGCTAGCCCAACGGTTGCACTGGCACCCAGCGCGCCGAGCATCGACCGGCGGGTGAGTGAGAACCCATTTTTGTCATTGATATCAACATTATGTTCACTTGTAGAATTTTTCATTCATGTTATGATTGTTATGTTAACGTATATAGATGTCGGTAACTGGTAGCAAAGATGTCATCTCAGATGCAGCTAAAACCATTTATATAACTGACATGTGTATTCTCCTCGAAAGCGCAGCAAATCCGCTGTCTCAGGCACATCACTGACAGGCACTCGTGATGCCGTCGATAACATGCTGAAATCACCATTTATACTTGCAGGTGTTATAACAGATTTCTTATACTTGTTCGGAGATCTCAGTCAGTGTGTAACTTGACTGACCGATTTGGACTGCCGCTTTTTGACAATGGCTCCGTGCAAGACTCGCGCGGTGTATTCATCACTCGGCGAATTATTCTATATGGTAGTTGATAGATGGCCCAGTGACCGATTCAGAGGTTCTATCCAGCACAGTGTTTTCTTTCGTTACGGGCCGAAATCAACTGAATCAGGGGCCTGCTATACCTGGAAACCGACCGCTGTGGGTTCTGACAGAAACTTTCGCTGTTCTCGGAGTCGTGCAAAACAGAAGCTGCGAGTGCTGCAGCGACTGCCGGCAGTCGCTGCGGACGAACCGTCGCTGGTTTGCCGCCATCGAAGGCCCCGACGACCGGCGTCACTCCGCACACGTGGAGTCACTCGAAACCCAGACGCCGTGCTACGGCTCGTCAATGATACCGTAGTCGTCGGAAGCTTCATCAACGTAGAACTCTGGGTTATATCCGAAGCTGTCCACATTCTCAGCCAACGTTCCCACACCAGTGAATACGTAGCTATCGTCCGTGCCGTCCGGGAGTACCTCCGTCTTCGTCCGCATGCGAAGTAATCCTATCCAGTACTCCTCGGTCGACTCGTCGTTCATTGTCGCCGTCGCGGTGAAAACCTTGTAATCAATGAGGTTTGTGAAGTCCGGATGGCGAAACTCACCGGAACCTTCATAATCCTGGCGAACGTAATTAACAGAGTCTACAGGCTCGTCTGTGAACCCCATCCGATTGAACAGCTCTAGCCCCCACTCACCGGACACCAGCGAGACCAGCGGGTCGTCGAGGGGGCCCGCGATCTCCGTGCCGCCCAAAATCGGAATCGGAATCGGCACGAATCCAACCGTTGCTGGGTACTCCTCTTCCAGCTGCCAGTTGTAGCTCGTCCCTTTCATGTTTAGCGTCGCGCTGACCTCGCCTAGCGGGCCCGCATCCCGCGTCTCGACGATGGAGGCCGTCTCGTCGTTCGTCAGGGTCACTGGCCGGTCGCCCTGCTCGGGATGGGGGAATGTCTCGCCGGTCATGCCGACCCACGGCGCCGTGAAACTCTGATTTGTGACGCCGGAACAACCGGCTAGCCCAACGGTTGCACTGGCACCCAGCGCGCCGAGCATCGACCGGCGGGTGAGTGAGAACCCAGATTCGTCATCGATATCAACATTATAACCATTTGTAGAATTTTTCATTCATGTTATGATTGTTATGTTAACGTATATAGATGTCGGTAAATGGTAGCAAAGATGTCAGCTCAGTGTGTATAAAAACGTCCATATGGCAGCCATGTGTATTCTCCTCGAAAGTGCAGCAAATCCGCTGTCTCAGGCACATCACTGAGAGGCACTCGTGATGCCGTCGATGACATGCTGAACTCACCGTTTATAATTGTAGGTATTTCTAACATATTTCTTATAATTGTTCGGAGATCTCAGTCAGTGTGTAACCTGACTGATCTATTTGGACTGCCGCTTTTTCACAATGGCTCCGTGCAAGACTCGCGCTGTCCATCTTGCACGCCAAGCAATAACAATATCGCTAATCTGATTGTTGTTTCACTCAGTTAGGTGAGTGCCTCAGATGATATGCGGTAGCCGTTATCTGATGACCGTCACCGACACGGGTGCCTCCCCGAGCACGTCCGTCGAAACGGTCCCGAGCAGCCGACGGGTAACCGCGCCGCGCTCACTGCCGTGGCTGCCCATCACGATATGATCAACGTCGTTCGCGTCGGCGTACTCGACGATCGTCTCGGCCGGATCACCGGATCGAACAGCGGTGTCGATTTCGCGGTCGGCCGCAGTGGCCTGTGTTTTCGCGCGCTCGATCAGGCGTTCGGCTCGCTCTTCGGCGGCTTCCAGCCGGCTGTCGTCGGCCGTCAACACACCGCCTTCGGCCATCCCGGCGTCCAGCGGCGTCACGATATTGAGGACCGTCAGTCGGCACTCGTAGACGGCCAGCGCGTGGGCTAACGCCTCGTCGGCCAGCGGCGAGCCGTCGAGGGCGACGAGGACGTGTGTCGGTGCCATACCGTGCCGTTCGACGCCAGTATGTAAAGTCCCTCGCCGCGGTCACGACAAAGGGAACGTTTTCGGCCGTCGCGCCGCGAACCTGTAGGTGTGCACTCCGGCCATGTCGCTGATAGTCGTCACAGTTGGCTGGTCGCGGCCGTCGGCGCGGTAGCGATGATCTTCACGTTCGGCACGCCGCTGTCCTACGGTATTTTCCGCGCGCCGTTCAGCGACGCCTTCGGCATCGCGCCCGTCGCGCTCTCGACGGTGTTTTCCGTCATGCTGTTCACCTTTTTCATCGGCTCGGGCGTCGTCGGCGTGCTGTCAGTCCGGTGGCCAGCCCGCGGCGTCCTGCTGACGGCGGCGGCCGCGACAGGTCTCATCGCGCCGTCGCTGTATCTCGTCGACTCCTACGTCGGCCTGCTGTTCATCTTCGCCATTCTCGGGTTAGCACTCGGGACGGTGTTCGTCCTCACAGCCTCGATCGTCCCGCGATGGTTCGAGGAGCGACGCGGCGCGGCGACGGGGCTCATCTTCGTTGGCAACGGCCTCGGGCTGTTCATCCTGCCGCCGATCTGGCAGGTCGCTTTCGCAAGGCTCGGCGTCCGACAGGGGTTTCTGGCGATCCTTGCGGTCTCGGCACTCGCGTTTCTGGCGACGGGGCTGGTCTGTCGCCGGCCGCCGTGGGCCTCCCAGTCGTCGGCAACGGCGGGCGACCTGCTGAGCTGGGTGAGCGGCCTCGCGCGGACGCGACAGTTCCAGTACCTCTTCGTCGGGATGGGGCTGGCCTTCGCGTGGTACCAACTGCTGGCGGCCTACGCCGTCGATCTCTTCGCCGCTCGCGGGCTCGGCGAGACTGCAGCGTCGACAGCGTTCGGGCTCATCGGCGGCGTGAGCATCATCTCCCGGATCGGCGGCGGTCACCTCGGCGACCGGCTCGGCTCCCGGCGGGCGTTCCTGCTCTCGTTGGGCTGTGCGACCGCCGGGATCGTTTTGTTGGTCGTTCCCACCCCGGCCGTGTTGATCGGGAGTATCGGCCTCGTCGGCCTCGGGTTGGGTGGCTCCGCGACGCTGTATATCCCGGTGTTGATGACGGTCTATCCGCCGGAGAAGGATACGGCGATCATCGGCGTGTTCAACGTCGCCGGCGGCCTCGGCTCGCTGTTGATGCCGCCGCTCGGTACTGCAACGATCGCCTACACCGACGGCTACACCGTGGCGATCCTGCTGACGTTTGCGGTCACTGTCGTCGCTTTCGTGTTGGTTGTTGCCGGAACCGCCGACACCGACACCGCCGATACCGACACTGAGCCCGCCGAAACCGCGGACGCTGACGCCGACGCCGCAGACGCCAACACTGCCGACAAGTCAGCCAGTGAGGACTGAACCGACCCGCATGTTTTTATCCGCTCAGAGTGTCACACTAGTTAAACGTCCAGCCAGTCGGCCACGATCACAGCCCCGGTATCGCCCTCCATGTCCCAATCCGCCTCCCTCGGCGTCCTCCTCGATCACGCCCAAGACAAGATCGCCCTCCTCGACAAAGACGGTGAGTTCTCGTACGTCAACGACGCGGCCGAACGAATCCTTGGCTACGACCCCGACGAACTCATCGGCACCAACACGTTCGATTATATCCACCCTGCCGATGTCGCGGCGGTCCGCGACCAGTTCATCGATGCGGTCACCAGCGAGACCTACACCAGCGGCAGCATCGAGTACCGCTTCCGGGCGGCCGACGGCTCGTGGGTCTGGTTCGAAAGCCGGATGTCGAACGTCACTGACGAGGCCCTCGACGGCTACGTCGTGAGTTCCCGCGACATCACCGACCGCGTGACGGCCGAACGCGAGTGCAAAGAGATCAGCACGCGGCTCCGGGAACTCTCCTCGACGACGAGCGACGTGCTGTGGATGTTCAACAGCGACTGGTCGGAACTCCTCTTTGTCAATCCCGCCTACGAATCGGTGTTCGGCCAGTCGATCGATGTCGCCAAGGCCGATCCTGCAGCGTTCCTCGATGCGATCCACCCTGACGACGTACCGGCCGTCAAAAGCGCGATGGAGTGCCTCTCGGCGGGCCGATCGGTCGACATGGAGTACCGTGTGAATCCGGCAAAGAACTACAAGGTCTGGGTGTGGGTCCAGGCGGACCCGATCATCGAGGACGACGAGGTCGTTCGAATCACGGGCTTCGTCCGTGATATCACCGACCGCCGTCGCCGCGAACGACAGCTCTCTGTGATGGACAACCTCCTCCGGCACAACGTCCGCAACGACATGGGGACGATCCTCGGACACGCTGAACTGATCGAGGAGACGATCCCCGAGGCAGCCGACCGCGCGGCCATCATCAGACGCACCGGCGCGGATCTCCTCGACAGCGCGGAGAAACAGCGTGAAGTCATCGAGGTGCTGACCGGGTCGTCATCGGTCGGCCCGTTCGATCTCGTCCCGATCGTCGAGGCAAGCGTCGACACCGTCCGCGACCGCTACCCTGATGCCGAACTCACGGTGTCGATGCCGGAGACCGCCCCGACCTGCGGGATCGACGAACTCGAAGCGGCGGTCCTCGAACTCATCGAAAACGCCGTGACACACAACGAGAGAGCACAGCCCGTGGTCGATGTGACTGTCAGCGTCGGCGACGTGGTCACGCTGACCGTTGCGGACGACGGCGTGCGGATCCCTTCGATGGAGGCCAGCGTCCTCACGGGCGACCACGAAATGGACGCGCTGTATCACAGCAGTGGGCTCGGATTCTGGCTGGTCTACTGGGTCGTCGAACTCTCCGAGGGGTCGGTTGCAGTCGAGACACCCGAATCCGGCGGCAACCGGATTCGTGTCACGTTGCCGACGCGGGATGCCGGGGGATCGGCTGCGGACGGCGAGTAATTCGCCACCATCGTTTTGTCGCTGCCCCGCAATCGGTAGCTATGGGATTAGATGACGATGCACGCGAGTACCACCGGGAGCCGCCGGCGGGGAAGATAGCCATCGAGACGACGAAGCCGACCAACACCCAACGGGACCTGAGCCTCGCGTACTCGCCGGGCGTCGCTGCCCCCTGCCGCGATATCGACGACGATCCCGGTGCTGCCTTCGAGTACACCGCGAAGGGCAACCTTGTCGGCGTCGTCTCCAACGGCTCGGCCGTCCTCGGCCTCGGCGACATCGGCGCGCAGGCCTCCAAACCCGTCATGGAGGGGAAGGGCGTCCTCTTCAAGCGGTTCGCCGACATCGATGTCTTCGATATCGAACTCGATATCAGCGATCCCGACGCCTTCGTCGAGTCCGTTGCCGCCATGGAGCCGACCTTCGGCGGCATCAACCTGGAGGATATCAAGGCCCCCGAGTGCTTCGAGATCGAGGACCGCCTCGGCGACCGGATGGATATTCCCGTCTTCCACGACGACCAACACGGAACAGCCATTATTTCGGGTGCGGCTCTGCTGAACGCCGCCGACATCACTGGCAAGGATCTCGGCGATCTCGATGTCGTCTTTTCGGGGGCGGGTGCGTCCGCCATCGCCAGCGCGGAGTTCTACGTCTCGCTGGGCGTCGCCCGCGAGAACATCACGATGTGTGACTCCTCGGGAATCATTACGACCGACCGCGAGGGGATCAACGAGTACAAACAGCGGTTCGCCCGCGACGTACCGGAAGGCGACCTTGCCGACGCGATGGAAGACGCGGACGTCTTCGTCGGGCTCTCGGTCGGCGGCATCGTCTCCCAAGAGATGGTGCGGTCGATGGCCGACAATCCGATCATCTTTGCGATGGCCAATCCCGACCCGGAAATCGACTACGAGGACGCCAAAGCGGCCCGCGAGGATGACGTGATCGTCGCCACCGGCCGCTCNGANTACCCGAANNNGGTNAACAACGTGCTCGGGTTCCCGTTCATCTTCCGCGGCGCGCTCGACGTCCGCGCAACCGAAATCAACGAACGGATGAAACGCGCCGCAGCCGAGGCGNTGGCGGAGCTNGCCCGNNAGGACGTGCCNGACGNGGTGGTNAAAGCCTACGGCGATCAACCTCTCCAGTTCGGTCCCGACTACGTCATCCCGAAACCGCTCGATCCGCGCGTCCTCTTCGAGGTCGCGCCCGCAGTCGCGGAGGCGGCGATGGAAAGCGGCTGTGCCCGTACCGAGATCGACGATCTCGACACCTATGCCGAACAGCTCGAAGCCCGCCTCGGCAANTCCCGCGAGATGATGCGGNTCGTNCTCAACAAGGCNAAANNCGACCCCAAACGNGTCGCCTTGGCCGAAGGCACGGATGAAAAGATGATCCGGGCGGCCTATCAGCTCGACGAGGAGGGAATCGCCGAGCCGATTCTCTTGGGCGATGAAACCGAAATCCGACGGACGGCCGATCAGCTCGGTCTCGCGTTCGAGCCCGAAGTCGTCGATCCCAGCGGCCGCGAACTCGACGCCTACGCCGACCACCTCCACGAGCTGCGGTGTCGGCGCGGCATCACCCGCAGCGAGGCGGCCGAACTCATCGAACGGGACACCAACTACCTCGGCAGCGTCATGGTCGAGGCCGGCGACGCCGACGCGATGCTNACCGGGCTGACCCANCACTACCCNNCCGCGCTCNGNCCGCCGNTGCAGGTGATCGGCACCGCCGACGATGCCGANTACGNCGCCGGCGTCTACNTNTTGNCGTTCAANAANCGNGTCGTNTTCTGNGCNGACNCNACGGTNAACCANNACCCCGACGCCGACGTGNTGGNGGAGGTCNCNCGCCACACCGCNGANNTNGCNCGNCGGTTCAACGTCGAGCCGCGGGNNGCGNTGCTGTCGTACTCNNACTTCGGCAGCGTCCGCAACGAGGCGACCGATACGGTCCGCGACGCCGTCTCGCGGCTCCACGGCGACGCCTCGGTCGACTTCCCGGTCGACGGCGAGATGCAGGCCGACACCGCCGTCGTCGAAGAGATCCTCTCCGATACCTACGACTTCGCCGATCTTGACGCCCCCGCAAACGTCCTCATCTTCCCGAACCTCGAATCGGGCAACATCGGCTACAAACTCCTCCAACGGCTCGGCGGCGCGGCGGCCATCGGACCGATGCTGGTCGGCATGGACAAACCGGTCCACGTCCTCCAGCGCGGCGACGAAGTGAAGGACATCGTCAACCTCGCCGGTGTCGCCGTCGTCGACGCCCAAGACTCGGGGGAAGACGCCGGTTAGTCGTCGCCGTCGGCGGCTTCGGCCTCGACGACCGTCCCGATCATCTCCCAGCCCTCGGCGTCGGCGGGCTGTCGCCCGACGAGAATCGACTCGTTGTCCTCACTGGAGACGAGTCGGTAGTCGGCAGCGTCGTCCTCGCGGGATCCCTCGGCCTGAAACTCCTGTTGGAAGAACTCGGTCGAGGCCATGCGAAAGACGGCCGCAGTACCGTCGTCGAGCGTCAGCCGGACCGGGTCGGGCGATACGTTGTGAATCCGCTTTGCGAGCGGGTTGAGATCGGCCATGAGGCTCGGTCGTGGCGGATGCCTAAACTCTCGTTGATGCTGCCAATCAGCTATCGCATCGAAGACGAACCGGGTGAACGGTACGTTCATTCCGCTCGTTGCCGAACAACAGCGTATGGTTACCGTTCCTTCCGTGAGGCCAGACCACCGCGAACCCAGACGACGGGAGGCCGATGTGGTGGCAACCCCGGAGCGCGACAGCGACGCGACACGGAGGATCGGACCGGATGGCCAGTACTGAACCGGCCTCGCTGGCGACGCATACGATCCGGATCGAACGACGAGGCGGCCGTGGCGAAGCGGGTGCGCGCGCACTCGAACGCCAACTACAGACCACACGCGGCGTCGAAGCCATCGACGTGTCGTTCCGCACCGGCAGTGTGCGAATCACCTACGACGACAGCGTCACCTCGGTAGCACAGCTCACAGACGCGATCCGTGCGCAGAATCTCTCGATCAAAGACGAGTCCGAGACGGCACCCAACGAGACAGCACCCACCGAGATTGTCTCGCGGTCGACGCTCAGGCGGGAGGCAGCCTTCGTCGGCCTGACGCTCCTCGGCATGATGACCGGCCTCCTGACAGGGTGGCTCGGTGGGCCGTCACTCCTCGGGGCGGCGGGCTATGGCGTCGCTTACGGCTTCGGCGGCTGGTACGGNCTCAAAGGNGCNNTCNAGACNCTCCNNCACCGCGCGGTCGACATCGACCTGTTGATGATNGTCGCCGCNNTCGGNGCNCTCTCGATNGGCGCNCNNTTNGAGGGNGCGATGCTNCTNTTNNTGTTTTCGCTNTCGAACACGCTNCANCACTACGC
Source organism: Halonotius terrestris (assembly GCF_006861665.1). Classification (GTDB taxonomy): domain Archaea; phylum Halobacteriota; class Halobacteria; order Halobacteriales; family Haloferacaceae; genus Halonotius; species Halonotius terrestris. Next base: position 166,005 of record NZ_RKLU01000003.1, on the reverse strand, counting down.
CATCGGGCGGTCACGCCGCGCGATCAAATCGCTCGTCGANATGCGACCNGACGANGCACAGGTNCTNCGTGACGGNGAGGANGTCACNGTNNCCATNGACGAGGTTGCCGTGGGCGACGTGTTCGTCGTCCGTCCTGGCGACAGGATTCCGCTCGACGGCGTCGTCGCGNCCGGNGAGGGGACGGTCGANCAGNCGTCNCTCACCGGCGANTCNGTNCCCGTNNCGAANNNGNCCGGCGACGAGGTGTTCGGCGGGACGATCAACGANANNGGNAGCCTNGANATNGAGGTCACNCGNCAGGCCNNCGANTCGGCGATCAGCCGNCTCATCCACATGGTCGAGCGCGCCCAAAGCGAGAAGGCACCCACACAGCGGCTCATCGACCGGCTCGAACAACCCTACGTCCTGGGCGTGTTCGCGCTCACGATTGTAGCGATCCTGCTGCCGCTCGCACTCGGCAGCGAGTTCACCAGGACGTTCTACCGGGCGATGACGCTCATGGTCGCCGCCTCGCCGTGTGCCGTCATTATCTCGACGCCGGCGGCGGTGCTCTCGGCGATCGCCTCCGGCGGACGACAGGGCGTCCTGTTCAAGGGCGGCGAGCACGTCGAGACGGCGGCGACGATCACCGCCGTCGCGTTCGACAAAACGGGGACGCTCACCAGCGGCGATACAGAATTGACCGACGTGGGCGTCCGGGAGGCTCACGAGACCGAGGGGCTGACCGATGACGACCTCCTCGCGGTCGCGGCCGCGGTGCAGGCACGCTCGGAGCACCACCTCGCTCGCGCGACGGTGACGGCCGCAGCAACGTGGGACCTCCCAGTGCCCGACGCAGCGGGGTTTCAGTCAATCGCCGGCAAAGGAGTTCGGGCGACCGTCGACGCCGAAACCATCCACATCGGCAACCGGAGTTACTTCCGGACCGTCCTCGACGACCGGGAAATCGACGGTTTCGAGACTGGGATGGAACAGCTCCGAGCACTGGAAACGGAAGGAAAGACGAGCGTGCTCGTCGCGCGGGAGACCGACGACGGCGTTACTGTGCTCGGGTGGCTCGCGTTCACTGACTCGGTCCGCCCTGGCGCGGCCGAGATGATCGNNGANNTNCGNNCNCTCGGNGTNGAGCACATCGTCATGCTGACCGGCGACAACGANCGNGTCGCCCAGCNGATCGCCGACGANGTCGGNATCGACGANGTNCANGCNGANCTGCTGCCNGAAGAGAAGGTGACGACCATCGAGGGGTTGGTCGAGCGACACGAGCACGTGGCGATGGTCGGCGACGGCGTCAACGACGCCCCGGCACTCGCTACGGCGAGTCTCGGTGTGGCGATGGGTGGTGCGGGAACCGATGTCGCCCTCGAAACCGCCGACGTGGTGTTGATGGGCGACGATCTCAGCAAGATCCCTTACGTCCTCAATCTCGGACGCCGGACGCGTCGGACGCTCATCGTCAATCTCACCATCGCCTTCGGGGCGATTGCACTCATGGTCGGCGCGATCCTCCTCAGAGGCATCCCGCTGCCGCTGGCCGTGATCGGCCACGAAGGATCGACCGTCCTCGTCTCACTGAACGGCCTCCGGTTGCTGGGATACCAGGACTAAGGAACTGTCTCGAAACCACCCGAGAGGAGTGCGTTGGAGCTGGTTGGGTGGTGGCTTCCCAACCAACACTCACTTCGAAGTAAGGGGGATTACGGGTACTCCGTCGCAATGGCTGACACGAAGGGTTGACGTGAATTTATGCGAGTCGTTCGTCGGACTACTAGGATGTCGCTTCCGCATCGTGGGATACGGGTTATCCGGCCACCAAGCGTAGTATCGTGGCTCGGCCAGCCGGCGCGGGCGGTCGCGTTCTGGGCCGCCATCGGCCTGCCGGTGGTGTATCTCCCGCTGTTTGCCGTTGAGTGGACTGGTTTCCGTCGTCGACCGTCTTCGGCCTGCTCGTGCTCAACATCGTCGCACTGGTCGTCGGTCACTCATACGGCCGATAACGGTCGCCGACAGCATCTCCGTCACGCTACCGCCGCTTCCAACGCCGTTAGGTAGCTCCGTCGTGAAGCCGCACTATGGCCGATTCCGAGGACGCCGACGCTGAAGCCGAGTACGAACGCTGGGTCAGCGAGATCAAACAGATGCGGGCGGACAAAGACGAGTTCTTCACCGAACATCCCCAGTCGCCGATCCAACCCGAAGTCCGCGACGACTTCGAGGGGCTGTCGTACTTCGAGCCAAAGCCGGAGTTCCGCGTGCCGACGCGGGTTCGCGTCTACAGCAACCCCGATCCGATCGAACTCGACGTGACCGCGGGCCAGCCGATCCGCTACCTCCGGCCGTTCATCTTCGAGTTCGAACTCCGCGACGAACGCCAGCAGCTCGCCGGCTACCAGCAGGAAGGCGAGGACACAGACACCATCTTCATTCCGTTCCGCGATAAGACGACGGGCCAGCAGACCTACCACCGCGGGCGGTACATGGAGACTGAACCCGACGAGGAGCTAACGAACGGTGACACCGTGACGCTGGATTTCAACCTCGCGTACAATCCTTTCTGTGCCTACAGCGAGACGTTCGCCTGCCCGCTGCCGCCGGAGGAAAACTGGCTCGACGTCGTCGTGCCGGCCGGCGAGCGCAAGCCACCGGAAGCAATCGTTGTTGATGACGAGTAAGTCGGAAGGCAGAACGCTCAAGACGGTCGCGTTCGCAGTAGCGACCACGATGGATATTCCGAACCAAGCCGGCATCGGTGCGATCCTGATCGTCGTTGGGGTGCTGTTGTTCCTCCCGGGTGTGTCGGGGCCCGCGGACGCAGTAACGCTGGCCACGCTCTTCGCCGGGTCGGCCCTGTTGACCGCGGGGACGTACCTCTTTGGCACCAGCGAAGGCGGCCGCCCGGTCTGAACTGATTGGCACTGCTGTTTTTGCGATTCGAGCGTTCAAGAGCAGTCGCAACGTGGATTTCGCTACGGTTGTGACTCGGTGAGCGAACGCATTTTGAGGAAATTAAGCGAGTGGCCGGGGTGGGCTCCGAACCCACGATCTCCGCATATCCCAGGTACGAGGCTCGGCAGGCCTCATGGGAGCGGACGCTTCCAAGGCGGTACCGCACCGAATCTCAGTAACCCTATGAGTGCGGCGCTATGTCCAGCTAAGCCACCCGGCCGCACCCCTACATACCCGTATCCCGCTCTTTAACCTTCTCATCTACACCGGCCTCACGGCAGGCGGTTTGCGACAGTGGGCCGCGTTCCCACCGACTGGGAGCGGTCGCTTCGTCGCACCTGTCCGATTAGAGACAGACGGATTTATGAATCGCCGAAAAGATGATGTGGTAATGAGCCTGCCCGACGTACTCGACGACGCCTTGGAGGGCGAACCCGCCGTCGCGGAGGTGGCCCTCGGCGGCGAGGATGTCCTCGTCGTCACGCCGACGCGGACGCTTGTCTACCGCGCTGAAGGGCTGCTCTCCGACGAGTCCGTCGAAGAGTACCCCCACGACGCCGAACGCATCTCGCTGTCGGTCGGTCGCCGGAAAGCCAAACTCACGATGGAGTACGGCCTCGACGGCAACGAGACGCTGGCACTCCCGGCGAGCAAAGTCGATGACGCCATCCACCCGATCCTCGCGGGCGTCATCAACGCCGCCGGCGTCACCGAACCGGGCGAGACCGTCCTCAAAACGTTCCGGTTCAGCGATCTGACGCTGATCGTCACGAGTGAGCGCGTCGTCAAACACATCGGCAGCGCGGTCTGGACGGAGGACTTCGAGACCTTCGAGTACGACACGATCACTGACGTGGCCTTCGAGGAGGGCAGCGTCGCCACCTCGGTCGTCCTCACCCACGGCGGCCGACAAGATCGCTTCAAAACGCCCAACGACGAGGCCCGCGAGGTCCGTGAGGCGATCATCGGCGCGGTCTGTGAGTACCACGACATCAATAGCATCACCGAACTCCGCGCGCAAGCGGAAGACGACGCCGAGCCGACCGCCGACGGTGACGCCGACGACACCGGCAGCAGCAATTTGGACTTCGGCGAAGGCCTCGACCCGTTGAGCACGGATCCTGACGAGGTCGACGACGCTGCGGGGACCGCCACAACCGAACCCACCGCTGACGACGCCAGCGACGACGTATCCGACGAGGCTCTCGCCGCGTCGATCGGTGACGACGGCGGTAGCGGCACCCAAACGACGACGACGGAGTCGGCAGCGACACCGACAACCGACTCGGGCGGCGCGGTCGCCGAGGCGGATTCGACCGCTGAGGACCCAGCACCCGCGACCGGCAGCGACGATGCGGACGCGACGACCGGCTTCGAGGGCTCGGGTTTTGAGTCTGCTGGCCCGGTCGACGAGGACGATATGGCCGAACAGCTCGCCGTCCTCGTCGAACGCGTCGAACAGCAGGAGCGGAAGATCGATCGCCAGACCGAACTGCTGGAAACGCTGATCGAAGAACTCCGCCGCGGCCGCTAATCTACTCCTCACGGCCGACGACTTTTTTGATACACTCGGAGCCGAACGGCCCGAGTTCGCCGGCATCGAACTCGATGAAATGCCCCGTCGAAAGGCCCGCCCCGCAGCGTCGGCACTCGAAGTCGCCGTCGCGGACGACGACCTGACTCTCGAAGCGCACGAAGGCACCGCCGCGGCGAACCCGGACTCGCCCCTCCTCCCGGTCGATCAGTCCGCGCTTGTCGGCGGTATCAAGGATCTCACGGGTGAGCGCGGGGCTGGTGGTGACGGTTTCGATCCGGTCGATCACGGCTGCGAGCGGAAGGTCGTCGGCTTCGAGGTGTTCGATCAGATCGAGTGCGAGTTCGCGTTTTCCCTCTCGGTGCTGGGGAATCGCGGATTCCGCGTCCGAATCTGAATCACCGTCCGCCGCCGAATCGCCGTCTGTCACGGCCGCGGCTTCGCTCGCGGCGCGCATAATCCTTCCGCGGGAGCCGGTGTACGACAACCACAATACGTATGCCGGCGGCGCGACCGGTCACAGCCATGCGGCGTCGTTCCCGGCTTGCGGCCGGCGTGCTGACGGTGCTCTCGCTCGGTGTCGTGACGTGGTACGTCACGCCGTCGGTCGCCTTCGCGTGGGTCGATTCGGTTGCGTCGCGGCCGTTTCAGTACGCGCTGTTGCTCGTCGTTGCCGCACTCCTCCGGCCCGCCGTCGCGTGGCCGACGACCGCGCTGTCGGTTGCGGTCGGCTACGGGTACGGCCCACGCGGGCTCGGTGTCGCCGTCGCGTTACTCGTCGTGACGAACCTGCCGCCCTACTGGTTCGGCATGCGCACTGCCTCCGATGGGCCAGTGACGGCGGCGGGTCAGGAATTTCTCGCCGACGCCGGCGATCTGCGTGGGCTGATCGGCGCGCGATTCCTCCCGTTGCCGTCGGATCTCGTCTCCGTCGCAGCCGGCGCGACCGGCGTTCGGCTCCGTGCGTACCTGCTCGGAACCGCTGTCGGCGAACTTCCGTGGGCCGTTCTCGGCGTCCTCGCCGGCCACTCGCTGGGTCGCCTCCGGCAGCAAGGGCTCACCGGCGACGTTGATCTGTGGCTGCTGGTCGGCATGGCCGCTGTCGGGACGTTGTTGCTGGCCGGACCCTGTTATCGACTTCTCGCCGGCTCCGAGACACCGACGGCGATAGCCGAGTAGGCACTCCTACTCCGGGGGCGCTGTCTCGTCCGGTGCAAAGAGCGACACTGTCCTCGCTGGAATACTGACCCGTGTTGCCGTCCCGACAGCCGACTGTGTCGACTGCTCAACGAGTAGTTCCTCGCCGGTTTCGAGTGCCACCGTCACGTCGTAGTGACGACCGACATCGACGACGCGTACCACCTCACACGGCAGCGACGAGGTGTCGGGCTGTGGCTCCAGCGTGAGTGCTTCCGGCCGGAGATAGCAGGTCACGGGGGTCCCGGTCGGGAACTCGGCTGTGCGTCCATCGAACACGAGTCGGCTGTCGGCGACACTGAGCGTGAGCGGCTGTTGGGCGGCAACCGTCGCCTGCAGTGTCGTCGACCGTCCGAGAAAGTCGGCGACAAACGGCGTCGGCGGCGACTCGTAGAGGGTTCGCGGCTCGCCGACGCCGGCCACCGCCCCATTTTGCATCACGACGAGTCGGTCGGCCAGTGCCATCGCGTCGGACTGGTCGTGGGTGACAAACAGCGTCGTGACGCCGGTTTCGCGCTGGATACGGTCGATCTCGGCTCTGATCTCGGTTCGCAGCGCGCGATCCAACGCCGACAGCGGCTCATCGAGGAGCAACACGTCAGGGTCGGTCGCCAGCGCGCGGGCGAGTTCAGCACGGCGTTGCTGGCCGCCGCTGAGTTCCGCCGGATAGGCCGCCTGTTGGTTGGTCAGCGACACGAGATCGAGGTAGTCGGCAACGGGGTCGGCGTCATCGGCCAACCCGTAGGCGATGTTCTCGGCGACCGTCATATGATCGAACAGTGTCGATTGCTGGAACACGACGGCGACACCCCGCGATTCAGGCGGCTTCGCGGTAACGTCGGTGCCGCGCAGCCGGATTCGCCCCTCGGTTGGCCGGAGGTGGCCGGCAATCGCTTGGACGATCGTGGTCTTGCCGCAGCCGCTCGGGCCGAGCAGGCCGACGATTTCGCCGTCCGCGAGCCCGAAGGAGACGTCATCGACTGCCTGTTCAGTGCCGTACCGGTGGCTGAGTCCGTCGATGTCGAGCATCACCACTCGATCACCGGTGGCACCCGTCCGAACCGTTGGATCACGCCGAGGACGACGACAGCCACTGACAGCAGGGCGACGCCGAGCGGGAGGATCGCGTCGATCCCGCCGCCGATGAACGCGACCCAGATCTGGGTCGGCATCGTCCGCGGGTTGTAGGCGACCATCAGCGTCGCGCCGAACTCGCCGAGCGCGCGGGCGAACGTCAGCACGACCCCGGCAATGATCGCGCCGCGGGCCAGCGGGAGCGAGACGTTCCAGACCGTCGCCAGCGGGCCGTAGCCGAGCGAGCGGGAGGCCTGCTCGAACCGCCGGTCGACCGAGGCAAACCCTGCCCGGGAGGTGATGACGACGAACGGCCCGGCGACGAACGTCTGTGCGAGAACGACGCCGAGTAAGCTATCGGTCAACGGAACGCCAGCATCGGCCGCTGCCGCGCCAATCGGGGTGAACTGCCCGACAGCAGTGAGCAGCATCGCACCGCCGACCACCGGCGGAACCACCAGCGGCAACACGATCAAGAGTTCGATGACGCGTTTTCCGCGGAACGAGCCGCGGGCGAGGACATAGGCCAGCGGGACACCCAACACCGTCGCCACGAGCGTTGCGACCGGCGCGGTGAGCAGCGAGTTCCGCACGGCGACCCGCGCGGCCGGCGTCGACAGCCCGGCAACGACGTTGTCGATCCCGGTTCGACTGACGAACGCGACGAACGGGACGGCGAAATAACAGACGAAGAGCCCACCGAGGATCGCCGGCACGAGCAACGCCGGCTGGTCGGCTCGGCGGACCCGTGCGAGCAGTGGGAAACTCATACGGTAATCGCCTCCAGTGAGCGGTGGGTCATACGATAATCCCCTCCGGCGGGCTGCCGTGGGCGCGTGGGAGCGACGACCCAACGCTCAGTCCGGCGTCAGTAAGGAGGTCCGGATTGTCGAGGAGGAACTGGACGAGCCGCCGGCCGGCCGTTGGGTTGCGCGCATCGGCGTGAACGGTTGCGTTGTAGATCACCGGCCGACCGCTCGCGGTGTAGCCGTCGTCAGTCGTGTAGCTGACGGTGGCGTACTGGTCGGCCGCTGTCGGGCTTCCGAAGTCGTAGGCCGGCGGAAACTCGATGAACGGGAGGTCGTGTTCGACTGCCATGTTGTGGTAGACGATCGCCGCCGCCCGGTCGCCGCTTTCGATCCCCGCCAGTAGCTGCGGCTCTGCGGGTTCCTGATAGACCCGCTGGAGCATGGTTTCCCGGAACTCCGCAAGGCCGTGTTCGGCGGCCGCGAGGTCGAAGGCCATGACGGCGCGGTAGCCGAGCGGGTCGAGATCAGGGTCGGAGATAGCGATCTCGCCGGGCGCGCTGTCGGCGGCGACTTCGTACCACGGGACGCCGTCGGCGAGGCGGCTGCCGAGGTCGGTCGAGGCGTCGTAGGCGAGGCCGAGGCTATTGGTCGCAAACGACACGTCCCAGTCGGTGACCGATCCGTAGAGTCGGTCACGGAGTAGCGTCGCGTCCGCGCTGGTGATAACGTCCGGTCGTGCGGTTTCGGATTCGACGCGTCGCATCACGGCGTTGGAGCCGTAATACTCGCCGTGCAGCCGGTAGTCGGTGGCGGCCTCGAATGCGGGGCCGACGTGGTCTTCGAACGTCCGGGCGAGACTGCCGGCCGACAGCAGGCTGACCGCGGTCGCCGTCTCTCCCAGACAGCCGGCCACACCCCCGAGCACACTCGCACCGAGCGCGCCGATGGCCGCCCGGCGCGAGACGGTCGCCGCTGGGATCCTCATTACGACGACACTACACTCGGCGCGAATGATTTACCTGTTGGTCTCAGTGAAACCGGATTGAATTGCGCGTCATAAACGGCCGTCACCCGCGGCGGTCGAGGATGCGCTCGATGATCGCCCCCGACGACAGCAGTTCGTCGTCGTGGGTCGGTTCGCGTGCACTTGCCCGCTCGATTCGGCAGTCGATGCCGCGGTCGACTAACGTCTCCCGGATCGCTTCGGGGTCGTGGTGTTGGTCGTAGCCGAGAACGATCACGTCGGGGGCGAGTTCCTCGATCGGAACGAAGATATCCTCAGGGTGGCCGAGGTGGGCTTCGTCGACGACGCCGAGGGAGGCGACGGTGTCGAGTCGCTGCTGGTCGGCGAGGATCGGCGGTTCCTTGTGGGTGACGTTGTCGCCGCGGGCGACGATGACGTGGAGTTCGTCGGCGTAGCTCGCGGCGTCTTCGAGGTAGTGGATGTGGCCCGGATGCAACAGGTCGAACGTGCCTTGAGCGACCGCGCGTGTCGGCGCCGTCATTGCTCGAACGTTCCTCCGTCGCGTCGGTCGTCATCCGGCTGGCTGCGGCCGGGGTCACGGCCCTCCGCTCGCAACTCGGCGTCGATATCGTCTTGGGTAAAGTCGAAGAACTGCTCTTCGGGGAGTTCGACGTCCAACACGTCAAGCGAGCGCGGGTCGCCGTTGCTGTCGAAGGCCTTCCAGTCCCGCCAGCCGTACGGCGAACCGATGATGATGTGAACGTTGCCTTTGTGGAACGTCCCGCGGTCGGCGTCGCTGGGTTGGAGTACGCCGTTGGGGTGGGAGTGGACCGAGCCGACCGCTTTCAGATCGTTGGGAATCATGTTCGACTTGACGGTCGCGCTTCGGGGATCGGATTTGGTGCCGGGAATGACGAGTACGTCCGTGATGACCTGCCCGTTGCGGTCGAGATCGAACTTGCGGGCGTCCTCGGCGCGAAGCAGGCCCATGTACTCGTTGGGGTGGGTTTCCTCGCTGGCGTCGAGCGCGAACTGAAGGGTGTCGCGGGCGATGCCGAGGATCTCACTCGCACGGAACAGCCGCATTAGTCACTCGTCGGCCGGGCGACCATCTAAGGGTTCCGGAAGGCAGGGCGGTTGTAGTGTTTGAGTGAGAATTTGTGTGAGTCGGATAGGTGTAGAAAGCCCTCGACGCGCTCGACTCCCGCGACTCGCTGCGCGCTTCGTCGCTTGCGGTGCTCGCTCCTGCAGTGCTTGCGTCGTCGGGGTTCGCCGAGCGCGTCTCGCCCTTTCAGTCCGCCAGGGGTGCGGTTGGTCGGCCAGCTGACTCACCTGTTTGCCTGTTTGTTTGATAACCACTGGATAGCCGAGCGACGATAGCGACCGCCGACAGCTGGCCAGCGGAGATAACAAGCTTAACACGTCGGTCGCTCCTATCGCGGCGTATGACTGACGCATCCGCCGGGGATTCCGGCGTTCGGGACGATTCGCGTCCCGTTGTCTACGATCTCGCACCCGACTGTACGCTGACCGACGTTGAACCCGGCAACCACTACCACGCCGTCGTCAACGGCGTCGTCGCCTACGGCGTTTTCGTCGATATCTCCGACTCGGTGTCGGGACTGATCCACGAATCGAACCTTGACCGCTCCTACGACGTGGGCGACCGCCTCGTCGTCACGCTTGAGGAAGCCAAGGACAACGGCGACATCGCCTTTGATGTCCCTGACTTCGAGGACTACAGCACCGAACTCGTCGAACACGAGCCAGATATCACCGCCATCGACGACCTCGAAACCGGTAGCAGCGCGACCATCGAGGGCCGCGTCGTCCAAATCAAACAAACCGGCGGGCCGACGATCTTCCACGTCGCCGACGGCACCGGCATCGTCAGCGGCGCGGCCTTCGAGGAGGCCGGCGTCCGCGCGTATCCCGATGTCGAGATCGACGATCTCGTCCGCGTTAGCGGCGAAGTCGAGGCCCACCGCGACACGCGCCAACTCGAAGTGGACTCCCTGACGATTCTCGACGGCGACGCCGAGAGCGACGCGGCCGACACCGTCGCCAGCGCGATCGAGGAGCGCGCGGAGCCGGCCGATATCGAGCCGCTGGTCGAGTGGCCCGCTTTCGAGCCGATCTTCGAGGAACTGAAAGGCGTCGCCCAGTTGCTCCGTGAGACCGTCCTCGAAGGGCGGCCGATCCGCGTCCGCCACCACGCCGACGGCGACGGGATGTGTGCGGCGACCCCGCTCCAACTCGCGGTCGAAAACCTCATCGAGGAGGTCCACGCCGATCCCGACGCCTCCGAACACCTGTTCAAACGCCTGCCGAGCAAGGCGCCCTACTACGAGATGGAGGACGTAACGCGGGACCTCAATTTCGCCCTCGAAGGCCAAGACCGCCACGGCCAGAAGCTGCCGTTCCTCTTCATGCTCGATAACGGCTCGACCGAAGAGGACGTGCCGGCCTACCGCAACCTCGCCCACTACGACATCCCCATCGCCGTCATCGACCACCACCACCCCGACCCCGAGGCGGTCGAACCGCTGCTCGACGCCCACGTCAACCCCTATCTCTACGGCGAGGACTACCGAATCACCACGGGGATGATGTGTGTCGAACTCGCCCGGCTGATCGACCCCTCGATCACCGACGAGCTCGAACACGTCCCCGCCGTTGCTGGCCTCTCGGATCGCTCGAAAGCCGACGTGATGGACCAGTACATCGACCTCGCAGCCGACGCCGGCTACGACCGCGACGCCATCGAAGCCATCGGCGAGGCCCTCGATTACGCCGCCCACTGGCTCCGCTACACCGAGGGCAAAACGCTGGTCAACGACGTGTTGGATGTGGGCTGTGACGACCCAGACCGCCACGAACGCCTCATCGAGTTCCTCGCCGAGCGCGCCGAGCGCGACGTGGACCGCCAACTCGAAGCGGTCGAACCCCACGTCGAACACGAACGTCTCGAATCCGACGCGCATCTCTACCGCGTTGACCTCGACAACTTCGCCCACCGNTTCANCTACCCCGCNCCGGGGAAGACGACCGGCNANCTCCACGACCGNAANGTCNNNGAGACNGGCGANCCGGTCATCACNATCGGCTACGGNCCNGANTTCGCNGTNCTNCGCTCCGACGGCGTNCGGCTNGACATCCCNCNGATGGTCNCNGANCTNANNGAGGAGCTNCCGGGNGCNGGCGTCNNCGGCGGCGGCCACCTCGTCGTNGGCTCGATCAAGTTCGTCNNNGGNNNCCGCGAGNCGGTGNTCGACCTGCTGGTCGAGAAGATGGCCGAAGCCGACCTCGACGAGTCGCTGTCGAGTGCGGCCCCGCTGGAATAACGCACGCAGCCCGACACCGCAGCCCCTCATTTTCGCTCGAATTCCAGCCGCCGGTGAGCGAGCAGTGCGGTCCCGCTGATCACGGCGACGGCGACGACAACGAGGCCGGCCGGAAGGTCACCGTTGGGGAGGATACTGAACCCGCTGCCGTCGCCGCTGCTCGCCTTCCAGTCGGCGACGAACACATCGCGGTAGTAGTCAGCGACGGCCGGGTCGGTGACGGCGACCGCGAGTTCGCGGTTGTTTTCGGCGGAGTTGTCGTTCCAGTTGAGACTCCCGACGACGGCAGTGTCGTCGGCGACGATCCCCTTGGCGTGTATTTTGCCAAAACGGTCGGTGTCGTCAGCGACACGGACACTGAGCGGCACATCGTCATCGGTCGCTCGGTCGCGGAGTGCCTCCGCCAGTGCCGTGTTTTCCTCCTCAGCGTACCAGCTTCCGCTCAGCAGAATTCGCACCTCGACGCCGCGGTCGGCTGTACGGATCGCCGCCCGGAGCAGCCGGTAATCGCGGTCACCGATTGCCGGCTGGATGACAAGCAGTTCCTCGTCGGTGTTGTTGATGAGGCCGACCAGTTCTGATTCGGCGTTGTCGGGCGCGGCCAGCACGGTGAGTTCGTCGGCCGCCGTCGACAGCGGTGGGTGGCGTTGCGGATACGAGTCGGGCGCCGCATCGGCCTCGATAGTCTCGATTTCGCCGCGGACGGACTCCCATTTCGGGGTGTCTTTCCATGTCGTATCGTGCTCGAAGACGGCAGCCAACTCGTCGGCAGTCGCAGCCGAGTCGGCAGTAAGTCCCCAGCCGCGGCTGTCGGCCCCGCCGGTGCCGGCGGGTTTCCAGTTTTCGGTGAGGACGACAGCGGTGTCGTCAGCGACAGCGTACTTCGCGTGGTGGTAGCGAAAGCGGGCGGCTTCGCCCGTCATCACCCGAACGTCGATGCCGGCGGCGGTGAGATCGTCGAGGCGTGCGGCTTGTCGCTCGGTCATTCCACCGACCGGGCCGCCTTCGACGAGGACAGCCACGTCCGCTCCGCGGTTTTGGGCGGCGATCAACTCGCGGACCACGCGCTCGTCGGTCAGCGTGTAGGCGGCGAGATAGAGCCGGTTGTCGGCTCCCTCGATTGCGTCGAGCGGGGCGGCTGGGTTGTCGGGCAACACGAACGCTTCTACTGACGTGTTGCTGACCGTCATCGGCGCGCGTGGCTCGAAACCGGCGGGCTGCCAGCGCGGCTCGCGGTCGGCTCGCCACTGCTGGCTTTCGGGAGCGTCCTCGTAGCTAACAGTATCGACGACCGTGTCGCCGCGGCGAAGCGTCAGCGTCTCGCCGCTCACGGCAAGTCGAAAGCTGCCGTCTGATTCGACGAGTGTCGCGTTTGTGTGGGTCGCAGTTTCGGTCGGGTGGCGCGTCGCGGCGAACCGGCCCGTCCGGTCTTCGGGGAGGTCGACGACGCCTTCGCCGTCGGTCAGCGTCCAGTCGCCCGGCTCAGCTATTTCGACGGCCACGTACTCGCCGCGGTTCTCGTCGGTCGTCGGGTTCGGATAGAGTTCGACGATCTGGCCGGCCGCATCATTGGTCGCGCTGGCCGGCATCGCAGCCGGGCTGGCGACAACAAAACAGCCGCAAACGACGAGGCAGATGATCAGTCGAGCGACGGTGCGACGGCTCACGGGGCGACTGCTGCGGCTTCGGATAAAAACGTCAGCCTGACTCGTCGTCGGGTTTCGTCAGCCGCACGTCCAGACAGACGTTGAGTTCGTGGGGCGCGTACGACCGAACGACGTGTTCGGTCTCGACGCGCACGTCGTACGCCGGTTCGGCGGCGTCGCGGATCGCGTCGATCCCCGGCCCGAAGGAGTCGTCCTCGTGTTGGATGTCGTAGTAGTGGATGACACACTCCTCGCCAGCGAGGGCGACCGCCGTCGCAAGGAACTCGTTCGCGCTGTGGGGGAGATTCATCACCAGCCGGTCGGCCCAGCCGTGGTAGTCGTCGCCGACATCACGGACATCGCCAGCGATGGCGGTGACCGCGTCGTCGACGTTGTTCCGGCGGGCGTTCTCTCGGCAGTACTCGACGGCGGTTTCGTTGAGGTCGACGGCGACCAATTCGGCCCCGCGGCTGGCCGCGGGGATCGCAAACGGGCCGACCCCGGCGAACATATCCAGTACCTGCTCGTCGGCACTGATCTGCTCAACAACGCGGTGGCGTTCGGTGGCGAGTCGCGGCGAGAAGTAGACGGCTGCGAGGTCGAGGAGAAACTCGTGGCCGTACTCGCGGTGGACGGTTTCGGTCGGTGTGAGGTCGCTGTCGGCGGCCGCCTCCTCGTCGACGGCCACAACCTCCCAATCGCGGACGCGGCACTCGCCTTTGATTTTTGAGGCACGGTTGAGCACCGATCGAACCGGGAGGTCAGATTCGATGACGGCATCGGCGATGGCTGCCGCGCGGTCTGGGTCGTCCTCGTCGATGACGACGATGTCGCCGATCCGCTCTAAGGAGGGCTCGAAGCCGAGGATATCGGCGGGCGTGCGGACGCCACGGCGAGTGGGGAGGTCACGGGTCGTCAACTCGCTGTCGCCGTCGAGTGCGGCGACGGCGTCGGTCGCCGCGTCGGGATCGCTGACGGGAATATAGATCGTGCCATCCTCGACGGCGATCTCGTGGTCGTCGTCGAGGGCGTCCGCCTCGGCGAGGGCTGAGCGGGCCGCCTCGCCGTGTTGGCGGGCGACGGCGACACACGGAACGTCCATAGCGGCTCTGTGGTGTCGCCGCGCCTAAGCGTGACGTTTGGAGGCGACCGCGACAGCTGCAGGCGGCCGCGGCGGCTGTAGGCGACCGCGAGTGCTTTCCGGGCGGCTATCGAAACGCTGTCAATGAGCGACAGCGAGTTTCCCGAGCCTCGCCCCGGGCCGTCGTGGGAACGGCTGCGGGTGCGGGCCGCCTGCAGCGCGGGCGTCGCGGTCCTGCAACTGGTCGTTTTCTGGGAGTTTGTCGTCCGCGCGATCCCGATGCTGTGGCCGCCGGTCGAACCGATCACCCAGTGGGTGAGCTTGCTGCTGGTTTCGCTTGGGTCGTTCGTCGTTATTTCGGGGTTGTTCGGGACGCTGCTCGGGGACCAGCTCTACGACCGCTATGTTGCTGATGAGGAGGCGACGCCGTGAGGAATGGCCGGCAGTAGCTACTTCCGTCGCGCGGGCGAGGTGTCGCTATGACTGGCGTGGTGCAGCGCGGGCGACTCCGGGGATTCCTCGCGCGGGTTCGTACCGCGTTACAGGAGTCATTCGCCGACGATCAGACGCCCGAACAGATCGCCGGCAGCTTCGCTATCGGCGTCTTTCTGACGATGCTGCCAACGTTTGGGGTCGCGTTGATCCCGATGGTCTATCTCGCTTACCGGGTCGCGTGGATCAACAAGGTCTCGCTGTTCGCCTCGGGGATCGTCATCAACCCACCCGTCAAATGGGGCGTCTACGCCGCCAGCGTCCCGATCGGTGTCCTGCTGTTAGGGCCGATCGAGGGCGGCACCGTGACGGCGATCTCGCTGGATGCCGGCGGCGACCTCCTCATCCGGCTGGTCGTCGGCAACCTCATCCTTGCGACGATTGCCACCGCGATCAGCTACGTCGGCATCCATCGGATGGTCATCGCCTACCGCGAGCGCGAATTGGACGTTGTCGAGGAGGTCGTCGACGTCGTCATTGAGGAGATCGACGAGGAAATCCAGCGAGAGGACGGCGAGGCGGCAAACAAACCGGAGTCGGCAACGACGGACTGAGCCGACGATCGAGCCGACGACTGATTGAGCTATCTGCGCCACGTCGGTCGCTCAGAAATTATAACCTAATTATACCAACAAATTATAGAGCCATCGTCGCCAACGCTCGTCCATGTCCGGTAGCGACCAACTCCTTGCAGCAGGTGAATCGATCTGGCAGGCCCAGAAAGCCCATCCGTTTGTCGTCGAACTCGCCGACGGCACGCTCGACAACGATGCCTTCGAACACTGGATCAAACAGGACTATCGGTATCTGCAGGATTACGCCCGACTGTGGGCCCTGGCAGGCACGAAAGCCCGCGACGAGGCGACGATGACCGCGCTGTTGGGCGTTTCTCACAGCATTCTCGACACCGAAATGGATCTCCACCGCTCGTTTGCGGCCGACTACGGCATCTCACAGGACGAGTTGGAAGCGACCGAAAAGGCCCCGACCTGCGTCGCCTACACGAACTTCCTACTTCGGACGGCCTACGAGGGCAGCCTCGCGGAGATCGCCGCCGCGCTGTACCCCTGCATGCAGGGCTACCTCGATATCGCCGATCATATGGCCGAGTTGGCTGACAACACCCACGAGTATACGCCGTTCATCGATACCTACACCGGCGAGGAGTTCCGCGAGGACGTGGCCTGGGGCCGCGAGTTCGTTGACGACTGCTGGGAACGCTATCCCGGCGAGCGCGAGGCGATGGAGGAGGCGTTCCTCACGAGCGCGAAACTCGAATACCGCTTCTGGGAAATGGCCTACACCGAGGAAGATTGGGGTCTATGAGCGAGGATACATTCGACGACTACGCCGCGGACCGCGACGATCCGCGGTTCACCGACTGGCTCCGCGAGCGAACCGAGCCAGCGTGGAGCGATGCGACCGAGCACCGGTTTACGAAGGAGTTGGGCGCGGGCACGCTCGACGACGAGGTGATGGCCCAGTATCTCCTGCAGGACTACGCCTTCGTCGACACGTTGGTCGGCGTCTTCGGATACGCCCTCGGGCAGGCTCCCACGATGGCCGAGAAACGCCGGTTCGTCGAGTTCCTCGATGTCGTCACCGACGACGAAAACGACTACTTCGAACGCTCTTTCGACGCGCTCGATGTGCCGGCCAAGCAGTGGCAAGCCCCTGACCGAACCGCAACAACGGAGTCGTTCATCGATCTCCTCCTCGCGGCGAAAGAGCAGGGCGGCTACGCCGAGACGCTGGCCGTGTTGGTGCCGGCGGAATGGATCTATCTCTCGTGGGCGACACGGGAGGCCGAGGACCGCCCCGAGGAGTTCTATTTCGCCGAGTGGATCGATCTGCACGCCAACGACGGGTTTGTCGCTTTCGTCAACTGGCTGCGCGAGCAACTCGATACGGTCGGCCCGACACTGTCGCCGCGTCGCCAGCGACGGGTGGCGCGGCTGTTCGAGCGCACGGTCGCCCACGAAGTCGCGTTCTTCGACGCTGCCTACGACGCGGTGTAGGTCGCGGTCGTCTCCACAGCCTCGCAGTCGCCGGGTTCAAGGCGCCTGCCCCGCCTTGCTCTGACAACAATGCTGGAGGCCGTCACCGCCGGTGGGCTGCCGCTTGCGACCGGCGGGCTCGCCGGGGGCCTGACCCTCGATATGCTCGTCGTCTTCGGGGTCATCCTGCTGGCGTTGGTGCTGTTCGTCACCGAGTGGCTGCCGATCGACGTGACGGCCATCTTCGTCATGGTGCTGCTGATCTTGCTCGGTCCCGACGGAGTCGTCAACCTCACGCAGATCACCACCACCGAGGGTGTCTCGGGGTTCTCGAATCCAGCGACGATTACGGTACTGGCGATGTTGATCCTCAGCTCCGGTATCAACCGGACGGGCGTCGTCCAGATCCTCGGCCGGAAGATGGCGAACTTCGCGGGCAACAGCCTCAACAAACAGTTGCTGGCGACGATCGGCGTCGCCGGCCCCGTCTCGGGGTTCATCAACAACACGCCGGTCGTGGCGATCCTCGTTCCCGTCGTTTCCGATATCGCCCACAAGGGCAAGACTTCGCCGTCGAAACTGCTGATGCCGCTCTCGTTCGCCTCGATGTTCGGTGGGATGCTCACGCTGATCGGCACCTCGACGAACATTCTCGCAAGCGACGTCTCCGACCGGCTGCTCGGCCAGCCGTTTTCGATGTTCGAGTTCACCCAACTGGGCATCATCGTCTTCGTCGTCGGCTCCTTGTACCTGCTGACGATCGGCCACCGACTGCTACCCGAGCGCGTGCCGCCCGAGGAGGACTACATTCAGGAGTACGACCTCGAACCCTACCTGACCGAGGTCGTAATCGGCGAGAAGTCGTCGATTGCGGGCACGACCGTCGGCGACGCGATCGATGCCGCCGAATTCGATGCCGACATCCTCGGGCTCGTCCGCGACGACGAGACGGTCATCGATCCCTCGAAGAACACGCGGCTCAGGGTCGGCGACACCCTCCGGCTTCGAACCGACCGCGAAACCCTCGACGAGCTGGTCGACAGCGAAATCCTGACCGCCGCCGGCACGCCCGAAACCGATGCCGAACTCGAACCCGACGACGCGGTCGATCAGACCATCGTCGAGGTCGTCATCCCCCGTGGCTCCTTCCTCGCCGGCGAGACGCTGGCGAGTTCGACGTTCCGCCAGCGGTACGACGCGACCGTGTTGGCCTTCCGGAGTCGCGGCGGAACGATCCAAGAGGGCATGGAGCACAAACGGCTCCGCGTTGGCGACACGCTGCTGTTGCAGGCCGCCCCCGACAGCATTGACCGGCTGTCCCGCAACGACGACTTCATCGTCGCCCACGAGCCGGACGACCCCGAGTACCGCACGGAGAAGATCCCTCACGCGGCGGCGATCATGCTCGGCGTCGTCGGCCTCGTCGCCGTCCCCTTCGAGGCGATCGGTGCGTGGCTCGCGGCGGCAACGGGGATCGGCGCGTTCACCGGGCTCTCGGCGTTGTCGCTACCGATCATGCTGACCGCGCTGATGGGCGTCGTGGCGATGGTGGCGACAGGCGTCATCAAGGCCAACGAACTCTACGATGCCGTGGAGTGGGACGTGATACTGCTGCTGGCGGGGATCATCCCGCTGGGGATCGCGCTCGAACAGACCGGCGGAGCCGACCTACTGGGCGCGCTCGTCGCCGCGACGGGGAACTACCTCCCCGTGATCGGCGTGCTGTGGGTGTTTTACCTCGGAACGGGGTTGATTACGGGCGTCATCTCGAACAACGCCAGCGTCGTGTTGATGCTCCCGGTCGCTGTCGAGGCGGCGACCGCTATCGGTGCGAACCCGTTTGCGTTCGTCCTCGCGGTCACCTTCGCGGCCTCGACGGCGTTTCTGACGCCGGTCGGTTACCAGACGAACCTTTTCGTCTACGGCCCGGGCGGCTACAAGTTCTCGGACTTCATTCGGGTTGGCGCGCCGCTACAGTTGCTGCTGTCGGTCGTGACGGTACTGGGGATCGCGTTCTTCTGGGGGCTGCGCCCGGCCTAATACCGGCTGCTACGAGGACTCACTCGACTTCGATCCTGTGTTGGCTGGGGTGTCCGGTGGGTCGTCAACGACGTGGTGCGGTCCGAGCGGGCCGTGGGTCGGACAGACGCCCTCGATAGTCGTCGCGTTGAGACAGCAGGCGCGCTGCTCGCTGGCGATGGCTCCCTGTTGGAGTGCCGCGCCACAGAGCCGGCAGTAGGAGCCATCGTCTGTCATACCTGCGGCTACGCGTGGGATGCCTATAGCTTCCGTGGCGTCCTATCTGTCGTCGAACAGCGTTTCGTCAACAATCGACGACGCCAACGCCTCCACGTCGAACTCCTCCAGCGAGCCGCGAGCGACGACCGGCGGTTCGATACCCTCGCGGTCACCGAGAACGACCTTCGGGTATGGCGCGTCGTGAAACCCTTCGATGAGCACGAACTCGTAGCCCGCGTCTTGGAGGTCGCTGACGGTCGCCTCCAGTAGCGCGCGTTCGCTGTCGGCGGCGTCCTTCCCGCCGGGAGTGATCTCGAACGACAGCGACGGCGTCAGCCCGACGACGGTGTCGGCACCGGCGGTGCGGTGGCGGTGGGTGTCCTTGCCCGGCGTGTCGATCTCGATGTCGTGGTGGATGGATTTGATCGTCCCGACGCGGCCGGCCGACTCCAGTGCAGCGACCAGCGACTCGATCAGCGTCGTCTTCCCGCTGTCGCTGGGGCCGACCACGCAGACTGGCGGGCGCATACCGTGCCTCGCGGGCCGTGGGTCAAAACGGTGTCGCGGGCGACACCCGAGGTGTTTTATTCGTGCCGGACGCCCTCCCGGCTATGACTGCGGTGACGGGGCTGCCGCCGACGATGGCCGACCGCAAGGACGACGTGACGCCCATGCTCTCCCAGTACGTCGAGCTCTGCGAGCAACACCCCGATGCCCTCGTCTTGTTCCAGGTCGGCGACTTCTACGAAGCGTTCTGTGAGGCCGCCGAGGAGGTTGCCCGCGTCTGTGAGGTGACGCTGACCCAACGCGAGGACTCCACCGGCGAGTACCCGATGGCCGGTATCCCAATCGACAACGCGGCCTCGTATCTCGAACGCCTCGTCGAGGCTGACTACCGTGTTGCCCTCGCCGATCAAGTCGAAGACGCCGAGGAGGCGAGCGGCCTCGTTGACCGCGCCGTCACGCGAGTTATTACGCCCGGCACGGTCGTCGAAGACGAGTTGCTGGCGGCGGGATCGACGACCTACGTCGCCAGCGTCGTCGAACGCGACGCGGCCAACGGCGAGCGGGATGGCTACGGCATCGCCGCCGTCGATGCCTCGACCGGCGAGTGTTTCGTCACGACCGTCCCGACCCGCGGCGACGTACGCGAGGAACTCGACCGGATCCAACCGAACGAACTGCTCGTCGCCGGCGACGCACCGACGGTCGCCCCCGACGGCGACTGGATGGAAAGCGCGGTCGATGCCGAGCTATTCGAGCCCACCGTCGCCCGCGACCGCCTGGCCGAGTACGTTGCCGATCCCGACCGCCGCCTCGACAACGACGCCGAACAGCGGGCTTGCGGCGCGGTATTGGCCTACGCCGAGTACACGCAGGGCGACGACGGCCCGCTCGAATACGTCTCCCGAATTCGCCGACACGACCAGCGCGACCAACTCCGACTCGACGCCGCCGCGCTCCGGAGCCTCGAACTGTTCGATAATCGCGGCCCCGGATCAGGTGAGACGGTGTTCGACGTGCTTGACGAGACCGCCTCAGCCCTCGGCCGACGGTGTCTCGACCGCTGGCTCCGCCGACCGTTGGTCGATCGCGCAGCCATCGAGGATCGCCTCGACGCGGTCGACGCCCTCGTCGACGATGGCGTCGTCCGCAGCGATCTTTCCGATCTGTTGGCGGAAGCCTACGACCTCGAACGCCTCGCCGGCCGCGTCTCGCGGGAACGCGCCAACGCCCGCGATCTGCGCGCGTTGCACGCGACGCTGTCGATCGTCCCGGAGTTGAAGGAACGCATCGCCGACATCCCCGCGCTCAGCGATCACCACGCTCGCCTCGACGAACTCCGCGACGTGGCGACGCTGATCGACGAGGCGATCAGCCCCGAGCCACCAATGGAACTCACCGAGGGCGGCGTCATCAAGCAGTCCTTCGACGACGAACTCGATGCCCTCAGAACGACCGAACAGGAGGGCCGCGAGTGGGTCGCAGACCTCGAAGCCACCGAACGCGAGCGCACCGGGATCGACTCGCTGTCGGTCGGCCACAACCAGGTTCACGGCTACTACATCGAGGTGACGAACCCGAACCTCGATCAAGTGCCCGACGACTACACCCGTCGCCAAACGCTGAAAAACGCCGAGCGGTTCTACACGCCGGAACTCAAAGAGCGCGAAGACGAGATTTTCGGCGCGGCTGAACGCGCCGACAGCCTCGAATACGAACTGTTCTGTGAGGTCCGCGAGACCGTCGCCGCCGAAACCGACCGAATTCAGGCGTTGGCGACGACGATCGCCGAACTCGACGCGCTGTGTTCCTTCTCTATTGCCGCGACTGAGGGCGATTACGTCCGGCCCGAACTCCGAGCCGCCAGCGACGATGCGCATATCTCGATCCACGGCGGCCGTCATCCGGTCGTCGAGACCACCCAAGCGGAGTTCGTCCCGAACGATACCGACCTCGCCGGTGGCGACGTGGCGATCATCACCGGCCCCAACATGAGCGGGAAATCGACCTACATGCGCCAGGTCGCGTTGATCTGCCTCCTCGCCCAGACCGGGAGCTTCGTCCCCGCGGAGGCCGCCACCCTCCCGGTTCTCGACCGGATCTTCACGCGTGTCGGCGCGAGCGACGACATCGCCGGCGGCCAGTCGACGTTCATGCGCGAGATGAGCGAACTCACCGAGATTCTCCACGACGCGACCGACCGCTCGCTTGTCTTGCTTGACGAGGTCGGTCGCGGGACGAGCACGGCCGACGGCCTCGCCATCGCCCAAGCGACCACGGAATTCATCCACGACGAACTCGACGCGACGACGCTGTTTGCGACCCACTATCACGGCCTGACCGACCTCGCCGACGAGCGCGAGGGCGTCCACAACCTCCACTTCGCAGCGACACGAGAAGGCGACGACGTGACGTTTCTCCACCGCGTCGCCCCCGGCGCGTCGTCGGCGTCCTACGGGATCGAAGTCGCTCGCATGGCCGGCGTGCCGACACCTGTCGTTGATCGCGCCCGCGATGTCGTCGCAACGATGACCGGCGACGCCAGCGACAGCAGCGTTGCTGACAACGCTACTGACGCCGCTGACAGCCATCCCACCTCCGACAACGACACCGCGACCGACCCGGCAGCCAGCGCGGCGGCCGCTGACGACGCTCTCGCCGACGCGCTGGCAGAGCAGACACTCGACCCGGAGACAGTCGCTGCGGTCGCTGCCGAACTCCAAGCACTCGATATTGCGACGATGACGCCGCTGGAAGCCCTCAATACGCTGGATTCGCTTCGATCACAACTCGACGAAGAGTGATCGGAGCGGAACTGCCCCGAAGCGGCTAAACCGGTCGCGCCGTACACCTTCGGCAAACCAGTATGCCGTCCCAACTCACTCGTCTCGACGACGCGACGGTCGCCAAAATCGCGGCCGGCGAGGTCATCAGCCGCCCGGCCCGCGTCGTCAGCGAACTCGTCGACAACGCCCTCGACGCCGGGGCGAGCCGGATCGATATCGCCGTCGCCGGCGACGGCACCGACCGAATTCGCGTCGAGGACGACGGCCACGGGCTCTCGCGGGACGACGCCGAACTCGCCGTCCAACGGCACACGACGAGCAAGCTCCCGGCCGACGCCGGTGCGTCGCTAACGGCGGTCTCGACGCTCGGCTTCCGCGGTGAGGCATTGGCGGCGATCTGCGATTGCGCCACCGTCGAGCTCGTGACCAACGACGGCGACGCCGCTGGCACCACGCTCCGCGTCGAGAACGGCGAGCCAACCGTCGCTGACGCCGCACGCGGACAGGGAACGACGGTCACGGTCACCGATCTCTTCGCCGACCGCCCGGCCCGTCGTGAGTCGCTCGCCGGCCCGGCCGCCGAGTTCAGCCGGATCAGCGATCTCGTTGCCGACTACGCGTTCGCTCAGCCCGACGTTTCGTTCTCGCTCAGCCACGATGGCACGAAGACGTTCTCGGCGGCCGGCGGCGGCCTGCGCGACGCGCTCCTCGGCGTCTACGACGCGGATGTCGCCCGCAACGCGACCGTCGTCGAACACGCGACGGATATCGACATCGAGGGTGGAACCGGATCGCTCGATCTCCGCGGGATTCTGGCCTATCCATCGGTCACGCGCGCGACCCGCGAGCACGTCCGGATTAGCGTCGCCGGCCGTCCCGTCTCTGATTCCGGACTTCGGCAGGCGGTCATCGACGGCTACGGTTCGCTGCTGCCCGGCGACCAGTACCCCATCGCCGCCGTCGATATCGAGCCACCGGCCGGAGTCGTCGACCCGAACGTCCACCCGGCGAAGCAACGGGTCGGACTCCGGTATCGGGACGCTATCGAAGCTGCCGTCGAAACCGCCGTTTCGGAGGCGTTGTCAACGGCCGACGCGCGCCGCGCTGACGCGGCCGCGACCGATCTCACGACTGAACTCGACAGCGTCGACCGCACTGACCCCTTCGCCGACCTCCGCGTCATCGGCAGTTTTCGAGAGCTCTATCTGCTCTGTGAGGACGACGATGCGTTGCTCGTGATCGACCAACACGCCGCCCACGAGCGGGTCAACTACGAGCGACTGCAGGCTACTGTCGCGGACGACGCGATTCCGACGGCGACGCTCGATCCGCCGGAATCGGTGTCTGTGTCGCCGGCAGCAGCGTCGATCGCGGAGCAGCACGCTGACCTGCTTGCGTACCTCGGGTTCGACGTGGAATCGTTCGGTGGCGGAACGCTGCGGGTGTCGGCGGTCCCGGCTCCGCTCGGGCGCGTCGCTGACGCCGACGCGTTGCGAACGACACTTGATGCGTTGGCTGCCGAGGAATCGCCGGCTAATCCACGCGATGCGATCCTCGCGGAGCTGGCCTGTCATCCGTCGCTGAAAGCCGGCGCGGAGCTGTCGCTGGAGGATGCTGAGCAGCTGCTGGAGCGGCTGGGTGAGTGCGAGCAGCCCTTCGCTTGTCCACACGGACGGCCGACCGTCTGCTCGATAGACGAAACAACGCTTGCGGCCGGCTTTGATCGTGGATCGACGCGCTTTGAGTGACGAGCCGAAAACGGCCGAGGCGGCGCGTTACTGGTTGTCGGTGTCGGCTCCGAACCGTCGTTTCAGGACATAACTGGCTCCACTAAGTGCCGCTACCGTCGTGCTGATCCCGAATCCCGGAGCGTTGGAACCCGTCTCCGCAGACTCCGTCTCTTCGTCGTCGGACTGGTCTGCGGTCTCGTTGCCGTCGGTGTCGGTTTCGTTGCCGTCGTCGGACTCGGTTGTTTCCTCCTGCTCCGGTTCGGGTGGTGAGGTATCGATTTCGAGTGTCTGATCGGCGTACTGCCAGCCGTCGTGATGTCCCAGCGTGCCGAGTGTTACGCGTGAATCCTCGCTCGACCCACCGGTTCCTGAAATCAGCGAGTAAACGGTGTCATCGCTGCCGAGGAAGACCGTATCATCGGCTCCGGTCGGTGCGGATGTGATGCCGTCGCTGGTCTCCCAGAGTTTCTCACCGTTTTCAGCATCGAGCGCCACGGTGTTGTCGTCGCCGGCAAAGACGTGATCGTTCATTACTGTTGGAGCAACAGGGTCCGACCCATCGAACCGCGTTGACCACCGTGAGCCGCCGACCGCCGCGTTCAGCCCGTGGACTCTAACAGTATCCGCGACGAAGAGCGTATCGCGGCTGTAGGCTCCCTCCGCGACCGTTGGAGCTGTCAGTCCACCGTTCCGGTAGAGCCCTTCGCTCCACTGTTCCTCTCCTGATTCGATATCGACGGCGTAGACGTTGGCGTCCTCGCTGCTAACGTAGACCATCTCGTTGGCGACTGTCGGCGATGTCTGAATCTCGCCGCCGGTTTCGAACGTCCAGACTTCCTCACCGGACTCGGCGTCAAGTGCGTAGAGCATGTTGTCGTAGCTGCCGATGAAGACGGTCCCGTTCACGACGACGGGTGAGCCATCGACCTGTCCACCGGTTTCGTACGTCCACGACTGGCGACCCGATTCAGCATCGATCGCGTAGACCTTGCCGTCGCGGCTGCCGACGAACGCGGTTTTGTCGACGACGACCGGCGAAGAGACGATCGACCCACCGGTTTCGAACGACCACTCTTCCTCGCCGGATTCGGCGTCGATCGCGTAGAGGTTGTTGTCGTTGCTGCCGACGAAGACGATCCCGTCGACGACTAACGGCGAGGAGCGAACCGGCCCGTCAGTACCGAACTTCCAGCGGCCATAGGCGTTGCTCGCGTTCAGTGAGTAGACGCTGCCGTCGTCGCTGCCGACGTAGACGAAACTATCGACGATGGTCGGCGAGGAGTTGACGGTCCCACCAGTGCTGAAATCCCACTCAACGTCACCGCTGGAGGATTGCGCAGCAGCCGGCGTCACGCCAACGGTGGCAGCGAAGCCAACGGCAGCAGTCGTTCTGAGTGCAGTGCGGCGTGAAACGAGCGGCCCGTGCCCGGTTGTCTCGGAACGATCGTCTGTCATACAGTCTCATATATCCAATGTACAAAAAATCCTTTTGACACGACTGCCACACAAGCGAGCTACCACGCCTTGCAGTCAGGACAGACGAACTCATCGTCGTCACGCCACTGCCGCTCGGTTGTCGCGCCACAGCGGGCACACGCCGCGCCGTCGGGCTGCCAGCGGTAGGTGGCAGTTGCTGGATCAGTCGCCGCAGTCACCTCCTCGTCGACGGTCGTCGGTTCTTCGTCGACTGCCTCAGTCGGCCCCTCGTCGTCGCTGTCGAGATCGTCGTCGCCGTCGACGGATTCCGAACTGTCGTCAGTAAACTCGGTCAGTGGCCGATCCTCACTCATCAGTCGCTGTTGGACTGGCGAGATAGTAAAATCGGGCGATCAGTTGCAGACGCTACCGGCCGCAGTCACCGCTCGCGGCGGAGTCGTCCCACGACGAACTCTTGTTCCAAGTCGCCGAGGAACTCGCCGAGGCGTGGCCCCTGCGTTTCGTCGAAAAACAGCCGATAGCCGGCCTCGAAGAGGTCGCCGGGCTCGATCCCGTGGTCGCGGGCGGTGTCGTAGATTTCGGACTGGATCGTCTCGCCGTCGTGGCCGTCGGCGACGACAGCAGCCAACGAATCAAGGGCGTCGCTCGTCGCGTCGTCGAACTCGACAGCGGGGAGGTCGGCCTGCAACCGGTAGTTGTAGGCGTTGTCCATCCGCTCGGCCCAGTTGCGGGCCTGCTCGACGCGAGCGAGGGCGGCCTCGACGGTCGTGTCGTCGGCGTCGTCGGGGATGTGGCCCTCATCGCGAGCCAGTTTCTCGCGGAGGTCGCGGTCCTCGACCATGCCGAGCACAGCCGCAAAGGTGTAGGGCAGCCGGATCGGTCGCTCGTCGGCAACGTCGCCGACGACGTAGGGGTAGGCGTCCTCGGCGAAGGCGGTCACCGACTCGTCGTCGACGCCCTCGTAGTAGGCGCGCTCGAAGCGGTCGAAGTCGTCGACGAGTTGGTCGAGCCGCGAGAGGTCGAGATCGCGGGCCTTCTTCGGGTGCAGCGCGAAGAAATACCGGATGACTTCGGGTTCCAGTAGCTCAAGGAGTTCGGGCACGGTGACGATGTTACCAGCGGACGACGACAGTGCCGCGCCATTGAGCGTGAACCACTCGTAGACCATCGGCACCGGCGGCTCGATATCAAGGACGGTCTCGGCGATGTCGACGCCGGAGGGCCACGAGCCTTCGGCGTGGTCCTTGCCGAACGGCTCGAAATCCACGTCCAGTACCTGCCACTGGGCGGGCCACTCGAACCGCCACGGGAGTTTGCCCTCTCGGAACGTCGCGGTGCCTTCGTGGCCGCAGCCCTCGATCGTCTCGTCGCCGACTTCCATATCGGTGCAGACGTAGTCGACTGTCTCGGCGTTGAGATCGATGTCGGTGACCGTCTCGGTCAGTTTGCCGCACTCCTCGCAGATCGGGTTGAACGGGACGTACTCGTCGTCGGCCTTTGCTTGGTACTCGCTGAGGACCTCTCGGGCGGTATCGATCTCGCGGAGGACGCGCTCGACAACCGGGTCGAAGGTGCCGTTCTCGTAAAGCTCGGTGTTCGAGTACATCTCGATGTCGACCCCGAGTCGCTTGGCGTCGGCTTCCAGCAGCGCGGCGAAGTGGGCGGCGTAGGAGTCGCGCTCGCCGAAAGGGTCGGGAATATCGGTGTAGGGTTTCCCGAGGTTGCGGCCGAGCGCGCCGGCATCGACTTCGCCGAGGCCGACGATGTTGCCGTCGGGGTCGGCCAGTTTTCTGGGGAGTTTGCGGAGCGGGTCACGGTCGTCGCTNGTGAANACCTGNCGGACCTNGTNGCCNCGNNCNCGGAGNNCTTCNGCGACGAAGTAGCCGCGCATNANCTCGTTNANGTTGCCGANGTGGGNNACGCCNGANGGNGAGACGCCGCCCTTGATGACGATCGGGTCGTCATGATTCCGCTGTTCGATCTCGTCGGCGACGGCTTCAGCCCAGAAATCGTGGTGATCGTCGGCGACAGTGTCGTGGGCGGTCGCCGGCGTCGGGTCGGCGTCCGCATCGCCCGGCTCGTCCGCGCTCATTCTGTCGTGATCCACTCCTCGGGTTCAGTGCTGCCTTCGGGGATGATGTCGGTCCCGGTGTGGTCGCCGTGGAGGATCGCCTGTCGCACGTTCTCCGGATCGGTGCCGTCGAAGACGATGGCTCGCATGCCCGCACGCTCGATGAGTTTCGCGGCCAGCAGATCGACCGGCGCGGAGGAGCCGGCATCGCGGCTCATCGGGACGACCAACTCGACGAGTTCCGCCGGCGACATCGTCGTATAGCGGATCGCTTCGGGGTCCTCGTTCGGGTCGGCGTCGTAGACACCGTCGGTGCTGGTGGCGTAGGCCAGCAGGTCGGCGTCGACGTACTCGGCGAGGGCGGCGGCGACGGCGTCGGTCGTCTGACCGGGCATGACGCCGCCCATGATGGCGATCTCGCCGCGGTTGAGGGCCTCGCCGGCGGCGGCGTAATCCTCCGCGGGCGTCGGGTTCGTTTTCGCGTCGAGAGCGGCGATCAGCAGGCGGGCGTTGAGCCGGGTGACCTCGATCCCGA
Organism: Halonotius terrestris; assembly: GCF_006861665.1. Taxonomy (GTDB): domain Archaea; phylum Halobacteriota; class Halobacteria; order Halobacteriales; family Haloferacaceae; genus Halonotius; species Halonotius terrestris. The sequence goes on along the minus strand of NZ_RKLU01000003.1, from coordinate 137,679 downwards.
GTTCGTCGAGTTCGACCTCGTTGCCACCGAGTTGGCGGGCCGCAGTAATGTAGTCGCGGGCGACCTCGCCGCCGCCGACGACGACGCCGACTTGGAAGCCGGCGTCGACGAGCGATTCGATCGCGTCGGCGTGGGCGGTGATCCGGTCGGCCGAGAGATCCGGTGCGAGCACGCTGCCGCCGAGCGAGAGGATGACCTTCATTGCCACCGGGTTCCCCCGAGCCGACCTTAAGGGTTGTCACACCGGGACAGCGACAACACTCAAGTTCGCCGACCTCCGCACCTTCAGCCATGCAGACGCTCTGTGTCGTCGGCGCGGACGCCAGCGCGGTCGCCGACGCGCTCGTCGATGTGATCGCCGAGCACCACGAGGGCCGGATCGCTAGCGTCGAGTACGGCGACAGCGACGACGCTGCTGTCGACACCGACGTTACCGACGCAGACGGCCAGTTCAGCCTCACGAGCGGTGGTCAGTGGGTCGGCCGCGGCGACGACCGCTCGCTGGTCGATCTGCTGGATTCACTCGCCCCCGACTACGAGTATGCCGTTGTCGCCGGCGCGAGCCACCACCGCCTCCCGACGGTCGTCGTTGGCGATGTGAGCGACGATCCAGCAAACGTTGTTGCCGACGCGGCGACAGCTTCGGACCTCGACACCGCCGCGCTGGCCGCCCGGATCGACGATTTCGAGCCCCATGTCACGTTGGAGACGCTCATCGACCGCGCGGAGGCCTCGCCGCTGGCCGAACGATCGGGTGCGATTGCGACCTTTACCGGCCGGGTTCGCATCAAGGACAGTCCCGACGACAGCCGAACCGAACACCTCGCCTTCGAGAAATACGAAGGCGTTGCCGCGGAACGGATGGCCGCCATCAGCGACGAACTCACCGACCGCGAGGGCGTCTTCGAGGTGCTGATGCACCACCGCGTCGGCGTCATGGGCCCGGGCGAGGACATCGTCTTCGTCGTCGTACTCGCGGGCCACCGCGAGGAGGCATTTCGGACTGTCGAGGATGGGATCAACCGCCTGAAGGATGAAGTGCCGATTTTCAAGAAGGAGACGACCGAAGACGAAGAGTTCTGGCTGCACGAACGGGAATGCTAAGGGAGCGACAGTGCTGGCAGGGAGGTCGGCGACGACAAGCGTTTATGCCCGTCAGTCACGTATCGCCGCCAATGGGTGACGATGGCTGAGCCGGAGTCGATCCCACGTCCCGACGAACTTGAGACGTGGTATCACCTCAGCGAAGTGCGGATCGACGGCGACCGGATCATCTACTACGGCGAGCCGTTGATCCCCGAGAACCGCCTCCACGAGGAGCTGTGGCCGGCGTTTCAGGAGGCCGGCTACGAGCTCAAGCTGGCCCATCCCGGCGATGCCGACGGCACCGCTCTCGTCGCCATCCCGACTGGCAGCGTCGGCAGCGACGGCGTGCCGTGGACGAACATCGCGCTGTTCGCGGCGACGATCCTCTCGACGTTGGTCGTCGGGGCCGCCGGCTGGTACTTCGTCCCGTTTTCGGAGATCGCGGCCAACCCGCTGTCCGTGCTCCAGGCGTGGCCGTTTACCGCCGCCGTCCTCGGCGTCCTCATGACGCACGAACTGGGCCACTACGCCATGGGCCGATACCACGACGTGACTGTCTCGCTGCCGTACGTCATTCCCTTCGTCTTCCCCTTCGGCACGCTCGGCGCGATAATTAAGATGAAAAGCCGGATGCCGAGCCGGAAGGCGCTCTTCGATATCGGCGTCGCCGGTCCCATCGCCGGCCTCGTCGCCACCGTCGTCGTCACCGCGATCGGCCTCTCGCTGGATCCCATCGAGATCCCGGCTCGGCTGCTTGAGGGCGCGGATTCCGGCGATTCGATCGTGTTCAATCATCCGCCGCTGTTGGATATCATCGCATGGGTGCTCGGCGAGCCGACGAGCTACAGCGACCCGTCGTTGAACCCCCACCCGGTCATCATCGGCGGCTGGGTCGGGATGTTTTTCACGTTCCTGAATCTGCTCCCCGTCGGCCAGCTTGACGGCGGCCACATGGTGCGGGCGATGGTCGGCCAGCGACAGGAGACGGTCGCCGCGTTGGTGCCGGCCGCGCTGTTCGCCGTCGCCGGCTATCTCTACTACGTCCGGAATCTCGGGCTCAACGATTCGGTCGGCCTCTGGGCGTTTTGGGGGTTGTTCTCGCTATTTATCGCCTACAAGGGGCCGGCCGATCCGGCCGACGAAACGGCGATCGGGCTACCGCGGATCACCCTCGGGGTAGCGACCTTCGCGCTCGGCCTGCTGTGTTTCATGCTCGTGCCGATCCGGCTCGTCGGCTGACCGTTTCTGAGCGGGCTGTGACCGATTTCTAGGGTTCAGAACATATCTATAATTGACTCCACACATACATTTTTATCCGAGAATTATATACTGACTAACACTGATATGGTGTGTCAAGTGACACCGTGTCACCACACCGAGCCCACCGATGGCACTCAGGAGTTGTAGCCAATGACTGACCAACCCTCGCCTGCCGACGCCCGCCAGCAACTCTACGAAATCGTCCGGGAGGACGTGCCGTTCGACGAGAAGGCACGGGCCGCGTTGGAGCTCGGCACACGCGTGCTTGGTGTCGATAACGCCCACCTCAGCCGGGTCCACGAGGAGACCAACCACTGGAAGGCGATGGTCACGACCGACACCGACGACGGGCTGACACCGCCGGAACTCGAACTCGACCTCAGGGAGACGTACTGCCGGCACGCCGTCGACAGCCGCGACCAACTCGCCCTGTCCGACGCCGCCGAGGAAGGATACGAGGATGATCCCGCGCTCGACGCCCGCGGCCTCTCCTGTTATCTCGGCACGCCGCTCGTCCTCGATGGGGAGCCCCGCGGGATGGTCTGTTTCGTTTCGGCCGGCCCCCGCGAGGAGCCGTTTTCCGACGCCGAAACCCGCTTTGCGGAGTTCCTCACTCGGCTGTTGGAACGCGAACTCGCCCGTGACCGCGTCGAGACCGAACTCACCAATCAGAGCAACCTCGCGGCCGTGCTCAACCGCGTCCTCCGGCACAACCTCCGCAACGAGATGTCCGTCATCCGCGGGTTCGCCCAGTTGATGGCCGAGGACAGCGGGGAAGACTACAGCGAGACCGTCCTCACCCATATCGACGACCTGATGGCGTTGAGCGAGAAGGCCCGCGAACTCGAACGGATCATCACCATCGACGCCGAGCGAACCGTCACGGATGTCGTCGCGCTCGTTGAGGCCGTCGCCGAGGCCGTCGCCGCCGACTACCCGAACGCGACGATCACCGTTGAGGGCGACGAGGTGACGACGGCCATCCTCCCGACGCTCGAACGCGCCATCGAGGAGTTGCTCGAAAACGCCGCGAAACACGCCGGCGAGGCACCGACGGCCACGGTCACAGTCGAGACCGTCGCCGAGGCCGTCGAAGTGCGGATCAGCGACGACGGGCCGGGGCTCAGCAAACAGGAGATCGAGGTGCTCACCTGCGGCGAGGAGACGCCGTTCACCCACGGCAGCGGGCTCGGACTGTGGCTCGCCCGCTGGATCGTCACCAGCCACAGCGGCGAAATCGATGCGACGGCGACGGCGGACGGAACGGTCATGACGGTCTCGATCCCACGACGGCCGGCAGTCACCGTCAGTCGGCAACCCGCCGATGTCACGCGGTCACGTGACCAGTACCATGCCGCGTTCACCGAGGCCCACGACGCGATGGTCGTCGTCAACGACGACGCTCGCATCCTCGATGCCAACCCCGCCGCCGGCGAACTGTTCGGGCTGGACGCACAGGCACTCCACGGCCGCGGCCTGCCGGAGTTCCTGCCGGGTGAGTGTGAGATCGGTGAGACATGGGAGACGATCCAGACACCGGGAACCGACCGCGAGACGGTACGGCTCACGGCCGCCGACGGGATCGATCGGATCGTCGAGTACGCCGCGACGACCGACATCGTCCCCGGCCAGCACCTCTTCGTTGCGCGGGACGTGACCGAGCGCGTCGCCCGCGAGGCCGAACTCAGTCGGAAGACACAGGCGATGGACGCCGCCCCCATCGGCATCATTCTCACTGATCCGACCGACGCGGACAACCCCATCGTCTACGCCAACGAGGCGTTCTGTGAGCTGACTGGCTACGCGGAACGTGAGATCATCGGCCGCAACTGTCGGTTCCTGCAGGGTGAGGCCACCAAGTCCGAACGGGTCGAGCGAATGGGCGAGGCGATCGAAAACGGTGAGCCCGTCACGGTGACGCTGCGGAACTACCGGGCCGACGGCACCCCGTTTTGGAACCACGTCACCATCGCACCGGTCGAGGCCGGAGACGAGGAACTGATGGTCGGCTTTCAGGAGGACGTGACCGACCGGATCGACCGCCCGCTGTCGCCGGTGGAGCCGTCGAACCGATCGGAGTAGGCGGCTCCTACCGTCGCGCTGCCGCGGCTACGCGGCGTATACCCTTGTTCCTCACAGTCGTTCGGTTCGGTATGGACGCGACCAGCGACCCCCAACCCACGAGCGTCGAAGACCACCTCCACGCCGCGCTCAGCAACGCCGAGAACGACGAGGTCAAGTACCACATCCGCGAGTCGATCCAGAAACTCTACGTTGACGACTGACCGGCGTATCGCGCCATTCCATGGTTGACCATGCCATTTTATTCTACCCCGCTGCGGGACCCGTCAGTTTAAGTCCGATCCCTGATAATATCGGGCGTGAATTCCGTCTCCTACCGTGAACGGCTCTACGACGCCTTCGCGGAGCCGGGTGCCAACGTGGAATCCCAGATCGATCAGGCACTGGATATCGGAGGCGAATACCTCGGTTTACCGGTCGGCTTCTTTACGCAGATCGACGGCGGTCGACAGGAGATCGTCCGTGCCACCGGCGACCACGACCTCATCCAGCCCGGTGAAAGCTGTCCGCTCGATGAGGCCTACTGTCGCCGGACCATCGAGATCGACGGCGCGCTCGCAATCCAAGACGTTGCGGTGTCGACGATCAACGAGGCAGCCATCGAGACGTTCGGGCTCGGCACCTACATCGGCGCGAAAGTCGTCGTCGACGACGCGGTTCACGGGACGGTCTGTTTCGCCGACCACGACCAGCGTGACGACCCGTTCTCGGAATCCGAGGAACTGTTCGTTGAGCTGCTGGCACGGCTCGTCGGCAGCACGCTCGAACAGCGGGCCTACGAGCGCGACCTCCGCGCGCAAAACGAGCAACTCAGACGCGAAAAGGAGCGGTTCGAGGGGATCGCCGAAACGAGCTTCGATATCCTGTTTCGGGTCGACGACGCGGCGCGGTTCAGCTACGTCTCCGCGGCCGTCGAACGCGTCCTCGATTACCATCCCGACACCTTAGTCGGCGAGCCTTTTACCGAGTTCATCACCGACGAGTCGGCCCGCGATGCGGCTGTGGCGTACGACCAACTGCTGGACGGTGGGGCGATCGAGACGCTTGAACTCGACTTTCTCGACGCCACTGGCGACATCGTCACCATCGAGGTCAACGCGGCCCCGATCACCGACAACGGGACCATCGAGGGCGTGCAGGGCGTGGGCCGCGATGTCACCGCCCGGAAGGAACGCGAGCGCGAACTCCGGATCAAGACCCGGGCGATCGACGACGCCGATATCGGGATCACGATCTCCGATCCGACCCAGCCCGACGAGCCGCTGGTCTACGTCAACGAGGGCTTCGAGCGGATCACGGGCTACGACGCCGACAACGCTGTCGGCCGCAACTGTCGGTTCCTGCAGGGCAAGGCGACCGATCCCGACGAAGTTGCGCGGTTCCGCAGCGCGCTCGAAAACGAATCGTCAGTTACCGTCGAGCTCATCAACTACCGACAGGACGGCACGCCGTTCTGGAACCGCATTCAGCTCACGCCGATTTTCGACGACTGCGGCGATCTCAATCACTACCTCGGGTTTCAGACGGACGTGACCGAACGCCGCCGGACCGAGCAGTTGATCGCGCTGCTCAACCGGGTGCTGCGGCACAACCTCCGCAACGACATGGGGAAGATCCTCGGCTTTGCCAACCTCATCACCACCGGTGAAGCCGGCTCCCCACAGGAGCTGGCCGGGCGGATCGAACGTGTCGCCGACGACCTTGTCTCGCTGAGCGAGCACGCCCGAACGCTCGAATCAAACGCCCGGACCGACCGCGACCCTCGCCGGCTCGATCCGCCGACGGTACTCACACGGCTTGCCGACAACCACCGCGAGGCGTGGCCGGCAGCCAGTATCGACGTGACGATCGCCACCGACCGCGCGATCTGTGCCGGCGCGGAGCTCGAAGCAGCGCTCTCGGAAGCGATGACGAACGCGATCACACACAACCCAGCGGCCGAACCGGGCGTCACAGTGACTGTCAGTGACGACGGCGAGTGGATCGTCGTCGAGATCGCCGACGACGGCCCCGGAATCGACGCGATGGAGGCGGCGGTCGTCGCGGCCGGCAGCGAGACCCCCCTCGAACACGGCTCCGGGCTCGGCCTCTGGCTGATCAACTGGATCGTCACGCGGTACGGTGGCTCCTTCGACATCGATGGCGATGCCGACGGCACGACGGCGACGATCCGGCTCCCGGCGATCACCCCTGACGACGATATCGACGACGCTGCGCGGCGGCCGACGGTGCTGTTCCGCTAACGTCCGTTACTCAGCCGTGTGTATACCCGCGGTCGGCCAGCGGTTCGCCGTTGGCCGTGATTCCCTCTTCGGCGTCGACAACGCGGCCGATTTCGGTCAGCGGCGTCGGCGACTCAGCCCGCACGTCATCGAGCCGCGCGGCCGGCACCGTCGCAACGAGTTCGAAATCCTCGCCGAAGTGGACCGCCGCCTCCCAGCGGTCGTCGGCGTCGTCGGCAACCGCCGCAAGCGCGTCGGCGACGGGCACGGCCTCGCGGTCGATGGCGAACCCGCAGTCGCTGGCCTCCGCGAGTTGGTGTAGCGACCGCGCCAGCCCGTCGCTGGAATCCATCATCGCCGTCGCCGTGTCCGCGAGCGCGCGGCCGGCGTCGATCCGCGGTGAAAACTGAAAGAGGTCGTTGGCGCGGTCGAAGTCCTCACGCTCGAACAGGCGGAGCGCGGCCGCACTCCGGCCGAACGCACCGGTGACGACGACGCGGTCACCGGGAGTCGCGCTCGCGCGGTCGACTGCCTCCACGGCGTCGCCGATAGCCGTCGTCGCCACGGTGAACTCGCTGTGGCTGTCAAGATCGCCGCCGACGTATTCGGCCCCGACCGCTTCGCAGACGGCCTGCGCGCCATCGACGAAGTCGGCGAGTTCGTCGGCGTCGAAGGCGGTATCGGCGTAGGCGGCGACCGCCGCGGTCGGCTGTGCGCCGACGGCCGCGAGATCAGACAGCGAGGCGGCGACCGACCGCCAGCCGGCGGTGTAGCGGGTCGTTCCCGCCGGGAAGTCCGTCGTCGCATGCAGCATGTCGGTCGTGATCGCCGTGCCATCAACGACGGCGGCGTCGTCGCCGGCGTGTGGGAGGGTGGCAGCGAGCTGTCGGAGGGCCGCACGTTCGTCCATCGGGTTATCGCCCGTTGCGCCGGTGGCGACAAAAGCGTGTGCTATTACGCAGCCATCGGAGCGTTGATTATCGGCACACCCGACGCCCCCGTATGGCCAGCGACCGGCTTCGGACGACGCTGCTCGGATTCCTGCTGGCGGCGGCCGTCATCGCCGCCCTCGCGTGGCTCGTCGGCGTTGAGGACGTGTTGCGGACGCTCCGGACGGCCGACCGCGCGGGCGTCGCTATGGTCGCGGCCCTGATCTTCGGCTGGGTCGCTTGCTGGGGCCTCGGGATGCGGGCGGCCCTCCGGAGCTACGGCGCGTCGGTCTCGGTGTGGACGGGACTGTTGCTGTCGACCGGCGCGGGGTTTGCGAACAACGTCACGCCGTTCGGGAACGCCGGCGGCGAGCCGCTGACGACGCTGTTGGTCGCTGAGCGAACGAGCGTCGCCTACGAGCGCGGGCTGGCGGCGATGGCCGCCGTCGACGCGGTCAACATCGTCTCCTCGGTCTGTTTCGCGGTGCTGGGCTTCGTCTGGTTGGCGGTCGATGGCAGCCTCGACAGCCAACTCATCGGTGCGGCGGCGATTGCTGTCGTGACCGGCGTCGGTGTCGCGCTCGCGGCGCGCTCGCTCTGGCGTCGTCGCCGCGGCGTGACCGCCCGACTCACTGGTGGGCTGGCCCGCGCGCTTGCGTGGCTGGAATCCCACGTTCCTCGAATTTCGACACCGGATCGGGCGGCTCTCGCCCGGCGCGTCGAGGGCTTCGTCGACGACCTCGAACACATCGCGGCCGACCGCCGGACGTTAGCGGCCGTCCTCGGCTACTCGCTGGCCGGCTGGCTGTGTCAACTGCTGGCTTTCTGGGCGGCCTTCGAGGCGATCGGCGAGCCGATCCCGGTGACGACGGCGTTGGTCGCGGTACCACTGGCGTCGATCGCGTTGGCCCTGCCGCTGCCGGGTGGTGCGGGTGGCATCGAGAGCGCGCTAGTAGCAATCCTCGTCGGGACGCCGCTGGCGTCGGTGACGCCCGCTGTCGCCGTCGCCGGTGTCGTCCTGTTTCGCGGCTTCGCCTACTGGTTGCCGACGACGCTCGGCGGGCTGGTCTTCGCCGAGTCGGCCGTCCACTGGCTTCGGCAGTCGCGTCGGTGAGTGGCCGGCAGTCGCGTCGGTGAGCGGATCGCAGCGATCGTTCGCTTGTGACCGTTTCGCACGAAAACGGCCGGCAGACGGCGGCTGCGGCGGCGATACGATGCCTTTAAACACGCCAAACCGGAATACGGCCCTATGGTAACTCTCTACGACGTCCCGCCGGAGGAGCTCATCGAGGAGCTCGCCGACCGGCTCGCCGACCGGCTCGACGAGCCGGAGTGGGTTGAGTACACGAAAACCAGCCACGACCGCGAACTCCCACCTCAACAGGAGGACTTCTGGGCGCGACGCGGTGCCAGCCTCCTGCGGAAGGTGGCGATCAACGGCCCCGTCGGCGTCGAACGCCTCTCCGGGGAGTACGGCGGCACCAAGGGCGGCTCGAACCGCTACGCCGTCGCCCCGAAGAAACAGATCGACGGCTCGACGAAGATCATCCGCGAACTCCTCACCCAACTCGAAGACGAGGAGCTCATCCAGACCGCCCAAGGCGAGGGTCGCCGCACCACCGCCGACGGCGATGCCTTCCTCGATGAGGTCGCCCAAGCCGTCTTCGAGGACCTCGACAACCCCGAACTCGAACGCTACGCCTAACGCGGATTCCACTCTCCGAAACCGTTTTTGCGGCTCCGCGACGACACAACACGTATGAGCAACAGCCCCGACGACGACCGACTCGAAGAGCTCCGCGAACAGAAGCGGAAGGAACTCAAACAGCGACAGCAGGGCGGCGAGGGCGACGCCGCCGACCGCCAACAGGCCGCCCAAGAGCAGGCCGAAGCCCAACGCGAGGCCGTGCTGAAACAACATCTGACCGACGGTGCTCGCCAGCGGCTCAACGCCGTCGAGATGTCGAAACCGCAGGTCGCCAAACAGGTCAAACAGCAGATCGTCGCCCTCGCTCAGAGCGGGCGAGTGCAGGACCGTATCGACGAACAGCAGATGAAAGAACTGCTGGAGGAGCTTCAGCCGGATTCCCAGTCGTTCGACATCCAGCGACGCTAAGATGGAGTTGGCGTTGCTGTACAGCGGCGGCAAAGACTCTTCGCTCGCAGCCCTCCTCCTCGATGAGTTCTACGATGTGCGGCTCGTGACGGCCCACTTCGGCGTCACCGACGACTGGCAACACGCACGCGACGCTGCCGACGCACTCGGCTTTCCGTTCGAGACGGTCGCCCTCGACGAGTCGGTCGCCGAGGATGCGGTCGAACAGATGGTCGCGGATGGGTTCCCGCGCAACGGCATCCAGCGCGTTCACGATCACGCGCTCGAAACTGTTGCCGACCTCGCTGTCGACGCCATCGCCGACGGCAGCCGACGCGACGACCGCGTGCCGACGGTCTCTCGGGCGGCGGCCCAGAGTCTCGAAGACCGCCACGGCGTCGACTACATCGCGCCGCTATCGGGCTTTGGCCGCCACGCCGTCGACGACCTCGTCGCCGAGAGCTTCGAGGTCGAAACCGGCCCCAGCGAGGAAATCCCGAAAGCCGACTACGAGGGTGAGTTGCGTGCGGTGTTGGCCGACCGGCACGGCGAGGACGCTGTCGGCGACGTGTTCCCCGACCACGAGCAGACCTACGTCCACGGTCGGCGATAGCCGAATTCAGTGAGAGCAGACCGAACCGTTGAACCGCCGGCCGGCCGTCGACTCAGGAAATGGTCAGTGGGATCGGTGTCGCCGTCGGGGCAGCCCTCGTCTGGGGTGGCTACCTCTTCTATCTCAAGCGGGCCTTCGATGACTACCCGGCCTCGCTGCTCACCGTCTCGATCAACAGCTTCGCGCTGGTGTGGTATTTCCCAGTCTTCCTCGTCGACCCCGGCCCGAGCGGCGCGAGCGACGCCCTGGCGGCGTTCGGCATCGAACAGGTCGCCGTCGTCGCGTTGACGGCGACGATGGTCGCGGCGGCGATGATCGCCTTCCTCCGCGCGCTGGCGGTCGGTGAGGTTTCCTACGTCGCGCCGATCAGCAAGATCGTCCCCGTCTTCGTCCTCCCCATCGAGATCGTCGCCCTCGGGCAGGTGTTGACGCCGCTGGAAGTCGCCGGCGTCGTCGTCGCCACCGTGGCGGTCTACGTCGCCAACTTCCGCGGCGGCTCGCTGCTCGATCCACTCCGCCGAGCGACCACATCGACGGCTGCCCGGCTGGCGATCCTGAGCGCGATGGCCTTCGCCGTCAGCGACGTTGCCAGACGGGTCGCGCTTCAGGAGTTGGCGATCCCGGTCGGGCTGTGGGTGCCGCTGTTGCTCGGCGGCGTCGCTGTCGTGTTGTTGCCGGCGGCAGTGCGGGCGACGACGCCAGCGACACTCCGGGCTGATCTCCCGAAATTCGCGGTCGGCGGCCTGTTCGTCGCTGCTGGCGAGGGGTTGACCAACACCGCGTTTTCCTTGGTGCCGGCGAGTATCGCCTCGCCGATCATCAACACCCAAGCGGTCGTCGCCGTCGTGCTCGGCGGGCTGTTACTCAACGAACGGCAGTTCGGCATCCGGCTCGTCGCCGCCGTGCTCGCGGTGATCGGGGTAGCGATGATCGCAATATAGCCGCGAAGACCAGCAGCGCGGGGAGCGTCAAAAGGAAGACAGATATACTCGGTTCGCTAAGGAAAGGTATGACGACGACGCTGGTAACGGTTCGGTATCCGCTGACTGCAGACAGCTACCGAACCATCGAGCGCGGGCTCGACGCCCACGACGAGGGTGATTCGCTGATCGTACTCCACATCTCCTTGCTCCAGAACGGCGACCGGATCAGCCGGAGCGACCTGCAGGCGGCAGTCGAAGCCGAATTCGGCGAGATCCCGGCCCACTACGTCGTTCGGCGCGGCTACGTTCTCGAAGAGGCAATCGTCGACGAAGCTGCCAGACAGAACGCCGATCACGTCCTCGTCGGTAAGACCAAACGCGGGCGGCTCCGCCGCCGCGTCGCCCAACTGCTCGGGCTGTATCCGGATCTCGAAGCCGAACTCGCCGAAAGTCTCGGGACGCGACTCGAAATCGTCGCGTAGTCGACGCACCGACTCGCCGTCGAACCGCTATTCCCCGCCGTCGATCCGCTCACAGTGTGTCTGCCCATCAGCGATAGCCGCGCCGCCAACCGCCAAAGGACAGCATTCAAGCGCGGCCCTCCCAAACCGCTCGCCATGTACGACCGACTCAAAGGGTTTCGGGATTTCTACCCCGACGAGATGACCGCTCGCCGGGAGGTCATCGATACCGTCGAGGGCGCGGCGGCTCGATACGGCTTCCGCGAGATCGACACGCCGACGCTGGAGGCGACCGAGCTCTACACCGACAAATCCGGCGACGAGATCGTCGACCAGCTCTACNACTTCNNNGANAANGGTGGNCGNNACGTNACGCTNACGCCGGAGCTGACGCCGACGGTCGCCCGCATGGTCGCCGCCCGCCAGCAGGAGCTGTCGAAGCCGATCAAGTGGTTCTCCACGCGCCCGTTCTGGCGCTACGAGCAGGTCCAGCAGGGNCGGTTCCGNGAGTTCTACCAGACNAACNTCGACATCTTCGGCTCNNNCGAGCCGACTGCCGACGCCGAAATCCTCGCCTTCGCCGCCGACGCACTAACTGATCTCGGACTGACGGGCGACGATTTCGAGTTTCGCGTTTCCCACCGCGATCTGCTGGGCGGCCTCCTCAACGCCTTCGATGCCGAGGTCGACACCGAGGCGGCGATCCGCGCTGTCGACAAATCCGCCAAGATCGAGACCGAGGAGTACTACGATCTGCTGCACGACGCCGGCCTGCGGTACGATCAGGCCGAAACCTTTGATGATCTGCTCGGGACCGACGACCTCGGCGATCTCGTCGACTTCGCCGAAACCGACCGCGTCGCCGACGCCGTCGNNAACCTCGANGCCGTNCTCGNCGCNGNCGACGANTTCGGCGNCNGCGANTACTGCGAGCTTTCGCTGGAGACCGCTCGCGGCTTCGACTACTACACCGGCGTCGTCTTCGAGTGCTTCGACTCGACGGGCGAGGTCTCCCGCTCGGTGTTCGGCGGCGGCCGCTACGACGACCTCATCGAGTCGTTCGGCGGNCAGCCGACGCCGGCCGTCGGNNTCGCGCCCGGNNACNCNACCCTCCAGTTGCTCTGTGAGCGCGCGGGCGTCTGGCCCGAGGAGGCCCCGTCGACGGACTACTACGTCCTGAGCGTCGGCGACACCCGCGCGGTCGCCGCCGAAGTCGCCCGCCAACTCCGCAATCGTGGCCACGTCGTCGAAAGCGACGTTGCCGACCGGAGCTTCGGCGCGCAGATGAACTACGCCGACTCGATCAACGCCGAGACGGTGGTCATCGTCGGCGAGCGCGATCTCGAAAACGGCGAGGTGACGGTGAAAGATATGGCAACGGGCGATCAGACGACCGCACCCATCGACGACTTCCCGGGCGATCTGGAGCGGCCGACCTACGAGGATTGGGAGTAACGAACTGATCGAACGAGACGTCGTCGCTCCGGTTATACTCGGTATGACTGATCAAGAGACATACGAGAAAGACAGCGCGGCTGCCGAAACGTGGGCTCTCAAACTCTATCTCGCTGTCGTCGTGTTCCTCGTCGGACTGCTCACCGTCTATCAGTCGACTCGGTCAACCGACGCACCGCTTGTCGTCGGCGTCTTTGTGGCCGCTGCCGGGACGATCTCAATCGGGTGGCTGCTTCGGACAGCGATCTAAGCTGCGACGGCCTCCGGGTTCGCTCTGGTACCGCTCGCGCAATTCACCCTTACTGTTTTACATGTCTACCGAGAACATGCCGTATGGTAGCATTACCATTGTACATTCCCGCTGGCGAGTTCCTCGTATTGAAAACTCAGTCCATCGTCTCGATGACGATCTTCGGGCTGATTGTGGGGCTCATCCTCCGGCGCGCGTTTGGTGCTATCGAGGAGCCGGGATTCCTCGATAGGACGACATCAAAGAAACCGCCGTGGGGACCCTCATAAGAGTTCGACCGGGTGGCTGACAACGGGTGTATCAGGACGCAACCATCACACTGCAGTGATTTTTCGCGGAGAATCGGTCCGGCGATGAAGCCGATCTCAGCTATACGCCCTCGACCGTCGACCGGTACTCGCTGATAGCGGCTTTGGCGTCGTCGATGGCGTCGGCGGCTTCGGGAGCGATATCGTCTTTGACCTCGTTGAGCGTATTCTGCATGCGTGCCATCGTGCCGTGGTCTGGCCCGCGGTCGGCCGTCGCCAGCGTATCGAGTTTGTCGGCCAGTCCGGTGAGCCGTTCGACTGCGTCGCCGTCAGCCGTTTCAGCTGCTGTTCGAAGGCGGTCGGCTGCTGTCTGTAGTTCTTCACGAACCATACATGATTCTCGCTACGAGCAGTGAAAAATTCTTCCGGTCAGTGAGCTCGCACCACACGAACGAGCGAGCAGCGCGGACGACGACCGTTAGCCGCCGCGGACGAACTCGTTTCGCGTCTCGCGCAGCACCTCGCGGGCGTGCCCCGATGGATCGGCGAGTTCGGGGTCGTACACCGAGACGACTTCGCCGTCGGCGAGAACAAACGTCCGGCGGTCGGTGTGTCCGTCGTCAGTATCGAGCCCGAAGGCATCGGCGAGGTCACCATCCGGGTCCGCGAGGAGGTCGAAGATGATCCCTTCCTCATCGGCGAACTCGGCATGGCTCTCGGTATCTTCCATCGAGACGCCATAGACGCCGACCCCGACTTCCCGAAACTCCGGGAGGGCTGCTTGGAAGCCATTGGCCTCGATCGTACAACCGCCGGTGAAATTCTTCGGGTAGAAGTAGAGCACGGTCGGGTCGTCGAAATCGAGCGACACCGTCTCGCCGTGTTGGTTGCGCGCTGTGACCGTCGGGGCTGGATCGCCGACTTCGAGCATACGAATCCTTCATTCGCTGCTGACATACCGGTTGTGATCGGTCCGATCGAACGACCGAATCCGGCGCAGAACCGCGAACGAACGCGCTTTTACGCGTTGGGGCAGTAGATCCGGAAAATGATTTTCGAGAATCTCCCCACAGCTCCCCGATCGGAGGAGCTGCTCGATAAGGCCTTCTCGCGGGCCGCCCGGGCCGGCAACGCCAAAGGCGGCCTTGAGGCCCAGCAGTCGATGCTGACCGTCGCGGTCAACATCACCTCCGACAACCTCGAAAACGTCGTCACCGCGTGGCCGGATTTCGACTACGTCGACCCGTTCTACTACGAACTCGCCGACGCCATCGTCAATGTCGACGAACTCCGGCAGTCGCTGTCGGAGGTCACGTGGGCCAGCCGCCAGATCGAGGAGTTAGGCCGGGAATACCAGTCGAAACTCCGCAAGACCGACCCCGACACCGCCCGCAAGCACCGCAAGCAGGCCTTCGCCCGCATC
The DNA here is from genome assembly GCF_006861665.1 of Halonotius terrestris. GTDB lineage: Archaea > Halobacteriota > Halobacteria > Halobacteriales > Haloferacaceae > Halonotius > Halonotius terrestris. Next base: position 122,632 of record NZ_RKLU01000003.1, on the reverse strand, counting down.
GCCGACATCCTCGATGAGATCAAAGACGATCTCCGGGCGGTCGGCGACGCCCGCGACGCGCTCAAAGACCTCCCGGACATCCGGCCCGACGAGCCGGCTATCGTCATCGCCGGCTACCCCAACGTCGGCAAATCCTCCTTCGTCAACCACGTCACCCGCGCCTCAAACGAGATCGCAGAGTACCCCTTCACGACCCGCGGCGTCCAGATCGGCCACGTCGAACGCGACCGTATTCGCTACCAGCTGATCGACACGCCCGGACTGCTTGACCGCCCCGAAGACGAGCGCAACGACATCGAGCGACAGGCCGCCGGCGCGCTCCAACATCTGGCNGANNCGGTGCTGTTCNTCGTCGACGCNNNCGGCGACTGTGGCTACCCGCTNGACGNNCAGNTNGAACTCCGCGANGNNGTCCTCGACCGTTTCNNNGCCGACCGCGATANNNTTCCGGTGTTGACGATCTGCAACAAGAGCGACCGCTCGACCGACGTGGAGGCCGATGCCTACATGAGCGTCACCGAGGAGGAGGGCATCGACGACGTCCTCGACTTGGCGATCGACGCTGTGGGCTACGAGCCGGAACTCCCCTCGCGGGACGCCTGAAAACGGAGCCGCTCTCTATTCGGGCTGGAGCCGTTGTAACACGGGAATCTCCTCGATTTTCTCAGCCGCGATATCATCCCAGTAGAGCCCATCGGGCCGATCCGCGACAGCGTTGGTCTCGATCGCTCCCGTCGGCGTCACGACCAAATCCAGCGGTACGTCGTGGCGGTCAGGCTCGATTTCGTCGTCGACGACTTGGCTGTCGTGGACGGACGTGGCGACCGTGGTGTCGGTGTCGACGCGGTCGAATCCACGCAGGACGGCGAACTCCAAATCGCTGAACCCTTCGCCTTTACCGACGCGGTTGCCGTCCTCGTCGACAGCGACGCTGCCGGCGACGATGAGGTCGATGTGCGGCATTGCCTCGGGATCGACGGGCACGCCGTGTTTTGCGGAGCCGGAAACTGTCGTCGCGTCGTCGATGTCGTCGATTTCGTCGGGTGCGAGTCGGAGAAACGGCTTGTCTTCGCTGAGTCGCGGGACAGCCATATAGATCGTTTTGCCGTCCCGCAGGGCCTGCCGGCGCACCGGCAACTGTGGGGCGTCGGGATTGCATTTCAGCGTGTCGGCGGCTTGCCACGCGTCAGTATCGGCCAGTCGGTCGGCGGCGTCGCTGGCGTTGGCGAAGTTGGGAATACGGCCGTGCGGCGGAAACGGGAACCGGGCGATCCCCTCGGTGTCGAGGTGATCCCAGATCCGCTCGCGGAGGTCGGCTTTTGACATGGTCGTGTGTTGGCTCGGGCGGTGAAAACTCCCGGTATCGGCTCGCAAGATTCAATTAATCGATTGAGTACTCGACAGATGTATAGAAAGCCCTCGACGCTATCGACTCCCGCGGCTCGCTGCGCGCTTCGTCACTCGCTTCGCTCGTTCCTGCAGTGCTTACGTCGCCGGGGTTCGTCGATAGCGTCTCGCCCTTTCAGTCCGCCAAGGTAGCGGTTGATCGGCCGGCCGACCGACCTGCCTGCCTGTCTGATCCAAATCCAGTGTCGACCACTACTGAACGCAAACCGTTTCCCTGCCGGTCGCCGACTGCCGGTATGTTCGAGGATCGCCCCGACTGCGACGACGAGATCGTGTTGGTCGGCCGGTCGAACGTCGGGAAATCGACGATCATGCGGGAACTCACGGGCCACAGCGTACCAACGGGACAGAAACCCGGGGTGACACGCGAGCCGAACCACTTCGATTGGTCCTCACAGAGCTTCATGTTCACCGACCTGCCGGGGTTCGGTTTCATGTCGGGCGTCGAAGGCGAGCACCGCGAGACGATCCAGACCGACATCGTCCGCTACATCGAGGACAACGCCGACTCGATTCTGGCGGCCGTCCTCGTCGTCGACGGCAAGAGCGTCATCGACATCATCGATCGCCACAGCGACCGCGGCGAAGTCCCCCACGACGTGGAGATGTACCATTTCCTCGACGAACTCGGCGTTCCGACCGTCGTCGCGGTCAACAAGATGGACAAAGTCGATGCCAAAGACGAGCGACTCAACGACCTCTGTGATCGCCTCGGCCTCTATCCGCCGTGGCAACAGTGGGAAGACGAAGTCATCGCACCGATCACCGCCAAGGCCGGCCGGATCAGTAGCCTGCGGACCGCGCTGCAGGCACACATCCGCGCGGCCAAACGGGACGAACTCTTGCAGTTCGTTACCGACTGACAATGTCAACTTCTACGGCGCGAATCAAGACAATCGTCTGAAAAGAACAGCACTCCCGATGTAACTGAATCACCCCACGCCATCGGGTGGCCGTCCGGTAGGTTTTATTGTCTGCAGCAAGTCCCATTAGATGGTCGCCCCGCTAGCCCGAGGGGAGCGACCGTTGCAGACCGTTTCGTCACTCCCGTCGCTCCGGGTGGAGGCTCCCCCCTCCTCCAGCCGGAGCCTGGGATTTCATTTACCTCGTAGTGACTCGATTATCCCTCTCAGAAGCGTGGGTTCTTACTGTCCCCCGGCAAAGCACCGATGGTGGCAGTGACGATAGTTACCCCCTCTGAGCCCCGTGTGATGAGGTTCTTTCCCGAGCCACCAACTATTAATCAGGAGAGCTGCGGCAGTGTCACGGTCACCACGTTCCCGTCATCGTAGTCAAATTCGATCTCACCGTTGAGCTTCTGGACACACCAGTTGATGATCCACATCCCGATCCCTTGTCCGTGCTGCAGCGACGTTTCAAAGCCCGTTTGAAGCGTTTGGATTTCCTGTTTCGGAATCGGTTCGTTGCGATCACGGATTTCGAAACTGACGCGTCCGTTTCCGGCCTCTGCTTCGGCGACCGTAATCGTCACCGACGGCGTTTCGGCAGTCGAATGTTCTATCGCGTTTTCGATCAGGTTCGTGAGCAGCACCGAGAGGACGACCGGATCCGTCCGCAACTGCAGCTCCGACGGTGTGACTGTCGATTCAATACTCGCCGCGCTGTCGTCGGTACACTCCGCTTCCACGTCCGTTAGGACGGTCCCGATATCGGTCGATTTCGGGGCTATTTTGCCCTCCTGAATACTCTCGAAGTTGCGCGCTTTCTCAGCGATCGACAGCAATCGATTACTGGCCGCGTCTATCTTCTCCGCATGCGAACCGAGTTCCGATCCCTCGACTGTGGCTGCCATCGCCTCTGCATAGCCTCTGATCACCGTCGTTTCGTTCCGAAGGTTATGCCGCAACACCCGGTTCAACACCGAGAGCTGTTGCTCGCGCTGTCGATCTGCGGTCACGTCGTACAACACAAGCATGCTCCCGACGGTAGTATCGCTTGGATCGGTCAACTCCGAGTACGAGACTGCAAATACCGTACCGCCGTCCGACTCAATCGTGAGTTCTTGGGTCTCACGAAGCGTTGCCAACTCGACACCGAGGATGTCTGCAAGCGGTATCGGTAATGCAGCCGACCGGGTGCGCTCAAACACCGCCTCAGTGCGATTGTTCACTTGAACGATCTGCTGGTTCGTGTCCAGCACAAACACTGGGTCCGATAAGGAATCCAAGCCAGTGCGTTCGGCCATCCGTTGGGTCGCCGGATTCGTCTCGAACATGTGGGTCCCCACAAACGCAAACCCATCGAGCGCGACGTGAACGAGCATGAACGGGGCCGTGAGATGCAGCTCCGGGATCGGCCCGAGTTCGAACATCCACACGAACACGCCGACCGACGGTGGGGCCGTACTCAGGATGACCGCTGTGGCTTCCCGGCGATACAACGGCCCGTAACTCAGTATGGCTCCGATCAACAGCAGCGAGCCGACAGCTGCTGTCCCGATCGAGAACAACAGGGCAAAGATGCCCCACGGTTGGATCGTGTACAGCACGGTCGACAGTCCGAAGACGGAACCGAATTGCAGGTCGGTCCACAGGAGGTGATGGACCTGGTTCGTCGCAGCGAGTCCAGCCGTCACGATCGGCACGATGGCGACGATCCCGAACAGCGGTGTCCGGATGAGATCTCCCCGTCCGGTATAATCGAGGCCAAACGCCAGGAAAAAGGGGCCCATGAACCCGACACAACTGAACGCGATTGCCTCAAGCGCGACTCTGAGCGTCGGATCAAACACAAGGAGTGCACCGCCGTATGCAGCACAGAACACGGCTACTGCGGCGATGTTCCCCATGAACCACGCCGCTCCTGATCGGTCGCGCTTCCGATACAGATACTGCAAGAGATACAGCGCGCCCACAGCGGCACCAAACGATGCCAATACGATGGCACCACCAACCGACCTCACCATCATCTCAACAGTACGAGTGAATTCTCATAATAGTGGTGTTGAAACTAACCCCTACGGCCTCTGGCTCCCGTCAGTGACTCGCGGTCGAGCCGGCTTCCAGCCAGTCCGTATTCGAGCGGTGTTGGGCGGCGACGACTTCGATCCCGCGTTGATCCAACAGGCCATCCTCCGTGAGCACGCCCTCGATTAGCTCGCCGGGCGTCAGATCGAAACAGGGGTTGGCAACCGAAATGTCGCTATCGCCGTCGTAGATCGACGCCGCAGGGCCGTCCTCGGGGTGGAAGGTGTCGTCCTTCGAGACCTTATCGCGGGCGGTCACGACGTAGACCGGCACGTCGGCGGCGTTCGCCGCCAGTGCGAGCCCGCGCGTCCCGGCTTTGTTGACGACATCGCCGGTCGGCAGGATCGTATCCGCGCCGACGAGTACCGCCTCGAAGGGCTCGGTCGCCAGCAACGACGGCAGCGCGGCGTCGGTCGTCACGGTCACGTCGATCCCGGTGTCGGCGACGGCTTCCGCGAGATCGATCCCCTCTCGGTCCGGCCGCGATTCGGCGATCGTCACCGGCTCGCCGAGATCGATCAGCGCGTCCTTCACGGTCCCGGACCACGACAGCGTCGCCACCGGGCCCGAGAGCCGGGCGGCGGCGGTTTCGGCGGCCTCGCTGTCGGCGGTCAGCGCGGTTTCGATTGCCTCGATCGCGCGGTCGTGAACTGCCTCGGGTGTGCGGTCGGCGCCGCTCAACACCCGGTTGACGCGGTTGGCCAACACTGCCATGCTCGGTTGGGCGTCCTGTAGCTCGGTGGCAACGTCGGCGATCTCCCGCCAGTTGTCAGCGACGGCGGCCCGATCGCGGAGCACTTCGAGGGCGTGAATCGACAGGGCGGCTGAGCCGTGTGCGGTGTCCTCAGCGATCGTTGTCGGCGACGGTGCAACCTGCTGGTAGGCCGCCCAGAGCCCGGGGACCGTCTCGCGGTTGACCATCGCCGTCGGCGTCGTCCACTCGGTGGTTTCCACTGCGGGGAGGTCGTCGAGATCGCGGCTCGACACGTCGAACCGGAACGGGTAGTGCGTCCACGTCTCGCCGTCGTGGGTGACTGAGACCGACTCGCCGGCGTGAGCGAGGGTGACGTCCCGCCGGCCAGTGGCCTCGCGGACGAGCCGCCGGGCCTCGGTGGCCGCGGCCTCGGAGTCGCCCGCGGAGGGAGCCGACAGCGCGTCCCAGCGGCCGGGATTCGTTTCGGCGTCGGGGCCACGCCGGGTCAACAGCACCGAGCCACGGTGTTTGAGGAAGGTCGTGACGACGTGTGTCATCACTCTCCCTTCGGGCCCCACCATACTATGCTTTCCATCTCTCGGGTTTTCGAGAGGTCGCCAGTGATGGCCGCGCCACAACCGTAGTCGCCGCCGTCAACACCGGTTCGATCCACCCGTATGACCGCTCTTTTTAGCTCCCGTCCCCACCGAGCCGTATGGAACTGTTTACCGTCGCTGACATCCCCGAGATCGAGCCGGGCGATGATCTCGCCGCGGTGATCCGCGAGCGGGCCGACCTCCGGCCCGACGACGTGGTCTGTGTCGCCAGCACGGTCGTCTCGAAGGCCGAGGGCCGCATCGCCGACCTCGACGACTACCCCGCTGGCCCACGCGCACGAGAGATCGCCGACCGCCTCGCCGAGATCACGGGCGATGACAAGGACCCACGGTTCGCCCAAGCCGTCCTCGAAGAGAGCGTTGATCTGCTGATGGAGGCCCCCTTCCTCCTCACCGAGACCCGATTCGGACACATTGGCGTCAACGCCGGCATCGACCGCTCGAACGTCCCCGACGGCGACCTGCTGTTGCTGCCCAAGCGACCCAGCGAGAGCGCGGCCCGCATCGCCGACGAGCTCCCCACCGACCGCGTCGTCGTCACCGACACCTGCGGCCGGCCGTTCCGCTACGGCCAGCGCGGCGTCGCCNTCGGCTGGGCNGGNCTGCCGGCGNGCCGCGACTGGCGCGGCCAGCCCGACCGCAACGGCCGCGAAATGGGTGTTACCGTCCAGAACGTCATCGACGAACTCGCCGCCGCAGCCAATCTCGTCGCCGGCGAAGGCGCGGGTGGCACGCCGGCGGTCGTCGTCCGCGATTTCGAGTTCGGCGACCTCCCGGGCAGCGAGAACCATTTCCGAGAGATCGAGGGCGACTACGTCCGGCAGGCACTGCGTGGCTGGTCCTACCAAGCGGGGGGTGAGGCCTGATGTTCGGCATCGAACTCACGCCCGAGCATCCGATCGACCGGGTCACCGACCTCGGCGTGCAAGCCGAAGCCGCTGGCTACGACACGGTGTTCGTCTCCAGCCACTACAACAACCGCGACCCCTTCGCCGCGCTCCACCGTATCGGCGTCGAAACCGACGACATCCGGCTGGGACCGGGCGTCGCCAACCCCTTCGAGATCCACCCCGTCACGCTGGCGTCGAAAGTCGCCACCGTCGACGAGGCCAGCGGCGGTCGCGGCGTCTTCGGTATCGGCCCGGGCGACCCATCGACCGCCCGGAACCTCGGGTTCGCCGACGACCGCGGGCTCCGGCCCGTCCTCGAAGCGTTCAAAACCGCCCAGAAACTCTGGGCCGGCGAGCGCGTCGACAACGACGGCACTTTCGAGGCGGACGACGCCGGCCTCAACTACGAGCCACCGAGCGGGGCCGACATCCCGGTTTACGTCGGNGGCGAGGGNCCGCACATGTGCCGNATGGCNGNCAANCACGCCGANGGNCTGCTGTTCAACGGCTCGCATGCGGCCGACCTCGCGTGGGCCCGCGAGCAAGTCGAGAAAGGCGCGGCCGACCGGCCCGACCACCGCGGCGAGTTCGACCTCGCGGCCTACGCCAGCGTCAGCGTCGCCCACGAGCGCGAGGCCGCCCGTGAGGCTGCCCGCCCGCCGGTCGCCTATATCACCGCCGGCGCGGCCCCGCCCGTCCTCGGCCGCCACGATATCGACGTCGACACCGCAGAAGAGATCGGCGAGAAAATCAGCGCGGGTGAGTTCTCCGCCGCGTTCGAGTTGGTGACGCCAGCCATGATCGACGCGTTCTGTATGGCCGGAACGGTCGACGACGTGGCCGACCGGATGGCCGCCGTCACCGACCACGCCGACAGCATCGTCGTCGGCTCGCCACTTGGGCCGGATCTCGACGCCGCTGTCGAGTTGGCCGCTGAGGCCTACGAGCAGGCGACGAACTGAACTCGCTCGCGGCCGCCTCGTTCTTTTGCCGTATCCATCCGCTACCACTACGAAATACTAAGTCACTGCCGGGCGTCGCGGCGGGTATGCACCGGAGACGGCTGTTGGCCTCCCTCGGAGCCGGGGTGCCGGCGACGCTCGCCGGCTGTCTGGGCGGCACCAACGACGCCGCCAGCGACGAGCCAGCCCCGGAGATCGAGACGGACTGGCCGACCGGTCCCTACGCCGACTACCCGACGACGACCGTCACCGTCCGGAGCGACGACGGCTCGGTTCGCGGCGCGGTGCGAGCGGCGGTCGCCGAGACGCCCCCGGAGCGTGAGATCGGCCTGAGCGCGACCGATTCGATGCCCTCGGAGGGGGGGATGCTGTACGTCCACGATTCGGTCGGCCAACGACAGTACGATATGCAGGATATGGATTTCGGCGTCGATTTCGTCTTCGCCGACGGTGAGGGAACGATCACGGCGATCCGCAACGCGCCGGCACCCGCAGCCGACGAGACAGGAACCGAACAACAGTACGCCGGCACGGCCCAGTACGTCCTCGCGGTCAGCTACCAGTGGACCGACGACAACGCTGTCGCCACCGGCGACCGACTCGATTTCGAACTGTAGTTACTCGATCGTTTCACCCGGCCCGCGACCCGGCGACGGCAGCGGGACGCCGAGCGCGCCGAGGACGACGTAGGCGAAGACGGCGACCGAGGCGAGCACGAAAACGCTGCCGACGCCGATGAGAACGATCGATATCGGATTCGGGCCGATGACCTGTTCGATGAAGATGAGCGGCATCTCGATCAGATCGCTGAGCAGTCGGATGATGAAACCACCGAACGCGTTCATATCCTCGCTTTGGTGATCCGGGTATATGGGTGTTCAGGTGTCGACCGCGACGTGGCCGTTCGTGCAGGCATCGTGACCGGTCCATCGTGTGTTAATTCCACCCACAGTACGGTTTTGCCGATGCTGGCCGACCCTCTCCTTGATGGCCGACGATGCGAGTCCCCTCGACGGCTACCGGCAGTTCTTCGCTCTCTCCGGCGACGTGTTCGTCCTCTCGGTCGCCATGTTCGCCTTCAGCCTCGGCTTCCAGATGACGACCCGCTTTCTCCCCGAATACCTCCGCGTTCTCGGCGCGAGCGGGTTCGTCATCGGCCTGTTCGGCACGTTCGGCAACCTCATCAGCGCGCTGTATCCCTACCCCGGCGGCGCGATCTCCGATCGGATCGGCTCGCGGTACGCCCTCACCGTCTTCGGCGCGGCTTCGACGCTCGGCTTTTTATTGTGGTTTGTCGCTCCCTCCTTCGGCACCGTCGCTATCGCCGGGATCACGATCCAGCCGTGGCTCTGGGTGTTTGTCGGGCTCGTTCTCGCCCAAGCGTGGAAATCCTTCGGGCTCGGCGCGACGTTCGCCATCGTCAAACAGAGCGTTCCGCCCGAGCGGCTCGCCCGCGGCTTCGCCAGCACTGAAACCTTCCGCCGAAGCGCGTTTCTGCTCGGGCCGGTGCTCGCCGCCGGCCTGCTCGCGTTGCATCCCGATTTTACAGTTAGTTTCCGCTACGTCCTCGGCGTCGCCGTCGGGTTCGGCGTCGTCGCCACCGCCGTCCAACACTGGCTGTACGACGCGGGCGATGACTCCTTCGGCGATTCTTTTGAGGGACTCTCACAGATTCGATCGGATCTCCAGTCGCTGCCGGCGACGCTGCGGCCGCTGCTCGTCGGCGACACGCTGGTCCGGTTTGCGAACGGCATGGTCTACGTCTTCTTCATCATTGTCGTCACCGAGTTCCTCGATGTCGGGCTCTCATTGTCGCTGCCGGTCGTCGGGAGCGTCGATCTCGCGCCGGCGACGTTTTTCGGCCTCCTGCTCGGCGTCGAGATGGTTGTAGCCCTGCTCGTGATGGCCCCCGCCGCAGCCCTCGCCGAGCGGGTCGGCCTCAAACTCGTCGTCGCCACCGGGTTTGCGGTGTATGCGATCTTTCCGATCCTGCTCATCAGCGCGCCGGCGAACGCTACCGTTCTCGCGGTTCTCTTCGCGTTTTCGGGGCTCCGGTTCGCCGGGTTGCCGGCCCACAAGGCCCTGATCGTCGGCCCCGCCGAGGCCGACGCTGGCGGGCGAGTTACTGGCGCGTACTACCTCCTGCGAAACCTCATCGTGATTCCGAGCGGCGCGCTCGGCGGCGCGCTCTACGGCGGTCTGCCGAACCCGCTAGCGGCGGGACAACTGTTCGCCGGCAACCCGACGCTGGCGTTCGCCGTGGCAACCGTCATCGGCCTTCTCGGGACGGGCTATTTCCTGCTCTTCGGTGAGGAGTTTGAGGCGTACGTTTGAGTCGCGTCGTCGGTGTCGATGGAGTGAGTCGACATCGCTTTGTGGATTCGCCACCTCCTTCGACTGTGAGCGATGAGGGTTCAGAGGGGTCGTCGACGGCGGCGTTGATCGAGGCTCTCGGCGTCAAGCGCAACGCGACGATCGGCCTTCTGGTCGGCTTCGCGGTCGCTGTCGCCGGCTACGCGATCAGGGTCTTCGAGCTGCTCGGCCCGGTCGGCGGCGCGCGCTCGTATCCGATCGTCGGGCCGGAAGCGTGGTTTCTCCTGCTGGCGGTCGTTTTCGCGTCGGCGACGGCGTTGGCCGTGACGCTGGTGTTGACAGCGATCCGGCTCATCGGGCTCTCGACGGCAGAAAACTAACTCCGTTAGTCGGCGATCGCTTCTTCCTCGATGGCGTCGGCGGCGTCCGGCGTAAGTTCGTAGATGTTCTGTCTGGCGTCGGCGAAATAGACGTCCTCNTCGACGANNNNGATNNCTTCGAGNCGTTCNAGNGCGTANCGGACCGTCCGGGCCGANAGCATCGACTCCTCGACGATNCCTTTCTGNGTCANCNNNCCNTNNTANTCNAGNACTTTGAANACNAGCTTCGCACTCGGCGGCAGATCCGCAAGGGTTTCCTCGTCTGTTCCAGCCATTGACGTACCGTGAGACGGACAGGAGTATAAAACTTCACCAGCCACCTCGCCATCGACGGCGGCACGGAGCACGGTGGGACACGCTCGCTCGGGCGGCACGTATCGGCGTCTCGTCAGGAAACGCTGATCTGCTCGTTGACGACGCGGACCCGAATATCGACGCCGGTCTCCTCGCGGATCCGCTCGCGCAGCACGCTGGCCTGCGGGGGGTTGTCGCCGTAGACCCGCACCGTCACGCCCTCCGGCTGCTGGGTGAGGAGGTTCGCTTCGTAGTCGAAATCGACCGACAGCAGGTTCTCGCTGGCGTCTTCGGCGATCCGTTCGACCTCAGCCTCGAACTGTGCGTTCTCCCGGGCGGCCAGCGAACTCGTCGCCAAAAACGACGTGAGGACGAGGATAGCGAGTCCGAAGATCACGAGCCGCCGGCCAGTCAGCCGGCGGGCCTGCTCGGCGTCGTACCAGTGGGTCGGCTTGTACCGCTTGAGCCAGACGGTGGCGACGCCGGAGACGTTGATCGACAGCAGATTGACCAACACTAACACGCCAGCACCGACCGCGAGCGTCGGATCGACGTAGGCGATGCCGAGCCCGACCGCCGCCGCCGGCGGCATCAACGCGACGGCGATCATGACGCCGACCAGTGCCTCGTCGGTGCCGGAGGTCAACGCCAGCGCGCCGGCGGTCCCCGCGCCGAGGGCGATCGCCAGCGAGAGCAAGCCGGGGTGAGCCCGCTCGGCGACCTGCTGAATCAGGAGCAATTCGAGTTCTGGTGCGAGGGCGGCCCGGTAGCCGGCGGCGAACAGCGTCGCGCTGGCGACCGCCACCACGAGGCCGATGACCTGCGAGCGGATCCCCTCCCAGAACAGTTCGTCGTCGCTGATGACGGTGCCGACACAGGAGGCCATCGCCGGCCCGATCAGCGGTGCGATCACCATCGAGCCGACGACGACCGCCGCGCTGTCCTGCAGCAGCCCCGAGGTGGCGACGATCGCACTGATCAGCGTGAGCGCGATGTAGTTGGGCGTACTCCGCGAGAGGTTCCGCGCCTTCGTCTGGAGCTCCTCTCGGGAGATGCGTTCGTCCTCGCCCATGCCGTTTTTTTCTTCGGGGTCCTCGGCTTCGGCTTCCTCGGCTTCGGCGAGCTGTTCTTCGAAGCGGTCGGAGACGATCGTTTCGACGTCGGTAACGATCATGTAGCCGTCACGCTCGACGCCGACATCCCGCAGTTCTTCGAGGATGCCTTCGACGCTGTCGACGTCGGTGGGGATGTAGACGATGTCGCTGTAGTCGCTCCGGGAGGTCTCCTCGGTCATGGCGAAATCGATCTCCGCGGCCTCAAGGATCTCGATGACCGTCTGGCGTTTCCCCTCGGGAACGAGTGTTTGGATCAGGCGCATACGTGGCGTAGTTGCGGTTGGTGAATGGCGGGGATACCGGTGGCCGGGTGGTTGATACTGCGGTGTTTCTGAGCCGGGATCAAAACAGTCGTGGTTGGTCGAACAGCGACCAAGGGCAGTAATCCTCTCACCCGTGTACGATTCCGACACTGCTATTTGGATGGCTACCACGTTCACTCCCATGGACGCGAGCGACGGTGATGAGCCGTACAAACGGCTCTGCGCGTTAGCTGACAGGCAACTGACGCCGGCCGAGCGGATCGAGCGGGCCATCGCCATCGGTCGCAGCCATCTCGGCGTCGCCTCGGGCGTACTCTCCTACACCGCCGGCGGTGAATACGAGATCGCTGCGAGCGACACCGTCGCCACCCCCGACGCCGCTACCGCTGATGCCGCTACCGCCGACGCCGCGGCTGGCACCGCCACATCGACCTCTGATGCCACAACGACGCCTGACGCTGGCGACGACACCACGCCGCCGGATCGAAGCCTTGCGGAATCGTGGTGTCGCCACGTCGTCGCGGCCCGCGACCCGGTCGTTATCGCTGATGCGGCCGATAGCGCGTATCACGACGATATCGCTCGGGAGACCACCGGCAACGACTGCTATCTCGGCGTGCCGGTCTTCGTCGACGGCGAACTCTTTGGGACGCTGGCCTTCGAAGACCCCGATCCGCGGGCCGACCAGTTCACCGACGACGAGCGGGAACTCGCCGCCCTGTTCGCCGACTGGATCGGTGCGGAACTCCAGCGGAAGCGACACGAAGCCGACCTCCGTGAGCAAAACGAGCGGTTAGAGGAGTTCGCCGGCATCATCGCCCACGACCTCCGAAACCCGCTGTCGTCGGCGATGGGGTACACTGAGCTCGCAGCCGACACCGCAAGCGGTGACCAACTGGAGTTCCTCGCCCGTGTCGACCGCTCGCTGGAGCGGATGGAGTCGATGATCGCCGAGTGTCTCATGCTCGCCAAGGAAGGGACGGATATCGGCGAGCGGAGCGAAATCGCGCTGGCCGCAGTCGTCGAGGACGCATGGGAAACTGTCCGCACCCGTGACGCGACGCTGTCCGTCGAGTGCGAGACCACGATCTTCGCCGACGTGACCCGCCTCCAGCAACTCCTCGAAAACCTGTTTCGCAACGCCGTCGAACACGGTGGCGACGGCGTCACCGTTACCGTCGCCGACCACCCGGACGGGTTTGTCGTCGCCAACGACGGCCCGCCGCTGCCCGCGGACGTAGAAGCCGCGCTCGACGACTGCGATACTGAGAACATCAAGTCCTTCGGCCTCGGGCTGTTGGTCGTCACCCGCGTCGTTTCCGGGCACGGCTGGGAGCTCAGCGTCGACAGCGGCGACGAGGGCGTCCGCTTCGAGATCACCGGCGTCAACGTCGCCGAGCCGATCCACCGAACCTCGGACTGATCGCGGTCGCTTCGTTCCGCGTTCCTACCCGACGAGCAGCCACGCGAGGCCGACCGCGCCGGCACTCAACAGGAAATTACCGACGGCGTTGGCGACTGCGTAGCCGCGCCGGCCACCTTCCCAGAGCCGGACGGTCTGGACGCTAAACGAGGAATACGTGGTAAACGCGCCGCAGGCACCAATCCCGAAAAACAGTACTGTCTCATCGCTGACGCCGCTGAACAGCAACAGCCCGAGGGCGAAGCTGCCGACGACGTTGACGACGAGCGTCGCTACTGGGAACGGCGGCGAGCCGATCCGCTGAGTCAGCAGGCTCCCGGCGAGATACCGACAGACGGCACCGATCGCGCCGCCGGTGCCGACGAGATAGGCCGGCTCGGTCGGGATCATGCCCCACCTCCACCGACGAACCACCGGCCGGCAACAACTGCGAGGAAGCCGACGAGATAGCTCACCGCGAGGTAGCCGCCGGCGGTGAGTGGATCGCTGAGCACCGTATCGAGGACGAACGTGCTGTAGGTCGTAAACGACGACAGAAAGCCGGTGCCGAAGACCAGCCGGGAGTTGTCGGCGATCGCCGGCTGGGCCAGCGAATCGTAGACCAACACGCCCAGCGCGAAGCTACCGACGACGTTGACAGCGAGCGTCGCCGGCAACGAACTGGAGACGAGCAGGTCAACGAAATGTCTGAGGTTCGCGCCGGCGAAGCCGCCGACGGCGATCAACAGGAGCGGTTCGAGTCGGACGAGGAGCTGTCTCCGTATCATACTGAGTGGATAGGAGCCATCAGCCGGATCGGCGGTTGAGACAGGCGAGCCCCATCGCCCGAGGACACTGTATCGACGGTGTGTCCCGTTAGCTACATGGGATCGATTCGGCGGTTTAGCCGTTCTGGTCTGTCCTCCAGGACTGCCGTAGTGACAATCACACCGGGTCCCGCTACCGCCGAGCGACCGGCTCCGAGAGTCTTATTCTGGTCGGCCACCGAGGACGGGTATGCAACAGGTCGACGCGGATCTATCGACGCTCGACCGCGCGATCATCAACGCCTTTCAGGGCGGGTTCCCGGTCGTCGCCGACCCCTTCGAGCCAGCGGCGGCCGCCCTGCGGGACCGCGGGATCGACGTGACCGCCGACGAGCTACTGGCCCGCATCCAACACCTCGACGAGGAGGGCGTGTTGACGCGCTTCGGCGCGCTTGTCAACGCTCAGGAGATCGGCGGCAACGCCTCCTTNGTCGCNATGCACGCCCCGCCNGANCGGTTCGAGGANGTCGCCGANCAGGTGAACGGGTTCCGCGAGGTGGCCCACAACTACGAGCGGGAGCATCCGCATCTCAACATGTGGTTNGTCGTCTCGGTNGCNGACNNNGACCGCATCGAGACCGTCCTTGCGGAAATCGAGGCCGAAACCGGCCAAGAGACCTACAATCTCCCCAAACAGCAGGAGTTCCGCGTCGAGGCCAAGTTCATGCTCGACGGTCCCATCGAGGACGGCGATCTCGACCTCTCCGATCTCGGCCCCGCTGTCGAACCGACCGACCGGACGACGCTGACGCCCGCCGAGCGTGACCTCGTCCTCGAAATACAGGACGGCCTCCCGCTGACGGCGACGCCGTACGCCGATGTTGCCGACGCCATTGACGCCGACACCGAGTGGGTCATCGAGACGATCAAGCGATTCAACGAGGAGGGNAAGNTNCGNCGNGTCGGNGNNNTNCCGAACCACTACGCGCTCGGCTACACGGAGAACGGGATGACGGTCTGGGACGTGCCCGACGAGGTCGTCGACGAGGTCGGCCCCGAAGTCGCGGCGCTGGAGTTCGTCACGCACTGCTACCGGCGGCCGCGCCACGAGGGCGTCTGGCCGTACAACTTCTTCGCGATGACNCACGGNCGNNNCGANGNNGAGAGCCNNNAGCGCATCCAGCAGGTCAGAGACCGGATGGCCGAGTTCTGGGATGTCGGCGAGGACGACTGGGATTCGTTGTTCTCGACGCAGATCCTGAAGAAGACCGGCATCCGGATGGCCGAACGCGCGGAGGCAAATACGGAAGATGAATAGGGAAATACTGTGATCCCGCTGTATCACGACTTCAGCGACGCGACCGTCCTCGTGTTCGGCGGCGGCAGCGTCGGCGCGCGGAAGGCCAAGCGGTTCGCTGCCGAGGCCGAAGTCGTCGTCGTCAGCCCGACGTTTGATGATCGCTTCGATGCCGACGACTTCCCCGCCGTCGATCGGATTCAGGCCGCGCCGAGCATCGAGGACGTACCCGAGTGGTTCGACCGCGTCGAGCCAGCGTTAGTCGTCGCCGCCACCGACGACGGCGACCTCAACGCCGCTGTCGCCGACGTGGCCGCCGAGCGCGACGTACTCGTCAATCAAACCGACCACGCGGGCGACCGAGCGGTCGGCAGCGTCGTTGTTCCTGCAACTGTCGAGGACGACCCCGTGTCGGTGGCGATCTCGACTGGCGGGCAGAGTCCGGCTCTCTCGCGGTACTTACGGCAACAAATAGAAGCGGAGATAGAGAACGCCGGCGCGATGGCGGAGCTGACCGGCCAGCTTCGGGAGGATCTGAAGGCCTCCCAACCCCCTGCCGAACGCCGCGAGGCGATCCGTGAAGTCGTCCGCTCGCCGTCGGTTTGGAAGGCTTTACATAGCGGAATCGCCAAAGCCGAACACGAGGCAACACGCGTAATGGCACAGGACGACCACGGGGACGACGGGAGTGATGCCGAATGATGGGTAGCGGCGTCATCACGGGGGTCAGCGTGGCCCATGATCGGGCGACTGTCGAGGAGATCGAAGCCGCCAGTGTCGCCGATACGCGCGAGCGCATCGCCGACCTGCTGGCGACGCCCGGCGTTTCGGAGGCCTTTGCGATCCAGACCTGCAACCGCAGCGAAGCCTACGTCGTCACCGACCGCGCCGAACAGGGCCGTGAGGCCCTCAGCTCGGTCGCCGCCCCGGTCCGCTCCGGCGCGGTCGCAACGATGGACCACGAGGCGAGCCTGCGGCACCTGATGCGGCTGGCCGCCGGGCTCGAATCGCTCGTCCTCGGCGAGGATCAGATCATCGGCCAACTCAAAGACGCCATCGAGACCGCCCGCAGTGCTGANGNNNTCGGCCCGANGCTNGACGACGCGCTGNTGAAGGCCATCCACGTCGGCGAGCGCGCCCGCACGGAGACGGCGATCAACGAGGGCGTCGTCTCGCTNGGCTCGGCNGCNGTCNNGCTNGCTGNCCGNGAANNNGACCTCGACGGCGCGACCGCGCTCGTCATCGGGGCCGGCGAGATGGGAACCATCGCCGCCGAATCGCTGGCTGATACCGGCGTCGATCGCGTGCTGATCGCCAACCGGACGATCCCACACGCGACGCATATCGCCGAAACTCTGGATGTCCCGGCCAGTGGGATCGGCCTCCCGGCTGCGGGTTCGGCCGCCAACGACGCATCGGTGGTCATCTCGGCGACCGGCAGTCCCGACCCCGTGCTCGACGCCGCCGATCTCGCCGACGCCGGCGAGACGGTCTGTATCGATCTGGCTCAGCCGCGGGATATTGATCCTGCAGCGGCCGACCACGCGACCACCGAGGTCTACGATATCGACGCACTCGAAGCGATCACCGACGAGACCCACGCCCGCCGTGAGGACGCCGCCGCCGAAGTCGAGGCGATGATCGACGAGGAGTTCGACCGCCTGCTCGCGCTGTTCAAACGCAAGCGCGCCGACGAGGCGATCAGCACGATGTACGAGAGTGCCGAACGGCTCAAACAGCGAGAGGTCCGGACGGCCCTCGCCAAACTCGACTCCCACGGCGATGTCACCGACGAACAGCGAGAGATCATCGAGTCGATGGCTGAGTCGCTGATCGGCCAACTGCTGTCGGCACCGACGAAGAGCCTGCGGGAGGCCGCGGCCGACGACGACTGGACGACGATCCAAACCGCGATGCAGCTGTTCAACCCCGAGTTCGACGAGATGCCAGAAGGGATGACTCCCGAAAGCGAGGCGGCTGCTGCCGCTGACGACACCGACGCTGAAGCGGCACCGACTCCGTCGGCGTCGATGCCGTCATCGATTCCTGACTCGCTTGAGGACCTCCCCGAAGGTGCCGAAGAGGACATCCCCCAACACGTCCTCGAACAGCTTTCCGACGACTGAGGCTGTCCCGCTTTCGTTTTCCTTGGCATGAACGCCAGCTACGTGTTTCGGGTGACGTTCCGCCTCGATCCGAGCGACGCCCACGTCGATCCCGATACCTTCGAGACGGTGCTCCGAATCCCAGCCGAACCGCCGGGTGCGGACGGCTGGCTGTTCTTTCAACAGCACCTCTGGCGCGGCGATGTCGCCGACGCCGAGCACATGCGCCGCGTCGCTGCCGACCGCCTCGCTGTTGACGTTGTCTCGATCTCCTTCAGCGAGCTGGCGACCGACGAGGCGTACCTCACCGCGCTCAAGACGACGATCGAGGCTGATCTCGCGCGGTTCAACGCCGACTCCGTCGATGAAGTGCTCCACCAACACTTCGGGAGTTCGATCCACGTTCGGGACGACGGGTTCGACACCGAATAGGTCCATCCGTTTGGCACACCATAACACACAAATAGCCCGCCGTTGTAGCTTCCTGCTCGATGGTCACCGACGAGTATGACTTCTGGCTGTTCGATCTCGACGGTACCCTGATCGACGCGGAGTGGGATTACATCCGCCGCGTGTTCGACGAAGCCGGCCAGCGGCTCGGCTATCGGTTTAGTGACCATGAGGCCGAACTGATCTGGCACGGCCTCGGCGGCGCGCGCAACAGCCTCCTGCAGGAGATGGGCCTCGATCCCGAGGCGTTCTGGGACGCGTTCCACGAGATCGAGACGCCCGACGAGCGGGCCGCCGCGAGCCGGCTCCACGACGACGCGGCCGTCCTGCTCGCCACGCTCGACCAGCAGTCGGTGCCGGTCGGCCTCGTTACTCACTGCCAGTCGTTTCTCACCGGGCCGGTGCTTGCGGAACTCGGCCTCGCCGATCGGTTCGACACCGTCGTCTGCTGTGACGAGGGAATCGGCTGGAAGCCCGATCCGACGCCGGTTCGGCAGGCAATGCGCGATCTCGGCGTCGATGAGAGCCACCGGGGCGTCCTCGCTGGCGACGCGGCTGTCGATATCGGCGCGGCGTGGAACGCTGGCCTCGACGGCGTACACGTCGAACGCCACGGTCACGCCCGCCGCGGGCGGTGTGTCCGCGGCGATTACCGGGTCCAGTCGCTGACGGAGTTGTTGCCGGCGACGGCTGCTGATGGCGGTATCGACCGCGAAAAAGAAGTCTAATCCGATCGGTGCTTACTGATCGGCGGTTCCGAACTGGAAGCCGCCGGTCTCCTCCTCGTCTTCGTCTTTCGTCCATGAGTCGCCACCGTCGGCGGCGACTGAACTCGACGAGCCGCTCGCGCCGGCCGTGAGATCGCTCGACGCCGAGGGGCCGGACTGGCTTCCGGCCGATGTCTGGCTGGTGGTGTTTGTGTTGGTCGTTCTGCTCGTGGTACTCGACGCTGCCGACGCGCCCGATCCGGTTTCGAAGTCGGTCAGCGTCTGGCGGAGTTCGGCGGCTTTCGACCGCAGCTCAGAGGCCGAGGCGTCGACCGAGCGCACGGTCTGTCGCTGATCGACCGTGGTGTCGTTGACGGCTTCGGCGGCCTCGCTCGTCGTGTCGCTGACGGCCGCGAGATCGTCCAGCATCTCGACGACGGCGTTGGCGGCGTCGGCCTGCTGTTCGGTCGTCTCGTTGATCTCGGTCATGCTGCCGTCGATCTCCTCGACGTAGTCGATCACGTCGTCGAGTTGGTCGATCGCGCCCTCGACGGTTTCGACGCCCTGACTGATGCGGACGCTGGTCTCGTCCATCCCGGCGACGGCCTCGCCGGTCTTTGCCTGGACGCTCTGGATCTTGCCGTCGATCTCGGCGGCGGCCTCCTTCGTCTCCTCGGCGAGTGATTTGACCTCTTCGGCGACGACCGCGAAGCCCGAACCCTCCTCGCCGGCGCGGGCGGCCTCGATCGACGCATTCAGGGCGAGCAGGTTCGTCTGCTCGGCGATCTCGCTGATCACGTCGGCGATCTCGCCGATCTCGTCCATCTCCTCGTCGAGGGCTTCGAGTTCGGCCATCGTCTCGTCGGTCGTCGCCTCGACGGCGTCCATCTGCTCGATGGCGTCCGCGGCGGCGGCCTCGCCCTCGGTGCCGGCCTCGGTCGCCTGCTCGGTCGTTTCGGCGACCGTATCGACGGTTGCGGCGACTTCCTCTGCACCTGAGGAGAGACTGTCCATCTCGTCGCTGATCTCGCCGAGCGTCGCGGCCTGCTCGTCCGTGCCGTCGGAAATCTCGCCGACAGCGTCGGCAACGCGGTCGGTCGCGGCGTCGAGTTGGTCGGTGCGGGAATCGACGCCCGCTGCGGCCTGTTCGATCCCTTCGGCGGTCGTCGCCGCGCCGTCGAGGCAACGCTCGACGGCGTCCAGCGTCTCGTTGATATCGCGGCCGATCTGGCGGAGGGCGTCGTTGTCGGCGGGCGGATCGACCCGCTGTGTGAGGTCACCGTCGGCTACCGCTCGGAGCACGCGTCGGTAGGCGTCGGCCGTCCGGCCCGCTGCCTCGGTCCGATTATCGAGATCGGCTTGGGCCGTTTCGGCGGTCGTCTGCGCGTCCGCGATGGCGTCCTGCTGTTCGGCCAGTGTTTCCCGGAGGACGACGAGGCGGTCGGCCAGTCGGCCGAGTTCATCGTCGCGGTCGCTCTCGATCTTTACGTCGAACTCACCGTCTGCAAGTCGGTCGGTCGTCTCGGCGAGGTCGGCGAGGTCGTCACTGAGAGTATCGGTATCCCGAGTGAGCGCGACAGCGAGGGCCGACAGGCCGCCGCCTAACAACAGGAGGCCGACGACGAGGCCGCCCGGCCCGAGCACGCCGGCGACCGCGCCGAAGGCGGCCGCAAGCTGGGCGTAGACAGGGAGGCTCGACCCGAGCGCGGTCGTAAACCGTACATACACGAGGAGGCCCGATCCGAGCGCGAGCGACACCACGCCGGCGACACCCAGCGCGATGCTCGTCTCGTCGTGGGCGGCGAGACGGTCGCGGAGCGGTACGTCTGTGGACATATACCGAACCCTTGGAAAACCAAGGGTATAAAATCCCATGGCTCACCGTGCCTGCCGGCGACTCAGCGGGACGTGGATCGACGCCCCGACGGACCCGTTCTCGCTCGGCTCAGAGGCCGGTCGGATGGCTGTGATAGCTCGTCGACAGCCCCCACTCCTCGGCGAGGGCTTGGAGCCGCTGGACACCGCCGGTCTCGGTCGCGTAGTGGCCGGCCAGTACGACGTTGACGCCGGCCTCCCGTGCGCGGTGGTAGACCTGCTGTTTCCCCTCGCCGGTGATGAGCGTGTCCGCGCCGACCTCGCGGGCCTCGTCGAGCCAGTCGGTGCCGCTGCCGGTGACGATAGCAACCTGTTCGATGTCTTCGGGCCCGAAATCGAGCACCTGTACATCGTCGTCTTCGAGTTCGGCTTCGAGCGTCGCGGTCATTTCGTTCCGCGTCAGCGACGCCGGTGCGGTGCCTTGCTGGCCGACGGCCTCCGGGCCCATCGTGCCGAACGGTTCGGTGTCGTCGAGCCCGAGGCAGTCGGCGAGGGCGGCCGCGTTGCCGAGCGTCTGGTGGCCGTCGAGCGGGAGATGGGTGACGTAGAGTGCGATGTCGTTGTCGACGAGGGCAGCGATGCGGTCGTAGTGGCGGTCGGTGACGCGCTCGATCCCGCCCCACGAGAGGCCGTGGTGAGTGACAAGCACGTCCGCGCCCGCGTCGGCAGCCGCCGAAATCGTCGCCGTGGCTGCGTCGACAGCGAATGCCGCGTGATCGAGGGGTTTCTCGTCGGGGCCGACCTGGAGCCCGTTCGCGCTGGCATCGATGTCGCTGTAGGCGTCGGTATCGAGGCGGTCGTCGAGGCGGCTGACGAACTCGGCGAGTTCCATACCGAGTGCTCGGCGGCAGTCGGCTTGTAAGCGACGAAAAGAGCGAACCGATTACTCGATAGCGACGGCGTTGACCTGACCGATCTGGCCGGGTCGGGAGGTGACGCGGGCCTTCCCTTCGCTCGTTTCGATAATCGCACCCTTCGTGATGATGTTTCGGCGGGCGTAGTTGACGTTCGCCGGGTTCTCGACGACGTCCTCGATTTCGACTTCCGTCGTCTCGCCGCCGTCGGAGAGTTGGGCGATGTTGGTTGAGAGCGCGCGGAGTTTGTCCTCACTGCCGCGGGCGTCGATGACCTGGAAGCGGGGGTCGTCAACGGTGGTTTCGGCTGGCTCGCGGCCGAGCTGGTGCCGTTTCTTCTTGCTGGCGTGTTTGAGTCGTCCGCCGGTGCGTTTCCGCGCCGAGCGTCCCTGATCTTTCATACCGAACGAAACTGCCAGCAGCTACTTGAATCGCTCGAAACCCGGCGGCGCAGTCGCAAGCGTTAGGTTTCCCCTCGTGGTTCCGTTCGGGTATGAGTCTGGAGGTCGCCGTCGCCGTCCCCTTCCGCCAGCGCGGCACCGACCGCTTGGGTGAAGGCGAGTTCGTTGTCGCGCTCTCTCTCGACCGGGAGTGGTTCTCGCCGGATCAGGCCAAACGGCTGGTCGACGTGGCGATCGGTCGCGGCCTCCTTGCCAACGAGGACGGCGATCTCGTGGCGACGTTCGACACCGATTCGGTCGACGTGCCGTCGGGCTACACGCCGGACACCGAGATCCTCCGCGAGCAGTCGACCTTCGAGCAGCTGTTGGACGCGATGGTCGATGCCGGAATGGCGAAACAGGAGGCCGTCGCCGCCGCCAACGAAACACAGCGAACGCTGGGGATCACGCTTGAGGCGGCGGCCGTTCTCGTCGCTACCCGCGAAGGAATCGATGTCAGTGCCGCCGCCAACGCGGTTCGGGCCGAACTCACGGACCAAGCGGAGTAAGCGATCGGTTCACTGCCGCGATGGCTACTCGTCGTCGCCGACGGTGGTTATCTCGGTATCCGAGTCGGCGACGGCCGCGGCGAGATCCGTTTTCGTAAGAATGCCCACGGCATCGCCGTCGGCGTCGGTGACCGGCAGGTGGCTGTAGTTCTGCATTCGTTCAGCCGCGTCTGTTAGCGTTGTCTCCGGCGAGATGGTCTTGACGGGCGTGGTCATATACTCGTCGACGGTCGCGTCGGCGGGCACCTCGCCATCGGCCAGCACTTCCAGTGCGTCCGTCGAGGTGAAGATCCCGTCGGGCTGACAGCCCTCGCCGACGATCACGAGCGATTTGATGTCCGCCTCGCCCATCGCGCGGGCGGCCTCGTCGATCGGCGTGTCGGCAGCCAACGTCAACATTGGCGTCGTCATCACGTCGGTGACGGATGGGGTGCTCATATCGAGTAATTCGACCCGACCAGTATAGTGTTTCGTGCAGTGGCGAGGTTGGCGAGACGGGTCGCCGCGACATTGACGACGGGATTGCGATGACGCCGCCGAACACGAACCGATTTGGGCCTGGCTCACTCGCTATCGGGTATGGTACAGGATCGGCTCCGCGACGGGAAACGGATCGCCCAACTGCTGGCCAGCGAACTCACCGGCGACCACGCCACCCTCGCCCATGTCGTCGTCGCCGACGCCGACCCGGACGTCGAGCCGACCGACGACGGCGCGGTCGCCTACCGCGTCGTCCACGTTGCTGACGACGACGCGCTCGCAACCGACGATCGCGGCCGGCCGACACTCGCGGCCGACCCGGCGAGCGAGGCCGATGCCGAAACAACTGAAATCGCTACCGTCTACGTCCAACCCGCCCGCGCTCGCGTCGAATTTGCCGTCGCGCCGGATCGAGCCGCCGAGGCCGCTGGCGACACCGAGCTCCGCGTGCGGCCGAAGGCCGTCGAACCGCCCCGGACGCTCGTTTTCATCGAGAGCGGCGTCGACGCGAAACGTGTCCTGCCGGTCTTCGAGGCTGTCTTCGAGGAGCTATCGGCGGACGGCGCGTAACCCCCGGCGGCTGTGCATGCCTCGACCCCAACCGGGGAACATACAAACCCAAGGCTTCGCATCGTTCTTCAGTAGATCCGACCACGGACTGTTTGAGCCATGACACGATACATTCGTACTGCGGACGACGGGCGCATCACTGCTATTCAGGAGGACCAGCCGGATGCCGACGACTGGATCGAGATCACCGAGTTGTCGTATCTCAGTGATGCGGCTCCCGACAACCACGAGGCGATCCGGTACTACAAACCGGAAGCCGAGGAACCGGCCGATGGGTGGGGGATCGAATCCGAAACGCTGGGGAAGGTCTTCGTTGAGGAATAGCCACACGACTCTCTTTTGCCGCGAGCCACGACGCGCTGCTCCGGAGCGTTGAAACCGCCCGGAAGTGGATTATGGCAACACCGGCGCAGGCCGATGTGGGTCCCCCCTCGGGCGAGCAGGACGACCACCCGAACAATGCCGAACCGCCCGTATAAAATCCGCCGTCGCCGACACGAATTGCCAGTGTTGTCTGTCGTGGTTCGGACAATACTGTCGCCGCACGCGGTACCGAAAACGACGCGGAACTACAGCGAGGCGAGCAGCCCCGGCAGGTCGGCGGCGAGTCGATCCCGCTCGATGTAGGCGTCGGCGCGGGGGTCCTTCTGTGGTCCGCCGTCGAACAGCACTTGGACAGTGTAGATGCCCGCATCGTCGGCCCCCAGAATATCCTCATCCGGCGTGTCGCCGATGAAAACCGTCTCTTCGGGGTCCGTGCCGAGTTCCGACAGCAGCGCGTCGAAGGCCGGTGCCTCGGGTTTTCCGGCGGCGAGTTCGCCGGTCACGAGTGTCGTATCGAACAGCGGCTCCCAGCCGAGGTAGTCGATCTTCGATCGTTGGGCGAGCACCGGGCCGTTGGTCAGCAGGCCGACGCGGTAGTCGTTCCGTAGGTCGCGCAGGAGCGTTTCGGCATCGGGGATCGGCACGAGGGCGTTGGTGACGGCCTCCCGGTAGGCAGTCGCCAACTGTTCGGGGTCGGTGTCGGTCGTATCATCAGCGAGGAGTTCGGCGAAAATCGGGGTTCGGCTCTCGGTCGTGAGGTGGTTCCGGTGGGCCTGAATATACTCGCTGCGGGAGATCGGCGGCGCGTCGGCTTGGTCGACCGCTTCGGCCAGCAGGGTTTCCCGGTCGCGGTTGGGGACGGCGAGCGTGTCATCGAGGTCGAAAGCGACCCCGCGTATCGACATAGACGACTCTTCTGGCTCCATCCGTATGAGAGTAGCGACAGCCGTTGCCCGACCACGGTATTTTTGCACGTCGCCCGCGGCGGTAGGCGTATGACGCTCGATCCGATCCACGTCGATGCCATCGCCCGGCTTGCGGGGTCGGTCGCGGACTCGGTCGACGACAGCGACCACGACGACTTCGCCGAGACCGTCTGGACCGAGTGGCTCGACCCGCTCACCGACGGCCGGGGGCGCACCGTGGTCGAACCGCTCGGCGAGCAGCAGCGCGCCCGTGTCGATATCGACGATATCGCGCTTGCGGAGCGACCGTTTCCGACCGTCCACGGCATTGACTCGGGGACGATCAACCCCACCTCCTTCAAAAACGGGGTCGTCCTCGACCTCGCCCACGCCGCGATGGCGGTCGATCCCTCCGAACTCTCGGTTCACCGCGCGCGGACCATCGTGGCGACGGTCCACACGAATGACCGAACCGCGTCGCTGGAATCCGACTGGGTATCAATGGACGGCGGCCACAGTCAGCGGCGTCTGATCCGTGCGCCACAGGTAAATCGATATGCGGAGGCGGTCGTTCACGCGTTATCACTATATCTCGCAGAGGGGCACCACGCCAGAAAACATGCACATACGGTTGAGGATTTTCTATTGCTAGATGGTCCGCTCTATCCGAAAGAGATTCTCACATGGAGGGATCGAAACCCCGAACTCGACGCGCTGACATACGAGGCCCGCCCGAAGAGCGTCCTCGAAAACTACGTCCGCCTTGTCGAGCGCTTCGTTGAGGAGAAAACACCAATTGCGGGCTTCGTCAAGAACCCCTCCGCTCGTGTAATTACCGACGCGCTCACCGAGAATGATACCGGGTTCGATGCGCCGTGGCCCAATGATACTACTTTCTTCACCCGACTTCTTGAACAGCAGGCCGACGAGGCTCAACCGGATGTCGAACCCGAACCGGGCGAGAACCGCCGGACCGACGAACTCACTGTCACCTCGTGGTTTATTTCTCGCGGCGGGCCGGACGGCGCGATGGCCGCCGACGGCGACGCCCTCGGCGTCGAGCGGAAACTCGATCCCGAGTGCTACGAGGTGACCTTCTTCGTGCTCTACGATCCCCGAACCGACCTCTGTTACAAAGTTGAATCCCCTTATGCAGTCACCCGTGATCCGGAGATGCGCCAGCGACTCCAAACGCAAATCCTCTCAGAGGTCGCCGCCGAACGCGGGCCACCGACGGCGGTGAATAAAGCCGACGAACTCGCCAAAATCAGTGCCTCCGAAAAGGCGGCTATCCGTCGAAAATTCGAGAGCATCCTCCACAGCGAACAACAGTCAACGCACGATAAGCGTCGCTGGGGTGAAGAGTATTAGTCGGCCGTCGGCTCGGCGGATTCGACTTCCACATCGACGGTGTCGCTGTCGACGCCGATGCGGACGAACTGCGTGACCACGTGTTCCTTGGCCGCTTCGATAGCCTGCTCTTTGGTCTCGAAGCCGCGCGGCATCGGTGACTCGAAGGCAATACGGATCTCCTCGCCATCGACCTCGATCGGCGAGCCCCCGCTTTCGACGGCGTAGAAGGAGTCACAGATCCAGACGTAGGGTGCATCCGCGTCCGGCGTGCCCTTGTAGCTCGGCGGCTCCTCGCCGCGCTCGAAGACCGTGCCCGTTAGATCGGTCCCCCCGCCGTGCCCACGAACGAGTAACATGGCTTCACCTACGGGCTCAACCGTGAAAAGCGGGCCGTCGTTCCGTGTTCGACAGAAGCTATCACGGTGTGTTGCTTCGGTCCACTCGTTACGGCCCCTCCTGAGTGCTTCTCAGCGCACGGTCGCTGGCAAATATTTAATTACTCAGCCCTCAGTCGTGATAGACGCACGAAGTCAGACCTCTTGACCGTATCACAGGACTCAGATGACGGAATCCCAATTCGACTTTGACGACGAGGCCGCTCATTTCTACAGCAGCTTAGAGGTGGGGATCACGATTTACGACGCTGAGACGGGCGATATCCGCTACGCCAATGCGTACGCCGAAGAGCTGTACGGCTATCAAAAGGAGCAACTCAATAGAGTCAATGTCGGCGATCTGAGCCCGGATTCCATCTCCGAATCGGACTTCCGCAAACGGATACGGGCTGCCGCGGACGGCCAACCCCAAGAGTTCGAATGGCGGATCAAACGGCCATCGGGGGAAATCATTTGGTTAGAGATGCGCCTGTCGCAACTCTCCGTTGACAACCAATCCCACGTCATTGCCGTCATCCGCGATATCAGCGATTACAAAATGGAGGTTCGGCATCTCCACCTACTGAACCGTATCATCAGCCACAATTTCCGGAACGAACTCCAAGTCGTCCAGAGCTCGTTCAATCATATCCACGGCGAAAAGAACAACAAAATCCTGAACCGAATGCGGCGGGCTATCGCTGAGTTGGTCGACCTCACCAGCTGGGTGAACGCACTCACCTCACTTAACAGGGATAAACAACCGAAGAAAGTCAACGTCTGTGAGCTGCTCACCAACCGAATCGAGAAATATCGGACCGAATACCCCGACATCAACTGGGAGATCAACTGCGAGAACGTGTACATAGAGGCGAACCAGCCGTTGCAAAAAGCGTTTGACGAGCTTATCGAGAACGCAATACGGCACAACTCCCACGAGGACTTGGATATCACTGTCTCTGCAAGCGAAAACATCGCCGACCAACAGATAGACATCCAGATCATGGATACCGGACAGCCGATCCCGGACATGGAAATTCAGCCCCTTTTGGGCGGATACGACCCCGATCCACTCGAACACGCGAAAAACATCGGGCTGTGGGAAGTGCAAACGATTATCAACAGCCATCAAGGGAAACTCACGCTCAAGGAAAACAATCCGGAGCGAAAAATAATAGAAATCACCTTGCCGTTGGCAGATCCGAAATAACGACCTCTTCGATATATCTCGTTCTCCTATTCCTGTTCGACAGTCGCGTCGAGATGCGCCAGCAACTCGTCGGCCGTCGCGGCTGGCTTCTCGTGGAGCACCCAGTGTGTCGCCGACGGGAACGTCACCAGTTGCCCATCATCGCAGTAGTCCAGACTCTCGTCGGCCATTTTGGCCTCTAAGAACTCGTCTTCCTGCCCCCACATCACGAGCGTTGGTACTGACACCTGTTGTCGGGCGGGCCGCGGGCGATACCGCACCATCGCTCGATACCAGTTGATCATCGCGGTCAACGCGCCCGGCTGCGTCCATGCCTCGCGGTAGTGCTCTATGTCCGTCGCCGAGAACGTTCCGGGCCGGCTGCTGTCTTCAAGGCCGCGCTGGAGCACCCGACAGTTGTTTGCCTTCGAAATCGCCTCCGGCAGCATCGGAACCTGGAATGCGAGCATGTACCAGCTTTTGAATCGCTGGGACCAACTGTTCCGGAGCGTCTGCTCCATCACAGTCGGATGCGGGACGTTGACCGTGGTCAGCGAATCGAGGCGGTCGGGGTGGCTGAGCGCGAGCCACCAGCCGACGGCCGCCCCCCAGTCGTGACCCGCCACCGCCGCCGTTTCGCGGTCGGCGGCGTCGATGAGCCCGACCACGTCAGCGGCCAACTCCTCGATGTGGTAGCTGGCGACGCCGTCGGGTTTGTCGCTACGGTTGTAGCCGCGCTGGTCGGGCACGATGACGCGGTAGCCGGCCTCGGCTAGCGGTTCGATCTGTCGGTGCCAGCCGTACCAGAACTCGGGAAAGCCATGCAGCAAAACCACGAGCGGGCCGTCTTCGGGGCCAGCCTGTCGCGTGTGCAGCCTGATTCCGTTCGTGTCGACGACGACGGACTCACCCGGGAGCCCGTCGGCTGTGGCGTCGGAATCGACTGCCGATGGAGAACCGTCCATACGGGACCAACGGGCCGGAGCGCGTAATATCTGCTGCCGACCGACGAAGAAACCGAGTTAGTCAGCCGACGGCGTCAGCAACTCTTCGGCGTCGAGCTTCTGCTTTTCGTAGAAGCCACGGCCCTTCAGTCGCGGGACGTTGTGGGTGTGCAGCGTGTCGCTTGTGAGATCGTAGACCAGCGGGAAAACGTTCGAGCGGCGGTCGGCGACGGTGAAATCCTCGGTCGCAAACTCGATCACGTCGTCGGTCGGGTTTTCGAGAGCGAAGACGATGTAGCCGAAGCGGTTTTCGACACTCGTCTCGGTCGACGGCGAGGCGGAGGTCACGAGCGTCCGGAAGGATTCGGCAGTCGTCTCCAGCGTTTCGACATCGAGCGACGGGTCGTCGTTGACAGTCACAAAGACCTTCGTCCGGCCGATGGTCGGATCGTCGTCCTGCTTGTACCAGACCGGAGTGAAGGGATTGGCTTCCTCCGGCGGCACCGGCTCGTAGTCCTGAGCGAGCACCTGCGTTTCGACGTGCTCGCGGTAGTCCTGCGTGTCCATGCTACGTTCTCTTCCGGTCGTTGTATATGTTATTCGGTCTCCGGTCCAGTTGCAGAATTTGCAGCCGTCGGCGACACCCCCTGTCGCCACGTCGTTCCGGCTCAGGCCGCTGCGCGCATCGACCACACCGCGAGCAGCCCGAGGATCACCGCCGGGATCAGCGGCAACACCAGAAACGTCGCAAAAAAGGGCAGGCCAGCCGCGGCGGGGACGGCCGGCTTGAGGTAGATCAGGCCCGGAATCACCAGAAAGCAGACGATGACGCCGCCGACGAGTAGCCATCCCTGCCGGCCGAACCCGTCGCTGTCGTCGGTCCCATCATCGTCGGCTCCCTCGTCGTCGGTACCGTCGCGCTCGACGCTATCGGGCTCGTGGACGTAGCCGTCGGCATCGTCCGCGCTGTCGCCCTCGTCGCGCTCGGAACTCACTGTGGGCTGTTCCCGCTGGGGTGGCAAAGCCCTCACGGTTCGCGGGATTGGCCTCGCCACCGACGGCCGACAGCGCAGCCGAGCAGTTTTAAGCCATCCGGTGGCAACAGAGGGCTATGAGCCAACAGCAGCCCCGAAAGCAGTCGGGGAAAGATCCGGATCTGCGGAGCAACGAAGTCACCGAAGGTGTCGATCAGGCACCCTCNCGNGCGATGTTCCGCGCGATGGGGTNCGACGACGAGGACCTCGCGAGCCCGATGGTCGGCATCGCGAACCCCGCGGCCGACATCACGCCGTGTAACGTCCACCTCGACGACGTTGCCGACGCGGCCATCGACGGTGTCGACGCGAACGGCGGGATGCCGATCGAGTTCGGCACCGTTACCATCTCGGACGCCATCTCGATGGGGACGGAGGGGATGAAGGCGTCGCTCGTCTCCCGGGAGGTCATCGCCGACTCCGTCGAACTCGTCGCGTTCGGCGAGCGGATGGACGCGCTGGTGACGGTCGCCGGCTGCGACAAGAACCTCCCCGGGATGATGATGGCCGCCATCCGCACGGACCTCCCNNNCGTNTTCCTCTACGGNGGNTCNATNATGCCCGGCGAGCACGACGGCCGTGAGATCACGATCCAGAACGTCTTCGAGGGGGTCGGCGCGGTCGCCNNNGGCGANATGNNNGANGANGAACTCGNNGAGNTNGANCNCNACGCGTGTCCCGGCGCGGGCTCCTGTGGCGGGATGTTCACCGCCAACACGATGGCGTCCATCTCTGAGGCGCTCGGGCTNGCNCCGCTCGGNTCNGCGNNCNCGCCCGCCGANNACGAGGNNCGCTACGAGATCGCCGAGCGCGCCGGCGAGGTCGCAGTCGACGCCATCGAAAACGACCGCCGACCCTCCAACATCCTCACCAAGGAGAGCTTCGAGAACGCCATCGCCCTCCAGGTCGCCACCGGCGGCTCGACGAACGCGGTGCTGCACATCCTGGCGATGGCTGCAGAGGCTGGCATCGACCTCGACATCACGGAGTTCGACGAGATTTCCCGCCGGACACCCAAAATCGCCAACCTTCAGCCCGGCGGCACTCGCGTCATGAACGACCTCTTCGAGGTCGGCGGCGTACCGGTCGTCCTCCGTCGACTGCTGGAAGGCGGCTACCTCCACGGCGACGCGATGACCGTCACCGGCCGCACCATCGCTGAGGAGATCGAACACCTCGAAAACGAGGGCCGCATCCCCGACGACGATGAGATCGAGGCCGACTACCTCTACACCGTCGACGATCCCTACTCCGAGGAGGGCGCGATCAAGATCCTGACGGGCAATCTCGCCCCCGACGGCGGCGTCCTCAAAGTCACCGGCGACGACAAGTTCCACCACGAAGGCCCTGCCCGCATCTTCGAAAACGAGGAGGACGCGATGGCCTACGTGCAGGAGGGCCACATCGAGAGCGGCGACGTGATCGTCATCCGCAACGAAGGCCCCAGCGGCGGCCCCGGTATGCGGGAGATGCTCGGCGTCACCGCCGCCGTCGTCGGCGCGGGCCACGAAGACGACGTGGCACTGCTGACCGACGGCCGATTCTCGGGAGCCACGCGCGGCCCGATGATCGGCCATGTCGCGCCCGAAGCCGCCGACGGCGGCCCGATCGCGCTGCTCGAAGAGGGCGACACCGTCACGGTCGACATTCCCGAACGAGAGCTATCGGTCGACCTCTCCGACGAGGAGCTGGCATCGCGGCGTGAGGCGTGGGAGCCACGCGAGCCGAACTACACCAGCGGCGTCCTCGGGAAGTACGCCCGCGACTTCGGCTCGGCCGCGAAAGGTGCGGTGACGAACCCCGGACTCGTCGACAACGACTGAGAAGGGTTGTCAGTCGTCGTCTGCGGTGTAGGCGTCGCTCCGTCGTTTGATCCGAGCGACGATCAGTCGTTAACTCTCTCGCCGAAACGTTACTGCGAGCCGGAACGCGCCGACACGGATTTTGCTGCGGGGGCTGTTCTGGAGCGGTTCGCCGTATTCGAGTGGCTCACGCCACGGCGAGTCGACGATCTCATCGAGTTTATCGAGAATCTGCTCCTGTTCTGTCGGCGAGAGCTGCGAGAGATTGTCCTGTGCAGTCGGTGTGAGTTCCCACGTCCATGATTCGTCAGGCATCCTCGTCGGTAGCGAACTGCTCGCGGGCAGTCTCGGCGTCCATCGTCCGCCCGGCGTCGATGTCAACCTCGGCCTGGAGTAAGGCGATCAACTCATCGCGGTCGAACGTCGGGTTTTCGGCGGCATCCCGTAGCGTGTAGCGGATGAACTCGCTACGGCTGTTGAACCCTCGGCCCTGCCACGTTTCGTCGATTGTGTCGAGAAACGACTGGGTCGTCTTGAAATTCACCGTGACGACCTCGTCGTCCTCGCCGGTGGCTGCTTCGGACATACGTCAGTGTTACGTCTGTCTTACCAAAACCGTTGTGACGGGGTCACTCGCCGCCTCGCAGCATCACCACGCCGCGAACGGTTCGCCCTGCCGACTCCGTTTGTTGTACTTGCGTTGCATTGCTTCGATCGCACCAGCCAACGACTCGCCGTCGGCAAGCCCCTCACGAACACGCGCTTTCTTCCACTGACTCGGCGTCGTCTCCTGCTCCCATCGAGCCCGAATCGGCCCGATGCGGTCGGCGGCCGTCTCATCGCTGTGTCCCTGTTCGCGGAGGCCTCGCTCGGCGAGTGCGAACACCTCCTCGTAGATCACGTCGTGATCGGTCGTTGGCTCCCCATCAGCGGTCATCCAGTGTAACTCAGCGTCGAGCCCGTCGTCGACGGCGTTGTAGAAGCTATCTCTGGCGTCGCTCCACGCCAACTCTGTCAGCGGGTGGTCGGCAGCGACGATCCCACGCAGCAGGCCGACGACCAGCCAGTGGAGGGCGAGGATGTCGTCGACGGTCGGCTGGGTCGGCAGCGGGCGGTACTCGATCCGAAGCGCGCCGTCGCTCGCTGTGTCGGCCGCTGGCTCGCCGGCCGCTCCGCCCGCGCTGGCGTCGCCGCCGATGATGCTGCGGACCCACCGCCAGTAGGTGCCGTACTTGTGGCGGAACTCCCAGTAGGGGTCGGGCTCCTCGTCGGCATCGACTTCCCACTCGCTGAGGAACGGGCCGCAGGTCCAGTCGTCGACGACTCGGTCGACGATATCGGTCGGGTCGTCGATATCCCCGGGACAGCCCGCCTTCATATCACCGGCACTGTTGACCGTCGCCTCGAAGATCGGGACCCGGAGTTCATGCGGCGTTTCCGCCACCAGTCGCTCGGGATCGTCGATCTCGGTATAGAGGTCGCTGGGCAGGAACGGTGAGTTCGTCGCCAGTGCGAGTACCGGGCCCATCGTTCGGATGGCGGCGTTGAAATACTGGGGAAACGCCTCGGTGTCGGGAATCTGGAGATGTGGCTGGATCGAGGTCGTCAGCGACTCGACGAGGATCGTCGGGAACGACTCCTCCGCGCCCGGGACGCTGAGCGGGATCGAGCCGCCCGCGTGCTCCAACAGCGCGTTGTCGATGGCGCAGTACCGCGGCTTCCGGTGCATGTTTTCGGCAACGACGATCTCCTCGTCGCGCTCGATCTCGCCGAGATACGCGTGGCTTCCTTCGGCCGGCGGGATCGTCCACATCCCGTCGGTGACGATGCGGCAGTCGGCGTCGCAGGCGGCAGCATCCTCACGGAGGTCAGCAAGTGCCGTTCGCAACTCGGTGGCGTGGGCGGTGGTGCCATCGGCGTCGAACGGCTGGGGTGTGCTGTTGAGTTCGACGTTGTGGCGGCCGATCTCGCGGGTTCGACCGGTCCCCTCGAACAGCGCGTCGGGGAGCCGTCTGAGGCGGTCCTCGCCGTCGACGCCGTAGCACTCACATTCGAGGCCGACGGCGAAGCCACTGCTATCGTAGGCTCCCTCGCTGATGGCCGCCCGGAGGGCTGTCGCCTGCTCGGTTACCCGGCGGTCGAACTCCTCGCGGGTATCGGTCGACAGTGCCCGACGGACGAACCGTCGCACGTCATCCATATTTTGTCTCCGGCGGCCGGTATGTTAGGTGTTTTGTGGAATGGAACCCGCTGCGGTCAGTCGGCCGCCGCCCCGGAGTTGTGGTTCCGCGTCGACTCCGGTTCGTGAGTCGGCGACGGTGAGTCGCTGGCGTGTTCCGTCGAGAGGGGGTCGGCCGTCTCGCTTTCGGCGGTGATCGGCTCGCTCGATTCGGCGACCGACGGCGCGTCGTCGAGTTCGGCTGGCTCGACGAGTCGGTCATCGAACAGCGCGGCGACTTGTTCCGTTCCTGCGGCCGGATCGTGCCCGATGCAGTGGTAGTGTTTCGACGCGTATCGCGGATTGAACGGGTTGAACTCCTCGTGGGCGTAGAGTTCGGTTGTTCCGTCCGGCCCCCGAAACAGCATGACGTGAAGTTGCCGCTCGGCAAGCGGGGAGTCACGGCGGGCCCACGAGCCGACTTCGCCGCGGCCGTCGGGGAGGGTTTTCCACGCCGACAGCGGCATCCGCTCGAAGCCGTTGGCCGCCAGCAGGGCTTCGACGTCTTCGACTGATTCGTCCATTCGGCCGGCGAACTCCTCGGCGTTGAGTTCGTAGGCCGCGTAGCCGAGGCCGAGCCGGCGGGCCAGCCGGTCGAGGCCGGGGAGGTACTGCCGGCGAACCCGGTTCCAGTAGGTCGCATCCGGGCCGCGGTGTGTGGAATCGAGGAAACCGTAGAGGGCAACGAGGGCGACGACCGCAACAGCGGGTGCTGCAACTACCATTACCGGAGTGGCTAGTGCGACTCATAAAAATCCTTGCGTCATCGCCTCATTAGTTGTGTCATCGCCTCAGTGGTGCCGACACGGCGACACGACGGCAGCAACCCCCGGGGTTACTCTTCTTCGTGGGTGAAGAGGTACGCTTGGCCGTCGTCGACGGAGACACAGAGATCCATGACCTCCGACAGCGAGAGGCTGGTCTCTTCCTGTTTGCAGCGAATCAGATAGTCGAAGGGTTCCTCACAGACGGGACAGGCGATGGCGGTCGTGTTCTGGTACGTCGAGATCATCTCGTTGTCCCGCCGGGGGGTGAGATAGTTGACCAGTTCGCTCAACGACTCCTCGTAGGCCTCGTTGCCATCGGCGGGCTCGCTGTCCATGCCAACCCTAGCCACGGCCGAGAAAATAAAGACTCCGCTCGGGTGGCCGCCGATCACGCAGTCGTCGTCTCCGGCACCGATTCCAGCAGGTCGATCGCGGTGTCGACGGCGTCGCTGGCGGTCTCGCCGAAGACATAGGTGATCGGTTCGATGCCGAAGGCACCCTCGTGGTAGAGTACCCGCGGCACGCCCTCGCCGTCGCCGGCGACCGCCTCGATGCGCTCGGCGCGGTCCTCGTATTCGGCGTCGAATGTGGCGGTTTGCACGCCGGCGGCCTCGGCGGCCGCGAGCAGCGCGTCGGTCGTCCGGAGGTTGAGCGCGCCACGCAGGTCGGGATCGACGGCCATCACCGCTTGGATCGTCGTGGCGACGTGTTCCGACGCGCCGAACTCGGGGTCGGCGGGCACGTTCGCGCGGCCGCGCATCGCGTGGATCCGCCCCGGGACGGCCGCTACGTCGGTTGCGCCCTCGGCATCGGGGAGGGCCATGGCGACGTTGGTGCCGACGTTGGGAATGTGGTCGACGACGACCGACGTGTTCGCAAACAGCCGGACGGCCTCCTGTACGTCCCGCAACACCGCGCGTTCAGTTTCGACCAGCGTGTCCTGTCCGCGGACACAGAGATCACAGCCCATCCCGTCGAGGGCGGGCATCTCCTCCTCGTGGACGGCACAGATCGGGCCGCGGTCTTCGAACTCCCGAACGAGTTCGAGGAGTTCGGCGAGGGCTTCGTAGTCGTCGATGCTGTCGTCGGCGAACCCCTCGGCGATGTGGCTGATCGTCGCCTCCAGCTTCGCGTTGTCGGCGAACCGCGGATCGCCGGTCTGCTCGCCGCTGAGGTACTTGCTGACGGCGGCCTGCGAGAGACCGAGCGTGTCCGCGATCGACTGCTGAGAGAACCCCTTGTCGGCGAGTTCGGTCGCCAACATCGCCCGAGCCGTCGGGAGGAACCGCTCGACGACGATCTCGCTGGGGAGTTGGAGCGTCATCGCCCCACCACCGAACGGGGTCGCGGCCGCGCTGCCGCCTCATTGGCGTGCAACTGCAACGTATCCATGCGTACAACGGCGTGTAACGATTATGTATGTCCTTTGGTCTGGCTTGGTCTGCCATGGTCTGACATGTTCGGTTGTCGCGGTGGCTGGGCGGCCGCATCCGGGCGACTGTGGTCTGGCGATCGCTTCGATTGAAGTCACTGCCTATTTACGCCTCGGGAGCGGCTATCCGCGTAACCAACGCGCTGGTTCCCCGCTTGCGGGCCGGGCAGCGTTCGGTCGTCGGCTCCGGGCGGCCATCGTGGCCGCCGTCGGCAGCGTGCCCCGACGACCTCGCGGTCGGTCCTGAACGAGGGAACGGCTACCGTTCGGACTACCTATGGAAATCGAAATCGCAACCGTTGGCGGCTACGAAGAGGTTGGGCGGCAGATGACTGCAGTGCGGATGGACGACGAGATCGTCGTCTTCGATATGGGGCTCAACCTCTCGNAGGTNCTNATNCACGACAACGTNNAGACNGAGCGGATGCACAGNCTNGACCTCATCGACATGGGCGCNATCCCNGACGACCGCGTCATGAGCGAACTCGACGGCGAGGTCACGGCCATCGTCCCCACCCACGGCCACCTCGACCACATCGGGGCGATCCCGAAACTCGCTCACCGCTACGACGCGCCGGTCGTCGCCACGCCGTTCACCATCGAACTCGTCCGCGATCAGATCGCCGACGAGGACAAATTCGACGTCGATCTCGACTTGCAGGTGATGAACTCCGGCGAGCAGATGCGGATCAGCGACCAGGTCCAGATGGAGTTCGTCAACGTGACGCACTCCACCATCGACGCGATCAACCCGGTGCTCCACACGCCGGAGGGCGCGATCGTCTACGGGCTGGACAAACGCCTCGATCACGACCCCGTTCTCGGCGACCCGATCGACATGAAACGGTTCCGCGAGATCGGCCGCGAAGGCGACGGCGTCCTCTGTTACATCGAGGACTGTACCAACGCCAACCAGAAGGGTCGCACGCCCTCGGAGTCCGTCGCCCGGAAGGAACTCCACGACACCATGCTCAGCCTCGAAGACTACGACGGCGGGATGGTGGCGACGACGTTCGCCAGCCACATTGCCCGCGTGTCGAGTCTGCTTGAGTTTGCCCAGGAGATCGGACGCGAGCCGATCCTCCTCGGCCGCTCGATGGAGAA
Source organism: Halonotius terrestris (assembly GCF_006861665.1). GTDB lineage: Archaea > Halobacteriota > Halobacteria > Halobacteriales > Haloferacaceae > Halonotius > Halonotius terrestris. The sequence goes on along the minus strand of NZ_RKLU01000003.1, from coordinate 85,808 downwards.
ATACACCGGCACCGCGACCAACCTCGATGTCGACCTCCCCGACAACATCGAGATGTACGGTCACCGGCGCGCCATCGACCAGAGCCTCGAACGGATCATGGAAGACGGCAAGGAGAATTTCTTACCTATTGTCACCGGCCACCAAGGCGAGCCGCGCGCGCTGCTCACCCGGATGGGCCGCGGCGAGACCAACTACGACTTCGACAACGGCGACAAGGTGATCTTCTCGGCCGGCATCATCCCCGAGCCGACCAACGAGGGCAACCGATACCAGTCCGAACGCCTCCTGAAAATGCAGGGCGCGCGGATCTACGACGACATCCACGTTTCCGGCCACCTCAGTCAGGAGGGCCACTACCAGATGCTTGAGGCACTTCAGCCCAAAGAGCTGATCCCGGCCCACCAGGACCTGAAGGGGCTGTCGGGCTACGTCAACACGGCCAACTCTTTCGGCTACGAAGTCGGCCGCGACATGCATATCAGCCGGAACGGCAACATCCTCCAGCTGACCGAGTAAGCGATCGCGGCTTCCGATCGCTCGTCGGCACCCGATTTTCCCTGTCATCGGCGTCACTGCCATCCGTTTGCCAGCAGTGCGTCGTCTCTGCACACCCTCGACACTATCTTGCGGTGGCGGCTCCCTTCTCGGCTATGGACGAACCACCGGCCGCGTTCCGCGTCGCCAGCGACAAGGACGCCTTGATGAGCACGCCCAGCGGCGACAGCCAGCACACGATGGTCACCGCCAACAGCTACGCCGACAACCCACGTTCGGAGTGGAACGGCGCGCTGATCGAGGAGACCTCCGCGTTCCGTTCGGACGTTGAGCTGTTCTACAACCTCCACACCCTTGTCTGGGATCCCGAACTCGGCCAGACGCTCGACAGCCGCAACGACGCCGTCACGAGCACCGTGGACTGGCACTCCAAGCGCGTCCCCGAAATCCATCTCACCAACACCCTCCGCTTTGCCGACGGCACCGAGGCCGAACTCAGCCAGCGGACCGTCGCCAGCATCGACTGTCCCGGCCTCCTGCTCCACAACGAGGCGAGCTTCGACGACGCCCGCGAGCGGACGCTGTTTACGATCTCGAAACTCGGCATCACGGCCCACGATCACGAACACCACATCACCGAACAGACCGCAACCGTCCACCACGAGGCCGACTGCGACGTGATCGTCGCCCACGACGACGAGGACGACCGCTACATCGCCTTCGCCCAACAGCGCGGCGGGAGTCGCCGCTTCGACGGCCACCGCGTCGGCGTTGCCGGCGACGCCGACGGCCCCGACCGCAGCGCGTGGAGCGAGATCTACGAGGACAACGACGGCTGGATCGATTCCAACGAGACCGCGACCGGCGATCTGGACATCGGCTTCGGCTTATACTGTGGCGACGCCGAGGATGACGACACCGACGCGGACGGCCCCACCGTCGAGTGGCTCACAGCGGTCGGCTTCGGCTACAGCGAGGCCGACGCCATCGCCAACGCTCGTGACCTCCTCGATTCGGGCTACAACGCCGAACTGTCGGCCTTTATCGAGGCCTGGGAGGAGTGGCACGATGGAATCACCGAGACACCGACGGACGACCAGACGGTGACCGACCTCTATGAGCGATCGCTGACGAGTATCAAGACCGCACAGGACGGCTGCTGTGCCACTATCGCGGGGGCGTTCAAACCGCACGACATGACTTACAAGTTCATCTGGCCCCGCGATCAGGTGATTATCGTTCAAGCCTTGCTGGCGGCGGGTGCGGTCGAAGAGGCCGAACTCGCGGTCGGCTGGCTTAGCGGCGTCCAAATCACCGAAGAGACCTACGACGACCGTGGGATCGACCGTCGGGGGACGTGGTGGCAGAACTACTACACGACTGGTGAGAGCCACTGGCGCGCGCTCCAACTCGATCAGGTCGGCGGGCCGATCTACGCCCACTGGCTGCTGTGGGACGAAACCGACGACGACAGCTACCTCGACGCCTACTACGAGATGTCGAAACGCGCCGCCGAGTTCCTGCTCGACTGGGACAACGGCTGGGGCTTCCCCAAACCCCACCAAGACCCGTGGGAGGAGGTCTGGGGCCACACGACCGAGGGCTCGGCGGCGGCTATCGCCGGGCTGCGCTGTATGGCTGAAATGGCCGAAACGAAGGGCGAAACGGATTTCGCTGCCGAGTGCCGCGAGACCGCCGAGACGTGGGCCGACAACTTCGAGCAGTACTGCTTCAAGGAGAACACCCTGTACGGCAGCCACTACGTCACCGCCGACAAGCCGGAGGGCAATATCCACCCCGCGCCGGACGCCCGTCCCGACGCGGCGGCGTTCATGGCCTACTGGCCGTGGAACGTCGTCGACGCTGACGACGAGGCACTGATCGAGACAGCCGAGTTGGCTGACGATCCGCGCTGGCGAGCCGACAGCACGCCTTGCGTCGGGCGGTATCCGGCCGACACCTACACGCCCAGCGGCGCGCCCGAAGACGGCGGCTGGCCGCTGTGTGAAGCCTACGCCGACATGGTGCGCTGGCAAACCGGCATCGACGACGATGCTGTCGCCGACCACCTGCAGGAATCGACCGAGTGGACGACAACCGCGGGATTGCTTCCCGAACGTGTCGATGGCGACGGCACTGTATCGTGGAACTCGAACCTCCAGTGGAGTCAGGCGATGTACGTCCTGCTGGCTGAGAGTCACGCCCGCGGCGAGCCGTTCGGCCTCGCGCCCAGCGAGTAGCCGCCCTTCTCTCAATTTCGGCTATTCTGCTGAAATGTGTTTAAATCGTGATATTTACATAAATAGTCTGCAAGATATAGAGATTGAGCTCAGCAAGCGATTATTGTCTATTGAACTTGTAGCCTGAGGGACAGCCGGTAAGGAACTACACAAATGCAATTCTTCAGTAGAATGGGTGCAGCAGCAGTAAATTTTTTTCATCAGTCCGCCATAGAAGCAATCTGATTATGCAATGATCTATTTCATCGCTATGGTTCTCGCTTTGGTCCTGCTGATCTTCATAATTATTTCTATATATGCATTAGCTCTCGAGGCGAGAACCGAGAGAAAGCAGAATCCAAACGAAACTCAGACACTCCAAGTGGACTGTCCTTATTGCGGATATGAGAATGAGAATGGGATATTAAATAAACACGTGTTTGAGCTTCAGGACGGCGATGACAGAGTGTTTGCTTATAAAATGACGTGTAAGGCTTGCAACTCAGACTACTATAGAAAAGGAACCTTTTGGGGGGCTGACACGGATAGCTGGACACGAAAAACGCCGCCCGGAGACGGCTCTCCGGTTATTAATGAGTAGACACCGCTCTAGTCTTACCGGATTCGTTTCTCATCAGCTGTGCTCTTCTTGAGGTCGTTATTATTATCATGCCATCAGTGGGGAGCGATTTGCTCACTCCCTCTTGAGCGATTCGCGCCCTGTATTCAGCACGAGGCGTTCTACCGTTTCTGAGACATGATTGTCCCACCGAATCCGGTTGGACGCTCTTCTGCAAAAACAGGTGAAACGGCCGCGTTAGAACGTAATGATCTCGTACTCGTCGGCGACCAGATCGCGGATGCTCGGGTGGCCGTCGTATTCGGCGAGCGTCGTCAGCCCGGATTCGTCAACGGCCTCCGCGACATCGAACGCGCTCGCACAGAAGTCACAGACTGCGGCGTGGTCTCGAACGGCTTCGAAGAGGTCGTGGTAGTCGCTGTCGGGGTCTTCGAGTTCGGGCACCCACTGGACGCCCGCGCCGTCGAAGATCAGTTTCACGTCGTCGCCGTCGGTTTCGGCGAACTCCTTGGCGGCTTCGAGTGCGTTTGCGAGCCGGCCGTAGTCTGCATGCGATTCGTTGCCTGCCAGAACGACGATTGCTGCGTTTGCCACACCACCGATAGGGGGTGGCCGTTTATATGCCGGCGGCTGGAATGTGCCGCGACAACCCAACCGGCCACTTTTCAGTCCGGAAGCTGGCCACCGAGCACCTTCGCCGCGACCAACACGGGATCCCACACCGGACTGAACGGCGGCGCGTAGGCGAGATCGAGTCGCTCGACTTCCGGAACCGTCAGCCCGGCGTCCAGCGCGGTCGACAGCGTGTTGATCCGGACGGCCGCGCGGTCGCTGCCGACGATGGCTCCGCCCAGCAGTTTCCCCGTTTCGCGGTCGGCAACGAGCGTCACGTCGGTTTCGGCGTTGCCGGGGTAGTAGCCCGACCGCGACCCCGCAGTAATCGTTTTTCGAACTGGGTCGAAGCCGGCCTTGCGGGCGGCTGTCTCGTCGAGCAGTCCGACCCGCCCACATTCCATGTCAAAGGCTTTGACGACGGCCGTACCCGCGATGTCGCCGACCGGTGTTTCGTCGCCGGCGACCGTCGCGCCGATCGCGCGGCCGCCACGGTTGGCCGTCAGCCCGAGCGGCACCCATGTCTCCTCGCCAGTGACGGTGTGGCGGGCGGTTGCGCAGTCGCCCGCCGCGTAGACCCGATCGAGATTCGTTCGGCCGTACTCGTCGGTGCGGATCGCGCCACCCTCACCCAATTCGATCCCGGTGTCGTCCAGCAGCTCCGTGTTCGGCTGGATGCCGACGCCAACGATAGCGAGATCGACCGGAATCTCGTCGTCGCCGCCGTCGAAGGAGACGGCCTTGATTCGCTCCTCGCCGCGGAGTTCGGCGACTGGGGTATTCGTGTGGACGGTCACGCCCTGTTCAGCGAGTTCTGTTTCGACGCGGTCAGCGACCGGCTTCCCGAACGGCGGTAGGACGTGGCCGGATCGCTGGAAGAGATGTACCTCAAGGCCGCGCTCGCGGAGGGCTTCGGCCATCTCGACGCCGACGTAGCCGCCGCCGACGATCGCCGCCGTCTCGGGGGCCGGCTGCCCGGCGTTGTATTCGATCCGCTCGCGGTCGACTGGGGTGTCGGCCACGCGATCGAAACTGTAGCTCTCGGAGTCGGCGATGTAGGCGTCGATGGCCGCCGCGGCGTCCATGTTGTGGAGGGTGAACGCACCGTCGAGGTCACGCACATCGAAGGGACCAGTCGACGCCCGGCCGCCGGTCGCAACGAGGAGATCGGAGTACGGCTGCTCGATAGTCTCGCCGTCCTTGCCGCGTTCGATGTGAACGACTCCGTCGTCGGGGTTGACGGCGATCACTTCATGGCCACGCTTGAGGTCGATCCCGCGCTCGTCGGCTTCCGCTGGCGACAGCGAGAGCAGATCGCTCAGCTGGTCGATCCGGCCGGCGATGAAGTACGGCATCCCGCAGTAGGCATACGAGATCCACTGGCCTTTCTCGAAGACGATCACCTCGCGGTCGGGATCGACGCGGCGGTATTTGCTGGCGGCACTCAACCCGGCGGCGTCGGCACCGACGACGACGAACGGCGCGGTCATAGCCCGACGGTCGGCCAGCCGACGTAAAACTCTCACCCCGCTGTGACGGGCAGATACACGAGCGGACAGGCAATGAGTATTTATTTACCCCTTTCGTTGGTGGCGGTATGGTCCGTGAGCGCATCGTTCGGCTGCTCTCCAGCGGCCGGGCTCGCCGCGTGCTGCTCGCGCTGCGAGCTGCCAGCCAGTCGCCCTCCGTCGCTCTGGTGTTCATCTCCTTCATGCTGGCCGTGTTGCTCACGCTGTACTCGCTTGTCGTCTGGCAGAGCGGCCTCCTGTTCAGCGTGCTGACGGGCGTCGGCCTCGGGATCGTCTACTTCCTGATGACGATCGTCTTCGGCATCATCTTCTACTACAAGGACAACCGCGAGCTGCCGCTGCCCTGACTGCCACAGCGCGCGCCAGCCGGCGACGTGCCACGCCGCGCTGCCGCGGGGCTTATGGTCGCCGCTCGACTGGGCAGAGACATGGACGGCGAAATCAGCCCCGCAGCGGTCGAAGACTTACTCGACGGCGACGACGCCCGGATCGTCGACATCCGCTCGCCGACGGCCTACGAGCAGGGTCACATCCCCGACAGCGAGAACATCCCCTTCGAGACGCTCCCCGATCGCGTCGCCGAACTCGCCGACGCCGACCGGATCATCACTGTCTGTCCGCACGGCCAAGCCAGCGTCCAAGCCGCCCGCCTGATCGGCTCCTACGAGGGCACCGCCGACAGCCGCGTCGAGAGCATGGACGGCGGCCTCACTGCGTGGGACGGGCCGCTCGAATCCGAGACCCAACAGGCTCTCGACGAGGGCCCCGAAGCCCCGTTCTAAGTTCGCCGTCGTCGGCGATAGCCGCCAGCGACGAGCACGAGCGCGATCAGTGCCGGCACGACGCCGAAGCCGGGAGCTGATACATCGCTTTCGTCGGTCGCTGTTTCGTTCTCCTTCTCTTCCTCCGCCTGTTCACCGTCGTCAGTCGTTCCTTCCACCGTGTCCTCAAGCGGTTCCGGCGGCTCGGTATCGACGGTTCCCGTTTCGCCGTCGTCGCTGTCGGCCGGTGCGACCGCGACGGCGAACTGCTCGTTGCCGACGGCGACGGTGTACTCGCCGGGGTTGGTGAAGGTGTATTCGAACGTCTCGATCACCTGCTCGCCGGCCCGAAGCCGGCCCGAGCGAGGCTGCTCCGTGTCGTCGACGCGGAAGGCGAGTTCGTAGTCGCCAACGGTTCCGCCGACGTTCTCGACGGCCATCCTGATCCGAAGAGTTTCGCCAGCGACGAGCGCGAGGTCAGGCCCCGATAGCGACGTGTCCCGCTCCGGCCCGCTCACGCGAATCGGGTCGGTCTCCGCGAGGCGGTAGCTGAACCGGGCGGGCGATTGGTCGAACGCTGCGGCGTGGGCGTCGCCGTCCCACATCGACGGCACCGCCGTGGTCGTCGTGTAGCGGTTCGCAGCGTCGCCGACTTCGCTCCCCGCGGCGTCTCTGACTCCGCTCCGGAACGTTCGCGCGCTCACGGGTTCTGTCTCGGCGTTGACCTCACGGAAGACAGTGTCAAGTGTCGCCTCACGGTCGGTTTCGCGTCTGATCTGCCGGTCGATCTCGCCGGCGACGAGCGCGCCCTTGCGGTACTCGGCGAAGTTTTCCCAGCTATCGGGCTCGCTCAGCGTCGCCGACGCCTGCGGTCGTCCCTCACCGGATCGCAGGAACCGCCGGAAGGACTCGAAGTCGGTTCGATCCTGCTGGAGCGACAGCAGCGCGGCGTAGTAGGTCGCACTCCCCTCGGTGAACCACCGGAAGTCCTCGTCGGTGGTGTACCCCTGCCGGGTGTGGACGTACTCGTGGAGCCAGACGTTCGGCGGCGTCGCCAGCCCTTCGCTGTCCCGCACCCACAGGTCCGCATCGCCGATCTGGAGGCCGCGCACCGTCCAGCCGACTTCGCCGGTCGGCGCGGCGATCATCGTCACTGTCTCGTCGCGGTCGCCGACCCGGAGCCGGTCGGAAGCGTGGGTGACCGAGTCGAAAATTTCGCTGGGGCTGGCCTCGAGATCGGCCGCATCGGGAATGATGAGGCGGAACCGCTGGCCGTGGGCGCGAGTCGTCCGCACGTCAACCGGGCCGAGGAACGCCATCCGCTCGCCGGCCGCTCCGGGGCCGTCTATGTCGGTCTCCTGGTCGAGCGTGATCGGCCTGCTGCCGGTGTAGCGACCGCTGATCCCGGTGTGGGGAATCCGAACGAGGGCCCAGTCGTCGGTGTCCGCGAAGAGGTACTGGCCGTCGACCGACAGCGGCCCCTCTCGATCCGACAGTCGGTTAGGATCGACCCGGTAGGTCACGGTCGGCCGCGTTGTTTCGCTGTCCCACTCGTAGTCCGTGTCGCTGACGGCACTGAAGCCGTCAGTTCCCGAGACGCGTGCCCGATCCGGAATGATGGCCGTGAGTTCGGTGACCCGATCCGGAATCTCGACGGCGACCGTGACGGTCATCTCGCCGACCGTCTCCGGTGTCCGGTCGAGCGTCGTTGTCACCGATATCTCGTCGCTCGACGAGGTTTGCGGGAGCGAGTCCTCCGCCGGCCGGATTTCCTGTACTGTCGTCTCCGTTCCGGCGTCGGCCGTGCTCACGGCCGGCACCGCACAGAGCATGAACACGAGGACACAACCCACCACCAGTGACTGCCGAACGTCCATACGTGGTGCAGGAGAGCCGATTATAAAAACCGCAGCCCGCACCGACTGAGTTGCCCGTTCTTCGTCGCGTCACTCGCGTCGATACCACCGGAGCCCGGCGACGCCCAACAGCGCGGCGATGGCCGGAACGAAGCCGAAGCCGGGGGTTTCGATGTCGGTCGGAATATCGCTGCCGTCCGGAAGATCGACGCTGCCGAGACCGGACTCCTCGACGGTGACGGTCAGCGTCTCGTCGCCGACGGCGACCGGGTAGACGCCGGGCTCGGTGAACCGGTACTCGAACCGGTGGCTCGCCGTTTCACTGGGATCAAGTCGGCCCTCGCGGGTCAACTCGGTCTCGTTGACGCGGAAGGCGAGTTCGTAATCGCCGACGGTTCCGCCGACGTTTTCGACCACCATTCCGACCGCCAGCGTGTCGTTGACGCTGAGGGTGACGTTCGTATCCGCGGTGGTCGTCGTGCCGTCGCTCGTGACGGTGATCGGCTCGTTGTCGGCGAATCGGTAGGCGAAGGCGGCCGGCTGCTGCCCGAAGGCGGTAGCGTGTTCGTCGGCATCCCACATCGGAATGAGGGCGTCAGTCGTCGTCGCCCCGATGGCTTCGTCCGCCGTTTGCTCGCCGGCGACCTGCTGGACGTAACCGCCGAACGTCGCGGCGTCGACCGACCCGTCATGGCTGTTGATCGCCCGGAAGACAGTGGCGAGGCTCGCCTCCTGGTCCGTCGCCAGCCGGATCTGGCGGTCGATCCCGCCGGCGATCAGCGCGCCCTTCCGGTAGTTGGCGTAGTTCTCCCACGTGTCGGGCTCGCTCAGCGTCGCCTCGACTTGGGGCTCCTCCTCGCCCTCAGCGATGAATCGTTGGAAGCGATCGAAGCCGATTCGCCCGGACTGCAGGGAGTCGAGAGCGGCGTAGTAGGTCGCACTCCCCTCGGTGAACCATCGGAAGCTGGTCTCGGCTTCGTAGTCCTGCCGGGTGTGGACGTACTCGTGGACCCAGTTGTTCGCCGCCGTATCCAGCCGCTCGCTGTCTTGGACCCAGAAGTCGGTATCGCCGGTTTGGAGCCCGCGGACGGCCCAATCGATCTCGCCGGTCGGCGCGGCGATCATGAACACTTCCTCGTCGCGGTCGCCGACGCGCAGCCGGTCTGACGCGCCTGCGACGGCCTCGAAGATCTCGTCAGGGCTGGCTTCGAGATCCGCTGCCTCGGGAACGATGAGCGTGAACGTCTGGCCGTGGGCCGTGTGGGTGCGTCGCTCGTAGTCACCGAGGAACGCGATCGCATCGCCGGCCGCGCCGGGACCGTCGATCTCGGTTTCGCGGACGACCGCTGGCTCATCGGTGCCGGTGTATCGCCCGCTGATCGACGGCTGCGGTGGGATGCGAACGAGCGACCAGTCTTCAGTGTCGGCGAAGCGGTACTGCCCGTCAGCTTCCGGATCGTCGCTTTCGCCTCGCTCGGTGGCGTCGACGCGGTAGGTGACCGACGGCTGCTCTGTCTGTTCGTCCCACTCGTAGACGCCGTCGCTCGTTTCGCTGAAGCCGTCGGTGTCGGTGACGGTGACGTTCGGGGAGATTTGAAGCTCCAACTCGGTGAATGCATCCGGGATATCGACCTCGACCGTGGCGGTGACCTCGCCGACTTGCTCCGGCGTCCGATCGAGGATCGTCGTCAGCGTCAGATCGGTGTGGCTCGACAGCGGCCTCGGCTGCTCTGTCGTCGTCGCGTCGGTCAGCGTCGTTGCGTTCGTCGTCAGTGGTTCGACCGTTGCTGACCCGTCGTCGATGGCTGTCGCTGGCGACGACGAAACATCGCTCGTGGCCGCACCGATAGCCGGGATGGTACAGAGCGCGATCAGGAGCAGTACGACACAGCCGCCGACCCACCCAATCCTCATAGGCAACGACAGGGTCGACAGCCACATAACAGTTCAGCTTCCGCGACACAGGCGAGCCCAGCCACCGTGCTGTACGGAGAGCACAGCCGCTGGTGACTTGCGAACGAGTGTCGGACGGGAGAAAGCGTCAGGTGTCGATCACGCGACGGTGAAACCTTTGTCGCGGAGGAAGTCCTCCACGCGNCCNNNGTGGTTCCCNTGGAGNTCGATGGCGCCGTCCTCGACGGTGCCCCCGCAGGCGAACTTGGACTTGAGGTCCGAAGACAGCGAGTCCATGTCGACGTCCTTCGGGTCGAACCCCTCGATGACCGTTACCTCCTTCCCGTATCGGCGCTCGTCGATGCGGATGCTGATCTCCTGGGACTCCTTGGCGACGTCCTCGCAGACGCAGAGTTCCTGGGGCAATCCGCACGTCGAGCAGACTTCCGACATTACGNCGNNNCNTACAGNNNCGTCNTATTAAACANTGTCGGGAGGTCACAGCCTGCTTCCGCCGTCCTCGGTTGCTTGGCGTGTCGGCGGCTGGGTACCCCATGAACGGTGATAGTTCCGATATGGCGGCAGTATCTGCCACCCAAATCTGAAAAGTAAAACGAGTTCAAACCCAACGAAAGATGCTATATACACTTTTTGACCAGTTTCATATGTGGCTCGCACTTGACAACATGATTTTAAATGCGAACGAACAGCACACTTATGTAACTCTCCTTCCTATTTTCATATGGAGGGGCTTCCAATGTACGACGACATCGTCTATCCGACAGACGGTAGTGAAGGAGCCGAAACCGTGATGCAGCACGTAGAGAGCCTCGCAACCACGTACGACTCGACGATCCACGTTCTCTACGTGGTCACCCCCGACGCCGGTGACGCGTCCTTGACACTCGAAAAGGACGAGCAGGGCAACTGGCGAACCGGGATGTTCAAACGGAAGACCGAGCCACAGAGCACGACCGGAATGGCGAAAGGCAGTGTGGACGTTCACGAGGTCCTCCAAGCCGAGGGCGAGGCGTATACCTCGGCGATCGCCGAGGAGCTCGCCGATGTCGGCTGTGACACCGTTTCAGTCTGTCGTGAGGGGACGCCCCACACGGAGATCATCAACTACGCCGAGGAGCACGATGCCGATCTCATCGCTATGGGGACCCACGGCCGCAGCGGTGTCGAACGGCAGTTCATCGGGAGCGTCACCGAGAAAGTCGTCAGACAATCCGAAACCCCGGTGTTGACCGTCCACATCAACGGTTAACGCTCCAGCACCCCTTTTTCTTTCGCCAGCAAGACGCCTTCCAGCGTTGCATCGTTCGTCGGCTGGGCGCGAGCAACCGACAACGCCTCCTTGACCGGCACCGATTTCGGCACCAGAAACTCGTTGGAGTCCAGCGTTCGGTCCGCCTCGCTGAGATCGGTCGCCAGCACGATCCCGCGGCGGTGTCGAAGCAGGCCGGTCGAACACCAGAAGTCCTCCAACAGCTCGGTTTCTCCCGGATGAAAGCCGACCTCCTCCTGTAGTTCGCGGGCCGCCGCCTCACAGAAGGATTCGTCGGGCTCGACGATGCCGGCTGGGAGTTCGTACTGCGTCTCACGGATCGTCGGGCGGTACTGTTCGACGAACAACAGCTCGCCGTCGGTCACCGCGACGATTACCGCGGCCGGTGGCAACTCGGCCCAATAGTACCGTTTTTCGGAGCCGTCGGGCTGTTCGACCAGATCGTAGCCGCCGGTGAACCACCCTGTCTCGTACTCGGTGACTGATTCGATGATCGGCCACTCAGGCTCACCCAGCGTCGAGAGGTGATGGTCGTCGCTCACTGCTCTCCACCGCCCGCGTCGCTGACGATGGCGACGCTGTAGCGGTCGCCATCGTAGGTGACGAGCACGCGGTCGCCGTCGTCGCGGACGGCCTCCCGATCGAGCCGCTGGAGGGCGTCGAACTCGTCGAACGGCGAGTGGGCGAACAACGTCTTGTAGCCGCCCAGCGCGCGCTGGTAGCCCTCCGAGCGGCCGTCATCGGCGGTCAGTGCCGTCGTGAGATACGGGAACCGCCGCTCGCTGATCCCGGTGGCGTTGACCGCCGCCCCCGCTTCGTCGGTCGGGGTCGCTTCGAGGTAGTAGGCGTCGCCGCTGCCGAGATAGCTCGGGACCGCCCCCACCGCCAGCAGCGCGACGACGACAAAGCCCGTCAGCAACAGCGCGTTCCGCATGATTCGGCGCATACCGGTCGTAGGCGACCCCTCGGGATACCGATTTCGGGACGGTAGCAATGACTGGGTAGCGCGTCGGCAGCGTCGATGGCGACCGGTTTTTGTTCGCCGGCGACCAACGCCGCGTATGGAGTTCCGCTTCGAGTTGGCACTGGCCGCCCACCTCGAAGCGACGACCGACTGGCTCATCGCCCGCCAACTCGGCGGCGCGGTCGCCGACCCCGGCGGCCGGATCATGGACCTCTGTGCCGTCCGCACCACCGACGCTCTCGGCGACCGCGCGGCGATCACGAGCCGCGAAATCCCGTCGCTTGCGATCGAAAGCGACGTTGGTGCTGGCGCGGCCGTCGACTGGCGGGACGCGTTCGACTGCAGCATCGAACACGCCCGCAGTGTCGTTGATCGCTCTATTGACTGCGGCTTTTTCGAAGTCGAGCGACACAACGGCCGGCGGTACGTCCGGCAGACGACCCGATACCCCGACTGGATCGACTCACTCGTCGGCATCGAGAACAAGCCGGACCTTGCCCGGCCGGGTGATCTCGACCGCCAACTCCGCGTCGATATCGCCTTGGGGCTCTTCGACGAGGTGATCCTCGCCACTGAGAGCTACGTCACCCGCGCCCATCTCAATCGCCTGCCGGATTCGGTCGGAGTCTGGCGGTTTGATCCCGACGACGGCGAGCGAACGGTCGTCCGCGAGCCGACGCCGCTGTCGCCCGATGAGCCCGGCATCGAGCCGACGAACGCCGAACCGCTCCGCACCGATATCGCTGTCGTCGATGCCGACGCGAAGGCTCGCAAGCGACGGCGGATCGCCGAACGCGCCTACGGGAAGGGGTGGCGCACCTACGACCTGCCGGCCTGTGATCACGCCGCGCCGACCGACGACGGCCGGCCGTACTGCGAGTGGTTCGACCGCATCGTCGATCCCGCGACCGACTGTGGCGAGTCGTGTCCGGGCTACGAACCGGCAGAGTCGCCCGATGTGGATTTGCGGGCAATCCGCGACGAGCGAAGCCCGTGGGTCGCCGATCCCGATGGCGTCAGTCGGTCACAGAGCGGGCTGGGCCGGTTCTTGTGAGGTGTGGCTGCCGTCGATTCTTGGGGCGATCACTCGGCGAAATAGCTCGTGAAAAAGCCCGAGAGGAACGCCGAGATCGCTACCGAGAGTGCGACATCGCTGAGCGTGTAGCTGTCGTCGTCGCCGGCGAGGGCGATGGTGATTGCGACGCTGATGACGAGCGAGACGATTCCGTTGACGAAATCCTTGCAGAGACCCATAGTATATCACTGGACTGCGAGCAGTATAGATTTTCCGCGAGGGTGTGTCGGTGCCGCGTCGTGATCCCGGCGAGTCGGTTCCAGAACGGCTTACATCGGGGAGCCGTTGAGCCCATGTATGTCAACCGACCCACTCGACGGGCAGACTGCTATCGTCACCGGTGCAAGCAGCGGAATCGGCGCGGCGACCTGCCGCGCGCTCGCCGCCGAGGGCGCGACCGTCGTCCTCGCTGCCCGTAGCGAGGCTCGACTGCGGGAGGTCGCTGCCGAGATCGAAGCCGACTACGGCGTCGACACGCTGGTCGTGCCGACCGATGTCCGGGAGGAATCGGCTGTCGACGAGCTGATCGAGGAGACGGTCGCCACGTTCGGCGGGTTCGATATCCTCGTCAACAACGCCGGCCTCGCACGCGGCAGCGACGTGGAGACGATGGCGACCGACGAGTATGAGACGATGCAGGAAACCAACATCGATGGGATGTTCTATGCGACGCGGGCGGCGATCCCCCACGTTCGTGAGCAGGAAGGTCATCTGATCTTCCTCGGGAGCTTTGCCGGCCAGTACCCCCGCTCGTACAACCCCGTCTATGCCGCCTCGAAGTGGTGGACCCGCGGCTTCGCCAAGAGCGTCGCCGCCCAAGTCGGTGACGACGGCGTCGGCGTCACCGTCGTCAACCCCGGTGCGGTCCGCACTGAGTTCGAATCAACTGACGGCCGCGCATTCGAGGAGGTCTTCGAGGAAGGCGAGGCCAGCGAGCCCGAAGAAGTAGCCGACGCTATCGCCTTCGCCGCGACGCGGGAGGGATCGAGCATCAGCGAGATCGACATCAACAACCGCAGCAAGTTCGCCGACGACTTCTGAGGCGACCAATGATTAATGATGGTGTCGTGAGTTGGTCACACCAATGCAAGCGACGCCCGACCTCAGTGACGACCTGCTGCAGTGGCCGTATCTCTCCCTGCTGCTGTCGAGTCTCGCCTTCGGTGTCGTCTATCTGCTCTACCTCTTCGAGATCGCGCCGACGCTGATCGGCATTTTCCCCCGCCGTGAGATCACGTTCCTGCTCGGCCAGCTGTCGGTGTCGCTGTTCGCGGCGTATCTCGTCGTCGTGTTCGTCACCCGCTCGGACGTGATTTCTACCTCCCCGCAGCCGCCGGCCCAGCCCGACCGACCTGCCACCGCTGCACGCAGCGTCGGCAACGGCGGGACCGATGTCGCCGACGATACCGGTAGCGACATCGACGGTGACATCGGTAGCGACATCGACGACGATGCGGCCGACGAGAACCACCGCAGCGACGAGGACAGGGCCCGCGAAGCCGCGTTGACCCAGTTCACGCAGGCGTTGGACGAACACCTCGCCATGTTGTGTGCGTGGTACATCGCTGCCCATCCCGAGCCGCCGGCCGAGCCGCCGGCGAGTTATGAGGCGTTCTTCGAGGGGGAGTTCGCAGAGATCGTCCGCCGGCTCGACTTTTCGACGCCCCACGATGCTCCCGGCTCGCAGGATGCGACGTGGCTGGCGTGGAGCGCGCTCCGCCTCACTGAGTTCAGACGCGAAACGATGGCGATCATCGAGGTCCACGCCGGCTCAATCGAGCCGACCGTCACTGAACGGCTCCACAACCTTGCGAACTCCCGGCTCACGAAACGCGTGATCACCGCCGACGAGGCCGACCTCCCCGGCCATCTCCCCGCCGACACCGCGCTGCTGCTGTTTACTGACGCCGACAGCGACGACCCGTTGGAAGCCCACCTCGATATCCTGCGTGAGGTACTGGCGACCCACGAGGCGGACGCTGCCTCGTCGCTGACGCCGATCGATGAACGCGACTGCTGGGCCGGCGAGTCTCCCGATCCTGGCGTTGCGTGGGCCGCACCCGACAGCGACGCCGAACAATACTACAAACTGTTCTGAGCAGTTGCAACGATTTGATCAGTCAGTCATCGGCCCCGACTCGGTGGTCGTCTCGGTCGCCGTATCGAGCCGCGTCACACCGCTGGCGTCGAGGCGATACTGTTCGCCATCCACCGCCAGCGGTTCCTCGAAGGCCTCCTCGGCCGGATAGTAGTGAGCCGTATGCACCAGCCGCGTCACATCGGCGTCGAGTTCGGCGGCCATCGCCAGCGCGCCCTCGCGGGTCATGTGCTTCGTTCCGAAGCTTTGCGGGACACCGCTTTCGTCGTGGTCGCTGCCGCCGAGCGGGTGGCGCTCACAGAGTGCGGCCGGCACGATGGCGTCGGCGAGAAACAAGTCGGGATCGCGGAGTCGCTCACGGGAGTCGGCGGGCACGTCGTAGCTGGTATCGCCTGACAGCGAGAGTTTTGCCCCTGTTTCGGGGTCGACGACGACGAGCCCGTAACAGAGCAGCGGCGGGTGTTCGACGGGGACGAGCGTGAGTTCGAGTCCACAGACCTCGATTGGGTCCTCCGGCGTCACGTCGTGAACCGCCACCCGGTCGAGGTAGTCGTACTTCCGGCGGACTGTTTCGGCGACGGACTCTCCGGTCGCTGGGTCGACTTCGTTGGCGGCGTAGACGGGCAAAGAGTCGAAGACGCGATAGGCGTTGCCGAGGCCGTCGAGGTGGTCGAAATGGATGTGGGTGACGACCGCTGCATCGGGTAGCGGCACGTCCCACATGAGGAACTGCTGGCGGAAATCCGGGCTCAGATCGATGAGAACCGACTCGTCGGTGCGTTCGTTTTCGATGTGGACCGAAAACCGGCTGCGCTCGACGCCGCGGGCACGAGCTTCGGTACAGGTGTCACACTCACAGCCGACGGTCGGCGTCCCCGTCGTGTCGCCGGTGCCGAGAAGGGTGACACGCATGCTCATCCCGTGTGGCTCCTACTGTGGTGGGGTTTCGGCGTCGCTCGCCTCGCCGTGGTCGGCCTCGCCGTCGTGGTCGTGATCGTGGTCGTCGTGGTCGTGGCCGTCCGTGCTTCCGGTGAGGGCCGCGCCGTCGCCGTCGATCATGTCCATGTTCTTGAGATTATCGCGCTCCTCGAAGTCTTCGACGGCGGCGATCAGATCTTCCTGTGTGAGTTCGGTCCGCTCCTCGGTGAGAGCCTCCAAGACGGCCTCACGGAGCACCATTCGGAGATCGCTGCCGGTCAGGCCCTCGGTGTGTTCGGCGATGATTTCGGGATCGAAACCGTCTATCTCCATCGGTTTGGTGATGACTTCGAGGATGTCAGCCCGCATCCCACTATCGGGTTTCGGGAAGTTGACGATCTCGTCGAAGCGTCGCCATGCCGCGGCGTCGAGTTGGTCGGGGTGGTTAGTCGCGCCGATCAGGAGTACGTCGTCGCGGATCAGCGAGATGTCGTCGATCGACTTGAGCAGCGTGTTGACTGCCCGCTTCAGTGCGGCGTGTTCGTCGCTGCGGCGGGTCTTGGCGACCGAATCGAACTCGTCGATAAAGAGGATACACGGCGAAAGTCGCTTGGCGACCTCGAAGGTCTTCTCGACGTTTTTCGCCGTCTCGCCGAGGTACTGACTGGTGATCATCGAGAGTTTGACCTCGACGAACGGCAGGCCGAGTTCGTGAGCCAGCGCGCGGGAAATCGTCGTTTTGCCGGTCCCCGGCGGGCCGACGAAGAGGAGTTTNCCGATCTCNCGCAGGCCGATNNNNGCGAGNTANTCGCGGTGCTCGATGGCCTTNACGANCTTCTNNATTTCNTCNTCNTGNTCGGTNGTNAGNACGAGNTCGTCGAGGNTCATCTCGATCTCTTCGGGGGCGCGCACCGACACGAGATCCAGCATCTCGGCGTCGTCGTCCTCGTCGAAATACTGCGAGAGCAGTGCGTCGATCCAGACGCGGTCGGCCTGAATCGGGCGGTTGTTCTGGCGGGCGTCGTCGTAGGTGACGGTCACGCCCTCCTCGTCTTCGACGGCGTGAGCCATCGTCGGGTTCGTCACCAGCCGCTCGTCGTCAGCACGTTCGAGGTACCACTCGATGGCCATCTCCGGTTGGGTAATCGAGATCTCGCCCGAGAACTCCTCGCGCTGGGTAAACAGTAGGTCCGAAATCGCGTCCCACGGGCGTTCGACGCCGGTGGCCGTTCGGGCGACCGACTCGGTCGCACGTAGCGGACGGTTAATCTCTCCCGGCGGTAACGGCTCGTCGTCGGGAGCTTCTTGGTCGGTGTCCTCGTCGGTCCGGTCGGTCCAAAACACCTGACGAAAGCGGGGCGGGAGGTCGTTTTCGTCCAACGAGCGCGTCTCGTTGTACAGGTGTGTCGTGAGGACGCACTCGACCACGTCCAGTGCCAGGTCACTCATCCCACATACCTTCTGCCTAAGTTCGCTTAAGAGCGTCGAAGCCACGACTGTCTCGATACGGATCGAGCCATCTGACACTGAAATTTAATACGAAATTTTATAACTACGTTGCTTACCAGAACAAACGATTGCTATCGTCTGAATTAACCCGCTGTCTTCGGATATAATGGCCTTATATTTGAATATAAACCGAACGCTTGCGGATTCAGAATACGAAAATCATCTAAACGTTAATGATTAGGGTTTTCAAACAGCGAATAGACAGTATAAAATGGATACAGGTGAAATCACCAGTGTTTTATCGGATACTATCTGACAAACGGTCATCCATGAATCGAGATCGTATCGGCGGGGTGATCCAGTGAGCACGACCGATCGTCCAGTCACCCAGCGTATCGGCACGTCCGCACCGACCGCTTCGGACTCACCCCAGAGCAAGCCACAGCATCGAGCACCCAGCCATGTCGCTGCCGAGTGAGACCTCCGCGACGGACGTGGCGGCGGACACCGGCCGCGCCGGGATCATCCTCGCCGGCGGTCGCTCCGAGCGGTTCCCGACGATCGATAAGGCCCTCGCTCCGCTGGACGGCCAGCCACTCATCCGTCACGTCGCCGGGAATCTCGCGCCCGTCGTCGATGATCTCCTCGTCAACTGCCGGCGCGACCAACGGGATGCCTTCGCCGACGCGCTCGACGATTTCGAGCCGACGTTTGCTATCGACCCTGTCCCCGACCGCGGGCCACTCGTCGGCCTGCGAACCGCGCTTGCCGAAACGACGGCGACGTATGCGGCTGTGATCCCCTGCGACATGCCGTCGTTGCCGGCGGCGTTCATCGAGTACCTGCTGTCGCGGGCCGAAAACCGAACGGGAGCAGTCCCCCGCGTCGATGGCCGTGTTCAGCCCGTGCCGGCCGCACTCCACGTTCGCGCAGCGACGGCTGCTTGTGAGGAGGCTCGTGAGCAACACGCTGACCGCCTCGATGAGTTGCTACCACTGCTCGATCCGTTCGTCGTCCCCGAGCGCGTGGTGCGGGCGCACGTCGATCCTGACGCCTTCGCCAACATCAACACCCACGAGGATCTGGCAGCCGCTCGCGGTCACGGTCCTCGTGCCGACCAGTAGCGACCTCGAGCCCGCTGTTAGCTCTCCCGCTCGATCAACTCCGGTGCGAAGGGATACGGCCACGCGTCGCCGACGACGGCGTTGATCGTCGCCACGATCGAAAACACGATCGTGAGTAGGCCCGCGACCAGCGTCAGGACGAAGAAGACGACGCCGATGGTTCCGACGACCGCATCGATCGGTGCCGGCAGCAACGACCAGCCGACGGTCTCGCTGCCGTCGACGATGCCAGTATGGCCGAGGACGAACAGCCCGCCCGTGACTGCGGCGAGGCCGAACACGGAGAGATGCCAGTTCAACGCGTTGCGGGCGTTGGCTCTCGTGAACGGTCGATCGGCGACCGCATAGACCAGCCCGGCGATCAGAAAGCCGACGCCGAAAACGCCGAGAAACGTGATCGGATGAATCAGAATTCCACCCAGCGACGGCTCGTCGCTGTTCTCTGATCCGTCAGTTGTGGTCGTCTCAGGTGGCATGGGAATCAGTGTGAATACTGGAGCGACTCGATTGGGTGACGGTGATGTCGCCGAGGGTTATAATTCAGTCGCCGTCGACGCGGCCCTGATCCAACGCACTGAGAACGCCGCGGACGTTGAGCCGGGTTTCGGCCCACCCTTTCTCAGTGCCCCAGATTTCGGTCAGCTCGGTGTTGGTGACGAAGTAATCGATGACTGCCTCGTCGTCGGCGTGGCGGTCGCGCTGCTCGCGGACCGCCTGCACCCACTCGACGAGCGTTCGCTTGTAACCGTCGAGCAGTCTTTCGTCATAGCTCCGCGGCCCGAAGTGGGCGAAACACAGCGTTTCGGGGTCGAGCGACTGAATCATCGACACGTCGTCGAGACACCCCTGTACGTCGAACTGCGGTGGCGGCGACGTGACGCGAATCTCGTCGCGGTCGGCGACGTAGATGCCGGCGGCATCGCCGGTGAAGACGATCCCGTCGGTTTCGAAGACGAGTTGGTGCGGCGCGTGGCCCGGGGCTTCGTGCGCCGTGAGCGTCCGCCCGCCGAGATCGATTTCGTCGCCATCTGTGAGTCCGTCGATCCGCTCTTCGGGCACCGGTTTCGGCTCGGTGTAGTAGGGCCACATGTCGCCGACGGCGGCCTTCGTTCCCTCGATTAAGCGACTGGGATCGACGAGGTGGTCGACGCCGCGTTCGTGGACCAACACTTCCGCGTCGGGGAACGCTTCGGCGAGAAAGCCCGCGCCGCCGGCGTGATCGAGGTGGACGTGGGTCGGCAGAACGTAGCTCAGTGAGTCGATGCCGAGTTCATCGAGCGCGTCGAAGATGCGTTCGCGGTTGGTGCCGATGCCGGTGTCAATGACTGCCGGTTCGTCGGTATCGAAAATGTAGACCGCGCCGTAGCCAGCGACATCGTACATCCCGGTATCGACGTAGTAGATGTCCGAGGTGTCGGGAACCGCTTCGAGATCACCGGGGGCCATCAGAACGACAGCTCCTCGCTGGTCGTGACTTCGCCAAAGAGGAAGTCACAGTGATCGACCGCGTACTCGCGGTCGTCTTCCTCGATGTAGCCCAGCGCGTCCTCGATAACGACCGGCTTGAAATCGCGGACGCCGGCACTCCCGGCGGTGTGGAACACACAGACGTTAGCGAGCGTGCCACAGATCAGGAGGTCGTCGATGCCGTGGGCCTGTAGCCAGCCCTCTAACTCGGTTTGATAGAAGGCGTCGTAAGTATGTTTCACGACGACGTGGTCGTCATCGGCGACGGGNAGGTCGTCGNNGANCTCNGCNTCCCACGACCCCTCGANGACGTGNTCNCCCCAGCGGTCGAACTCGTCGTAGTAGTGGNNNNCNTCGAACTGNTCNGGCGGGTGGACNTCCCGGGTGTAGACGACCGGCATGTCCGCGTCATGAGCGCGGTCGACGAGGTCGCCGACCGGCTCGATGGCATCTTCGCTGCCGGGGGCGTACAGCGAGCCATCCGGATGGCAGAAGCCGTTTTGCATATCGACGACGACGAGCGCGCTGCCGTTCGGATCGACGTTCATACCCGACGGTTGGGCTGCCGGCTTCTAAAGGTCACTGTCGTGGGGGGTCGAACAAAGTACTTGAACCACGAACCCCACCGACGAGTATGAAGCGTCCGGCGGTTGGCTGCTGTGTGCTGCTGTGCCTCGTCGTTGCCGCCCTCCCCGTCGCGGCCGCCGCACAGCCTGCTGATTCCGGGACTACAGTCCACCAAGCGGACGACCTCCTCGTTGACGACACGCTTGGCTGTGTCGACGGCGTTTGTCACGACGACCGCCTCAATTTCAGCCAAGCCGACGGGCTGACCGACCGGGAACTGGAGCTGCTGATCGACCGGTCGATGGCCCGTGTCGAGGTCATCCGCGGCGAGCGGTTCGAGTCCGACGTTCCGGTCCGCGTCACTGACACGGAGACGTTCAGCCGCGAACAGCTCTCGGCCAACGAGTCGAACCTGATGTTCAATCGCTGGAACGATCAGGTCTGGGAAGCCCTGTTCATCGTCGGCGAAAACAGCAGCAGCGAAACCGAGATCACCCAAACCCTGACTGGCTCGGTCAATGGTCTCTACAGCCCGCGAAACGACGAGATCATCATCGTCACCGAGAATCCTGACGCGCCGCGCATTAGCGAAAAGACGCTGATCCACGAACTCATGCACGCCCTCCAGGATCAGCGACACAACCTCGGATCCCCGCAGTTCGTCGGCGACACACAGGACGAAGACCTCGCCGTCACCGGGCTCTACGAGGGCGTGACAGGTTACGTCGAAGCCCGCTACGAGGAGCGATGTACCGACGGCCGATGGCGGTGTTTCGACGTGCGCCCACCGGGCGGCAGTGGCGGGCCGACCAACCGCGGCATCCTGACGACCGTCCTCCAGCCGTACTCGAACGGCCCGGCGTACGTCCATGAGATCGTCACCGAGGAAGGCTGGGACGGGATCGACGAGCAGATGAACGAGCCGCCGGAGACGACAACGGAGATTATCCACCGCGAGCCGGTCGAGCCACAGCCGATCGATCTCGCCGACACGGCGACCGGCGACTGGCAGCGGTATCCTGGCCAGGGACGCGACGGCGCGGAGGTCGCCGGCGAGGCCTCGATCTTCGTGATGTTCTGGTACCAAGCGGCGACCAACGGGGCCGACACCGTTGATCCCGAGGTCCTCTACGAGACGGGAGACAACCCCTACAACCGCCGGAACTACATCGCCGAACCGTCGGCTGGCTGGGTGAGCGACGAACTCTACCCCTACCGCCGCGGCGACGACGACGGCTACGTCTGGGCCCTCGAATGGGAGACCGCCGAGGACGCCATCGAGTTCCAGAACGCCTACGGTGAGATCCTCGCGGCCTACGACGCCAACGAGACCGCCCCCGGCATCTACGTCGTCGACGACGGCGGCTTCAGCGGGGCCTACGCGGTCGATGTCGATGGCACACGCGTGACGATCGTCCACGCGCCGACGACCGAGGGCCTGTTCGAACTCCGACCGGATCTCGACCCGGATGCGACAACTGATTCACTGCCGGGCTTCGGCATCGGGACCGCGCTCACTGCACTGGTCGCACTTGGCTCGGCCACGTTCGTCGCCCGCCGACGAAGCTGATCTCCCTTCGTTGTCGTCCCCACTGTTCTTTTTGTGGCACGACCCGAACCACGGCCTATGACCGATCTCGATTTCGATATTATTTCGCCCGAGGCTATCCGGAGCGGTCGGGCGACCGACGCCTACTTCGAGCGCACCGAGGCCGCGCTTGAACACGCCGACCGCAACCCCCACGTCGTCGCCGAGGTGACAGCCGATCAGTTCCCAACTGGCGAGTTCGAACTCCTCGCGGGCGTGAAAGACGCCGCCGCACTGCTGGCCGACCGCGCGGTCGATGTCGACGCCATCCCGCCGGGCAGATTCTTCGACGGTGGGCCAGTCATGCGAATCGAAGGGCCGTATCTCGAATTCGCACGACTGGAAACGTCGCTGCTCGGTTTTCTTTCGCATGCGTCGGGCATCGCCACCGCCGCGCGGCGGATACGAGCAGCCGCGCCCGACTCGCCGGTGCTCTCCTTCGGCGCGCGACACGTCCACCCCTCGATTGCGGCGATCGTCGAGCGATCCGCACTGCTGGCCGGCCTCGATGGCTTTTCGCACGTCGCTGCCGGTGACCGGATCGACCGCGAGGCCAGCGGGACGATGCCCCACGCCCTCCTGCTGTGTTTCGGCCGCGGCGAGCAGGAAGCCGCATGGCAGGCGTTCGACGCCGCCGTTGGCGACGCTGTCCAGCGGATCGCTCTCTGTGATACGTTCACCGACGAGGTCGATGAGACGCTCCGAGCGGCCGACGCCCTCGGTGACGCCCTCGACGGCGTCCGCCTCGACACGACGAGCTCCCGTCGCGGCGATTTCCGACATATCATCCGCGAAGTGCGGTGGGAACTCGCCGCTGCCGGCCACGATGACGTGGACATCTTCGTCAGCGGCGGGCTCGGCGTCGACGACCTCCGCGAACTGCGAGATGTCGCCGACGGCTTCGGCGTCGGCAGCGCGATCTCGAACGCCGACCCCGTCGATTTCGCGCTTGACATTGTTGAGATCGATGGCGAGCCGATTTCGAAACGCGGCAAGCTCTCGGGCGTCAAATCGGTGTATCGAACGCAGGATGGCAGCCACCACATCGGCCATCGCGCTGGCGACGCGCCGACCGACGGCGAGGCCCTGCTCGAACCGCTCCTTCGGGACGGCGAGGTCGTCGACGACTTCGATCTCTCGCTGTCGGGCGCAACCGAGCGAGCCGACCGCGACGCGTCGCTGGTCGGCTTTGGTGGGACGGACAGTCCGTAGAACGGTCGGGTCGCTCCGCGTTACAGGGCTTCGACGCTGCCGCCGTCAGGTCGCTCGCGGAAGACTTGGCCTTCGAAAAGAGTGATCATCGTTTCGTCGTCCTGCCATGCCATCGGTGAGACGTTGGCTTTCCGGCAGACAAGGGAGAGATACTTTTCCTTGCTCCAGTCCTGCTCGACTGGGAGTGTCGGATAGAGCCACGCGTGGTCGTTGCCGGTATCGAGGGCGACGCCGTGGGTTCCGAGTTCGATGTCGTCGAGCGGGTCGTTCGTCAGTACGGTATTACTGACGATGCAGACAGAAATCGAGAGGTCCGAGAGTTCTTTGGGGCCGATCTCCGAGCCGGCCGAATCCGACGAGGCGGCTTTGATCGCCGCGTCGACGATGGCGTGGCCGAGTTGGTCGTCGGTGCGATACGCGCCGGCACAGCCGCGGAGTTGGCCACGGCCACGGGTCGAGCAGATGCGGACGAACGCGCCGGTGCGTGCATAGAACGCATCACGCATACTCCCGGGATGTTCGCGCTGACCATGGAGAACATATGATTCAACCGCTTCACGTGCAAGTTCGACCGCTCGTGCGCCGTCATCATAACTCAGCTCAACGGCCTGTGCCTCGGACATACAGGTATGCATGGGCGGTACTGACTTGAATTCTTCCCATTCGTTGAGGGACAATTAGGCAGTGACTACGCGGCCACCGAACGCCTTATTTGTGCTATCCGCGTAGGAAAACCGGGTAGAGAGAGCCCGATCCCCGTGGGCGCGGTGCCAGCGGGCACCCCCATGAGGAAAGTCCCCCCACCGTTCGGACAGGTGACCGGGCGCAAGCCCGGAGTCGGAGACGGCTGGCTCTGAAACAGCAACGAGACCCCCTGCCCCGACCGATGAGACGCGCGAACCGACCCGTAAGGGAAGGGAGCTAACCCGTCGAGGGCTGCGGTGTCAACCGCGAAAACAGGCAGGAACGGATGGAACGGTGAATCCTCACCGGTGCAAGGTCGCGTCAGGCGGCCGGCGGCTCGCCGCTGGCTGCCGAGGTAGTCCGAACACGACGCGACTGCTCAGCCGAATGTCGGGTCGAAACAGAAGGGGGCTTACTCCTCTCAACCCGGATCAATTCGTGAGCGACCGCTCCAGATCAGACGTCCATTCGGCTGAACTCCCTGAGGCCGACGACGAACGCGACGAGGGTGACTGCAGTCAACAGCACAACCGACAGCACCAGGGGGAAATCGCTGCTGTATGCGAGCGTTTCCGGCACGTGCATCGGCGAGTCCGGTTGCTCGTAGACGCCTGCAAACGTCGCCATGAAGACCTGTGTCTCGGCAGGCAACCCGGCTCCGACCGTTTCGTGGAGGAAGACGAGGACGTTCGCCAAGTGGCGATTGGGATCGATGAGGTACAGCGCGAAGTCGTCGTAGAGGTCGAGATCGAAGAGATTCACCGTAATGAACACGAAGGTGAGTACGGGAATCACGAACCCACCGACGGCCGTTCTGAGTCGATCTTTCGTATAGACGGCCAACGCGAGACCGATCGCGGTGACGAGCGTGATACTGAACAGCCCGTAGGCCAGCGATCCGACCATCGAGCCGAAGACGCCGGCTCCGAGCGCGGCTGCCTCGACATCCGCGAACGAGTACAGCAGGACCGCCGAGACCAACAACCCAACGATCCCCATCAACAGCCCGTAGCTGACGATGCCGGCGAAGGTGCCGAGATACAGCTGCCACCGCTTGATCGGCTTGCTCAGCAGGATTCGCAACGTCCCCCGCTGGGATTCCGAGGCGATAGTGAGCGCACAGAAGACCGAACACACCGCCTGTAGCGGCATGCCGACCCCGAGGGTGTACGCCATAAACAGTGAGACGGTGTACAGTTCGGCCTCCTGTTGGAACAGCGGCGCGCCCTCGGTCAGCATGTTGTTCGATGTCCCGACCGCGAAGAACAGCGCGAACGTCACCAGCGGGACGAAATAGCCGACCAGCAGCTTCGGCCGTGCTAGGTCCGCTATCGTCTTCGCGTAGATCGTGGTGATCCGCATTCACGCACCCCCCTCGTCGATCATCTCAAGGAACGCCTCTTCGAGTCCGCCGGCACGTTCGATCGAGTACAGCCCCAAGCCAGCGTCGCCAGCGACCGCCGGCAGCGCGGTGGCGAACGCCTCCGGATCGTCAGTCCAGACCGTGAGCCCGCCATCGTCGGCCGGCTCTGTGCGGGAAACCGCCTCGTGTGTCGCCAGCAACTCCCCAAGCCGGTCGTCGTCGGTCGATTCGACGATGTAGGCCGTTTCGACGCTCTCCCAGACTTCTTCGAGCGGGCCCGTCATGAGCAGCTGGCCGTCGTTGATGACAGTCACCGTCTCGATGAACTGCTCCAACTCGGCGAGGATGTGGCTGCTGACGAAGACGGTTTTGCCCTCCTCGGTCAACCGCTGGAGGGCGTCGATGATGGCCGACCGGCCCTGCGGGTCGAGTTCGGCGGTCGGCTCATCGAGGATCAGTAGGTCCGGATCGTTGATCATCGCTTGGGCGAGGTTCAGCCGGCGTTTCATCCCGCCGCTGTAGCCGCCGATCGGTTGATTGGTCGCGTCGGCAAGCGAGAGCCACTCAAGGAGTTCGTCGACGCGCTCGGCGACCGATCCCTCGACGCCGGCGACCGTGCCAATGTATTTCAGGTATTGGTCGGCGGTCATCGAGTCGTAGAACACCGGGTCCTGTGGGGCAAACCCGATCCGTTCGCGGGCCGCGTGGGTGCCGGCGGGCTCGCCGCCGATGGTGGCCTCGCCGACCGTCGGGGTGATGTTGCCGACGAGCATCCCCATCGTCGTCGACTTGCCCGCGCCGTTGGGGCCGACGAAGCCGTGAATGGAACCCTCCTCGACCGTCAGGTCGATGCCCTGTACTGCCTGCTCGTCGCCGTAGTGTTTCGTCAGGTTTCGTGTCTCGATCATCGCCATCTATCGCCACCTCCGAAGCCGCCGTCCGCCGTACGGGACGAACAGCAGGAGTATCGACACCGCTGTCGCACCCAAGAGCATGATGTCTGCCGACGAGTCCTCGACGGTCCACCCCTCGCCATTTTGCTCGGCGTCGGAGTGCTGAGTGTCCCATGTCGAGGGGCCGGGATCGACCTCTTCGGGGAAGCTTTCAGCCGCATCAATCCAGCCATCGCTCTGTGTCTCACCGCTGTCGACGCCAACCGCGCTGGTCCCGCCGATAGCGAGGCGACCATCATCGAGCCACGCGGCTGCTTGGATGGTTTCGCGGGCGTTCCGGTCGCGCGGAACGAGGGTGCTGAACTGTTCGTCTCCGTCAGTATCGATCCGACTGAGCGTCCGCACGCTTACCTCTCGCCCCCCTGCTCTGGCGATCTGCCCGCCAGCCAGCAGGTAATCGTCGGCCGTCCGAACGACACTAGAGACGAACGTCGGACCATCGGAGTCGTACTGTTGTTGCCAGACGACATCGCCGTCGCTGCCGAGCTGGGCTGCCCAGGCGTCGAAGTTCTCCTCGTCGTCGTTTCCGCTGTTGCTCCCGCCAGCGAGAACGACGCCGTTGCTGTGTGCCGGCGCGACGTCGGCTACCCGCTCGGAGCCCTCCGACTCACCGACGCCGCTGATTTCCGTCCGCCACTCGGTATCGCCGTCGGGGGCCAGCCGGACCGCCGCGACCTCGGTATCGCCGTCGGTATCATCGCCGTCGAGTTCGCGCCCGATCTGGCCTGTGATAACGAGGCTGCCGTCGTTGAGTCGTTCACCCTGCGGGAAGACCGTCGATTGCTCGTATTCGAGCAGCCGATCCCAGCGGCGCTCGCCCTCGTCGTCGACGCGAACGGCCCACAGGTTCGAACTGTTGTACTCGGTGTCGTTTTGGAACGACTCGGTCGAAGCGAGGAGGTAGGTGTCACCGTGGGGCGCCGACACGGCGTCGAAGCCGACATCGCGTTCGTCGCCGCCGTAGCGTTCGGTCCACTCGATCCATCCCTCCTCGTTGATTCGGGTGAGGATCGCCACTTCGCCCCGTGTGCCGGCCGCGGCGTAGGCATCGGTATCGACGCGGCTGATGGATTCGAGTCGTCCCGAAACGGTCTCCTCGCTCACCACGTCGCCGGAGCTATCGAGGCGGACGACGAGTGTTTCCCGTCCGCCGCTCGTGATCACCAGCGCGATTAATCCACCCTCTTCGGTGCGGACGAGGTCACGGACCTGCTGGTTCCCGTCGATGGTGTCGGTTTCGTACAGCGTCGATACGTCCACCTCGCCGGCCGTGGCTTGTGCGGCGACCGGTGAGCTACCGGTGCTGAGCAAACACACGCACAGCAGTACCCCGATTGCGACCCCCTTCCATCGCATACCAGCCATTTTGAGCGGACGGTCGATGGTATACAGTATTATACTACTGGGTGCACACTGTGCATACCGTGCACAACAGGAGTGGGTGTGGTCGATCGGGTGGTGACCTAACGGTGCCAACGCCGGGCTCTCATGAGTGATCGGTCCTCGGCTACGGATCGCGTCGACCGAACGGCAGTTGAAGCCGTCCAGTTCCTGACGCGGGCCGAATCGCGGCTGGCGGTCATGCGCGAACTCGCCGAGCGGGACTACACCACACAACGGGAACTATGAGACGCGCTCGATGCATCCCGAACGACGGTCGCCCGTGCCCTCAACTCCTTACAGGACCGTGGTTGGATCGAACAGGCAACTGAGGGCTACTGTCTCACGACCACCGGAACACTAATCGCCTCGTCGGTGACTCAACTACTCGATACAGTCGCTACTACCGCAGAGCTATCGGCGTTCCTTCGATACGCTCCGATCGATGCGATCAATACCGACCTGCTGACGACGGCCGACGTGACGGTGACGACGCCCACCGATGCGGACCCGTACGCGCCCGCCCGAAAACAGACCGAAATCGTCCACCGTGCTGATCGGCTTCGCGTGCTCCTCCCGGCTACTGATCTGGAGTCGACGCGGGCGGTCACCGACGCTGTGACCGAAGACGGACTCGAACTGGAGAGCGTCGTCTCGCCGTCGGTCGCGGCGACGTTCGAAACCCCGGAGTTCAAATTGCTGGTCAGCGAGGGGATGTCGACTGGCCGATCGACGGTACTCGTGTCGCCGACTGAACTGCCATACTACCTCGGTTTGGCGGACGAAGAGGCCGTCCAGATCGGCGTCGCCGACGATGAGGGGATTCCGCGTGCGCTGCTTGAGACGACCGATGCCCGCGTTCGTCAGTGGGCCGAAGGCGTCTACAGCGAGTATCGGGATGCCGCCGAGGCCAGACAGACTGACGACTTCTGAGTCGGTGCCGTGGTTCGGCCACGCTTCCTGCATTGTTTTCACCACACAGCCGCGATGGACGCCAGATGCGCGCGTTTCGCCTCGCCTACGACGGCCGGCCGTTCTACGGCTTCCAGCGGCAGCCGTCGGTGCCGACCGTTGAAGGCGCGCTGTTCGACGCGCTCCGCGAGTTGTCGATCCTGCCACCGGAGGCTGACAAACCCACTGGCTACGCCGCCGCGGGCCGCACCGACGCTGGCGTTTCAGCGGTTGCTCAGACGGTCGCCTTCGAGTGCCCGGAGTGGCTGTCGCCGCGCGCGCTCAACAGCGAATTGCCGGCGACGATCCGAGCGTGGGCCAGTGCCGACGTTGGCGACGATTTTCATGCGACCCACGACGCGGCGCGGCGCGAGTACGTCTACCATCTCTACGCGCCCGAAGAAGTCGGTGACGACGGGCCAACTCCCGATGGTCGCACACTCGACGACCGCTCCACTATCGACGACGATCGCGCTGCCGATGCGGTCGCGGCCCTCAGCGGCCGCCACGATTTTCATAACCTGACGCCCGACGACACCGGAACTGAACGCGATATAACCGCCAGTATCGACCGCGACGGCGACGTGCTGGCCCTCACTGTCGCGGCCGGCGGCTTTCCGCGCCATTTCGTCCGCCGGTTCGTCGCCGTCGTGCAGGCCGTCGCCAGCGGCACCAAGTCGCTGGCGTGGATCGAGCGACTGCTCGGCGACGAGGCGGTCGATCCCCGGCCCCCGACAGCATCGCCCGAACCGCTGGTGTTGTCGGCGGTCGAATATTCTGGCGTCGACTTCGAGCGAGACCAGCAAGCCGCCGCCAGCGGTGTCGACGCTTTCGGCGAGCGCGCGCTGGATGCGTTCGTCGGCTATCGCGTGACGGCATCGATCGCTGACCGGCTCGCGGAGTCGTCGCCGGCGGGTTTCAGGGACGAACCGGAGGACAAGCTTTAGGCGCGCTGTCGGCCACCCTCCTGTATGAGTACGGTACCCGAGCGATCCGAGATCGCTGACCAACACAAGTGGGCACTCGGATCGATTTTCGAGTCCGACGAGGCGTGGGCCGAGCAGTTCGAAACGGTCTCCGAGCGGATCGAGGAGTTCGCGGCCTACGAGGGTCGCGTCACCGAGAGTCCCGAAACGCTGCTGGAACTCCTCCAGCTCCGCGAGGAGATCATGCGCGAGGTCGCCCAGCTATCCGTTTATGCGAATCTCCGGTCCAGCGAGGACACACGGAATCAAGAGTATCAGGCTCTCTCGGGGAAGGCCGAAGCACTCTCCTCGGAGGCTTCCAGCGCGACCTCCTACATCGAGCCCGAACTGCAGGAGCTGACCGAGGACGACATCGAGGCGTTCATCGACGAGGAGCCGGCCCTCACCGAGTACGAGCACTTCTTCGACGACGTGCTCCGCGCGAAGCCACACACGCGCTCGAAGGAAGTCGAGGAGTTGCTGGCGGAGTTGGGCGAGGTCACGTCGTCGCCGAGTGAGATCTACTCGATGTTGTCGAATGCGGATATGGCGTTTCCGACCGTCGAAGCCCCCGACGGCGAGGAAATCGAAATCAGCCAGGCCAACTTCACCACCCTACAGAAACACGAAGACCGGGCGTTCCGCCAACGAGTGCATGAGGCCTACTACGACGAGTGGGAGACCGTCCGCAACACCGTCGGTACGTCGCTGAAAAAGCAAGTGCGGAAGGATGTCAAGGTTGCTCGCGCCCGGAACTACGANACNGCCCGCGAGGCNGCNCTCGACGGCCCGAACGTCCCCGTCGAGGTGTACGACAACCTCGTGGAGACGGTGNACGACAACCTCGACGTGCTCCATCGGCACGNCGANNTNAANCGCGACNNCCTCGGCGTTGACGACCTCCAGATGTGGGACCTCTACACCTCGATCACCGGCGAGGAGGGGCCGGATGTCGAATACGAACAGGCCAAGGAGTGGATCATCGAGGCAGTCGAACCGCTCGGTGAGCCGTACCGCGATCGACTCGCTGAGGGACTCGATAGCCGGTGGGTCGACGTCTACGAAAACCGCGGCAAGCGGTCGGGCGCGTTCTCCTCGGGCACCTACGACACCCAGCCGTTCATCCTGATGAACTATCAGGACGACATCTCCTCGATGTTCACCCTCGCCCACGAGTTGGGCCACTCGATGCACTCCGAGCTCGCCAACGAGGCCCAGCCGTGGCACGACGCCGGCTACGACATTTTCGTCGCCGAAGTCGCCTCGACGGTCAACGAGACGCTGCTCACGCAGCACCTACTGGAGACCGTTGACGACGACGAACTCCGGCTGCACGTCCTCGACGAGTACCTCGAACGGTTCCGCTCGACGCTCTATCGGCAGACGATGTTCGCGGAGTTCGAACAGCAGATTCACGAGCGCGCCGAGGCCGACGAGCCGCTGACGCCGGATGTCTTCGACGAGCTTTATCGGAATCTCAAAGCCGACTACTACGAGCCGGCCGTCCTCGACGACCGGATTCAACGCGAGTGGCAGCGGATACCCCACTTCTACTACAACTTCTACGTCTATCAGTACGCGACCGGTATCTCCGCGGCCGTCGCCATCGTCGATCGGATTTTGGGTGGTGCAGATGCCAGCGATGACGCCGTCGATCGCGGCGCAGCCGCCGACTACCGCGAGATGCTGGCGGCGGGCGGCAGCGTCTATCCCATCGAGGCCCTCGAACTCGCCGGCATCGACATGACGACCGCTGAACCGATCGAATCAGCCCTCGGCGTTTACGACACGTATCTCAACCGGATCGACGACCTCCGCTGAGCTGTCGTTGTGGGCGTCTGACAGTAACCGTGGTACCACGGCACATTGCCCGGGACCCAAAGGCACATTTATGCGTAGACCAAATCACGTGTTGAATGTCACGTAGCCCGTCGATTCCCGACCGCCCCCGGCTGGATCTCGATCCGGAGATGTCGCCCGCCGAGCGGCTCTCCGCACTCCAGAAGCACTTCAAACGGCTGATGGCGGTCAACGAGGAACTCGAAACGCGGCTGGGGGAAGCGACCGACCAACGGATGGAGCTCCACGACGAAGTCAACCGGCTCAAGGAGCGCAACGAGACGCTGAAAACCGCCGCGCTCTACATCGCCAGCGTCGAGGAGCTAACCGACGACGGCAACGTCGTCATCAAACAGCACGGCAACAATCAGGAGGTCCTCACCGAGGTTACCCCTGAGCTGGAGAACGAACTCGAATCCGGCGACCGCGTCGCCATCAACGAGTCCTTCGGCATCCAGCAGGTCCTCGACGAGGAGACTGACGCTCGCGCTCAGGCGATGGAGGTCACCGAATCCCCCGACGTTGTCTACGACGACATCGGCGGGATCGACGACCAGATCACCGAAGTCCGCGAGGCCGTCGAAGACCCACTCGAAAACCCCGNGCNGTTCGANNNNGTCGGCATCGANCCNCCNNCNGGCGTGCTGCTGCACGGNCCGCCCGGGACGGGGAA
This sequence comes from Halonotius terrestris, assembly GCF_006861665.1. Taxonomy (GTDB): domain Archaea; phylum Halobacteriota; class Halobacteria; order Halobacteriales; family Haloferacaceae; genus Halonotius; species Halonotius terrestris. Next base: position 53,301 of record NZ_RKLU01000003.1, on the reverse strand, counting down.
GACGATGCTCGCGAAGGCCGTCGCCAACGAGACCGACGCGACGTTCATCAAGATGGCGGGCTCCGAGCTNGTNCANAANTTCATCGGNGAGGGCGCGCGGCTCGTCCGCGANCTNTTCNCGCTGGCCGCTGAACGCGAGCCGGCAGTCGTCTTCATCGACGAGATCGACGCCGTCGCTTCCCGCCGAACCGACTCGAAAACGTCGGGCGATGCGGAGGTCCAGCGAACGATGATGCAGCTGCTCTCGGAGATGGACGGCTTCGANGAGCGCGGCGACATCNNNNTNATNGCNGCNACCAACCGCTTCGANATGCTNGACGNNGCGATNCTNCGGCCCGGCCGCTTCGACCGCCTNATCGAGGTGCCGAAACCGAACGCCGAAGGCCGCGAACGGATTCTCGAAATCCACAGCGAGGCAATCAACGTCGATCCCGGCGTCGATTTCGCCGATCTCGCCGACGACCTTGAGGGCTACAGCGGCGCGGACATCGAGAGCCTCGTCACCGAGGCCGGGATGTTCGCCATCCGCGACGACCGGACGACCGTCACCCGCGCCGATATCGACGCCGCCCGCGAGAAACTCGACGACAACGAGACCGACAACGGCGTCGTGCGGTACCGGCACTGACGACTGCCGCGGCTACGTGACCCGTTTTCGTTTTCGACGCGCGATCCCCCCCTGCGTTCGCTCCGTCTCCAAGCCTGATCCGTAACCGATTACCCGTGTCGCCGCCGTGGTAGGGTAATGACGACGATCCACGTCGCCGGCGGGATCGGCCGCGCCCCAACGGCGATGGCGGCCTACGACGCCGCGCTCGCCGACGCCAACCTCCACAACTACAATCTGGTGGCTGTCTCCTCGGTGATTCCGGCCGACGCGACTATCGACGTCGTTGACACCGCCCCCAACCTCGGTCCGGCCGGCAACCGGCTGACGGTCGTCGAAGGGAAATCGGTTGCTGGTCCCGATGATGACGCGGAGACAGTTGCGACCGCTATCGCGTGGGCGACCGGGCCGGGACCGGGCTTGTTCTACGAGGCCTCGGGCACCGATCCCGAGGCCGTCGAACGCGAGGCTCGTCGCGGCCTCGACGCCGGCTGTGAACTCCGCGAGTGGGAGATCACCGACCGTGACGTACTTGTCTCCTCGGTTGCCGCCGACAGCGAGGGATACACCGCCGCGGTCGTGCTGGCGGCCTACGGCGACAGCGAGCCGATCTGCTGACCCTCGGCCGCCTGCAACATCGCCGTTGCCGACGCCTTTTTACCGCGTCCGGCCGTACTACGGGCGTCTTTCAATGAATGGAAACTATCCGGGGTCGGGGGCCGGGGTTGCTATCGACGATCACGCCGATGTCGAGCTGTCGGTCGGCCAAAAGCAGGCCCTCCGACACGCCGTCGCGTCAATCGTCGCCGAAACCGAGTCGTATCTCCCTGACGGCTACCACGTCGGCTCGGAACTCCAAGACGGCGGCCCAGCAGCCACCGTCGCGGTCGATCCGCCGGCCGGCCATCCGGTGACCGCCGGCTACACGCCGGACGTTGACGACCTCGAAGCCGGACTCGACGACGAGACCCAACGCGAGGTCGCCCAAGGGTTGGCAGCCAGTGCCGTCCTCCAAGTGATGGATGCCGTCGGCGACGGCATCACGCCGACAGCCCGATAGCTGCCGCGGTTTTCTGACGGTCGCAGTCACGGTTTTGCGGTACGTATTTGTCGGTCACGCCACCAGCGTCGCGTATGCTGCCGGAGACGGGGAGCTACTGGCTTGTCCGCTTCGTCTTCCAGCGCGGGCTCGCGCTTATTTACCTGCTGGCGTTTCTCGTCGCCGCCACGCAGTTCCGCCCGCTGGCCGGCGAGGATGGATTGCTCCCGATCGATGAGTACGTCGAAGGAACCACATTCCGCGAGCGACCCAGTCTGTTCTATTTCTTTCCGAGCGACCGCGCTATCGGTCTCGCGGCGTGGAGCGGTGTTGTCCTCTCGGCGGTCGCACTGCTGGCTGGGCCGTACTGGCTGCCGGCTCCCTACGCCGTGCCGGCGTCGATGCTGCTGTGGCTGCTGTTGTGGGGTCTCTACCAGTCGTTCGTCAACGCCGGTCGCGTGTTCTACGGCTACGGCTGGGAGTCGATGCTGCTGGAAACCGGGTTTCTCGCTGTCTTCCTCGGTGCCGGTCCGAGCCAGCCGCCCGTGGTCGTGATTTGGCTACTGAAGTGGCTGGTGTTCCGCAATATGTTCGGCGCGGGCCTGATCAAGATCCGCGGCGACGCCTGCTGGCGCGACCTGACGTGTCTCGATTACCACTACGAGACCCAGCCCATCCCGAACCCGCTGAGCTGGTTCGCGCATCGGTTGCCGGATCGGTTTCACCGGGTCGAAACGTTGGGAAACCACGTCGTCGAACTCGCGGTGCCCTTTCTCTACTTTGCTCCGCAGCCGTTCGCCGCGGTCGCCGGCGTAGCGACCATCGGGTTTCAGGGCTGGCTGATGCTCACTGGCAACTTCGCGTTCCTGAACGCGCTCACCATCGTCCAGTCGGTCGCGCTGTTCAGCGATGGCGTTCTGACATCCTTGTTGCCGATTACCGCGCCAGCAACGACGGCGACACCCGGGTGGTTGTCGGCGGCCTCGATCCTCCTCGCTATCGTCGTCGCCGCGCTCAGCATCCAGCCGACCGCGAACATGCTCTCGAAAACGCAGGTGATGAACACCTCCTTCGATCCGCTCAAACTCGTCAACACCTACGGCGCCTTCGGCTCGGTGACGACCGACCGCTTCCAACTGGTCGTCGAAGGGACGACGGCGAGCAATCCCACCGAGGGCGACTGGCAGGCCTACGAGTTCAAAGGCCAGCCCGTCCGCACCGACGAGCGACCGTCGCAGTGGGCGCCCTACCACCTGCGACTGGACTGGCAACTCTGGTTCGCGGCGATGCGGCCCCAACCCGGCCCGCGACAGCGGTGGTTCAAATCCTTCCTCGCGGCTCTCTTCGAGAACGACGCGGCGACGCTATCGCTGCTGGAATCAACCCCGTTCCCCGACGAGCCGCCGGAACAACTCCGCGTGATTCGCTACCGCTACCGCTTCACGACCCGCGACGAGCGCGCAGAGACTGGCGACTGGTGGCGACGCGAACGAGTCGGCACCTACGTCATGCCGGTGTCGGCAGCCGACTTGCGTACGGGTGGCATCGGGCGTCGCCGCCGGGTGTTCTGAGTCGGTGCCGCGTGGCTACGGAACGATAACATTCTCGTCGGTGCCGCGGCAACAACGACGCAAGCGATGGAACGGTTCGTCCTGTTCATCGTCGCCGGCGGCCTCGCACTCGTCGCCGGACTCTGGGGCGGGCAGATCGCCGATCCAGCCTCGCAGGCGTGGCTCGGCAGCGTTGCTGTCGCCGTCGTTGGTGTTCTTGCGCTCGCAGTTGGAATCAATAGCCAGATCGAATATTGAGCGTTGTCGCCGATCTTGCTCAGGCCAACTCTCGCAGATCAGCGAGGGCGTCTTCGAGATCGCGGGTCGAAGTCGCCAGCGAGAAGCCGTCGATCTCGGCGAGTGCGGGGGCGTGCTCCCAGAGGTCGTCGGCCTCGATCCCATGCAGGACGACCGCGTTCGGGGTCGGGGTGACGACGCGCATGGCGACCAGCGGCCCCTCGCCGCGACTGACGTTGGTAAAGACGAGCCCGCGATCGGTGCTCTGGCCGTAGAGTCGATAAAATTCCTCGTTGCTCAGGCGGGTGATCGTCTGGATACTGTTGATGACGGTGTGGCCGTTGACGTAATCCCACTTGCCTTCGCTGACTTCGGTGGCATCGAGTGCGTCGTAGAAATCCGACAACGGGAGTGCGGCCGGATACTCTCGGAGGTCGTGGACGATGTCGCTCTCGAACCCGGCCGACAGCACGCGGCCGTACTGCCGGATGTGGCTGCCGCCGCGGGACTCGTCCACATCGAGCAGGGCGGTGACCATACGCCGGACGATGCCGATTCCGGGGCTCTCCCGGCGGCCGCTCTCGTAGTCGGAAATCACGGAGGAAGAGACGTCGATCTGGGCGGCCAACTCCGTCTGGGAGATGTTGAAATCGGTGCGCCACTTCTTGAGCGTCGCGCCGGGGTCGTCGCTCAGCGTGATCTCCCCGGCGATCCGGTGGGAGAGGTCCTCACGGACTGTCGTCGTCATCGCGTACGCACGTCCCGGGTCATACCGCTTCTACCGGCGGTCTCGAAAAAAGGCTGTCGAACAGCGGCATAGACAGTTGTCGTACTGTCAGGCCTCTTTGCGTCCAGTGATCGATTCGGGGTCGAGCCGGTAGAGTTCGAACTCCAACTCGCCGGCCCGGCGGTCGTAGATCGTCACGTACGGGATGTCGATCTGGTGGATGCTCTGGGCGGCGGTGCCGGCGACTGCGGGCTCGGAGATTTCGGTCAACCGCCCGCGGGCGACGACGCTCCGCCACTTGCCGCCTTCGTCGTCGGTGACGACAAGCGATGCACGGACGCCGTCGTCGACGAACCGGCGTTTCTCGCTTTCCGGCGCGAAAGCGAGTCGGACGTAGAGGTCGCCGACGTCCTTGTCGTAGCCGTAGGAGATCGGCACCGAGTAGGGTTCGTTGTCGTCCGCGAAGGAAATCACGCCAACGCCGCCGGTATCAAGCAGCAGGTCGATCTCGTCGTCGCTGAGCGCGACGGACTTGGAGGTGGACATACCTCACCGTTGTGTTGGTGCCAGCATGAATCCACCGGCCAGTGTTCCGGTCCTCAGTTCTTCCAACGGCAGATATGACAAACTTCCGGCAGGACTATTCCGGTCGTTGGGTATGATACATCCGTGAACGAGTCCCCCCGACTGCAGTTCGTGGCAGTCCAGTCCCTCCTGATCATCCTCGGCTTTGCGATTGCCGCGCAGGTGTCACCGCCGGATGTCTACAGCCAGATCGTGAGCACTGTCGTCATCCTCGTCGTGACACTGCCGGTTTCGTACTGGATCGCCTACAGACGAGATTGATCGGGAATCGAGTCCCGCAACCTCTAAGCGAGCGACGGGTCACACTCGGATAATGGCTGATTGGACCGAAGTCTACCGCCCGACGACCCTCTCGGAGGTCCGCGGCAACGACAAAGCCCGCGACGCCTTCCACGAGTGGGCCACAACGTGGGACGACCACGGGCAGGCGGTCATCCTCTATGGCTCGCCGGGGGTCGGCAAGACCTCCGCAGCCCACGCGCTGGCCAACGACATGGGCTGGGAGACGGTCGAACTCAACGCCTCCGACCAGCGGACCGCCGACGTGATCGAGCGGTTCGCCGGACGCGCAGCGAAGAACGCGACGCTGGCCGGCAGCGCGAGCGGTGGCGGCGCGCGCGGCGGCGACACCGAGAGTCGCCAGCTGGTCATTCTCGACGAGGCCGACAACATCCACGGCAACTACGACCGCGGCGGCGCGTCAGCGATCACGAAGTTGGTCAAGGATTCCGGCCAACCCATCGTCCTCATCGCCAACGAGTTCTACGAGATGAGCCGCGGTCTCAGAAACGCCTGTGAGGACATCGAGTTCCGAGACGTGTCGAGCCGGTCTATCGTCCCCGTCCTCCGTGATATCTGTCGCCGCGAAGGCATCGAGTACGAACAGGACGCCCTCGACGCGATCGCCGAAACCAACGACGGCGACCTCCGTGGGGCGATCAAGGACCTGCAGGCCGCCGCGGAGGGACGGGAGTCGATCACGAAGGAAGATGTCGTCACCAGCGGCCGCGACCGCGCGATGGATCTCTTTCCGTTTCTCGACGCTGTCCTCAAGGAGGAGTCAGCCGAGGAGGCCCTCCAGTCGGCCTACCGCGTCGACGAGACGCCCGACGACCTGACGAAGTGGATCGAGAACAACCTCCTTGCGGTCTATGAGCCCGCCGAAGCCGCTCGCGCCTACGACGCCTTAGCCAACGCCGACCGCTGGCTGGGCCGCGTGCGCGCCACACAGAACTACAGCTACTGGCGGTATGCGACCGACAACGCTGCCGCCGGCGTCGCCGCCGCCCGCGACGGCACCAAAGGCGGCTGGACCCGCTACAGCCGCCCGCAGTTCTGGCCCGGCTCGAACGACACGGCCGACGACGTCTGCCAGCGGATCGCCGAGCGCGGCGGACTGAGCATCGACACCGCGCGCCGCGATGTGCTGCCCTTCCTGTCGGCGATGACCCACCACTGCAAACCGCGAGAACTGACGGTGGCGATGGCGGCGGCCTACGAACTCGACGAGGCGGCCGTCTCCTTCATCACCGGCAGCGGCGAGTCCACGAACAAGGTCGAATCCATCGTCGCTGACGCCGAGGAGTTGCGCGCAGAGGCGATCGAAGCCCACTCCGGCGGCGCGTTCGCTGGCGACGCACGAGAGGTTGACGCCGAAAACAAAGCAGGCGCGGACGGTAGCGACGACGCTGGACGCGAACACGAGACGACAGGCGACGACCGCGCGAGCGACACGGCCGGCGATGTCGCTGCCGACGACACCGGCGACGATGACAATCCCGGTGCTGACGAGGACGAGGATCAGGCCGGGCTCAACGACTTCATGTGAGAATCGCCGCTGCGGGGTTGCTCACTCGGATTGCTCGCTGCTGAGCCGCGTCGTCGCCGACGGCGTGTCGGTGTCGACCAGTCTCCAGAGGCCGGCGGCGACGAGGCCGATGACGGCCAGATAGAGCCCGAAGTTGAGGAGCTGTACGGTAGGCGTATAGACGATGAGATCACGGCCGATGAGCATTGTCACGAACACCACGCCGAGCGCGCTGCCCGCCAGCCGTCGACCCAGCGGATCGACATCCGCCAGCCAGTACATCGTCGCCAACAACGCGACGACGGCGACGAGCGAACTGGCATAATACCACGCCTGTGCGCCCGGCGAGTACTGTAGCAGTGGGACGCCGCGGCTGAACAGCCCGCTGACCACGAGCGCGCCCAGCGCGACGCCGAGAGCGCGCTTGCTTCGCAGCCGCGGCGGTCGCCGGTGGTGCTTTTCGTAGCCGTAGATCGTCGTCAGCGACAGCAGCGTGAAGATCGACAGCGCGACGATCAGGTGCGCCGCGTGCGTCGGCGCGGCGTACCCCCACGGGAGCAGCCCGTTGAGCGTGACCGTGATCGCGCCGATCGAGATCTGCAGCGGGAGCAACACGACCGCGCCGGTCGCCGCCAGCGTCGTCCGGCGGTCGCCGCGCCGCCACGCCCAGCCGGCCGTCCCGAGGATGAAGAAGCCGGTGATCATCGCCACTACGCGGTGGAACCACTCGATGAAATCGGGATTGATCGTCAGCGCGGGGATCAACTGATCCGAACAGAGCGGCCACTGAGCCTGACAGGCCAGCCCCGAGCCGGTCGCGGAGGTGTAGACGCCGAGGGTAATCAGCGACAGCGTGAGTGCCGTCGTCACCGCCGCAAACCGCCGAAAGCTGAGCCAGTTCGGGCGTCGAACCATTGGCTGAACGTCGGGCTGCTGGCTATTTAGACCTGTTTACACGGCTCCGAACCCACTGCGTTCGGGGGCTTCGGCTTCAAGTGGCTGCGGTCGAAGACTGGGATATGTCACCTGCGACACCGCCGCTGGCCGACCGGCGCGAGCGACTCGACGCCGCTCTCGCCGAGCGCGATCTCGAAGCCATCTGGTTCGCCCGTCCGAACAGTTTCACGTGGCTGACCGGCGGTAGCAATGTCGTTGACCGCGAGGGCTCGGTCGGCGTCGCCGCCGCCGGCTACGACCGCGAGGAAGGTTTCCGCGTCGTCACCGATACCATCGAAGCCCCGCGACTCCGCGATGAGGAGGTCCCCGCCGAGTTCACGATCGAAGCCGCCGACTGGTACGCTGACTCGCTGGCCGAGGCCGTCGCCGAGCGGTCGCCGACGCCCGCCGCAGCCGATTTCGATGTACCGGGGTTCGAGTCGGTCGATACCACGTCGCTCCGCCAGCCGCTGGCTGACGCCGATATCGATCGCTATCGATCGGTCGGTGCGGACGTTGTTGAGGCCCTCGAACTGATAGCTCGAACGCTCACCCCGGACATGACTGAATACGAGGTTGCCACCGACCTCCGAGCCGCACTCGAAACTCGGGACCTCGTCGCGCCGGTCGTCCTCGTCGGCGGCAGCGAGCGCGCCCAGCAGTACCGCCACTACACGCCGACAGACGCGACCCTCGGTGACTACGCGCTGCTGTCCGTGACGGCTCACCGCGGCGGACTGTACGCGAGTGCGACTCGAACGGTCGCCTTCGACGCGCCCGACTGGCTCGCCGAACGACACCGAACCGCTGCCGAGGTCGAGGTGTCGGCGTTGGCAGCGACACAAGAGGTAGCAGCCCGCGACGGCCCCGCTGGCGACGTGTTCGACGCTATCCAGGAAGCCTACGCGGCGGGTGGCTATCCGGACGAGTGGACCCACCATCATCAGGGCGGAGCCGCTGGCTTCGCCGGCCGGGAGTGGATTGCCACGCCCGACCACGCGGCCCGCGTCTTTGCGCCGATGGCTTACGCGTGGAACCCTACCGTGCAGGGCGCGAAAAGCGAGGGCACGGTACTGGTCACCGACGACACCATCGAGCCGTTGACGATGACCGAGGAGTGGCCGACGATCGACGTTTCAGCCGTCGATCCGGTTGCGGGCGACGCCACGCTCTCACGGCCGGCAGTGCTCGACCGCGGTTCTGACTAATTCGGTCACCCCTGCCGAATTTTTACCCTCCGAAACCCCTTTGAGTGCGTCGGAACTCGTCACTCATATGTCATGGCACGCGATCGATAGTGTCGACGAAGCGATCGAGGAAACTCGGTCGTTTCTGTCCCCGTTCACCCTCCGCCGCTGGCTGAAACTCGCCCTCATCTCGATCTTCGTCGGGACGGGCGGCGGCTCCGTGTTCAGTCTGTTCAACAGCGGTTCGTCGATCCCCTCCGACGACTCCTTCGGCAATGGATCGGCCGTCGGCAACGAGTCAGCCGGCGGCATGCCGATGGCCGGCGGGAATGAAACGATTCCCGGTGGGTTCCCCTCCGGCGAACTCCCTCCACCGTCCGAACTCCTCCATATGGCGTCGGAGGAACTCGTTCTTGTCGTCGCCATCGCCGCAGTCCTGCTCGGCATTGGCTTGGCCGTCGCGCTCCTCTCGGATATCCTCCGGTTCGTCTTCTACGACGACCTCCAGACCGACGAGGTGCGACTCATCGAGCCCGCCAAACGCCGATTCGGACAAGCCCTCCGGCTGTTCGGCTTCAAACTCGTCGTCCAACTGCTCACGCTGGCCCCGTTCGCGCTCATCGGCTACGTCGTTCTTACCGGTAGCGTACCGCTTGGCCCGGGAGCGTACGTCCTCATCGGCCTACTCGTGGCGGCGATCCTCCTCGTTTCGACGGTCGTGAGCCGGATCACCAGCGAGTTCGTCGTCCCGACAATGGTCATCACCGACAGCGGCGTCCTCGATGGGTGGCGGCGGTTCTGGCCCGTCCTTCGCGGCCAGCTTTCGCAGTTCGGTGTCTATCTCGTCGCCCACTTCCTGCTGCTGTTGGCGATCGGCATCGGCCAATCGATCCTCTCAGTACTCGTTTTCGGGCTCGTGCTCGTCATCGGTGCGGTGATTGGCCTCGTCGTCGTCTTCGGACTGTTCGGTGGGTTCGCTGCGGCGACAGCCTCGACCGCCGGGGTCGCCGTGTTGGTCGTGTTGGGTGGGCTGACGCTGCTGATCGGCTGGCTCCTGTTGCTGCCGGTCCAAATCGTCGTCTTGACCTACGTAACCAACTACGAGGTGGCGATGCTGGCGGCTTGCGACGAGGCCCTGCGTTTGCGTCCCGAGTCGGATTCAAGCGGGACCGACGACGCAGCCGCTGTGGTCGAATAGCTCGTTTCGAACAAAACGCGGCAGCCGCTCGGTTTAGACGATGCTCGGCGTCAACGGGTACTCGTAGATTTCGCCACTGTTGGCTCTGACTGTGGCGATCAACACGAAAATCACATCGACAAGCCCGATCAGCGGCAGCAACAACAGTCCGATACCGACGAAGACCAACAGCACCGCAACGAGCGTCGCCGCGAACAGCACGAGCTGGAAGTTGATCGCGTTTTTCGCGTTTTCCCGAACCAACTCGTCGTCCTCATCGGCCAGTAGCAGAAACAGGACCGGGCCGAGAAACGACGCGATGAGAGCTGATGCGTGGGCCAGTGCTGCCAGTGTCGTATCACCGTCTACGTCGGAGACCATACCGAATCGTCTCCGCAGTCCTACATAAAATTCCGGCTCGGCTATCCCGCCGCGACAGCCCGCGTCCACAGGTGGGAACCCTTATTTTTCGCCGTCGGAATCCCTCGCGTATGACAACACTCCCCGGTCCGACCCTCGGCGTCGTCGGCGGCGGGCAACTCGGCCGCATGCTTGCGGAGGCTGCCGCGCCGCTCGGCGTCGAGGTCATCGTCCTCGATCCGACGCCACAGTGTCCGGCCTCGCTTGTCGCCCGCGACCAGATCGTCGGCGAGTTCGACGATCCCGATGCCGTCCGCGAACTCGCCGCCGCCAGCGACGTGCTCACGTTCGAAATCGAACTCGCCGACCCCGACCTGCTCGAAGATGTCGCCGACGAGTACGACATCCCGATCAATCCCGATCCCGGCACCCTCCGGACGATCCAGGACAAACTCGTCCAGAAGGAAGCCCTCGCCGATGCCGGGATTCCGGTGCCGGATTTCATCGGCATCGGCGGCGAGAAAGACCTCCGGCTCGCGGTCGAAGAACTCGACGGCGTGATGCTGAAAGCCCGCGAGGGCGGCTACGATGGCCGCGGCAACACGCCGGTTCAGGACCCCGACGACGCAGCCGATGCCCTCAATGAACTCGGCGTCGACACGATGGCCGAGGCGTTCGTCCCTTTCGAGCGCGAACTCTCGGTCATCGGCGTCAAGGGAGCCGACGGCGTCGACACCTATCCCGTCACCGAGACGATCCACGAGGAGGAGATCCTGCGGGCCAGCGTTTCGCCGGCCCGCACTGACGACGATGTCCGTGACCGCGCCCGCGAGGTCGCCCGCGACGTGCTGGAGTTCCTCGACGGCTACGGCGTCTACGGGATCGAACTCTTCGAAACCGAGGACGGCGACATCCTCGTCAACGAGATCGCGCCGCGACCCCACAACTCCGGCCACTGGACGATCGAGGGCGCGCGCACCTCCCAGTTCGAAACGCACGTTCGCGCCGTTCTTGGTTGGCCGCTCGGCCCGACTGCCCTCCGTGAGCCGACGGTTTCGGTCAATATTCTCGGTGACGTGTCCGAACCCGAGGCCGCGACGCTCCACAACGTCGATCGCGTGCTGGACTCGCCGAACGCCCACATGCACTGGTACGGCAAAAAACAGGTCCGCCCGCTCCGGAAAATGGGCCACATCACCGTCACCGATCCGGACGCTGCGGATGGTGAGGGGGCCGACGACGCCAGCGACCGCGACGCGCTGCTCGACCGTGCGGAATCGATCCGCGACAGCGTCACCTTCGTCGGCGAGTAGCGAGACGGCGGCATTCAGACACGCACCGAGCATACTCCGATTTGGACGGCGTATCAACCGAATTCCTGGCGGACTGAAAGGGCGAGGCTCTCCCGGCGAACCCGGACGACGCAAGCACCGCAGCGAACGAAGTGAGCGAGGAGCGCAGCGAGTCCCGGGAGCCGAGAGAGCCGAGGGCTTTCTACAATAACATGACTCTCTCAACGTCGTATTTGCACACTACCACCGAGACCGCAACGCACTTGCCGCCGCTGGGAGCATCCACAGCCAATGACCACCGCACCCGAAGTCCAAGAATTGATCGACCGCCTTGAAGCCGAAGCCGCACAGGACCGTGACCCGGCGACAACGCCCGACGTTGGGATCATCATGGGCTCGGATTCCGACCTTGACGTGATGGCCGGGGCGTACGAAGCCCTCGAAGAACTCGGATTCGCCGAGCAGACTGATTTCGAGAATCCCCCAGAAAGCCGATTCACCTTCGAGAGCTACGTCGTTTCGGCTCACCGGACGCCGGAACTGATGACCGTTTACGGCGAGACCGCGGCCGATCGCGGGCTCGACGTGATCATCGCCGGCGCGGGTGGGAAGTCAGCCGACCTCCCCAATATGACAGCCTCGATCGCCTACCCGATTCCAGTCATCGGCGTCCCGGTCCAAGAGAAATCCGTCGACAGCGTGATCGGCATGCCGACCGGCGCGCCGCTCACGGCCGTCGACGCCGGCAAGTCGTTCAACGCCGGGCTCTCGGCGGCCCAGATCATCGCCCGCGAACACGACGAAATCGAAGCGGCCCTGATCGAGTACCACGACTCACTGCAGGGTGATGTTGGTGAGACCTCCAAAGCCCTCCACGACCTCGGGATCGACGGCTTCCGCGAGCGCGACGCGTAGGTCGTCGGGTTGTTTTCCCTCGAGTATGAGTCGCTCCGCGCATGAGTCTTCATTAGTATTATCTGACACCACCCACAGGTAAGGCGTGTACTAGTGTTCGTTTGATATGAATCGGCGAAAATTCGGTCTCGGCGTCGGTTGCGTTCTTGTTGGCTCTGTTTCGGGATGTGTTGGACAGCCGGAGCAACCGCCCGAAGGCGAGCAGAGCGATGGGGAGACGAATACGAGTGACACAAGACAGCTTGTCGAACGCGATCCCTCAGTTGTGAACCGTGATGTGAACGCAGCCCCAGAAATCCAGGATTTCCCCGGGCGTGACACGCTTTCAGATGATGCGACGGCAACGGCCTTCGTTCAGTTTGGCGCGAGCGATGATTCACATCAGGTAATCCTCCTCACTGATTCCTCATCGCCCCTCGAAACGACCGTCACGATACGTCGAACGAACGCGACACCGTTCTACAACGAAACAGTCACACTGTCGACCGAGGCGTATGCAGTGTACGAGTTCCGACAGTACAGTGAGTTCGTAATCGAGATTTCTACGGCCCAGCATTCGGACACGAAGGATGTTGACGCCAACCTTATCGACTGTAACGATTCCCACCAGTTCATCCAGTTGGTTGAAGACGGGACTATCGAGGAAGCAACCGAGTCGACGATGATGGGCTGTCTCTGAATGCCGTAGCTGTGGCCGACTCGTTCGAGCGTATCTGCTGAACAGTCGGCCGAAAATCAATGCTTATGAGGGGCGGGCGCAAACGCTCGTGTGTTACGGAGTATATCGAATGTCATGGTTAGCTATCGGGGCACTGGCCGTCGTCGGCATTGCGATCCCGCTTGCGATGATCGTGGTGTCGGCGTTGTTGCGTCCAGCCGTCCCAGAAAGCGGTAAGAAAACGACCTACGAGAGCGGTGAGATCCCGACCGGCTCGGGGCGCGTCCAGCTTAATATCCAGTACTACATGGTCGCGCTGCTGTTCGTCGTCTTCGATATCGAGACGGTGATGATCTTCCCGTGGGCGGTCATGTACCGGTCCGCGCTGGATGCGGGCGTCCCGCTATCGCAGGCCATCCTGCCGATGTTGATCTTCGTCGGGATCCTCGTCGTCGGTCTCGTCTGGGCGTGGCGTGTCGGTGCAGTGCAGTGGACACGGAGTCTGCGTGCGGCCACGCGAAAAACGGAGCGACAGAACTCATGAGCAGCGACAACTCACAACCGTTCGTCACCGACAGTTCGAAGGTAGGCACAGAGACCCGCGAGGCGCGGCTTGCGGGACAGGACANCCGNTTCAANTCCNNGCTNCGNGAGGCGTTCGGCTCNTCGCCGTTCATCCTCACNAAGTTCGACAAGTTCATGAACTGGGTGCGGGGCTCCTCGATGTTCATGCTGCAGTTCGGCATCGCCTGCTGCAGCATTGAGATGATGCACACCTACGCCATCAAACACGACCTCGACCGGTTCGGCGCGGGTGTGCCGCGCGCGTCGCCGCGACAGGCGGACGTCATCATCGTCCCGGGGACGATCGTCTCGAAGTTCGCCCCGCGGATGAAGCGCGTCTACGACCAGATGCCCGAGCCGAAGTTCGTCGTCGGCATGGGGAGCTGTACCATCTCCGGCGGCCCGTTCCAGGAGGGCTACAACGTCATCAAGGGCGCCGAGGAGGTCATCCCGGTCGACATCCACGTGCCGGGCTGTCCGCCCCGCCCCGAGGCGCTCATCTACGGCATCGCGAAGCTCCAGGANCGCGTCGCCAACGGCGAGNCNTCGCCGGTGACNGTNAANCCNTACGAGCTGGAGGAGTTCGGCGATCTCGAACGCGACGAGATCATCGACCAGCTCGCACAGGAAATCGACGTGGACGATCTGGTGATGCGGTACAACTGGGCTGATTCACCATGAGCGTGGAACTCCCCGACTCCCCGGAGCTCGCCGAACCGACACCCGAGGCCATCGAGGACCTCCTCGGCGACCTCGTCATCGGCCGCGACGACCACGAGAACGCGCCGGGCTTCGTCATCAAACCCGACACCGTCGTCGACGCGCTTACCCGGCTCCGCGATCAGGCCGGCTTCGACCACCTCTCGTGTGTNACCGCCNAGGAGTACGAGGACCGCTACGAGTCGATCTACCATCTGACGAGCTACGCCGACCGCACCCAAGAGGTCAGTATCATCGTCCCAGCCGACAAGGAAAACCCGGTCAGTCAGTCGGCCAACGAGGTCTTCCGCACCGCCGATTGGCACGANCGGGAGGCNTACGANCTCNTCGGCATCGAGTACGAGGACCACCCNGACNTNCGNCGNATNCTNCTTCCNGAGACGTGGCAGGGCCACCCGCTGNNGCNNTCCTACGATCAGGACCAACCGCAGGTCGTCCCGCTGCGGGAGCACAAGAACCCGCTGTTGGAGGATCAGAAAGCCGACAACGACGCGGAGACGATGTACCTCAACATCGGCCCGCACCACCCGGCGACTCACGGNGTNCTCCACNTNAAGACNNNNCTCGACGGCGANCAGGTCGCCGACGTCGAGCCCGATATCGGCTACNTNCANCGNTGCGAGGAGCAGATGTGCCAGCNGNGCACCTACCGCCACCAGATCATGCCGTACCCCGACCGCTGGGACTNNANCNNNGCNGGCCTGCTNAACGAGTGGGCGTACGCCCGGGCGGCCGAGGACCTCGCNGACATCGANGTNCCNGAGTACGCNCAGNTCATCCGAACGATGGGGGCGGAACTCTGCCGGATGGCGGCGCACTTCCTCGCGCTGGGGACGTTCGCGCTGGACATCTACGGCGACTTCACCGCGCTGTTCATGTACNCCATCCGCGACCGNGAGNNGGTCCAGAACNTNCTGGAGGANCTNACCGGCCAGCGGCTGATGTTCAACTACTTCCGGCTCGGCGGCGTCGCNTGGGACCTCCCCGAGCCGCGCGAGGAGTTCTTCGAGAAGACNCGNGACTTCCTCGACGNNCTCCCGNCNNNGNTGGAGGAGTACCACGACATGATGACCTCCAACGAGATCCTCCAGATGCGAACGGTCGACACCGGCGTGTTGCCGCCGGAGGTCGCNAAGAGCTACGGCGCGACCGGCCCGGTCGCCCGCGGCTCGGGTATCGACTACGACCTCCGGCGCGACGACCCCTACGGCTACTACGACNAGCTCGACTGGGATGTCGTCACCGAGGACGGCTGTGACAACTTCAGCCGCCTGCTCGTCCGGATGCGGGAGGTCGAGGAGTCGGCGAAGATCGTCGAGCAGTGTNTCGACCTGCTNGAGGACTGGCCNGANGANGANCGNNACATCCAGTCNAACGTCCCGCGNACGNTNAANCCNGACNNNGACACGGAGATNTACNNGTCCGTCGAGGGNGCGAAAGGCGAACTCGGCATCTATATCCGCTCGGACGGCACGGACAAGCCNGNCCGGTTCAAGATCCGGTCGCCGTGCTTCTCGAACCTCCAGACGCTNCCGGAGATGTCCNANGGNGAGTACNTCCCNGACNNCATCGCNNCGCTCGGGAGTCTCGATATCGTTCTCGGTGAGGTGGATCGCTGATGGCTGGGCTCTTACAGGGTGAAGCGTTGCTGCCGGAACAGATCGCCGGGCTGCTCGGGCTTGAGGGCGCGCTCGGTGCCGCCGTCGGCGCGCTGATCGGTGCGTTCATCGTCGGCAACGTCATGTTGGCGCAAACCGGCGTCGCCGGCCCGTGGGCCAAACGGAAGATTACGGCCAGCTTCACTGACCGAATCGCCGTCAACCGGATCGGTCCGTTCGGCCTGTTCATCATTATCGCTGACGCGGTCCGACTCCTCTCGAAGGAGCTGATCGTTCCCGATGGTGCCGACCGCCCCTCCTACGACCTCGCGCCGCTCATCCTGCCGGCCTCGGCGATGCTCGGCTTCGCGGTCATTCCGATGGGGAATCTCGGCCCGTTCAACATCCAGCTGGCCGACCCCGAGTCGGGGCTCGCGCTCGTCTTCGCGTTCGCCTCTATCGCNTCGNTCGNNCTNGTGATGGNCGGCTACGCGTCGAACAACAAGTACTCGCTGNTGGGCGGGCTNCGCGCGGTNGCACANAACNTCGCNTANGAGATCCCGCTNNTCNTNACGGCGATGTCGGTCGTCGTCTTCGCGGGGACGCTGCAGATGGGCGAGATCGTCGCCGCCCAAAGCGAGACGCTGCTCTCGCTCGGGGGCGTGGCGATCCCGTCGTGGTACGCCTTCGTTAACCCGTTCGCGTTCGTCCTCTTCCTCGTGGCGAACATGGCGGAGNTNGGCCGNAACCCGTTCGACANNCCGGANGCACCGACCGANATCGTCGCCGGCTACCAGACNGAGTACTCCTCGGTNTACTTNGTNCTNNTCTACCTCGGNGAGTTCNTGCACGTCTTCCTCGGCGGGGCGATCATGGCGACGATCTTCCTCGGGGGACCTGCAGGTCCCGTTTTACCTGGCTTCGTCTGGTTCATCATCAAGATCTGGGCGTTCTTCCTGTTCACGCAGTGGNNNCGCTCGGCGCTGCCNCGNGTNCGNATCGACCAGNTNATCGAGATCGGNTGGAAGGGNATGCTNGTNNTNTCNTTCGCTAACCTNGTNCTCACGGCCNTNATCGTGGGAGTGATCGCATAATGATCGGACTNCTCAAANNNATGGCNACGACGNTGAANCACGCNNTNGACGGGNAGACNTTCACGGTCGAGTACCCCGAAACAGCACCGGANGTCANNCCNCGGTTCCGCGGNGTCCACAAGTTCNNNCANGAGCGGTGTATCTGGTGTCGNCAGTGCGAGAACGTCTGTCCGAACGACACGATCCAGATCGTGACGGACGACCAGCGCAACGGCGAACAGTACAACCTCCACATCGGGCAGTGCATCTACTGCCGGCTCTGCGAGGAGGTNTGTCCCGTCGANGCCATCCTNCTNACNCAGAACTTCGAGTTCACCGCGGACACGAAAGACGAACTCGCGTACAACAAAGAACAGCTCAAGAACGTCCCGTGGTACAAAGGGATCGACCCCCTGAACTCGCGGAACCCCGACCGGGACGCCTGGATCGGCGAGGGCGACGGCGAAGTCGACTACCAGTAGCCGACGCCTGACGGATCGTTCTCGAAATCTTCAAAGGGATACCTTAAGGATACACACACAATGGTTTATGAGACCATCGCGTTCGCGCTGTTCGCCCTCCTGACGGTGGGCTTCAGCTTGGGCGTCGTCCTTGTGCGGAACGTGTTTCACGCTTCGCTCCTGCTTGGCGGCGCACTGTTGAGCGTCGCGGTGCACTACGTACTGCTGCAGGCTGAGTTCCTTGCAGCGATGCAGATCCTCGTCTACATCGGCGGGGTTCTCATCCTCATTACGTTCGCCGTGATGCTGACGCGAAACGAATCGGAGACGGAGGTGAGCAACGTATGAGCGAGGCCGACGACGACTCGGTCGTGGCGATCAGTCCGGGCATCGCTGCCGTCGCACTGTTCGGCGTGCTGGCGGCCGCTATCGCCGGCGCGGCCGGCGGCTTCCCCGAGCCGGCTGGCTTCCCGGCGGAGGCCTCGATCGTCCACAACATCGGCTACGCGCTGTTCGATATCGAGCTCGGCGACGTGCCCGCGGAGGGCTTCCTCGCCGCGTTTTTGATCATCGCTATCGCGCTCGATGTCGCCCTCGACAGCGCGGTCTACCTCGCCAAACGTGAAACCGACGGCACCATCATCTCGGCGTTGACCGACGGTGGCCGCGATATCGTCGACGGCGAGGTCGCTGGTGCCGCAGACGACGACAGCGACACCAGTGGTGTCGGTGGCACCGACCATGGAGGTGACCGATAGATGGTCCCGGTCGAATACTACCTCCTGCTGTCGTCGGCGCTCTTCTGTATCGGGCTGTTCGGCGTCCTGACTCGGCGGAACGCGCTGTACTTCCTGATGTCCGTCGAACTCATGCTGAACGCCGCCAACATCAATTTCATCGCGTTTTCCTTCCAGTGGGGCAACCTCACCGGCCAGACGTTCGCGCTGTTTACGATCGCACTGGCTGCCGCCGAAGTCGCCGTCGGGATCGGGATCATCCTCGTCCTGTACCGCAACTTCGGTGATATCGACGTGATGGACGCCGCAGCAATGAGGTGGTAACTAATGACAGCAGCATCCACATTCGTTCCGGCAATCGTCCTGTTGCCGTTCGTCTCGTTTGTCGTCGCACTGTTCGCCCGTGAGAAACTCCCGAAAGACGGTGCCTACACCGGCATCGCAGCGACCGCGGGGTCGCTGGTGCTCTCGCTGTGGGTTCTCGTTTTCGTCCGCAACGGCGCGGCCTTTCAGGAAACATACTACACGTGGGCGACGGGTACCGGCGCACAAGACTGGACACTGACGTTCGGCGCGCTGATCGATCCGCTCTCCGCGCTCATGCTGGTGATCGTGACGCTGATCGCTACACTCGTCCACGTCTTCAGCCTCGGCTACATGAACGACGAGGGCGAGGAAGACCTGCCGCGGTACTACGCCGNNCTNGGNCTNTTNACNGCNAGCATGCTCGNNTTCGTCTTCTCCGACAACCTGCTGATGGCGTTCATGTTCTTCGAGCTGGTCGGGCTCTGCTCGTATCTGCTCATCGGCTTCTGGTTCCGCGAGGCCGGCCCGCCCTCGGCGGCGAAGAAGGCGTTCCTCGTNACNCGGTTCGGNGACTACTTCTTCCTCNTCGGCGTCGTCGCCGTCTTCACGACCTTCGGAACGGCGGCCTTCGCCGGCGCGGAATCCTTCCCCGCACTCGCTGAAGCCGCACTCGCAGGCAACGTCGACGTCTGGACGCCTGGTGGCCTTGAGGTGTCGACGTGGTTCACCGTCGTCGGCCTGCTCGTTCTCGGCGGTGTNATNGGNAANTCCGCNCAGTTCCCGNTNCANACGTGGCTNCCGGACGCGATGGANGGTCCGACCCCNGTNTCCGCGCTCATCCACGCCGCGACGATGGTCGCGGCGGGGGTCTACCTCGTCGCCCGGATGTACGGCTTCTACGCGCTGTCGCCGACGNCGNTNGCNNTCATCGCNTTCGTCGGCGGCTTCACTGCGCTGTTCGCGGCGACGATGGGCGTCGTNAAACGCGAGNTCAANCAGGTGCTNGCNTACTCNACNATCTCNCAGTACGGCTANATNATGCTCGCNCTCGGCTCGGGTGGCTACGTTGCGGCGGTCTTCCACCTGACGACCCACGCGTTCTTCAAGGCCTTGCTGTTCCTCGGTGCTGGCTCGGTCATCATCGCCATGCACCACAACGAGGATATGTGGGATATGGGCGGCCTCAAGGACAAGATGCCTGTCACCTACTGGACGTTCCTCGCGGGCTCGCTCGCACTCGCGGGCATCTTCCCGTTTGCCGGCTTCTGGTCGAAAGACGAGATCCTGTATGAAGCCCTGATCCACGGTCTCGACGAACCGCTGATCCTCGGGGCCTACGTGATGGGGCTGCTCGCGGTGCCCATCACGGCGTTCTACACCTTCCGGATGGTGTTCCTCACCTTCCACGGCGAGCCACGGAGCAGCCTCGCCCGCGACCCACACCCGGTTCGGTGGAACGTCAAAGGGCCGCTGTCAGTACTCGGCATCTTGGCTGTCGTCACCGGCGGCATCAACCTCGTCCCGGTACAGAAGGTACTCAACATCGAGGGGATCGACTACCTGCATCTCTGGCTCGACAACAACTGGGGAGGTATCGAGGGGCTCTCCTCGCATCACTACGCCGAGCTCGACCCCTACAGCAGCCAGTACCTCTTCGGCGGTGAGGTGCCGACAGTCCTCGCCGGCGCGGCTGCCTCGCTGGGCTTGGCGATCGGTGGCCTCGCTCTCGCGTGGGTGCTGTACAACGTGGCTGATCCCGACGAGCACACCGACAAGCTCGGCGGGCTCAAAGACCTGTTGTACAACAACTACTACCAGGATGAGTTCCAGGTCTGGGTCGCCGACAACACCCGTGCGGTCGCCGGGGGTGCTGACACCTTCGATCAGGGTGTCATCGACGGCGTCGTCAACGGCGTCTCCTCGGTGAGCCTGCTGAGCAGCGAGCGGATCAGACGGATTCAAAGCGGCGTCGTCAGCAACTACGCCCTGCTGTTGACCTTGGGGCTGACGACACTGCTTGTTGTCTTCGGCCTCATCGGAGGGTGGTTCTAATGATACTCGAAGCACTACTGGCGGTCACGTTCGCAGCGGCCCTGCTCGTCTTTGCGGCCCCCGACGAGTACGCACCCAAACTCGCCTTCGGCCTCAGTCTGCTGCCGATCGTTGGCAGCCTCTATCTGTGGTCGGCCTTCGAGTCCGGCGGCAACGCCCTCACCGGCGGCGAGATCGCGTTCAACACGGTCGTGCCGTGGCTGGAGGTCGCCGGCTACCAACTGCAGTGGTACGTCGGCCTCGACGGCATCAGCTTGCCCTTGGTCATCCTCACGACGTTCCTCACGACGCTGGCGATCGTCAGCGCGTGGACACCGATCGACGACCGGAAGAGCCAGTTCTACGGGCTCATGTTGCTGATGGAGGCGAACCTGATCGGCGTTTTCACCGCCCTGGATTTCTTCCTCTGGTTCGTCTTCTGGGAGGCCGTTCTCGTCCCGATGTACTTCCTNATCGGNATCTGGGGCGGNNCNCGCCGNAAGTACGCCGCGATCAAGTTCTTCGTNTACACNAACATCGCCTCNNTGGTGATGTTCATCGGCTTCATGATGTTGGTGATCGGGCTGCCGGTCAACAGCTTCGGGCTGCCGGAGATCACCCAATCGCTGGCCGCCGGCGAGCTTGGCAACTTCTTCTGGCTGCCAAGCGAGACGCTGGCCTTGGTCGCCTTCGTGGCCATGTTCATCGGCTTCGCGGTGAAGGTGCCNGTCGTNCCNNTNCANACGTGGCTGCCGGACGCCCACGTCGAGGCACCAACGCCGGCNTCCGTGATGCTGGCGGGCGTCCTGCTGAAGATGGGGACGTACGCNCTGCTGCGNTTCAACTNCACGATGNTGCCCGANCAGGCACAGTATTTCGCGGTGCCGATCGCTATCATCGCCGTCGTCTCCGTGATCTACGGCGCAATGTTAGCCCTCGCCCAGGAAGATCTCAAACGGATCGTTGCCTACTCCTCCGTCTCCTCGATGGGGTATGTGCTCCTCGGGTTGGTCGCGTTCACCGAGTTTGGGCTCGGCGGCGCGACGTTCCAGATGATCGCCCACGGCCTGATCTCGGGGCTGATGTTCATGGCGGTCGGCGTCATCTACAACGCGACGCATACCCGCATTGTCGGCGACATGTCCGGCCTCGCGGATCGCATGCCGATCGCGGTGTGGATCCTCGTNGCCGGCGCGTTCGNCTACATGGGNCTGCCGCTGATGGCCGGCTTCGCNGNGGAGTTCTTCNTNTTCGTNGGCTCCTTCGGCTCGACGGTGCTGCCGTACGCGCCNGTGTTCACNGCGNTNGCGATGTTCGGCATCGTCATCGTCGCCGGCTANCTGCTGTNGGCGATGCAGGGCACGCTGTTCGGCCCGTTCCGGCTTGAGACCGATTACGAACTCGACCGCGCACCGATCCACGACATCGCCCCGCTTGTCGCGCTGCTGGGGGCGATCATCGTCCTCGGTGTCGTTCCCTCGCTGTTCTTCGATATGATACTCGATGCAACCGTTCCGCTGCTTGAGTTGCTGGGAGGTGGGGGCGCATGAGCCTCCTCCTGCAGGGTGAGCCGACCGCGTGGCTGTTCAGCGTTCGCGCGCTCGCGCCCGTCGTCCTGCTGGCGACGACCGCGCTGGCCGTCCTCGGTATCGACAGCGTCTGGTCCGATGACGACGACACCAACGGCCTGCTGGCGGCCACGTCGGTCGGCGGCACGCTGGCCGCACTCGGCGTGACGCTGTGGTATCTCGCTGCTGGCACCGGCCAACCGGCCTCCGGCGGTGCGATCAACCTCTTCAGCGGCGCGATCATCGTCGACGGGATGTCGCTGTTCTTCACGGCGATCATCACCAGCGTCGCGTCGTTGGTGATCGTCGCCAGCTACGACTACCTCGAAAACGACAGCAACCCAGCGTCGTACTACTCGCTGCTGCTGTTCGCGGCGACGGCGATGGCGTTGATGTCGGTCGCCAACTCGTTGGCAACCGTCTTCATCAGCCTTGAGATGGCGTCGCTGCCCTCGTACGCCCTCGTCGCGTACCTCAAGACCAACCGCGGCAGCGTCGAAGCCGGCCTGAAGTACTTCCTGATCGGCGCGGTATCCGCGGCCGTCTTCGCCTTCGGGATCAGCCTCGTCTACGCGGCGACCGGCTCGCTGCTGCTGACGGAGATCGCCGGCCAGATCAGCGGTGTCGGCGATCTCAGCGGCATCCTCGGCGTCGGCATCCTGATGATCGCCGGCGGCTTCGCGTTCAAGACNGCNTCNGTNCCGTTCCACTTCTGGGCNCCNGANGCNTACGAGGGNGCGCCCGCNCCGNTNNNCGCGTTCCTCTCGTCGGCNTCGAAGGCNGCTGGCTTCGTCGTCGCCTTCCGTGTCTTCGCGGTCGCCTTCCAGCCCGCGCTCGATGTCGCCATCGACTGGGGGCTGCTGTTCGGGATCCTCGCGGTCGTGACGATGGTGCTCGGCAATTTCGCGGCGGCAACCCAAACCGAGGTCAAACGCATGCTCGCCTATTCCTCGATCGGCCATGCGGGCTACGCGCTGATCGGGTTGGCCGCGATCACGACTGATGCCGGCTCGAACGCAACGGTGATGGGCGCGGCGATGGCGCACCTCTTCGTCTACGGCTTCATGAACACCGGCGCGTTCCTGTTCATCGCCATGGTCGAACACTGGGGCGTCGGCCGCACCTTCGAGGATTACGCCGGCCTCGGTCGGAAGGCGCCGATGGCGAGTCTGGCGATGGCGGTCTTCATGTTCAGCCTCGCCGGCCTGCCGATCTTCGGCGGCTTCTTCTCGAAGTACGTCCTGTTCCTCGGGGCNNTCAACGCCGGCNTCTGGTGGCTNGCNNNNGTCGGCGCGGTNANCAGCGCGCTGTCGCTGTTCTACTACAGCCGNGTCGTCAAGGCCCTGTGGTTCGAGGAGGCGACTGGCAGCCTCGATGCCCTCGATAGCAAGCCGACCGGGCTCTACGCCGCCGTCATCGTCGCCGGCGTCGTGACCGTCCTGCTGCTGCCGGGCTTCGGCCCGGTCATCGAGACCGCCGAAGCCGCCGCGGCCGCGCTGTTCGCCTGAGGCGGCTCTGGTGGCTGCCGCGACCACCTTTTGGCCACCGAAGTTGTCAGCCCGACAGACCATAGACACGGCAGTGTTTTCCCGAATCACCGCCACACCCTCAGTATGATGCGTCGGCTCGTCCTCGGTGATCGTGCGGTTGGCAGTACCGTTGCCAGCCACGCCGCCGCCCAGCCCGGCACGCTCTACGTCGTCACCGACGACAGCGGCTGGGTGACGACGCTCCGTGATGCCGGCGTCCGCGCCGTCGAGGGCGATCCAACCGACGCGACACACTACCCCGATGTGGTCGATACGGTCGTCGTCGCCGCCGACGATCCGGAACGACACAGCCGGATCGCCATGATCGCCAGCGAGGTGTTCCCCGACGCGACGCTGCTATCTGTTCGGCACAGTGCGGCGACCGAGAGCCATGACGAACAGCTCGTCGCCGTCGCCGACCGACTCGTTGATCCGACGACCGAAATGACGACTCGGCTGCTCGAAGCCGCGGGGCCCGAGGTGGGTGACCGGATGGCGCGGCTGCTGGCGACGCTCCGGCCACTCTCGAAGCCGCTAGCGGTCGTTACTCACGACAACCCCGATCCCGACGCCATTGCCAGCGCGATCGCCCTGACCGAGATCGCCGAGTGGGTCGGCGTCGACAGCCAGGCCTACTACTTCGGCGAGATCACCCATCAGGAGAACCGCGCGCTACTGAATCTACTCTCGCTGCCGCTGCAGTCGATGACGACTGAGGAGTTCTCGCCCGACGATTACGGGGCGATCGCGCTCGTCGATCACGCCCGCCCCGGCGTCAACGACAGCCTCCCCGAAGCGACGCCGGTCCAGATCGTCGTCGATCACCACCCCCAACGCCAGCCGATCGATGATCGGCAGGGGTATCTCGACATCCGGCCGGAGGTCGGTTCGACGAGTACGATCATGGTCGAGTACTTCCGGCAGTTGGGGCTCACACCCGACGAACCGCTGGCGACCGCGCTGCTGTACGGGATTCAAACCGACACGAACCAGTTCACCCGCGGCGTCTCCGAAGCCGATTTCACGGCCGCTGCCGATCTCTCGGCGCACGCTGACGAATCGGCACTCACGCGGATCGAGTCCCCGAACGTCAGCGCGTCCGTGCTGGACACGCTGGCGACTGCGATCGAGGAGCGAGAGGTCCGCGGCTCGGCGGCCGCCAGCTGTGTCGGCGCGCTCAGCGACCGCGACGCCCTCGCACAGGCCGCCGAGGAACTCCTCAACATGGCGGGCATCGAGACGGTCATCGTATTCGGCTACGCCGACGGGACGATCTACGTCTCGGGCCGCACCCGCGGCTCGTCGGTCGATCTCGGCGAAACGCTGCGGGAGGCTCTCGGGCAGGTCGGTAGCGCGGGCGGTCACGCCAAGATGGCCGGCGCGCAGGTCCCGATGGGGATTTTGGGCACAGTCGAAGACTGGGAGACGCTCTCGGTTGTCGTCCACGACACCATCGCCGAACGGTTCTTCGAGGCACTTGACACGACGCCGGAACCCGCCTCACACCCCGATCCACTGACGCGGTTTCCGCCCGAATAGCCGGGCGCACCTGCGGCGAAAGAAGAAGAAAATAGTCCGTCAGTCGGCAGCGACGCCGATACAGTCCGTACAGCGGTTGGCTCCTGGCGGGGCCGGGCTATTGCACTCCACACAGGCGTCGAGCTGGTCGCTGTCGTCGTCACCGAGCAGCGCGTCGAGCGATTGCGTAAGTTGGTCGATCATCACCAGAATCATCGGTCTTTTGGAATATAATAGTTTGGAACTGCAAATACAGATATTATAACTCGATATATATTCTGTCCTAAACTCGTTTTCGCAAGAATATCCAATTTTCGTCGAAGCCGCGAACAGCTGTCCCAAAATTCCTACCAGAATCGGGCCGCGGCTTGGCGATCGTGCTGACAGCAGCTTTTTTTACTGGCTTGATGTAGGCTCGATAATGGATAGCGAGCCGCGGGTCGAGGAGTACATGACCCACGAGGTGGCGACGGTGTCGCCGTCGGACTCGGTTGTTACGGTGACCGAACGGATCAACGAACCCGACGGGCCGAGCGGGTTCCCGGTCTGTGAAGAGGGGATCGTCGTCGGGTTCGTCACGGGCCGGGACCTGTTGGCGGCTGAGGACACGGCAACGGTCGCCGAAGTGATGAGCGACGATATCATTGTCGCCGACCCCGAGATGGCGATCACCGACGCCGCCCGCGTCATTCTCCGGTCAGACATCCAGAAACTGCCGGTCGTCGACGACGAGGGCCGGCTGATCGGCATCATCTCGAATACGGACGTAATTCGCAGCCAGATCGAGCGAGCGACACCGGAAAAGGTAGGCAAACTCAGCCGGACGCTGACCGAACTCCACGGCGTCGACATCGCCCGCGAGCGGCGACAGGTCGAACTCGCCGCCTTGATTCCGACACAGGCTGAGGTCTACGGCGACGAACTCGAAGGCCGGCGGTATGAACTCGAACGCGGGCTGGCCGAGCCGCTGGTCGTCATCGACACCCGCGACGGCGATGCCGGTGGGTTGTATCTCGCTGACGGTCACCACCGCGTACTCGCGGCCGATCAGCTCGGCATCGAGCAGATGGAAGCCTACGTCATCGTCCCCGCCGAGCCGATCGACCTCGGGATCGCACGCACCGCCGCCGAACAGGAGTTGTCCTCGATCAGCGACGTCTCCATCGTCGAACACAGCCGCCACCCGCTGGTGAAGACGACGACACAACTGCAGTAACGCACTCGCTCCCGCTGGCTGCCGAAACGATCATACTGACGGCCACGCGAGAGCCGCTATGTCACTCGCTGCTGACACCCGCGAGGCCGTCCGCCAGCGGCCGGTGCTCTACGACGCGCTTCGCGCCGGGATCGTCAACTACACTGCCGCCGCCGCTACTCTCGATATCGACGGCGACCGCGAGGCGATAGCGACCGCGCTGCGTCGGTTCGCCGAGTCGCTGTCCGCAGAGGATGCTGACGCTGACAGCGACGCCGGCGACGAGGCTGACCGCTCGCTTACCGTTCGTATGGAAAGCGGCATCGACCACGTTGGCGAGAATAGCGCGCTGCTCGCTGTCGATGGGATCAGATTCGGGGGCGACGCAGACGTACAGGAGCGGTCGTCTGCCGCCGTCGAGTCGCCGCTGACGGCGATTCACGCGACCGGTGATGTCGACAGCGACTTGCTGGCGACGGTGCTGGATCGGCTTCGGATCGCCGAGATCACGGTGCATGCGGCCGGTGTCGCCGGCGAGTCGTTGGTCGTTCTCGTCCCCCGGCGGTCGGGAGCGGCAGCCCTCCAGATCGTCGAGGCGGCAGCGTAACCACCCAACAAAAATTCGACGGCTTCAAGCGGTCGCCGGGATAGCCTCCGACAACAATGGTGCTGTCCGTGACGAACTCCCTGACAGGCGACCGCGAGGAATTCGAGCCGACCGGCGACGAAGTCCTGTTGTACGTCTGTGGGCTGACGGTCTCGGACGACCCGCATCTCGGCCACGCGCGGCTCTGGACGCACGCCGACGTGATCGCCCGCTGGCTGGCCTTTTCGGGCTATGATGTGCGACACGTCGAGAACTTCACCGACGTCAACGAGAAAATCGCCGCTCGGGTCGGCGAACGCCCGGAGTGGGAGACCGAAGCCGACGTGGCACGCCACTACATCGAGCGGGTCATCGAGTACATGCGCGGGCTGAACTTCCAGCGCGCGACGGTCTACCCGCGTGTCTCCGAGCACATCCCCGAGATCATCGACCTCGTCGAGATGCTGATCGAGGCCGGCCACGCCTACGAGGCCAACGGATCCGTATATTTCGACGTGACCACTTTTGAGGACTATGGCAAGCTCTCGAACCAACAGCTCGACGAGCTCGAAGCCCAAGGTGATCCCGACGAACGAAGCGAAAAACGCAACCCCGCGGATTTCGCCCTCTGGAAGGCAGGCGGCGTTGCGCCCGACGCAATCGACGAACACGCCAAACACAACCATGGAGATGACCGTCCGACCGGACAGACGTGGGACTCGCCGTGGAGCGAGGGCCGTCCCGGCTGGCACATCGAATGCTCGGCGATGTCGATGACGCATCTCGACGATACCATCGACATTCACGTCGGCGGTCACGATCTGGTCTTCCCGCATCACGAAAACGAGATCGCCCAAAGCGAGGCAGCCACCGGCGACACGTTTGCGAACTACTGGCTCCACACCGGGCTGCTCGAAACAAAGGGCGAGAAAATGAGTTCCAGCCTCGACAATTTCTTCACCGTCGAGGCGGCCCTTGAGGAGTACGGCCCGAACGTCATCCGCACGTTCTATCTCGCCACCGAATACGGCTCGAAACAGACCTTCTCCGAGGAATCAATGGCCGAAGCCGAGGAGCGATGGGACCGCCTCGAACGCACCTACCACGCCGCCGTCGAGGCCTGCGATTCCGTCGATGCGACCGCAAAAACCGAAGACAGCGACCTCCGTGAGGCCGTCAGCGAAACTACCGAGGCGTTCACCGCGGCGATGAACGCCGATTTCAACGTCCGCGAGGCGATGGCTGCGTTGCGCTCGCTGACGACCGCCGTCAACCGCCACATCGAAGACCACGCTACCTACGACTATCAGGGGCTCAAAGCCGCCATCGAGACCTTCGACGGGCTTGGCGGCGAGGTATTCGGCCTGCAGTTCGACGAAGCCACCGACGGCGATGTCGACCTCGCAAGCGAGTTGGTCGAACTCGTCTTAGATGTCCGCGAGGCCGAGCGCGAGGCCGGCAACTACGACCGCGCTGACGACCTCCGAGACGCGTTGTCCGACCGCGGAATCGAGGTACAGGACAGCGACGACGGGCCGACGTTCCGCTTCGAGTAGCCGAAACGTCACGCATTTGTCTTGTTGGCCTCTGGCGTCCGATATGGACGGTCGCCGCCTCATCGAAGCCCTCCTCGGCGTCTACGTCGCAACGCTGTTGATTCCAACACTCGCAGTTGCCGGCTGGGTCGCCGTCGCGTCGGCCTCGCTCGGGACGGTCCTCGCGGTCGGCCTCGCTATCGTCGGTGCGGTCGCCCTCGCTGCGACAGCGATACCGGACCTCCCTGATCGGGTCACGTCGCTACCGGTCGTCGCCGCGACGACGCTGCCGCCGCTGCTGTTTCTGCCGTATATGTTCCTCAGCGAGCCGGCCGCCGCCCCCGACGTGTACCCGGTTGTCGGCCTGCTCGCTGTCGTCCCCGGCGGTCTCGTCTCGGCTGCTGGCGCGACGCTCAAAACCCGCCGGCTGCGGGAGCGAGCCACCGAACACATCGTCGTCACGACCGGCGACGATGACGATGATACCGGGATCAGTCATGGGATCAAAGTCGCTGGCGTTGTCGTGGTGAGTCTCATCGTCGTCGCCATCATGGCGTCGCTCGTGCTGTTCGACGGCTTCGACGGGAACACGACGCTGTTCACCTCGCTGACCGGGTTGTCGTCGCTGTTCTTCCTCCTTGATGACGACGGCCACGAACTCGCTGTCACCGATGAGGTCCTGCGAGTGGATCGCTCGATCACGCCGTGGGACGACTTCGACGGCTACCGCGTCACTGACGACGAAATCGAGATCGACCGCTCGCGGTGGTACCGTCCGACGCGAACGTTCGACCGCGATGAGATCGGTGACGACGAGGCCTTCATCGAGGCACTGGCTGAATATCTCCCGAATCTCGCCGCTGCGGACGATGTCGAGCTGACGGCGACCGAATAGCCCTGTCTCGCTGTGTGGTCTTTCACTTCTCCGCCACCGGGTTATATGTAATAAACTCCCAGCGGCTATATCCAATTACATCGTGAACAACTCGGTGTCGTCGGGCACCGAAAACAGGCCCATCCGGACGCCGCAGTCGAGCCAGCCGTAACCGTAGGAAAACGCTGCCAGCGCGTTGACTGTGTCGTCGGCCTCACGGAAGTGCCGGCCGTCTCGGAGGTAGGATTCGGCCATCTCCCGGCAGTCGGCGGCGGCCTCCCCAAGGGCGGTGTCGGCCGGCGGTTCGGTCTCCGCGGCCGCCAGTGCGTCCGCCAGCATCTGCTCGTAGCGATCCGTCTTCTCTTCGAGGTCGGCAGCCATACCGATCGATTGGCCAGCGGCGGCAAAACCGTTGTTACAGTTCTTCGTCGGCCAGCTCCTGCTCGGCGACGATCTCGTAGGGCGACAGCCCGTTCCGAATCGCGTCTAACAGTCGGAAGGCGTCGTCCGGCGAGAGGAAGTGTCGCGTGACGGCTCGGCCCATCGGCGTCGGCGAGAGGCCGTGGATGAACTCCCACTCCAGCAGTTTTCCGACCGCTCGCTGGGTGTCGATCTCGCCGAGCATCCGGTCATTGAGCCGCTTGGCCGACTGACCGGCGACGGTGATATTGGCAAGGGTTTCCTCGACGGCGGCGGACTGATCGTAGACGTTGCGCACGTCCTCCATCTCGCCTTTCAGGAGTTTGAACGCGACCTCGTCTTCGGTCATCTCCATCGAGTTGTGGTAGGTGCAGTCGGGCTCGATCAGCATGTAGACCGTCCCCTTGTCGTGGTAGTCGGGNCGGCCNGCNCGNCCGAGCATCTGNNNGAACTCNTGGACNGNGAGCCACTCGATCCCCATCGCCAGCGAGTCGAAGATCACCTGTGAGGCGGGGAAGTCGACNCCGGCGGCGAGCGCNGCNGTNGTNACNACGGCCGNNAGCTCCTGNTCGNGGAATTTCGATTCGACCTGTTTGCGCTTCTTGTAGTCGAGACCGGCATGGTAGGGCGCGGAGTCGTACCCCAGTTTCCGGCTGATCGAGTGACACCGTCGCCGCGAGTTGGTGAAGATGATGGTCTGGCCGCGGTAGCCCTTCGAGGACTTCTGGTCGAAGGCGCGTTTGACGAGTTTGTCCTCCAGCCGCAGCTTTTCGCGTTCGTCGGCGAAGGTGACGTGTCGCTCGATGGGGACCGGCCGTTCCTCGAACTCGATGAGTGTCGCGCCGAGCCGCTTGGCCAGCCACTCGGGGTTTCCGACGGTCGCCGAGAGATAGAGCCACTGCGCGCCGCCGTACTCGTTTCGCGTCTCGGCGCGCTCCTCGCAGTAGTATTTCAGCCGCGAAATGAGGCCGTCCAGCCGGTGGCCGCGNNCNTCCTCNNNGAGCGTGTGNANCTCGTCGATGACGACGGTGCCGATCTCGCCGAGGTCCTTCCCGGTCCGGAGCGCGTGGTCGATCCCCTCGTACGTGCCGACGATNANGTCNGCGNNNGGGTCGAANCGNNTNCCGTCGTCGTTGATNCGGNNNGCNCCGACCCGGATCGTCACGNTCGAGGCCGAGGTCGCCGTAGCGATCCCGGAAATCCTCGTGTTTCTGATTGGCGAGCGCGACGAGGGGAACGAGAAATAGCATCTTGCCCTTGCCTTCCAGTGCGCGGTTGACGCCCGCCAACTCGCCGATCAGCGTTTTCCCCGTCGCGGTCGCGCTGACGACGAGCTGGTCGTCGCCGTCAAATAGCCCGTTGCGGACTGAGAGGCTCTGGACCGGCAGCAACTCGTCGAATCGGGACTCGATCATCGACTGCAGCCGGGGATGGAGGCCGAGATCAGCCGTTTCGACGGGATCGACGTCGTCGACGGTCGCGCTGATGGTGTCGAACTTCGTGAGGTCGGGATCGAGGTTGCCTGAGAGGAGGTTGACGATCCGGTCGAGATCCTGCACTTCGAGCAGGAGATCCTCTAATCGCTCTTGGGCCTGTCCGGTGAACTGGCCCTTGTATGCGAGTTCGCGTTCTAATTCCTCGCGGGCGCAGTCCGGGCAGATGTGCTCGCGGTCGGTTTTGATCGCCGTTTCGTCGGTGATCGGCGAATATTCGCCGTCGTTGGCGCAGTACCGACACGTTCGGACGGTTTTCGCCGAGAGTTGGTAGCCGTCAAGCAGATCCTGCAGCTCTTGGCGACCTGATTTCGAGGTTTGTTGGGAGATTCGAATCCGTTTGGCGCGGCGGGCGAGTTCGACGAACTCCTGTGGGTCGCGGGGCTCCTCGCTCGTTCCCTTCTTCGTGCGGAATTTCCCCGGCCGCGGGCCGGCGTGGGTTTCCTTGCAGTCGAGGGTACCGTGAAAGACGCGTTCGTCGGCCCGGCGGGCGACGACGCGGTAGCTGTCGCCGACTTCGTGCAGAAACAGCGTGTCGATGGCGGCGACCTGTTGGGACACGCCTGCGGGTAGGGAAGCGGCCTATTTGAGCGGTTCGCTTGCTCCCGGTTTGTCTCTCCGCTGCCGAAAGCCAATTTAATACCCGTGGGCGACCAGTGTTCGGTATGCGTGGCCTCCATATCGGTCGGATTTTCGGCATCCCGATCCAACTCAACTGGACGTTCCTGCTGATCCTCCCGATCTTCGCGTGGATCATCGGCTCCGACATCGTTCGGCTGACCGAACTCGTCAACGACTACCTCGGCAGCAGTATTGTTGCCGATTCACTTACCATCGGCCTGACGCCGTGGCTGCTCGGGCTCGCGGCCGCCGGCGGGCTCTTCATCGGCGTGTTGCTCCACGAACTCGGGCACTCGGTGATGGCGATGCGCTATGATCTCGAAATCCAGTCGATCACGCTCTGGCTCCTCGGCGGCGTGGCGAGTTTCAAAGAGATCCCCGAGGATTGGCACAAGGAGTTCAACATCGCTATCGCCGGCCCACTTGTCAGCGTGCTGGTCGGTGTCCTCTCATTTGTCGCCTTCCTCGTGTTGCCGTCGAGTCTCGACGCCGCGCGGTTCGTCCTCGGCTACCTCGCGCTGATGAACATCGCGCTCGCGGTGTTCAACATGCTGCCGGGGTTCCCGATGGACGGCGGCCGGGTGCTGCGCGCACTGCTCGCTCGCAATCGGCCGCACGCGCGGGCGACACAGATCGCTTCGGAGGTCGGCAAGACGTTCGCGTTCGGCCTCGGGCTGCTCGGGCTTTTCGCTTTCAGCCCGCTGATGATTCTGCTGGCGTTCTTCATCTACATGGCCGCTTCCGGTGAGGCCCAGCAGTCGGTGCTCAAATCGGCGTTCCAGGGCATCACCGTCGGCGACATCATGACGCCCGAGCGGGACCTGCTGACCGTCGATTCCGAGACGACGATCAGCGACCTGCTGACCCGGATGCTCACCGAGCGACACACGGGGTATCCCGTCGTCAACAGCCGCGATGAGCTGATCGGCATGGTTACGCTGGATCACGCTCGGTCGATTAAGGAAGTCGAACGCGACGCTTACACCGTCGGCGACGTGATGGAACGCGATATCACGGCCATCTCGCCGCAGGCCGACGCCTTCACCGCGTTGCAGGCGATGCAGGAACACGGAACCGGGCGGCTACCCGTCGTCGACGAGGGTGAGAACCTCGTCGGCATCGTCTCGAAAACGGATCTGATGACCGCGTTCAACGTCATCCAGAGCCGCGGCGACACGACGACGTTGTTCCAGCAGGAACAGTCGAGTACGGACTTCCCGTCGGTTCGCTAACGTCGCCGGCGTTCGGTTTTCCTGATTTTACCCACGTCGACGATGTCGCCAGCGGTAGGTTTCAGTACCCCGCCGCTATAGGCCAAGACATGCTCACCGTCGTCTCCGATACGCACAGCACCGACGGCCACAAGCTCCGGGGCCGCACGCTCGAAGCCGTCCGCGAGGCCGACCTCGTCATCCACGCCGGCGATTTCATGCGCGCCTCGGTGCTCGACGCCTTCGAGAACGAAGCACGAACCTTCCGCGGCGTCTACGGCAACAACGACGACAGCGAGATCCGCGACCGACTCCCGAAAGTCCGCACCGTCGAGTACGAGGGCTTCCGGCTGGCGGTCACCCACACCGTCCGCGGCGGCGCGACCGCGCTGTCGCTGGTCGGCCGCGAACGCGACGCCGACGCCGTGATCTTCGGGCACAGCCACAAGCCGACGGTTGATCTCGATGGCGAACTCCCGCTCGTCAATCCCGGCAGCCACGCGCAGCCGCGAGGGAATCACAAAGCCCACGCCGAATTCGAACCGTCCGCCGACGGGCTGGACGGCCGACTCGTCACGCCGGAGGGCGAGGTCTTCGAGCGGTTCACCCTGCCGACGCCCGAGTCGTAATCTGTCTCTCGCCGTCGAAACGCCTTTGGCCCGCCCACTGGAATCCAGCCCCATGTCGCTTCCCGCTTTCCTTACTGATCCGGTCTGGCTCGGGCTGATGGCGGTGTTGCTGCTGTTCGTCTTCTTCGGCTACCTGCTGGTCCGTCGCACGCTGCTGGGACTCCGGGACGGCTACCGCGACGGCCAACGGCGGAACTAACCGTCTCCGACTGTCAGTGGGGATATCATGGTCGGAACCGAAACGCTGCTGCTGTTCGTCGTGGCGTCGGCAGCGAGCCTGTTTATGGCGTGGTCGATCGGCGCGGGTTCCTCGGGCTCGACGCCGTTCGCCCCCGCCGTCGGTGCCAACGCCATCTCCGTTATGCGGGCGGGGCTCATCGTCGGCGTGTTGGGATTTCTCGGCGCGGTCCTACAGGGCGCGAATGTCACCGAGGCCGTCGGCACCGAACTCATTATCGGCGAGCCGCTGACCGCGGGCGCGGCCATCGTCGGTCTGTTGACCGCGGCCGCGCTCGTCGCTGTCGGCGTGTTTGCGGGGTATCCCATCGCTACGTCGTTCACGGTCACCGGCGCGGTCGTCGGCGTCGGCCTTGCCATGGGCGGCGCGCCGGCGTGGGCGAAGTACATCGAGATCGTGACGCTGTGGACGCTCATCCCATTCGTCGGCGGCGGGGTCGCCTTCGGGATCGCCCGCCTGCTCCGCGGCGATCGGTTCCACGAAGACTACCTCATCGCGCTGCTCGGCGGCGTGATCGGTGTCTTGGTCGTCACGATCGACTTCGCGCTGCTCGGCCCGGGTGACGGCTCGGGCTCGATTGCTGGATCGCTCGGCCCTTCCCTCCCGCTACCGCCGGTCGGCGGCGTCGCCACCGGCGTCGTGGTCGTGACGCTACTCGCCGGTGTGGCTGCGACGGCCGTGCTCTGGGCCGCGCTCCGGCAGGATCGCGCGACCGGCCAACGGCGGTTCCTCCTCGTGCTCGGCGGGCTGGTCGCGTTCTCGGCGGGCGGGAGTCAGGTCGGCCTCGCTATCGGGCCGCTGGTGCCGCTGCTCGGCAGCGGGATCAACATCCCGTTGTGGGCCGTCCTCGTCGGCGGCGGGTTCGGGCTCTTGGTTGGCTCCTGGACCGGCGCGCCGCGGATGATCAAGGCGATTTCACAGGACTACTCCTCGCTCGGCCCGCGGCGGTCGATCGCGGCCCTCATCCCCTCCTTCGCTATCGCACAGGTCGCCGTCGCCTTCGGAATCCCGGTCTCGTTCAATGAGATCATCGTCAGCGCGATCGTCGGCAGCGGCTACGCTGCGGGCAACGCGGGTGTGAGTCGTGGGAAAATGGGCTACACAGTCCTGGCGTGGATCGCCTCGCTGGTCGGCTCTTTCGTCATCGGCTACGGGGTCTACTCCGGCGTGCGGCTTGCCCTCTAAGTGGCTGTGGCTTCTATTCCGTCAACTCGGGTTCTTCTTCGGTTTCGGTTTTCGGGTACTCGTCGGTCACCGTGATCTGGGCTTTCAGGATGCGCGTGCTGTCGACTTCCTCGATCTCGATGACGACGCCGTCGTACTCGAAGGTCTCACCTTCCTCGACGAGCCGACCGGCTCGATTAAATACGAAGCCCGCCAGTGTTTCGAATTCTTGGCCTTCGGGGAGGTCGATATCGAGGACTTCGTTGACCTCGTGGATGTTGACCTCGCCGCGGACGACGGTCGTCTGCTCGTCGATCCGGTCGAAGGGCTCCTGTTCGTCGCCTTCGAGGATGTCGCCGACGATCTCCTCGACCATGTCTTCTAAGGTGATGATCCCCTCAGTGGTGCCGAACTCGTCGAGGACAACGACCATCTGGAGGCGGTTTTCCTGCATCTCGGCCAGGAGGTCATCGACGTTTTTCGATTCGGGGACGTGCAGCGTCGGCTGGACGATATCTCGAAGCTCGCTGTCGCCCTCGCTGTACTGGTGTTCGCGGACGAGGTCGCGGACGTTGACGACGCCGATGATGTTGTCGAGGTTGCCGTCGTAGACCGGGACGCGGACGTGGTCGTGGCCGATACAGGCCTCGATGGCCTCCTCGATCGTAGCGTCCTGTGAGACGGCGGTGATGTCGAGCCGCGGGGTCATCACTTCCTTGGCGATCGTGGAGTTGAACGTGAAAATGCGTTTGAGCATCTCGCGTTCCTCCTCGTCGATGACGCCCTCGCGCTCGCCCGTTTCGATGATGTCCTTGATCTCATCGCGGGTGACGTACGGCGATTCGATAGCCGAGGAGCTGCCCATCGCCTTGTTGACGATGCGGGTCAGTCGGTCGAAGANGACGATCAGNGGNAANAGNACGTACTCNGNGANCTTNAGCGNGCNNGCGACCCGCAGCGCCCACGACTCGGTGTTCTCGACGGCGTAGCTCTTCGGCGCNNNCTCGCCGAANAGNAGGACGANGGCGGTGATGCCGAACGTCGCNGCNACCACNGCNTGNCCCTGNGAGAGGNAGANGNCGAACAGCNCNGTCGCNATNGAGGACATNGCGATGTTGACGATGTTGTTGCCGACGAGGATNGTNACNANCAGCCGGTGGGGGTCGTCCTTGAGCCCTTTGACCGTCTCGGCGTTAGGGATGCCCTCCTCGACCATTGACTCGATCCGGTGTTGTGGCAGCGAGAAGAAGGCGATCTCAGAGGACGAAAAGAACGCCGAGAGCCCGATCAGCAGGATGATAGCGACGATCCCGAGGCCGGTAATCGCCGTCGTACTGAGGGCTGGCAGCTGGAGCACCCCGCTGGCGAGAGACATGCCTACAAGCGATAAGCCCATTGTCACTGATGCTTCCTCCGCCCCGGAATTAAGCGTTGTCCTCGATACATGATCCCCGCTCGCCGTCGGTCTCACCGACCACGCTCACGGCGACCGACGCACCGCGAACGGTGGACTGAAACCGCCGGCCCGCCTGTTGTGACCAATGACGACGCGGCGGTGTGACGGCTGCGGCACGAAAGTCAAAATCGCCGGCGGGATCGGCGACCTCTGGAGTTTCGACTTCGGACCGACCGACGGCATGATCCTCGAACTCGCCGACGGCAGCGAGCACTTCCTCTGTCTCGACTGCGTCGATCGCCTGCCCGACGACCACGATCCCACCGCCGACGACGTGGCTGCGCTGCCGACCGCCGACGATGTGGACGCGCCGCCGACTGACGACGAGTAGCCGTTTTTGTTGGCGACCGTTCCGCGACTGCGATGTCATCGTCGTCGACGACACCGCCAACCCCACCGCAATCCCTACGTTTTTCTCTCCAGCCTCCCGACCGATGGCCGTGAAGCCCGCCCGCATCGTCGAGTCCTTCCCGGCACCTGAGTTCCGGGCTGGCCAGAAACAAGCCCTCAGCGATATCCGCGCGGCTTACGAGGCCGGCAACGACGTGGTGTTGGTCCGCGCGCCGACCGGCAGCGGGAAATCCCTGCTGGCGCGAGCGATCATGGGCTGTGCGCGCTCGAAACAGACCGCCGAGCCATCGCAGGCGACCGGCGCGTACTACACGACGCCGCAGGTCTCCCAACTCGACGACGTCGCCGCCGACTCGCTGCTCGACGACCTCAATATCATCCGCGGCAAGGGCAACTACACCTGCCTGCTGCCCGGCGAACACGACACGCCGGTCGATCAGGCACCCTGTGCTCGGGAGNCNGGNTTCGANTGCNCNNTCAANCACCGCTGTCCGTACTTCTCCGACCGGTCCATCGCCGCGAACCGGTCGATTGCGGCGATGACGCTCGCGTACTTCATGCGAACCGCCGGCTCCGACGTGTTCGGGAAGCGGGACGTGGTCGTCATCGACGAGGCGCACGGGCTCGCGGAGTGGGCGGAGATGTACGCGACNATCGANCTNTCNCCCGNNCGNGTGCCGGTGTGGGACGATGTCGGCGTGCCGGATATCGCCGGTGCCGACGGCCCTCTCGATCGCGCCGCCCGCTTCGCGGAGACGCTGGCGGGCGTCTGCTCGCAAGCGAAAGACGACCTGACCGCGAAACCCGAACTCACGCCCGAGGAGGTCGCTCGCCGCGACCGCCTCAATGAACTCGTCTCCGAGCTCAAATGGTTCGTTGAGGACTACCGCGAGCCAGAGAGCCAGACGACGTGGGTCGTCGACCAGCCCGGCGGCGAGGGAACGGCGATCACGATCAAACCCCTCGATCCCGCCCGGTATCTCCACCACACGGTTTGGGACCGCGGCGAGTCCTTCGCGCTGTTGTCAGCGACGATTCTCAACAAGGAGGCGTTCTGCCGGCAGGTCGGCCTTGACCCCGACCGCGTCGCCCTCGTCGATGTCGAACACACGTTCCCGGTCGAAAACCGCCCGCTGTACGACGTGACACAGGGAAAGATGACCTACGAGCACCGCGAGACGACCCTGCCAAAAATTGCCCGGCTGATCGTCCGGTTGATGGCGCATCACCCCGACGAGAACGGGCTGATCCACGCACACTCCTACGCGATTGCGGAGGATCTCGCCGACCGGCTGGCTGATTTCGGTGTCGGCTCGCGGGTGCGGACCCACACCAAAGCGAGCCGCGACGACGAACTCGCGGCGTGGAAAGCCAGCGACGATCCCGAGGTCTTCATCGCGGTCAAAATGGAGGAAGCCCTCGACCTCAACGGCGACCTCGCCCGCTGGCAGGTGCTCTGTAAGGCCCCCTATCTCAACACGAACGACTCCCGTGTCGCCCGCCGACTCGAAGACGACCAATGGGCGTGGTACCACCGCACCGCGTTGCGAACGGTGATTCAGGCCTGCGGGCGCGTCGTCCGCGCGCCCGACGACTACGGGGCGACGTATCTCGCTGATTCGAGCCTGCTGGACCTCTTTGATCGGGCCGCCGCCGACATGCCGCCGTGGTTCCGCGAGCAGGTCGATCGCTGCTCGCGGCCGACGCTGCCGTCGTTCGATCCCGAAGCCGCACTCGCCGGGCTTGACGGCGCGACGGCAGAAACCGGCGGCCACACCAGTCGGTCGTCGACGACGCAGCGCAGTGGCCAAACCCGCACCGAAGCCGAGGCCGCCGAACGCGACGACCACCCGCTGTCGGACGTGTGGGGTAACTGAGCCGCTCCTTTTCGGCGACTGCGGAACGCTTAGATCAACGCGCCGAGCCCGTAGACGACCATCGAGCCGACCATCAGCACCGCGAAGACGACGGCGATTATCTGTTGTCTGTCCATACCTACCGGTTTGGATTTGATCATCTTAGCTCCACTGTCTGAGCGTGGCGTCGTCGTCACGAGAAATAAAAATACATTTCGAAACTAGAAGTGAATAGAAACCATTGAAACAACCACTAATCTCGAATCTTACATGGTTGTACTGGTACAGATTGCCACAGTAGATTTACATACTTCGAAGACAGAGGGGTAGTATGGCCACCAAAGGGCTACTGACCGCGTTGACGCTGTACCGTTGCGGCACACTCACCTTCGCCCAAGCGGCGACCCGCGCCGGCCAGAACGCCGAGGCCTTCGCCCGAACGCTGAAGCAACACGGCATTCCGCGCCGTAGCGACGCGGTGTCGCCGACGGCCACCGCTGCCCCCGCCGAATCGGAGTTCGTTGACACCGAGCAACCGATCTGATACTCGCCCAGTAATCAGCGGCGGCTGATTCCCACTCAGAGTATCAGGTTCGATAATCTCGCCCCCACTGTTATTTACATAGACGTTCATGATACATATGGAGGCAACAGTATGACAGCACCCGTTCCCGATCCCTGTGGGCGGCTCGATCTGGCGCACGCTGAGGCGTGGGCTGCCCATGTGGCCGTCGAACAGTGGCTCCGTGATGCCGTCGAGCGCGAGACCGTCGACGAGGCGCGGCTCAAGCGCGTGGCGGGGCTCCTTGACCGGATCGAGGCCGACGGGGCGTTCACAGCGGAGGAGCTGTCACTGCTTGCCGACCTGTGCCGAGACCGACTGGCACAGTCGACCGCACCGACTCGGGATCACTCCTCCCTTCGGGCCGTGATCGACGCCGCGGACGAACAACACGAGATCTGCGCACCGTAACCGCACTCCGCGCCGGACTCGTACTCCGCGCTGCACCCACACTCCGACCGTTCCTTCAGCCGTTTTCCGTCGTCCTTCAGTCGTCCGTCGGCCGTTTCTCAAATCGCTATTCAGGTCGTCCGGAGGTGATCCTGCGTCGGTTCGTAGACCTCGCCTTTTCGCCGCAGCTTTTCGATCTCCTGTTCGGCCTTGGAGGCATCCATCCCGATCTCGTCGGCCCGGTCGAGCACTTCCTCGATCGGCGCGCCCTCCTCGAACTCCTCTTCGATGTCGCTGATGAGGCCCTTGATGTTCTTGATCCGGTCGCGCTGGGTTTTCGAGGTGCCCGTTTCGACCACGTCGGCGTCGAACTGGCCGGTTTCGGGGTCAACGCCGATGTCCTGCAGACAGGAGCGGACGATATCGACCGACCGCTCGGCGTCTTCGGCCTCGACGGTATCCGAGAGTCGCACGCGCGCGCTCGCCTCTGCCAGCCGGACGAGTGCTTCGAGCTTGCGGGCCGTCACTGGAATCGGCGCGTCCTCGTCGGCTCCCTTCGAGCGGAGGTCGACGTAGAACTCCCGGATCGTCGCCTTCGCCTCGTCGGTCATCGTCGGGAAGCAACTCCGCTTGGCGTGGGCGATGTATTTGCGCAGCAACTCGGCGTCGATCACCGGTGCGACCTCTTCGGTCACGTCGTCGACCTGCTGTTGGGTGAACTCCGAGGTGGCGACCCGGGACCGCTGGGTGTTCAGCTCGCCGGCGTAGTTGGTTTTGAGGATGTGGTCGGCCAGTTTGCCGTCGTGTTCGGGATCGGGTTTGTCGGTGACGGTGAAGATGAGGTCGAACCGCGAGACGAGTGCGGGTTCGAGGTCGATCTGCTCGCCGATCGGTTCGTACTGGTCGAACCGGCCGTACTTCGGGTTGGCCGCGCCCAAGAGGGAGCAGCGGGACTTGAGGGTGGCGTTGATACCGGCTTTGGAGATGCTGATCTGCTGTTGTTCGAGAGCTTCGTGCATCGCCGATCGGTCGCCGCTGTCCATCTTATCGAGTTCGTCGACCGCCGCGATCCCCATGTCGGCCAACACGAGCGCGCCGGCCTCAAGCGTCCACTGCTGGCCCTCGCCGAAATCGTCCTGAACAGCCGCAGCAGTGAGTCCTGCCGAACTGCTGCCCTTCCCGGAGGTGTAGACTGACCGCGGAGCGATGTTTTTGATATATGATAACATCTGGGACTTCCCTGTACCAGGGTCACCGATAAGCAGCATATGGAGGTCGCCTCGGATGCGAGAACCGTCGGGAAGATTTTTTGTCACACCGGAGAACAGTTGGAGAATCATTGCCAACTTCTCCTCCTCGTAGCCGTAGATCGCCGGGGCGACCGAGCCGACCATTTTGTCGTAGATCTCCTCGTTGTTGGAGAGTTCGATGATCCGCTCGATGTCGGTCTCCTCGATGTCCATATCCTCGAACTCCTCGTCTTCGACGGTAATCGAGACGCCATCCATGTAGAGGTCGAACAACGAGGACTTCTCGTTGCCGTCGCCCATCTGTTCGATGTGGAGGACGCCGACGGCGGTGACGTGATCGCCGGGCGTGACCTTCCCCGTAATATCGTCTTCGACGTTCATGTCGATGCTCTGGGGCGTCTCACCACCGCGNAGNCCNTCGGGNNNCTCNTGNANNCGNATNTTCTGGGCGTCGANGAACTCCGACTGGTCGAAGTTGATCTGGAACGGTCCCTGTCGCTCACAGCCCTGACACTCGTGTGGCTCNTGGAACTCGCCGTCCNNNTGNGGGATGNNNNTCATCGTNCCGCAGCGTTGGCACTCGAAAGCGGAGTCGGTGATCTTCGGCCGCACATCGGTTGCCTTGCGGATAATCCCGTTGACGGAGACGAGTTTGCCGATGTGGTTGTCGTGGACGCGAATGCCGCGGATTTCGACGGCTTCCGGGAGGTTCCGGAGGCGAACGTGGGCGTTGCCGAGTTTGACATCTGCCGGGAGATCGTAGAGGCGGAGGGCTTCCTCGGCGTACTCACGTAGCTGGTCGGGCTGAGAGAGGTAGTCTTCGGCGAGATCCGCATCGAATTGATAGAGGTCGTCGTAATCGATATACAGCGATCGCTTTTCATTGGGATACTTCTGGGCCAGTTTACCGATTTCATCCCGGTAGTAGTTGCGGTAGAACTGGATGAACCGGTCGGTCAGTTCCTGATTGGAGGCCTGCGCCATTGAGAGAGGCGTAGGTCGGCATCGGTTATGAAATGTTGGTTCGCGCGGGCCGCCGACCGTCCCGATGCTGTGGGGGGACCGAAACGAATACTTGCGTGACGCATCGACCCGATGACACGATGCCCTCCAACTCCAACGAAAGCGAGACGGTAGCTGTGCCGTCGGCGGTTCAGACTGCGGCCCGCCGCTACTGGCGACGAACCCTCGCGCTGCGTGGCCTTCTGGGCGTCGGTTATTTCGGTGTCAGCGTTGCCATCCTCCTCACGCTCCCGTACGTTCCGGCCCTCGCCGTCATCGCCGTCCTGCTTGGGACGTTCGCGGTCCCGGTGTTCAAAAACCGTGGTACGATCGAGCTAACGACCCACCGCTCACCCGATGTCGTCGCCGACGATTTCACGCGTGTGCCGCCGGTGTTGGGATTCCAAGCAGCACTGGCTGACAACATCCGACTGACGGACGCGGGCACCGAGTACGAGTTATCCTCCGCGTTGGGGCTCAGATCGACGACGATGCGTGTCGAAACGGAGCGGGTCGCTGACCGCGGTGAACCCGAAACCGACGTTGCGATCAACGTTGTCGTCACCGTCGGCGACAAACCGTGGGGTCAGTATCAGGTCACGGCCAACGAGCGCGACGGCGACACGGCCGTTACGATCAGGATGGTTCCGGACCGACGGTTCGGCGTGCGACGACTGCCGGATTTCGTGTTCGGTCGTCGCTATCGCAGCCACCTGTTCGCGGGACAGGGCTACACCCTCGTTGCCGACGACACGTCGCTGTCGGTGTGATCCGACGCGCGGGCTGCCGCGGGG
The DNA here is from genome assembly GCF_006861665.1 of Halonotius terrestris. Classification (GTDB taxonomy): domain Archaea; phylum Halobacteriota; class Halobacteria; order Halobacteriales; family Haloferacaceae; genus Halonotius; species Halonotius terrestris. The sequence continues at coordinate 10,492 of NZ_RKLU01000003.1, read as the reverse complement.
GCGACCGAACCCCGAACGCCTATCCGTTCGTCACCCCTCACATCGAGATAATGCTTGACGGCGTCAACGTCGCACTGGGCGTCACGGGGAGTATCGCCGCAGTGAAAACCGTTGAACTCGCCCACGAACTCCGGCGACAGGGAGCCGAGGTTCGCGCCCTGATGAGCGACAGCGCGCGCGGGATCATCCATCCGTGGGCCCTCGAATTCGCCACCGAACGCGACGTTGTCACCGAGATCACCGGCCGCGTCGAACACGTCGAGCTCTGCGGCCGCGACGGCTGGGCCGACGTGCTCTTGATCGCGCCAGCCACCGCCAACACAGTCGGGAAGATCGCCGGCGCGGTCGACGACACGCCCGTCACGACGACGGCGACGACCGCTCTCGGCGCGGATGTCCCGGTCGTCATCGCGCCCGCGATGCACGAACCCATGTACGACCACCCGGGTGTTCTCGATGCCATCGACCAGGTCGAGTCGTGGGGTGTCGACTTCGTCGATCCCAGAATCGAAGAGGGGAAAGCGAAGATCGCAACCGAGGAGGCCATCGTCACCGCGGTCGCACGGGCGACGACGCCGCAGGACCTCGCCGGCCGCCACGTCGTCGTCACCGGCGGCGCGACCAGCGAGGCGATCGACCCGATCCGCGTGCTGACGAACCGCGCGTCGGGGCGGACCGGCCGCGAAGTCGCCCGCGCCTGTCACATTCGAGGTGCCGAGGTGACGCTGATCCACGACGGGCCCGAGGTCCACTACGCCGATGTCGTCGAAATCGAGAGCGCGGCCGAGATGCTGGCGGCCGCTGACGCCGCCTGCGGCGACGCCGACGCGATGGTTTCGGCGGCCGCCATTGGCGACTACACCGTCCAGGAGGCTTCCGCGAAACTGCGATCCGGCGAGGCCCGCACGCTCGAACTCGAACCGACGCCCAAGGTCCTCGATTCGATTCGGCAGGGTCACCCCGACCTCCCGCTGATCGGGTTCAAAGCCGAAACGACGGGCGACGACGAGGCCCTGCTCGAACAGGCAGTCGCGCTGCGTGACCGCGTCGATCTCGCCTTCGTCGTCGCCAACGACGCGACCGTGATGGGTCAAGCCGACACCCGCGCGCTGTTGGTCGATCGTGAGGCCGAATCGGTTGCCGATTGCGAAATCGTTGAGGGGTCGAAATCCCTGCTCGGCGAGCGGATCGCGCTCCGGCTTGCTGCCGTCCTCGACTCGTGATCACGCCGGTTTGGCTGCCTCCGCTTCTACTGTCGCCGTCGTCAAACTGAACGGCTGCGTGTCCACGCCGCCCGGCCCGTCCGAAACCGGAACCGTGCGTCAGGATTTTGAAACACACCGCCCGCAGACGGCTGAGATAAGAATAGTTTTGAGGCGTCCCCGACTGCCTTGAGACAAGACAGTATGACGTTCGGACAATCCCCTCACGCGCCGGACGGAGTGAGCCCCCAATGACGGCCTCCGAGGCGGGCGTGGTCGTCCCCGTCAAACGCTCGGTGACCCTCCGACAGACGGTCGGTTACGTCATCCAGCGCGCCCTCGACCGGCTGGCCGACGGCGAGGAGCCAGTCGTCCATTTCGTCGTCATCGCCTCGTGGCGCGCCGACGACCCAGGCTCGACGGCCGACCGCCGACAGGCCGACGACCTCCTCGAACAGGTCGAAACGTGGGCGCAGTTCGATCTCGACGAGTCCGACGTCGATCCCGACTCAATCACGATCGAAACCGCGGTCATCGGCGACGACGACTACCATTTCAGCCCGACCGATTACGCCGACCTCCTCGCCGAGTACGCTGTATCCCACGGCATCACCAACGTCGTTGTCGACCCCGAGTACTCGCTTGTCGGCCACACAACGCTGCTGCAACCGTTCGAATTCGAACTCCAGCAGCGCGACCTCGCGGTCGAAGAGGCACCCGTCGATCGCCCAACGCGCCGCGGACAGCTGGTCCGACGAGACAGCCCGGCACGGTTCCTCGCGCTGTTCGGCGGTTCCTTCCTCTTCTATCAGATACTCGGCGGCTTCAGCGGACTGTTCGATATCGTTACCGGCCTCGCCACCGCCCTCGTTGTCGCTGTCGCCCTCGACAACGTGAGTTTCTACCGCGATCCGACGCTGACCGAGTCGCCGAAACGGCTGGCGCGAGGCCTGATCTACGCGCCGTATCTGCTGTACGAGATCCTCGTTTCGAACCTCGTCGTCGCCCGCGTGATCCTCGATCCGCGCAGCAAGATCGATCCGCGACTCACCAGAGTCCGGTTTTTCGTCGGGTCGGGGCTCCCGCTGACGACGCTGGCCAACAGCATCACGCTGACGCCGGGGACGCTGACAGTCAAAGCCGACAATCAGCAGTTGTACGTCCACTCGCTGGTGCCCTTCGCACGCGATGGGCTCTTCGATGGCGCGCTGGAACGGTGGGTCCGGTTCGTCTTCTACGGCCGGGAGGCCGCTCGCTTCCCGTCGCCGCGCGACCGCGGTGACACCGAGATCCTGCAGGATCCCGACGCAGACGAGCCGACGACCAACGGCCCCGAGACCGTCGCTGACGGTGGTGTCGATCCCAATCCTGCCGACTCACAGGAGGCTGACCAATGAGCATCACCGACACCGCCGTCGTCGCCGGCTACACCGTCGGCGACGGGCTGTTGCTCGCGGCCGCGCTGTTCGTCACGCTGGCCGTGTTGATGCTCTACCGGGCGATTCTCGGGCCGACGAATCAGGACCGCGTGCTCGCGGTCAACGTCCTCGGCACCAACACGGTCGTCATTCTTGCCCTCCTTGGCGCGGCTCTCGGCGAGTCGTGGTTCCTCGATATCGCCCTCGTCTACGCGCTGTTGAACTTCCTGATGTCGATCGCCATCTCGAAGTTCACCGTCGAGCGGGGTGGTGTCATATGATGGCGACCGCCCGGATCGGCCTCATCGGGGTTTTCCTCGTTTTGGGGCTGTTCTTCACGCTCGTCTCGGCGGTCGGCGTGATCCGATTGCCGGACGTGTTCTCGCGGGCTCACACCGCCTCCCAAGCCGACACGCTGGGCGCGGGCTTCGCGCTCGCGGCCGTCGCACTCACGCTCGGCTGGCAGTCGGCGGCGGTCAAGACTGTCCTGCTGCTGTTGTTCATTTTCATCACGAACCCGACGGCCGCTCACGCCATCGCCCGGGCGGCCTACGAGGAGGGTGTCGAGCCGTGGACAACGGGGGATGATCGCCGATGAGTGTCGCTGCCACGACGACGACAGCGACGCCCGCTGTCGCCGGCGCACTCCCGCTTCAGAGCGTCGGCATTACGCCGGTCGAGGCGTCGCTGTTCGCGTTCGTCCTTATTACGGCCGTCCTCACCGCGCTGTTCCGCGATGTACTCGCCTCGATCGTCATCTTCGCGGCCTACAGCCTCGGGCTGGCGATCATCTACACCTTCTACCGTGCACCGGACGTGGGACTGACCGAGGCGGCGATCGGAGCCGGCGTCACCACCGTCTTCCTGCTGTTGACCATCGCCAAGACGACCCGGCCTGCCAGCGATGCGCGCTTCGAGTCGATCAACTGGCCCGCCGTCGGCGTCTGTGGCCTCTTCGTCGGCGTCGTCGCCGTGACGCTGCCGGCGTTTCCCGCGGTCGGCGATCCGTCCTCGCCGATCCTCACCAACGCCGATGTCACGGGCTACTATCTCAGCACCGCCTACGACGAGACCGGCGCGGAAAACGCCGTCACCGCCGTGTTGGCGGCCTACCGTGGCTTCGATACCTTCGGCGAAGCGATTGTCGTCTTCGCCGCCGGGATCGCCAGCCTGCTGGTGCTCGGTCGGGAGGTGTTCACCGCATGAGCAGTGACCGATCCGCCGACGGCGACGCCGAGGGAACCATTACTCGCCAGCGGCCGATCTACACCGAGAGCCAGGTCATCATGACGACGGTCAAAGTCGTCATCCCCTTCGTGTTGACCTACGGGCTGTTCATCACGTTCCACGGGACGAGCTCGCCCGGCGGCGGTTTCCAGGGCGGCGCGCTCATCGCGTCGGTGGTGTTGATGATCGCCTTCGCCTTCGGGATCGAGTCGACGCGAGCGTGGCTCTCGAATACGCTCGTCGTCGGCCTCGGCACCGTCGGCGTGGCGATCTTCGCTGCCATCGCCCTCATCCCGATGGCTCTCGGCGGCGACTTCCTCGAATACACCGCTTACTATCCTGTCCTCGGCGACACGCTCGGCCTCAAGGAGTACGAGTTCGTCAAATACGGGATGGAGGCCGTCGAAATCGGCGGGATCGCCTTCATCGTTTCCGGTGTCTTGATGGGGCTGTTCTTCGCCCTCGCCGCGGGCTTCACACCGGCCGATCTCGACGTGACCGGTGCGGCTAGCGATGCGCCCACGGACGAGGCTGTCGGTGACGACGCATCCAATGCGGCGACCGACGCTACTGGGGAGGTCGATGCCGAATGACTGACGTGACGTTCATCGACGTGCTGACGACCCGGCACGCCTACGTGCTGTTCGTCCTGCTATCCGCCATCGGGCTCTACATGATGATCGCAAACGAGAACCTCGTCAAGAAGGTTATCGGGCTGAACATGTTCCAGACCGGTATCTTCCTGTTTTTCATCACCTCGGCCTATCGGGTCGGCGGCTCGACGCCGATCGTCAAATCCGGCGGCGGCCCATACGTCAGCCCGCTGCCGCACGTGATCGTCCTGACGGCGATTGTCGTCGGCATCAGCCTCACGGCTGTCGGCCTCGCGCTGACGCTCCGGCTGTACGCCGAGTACGGCACTCTTCGGGCCAGCGCGCTCCGGGAGGTGATCGCCGATGAGTGACGCGCTCCTTCCGCTGCTGATCGCGCTGCCGCTGTTGGCGGGGATCTTCCCGCTGCTGTTGGGACTTCGATTCGAGCGTGCTGGTTGGCCAGTGGCGATGACGGCGTCGCTGACGGTCGCCGTCCTCGCTGGATGGCTCGCGTGGGCCGTCTCGCCGTGGAGCGGCGGCCCCCAGCGGTTCGTCCACGACCTCGCGGGCTACCCCGCGCCGTACGGCATCGAACTCGTCGGTGACGGGCTGTCAGCGATCCTCGCGCTGCTGATTAGCGTTGTCGCCGTCGCGGTTCTCATCTACGGCCGGACAACCGGCCCGCAGACCAATGCCTTCTACAGCGGCTACCTGCTGTTGACCGGCGGGCTGCTCGGGATGGCACTCACCGGCGACCTGTTCAACCTCTTCGTCTTCCTCGAAATCGTCGGGCTGGTGAGCTACGCGCTGATCGCTAGCAGCGACGATGGTAGAGCAGCCTATGGCGCGCTCAAATACCTCTTCCTCGGGACGACCGGCGCGTCGCTGTACCTGATCGGCGTCGGCTACGCGCTCGTGGCGACGGGGACGCTCAACATGGGCGATATGGCAACCGAACTCGCCGCCGTCGGCTACACCGATCCGCTCGTGCAGGCAGCCTTCGGCTTCATCCTCATCGGTTTCATGCTGAAGATCGCCATCTTCCCGCTGCACACGTGGCAGCCCGACGCCTACACCTACGCGCCGGATACCGTCTCGGCGTTCATCTCCGCGCTCGTCTCGACGACGGCGGCCTACGCGCTCATCCGAATCGCCTACGACGTGTTCACCGTGGACTTCTTCGCGGCGAACCCGCTGATCACCGACGCCGTCCTGTTGGTCGCCTCGGTCAGCATCGTCGTCGGCAGCCTGCTGGCCTTGCTGCAAACTGAACTCAAACGCGTCTTCGCGTATTCGTCGGTCGCCCAGTTCGGGATGATTCTCGCGGCGATCGGCCTCCAGAGCGAGACTGCGCTGTTCGGCGCGGTCATCCACCTCGTCGGCCACGGGCTGATGAAGGCCACGCTGTTCATGGGCGCGGGTGTGCTCGCGTCAGCCTACGGAGCCCAGACCGTCGCCGACTACGCCGGCCTCGCCAAGCGCGCCCCGATCACGTCGGGGATGATGGCGGTCGCTGGCCTCGCCCTCGTCGGGATTCCACCCTCGATCGGCACCCTCGGCAAGTGGTTCATCGCCCTCGGTGCGGTCGAAGAGGGCTCATGGGGCGTCGCTGCCGTGATTTTCATCAGCACGCTGTTGACGCTGACGTACATCGGCCGGCTGCTCGAAACGCTGTACTTCAATCAGCCCGCGACGACTGACGACGAGACCGGTGTCGTTGGCGACGCTGGCGACGCGACGGACGACGGTTCGATTGTCGCCGACGGCGGCGACACAGAACGAGCGACCGCTGGCATCGACGACGTTGCCCCCGTCGCCACCGAACGGATCGTGGTCGTCGTCGTCCTCGCGCTGTCGACGGTCGCGCTGTTCGGTGCGGCCGGCCTGTTTGCAGAGTTCCTTGACCCTGTCTTCGGGAGGTTCTTCCAATGACTGAAATCGCCGCCGTTCGACCACTGGCTGCCGTCCTTGTATCGTTCATCGCTGCCGGGCTGATCCTCGTCTCCGGCCGCCGGCCGAACCTCAGAGAGGCGTGGACGATCCTTGCATCGGTGTCGATGTTCGGCCTCGTCGCCAGCATGGTGCCGGCCGCCCTCGACGGCGACATCCTCGTTACCAACCTCGGTACCATCGTCCCCGGCATCGACTTCGCCCTCCGGGCCGACCCGCTCGGCGTGCTGTTCGCCTCACTGGCGAGCCTGTTGTGGATCGTCACCAGTTTCTACAGCATCGGCTACATGCGCGGTCTCGACGAGGACAACCAGACTCGCTACTTCGCCTCCTTCGCCGTCTCGGTCGCCGCCGCCGTCGGCATCGCCTTCTCGGGCAATCTCCTGACGATTTTCGTCTTCTACGAGGTGCTGTCGGTGGCGACGTACCCGCTCGTCGCCCACGACGAGACGCCGGAAGCGCGGGCGGCCGGTCGCAAATATCTCGCCTACACCTTCTTCGGCGGCGGGGTGTTGGTGTTGGCCGGTACGACGCTTGTCTACTGGCTCACAGGCACGGTTGACTTCACGCCTGGCGGGATTGCCGCCCTCGCCAACGCCGACCCGACGGCCGCGACGCTGGCGTTCATGGTCCTCGCGGTCGGCTTCGGCGTCAAAGCCGGGTTGATGCCGCTCCACCAGTGGCTGCCGGAGGCGATGGTTGCACCGACGCCCGTTTCGGGCCTTCTCCATGCGGTCGCGGTCGTCAAAAGCGGCGTCTTCGGGATCGCCCGCGTCGTCCTCGACGTGTTCGGTCCCGAAACGCTGGCCGCCCTCGGCCCCGACCGCTTCGGCGACCTCGGGATCGCGCTGCCGCTGGCCGCGCTGGCGGCGATCACGCTCACCGTCGCCAGCATCATCGCCCTCCGGAAGGATCACCTCAAACGCCGGCTGGCCTATTCGACGATCAGCCAGCTCTCCTACATCGTGCTCGGCCTCGCGCTGCTGGAAGGCGACGCGCTGATCGGCGGGCTGCTGCATATCCCCGCTCACGCCTTCATGAAGCTCACCCTGTTCTTCTGTGCGGGGATCATCCACGTCGAAACCCACACCGACTACATCAGCGAGATGGCCGGCATCGGCAAGCGGATGCCGCTCACCATGGTCGCCTTCGGTGTCGCCGCTGCGGGGATGGCCGGGATTCCGCTGGTCGCCGGCTTCGTCAGCAAGTGGTACATCGTGATCGGCGCGTTCGAAGGCGGCAATGGAATCTTCGCTGGCGTGCTGTTACTCTCGGGGATTCTCAATATCGCGTACTTCTGGCCTATCGTCTACCAGGCGTTCTTCGAGACGCCTGAGGACCACGATGAGAAACCCCTCGCCGAAGGGCCCTACGGTGGTCGTGATCGCGTAGTTGCTGACGGCGGCGACGCCGGCGATCACGCTGTCGACGATCACCACAGCGACGATCACGATTCTGACCACGGCGACCACCATCACGGCGGTCCGCCGGCTGGCGGCTGGACGGCCAGCAACTGGCGCGGCGGTGAGAGTACGTGGTTCATGCTTGGGCCGATTCTGACCGCGGCCACGCTGTCGCTGATCTTGGGGATCGTGCCTCATACCGCCGTCTTCCTGCGGATCGTCGAGACCATTGTCGGTAATCTGCCGGGGGTGATGGGCTGATGACGACCGCGCTGACTGCGGTGCCGCCGGGTGTCGTCCTGCTGGCGGTCGCCGTTCTCGTCGCGCTGCTCCCGCGGCGCGCCGGCCACGCGCTCGGCATCGCTGCCTCGGCGGCGACGCTGGCGTGGGTGTGGACGGTTCCGGCCGGCGCGTACCTCCAGACCGCGTTCCTCGGGTTCGAGGCCGTCCTGTTCAACGTCGATCAGTTCTCCCGACTGATGGGACTGATCTTCGCGCTTATCGGCGTCGTCGCCGTGCTGTACTCCTACGCTAGCGAGGCCAAGAGCTTGCAAACTGCCTTCGCGCTCTCGTATGTCGCCACCAGCTTTGGTGCGGTGTTCGCCGGCGACTGGCTGACGCTCATTTTCTTCTGGGAGCTGATGGCCGTCACCAGCACGCTGCTCGTCTGGCACTATCGCGGGAAGGCGGTGCGGGCGGGCTACCGCTACGCCATTTTCCACGGGATCGGCGGGACGCTACTGATGGCCGCGATTCTCCAGACCTACGTCGCCAAGGGCACCTTCCTCTTCGCATCGGTGCCTGGCGGCCCCGAGGTGGCGGGCATCGCTGCCGGCCTGCCGGCCGCGCTCGCGGCAATCGGTATCGGCGTCAACGTCGGCTTCATCGGACTGCACACGTGGCTGCCGGATACCTACCCGCGGCCACACATCGCCGCCAGCGTCTTCCTCTGTGTGTTTACGACCAAGACCGGCGTTTACGGGATGTATCGGGCGTTCCCCGAGGGCCACCTCGCTATCGCCTATATGGGCGGCGGGATGGCCGTCTTCGGGGCGACGTTCGCGCTGTTCCAAAACGATATGCGCCGGCTGCTGTCCTACCATATTCAGTCGCAGGTCGGCTACATGATCGCCGGCGTCGGCATCGGCTCGGCACTCGCCCAGGCCGGCGCGTTCGCCCACGTCTTCAACCACATCCTCTACAAGGGCCTGCTGTTCATGACTGCCGGCGTCGTCATCTACCGGACGGGCGAGGAGAACCTGAAGAAACTCGGCGGGCTGGCCCGCCAGATGCCGATCACGGCGACCGCGTTCACAATCGCCGCCCTCTCGATCGCTGGCTTCCCCGGCTTCAACGGCTTCGTCAGCAAGGGCATCGTCATCGCCGGCAGCCACTACGACTTCGCTAAGGGACCGCTGGGCGTTGGCGGCCGGACGACGCTGGAATGGCTGCTCATGATCGGTGGCGTCGGCACGTTCATGTCGTTCATCAAGTTCGGCTACTACGCCTTCTTCCACGGCGACTACGACGGCAGCGTCGCCGACGCCAACCGCGGCCAGAGCGTCGCCATGCTCGCTGTCGCCGCGCTCTGTGTCTTCTACGGCATCGTTGATGGCGCGCTGTTCGCCATCCTCCCGTTCGACGTGACCAGCAAGGCCGTGGTCTCGAAAGTCTACGTGACCTACACGGTCGACCACCTCGTCGAAGGGCTTGCGCTGGCCGTCGCCGGGTTGATCGGTTTCGCCATCACGAAGAAACCGCTCTCGAAACTCGGCCGCGTTCCCGATATCGACTCCATCTACAACCCGGCCGTCTTCTACGGCGGCCGCGCCGTCATCGTCGGCGTCACGGAATTCTACGCCGCCGTCGACCGCGCCGTGATGGGCACTATCGCCCGCACCAAAGCCGTCGGCACCAACCCAAAGGCGACTGCCCGGCGGCTCGGCTTCGGCAGCGACGACCACCCGCCGGTGCTCCGATCGGGAATCGGTCGGAGCGTTTTCGTGTTGCTCGCCTTGGTGAGTCTCGCCGTGGCGATTCTGTTGGTCGGCTGAGGCCCATCGTGTTTAGTTAAGCGAATTCCACCAGACGGCGAACGATTGCAGCCACGTTTCTGCGGTTGCTGGATCGACATGGCTGAAACTATTGCTAAACGAAGACGTTCGACGTTTTATTTCTCTAAAGACACGTTCGACAGCATTCCGATTTCCATGGCGNCTCCTCGTCGTCGAGACCGGGGTCGTCACTCAGCCCGGCCCCCTGCGGAGCGCCGTGGAACGTTGCGAAGGTGAACTCGAACGTCCGGCCGTCGGCGGCGTTGACGAACGTCTGTTCGGAGAGCGCGAGCAGCTCCGTGACTTCGATATCGACACCTGTCTCCTCGCGGACTTCGCGCGCGGCGCCGGCCGCGTGCGTTTCGCCCGGCTCCAACATCCCACCGGGGAGGAACCACTGACCGTCCTGTCGAACGAGGAGGAGCTGTCCGTCGCGCTCGACGTACGCGCCCACGCCCCAGTTGCCGCCTTCGTCGCGGTCGTTCGCGCGTTCCCACCGCTCCGGGGGCAGTTCCTGTCGCTTCGACAGCCGGTGGACGTTCCCGCCGTAGCGGGCGACGAGTTCCTCGGGAGTGACACTGAGACTCTCCATCCCTCAGGGGAGTTCGACGTCGACACCGGTTCGCTCGCTCGCGGCCTTGACCG
>NZ_RKLU01000002.1:397667-586829 GCF_006861665.1 Halonotius terrestris | reverse complement strand
AACGCTCACGGGACGCATAGTCAGTGTTGGAGCCATATAACTGATCGATACGTGGTCGGTTCGTTATTNCCAGTCGTGAACCGCTTTTCGTGACCGATGGACACCGAACTTCTCAAGTTCTGAGACGGTATTCGAAAGTGATAATCCAGCCAGATGTAACCGAATACCGAGCTTCATCAACTCGCTCGGTGTCCGCTCTCGCTCCACAAAATCTAATTCAAGCCAGTCGTTACAACCGCTGAGGCGAGTGATTTCCGCCATAGACCAGCCGAAATTCACTCCGCCTCAGTTTTCACTCTTAACTAAACACGACCTAGCGAACCGACCACAGCCCTATCCGACTCGGGAGCGTAGCTTCGGGGATGGGAGACGACAAGAACGGCCGAGCGAAGCAAGCACAAGATGCAGATAACCGCCAGCGCGCCCGCGATGTTGCCGCCACCCAAGCGCGGTGGAACGAACCGGAACCCCCGGACGAAGCGGCAGAAGCGGCCGATTTCGAGTCGGAGTTAGACTCGCTTTCGTTCCCGACAACGGGAACCGAGATCGTCGCCACCGTCGGCGACTATGCGGTTCGATCAGCCGATGAGAGCTATACGATCGGCGACCTCATCCCGGTGACCGAGGCGGAAACGTTCGATTCGCCGGCGGCCGTCCGCGTGCAGCTCCAGCGGCCGACCGTCGCTGCGGCGATGAAACAGGTCATCGATGCCAGCACAATCCTTCAGAACCCTGAATTCCCCTACTCACAGCGCAAAGCCTACGAACAGACGTTCAAAGAACTCCGCGCGATTGATGCCGATGACGACGACGAAGGGATTCAGGCGATGAGCGACTGGATTCTTGGGCGTATCGAGGAGAAAGGGAAGCTTCCGGGATCGCGCGATGTTCGCCGGCAGGCAGCGAAGTTCTGTCGGACGAACGGGTATCAGGTCCGGAACGACCAGTGGCTCGGCATATAGGCAGCCGCGTAGCATGCGGCCGTTCGATCACACGATAGAGAGCGTTTAACGATAGCTGGTGCGTCAGATCGTTCCACCAATGAATCCCCGAAGGTTGCTCACTCCAGTTGGGGCGGGTCTCACCACGTTTCTCCTCGTCGCTGTGGTTGTCATCGAAACCCTACAGATGGAGTTTTCCGCCATTATCGGCCTCCCGCTCGGCGTGCTCGCAGGCAGTGTCGTGGCAATCGGCCTGTGGCTGCGTCGAGACGACTTGCGTCGCAGGGTTCGCCGTGTTGCGACTGCATACGCGGCATTCGGGATAGCGGTCCTCACTTTCCTCTCACTTAGATACGTAAATATCGGGCGTAGCGTGCTCACATTCGATGGTATCGTTGGCGGCAGCCTCGTTGTTGTCGTGATCGTGTACATCTTGCTGTCTCTCAATGACCGGAAGCGTACGTGATGGTCCACTTGGCAGACCATGGGGTGGGCGTATCTTTTCGCCGCCAGTGTAGCCGATATGACAGACAGCAGTGAGTCTCCCACCGAGTACGAAGACGAGTTGACGGGTAGCCGCGAAGAGATAGCGACCGTGCTGAGCGGCGTTGTCGATGGATTGCTCACGGGCGGGCTTCGGTTCGGGGAGGATGCGGACGTTGTCAGTGTCGGCGTCGCCGACGAGGTGACGCTGGAAATCGAATTGGAAGCCGAACACGACGACCTGAATCTCGAACTCGAATTAGACTGGACCGCACCCGACGACGAGTCCGCCGTTTCGTTCACTGAGTCCGAGCCAGACGAAACAGACGCGGAGCCAGCACTCGCGGCTGCGGCCGACGCCACGCAGTCAGTGGCTCGGTTCGAAGTCTTCCGTGACCGCGCCGCGGAGTGGCGGTGGCGGCTCCGTCACCGAAACGGCAACATCATCGCTGTCAGCGGTGAGGGGTACACGCAAAAACACAACGCCCAGAAAGGGCTCCGGAGTGTGATGGCGAATTCGTCAGCCGCCGAACTCCGCGAGGAGGCCACGGACTAGTTCAACAGCCAGAACCCGTAGTTGAGATACGCGGCGAAGGAAACCCACAGGAGATACGGAACCAGTAGCAGGGCCGCCCGTCGGTCGACACGGTTGAACGTCCACATCGTTGTCACGATGAGTAACCAGAGGACGACGATGACGACGAGACCGAGGCCGATCTCCTGCAGTCCGAAAAAGACGGCCGACCAACCCAGATTGAACACGAAGTGGATCGCAAACACGCCGACTGCGAGCCGGACTGCCTGCGGCGACGACGGAGCCTGACGCCAGACCAGCCACAGTGCACCGCCGATGAGCGCGAACAGGACTGTCCAGACGGGGCCGAACACCCAGTTCGGCGGCGCGAGGGCGGGCTGCCGGAGCGTCGCGTACCACTCGGTGAGTCCTTGGGCAGTGAAGAGAGCACCGGAAACACCGACGAGTTCGACCGTTAGGATCGCAACGACAAGCGCGAGCAGCGGTCGCGTCCGCGCGAGGCGGCTGATCTTGGCACTACGGGAGGGCATAGCCGTACTTACACGCAAGCCGTCATAGGACTTAACGGTGGCAGGCAAGGCTGTTCTACCCACACCTCCATACGGTCCTCTTGTCGCCGGCTACTCGTCGCTCGCCGATTGAACACGGTCTGCGACCGTGCCCATCGTCTCGACCGCGACGCCGTGTCGATCACGGGCGTCGGCGATCAGTGCAGCCACCTCGCTCATTCGGGTTCGATCCCGCTCGCTCGTGATGTTGTTCGGGTGCAGCCAGAGATGAAGCACGCCGTCCTGCTCGTCTTCCAGCGCGGCAAGCCCAGCTTCGACCTGCCGAACGACCGGGTCGCCAGTAACGGTTTCGACCGCCCGGCGAGGCAAGCCCTCAAACGAAAACAGGAACAGCGATGCCGGAATGTTCACCACGCCGTCGGCATCGACGATCGGCTCGATGATCGGCGGTGCTGACAGGCCGAACGCGAACGTCGCCAGCTTGCCGACCGCATCAACTCCCGGCACCCCTATTTTCTCGTACCACCGCGCCGGCTGCCGACCTCTGTAACAACTGAATCCGTGAGCAGCCAGTAGCTCTCGATGGCCGATTTTGTTTCGCGGAAACACGAAGGCCTCCGGCGTCACGCCAGCCGCCTCGGCAGCGGCGACGCTCTCTCGCAGTTCGGCCGCTGCGATTTCCCGTGTCGTCTCGAGATTTCCGAACTCGACGTGGGAGAACGTGTGTAGCCCGATCTCGTGGTCAACATCGCTGGCTCGGATCTCGTCGATCAACTTGGGGGCGAACCACTCGCTGTCAGGGGTGGCCTGTCCACCGGGATCACGAGCGAACCACGCTTCACCGGCTGGGTGGTCGGCGTGGGTTCCGTCACACTCGCTCAAAAAGAGGTGGCCGACAACGGCCCACGTCGCCGGCAAATCATGTTCTTCGAATATCGACAGCAGAAACGGCCACGCAGCACGGGCGTTGGCAACGCGGTCGGCCGGCATCGTCGGCTGGTCGTGAAACCCCCAACTCAACTCGGCGTCCAACGAGATGACGACCGTGCCGGCCATCGCTGCTTACGCTCCTGCGGTGTCGACGACATCGATCCACAACTGCGTCGTCTGGTCGGGCCCGGCAGTCTCGCCCGGGTCACCCTTGTACACCTGGAACTGCAGACGGACGTTCTCGCCCGTCCGCGTAGGGGCGATCTGCCGTTCGACGACCGTGCTCTCGTTGTGTGCTAACTCGACGCCGAACCGGTCGACTTCCTGTTGGACGGCGACCGAGCCGTCGGGCCCGAGTGTTTCAGCAACGACAACGACAGTATAGTCGACCGCGCGGTGTTCGTGGTTTTCGAGGCCGAGCCACAGCGGTTGGCCCTCGCCAGCGACGAACGTCGTCGGGTAGTCCTCGGCCACTAAGTCGCCGTCGGCCGATTCGGTGAGGAGATACGATTCAGTGTAGGCTTCGCCCTGCGGCGGGGCCGCGCCGACGAAGGCGACCGCACCGACGAGCAGGATGACGGCGACTGCGAGCGTGCGGGCCTGCCGTGTCGATCCGACCGACCGGATCACAGAGCTTCGGCCACTGAGCGGGTTCGCACGCGCCCCAACCGGAAGCTGCCGACGGCGAACGGCGGCGACAGCGAGCGCGGCGAGGGTGAATAGCGTGAGTGCGACGACGACTGGCACGAGGCGGATCGCTGCCAACCAGTTGACAGCGACGCCGACGACGGCGACGACGATGGCACTCAACAGGAGCGACAGCCCGTCACGGACCAGCCATCCGGGGCTGTCGATCCACTCGCGGGCACCAGCAGCCGGTGCTGCGTCCGTTCGCTCGCTCGGCTTCTCCGGCAGCAACGCCGAGACGACGGCGTATCCCGGCCAAAACAGCAGGAACGGGATGCCGACCAGCCACGCGAGCGGCCCGCCGTCAACCGCGAGCAACACGCCGGCACTGACGACGACAGCCGCCGCGACGAGGAGCAGATCGCTGTTGGGTCCGAGCCGTCCAGTCGTGTCGCTCGGATCTTGGGCTTCATCAGTATCGCTCATAGGCTGCCCTCCGTGACCGACGAGGAGGTACACATCGTGACCTCGTCGTTGGTGTAGACACGGTTACGAGCGGGCGAACAGACCCGATCCGGGGAAACTGTCGGTGCGAGCACCGACTGCGATGGGTTGCCGTCCTCGTTGAAGACGGCGGGGCCGCTTCGCTGGTAGCTGCGGGCGATCACCGGCCGGGCGTCGGTCGAGCCGGATGCGTCGAACACCGCCGTCCGCGAGGTGTAGCCACCTAACCGCCCGTAGAGGGTGTGGTAGGGGTGGTCGCTGTCGACGCTGGCCGCCTCGTCGGGCGAGTAGATCGAACTGATCGTGCCGACGGCGGCGATCTCGGATTCGGTGTAGGAGTATCGTGGGTTCTCGTTGCCCAATGCCGGGCTGTCGAGGGTCGCTTTCTCGGCGACAACCATCGAGGTCGGATAGCCGATAGCGAGGACGACAACGATCACCAACAGCACGCGCTTCGAGGCGCGCCCGGAGAGGTGGAAGAGCCCGACGGCTCCCATGATCGCCAGCAACGCGTACATGAACGCGATCCAGCGGCCGGGAAGGATCGCCCGCACGCCGAACAGCGAGAAGCCGAAGATCACGACAAACATCGCCGCCGCGCTCAGGACGTACGTGCCGGTGAGACTCGGCGGGTTCTCCATCCGCAACAGTGCCAGCCCGCCGACGACGGCGATCGCCAGCAAGAGTGCGAAGCCGAACCATTCGACGAAGGGGACGATGTCAGCGAGGACGCCGACGCTTTCGGCTCCGCCCGCTGCTCCGGCAGTCTCCTCACCAGCAAGGTTGAGAAACCCCGCCTCGCTGGCGATCGTTGTTTCCAGCGTCGCAAGCATCTCGGTGAGGAACGGCTCGTCGCTGTACCACGGCGTCACCGTCCACGAGGCAATGGTCACGACGAGGGTAACGAGGAAGGTACCAACGATGCCGACGAGGCTTCTGGTACTCACGCGGTCGGCCGTCGATCCGAACACGCGGCTCGCCACGACGCTGACGGCGGCGATCCCAAGGAAGACCAGCAGGATCGCTGTCGACACTTGGTGGGTGAAGACAGTCGCAAGACTGACCGCCAGTAAGACGCCGATCAGCCACGGCTCGTCGGTGAGCGACAGCCGCGTGACGCTATAGAGCGCGCCAAGGAAGAACACCAGCCCGAGGCTCGTCGGAATGATGTGTAGGCCCCAGCGGATGACCTGATCGGCGAAGACGAACAGCGTCGTCGCCACCAGTGCCCACCGCGCCGGCAGCAACAGTGCCCCGGTCGCATAGATCAACAGGGCCGACAGCGGCACCAACAGCCCCACAGAGAGATACATCCCGATCCGCGCCGAGCCGAAGACGAGCGCGGCGACGGCACCGATCGTATGGTAGAACGGTGCCATGCTGTACTTGCTATCGGCAATCGCCGCCAGCGACCCGGAGTCAACGATGCCCTGGATGAAGACCGGGACGTGCGTCCAGATGTCGACGCCGATGAACCCCGGCGTGATGAACAGGACGCTCAGCCGAATCACGACCGCGCTAGCGAGGATCTGCGCCAACACGAGCGACGGCGACAGCTCGTCTGCATCGATCAGCAACGGCTGTGCGAGGATGGTCGCGCCGATAGCCCCGATCAGGAGGTAGATCGGCAGTGTTCTGCTGCCGACCGCTGCGATGGCCAAAACGAGCCCGGCCAGTCCAACGAAGACGGCTGAGGGGAGATATCGACCGACGCCGACCGGCAGGGTCGGAAACTCAAAGGCAGTCGCCTGTCGGCGGTGCACACCGAAATACAGCGCGCAGGCAACCCCGGTTGCGACCGGGATCACGACCAGCAGCACCTGTGCTGTCAGCAGCCGCAGGCTCAACAACAGAACGCTGGCGAGAATGCCGACTTTCGCCAGCGTGGTATCGAGCCGGTCGGCCGACAGCCACCGTGGGAGTCGATTCTGGTGGCTCATCGGGGACTCCGCGCTGACAGTCCGGTGCCCGGACGCAGTTCTGCGGCCCACTCCGGCCGAAACCGATACCTATCGCCCATGAATGGACAGTATTCAGTCATTTCGTAGCCTCGGAGAGACATCTATCACGGTCATACCGGGACGGCAGGCATTGTTATGGCCGCCATAACCCCGTTTTTCGACGCTCGCATCGCCGAATCGAGAGCACACAAACCCGTGTAATCGGGTCTAACACCGACGGTACGGACAGTTTCGCTCCCGCCGGCGATGGATGCCTACTGGAAACAAGCCAGTCAAATTTTGCTACGTATTCGGTACGTTGAACGCCAGCGAGCCGGGAACCGCGGGCGAAACCAACTGGGTTGGCGCAGCCTAACAAACCGTCATCCAAGCCTACAATCGGTCAGTAATGGAATCGACCACGCTGCCGCTCCCATCCGACCCATGAGCACCGACAGTCCGAACATCGTCATGGTGTCGATAGACAGCCTCCGTGGTGACCACTGCGGGTTCCTCGGCGACGACCGCGGCTTGACGCCGACGATGGATGATCTCGCCGCCGAGGGGGTCGCCTATGAGACGGCTGTCGCGCCCGGCCCGCAGACGTTTTCCTCGATGCCGCCGATCTTCACCGGACAGCCGCGACCGCAGACGACGCTGGAGGACTACCCACAAGAGAGTCACTGGGAGCGGCGACTGGCGTCGATCGATTCTCACCTCCGTCGCAACGAGACGCTCCCCGAGCGGCTGCAAGCGCGGGGGTACGACACTGCTGGTGTGACACCGAATCCGTGGACGACAGCTGCCTCTGGGTTCGACCGCGGATTCGATCACTTCGAGGATTTCTCGACCTGCAACAAAACGAACTGGCCCGCTGCCGTCGCCGAACGACTCCCGGGGGTCGATACCGATTCCCGGGCGGTGCAGCTCGTCATCAACATGGCCGCGGGCAGCGAATTTTTCGCCCCGTGGGAGCGGCTTCACACGGAGATCAAACGCCTCCGGCGGCAGCTCAGCGAGCCGTACTTTCTTTGGGTGTTCGTGCTGGATACTCACTTCCCGTTCATCCCGAAGCGTCGCCACCGCGAGGAGCAGTCGCTGTTCGGCACCTACTACAGTGCCTACCGATCCTCGGAGCCAATGCGGGGCAACGGTGAGGGAATGTCTGAGCGCGTCCGGCAGTCCCTCCAGCGGAGCTACCGCGACACCGTTCGCGCGACCGACACCTTCCTGCGCGAACTCCGATTGGAGCTCGCTGCCGACGACCCGGTGATGCTCGTCCATTCCGATCACGGCGAGTCCTTCGGCGATCACGGCAACTACGGCCACCACCACCGCCAGGTCTACGAGGAAAACATTCACGTCCCGTATCTCGTCCACAACGCCGGCAGCAGCGAGACCGTGAGCGCGCCCACGTCGCTCATGACGATTCCCGAGACGGCAGTGACGATCGCCGAGGAGGGTAGCTTCGATCCCGCTGCCGGGACTGACAGACAGGCACTCGCTGCCAGCGAGTGTGGGACTCACCGAGCCGTCAGACGCGACCGTTACAAGTACGTCGCCAGCGATGGCGACCGGGAACTGTTCGATCTGCAAACCGATCCCGGCGAAGCGGACAACATCGCGCCCTCGTTCCCGGAGCTTTCGCGGCGGCTGGATCGACAGTTACAACGACGGGATCACCACATCGCAGAGAGCACCAACATCCACCGGACAGTGAACCGACTCGTGGCGAACCGGACACTGTAGGCGATTCGATACCGCTGGCTACTCGAATCGCCCGGTTTCGGCACCACACTCCAGACAGCGGGTGAGTGTTCCGCTTCCCCCTTCGATGCGTTCGACCGTCGTCGGCGTTCGCTCGCCGCAGTCCGCACACTCACGGCGGATCTCGGTGTCGCCTCGTGCTTGGGGCGCGCCGAGAGCCAGCGCGATTACCCGCTGCTCGCCAGTGTTCACGCCTCGTTGGAACTCACCGGGTGCGAACCGGATTACGTCTCCAGCTTCTACCGTGACCTCGCCGGTCTCCATTTCGAACGTTACCTCGCCTTGCTGGATAACGAATACCTCCTCTTGGGTTTCGTGTTTGTGATAGCCATAGGCGAAACTCTCGCCGGGAGCCAACTCGTAGTAATTGAGTGCGATACTTTCAGCCCCGATGGCGTTCGTAATCGGTCGCGCGACGTCGGCTGGGCCGCTCCGGTCGTCCAACGCGTCGATCCTGACTTTGTTCATACCGCTACCTATGGTGAGACACCGAAATCTCTGCTGGTCGGGCCTAACGATTTGCGCCGACCCTTGCGTCCGCTGCTGGTTCCATCAATCGAGCCACTGGTAGTGACATCGGTGTCACCACCTGACATCGGTGTGCGCGAGTGCTTATGCGGCTGCCGGCCGTCGGTCGCATAGAGGAACCCTCAATGTCCCAAGAGAAAGCAGCCTACGCCGACGATGCCGAGATCGACGACGAACTGGACGCCCTCCCTTCGGAGGCCGACATCGACGAGACGATCACCAACCTCGAAGCCAACGGGTTCGAGGTCGTCGTTGTCGACACCGCCGAGGACGCTCTCGATACACTCCAGTCACACATTCCCGCAGGCGCGTCGGTGATGAATGGTCATTCGACGACGCTCGAAGAGATCGGCTTCGACGACTATCTCAGCGACGGCGACCACGAATGGGAGAGCCTGCCCGATCAGATCTGGAGCATTGACGACGATGCCGACCGGCAGGCGGCCCGCCGTGATTCCCAGACGGCCGACTACTTCCTTGGCAGCGTCAACGGGATCGCCCAGACGGGCGAGCTCGTCGCCGCGGACCGTTCGGGTAGCCGGATCGGCGCGTACCCCTTCGCTGCGAGCAACGTCGTCATTGTCAGCGGGATCAACAAGATCGTTCCCACGCTCTCGGACGCGCTGGATCGGCTCGAAACCGTCGCCTATCCGCTCGAAAACGAGCGCGCAAAGGAGGCCTACGGCGTCGAATCCGCGATCGCCAAACAGCTCATCTTCCGACAGGAACTCGATGAGGGCCGCACGACAGTGCTGCTCATCCGCGACGACCTCGGGTACTAACCACCTCGCGGCGTTTCGATACTGCTGTTCTGCGATCGCGCCTCTGTTCTCACTTGTTTTCGAGCGCGTCAAGGATGCACGCGGTGGCGATCACCGCCTCCTTCGGCACAGTGCTCGCGTCGTCAATCTGGACCGTGTAGCTGTCCCGCAGTGAGAACTGGCCGTCGATATCGCCGACGTGGTTGCCGTCGGCGTCGACGATCTCGTATTTGTTCGGGACGAGGTTCGCCACGGAGACGAGGTGTCGCAGCGCGGCGAGCGGCTTGCTCTTCGATTTGATCGTCGCCAACGGCTCGCCCGTGTCGGGATCTCGAATCGTCCAGTTCTCGACGAACAGCGACCACTCCTCGTCGAGAACGACGATCTCCTCGTCAGTGCCCGCGTCGATGAGGGTGTAGCTGCCGGCGATATCCAGTATCCCGCCGGCTTTCACGGTGAAGGCGTCCTCGTCGTCGCCGTTGAGAAACGGGAACTCCTCTTTCAGTTTGAACAGTTTCTGTTTGCCGCGGAGAACGGTGTTGCCGGACCTATCGGTGACGACGTACTTGTTTCGCACCAGGGACTGTTTGACCTCATACTGGTCATCGTAGAGCGTGACCGTTGAGATGTCGTATTTCGATTGCGCTGCTTCGGCTGTGGAGGGCGTGACCATAGCTGGAGGGTGACAGACGATTGGAAAAAAGCTTCTGTACTGTTCGGCCATACTGACAATTCACACAGGAACTGGCGTCGTGGGCGGCCACTTTCCTGCAGGAAACCTCCTTTCCTATAACCTGCCTGAAATATATTTCCTATCCTAGTCTCGGTGCAGTTACAATGATCGCAGCAACTGACGCTCGACGTTTCCTTGCACAGGATCGCGCAATCACTCACGACGGGGTCGGAGGTGCTGTCTAATGGTGTTCAGCACGCCCGTCTCGAAGGCCGCCTTCGTCGCCGGCCGCCTGCTCTTCGCGGTCGTCATTGGCTACCTCGCCGTTGGCAACCTCCTCGATCTCGAATCAGCAGTCGGCTACGCGAAAAGCAAAGGTGCACCCTTGGCTTCGATTTCAGTCCCACTCGGGAGCGTGGGCCTCGTTGCCGGCACGGTTGCCGTGCTGTCCGGCATCTACCCCGTAGTTGGCGCGCTCGCAATCGTCGCGTTCCTCGTTCCGATCACGGTCATCATGCACGATTTCTGGACGATGGAGGGCCAAGATCGACAGAACGAGCAGATTCACTTCCTGAAAAACGTCGGACTCATCGGTATCGCCCTGATCCTCGCAGCACTCGGGTCGGTGCCGTGGCCGGCAGCCGTTGGCATCGGACTCTGAGGGGGATGTCGGACTACCCAGCCGGGCAGTCGGATCGGCTCGCCGTTCCGTGGCGACTGACTGAACTCAGTTTCACCGATCCAGCCATGGTTTCGGGAGTGACGTACAGTTCGTCCACTCGATCCCTGTTGCTGGTGAATTTCACTTCACAGAGTCTCTAAGTGGTGTCACCTCCTTCGTTTTCTCCGTACTCATGTCCACGACACAAAGCCGCGATCAAGAACTACAGAGCAAGAACCCGACTGCCTGTCCGGTCGTCCGGACGCTGAATCGAGTTGGCACCCAATGGCGGCTGAATATTCTGTACTCTCTCCAGGGGTCGGAACTCCGGTTCAACGAACTCAAACGATCGACGGGTGCTCGATCGAAAACCCTCTCCGAAGCGCTTGACGCACTCACCGAGGAAGACCTGGTAATTCGCCGAACCGAAGCGGCAGATCCGATTGCCGTGTACTATACGCTCTCCGAGAAAGGCGAGACGCTCGTCGACCAGCTCGATGGGATCAGCGAATGGGCCGTTGAATGGGTCGACGATGTTGCGGATCCTGAGGCACAGCGTCCGCATATCGTGTGAGGGCTCGTGTAAGGCTGTCCGGGTGGGGGACTTATCACCCTACGGGAAGATCACGTGCCTATGTTGCCAGCGGACGACGGCTTTCGCACTGATATTGATCCACAAGACGCGTTTCAGGTGTTTAGCCACGAATTGCGACTTGAGACCCTGTACGCCTTATGGGAGGCCTCGAACTACGCCCTGTCGTTTTCGGAATTACAGTCGGCTGTCGAGGAACGAGACTCGGGTAAATTCACCTATCATCTCGAACAGCTCACCGGTCATTTCGTCCGTGAGGATGACAGTGAGTACGTCCTGCAATACGCTGGGCATCGGGTGATCGATGCCATCCAAAGCGGTGTGTTCACCGCTTCACCGACAGTCGAACCGACGGCCGCACCGGGGCAGTGTCCGCATTGCGATGGGACCCCGACCTTCGAATATGACTCCCATCTCGCCACGATTGCCTGTCCGGAGTGTGCAACCAAACTCATTGAGTACCCCTTCGATCCCGGTGGGTTTCAGGACCGGTCACCGACTGAGGCGATTCGCACGTTTGACGAGCGGACGAAACATAAATGGCGACTCGCATCCGGTGGTACCTGTTTCGTTTGCGCCGGGTGCGTCGAAGTGGAGTACGTCGATTCCCCAACGGAGATCGACAAGCACGATCGGTACGAGGAGTATTTCGCGGCTGGCCAGCCCGCCATCCTCCACTTAGATTGCACCCATTGCAGTTTCTATAGCTTCGTCCCTGTCGGTGTCCGCCTGCTTGATTCGCCGGCGGTGCTTGGACGCCTTGCGTCTCACGGGCTCGATATCTCAACGCAGTATCTGTGGGAGTTGCCGTTTGTGACTGATCCAGCAACGACGACCGTGCAGTCCCGAGACCCATGGCACGTCGAAATCACTGTCCCAACCGAAACAGGGTCACTCACAGTCGATCTGGATCACGAAGCTACAGTCGAGTCGATTACGGAGTCCTTGTAGTCTCACCGGAGTTTCCGTTTGGCGTCGTTTCTTAAATATATTTGAGTGAATCCCCTGCAGCCGTAGCGGCGGATAGCTCACTTCGGGTGCCTAACTGGATTCGACAGATATCAGCGTCGCTCTTTCTCACTTTGCAGACCGCTTTTGCAACCTTTCTGCGGTATCAGATGCAGGATTCTCGCGCTGGGATTGAACCACGCCAGTTCGCAGAGTCCCACCCCTGCTTTTTACCTATAATATATATTACTAGAATTCACTTCACAGAGTCTTTAATTGGGATACTGCCCTGTGTTTTAGCCAGATATGGACGTACACAATAGCAAACATATCGTCGCAGTGTGTGGGAGTCAGCGTGATGGCAGTCACACGCGCGCTGCACTTGCGCAGACGCTTACAGCAGCTGCAGCAACAGGTGCAAGCACCGAATTACTCGATCTAGCCGACATAGATCTCCCTGTTTTTGATCCAGCACAGGACAGTGTCGGGGATGCACCCGAACTCCGTCGGAAGATCCAGTCGGCTGATGCAGTCGTGCTTGGGTCGCCAATGTACCATGGCTCGTACTCGTCAATCCTGAAGACTACCCTCGACTACTGCAATCGAGAGGATTTCGATGGCACCACTGTCGGCCTCCTTGTCGTTGCTGGCGGCGGATTTCCCACGCCGGCGCTCGAACATCTCCGGTCGGTCGCCCGGGCACTCGGGGCGTGGGTGGTGCCTCATCAAGTGGCTATTCCGAACGCAAACAGTGCTGTTCAAGATGGCCACCTAACCGACGACGCTCTCCGGGAGCGCGTTGAGACACTGGGAACGAACGTCGTCGAGTACGCTGGTGTGGATGAGTTCCCAGCGACTACGGTGGACCCTGCCGCCCAACCGGCTGACTAATCCCGTCGCGGCCGCAGTGGAGCGTATTCTTTTGTACGTAGCTACCGAACAGTAGCATATGAAATCCAGACTTCAGCGGATATACAGCCGAGCGAAGTACGCCGCGATCGGTGCCGCAATCGGTGCCGGACTCGGCGGGGTTGTGAGTCGACAGGCCGCAAGTACTGGTGGCGCGCTGGGAGGCTTGGTTGGCGCAACACTCGGTGAAACCACTGCCGGGGAGTGGAAAGCATTCAAAACGGTCAAAGAAAAAGTAAAGCGAGAATAGGAGAACGGGATAGCATTCTGCTCGATCGGTGAGCGAACTCTGGGCTATTTTGGATTCAACGCACATTGGCCGCAGCCCAATGGGCTGGGGACCCGCTGCAGGTATATAGTTCAACAGAGCACCAACCAAGCCGAGGAAGCGTCCTGCGCTCAAACTACCGTTACGGGTTGGACATCCGGTGCCACTAACTTGTTCACGAACGTCTCCCCGATGATGACAGACTCCTCATTCAATTCGGACTGCGGAACAGCGACCGAAAGTGATCCTCGGAAACTGCTTACCGACGGCGGGACGGGGAAGGGACTCGTCACGTTCGAGAGCGACGCCACTGTGAGTGATTCGGTACAGCGTGTTAAAGAAGTCCTTGAGGAAAAGGACGCGATCAGACTGATGGCTGAGATCGACCACGAAGCCAATGCGGCAACAGTTGATCGTGACCTTCGACCGACGACCGTCCTCGTGTTTGGGAATCCCGATGTCGGAACGCCGTTGATGCAATCCGCCCCGAGTCTCGCCATCGATCTCCCAATGAAATTACTCGTCATGGAGGCAGATGACGGAACCGTGACTGTCTCGTATAATGATCCTGCGTATCTCGCCGACCGACACGATCTCACTGGGGAAGACGAACGACTGGAGACGGCAGCGGACGCACTGTCAACGTTGGCCGCAGTAGCAGCCGGGAAGGCCTAAAGGTGGACTTTCTGCGATAGGTTTTGATTGGCATCGGGGCTCTGCTCTCAACCGCTTGTCAGCAAACGGATCTGATTCACTCGCCGTCTTGACTCCATAGACCGGAGCGAAGTGTGTAAAAATTCACTTGGGGTCTGCCAACGGCAATGTCACTTCGATCACTTTTCGCTCCTGGGTGTTCTCTTTGAGCGTGAGCATCCCGTGGTGGCTATTGATGACTGTTTGGACCTCCCATAGCCCGATATGTCTCGCATGGTTGAGTGGATCCGGGTCATAGCCGTCTAACAAGGGTTGGATTTCCATCTCCGGAATCGGTTCGCCGGTATCCATAACTTGGATATCGATCTGTTGGTCGGCGATGTTTTCTTTGGCAGAAACGGTGATTGCTAAATCTTCATGCGAATTGTGCCGGACGGCGTTGTCGATCAACTCATCAAAGGCCTTGCGTAATGGCTCATCGGCTTCGATGTACACGTTCTCACAGTCAATGGTCCAGTTGATCGCCGGGTAGTCGGATCGATATTCGTCGATTCGAGCAGTCAGCAGGTCATTGATATTGGCCTTTGTATGGTCCTCTTGTCTATTCAGCGAGGTGAGTGCGTTTACCCAGTTGGTGAGATCAACTAACTCGGAGATGGCCCGCCGCATTCGATTCAGTATTTTGTCGTCCGACGGCTCATGGACGTGATTGAATGTGCCTTGGACGATTTGGAGTTCATTCCGGAAATTATGGCTAATGATCCGGTTCAGCAGGTGGAGATGGCGGACCTCCATTTTGTACTCGCTGATATCGCGGATGACGGCACTGACATAGGGTTGCTCGTCGATGGTGAGTTCAGAAAGCCGCATTTCTACCCAGATGATGTCGCCTGACGGCTGTTTGATCCGCCATTCAAACCGTTGGGGGTGCCCATCTGCAGCGGACTGAATTCGGGTGGTGAACTCGGATTGAGAAATGGAATCCGGACTCAGATCGACAATGTCGACTGTCGTGAGTTGCTCCTGAGAATATCCATACAAGTCCTCGGCGTACTCATTGGCGTAGTACATCTCGCCCGTCGCAGGATCATGGACCGTGATCCCGACCTCCAAATTGCTAAAGAGTTGCCCGGCGTCCGTGTCGAAACTGGTCTGAGAGTTCGTCATCTGCGCCCCTTGGTTTGGGTAAATCTCTTGTATTCATCTTAAATACCACGGGAAATAGTTGAATAATTGTAAATTTGTGAGGATTCACACTTCGCTGAAATTCCGGTCGTATCGAGGCGGGTCAACTGTGGCACCTGCGGAGGTGCTGTGGCTGCCGCTGGTCGATAGGCGTTGTTACGGCT
Organism: Halonotius terrestris; assembly: GCF_006861665.1. Classification (GTDB taxonomy): domain Archaea; phylum Halobacteriota; class Halobacteria; order Halobacteriales; family Haloferacaceae; genus Halonotius; species Halonotius terrestris. Next base: position 571,250 of record NZ_RKLU01000002.1, on the reverse strand, counting down.
TCACTCTCAGACCACTTGGGTGAGTAGAACCCATAGGATGACTCCGATGACAACCACCATGAGGAGTCCAACAGCGATGTTCTTGATGATCTGTTCCATGTGGTACCATACAACCGCTCTACGAATAAAGCCAGTCCACAGGTGAGAGAGCGGAGTTAGTAGCCGGGTCGCTGTTGCATCCCGCCGGTCAGTTGGACTGTGGTCGCATCAGTTGGTGTAGATAGACGACGCTGCTGGCAGTGGATTTTAATCGTTCGAAAATCGGATGGGCGCTGCAGGATTTGAACCCGCGACAACTTGGTCCGAAGCCAAGCACTCTGTCCAAGCTGAGCTAAGCGCCCGCACTCACTGGTTCCGATGCTCGAATAATAAGGGCGTCGGTCTCCCAATCGTAGGCCACTCGGTCACACGGCTCCGGGAACCACCTCCTTTATTCACTGCCGCCAATCACCGAGGCGTATGGCGTCGGTGTCACTCCCGCTCAGGGCCGCGATCGAACTCGCCCGGCCCGGCAACGCAGTCGCCGCTGGCGTGCTCACCTTTACCGGCGCGTTTGTCACCGGCGGCGTCGCTACCGGGCCGGCCGCCGTCGCCGCGGCTGTCCTCGCTACCGTCGCCGCGACGGCCGGCGGCAACGCGATCAACGACTACTTCGACCGCGAGATCGACGCCGTCAACCAACCCGATCGGCCGATCCCCCGCGGGGCGATCACCGCCCGCGGCGCGCTCGGTGTCAGCGTCGCTTGCTTCGGCATCGCAACCGTCGCCGCGCTGACGCTCCCGCTGGTCGCTATCGGGATCGCCGTCGTCAACCTCTTGGCTCTCATCGCCTACACAGAGTGGTTCAAAGGTCGACCACTCGTCGGCAACATCCTCGTCGCCTACCTCACCGGCAGTGCGTTTCTCTTCGGCGGCGCGGCCCTCGGCGAACCACTCGGCGCGGGCGTGTTGTTCCTGCTGGCGGCCGTTGCCACGCTCACACGGGAGATCGTCAAAGACGTAGAAGATATCACGGGCGATCGACAGGAGGGGCTGCGAACCTTCCCGATCGTCGTCGGCCGGAAGCCTGCGTTGTGGGTCGGCGTCGCCGTGATCACGGTCGCTGTCGCCGCGAGCGCGCTACCGTATCTCGACGATACCTTCGGGCTGAGCTATCTGATCGTTGTCGTGCCCGCCGACGCGGTGATGTTGTGGGCCGCGCTCCGCTCGTTCCGTGATCCGACCGCGAGCCAGCGATGGCTCAAACGTGGGATGTTCCTTGCGACCGCGGCGTTCGTCGTCGGCCGCGCGGCGGTCGTCCTCGGCTGAGTCGGTGTTGACGCCACCGCCGGTGCCTCTTTGCCGCGGGACTTCGATTATTCCTGTATGCCAGTCACTGACGATGACGCGATCCGCGACGTGCTGGGGATGAACTCGATTGCCGTCGTCGGCTGTTCGACGACCGCTGGCAAGGCCGCCCACGAGATTCCCGCCTATCTCCAGCGACATGGCTATACGATCCACCCGGTCAATCCCTACGCCGACACCGTGCTGGGCGAACCCGCGGTCGACTCACTCGGCGATGTCGAGGCCGAGATCGATCTCGTCAACGTGTTCCGGCCGAGCGAAGAAGTCGCCGGCATCGTCGAGGAGACGCTCGCTCGCCACGACGATGAAGGCGACATCAAGGCTATCTGGCTCCAACTCGGTATCACCGATGCCGACGCACTCGCCGACGCCGAGGTGGCTGGCCTCACGACGATCCAAGACCGGTGTATGAAAGTCGAACACCAGCGGCTGATAGCTGACTAACTCGGCGGCAGATGTAGGCGTACGTCGCTCGTCGCTTATTTGGCTGTCTCGGTGTTGTCGGTATCGTCGGCGTCGTCAGCAACCGACTCATCGTCGCTGTCGGCCGCCTCGATCGGAATTTCCTCGCTGTCGTCGGTCGTCGTATCGGCGGCGACATCGAGATCGGCGTCGTCGATCGCGGCTTCGATATCGACATCGAGTTCCTCGCCGATAGCCTCCAGAATGACACGCTGTTCGGCGATCTCGTTTTCGAGCGACTGGACTCGGCCGCCGGTGTCCTCGACCGTCCGCTTGGTTGACTCGACCTCCTTGCGGAGGGCGTTGAGTCGGCGATACATCTTCTCAGCGGTGTCGGCCACCGTCTGGATCTTTTTCGCGGTGCTTCCGAGTCCCATACCGGAGCGTCGGTATGGTGCTTTGTGTGTGTTATGGTCGACGGAGTGTTTTTCGTGCTGCCGCCGTGACGGGGTGTATGGACGCGCCGCGAATCCTGTTGACGAACGACGACGGGATCGACAGCGTCGGCTTCCGTGCGCTCTATGAGGGGCTGTCGACGGTCGGTGATGTCGTCGCCGTCGCGCCGGCCGACGATCAAAGTGCGGTCGGCCGGACTCATTCGGAGTCAGTCGAACTCGTTGACCACGAGTTCGGCTACGCGGTCCGGGGCACGCCGGTCGACTGCGTGATCGCCGGTCTCGGCTCGCTCTGTCCCGATGTCGATCTCGTCGTCTCGGGCTGCAATAAGGGTGCGAACCTCGGTGCGTACGTCCTCGGTCGCTCCGGCACCGTCAGCGCGGCCGTCGAAGCGGCGTTTTTCGGCGTCCCGGCGATCTCAGTCTCGCTCTATATCGAGGGCGGCGACGACTGGGCATCGCTGGCGACCGAGACGACTGATTTCGCCACGGCCCGAGATGCGACCACCTACCTCGTCGAACGGGCCACTACTGACGACGTATTCGATGCGGCCGACTATCTCAACGTGAACGTTCCGTTCGGCGACAACCCCGGTGTCGATGGGCCGTTGTCGATGCGCGTGACGCGACCATCAACCCGGTACGAAATGAACGCGGAACGCGATCCGAACGGCGACATCACGCTTACCGACGGGATTTGGGAACAGATGCGCGGCGACAGCGTTGACGACCCGGTCGGTACCGACCGCCGCGCGGTCGCAGACGGCGAGATCAGCGTCTCACCGCTGACCGCACCGCACTCGACAGAGCGTCACGACAGACTCGACGAAATCGCGGCTGGCTACATGGAGGGTAGCGAAGTTGATGCAGAATAGTCGCGTGCTCGGTTAGTCGTCCGACTCGGCGGCGGCCGCGCCGGAGTCCGTGGCTGCAGCAGCCTGCTTGCGGTCGAGTTCGTCGAGGTAGTCGTCGGCGTCGAGTGCGGCCTGCACACCCATCCCCGCGGCTGTNNCNGCCTGCTGGTAGTGGAAGTCGACCACGTCGCCNGCGCCGAANANNCCCNNNACNCCCGTNNGNGTCTGGCCGCCGCCGCGGCCGCCCTCNGTNAGGAGATANCCCTCGTCGTCGNNNTCGACGCNNNTNCCNTCNAGNTAGTCGGTGTTCGGGGTGTGGCCGATNGCGTAGAACACCGCGCCGGCGTCGAACTCGAATTCCTCGGTGTCAGGGTCATCGAGTTTCTCCGTCGGGTGGCCCTCGGGATTGGAGACCATTGTGACGTGGTCGATGCCGTCCTCTTGGGTGCCGTGGAGTTCGGTCACCTCAGTGTTGCGCATGATCTCGATTTCGCCGGCGTCGACTTTCTCCATGACCCGCTCGATCCACNCGTCCTCNGCGCGGAACTCCTCNCGGCGGTGGACGATGTNGACCGTCGANGCGAACTTNGTGAGGAAGTTCGCCTCCTCCATCGCGGCGTCGCCGCCCCCGACGACGAGCATCTCCTCGTCGCGGAAGAACGCGCCGTCGCAGGTCGCACACGTCGAGAGGCCGTANCCCATCANNTCATCNTCGCCNGGGANNCCGAGCGTGCGNGCGCTCGCNCCCGAGGCGGCGATCACGGCGTCGGCGGTGTAGACCGTGTCGTCGGTGAGCGTAATCCGGAACTGGCGGTCGGCTCCCTCGCCTTCGACGTCGACGTTTTCGAGGACGCCGTTTTCGATATCCGTCCCGAACTTTTTCGCCTGGGTTTTCATCTCGTTGATGAGGTCAGGCCCGGAGATGCCTTCCGGGAAGCCCGGATAGTTCTCGACATCGGTCGTCAGCGTGAGCTGGCCGCCGGGCTCGTCGCCCTCCAAGACGAGCGGGTCGTTGTTCGATCGTGCGGCATAGATCGCCGCCGACAGCCCGGCGATTCCGCTGCCGGCGATCACGAGTCGCCGGTGGTCGTCCGCAGGTGTTTCTGCTGACATACCTGGGTTTACGAACAGGGGCCGTATGTAGATTGTGCGTGCAACGGTACCGTACCGAAATCGCGGGCTCCCGACCCACTGGGAGCCCGCCGGAGCGGCTTAGAAGAGGTCCAGTAGCTCGTCGTGGTCGTCGACCTTGTCGGTCACATCAGTGTAGATCGCAAACCCCTGTGAGTCGCCGTAGGGGATGCCGCGGTAGAGGAACGTTTTCTCGCCGTCGGCGGCCGCGCGCTTGACGAAGGCGACGTTGGATTTGCCGTCGGCCGTCCGCTCGTCGAATTCTTTGGCTTCGGCCTCGCGCTCAGCGGGGACGATGAGGTCGTTGAGCGGGAGGCCGATCACGCGTTTCATGTCGGGGCTGAAGAGGTCTCGAAACGCGTGGTTGGCGTCGACAATTATCGGTTTGCCGTCCTCGATTTCGAACTTGACGACGGCGTCGTCGATGCGGTGGAGGAGCTGTCCGAACTGGGTGACGAACTGATCCGATGTTGCGTTCATGATGAGGGCCGTGCAGCGGGGATGATTCGTAGCGTGGTTCCACTGCATGAATCACTACTCGATAGCGAGTAATAAGTTTTCCGCAAAATTGCACTATGATTGTCCACTATATAGTGTTAAAAGACTATGAAAGTTTTAGAGCAGTTGAGATTAGAACAAATATGCGATATTTGACTTTGATGTTTTATTGATCCCACATATCGAACCGCAGGACGTGGGTTTAGGTTCACGTCTCCGAAAGCCACGCCAATGACCGACGAGTCGGAGTCGCCGCCGAGACCGGTGGCCGACCGCGCTGCCGACGACGTGCAGGCCGTCTACGACCGGATCGCCGAACACTTCGCCCAGACCCGGGAGTACGCGTGGCCCGAGGTCGAATCCTTCGTCGCCGACGAAGTCGATCGCGGCTCGCTCGGCCGCGCGCTCGACCTCGGCTGCGGCAACGGCCGACATACCGAACTGCTGGCCGACAACGGTGCGGCGGTCGTCGGCCTCGACGTGAGCAGCGGACTGCTGACCGAGGCCCGCAATCGCCGACAGGAGCGCGGTTTCGCGGCTGATTTCGTCCACGGGGATGCGGCCCGCCTTCCGTTCGCCGACAATACGTTCTCGCAAATCGTCTATGTGGCAACGCTGCATCACCTCCGGCCGGCAGCAACGCGGCGGGCGAGTCTCGCAGAAGTCGGGCGCGTGTTGAAGCCAGACGGCCGCGCGCTCGTCTCGGCGTGGAGCACGGCCCACGATCGGTTCGACGCCGACGCCGCCTTCGACACGACTGTCGAATGGACGCTCCCGGGCGGCGAGCGCGTCGATCGGTTCTACCACATCTACGACCCGGATTCGTTCCGCGCTGAGTTGTCGGTCGTCTCAGCGATCAGGTGTGTCTCGATGGAGGTATCGAGCGGTAACTGCTACGCTGTCGTCGCGCCGGCTGCGACTGAGCAGTGAATTTACCGGGGTGACGGATTGTGACCGTCGCGCACAACTGATGTGGAGTTATATATCGGGCGATACTACAGATGGGTACATGAGTGAGACAGACGGCGAGTCGGCAGGGGGGACCGACGAACAGGAGTACGAGGTCGCTGTTATCGGCGGTGGACCGGCCGGGCTTTCGGCCGCACTGTACACGACACGACTGAGCCACGATACGGTCGTCATCGACCGCGGCGGGGGCCGCGCGGCGATGATGCTCGATACGCACAACGTCATCGGCGTGCCGGAGGAGATTTCTGGCAACGAATTCCTGCAGACGGCAACCGACCAAGTGAAATCCTACGGTGGCGACGTGATCCGGGATTTCGTCGAGGAGATCGAGCGCGACGACGACGGCCGATTCCATCTCAGCGGCAACAACACCGATGTCGTCGCCGACCGCGTCGTCCTCGGGATGGGCTTCTCCGACGAGCGACCCGAGCCGCCGCTGCCGCGAACTGGCAAGGGGCTGCACTACTGTCTGCACTGTGACGCCTACATGTTCATCGACGAATCGGTGTACGTGATGGGGACCGGCGAGGCCGCGGCCCACGTCGCCATGATCATGCTCAACTTCACCGACGAGGTCGATATTCTGACCCGTGGCGACGAGATCGAGTGGAGCGACGAGACCCAGAAACTCGTCGAGGGTCACCCGGTCGATGTGATCCATGAGGACATCGAGAGCCTCTCGAAGGGCGAGGACGGCTGGCTCGAAAGCTTCACCTTCGAGGACGGCACCGTCCGCGAGTATCGCGGCGGCTTCGCCATGTACGGCGCAGACTACAACACCGGCCTCGCCACGTCGCTCGGCTGTGAGCTGAACGACGACGGGACGGTCATCGCCGACGACCACGGCCAGACGACCGTCGACGGAGTTTACGCCGTCGGTGACATCACGCAGGGGCACAATCAGGTGCCCGTGGCGATGGGCAAGGGTGCTCGCGCGGGCCTCTCGATCCACAAGGAACTGCGGACGTTCCCGAAATCGCTGGAAGAACTCGAAGCCGAAGGGCCGGTTGGCGAGACCGACGTGCCCGGTGTCTCCCCGGATATTCGGGAAGCCGCGGAAGCGTTCGCCGACGACTGACGACGCTGAACCGGTAAGGTATTAGTGGGCCATCGAAAAGTGAGGGGTGCGTGCCGGTGGTCTAGTGGTAGGACCTGAGCCTTCCAAGCTCATGGCCCGGGTTCAAATCCCGGCCGGCACATTCCTGCGGCGAGTAACTCCGCGAGCCGCAGGTATTCCCACGTGGATTTGTAACCCAACGAGTCGCAGCCCGCACAGCGAACGAAGTGAGCGAGCAGGACCGTCTCGGTTCGGTTCAAATCCCGGCCGGCACATCCTGCCGAGGACAACACTGCGAGCGACCGCTGTGTCGCTCGCGCTCCGTCCGAGGCTGTCTGTAACACGCCGGATTTGAAGCAGCGAGTGACGCGAACGGAGTGAGCAAACGAGTGAGGTTCAAATCCCGGCCGGCACATTCTACCGGAATTTCTGCATACCGTGAATAGTGTCTGCTCGGGCTACGAGACTACTCGGTTAGTTGTACTGCTCCTTGAGGTACGATGCGATCTCGGAGCTATCGGCCAAGTGGCCCTCGGGGAGGTCGTCGCTGACGAGGACGGGGACACCGCGCTGGCCGGTGATCGATTCGAGCTCGTCGCGGTCGGGTTTCGATTCGGGGACGATGATTTCTTCGTGATCGACCGACAGCACGTCAAGCACGCGACGGACGCGTTTTGAATACGGGCAGTCGGGTCGGTCGTAGAGGGTAAACTCTGGCATGCATGCGACGGTGGGGCTGGCTTCGGGATAGGGATTTTTCAAAGAGCGGCTGGAGTCGGCATGAAGAGTGCTCAAACTGCGTTCAAATTCTGGTTGTATTCGATATCTTGAGGCGGATGCGTGACGACTGCGGGTTGCCAACGCGACTGATTGCTCCGTTGTCAACATTTATGAATCGAGGGCAAAGAGGCACGCGTATGCCTGACCGGCCCGCTCTTGCCGATGCCTTCGAAACAATTGGGTCCCTTACCGACGACGACATGAGCGAGCGCGATGTCGAGAACTTGTTCCTCGAAAACGGGTTCTACGACGCGCTCGGCTACGACGGCACCGGCGTCGATATTCGCAGCGAATTCACGCTCCCGGACGCCCGCCGTCCGGATTACATCACGCTGGATACGAACGAAGCGGTGACGGCCGTATATGAGTTCAAAACGACGGGTCGGTCACTGCCAGACAACGAGGACCAGCTGTTTCACTATATGGACAATCTGCGGGCGGAATATGGCGTCCTCGCCAACGGGGAATCGTTCCGGCTGTACCGTCGCGGGCGGGACAGCCCGCTGGTCGTCGTCTCGATGGGCTCGGTCAGCGACAGCGATCTCCGGGATATCGAAAGTGCCCTCCAGAAACGCGATTTCGAGTTGACTGACCCGGACGATGTCGACCAGTTTATCGACGATCTCGATCCGATCCCGCTCGACGAGGAGGCCGAGCTCGGACAGGAACACTTCTTCGACACCTTCCGGCTCGAAACCGGCAGCCCGTTTGCGAACCTCGTAACTGGGTTGATGGATCTGCTGGAAGAACTCCGCGACGAGCGCGAAGCGAAGTTCGTCAAGGGAGCCTACGATTTCTGGGAGGCGACCTACGCAAGCGAGCCCGACGAGGTGCCGGCGTCGTGGGAGCCGTTCATCGACGGCGATCAGTCGTTGCGGGACTTCATGTTCTGTCTGGAGAGTGCCCATGCCCTGATGGCACGGTTGCTGTTGGCGAGGGCGACGGAGGATCACGATTTCTTCGCGGGGACGCCCTACGAGGATCAGGGGATGGTCAGCTACGTCAGCGGGCTGGAAGGGTTCGGCCAGACGATCAACCTCGATGCGTTCCCGGTCGCCGCCGACAACCTCATCAACGACATGCAGGACCAACTCGTCGAGGGCCTGTTTCAGGACGATATCTTCGTCTGGTGGACTGACGGCTACGCCGAACAGCTCACCACACAGCACGACACCGGCGTCAGTCAGTTCACGTCAGTCGCCGAGGGCACCGACAGCGTCGAGCGGATCAGCGAGGCCACGCGGAACCGGTTCAGCCGCGCGGTCGCGGAGGTGTTTTTCAACGTCCTGCGGTTCGATTTCGGCGATGTCGAGGGCGACCTGCTCGGCGACCTCTACCAGCGGTATTTCGACCCCGAGACGCGGAAGGCCCTCGGCGAGTTCTACACGCCGCAGCCGGTGATCGACTACATCATGGACGGCGTCGGCTACGACCGCGGCGTCTCCGGCGAGCGGCTGATCGACCCGGCCTGTGGCTCCGGCACCTTCCTCGTCGAGGCCGTCGAGCGGTATCTCGACGACGTGCGCCGCTACGAGGACGACCCCGACTGGAAGGACCACCTCCAGGACCTCTGTACGCGGCCCCGCGTCGTCGGCCTCGATATCCACCCCTTTGCCGTCCTGATGGCCCAAATTCGCTTCGTCGTCGCTATTCTGCCGGCTTATCGGGAGGCCAAACAGGCCCATCCGGAGTACACGATCCGCCGGCTGCCGATCTACCGCACTGACACGCTGCGGAACGAACGCGAGTTGACCGGCGCGGATATCGGCGACGACGGCAGTCGGCAGATGACCTTCGACGCGATGACCGAAGACGAGCAGGACGTGCGGATTCCGGTGCCGCTGCCAGTCGAAGTCGACGAGAGCGAGGTCGACGAAACCGAGGACGGCTTTCTCGTTCGCCGGGTGCGGATGCCGCTGTTCGATACGATCCAGCTGGAGACAGGCGTCGGCAACTTCGGGGAGTATTTCGCCGCGCTCCAGGGCGTGTTGGATACGGTCAAAGACCACATGGCTATCGCCGAGGAGTTCGGCGACGAGTTCGACTGGACCTACCAGAGCGGCTTAGAGGAGCGGATCAATCACCACACCGACCAGCAGTACGACGGCGTGGAGGAGTTTTTCGCGCCCTACGTCGACGACATGCTGGAGAACGTGCGGTATCTCAAAGAGGAGCACAACGACGGCCGGCTGTTCAAGATGTTCGAGGATACCGTCCTCGCGCTGGTCGTCAAGAACTACATGGAGTACGACTACGTGGTCGGTAATCCGCCGTACGTGAGCATCAAGAACCAGCCAGATCGACAAAAGAAATATATCCGAGAATTATATGATTCTGCTGTCGGTCAATTTGATCTCTACTGTCCATTTTATGAACGAGGTCTAGACTGGCTAACAACTGATTCTGGGAGATTGGGATATATTACGCCGAATCAATTTATGACAACGGAGTATGCATCTGATCTCCGAGAAATCTTACTCGATTCGACAAATGTCAACGAGATCTATGACTTTAGAGATTCCGGTGTTTTCGAAGATGCAACTAATTACCCGGCAATAGTGATAGCCGAGTCGGAGTCCAATAAAAATAACAGAGAGTCCAACGACATACGTTGCGTTCGGGTAAAATCAAGTGTAGACGAGGATACTGGCCGTGAACTTGATGACGAAATAGTTGAGGCCGTTCGTAACCGCAGGAATGAACCAGGATATAGTGATGAATATATCGATGTATTTGATTTCCCTCAGAGTGAACTTAGCAGTGATTTCTGGGCTCTAATGCCACCAAAAGAGCTTGATATATTCAAAAAGTTAGAAAATAAAGGTGATAAGAGAATCGGTGAAGTAACTGAATCTGTTTTCCATGCAACATCAACTAGTGCTAACGGGATTTATGTCGTAGAATTGTTAGATGCAGACAGGATACATCCTGATGATAAGGGCGATACCGTCACTGTTGTTCCAACAGGTGGCTCAGAACAATTTGAAATTGAGACGGATCTTCTTCGTCCGTTTTTGAAAGGAGATGATATCGAGCGGTGGAACGCAAATTGGTCTGGACTACATCTTATCCATCCATATCTTGTTGAGAAGGACAGCGATGGGAACGTGACGAAGGCGAATCTCTATTCAAAGAAGCAGTTGAAAGAAGATTTGCCTCTCACATGGGAGTTTTTCTTATCTCACAAGGAAGGGCTGGAAGCACGAGAAAGAGGTCGAAAAGAGGGAGATGAAGATTGGTATGGATACATATACGACAAAAATTTAACTAAATTTGAGAATCCAAAAATTGTTCAAGCACATATCGCCGAAGAAGCGACCTATATGGCAGACCCAGATGGCGTGTGGTATTTCACAACTGCCTATGGTGTCCTTCTTGAAGAAGAATATAGAGATATCACTAACCAAGTATTGTGTCAGCTAAATTCAAATCCGTTAGATTTCTACTTCAAACATATTGCTAATATCAAAGCTGGCGGCTATTATGAATACATTGCTCAGTATGTCGAAAAAGTACCATGTCTTACCAGCCGAGATGATGTTGAGTTCGACAAAATAAATCAGTCGCTTAGTGAGATTATTTCTACAATCGATCTTGAAAGCAAAGTCGACCGCTTCCCGGAAGCCTACCTCGGCGAGTACGACGGCGAACTCGAATACATCACCTACGAGTGGCAGACCCGCCGCTACCCGGTCGACGCCGAGGTACAGGGCGACGTTGAGGGCGAGTTCACGGTCCAGGCCGGGCGGTCGGATACGATTTCCGACCCGGCGATGTACGCCGACGACCGCCAGGCCCGGAAGCAACGCGCCGAGTACGTCCGCGCGGCCGTCGACGGCCGGAACGTCAAAAGCGGCGCGGAGACGACGATTCCGATTCCCCGCAGCGACGACGGTGTCACCGCGCTGCTGGCGACGCTGGCCGACGACCGCGAGACGGTCGCCGACACGAGTATCGAGGACCTTGAAGCCGAGATCGACCAGGCCGTCTACGACCTCTTCGAGCTGACGCCCGAGGAGCGCGAAGTCGTGGAGGAGTATCTGGAAGTGTTCTAATCGGTCGAAAACTGCTATCGAACTCGGGAGTCAGTAGCTACGCTGCTAACTCTTCGGGCGTGGTCGGAACGGCGGAGTTTCGTTCGGCCTCTTCGAGCAGCCCCTCGCGCCGCCGTTCGATGGATGCCATCATCTCAGGGTGGCTCCGATAATACTCCACGGCTGCCTCGACAGCCGCTTCCGGAATGTCGAAGCGGTCGGCCACCCCGCTCGCCGACCGGTCACGCTCTGTGACCTGTGTCGCCAGAAAGTGAACTCCGATGCGCGTGCCCTTCACACGCGGCTTCCCGTCGATGACGGTCGGCGAACTCGTGATCCATTCCTTGGTTGCGGGCTGTTCTACTGCCATAGATGGGATTACACAGTGGCTGCACTTTACTCTTTGTTCAAAATCTGCTTCGGTGGCATGGAACCCTTGTTGTGAGGATTCGTTTCGTTCGCCAGGACCTATTTGAGCACTCAGGAATCCGCGCTACGGCGTATGATACTACTGTCCACAGTGACAACAGTACGGTAGCAGCTATGGATGCGACGGAACGGATTCGGGTGTCAACCGAGGTAAAAGCGGCACTCGAAGCGGAACAACAGCCCGACGAGAGCTACAGCGAGACCATCGAACGGCTGATCGAGGACCGCATCGAACGCCGCCGGGAAGCCATTCGTGAGGGTGCCGGGCTGTGGGAGGGAAGCGATGCCGGAGCCGAGGCGGAGCAAATCCACGACGCGATGAACGACGAACTCGGCCCGAATAGCTGACCCGGACGTTTCTTTCACCGATCAAAGCTATTCGGGCAGGCTCTCACAGCACGTCCTACCGTCCGCGAACCAAACGCGTTTTATATACTCACGGCAAAGCGACGCCAAGGAGATTACACCATGGAAATGCCACGCCGGATGAATACGTACTGTCCGCACTGTGACGCTCACCACGAACACGAGGTCGAGAAGGTTCGCTCCGGTCGCTCGACCGGCATGAAAAAGGTCCAGGACCGCCAGCGCGACCGCCAGACCTCTACCATCGGCAACGCCGGGAAGTTCTCGAANGTNCCCGGTGGCGACAAGCCGACGAAGAAGACNAACCTCANGTACCGCTGNNNNGACTGTGGNAAGGCTCACNTCCGCGNGGGATGGCGCGCCGGCCGACTCACCTTCCAAGAATAATGACCGGAAACTTCGTCACCGTCGAATGCAGCGACTGCGGCAACGAACAGACCGTCTTCGAGAAGACCGCGACGGTCGTCAACTGTGCGGTCTGCGGCACCACGCTGGCGACGCCGACCGGCGGCAAAGCCACGATCGAGCACGAAATCGTCGAGACCGTCGAGGCACGGTAGGCCCCCTGTGAGGTGGTCAGCATGAAATACAGTGGCTACCCCGAGGTCGGCGAGCTCGTCGTCGGCGAGGTCGACGAGATCGCTGATTTCGGCGTGTTCGTCGATCTCGACGAGTACGAGGACAAACGCGGGCTATCCCACATCAGCGAGGTCGCCAGCGGCTGGATCAAAAACGTCCGCGATCACGTCCAAGAGGGCCAGACCGTCGTCGCCAAAGTCCTCGATGTCGATGAGGACTCTCAACAGATCGATCTCTCGATCAAGGACGTCAACGAACACCAGCGCAAGGACACCATTCAGGCGTGGAAAAACCAACAGAAGGCCGACAACTGGATGGAGCTCGCCCTCGGCGAGGACGTCGACGACGACACCTACACCACCGTCGCCAACGGCCTGCTGGCCGAGTACGAAACGCTCTATGAGGCCTTCGAGCAGGCGGCGATCCACGGCACCGATGCCCTCGACGACACCGACCTCGCCGAGGACCACGTTGACGCCATCGTCCAGACCGCCCGCGAAAACGTCTCGGTTCCGTTCGTCACCGTCACGGGCTACGTCGATCTACGCTGTCCGACCCCCGACGGCGTCGACGACGTGAAAGAAGCCCTCCAAGCGGCCGAAGGTAACGGCGAGGTACCCCCAGAGGTCGAACTCGAAGTCACCTACGTCGGCGCGCCTGAATACCGCATCAAAGTGCAGGCCCCGGACTACAAAACTGCCGAGGCCGAACTCGAAGCGAGTGCCGCCCGCGCGACCGAGGCGATCGAAGCCGCCGGCGGCGAGGGCGAGTACCACCGCGAGCGACGCGAAGACGACGAGTAATACGCCTCGATCCTTGCTTCTCTTCTCTCCATGAAATCCGACATCCGTGTTTGCGGTTCGTGGGAAACCGAACACGACCGACCGGTCTACAGCCTCGGCGACACCTGCCCCGAGTGCGGCAACCCTACCGCAAACAGCGCGCCCGCGCCGTTCAGCCCCGAGGACCCTTACGGCGAGTACCGACGGGCTCTTAAGCGGCGCGACCACTCGTAGGGCCATGGACGAAATCGAGATCACGTCGCTCGCGGAGCCCGAGCTCCGCGATCCGGTGTTGATCGAAGGGCTACCGGGGGTCGGTCACGTCGGCAAACTCGCCGCCGAGCAGCTGGTCGAAGAACTCGACAGCGAATTGGTGCGACAGGTCTACGCCGACGAATTCCCGCCGCAAGTCACTGTCGACGACGAGGGTGTCGCCGACCTCACCTGCGCGGAGTTCCACGCCATCGAAACCGAGGGTGAGGGTTCGGACCTGCTCGTGTTGACCGGCGACCATCAGGCCGCCACCAACGACGGCCACTACAAACTGACGGCAGCGTTCCTCGATGCAGCCGAATCCCTCGGCGTCGAGACCGCGTACGCGCTGGGCGGCGTCCCGACCGGCGAACTCATCGAGGAGTACACCGTTCTGGGCGCGGTCAGCGACGGCGATCTCAAACCCCCACTCGAAGATGCTGGCGTCGAGTTCCGCAGCGACGAACCCGCCGGCGGTATCGTCGGCGTCAGCGGGCTCATCCTCGGATTGGGTGACCGCCGGGGCATGGACGCAGCGTGTCTGATGGGCGAGACCAGCGGCTACCTCGTCGATCCCAAGAGCGCGCAGGCTGTGCTCGAAGTCTTGCAGGAGGTCATCGGTTTCGAGGTCGACTTCAGCACGCTGGAGGACCGCGCCGAAGAGATGGAGGAAGTCGTCGGCAAGATTCAGGAGATGCAGTCCCAACAGCAGGCCATCCCCGACGAAGAACTCCGATACATCGGCTGACTCGCTGGGGCTTTTTTAGGCAGAGTCAAGATACAAACCGGTGGCTCCCGTTGGCCCCTGTATGGCATCCGAACTCGCGGACGAACCGTGTGAAGCCTGTACCTCCGACGACGAACCGATGGACGAATCTGAGTATTCGGAGTATCTCGCCGAACTCGACAGCGACGTGTGGGACGTGATCAACGATCACCATCTCGAAGCTTCCTACGAATTCGAGGACTTCCGTGACGCCCTTGAGTTCACCTACGAGGTCGGCGAACTCGCCGAAGACGAGTGGCACCACCCGGACATCAGCCTCTCGTGGGGCGAAGTCGGCATCGATATGTGGACCCACAAGATCGACGGCCTGCATAAGGCCGATTTCGTGATGGCCGCCCGGATGGATCGGATTCACGAGGACTACGCCTAAGCTATTTTTCAGGAGATAGTTCGCTCTCGCCGCTGACCACTTGACCTTACCAGCTAACCGAGACGCGTTGCTATCGAATGGTATCGCGTGTGCCAGCGGAGGGCTGAACCGCACGAACCGGAGGGCTGGGAGGACTTACGGTTCGGGCGCGACCGGCGGTTCGGCCTTCTCGTCGAACTCGTCTTCGAACTGTTGGAGGAGCTGGCCCATCTCGGCGTACCAATCGTTCAGCAGCCGCTGCATGTCGTCGCGGATGATCTCAGGGGCGACTGGTTTGTAGACGTGGTAGTAGCCGCCCTGTTCGTAGTTGATCTGTTCTTTCTTGATGACACCCGCCTCAAGGAGGCGTTGGACCGACCGGTAGACGGTTGACCGTTCCCGATCGACCGACGCCGCGAGGTCATCGACTGTGAGCGGGGAGTCGGCCTCGACCAGGAGTCTGAAACACCGACGGTCGAGGGATTTGAGGCCGTGGAAGCACTCAAGGAGGCCGTCACAGTCCATCTCTGTTTGCAGCATTTCTGCAAGCGAGGGATTCATTTCACTTCGCCCAAGAATTATTTTCCACGGCAAAAAGCTTTGTCGGGTTGTACAACTTACTTTTCAATCAATAAAGTAAGCACTTGTGATACCTAGACATCGCTGCAACGCTGTTGCCGAAAAAGAAACGCCGGGCGTTAGATCCGGCCGACGTCTTCGACCGAAACGCTCTCGACACCGTCGACTTCCGAGAAGGCTTCTTCGACGACTTCCGTGCCGCCGGCGTCGTCGGNGACGATNACGGTCGGNAGNAGNGCNACGAGGCCGAANGCGACGTCNTCGCGCTCGAAGCCGTTGATCTNNGCNCCCTCNGGNAGNGNNGCCTCNAGNCGNTCCTGNAGNNCGTCNAGGTCGATGTCGGGGCTCTGCGGCATGACCTTCATGTTGGCAGCGACTTTCCCCATCGTTATGGCCCTCGGAAGCCGCAGTCGGGACACTCATAGAGGTTGCTCTGCTTCCGGCATTTGGCACACCGGTTGATCTCACAGCCACAGTCCGGACAGTCGAACGAGGCCGCGTTCATCCCGGCGACTTTGATGCCACAGGAGACACACTGTCGCTCGGTCTGTTGTTCGGATTCACTCATA
Organism: Halonotius terrestris; assembly: GCF_006861665.1. Classification (GTDB taxonomy): domain Archaea; phylum Halobacteriota; class Halobacteria; order Halobacteriales; family Haloferacaceae; genus Halonotius; species Halonotius terrestris. The sequence goes on along the minus strand of NZ_RKLU01000002.1, from coordinate 555,031 downwards.
CACGGAGAGACCGGCGCGCGCTTTTTAACCGTTGTCTTTCGGGTTTTCGCTCTCGCCTGCTGCCGGCAGCAACGCCGCCTACAGCATCAACGGCCCGATCAGCACACCCATCAGATGGACGCGTCGCGTGCCGAACCGCGGCGGTAACAGCCCGACGATGGCAGCAACCGCGAAGACGCCGACGCCGAACCACCCAGTAAACAGCCACGAGAGACCGGCGAGAAACACCAAAACGACCGCCGAGACGGTCGTGTACTCCATGTTGCCAACGGTCAGCAGGTACCTGTCGCCGACGGAAACGACCAGCAAGAAGCCCGCCGCCGCGCCGATGATGACGGCCGTCAGCAACGCGGGCACTCGCAGCGGTACGCCGGTGTTGTCCATCGCCACCAACACGCCCGTTCGCGGCGTCCCCAGCGCGATGAGTGCGAACAACGCGAAAACAGTATTTGCTGTGTTGGCTCCGCTGGTAGCGACGATGAACCCCCGATCCGGATCGCGGTTCGGCAGTGCCGGCAGCGCGATCACCGACGCGATCGCTGCCGACACGCCCGGGAGATAGCCGACGAGCGCGCCAGCGAGCGAGCCGGCTCCGGCCGTCACCCCCAGATCCCGCCGCGGCATCGTCAGCGTCGCGTCGGCTTGCGGCGGGACGCCGTCGCCGCCCATCGCGTCCAGCAGGATCGGCGCGCCGAACAAGCCAGTCAACAGCGGCGTCAACATACTCCCGGCAGCCAGCGGCGCGGCTGGCTGTACGTCAAGCGTTGCCCAGCCTAAAGCGGCCGCTAACCCGAACGCGAACAGGCCACCGAGGGCGGCCCGCGGCGACGACTCAGTAAGGACGAGAAGACAGACGACGGCAGCCAACACGAGCGTGAGATGCGTCCGGATCGTCGGATAGCCCCGAACCATGAGCCACGTAATCGGCAGTGCCAGCGGCAGGGCGATAGCGACCGCAAGCGCGCTGCCGACCGCCGAGAGTCGAAGGGCTTCGCGGCCACGACCCGCCAACACAAGCCGGTGGCCCGGGAGTGCGGCAATCGCCATCGCCGCGTCGGGCACGCCGAGCGTGAGCGCGGGGACGATATCGAGAAACGTGTGGACGACGCCCGCGGTCAGCATGGCGACGCCGAGCAACAGCGGATCGAGCGGGATCGACGGCGCGGTCGCCGCCAGCAACACCGCGAAGTTGTTGGCATGGAGTCCCGGCACGAGTCCGCTACAAGTCCCGAACGCAACGCCGCCGAAGGCGACAGCAACGACCGACACGGTCAGTCCCGGATCGACGCCGAATCCCAGTCCCATCGGACTGGCTGGCCGCGGCTTCACGGTTAAAATTCCGGCCGGCTGGCTGCTCGACTGCTATTCGAGATGCGTCGCTATCCGGGAGCGTCATCGCAAAAAATACGGAACTGCTGTGTGACCGCGATTCAGCCGAAGAGGTTGCCGAGGCCCTCGCCGTCGGCTTCCTCGTCCTCGTCACCGGCGTCGTCCGGGACGTCGGCGTCGTCGCCGTCGTCAGCGTCGGCTTCCTCGTCGTCAGCGTCGTCGCCCGCGTCGTCGGCACCGCCGGCGTCAGCCGACGCGCCACCCGCGGAGGCCCCACCGGCTGTGGGGGCTGCGGCTGCGGTCTCGACGGCTTCCTCGATGTCGACGTCTTCGAGCGCGGCGACAAGGGCCTTGACTCGTGACTCCTCGACATCGACGCCTGCGGCTTCGAGGACTGCGGTGATGTTGTCTTCGGTGATCTCTGCGTCTGCTTCGTTCAGGGTGAGTGCTGCGTAAACGTATTCCATTGGTGTAATCCTCCGTTGTTAGAGCATATCGAGCCCGGCACCGGCGTCGCTGTCGTCGTCGCCGTCGTCGGCCTCGGTTTCGGCTTCTTCGTCGTCAGTCTGTTCTTCGTCTGCGTCGGTCTCCTCAGCCTCGCCGTCGTCAGCCTCGTCGGCTTCCTCGGCAGCGTCGTCATCGAGATCTTGGAACTCCTCGGGGAGTGCCTCCGGATCGTCGATCTCGCTGACAAGGGCTTTGACCTGTGCGTCGGCCTTGCCGATGAGGTCATCGACGATGTCCGGGCTCTCGACGGCGGCAGCGAGGGCGACGGATTTCGCCTCGCCGGTCGCCTTGGCGATGAGCGTCGGCGCGGTCTGGGCTGTCGGGTAGCCCGCGTTGACCGAGAGGTTCCGGGCGGCCGCGGCGGCCGACTGGATGTCCTCGCGGTAGGCGTCGACGTCCAGTTCGAGTTCCTCGGGAGCGAACAGCACGCCTTCCGAGTAGACGCTCTTGAGGTCGAGGCCGACCTCTTTCGGCTCGATGCCGAGTTCGCTCAGGACGTTTTCGAGATCGGCGTCGACGGTCTCGCCAGCCGAGAGGACGGTGCTGTCGGAGAGCACCTGAATCGAGCCCTCTTCAATGCGGGCGTCCGCACCGATCTGTTGGAGTTCGCCGACGAACGGNCCNGGNTCGACNCCNGTGTCACCCTCNGGGATGACGATGTCGTTNGGCGCGACCTCGCCCGCGNTGATCGGNGCGGGNGTCTTCGANGCNTCGAGCTGCTNGAACAGNNCGAANGGGTTGTCGTTCGTGCCGATCAGGGCGACCTGGCCGGCGACGTGTTCGGTGAGCTGCTCGACGCCATCGTTGACGTCCTCAAGGGCGCGAACGACGAGCGTGTTGCGGCTCATCCGGACTTCCGCGCTGCCGTGGAGTCCACGCCGCATGGACTGCAGTTGGCGGCTCGGAATGCCTTCGACGCCGACGATGCCGACCGAGGCGTACCGCTCGATGAAGTCGGTCAGCTCGTCGACTTCGTCCTGTTTCCACTGTGGGATGGTCTCGGTTTTGCGGACGGAATCGCTACTACTCATTAGGCATCCACCTCAACAGCGGGGCCCATCGTCGTTTTCACGTAGATGGAATCGAGGTTNNGNGGCCCCTTNTCNAGGTCCGCTTCNANTCGNCGGATGATGACGTCGATGTTGTCGGCGATATCCTCGGCGCTCATGTCTTCGGCACCGACGCGGGTGTGGAAGGTCCGCCGGTCGCGGCTCCGCACCTGGACGGTGTTTTTCATCCGGTTGANCGTCTCGNCGACGTCGTCGTCNGGCTGNAGNGGNGTCGGCATCTTCCCNCGNGGACCGAGNACGGTCCCGAGNTAGCGGCCGATGTCCTGCATCATGTNCGCCTCTGCGACGAAGAANTCCGTCTCGTCGGCGAGGTCCTTCGCGGCGTCGNNNTCGTCNCCGAGNTCCTCGAGNTCGTCNCNGGAAAGGACTTCGTCGGCAACGCTTTCGGCCTGCAGGGCGGTTTCGCCCTCCGCAAAGACGACGATTTGTGTCTCTTGGCCGGTTCCGGACGGGAGCACGATGCTCTCGTCGACGCGATTCGATGGATCGTCTAAGTCTAGATCACGCAGATTTACCGCGAGGTCGACGGTCTCCCGGAAGTTCCGTGGTGGGGACTCGTCGAGCGCGCGAGAAACTGCTTGTACTATCGTATCGTCTGCCATTATTCACCTCCGTAGTACGCAGGAACGCTCCTACGGGTCAGTGACACAGGCGAGGCCTGTCTCATCGGAGGGTAGGGGATGAGGCTTAAAAGACCGTCGAAGGCGATTTCAACGTCTGTGGGTCGTTCACACGGCGTATGGCCCGATTCGGTAGCTTTCAGTCGTCATCGCGGTAGGCGTCACCGCCACGCTTCCGAATGCTGAGAACATACAGTACGTTCGCCGTCCGATCAAGCCGACACGCGAGTCGAAACGGACCGACGCGCAGCTTTTCGTGAGGCGCGCCCGCCAGCGGTTCGAGGTAGTCGGCTGGCTCTCGCCACTGATCGGTGACGATCTCGTCGAGTTTCGAGGCGATCCGCTCCCGTCCGTACTCGTCGAGCCCGTCGAAATGAGATTTCCCTGTCGCGGTCAGCCGCCACTCCCAGTCGATTGTCATTCCTCGCCAGCACCGTCAAGGCCGTACTCGGCTTTGATTTCGTCGCTCGTGTGAACGTTCCCCTGTTGGATGTCAACCTCGCTTGCCGCGATCGCTTTGAGATCAGCGCGGTTGCACTCCGGGTGTTTGACTGCGTCCCGAAGCACGTCCCGGACGTACTCGCTTCGACTGTTGTAGCCGAGTTCCTGCCACGTGCCATCGACATCGGCGAGGAACGTTTCGGTCATCCGGATGTTGACTGTCGTTTTCGTCGGCGAGTGTTCGGCATCGGACATACCAGTGTGTTGAATTTGTGTTGCAAAAGCAGTTACGCCACTCTCGATCACTGTCGCTCTCCGAAAATCGACCGAAAGACCGCCTCAGTGTCGGAGCGAAAATCAGGCCGTCGCTTCGGCGTCGTCGACGAGGATGTCGTCGTACTCGCCGTCGTCGACGCGCTGTTTGAACGTTCGGGCGTCCTCGCCGTCGATGGTGACGCCGAGGGTCATGCAGGTGCCACCGACCTCTTTGGCGGCGTTTTTCACGTCGTAGGAGAGCAGATCCGTCGACTTCTGCTCGGCGACCTTCTTGACCTGTTCGACGGACATATCGGCGACGAAGGTCTCCTGCGGTTCGCCGNNGCCGNTNTCGAAGCCGNNTTCGTCCTTGATNAGNNCNGNCGTCGGCGGCACNCCNACGTCGATCNNGAAGGAGCCGTCGTCCTCGTANNNGACGGTGACNGGGACNTCCNTCCCGTCGAANGCNTCGGTCNNNTCGTTGATNTNCTNNACGACNGCCTGCACGTCNACNGGNGTCGGNCCGAGTTCGGGNCCNAGCGGCGGNCCNGGGTTGGCCTGCCCNCCGGGGANGAGNACTTCGATAGTTCCAGCCATANNCNNGTTCAGCCGGCCGCTGCTTTTAACGGTTGTTTTTTGCCCAGCCCCACGCGGGACAGTGACATACCGCCTTAGAGGTCGACTGCGAAGCTCTCAACCGACCCGGCTTGCTCGGCAATCGAGCCTAGCAGTTCCCCGACGGCATCGAGATCGTCGGTGTCGATCACTTCGACCGGCGTGTGCATATACCGGTTCGGAATCCCGAGATTGAGCGACGGAATCCCGTTGCGTGAGGTGTAGAAGGCGTCGGCGTCCGTGCCCGTTCGGGTGCCCGTCGCCTGTAGCTGGATGTCGATATCACCCTCATCTGCGGCCTCGCGGGCGAGAGCAACTACGTTCGGGTGGTTCGCACTCCCGCGGGAGACAACCGGGCCGTCGCCCAACTCGACCGGTCCGCGATGTTTACCGCTCACGTCGGGATTGTCCGTCGCATGCGTCACGTCGACTGCGATAGCCGCGTCGGGGTCGAGGTCGAACCCGACCATCTGCGCGCCCTTGATGCCAACTTCCTCCTGGACCGTGCTAACCGCATAGACCGTCGCATCGACATCGCTCTCGACGGCGCGGCGTAGTCCCTCGGCCGCACTCCACGTGCCGACGCGGTTGTCCATCCCGCGGGCCGACAGCCGGCTGCCGTGGAGTTCGAACAGCTCCGTCGAGAAGGTGAGCGGATCGCCGACCTCGACGAGTTCATCGGCCTCGTCGCTGTCAACCGCGCCGATGTCGATGAACTGGCCGGCGATGTCGGTGTACTCCTCGCTTCCCGTATCACGGAGGTGGATCGCGGTCTGGCCGATAACGCCCTGTATCGGGCCGTCGTCAGTGTGGACCGTGACGTGTTGGCCCTGCGAGATGGTGCGGTCGGAGCCGCCGATCCGGCTGATCCGGAGAAAGCCGTCATCGAGGATGTCGCGGACGATGAAGCCGATCTCGTCGGCGTGGCCGCTGAAGGCAATCTCGGGGCCGTCGCCCGACCCCTCGTGGACGGCGATCGCGTTGCCGTAGTCGTCGGTGCGGACCGCGTCGGCGAACTCGCGCACGTAGTCGATCCAGACCTGCTGGCCGTCGGTCTCGAAGCCCGAGGGGCTGGGCGTCGAGAGCAGCGATTCGAGAAACGCACGCTGTTGGGCTTCCATACTCGCGGTAATTGATAGCAGCCGTATCAACGTAGCGTTTCAGCGGCTCTTGCAATCGTCAGGAAATTCGAGCATGTCCGAAGCATTGAATTAGAGGCGTCTAATTCATTTCTATAGAACACCGAATATGCCTGCCGGGAGCAATCTATGACCGCGTTCGCGGAGATCGTCGTCATCGCGGCCATCGCGCAGTTGACCGTCCTCCCGGGCGAGAAAGTCCAGTTCATTATCGCCGGGCTCTCGACGCGGTTCAAACCAGCTGTCGTCGTCGCAGCCGCCGGTGCAGCCTTCGCCGGGTGGACCGTCCTCGAAATCCTGTTCGGCGAGGCCCTCCAGCGCGTCCTTCCGGGGGTCGTCCTCGATATCGTCACCGCTGGCCTGTTCCTCGTGTTTGCCGTCCTGCTCGTGCGGTCGGCACCGGGCGGCCCCGACCCCGGTCGCGGCAGCGGCACCGAGACCGACGGCGGCGTCGTCACCGACCGAATCGCCGATATCAACCCCGAATTCGAGGTCGGCGGCGTCACCGTCGGCGGGCAACTCGGGGAGTTTCTCACCATCTTTACGATGATGGCTGCCGGGGAGTTCGGCGACAAGACCCAACTCGTCACGATCGGGCTCGCCGCCCAGTACGGCACGACGGCCGCGATCTGGCTCGGTGAAATGATCGTCATTATTCCGGTCAGCCTCGCCAACGCCTACTTCTTCCATCGGTTTTCCCACCGATTCGACGTGCGGAAGGCCCACTACGCGGGGGCCGTGCTGTTCGCGTTCTTCGGGCTGGATACGGTGTTGGGAATACTGACCGGTCCAAACGCGGTTTTCGGCCACAACAGTCTCTGGGAAGCGATCGTGACTGTCGCCTCCGAAGTGCTCCTTACCACGGTGTAGATCCGGTTCGTTTCGCAGTGTAATTTCGATTCGCTGCTTGTGATGGCATGGAGGGTAACGACTATATTGGTCCCATCGCACACAAATCTAGATACCCAGGGATGACAACGCAGACGCCGGCAGTCAAGGAACTGACCGCCGAACAGTTTCGAGCCCTAATCGAACAGAGTTCGGATGTGATTACGGTGGTCGACGAAAACGGTCGAATCCAGTACGAGTCGCCGAACTCTGAGCGGGTCAAAGGCTGGTCGGCCGAGGAGCTGATCGGCGAGAACGTTCTCGACTACGTTCATCCCGACGACAGAGACGAGGTGCTCGATCAGTGTGCGACGCTGCAAGCCGAACGCGGCGTGACCGACGAGGAAATCGAGTTCCGATTCGAGCACAAGGACGGCGAGTACATCTGGCTCTCGGTGACCGGGGCTGCCCCGACCGAAGAGATTCCCGTCGACGGCTACGTGTTGACGAGTCGTGACATCAGCACACGAAAAGCATACGAACAGCAACTCATCGAACAGCGCGACGACCTGGAAACGCTCAACGAAGTGCTGCGCCACGACATCCGCAACGACCTCCAGTTGATCAGTTCCTACGCCGAGATGCTGGAGGATCACGTCGACGACGAGGGCGAGCAATTCTTGGCGACGATCCGAGAGAGTGCAGCCAACGCGGTCGATCTCACGGCATCGGCCCGTGATCTGGCCGAAGTACTGCTTCGCCCCGATGTCGACTGCGAGACAGTGGCGTTGGCACCGATCCTCCGCGACCAAATCGAGACGATCCAGTCGACGTACGGCCACGCCTCGCTCGCCGTCGACGGATCGATCCCAGAAATCGACGTACGGGGTGGTGACCTCCTCTCAGCGGTGTTCAGAAATATTCTCAAGAACGCGATCCAGCACAACGACAAGGAAACACCCGAGATCACCGCCTCGGTCGCCCTCACTGACGACGACACCGCAATGGTGCGCGTCGCCGACAACGGGCCGGGCGTCCGCGACGAGATCAAAGAGGAGATCTTCGGCAAAGGCGAAAAAGGGCTTGAGAGCGCGGGCACCGGGATCGGCCTCTATCTCGTCCGGACGCTCGTCGAGGGCTACGGCGGCGGGGTGTGGGTGGAGGACAACGACCCCGAGGGCGCGGTGTTCGTCGTCGAACTGCCGCGGGCCGACTGACGGGTCGTCGACGCGCCAGTCGTCAACGACGACGAGGCGGGATGGTTTCTGCCACACGCGAGCCCCCGCACAAGGACTTTTACTCGCAGGCACCCCAGTTTCGCTATGGATCTCTTTCGCAGCGTCCAAGCGGTCGCCGACACCGACGACGGCGGGATCATCGACTGGGATAGCGTCGCCGCCGCCGCAAAAGCCGGGACGCCGAAGGGTGATCTCGACCTCTCCGCCGAGGAGCAGGCCGGCTACCGCAACGATGTGCGGGATGCCCGCGACCGCCTCCGATCGGTCGGCGAAGTCGAGTTCGATTTGCCGGAGACCATCGAGATCCAGCACCGCCACCACTGGATCGACGCCAACATCGAGACGTTCCGGCGCGTCGTCGAACCGCTGGAGTCGACGCCGACGATGTTGCCAACGGTCTCTCGTACGATCAACACGGGGACGATGGCCCTCACCCTCGGCTTTCTCGGCCGGAACGTGATGGGCCAGTACGATCCCCTCTTGTTGGCCGACCGCGGCGATCACGCACTGTACTTCGTCCTGCCGAACATCCGGCGCGTCGCGGGCCAACTCGATGTCGCGTACCCACGGTTCCGCCGCTGGATCGCCTTCCACGAGGTCGCCCACGCCGCCGAGTTCGGGGCCGCGCCGTGGCTGCCCGAATACCTCGAAACGAGGATGCAAGGCAGCGTTACCGCGCTTTCGGAGGGGTCGATCGAGACCGAAGGCTTTCAGGAGTTAATGGCCGCGATGACCGCCGTTGAGGGCTACGCCGAACTCCTGATGGATCGCGCCTTCGACGGCGAGTATGCCGACCTCCGCGAGAAACTCGACGCCAGACGGCAGTCGGGTGGCCCGTTCCGCAAGCTGATGAGCCGGCTGCTCGGGTTGGGGCTGAAACGCGACCAGTACGAACGCGGAGCCGCGTTCTTCGAAGCCGTCGCCGATGCCCGCGGGTTGCCCGCCGCCAACGCCGTCTGGGAATCACCTGAGAATCTCCCGACTACCGAGGAAATCGATGAGCCGACTCGCTGGCTGGGCCGTGTCGACCCCTGAAAACGCAAAAAAGAAGTTTTGACTGCAGTGTGCAGTGGTGCTACCGGTTTTTGAGCGTCGTCCGATACTCCCGCAGATTCCGCAGAACGAACCACAGCAGGAGGGCACCGATCCCGATCCCGATTCCGAAGACGGCAGCGAGCTGTAGCGGCGTCGGATCGACTTGGAGGGCCATCAGTGTCATCGAAGCCGCGACGAGGAGAACGAACCCGATTTTCAGCCGGGTGTTTGCGGTCTGCTTTTCGGTATCGCTCAGGCTTGAGCCGACCATCAGGCGTCCCAGTTGAACAGTTCGTCCTCGTCGGTCTTGAGGTCCGCCTCAGGGGCTGAGACGTGTAGCGAGACGAACTGCCACGTGCCGTCGGCCTCGTTGGCTTCGAGCGTCCCGGTCCACCGAGTTTCGAACTCGTAGTCGGTGTCGAGCGTGGTATCGGTCCACGCCAGCGTCACGTCGTCGTGGAACCACCCGTAGTCGTCCCGCGTCGTCACCGAGAGGTCGTGGCTTTCGACACTCCAGTCGTCGGTCGTCGCCGTCTGTTCGGAGAGTTCGTCAGCAACGTCGGGATAGCCGACGTGGCGGTCGCTGAGGCTGATCTTGACGATCGCCAGTGACTCCGCGAAGAACGATGAGAGCGCGTCACCCTCCCGCAGCGCGTCGTAGTAGGCCGTGATCGTCGCTTCCGCGTCCTGCTTCATACCGGAGTCTCACTCGCAGGGGGCTTGAAAACCGTGCTTTTCGTTTGGCCTTGCTTCTACTCGAACCCACGCCCAACATCGTCGGCGTCGATCAACTCCTCCAGTTCGCTGTCCAGCAGTTCTTCTGCCTCTTCGAAGGTGTCCGATAGCGAGTCCAGCCGATCGGGTCGCTCGCTGAGTTCGTACTCCATCGGCCCGAACGCCGGGCTGTCGATAGCGTCCATCATATCGGTAAAGAAGTCCTCGGCCGTCGTCGGGGCTTCGGCGTGGACTTTGACGGTTTGCTCAAGCTCGCGGGCCATGGATTCGGCTTCAGACTCGTCGTCGGGCGGTTGCTGCATCGCAAACCGGCCGGCGTCCTTGTCCTCGCGGTCGGGGAACAGCGGATCGAGGTCTTCGTCGACTTTGCGGGCGACCTGCGTGCCGACGCCGCGGAGCTCGGCGGGGTTTTTCGCGTAGGTTTTGAGTTGGTAGACGCCGCCCGTGGGGTGGCCGAGATAGAAATCCTCGCCGACGCCGTTGGCTCGCTGGCCGGCGATAGCCCGCCACCCCTCGGGATCACGGTCGCTCTCGACGACCTCCGAGAGGATGTCCTGCCAGTTCTTGACGCGCATAGCGAAGAATTGGACGGCGAGAGAATGAGCGTTTGGGTCTACGAGTGACTCACGACTGCAGCGGCTTCATATCGCAGTTGGCGGCCAGTGCCTCTTCGACTTCGTCGTACGGCGGGAATGCGGGCCACTCGTCGGCGACCCACGAGTACAGCACCGTCTGATCGGTGTCGATGAGGAAGACCGCGGGGCGGGCTTCGGCGACTGATTCCATCCCGTCGAGATCGTTGACGACGTCGTACGCCTCAGCAACGCCGTTCTGGGGGTCGCTGAACAGCCGCGTGTCGATGCCGCGTTCGTCGATGAACGTGTTGTGTTCGTACGGCGAGGAGATCGAAAGCCCGACGAGCGTCATCTCGTAGCTGCCCTCGAAATCTCTGTCGCGCAGCTCGTTCCAAATGTAGGTCGCCGGGAACGCGCCGTCCATCGGGTAGAAGACGAGCAACACCGGGTCCTCCTCGGCCAGCGACGACAGCGACACGTCCTCCCAGTACTCATCGGAGACGAGCGGGCGGGTGAAATCCGGAGCCTCGTCGCCTTCGGTCGGGTGGTCGGTGTCAGGGAGATCGACGATATCGAAATCGAGATCCATCAGTTATCGCCTCCGTAGGTGTTGTCGAGGTACTCGACGATATTGCCGCTCTCCGACATCGTGACGCCGGTCGTCTCGTCGACGATAGCAGGTACCGTCCGGGCACCGCTGACGCGCTTGACGACGTTGCGGTCGGAGTGCATCGGTTCGACGAACCGCGATTGATACTCCAGCCCGTAGTCGGCGAGCTTGCGGACGACGCGCTCACAGAACGGACACGCCTGCAGCCGATACAGCGTGATCGGTGGCTCCTCGGTTTCGCTCATGGAGCGTTGTATGGGTGAAACAGGGGTAAAGACTTCGCTGGCGGGCAGACTGACTGTTTCTCAACCGACAGCTTCGAGCACCTCGACCCAGCAGCCGCCACCGATCGATAGCAACTCGCCCGTCGCTGACAGCGGTCTAATGCTAATTCTTAATATTTCGGCACTGCTCAATTGTTATATGAGCGTTGTCAGCGTCTCGATGCCCGAAGAGTTGCTCGAACGGATCGACGAGTTCGCCGACGATCACGGCTACACCGGTCGCAGCGAGGTTGTCCGTGAAGCCAGCCGGACGCTCCTCGGGGAGTTCGAGGACAAGAAACTCGAAGGCCGCGAGCTGATGGGCGTCGTCACCGTGCTGTTCGACTACGAAACGACCAGCGTCGAGGAGAAAATGATGCACCTCCGGCACGAACACGAGGGGCTCGTCGCCTCAAACTTTCACAGCCACGTCGGCGGCCACCACTGCATGGAGCTGTTCGTTCTCGAAGGAACGCTGGACGAGATATCCACATTCGTCGGCAAAGTCCGAGCCACGAAGGACACGCTGACGGTCGATTACTCCGTCCTCCCGGTCGACGATTTCGGCCCGCTTGCGGATATGAGCTGAGCGGCGTGCGGCGCGGTGCGGTGCTAACAGTACGGCGTAGTCAGCCGACAACGAGCCACGCGGCGACGACGGCGACGCTGCCCAGCAGCGTGCTGGCGACGGCGTGCGTTCGAAGCTGATCGAGAAGGTGGTGGGAGTCCTCTTCGACCGACAGTACTTGATCGATCTCGCTGCCGGTCTCACATTTCGGGAGGAAATCCATGGCGACGTGGAGGAAAATGCCAGCCGCGAAGCCGAAGACGAGCGCGTTAATGATCGGCTGTTCGGGGACCGGCAACAGGGCGGTGGGAATCGCGGTAAGCCCGACGGCGGCCGCCGGGAGGAGGAGAACGGCAGCGGGGCGACCGTCGCGGCTGAGCCGGCGGGCCGCAGCGTAGCCAGCTGGGCCCTTGTGGGAGACAATAGCGAGCCCGAGCAACAGCCCGAGCGACGGCATCGAGCCGTAGACGATGCCGATGATCGCACCCGCCGACAGCGCGTGGATCGTGATCTGGGCGGCGGTGACATCCATCGGGAGATTGAGGTGCGTCAGTCGGTGGCCGATGGTGTGGGCACTGTAGCCGAGAATCACGCCGAGCGCGAGGCCGATCCCGCCGAACTGTGGCGTCCCGACCGACGCCGCGATGCCGATGGCCTGCGGCACGAGGAACATCGCCGCGCTGGTGATCATCGCGCCGCTGGCGAGCCCGTAGCCCCAGACGAGGCCGAGCGGATCGGTTTCGTTCGCCCGCGCGCCCAGCCACGCGCCGCCGACCATCGCACCGAAGGCGACCCAGCCGATGGCAACGACCTTTAGCACGGAGTCGTTGATGCCGGCGATGCCGTATTGAACGCCGGCGGCTGCGGCCGCCGAGAGCACGAAGAGCCCGACGACCGAGACGAGCCCCAGTCGTGAGCGGCCCAGTGCTGAGTTATTAACTCTGGCTTCTGAGTTAGTATTCACTGGTAGTAGAGACTGTCCAGTTGCTAATAAATCCAACGGAACGGCGGCTGCGAACAGAAATCCGGGGCAGCTCAAACGAGGGCAGTTACGAGTCGAACACGGTTACGTCGGTGTTGCCGGAGGCCGAACAGCAGGCTGGGGAGTCGCGGTCGCTCGACTCCTCGTCGTCTGCCGAGGGGCCAGCACTCGAATCGCCGTTGTCGGGCTGTTCGTCGACCCGATTCTCAGCGTCCGGGCCCATCCGCTCGCGGACCCACTCGGAGATGCCGTCGAGGATTTTGATTCCGTTTGTCATCATCAGGATATTTGATACGTCGGGTAAAAAGGATTTGGCCGTGATGTGAGATATGTCCGAACCGTTGGCTGCGCGATCACTCGCTGTCGCTGGGGTGCGTACCAGCGAAAACAACAGTCGACAACAGGTATTCGTCGCTGCGCAGCCGCAGTTGCTCCCTGATCGCGCTGTAGTTCAGTCCGTTGTGGGGCCGACTCCCGATGCCGAGATCAGTCGCAACGAGTTGGAGGTTCTGGATGACGGCACCGGCTTCGATGGCGGCGAAGAGATAACTCATTTCGCCGTAGCGGTCGGCCGATCGCGCCGGGAATGCCGTGATCACGATGGCTGCAGCGACCTGCTCGTCGTCGGTGATCCATGTCCAGTGGTCCCGTAGCCACTCGCTGTTGTCACCCGCCGTGAGCTGTTCGAGCGCGTCGTCGCGGACGTTGTAGTGGTAGATACCGGCCTCGATATCCGGCGAGTCCAAGATGATCGGATACAGTTCCAGCGGGTAACACGCCCCACCGGAAGCCACGGGACGGCGAGGCTCCCCATCCGATTCGCGGATCTCACCGTATGAGTACGCCAGCAGCGTCGCCAACTCGGTCTCGGTTATCGATCGCCGCTCGGTTCCGGTCGCATACGACGCTCGCTGCCCGAGACTCGATAGCAACGCCGAGGATTCGGGAGTCGCCAGCGGCACGGTCTCCGCCCGGCGATACGTTTTGTACTTCGTCCCCGACGATCGCTCAGGGTTTGAATCCGGTGTCAGCGTTGCTTCCGATACCAGCGGTGGGAGGTTCTTGTGGTAGAGTTCGTAGAGGTACTCGAAGTCCGCGCCGTCGAGTGGAGGTGGATCAGTCATCGTTACGGGAAGGGATGTGGCACCGTGTTGAGTTCGTTCTCGCCGAGTGGCGTGTCTCGATACCCCATTTCGACCGGGACTGTAGCGAGCCGGTCACCGCCGAAATACCGCAACCGCTCTAAGAGGTACAGCGGTTGGAGTCGCGGGACGATTACCCGCTGGACGGTGACAGCCAGCGACTCGATATCTCTGGTCGTCACGTCGACAGCGTAGACGTCGTAGCCTGCCTCAGTGACGGCCTCGACGAGATTTAGACCGGTTGATTCGTCGGGCGCGAACGCGTTGAACGTCGTCGTTCGGTCGCTTTCGAGCCAGAAGTCCAGATCGGCGATGCGGTCGTGCTCGGACCACAACAGTGCGCGATCCGCAAAGGAGTCGATCTCGCTGTCAACGACCTCATCGGGCGAGCGGGTAGTGGACGACAATCGGTGAACTGTGGAGAGTCGCGTTTGGACTACCTCGGCCAGCGCGTCTTCGAGCACGGCTTCCGCGTCCGCTCCGGCCGCGGCGGCGACGGTCACGGCCGGTCGGTGTTCCCGATCGACCAGCACCGCGATGGCGACCGGCACACCGAGATCGGTCGTCGCGTCCACCACAGTCAGTTCCAGTCCCTGTCCAGTCACACGGTCGCTCAATCGCCGGATCCGCGGTGGGGCCGTCTCAAGGTCGATCACCGGCAACTCGGTTTCCGTGAGATAGTGGATCATGAACGCATCGCGTTCGATACATTCCGCGAGCCCATTGTCGATCGCCATCGCCCGTGAGGATCCTGCCGCGAGCCCCGTCGAAATCGGATTTCGAATAAATGGGTCTGCAGACGGGGGGTACGACAGGTAGACCAACTGCGCCGGGATCTGGGTCGTCGTTCCCGACTGGAGATCGATACCGGATACCCACGAGAGTTCATCGTCAGTACCACAGAGATCCGTGCCGTTAGCCATCGCGGCCCGCTGTTGGGCTGAGAAGTTCACGACTGCTGTCGGATCAAGGGCTGGCTCGGTGAGCTCGTCGAAGGCCGCCGTCCGAAACGCATCCTCGCGGTAGACACAGCCACAGTAGCGTTCGATCGCCTCGCCGTAGGCGGCGGTGCGTGCAGCCGCCTCACTGAACGCAGCTCCACCTTCGTCGTGGGGCATGGAATTACCGTCAGTAAACGGCGTGAAATCCTCGCGTTCGACGACGTAGCTCTCGATAGTTGGCTCGCCTGTGGGCACTGGCACCCGTCGAACGCCAGTGATGATGCCCGTCGTCGGGTGTTCGATCTGCCCGAGTCGCTCGCGGTCACTGCGCGGCTCGGTGACGACGCCGTTGTCGACCTCGGTCACGGTAATCCCGTCCACCTCAGGCATCGTCACATACCTCACAATGCGGGCTAGCGAAGACACGCGGCGTATCGATGCGTCCCTCGTAGTGGTCGTACACGGCGAACTGCTCGTCCAAATACCGCGGGACGACTCCGAGCAACGCCCGGAACAGGATTTCGGTGACAGTGTCGGTGTACGCAGCCATGTATGGCGGGTCGCCGGTGACGACATCGGTGAAGAGCTGTCCGCCCGCTTTGTTCGCATCCACGCGGCTGTAGACACAGTTTAGACAGGCCCGTGCGTCCGCGGTGAGGACTGGGCCGAGCCGCCAGCCCGTTTCCGTCAGCCGCGTTTTGACGAGCGTTGCCGACGAGGCGGCCCACTGCTCGTTGGCGTCAGTCCACGACTCGCTCCGTTCGAGTTGTTCGCTCAGCAGGATCACGTCCGGGTCGTCAGCGGTGCCATCACCTACGGAGACGCCTGCCGCCTGCAGCCGAGAACACACCCCTGAAACTGGCTCTCGGTCGCCGAAGACGGCCACTGTACAGGCCGCAAGTCGCTCCGGAACGTCTCGATGGCTCGCGTGTGCCATCGTAGCGAGGGCTGGTTCAAGCAAACCTTCCCAGCCTTCAGTCTTGAGTTCAGCCGGGATCGCCCGCGCGTCGTAGGCCAACCCGGCCTCATACAGCAGGTCGATGAATTCGGCATCACCTTCGGGGATGCGGTCGATGAGTTCGCTCGCTGCGGTGGTGCCATCCATCACCGCCAGCAACTCGCAGATCACATCGACTCCGTCGCCCTGCAGCGTTTTGACCGTATGCGGCGTTCGAACAACTGCCTCGCCGTCGTGGATGCCGTAGCCCGTCGGACTGTACGCTGCCGGATACGAGTCCATTGGCGTGGCCTTCTCGTGTGGAGGGTATAACGTCCCGGGGTATCGGTGATATCGCGCCCATCGCTCACGCCAACAGCTCTCGATCGATCAGCTCCCAGGTTTCGATCGATGGGCGACTACAGAAGACGCTCTGCGCGCCATCGGGTCCCTCGTAGGGACGGGGGTCGCCAGCAAGCGAAACAGTCAGGGCGATCCGATCGATGAGTGGCTGTTCGTATTCGACGACGAGTTCGATCCGTTTGCCCGCGGTAAAACACTCGCCGTCAGGTGGGGCGAGTAAGTTTGTCCCGAGGCTTGGATCGTCGGCAACGATGTTATAGGTGGATTCACCAGACACTGCCCACGTCGGCGTCGTCGGCATCGGCGCGATTTTGCCGACTTCGGTTGTTCGGTGTACCTCCGTGGGAAACCCCGCAGCGATGTAGCTGCGGAGGGGTCGCATGCGAATGTCGCTCTCGTTGCGGAGCGTCATGCGAATGCTGTTTGCGGTGGTGACATCGCTGTCGTTGCGGAGTTCGAACGCGTAGTCGAGTTCGATTGTCGGCCGCCAAGCGTTTCGTGTCAACACCTCCTCACCGTCGTAGAGCACGATCTCATGGTCGAGCGTTTCGACGGTCGCAATCGGGTGGAGAATCGCGTCGACGCCGTCTTCGAGTGGGATCCGAACGAACCGCTGGTCAGTACGGATCGGCTGTTGAAAAACGGTGTTTCCAGTACCGTCGACGACGGCGACTCGTGTCGCGCCGTGATCCGCAACGAGTTCGACGACAAGGTCGACGACCCGTGGATTCGCCCGTTGTTCGGTGGTGATCGATTCGATGTATTGGCGTCCTGCTCCCTCGCTCGCCGTCCCCGAACAGCCTGCGAGTGCGGTCGTGAGACCAGCAGCCCCGATAGAGAGGATTTGACGGCGGGATAGCGGTCGCACAATCGGTTGTTGTCGACGACTCAGTATATGCACACCGCTCCGCGACGGGTGGTCAGTGGGCACAGATCTCGATCGGAGCTGTGAGGCTCGTGTTGTCCGTCTCGATTGTAATCGACGACTGTCGGTGTTCGACACATGCCACCCCGCGTGTCCGGCCGACCGTCGCGGTCTCGGTCCCGTTCAGCGTGAGCAGCCGTGAGCCGAACCGCTCGCCGTCGATGTGCATCGTCACCAGTTGGGTGTCGGTGACATTCCCGACGTTTTGAATCTCAGCCTCGAAGGCGACACGCTCGCCGCGCTCGATCGGTGCGGTATGTTCCAGCCGCGTGACGGCGAAATACGGCGGTTTGTCGGCGACAGCTCCGACCGCCGCATACGCGTCGACGACGCCGTAGCCGTATCGGGTATTGGGTAGCGAATCGATTGGCTGGCGGGCTGTCGCCAGCAGCGCGCGATCGATTTCGGCCGGCGTGAGATGCCGGTCGCTGGCAGCCTGCATCAACGCGACCGTTCCCGCAGCGTGTGGCGCGGCGAAGCTGGTTCCCTGCGCGCGGCGATAGCCGCCGTCAGCGGATGCGGTGATCGTCGATCCGGGTGCGACGACGGTCGGATATACGTAGGACTCCGGCCAGTCGTACTCGTAGATCGGATCGACGCCCCACGTCGCTCGGGTCGAGACGATCCCACCGCTTGAGTAAGGAGCCACATCGCCCGTTGCCGTCGTCGCACCGACCGACAGCGCGCTGTAGACGCTGCCTGGGGAGCCGAGTTCGTCGCCGTCGTTGCCGGCGGGGACGACGACATAGACGCCCGCGGCGCGGGCGCGCTCTATCGCATCGACGTACCGGTCGTAGTGGACGCCCTTGTGGTTGACGTTGATCACAAGCACCTCCGGATCTCGGGGATGGTCGATCGCCCAGTCGATGCCGCGGATCACGTCACTAGTACGGATGTCGCCGTCCTCGTGAAAGACGTTCGCGTGGATGAGGTCCGCCTCCGGAGCGATACCGTAGCGGGTACCGTCTGGCGTTGTGTTTCCGACAAGCACGCCCGAGGTGAGCGTACCGTGGTTTCTGGTATCTGTGGGGTCACTCTGGTTCGTAGCGAAATCAGCCCAGCCGTCGTCGGTCGGAGCGAGCGACGGGTGTGTCTCAGCGGCGACGCCGCTATCGAGGACGGCGATAGTCACTCCCTCGCCGCGAGTTTGAAACTCCGACCAGACTGCATTCACCCCAAGCGAGGACAGGGCGTGCGTGGTGTTATTTACCGGAGGGGGCCCCAGCGTTGCCGGCGTTACCACCGCTGGATTGACTGTGGATTTGTTGGTCGCCTTCGGTAGGGAACGCGTACCAGCGGTGGCTGTAGTGGTCACCGTCGACGGGCTGCTATCGATCGTTGCTGTCGCCTGCCCAGTCGCCTCGGGTTTAGTGTCGGTTGTACTCTCACCCGCTTCGGCTGGATCACTCAGGCCACCGACGATCAGCCCGCCTGTCACAGCCAGCAAACACACTACCAGTATCGCCCGTCCGGTTGCTTTCTCGGGCGCGGCCATGCCTTCGTCAGGCAGCCTGTGAATATATATGACCGGTTTCGATGGGTGAATACGCCTCGAATCGTCGCAGCCCCAACCTGACTGTTTAGCGAAAATACAAGCGAGATCGGTGATATTGAGAGTAGTCAGGCGATCAAATAGATTGGTTACTGGGATCGAAGAGCAATATACTCAAATGAATTATGTTTCAATAAATATCAAGATAAATGAGGTGAAAATAATAGTTGCCACTGAGTGTTTCCACTATCGATTTCTGCGATCAGACGATCCAAAGTAACCTACTAATCTGGGGGTTTGGACATACAGATACCAACGATCTCGATCAATTCTCCAGCTGGGATTGGTGGACTCTCGCCAAGATGGAAATCAACAACATCCCTAAGAAGGTAATTAGCGAGTCTCCAGACATTATACAGCACCACACCAATCACAAAATACAGTAATCGAATGCGATAGTCCTTTGAAGCGCAGGTCGGCAAAAAGTGCTTCTTGATGCTTTTATACTGGTTTTCAATTTCCATTCGCTGACCGTACTGACTGATTAGGCCTTCGGCCCGATGATGATCAATGTGCTCGTTCACTGTAAACATGACATATTTTTTATCTACTGTATCCGATTCCTTGTAGATATATGTGATATCGTGTTCCGTTCCATCGTATTCGAGCGTCCCATGGACTAGTCTAGAATCATAGTAGTCATCGTCTTTGATCTCCTCAATATGCTCTTTATCAATATCTGCACGAGCACTTTTACCCAATACATAGAGAGATTCGTGCTGATCAATGATTGCTCTAGTTTGATCAGAATCGAATCCTCGATCTAGGAAGATTTTGTGCAGATCTACATGTTGTTTAGCTTGTTCAATTAATCGGTCAACTGTCTCCCCTCGCGGTGGGCTGTCAATATCAATACCTAATTCTTTCTCAAATTTACGCGAATCCCGAACTGGTTCAACTCCTAATACGATTGGAGTGTCTTGGGCAACTATAGTGATCGTGGCCATCTTGAAACCACGCTCTCCATCTTTCGTTCCTGAGACGAGCTCAGGGTAATCAGGATCAATCAGCTTAGTTTCTCCATCAATGTCTAATTCGATTGGATTCTTATCTTTATTTGATGCAGTGCGGTTTGACCAATACGGGCTTACGTGATACGGCCAGACTGTGATATCAATGGCTGCATGTACCGGTTCTCGGATGGCAGATTCTGCGCCCTCACCGCTAGTCAACTCCTTTAGAATTGCCTCAACTCCAGCGTGAAATGGTTCCAGTATTTCGTCTCGAATCCGCTTCCATTCTGGAGTAACACCATCTCTAAATTCCGCAAATGTTACTTGCGCATCTGGATCAGCGACCTTTTTCATCGTTCTATTATGAGTTGAGCCATGTGGCACGTCTTTTCTATTACTCAGTCTCGCAAACCGCCTGGATTTGGTTGTGGTTCCAGCTTTAGCCAAATTGATATACCCTTGTCGCTCAAAAAATGCATCAAGCGGATAGCTGGTGTTTGATCCGCGATCTGCAGAGAATTCTTGAAATCCGATTTCTGTAGCCTGTTCCACTACATCCATAATCTCCTGCTCCTCGACTTGCTCATGGTCAATTTTGTCTAGTTCGATTTTCGGCTCTGTATCATGCATTATATCGTGTTCAATACACGTTTCCACGAGTTCATCAGCAATTTTTTTCAGCAGCACTCTTTCGTCATTATCAAATCTATTTTTTTGGTTGTAGCTGATTGCCTGTTGATCTGGTATATTATCGAACCCAAATCTAACCCCGAGTGAGGCTACCCCATGGAGTCGCCGTTCCATCTCAGATTGACCAATATTCCGTGCGCGCATGTATACTAATGTTAGAATCATAGCTTTGAAATCATATTTAGCTCTCTCTTGTTCATCATATCCGCTAAACCAATCCTCATCAATGTCTAAATTAATTAAAACACGAGTCATATGTTCATGAATATAACAGAGATCTTCAATCTGGTTTCTGATAGACTCTAAGATTTGTTCAGATCTATCAGTTTCAGATTGATCTGCTGCACCCTTACCAGTCATAAAAAACACCTCCAAAGAGATCTGGGATCAACAAATCTGAATCTGATATGGCTCTGATCATTTTGTACTAAATATGGCAAAATTTTAACTTAGTATCTTGAGGGTGATTTCCGAATTAACCGATACTGGACAGCGATTGAGGTAATAAGTCCGCACAAAAGCTGAATTAGATTTTATGCTAGCTTAAATTTTAAGCTAGCTTTGTTTTTATTCCAGTGCTACCCGAATCTCACTAATGGGATGGATGAAGAGGATTCAGCGGAGCATGAAGCTCAAGATACAATAGCAGATGTTCAAGCTATATTCGGATCGCCCGTACTCACACAAGATGAAATAAAGTACTATTTAGAGACAGTAGGCGGCGAAGATCGCCTCGAAGAAATAAAAGAATTCTTCGAGAGAAAAGGAGCTATCGAATTATTATGTATAGCTCGTCGTCATCAATATACAGATATTGAAGAGATGATCAATGTATCTTCACCTACACTAACTAAACTCCTAAATGATGCAGAGGACTTGGAATTGCTAACTGAATATCGTGCGGAGAAAAATGGTGAATATGTCACACTTTATACCATAGATGAAGCAGCGATACCGTTTATAGAATTCATGAAATCAATGGGTATCCTTCACACGGTGGAGCGATATATAGAAGTTAGAAATACATTAAAAAACAAAAAATCGGATTTTGAACAATTTATTTCAGATGAAACCAGGTTAGCGAATTTAGCACTAAAGAATGACGATGAAACTATTGAAGCAATCAAAGAGAATTATCAGGAGAATAGGGAAAATATAGACTCCGAGTGATTTACTATTTATTTGGAGGGTTCAGATTTTTCATCTGAAAGTCTGATCTCGGAACATATTTGCCACCCAGAATAGCCAGTTCTCGCGTACGTTGTATGTCTGATAAGTTATGCAACAAGAGTGATTCCCAATCCTCGGTTTTGAAGGCTTCCACGGCAGCCCCACTATCTATGAATGGATCACAGGACTCCTTCCCAATCAGCCCATCATATACTTCAACCAACCCCTTTTCATTATTTGTGTCAAAACGATCAATGAAGCTGAACACATCGGCGTACGCGATTTCCGGAAATGGCCAGTCTATGCTATGTTTGATACAAGCCGTTCGGACAAATGGTAAATCGAAGCCTCCGTTCCAGACCTCACCGTTGTAGGCCGTCAGGTAATGTTTGTCGTCGTCAAGGCGGTCATGGGCGATCCGATGAAGAATCCCAAGTAGGGCCTCCTCATCGTCAGCTAGCAGCACCTCTACATTTCCAATGGAATCTGGTTGAAGGGCATTTTCTAGCTTGCCACTGTTTGCAGTGCGCCCGTCTGTGTTCAGAATCAATACCTCTCCAAGCGAATGAGCCAATCCAGCGACGGTGAGTACCGCGCTGTCGTCCAGCCCGCTTGTTTCGATGTCGAACGCGATGGGATCTAAGCTACCCATGAGAAGATAGAAGACCGAACCCGTTTTCAGAGTAAGAGGGTGTTTTCCGAAACAAAACTTGTTCCAACTGCTCTGTTGGATACCAGTGTTTGAGGAAGATATTCCTAATATTGATGCACTCAACGATTCGTACAAGTGCTATACTGACAACTTCTCAATTTTTGGTCCAAATACAGAGTGAACTTCTTTCATCGCTTCAATCATGTCATCCTGCACTTGTGGCCAGTGGTCTTCATCTTCAAGCCCATATGAGTTAAACTTCAGTGTGATACGACAGGCACGGCTATCTTCCAATCGATGCCATTCCACTTCATAATCTAACTCTGATTCTATCTCCTCACGCTGCGCGTGCAATTCATCGAATACCTCCCCATTCAGTTCTTTTTCGCCCACATCAATATAGAGGCCTGAATCACCCCATCCGTTTCGGATACGATATATGTATTTAATCCCTGCAACGCCCGCTCCCTTGGTGATATAACTCGCCTTCTTTGGAGTTATATTGTCAAACAGTGTGAATTCACCAGATCGCTCTAATAACTCAGTCCAAAACCGTTCTTGTTTCTTATCTCGATCCGATGGTTCACGTTTCGTTTCACCTATTTCTTTAACTTCTGGGCTTGGAGAAGCTAACGGTGTAAACAATGGTGCCATTTCACCGGCAATTTCAATTGCTTCAATCTTAACGAGGTGAAAATACTTCTCTGTTGATTCATTTAGCCAGTCTATTGTCTTTTCATGTTCATACCGAGCGTCACGGACTACCCATATCACTAAATCTGTGTCAAATGCCGTCGAATATGCTAGTAACTTCCCTAGGTGATCGTGATCTGTTGACTCAAGTTGGCATTCAATGACCCCTTCCTGACCACTATCTTCATCTTCAACGAACAGATCTACAGAGAAACCTGTTGGGGTATCACGCTCACGTTCGATTACAGTTAGTGAGAGATCAAGCGTTTCAGATATTCTATCAATGTTTTCCTCTAACCACGGTGTGAATTCTGTATCTTCTCTAGAAAATAGCTCTCTGGGGGCGTGTCGAACGGCACGAGGAAGGCTATTCATGCTCAGATCATTTTCATCCCAATGTATTGAATATTTGCAATGAAAATAGCAGGTTTTCCGCTGTATAGAATCTCTTCCTCGGGTGCCTTAACTATATGAATAGCGTCATCTCATAGAATTCTCCTTTCAATAGATACAATTACCCACACGCCGAGTAGGTTCTGTTTCTTGTGTTACCACTCGCAGTGATGAGATTGTACTGCTGGAGTTTACTGAGGTGATTCCGCATGGTACGGCGAGTTTTCGGATCCTCAACAGTCTCACAGTATGCACTGTAGAGATTTCCAGCTCCGATTCGGTCAGTCTCTGTGATTAGATCGTACAGCACTTGTTGGTGCGGTGTGAGCTTGTCAGTGGTCTTCTGCCTGATTTCTGATTTCGTCTCTGAGACGACGGCATCAATTACGTCATCAGTAATTTGCTCAGTTTGTTGCTGGACAGCCTGCCGTGCAGCATTCCGGAGGAGACCAATCGCTATCCGGGCGTCACCAGCGGCGTGATCAGCGATTCGTTCTAACCCCTGGGTTTCGATTGCACCCTGTTCAAGGCCCCACTGGACGCGATCTTCAAGAATCGTCACCAACTGATCGAGACTGTACTGGTTGAATCGAATCCGGATGCAGGTCTGGAGACGGCTGTTGAGTCGCCCATCGAAATCACTGAACACATCCTCCTCTCGGTTTGCAATGAGAATCATCGAAAGATTGCGAATCCGGTAGAAGTCGTAGAGGATTTCTTTGTCCTCTAATTGATCGACCTCATCGAGGATGACGATGTACTGTGGGCCATCGTACTCGCGGAGGCGTTGAACCAATTCGTCTGTTGGTGTTGATCGGCGGTGAATATCGTGTGTATTCCCAACAGCATCCAGTACCCGGTACAGCGTCTGGAAGGCCGTGTGTTCCTCCCAACAGTTCACGTACTGCGTGTTAAGATCAACAACGTTCTCTCGTAGCTGTTCAACAGTATGCCGAGCGATGCAGGTTTTACCGGCTCCCGAGGGGCCGTATAGGAAGGAAGGCTCTGGGCGGTTCCCGTTCGTAACTGGTCGAAGGGTATCTGAGAGGTGGCTTACCTCTGCCGGACGGTGTTTCACGTCGTTCGGAACGAACTCGGATTGCAACACCCGTGCGTTCGTAATCATATCGATACTGATCCGGGTACAAAATAATAAACGGAAGGGTGTCGTTTCCGAATGTTCCGCAATTAATCCACAGAGAGAAACCTGCTATCGCTGAATCAGCTGTTTGCTGTCTGGCTTTCTTGATAGACTTCGCGGCGGAGATGTTTCGTGATTGCCTCTTGCACTTCTTCGTTGTCCATGAATTTTGCAAACAACTCTTGGTTCTGATCCATCCGATCAATGAACATCTCGGTTAGGGTGTCATCGAACTCAAGCGCGAAGTTCTCCTTACTGTTGACCTGTGCCGACCGGCGGAGATGATCGTCTTCTAAGGCGTCTTCCTTGAGTTGATCCAAGAAGAGTTGATCGGCTTCGGTGAAATCAGTTCCAAGCTGTTCGTTGATCTTCTCAACAATCGTTGAGAGTTCGACTTCCTCGTCTTCTTGGCTTCCTGTGCCGGTTTCTGTTGGAGACTGCACTTCCCCGCCACTGGCATCTAATTCTATGTTCCCTTCCTCGGCTTTTTCGAGTCGGTAGTATTGAAGCGCGAGCTCATCGTTGAATTCAACTCTTGATTCGTTCGGATCGCGTGGTAATTCCTTGTAGAGGAACCGACCGAAGGTGTACAGCTTTTCGAGTTGAGTGTCCGAGTAATTGACCACCTGTGACTGGAATTTGTATAGCCGAAGGAACGAGCGGAGTTTCGACCGGAAATTATCTTGTTTCTCTACATCTGCAACTTTGAACCGATCACGCGCAGGCTGAATATGACTCTCTAACTTCGCGTGCGCCTGTTCTGTACCTTTGTTCTTCGGACTGAAGAACGCCTCTGCGAACTGATCGACTTCCTGTTTTGTGTAGATTTGGAAGCCATCAAGCTCGGCTTCCAGCTGGTAGATGTGTTGGGGATCGGTGGTCTCCTCAACGGTTGTTTTCTCATAGAACGGCTGGAAAGCGTTGTAGATGTCCTCACGGTCGTTCTGGAAATCAAGGACGAACGTATCCTCTTTGCCCGGATGGGTTCGGTTTAAACGGCCAAGCGTTTGTACGGCTTGGACGCCGGAGAGCTTCTTATCAACGTACATCGTGTGCAACAGCGGCTGATCAAACCCAGTCTGGTACTTGTCGGCAACCACGAGGATTTGGTACTCTTGGGTGTCGAACTCGTTGGTGAGATTTGACTGAGTGACACCCTCCGGATTCATTCCGTCTTCGGTATATTCGAAGCCGTCATCCTCGACGGTTCCGCTGAATGCGACGAGTGCGCCCAGGTCATAGTCGTTCTCTTCGATGTAGTCATCAATCGCGTTCTTGTACCGGACAGCGTGAACCC
Organism: Halonotius terrestris; assembly: GCF_006861665.1. GTDB lineage: Archaea > Halobacteriota > Halobacteria > Halobacteriales > Haloferacaceae > Halonotius > Halonotius terrestris. The sequence continues at coordinate 529,372 of NZ_RKLU01000002.1, read as the reverse complement.
GTGAAGACGTTACCACCATCGCCTTCGCTTTTCCGCCGATCTTGTGCTGGGTGTGTTCGCGGAAGTGTTCAATGATGATCTTGACCTTCTGTGCGATGTTGTGCGGATGCAGCTTCAGGAAGCGTGAGACGGCCTTGACTGCCTTCTTTTGGGGGACTTGTGGATCTTCCTCGATAGCCTTCGCTAACCCGTAGAACGTATCGTAGGTCGTGTAGTGTTGGAGCACATCGAGAATGAAGCCTTCCTCAATAGCCTGCCGCATGGAGTAGAGGTGGAACGGCTCTGGCTTGTCGCCGTCTTCGGGCGTGTGACCGAACGATTCTAGCGTTTTCCCCTTTGGCGTTGCAGTGAACGCAAAGAAGCTCAGATTGCTCTGCTGACCTCGTGATTCGGCACTCTTCGCCAGCAGATCCTCCCAATCATCATCCTCTGATACGTCTTTTCCAGACAGGATTTCCTTCATCTCCTTCGCCATCTCACCGGTCTGGCTACTGTGGGCTTCGTCAACGACGACAGCGTAATCTCGCTCAGGGAGTCCCTGCGTGTGTTCAATGACATACGGGAACGTCTGCAGCGTGGTGATGATGACCGGCTTTCCGGCTTCGAGTGCTTCAGCAAGTTCTTCTGATTTTGAGCCGTGTTCGCCTTTGATTGCCTCTACAACCCCGGTTTTGTGGTCAAGTTCGTAGATCGTATTCCGGAGTTGTTTATCCAGAACCGTCCGGTCGGTCACGACAACGACGCCATCAAAGACAGCCTCATCGTCGTCATCATGAAGCGACGTGAGCCGGTGGACAAGCCATGCTATCGACTTGCTCTTGCCACTCCCTGTAGAGTGTTGGATCAGATAATCTTCGCCCGCGCCGTGTGCTTTCGCGTCAGCAACGAGCTTGCGAACACAATCGAGTTGATGATAGCGGGGGAAGATCATCGTCTCGTCCGTTTCGACCGTCACACCGTCCTTCTGGATCTCCTCCTCATCGATGTGCATGAACCGCTGGATAATATCCATCCAGCTGTCTTTCGCCCAGATATCTTCCCAGAGATACGCCGTTCGGTGGCCCGATTCATGTGGTGGATTGCCAGCACCGTTCTCATGGCCTCTGTTGAACGGCAGGAAGTGGGTATCTTCGCCAGCGAGTTCCGTCGTATATTCTACCTCATGTGTGTCAACAGCAAAATGAACCAACGCACCACGCTTGAATTTCAAAACGGGTTCGCCCGGATCACGATCAGTTTTGTACTGGATCTTTGCATCCTCAATCGTCTGATCCGTCATCGCGTTCTTGAGTTCGGCTGTCGCAACCGGGATTCCGTTGAGTGACAAGGCAAGGTCAATACTCTTGTTCGGATCGGTCGCAGAATAGTAGAATTGAGAAGTTACACCGAGGTGGTTGGATTTGTATCGCTTCTCAATTTCCGGATTTAGCCCTGTATTTGGTTTGAAAGCCGCCAAATAAATCGTAGTTCCAGTAGTTCGAAGACCATGGCGAAGCAATTCTAATGTTCCACGATTCTCCATCGCACTGGTGAGGTCCTGTAAAAACCGCTTCCGTGCATTCCCCTTGTAAGCAGTTTCTAGTTTATTCCACTTCTTTGGCTGAGTTTCTTTAACGAAAGATACGACGATGTCGGGAAATATACCACGCTCTTTATCAAATTCCGCAGAAGATAAGAGGTCATATTCATTGGATTCAACTAAATAACTTGAAATATATTCCTCAAAGTGTTCTTCGTCATGAATTCTTCCCATAAGTGGCCTCCTGAGTATTAGTGGATTCGATTGTTCGTAAGTCGATTTGACCATTAATTGCTTTGGTGATGATTGATTGTCTTTTCTCATTTAGCAAAGAAATCAATCTGTTGGTTTTAGATAAATAATCGTCTAATTTGTTTTCCCTTTGGGATATATTTTCAACAATAATTTTCTGTTCAGAACGAGAGGGTATTGGTATCTTTAGATTTTTCACAGCAGATTGTGGTATGTTGTTAGCGAGGCCTTCAGCTCCAGAGATCTCTTTATTAATTTGATGTCTAAGGGGTTTAGAACGTAGTACAATATATAAATATTCAGATAAAACAACCTCATTACGCACATGTAGCCGAAATAACTTATCACAAAGCATCAATTTTGAGGTGTTTTGTGGTACAATAGCCACGCTTCCCAATAAATCGGCTGAACCACTTGCACGATTCATAATCAGGTCCCCTTCCGAGACCCCTAACTCCGGTCTTGGTTCTTTATCATTCGGTAGGGCTTTATTTTCATTCGGGTGGAATTCGCCATTGTTTGCTGCTCCTGCTTTTAGAACACCCCATTCATCTCTTTTTGAAGGATGATCATTACATTTTGGTGACCAACCCTGCTCTAACCGATTTAATAGGTATTTCAAACGAATGACTTCCCAGTGTTCAGGAACACCTGTAAGAGGATTATCTGAGTCCTGAACATCTTGAGGGGTAATAACATAAGAGATCAACGAATTTTGTTTCTCTCCTAACAGACTATGTAGATCTTCGAGATGTTTAATGCCATCCTGTATATAACCTACTTGTTGATCAAGATATTCAGCTATTTTTTCTTGTACAGATATATTGGGGCACGGAACCTGCAGGTTTCCTATAAAATTCCAAGATGCCCGAGGCATCTTTGCCCCATATGTTGAAGCATTCACTCTGTCAATAAAGTCATTTGAGAGGCATAAGTAGTGTAAGAATCGACTATCAAATTCTTTTGGCTCCAATACAATAAATTCGGGAGACGCAGCCCCTCTAAATTCTGCTTCGAAAACCTTTGCTAGATACGGGCGTAGTTTAGCAAATAGCACATTTCCGCGTTGGAATTCAACTAATCCTGTCCCTAATTCAGAACCTTCGTTGTTTTCTTTGATTATACCCGTTTCTGATTCAACCATATCAAGACTGATCCGAGGTAAATCATCCGGTACTTCCTCAAATTTATTTACTTTTCTATCAACTCCAAATTTAAGTGGTATTGTAGTATAACTACAGTTTATTTTATCTATTTCATTTTCTGCTGTTGCAGATTTCATTTTGTTATCTCCGTAAGAAGGCGAGAAATATCTTTAGATAAATCGTCAATATCTTTATTTATCTCATTTATTGGGCGTGGCGGTTCATATTTATAGAAATGTCTATTGAAGTTTATTTCATATCCCACTACCCCTAATTCGCCATCATTATCATCATAATACTTACTGTTTTCGTTGATCCAAGCATTTTCAACATATGGGCTGACTTCTTGTTCGAAGTATTTTCTAGGATCCTTGCCCAGAGGTACACGCTCCCGATTGCGTAATTCAGTATCGTGCTCTGGTTTTCCGTTACTGTCAGTGACTATCTCTGCTTCGGGATCTCGTTCACCCAAGGCACGCTCAATAGCATTATAAACACTTCTACGCACATCCAGTCCATGCATATTGAAAACTATCTCAACATCAGTTATGAAATCATCCCGATCCATCCATTTCTTTTCTGAATCCAAATCTTTCAATGCATTTTTGATTTCTTCCTGAACATCATTATCTCGATTTGTGAAAGCACGTTCTTCGTCTAAACTTTCGATACGCTCATCAGTTGCTTGAAAGCTTAAGCGGAGTGGACGATCAATTACAATTCTCCGGTACCCGAATTCATCGTTATCTAATACTCTAGACCGTCCATTTGTTTCTAAATCGCCAAATATCTCTGTCACTTCTTCGATATGGTGTTCTGAGAGTTTATGGCGTTTCTCCCCTAGGCTCTCGTCCATTTCATCATACATCTGGCGAGAATCAATCAGCTGAATTTTTCCTTTTCTATGTTCTGGTTTCTTATTTGATAATATTAAGACATATGTGTGTATTCCTGTATTATAAAACAGATGTTCCGGTAATCCAATGATCGCCTCTAGCCAGTCGTTTTCAATTATCCAACGCCGAATTGCAGACTCTCCACTATTCGGTCCTCCAGTGAACAGTGGTGATTCATTTAAAACGATAGCAATGCGAGATCCACCATCCTCTGATGGTTTCATTTTGCTAATCATGTGTTGTAAAAATAGTAAAGCTCCATCGCTAACACGCGGGGTACCCGCCCCAAAGCGTCCTGCAAATCCTTTTTCTTCATGCTCACGCTCGATTTCCTCTTTGATTTTCTTCCACGATACTCCAAACGGTGGGTTAGACAGCATGTAGTCAAATGTCTTATCTGGAAATCCGTCAGATGTAAACGAATTACCGTAAGCAATATTTTCAGGCTCTTGGCCCTTGATTAACATATCAGAATTGCAGATCGCGTAGCTTTCCGGGTTCAATTCCTGCCCGAAGACGTGCAGGTTCGCACCTTCATTCAGATCACGAACGTAGTTTTCGGCTACGCTCAACATGCCGCCTGTTCCACAAGCCGGGTCGTAGACCGTCCGAACAGCTCCTTCCTCTGATAGTGCTTCGTCGTCCTCATCGAAAATGAGGTTCACCATCAGCTCAATAACCTCGCGCGGCGTGAAGTGCTCGCCAGCGGTCTCGTTGCTGAGTTCGTTGAATTTCCGGATCAGTTCCTCGTAGATGTACCCCATCTCCTCGTTGGGGACTGCATCCGGATGGAGATCGATTTCAGCGAACTCCTGCATCACCTGGAAGAGAAGGTCGGCTTCATCAAGCCGCTGAATCTGATGATTGAAATCGAACTTATCGAAAATCTCCTTCGTTTCTTCGTCAAAGGAATTGATGTAGTATTGGAGGTTACTCGCTATCTGCTCTGGGTCGTCACAGAGTGATTCAAACGTGTACTCGCTGGTGTTGTACACTTTCTCACCGGAGGCTTTCTTCAGCGATGGCGCGACGTTCTCAATTCCCTGTTCCTGCAGCTGCTCATATCGCTTGAGAACATTCTCTTTGTTCGGCTTCGTCACGCAGTCAAGCCGCCGAAGCACCGTCAACGGGAGAATTACCTTCTGATACTCGGACTGCTTGTAATCACCGCGAAGAAGGTCTGCAATCGACCAAATAAAATCAGCCTTCTCATTGAAATTCTCGACCATCTACGACTGAGGTTGTAAGTGACATTGATAAATTGTATGGTAACCGCTCCATCCTCGGCTGCTGCTACACTTATTCAATCCACTCAGGCTAACTCTGCGTATCTAATTACCGAAGATCTTCAGGAAGAAAGCGATAATGCCGCCTAGGAAGACCAGCCACGCCAGTATCCCTATAAAACCAAAATAATCTGTTTCGAGGGTGGCGATGGATATGATTGCGGATATAACCCACACAACGGCTGTGAATGGAACGCTAACCCATGCATCTGGCATATGCAAGCCGACTGGACAACAGTATATAAAACTCATATTTATGTGATCTGATTGAACAATAATATTATAAATTGGATCTAGTATTCGCTGAGGGTTCAATGTAATTAGAGTACTATTAGACCAATTACGTATTTCTATTAGCTAATCCCGATCTTAGGTATGTAACTCGAAAGACATGGATCCGATTACACTACGCATTCAGACAGAGTTGCTATCGGAAATTGACTCAGAAGCTGATGACCTCGGATATAGTAGTCGAGCAGAATACATACGCCAGTTATTGCAGAATCGAGGGCCAACACGAGAGATGCTCGCAGCAGATGGTAGTGCAGAACTGGCTAATCCTGAAACAGTTGCGACGAATACGGAAGATATCCAGCAATTACAGCAGCAACTCAATGCCGCTGTAGAACGAATTGAAGCACTAGAAGGGCGTATTGAAGCAAGGAATGATAAAATAGATACATCATCTGAATCCGACGGTCAAGCTCAACCGGATGCTGGATCAACGTCGATCTCCAAATTAGAATCATGGGTTACCGATCACGGGCCACAGAAAGAGATAGCTGTATCAATCATTTTGTTTGCAGCAGAACTACTCCAAAAAGATGGCCCACTGGAAACGGGAGAATTAAAATCTCGGTTATATGAGGAATTTCCTGACGCATACGAGTCGAAAAAGACGCTCTGGGGAGCTACAGTTCAGCGTTTTTATCAGGATGCTCCCGGATTCAACAAGCCAGAATACGGCACGTATGATTTCGAATGAGTGTAAATTAGAATAGACGCAAAAAGATTGTAATCGTTTAATTTCGATCCAGCTACAAAACTTTCCCTTGCTTGACGACCTTTAGCGATTTTAGATCAGTCGTCAACGAGTTCCTTTTTTACTCAGTATTGTATGGGTTGTAGCTGATCTCCGGCTAATCTTGAGGAGGTTAGTAACCGAATTCAGCTTTATTGGCTTCCCAAGCATCTTCAACGACTATTGTTCCCGTCTCAATGGCTTCAACAACACTATCTACACATTTGGGACTATACCCTGGTCGGGTGTCTCCCGCACCAAGCGGTAGTTCCGATTGGTGGAATTCTTCTCGCTCCCGAAGCCCCATCTCCTTCAATATCGCTTTCAATCTTACCAAGCTAAGATCCCCCTTCCAGTCACATTCTTCACTGAGCTCCGAATTCACCTGTTTTTTGAACTGCATCGGATTAAATGGATATCGACCGTGAATATTCTTTTCTGTGTACAAATAGACATCATCATCCTCGTCAATCTCCTCTTCAGGAACATATTCTGCTGGAAGGCCAGGATCATCAGAACCAAGATTAATCCGGACACCACCCCCAGAATCTACGCCGTCACCAAGAGCGGCGAATGTACTCGGGAAAATATCATCCAGTCCTTTATCATCGTCAACTGCTTCCAACGTTGTACTCAATTCGGAGAGATCAGGCGTCTTACCCTCATCTGCCAAGCCCCGTTCTACTGAGTCCAAAGCTTTTAGCTTATTTCGTGCTTCGTCGATGGCCCCTTCATCCATCAGTTCCTGAATCTCATCGATCTCTTGGTCAATAATGGATGCAATGTCCGTTGGCACGGTAGTTGATAATGGGAGCACTCGTTCAGGGAGATACTGGGATAAAGACTCATTGAACACCTGGGTCAAGATCTTCTCGAATATATCTGTACATTGTCTTGACTGGAGATAGAGTTGCTGTTCCCTAACATCGACCTGTTCATGCTGTGCATAGTCTCTGAGGTTGTTGAGCGATAAAATGGCGGCAGCTTCAGATTTAGAGAGGCACTTGATTCGTTGATTGTCACGTGTTCCATCCCGACACCGCTTTACACACTTTTCTAAGGATATAGTTTGGCCTGAGCCGCCGTCTGAACGTATTTCACCTCCTCTTCGGAGAATTGCTGCTTTCAACAACATCTCAAAACTGTGGTCGAGTAAAATCAATACTCCTTCTGTCCGGCCATTCTCGAATGGACGGTTGAATAGTTCGACAGCAATACGGAAGGAGTTGGTGGCAGTCTCTTTATACTCCTCGTAGTCGGGCATAGGCCGTCTAATACCGATTCGTTGAAAAAACTACATCAACATGGTTTTACAGAGTCCGTTTACTCCACCGGAGGAATGAAGCATAAATATCTCGATAACTCTCTTATAGACATACCATGACAGTTTCACTTTTTATCTGATTCATACTCTGAGAACACCTCTTATTTGATTCTGGTTAGCGAATTGGTGACTTGTAGAAATCCAAATTACGAAGTTGGGGCAGCGCGAGCCGAAAGATTTGATGTAGCGGAATACAGTTTATGAGTCTGAAATCGGACAGTGAATCATGCACACGTTATTTTATTTCACCCAATGATAGAGTAGATATTACTTTCGTAGGTCGCTCTGACCTGCCCACCCCAGTTGTGCGTGTACGTATCGATGANGTCGNNNGCGACGTCNCCNCGNAGGTANTTCACNACNCCGCGGTCNCCNGTGCGNTCNCGGAGNTGCGTCGTGAAGAAGTGCCGGAAGTAGTGCGGAGTTACGTTGTCAGCGGCGTCGCCGCCGGATTCATACCAGCCGGCCTCCCGAGCGTGGTCGGTGACGACGTTGCGAACGGCGCGAGGCGTGAGTCGCTGGCCCCATTCGCCCGACGTGTAGACGAACAGCGGGTCCGCTGGCGAATTACTGTCCGGTCGAATCGCCAGCCAGCGTTTGAGAACGGCTTTCAGCTCATCGTCGACGGGGATAACCGTCGCCCGCTTGCGTTTATTCGAAGCACTGCGCTCCTCGCCGTTGTGGACACTCCCGAAGGCTGGTTCGCTGTCGACGTACAGCGAGTCCGGTCGCGTCTCAATCTGTGGCCGCGGATCAGCGTCGAAAGCGGCCTGTATTTCGCTGTCCTCAAGTGCCAGATCCCGGAGATCGAGGTTACAGAGCTCGCCGACCCGCATCCCGGTTTTCAACAGCGTAACGATCAGCGCGCGGTCCAGCGGGTGATTGATCCCCGCCACAAACGTCCGCATGCGGTCGATGCCGATCTCCCGACGGTCGGGATCCTTGTCAATTGTTTCGTCCATCTCTTCGACGACGAGTGTCATCGGATTGGCCTCAAAGACGCCGACTTGCGTCATATACGCGTAGAACCGATGGAGGTAGGCGGCGTAGCTGGCGACCGTGCTGTCGGTGACGCTGCCGCGAAGGCTGTGAATCCACGCCATACAGTCGCGGTGGGTTGCATCGGCCGGAGCCACGGGTTCGCCGGTGGCGTTGCGGGCTGGATCGGCCAGAAAATCCTCGAACTGACGGAGGACGCGCCCGTAGGCGTCTCGCGTGCGTTCGGTTTTGCCGTGGTACGTGAGGTCTTCGAGGAAGTAGTCGATCGGGTCCTCCGGCTGCTCGGTCGGTGTCATGCTCATTGGTCGATTGTGGTGTAGCCGCCGTTGCGGCCGCTGTACTGAATCCGGTTCTGTCGTTGGAGGGCTTCGAGACAGGATTCGAGTCGGTCTTCGAAGTCAGATGATAGCGATTTGACCAATTCGTCCCACGAGAGCGCGTCGTTCGATTCGAGTGCATCGAGGACCTGGCTTTCGAGGTCGTCACCCCCTGGGTCAGTGGTCGGAGAATCGGGTTCGACGGGGTTCTCCGTTTCGAGGGTGAAATCCTTCCGACCGGCTTGGACCATCGTTCTGATGAACTCCGCCTGAGTCATGCCGAGATCGGCAGCGTGATTTTTCCATTCGGTTTTTTGGTGCGAGGGGACGTAGGTAACGACGCTCGTTCGGTCGGTTTCGGTGTCGGCAGCCATGTTCAGTGATGTTGTTGGTAGCTACTTTAATCTAATTACACTACAGGTGATAAGGAACTTTATGCTCTAACCTAGAACTATATTTACGGCAATTATGCCAGTATCTGAAATACATAAGAAAATAGTACTAGCAAAAGAGACGAAAACATTTTGTCCGGATTGGTCGCCGATCTGATTTTAACCGATCTCCACCATGTCTCTGATCTGCGCGTAGCTGTTAGTATTGCAACAATAGGGGATTTTGACCGTAGCCATAACATATCACTGGATCAAGTGATTATTCTCTCTGTGGCGAGTTTCACTGAACAGCGACGGACCGACGGCTTCGGTTCCCACTGAGATGCAACGTCGAACGTATCTGCTTGGCTGTACGGCAGGGCTTGCATCGTTAGCCGGTTGTTCGGCCGAAGACCAGGAGTTGCCTGGCCCTATTCCGGACGAGAGCGAGGAATTATTAGGTCCAATTAGCCCCGATCTCACTGTTTCTAGTACGAAGAACTCTCAGGGTCGGATCAAGGAACTCGCCGCCAGTGGCAACGAGTATACCGTTGAGGTAGAAAACGAGGGCATCAGCGGGACTGTCCTAGTCGAACTGTACTTCCGAGCTGACGGCGTGACGAGCTCTTCGCCCGCAGCAACCCAGGAAACGTATCTCGACAGCGGAGCCCGCACTGAACTCACGCTTACAGCCGACCGCCCACGGTGGGCGAAGGAATACGGGTTCGAAACACGTGGCACGCGCTTCGTGGCCAACGTTCGAAACACTGGAAAAAAGGCCGAGGTGAATGTGATGTTGGTTGATATCCCCGGCGGCACCACCGTCGCCGAAAAAACGGTTCACATCGGTGCCGACGAAACGACATTAGTCGAGTTCCACACGGACCACGAGTTCACGAACGAGTACGAAATCAGAGCGGTGTTAGCGGAAGCGTAGTGCTTTGAGGTGGCAACCGTCGGTTTTAGCTGTCAATGTAGCGTTGTGCCACGTTATTCGTGTTAATTTTCCATAACATCGTTGGCGACGCTGCGACACATAAATCGTATGCTGATATACAAATTCTATCGGTAAGTCTCCGAAATATCGAGGCAATTTTACCCAACTATCCCGGCTCGCGGAACGCCTTTCTATCCGCGTCAGCAACCGCCTTGTATGGAGATTCGCGGCCAGCGCGCCTGCCAAGCCTGCGAGACGGAGTGGTCGTACTTCGAGACCGGCAGCATCGCGTGTCCGAACTGTGGCTCGCTCCGGAGCGTCGGCCGCGACGAGGAGCGTTGCCTCCACACCGACGCCTCCGCAGCCCTCCCGCTGGAGGAGTTCCGCGGTCGCGTGGCCGAAGAGCCAGTCAACGCCTACGCCGACGAGCTCGAATCAGCACTCCGAGAGTATACGCGCAAACGCGGCTTCATCAACGGTGGCGACCTCCGCGATCTCGACGAAACGTATCTCACAGCCCGAACCCTGCTGCACACGGTCGATTTGCTGGCTCGCAGTCGAGAGGTGACTGCCGACGAGGAAATCTACCTGCTCACGCTATACCGGACCCTCGCCGACGAGCAGTCGCCAGCCGACAGCGACGGACGAGCCACAGAAGAAGTGCCGGACTCGCTGCAGGAAGCATGGGGGTCGGCAGCCACCGACGCCGTGGGAGCCTACACCAGCGATCTCCGGACGTGGCTCGACGCGCATCCGGACAGCGAGGCCACCCAAACCCTGGGGCGACTGCGCGAACACGTCAAACGCGTCGAAGCCCTACAGGGTGCGGTCGACCCCGAAACGGCGACGGCACTCGTTGAGACCGCACAAGCGATCGGCCGCTCGCTCCGAACCGACGATCCCGAAGCCGCTACCGACGCGCTCGCGGCTGCGAGGGATCGACTCTCCCAACTAGAGTAACACGGATCCTCGCAATTGGAGTAACACGGGTCGAACGAGCGGCCACAATAGCAAAGGGCACCTCGTTCCTTGCGCCAGTATGGCCGAGCCGTTCGATATCCACGATCATCGCCATCAGATGAAACAGTTGAAGGAGAGCAGCGACAGCGGCCTCTACGACAACCGCGACGACGTAGATTGCCCGGTATGCGCTGACACTTTCAATCGCCTGTTCATCCTCCGCAGTCACGAACAACAGTTTCCGGAAAACGATGGCGCGCGCTTCTGCCTCCTGAATCAAGATGACGGTGTCTACCTATTTCGCCACTAACGCGAGCTATGGTAGCTCGATGTCGATGTCGTGCTGTTCGCTCGCCGCTTTGACCGTATTGTAGAGCAACATCGCCCGCGTCATCGGGCCGACGCCGCCGGGGACGGGCGTGATCGCGCCCGCGACGGATTCGGCACTCTCGTAGTCCACGTCGCCGACGAGTTCGTAGCCCTTCTCGGTGTCAGCGTCGACGCGGTTGACACCCACATCGATGACGGTCGCGCCCTCCTTGAGCATCGAACCATCGATGAACTCGGGGACGCCCGCCGCGGCGACGACGATATCGGCGTCACTCGTATTCGCTGCGAGGTCGTCAGTTCGGGAGTGACAAACCGTCGTCGTCGCGTTACCGAGCGGAGCTTTCTGAATGAGCAAATTGGCAAGCGGCTTGCCGACGATATCCGAGCGGCCAACCACGACCGCGTCGGCACCCTCAGTTTCGACCTCGTAGGCTTCCAAGAGCTTCTGGACGCCGTGGGGCGTACAGGGTTTGAATCGTGCGTCGCCGGCGACGAGGCGGCCGACGTTTTCGGGGTGGAAGCCGTCAACGTCCTTCGCGGGATCGATCGCGCGAATGACCTTGCGTTTGGCGACGTGATCGGGGACCGGCAGTTGGACGAGAATGCCGTTGACTTCGGGGTCGTTGTTGAGGTCGTCGATCGTCTCGAACAGTTCCTCGGCAGGTGCGTCGGGGTCGANNTCGACGTGGATGCCNTNGATGCCGACCTCCTCGCAGTCNNGCTGTTTCATCGAGACGTACGTCTCGCTNGCGGGGTCGTCGCTCATCAGCACGGTTGCCAGGCCGGGCGTTACACCCTCGGCTTCGAGGGTTTCCACACAGTCGGTGATCTCAGCCCGGATATCGCTGGCAACGGCGTTGCCGTCGATGATTTCGGTCATTACGCGAGACACGGCGGGCAGTCGGCAAAAGGATTCGGAAGCGAACGGGTGGAAAACGTTTTCACCGATTCGAATATTACAATGATAACACAATGAGCACACTCAACGTCAAAATACCGGATGAGATGGAGACGGACATACAGGAGTTCCTTGAGGAGCACCCACACTACCTGAACAAGAGCGAACTCGTCCGGGACGCCGTTCGGCATCTGATCGAGCCACCGCAGCTATCGGAACAGGCCCGAGAGGACGTTCGCGTGAGTCGTGAGGAAATCGAGAACGGTGACACCGTCGCGCTTGACGAACTCGAATGACTGAGGTGCTGCTCTCCGAGACCGCACGGGATCGACTCGCCGATCTCGAAGCGGACGTTCGGGGCGAATCAAGGACGCCCTCCATGAGATAAATCCGGACCGTGATCTCTCGCGGCTCTCGGGAGATGACGTGTACAAACTCCGAGTCGGCGACTATCGTGCCATCGCCGACTGGGATCGCCAACAGGACAACGTATACGTCCTGACTGTCGGTCACCGTCGAAACATCTACGACCGCGGCTGGTAGGAGAAAGAACGTCTACTCTTTGTACAGCGGGTGGGCCGCACAGAGCTCGTCGACTCGCTCGCTAACCTCGTCGATGACGCTCTCGTCGTCGTGGTTGTCGACGACGCGATAGATGAGATCGCCGACTTCGGCGGTCGCGTCTTCATCGAATCCGCGGGTCGTCAGGCCGGGCGTACCGGCGCGGATCCCGCTGGGGTTGAACGGCGAGCGCGTCTCGCCCGGGACGGTGTTGGCGTTGAGGACGATCCCGGCGTCGGCCAGCGCGTCCTCAGCATCGCCGCCCGGTAGGTCCGGGTGGGATTCCCGAAGATCGACCAGCACGAGGTGCGTGTCGGTGCCGCCGGAGACGACTTCGAAGCCGTGGTCGGCAAACGTCTCGGCCAACACGTCGGCGTTGTCGACGACTTGTTGGGCGTAATCTTCGAACTCCGGCTGGAGAGCTTCCTTGAANCCGACGGCCTTGCCGGCGATGTTGTGCATNANCGGNCCGCCCTGTNCNCCGGGGAANACGGCNNNGTCGATGTCGTCNGCGTGCTCCTCGNNNGTCATGANGATNCCGCCACGNCCCGCNCGGATNGTNTTGTGNGTCGANCCNGTGACGAAGTCGGCGACGCCGACCGGCGANNGGTGGACGCCCGCNGCGACGAGNCCNGTGATGTGAGCGATGTCGGCGAGGTGGTAGGCCCCCACGTCCTCGGCGACCTCCTGGATCGTCTCCCACTCGACCTCACGCGGGTACGCGGAGTATCCCGAGACGATCATATCCGGTTCGAACTCCGCGGCCATCTCGGCGAGGCCGTCATAATCGATGTAACCCGTTTCAGGGTTGACCTTGTACTGCTCGACGTCGTAGAACTGACCGACGAAGTTCGCCGGGTGGCCGTGGCTGAGGTGGCCGCCGTGGGTCAGATCCAAGGAGAGGATTTTGTCGCCGGGTTCGAGCGTGGCAAAGTAGACTGACTGGTTCGCTTGGGTGCCCGAGTGGGGCTGGACGTTGACGTGTTCGGCCCCCCANAGNTCCTTNGCGCGNTNGATGGCNANCNNNTCGATNTCGTCGGCGTACTCACAGCCGGCGTAGTANCGNTTNCCCGGATANCCNTCNGCGTACTTGTTNGTCAGCGCGCTGCCCTGCGCTTCAAGCACGGCCTTGCTGACGTGGTTCTCGCTGGCGATCATTGCCAACGTGTCCTCCTGTCTGTCGTCCTCGCCAGCAAGGGCGTCAGCGACCGCGGGATCGACCGCACGTACCTGCTCGTAGTCCATAATCGAAACGCGGCCCGTCATGCCAATAAGTGGTTCGTTACGCCCTCAGTACCCGGGTAGGACGGGGATTTACCGATCGGCTGCGGGGCTTAATTTAGCGACGAGACCTGTAATCACCTTGTGATGATCCCGATAATATTATGTGCGAGACTGTGAATTATACTAGGTATCATGGCGTCGAATTTACTCGAAGAGGACGTAACGAGCGTACTCAGGACGACCGTCGAGCGGTCGACCGAGGAGTTGTGGCTTGTCGATCCGACCCGCCGCACTATCGAAGCCGCCGTTGATGTCGCCACCGCGTTCGACGGCTCGCTGCCGACGATCCGGCTGCTCGCCGAGGAGGCCGCCCTGAAGGCGACCTTCGAGGACTTCCTCGTCGCCAGCCGGACGGCCGACCTGATCGAGGGCGGCACGCTCTCGATCCGGACACTCACCGACGGGGCCGCGAACTCGCTTGTCGTCGCCGACGACGCTGTCTTCGCGCTCGTGACGGCCGGCGACCGCGTGGCCGCGCTGACCAGTGACGACAGCGCGTTCGTCGACGATACCAAATCAGCCTACGGCGACCGCTGGGAGGCCGCCGAGACCTTTCAGCTCCGCACGCCCCCTATCAGTCGCGTCCGCGAGACCCTCGCCGGCGACATCGGTGAGGCAGCCCGCGAGGATTTCGACGCCGTCCTCAACTCGCTGGAGGCCAACGGTGACGACGAGTTGGATGAGGTCACCATCTCACTGCTAATCGCTGCCCGCAACCAAGTGTTGCTCTACGATATCTCGAAATGGGGCGAAGACGTCGGCATTGCGAGCAAAGCCACCTTCTCACGGACGAAGACCAAACTCGAAGACACCGGCCTGATCACGACCGAAAAGGTCCCCATCGATGTCGGCCGCCCACGACTCCGCCTCCAACTCGCCGACGAGCGGTTGGCCGACGCTGCGCCCGGTGACTTCGGCCGCGTCGTCGACGAGATTCACGGCTGAGCCGACCCCGGCGGGCTTTTTATTCGGGCGACCGCAGCCCACGATATGGAACTCGGCCTACTCGGCAGCGGTCCGGCCGCCGATGCTATCGCCGCCGCCTGTGCGGACATCGATCTCACTGTCAGCCGCTTGGAGCCGACTGACGGGGCCCTCTCGGAGACGCCTGCAATCGGTGCCGTCGTTGCCCCGGCCGGCGCGTCGATCTTTGCGGCCGCCAACGACGCCTTCGATCGGTGGGTCGCCGTCGAGATCGGCGGCCTCGGCGGGTACGTCCTCGACGAAATCGATGCCAGCGTCTCACTGTTTTCGCCCGACTCGGCGTGTTTTCACTGCCTGCGGACGCGCGTCGCCGCCCATCGTGACACAGCATCCGGAACACCGGCGTCCGAAACCGAACCGAGCGGCAACCGAAGTCGGGTTCGGCTGGCGGGCGCGGTCGCTGGCAACCGCCTCGTCTCGCTGTTGACTGGCGACAGCGAGGGCGGCGAAATCACTGAACTGCCGGGACCGGATCGCACACTGCTGCCCGTTCCGCACTGCGATTGTGACCCTGACGATCGGCCGGATCGCCCCCTATCGCTGGAACACCGCGAGGTCAGCGTCGACGACTCACTGTCCCGAGCCGAACGGGCTGTTGACAATCGACTCGGACCCATCGCGGCTGTCGGCGAACGCGAGTCGTTCCCGGTCCCCTACTACATCGCCGAGATTGGCGACACGACGGGGTTCAGCGACACGGCCGCCGCGTCGCTCGCCGCGGGTGTCGACCCCGACTGGGATCGCGCCTATATGAAAGCGATCGGCGAAGGGTTGGAGCGGTACAGCGCGGGTGTCTACCGCACCGCGGACGCGACGATGGGCTCCGAGCGGACGCTCTCGAACCCCGTGTCGCCGACGCGGTTCGTTCGCCCGGACAGCTACGAACAGCCCGATCCCGAAGATCGAATCCAGTGGATCGACGGCCGAAGATTGCCAGACGGCGAGCGTGTCTCGCTGCCGGCGGAGTTCGTCCAGTTCCCGCCGGCGACACAACGATACCGGCCGGCGATCACGACGGGCCTCGGCCTCGGCAACTCTACAATTGAAGCGATTCTCTCGGGGCTCTACGAGGCCATCGAGCGCGACGCGACGATGCTGGCGTGGTACTCGACGTTCGAGCCGCTCGGCCTCGGGGTCGACGACGAGAACGTCACCGAACTCACCAAGCGAGCGCGTGCGGAATCACTGACGGTGACGCCGCTGTTGGTGACACAAGATGTCGACGTTCCGGTGGTCGCCGTTGCCGTCCACCGCGAGGACGAATGGCCGCAGTTCGCGGTCGGCTCAGCGGCGAATCTCGACCCGCTGTCGGCTGCCCGGTCGGCTCTCGCTGAAGCCCTGCAAAACTGGATGGAGTTGCGGGCGATGGGGCCCGAGGAAGCCGCCGAACAAGGTGGAGCGATCGCTGAGTACGCGGATCTCCCGGCGGCTGCACAGGCCTTTGTCGACCCCGACAGCCGAATCCCCGCCGATTCGCTTGGCAACCCCGATCTCGCCGGCCGCGATGAACTCGATGCTGTCTGCGATCGGCTCGCCGAGGTCGATCTCGATGCCTACGCTGCCCGAGTGACGACGCAGGATGTCGCCCAACTCGGCTTCGAGGCCGTTCGCGTGCTAGTGCCGTCGGCCCAACCGCTGTTTACTGGCGAACCGTTCTTCGGTGAGCGCGCCCGCGAGGTGCCACGGTCGATGGGCTTCGAGCCCCGCCTCGACCGCGAGTATCATCCCTATCCCTGAGCCGTGCGTCGCCTATTCCTGCGTGTCATCGGTCGCATCCGTGGTCGCCGGCGACTCGTCCATCTCGGGGTGGACACCGCCGGAATCGGCATCGGGGACACGCGGATCCCCGTCCGTCTCGTGCATTGGGAGTTGTGACTTACTCGTCTCATCGAAGACCAACTGTCGGTGCGGGTAGGCCATCTCGGCGGTCGCGTCGGCGTCGGCGAACCGCTTGCGGATCTCAGTACGGACGCCGGATTCGACGGTGAGGAGGTTGTAGGGCTTGGTAACCCAGAAGCGAAGCCGCAACAGGACACCGTTGTCACCGTAGTCGGCGATGTAACAACGCGGGGCTGCAGGATAGCGGGCACTGCCGATCCGGATATCCGGACCGCCTTTGATCACGGTTTCGGTGTCTCTACAGGCAGCCTCCATCAGTCGTCGAGCCTCCGAAATATCCGACTCGTAGGTCACGAGCACGTCCACCGAGAGGCGGGTGCGTTCGTCCTCCGCGGAGTAGTTTGTCACGTCTCGCTCGCGGATGTTGCCGTTCGGAATCACCAGAAACGTGTTGTCGAGCGTGAAGATCTTCGTGTAGCGGATCGTGATATCGTCAACGAAGCCGCGGGTTCCCTCGTCCAGTTCGATCATATCACCGATCTCGTAGGGCTGGTCAGCGAGTACGAAAACACCGTTGAGCACGTTACCGACGATCGGCGCGAGAATGATCCCGACGACCGCCGAGAAGACGGTCACCGAGAGCACGATATTGCTGAGTTGCAGGCCGACAAGCGATCCCGCAACGACGAGCGTCATGACGACCGTCAGCCCACGTATCCCACCCAGCACGGTTTGGGCGACCGACTGCCGGTCGAAGCGGCGGGCGATCGGGCGACCCAACAGCCGAACCAGCAGGTTCGACAACGACACCCCAACCGCAACGACGAGCAGCGCGGCGACGATGCGGTAGCCGGGGAACTGGAGCCACGCCGGCAGCAAGCCGGCGACTTCCGGGGCGGGCTCCTCGACCACCTGCAAGAGTCCGGACGAGACCATTGGGTTGGAGTCGCCGGCAGCGCGAAAAAACCTTATCCTCGATCTCACCCATTGGCCAGTCCGATAGTAGCCAAAACTAAATATCGGATTATGAAACAATGTGCAACTCGGCTTGGAGTAAATTACATACGGCTTGGGAGCCGACCACACCATATGGCAGATGACCTGCGTGCGACACTGGAAGGTGTCGGCGAGCGGTTCAACCTCGGCGAGTACGAAATCGATGCCTACCTCGCCGTGCTCGAACACGGTGAACTCACCGCCAGCGAGATCGCCGATCGAACCGATATCCCCCAGCCGCGGGTCTACGATACGGTCCGCAGCCTCTCGGATCGCTCGCTTGTCGAACTCAGAGAATCCAGACCGATGCAGGTCGTCGCCGTTGATCCCGAAGACTCCTTCGGCGACCTCCAGACCTCCTTTACCGAGATGGTCGACGAACTCGCCGCCCGATATACGGCCCCTGCCCGCGACACCGAGGCCGTCTCGCTGGTCAAATCGCGGTCGACGATCATCCGCCACATAACGGAAGCCATCGAGTCCGCGGAGTTCGAACTCGTGTTGTCGTTGACGCCGGAGCTGTTGGAGCGGTTCACGGACGAACTCAGCGAGCAGATCGACAACGGCGTCAGCATCGAGTTGCTGGTGACGCCGGCCAGCCAAGCCCCTGATCCAGAACGCTTCGATTACCAGTCGGTGGCGACGACGGCTCGTGCGCGTGAGGGGATCACGACCCCGGTGTTGGCGGTCGCCGACGGCGAGTACTCGATTTACGCGACGCAGGACGCCCTCCGGGACGACCGCGATCGCTACGGCGTCATCTTCAGCCGGTCGGCCCTCGGGTTTCTCGTCGCTGGCTTCTTCGGGACCGTGCTGTGGACGACCGCCGAAACGTTGTCAACGACGACCGAAGAGCGACCGTTCCCGCGGCGATATGCCTCGATCCGCCGGGCAGTCAAGGACATCCGCGAGCTCGGCGGCGAGTTCTACGCGACCGTTGAAGGCAGAGAGACCGATACTGGCGAGCCGGTCGTCATCGAGGGCCGTGTCGCCGACGTGGAGTTCCGCGAGGACGAACAGGTCGCCTCGCTGATCGTCGAGACCGACTCGGGACAGGTCACTGTCGGCGGGCTCGTCGCTGCCTACGAAGCCGTCGAAGGGCAGGCGATCCACATCGGTCGGGTGTCGCCGCCGGACGTGTGAGTGGGAACAGGAGTTTCAGTACGCGTTTCTGATCTCAGTCGCTGCTCGTCTCGCTGTCGGCCTCGATATCGTCGAGCGTGTCGTCAACGTTACCGAAGTTGAACCGCTTGGACTGATAGAGGTGGATGATCGACGACCCGAGATAGACCACGAGGAACAGGACCGCAACGAGTTCCATCGTGACAACGTCCGGCAGCAAGCCGAGATACGTGAAGCTGAAAATGATCCCGCCGATGACTGTCAACCCGAGGTAGTACTCCGGCCACGGAATCGTCTCCTCGGGGACGATTTCGAGATAGATATCGAGGTTGCGCGCCTTCGCCGTCGTCGATAGCCGATCGCCGTTGACCGCGATCAGGCCGGCGTCAGTCAGCTTCGAGAGATGGTGCTGTTGAATCGAGGTGTAGACGCGTTTCCGCTCCGCGGAGGTGACTTCCGCGATGGGTTTGTCGTACTCCCATGCGGCGACCTGTTCGGCCACGTCGGACAGCGTCGTCTCGCCGTCGGCTTGGTTGCAGGCGTACAGCACGTACCGGCGGCGATGGCTGCTCAACACGCTGAACAGCGTATTTTTGCTCTCCTGTGATCCCGGTGAAATACTGGAACTCATGGTTGCAAGCCGTTGGCTGTTCGAAGCAACTCGGGATTGCGGTTTAATATTGCGGGATTCATGCGGAATCGCCCTTGGTCCCACCGGCCTCCGCTGCAAGCTGTCGACAGCGATCCATCGGGTACTCCACACCGTAGGCCTCGGTGATGTACGCTTTGACCGCCTCGGCGGTCCACGAATCGGCCTCACGGCCGGCCGCCTCGGGCGATGACTGGAGTGTTTGATGGAGTTCCATGAACTCCGCATCCGAAAGCAGGTCCGGCTCGGTGAACGCATTCCCACCCCAGTCGGAATCATCAGTCGCCGTCTCGTCGTCCCAGTCGGTGTCGTCGGTCACCGTTTCGTCGTCCCACGAGTCACTGCTTTCTTGTGATGTATCAGTATTCGTCGTCGCGGCGGTGCTCTCAGATTCCGCTGGGTCGGTGTCGACGTCAAGTGGATCACTATCGGTCGCCGCCTGCTCGGTTTCGTCCGCGGACGAATCCGCATCACTGGTAGTGAACTCGTCGTCATCGACACTACCCCACACGAATCCGCTATCGTCGCCTTCGTTGTCTCCGGTCGTTTCGTCGCTATCGACGCTTTGTCCGTCGATTCCTTCGAGGAGTTGCTGACACTGATCTATCGGGTATTCCACATCGTATGTATCGACGATGTACGCTTGGACCGTCTCGGCTGTCCACGAGTCGGCCTCAAGACCGAGTTTCGACGGCTCGACTTTGAGCGTCTGGTTCATTTCGGCGAGTTCCGTCTCCGAGAGCAGTTCGTCCTCATCGAGCTCGCCTGCCGCTCCCGGTTTATTCGCGGCTGAGGCTGTCTCGGTTTCGCTCACAGCGGTCCGCTCGTCGCGGATGCTTCCAAGCAGTTTGACACACCGATTTAGCGGATACTCGGTATCATAGGTGGCAACGATATACCGCTGGAGCACCTGCGGCGTCCATGAGTCGGCGTCGATGCCGGCGGCTGCTGGCGGCTTCTGTAGCTGTTCGCGCACGTCGGCGCGGTCCGCCTCGCTCAGAAGATCGGCCCCTGAAACGTTGCCACCGGTCGGCGAGCCGGTCGGCTGGGGTCCGTCGGTTGATCGGCCGGGGTTGTCGGTTCGCGCGGGCGGCGACGCTTTCTCTCTTTTCGACCGCGAGCGAGCCGATCGCCCGGTCGACCCACGCTTGCCGTCGGATGGTTTCGGCCCGGATCGCGTGTTCGGCAGCAGCACCGCCGGCAACATCCGACGGATCTCGTCGCCGAGATCCAACTCGCGGTTGCGCGAACGGAACCGCAAGCGGTCGGTGCCAACGGTCCCGATGAAGACTGCAACGACGAGACCGCCGACAACGAGGTTGATCGCCGCGATAGCGAGGACGGGATGTACTGCGTGTAGCGAGGCGATCAGCGACGGCGGCAACACGACCAAATAGCGGTACTCGCGGACGAACCGCAGGTAACTCCCCGTCTGGTCGGGCGCCTGCATCGTGATAGATGTCTCTACGGTGGAGCGTCTCGGGAGGTATGTTTGGGGTTGATTGATCGTCACGCCGTCGCTGGCCGGCTCCAAAAACACCAACATCGGCAGGTACCCGCTGTTCCGCATCGCGTACGTCACGTCGCTCGTGCCGCCGACTTCGATAATCTGCTCATTGTCGCTCGGTGACTCCGAACTCAGGATTTCGTACTGATAGACGCCGGACGGCAGCAACATCGTCATGTTCACCGGGATGATGACGACGAGCGTGAGCACCGCGATCACGACGACCGCGTTCTGGAAGACGCTGCCCCGCGCGCGGCTTCGCTCGTGACGGTCCCGCGAACTCGTGACGGTTCCGTACACGAACAGGATCAGCCCGGCGATCATCGCCCACGTCGACAGCGTCGTCACCTCGGTATCGATCCCGATCGGTTGGAGGACCGTCTCCTGAAACAGCGTGCCGACCGATCTGACCGCGCCGACCGACGCACCCAACCCCGGAATGACGACCATGTCGCCGCCGACCTGGAGGGCGACCGCGCGGATCTGTCCGTCCGAAACCGGCGGTTCGTCGCTGGACTGATCGGTAAACGGGTTGGCGTCTCCCTTCGTGATATAGCCCTGGTCGGTGATCGCCTCGACGCGGTGCGTCGTCAACCCACCCCCGCCGAGATTCTGCGCATCGAAGAGGATCACGTCGCCGACCTCGGGTTCGCCGGCGACGATGGCTGGCACCGCGAGATAGCCGTCGTTTGGCTCCAGCGTCGGAGCCATGCTGCCCGTCTCGACGAAGACGACCGCCGGCTGGCCCAGTAGCTGCGTGACGAGCAGCAGGAGGATCAGGCTGATAATGACGCCGGCGACGACGTACTGGAAGAGATCGGACGGTTTCATTGTGCTATGCTCGGACGAGGGGATCTACCTGTCCGAACGAAAGGCGACGGAGCCACATAGCGTTTGGTGCCCTGATAGCGGGCAGGCGGCAGTTAGAAATCATACTCGTCGAACTCGTCGATGGTGGTGTCGGCGTAGTTCACCAGCCAGTCGCGGGCCGCCGAGTCCGGCCGGATGTAGATGTAGATGTAGGCGTCGTCAAGGACGGTGAACACGCCGAGTTGGGTGTCCTCGATGACGCGTTTGTTGGTGTCGATCGCCACGTCGACGAGCCCTTCGAGGTCGTCGACGAGGACGGTCTGTTCGTACTCCCGCTCGGAGGGGAACTCGCCGGTCGTGATCCACTCGGAGAAGCGTTGGCGCGCGCTCGTGATTTCGAGGAGTTCCTCCTCCTCGTCGGTCAACTCGGTGTAGCCAGTGTACCGGAGGCCGACAACTGACATGAGGAGCATGACGACGACGCCGAACAGCACGATCGAGCCGTAGGCGACGATCGGCGAGGGCTCGGCCAGTACTTCGACGGTCTCGAAGGAGCGGTGGACCTCGTCGACCGTGTTGGTTTCGGCGACGCGGTACGTCGACGGCGAGACGACCATGATCAGCTCGCTGCGGTACGTCTCATCGAGGGTCTCACCCTCGGCGGTGCCCGACACGTCCGACAGCGAAACGACGCGGACATCGACGATCCCGTCGCTCGAATCGAGCTGTTGCTCGACGGTCGCAATCGTGGTCAGCACCGACCGGATATCGACCGTGAACTGGACAGTATGGGCTTCTCCCGGCTCGATGGTGTCGCTGCCGCTGGCCAGCGGTTCGGAGACCTCCCAAAACGTCTCGGTGAGGTTGCCGTCCTCCAACTCGCCGCCGCGGATCAAGAGGAACGTCTCGGTTTCAACGTCGACAGTGCCACTGTCGGCACTGTACTGGTAGCGATACGTCCCATCCAACTCATCGGAGATGTTGGTGTAGTAGATCGGCCGATTCGCCACGGTTTCACCGGCCGGGAACGGGATCGACTCCTGTTCGACGTACGCGCTGTGTCGGAAACTGGTCGACTCCGACCACTGCTCGGAGAGCCGCTGTTCCTCCTCGATATCCGGGACGAGATTGACCTGATAGGCCCACCACCCCGACAGCAGGGCGGCGATAGCGAGGGCGATCAGGATGACGACGAACCAGTCGTTGAGAAACGATCGAAACGTGAGTGAGCGGTCGATCTCAGCCATCTACTCACCCCTGTGGCCGGTCCCTACGCCGCGGCGGCATCGTTGATCCCAGCGATCGAGTACCACCGGCTGACGGCTGGACGGCGGAGTGGTAGATCGCTGGAAGCAGTCCATGTTATATTGATCCGACGCGATTGTCATAAGTGCGGTGAAAACGGGTATTCCCCGTGTTAGTGTGGCCCTAATCGCCCCGAATGTTCTGCAGCTTCGTTCCAATTAGCCCTTTTAACTCCGGATGTCGGCCACTGAAGTGTTGGTCAGTGCATTTCTCCGAGTATATTTTGAGTTTTTCAGATTCTCCTCTCTCAAAATAAACATGAAATATGTAAAATGTTCATGTTTATTGTACCCCTCTTGCGTTGCCATGAGTGATGACGCAGCGACCGGCGATCCGGCGACGAATCTCGGACCCGGCTGCGTCGCTATCGCTCCGTCAACACAGGTGATACTATGACAGACACATACGTTGGTTCAATCGATCAAGGGACCACAGGAACTCGCTTCATGGTCTTCGACCATGATGGTGGCGTCGTATCGCAAGCCTATGAGAAACACGAACAGATCTATCCGGAGCCGGGTTGGGTCGAACACGACCCCATGGAAATCTGGGAGAACACGAAACTCGTCATCAACGAGGCCCTCGACAAAGAGGGTATTGACCCAGAACAGCTCGAAGCGCTCGGTGTTACCAACCAGCGCGAAACCACCATCGTGTGGGACAAAGAGACCGGCAAACCAGTACACAACGCCCTCGTCTGGCAGGACCGTCGGACGACGGACCGCGTCGAAGAAATTCAGGACATGGGCAAGGTCGAGGAGATCCGCGACAAAACGGGTCTCGAATGTGACGCCTACTTCTCGGCGACCAAAACCGAGTGGATCCTCGACAACGCGGATCCGATCAAACTTCAGCGATCCCGACCGCAGGACGTCCGGGACCGCGCTGAAGAAGGCGAACTCCTGATGGGCACCATCGACACGTGGGTCATCTACAACCTCACCGGTAACCACATCACCGACGTGTCCAACGCCTCCCGAACGATGCTCTACAACATCAAGGATCTCGAATGGGACGACGAACTCCTTGATCTGTTCAACGTGCCGAAATCGATGGTGCCGGAAGTGCGTCCGTCCTCGGACGACGACACCTACGGTAGCACGGATCCGGACGGCTTCCTCGGCGCCGAAGTGCCTGTNGCGGGCGNGCTCGGTGACCAGCAGGCNGCNCTGTTCGGNCAGACNTGCTTCGACGCNGGNGANGCGAAGAACACCTACGGGACNGGNTCGTTCNTGCTCATGAACACCGGTAACGAAGCCGTTCCGTCCGAGCACGGCCTGCTCACGACGATCGGCTTCCAGAAATCCGGTGGCGACGTCCAGTACGCTCTCGAAGGTGCCATCTTCATTACTGGCGCAGCAATCGAGTGGCTCGAAGATATGACGCTCATCGAGGACGCTGCCGAGTCCGAAGAACTCGCCCGCAGCATCGACTCGACTGACGGCGTCTACGTCGTGCCCGCCTTCACTGGCCTCGGTGCACCCCACTGGGACCAGCGCGCTCGCGGGACGATCGTCGGCATGACGCGTGGTACGCGACGCGAACACATCGTTCGCGCAACGCTCGAATCCATCGCCTACCAGACCAAAGACGTCGCCGAGGCAATGGTCGAAGACGCAGACATCGACCTCTCGAGCCTCCGCGTCGACGGTGGTGCAGTCAAGAACAACTTCCTCTGTCAGCTCCAGGCCAACATCATCGGTACGGAAATCGTCCGCCCGGTCGTCGACGAGACGACCGCGCTCGGTTCCGCCTACGCCGCCGGCCTCGCCGTCGGCTACTGGGACACGGTTGACGAACTCCGCGACAACTGGCAAGTCGATCGACGCTTCCCGATCGACGAGGACGCCGACATCGAAGTCAACTACGACCGCTGGAAAGACGCCGTCGAACGAGCCGAAGACTGGGCCCGCGACGACGACTAAGCCCGTCCCGAGCTCCGTTATTTTTTGCCGTGCGAAACCCTCATGCCGACAGCGTGCCGAGCGTCGCGTATGCGCTGGAAGCTGTTTGCTGATCTCGCCGAACGCGCCGGGGACGACGAGATCGAAGTCGCAGTCGGTGACAGCGAACCGACGGCCGCCGACGCCCTCGACGCGCTGCTGGCCGACTATCCCGAACTAGAGGACCGAGTGTTCACGGCCGACGGCGACCTCGAATCCCATCTCAATCTGCTGCGGAACGGCGAGAACGTCAGCGATACCGGACTCGCCACACCCGTCAGCGACGACGACGAACTCGCGCTGTTTCCACCAGTCAGCGGCGGGTGATCTGGTCTCGCTGGCTCGTCGCCAGCGACCGAGACACTAAACACCAGTAGCGTCCAACACCGCCCATGTACGCGGTCGTCGGCTGCAACAACTGCAGCATGCTGTGGCTCCTTACCGATCCCGACAGCGCGGACTCCGCTCAGTGCCCACGCTGTGAGCGGACTCACCAAACGAGAAAGCTGAAACGACTCTTCGAGTCCGACGACCGCGATGCTGCCAGAGAAGCCCGATCGGCGTTGTTGGCGAAGAAGCAGGGCGATTCCGAGACCTTCGCCGATGTCGCCCACGTCTCCGAACTCGAAGGGCAGGCCGAGGACGCCGGCATCGACGACCGTGAGTACTTGGAAGCATCCGGGATCGACGCTGATAGCGTCGCTGCAGCGGGCGAGACGACACGCGAGACAGCGGGGTCTCACGACGAGATCGTCCGCGAAGCCGTCCGCGAGGCCGGTGGGGACGACCGACCGACCGAAGACGAGATCATCGACTACGCCGCGGCGCGCGGCGTGCCGACCGAGAAGACGAGCACACTCCTTGAAAAGCTCTGCCGGGTTGGCGAGGCCTCCGAGAGTCGCGGTCGGTATCGGTTGTTGTAGACGACTACTGTCCTGCCAGCATCA
Source organism: Halonotius terrestris (assembly GCF_006861665.1). Taxonomy (GTDB): domain Archaea; phylum Halobacteriota; class Halobacteria; order Halobacteriales; family Haloferacaceae; genus Halonotius; species Halonotius terrestris. The sequence goes on along the minus strand of NZ_RKLU01000002.1, from coordinate 503,170 downwards.
ACGCCCCAGCGATTCGTGCGCACTCGACAAGTGCCGCGATCCGAGCGCGGCGAGCAGCGAGAGTTCGCCGGCGAGTGACGCGACCGCGATTGCTTCCGCCAGCGCGTCGGCGTTGCTGCCGGCGGGGTCGCCACCGCCGCCGACGCCGAGAATGTCGAGAGCCTCGGATTGAGTCGGGAGCTTCGTCCCGCCGCCGACGGTGCCGACTTCGAGACTCGCCAGCGACACCGACATGTAGAGATCGCCGTCGTCGGTCTCCTCGGCGGTGGTAATGGCGTTCGCGCCCTCGACGACCTGTGCCTCGTCCTGTCCGGTCGCAAGGAACATCGCCGCCACCGGGTTGGCAACGTGGGCGTTGAATCCGAGCGCGCCCGCTTTCGCCGAGCCGAGCAGATTCTTTCGGGTGTTGATCTCGGCGATGGCTTCGGGCGTGGTATCGAGCGTCTCAACGACGATCTCGCTTGGGACGACGACATCGGCTGTCACCGAGCGGCCGCGACCCTCAACCGCGTTGATCGCCGCTGGCTTCTTGTCAGTACAGAGGTTCCCAGAGAGCGCGACCAGCGAGGCGGCCGTCTCGCTTTCGACGACCTCGCAGGCGGCCTTGGTGGCGATGGTGACCATATTCATCCCCATCGCGTCTTTCGTGTCGTAGCGGAAGCGGAGATAGACGTTGTTGCCGACGACGTANGGCGTCNCGTCCNGNAGCTCGCCGTGGTTCGTCGTCTCTTCGGCGGCCTCTCGCAGGGCGGTTTCGTTGTCCCGGACCCACTCGACGAGTGCTAGGGCCTCAACCACATCGGTGACGCTGAACACCGGCGCGCGCGTCATCCCAGCTTTCGTCACGCGGGCGGTCGCGCCACCGGCCTTGTTGATGACCGAGCAGCCGCGGTTGACGGAGGCCAACAGCGCGCCTTCGGTCGTCGCCAGCGGAAGGTAGCGTTCGTCGTCGAGAGCGGCCCCGTTGATATTCACGGGTCCGACAACGCCGAGCGGTACCTGTACGGTACCGATCATGTTCTCGATGTTTGGTTCGGCGACCTCCGCCGGGAAACCGTAGTCGCCGATCGCCTTGCAGTCGGCGTCGGCAGCGGTTTCGACGACCTGCCGGCGGACGGCGGCGGCGGTATCGGAATCGGTGTGGTCGGCCAGTTCGTGGAGGCGGAGGTCGCCGGCGTCGACGCGCTCGACGAGCTCGGCCACGCGGTCGGCGTCTGCGGTCATAGGGAGGCCTGCGGGCGGCGGTTGCTAAGGGTTGTCGGTTGTCGCTGTCAACGGTCGGCGATCAGCGCACGATCACTGTCGATGATCCACTGTCGACCGGAGAAAGGTGAGTTGGTGGCCGACGACCGTCTCGAAGTCCGCATCGAAGACGCTCATATGATCGGCCGGGAGTTCGATATATGTCGACTCCGGAATCCGGTCAGCGGCAGCCTCCGGTCCCTCGGCGGGGACGATTTGATCGTTACGGCCGCCGATGACGAGCGCGGGACAACGGATTTCCGCGGCGGTCGTGATCGGTCGATACCCCGGCAGCGCGAGGAAGATACGGGCCGGCAGCCGATTGACCCACTCCGAGTCACGATCGACCGCATCAAGGATCGCCCGTCTCGCGCCGGGCGCGGTGAGCACCGCGAACTCGCCGGGGTCGTCAACGAGTCGTACCTCGTGGCCCCGGCCGATCTTCGAGCCGACGGCGTCCCGCAGCCCCGCGAACGTCGATTTGAGGAACCGCGTGGGCTGTCGCAGCGAGCGGCGGAGTTCCTGCCGGCCGTCAACGAAGGGTGCCGTTGCGATCACGCCGGCGATGCGGAAGTCGTCGGCAGCGACTGAGAGAACGTGACCGCCCGAAAAGGAGTACCCCCAGAGGACGAGGCGGTTGCTATCGACAGCGTCGGTGTCAATCATCGCTTCGATTGCGGCCTCGTAGTCGCCGACCTGTTTCTGTGGGTCGGCGAGTTGCCGAGGCTCGCCCTCGCTGTCGCCGTGGTGCCGGAAGTCGAAAACGAAGGCGGCGAAGCCGGCGGCCGCAAACCGCTCGGCGACAGCGGGGAGGACGAAGGATCGCCACATGCCGAGCCCCGGAGCCATCACGACGACCGGCGGGGTGTCGAAGGCGGCAGGCAGGTACAGCGTCCCGACACAAGTCTCACCGTCGCTGTCGAACTCGACTCTGCGGGTCGAATACGCCTCCGGCGTTGGTCGCCGAAGCGACTGCTGGGCCCGTGCGTTCGGGCGACGACGGCCATGGGGGCGCGCTGAATCGCTCATGGGGACTCCGATCGCGGGATCGCTTCGTTGCTCATACATCGCATCTGTCGGCTGGGAACTAAACCGTTGACCCGAATCAAGGATCGAGTACTAATCTAAACGGTCGTTTGTACACGACCGTGAACTGCCAACTGAGGGCCGGTTAGTCACCGAATTTCGCCGTGTCTGACGCTGAACGGCGTTTCGGGGCTTTTATGCTGATTAGCGACGACCTAGTCCAATAGTACCCCCGCTATGAAAGCACGACTCCAGCGTGCGTTCGAAACCCTCGGGTGGGCCGGAACCGCCCTCCTGTTGGTCCTCGTCGGCCTCTATCAGGGGATCCAACAGCAGGTGCTCACCGTCGAGTTGCTCTGGCTCTCCCTCGAAGTCGTCTGGCTCGATGCCGTCTCGGCCAGCCTCGTCTTCACTGGCTTCCTTCTATTCACCGGACTACTGCTGATTCACGAGGTTTCGACGCCCGCGACCAACGTAACTGAGATCACCGATGGCCCAAAACTGACGGCCATCATTCCGGTGTACCGCGACGGTAACGTCCTTCACCGGAGCGTCGAGAGCCTGCGACAGTCGAGCTACGAGAACCTCGAGATCGTCATCGCCTGCGAACCCGACGACGAAGCGACGATTGCGACCGCCGAGTCCATGGCTGACGATATGGTGTCGGTGATGCGCAATGAGTATCCGGGCTCGAAAGCCGGCGCGATCCAAACGGTTGTCGAGCGATCCGCAAGCGACTCCTTCGCTGTCTTCGACGCCGACGAAGTCGTTGACGAGGCGTTCCTCGCCAGCGGCATGGGCGCGCTCCACATCGAGGGCCACGACGTGTTTCAGGGTCGCCGCATCCCCGAACCGAACGGACTCGTCGAGACGCTGGCCTACTGCGAGCGCGTCACGTTCCACGCCAGCTACAAACTGGTCGAACTCACCGGGTTTCGCAACTGCCGAAGCTCATCGACGGTCTTCACCCGGGAAGCCTACGAGACGGTCGGCGGCTACGACGATCTCCTGACCGAGGATCTCGCCTTCGCACACAAGTGCTACCGCCATGACCTCTCGGTTCGACAGGCCCGAAACTACACTAGCCTGATGGAGGCTCCGCACACGCTTGCTGACTTCTGGGGCCAGCGCAAACGATGGCGGATCGGACAGGTCGAAGTGCTGCACGCGACGCTCACGGGCCAGCTTACCGATGGCGTTCGACACCGCCGCTGGATCTCGATATCGCGGATGATCACGAGCATCGGCGGGAGCGTCTTCTTGCTGGTGTTGCTCTCGAAGCTGTTCGTGTTGGTGCTGTTGAACGCCACGCTGTACTACCTACTGCCGATCTTCGCCACTGCACTCATCGCTGCCGGTGTCGGGTGGGCCGACGCCAGGGCTGGCGACATCGACTCGGTCGTCACGATCGCGCTCGTCGCGCCGCTGGTCTACCCGGTTTTCGGCGTGTTGATGCTGAAGTCGATCCTTGAGTACGCCTTCAGCTGGGACGGCACGTGGTACCACGTCGAGAAGACGGGTGCCTGACCGCATCCACGCCACTTATTGAACTCGCCGGCCCACCTCAGATATGTCCCGGCTGCTGCGTGATCGACAGTCCCTGCCCGCTCGTGACGACCTGCCGTGGTGGCTGTCGCCGGTGCCGACCGCGCTGGAGAACCTCGGGTTGCGACTCGTCTGGCTCGTGGTTGCTATCAACCTCGCAGGTACGGCCTTCGGCTTTTGGTACTATCGGGCGCAGTTCGCCGCAACACCGACTGAAATGTGGCTGTTCGTCCCCGACAGCCCGATGGCGACGCTGTTCATCGCCGGCGCGTTCGCGCTGTGGGCATTGGGGCGGCAACACGACACGCTGACCGCGCTGGCGTTTTTCGGCAACATCAAACTCGGACTCTGGACGCCGTGGGTACTCGTTGTCTTCGCTGAGGAGTTCCTCGCGTTCACGTCGCTGCCGCTGTATGGATTTCTCCTCGTAAGCCATCTCGCCATGGTCGTCCAAGCGTTCGTCCTCCATCGGATCACCGACTTCCCGGTTCGGGCAGTCGGCCTCGCGGTGCTGTGGTACACGATCGATCTGACGGTCGACTACTTCATTCCGATTCTCGGCGAGCCACACCACACGACGATCCCGCTGGCCCGCGAGACGCCGATCGCACTGGAGGCGACGGCGTTTCAGCTGGCGGCGTGGGCAGCGGTCGTTCTGACGGTTCTGCCGCTGTTTTGGGCGTTGGCAACGCGGGTTCGGAAACTCGAAGCCCGTAGCGTCGAAAGCTGATCGGGAGCCAGCGACGAGAGGTTTTAGCCGTTGGCTCGCTATCCCTGTGTATGTCCACAGACGACGAGGTTCGCCTGTGTATCGTCGGTGCCGGCCTCGCCGCGGCCGGGGTCGCCGACGCGCTCCGCGAGGAGTCCGTCTCGGTGACGGTGCTCGAAAAGAGCCGTGGCGTCGGCGGACGGGCTGCTACCCGACGGCGCAACGGCTGTCGGTACGATCACGGCGCGAACTACATCAAGGACAGCGACGAGCGAACCCGCGAGTTGCTGCAGTCACTCGGCACCGAGGGGTTCGCCGATATCGACGCCCCGGTGTGGCCGTTCGATTCCGACGGCACTATCTCCGAGAGCGAACGACCAGAAGCCCACAAATGGACGTGGGCAGAGGGGATCACCCAACTCGCAAAACGGCTGTTCGGGCGGACCGATGCTGAGATTCGGAAGGACACACTCGTTGACGCACTCCGCCACAGCTCAACGGGCTGGACAGTCACTGATACAGACGGCTCGACGCACGGCCCGTTCGACGCCGTCGTGATGACGCCGCCGGCTCCGCAGACGGCCGACCTGCTCCGCGCTACCGAAATCCACGGTGCCGACAACGATCTCTCGGCAGCGATCGACGCTGTCGATCGGGTTCCCTACCGAACGATTCGGGCTGTCATGCTCCACTATCCGTTTGAGATCGACCGACCCTACTACGCCTTGGTCAACGACGACCGCGAGCACGACATCGGCTGGCTGGCGCGTGAATCCTGCAAGCCCGGTCACATCCCCGACGGCGAGGAACTGCTCGTCGTCCAGATGGCTCCCGACTGGTCGACAGCAACCTACGACAGTCCACTCGATGAGATCGTTGACGACGTAGCCGATATGGCCGCTCAACTGCTTGATGAGGACCGCCTACGCGACCCCGATTGGGTTGATGATCAGGGCTGGCGATACGCGCTACCGGATGCCGCTGTCGACAGCGAGGCCGTCGCGCCGCTGGAATCGTACGGGCTGTACGTCGCTGGCGACTGGGTCGTCGGCGAAGGTCGGGCACACGAAGCGCTCTGGAACGGTGTGGCTCTCGGAGAACGAATTGCGGGCGAACTATAGGAGGCGTCGTCAGCGCGTGACCGGGAAATCGAGGACATCGTCGAACTCCTCGCGGAGCTGTTCGGTTTCGACCGGTTTCGTCACGTAGCCGTCGGCTCCGGCTCGTGCTGCCTCGCGCATTTTCTCGTTTTGAGAAACGCTTGTGACCATCACGACAGTCGTCTCCGGCGAGATTTCCTTGATCTGCGCGAGCGCTTCGATGCCGTTCATCTCCGGCATCATGATATCCATTGTGACCACCTCCGGCCGCTTCTCCCTGAATACCTCGACGGCCTCCCGACCGTTTGCCGCAGTCCCGATCACGTCGAACCAGTTCTCTATCGTGTTGGTGACGATGTTCCGCTGAAACGACGAGTCGTCGACGACGATCGCCCGCTGGGTCATGGCAACTCATCAATGGGGCAATATAAAATCGTTTCTCCTCACTGGTGACTGTCATGAGCCGGGGATGCTACGAAGCCGTCCCTGCTCCCAGTGTGGCTTATTCCCGTGGACGAACTGTGAGCGTGCTATAGTCCAGCCGCCAGCCACGGAGGAACCGACCGAGTACCCAGAGGCCAGCAAGGAAGGAGACGAGATAGAGGTACTGTAGCTCCCACGCACTCTGAATAACGGCGTTCGTTACGGCTATAGTATCGGGTGAGTTGAGCACGCCGTGGGCACCGACTGCGTCGCCAATACCTACGTCCGCGACGGCGTCGCCGGTCAGAGTTAGTTCAAACCTCTCGCCTTCGGGTTCGACTTCGATCACGACCGGGTCAGTGTCGACAACAGTTCCCCAGACCGTGACTTCTTCGTTGAGAATACTGGTTGGATCGTCCGCAATCGCCTCGGTTCCCGGATAGCGACCATCGGCGGCGTTAGTGGTGAGTGTTCCATGCCACACTGACAGTCCGAACAGCAGCCCCAGTAGCAGCATGACTGCGAGTACTCGTCGCCAAGGCGTCATTGTCAGTCCAGAGTAGAACCAACGTCAAGGGAATTGCGGTCGCTCTGACTCCTGCTGTCGACAAGAAAGGTCCAGGGGGCGAGAATCGAACCGGAGCCAGACGTGCTCGCTAACGCTGCGCGCGACTGGCAGGGTTCGATCTCTTCAGACGGACTTGTAGCTCCTCGCGTAAGTGCTCGGAGCAAAAAGGTCCAGGGGCGAGAATCGAACCTCAGTCGCAGCGAAGCTGCTCCCTGCTTCGATTCTCTTTCGTTGAACCTTCTCCTCACAGCGTTCTATTCGCGGTGCTCCGTACGGAGCACACGCTCACAAGGTAACGTTCGGAGAAGGTCCAGGGGCGAGAATCGAACCCGCGTCTCAGCCTCCACAAGGCTAAGATAATATAAGCGAGTCGTCAGTTCAACCCCTTAAATGAACTACTGTATAGCGGTTTTCTTCGGTTGTCGTACTTGATACAAATGACTCCATTTAAATAAACCCACCGGTTTGACCAGTCAGGTTAACAGGAAAAATATGATCAGTGAAGGAAGGGGCAGATTGCGAAGGATACTCCCTAAATTCTACAGAATCAACCCATCCTGAATCCGTTTCCCTATTCTGAGTTTTTGGAGATCATGTCTATGTCTACTTTTTTTCGGCCTTCTTTGTCGGCTTTGCGTCCTGCGCGGAGGAGGAGTTGGAGTGCGTTTCTGAGGTCGCCGCTGTTGTCTGCGACTATTTCGCTGATTCGTTGTATGGTTTCGCTGGGTACGGTTCCGGGGCGGAATGCTTGGTCGACGCGGTCTTGGAGTATCTGAGTGATTTTGTCTGCGGTGTAGGGTTTGAATTGAAGTGTTTGGCAGTTGAGGCGGCTTCTGCTCCGTGGGTCGAGTTCGACGGTTTCGGGTTGTTGGTTGGATACCATGAGGAGTCCTACTTGGTTTTCTGAGTCGTTGTTCATCATTTCGAGGTCGTAGATGATTTCGTTGTGTTCGTCGAGTTGGTCAAATTCGTCGAGTGCGACTGCGACTCCTCGGTTCTTTTCGATCCATTCGCTGATTTTAGCGAGCAGTTCGTCGACAGGTTTGCCTTTCCGTGGTGCTGGGTACCCGAGCTGGATCAGGAGTTCTGTTAGTAGTGAGGAACGGGTGTTGTACTGCCAGCAGTTGATATACACAGTTTTGACCCTGGTCTGCTCCTCTAACTGGTTGAAGACATGTTTGACACAGGTTGTTTTTCCTACTCCGGCCGGGCCGTAGATCAACAGGTTCTCCGGTTTTCGACGCCGGTTAAGCGGCCGTACAGCATCGGCTATCCTGTTGATCTTAGAGTCTCTGCCTACCGGGTCGGTCGGTTGATGGCTAGTATCAAGATAGGTTTCGCTGCGTAAAACGCCTCTACCGTTGTTTTTTGATTCGAACAGTTTCAGTTCACCCCTCCTTGGTACAAATGATACACCGGTTGTTGAATCGGGTTCCCCACACCCTGTTTCACATGCCGGATAAGTATTCAAAGATTGACCAATCAAAGTTTTTCAAACGAAACCCGGTGCGGCAACAAACCGGTAACACCTACTTCCTCAGTCGAACACAGTATGAAATTGATCGACGATCCCAAACCCCTACAGAAGAACCACCTGCCTGAAACCATTGTAAACAGAGAAAACCTTGTCTCAAAGCTTAACTCCGGATTACAGGGAACCAGTAACCTCCACATCTACGGAGAACGAGGCACCGGGAAAACACATCTCACACAGAGAGCACTATCCAAGGTAAACAACAAAACCGCCTACATCCACTGCATCGAACACGACACCCAGTACCAAGTACTACGGAAAATACTGGAGAAACTGAAACGGGAACCGGTCTCGACAGGACACCACACCTCAGAACTACAACGACAACTCGAAGACCAAGCCGAAGTATTCGATATAACCGTAGTACTTGACGAACTCGACTTCCTGCTGTTCAATGACGGCGACGACCTACTATACACCCTGTCGAGAACAGAGGGTTTCCAGATAGCTACGATTTCAGCCAATATCGAAGACCTCCGGGAACACATCGAACCCAGGACAAGCAGCACACTCCAAAGCCAAAAACTGAGGTTCGAACCGTACACCGAGGAAAAAGTGTACGAGGTACTGGCTGACCGAGCCTCGAAAAGCCTCAAACCACAGTCAATCCACAGAAACGCCTTGAAACACATCTCCACGCAGACCCAGAACCTCTGTTTTGGCTTGACATGGCTTCGAACCAGTGCAGAAACCAGCGAAGACTCAATCACTGAAACAACAGTTCGAGACAACCGGGAAACAGCAGTGAACTCATACAATGACTCCAAGTTAGCCCGGCTTTCGAACCATCACAAACAACTGTACGAAGCCGTCGAACAACTTTGCAGAGAGAACACCAGTGTAAATGCTGGAAGTGTCTACAAAGAATACCACTCCTTGACTGGGGAAACCAGTTCATTATCTGATCGACGGCTTAGCGACTTCCTGAAACAGTTAGAGAAACTGAACCTGATCAATACCGAATACCATTACGGAGGAAAGAAGGGAAAGACTCGGGAGATAGAGTTAGCCGGCATCAAACCGACGAAGCAGTCTCCCGAATTATAGAAGGTGTTCAACATCGCTGTGTTCCAACTCGTTGATTTCACGCAGAATTTCTCTTCTCTCGGTTTCAAGCTCCTGCTTGTCACGCCAATGCTTCAGCTTCTCCCTCCGAAGTTCTTGATATACCTCATCGATCAACTGTTTCAACTCTTCAGGGCTTCCCCTGGTTCTATAAGCAGTCTCCAGTCTCTCAAGATATAATTCAATCTTGGACTCCAGTTCGTCCCTTGCATCCTCAAACAACTGCTGTCTGTCGTCCAACTGCTTCTCAATCCGCTCTAACTCTTCTTCCAAGCGTTGTTCAGCGTTTTCTTCACTGCGGCGTAGGAACTCTTCCACATCAAAATCTTTTGCCGGTGTTTCGAGGTCGTAGTCGAAGTATTCCACGAAACAATTGTAAAGAAAATGAATGGTTTGTAGATTAGTCTTCACCGTGGTTCAGTAGATCTCTGTACTCCCGTGCCTTCTTTTGATACAGTTCTGGCAACTCCTCGATCTCTTCATCACTCCAAGAACCGACTTCGTCCAAGAGATCTTCGGCTTCCAGTAGTTCGTTTGGCGATACACGACTCATACATGTTGAATGTATGAACGAGAGTTTTCCTTGCGGGGGAGAGCCCGGACTTCACATGAGTGCCTGAAAGAAGGAAGAGAGGTTCTGGAGGTTAGGTCTCTAGCTTCTCAAGCTTCTCTAGTACCCCGTTCTCATCAAGCTCCGTCAAACGCTCCAGAACTTCCTGCTTCTCCTCTTTCTTTGACTCGTCTTCGAGGCTTAGTGGTCGTCCGCAGTTTCGGCATTCGCTGTGGCTGGATTGGTTTTCTGTTCCGCAGAACGGGCAGTTCTTCGACTGATTTTCGTCTTGGCTAGTGTTGAGCCCGTATTCTTCTCTGATCGCTCTGTTTACGTCGTCGTTGTTGAGGTGGACGTAGACTTTGGCACGGTCGCTGCCTGGCACCCAGCCGGCGAACTTGTTCAACTGTTCGTACCCCATGAAGGTCGCTACCTCAGTCAAACGAGTATGCCTCAAGTTGTATGGTTTCGTCTTGTTTTCCGGGATATCTGCCTTCTCGCAGGCAGCTTTGAAGCGTCGGTAGTAGCTGCTGTAGTTCATCCGATCCCTCATATCAGCTTGGTAATCATGGCTGTCGCCGTGGCGGCGCGGTATCTCTCCACATTTTTCGCATTCCTGTTGTTCGGTCTTCACCCACAGCGGGGCACTTGTATCATCGATTTCGCCGAGCTGTCCTCCAAGCGGGTGTTGCTCCAGCCATTCTCGTACTGTTCGACCGGCTCGGATCAACTGATTTGTCCTGTCCGGCGTCCCTTTCAGTCCTTGAAGATAGATGAAGTCACCTTTGCTGTTTGAGGTGAAGTCGGCTATGTTGCGGGACAGAAGTTCTCCAGGACGTGCTGCGGATTCATAGAGTACCTTAGTGAATGCTCGGTCACGGACATTCGAGAAGCTGCGGAACAATCGTTTCAGCTCTTCTTCGGTGAACAGGTCTTCTCTTTCTACTGACGAGCTTTCCTTGCCGACTTTGAAGAATCGTGTTTTGTCGGGTTGTTCGTGCCCTCCGTTCTGGATACGGTAGAACTTCTTGACTGCTGTTTTGAACTTGACCTTGGTAGAATCAGCGTAGTCGCTTCTATTGACCTCCGCCATCAACTTCTTCAGCTCACTTTTCGACGCTCCCTTCATTTGAAAGTCGTCAGGAGCGAACTTCTGAAGCAAGGTCTTCCACGACCAGACGAGGCGATCTTGCTGTACCTCGCTGATTCCTTCAGCAGCGCAGTGATCAACAAATTCGTTGACCGCCTCTACATTCTCGTTTTCGACTTCGTCTTCGAGATTTTGAAGGGTTCTGTTGACATCGACGTGTTGCGTAGTAGACATAATGTAGTAATCACGGTTGCAATTAGAAGGAGAACCAGGGTACACACGACTTCAGTTGACCATTGAACACCGCCGTTCGAATGGGCAGCCACTGAATGGATTATACAATGGCAGGACCCGCCTCGATATTAGCGGTGAACATCTATTACTTATCGTGCTTTGCCAGTCTCCTTCCTTCGTTTGGGTTTTCAATTGAAATTTGGTGTCTAATTTTTAAATAAGTATAGTACGTCAGCTACCATAACCGAGATGGAATGGAAAGTGCGACTCGAAGGAGATAACAGAGGATTGGAAACGTTGGTTGAGAGTTTCAATGATGACCCCGAAGTCTTCCGAGACGATGAGAATTTTTTCCTCTGGAGTAGTCGGTTTGAGGATCTCGAGGATTCAAATGAAGTTAGGAGTAGAGCAGAAGAAGTTGTCCGAACCATCCGTAATTTGGGAGTTAGAGACTCATTAAACATAGACGATTTGCAGGCATCTCACATCTACAAAACCAACGAAGACGGTACTGACCAGGTTTTCGTGCGCACCGAACCAGCAACTATTGGAATCAGCGCAGGACCTGTCCGTGTGACCACTATCGATGAGGAAGGGAACAAAGAGGTTCACCGACCTGCCGACAGAACATACGACCTAACAAAGCTTGCATTAGAAGATGAAAAAGTGCAGGAACTGGTTAACCTACTTGACCAAGGCGATGAATGGGTGAATCTGTATCGAGTCTACGAATTCATCCAAGCGAATATCGATGGAGAAGACAATATCGTTGAACGAGGCTGGTGGTCTAGTAGTGAAAAAGACCTTTTCAAACAGACTGCGAATAGCAGAGATGCAATTGGTGACGATGCCCGACATGCAGGGAGAAATATACCTGCACCTGAAGACCCATTGAATCATTCGGACGCCAAATCATTGATTGACTCACTTGTTCAAAACTGGTTAGACCACAGAAAGAATACTCAGACATTCTAATGACCCAGCCGAAGATATTAATGTATCCAATCTAATGTAATCAAATAATGAGGTTATAGGCCTGTTGAGTGCTTTTACTGATTCTGTGACGTTAGGTGTGTATTTTGCTGGCAAACATGTTCAAAATATCGAAAGAATAAGCTCTAAATTTACAACTAACGAAGATCAGGTTTTCAATCGGTTAGATGATTTGAGTATAGATGAGCTAAAAGAGTGCTCTGCACGTGAGATCGAAGTATATGCGAGGAAGAAAATAGCCAGTGAATGGGATATAGATCATTCGAAGGTTAATGAACCAATCAACATCATCCCTGTAGGTCCTAACCCCTCTGCTGATCTTGAACGCTGGAGAATAACTATACCACAAGCAGAAGGCCACTTCCCCTTATTCAGATTATTGGAATCCAAAGAGGACAGTGAAGGAGATATTGCGGAAGATATATTTCATGAAACAGGTCACAAGCTCAGTGGCATCTTTGAGGGAGACCAAGACCGATACAAGACCGTTGCACAATACTTGTATCGGGAATCAGTAGCGATGGGTGCAGTTTTGCTATTGAAGGATATCGATCAACTCTCTAGCTATTATAAAAGTTGTAATTCGAGATTAGAGGAGTTAGAGAGTGAATCTCCTGAATCACATATCGCATCTCTCTTGAAAATTACTGACGAACTAACAGAGGTTTTAGATTTTGCGGAAAGTAGATTGAGAGATGTGAGTGATTATACAAAGGATGGTTTCGATTTGCGTAGAGAGTATGATGACTTTGTCATGGAGGTTGACGAGAGAGTGAGAGATTTTAAACAGAAGCATGAAAACAATGGGAATATCCCAGAGTATTACATTACAAATGATAAATCCGTGATAAAGAAGACATTAGACGATATTTTCCTATTTACAAGAGTTCTCCCGCCCAGTATGAATGAAAAAGCATCACTAAAAATAATCAAAGCTCCAGAAGAATCATCTTATGAATATCATCTAAAGCACCATACTCTGAACTACGCCCAACCTTTCTTCGAAAATGCCGGATTCACTTCACAAAAAGAAGGGAGACTACTATTGAACCTTCTCGCATCTCCATCTGAATATTACTATCTATCACCTCCAGAACTCAAGCAAGCGACGAGAGAATACATTCAAGAAGCAAGAGAAACACTGGAATTGGTTGATATTGATAATATCAAGAGATATAGGACCTACCTGTTAAATCACGATATAGGTAATTCCACGATGGCAGGTCATATATTGGGTTACCAATTGGGAAGAAATATTCACAGATCAGACCAGTACAAGTTTGAAAATCTGGTCAAAATGACTGAAGATGAAGCTATACAAAAGCTGGAACCAATAATGAAAGAGACGATGGAAGAATTCGGATTAGATATTCCACTAGATAATAAAATAAAAGATTCAGTTTTAGAAGACCACAGGATAGAATACAAGAACCTTGTCACCCACCAATTCTGATTTTACTTGGGTAACAATAATATACTATTACTCCGATACTCCGAATTCCCCGAACATGTCATAACGCGCCCGACTCCATTTCGTTGAAGTCCCGAACCAGTCGAAATATCACGGAATCTGTGTCCAAGTCTTTCTCCTGTATTCGCTGTTTCAATCCGTCCAAGACTTCCTTGTTTCTGGCTGCGATCCAAACAGTGAATCCACGTTCGAGGTGATCACTTAGGTGCTGGATTTCTCTTGGATTGTCTCCCATTGCGACTTCGACTGCTAATTCCGTGTTTCCCATATTGATGTAGACATCAGCGTCGAACTTTTCGAGGAAACTGTGCCAACCCGCCTCTTCAAATGCCTTCTTAATCCTGTGCTGCCAATACCTGTGTACAATTCCTCCTCTACCCTGGTGTTTCGTATCCAAATCTAGACTGTTTCCAGTGTAGTCACGTCCTTTCTCAGTAAGTTGCAGCAGTTTTCGTTTACCGTCTTGTGATTTGACTTGGCGTTCCACGACTATTCCTTGATCGACGAGTTCGTCTTTAGCCTTGTTTCCTTTGTACCGGCTGGAAAACAGGCTATACCTCTCAGTCAACCGCTTGAACGGGTGTTCTACGATGTCCTCCAGTAACCGGTTGGCTTCATTTGACAACTCTACCTCGCTGGGATCATCGGGAATCTCTTTCTCTGAACCGGAACTGTCGTTGCCCGGTCTGACTTCGTCCTCGAAACCTTTGGTAGTCTTCCGAGGCTCGTACTGGAGATCCTCCCAATCACTTCTCATCCTCTTTTCGAGTTCCCTATCCGAAACCTGTTTCTCGATTTGGTAGTTTCTGAGTTGGACAGACACCGGATCTTGGCCGCCGGCCTGTATCACTGCCTCGCCTGTCTCAAGCTGCTGTGCGAACTCAGCTTGTCTCTCAGACAGATTCATCGCCTCCGCCATCGCTTGAAACTGCTTCCGTCCTGCCGTCGGCAACAACACCTTCGTAAACGTGTTCGCCTTGATCGAATCCGTCAACTTACTGGCTTCCTGATCCGCAACAACCAATCCCTCACCGAACTCCCGCATCTTCGCCGTCAACTCATCAATCGCAGGAATACCAGCCGCATCCTGCCTCTCCTTATACACAGAGAAAACCCGCTTACCCTCATCAAGGAAAAAGACATGATTAAGCCCTTGACCTCGATGGTTCTGCGCCAACCTGTACTCGTAGACGTACGCGAACAAGATCTCCATCAAGAAGTTCTGCACATCCCTGCTGACACCGTCAAACTCGAACACTACGTTACGTTGAAGCAGTTCTTCGATAGAGTAACCCTGGCTGCATTCGAAGACTGTTCCAGCAACCAGGTTCATCGCCTCCAATCTGTTGAGAACCGTTTCGCGGTAATCACTCTGCTTCCTAACAAAATTCATCTTGTCAGACTTGACCAACAACTCCAGTTCATGCAACGACGGAAACGGCTCCGAAACACGGTTAAACAAGCTGTAAAGCCGATACAGCTCTATAATCTTCTTCATAAAGTAATTCTTCGAACCACTGAGAAGAGAGGTAGCGTGACCAAAAATCTCGGCGAAAACCTGAGCCCAACGCCTCGGAGAAACACCTTCCGGCGGCCGCAACGGATTAAACTTCAGCTTCGTCCACGGCAACACCAACACATCATCCAAATGCCGGTAATCCTGCTTCAAATCAAACGCCCAAAACGGCTTATCCAACTCACTCATCAAACTGTAGAACAACGTCGTCTTACCTGAACCAGTTTGCCCCACCGAAAGAAGATGCCTCGCTAAATCCGCCTCAGAAATGTAGAACGGTTGATTCTGAAATGTACAACCTAACTCAACATCTCCAAACGTAGGCTGACCGTCGAACGGATATCTGTACCGTTGAATCGACTTCGCCAACACAGCTTTCGAAACAGAATTTTGGAGATGCTCGCTACTCGAAAGTCCAGACGCCAAAACCAGTTTCTGTATCGCTTCTTCATCTAAAACTCCGTTTCTGTCAGCTAATTCTAACAGTCGATTGTTCGCACTTTCCACAGAACAAAATAACTCAGAAGAACATTACAGAGACTCGATACACCAAAGTTCAGATGGAATGTTAGGCGGCAGCCCCGCCGTAGAAGGCTTCCGCCTGTGAAACAATTGGATCAACCAACTCTTCATGCTCGTATAAGCTGAGGCCGTTACTCCTTAGAATTCCCTTGACCTCCGTCTTTATCTCAGCCCGTATCTTCTCCCTGTTCGTCCAGTCAACCTCGGTACTGTCTTTCAAACTCTGCTTCAGCTCACGGGCAATATTTTTCAAAACCTCTTCCTCAATCTCGGTATCAGTATTGGCGGAGATTGCATCATAGAAAGCTAACTCCTCATCACTTAGATCGAGTTTATGTTGCCGATCATCAGTCTCCTGAATCTCTTCGGCATAGCCTTTGAGCTCCTCAATAACCTCCTGCGTGGAAAGGAAGTCATTGTTATACTCTTCAATAGTCTCCTCAAGCTCTTCTTCGAAGGACTCGTACTTCGCTAAGTTACCTTTCTTCCTGGTAGAAATCTCGTTCCTGATCAACTGCTCCAGCATCTTCACCTGTAGATTTTCAAACTCGACCTCCTCAACGTCCGCCATGAACTTGTCTCCCAGAATCGGCTTCTCTTCTTCCCACGTATCGAAACCAGACAACTCCACCAAGTCCTCTATACCAACACCATCAGCCACGATTTCCTTCATCGCGGAATCCAACTCCTCTACGTCGTCATCGCCGCCCGGATTTTCCATGCTCTTGATGCTGTCCAAGACCCCACGGAAGAATACCAGATCCTGGCGAATATCGTTAGAAGCCGGGTGGGGCGAAACAAGTGAAAATGCCTTGTTCAACTCTTTCATCGCCTCTTTGAATTTCTCCTCGCGTTCTTCAGTCACCAAGACATCGTTCTGGGCTTTGTGAACACGACGCTGCTTTTCCAGTTTATCCAGCTCAGGCCAATCATTGTACTCGACATGATCGAAGAAGCTGGCAACCTTCTCGTGCTTCTGGCGCATGACCTCGACAGCTTCCTCAAGATCCAGCATCGCAGTCTCTTGAATCTCAGTAGTGTACTTATCGAGTGCCTGCTTTAGGTTCTCAGCTATACCCATGTAATCGACGATCAAGCCCCCCGGCTTGTCTTTGTAGACGCGGTTTACCCTGCCGATAGCCTGAAGCAGATTGTGGTTCTTCATCGGCTTATCGATGTACATCGTGTGGAGGCAAGGAACGTCGAAACCAGTCAGCCACTTGTCGCATACTACAGCGAGTTTGAGAGGGTCTTCATCATCTTTGAATCGGCGTTTCAAATCCTCGTTATCCTCTGGATCATCAATGAAATCTTCAGCTCCAGAGATGACCACCTCTACTTCGGGAGCTTCCGGAATTTCTTCGATAGCTTCCTTGTAATTGACTGCTGCCTCCCTACTGATTGCTACAACCAATCCTTTACCTTCGATTTCCCGGTCATTGAAGTGGTTGACAATGTCTTCAGCGATCTGCCGGGTACGCTCATCACTGTTCTCGATAACCCGCCGCAGGCTCGTCCACCGCTTCGTCATTTCTTGGCGTAGATCATCCGACTTAGACCGCATCAACTCCTCAAAATGCTTACCGATCTCCGGATCATTGATTTGAAGCTTCGCCAACCTGCTTTCATAGTAGATTGGAACCGTGGAACCGTCTTTCTGGGACTGGTCGATAGTATACTGGCTGATATAGCCGCCGAATGTGTTTGTTGTAGACCGGTCTTCTTTCTCTATCGGTGTAGCGGTAAACCCGAGATACGAGGCATTAGGTAGTGCTCTCCGCACATTCGCAGCCAACTCTTTGTACTGGGTACGATGGGCTTCATCGGCGACAACGATCATATTCTGACGGTCGTTGACCTCAGGATACACCGCCTCATCATCCGTCGTCTGGAACTTCTGAACTGTAGCAAATACAATCCCTCCAGATTCTCTGTCGAGGCGATTTCTGAGTTCCATCCGGTTATCATCATCTGCCCACTCCGCTGGCAAACCGTGTTTTTTGAACTCCTTGAACAACTGCTCGTCCAAGTCGTTACGGTCAGTCAGGAAAACGAGGGTGGGATTTCGAGCTTCCTTCGTCTGCCGAACCTTATTCGCGTAGAACACCATTGACAGCGACTTTCCAGAGCCCTGAGTGTGCCAGACAACACCAATCCTGTTATCATCCGGATTCGGCACAGTCTCTTTACTGCTCTCAATAGCGTTGTTGACCGCGTAGAACTGATGATACGCAGCAAGCTTCTTATTCAACTCTCCACCGTCATCAGAGAATAGTATAAAGTTTTGAATCAGATCTAAAACTCGATCAGGGTGGAAAGCCCCTCGAATCAGCACCTCAGAAGGGGCGTACTCATCCGTCGCATCTTCCTCCTGATCAATGTAACGCCACGGAGAAAACCACTCCCAACCAGCACTAAGACAACCCATCCGCGCGTTACTCATATCCATTACAGCGATCAACTCATTGTAATGGAACAAATCAGGAATATCGTTGACATAGCGATCCGTCACCTGCTTATACGCCTTCCCGATAGTAGCATTCGGATCAGTCGGATTCTTCATCTCCAAAACGCCAATCGGCAACCCATTGATGAAGACCACAATATCAGGGCGTCTCTCAGGATTATCACCAAACTGGATAGTAACCTGATTTGAAACCAAGAAATCGTTATTCTCAGGATTATCAAAATCAATTACATCTGCAAAATCACCTTTCGGCTCTCCATTCTCTTCATATTCAACCTGAATACCGTTAGTCAAGTTTTCATGGAAATTTCTATTATTCTTTAGAAGCCGCGTCGAGTTGTACCCTAGTAACTGCGAAATCGCATCCTCAATAGCTTCATCTGGTAGAGATGGGTTAAACTCGCGTAGCTTCCGCTCAAGCCGTCCACGAAGAACAACATCAGACAACGAATCCCGCTCAGGATCATCACTATTTGGCCCCAACGCAGAACCAGGCTTATACTCATAACCAATGTTCTGAAAAGCCTGCAAGGCCGGCTCCTCCGACAAACCCATCTCATTCATCGACATATCAAATCAAGCCTCACTATCAACCTCTACATTCCCAAGATTAATGTCATTAACCCTTATTTCACCTGACATCAGCTTCGGAAGCAGTGTTTCCCTAATTTCAGAAAGAACTCGTGATTGGTTCTTATTTATTTTCATCATCTCATAAAACGGGTGAACTCTTTCTCTAAACTTTTTGAGATCCTCTTCAGGGGGTAAGGCTACTTTTTGTTCTTTTATGATTCCTTGACTTATATTTTGCTGTGCAGAACCTCGTGAAAGTTGCTTTAATTTGGGCTTAAGATGTTTGAGTGTTTGGAAAAGGAATCCAAATCCGATATTCTCTTTAGCTTCCAAAGAACAACATGCCTGATTAAATGTAGCAGGTATTTTTGTTAAACCAATATTCCCGACAGATGCACCATAAAGAGCTACTAATACTGTGTTTTCCCCTACAATATTACAATTATTGTCTTCAAGACCTTTTTTCGTGATTTTTTCTTCTGTCTCAGTAATTACCTCTCCATTTAATTCTCCTGTCTTCACCCAAGATATCTCTCCACCCCAGTATTCTTCATTGGATCTTTTCGGCGTTCCCCCGTTACGTATATTATTACACAAATCTGAAACTTCAACAACCTCAAAATCCTTCGGTATCTCACCTATATCACATTTCTTGAAATCAACATATGGGTCGAAGTCAACAAACCATGATTCAAAAATAGTCTGGACAATATCTTCAAGTTCACGATTATTTTTGATATTATTTTCAATCTTATCATCAAAATTAGTGAGTACTTCGGATATTCTTTTTTGTTCCTCTATATTTGGCAACGGTATTTGGATATCTTCGAAAGATGCCATTGTAATTGTATCAAATATTGTTCCGTGAGTAACTGCCTGAATTTGATTAAATTTGTATTGCCAGGCATAATACAGAAAATCGTTTATCAACCTGTTATTGTCGGCTTCCAAACCATAACAAGTCTGATTAAATGCCATAGGTTCTCCAAGTTGTGCTGACTTGCCTACAGAACCACGGGCTACAACCACTAGAGTCCCCTCCGGCATTATTTTGGCATTAGAGGCTTCTTTGCCTGCAACCGTTATTTTCTCCGCTGTTCGTCTGATTTTTCTGGTGTTATTTTGCGAGATATCCTTGGCACTAGCCCATTTAATATCACCACCCCAATAATCATCATTCTGTCTTTTTGGTGTTTTTCCTAGAATAGGTTCAATTACTTCGGATAGATTAACACTGTTATATTCTTCCTTCTCTGCTTTGCTCGACGCTTCTTCTAAATCAGATATTTCGGCCTGTTCAGAGGTCAAAATCCAATCACCTCTAAATTCTCCTCAATTTGATCTTGTAATTCATTCGATTCTTCGAAGGTAGCGCGTAGTTCTGCTGATAATCTTTCCATTTTTACCTCAAACGGTTCATCATCTCCCTCAGCTTCTTTCACCCCGACATACCTGCCAGGAGTAATAATATAACGATTATCTGCTATATCTTCAATATCTACTTTTTTACAGAAACCTTTTTCATCAGTATAATCTTCAGAGTCTTCTTCACCTCTGTATGATCTAATCTTATCTGCTATTTTTGTTATATTATCTTTATTAAGAATATTTTGAGTTTTATCTATACTTTCATATTGATCTCTTGCATCAATAAATAGTGTCTCACCAGAACGATCCCTATACTTATCGTCCTTTTTCCCTTTACTCAAAATAAAAATACAAGCAGGAATACTCGTTGTGAAAAATAATTCCTTTGGTAAGGCAATCACACCATCAAGTAGATCATTATTTATTATTTCCTCCCGAATTTGACCTTCTTTACTCTGTGCAGACATAGCTCCGTTTGCCATGACTGTTGCTGCCATTCCTGTATCGTTGAGATGGCGTATCATGTGCTGGATGAAGGCGTAGTTCGCGTTGTTGGAGGGAGGCATCCCGTATTCGAATCGGGGATCGTCGTCTGCTATTTGATCTTTCCCCCATTCGCTCATATTGAACGGAGGATTCGTTATGATGTAGTCTGCTTCGAGTCCTTTGTGTTGGTCGTTGAGGATGCTGTCTCCTTGTTTGATGTTCCCGTCTAATCCTCTGAGGTAGAGGTTCATCTTGGATATTTGGAGTGTGCTTTCTTTGATCTCTTGACCGTAGATTGAGATTTTGTCTGTGTCGCCGCCGTGTTCCTTGATGAATTTCTGGCTTTGTACGAACATCCCTCCAGAACCACTGAATGGGTCGAAGATACGACCTTCGTAGGGTTCTAAGATTTCGACCATCAGCTCAACGACACTCTTGGGCGTGTAGAATTCACCTCCTTTCTGCCCGCCCTCCATTGCGAACTGTTTGATGAAGTATTCGTAGATTCGGCCGAAAATGTCCTCGTCTTCATCACCGTTTCCGGCTTCCATATCGATATCTGCGAACAGGTTGATGAGTCCCTCAAGTGCGTCTGATGAGTTATCGGAGAGAGATGAACGGGAGTATCCTTTCGGTAGTATTCCTTTGAGGCGTGGGTTTTCTTCCTCGATTGCACGCATTGCGTCGTCGATTTTCTTGCCGATCTGCGGATCTGTGGCGTTGTCAACGAAGTACTGCCATCGTGTTTCTTCGGGGAGATAGAAGACATTCTCCCGCTTGTATTCGTCTTTGTCCGTTAGTATGTACTGGCGTTCTTGCTCATCTTCAGTGTAATATCGGGAGTCTTCATCGTGAGTCTTCTCTTCGAGTTCCTGTTTCCGTGCCTCAAAAGAATCGGACATACTCTTCAGGAAAAGGAGGCCAAGAGCGAAGTCCTTGTATTCGGACGGATCGACAGGACCTCTTAGTTTTTCAGCAGTCTCCCAGAGTTTCTTTTCAAGTTCACCATTAGAATCTCTCGCAATTGCCATACAAACTACTGCTGGGGTTACACTGTTAATAGTTCCGGCAGCCATCAGTTACCTCAGAAAATATCGAGATCGCCGATATCTGAGTTAGCACCTCTCGCAGCCAATTTCTCCAGCGGTTCCGAGCTTGGATCTGCCTCTTGAAGCGAATCGTATTCATTGCCCCATTTGATTAGTTGGTCGTAGTTTTGGTTTGCTAAGGTGGCTGCGGCTTTGTAGTGGAGGTGTGGGAAGTATTCGTTGACTTGGTAGCTGGGGCCGCCGTTTTCGTAGGTGATCTGCATTCTGTAGGGGAGGTTGCCGTCTTGATGGGTTACGTCTGAGCTGTATTCTTGTTCGAGGACGTGGCTTTGTTCGTTGAGTTGGTATTCTCGGAGAATTTGGTCTCTGACTTGTTCTCCGAGTGTTCTACCAAACTCGTCTACCGATTCTTGGATTGGCGGTGTTTCACCAGTCTGTTAAGCCGGATTGTTCGGTGAGTACGTCTGTGGCTTCCATGACTTTCCGGTTTCCTGATTTTCGAAGTACTAAGCCTTCGTACTGGTTTTTGCCGTGTGTGTCGGCGAGTGTTTCGAAGTATTGTTCGGCTTCTTCTACAGTGTTGAAGAACGGATCGACCATTCCTCCGCTGGTCTCTGTATGGTATACGATCCCGTCTTCTCCACTCCAGTAATACTGCGTCAAGCTGCCACCATCCGGGCGAATCTCTTCCTCTTTATCCATTGCGTTGTCAACGGCTTGCTTGTAATGGGCTTCTGGAAAGTAGTTCTCCAGTTCAAACCGTAGTTCCCCGGAGAAACTGGTGCCACCGGTAAGATTCAACCAGTACGGCTTCCTCTCCTCGACAAACATTTTCTCATCAGTGTACTCTTCGATCACGTCGTCTACTCGTCGAATCGGTACTCACCCTCTTTTTCGAGCAGTGCTTCTAACTCGGTTTCGTAGACGCCGACGATTTCCTCGACAGTGCCGCCATCCGGGAACAACGGTTCCTCATCATCTGGATCA
The DNA here is from genome assembly GCF_006861665.1 of Halonotius terrestris. GTDB lineage: Archaea > Halobacteriota > Halobacteria > Halobacteriales > Haloferacaceae > Halonotius > Halonotius terrestris. Next base: position 480,652 of record NZ_RKLU01000002.1, on the reverse strand, counting down.
AGATCGGTTCGGTAAGCCCCAGCCTTTTCGAGCTGGGTCTGGGTGAAGTAGCCGTATTCCCAGCTGCCGTACGTATTCGGAGATTTAACTCGTCCGAAGTACACGTCGTCGTCTTCCTTGTCGTAAGCTTCCCACTCCCAGTCTGGTAGGAAAGCAGCTTCCCAAGCCGCTATTGGCTCCTCATCGTCGTAATCAGTGATTGTAGGTCACCTGCACCGGTTCTCCAAGATTTTCCGTTTCGCCTCCTAGGTCAGATCTATTATTTATTGACATGATTTGTATCACCTCTGTTTATGCTGTGAGTTCGTGTTCTTGCATCAATTCTCTCAGGGTTTGCTCTTCTTCAGGCCAGTACGGCTCCGAGTCACCGTGTTCGATCAGTTGGCGGGAACGATTGTTGACAACCTGTTCACCAAGCCGTTCAGGATCAGGAATACTGTTCGTACCATCCTCCAAGAGCTGAGCAGCCTTCTCCAATCCCTCCGCAACCTCGTAATCCGGCACGTCATGGGTGTAGTGTGTCAGTGCGCGTGTGGCAGCGTTGTACGTCTCCCAAAGCGTCGGAGAATTCGGATCACTGACCTCGTCCTGCATCGCCGTCAACAAATCCGGAACAGGATTCTCCAAATACCGGTCAATCCCTGACTCCATCAACACCAGCAGGGCTTCATCCTGGTTGAATAGTTCTCGGTTCTGTGCCTGTGCTAGTCGCTGCTCGATCTCCGCCGGCGACTCAACCACAGCGTCAACAGCGTTGTACGCCAAGCCGGGCTGAAATGGTTCACCGTGGGTCTGCTCGAATCCGAGCTCGGAGATGAAAGCCGTCATCCCGTTACTGCATACTTGCCGTTCCGCACCAATATCGTACTTCAACCCGTGGAACCCGCTGTGCCCAGTCTGAATCTGGAGTCCAAGATCAACAGGATCATCCTGCGAAGCATAAACCGTGGCTCCATCGAACTCGACAGACGCACTCATCTTATGCGCGGTCGGAGAGACGGACACTCTGCCAGAAGGTTCGATACCGTGGCGATCAATGGCATCACCAACCGTCTCCAACACATCCCCGTATTGAATAATATTGTAGAAATCCTCACTGCTGGAAACCACACCCGTCGTCCTACCATCATCAGTCCACAAACTGTCACGGTACGGCACCTCCTCCCACTCATCACTCCCTTCATGATGAGCATAGACATCATGCCGATCAACCACCGGCAACTCTTCCGCAGTTTCGTAAAGCTCGTCCAAACCATCGAAAACATACACATCAGATCTAATTCGTGAACCACCTCTTACCAAGAACACAGATACTAACCGGTAGGTATCAACCGATACACCCGGTTTCCGATGATATCTTTCCAATATTTATAATATTTGTTATGTATTAGTGAAATATGATAGATATTAGAACAGAACTGGTTGATAACCTACAACAAGGACAAAAAGCTCTTGAAACCGCCGGATACAACGTAACAGGATACCAAGCCAGAATAGACTCAGACCGCACAAATGGCATGACTACTTCTGGAGAAACACCTGAAGAGGCAATAGATGAACTACTGGGACAACTTGGTTCTGACGACAATTTCTTCGTCCACATCGCAGGAGACGAAATACAGGACGTAATCCAAGGAAAAGAAGACCCAGCATCACTTGTCTACAGGAATGTTACAGGTAGTGTAGAAATAGAAGAACCAGATGTACCTGAAACTGATCTACCAGGCACACCAGGAACAGAAATCAAGTACGTTCCAGGGACAGAAAGCCAATGGCAGATTAACACATACGATCTTGATCGTGAAGATGGTCTTGAACGGGCAGAAGACGCAGTAACAGCACTAGAAGAATACGGACTCGAAGCAGAAATAAATCAAATACACCCATAACACTCGGAATCAGTTAGGAAGACCTGAACGAAATGAACAGTAGGAAGAGAACAACTAATAGCTTAACCTTCCAATAGAAGTTTTATCGGTACGTTAACAACAATCATGGATCACTATTGGCGGCAATCCTGTCGAACTGATCGTAGAGGATATTTTGGTTATTCATCTTGACTGTTCTGTCTGATTCGTGCTATCCGTTCTCTTGGTTCCAAGTGGGCAGTGTGGAGAATAACTTTTCCGAACAACAGTTTATACGGTGAACTGCTGTATTCATCCAGTGTCGTTCTTATTCCTGAAAGAGAATTCCAACCGGATTGTATGAACTCTGGGGTATCGACAAAGCCGGGCGACAAGCCTGGTATCGTTTTACCGGAAGATCGTTGGGCGAGGATATCCATCTTATCGATTGCTACGATAGTGGCAGTTGCCCCTATTTTATTTCGTGCGTAATCATCTGCTTCTTCCTCGATCTTCGGATAATCATAGAAGGCGAGTAAAGCATTAGAGCCGCCAAATCCTAAAGATATGATCTTTGCCGCTGCGTTGACTTTCAAATCCTGATGGTTGATATGGTATACTTCATGAGCTAATACAGCATCCAGCTCATCGGATGTAAGCTCTTTTTCTACAGACCTGTTGATGAGTATATAATTTCTCCAGCCAAATAGGAGAGACATTGGGTTGACAAGAACGGATGACTGTTCTTCTTCAATAACCAGTACTTGAATATCCTCTGGAACAACGTCTGAATCTCTTTCCAGTTGCTCAGCCTTCAACAGTAGCCCAAACTTTTCTCGAATACCTGAGTATAAACTGTACATCCAGTAGTTCCCAAGCAATATCTGCGGTGCAAACAAAAAACCGAAGAACGAGATAGACAGAACACGCGGAGGAAGGAACTCAGAGTTCCTAAATGCCGTATCAAGAACCTCATAACTCGCAGCTACTAATTCCTCCGGCTGAATCTGTCTCGACTCTTCAATCATCACCGGTTCAGTAACAGACGTATTGTTCACAAAGCGTGCAGTCTCTATCTGAAACTCAAGCGGTTGATATGTGAACGCCTGAGTGTATAACAGGTCAATTCCACTGAAAGGAAACTGTTCAAAAACACCGTAAAATAGGATAGCAGCAGCCGGTATCACCGTCACCAAGACTGCAATGTTTGAAGTGAAAAATACGGCAAAAGCAGCCGATCTCAGCTTTGAAGATTCAAAACTAGTGACATTAATCGAATTAAAACTGGAAAGTTGTCTTTTAGCCTGAACAGCCATCAAAACTAATACTAATATAATCAACAAAATCATAATCATGAAAAATTCTAAAGACCTCTGAGCCACCAAGAGATCAATAGCCTCTATCGAAGGAATACTACCATACATATCTGTAATTATACTCGCATTATACCTCGTCAAAGTCATATTCTGGAAAATAGACTGATGGAAATTAGATTTGAGATATAAATAACCTGGTTGGAATGCAAAGACAACGAAGAGAATTGGTGGGATCATCAACCAAAACAGGGCTGTGACAGGTGTCGCTAAGATTCTCAAACCAGGATTCACCGAAACAAACGGAATCAAATTATAGCTGAGGGAATAGCCCAAGAAAATAATAAATATAAGTATCATAAACCTGCTAACTAAACCGGTTGGATATAAAATTTGAAACTTATACCACATCAAGAGAAGTCCACTGCCTATCAATAGGAAAGGCAATGAATTATCTTCTTGTTCTGACAAAATAGCAAGCTCCTCTAAACACTCAATACGACCAGGAGTAAACAGCCAATACGAGACACCTGCATAAATCAAGAACAAAAATATTACTCGAATACCGCCCAAGCCAAAGTTCGAGGACAACAATAAAGCTGAAAACACCAATGGAAGACCTACAACAAGGAAATACAGAAACCGGTTTGCCTCAGTACTTACCGTAACTTCACACTCACCAGTATTGAAAACGATTTCCTGACGGTGTAGACCAAGCAATTTTTTTTGAGACCATTTCAGCAGATCTCCTTCTTCATCAGGCTCTCCGAAAGAACCAGTTAGTTTAGATTCAGCAGCCTCATTAAACGTGTTTTCAGGACTCCATACTTGTCTGCTGATTCTCATTCCGGGATAGGTAGGAACCTTGGTGTGTTTGACAGTACTTCCCTCAGCTCCTTTGAGTCATCCGTTCTTTCACCAATTAGAGTAAATGCCTGACTCTCGGTCAAAAGATAAACCGACCTGATATCACCTTCCAGCATATCCTCATGCGCCAAATAAACAGTAGTCATACCTTTGTAGATAGGTCTGCTAAGATCTTCGATAAGGTCATTTGGAGGGCGTATATTAACACCATCATCCATCACGTTCGCTCGCTTGATATGAACATATCTCTCGTCGCTCAACCTATCATTTGAAATGACAGCCACACCCTCATTCTCCTCATAATGCCATTCAACAGACTCTCCATGTGCTCTGTGCTCAAAGGAAACATTACGCTGAACCTTGTCAGGAAAATTAATCTTCTTCTGCGACCTAACTTCCCGAGTCCTAATCAACTCATAATCAACATCCATACCCCAAAACAAACCATGTCATCAAATAACCATTATGCAAATCCAATGAACTGACTTTTCCGGATTAACCCTATCTCTCTACCAACCCCTTCTTCTGTCATTCAACTGTTTCTAAAAATCGAACCCGTTCCAGAGCCATAAATTAGTTTTAATTATCATAATCCCAGCCTTAGTCCAGCCTGCCAAGCCCCATAGAATGGCTGTGAGACGCGGTTTGCAGCCTTGAAACAGGGCTTGGAGGTCAACGACAGACATGTCCAGTAAAATAGTTCGGAGAGTGGCAACGCTCTCACCGGCACTCGCATCGGTTCTGCTCATCGTCCAGCCTGTAGCAGCAGCACACAGCAGCTTGGATTGCACACCACCCGACTCGCTTTCACCGTTAATCAATTTGCTTCACAGCCTCGGTGAACTTGCCTTCCTCGCAGGTGTCAGTATCGGCACTATCGGGTTCCTGACGGCTGGTATCTTTCTGATGCTGCCGGGAGAAGACTGGACTCGACGTGGGAAAGGTGTAGCCAAGAACGTGTTCATCGGTGTAGTCCTGCTGTTGTCTGCCAATATGATTGTCTCCTACCTTGTCTCTCAGATGGGAGGTGCAATCTGCTGATGAAGAAACACCTCTTCATCTTGGCAGCGGTGGTTCTCCTCTGTTCGACCCCAGCAACGGCTCAAACAGACACAGACAACGGTGGGATAGCTGATTCGATTGATAACCTGTTTGACGAACTCAGCAGCTTCACCGACAGCTGGGATGAAACACTGGAAAGCGTTGTAAGATCAGTGTTGTTCGATCCTTTCCTCGCGTTGTTGAACATGCTGGTCTCGATCCTCGCCACCCTACTACTGCATACGCCGGATGTATACCCGAACCCTGCCGTCGAAGAGGTCTACCAGCAATCACTTTTGATCTCATACCTGTTGGCGACCTTGGCGTTCATGGCTGCCGGCTTACTGCATATGATCGGTCCTGTCCTCGGTGTGAGCTACCGGGAGGTCAGGATAATTCTTCCGCGTGTGATCGCGGCACTGGTATTCGCCTCAGTAGCTTTGCCGCTGCTCCAGTATCAGATTGACTTGGCTAACGCACTGACCTACGCGTTCAGACCGGATATACTGGAGACTTCGATAGGTGAGATGTACGGGACTGCCGCAACCATCGCCATCGTCTGGGTCATCAATTCATGGCTGTTGCTGGTTGTTGTCCTGATATTCGTAGTCCGATCAGCCTACCTGATGTTCATCGCCGCCATCAGCCCGTTACTCGCTTTGGGATGGAGCCTGCCGAAAGTCAAACGCTACGCCGACTCGTTCATCGCCGGCTGGTTCACCGCGTTGATGATGGCACCGCTCGACATGATCGTCCTCAAATTCACATTCACACTGATGTCAGGACAAGGAGCCAACCTCGGACAATCCATCGCAAACTGGATATTCGGAATGGCTTCCGCAGTACTCCTGATCCTCGTACCCTACCAACTCTACGGAGCCAGCCAAGCCGTCGTCGGACAAGCATACGCAGTCACAGGCAGCGTCAAAACACGTTGGAAAAAACGGAAACGCGCGAAACGCCGCGAGAAACGGCAGAGAGACTGGCATCGCTACCGGCAGGAACGCCTCAAACAGCACGGAAACAAACCAGACTACAGAGACTCGGTTGTCGGAGGTGACGACTGATGAAGCCGGTCTGGATGCCAGGAGACCTCGAAGTCCCGATGCGGCTGTTCGGCAGAATCAAAGCCAAAGACCTGGCTCGAATCTCCCTACCACTGGTTCCAGGCGTCCTCACCCAAAACCTGGTCGGGATCGCCGCCGGAGTACTGATCAGCCTTGTATGGTTCTTCTGGAAACCATACGGACGCCCGTTAGACGGTCACGTCTTCCACACCGCACGCTGGCTGATCGGAAAGAGGCAGTTGGAGAAGAAAGCAGACAGCTCGGATTCATTGACGGGTGAGGTCGAAGAAAACGCGTTCAGAACCGGGGAAGGCGGACTGGGCACAGTCATCAGGATAGAGCCCACCAATCTCGACTTGAAGACCGGTGCCGAGCAGGGAGCAGTCCACAACCTGTACCAAGAGTTCATCGAGACGGTGAACTACCCAGTTCAAATCCACTCACGGCAAAAACGGTTAGATCTCGACAAATACCTCGACCACTTGGAAAGCTGCGAATCCAGCAGCGAACTATTGAAAACTGACTACGTCGAGTTCTGCGAAGAGTTCGAGAATCAAGAGCTGACCCTGACACAGCACTACATCGTAGTCCACGTCGAACAAGACGGACTCAGCTTCCTACAAGAAAAATACAGCGAGTACCTCGGAGACGGCGTCAAATCGGAGAATGACGAAGCACTGCGAAGCGAACTCGATAGCCGATGCCGCGAAGTACTGGAAGCACTCAACACCTCAGACCTCAACGCAGAACGCCTCACAGACACCCAACTAACCCAATTCACATCCGCCGAGAAACACACTACGCCGAATCCGTCGCCACAGTGGACAACACAGGGCGGTCAGTACAGGAAGACGATTCAACTGGACGAATACCCGTCTAAAATTGACTTGGCGTGGCCAGTACAGCTGCTTCGAATCCGTGGCATGGTTGACACCGTCCAAGTGATTGAACCGTGTAACACCAGTAAAGCAGTCAAGAAACTGAACCGGGTCGCGGAAAAACTGAATGCGGAGATCGACTCGCTGCTCGCCGGCGGACACAGAGGAACCAACAAACTTGAATCACTGCTCGAAGACGCCAACCAGTTCCTCAACCTGCTGGCGGAGAAAGAAGCACATCCCGTCGAATACAGCGCATACCTCACCGTTCACCACCCGAAGAAGGAGAGGGCGGGGCAAACCTTCGAAAAGGTGTGCAACCGGTTAGACACACTCAGATTCGAATACAGTCAACCGGTTCTCAGAACCGATCAAGCCTACAAAACCAGTTCACCGCTGTACAGAAACCCGTTAAACCACTCACTGCTCGTCCCATCCAGCAGCGCAGCCGCAGGCTTCCCCTTCGCCACACAAAACACCGAAGACACCGGCATCATCTACGGCGCAGACACCTACAGCGGCAACCCGGTACTCCTCAACCGATTCAACTGGAGCAGCCACAGCATGGCACGAATGGGAGCAGTCGGCTCCGGCAAAAGCTACGCCGCCAAGATCGAACTGCTGCGATCCGCACTCATCTACCAAGACCTGAAAATCATCGTCGTCGATCCCAAACAGGAATACAAACACCTAATCCAATCACTCGGCGGCAACGTAGAAACACTCGAAGAAACCACAGATTACAGTCTCGATAATCAAGCCACCTGTCTATCAGTAAGTGAGCGTGGGCAAAGCGAGAACGTCGAACTGCTGACCGACGCCGTCGAACAAGTCTACAGCAGCGTTAGCCAAGACCAAGAAAGGACACTTGTTCTCGTTGATGAAGCCCGTATTTTACTCAACGATGAGGACGGTCGCAGGGTCCTGAACCAGTTTGTTCTCGAAGGACGTGACACCAACACCGCAATCACCCTGATCACGCAGAACGCCTCACACTTCACTCACAGCCGGGAAGGACGAGAAATCCTCGACAACATGCCCGGCAAAATCTTCATGCGGCACGACAGAGTCCCAGAATCAGTAGTAGACTACTTCAACCTGTCACAACGCGAAAAACAGGAACTATACGAACTACGAACCGGGACAGAATCACCGTACAGCGAAGCACTACTCCACGTCTCCGGCAGAATCAAAACACGGCTCAGAGTCGAATCCACGCCACAAGAACACGCAGTCATACAGGGAGGCGAACAGGCATGAACCCGGTAAAACGCCTCCTGCCCTGCTACACAACCCTGACCGAAACACAGGCGGAAGAACTGTCTAAACCGGTTGGTGGCTGGCACACCGTCCAAGTCAAAACCAGTCCCAACGCCGACCACCCGGAAACACTGGACACCTTCATAAAAGGCATCACCGAACTCCAGACCAGCTGGCTCGGACTCAAGAACACCTCACCAACCATTTCATTCGAAATCCGACGCCACACACCCGAAAACATACAGATACAGTTCTCAGTTCCGAGCAGGAGACTTGAACGAAAGGTTCGAAGCCAAATCAAAAACGAACTCGACGGAATCCAACTCTCCGAGGGAACCAACCAGCTCCTGGTGACAGAAGGTGACTCGGTCGGCGGCGGCATACTCACCTCGGGGAGAAGAGATTGGTATCCTCTACAGACCGGTTACGATCAGCCACCGACCAACAGTTTGGTTGGAGCACTGCACCGTCACGCCATGCAGAACACGCAGGCAGTGATCCAAGTACTGTTCAAACCGGTTGCCGGCAAACCTGTGAGGCGGTGGTACAGGAACCGGCGGACATACCAGCGCATCGGGTACCTCAGGAAAGAGAAACAGAAGCTGTGGAACAGTCGATCACCAACACCCCGTGAAAAACAACAGGCAGACGCCGTAGAACGCAAAGCCGGTACCACCCGATTCTACACCTCTATCCGACTCCTGTTCATCAACAGCAAGGAGTACACGCCAAGCCGCGTGAAGGAACTGGCTGGTGCATTCAACATCTACGAAAACCCGGATACAGGGCAGTACCTCAACGCCGTAACCATCCACACATTGCAGAGCCGCATCCTCGACTTTGCCTCCGCAGTCCGGCAGCGTAGATTCAGTTCCTGGCACCGACGCTTCCACACCTCAACCGAAGAGCTCGCAGCACTCGTATCGATCCCAGACCGCAGCCAGCAGAACATCCCAGACAGCAAACCATGACACCAGAAGAAGTAAAGAAACTGATACAGAATAGCGGAGACCAGGCACTGACCTACCTCGGAACCCGTACCAGCAGCTTCGGCGTCGAAGAAAACATCGGCATCGAAGATACGAAACGATTGACACACGTTCTCAACATCGGACCAACCGGCTACGGCAAAAGTCAGTTACTGACGCATGTCGCCTTGCAGGATGCGGAGAAGGGATACGGACTCGGCATCATCAACCCGAAAGGCGACCTCATAGACGAATTCATCGCCAAACTCCCCGAACACCGGTTGGACGACATCATCTACATTAATCCTGCCCAGCAACCCGTAACACCAGTCAACGTCTTAGAACCACAGCTCACCGAGGATATGACCACGGCACAAAGGGAAAGCCAGAAAGAGATCATCGTCTCCGATCTCATCGACCTATTCAAAAGACAAAGCGAGAACTGGGGAGATCAGTTCGGCAGAGTACTCGAAACACTGCTTCGAGCCCACCTCAACCAAAACATCCGCCACGACGCCGGCAAAACACTAATCGACGTATTTCACTGTGTCACCCAAAGCGAGGAACTCTCCAAGCTGATTGACGCCACCGAAGACCCGGTTATCCGAGAACAACTCGTCCGCGTCAAGGAGGATATGTCCAGCTACGAAATGGAACCTCTCCAACGCCGACTAAACGACTTCGTCATGAACCCAACTATCAGACGGGTTATCGGAGCCGAGGAATCCGGGTTCGACTTCCAAGAAGCCGTTAACAACGAGAAGATCATACTCGTCGATATTCAGAAAGGAGAGGTCGGCGAAACAGTCTCACAACTCATCGGCTCCATCGTAATCACCAAGATCTGGGCAGCAGCACAAAGCCGGATCACACAACCCATCCAGCAGCGAACACCGTTCTACCTCTACATCGACGAACTCCAAAACTTCGCAGGAGAAGGCAGCAACTTCACCAAAATACTCAGCGAAGCACGAGAATACCGGCTCGGCTGCTGGCTCGCCACACAATACCTCCACCAACTCACCGCCGAAATGCGGAGAGCAGTCACCAACAACTGCCGCACCAAAATCATATTCAACCCCAGCGGCAGCGACAACACAGCCCGGATCGCCGCAATGCTTCAAGGACTCAACAAAGACACCCTGACAGCACTCGGAAAATACCGGGCAGCAATCCAAAAACCATCACAAGAAAACCAGTCACAAGCCGTCACCTTCGACACCTACCCACCCTGGAACACAGACAGAGACAAAGTAGACCAGATCAAGAAACAACACACCGCCTCCCAACCCGGACAAAACATCGAGATACAGCAATCACTCGGCAAACAAGCCAACGCCGGCGGCGAAAAACATCAAGAACTCCTCGCAGAAGCCAAGAAACAATTGGAAGAACGCGGCTTCCAAGTCAACCTCCTACACCAAGGACAAAGCGAAGAGAAACCCGACGGACACGTACACCTACCCGATGATGAATTGGCACATCTTGAAGCCGAACACAGCACACTATCCAAACCAGGCAAAGTCCTGAAAAACCTGAAAAGAGGAATAGAACAAGACCGAGAAGTCTTCTACATCGTCGAAAACGGAAACGCCGCCAAACTCGAAAACATTCTCTCCGACCCCGTCAACCGCCACGGCAACCAACACCAAGACGAACACGGCACCTACAGCCACTACACCACCGACGGCGAACCCGTAACCAACACAGAACAACTCAAAACAGGGGAATACCGAATCCTCGAACTCACCGAAGACACCCTCGAAACACGAGACCAAGTCGAAAACGAGTGCCCCGAACTCAGTCACAACGACCGGGAAGACCTCGAAAACTTCTGCCTCTACCGCGACAACGACGGATTCTGTACCGAACTCGAAACACAGTGCGTCCTCCAAGAAAACCAATGACCACTCCAGAACTCAGAGACAAAGACCACCAAATCCTCCAACAAATCCACCAAGGCAACAACGACGTACAAAAAATCACCTCAGCCACCACCCACGAAAACCACCACGTCACCTACGCATTCCAAAAACTCGAAGATCTAGGACTCATCGAAGTCACAAAACCCGAAGGAACCGTAGAACGAACCATCAACGGACAAAAACGAGTCTTCCAACACCCCAAACAAGCAGAACTAACCGAAAAAGGAGAGGAGCACCTGAAGGAATCGGAGCGAGAACATATAGACGAATACGATGATCTGAGCCACAACGAACTTGTCGAGAAAATCCACGGGTTAGAGAAGCAAATAGAAGAGTTGGAGAAAAAATTCGAGGTGTTCCGCGATCAGGTGCAGGAGCTAATCTAACGGCTGATCTCGGTTCGAAGCACCTTCTTCGTCTTCTGGCTCAGCCATTCCGTCAGGCTCCCGTTGTTGCTCTTTCCAGCTTTCCTGCCAGAGTTTTGTGGCTTCTAAGCTTTCGGCATCGTGCTCTGTGTAGCGGTTTCTGATTCGGGAGAGGAATGGTGTGTTGACGCTGTCACCAGCGATGATTGCCTGTCCGGGTGTTAGTCCGGGTAGTTCATCAAGTAGATCCTCGCCGACATCCTCGACACCTTTCTTTACAGCGTCTTGATCCAACGGGTTCTGAATCTGCATGATGATTTGAGTTTTACACTGTGACAGCACATCGTCGTCGATCTTGCTTGGACGCTGACTGATTATTCCGATACCGACTCCGAACTTACGACCCTCACTCAGAATAGTGCTGAGAACTGGCAGTGACCGGGCATCACCGTCAGCCGGTGCAAAACGGTGCCCTTCCTCTAAGAGTCCGAAAACAGGGAACTCCAGTTCAGATTCTCGTCCTTTCTCGTGTGCTACACGTTCCTGATTGATTTTACGGAATAACACACTGACCATCATCTGCTGATCGCGCTGATCCATTGTATCCAACTGAAGTACCGTACACTGACCAGGCTCCAACAGCTCCGAAAGTGACAGGTGGTTGCTGTGATCAAACAAGTCTCGGTCAAGAGCCTTGTCTATCCGCCAATCTAACGCACGAGCACTGCTCTCAAGATCCTTCTCATCACCAACCTCCTCAACCTTATTCTGAAGATCATTGATAGAAATATAGTCGTCTTCCTCAGACTGAAGCTGGTTCCAAGCCTCCGCAAGAACCTGTTCCTGTGGATCCGAAGGATCGTCGATGATTGAGAACAAATCGCCTAAGGAAAGCTCACTGATCCGGATCTGGATACTTTCCGGTCGCTTAATCTGCACCTCAGGAGCATAATCACCATCTTGGAACTTTTCGCCTTCCTCCATCTGCTTCAGAGATCCATATTCTCCGTGTGGATCCAATACCAGTACTGCTGCCCGTGAATCAGGCTGCATCATCTCCTCAATCAGTACCGATGCAGTGTACGACTTGCCGCTGCCCGTTGACGCCAGCACAGAGAGATGAGTCGAAGCAAAGGCATCAATCGGTAAGTGGATCTCAGTCTGCTCCGGAGGACGATGAATCAAATCACCGATAAACGCCGAACCCTCCTCAGGGACAGCCTCAGTAAGATACTCCTCTAAATCCGAATCAGACGCTAACCTAATCTCAGTTCCCGGCTTCGGTACAATACGCGGATTCGTGAAATCATTCAGCTTCTCATCGTAGTAACCGATAACCGTCGCAGTAATATTGTAGAGATCGACTCCCTCAGTAGAGATACCAAGTTTTCGAGCTACAGCATCCGGGGACACACCGGGATCAGCCATGAACTGATCAGGGAACCCTCGCTGCTGCTCACGCCCCGTAACACGGGCGAAAATCTTCTTCTCCTGTTCCACAACACTGCCATCATCATTTTGAACCTCTACATCACCCTTGTAGTAGACGAACTCACCAGTCTTAATCTCTGTATCGTCAGGAGTAACGATTACAAACTCATTCGTATTTTCCCCTGGCTTAGAGACAATTCCAATTACCATTTACTCAACACCCCCCATCTTAGTCTGCCACTCCAGATTCTTTTGGATCACATCCAACGCATCCGCTTCTCCCGGCTTCTCCTGCTTAAGATGAGTCAAGACCTGGCTAAGAATATCCTCAGCAAACCCTCCAGCAACATCAACAATACGCTGGTAGTATTCCAGCCGTACTTCTCCATCAACCTCGTGGAACCGGGTTACAGCTTCATCAGAGAGTTTCTGCACAACATCATCAATCTCAAGCGTCCAACGAGGAATCGAATGTTCAGGATCCACCAGCTCTCCATCTTCCACCTTGGCATGACCTAAAAGCACTATACCGGTGAGAACCTGCTTTTCATCCACATAACTTGGTTGGAAGATATTCTGCTCATCCGGTTGAGCAAGCCGCGGTCCACTCCTACCCTGATCCGGATCCACAAGTTGCGTGTCGTAGATGATACCGACAAACGCCCGTTGCTGTCCCTGCACCTCCTTCGAAACATACACGAACTGCCCGAACTCAAAGTCGGTAGGTTCCGGCGGGTTCTCCCGCATCGTCTCCGTATATATTTCTCCGACATAGTCTATGTGAGAGTTTGATCCTACAACTGAACCGATCTCGATGTTATTTTTCAGTGTCATAGTATTATCTTCTCCTCCGCTTCTTTGACAAAGCCTTGTTATTCCATCTCAACTCAATATCGTTTTCATCTGAGAAGTCCTGATACATTCTCAGGAACTCCTCACGATCCTGACGACTGATAACCGCATCCGCATCTGCCGCCTGCAAAATCTCAGGGTAACCACGCCCAACACCACATTCGGAACGAATCACGGACATCACATGACTAACCAAGTCCTCCTCTAAAACCCACTTAGGAAGATCAAGCCGGTCTAACTGCGGACCGCTTCCAATCTTCATATAAGAGAACAGAATCCGCTCCGAGAAATCATAATCAACACCGTGGTAAGTCGTCTGAAGCTGGTTCAACGAGTTATCCCTCCTCGAATTAAATAGAATAGTTCTGTCACCCCAGTTTTCAGTCATCTCCTCAAAAATCTGATAGTCACGTACAGAACTACTTGCATCGATCAAATCCAATTTCTGAATCATCTTCGCAAAATCACTGGCTTTAGAACCGGCTGTATACCCCACAACAGGGACTCCGTGATGCTTACTGGCTGCCAGAACACGGGCAAGAGCCTCACCGTAACGCTCCCTGACAGGTTGATCAAACATCTGAGCAAACGACATGATAAGAGGTCCATCATAGAGAACAACCGGTGGCTCGCTCTCATCACTGTGTTTCTTAATCTGCTTTTCCAATACCTCCATCTCAGTCTCAAACCTTGACAGTGGCACCTCCTCGTTATCCACCTGGATATGACCTGTATTCGGATCCTCAAAGAGAATATCCTCGGGTGAGAGAACCCTTGTTTCCACATCCCTCACATAATCACCGTCCTCAGTATGATTATTACCTATCCAAACAGCCTGAACAAGACCGACAGGCTGCTCAAACTCAGTAACAGGATCAATCTGAGACCCATCAGCTGCAACAGTAGTAACACCGCGAATATTCTCTTTCGCCCAATTATTCACCGCCTCGTGCGACTCCCACTCAGAACTCTCCCCAAATGAAACCACCAAGTCACCATTTTCACTGTACTCCTCAGTTGGCAAAGCACTCGGCAAATCATACTCCTGAAGAGCTTCTCGAATATCCTCCGACGAAAACTCAGACGTAAGGCCCTGCGCAGCACTTTGAAACTCCTCAACTGCCTTCTGATTAATCGCCTTACCAGTGAACTCAGCCTTTTTACCTTCCAATTCTTCAGCAACACGGTCACGATAAAGCGGCATTAGTCACTCACCACCTCAGTCGCACCGTCCACTTTTTCAAGCGTTATAGCGTGCTCTGTCACGGATTCAAAGGTGTCATCGTGGCTGATAACAGTAAGCTGTTCAAACCCTTCCAGTTCCTGCAACTGGTCAACCAAGTTCACTCTCTTCTCTTCATCAAGATTGGCTGTAGGCTCATCCAGGAACACAATATCCACGTCACTCAACAGCTTGAGAATAGCCAATCTCACAGCCAGAGCAGCACTCATCTGCTCCCCGCCACTCAATTTGTGGAACTCTTTTTCCTCACCATTTTCCTTGATAACGATCTCGTAATCCGTTCTCCACTCCAGCTGCTCCGTCGTTGTCCCTCGAAGCTGCCGGTAGATTCGATCTGCTTCTGTAGAGATCTCTTTAACCAGTATCTCAGTGATCAATGGACGGGCTTCCTGCATACTATCCCGGACAAACTCACCGAACTCATGATCATTCTCCAAGGCTTCATGCTCCTGCTGCTTCTCCTCTAATTCCTCCTTCTGCTCCTCCATCTCACTGATTTCATCTTCTAAATCATCCAAGTTATCCTGCTTAGTCTCAATTTTACCATCGAGCTTGTTGATCTTGCCGTGAACCTCCTCAATCCGATCCTGCACCTCTTCATATTCTTCCTCATCGAACTCTTCTGCTAACTCTTCGAGAGTTCCCTCATACTCGTCAACATCGTCTTCCAACTCCTCGATCTTCTTCTCGATAGCTTCAACTTTCTCCTGGCGATCCTCAACCTTCTCAGCAGTCTCCTTCTTACTGAGGTAGGTCTCGTGGTCATCCTCCAACTCATCCAACCGCTCCTCAATCTCCTCGATCTCTTCGTCAAGACCTTGGAATTCTTCCAACTCTTCCTCTTTTTCATCGATCTCGTCTTCTACCTCCTCAAGCTCTTCTTCAACCTTTTCGAGGTTGTCTTCAGCGTCCTTGTTGTTCTTGTAGGTGGCTTTCGCCTCCTGATAGTCGCTCTTCGGATCATCAAGCTCCTCTAACTCTTTTTCGAGGTCTTCCTTTTCATCGATTGCTTCCTCCAACTCCTCGATCTCTTCCTCTAAATCGTCGATCTCATCTTCTTTGTCGTCTCGGCTATCTTCCAAATCATCGAGATTATCGTTGAGGTCAGGCAGCCGGTTAACCTCTTTTTCGGCTTCCTCAGCTTCCTCGATTTCATCCTCAAGATCTTCCAACTCATCTTCTATCTCAGAAATCCGGTCTTCAGCATCGGACTTCTCCTCCCGTTTCTCATCAAGAACACTGCTCCGATGCTCACTGTCAAGATCTTGTCCACAGGTAGGGCACTCAGCCTCTTCAGTATCCTCCAACGTCTCAATAGCCTCCACAAGATCATCGATACGACCTTCCAAACGAGACATTTCATCCCGTAGATCCTGCTCCTCCTCTTCTAATTCATCCAACTGGTCAGCAGTCTCTTTAAGATCCTCAATATCAGATATCTCTTCCTCCAACTCCTCAATCTCATCCTCAAGCTCATCTAACTCATCTTCCGCATCATCCAAATCGTCCTCCTTCTCGTCTATTTCATCTTGCTTATCTTTGATGTCGTCCAGCTTATCTTCTAACTCTTCTTGCCGTTCAACATCATCCTCAAGCTCCTCCATCTTCTCCTCAGCTTCCTCAGCATCGGATACATCATCTTTCAGGTTCTCTACTTGCTGTTGGAGCTTGGTCTGCTTCTTCTCCAACTCGTTTATTTTGTCCTGGATATCATCTCGTTCGTCCTCCTGATCACGAAGGTCATCCAACTTATCATCCTTCTCCTCGTACTCTTCGTACTCATCCTCAACTTCCTCAACAGCCTCTTGAGCGTCTTCAGCCTCTTCCAACGCGTCCTCAGCGTCCTCCAGATTATCCTTTTTATCCTCAATAGTATTCTCTTTCTTGTCGATTTCGTCCTCTAAATCAGATATCTCCTCCTCCAACTCTTCCAGTTCTTCCTCGCGGTCATCCAACTCCTCTTTCTCGTCTTTGAGCTCTTCCAACTCTTCCTGTTTCTCCTCAATATCCTGCTCCAACTCCTCGAACTCCTCTTTCTTCTCATCCAAGTCCTCAACCTTAGCCTCTAAACCCTCAATATCTTTTTCAAGCTCGTTAATTTCGTCTTCAATAACATTATTCACATCCCGAAGATCCTCCCAGACATCATCGTATACATCAACCTCCAGCAATGGGTTGAAAACCTTCTCACGCTTTCTTGGAGTCTTCGCAAAATCATTCGTAAACTTGGTCTGAGGAACCCCTATACTCGACTGCCACAGCGTCTCAAGCTCAGTCTCTTCAGGGATACCCAAGTGTTCCTTCAGCCAACCCAGCGTTTCCTCCTTATCAGACAGATCTAACTCATTACCATCGGATTCACGGATAACACGGTAGGTTGACCGCTTTGCACCTCTCTCAACGGTATACTCCTCCCCATTCTTATTCGAAACAAATGTCACCCGGACTTTACCCGAATTCTCGCCGTTCCGGACAAAGTCGCCTTGACTAACTTTTGTATCCAGGTAATCGAACAAGGCAAATCCAACTGCTTCCTGAATAGTAGATTTACCTGAGCCATTCTGCCCGATAATCGCGTTTACTCCGGGACGGAAATCAATCTCGTTGATAGTATCGTCGTAACTCTTGATGTTGGATAGTTCTACGTTGGTAATCTTCATTCCTGATCACTTCCTTGACTGAAAAGGTCTCTGCGGCGTTTCTTAATTGTCTCAGCAACAGACTCTGGGTTCTCGCCAGCTACAACACTCTTCTTGACCACACTCAATGTCTCCGCAACATCCTCTTCTTTCTCACCGTACTGGGAGTCCTGCCCTGCCAACCGTTGGAAGACAGCTGACTCAAGTTTGCCACGGTCAATCTGACCTTGCTCATCCCTCACTGCATCTTCGCCACCATCCAATTCCTGGATAATGCTCGCAGTCTCCTTCGACTCCGTTGCATCATTAAGATTGACGTACAGAGCACCGGTCTTCTCCTCAACAATATCTCTTAATTCACCGGTATCGAGTCTGGAACGGCTGAACTGTAGCAAGCCCTCCAACCTGAGATCAATCACCGGATCACGGTTCTCCCCGGATCGCTGGAAATGAGGTTTCTGCTGAACCTTGTCAAGATTCGAAAGACTGTGCTCCACTTGTTCCGCAAACGCTGACTCAAGTTCGTCAGGCGAGTCGTGTGCATCGACTTCGAAACTTATCTCGAAAAACGGTCTCCGCTTCGACTTATGGAACTCCGAGTCAATATTGCCGTCCTCAACATCGACGATAAAGTAGCCGAGATCCCATCTCGCTTGTCGTGTATCGTGAGCTTCCAAGGAGCCCGGATTGAACAGCCAGTTGCCGTGACTGTACTTTTTGTGTAGGTGACCGAGAGCAAGGTAATCCACAGCCTCTTCAACAGGCTCCAAAGCATTGAACGAGATACCACCACTCATTCCAGGGATATGACCTTCGACCCCGAAGTGACCGATTAGAACCGTAGCCTCGGGCTCACCTTCCCGTTCATTCACCTGTTCAATCGCCTCAGCAACCTTAGCAAGATTATCAGATGTTCTCTGACCCAAGTACTGAACTCCAAAAACACGGACACCATTCAAATCAACAAAGCCTGACGAAGTACCCGGATCATCGAAATCATGCTTCTCAAAGCTTGCATCCTCGTCGCCAAGATCAGCTTCCAACAGAATCAGTTTCCCACGGCTATGAAGATACTCCAGCCAGTTCAAATCCTCCTTGTACAAATTAGCATCGTGATTCCCTCTTACAGCCGCAACAGGCACACCCGCATCCTCAAAACGAGAAAGACCCTCCTCAGCATCACTCAAAGCACGAGCATTCACATCCTTATTATGAAACAAATCACCGCCAAACACAGCGAAGTCCACATCAGACTTCTCAACAGCCTCATAAATCGAGGTATTGAACGACATAAACATGTCATCCCTTCTCTTCTTCACACCGTACTGCCGGTGACCAATATGTGCATCCGAAAGGTGAACGAAGCGCGGACCTTGATTTGAGTTCGACATAATTTGTAATCCTCCCCCTGTTTGTTATATCATTGCCATGTCGCAATGGATATTTGATGTACTCATGATGTCTTCCCCTCGCCTGGTTGCTCCTGATCTATTTTTTCTTCACCCAACTTTGCTTCTCCAGCAATCCGATTCTTTACAGAGTCATCGAGGTCACGATTGGACGCTGTTTCAGTTAATTTCGCTTTACCTGTGAGCCGTTCTTTAGCCCGTTCGTGTGTCCCTACCTCATCGTAGATTGAATCATCTAATTCATTGAACCATCTGTCAGTGACTTCTGGCATATCCTCATTGAGGTTCCTTCGTCTTGAAGCAAGTTCCCGATATCTTTGCTCCATCTGTTCTAAACCAACTTCTTCGTCTGCAAGTTCTAACAATATATAGTCGCGGAACTCATCAAAGAGACGTTGGTAGGCGTGAGCAGCACGATAATAATTCTCTGCAGTATCACCAGGATTTGCCATCCGTTGGTACCCTGCAACTACGGCAGTGGTGATAGCCAATGCAATCGGAACTACTGTTGGGAATACTTCCCAGATCAATGTAACTGTCAGTAGACCAGCTATGCCAAAAACTGCCCAATCAGATCGTCGGTCCCATCTTGAATACCAATCTGCTCCGACATAATAAGCTTTGAAAGTCCAAAGAACGCTGTCCGCTTCGTTTGCCACTCTTTCACGCAGACGTTCATGTCTCTCGTAGTCAAAACTATTATCGCTCATTTAGAAACACTTCATTCATTTGAAATTGTCCCCGTAGACCTCGCGGTATTTTTCTTTAGCTTTCTCGGTTTTACCCTGCTCTTGAAGCCTTTTTGCCTCCCTCAACTTCTCCTGGGCGTTGTACGCTTTTCCAGCAGCTTGGCGTCTCTCTTTACTGCTCATTCCCTTGTCCAACCTTTCTTGATACACAGGTTCCCGTGTCTCACTCTGCATATAGTCCGGTAATTGGCGGAAGAACCGGTGCATATGCTCGGTGGTGGAGGCGTTGGAAGGAGCATCCTGTTTGAAGTATTTATACGCCATATTGACCATGTGAAATGAAGAAACAGGTTTGCCGTTCTTTTCGTTCCACTTCTTCGCCGTGACAGCCACTTGCTGTAATTTCCCGTTATTATTCTCGTCGACGGCTTCATACATCGACTGGAAACGGCGTGGGTTGGTGCCTGTCCAAGACTCCTCGCCGTAGGTGTCAGGAATCACATATCCTTGGTTTGGGTCATCACGCCCGCTTGGAAGAACCGGTAGCTCAACACCTCCAACCGTTACTGGATCACCAGGCTCTTCGGGGTTATGGGCAGCAGAATAATCGAATGCCGGCGTCACCTCAACTTTGAAATCGCTGAACTGTACTGCAACCACACTGCGGTCAATAGAGACATCGTGATTTGGGTATTTTTTCTCAAGTGTCCTCTTGACCGCACGTAGAGCATTTCTGGTTCCCTTCCCATCTTTCGCCCATTCACCGTGCTCCTCCTCATCAAGTACTACAAGAATATCAACATCAGTCTCACTGTCAAGTGGACGGGTCGCCGTACCTTGAAGCACAGATCCATAGATACTGCTCTCCTTGATATGGAAACCATCTTCAGTTAGATAACCTACAACAGAGTCTTTACGCTCCTCCATCTCCTGACCCTGCCGATCAGTAATCTTCGCGTTCTCGGCATGTTCCTGATGCGACTCCTCTATCTCTTCAGTAGCTTCTTGTCGCCCGTCTTCATCGTCTTGATCAGCAAGCGATTGTTGGCTGCTCGGTCTCCGACTACCAGAAGCCGCAGCCGCTGTACCCCCATCACTACGTGGATTGGGAGTTGTTCGTTGAGTTCCCATATCAAGCGGTCACCCCTGCTGAAGTGTCGAAAGAACCGAGAGTTGCCTGTCCGTACGCGAGACCATCAACGACTTCCTCTTGCCAACTACGGTATGCCTCTCTCGCATTTGGAATCGAGACATCACGAAGTTTAGATTTTCTTATCCATCTTTGCCCTGCCACAGCACTGACTTCTGGCGGCAGTCTCCCTACGTACTTCTCAGACTGCAACCCGATGAGAAGCAGTTCCTTAGGACTGAACTCAGAAACCACGTCTCTAACATCTTCGTTCAATTTGGCAATGCCGTTACCGCTGCTTCCACCGAAGTACTGTGACCCATAATAGCTGACACAGTCGATTTCAAGTCTATTGAGCATCTCATAGCAAATAGCTCGTTCTTCAAGTGAGTATCCTTTAATCAGAGGTATTAGCTGGGTTGGTGTCTCCCTGAGTTCGTTGTACATCCACTCGGTGCCCTCCGTCAGAGACTCGACGTTGTGAATCCGGTCTTGAAAGTCCATATCTCCGTAGACCCAGTAGTCAGTAGGAATGTGGTACTCAGGTTGGAATAGCTGAACTATATCTCGCTCAGTTTCCCAGTCGAGACTTTTTAATTCATTATCAGGTATGGTTGTAGTCGTAATCACTTGCTTGTTCGTGTAGGTCGAGGCAGTCAATCCCTGCCGAAGAAGTCGCTCGGCATGAGTGATAGGAAGCATCACTGTATCCACGGCGGTAAAGCTGTCAAAGAACTCTTCGTGCTTCTTCTGCCGCTGTATCCTTGGGATAACGCCTTGAGGTCTCTCTAATTGCGGAGGTTCCTGTTGATTTTCACTGGGGACCATCTTCATCTTACACCTGGTTTATCTGTTTACATCAAATGTAACGCCCCCAGTTCTTATAAAATTTTGGTTGCCCGACACTACATATCGTACAAAACAATTTGTACGAACTGCACCCAGTACCATATCCTTTACAAACACTAGCAGTACATACAATACAGAGGCAACGCCAATGACCAAGCAAGTTCACATAATCCCGGTTGGATTCGACTACGAACGACTCTTCCAACCAATATCACAAGGAAAACTCGAAGCCGACCAAGTCTATCTACTCCACTCATCAAGAGAAGAAAGCGACGAAGAAGCCCGCAGACTCGCAGAGAACATGCTGGGTAAACTGGAGGAAACCTTCGACACAGTCCTCGGGATCGACGTAGAAAGCAGAACTGTAGAAGGAATATTCGACTTTGAAGATCTCTACCCTTACGCCTATGACATGATTGAAAAACAGGTCGAACAAGGAAACGAAGTATGGGTCAACATCTCCTCAATGCCTCGCACAGTAGCATTCGCATTTGCCATCGCCGCAAACAGCCTCCTCGTCGAACACAACGACTACAGAAACCAGATACACACCTACTACGTCTCACCTAAGGACTACCTCGTCACAGAAATGATCGAACAGCTCCGAAAAGAAGAAAAATTCCTTAACAAACACCAAGATCGCTCAGACAAATTCGAGGAACGATACAACGAAGTATCCGACATCATCAGCCAGATTGATAGTAGCGGAGTAACTCAAGGAGCAAAAGAAATGAACGACGGACTTCACATCGAATTCCCGACAGTTCCAAGCTCGGACCTCCACGACTTCGAAAAAACACTGCTCCATTTCCTCGACGAAATAGAATCAGCCGAATCAATATCCAGCCTCGCTAAAAAACTCGCCGACAAATCTGAACAAAACATCGATCAAGACTCTTTCAAAAGCAAAGTTCAATACAACATCAACCAACTCGTAGAGAAAGGATTCGTCAAAATACAAGAACAAAAAAACAGGCACCAACCAACCCTCGACACAGTAGGAGAACTCTGGGTAAACACCCACCCCGAACAAAACCCCGACAAAATCAATAACTGAATAAAATCAAGCTGGTGCCGCGGAATCTTCCTGTACTTCTTCGATGTATGCGTTCAAGCAGGCGTTGCAGAGGGCGTAGAATGAGACAAAGAATTGTATTGACAATGTTCGGCTGTCCTCAATAACGTCTCCGTGTGCTATCTTGTTTCTTCGTTGTCTCACTGTTTTATCAAGGTATTCTCCGAACACTCCATCGAAGAATTGAGAAATCAAGTTGTCCAAGTTCTTTTTCATTGGAGAGTCCTTTTTTCTTGGCACAACAAATAAAGTCTCATTTTCTTTCTCGATGACTTCACCACCTATCTCTTCTACCAAATCAGCAAGTACCCCTTCGAACTGTAGTACGATGCCGGCGAGAAACCCTCTATAATGTTCTTCCTCAAACTCCATCAACAGGTCGTCGAGGAAATCACCTCTCTCCTCAAAGAATGCGATATTCTGGAATGTACTCCGCGCCTGATCTAAGAGTTCTTGATCGAATTGCTCAATGACGAATTCTTCGGCTTGGCTGCGGTCAGATTCCAGCAGCTCTTGGAACTCTTCCCAATCAGATAAGCTCATGAACCAAGACCACGCGAACTCTTCCCTCGAAGCCAGGTACCGTCTCAACGCCTGCTTCTCTTCCTCTGTCTCGCAGCTCTCAATCAAAATATGATTCAAATTAACCAAGTCGTTGTCATCTTCAGGAGGGAAGAACGGCTCCATCCTATCATGAACATCCTGACTAAGTGCTGTTTCAACAATCGGTATATCCCTGAGCTGGCGAATATTCATTCTATACCAGTCAAAGTTCATCTTACTGGCGAATGTCTGGAAAAGTTCCTTGTAGAGTGGTGTATTTAGCAGTCGTGACAAAGCATCTTTCGACAGATCATCATCAACGTTGACACCAATTACGGTACCATCATACATCGCATTATCGATCTCTACCGTATAGCAACGCGGCTTATCGAAGAATTGGGGGATAACCATGTCCGGATTCTCGAATTTTCCCCGGCGGTCTGGTAGAAAGTACGGCTTCATTCTACGCTGATTAATATTAGACTCGCCGATATAGTTAGCTAACCCTTCGTAACCATCGTCTTCTAACTGTTCAAGTATGTTTTCTTCCGTGATCTCAACTCCTTGCTCTTTTTTCTCCTCTACGTAAGCTTGGAGGTCTAAGATCCAGAGATCGATTTCGTTCTCGGTAATCGATTGGATTTCATCGGATGGGTTCTTGATTAGTGGTCGGAAGAACCGTTCATCAATATTTGACTCCTCTTTCTCCTCAACATCGAAATGGAAAAATTCGTTATCACCTGTCTGAACTCCTGATCCAACAGTAACGCTGGACAAGTCGCCGAGTCTGGTGAATTGTTCCGAGCTAATGATATCGTAGATCGGCGGGTTAGAAAGGATCTGTATCACGTTTCCGTCTTCTAAATCAGCGTGAGAAGCTTGTACAATCTCAACGTCGTATTTGTTATATCGGCTTTGAATTATGCATTCTAATCGTTGTTCGAAGAGTCCGCGAGCATTGTCTGGTAGTTCAGGTTTATTGAATCTCGCAACTCCTGTCTCTCGTACATCCTCTGGTCTTTTCTCTTTGCTCAGTGTCAGCAGTACCAGTTCTGGTGTCCGGGCGTAGTTGAATGTACCAATTGGCAGTTCCACGATCCTGTGGATGCTACATGTTTCTGTAAGATGCTCCAGCAATCCATCTTTCAGGGCGTGTTTGGGAAGTACGAATGCTCCGCGCCCTCCATTTTTTAGATGCTCTGCTGCCTTGACTACGAAAGCAGCCGCTGCGGTACGACCAATATCGGGATACGTGTCTCGGATCTCATCTATTTGATTGGGGAGGATTCGGTGTATCTGCCCGACTGGAGGGTTCCCTATCACCGCATCAAACTTCTTAGAGACATCACCGTCGAGTTCCTGTTGACCTAATTGGTTCCAGTCGAAGAAATCTGTATTCAATATTTCAGCGTTTTCAGAGTCTTTTAGCCGAGTTTGAGCCAGTTTAGCGATTATCGGGTTTATTTCTATACCCAGCAATTCTGCTTCTTCGTTCTCTTCTGCGGCTTGTTTTAATAGACTGCCTGACCCCGTCGCAATATCTAACACGGATTCATCGGATTCAGAGACCGCCCATCCAGCCAAGATCTCAGCCACCTTCTGGGGAGTAAACCCAGCCAAGTATCCGGAATTAATCAGCATCTCCATTGTATCGTCAAAACCAATTTCTTCAGGCTGCACTTGCTGTGTAACGATTCTCTCTGCTAATTCTTCAAGCGGATCTGACTCTGGAGAATCATAGTACAGGTTTGTACCGTTGTCAAACTCTAAGAACCCTCTCAAAACCGGGATAAAAACCCGATCAGTATCCTTGGGAAGGGTTTCTAATTGGGTTTGCGGATCACTGGGAGCATAGAAATACAGGGTTGAATCATCCAAATCAATTCTAAAGCCATCATCCAAGACCTCCGTTGAGTCTACTTCTGAGAGGTCGGAGAACTTCTCAAACGAATGTAGATCCAAATGAGGAAGGTCATTATGACGCATTGATTACATCGTGTGTCTTCCTCAACACTGATATGTATTTGCCAAAGACCAAAATTCCTGGATATAACGGGTGTGCGTGTTGAAGGAGTACTACCGTTCTGTGGCGTGGTCTAATAGTTTGTTTTGGGTTAGTGTGGTGATGAGTAGTAGGCGTTCTTCTGGGTTCATTTCTGCGAAGGCGTTTTTGTAGCGGTTGATTGTGTCGCGTGAGACTTGTAGTTCTTCTGCGGTTTGTGTTTGGTTGCTTCGGGTGATTGCGTCTATGTATTGGGCGGTGGTTTCTCGTGTGAGTCCGTATTCTTCGAGTATTGTCTGTGGATTCATTCTGTGAGTTGGTTTACCTGGTCGAGTTTTATTAGAGGGGTTTTTCCACGCCTCAGAGTTCTTCAACTAACTAAGCCATTATCTTACTTATTACCTATATTATTTAAAAAGTTGTCTTACATTTAGAAGGATATACCACCTTGGGTTTATAAAGACTGAGGTATAATTACTAGTTAATGAAATGTGCATTTGGAAACTGCGGAAACCAGCACGATCTATGGATCAAACCCGATGCAGACAGTGAAGTTGTGCCGATATGCAACGGCTGCGCTGAGAATGAGAGCGAAAAATACCATCTCAGCTACGAACACAGCAAAGCCGTCGAAGAAGTAGAAGCATACATCGTTGCATACGATCCTGACACTGCCTTAGCCGAACAACTAATCGATATATCCGACGAACTCGAAAAAGCAGTACAGCAGTACGAAGGCAGCAAACAAGAACAAATCCAGAAACTGACTGACGCTAAGGAAAAGATCGACGACGCCATCAGCGAACTATAACAGGTGATTTAGAATGGAAGCTCCAGAAGGCTACAGGACGGTTGAAACACCGGATGACGACGTATACTACTGGAAGCACAAAGAGAAGGACGTTGATGTACGGATTCAGAAGTCCGGAGAAGATTACGACCTTGACCTGATCATCCACGGCGTAGTAAAACCAGTAGGATTCTACAAACTCTCCAGCGCAAAAACAGAGGCAAAAGGAATAATGGAAGAAAACCCGGAAGCCGAAAACATCGAACGCCACACCGCCTACTAACACCTATATGCCCGGCGATCCCCTTCAGGGCATCTGCCTTTATACATCAAGATTTAGAGTCTTTGGATTGATTCGGTGATGATCTCCGGGTTGATTTGTAGTAGTTGGGCTGCGTCTTCGAATACTTCTTGACTGACTGCTTTGTCGAGACGGGTCAAGTCCTGTTCTGATACGTGTTTCTTGACTCCGGTTTTCATTTCATTGTAGTCTTTGACGTACCAGAGTAGGGCGTGTAGGTCTGCGACATCTTTCACCCGTTTGTGGCTCTTATCTCGATCCGGGAGTGACCTGATTTTCATCGCTGCTAACAGTTCCGGAGGCACAATCCGTTTCTCAGGCTGAGGCGACCACGAAACGTAGTCCGACAACGGCTCACCAATACTCTCCTCAAACACTGATTCCAAGAGCGGTTCTGCCGGAGGTTTGAACCCAAATGCTTCCCGGAAATTTTCTAACTCGGCTGTATCCGGAATCACATCAACGTAGACTTGGAATACCTCATGCATGCCGTACTGGTTGGCTTCTTCTTCTGTGATGCGTTCCTGAGTATCTCGTAGAAAGTTCTGGACAAAGCCGAACCGGCTTTTCGTGTATCCAAGCTCCTCAATACCCATGATAGACTTGCCTACAGACTTCTCAACAATCTCTTCGTCGCTCCAACCGGTGTCTACGTGGACACCGAGGTCGATGTCTCTGGAACCGATGTATTCTCGTCCATGCTCCGACTGGAAACCTGGATTAACGTGGAGATGGACAGCCCAGCCACCAAGTAAACAGACAGGCGGCTCAACAACTTCAAAAACAGATTCGAGCTGCTGCTCAGACAACTCCGTAACCTGCGGAACATAGTACTGCCTCACCACTTTTGATCACCATGAAAAGAATCGATAAGCTTCTCAGCCGCTTCCCTGCACGGTCCGCCTTCATCAAGCAGATCGAGGATTAGTTGAGGGGTGGAAACAGTAGAGTATCCGTCTACCTTTCCTTCGTTGTAGAATACGTGGTCGTCGAGAACTCTGATACGGGTGTTCCCACCGCCAAGCAAACCTTTGTTTTCTACAACGCTAAGCCAGTCCTCGATCTGGTCTGGAGGGATATAGAAATCAGTCGTCGATGCGAATAGGAATCCCTGAGTCAAGTTCTCAGCCTGATACGTCGTAAACGCATACCGAAAATCCACTTCCTTTAACAACTCCATCGGCTGCTGAAGTGACACCTCCAACCGATTCGGCTCAATACGAATATCACTCCACAACCGATACAGTTCCACCGGCTTCAACACCTCAGTATCTTTGACCAACCCTTTCTCTTCCAGTTTCTCGGTGTATTCTCTGCACCAAGGCTCTGAAACTTCAGCAAGCTTCGACAACCGGTACTTCGTAATATCCTCGCCGGTATGGTTGAGAAGAACACGTAGAATACGTTCCTTCGTAATTCCACGTGTTTTCTCCGGCTTCTTCAACAACATAATACATAGGTAACTCTCTACCTTTAAATAACTAAGCTATGCATAGGTAACTCAACTACTTAAATAAGAAAACTATGCAACCACCTCAAAATCATGTTGCCTGATGAACAATCTACAGATTAGAGGTTATAGATACTAGGTCTAATCAGGAAAATATTCTGTGAAATCCGTTTCAGAATCATCAGCCGTCATTACAATTCCACGAGTGATGAGTGAGTCATCATCTTGGTCTTCATAATTCTCTTTCTCCTCTTCAGTCATTTCTCTCTTTTTCCAAGTGAGTTGGTCTCTTATCATTCCATCATCTGTGATGTGTTCAGTCATTCTTGCCTTCTTATCCTCTGGATTCTCAACGATAGATACCTCTCTTGTACCTGCGATATTGTCTACCACTCTTTGGCAAAAGAAGCCCCAATACGGTTCTCCAGCAATATGTTCACACTCGCTGTAGTCTTCGCCGCAGATAGAACAAAGAAAAGTTTCCACATAGAGCCCTGGACTATTGAAAGTTTGAGGCGGGAAAACGAACTTCTCAACCATCTCTAACTTCCCAAGATAATTCTCTACATTACATTGCTCGGCAAGATCATGAGCAGATCTAGCACTTTTCGCAGAATCCTGAGCGTCCACCAGTGCATTCCAAGCACTTCCCCAGTCTTCTTCTTTTAGATCTATCCACATCTTGAGTTCGTATCGGAGGGCTTGAATCATACACCTCAAAGCAAGAACCTGATTAGCAGCTTCTTCATCTCCTTGCTCAATCATCTCCATACGGATATCACCAGACTTCTCTAATAACTCAGACAGGCTCTTGATCGCTTCTTTCTGGTAACTTTCTCCACGAGGAAGAAAGGTAAACCTCTCACAGTCCTGAACCGTTTCAGTGTACTCCTCAACAAACTCTTCAATCGTCTTGTTCATCTTCCACCTCTACCCCGACAGTCGAAGCGATTTTATCTAAGACAGTCTCGATCTCTTCCGCAGGACCATTATATGTTATTCGAACGGTTTCCCCACTCTCGGTCTCCTGTTCAACAGTAAACTCAACATCTTGGTCGTACCTCTTAGAATAAAACCCTGACAACTTCTGAACAAGCCATTTGATCTGATCCCAATTATCTCTTACAACTGTGTAAGCGATATAAATTGTTGGAATAATAATTTCTTCAGACCGGAGAACCAGTGTCGAAGTATCTTCCTCAACATCCAAAGAAACATAGTCAATACCGTTCTGCTCCAGCAATTTTCTCACTGTCTCCGTGCCATCAGGATACACCACGAACTGTTGAGAATTGTGCTCATCAATACCAGACGGAACCACAGAGATCCCATCCGGGGGTTCAGCATCAACAGATCGAAAACCCTCCTTAGCTCCTGAAGCCTCCTCAATCTCAATACTCATACGAGAACACTCGAAATCAACAATCAAATATCAATGGGTTGTTGACTTTCACTTCCGGGACAAGGCTATGAAAACCAGCCCAGGATCAGGTCATACCAGTACTAAACAGGTTGGACTGACGGTTTTGAATCAGGCTTCAATCACTGAACGACTTAGTATTGTACAGGGATTACGCGCAACTAGAGAATAGAGGGGAGAGGCGGAGTGTTGTTAGCCCATTTTGTCGAGAGCTTCTTGCCGGTCTTCGACTGGTGCTTGGTCGTATCTCATCGTGGTTCGTTCATCCTCATGTCTCAACTGCGATTGTGTGGCTGCGAGTCCTTCTTCCCGTGTCATTTGTGTACCGACTGAATGCCTGATCGTGTACCAAGTCATCTCACGGTTCTCGTAACTAATCCCAGCCTCATCACACAGGTTCTTCATCAAGTAGCTTAACGAGTCGCTGCTGTACGGGTTGCCACGGCGCGTCAACCACAACTCATCACGCCCACTATACTTATCGTACTTTTCGCGTTCCTCCAGCCATTTCTCCAGTGCGGTTGCTGTTCTATCCGTCAACGCGACAACCCAGTTGTTCTGGTTTTTACTGGAGTCCTGCTTCGGAATCCGCAACACGTTATTCTCCAAGTCCACCCAGTCTACAACAGCCCGCTCCACCTCAATCGGACGCAGACCGGCGTCAAGACTCGTCCAAACCAATGACGGGAACTTGTAACTATTCGCCCTGCCCCAGTGCTTCTTCTCCACCTTGTTCTTCGGCAACTCAAACCGCTGCGCCAAGTAACTCTTCCACTCATCCCGCTCCTCCTTAGTCAGGTTGGAGTAACTGGGAATCGACCCGTAGCTCAGTGCCGCCTCCCTGATTTTGATGCGTTCTTCTTTGGACAGGAAGTCTCGTGGCTGGTGGGTGGAACCGTTGTCGTAGTAGCTGATCTCCGGATTCCAAGTACTGCCGCCACGCCGATGAGTCCGGAACTTCATCTCACGCTTCACCGACTTCTGAAGACTTGCTTTGTACGACTGCTGCCAGTCCTCAACCGCGATATGCTGCATGTACTGATCCGCGTGATCCGTAGTAATTTGTAAGGTGTAGCCGTCTTCGGCTTCGTCCCAGATGAATCGGTGGAACTTGTCGATCTGGTAGACTGCGGTCTCGACGGTATGGCTGCTGTAGCCTTCCGCTTTGTCTACGTTCTTGCCGATGTTTAGCAGCCAATCCACCAGTTGCTGCATGTAGTTCTCGTAGTCGGTGAGTTGTCGGTCGTTCAATCGTTTCTTCGTTTTCTCCGGTACTGCTTTGACTTCGTTTTGGTTGCTCATATGATAATGTATTAGCCCTGATATTTTTAAAGGGTGTACGCCGTCTGGCGATTTTGTCACGGTAGTTTTCGGGAAGCCGTGAAACGATGTTACCTTTGACTGAACAACCTAAGAAAACCGCAGTACAGCACCGCGATGAAGGTCCAGGGGCGAGAATCGAACCCGCGTCTCAGCCTCCACAAGGCTGAAGGATAGTCCACTACCCTACCCCGGACACGCATCCAATCGTATTCCACTCGGGAAGATATACGTTACGACTCGGGGACTCCGCGGCAACGGCTGGCATCCAGCGAGCGACCGCCGAGCGCGACGTTTTTGTCGTCGCCCCCGCTACAGCCGGGTAGTTGTGGCCATAACGGACAAGATCTACGTCAAAAACCACCGACAACTCGCCTCGCAGTTGGACACCAGCTTCCCGAAAAGCGCGTTCGCGGGGGCGACACTCGACTTACTGTTCACCGGCGACAGCCTCGCCAAACTCGACAGCACAACGCGTGACCGCGTGCTTGATTTCTCCGAAGACTTCCTCGATTGT
This sequence comes from Halonotius terrestris, assembly GCF_006861665.1. Taxonomy (GTDB): domain Archaea; phylum Halobacteriota; class Halobacteria; order Halobacteriales; family Haloferacaceae; genus Halonotius; species Halonotius terrestris. Next base: position 449,462 of record NZ_RKLU01000002.1, on the reverse strand, counting down.
AGCTGNGAGTCNNACCCCTACTGCGGCNNCCCGGAGCGGAAGTTCATCCGCTATCTCCTCGAACTGCGCGAGCAGGGGCTCGGCCCGGACGCCATCGTCGACGTGATGGGCGACGACTACATGCTGTACGCGTACCCCGGCGACATTCTGTCTTTCCTCGATNANNCNGTCCGNNCGCTGGAGGCCGCTGAGGCACTGGCCGATATCGAAGACACGGGCCGAAGCGACGAGATTCGGACTGCAAAACGAGATCTAACAGGCTAATTAGCCGAGGCGGAAGGTCGGTTCGTCTTCTTCGTCCGTACCAACCTCCGAATCGAGATCCTCCAACCGGACGATTTCCTCCTCGTCTTCGGTTTGCTCGTCGAGCCGGTCGTGGAGATACGTCACGTACTGCTTGTGTTCTTCGAGCTGTTCGCGGAGGTGGTCGGCTTCGAGTTCGAGGCGTTCGTGTTCGCGGACGAAGCTCTTCGGGACTTCGACTTTCGGCGGGAAGGCATCGGTGTCTTCGACATCATCGATCCGCGCTTCGGGCACGACTTCGACCTGCCCGTCGTGGGCGACGAGCGTTTCGACGTACTCACGGAAGACGGCCGACAGCGAGATGTCGCGCTCCTCGGCGATCTCCCGCAGTTTCTCGAAGGAGTCCTCGTTGACGCGGAACGAGATCGTCTTGTTTTTGTTTCCCATGGTGATTCCTCAGTTGGTCACTAGTGATGGGCGTGAATACTTAATGATTCGTCAGACGCGGCGAAGACGCTCAGCGTTGTCGACGCGTCAAAAACGGAAAAACCGGTGTCGAAACTGAACTGCTGCCGGCTGCGATTACGCCTGCGGGCTCGGGTCGGCCGCATCGACTGCGTCGGCATCGGCGTCGTCGCCGGCGGCATCCGAGTTTCCACCGTCGGTATCGGCATCCACGTCGTCGAGTTCGTCCGTTGTTTCGAGGCTTTCCAGTCCCTCGATCACGGTGTCCTTGTACTGCGAGATATCGTCGCCGTACTCCTCGCTGGCCATCCGGGCGTACTCGTTGCCAGCATCGTCGAAGGCAGCGATCCGGTCGAGCGTCCGGTCGGCCGTCTCGACAACCCACTGGTCGCGCGTCGCGGCGTCGACCTCGGTGATCGATTCCGGGCGGACGGAGACGTTGATCTCGCCGTCGTCGGTCTCGTAGGTCCGCGGTTTGCCGACGACTGCGACGTAGGCCGGCGGTTCGAGGTCCCGAAGCGTGCTCGCGGCCTCAGGCTGGTACTGACCGGCGTAGACGAAGAACGTCCCCGTCGGATCGACGATCCGGCCGCGCCAGTACTCGTTGTCCTCGCCGANGTCTTCGGTNTCGGTNAGCGTCCCGACGACGAAGACGCGGTTCGCCCGCTCGCCGGTCGGCAGCAGCGCGTAGACGGGCGCGCGCTCGTCGTCCGACTCCTTGAACGTGTAGCCGGCGTCGTTGAACTCNNNGGCGAACNCNCGNNGNGCGACCTCGCGGCTGACGGATTCGGATTCACTTTCGCTCATGTTAGATCGACCTCGCTTTAATCAGCACGCTTTCGGCATCCGCTGGCCCGTCGTGCTGTTCGAACTCGTTTGCGAGCACGTACTGGCCGAGCGTCGGTCCGGTGACGGTGTAGTAGCGGCCGAGAATGTCGGCGCGCATCTCGTCGGCAACGACCGTCGTATCGAGGGCGTCTTTGGCGAGCTGTTTGGCTTCCTCCAGCTCAATCCCGGTCAGCTCCTCGGTCGCCTCGCGGTTGAAGATNACNTCNTGNACCTCGNNGCCNTCNTCGAGGACGCCCTTGATGCGGAGGTCGAACTCGCCGTCGCCCTCGCCGTGTTCGCTACACCGGCCGTTCTGGAGGACGCGGGTACAGCCGTCCTCGGGACAGCGTTTGATGAGGCCGCTGCCGGACTGGATGTCGACGAGTGCCCCCTCGACGACCACGTCGTCGTCGCCGACTTCGATCTCCTCGTCGAGTTCGGTGATCGACGTCGTTCGGTTCAGTTTCACGGAGTAGGTGCCCTCGTACTCGTCGGTGACGACGTTNNNGAGNNCGTAGCNCTTGCCTTCCTCCAGTTTCTCCAGTTCGGAGGTTTTGAACGCGACGAATTTGATCGTCCCCGATTCGTCGCCCAGCAGGCCGACCTGCGAGATGGAGTCGCTGCGGGGATCCCAGAGGTCGACCAGCTTGACGCGGAGATCGACCCACTGCTCGTCCTCGTCGATCTCGTTGACCAGCACTTGGTCGCTGCCGCCTTGGCTGATCTCCTCGCGGTCGATGCCGGCCTCTTCGAGGTAGCTGTTTCTGACGCTCCGGGTCGCCTCGTCGAGCGGGACTTGGTACTCCTCGACGAGCTGTTGGAGCTTGGATTCGACCTCGTCTTCGGTGACGTCGACGTGGTCGGAGAACTGTTCAGCAATCTCGGCTGCGTGTGTCCGCAAGTCTGTCATGGTGGTTGCCTCCGCGGTGTTTTCAATGGGAGACATACGGTGGTTGGTGCCCCATCGTATAAAAGATATTGGGCGCACACTGAAAGTGAAATTCGCAAGCAAGCGTCGGGTGAAAGACTCACTGCGTCAGACAGCGACGCCACCAGCAACGAACCTATACCGACTGCCGCCGAAGACGACCTATGGACGAGCGGCTCGAACGCTTCCTGCGGGACCGACTGCGGGATGTCGGCCGGGGGTACGAACGCACTCGCACCGCCTTCAGCGAGGGGAAAGCCGAGACTGGCGACGACGCGAGCGCGTCGTTACCGACCGACGACGCCGGCCGTGCGAAACTCGTCTGTCGCCGCCACGCCGAGAAGCGCGCCGTCAAACTCGACGACGAGGACCGCCCCGCCTGTTTCGATGCCGACCACACCGACTGCGTTGGCTGCGTCGAAGATATCCACGCCGGGCGGATCGAGACGTGGTGAGAATTAGCGGCTCGACTGCCGCACCTGCACCGACCCGTCGGCGGTCACGCTGACGAAGAGCCGTTTTTTGACGTTACGCCCTTTGACTGCCGCGGAGGCCCTGTCGCTGATGAGGGACATTAGATCCGGCGCGGTGTAGCTGACCTTGACATCCGCTTCGTCGGCCGCGTCGTAGATCAGGTTTGGAACCCGGTAGAGGTCCGTGTCGGCCGGAATCTCGACCCGGACAGGAGCTGAGAGGGATTCGGCGAAGCTGACGGTTTCGCTCGCTTTGGCGATGTTTTCCCGCGCGCTACCCTCGATATTCGAGACGTTGGCCCGGGAGGTCCCTAATCGCTCGGCGATATCGAGTTGGCGGAGTCCCTGTTCGCGGAGGGCGAGGACTTCCGCTTGGCGGGCCGTCAGCACGTTCTCCTCGGCGTCGAAGCCGGCTCGGTCGAGGAGGTCGCTCACGTCGATATCGGCGGCCGCGTCGTCGGCATCGCCCGGTGAATCGTGGTCAGCCGTCGGTGATCGTTCCTCGTCGCCACTGTCGGTCATTAGTGCCCTTTTCTCGGTGAGTTGCAAAAAGGTACAGTCTCGCCTGTCCACGGCGCGAGTGGGCTACCCGCCCCAGAAGTTCTCGCGGCTGCCGAGCCGGTCGCGGTCGGGGCGGTCCGGCCCGTCGTCCGCGTCTTCTTCGCTGGCGTCGTCACCCTCCCCACTGGTGTCCTCGTCGGCTGGCTCCTCGTCGTCAGCGGCCTCCTCAGCGGCTTCTTCGTTGTCCTCGTCTTCCATTGGGAGGCGTTCGACGATCTTCTTCGCGCGGGCGTGGCTCCCTTTCACCCGGTCGATCCGGACTTTCGCGCGGGCCGGCGGGAGCAACCCGTCGACGAAGACGATGAAGCCGTCCTCGGTGCTGCCGACGCCAGCCCCGCTTTCATGGATGTCGTCAACGGCGACGACGACCTCTTGGCCGGGCTTGACCGGCTGCTGTTTGAGTTCGTCGATTGGCATGCCGTAGTGTTGGCACCACTCCGCGCCGCCGCGGTTCTCATCGTAGTGTTGACACCCCATTCCTTGGATCCGCTCGGAGAAGCTCGGACAGTCCTCGGCCAGTGGACAGTTGGGCATACCGGATCGTAATAAGGGGCCCGTCTAAACGCTTCCGCTGACGAGCCGAACACCTCAGGCGTGCTGACCGGCACCGATCCGCGACACGTAGCCACAACTCAGAACTGCATCGAGGGCAGATCCGACCGACGCGTCCGGTCGGCTCGCTCGCGGTCCCGGTAGGCGACGACACGGTCGGCGATTGCATCCTCCATCGCTCGCATGAACGCATCGACCGTGTTCCCCATCAGCATAACCGGCTGGTCAGCTGTGAGGAGTTCCTTGAGGACGGTCGCGGCGTCCTCGTCGTCCTCGTGGACGGTGACGGACACGTCGACGTTGCGAGCGAACGTCCCCGTGTCGGCACCGCCGACATGGACGTGGTCGATGCAGTCACGCTCGGCCAGCAGGTCGATGTAGTCAGCGAACGATGCCGTCCGGCCACGGCGGTCGAAGCGAAGATAGACGAACGGCAGGATGTTCTCGCCGTCGACGAGCGAGCGACGGACCATCTCGGTGCTTTCGACATCGTTGACCTCAGCAGCGTTGAATAGCCGGCCGCCCTCCAGGTGGACCCACTCGGGTTGGATCTGTTCGATGAAGGCATTGAGTTCGGCGGCCGGAACGGGTGTTTCGCCCACGGCTTGCAGGGCCGTGTTGACGGCGTGGACGGTTTCCGCCCCGAGCAGGCCGCGGTGGCGTGCGGGCACCTCGACCTGTTCGATAGTTCCGCCGCGGGCCTCGATTTCTTCTCGCATGTACTCGTGGAGGGCCGGATGCTGTTCGCCGTTGACGACATGGGTGCCGGCCGGGACGGAGCGCGACAGCGAGCGGGCGATATCCTGTCGCCGCTTTCCGAGAGTATCGTTGTGGTCCTGCCGGACGTTCGTCATCAAAATTACGTCTGGCTGGATGAACCGCTGATTGACGATCCGCGTGGTGTACTCCGAAATCGCCTGGTTCTCGAAGATGCCGACCGCCTTGGAGTCGAACTCGCCGATCCGCGGGCCGAACTCGCGGATGACGTTGACGTTCTCGTAGAGCGTCGTGCGTGGCCCCTGCCGTTCGATGGGGTGGACGCGCCCGTTGCGGATAATCACCGGATAGTTGCCGGTGATTTTGGTGAACGTGTCGTACCCTCGGCGGTTGAACACGTCGTCGAGGCGACGGACGGTCGAGGACTTCCCGCGGGATCCCGAGACGATAATTCGGGTGTCGAACTGCGCGAGGAAGTCTCGGTGGCGACGCCCGCGGGTGAGTTCCTTGAGCAGCCCGGTGATCGAGGGGCGGCCGACCTCGACGGCCTCAGTCGGGCCGCGCCACTCGTATTCGGAGCCGACGTTGTAGACCGGCAACGCACCGACACCCAGTTCCTCGAATCGCTCGATTGCCGCTCGGGCGTCGGCCTCGCTCGGGTAGCGTTGGCCGCTGTGAGCCAACACGCTGTCCGGCGTTTCGAGTCGCCACACCCAGTCGTCGTCCTCCCAGGACTCACCCGAGGGAGCGAGGTCCTGTTCGACGACGAACCGTGGTTCACGAACGTCGACCGCAGCGAAAGCGATTTCCTCGCCACCGAGTTGGGCGAGGGCTGCCCGTACGCGGTCGATTTCGGCCCTGGTCTCTCGGGAGTCGTCGTCGTGGCGACCGCCGGTCGCCAGCACTTCCGGCCCGTCTCGCAGTCGCCACGTCCAGCCGAAGCCGCGGCCGTAGACCTCGTAGCCGGTCTCGATCACGTTCCATCACCCTCCGAGAGCACCGAGCCCTCAAGGACGACCGCATCCGAGGGCTGGCGGACCGTGATATAGCGGACATACGACAGTGCGACCAGCACTACCGCAGCGGCGACACCGACCAGCGGGAGGGTGACGGTTTGTGGGAACCCGCGAGTCGGCGGTGTGGCGAGCAGGCCGAGACAGAGCAGTGTTGGAACGAAGACGGCGACTTGCAGCGGCAAGACGAGTTTGTTCTCACGCGGGGCGGTCGCATGCGCGCCATACGCGCTCACGCCGGCAATGATCGCGGTGAAAAACGCCGTGAGCCCGCGGTCGATGGGTAACGCCAGCGTAACCGGCAGCGTAGCGACCAGTGCGACGGCGGCCCCGACGCCGAGCAGGACACGCCCGTAGCGCAGCGTCACGCGGTTGATCGTCGCCATCGTGATCGTCCCAACGACGAAGACGACGGCATAAAGCAACAGAAACCACACGTTGGTAAAGACAAAAATCGCCAGCAGTGTCGCCGTTATCACGCCGATACGAACGTCGTACCAGCGACGAAACGTCTCGGCGAGGAAGAGTCCGACCGTCAACACGCCGACGGCGATGAGCCGCGGAATGACGACCGGTTCCGGCTCGATCCCGACGACGGCGTTTTTGAACACCGCGATATCGGCGGCCGAACTGAAGAGGATCGGCGGAGTGAGCGTGCCGTAGGCGGCGGCCATCGCCGGCGTGACGAGCAGCCAGCCGGCCGCCAGCAGCGCGACGAACAGACCAACGGTGCCGAGCAGATCCGCTCGCCGGTACTCCGGTTTGAGTTGGTGGAGGTTGTAGGCTGCCAGTCCCGGTAGGATGCTCCCGACAAAGACGGCCGTCCGTGTCTCGAAGACCGACCCCCCATTGCTGGTCGCTGCGACGACGACCACGACCGGAATGACCATCCCGATCAGGATCGCCGCAGTGAGTTCGTCGCGGCCGTACAGCAGCGTACGGCGTTTGAGCAATGCGAGTCCGAGGAAGGCGAGGACGGTACTGCCGACGAAGACGGGCAGCATGAGTACGTTGGTCAGTGTGTAGACCGTCAGGATCGGCACCGTGATCGTGCCGCCGAGTCGGTAGCCGTAAAACTGGGTGACGACGGCGACCGCGAGAAAGCCGACCGCGGCCAGCGTCGTTGCGACCCACATCTTACTGCTCCAGAATTCGTGCGACGCGGCCGGCCAACTCGCCCGGCGAGAACGGTTTGGTGACGAAATCGCTCGCACCGGCATCCAACGCGCGCAGCACATCGTCTTCTCGGCCGCGAGATGTGAGCATCAAGACTGGGAGGTCGGCGAAGTCGCTGTTCTCACGAACGCGTTCGAGCGTGCTGAAGCCGTCAAGCTCGGGCATCATCACGTCGAGAATCAACAAATCCGGGGTGGGATCGTCGGCATCGGTCAACCGTGCCCACGCCTCGCTGCCATCGGCGACAGTCACAACGTCGTACTCAGCACCGAGTTTCGTCGACACGATAGTGCGGACGTACTCGTCGTCGTCCGCCGCGAGAATATACCCACTCATAACGTGTAGTTTACGGGTAGAAAGATGAATGTTGTGCTGGATTGACACCGAACACAACAATAGTCACGGCCTGTAGACGGCTGTTACCGCTTACACGGTCGCTGTAGCAAACACTATAGCCGTGCCAACCAACCAACAGGTATGGCGACAGAGGAACCCCGCTCGGATTTCTACCAGCAACTCTTTGAGGCCGTCTCCGATGCGATCTTCGTCTACGATCCAGCCGATGGCGTCGTCGTCGATGCGAACCCGGCCGCCGCGAGGCTGACCGGCTACGAGATCGACGACCTCGAAGGCAGCTCAGTCTCGAAATTCAGTGCCGGCACGCCCGAGGAAGTCGAGCAAGCGGCCCTGCGAATCGTCGACGCGGCCGCCGACGGTGACCAGCAGTTCGAGTGGCCGGTCGTTCGCGCCGACGGCGAGAACAGACTCGCCGAAGTCTCCCTCCACCGCACGACGATCAACGGCGATGACCGCGCCCTCGCGTTGCTGCGGGACGTCACCGACCGCGAACGCGACAGGGCCGAACAGGAGACGGCCCGCCAGCAACTCTCGCTCCTGACAGAAGTCAATCCGTCCGTCCTCTGGTTGTTTTCGGCCGACTGGGAGGAGTGTCTGTTTATCAACGATGCCTACGAGGAGATCTGGGGTCGGTCGGTCGACGCGCTTCGGGCCGATCCGACGGATTTCATGCAGGCCGTCCATCCCGACGACCGCGACCGCATCGAGGAGATCATGGAGCAACTCGCAAACGGCTCGCGGGTCGAACTGCAGTACCGGGTCAACGAGGGCGAGGGATACACGCGCTGGGTGTGGACCGAGGGCATCCCGATCTTCGATGCCGACGGAGAGCTACAGCAGTTCGTCGGCTTCAACCGCGACATCACCGACATCAAACGACTCGAAACCCGGCTCACCGAGCAGACGGCAGCGTTGTCGACGTTGACCGACAACGTCCCGCTGGTGCTGTTCGAACTCGACGACGAGGGGACGTTCATTCAGTCACGCGGCCGCGGGCTGGAGGACCTCGGGCTGGCTTCCGACCAACTCGTCGGCGAATCGCTCTTCGAGCTGTATTCGGAACAGCCGGCGATTCTGGACGCCTATCGCCGCGCACTCGACGGTGAGGAGGTGAGCCAGACGGCCGAAGTCGAAGGCGTGGTCTACGACTCGTGGTATCAGCCGCAGTTCGCCCCGGACGGCTCGGTCATGGGTGTCATCGGCGCGGCGATATCGGTCACCGACCGCGAGCGGCTGGAGCGTGAACTACGGGCCAACGACCAGGCCCTCCGCGATCTCCACACCCGCGCTGCTCGCAGCGACCTGACGATGGACGAACGCATCCGCACGATGCTGGATATCGGGCGTGAGCGGCTGAACCTTCCCTACGGGTTTCTGACGCGGATCGAAGACGGAACACAGCACATCGTCGAGGCAGTGGGCACTCACGAGGACCTACAGCCTGGTGGGTCGGCTCCACTGTCGGAGGCCTACTGTCGGCGAACCATCGAAACCGACGGCTTACTCGGCGTCGCCGACGCGCCGGAAGCCGGCTGGGAGTCCGATCCGGCCTACGAGCGGTTCGGGCTGAACTGCTATATCGGCGGGAAGCTCGTGATCGACGGCGAGCTGTACGGCACGGTCTGTTTCGCCGGTTCGACCGCTCGGGACCAGGAGTTTTCGACCTTCGAGCGGTCACTGGTCGAGTTGCTCCTCCAGTGGTTCGCCTACGAACTGGAGCGCGAGCAACGTGAGGAAACGCTCCACGAAACCAACGCCGAACTGGCGGCGGTACTCGATACGTCGCCGGTCGCAATCATCCAGTTCGACGACGAGACGACGGTCGAACAGTGGAACCACCGAGCTGAGACCATGTTTCAGATCCCGCGAGAGGAGGCCATCGGCGAGCCACTGCAGATCATTCCGGCTGAGGGCCGCCCGGATTTCGACGCAATGCGTGAGCGGCTCATGGCTGGCGAGTCGGTTCGCAACTACGAAACGACTCGGCAGCGGGCCGACGGTGCCGAGCGGGTGGTCTCGATCAACGCCGAACCGACGCGAGACAGCGAGGGCATCCCGACCGGCGGGATCGTCGCCGTCACCGATATTACCGAACAGAAACAACAACAACAGCGGGCCGACGCGCTCCGCTCGGCGACCCAGTCGCTTGTCGGCGTCGACACCGAAGTGGAAGTCGGCGAGATCGCTGTCGAGACGATCAAAACCGCTCTCGGATTCCCGGTGTGTGCGATGTGGCTGCTGGACGAGGCTGAAGAACTGCTCCGCCCCATCGCCGAAACCGAGCAGGCCGTCGAGTTGGTCGGTCCAGCACCGACGATAGACCGCGGCGAGGGGCTGTTTTGGCGCGCGCTCGCAACCGGAACTATCGAGCAATACGACGACACCCACGACGAAGCGGCGATCCTCAACCCCGACACACCGCTGCGGTCGGAGATCGTCGTCCCCATCGGCGAGCACGGCGTGGTGGCGGTATCATCGACGGAGCCGAACGCGTTTAGCGAGGTCGATATCGCAGTGCTGGAGACGCTAACCGGGTCGCTGACGGCCGCGCTCAACAGCGTCGCCGACAGCCAAGCCCTCCGACGGCGCGACCGCGAACTCGAACGGCAGAACGAACAGCTGGACGAGTTCGCCGACGTGATCGCCCACGACCTTCGCGGGCCGCTGACGGCCGCGCGTGGGTTCTTCGAGATCGCCCTCGAAACCCACGACGACGACCACTTCAAGCAGGTCGAACACGCCCACGCCAGAATGGAACTCCTGATCGACGACCTGCTGACGATGGCGCGACAGGGCCAATCCATCGGCGAGCGCGAGCCGATTGATCTCGACGTCCTCGCCCGGAGCGTCTGGGCCGACGTGCCCGACGCGGCAACGCTTGAGATCACCGCGTCGCTACCCGAAGTCGTCGGCGATAAACACCGGCTGGAAGAGGTATTCAGCAACCTCTTCCGGAACGCCGTCGATCACGTCGGCAGCGGCGTCACCGTCCGGGTCGGCCCGCTGGCCGACGACGGCTTCTATATCGAAGACGACGGACCGGGGATTCCAGCGGGCAAACGGCCCCATATCTTCGATTACGGCTACACGACGAACCCACACGGCACCGGAATCGGACTAGCTGTCGTCGAGGGGATTATCACCGCTCACGGGTGGACCGTGACTGTCACCGAGGGAAGCGACGGCGGCGCGCGCTTCGAGGTACGAACAGCCCACGACTGAGACTACACGAAGTCACGCACGTCCGAGTACCACATGTCGTGGTGGTCGACGGCGTCGATCCGCTCGGCGATCTCGACGGCCAGGGCGTGCCAACATTTCTCGTCGGGGTCGTCGTCAGCCAGATTGTACTGGCTGTCCTTACAGGTGCAGCCCCCGTCTTCGACGACGTATTCGGATTCGTAGCCGACGACGACCGTGAAATCGCGGTACTGCTTGACCCGCTGTTCGGACACGGCGTCGATGGCTTTCCCGCCGCGGTCGTCGTGAACCTCGAGGATGGCGGTGACGATAGCCGGCCGTAGCTCGCCGGCCTTCGCAAGTGCCGCCCGCCAGTCGTCGACCTCGCTCACAGCGGGGGTTTTGGGCACCGGGCCTAATCAGGTTCGGTGTTCTTTTTCGCGCTCACGGTTGATAGCGGGTATGGAACTCAGCGAGGGCGGCGTCGAGATCGCCGTCGAGCAGCCCCGAGACGGGACCCGCGAGGGCAGCGGCGACGGCGTCTTTTTCAACCCGACCATGGAGCTCAATCGGGATATCACGGTCGCCGTGCTGCGAGCCTATCAGGAGCGTGAACCGCGCGTCGCCACCTATCTCGACGCGATGGCCGCCTCGGGAATTCGCGGCGTCCGGGCGGCCCACGCGGGCTACGAGGTGACCTGCTGTGATACCGACGGCGAGGCCGTCGACCTCGCCCGCGAAAACCTCGCTCGCAACGACCTCGACGGCGAAGGTGTCGAGCGCGACGTCAACGCCCTGCTGCACGAGGAGATGTTCGATATCGTCGATCTCGACCCCTTCGGCACGCCGATTCCCTTCGCCGACGCCGCCTTCGCTCAAACCCGCAATATGGTCTGTGTGACCGCGACCGACACCGCGCCGCTCTGTGGTGCACACCTCGATAGCGGTAAACGCAAGTACAGCGCGGTCCCGCGAAACACCGATTACCACCCCGAGATGGGCCTGCGAACCCTGCTGTCCGCGTTGCTCCGCACGGCCGCTCGCTACGACGTGGCCGCCGTCCCGATCTGTTCGCACGTCAGCCGCCACTACGCCCGAACCTATCTCGAACTCGACCGCAGCGCGAGCCGCGCCGACGACCTGCTCGAATCACTGGGATTCGTCCACCACTGCGAGGACTGTCTCGCCCGCGACCACGAATTCGGCTGGTATCCCGAATCGACACCAGAAACCTGTCCGAACTGCGGCAGCAACCGCGTCGTGACCGCGGGGCCGATCTGGCTCGGGGAGGTCGCCGACAGCGAGTTTACCGAACTGGTCCGCGAACAACTCAGCCCGGAGTTGGGCGAACGCAAACAGGCGGACAAACTGTTGGCGACGGTTGCCACCGAACTCGACACGCCGACTCACTACGACCAACACCGGCTCTGCAAACAGTGGGGCGTTCCGGCTAACGCAATGGATGAGTTCATCGAATCGTTGCGGGCCGCCGGCTACGAAGCGACCCGCGCGCAGTACAGCGGTACGGCGTTCAAAACCGACGCCGATGTCACGGAGATTCGGGACGCGACGTTCCCCGATGCGGACGCCTGAACAGTTGGATAACGCACGAATAGGTGGTGGTTACCGGCGCAGGAGCCCCATGAATCCCGACTACTTTTCGGCGACTCGCCACAACGGGGAGTCGTGAACGCTCGAAGCCAAGCGGTCGTGGCGACGACGAAGGTGGTCGTTACGACGGCCAGAGACAAGGAGATCACGTTTCTGGCTGCCGCCGTCGCCTACTACGCCTTCGCCTCGTTGCTGCCGGCGTTGCTGTTGTTGCTCGTCGTGGCGACGACGCTGGGCGGTGCGAGCTTCGCCGACCGGCTCGTCACGCTAACCAGCGGGTTTCTGACACCGGCCGGCCAGGAGACCATCACCGCGGCGATTGCGAACGCCCCGGGAGCCGGCGGTGCGACCGTCATCGGGATCGCCCTCCTCGCGTGGAGTACGCTCAAAGTCTTCCGCGCGCTCGATACCGCCTTTCTCACCGTCTACGGGCAGACCGATACTGCCAGCCTCGGTGCGCAGTTCCGGGACGCAATACTGGTCGTGCTCGGGATTAGCGGCGGCATGGTGGTCATGATCGTCCTCGCGGTCGCGCTGGCCGCGCTGCCGCTCGGGCCGATTGGCTGGCTAGTTGGGATCTTTAGCCTGCCCGGTGTGCTGGCACTGGCTCTGCTACCTGTCTACCGGCAGTTTCCGAATCCACCGATCCCAGTGCGACAGGCCCTGCCGGGGACGATCTTCGCGGCGGTCGGCTGGACGTTGCTACAGGCCGGCTTTCAGCTCTATGCTGCGAGTGCGACCCAGTACGCCGCCTACGGCGTTATCGGTGGCATCCTGCTGTTGGTGACGTGGCTCTATCTGGCGGCAAACATCGTGATCTTTGGAGCGATCATCAACGCGGTGTTGGCCGAAGTCGAGGGGGTGGAGACACCGCCATGACTGGAATCCTCGGAGCCGATTTCGGTTTCGGATCGGCAGTTACAACACCCCGGCAACCGAGGTGTCGGATACATGTCGCCTGAGCGAACCGGCGAGGAGTCGAGTGCCGACGACGGGTCGAGCGGCGACGACCGCAGCGCGGATGCGACAGCGGCCGACGAGGGCGACCGCGTCGAGCCGCGCGGAGCCGCGGACATCGGTGAGCTTGAGGACCAGCTTGCGGAACTCCGATCGGAGTTCGACGAGTTCGAAGCCGATATCGAGGACCGAACGGTCGACAAGCCGTCCGTCGAAGCCGACCTCAAACGCTACGTCCGCCGCCGAATGCGTCGTGGCCACGCCCGCGGCTGGGGCCCGTATCTCGTCTTGCTGTACGGCACTGTCATGACGCTCGGCGCGTTCTACTGGCTGAGCAACGACTGGCTGGCGATCCTCGCCATGCTGATCATCTTCCTTTCCACACTGGGCCTCTACACCCTGTTTGTCATCGTCGGCGTCGGGTTCAACGTCCTTGGCGCCCCGGGGAAGGCCCTCGATTTCGTTCGTGACCGACGGGACTGAGAATCCGAAACGCTCCGAGAGACCGACACGGCACTAGAATCAAGACCCTCTCAGTCGAAGTTCGGGGTGATTCGCTATGTCCCAGCTGCGGACTGCCCTCACAGAGTCGCTCGATCTCGACGTTCCAATCGTGCAAGCACCGATCGGCAGTGCGACCTGTCCCGAGTTGGCAGCCGCCGTTGCCGACGCCGGCGCGCTCGGCATGCTGGCCGTGACATGGCGTGACCCAGCAACGACCCGAGAGGTCATCAAGGAAACCAAACAGCAGACAGAGGGCGTCATCGGCGTCAACATCGTCGTAGACCCCGACGCCAAAGACGTTCCAACGGAGACCCATGTCGACGCCTGTCTCGACGCAGGAATCGACATTTTCTCGTTTTCGTTCGGGGAGGCCGCCCCGTATATCGATCGGATTCACTCCCACGGCGGGACCGTGCTCCAATCAGTCGGAAGTGCTGCAGCGGCGAAGCAGGCCGTCGACGTGGGTGTTGATATTCTCGTTGCGCAGGGGTGGGAAGCCGGCGGGCACGTCCAGAGTGAGGTCGCCACGCTGCCGCTGGTGCCCCGGATCGTCGATGCCGTTCCGGAGACGCCGGTCATCGCAGCCGGCGGCATCGCGGACGGCCGCGGCATTGCGGCGGTGCTCACGCTCGGCGCGGCCGGCGCGTGGCTTGGGACGCGGTTTCTTGCAACGGAGGAAGCCCAAATCCATCGGCTGTATCGACAGCGCGTCGTCGACGCCGCGGAGACTGAGACGGTGTACTCGACGCTATTCGACGAGGGATGGCCGGATATGCCGCATCGGGTACTCGAAAACGAGACGGTGACAAAGTGGATCGAAGCGGGCCAACCCGACACGGATCGGCCGGGCGCAGGCGACGTCATCGCCGAAACAGCCGACGGCACGAAGGTCCGGCGATACGAGGATTCGCTTGCCGTCCCAGGCATGCGTGGAGACATAGAAGACATACCGCTGTATGCCGGCCAGAGTGCTGGCCTAACGCACGAGGTACAGCCCGCAGCTGAGCTTGTGCGGACGCTCGCCGACGAAGCGACCGCGGCACTGGAGACAGGCCCCCTGACCGGCTGAGACGGCCGCCACCGAGGAGCTGACGGGCGTCAGACGCTGGGATAGGCTTACGTAGGTGCCGTCCGATAAGTCAGTCAAATGGTCAAATCCACGGTCCGCTTCTCGGAAACGGTGATGGATCGCGTCGAGGAGCTGGTCGAGGGCGAGGAGTTCTCCAGCAAATCGGAGTTCCAGCGGTTCGCCGTCGAGTACGTTCTCTCGGAGATCGACGACTACGAACCCGAGATGCTGGATTTCGACGAGGTCCGCGATGAGGTCTTCCCCGATCACGCGCTGGGGCGGGACGCAGAGCCCGGCGAGGACGGCGACGGCGAGTTCTATCAGGTCGCTGCCCGCGTCCGACAGTTCGCGTTGCGCGGCGAGATCGATACCGCCCGGGAACTGATCGACACCAAATACCCGGCGACCGATCCACGGGCGATGGTACTCGACGACGTTATCGAAACCTACCGCACCAGCGACCACACCGCCGCACCGCGCGGCCGCCCGGCCCCTGAACCGCGATGAGCGGCGGAGAGCGAGCGACCGCGCCACACGTCCTCGCGCTCGTCGGCAGCCTCCGCGAGCACAGCTACACCCGACTGGCGACCGCCCACGCCCTCAGCGGAGCCGAAGCCGCCGGCGCGACAACTGAGCTCCTTGATCTCCGCGAGTACGACCTGCCGCCGTTGAACCCCGATCAGGACGAACAGGGCGACAGCGCGGCCGTCATCGAACGCGTTGACAACGCCGATGCCGTGATCCTTGGCAGCCCCATGTATCACGGCTCGTACTCCGGCGTGCTGAAGAACGCACTCGACTACTGCGGGTTCGACGAGTTCGAGGGCAAAACCGTCGGCCTGCTGGCCGTTTCGGGCGGCTCGTTTCCGGTGACGACGCTGGAACACCTGCGGTCGGTCTGTCGCGCGCTCAACGCGTGGGTGCTCCCACATCAGGCCGCCGTGCCGAAAGCACACAGCGCGTTCGAGAACGGTGCGTTCGTCGACGACGACATGGCCGACCGGGTGGCGACGCTCGGCGAGCGCGTCGTCCGCTACGCCGATATCGAATCCGATCCACCGACCTTCGAGAGCAATCAGAACGAAGGAGCCGGCGACTGAGTTTTTTGATCGAGACCGTTACTCGGCTTTCGGGAGGCGGACGGTGAAGACCGCGCCCGTGGGATCGTTGTCCGCGACGCTGATTTCGCCGCCGTAGCGATCGACCAGTGCTTCGACGAGATACAGCCCCAGCCCGGTCCCGCCGGTTTCGAGGCTCATCTCGCCCTCGTCGAAGATTTCGGCTTTGTGCTCGTCGATGATGCCGGGCCCGTTGTCGGCGATCCGGACGGCTACCTGCCCGCCCTCGTCAGTCACCGAGACGGTGACTTCGGGCACGTCCTTGTCGTTGTGTTGGACGGCGTTACTCAGGAGGTTCCGGAACACGGCCTCCAGCATTTCGTCGGCCAGCACCTCTACCTCCGGAATCGCGCCATCGACGTGGAACAGCGCGTGCTCGTGCCGTGAGCGACTGTCGTCGATCTCGGTTTCGAGGACGTAGCGCAGCGATATTGGCTGTCGCTCGGTCTCCGACTGCAGCATGATCTCAGTGATGTCACGGGCCGTCTCAGTTCGGCCGATGGCGTCGTTCGCGGCGTCGATGGCTTGTGTCATGAACTGCGTACCCTCCGGCGAGACGTATTGTTGGGCGCGCTCGACGTAGGCCAACACGAGTTGGATGTCGTTGCGGATGTCGTGGCGGACGACCTGATTGAGAACTTCGAGGTTGTTGCGCTGGCGTTTCAGCCGCCGCTCGTAGGTTTTTCGCTCGTCAATATCGAGGTGGATGCCGACCGCCCGCGTCGGCTCGCCGGATTCGTCGCGTTCGAAGATCTCGCCGATCGTCCGAATCCATTTCCAGTCGCCGTCGGCCGTCTCCATGCGGAACGCCGAGTCGTAGTAGTCGGCCTCGCCTTCGATATGGGCCTCCAAGGCTTCCGCCGTCCGGTCGATGTCCTCAGGGTGGACGCGCTCCTCCCACTCGGCGAAGGTGCCGCCGATTTCCTCCGGCGTGTAGCCGAGCATCGTCGCCCACCGCTCGTTGAACTCCACGTCGTCGGTCGCCATGTTCCAGTCCCAGACCCCGAACTTCCCGCCCTCGACGGCGAGTTCGAGCCGCTGTTTGAGGTCGCGGATGCGCTGTTCCCGCTCTTTCCGGTCGGTGATGTCACGACTGACGATCAGAATGCCACCGACCGGCTCGGTGTCGACGAGGTTTCTGAGCGTCGCCTCGATCCAACACCACGAGCCGTTGTCGCGTTCGAACCGGAGTTCGATCTGTCTGGAACTGTCGGGTGCCGCACTGACAGCCTCGATTGCGGCCCGAACCTGTTCGTGATCGGCCTCGTGAATGTACTCGAAGACGCGGTCGCCGGTGACCGCTGCCGGCTCGTAGCCGAGGAGGCGATTCGCCGACGGCGAGACGTAGGTCAGCGTGCCGTCCGGATCGATCACCGTGATCAGATCGGTAATCCCTTCGACGATAGCCCGGTATCGGTCGCCGTCCGAATCAGTCGCCGCCGGACCGCTTCCGGTGTCAGAACTCATCGGCACCCTCCGGTGGATCGGCTGTCGGTCGTCCGAGAGGTGTCGCTAACGGTGATTTGGCTACAGCGATTCATGGGGGACACGGTCGATCGCGTTGAACGCGGCTTCGAAGTCGTCTAACTCGGCGAGCAGTTCGGTCTGTTCGGCCCGCAACGATTCGACCCGCGCTTCGAGTCGTTGGAACTCGGCGGCGTCTTCGAGATCCGCCGGTGGTTTCTCGGCGCGCAACACCCCGAGTTTCGCCGTTGCACGGAACAGTTCCCGCAGCGTCTTGCTGTACTCGCTGGCCGTCAACTGTTTCTCGATCGCATCCAGCAGCGTGTCCTTACTGACCGGCTTACAGAGGTAGTCGTCAAATGGCATGTCGACGATATCGAGGTCCGGATCGATGGCGGTCACCATGATGACCCGGCAATCGTAGCCATCCTCGCGGACGGACTCAAGCACCTCGTCGCCCGTGATGCCGGGCATCCGGCGATCCAACAGCAACACGTCGACCGATGCGTCGAGGGCATCGAGCGCCTCCCGACCGTTGTAGGCCTCCCGAACCTCGTAGTCGTCGTCCAGCCGCGCGGCATAGACGGAGACGACATCGGGTTCGTCGTCAGCGATGAGGACGGTCGACTGTGACTCCGAATGCTGCGACATAGTCAAGCGGGAACTCCTACGGATTGCAACGCACTCCCTGAGTATAACTATTGAGGTGCAACCAGGTGTCGAGCTGCCGATCAGGCTGGTCGCAGGTGCTCGCAGTCGCCGGCATGGACGACTTCCTCGCCGGAGTCGGTGTCGATGACGAGCGCGCCGGGGAACCGAACATCGACCGCGCGGCCCGTGATTTGCTCGCGGCCTGTATCGACACGAACCTCGCGGCCGAGCGTGCTGCTGTACTCCCGCCATCTATCGAGGACCGTCTCGGACGCATCCAGCAGCGTCGATAGTGACTCCAGCGTCGTCTGCAACACCGCACGGCGGTCAACGTCGCCGACCTGTTCGCGAAGGCTTGTCGCCCCTGCTGGCAACGCGTCACCGTCGATGTTGGCGTTGAGTCCGATCCCGACAAGCAGCCATGAGACACGGTCGGCCTCACCCTCCATCTCGGTGAGAATCCCCGCCAGCTTCAGGCCGCCGCGCTGGCTGTCAGCGGTGTCGTCGCCGACAAGCACGTCGTTGGGCCATTTGAGCGTGGCCTCAACACCGACGGAGCGGCAGGCGTCGACGACGGCCACCCCCGCGGCGAGCGTGACCAGCGGGACATGAGCCGCCGGCAGTGATGGCTGTAGTACGGCCGATGCCCAGATGCCGCCGCTGGGGGCGACCCACGAGCGATCGAGTCGCCCGCGGCTGCCGGTCTGTTCGTCGGCAACGACGACGACATCGCGGTCGCCATCAGCCGCCAGCTCGCGGGCACGGTCGTTCGTACTGCCGATCGAGTCGTGATACTCCACGGTGTAGGGCGCGTCGAGGCCGTACTCGATGGCGGCCGCACCGTACGCCGGAACGCCCGTGATGGCGTACCCGTCGGGCGTGCTTTCGATCTCGAAGCCGTCGT
The DNA here is from genome assembly GCF_006861665.1 of Halonotius terrestris. Classification (GTDB taxonomy): domain Archaea; phylum Halobacteriota; class Halobacteria; order Halobacteriales; family Haloferacaceae; genus Halonotius; species Halonotius terrestris. The sequence continues at coordinate 430,691 of NZ_RKLU01000002.1, read as the reverse complement.
CCCGAAGGGCCTCGACCTGTTTCCAGACCGCGGCCCGCGAGACGCCCAGTTCCTCGGCGAGTGCCGGCCCCGTCGCCGGCCCCTCGGCGAAGGCTGCAAGCAGTTCCCGCCGCGTCTCGTTCATACCCTTCTCTTCGAGTGCGGTGGCAAAGAGCCGTCGGATACAAACCTACTGGGGTCGAACCGCCCGGTATGCTCACGCTGCTCGCCGGCGGGACGGGGACGCCGAAGCTGCTGGCCGGCGCGAAGGCCCACGTCGCTCCCGGCGATCTGACCGTCGTCGGCAACACCGGCGACGATATCGAACTCGGCGGGTTGCTGGTCTGTCCGGATCTCGATACCGTGCTGTTCCACGAGGGCGGCGTCCTCGACACCGACCGCTGGTGGGGGATCGACGGCGACAGCCATGAGACGAACGCCGAACTCCACCGGCTGGCCGAGACGGCCGGCCTCGACGATGGCCCGCAATTTCTCCCNNNGNNNGNNCAGACCGCCGGCCGNGANATCGCNCGCTGGCGACGCTTTTCNGGNGTNGCGGAGTTCATGNNCATCGGCGACCGCGACCGGGCNGTCCACNTCACGCGNACNNGCCTCATCGACGAGGGCCGTTCGCTCACCGAGACGACTGCGATCCTCGCCGACGCCTTCGGGATCGATCTCATGTTGCTGCCGATGAGCGACGACCCCGTCGCGTCGCTCATTCACACCGACGGCGGAGCCGCCGACCCCATGCATTTTCAGGAATATTGGGTCGGCCACCGCGGCGATGTTGCCGTCGACGCCGTCGAGTTCCGCGGAGCCGACGACGCCGAACCGACCGACGCGGTGCTCGACGCCCTCGACAACCCGGTCGTCATCGGGCCGTCGAACCCGGTGACGAGCATCGGCCCAATGCTCGCGCTGCCGGGCGTCGAAGCCGCACTCCACGAGACCGATGTCGTCGCTGTCTCGCCGTTCATCGAGGATCGCGTCTTCTCGGGGCCAGCGGCCGACCTGATGGCCGCAACGGGCCGCGAGCCGAGCACGCAGGGTGTCGCCGACGCCTACCCCTTCGTCGACGCCTTCGTCCTCGACAGCGACGACGAAACTGAGCTGGACCGGCCCGTCGTTCGCACCGATACCGAGATCAGCGACGGCGCCGATAGCGAGCGCGTGTTCGGGGCGATACAGGAGGCGTTGGATCGTGTTTGAGCCACGGCTCGCGCTGGCCAGCCTGAGCGGCGAGGCCGACGCCGACTGGGCACTGGCCGCCGCCGACCACGCCGGAGCGGCGTTCCTCGGGGGGATCGCGCTGGACGACCCCAGCCGCGAAGCCGCTCGAAAACTCGTCGCCCGTGACCGCGAGGAGTTTCTACCACCCGATCCTCTGGCGTTCATCGACAACCAACTTAGCCGGGTCGCCACCGACACGGAAGCCGAGATCCGGCCGGGAATCAACATCAGAAGCACGACCGCCGAGCCGATCCGCGAGGCGGCGGCGATCTGTGCCGACTACGAGGCGATCGTGGAGATCAACGCCCACTGCCGACAGGACGAACTCTGCGCGGTCGGCTGCGGCGAGTCACTGCTGGCCGACAGTAACCGACTGGCCGAGTACGTCACCGTCGCCGCCGAGGAAGGCGCGACCGTCAGCGTCAAAGTCAGAGCCGAAGTCGACGGCGTCGACCTCGTTGCGGTCGGCGAGCGGATCGAAGCGGCCGGTGCCGACGCGATCCATATCGACGCGATGGATTCCGAGGCGGTCGTGAGCGATTTCGCCGACGCAACTGACCTGTTCGTCATCGCTAACAACGAGGTCAGGGATGCCGACAGTGTCCGCGAGTATTTCGGCTACGGAGCCGACGCCGTCAGTGTCGGGCGACCGAGCCGCGAGCCGGATGGGCCGGTGCTACGGCGCGTCGCTGACGCGGTCGCAGCCCATACCACGGAGCCGAATCCATGACCGAGGAAACGGACCCACTGGCCGACGGCGGGCGAGACAGAACACCGGCCGAAAACGCCCAGCTCGCCTTGCTGCTCGAAGTCAGTGGCACCCCAAAACCGGGCAACGTCGATCGCCACCGCGATCTCGGCGATCTCCGGTTCGAGCACTTCATGGCTGGCGCGGTCGGCGCGGCTGACGGACTGCGCCGCGCCGAAGCCGGCGACCCCGTCGGCGTCGCCTTCGAGGACGCCGTCGCGGGCATGGCAAACCAACAGGGTGGCAACACGCAGTTCGGCTGTCTGCTGTTGCTCGTGCCGCTCGTTCGCGCCGCCGCAAGCGACGCACTCACACCGCGAGGCGTCTCGGAAATCGTCAAAGCAACGACTGTTGAGGACGCGATCAACTTCTACCGCGCGTTCGAACACGTCGATGTCGCCGTCGATGACCTGCCGTCGGATGCCGACGCCCTCGACGTACGCCGTGGGAGCGCGGCCGCACCGACGCTGCGGGAGCGCGGGCTGACGCTGTACGATATCATGGGGTTCTCGGCGGAGCCCGACGACGGCGTGCCGGATGGCAACGCCCGCGAGTGGGTCACCGGCTTCGATCGCGCGTTCGGAGCCGCTGACCGGCTGCTAGCAGACGAGGGGCCAGTCGGTGATCGCACGGCCCGCGTCTTTCTTGACCTGCTGGCCGAGGAGCCGGATACGCTCGTGGCTATCACACACGGCAAATCGACAGCCCGCAAAGTCTCCCATCGAGCTGCTGAGGTCGCCGATGAAATCGCTGCCAGCGACGACCTCTCGGCCGCCGAGGCGTTGGCTGAGGAGTTCGTCGATGCCGGCTACAACCCGGGGACGACGGCCGACCTGACCGCCGCCGCACTGTTTATTGCGCTCGAAGGCGGGCTGTCGGTATGACCAGCGACGAGCGTGGTGCCCGCCACGACAGCAGCGTCGCTACCGACAGTGTCGCTGACGGCGTCGCTACCGACTGGCCGGTCGAACTCCGTGGCGTCACAGAGTCAATCGTCGCCACGCTCGGCCCGAACGACTGCTGGAACATGGCCGCGCTTGGGTTGCATGCACCCGACGAGCCCGGCGAGCCGGTCGAAGCGACCACGTGGGGGAACACCCGCACCAAGCGCAACTTCCACCGGCAGGGCGGCGGCGTCGTCCAGTTCACCGCCGATCCACGGGAGTTCGTCGACGCCGCGGTGACGATCCGCGAGGAGGACCATCCAGTCTTGCCGAACGCCGACGCGTGGGTCGAAGTCGCTGCTGAATCAGTCGAAACAGGCACCGCTGGCGACACCGAGTGGGAACGGTGGGAACTCCAGCCGACCGACGCCGGCACTGTCGCCGACGAGCGACCGCTGACGATCAACCGCGGGTTTGGAGCCGTCATCGACGCCACGGTCGCTGCCTCGCGGCTGGACGTACCGGAGTACGACACCGAAACGTTGCTCGACCGGCTGGCGTACTTCGAGGAGACGGTCGAGAAATGCGGCGGGCCGCGGGAGCGGGCGGCCTTCGAGACGCTGAGTCGGGAAACCGGCTGGCGGGCACGGAGAGAGAAATCGCGGAACGAATCGTTTTAGTGTCGCTCCGAGTAATCGCGGGTATGGCAATCAAACCGAAGTACGTCAAGCAGCTCGGTCGAACGCTGCTTGAGGACTATCCGCAGGCGTTCAACACGGATTTCGAGACGAACAAGGAAAACGTCAGCAAACTCACCACCGTCGAATCGAAGGGCGTCCGTAACCGCGTCGCCGGCTACATCACGCGGAAGAAAGCGGCGAAGGTCTAACTGGGCTCTGTCTTTTCGCTGCGGTCGCGGTTGCGTCACCGATCAGAGCCAGCCGGCTCGTTTTGGATCTCCGCGACGACCATCACCCCGGTCGGCTCACCGTCGCCGTCCCGAAGCAGGATCGGTGATACTCGCAGATCGACGCTGTCGCCTGATTTTGTCTGGCGAGTGATCTCGAACTGTGAGACCGACTCGCCAGCGAGAACTGTGGTGAACCGCTGTTCGAACGCAGCTTCTTGGGCGTCTGTGTGGAGGTCGAGCGATGTGATCGGCTCGCCGACTGCTTCCGCGGCGGTGTAGCCGAACACCCGCTCGCTGGCGTCGTTCCACTGCGTGACTCGCCCCTCTGTGTCGAGCGCGAAGATCGGATTCGGCGCGGCATCGACGATGCCGGTGAGCCGGTCGGTCGTCGCTTCGAGTGCGTCCTCGCGCTTCCGGCGATCGGTTACGTCCTGCTGGAACCCGATCCAGTTGGTGAGAGCCCCGTTGTCGTCCGTGACTGGCGCGATGGTGATGTGGTTCCAAAACCCCGTGCCATCTTTGCGATAGTTCCGGATCGTCGTCGACACCGACTCCTCGTTGTCGATGGCGTCACGGATCATCCGGACGCGGTCCGCGTGGGTATCCTCACCCTGCAGGAATCGGCAGTTTTGGTCGAGGATTTCCTCGCGGTCGTAGCCCGTCAGCTCACAGAAGCGGTCGTTGGCATACACCATCGGGTTGTCCGCCTGACTCGGGTCCGTTATCGTCATGCCGATCGGCGCGTCGTCGATAGCCTGCGTTTTCATGCGGAGTTCCGCTTCGCGTTCGACACGGCCGGTGATGTCGCGGGCGATGAAGAGGTTCTGGCCGGGGACGACGTTCGGCGTCCCGGCGTATTCGAGGACGTGCTCCTCGCCGTCGGCCCCGATAACTGTCACCGTATCGCGATCTTTGGCCCCCGATTGAAACGCCTGCCACTCCGCTTCGGCGTCGTAATCATCGGGGAAGAACTCCCGAACGGTCCGGCCGAGGAGGTCAGATCGAGAGAGGCCGTAGGTCTCACACGCCGTCTCGTTGGCATCGAGGATGCGGCCCTCCGTATCGGTTATCACCATCGCATCGTTGGCCGCTTGGAAGGCCGCGCGGTACTCGTCGGGTGGCCGCGTCAGCTCGGTGGCACTTGATTGGGTCGGCGTGACCCCCCGCGGGATCGAGATCGCCATCGTCGTCCCCTCCGGCGTCACGGTCGGCTCGATAGTTCCGTCGTGACTGCTCACGACCCAGTTGACCAGCCACAAGCCGAGGCCGCTGCCGTGGACCAGCGGTGTCTCCGCACCGGCGGTCAACACGTCGCGTTCCTGTTTCGGGAGTCCCGGCCCGTCGTCGCTGACCTGAATCTCGACGGTATCGTCGCGGGGTTCGATACGAACCGTGATCGTTGGAGACTCGCCGCAGTGTGTGGCGGCGTTCTCGACGATCTCGAAGAGAGCCTGCTCGAAACTTCGCAATACCTGTGCTGAGACTGTTTCGCTACACTCGACGCTGATCGTTGCGTTCGGGTTGTCGTCGCTGACAGTTGTGACGACGCGGTCGATCAGGGCGCGCAGATCGACGGTTTGGGGCTCGCTGGTGTCGGCGACAATGGATTCCAGTTCGCGGGCCTTCTCGCCGAGTTGGATGAGTTTGTCGATGTTGCGGAGCGCGATCTCGCTGTGGGTGTCGTCCGCCAACTGCTCGGCCATGATCTGCGTTCGTCCGCGGATAACCGCCATATCGTTCCGGAGGTTGTGCCGGAGCACGCGGTTGAGCACCGTCGCAAGGTTGGCCTGTTGGCGATACTCCCGTTCATGTCGCTGGTTTTCGAGTTCGCGTTCGATGAGTTGGGCGATGAGTTCGGCGAACATCGTCTCGCCCTCGCTGAAGACCTCTCGCCGCGGGTCTTGGGCAAGAAAACACACGGTTCCGAAGGGGGCACCGTCGACGACGAGTCTGGTGCCGTGATAACAGTGGTAGCCGCCGGAGGTAAAGGCCGGATCGTCTTCCCACCCCTGTTCAGCTGCGTCGTGGAGCGCGATGCTCGATTCGGATTCGATCGTCCGGTGACAGTACGTCGACTCCAGATTTAATTGGATTCCCGGCGCGAAATCGCCCGCGTCCGGATCGGTGCTCACGAGGATTTCCCACGTATCGTTCGTTTGGTCGATCTCGGTCAGGAAGCCGTGATCCGCGCCGAGATATTCCCGGCCGAGCTGGAGTGCGTTTTCTGCCTTCTCGGCAAACGAGCCCTCGCTTCGGAAAACATCATAGAGTTCCGTCCGCGCCTCCGCGGCTGTAAGTGTTCGATCAGTCATCCAAACCAGTTATAATTCGTACTCGGTCGCCAACTAAATATATATTTGCCACCGCGAGACACAGTTCGGAATCAACGCACCCAACGATCTCGCAAAACCCGCCGCAGTCCGACTCCCTCGCTTACGGGCGGTCGTCAGTAGACGTAGTCGTCCTCGGTCAACTGAACGTAGCCGTTTCGCTTGAACCCGCGCTTCGTCTTTTTGTACCGATAGACGGATTTCGCCCCTGAGAAGCCGGCTTTGAGCCCGGACGTGCTCAGGAGCTTCGGCCCGTCGTCGGTTAGCATCTCGCGGACGGATTTGAACGTCCGATCCCAGTCCGCAGGGCCGTACTCCCGACAGAGTTCCGCGAAGGTGACATTGCGCAGCAGCTCGTCGCCGATCGCGTCGTGCCAGCGGTCGTTGTACGCTGAGAGGTCGCCAGCGGCCGCCAACTCGCCGGCGATCGCGCCGGTTCGGACGGCGACGTGGTCGCCGCCCTCGTGGAACGCCGAGGTGGTTCCCATCGCGCCGCCGGCGACAGCGATCCCGGCATCGACGGGAGATTCGATCGGTTGGGTCGAGGAAATACTGTACGTCTCTGTGCCGCCGCGCTTGCCACGATCCGGGACCAGCGGAAAGTCGGCCTCGATGTCGTACTCGTCGCCCCACACGAGTTCGAGCAATCGGCGGATATAGGTCGCGCCGTCCGGGATCGATTCGTCGTCGGGTTCCAACAGCGGGTAGGCCTCGCGGTCGTCGATGGCGTCGATATCGAGGCCGATAGGCATCGTCAGGCCGACCCGGCAAACGTTGTTGTCGTTGGGNAACACCCACGGGTAGGCGGTGTGGCCGGGCATGTGGCCCCACCAGAACTTGATAGCCGTTTTGAGTTCCTCGAAGACCTCTTCCGGGAACCGGCGGTACTCTTGGTAGGCGATATGGTTGACCTCGGGCGCGGCCAGTTTTTCCGACGCCTTCGTTCCCTCTGGCAGGTAGTCGTCGAGGACGCGGTTCGTGACCGTCCGCTGTGGGCCGTCGGCGAGGATCACGAAATCGGCTCCGATCTCCGCGCCGTCGCCAGTGGTGATCGTGTGGCGTGGCTCGTCGCTGGCGGTGTCGGCAGTAGCGGTCGCAGCCGTGTCGCTGTCGACATCCCGAACCCGGACACCGGTCCGGTATTTCGCGCCGGCGTCTTCGGCGCGCTCGCGCAGCCAGTCGTCGAAGCGAGCGCGCTGGAAGGTGTAGCCGAAGTGGTCGTAGTCGGAGTCGACGCCGGTGCTCGTGAGCGTACAGGACTCAGTCGGCCCGATGAACTCCGCTCGGTCGAGGTGTTGGAGGAGGACGCCGTCGGGGAACTCGTCGGGATGGATGTCCATGATCTCCACCCAGTAGTCGAGGATGCCCGCCGCGTCAGTCGAGTCGGGACCCAGTTGCTGGCGGTCGGCCCGTGGGACGCCCTTTTCGAGGACGAGTGCGTCCGCGCCGTCGCTGGCTGCCGCGTTGGCAGCAGCCATTCCAGCCGGCCCGCCGCCCACGATGGCGACGTCTACGCGTTCCATACCATCACGCGGCCGGATCGACTATTAAAGCCACTGAAACAGCCGCCGGGGATGGATCTGAACTGCTAACTCACTCGGGGACGAAGGGGGAGTATGACTGCGTCCGCGGAGCTTGCTGACCTGCTCCGAACCCGCCACAACAGCGATGGACCGACGATTCCGTCGACCGATGTCGCCGAGTCCGTGGCGACGTTACTGAGTGAGATCAGACAGACAGCCCCGGCAAGGACGCACGGCGGTGGCGACGAGCCGGCCCTCGACTGGGCGACCGGCGAGATGGACAACGCACCAGTCAGCATGGCGATTTCGGGACCAGCCTACGCGGACAACCCGATCTGGTACGTCAACGACGCGTTCGAAGCCCTGACTGGCTACGCGGAGCCAGAGGTCATCGGCGAGAACCTTCGGCTGTTACAAGGCCCGGAAACGGCTGCCGACGCGGTGGCAGACCTGCGCGAGGCCGTCGATATCTGGGAAGCGACGGTCGTCGAACTCGACAACTACCACGCTGACGGCAGCCGGTTCCGGAACCGCGTCGCGCTCGCGCCGATTCCCGATGCGACGGGGACGATCAGTAACTGGGTCGGGATACAAGAAGAACGGCCGCTGGATAGCTGAGCGGCCCCACAGGCGAACTGAGATCGCCGCTCACTGCGTTCGATCCCGATTGGCGGCGTCCTCTTGGATCTCCTCAATCGCGGCTTCCTGTTCGCCGCGGGAGAGGCCGCCGGATTCGGCGTGGCGGCCGTCGTACTGGCGGCTTGGAATCGCGTTCCACACCGAGCCATCGCCGCTGGCATCGTCGCCGGTCAGGTACCAGTAGAGTCCCGCTGCGATCCCGAGAACGGTCAGGATGCCGGCGGCGAGCGGGAACAGCCACGCCAGTCCGGCAACCACAGGTGCAAGCAGGAGGATGGCCGCGAGGAGCGTCAGCGCGCCCTTGAGTGAGGCGCGGCCACGAGCGGAGGCCATATCTGAACTGTTCGACGCCACTCATATAGGAATTCGGTCGATGACCCTAAACTGATACCCGTGGCATCGCATGGTCGGGTATGGACGCCCCACGAATTGCGGTCCTCCGGCAGAACATCCACGGCCTGTCAGCCGACGACTACGGCGCTGCCCTGCGGGATCGACTCCCCGACGCCGAGATCAGCGTTGCTCGGACGCCAGCCGAGGAGCGCGACCTGCTCGACTCCGCGCCGATTGCGACGGGCTTCTCGCTCAGTGAGGCCCAAATCGAGCGCGCCAGCACCCTCGATCTTTTCGCCTGTGTCTACGCTGGTGTCGGCCACCTGCCCCTAGATAGCTTCGAGGACCACGGGATCACCGTTACCAACGCCTCCGGCGTCCACGGGCCGAACATCGCCGAATACGTCATCGGGGCAATTCTCAGCCACGTCCGGCGGTTCAAACGCGCATGGCGACAGCAACAGCGCGGCACATGGCAGTCTTACCCTGCTCGCGAGCTACAGGACAGCACGGTCACCGTCGTTGGCCTCGGCGCGATCGGCACCGCTGTGGTCGACCGACTCGAACCGTTCGGTGTCGACACCATTGGCGTTCGATACACGCCCTCGAAAGGCGGCCCAACCGACGAGGTGTTCGGGTTCGACGAGATTCACGACGCGCTCGCGGAGACGGATTATCTCGTGCTCGCCTGTCCGCTAACCGACGAGACACGGAAGCTGATCGACAGCGACGCGCTGTTGACGCTACCGACCCACGCGGTGCTCGTCAACATCGCCCGCGGCGGTGTCGTCGATACCGACAACCTCGTGAGCGCGCTGCAGGCCAACCGGATCGGCGGCGCGACGCTCGATGTAACCGATCCCGAGCCACTGCCCGAGGATCATCCGCTGTGGGACTTTGAGAACGTCTCGATCACGCCGCACAACGCTGGGCACACCCCGAAGTACTACGAGCGAACGGCGGATATTCTCGCCGGCAACGTCGAGCGATACCGTGACGGCGACACTGACTACGAGAATCGGGTGTTGTGAAAGCGATTCTCGGCGAGCCGCAGTGATCGCTCGACCAAATCGTTTAGTGGCAGTTCAGTGACAGCCGCGTATGGAACGACAGCTCGTCTCCTCCGGCACCGAGTGGGAAGCACAGGTCGGCTATTCCCGTGCAGTTCGAGCCGGCTCGCAGATCCATGTCTCGGGGACGACGGCCACTGACGACGACGGCGACATCGTCGGTCGGGGCGATCCCGCCGCACAGACAAAGCAAGCCTTGGCGAATATCGAACGCGCGCTCACTGAGGCGGATGCCGGCCTCGAAGACGTGGTGCGAACGCGACTGTTCGTCGTCGATATCGACGACTGGGAGACGATTGGAACGGCTCACGGCGAGGTCTTCGGCGAGATTCGGCCGGCGACAAGTATGGTCGAAGTCTCGCAGTTGATCGATTCCGAATTACTCGTCGAAATCGAGGCAACCGCCGTCGTCGATTAGGCCAGCTGTGGCGGCTCGAAATGCGAGAGGTATTCGGTCAGATCAGTTGTCGTCAACATTCCGATGACGCCTTCCGCCTCGTCGCAGATCGGGAGGTGATGGAACCCGTGTTCGATCATGGTATCGGCGACATCGGTGATCGGATCGTTGGCCGTCGCCGTCACCACGTCAGTCGTCATGTAATCCGCGACCGTCGCGTCCGTAGCCGAGTGATCGGCGGCGGTGATCCGCACGAAGTCGGTCGTCGTCAGAATTCCCTGCAGGTCACCTGACTCATCGGTCACGACGACGGAGCCGATTTCGTTATCGAGCATCCGCTTGGCAGCCTCACGTACCGGTGTCGACGGCGACACTGATTCGACCGGCGATGACATCAACCGCCCAGCAAAGACATCTGTCATGGGCAGTGGTACACAGTCACACGCAAAAAGCTTCGTATCGTCATCGTCGCCGCGATATACTTGGGACTGTGCAGTTTGCGAGAATCCTCAGGAGGAAAATTGCGTGATTGTGTAGCCGACGGCGATACGGCGGAGCGGAAAACCCGCTTAGATCCAGCCTTCTTCGACGAGCAGTTCGCCGTTCAGGAGGCTCGCGCCGGCCGCGCCGCGAAGCGTGTTGTGTGCGAGGCAGTTGTACTTGAGGCCGCTCGGCGTCGACTGGACGCCGCCGGCGGAGATCGCCATCCCCTCGTCGCGGTTCCGGTCAAGCCGCGGCTGCGGACGCTCGGGCTGGTCCTCGCCGAAGACGTAGATGAGTTGGTCCGGCGCGCTCGGGAGATCGACACCCGGGAACGACTCCATCGCCTCGCGGGCCTCGGCGGGCGAGGGGTCGTCGGCGAGATCGACGAAGACGCTTTCAAGATGGCCGTCGAGCGTCGGAATCCGGTTACAGGAGGCGTTGACCTCCGCGNCGTGCAGTNNGANNTCNGCNCCGTCGAAGNCGCCGAGNANCTTNCGCGACTCCGACTCCATCTTCTGCTCCTCGCCGCCGATGTGCGGGATGGCGTTGTCGAGTATCTCCATCGAGGTGACGCCGGAGTAGCCGGCGCCCGAGACCGCCTGCAGCGTGGACACGCGGACGGACTCGAGGCCGAACTCGTCGAGCGCCGCGAGGGTGGGGACCATCGTGATNGTCGAGCAGTTCGGGTTCTTNANNAGNGCGCCGTCCCAGCCGCGNTNGTCNCGCTGGACCTCGATCAGATCGAGGTGATCGGGGTTGATCTCGGGAATCGTCAGCGGTACGTCCTCGGCCATGCGGTCGTTCGAGGAGTTCGAGGAGACGACGTAGCCCGCTTCGAGGAACGCCGGTTCGACCTCGCTGGCGACGCCCGACGGCAGCGACGAGAACAGCAGGTCGATGTCATCCGAGACGTCGTCGGGATGCGTCTTGCCGACCTCGATCTCGGCGATGTCCTCCGGAATCGGGCTGTCGGCGCGCCACTTGGCGGCCTCCCGGTACGCTTTGCCGGCACTCGATTCGCTGGCGGTCAGCGCGGCGATCTCGAAGGTCGGATGCCCATCGAGCAGTTGAATGAATCGCTGTCCGACCGCACCTGTTGCGCCCAAAATCCCCACTTGTACTGTCATTGCCGTGCGAAGCAGTCTCACATATATAAGTCGGTCGGATTCCCGCCGCAGTGTGTCGATCTGTCGGGGTCGTTGGTGAGGATCACGCGGTCGATGTCGAACGGTGCAGTCGTCGGTTCCAGCGGAAAGGGTAAGGCCAGCGCGCTCGGAGCGAAGAATGCGTGCCATAAGTCCCCGGCCGAGCCATCCCGTTTCGGGAGCGATGACAGTCCGGCGAACCCAGGCACGGTACAGACGGCCCGCTGTCGGCCGCAACGACAGCCGCCCGGCACGAGGGTTTCCCGACCGACATGGCATGCCGCCGCTGGATGAGGTCGGGCGTTAGTGTTCCGGGCGACAGTTTTGCGCGATGAATGACGGCGGGATTTATTTCAGTCGACTCGAAACACGGTAGGCATGACCTTCTATGGTGGCACTGAACTGGCATCGGTCTATGACGATGCACTCGATTCGGGCTTCGGCTTGATCGCAAGCAACATCGCCGAGCCGAACACGATGATCGGGCTGATTCAGGGTGCGGCACAGGCCGACTCCGACCTTCTCCTGCAGATGAGCAACGGGGCCTGCACGTTCGCCGGCAACGGCGACCCGATCGCGGGCCTGCGCGTCATGGGCAACTACATCGAACGGATCGCCGCCCAGTACGACATCGGCGTCTTCCTCAACATGGATCACCAGACCGACCTCGATACTATCCAGCGACAGGTCGAACTGGAGATCCCCTCCTCGATCATGATCGACGCCTCCCACGAGGAGTTCGAGGAGAACGTCGCCCGCAGCAGCCGGGTCGTCGAGATGATCGACCAAGCCGACGCTGACATCCTCGTCGAGGCCGAACTCGGGAAGATCAAAGGGGTCGAAGACGAGATCGTCTCGGAGAACGCCTTCTACACCGATCCCGAGCAGGCCGTCGAGTTCGTCGACCGCACGGGGTGTGATCTGCTGGCGATCTCAGTGGGGACCCAACACGGCGTCGCCAAAGGGAAAGACCTCGAACTCAAACCCGACCTGACCGAGGAGATCCGCACCGCCCTGCGCGACCACGGTCTCGATACGCCGCTCGTCCTGCACGGCTCCTCAGGCGTCCAGCCCGACCAGCTACAGGAGATGCTGACCCACGGGATCTGTAAGGTCAACAAGGACACCCGGTATCAGTACGAGTACACCCGCACCGCGTTCGATCTCTACCGCGAGGAACCCGACGAGATCGTCCCGCCGGAAGGCGTCGATGATCACCGCGATACGTTCTTCAACGATGTGGAGTGGGCGCCGAACAAAGACCGCTTCGATCCCCGCGTCGCCGGCCGAAACATCCGCGACCGCATCGCCGAGGTGTACGCCGACCTCGCGGAGGTCTCGGGGAGTGCGGGCCGCAGCAAATTCAACTGAATCGCTACCGACGACCGTCGCCGAACGGCGTCGACGATCACACCCCACTGAAGGGGTGAAATTAAGCGGCCGCCCACTATAGGGACAGCCATGTACGAGACGATTCTGGTGCCGACCGACGGCAGCGAGACCATTCAGCGAACGCTCCCGCACGCCCTGAAGTTGGCCGCCGACAACGACGCGACCGTTCGCGCACTGTCGGTCGTCGATATCCGCTCGGTGCAGGCCGCCGGGGACGACGACCGCGAGGGCGTGGACGCGGAACTCACCGCCGACGCCGAAGCCGCCGTCGAGGAAGTCGCCGACGCGGCCGCCGCGGAAGGGCTGGATGTCGAAACGACCGTCCGGCGTGGGACGCCCGACAAGGAAATCGTCAAAGAATCGAACGAAGAGAATATCGACGTGATCGTTATCGGCACCGACGGCAAGACGCCACGGGAAAAACTCCGCTCGCTCGGCAGCGTCTCCGAGCGCGTTGTCGACAAAGCCGAGGTGCCGGTGTTCGTGATCAAGCAGGCCGCCGACGAGGGTGCGGAGTAGGCGAGCGGTGACTGCAAGACAGTGCGAGATCGCCGAGCGACACGCTTAACCGCGGAACGCAACCACCAAGAGGTAATGCGTCCCGTTCGACCGGAGGTGTCGCTGTGAGCTCCGAATCGGCTGACGGCGAAGCCGCCGGCGAGTCAGCCGCCTTCCAGCAAGCCTGTGAGGAGCTCGTCGCCCGGATCATCGACGGCGAAATCGAACGCGATGACCTCGAATCCGCGAAGCTGGATGTCTGTTCCGAGTACTCCTCCCCGAAAGTCCCGAAAAACACCGAGCTACTGGAGTACGCCCCACAAGAACACCGCGATACCGTCAAGGCCGTCGTCAAGCGCAAGCCGGTGCGGACGGCCTCCGGCGTCTCGCCGGTNGCNNTNATGACCTCNCCGCANANNTGCCCNCACGGGAAGTGTCTCTACTGTCCCGGCGGGCCGGCAAGCGAGTTCGACTCCTCACAGAGCTACACCGGCGAGGAGCCCGCGGCCGCCCGCGGCGNCCAGAACGACTACGACCCCTACGGNCAGGTCACNCTCCGNCTNNACCANCTNCGNNNGATCGGNCANCCCGTCGANAAGGTNGANCTCATCNTNATGGGNGGGACGATGACCGCCCGGAGNCACGACTACCAAGAGTGGTTCGTCAAGCGCGCGCTCCAAGCGCTGAACGATTACGACCTCGACAGCGAACCCCAAGCCGCCGAAGGCGAAAGCTTCGCGCAGGACCCCGACGAGTACGAGTTCGAATATCTCGAAGACGTGATCGCTGAAAACGAGACCGGCGACATCCGCAACATCGGGACGACCTTCGAGACNAAGCCNGACTGGTGTGANCCNGAGCAGATCNACCGNATGCTNNNNCTCGGCGGGACGAANGTNGANGTCGGCGTCCAAACGACCTACGAACGCATCAACCGCGAGATGCACCGCGGTCACGGCGNGCANGCNNNCATCGACGCNAACCGCCGGCTNCGNGACGCNGGNTTCAAAGTCGGTTTCCACATGATGCCCGGCCAGCCCGGNATGNCNAAGGAGATGTGTCTNGAGGACTTCCGNNGCAACTNTTCTCGAANTCGGANTNNAAGCCGGANTACCTNAAGATCTANCCNACNNTNGTCGTNCGNGANACNCTCACCTACGACATGTGGCGNCGCGGCGAGTACGANCCGCTGNNNAACGAGGAGGCNGCCGAACTCNTCGGCGAGATCATGGGGATGATTCCGAAGTACACCCGCCTCCAGCGCGTTCAGCGGGACATTCCTGCCGATTTCATCGACGCCGGTGTCTGGAAATCCAATCTTCGGCAGTTGGCTCAGCAGTACGCCGACGACAACGGCATCGAGTGTCGGGATATTCGCGCCCGCGAGGTCGGGATGAACGAGGCCGAGCCAAACCCCGATGATATCGAGCGTGACGTCCTAACATACGAGGCCTGCGGCGGCACTGAACACTTCATTAGTTTTGAGGATACCGAACAAGACCTCCTGATCGGGTTCTGTCGCCTGCGGTTCCCGAACGACCCGGTGCGACGCGAGCTACAGGACGCGGCTATCGTCCGCGAACTGCACGTCTACGGGAGCGAAGCCGGTATCGGACAGGACGCCGGCGAGTCCGATTGGCAACACCGTGGCTACGGCCGCCGACTGCTCGAAACGGCCGAAGAACTGGCTGCTGACGCCGGATTCAACAAACTCAGTGTGATTTCCGGGATCGGTGTCCGGCAGTACTACCGCGAAAAGTTGGGCTACACGCAGGACGGGCCGTATGTCAGCACGTGGCTGTAGCAGTGGCCCGCTGACGACACGATGGACGCGGTGCTTGGGGCTGCAACGACCACATGCTGCAGCAGTAGCGAAGAGCTACCGCATCTAGTAGTGTCCGATTTTTACAAGTAGAGACGTATTGTCTGACTATCATTTTCGATGAAAGGTCACTGCAATTTATATTGGATGCCGACCGAGTAGTGGCCACATGATCGCGGTCTCTGACGCACGCGCGGCTGAAGATACAACTCGCAGCTATGGGCCCTGTCTCTTGGGGTCGATCTCCGGGGAGACGGCCCGCGGGCGCGGGGCGGCCGTCGCACACGCGTTGGCGACGGCGCGGAACACTGACCTCTTGCTGACGGAGTCGATCGATTCCGCGGACGAGCTTCCACAGAGCCACCGAACGTCTCACAGCCAGGAGGCGACGACGCTCAATACGGCAATGAACCTCGAACCGGTCGTCAGCGAGCAATCACCGTCGGTGGCCGTCTTGGAGCGGCAGTCCGGCCCGTCGTTCCTCTCGGATCTGCGGGCCAACACGGCCGAACGGCTTGCCGACGAAACCGACGTCCTGACCGTTGATGGGCGCGGACAAACCGATACCATCGCATCGATCCTCGTCCCGATCGCCGGCGGCCGCCACAGCCAGTTGGCCGTCGAAGCCGCTCGCGCGATCGCCGAGGCCAACGACGCCGCCCTCGACCTCTTTCACGTAATCGAGGCTGACGGGGAAGCCGACCGCGAGCGGGGCGAGCAGATCCTCGCCACCGCAGCGACGGCTATTGGGGACTTCGAATCAGTCGATACGTGGCTCTACGAAGCGGAGTCGGCCGCGGACGCCATCATCGACCAGTCGTCGTACTACGACCTGACTGTGATGGGCGCGCCGACGGTCGGCCCGCTGGAGCGGTTCGTCTTCGGCTCAACTTCGACAAACGTCCAGCAGGAAGCCGACTCGCCGATCGTCGTCGCCCACGCGCACAGCCCCTGAATCAGGGGCTATTTTCTATTCCGTGCCGCCCGCGAGATCGCTGGCGACACCTGTGTAGCCGGTCGGCGTCAACGCCAGCAGTTCCTCCCGGACCGACTCATCCACGTCGAGTGATTCGAAGAGATCGTAGAAATCCTCGATCGTGACCTGCTTGCCGCGCGTGAGTTCTTTCACCCGTTCGTAGGCGTCGGTGTCGCCCTCCCGGCGGAGGATCGTCTGGACGGCCTCGCCGATGATTTCCGGCGTTGATTCGAGGTCGTCGGTCATCACCGCTTCGTTGGGGACGATCTTGCCGAGGCCGGCCTGCGTCTTACCGTAGGCGATNAGACAGTGNGCNANNGCNGCNCCGATGTTGCGCTTGACCGTCGAATCCGAGAGGTCNCGCTGGAGCCGGGAGGTNGTGACGTAGTCGCCGAGGAAGNCGAGGTCGGANTTNGCCTTCGAGAGNTTNCCNTCNCTGTTCTCGAAGTCGATGGGGTTCACNTTGTGCGGCATCGTCGANGANCCGGTTTCGCCCTCAACAGTTCGCTGGCCGAGGTAGCGATCCGAGATGTAGAGCCACATGTCCTGATCCAAGTCGATAAGGACGTTGTTGACGCCGCGAACCGCGTCGAAGAGCGCGGCTAAGTCGTCACAGGGGTTGACTTGTGTCGTCAACGCGGTGTGGTCGAGCCCCAGATCAGTGACGAAGGATTCGGAAAACGTCTGCCAGTCAACCTCGGGGAACGCTGCGTGGTGGGCGGCGTACGTGCCTGAGGCCCCGGCAAGTTTTCCAGCAAGGTCGTCGCTGGCTTGCGTGAGCCGCGCCATCGTTTTCCCGAGTCGGGCGGCGTAAACGGCCATCTCTTTGCCGAACGTCGTCGGCGTCGCCGGCTGGCCGTGGGTGCGGGCGAGCATCGAGAGGTCGCGGTGCTCGTGGGCGAGATCGGTCAGCGCGTCGCGGANNTCCCGGAGNTCCGGCANNAGNACGTCCTCGACGGCNGGNTTGACNANCAGCCGCTGGGCGAGGTTGTTCACGTCCTCGCTGGTCAGCCCGAAATGCAGCCACGGATAGAGTCGTTCGGCATCGCCGACGGCAGCGGCTTCGTCCAGCCGGATTCGCAAGAAATACTCGACGGCTTTCACGTCGTGGTTGGTCGCGCTGTAGCCCGCCGCGCCATCAACTTCGAGCTGTTTGATCAACTCGGCGTCTTCGGCGTCGAAGGCCTCGTAGGTCTCGCGGATCGCTGCCTGCTCGTCGGGTGTGAGATCGAGGTCAACAGCGTCAACGTCGGCTAAGGCGATCAGGTACTCGGCTTCGACACGGACGCGAGCGCGCATGAGCCCGGATTCGCTGGCGTACGGTGAGAGGGGGGCCGTCCGGCGGCTATACCGCCCGTCGAGCGGCGAGACCGCCGCCAACGGGTCACTACGGGAGAGATCAGTCATAGCCGACGGTGCCCGTGGGAGTCGCAAAAGCATGTCGATGGCCGAAGGCCGGCGTTTGTGCGTCGGTGACGGGTGACTGCGGAAGCCGACCGCAACTGTTTTTCGGTCGCCCGGGCACCCAATGGTATGGTGAAAATCGCCGGCTTAGCGAGTAATCGCGGCCGAAATCTGCTGCATATCGCCGACCGCGCGCCGGGCGGTGCGGAGCTGGCTATCGTCCTGACAAACGAGGATGGCGCGCCCGTCTTGGAGGGCGCGTCGGAACGTGGAATTCCGACCGAAGTCGTCACCCGCGAGGACGGCGAGTCCCGCGAGTCCCATGAACAACGGATCGTCGAGACGCTGGCAAGCTACGATTTCGATCTGGTCTGTCTCGACGGCTACATGCGGATTCTGACCGACGAGTTCATTGACAACGTCCCGACGACGCTCAACGTCCACCCCTCTTTGCTGCCGGCGTTTCCCGGGATNGACGCCCACGAGCAGGTNCTCGANNCCGGCGTNCGCNTNACCGGCTGTACCGTNCACGTCGTCNNCGAGNNGGTCGANGNCGGNCCCATCGTCACGCAGGAGNCCNTCCCNNTCTACGAGGGCGACGCTGTCGATGACCTCAAAGAGCGCGTCCTCTACGACGGCGAGTTCACCGCCTACCCGCGAGCGGTCCGCTGGTTCGCCGAAGACCGCGTGAGCGTCGACCGCGCGGCCGAAACCGTCGAAATCGATGGCGACACCGGCGGCGACTTCCCGCAACGACGACTGGTCGCCGATGATCTCGCCGATACCTTGCGATACGGCGAAAATCCCCATCAGGACGGTGCNGTNTACGCCGACNGCNCCTGCGAGGAGGCNAACGTCGTCACCGCTCCGCAGCTGAACGAGGGGGCGAAGGCGCTGTCGTACAACAACTACAACGACGCCGACGCGGCGTTGGACCTGNTNAANGAGTTCGNCGAGCCNGCCGCNGCCGTNATCAANCACACCAACCCCGCGGGCTGTGCGGTTGCGGACTCGCTGGCCGACGCCTACGNCNANGCNCTNNNNACNGACCCGANNAGCGCNTTCGGCGGCATCGTCGCGCTCAACCGCGAGTGTGACGCCGCGACGGCAGAGCAGGTCGTCGACTCCTTCAAGGAGGTCGTCGTCGCGCCGGNCTACACNGACGCNGCNCTCGACGTNCTNACCGAGAAAGACAACCTCCGCATCCTTGACGTGGGCGAACTCGGCGAGGTCTCGGAGACGATGACCGAAAAACCGATTGTCGGCGGGCGACTCGTCCAAGAGCGCGACCTCGCATCGCCCGACCCCGATGAGTTCGAAGTCGTCACCGAACGCGAGCCGACCGACGAGGAACTCGAAACGATGTCGTTCGCGTGGCAGACCCTGAAGCACGTCAAATCCAACGGGATCGCCTTCGCCACCGGGACCGAGACGGTCGGCCTCGGCGTCGGGCAGGTCTCCCGCGTCGATGCCGTCGAACTCGCGGCGANGAANGCCGAGNNNNACGCNGANGGNAANTCNGCNGANGGCGCNGTGATGGCCTCNGACGCCTTCTTCCCGTTCCCGGACGGTATCGAGGAGGCGGCCGACGCNGGNATCGNGGCGGTNATCCAGCCCGGCGGCTCCGTCAACGACGAGGACGTGATCGNNGCCGCNNACGNNCACGGGATGGCGATGGTCTTCACCGGGATGCGTTGTTTCCGACACGACTGAGCGAAGCGAAGGAGTTGCGGAAGTCAGCGAACGAACGCAGTGAGTTCGCGCGATTTCTGCCAGGACTGAGAACCCCTCCAAGCACCAGCACTTTGTGTACACATCAAGAATCGGGAGCCATGTCTGCTGGCCCTCATCGAGCGATTCGCCGGCGAAACCGCCCGTCGCAGTGTCAGTCCCGACTGACGCCTGATAGCTGCCGCCCTACCGGAGGCTCCGGATGGTAGCACTCGCGTGGTCGGCGGGCCGGCTCCTCGCGGCCCTGTTCTTAGTCGCGCTCAACGGTTTTTTCGTCGCATCGGAGTTCGCCCTCGTCCGGATTCGCTCGACGGCGGTCGATCAGATGGTCGAAGAAGGGCGGCCGGGCGCGGGAACACTCCAAGAGGCGGTCGGCAGCCTCGACGACTACCTCGCGGCGACGCAGTTGGGGATCACCGTTGCCTCGCTCGGACTGGGGTGGATCGGCGAGCCCGCGGTCGCCGCGCTGATCGAACCCGTTTTGGCCCCGGTGTTGCCGGCGGGGACGCTGCATCTCGTCGCCGTCGGGATCGGGTTCAGCGTCGTCACCTTCCTTCATGTCGTCTTCGGCGAGTTGGCTCCGAAGACCGTCGCCATCGCCGAAGCCGAGAAGATCGCGCTGTTGATCGCGCCGCCGTTAAAGCTCTTCTACTACGTGTTTTATCCGGGGTTGGTCGTGTTCAACGGCGCGGCGAACTGGTTCACCGGGCTGTTGGGCGTCCCGCCGGCCTCCGAAACCGATGAAACGCTCTCCGAAAAGGAGATCCTGATGGTGTTGAGTACCGCCGGGAGTGCCGGGACCGTCACCGGCGACGAGGTCGAGATGATCGAACAGGTCTTCGAACTCGACGACACGACCGTCCAAGACGTGATGGTGCCGCGCCCGAACGTGGTATCGATCCCTGCGGACATGGAGTTCGCGGCCGCGCGCTCGTTGGTCGCCGAACACGGCCACACCCGTTACCCAGTCATCGACGACACTGGCGACGAGGAGGAAATCGTCGGCTACGTCGACGCGAAGGATCTGTTGGAGGCGTCCGCCGAGGACACCGAGAGACTCACCATCGCCGAGTTGGCCCGCGAGGTGCCGTTGGTGCCGGAAACCTTGGCGGTCGACGATCTCCTCTCGTTGTTCCAAGACGAACACACCCAGTTCGCCGTCGTCATCGACGAGTGGGGGACGCTGGAGGGGATCGTCACCGTCGAGGATACCGTCGAACTCGTCGTCGGCGACCTCCGGGATGCCTTCGACGCAAAGGCTCCCGAGCCGGCGATCCGCGAGGACGGCGAAGACACCTACGTTGCCGACGGCGCGTGTTCGATTCAGCAAGTGGGCGACGCGCTCGACACCGAATTCGATACCAGCTACGGAACCATCGGCGGGCTCACGCTCGGCTTGCTCGGCGGCTCGCCAAGCGTCGGCGAGACGGTGACAACTGGCGGCTACCAAATCGAAGTCACCGCGGTCGATGGAGCCAGAATCGAAACCGTACGGCTCACGCCGGTAGACGAGGAAGCAAACAACGGCGAGGAAAGTGACGCGGCGTAGAGACCGCGCGCTCAGTCGAGTTCCGACAGATAGCGTGGTGGCACGTGATCTGTTGTGTAGACACTCTTTCCGCGTTTCGTAATCGTCTGGCCGTCGGCTTGCATTGGCGCAGCGTTGATCTGTAGAATCACGGGATCGGCCGCATGGCGACTCCCGACTTCTTTCGCGTCGTCGACTGATTCGCTGAGGTGGACGTACTGCCGGCTCATCGGTTTGAGCCCTTCTTCGCGGATCGATACCAGCGCGTCGGGCGAGGTGCCGTGATAGAGCGTATCCGGGACCGGCGTCCCGCCGGAATCCAGATCGACGGCGACCGAATGGCCGTAGGCCGCCCGCACCCGCCCATCGTCGACCTCGAATCGACCTTTCGGATCGGTTCGAATGATTCCCTCGACGGCCTCGCGGTCGATCCCGTACTTTTCGCTCGCGCGGTCGACGACGGTGTTGAGGGTGGTCCAGCCAGCGTCGTCGAGATCGAGACCGGCATCGTCGGGAAAATGCCGCAACGCACCGCTGAGAAACTTTGACACCTGTCTTCGGGTCGATCCATTGAGGATGTGGGTGCCGGACGTGCCGCAGGTGGGGCACGTCGCGCTATCAAAATAGCCGTGTTCGTCGCAGTACGAAATGTCGCTCATTGTCGCTTCGGTTGTTATCACAGCTATTTGCCACCGGCTGATGGAAGTTTCGCTGCTGACGCGCTGCCGGCACTACGACACACTCGACGACCCGACGGTTATCTGCCGCCCGACGAGCACCAAGCTCCCGAGTAGCATGAGCACGGCCACCGGTAACAGGAACTGCAACGCAGTCAGCAGCGCGCTTGAGGCCTGAATCCCGACGGCGATCAACACGACTGGACCACAGCAGGCCGTCCCCGAGAGCAACGCCGGAATCCCGGCGATCAGCCCCGATGAGGATTGGCCGATCCCGCAGGCCGCCGGCTGCCGCCACGCAAGATAGCTCACCGCGAGGTTCAGCCCGACCAGCGCGGCGACCGCACCGCCGATCAGCGTGTTCAGCGATGCCAAGTAGGTGACCGGCCCAAGAGCGACGCGCGCAATCGGGCGAAACGAGAACGCCCCTTCCGAGCGAAGCAGCGTCGCCAGCGGATCGTCGACGACGGTGACGCTGAGGCCGCCAAGCCCGGCGTCGAGATGACCGATACCCCAGAGATATACGAGAAGGTACGCGGTGGTCACGATAGCAAAGACAGCCTGCCCATCACGGCGGCGGAGTGTCATCGCCACCGCAGCGCGCGTCCGCGAGACGGCCTCGCCGAACCGTTCTCGCCTCGTGTTAGCCATAGACGTTCGTCTCTGGGTAGTAGCCGATCCAAGCGAACCACATCGCGTCGAAGGTGTGGATTCGGGAGAGTGGGAGAGCGTCGGGTGCATACGTCGAGCCGCCGCTAGCGATTTGGCCGTCTGCCTCATGGCTGACTGACTGCTCGTCTGGATTCCGGTAGACGTAGGCGGTGTCGTAGCGATCATCGTAGACTGCCACGACCGGCGTGTTGCCGAGTTCGCCCGTCATTACGCGGTTCTCGCGGAGCGCGTCCTTCAGGAACGCGACCGCGCCGTCGGCCGCTCTCGCACCCATGACGACGCGCTTGCGGTGGTAGCGGTCGTCCTCGACCCGCCCCGGAAAGATCATGTTCTCGGTTTCGTAGTAGCCGCCGCGTGGATTGTAGGAGCCGTAGGGATCGCGGCCGTAGTTTTTCGCGTGGCCGGTATCCGTCGAGAGGACCTGCGTCTCCGGGTGTTGCTCGCGCCACTGCTCCCACGTCGTCCAGATCAGGCGGAACTCCCGTAGCGAGCGAACCTCGGGGGTTTCGTTCCACGGGCCCGGGATCGCAGTCGCAAGAATCTGTGGCCACCACGCCTCAGTCGTCCGATCGTACATCACGAGATTAGCGTTGATGAGACGCCCGGAGACGCCGAACTCGGTGTTCCCGCGGTAGAAACCCTGTACGGTGCCGGTCAGCGGGCAGTAGGTGACGCTGACAGGTGTCCCATCGAGGTCGTCGTTGACGATTTCGTGAGAGACGAGTATCTTCTGCGGGTAGGCTTTGATGGCTCCGTCGCTGGCGACGCCGAAGACCGGATCACCCGGATCGAGGAAATCGACGGCGTCGGGGTCGATGAAAGAAGGCTCGTCGATGGAGGGAATGCCGTCTTTGGGTGGCCCGCCGGAGCGCGCTTCGTCTCGGAGGGTGGCCGGCTCGGCCGGGAGCGGCAACCGCTCGTCGACCGTCGGGAGGTCAAGCGGCCGGGTGAACGAGTCGGTGCCCGACCCGCCGCCAGTACAGCCAGCGAGGGCGGTGATCCCGGTCGCAGCGAGGAGGTGGCGTCTGGTAGGCCGGTGCATGGTGTTCTTTCGCCGGACCGTTACATAACCGTTGAGCGAGTGTGCAGCAGCCATACACTCCCCCGCGGGAGTTAGCCGTGTCGATAGGCAGAACCACAACAGATTTGAGACCTCCCCCGCCAGTTGCACGTATCATGCCCTCCAGTATTGTCCTGTTCGGCCCCGGAACCGGGCCAGCGGCCGTCATCACATCCATATTTTCGGTACTGGTACTGCTCGTCCAGCTCGCCCTCGTGGTGTGGACCTACACCGACGCAAAGGACAACAGCGATCAGCCGGCGTTCCTGTGGGCGATCGTCGTCTTCCTCGCCCCGCTGCTCGGGATCGTCCTGTACTTCCTGCTCGGTCGGAAGTAATCACACAGCCCGCCGTTTCTTGATGCTACCCGCAAAGAGAGTGGTATGCAACATCGCCGCCGACTGATCGCGGTCATCGCTACGATCGCTGTCGTCGCCCTCACCGGCTGTAGCGGGCTCGCGCCGTTGCCGACGCCCGATGCCGAGCCCACAGCCGCGCCCGTCGATACCGTCGCGGGGCCGTCGTGGAACGTGACGGTCACCCACGTCGTCGACGGCGACACGGTTGATATTCGGTACGAAAATGGATCAACAGAGACGGTCAGGCTCTTAGGCGTTGACACGCCCGAAACCCCGCCGAATCAGGTCGGCCCCGACGAGTTCGAGGGGATTCCCGACACGGACGCCGGGCGCGACCACCTAACTATGTGGGGCGGCCGCGCCACTGATTTCGCCGAGCGGGAGTTGGCCGGCCAAGACGTTCGACTCGTCGTCGACCCCGAAGCGGACCGCCGCGGCGGCTACGGGCGGCTGTTGGCCTACATCTACGTTGACGGCGAGAATTTCAACAAACAGCTCCTCGCCGGCGGCTATGCCCGCCTCTACGACAGCCCGTTCACGCTCCGAGATGAGTTCGCGGCAACCGAAGCAACCGCCCGGGAGGAAGGCGTCGGACTGTGGGGGTTCGATGAATAGGATGGATTGAGTCGAAGGCTAATCCAAGTAGCCACTGCGACCGCTGGGTCCTCAGTCATGTGGGACCGTCGTGTTGAGCAGCCGGCCGCCGCAGTTCGGGCAGTCCTCGGTCTCGAAATCGCCCTCGATCCCGTTGCCACAATCCAGACACACGTAGAGACTCGTTTGCGACGGCGTCGATTCTGTGGTAGTTCTTCGCATACAAGAACTCACGTCGCTGTCGGGGTGAGGATACTCCTTGGTCAGCCAAGGTCAGACGGCGACACCGAGACGCACTCACTCGGTGCCCATGATCGAATCCCGCGCCGTTGTGAACTGCTCGGCGGTAATCACCAGCTCGTCGGCGTGGTCGTTGGCGGCCGTTCCCTCGTACTGCTCGGTCAACTGCATGATCGCCAACAACGACGCCTCCCGGCAGATCGACGTGAGGTCAGCACTGGAGGCCCCTTCGGTCGCCTCGGCGATAGCATCGAGATCAACGTCGTCGGTCAAGGCCATGTTGCGCGTATGCACCCCGAGGACGGCCCGGCGGGTCTCCAAATCGGGGTTCGGGACTTCGATAGATCGCTCCAGCCGCCCGGAGCGGAGCAACGCCTCATCGAGGCTGTCCTTTCGATTGGTCGCCGCCAACACGACGAGGTTGGGCGTATCGCTGAGGCGGTCGAGTTCGGTCAGCAGTTGGCTCACGACGCGGTCGCCGACCCCCGAATCGCTGCCGAGACTGTCGCGGTCGCCGGCGATGGCGTCGATCTCGTCGAAAAAGATGATCGCCGGCGCGGACTGCCGGGCGCGCTCGAAGACCTCCCGGACGGCCTTCTCGCTCTCGCCGACGTAGCGATCCAGCAGTTCCGGCCCGCGCACCTGAATGAAGTTGACCTCGCTTTCGCCCGCAATCGCACGTGCGAGTAGCGTTTTCCCCGTACCGGGCGGCCCGTGGAGGAGCACGCCGGTCGGCGGCGTCGTATCGGCGGCGTCGAACAACGGCCCGTACTGCAATGGCCACGTCACGGCCTGTTCGAGTTGTTTTTTGGCTTCGGTGAGCCCGCCAACGTCGTCGAAGTCCGTCGTCGGCTGCTCGGCGACGTACTCCCGCATGGCCGATGGTTCGACCGCCGTCATCGCCGCCTCGAAGTCCTCGCGGGTAATTTCGACCGACCGGAGATCCTCGCCGGCGTGTCGCGTCCGCCGGAGCGCGGTCATCGCCGCCTCCGTCGCAAGGCTTTCGAGGTCCGCGCCGACGAAGCCGTGCGTGCGGGCAGCGAGTTTGTCGATATCCACGTCGTCGGCNAGCGGCATNCNGCGNGTGTGNACNTCGAGNANNTCCCGNCGNCCNGCCTCGCNNGGGNCGCCGATCTCGATCTCGCGGTCGAANCGGCCGCCACGACGCAGAGCGGGATCGAGCGAGTCGACGCGGTTGGTCGCGCCGATGACGATCACGTCGCCGCGGGCGTCCAGCCCGTCCATCAGCGAGAGGAGTTGGCCGACGACTCGGCTCTCTACGTCGCCGCCGTCGTCGCGTTTGCCAGCGATCGAGTCGATCTCGTCGAAGAAGATGATCGCCGGCGTGTTGTCGGCCGCTTCCTCGAATTTCTCGCGGAGTTTTTCCTCGCTTTCGCCCTTATACTTCGACATGATTTCCGGCCCGGAGACAGTGAGAAAGGTCGCATCGACCTCGTTGGCGACGGCCTTGGCGATGAGGGTCTTCCCCGTTCCGGGCGGGCCGTGCAGGAGGACGCCCTTCGGCGGATCGACGCCGAGGCGAGTGAAGATTTCCGGCTCCGAGAGCGGCAGTTCGATCATCTCGCGGACGAGTTCGAGTTCGTCGTCGAGGCCGCCGATGTCCTCGTAGGTGACGCCCGTCGCCGGCCGCTGTGGCGCGTCGCTTCGCTCGCCACCCGTTGCGCGGTCGACCGTCTTGCGGAGTTTGTCGCCCGCTGACTCTCCCCCGCTCGCGTCGCTGCCGGTGATCGGCGAGACGGTCACAGCTGTCGATCCGGTCACCCGAACGGTCCCCTCGGGATCGGTGTCGGTGACGACGAACCGGCTGCCGGCGAGGCGTTCGATCCGGACGCCCTCGCCGGTTCTGATCGGCCGATCCCGCAGGCCACGTTTGACTGCCGTTTCGATGGTGTCGTGGGCGATATCGACTGCGCCGAGTTCATCGGGTGCTTGCAGCGTCACCGAGTCGGCCTCGGCGACTGATTCCTTCTTGACGCGGACCTGCTCGCCGACTTTCACGTCGGCATTGGCGCGAGTGTCGGCGTCGATGAGAACGGTGCCGGCGGCGACGTCGTGGCCACCGGGCCAGACCTTGGCGACCGTCGCCGTCTGGCCTTCGATGATGACCGTATCGCCGCTCAGTACGCCGAGCTCGCGGATCGCACTGTCCGGCAGGCGGGCGATCCCCCGGCCGGCGTCGCGTTTCTCCGCGCTCCGAACGGTGAGTGCCAACCCCTCGTCGTCGCTCATGGCGTGGCCTTGGACTGCCTGTGGTTTAGGGTTCCCGACACGTGTGGTGTGCTACCGTGCCTTTTACTCTGTGACAGTCAGATCAACGCAGAACTGGTCGCCGAAGGGATGGTCGTAATCGATATCGGCTGCCTCGTAGACGCCGGCTAGAATCCCCAGATCCGCACAGCGAAGGCTGCCGGCTGTCGCCGTCAGTCCCGTTTTCGGGAGTGCCAGCGTGAGCGTTTGCTCCGGTTCGACGGCGACGCCAGCGGTTTCGCCGGTCGTGGCATCAACGCCGGATGGCACGTCCAACGAGAGGGCCGGCGCGGCCGCCGACTGCATCTCGGTGATGAGGTCGCCAGCGGTGCCCCGCGGCGCGCCGGTGAGGCCGTAGCCGATGAGTGCGTCGATGATGCGGTCGGCGTCGCTGATGGCTGTCGCGGCCGGTTCCGGTGCTGCATCGGCGTCGATGATCTCGACGCCCATTCGCTCAAGCAGTCGAAGCTGTGTTGCCGGCGCACCCTCGTATTCGTCGGGTGAGCGGTCGAGAACGATCGAATGGAGTCGGTCGCGGGCGGCGAGGTGGCGAGCACAGGCCAATCCACCGCCGCCGTTGCCACCGCCGCCAGCGACAACGACCATCTGGTTCGCGTCGCTTTCGAGGGCGGTACGACTCAGCGTTCGTCCCGCGTGTTCCATCATCTGGATGATTCCCAGCCCGAACTCCTCGACGGCGACGCGATCGACTTCGGCCATCTCCGCGGCCGTGACAGCGGGAACTGGCTCGCCGTGGGCAGTTCGAAACGCGGCAGCGTCCATACGTGGGGTCGCCCAGCCGGGTACAAAGGCGCGTCGCCGCCGGGCACTCGCGTTACTCAATCGGCGAGAACACAACGAGGCGGTCGTCGGTCGTCTCGCGGGGCTCGACGGTTAGCTGAACCTCGTCGCCGATGATATCCTCGTCATCGCCGATTGCGTCGGGATCGATCCCGCGGACGATGCCCGTGATCCGCACCGGGCCGAAGTCGGCGATGGCACTGACATACGGCGCGTCGGCGGCGAAGCCCGGCGTGGCGACGTGGACGACGCTGTAGGTTTCGATCCTGCCGGTCTCGGGCAGCGGCTGGCGTGTCAGGTCGGTCGAACCGGTTTCGGGACAAACGCGGCGCGGCGGCAACGAGCCGACACCGGCTGGTGATTCGAGATAGAATCCCTCACCGGCGGCGATGGCGTCAAGCCACTCGTCGTAGCTGGCTGGCTCACTGTCCGCGGTTTGGTTCTCCTCGGTCATTCTGCCACCTCCAACACGTGGACGACCGCGCTGGCGACGGTGCCGCCGGCGTTGTGTGCGACGCCCGTCGTCGCGTCGGCGACGTGCTCGCTGTTGGGATGGTCACCCCGCAGCAGTCGCGTGAGTTCGGCGATCTGGCTGCCGCCGGTCGCGCCGACCGGATGGCCCTTAGCTTTCAGGCCGCCCGAGAGATTGACCGGGCAGTCGCCGTCCGGGGTCGTTTTTCCGTCGCGGGCGGCAACAATCCCTTCGCCGCTGTCGGCGATGCCGAGCGATTCGAGGGCCATCGCTTCGGCAATCGTGAAACAGTCGTGGACCTCGGCCACGTCGATATCAGCGGCGGTGATACCGCTGTCGGCGTAGGCGACCTCGGCCGCTTCGGTCGCGGCCGGCGTTTCGGCAATGGCGTCTCGATCCTGTAAGGCGAGTCGATCGCCGCCCTGTCCGACACCCGTGATCTCGACCGGCGCGTCGAGATCGTTGGCGGTGACGTACTCCTCGGATGCAAGGACGACCGCGCTCGCGCCGTCGGTGATCGGGCAGGCATCGTAGAGATGCAGCGGTTCGGCGACTGGCGGCGCGTCAAGCGCGTCATCGACGGTGATCTCGCGTTGGTACTGAGCGTACTCGTTGGGGACGGCGTTAGCGTGGTTTTTGACCGCGATGTGTGCGAGGTCCGCACGGCCGCCGCCAAACCGGTCGAAGTACGCCTGTGCCATGAGTGCGTAGGCACTCGGGAACGTCATGCCGGCGCGGACTTCGTAGAGTTCGTCGGCCGCAATAGCGAGAGCCTCGGTCGCCTCGCCGGTATCGAGGCAGTTCATCCGCTCCATCCCGCCGGCAACGACGAGGTCGGCAGTGCCCGCGCGGATCGCCTCCACGGCGGCTTTGACCGCGACGCCGGCGGAGGCGCAGGCCTCCTCGTATCGCGTCGCTGGACAGTCGAGGCCGGCAGCCTCGGCCATCAGCGGGGCCTGGTGGCCCTGCTGCTCGGCGAGCGCGCCCATGAAGTTGCCGTAAGCGAGCTGGTCGACGGCCGCGCGGTCGATTTCGGCGTCGTCGATAGCGGCCGCGGCGGCTTCGGCGAAGAGGTCGCGGCCGGCGCGGTCGCCGTGATCGCCGAACGGCGTCAGGCCGACGCCAGCGACGCGGACGGAAGTCATACTGGCACTTGCAACCCCCAGAATAAAACGTTGGCTCGGAGTCGACCGCTCAGCGAACAGCCGCGGCAGCCTCGCCCATGATGTCGATAGCTTCCCGCAGCGTCTCCTCGTCAGTCGCATACGAGATGCGGGCGAGTCCCTCGCCGCCCTCGCCGAATGCCTCGCCGGGGACGACGATTACCCCGCGATCAATGCATTCATCGACGAACCCATCGGGCACGCGCGGCATCGCATAGAACGCGCCGCGCGGCGTCGGACACTCGATGTCGTGCTCGGCGAGCCCATCGAGTAAAATATCCCGACGACGACGGAACGACTCGGTCATTTCATCGACGACGGCCTGTGGTCCGTCGAGGGCGGCTTCAGCGGCGAACTGCGCGGGCGCGCTCGCACAGGCTTGGGTGTATTGGTGGACGCGCAGCATGCGCTCGATGCGCTCGTTGCTGGCGATGACCCAGCCGAGTCGCCAGCCGGTCATCGAGAACAGCTTCGAGGCGGAGTTGACGACGACGACGTTGTCGCTGTCGGCGTACTGGATCGGCGAGTGGTGTTCGCCCTCGAAGATCGTGTACTCGTANACNTCGTCNGANANGCAGAGCACGTCGTGCTCGTCGGCGATGCGNGCGAACTCGCGNATATCGTCCTCGCTGGNGACNGCGNCGGCACCGGTNGGGTTNGCGGGCGAGNNGANGACGAACGCNGCGGTGTCGTCGGTGATGGCGTCCTCGACCGCGGCGGGATGGAGCGTCAGATCATCGCGGAGGCCGACCGGCACAGGCTCGCCGCCGACGAGTTTTGTGAGGGCGTCGTAGGACACAAAGCCAGGATCGGGGATGATGACCTCCTCGCCGGCGTTGACGTGCGCTGCGAGTGCGAGATGGAGGGCTTCGCTGCCGCCGGACGTAGCGATCACGTCGTCGGGGTAGACGTCAATTCCTTGGTCGCGGTCGTATTTGGCAGCGATAGCTTCGCGGAGTTCGATGCGGCCTTTGTTCTCAGTATAGCCGTCGGCTTGGCCGGCTTCGATGGCCTCGACGGCAGCTTGGCGGGCGTGCTCGGGCGTCGGGAAATCCGGCTGACCGAGGCCGAGGTTGATCGCGTCCTCGCCGGCGGCTTCGAAGACTTCACGGATACCACTGATCGAGATCCTCTCGACGCGGTCGGCAAATACAGTCATACTCACAGCAGGGGCCACCGGGCTGATAGCTTTTCTCACTCGGTCGAGTCCGTCGCCAGGGCATCGAAACGCTCAGGGACCACTCGATCATAACAGGCGTATGGACCGTTCCGGACTCCGCTATGCCGCCGGCGCGCTCGCGGTCGCCGTCGCAGGGATTCACTTCTACTGGGGGTTCCCGCAGTTGGTCGTCTATCTACAGGCCGGCCAGTTCCCCGACCCGCGGCCGCTGCTGTTTCTCGCCTCGGGAGCAGCGATTCTGCTTGGCATCGCCCAAATCCTCGACGGCCGCAATCCGAAACCGATCTACCTTGCCGGCATCGCCCTGATAGCCACCTACATCGTCGGCTACGCGCTGTGGCATACCGGCCTCGCCCACGGTGCGTTCTGGCCGTGGGGGCCCGAGCCGATCACCCACGACGAGGCCGCATGGCGGGTCGTCCTCGCGCATTTGGCCAACGACCCGCTCGCCTCGGTGTCGAAACTCCTCGAAGCAGTCCTCCTTGGACTGTTGACCGTGCTCTATCGCAGCGACGGGGCGGCGCGGGACGAAGGATTGCCAGCAGCGATCCGCGGTGAATAATCTTTTAGGGGTTGTTTCCGTCGGCACCGATGTGAGCCGACTGAAACGGTTTATTCGGCGACTCTACAAGTACGAGACGAACTTGCTTGAGGACATCGCAGCCTCGACGATCATCTTTCTCGGCATCTCGATCGCGTGGTCGTACGCGCCGAACGCATGGCCGCAGGCGATCTACTACATCATCCTCGCTATCGGCCTGTTCGGCTACTTCAAATTCGTCAGTCCGCCGCCGAACGAGCGTGAGAAGAGTAACGACGCTTAACGGCGGTTAGCAGACCGGTTTGGGGTTGACACCCATCGCTTCTAGCGACTCGGTGTACTCGTCGTAGGCGGCTTGAATCGCCTCGCTTGCGGCGTCGTGAGCGCGCTCACGGTCGTCGTCGGTTGCACAGACCGTTTCGATGAGCTCGGCCGCCGCGTCGATCTGTTCGGCAACGTCGCTGCCGAGCCCGCGGAAGAGACTGGCCGTCTGTGGGTCGGCTTCGCCGGTGAAATAGCCCGTATACTGCTCTTTCGACTTCTTGGCGACGAGACAGCGACCGACGAGGCCGCCGGCCCGCTCGACGGTGTCGTCGAACCCGCGCAATACTGACTGGATCGCCGGCAGGTCGTTGTCGGCGGCCCGCGGCGCGTCGTCGATCTCGCCGGCGACGGTCTCGTAGTGGTCAGCCTCCTCGTCGGCGACACGGGCGAACAGTTCGGCCGCTCCCTCGTTTTCTTCGTCGTCGGCCCACGCTCGGAAGGTCTCGCTGGCGGCGTCTTCGGCGATGGCTGCGGCGCGAAGGACGTGCTCGGGATCGAGGTCGCCGTCGGTTTCGGCGTACAGTGCTTTCGATGAGCCGAGCCGCGAAAGCGCGGTCTGGTTGGCCTCGCTGACGCTGTCGACGAAGTCGCTGGCTGTCATACCCGTCCGTAGACAGCGAGGGGTCTTGAGTCCTACCGGTTCGGATACGGTACGGTTCAGACTGTTGCGAATCTTTCGAGAACGCCCCGAAAGCCCCCGACGGCTCGGCTCCCGGGACTCGCTGCGCTCCTCGTTCGCTTCGCTCACTGCGGTGCTTGCGTCGTCCGGGTTCGCCGAGCCGCCGGCCCCTTTCAGTCCCACCCGCGTCGGCGGACTAAGCAGTCGCAGTCGGGCGGGATTTTCGAGTGGGTCGATTTGCTACAGCTAGTCCAAATGCAATTTTCGACGCACGGCTACAGGGCTGTGCGGGTCTGGCGTCAGCCAAAAAATAACGGAGTTCGGAACGCGCTACTTAGTCGTCTGCTTCGCCCGTCTCGANGGGNGCGCCGACGAGGTTCCCCCACTCGGTCCACGAGCCNTCGTAGTTGATNGTGTCGTCGTAGCCGAGCAGCTCGTGCAGCGCGAACCACGCGACGGAGGAGCGCTCGCCGATGCGGCAGTAGGCGACCGTGGTCCCCTCGCCGTCGATGCCCTCGTCGGCGTANAGCTCNCGNATCTCGTCNGCGNNCTTGAANGTGCCGTCGTCGTTGGTNACGGCNGCCCACGAGATGTTCTNCGCGCCGGGGATGTGNCCGCCGCGCTGGGCNGTCTCCTGNAGGCCNGNCGGGGCGAGAATCTCCCCGGAGAACTCCTCGGGCGAGCGCACGTCGACGAGCGGGATGCCGCGTTCGACGGCGTTCTCGACGTCCTCGCGGTAGGCACGGATGGACTCGCGCGGGCCGGAGGCCTCGTAGTCGACGGCCGAGAAGTCCGGGGCCTCGTCGGTCGTCGGATAGTCGTTGTCGATCCAGTACTCGCGGCCACCGTCCATCAGCTTCACGTCGTCGTGACCGTAGTACTTGAACTGCCAGTAGGTGTAGGCGGCGAACCAGTTGGAGTTGTCACCGTAGAGGACGACCGTGGAATCCTCGGAGATACCGNGNNNNCCNAGCAGNNCCTCGAAGTCNTCCTTCGNGAGGATGTCGCGGGTNGTCTGGTCCTGNAGNT
>NZ_RKLU01000002.1:307843-397662 GCF_006861665.1 Halonotius terrestris | reverse complement strand
TCCCAGTTGAAGCCGATGGCNCCGGGNGCGTGNNNCTCNTCGTANGCNTCNGTGTCNACGTCGACNTCNACCAGTCGATACTCTGGGTCGTCGCTCTGGAACTCGTCGAGATGGTCTTCGGCCCAGTCAGCCGAGACCAGCACGTCTTTCGCGTATTCTGATGACATACACGACGGTCTATACCCCCTATCCGTATAGTACCCCTTCTGACGGAGGTATCAGCCGGTCCTAAACGATTCCGGATAGTTTTGCAGGAACCCAGCCCGCACAGCTCCCCCCGTGACCACCAGCCACGCCGCAGGCCACGCCGCCGGGGGGCTGTGCTGTGTCAGTCAGCCGAAACGAGGTAAGAATCTCCTCTATCACCGAACACCGGCGGCCAGCGGGGAGCGACACAGAGTTCAACCCCCACCGAGACGAAGTGCATATATGACAATCCAGCCCCTCGTTTCGGCCTCGTGGCTCGCCGACCGTCTTGACGACGACTCGATCCGCTTCGTCGACGTGCGCGAACCATGGGAGTACGATACTATCGGCCACCTACCGGGCGCGGTCAACATCCCCTTCGACAGCTACCGCGACAGCGACTCCGATGATCCGGGGACGCTGCCCGGCGGCAAGGCGTTCGGCCGCCTGCTCGGCGAGGCCGGTATCGGTCCCGACGATACGATCGTCGCCTACGACGACACCCACGGCGTCTTCGCGGCCCGGTTCGTGCTTACCGCGCTGGCCTACGGCCATGAGAACGCAGCCCTGCTCGACGGCGACTTCAGTTCGTGGCGACGAGAGTACGAGACGAGCGACGAGGGGCCGGACACGGAGCCGGTCAGCTACGAAATCGAGGGGCTGGCTGCCGACGCACCGATCGTCGGCCGCGAAGCCGTCGAGGCTGCCATCGAGGGTGGCGAGAGTACGCTAATCGACACCCGGGATCAGGAGGAGTACGACGAATACCACCTGCCGGGCGCGATCCGGCTGGACTGGATGGAACTGGTCGACGAAAAGACGCGCGGCGTCAAAGACGCCGATGCTATCGAGGCCCTACTGGCCGAACGGGGCGTTTCAACAGACCGCGAGACGCCGATCATTCTCTACTGCAACACGTCGCGGCGACTCAGCCACACGTTCGTCGCCCTCCGGTCGCTCGGCTTCACCGATGTCGCCGTCTACGAGGGGAGCATGGCTGACTGGCTGGCTGACGATGATACGATTGATATCGACTGCTAACGGGAGTCACGACGACGGCGAGCTGCCACAAAGGTTTACGATGCCGAGGGGTAATGCCGACCAATGACTGAGCGGTCGCCGAACGAATCGTCCGAGCACGCCGCGGGTGGATCGACCGAGCCGCAGGTGATCAGCACAATTGTGGTTACTGAAGAAGACGTGGTGACAGCGTTAGAGGCCACGCTTGGCACCGGTCGTGCGGCCGTCCTCCGGATCACACCGCCGTTCAGCGGCCGGATGCGCGCCCGCTTGCACGTCGCCGGCGAGGAGGGGACGTACGAGGGCCCGGAGCCGATCCACGTCGCACCCGACACGCTCATCGATCCGGTGCCGGCGTATCCCACGGCTGCCGAGACGGCCGCCGAACTCGACTCGGCGGCAGATGCCAACACCGATCACCACGAGGCGACGCACACGGAGCGACTCGCGGAGTGGCGCGAGACGGTTCGGGAAAACCGTGTGAAAACCGCCGAGATCGGCCCACCGGACGAGACGGGTCCCGTCAACGTACGGTGGCTGACACACGACAGCGAGTAATTGGAAACCCACCGCAGCCATGAGTAGAGTTAATTCAGCGACGCGTCATGGTTCAGGTGAGCAGTAATGGCGATTCCAGAGTACGTGTGGTCGACGGCAACCGCGGAAACGGCGGCCGGAACCCGCCTCGCGGGCGCGAGTGATCTGTTCGACGTGCTCGCGGAGCCGACACGTGCGGCGATCCTCGGGGCCTTGTTCGAGGCCGACGAGCGGCTCTCCTATTCAGAACTCGCGGCCGCGGCCGACATCGAGGACAACGGCCGGCTGAACTACCACCTTCGGCAGAGTGACGCGCTGATCGATCAGTCGCCGGCCGGGTACACGCTCTCCGAAACAGGACAGGAACTCGTCGCAGGTGTACTTCCCGTGACGGGAGCCGCTCGTCGCTGAGGAGAACGGTGCTTCTCCGAGCAGTTATGGGCGGATGCCGCCGTGCAGTGTATCGATGTCGAAACGACGACGTGAGATCGACAGTGAGCGGATGGCGTTCTCCGGCGTGGGGCTTCGTGCCGGAATCATCGCGGGAACCCCAGTCGCGGTCGGTGTCGCCGGCTACGGACTCGTCTTCGGGATCATCGCGGACCGTGCGGGGCTGAGCGTCGCCGAGGCCGCGCTGATGAGCGCGACGGTGCTGGCCGGTGCGGCCCAACTCATCGCCGTCGAACTCTGGACTGAGCCGCTCCCGGTCGTTGCTCTCCTGACGACGACGGCCGTTGTCAATCTCCGATACCTGCTGTTGGGCGCGGCCCTCCAGCCCTGGCTCCGATCGCTGTCGCCGCTGGCAACGTACACCAGCGTGTTCTTCGTTGCCGACGAGAACTGGGCCCTCTCGATCGAGGCGTTCCGGAACGGCCGGCGGGACGCCGCGTTTCTCCTCGGCAGCGGCATCGTGTTGTGGCTGCTGTGGATCGTCGCTACGGTGGTCGGGGCGACCGCGGGTGAGTTCATCGAGTCGCCGACACGCTTCGGGATTGATTTCGTCCTACCCGCGCTGTTTCTCACACTAGCGGTCGGTTTCTGGGAGGGCCGACAGTCGGTGCTCCCGTGGGCTGGTGCCGCAGGCGTCGGGATCGCTGCTGAGGTCTTCCTCCCCGGGAAGTGGTATATCATCTGTGGCGCGCTCGCCGGCGTCGTCGTTGCGGTGGTGATGCGTGATGCGTGAGGCAGTCGTCCTCGATCCGACGGTTGTGGGCGTGATTCTGGCGATGGCAGTCGTGACCTACGCGACGAAAGCCGGCGGGCTCTGGCTGGTCGGGCGAGTCGACCGCTCCAATCGGGTGGAGGCCGGACTCGACGCGCTCCCGGGAGCCGTCGCGGTCGCTTTCGTGGCACCCGTCCTTGCCGACGGCGGGGTTCCGGAATGGAGTGCTGCGGCTGCGACGGTCGTCGTTGCCAAGCGGACCGGGAACCTCCTCGCGTCGCTGACAGTCGGCGTCGCCGTCGTTCTTGCTGTTCGGACCTTGGTGTAGTCGTTGGCGACGCTACTGACCGCTCTCAGGGTGATAAAAAATACGAGTCCAACCGTGCTGTATGAGGCCTACAGTCGCTGTAGGTTCGTCGCGCGGGGGCCTTTGTCTGCCTGTTCGATGTCGAATTCGACCTCTTCTCCCTCTTCGAGATCAGGGCCGCCAACGTCTTCCATGTGGAAGAACACGTCGTCGTCCGACTCTTCTGTTTCGATGAATCCGTAACCGCCTGTGTCGTTGAAGAACGCAACCGTACCTTGTGCCATTCGCAATAACTCCAGTTGAGGGTGACAACGCTCAAATACAAAACTCTGTGGGTTATATACGTACGATCGCAGACAGAAAATTAGCGCGTTACTACTGCTCGGCGGGGTGTTCGATAGCGGTGAAGAAGCTCTCGATATTGCCGGATTCGGCACTGTCGAACGCCTGCGGGTAGCCGCCGGCACCGATGACCACGTCACCCTCGTTGACGACTGACGCGACGTAGATGTACACGTCGAACTCTTGGCCGCCGAACGTGGCGACGCCGTCGAATTTTGAAACCGTTATGTCCGTGCCCAGCACTGTCTCGGCGTACGACGATGTCTCACTCGCATCACGCAGGCCGGGGAACTGATCGGCGACGAGTTCTAGGAGGCGTTCGTTCTCCCAGTCGGCGACCGGGTTCAGCGTCTGGCCGGCGAAAGAGAATCCCGGCGTCGAGATCACGCCGAAGAGACTTGCCTGTTCGATGTCATTGATCGTTTTGTCGTAGAGAGCGACCTGGTTGGTGGCGATGATAGTTCGCGTTTCGCCGCCTGCAGAGACTTCGCGTTCGAGCGTCCGTTCCTCCTGCGTTCGGAGTTCGTAGCCGGCGTCGTCGACGGCTGAGTCGGCGAGAACCGCTGGATCAGCTTCCCGTTCGATCGGTCCGTCACCGGTTGCAAGGTCGGCCGCACCGGAACACCCACTGAGCGAGCCGATCCCCAGTGCCCCGAGTGCTAATGCCCGTCGGCGTGTGTACATGACACCGGTATTTGGCATGTCGGCGGTATAACGGTCGTTGAAAATATCCGATGGATTAGCTGTGGAATAAAGAGGGGCCTACCGGCCACAGCAGGCAGTAGGGACGGCCTACCGGAACCCCATCGCTTCGATCTGCTCCTGATACCGGTTGCGGATCGTCACTTCGGTTACCTGTGCCACGTCGGCGACCTCGCGTTGGGTTTTCTTCTCGTTGCAGAGCAGCGACGCCGCGTAGATCGCAGCGGCGGCGAACCCGGTCGGTGATTTCCCCGAGAGCAATCCCTCCTCAGCGGAGACGTCGATGATCTCGGTCGCCTTCGCCTGCACCTCCTCGGAGAGATGCAGCGAGGAGGCGAACCGCGGGACGAACTGCTTGGGATCGACCGGTCGGAGTTCGAGGCCGAGTTCCTGGGAGATATAGCGGTAGGTCCGGCCGATCTCCTTCTGTGGGACGCGGGCGACTTCGCTCACCTCATCGAGTGACCGNGGNATNCCCTCCTGCCGACAGGCNGCNTACAGCGNCGCNGTCGCGACCCCTTCGATGGAGCGGCCGCGGATGAGGTCTTCTTTCAGCGCCCGCCGGTAGATGACCGACGCCACCTCACGCACCGAACGCGGCACGCCAAGCGCGGAACTCATCCGGTCGATCTCCGAAAGCGCNAACTGGAGNTTGCGCTCGCCGGCGTCNTTCGTTCGGATNCGCTCCTGCCATTTCCGCAGGCGGTGCATCTGACTGCGTTTTTCCGACGACAGCGACCGCCCATAGGCGTCTTTGTCTTTCCAGTCGATGGTCGTCGTCAGCCCGCGGTCGTGCATCGTTTCCGTGATCGGCGCGCCGACGCGGGATTTGCTCTCCCGTTCGGAGTGATTGAACGCCCGCCACTCCGGCCCGCGGTCGATCTGCTGTTCGTCCAGCACGAGGCCGCAGTCCTCACAGACCAACTCGCCTTGGTCGGCGTCGGTGACGATCTCGTCGGACTCACACTCGGGACACGTGAGGGTTGCCGCCGATTTGTCGCCCGATTCCTGTTCCTGCTGGCGTTCTCGGGTCGGACTCTCCATTATAAGGATTGTGGTTGGGGTATTATTTAATCCTTTGTGACACACTCCCAAGATATCGGCAGGAGCCTCCAGCACATCGCCCCAATAGAGGAGCCACGCCGTCAGGCAGCCGGGTACACTTTTGCGTCATCACTGAGTAAGAGCAGCTATGCAACCATCGAGTGCCGATGTTTCGACCACTCGGCAGCGAGCCGGAGCCGGGAGGTGTCGGTAGTGGCGACCAAGCGCGAACTCGAAGGCCAGCTGGCGGTCGTCGCGGGCTTCGAGGACCCACAGGCAGCCCTCGAACAGTACCCCACGCCCCCGGCGTTGGCCGCCCACGTGATCCATCTGGCTGACCTCCACAACGATATCGAGGGACGAACTGTCCTCGATCTGGGAGCCGGGACTGGAATGTTCACGCTCGGGGCGGCGCTCCGCGGCCCAGCCCGTGTCATCGCTGTCGAGATCGACCGCGGGCCGCTGGAAACCGCCGTCGAGAACCGCCAGCGCGTCGGGACAACGACGCCGATCCACTGGCTACAGGCCGACGCGACGCAGCTTCCGCTTGCGATCGCCGAGCCGGTTACGGTCGTTATGAACCCGCCGTTCGGGGCGCAGAACGGACAGGAGGGCGCGGATCGAGGCTTCCTCGAAACCGTTGCCTCGGTCGCGTCGGTGTCGTACTCTGTGCATAACGCCGGCAGCGAGGAGTTTATCGAAGCATTCGCCGCCGACAACGGTGGCGAGGTCACCCATGCTTTCAGCGCGGAGTTCGAGATCGACAACCAATTCGACCATCACGACGCCGAAAGCCGCGACGTTGATACCGAAGTCTATCGGATCGAGTGGGACGGATAACTCGAAAGTAGGTCCTTTCGCCTGGCAACTCAGTTCGCTTTGGTGGCGACGCGGACTGCCGTGTTTGATCGGTCGTGAATCGCCACGAGCCGGTCGTCCTGCTGGGTGAATTCAAGGCGGCCGAGCGTCGTCGATTCGTTGCCGGTCGGCAGCGGCGCGGTCTCGTTGTCGACACCGATTCGAAAACCATCGTCGGTTGCGTTGATCGATACCCGCTGGCCGACGATGACCGGTTCGGCCTCGACGGCATCAGAGGCGTACAGCAGCCGCGTCGTGTTGTCGTGACTGAGCAATACTCGATAGGTCGTCCCGCCACCGGTGGCCTGCCAGCCCTCGCGGGTCGCTGTAACGGTCTCCTGCCAGCCAACGCCGCCGAGACGGATCTTCGCCTCGCCGCTGTCGGCCAACCGCGCGGTGCTGACCGCCGTGGACCAGATGTGTCTGTCAGTGTTGCGAACGATCACCCCTGAGGTGCTGATCCGGGTCGTCTCGCCGAAGCCATCGACATCGAAGACGTTGATCTGGCCATCGGTGACGTTCTCGCCGTAGGTGAGTTCGTAGCCGCGAATCTCGATCGGTTCGCCCGGCAACTCGGCGTCGGCCGCGGTCGTCGCGTTGGCCGCGATCGCCGGCGTGACGAGCGACGCGCTCGCGGCGACGACAATCAACAGCGCGACCTGCCGGTGGCTGATCGTCGTCATATCCGCCAGCATCGATTGGGGGTTCTCGACGGCGTATTTCGACAGCACGGGTCGATGGCGAGCGACGACCGCGTAGGTGACCATCGCTGCCAACAGGAACACGAGGCCGACACCAACCGCTCGGTAGAGAACGTAGCTGTTCTCGCCGCGGAACCAGTAGACGGCCCACAGCGAGCGATAGATGCTGAAGAAGAGCACACCGAGCCAGACCCGGGCTGCCGACGGCGGTGATTGCGAGCGATATCGCAGCAGCCCGAGGCCGAGCAGGATGCCGAACAGCAGCCCGATCGCGTGGCCTTGGAGGGCGATCGAAGCGAACCACGGCGTGCTGAAGCTACTACCCGCGCTCGTCACCGTTTCTGGGTTTTTGATCGCGTTCAGCAGTTGGCTGAGCACGGTCTGGCCGACAGTTGCGATGACCGTCGCCAGCGGATACCGGACCACCGTAAACCCCGCAAACGCGAAGACGACGATCGAAAAGCCGATGATCGGCCCGAGCGCGACGGCGGTTCCAACGATCGTGAGTGCGACGACCACAGCCGGGAAGACCCCGACTGCGCGGGCGACGGGGTGTGTCCACAGTTCGTGGAACACGGTGTCAGTTCGGCGTGGCGTGTGATGGCCCCAGATGAACTCAGCGAAGGAGCCGAGGACGAGCGTCCCGATGAGGTTACCCATGAGGTGGCTGGTCGAAGAGTGAGCGAAGCCGGCGACGACGATACCGAAGGGGTCGAGATAGCTCCACGCGCGGAACGGCAGAACGATCGGGCCGGTATCGCTGGCTCCGTCCTGGAGGCCGTAGAAGACGGCGAGGAGGCCGACCATGACGATGAGCGTCCCCCACGGAACGCCGTACAGCAGACGATCAGTCAGTTGGCGAGACCACTCCCGTGGCTGGCCGAGTGCGAACAGCGTGGCGACGGAGGCAGTGAGCGCGAGAACGAGGAAAAGCCGGTAAAGCAGGTCCGCAGAAACCGCCTCGGCGAGATCAGCGGCAACCAACACGACCGGTGTGGCCAGCATTTCGGAAAACGCTATCAGCGGTTCGCAGTCGTTTCGGCGACGGGTCGGCGGTAGCGGCCCACGTCAGATCTTTCCTTCGGCGTCGTCGGCGAGTTCCTTCATCCGCTTGCCGACGCGGCCAGCGTTGGAGAACTCGTCTTCGCTCATCGCCGTGGCGAGGGCGTTGCCGAGGACGAAGACAGCGTGTTTGTGTTCGCTTTTGGATTTGTGGACGTGATCGGGTTCGACAGCCAGTTCGTCGTAGGGATCGAACAGCGAGGAATCGACGGTCTCCTGATCACGGAAATACTCCATGATCGTGACCATTTGTTCGTGGAGTTCGAGCAGTTCGTCTTTGTGCATACCCGCTATTGGGAGGGTCCGAAGTTAAGCGTTATTGGGAACTCCGTACACACCCGGTCGCTAAAAGACGTACTCGTCGTCGTGGCCCATCATTCCGTCGTCGCTCA
This sequence comes from Halonotius terrestris, assembly GCF_006861665.1. Lineage (GTDB taxonomy): Archaea > Halobacteriota > Halobacteria > Halobacteriales > Haloferacaceae > Halonotius > Halonotius terrestris. Next base: position 389,349 of record NZ_RKLU01000002.1, on the reverse strand, counting down.
TCATTCCGTCGTCTTCGAGGTCGGCGTCGTCGTCCATCGGGCCGCTCGTTTTGTAGGCTTTCAGTCCCGTCGACAGCAGGTTCTCGATGGCCTCTTCGCGGTTGATGAACTCACCTTCATCGATCAGCTGGGTGATCTGCATTTCGAGGTGTTCCGGGATATTGATCTCGACTTTCGGCATTTGAACATCCGGACCTTGCGTGGGGGTACATTTAAAACTGCCGCCGGGGGAACCGACCGACGAACGGACGATACAGCCGCCAGTGCGGTCGTCTACCGTCGGAACAACACGCTCGGCGACAGCCCCGAACGCGTGACCGGCCGCGACCACGTCTCGGGCGGTAGACATACGCGGCTCCAGCCGAAGGAGGCTATATGACCACTGATCGCACCGAGCTGTACCGGGAGTTCGGCGACGAGCGACTGCCGCCGGGGCAACGCGAAACCGACGGCTTTCCGGTGCTCTCGAAAAGCGGCACGCCCTCGCTTCGCCGCGACGACTGGCGGCTCGAAGTCTACGGCGCGGTCGAGGAGCCACTCGGCGTCGACTTCGAGGCGTTCACCGACCTCCCAACCGAGACCCAAAAACAGGATTTCCATTGTGTCACTGGCTGGAGCAAATTCGACTGCGAGTTCACGGGCGTCACGTTCCCGACGCTCGCTGAGGCGGTCGGCGTCGACGACGACGCGGTTCACGTCCTGTTTCACGCCGCCGACGGCTACTCGACGAACCTCCCGCTGGCGGACTGCCTGCGCGATGAAGTACTGTTCGCCTACGCCTACGACGGCGAGCCGCTGCCGGCCGACCACGGCGGTCCCGTCCGGGTCGTCACTCCACACAAATACGCCTACAAGGGCGCGAAGTGGGTGACTGGCGTTGAGTTTTTGACCGAGCCGCAGCGCGGCTACTGGGAGCAACGCGGCTACTCGACGACTGCGAACCCGTGGGCCGAGGAGCGATACAGCTGACCCCGTGCGGCGATAGTCACCCTCAAGGGCGCGGGCACCCACGGTCCGGTTAATGGAATCGCCGCGCGTTGCTGACCGGGCGATGCTGGTGAGTCGCTCAGTCAGACTCACGGAGGGCGTCCCCCCGTTCCGGACCCTGTTGGACGCAATGGACGCCCCGCGCACTGTCTGGAACGCGGCCGACGAAGCGAGCGTCGTCGCCGGTGGCGCGGCAGCGACGCTGACCGCCGACGCCCCCGAACGCTTCGCCCGGATTCAGGACGCCGCCGAGCGACTGTTCGACTCCGGCGACGTACACGCCGGCACCGAGGCCGCCTGCCCGCGGCTGTTCGGCGGCTTTGCCTTCCACGGCGACGGCCCTGACGCGGCAGAAAGCGACAGCGAGGAAACTGCCCCCGAGGCGGAAAGGAGCCCGTGGGCTGGCTTCCCTGACGCCCGCTTCGTCTTCCCGCGCGTGCAGGTGACGCGGACCGAAGACGGCCCGTGGCTGACGGTCAACGCCGTCGGCCCTGACGCGTCGCCGGAGGCAGTCGAGTCGACGCTGGACGCCGAGCGATCGCGGCTCACGTCGCTGGAAGCGGACGACGCCGCTTCGCCGCGGCCCGGGATCACTGACCGGCGGCGGACGACGACGCCCGAAGCGTGGCGCGACGTGGTGACGACCGCGACCGACCGGATCGACGCGGGCACGCTGCAGAAAGTGGTGTTGGCTCAAGCACTCGAAGTCGATCTCGCGGCGGACCTCGCAGTCGCCGACATTCTCGACCGCTTGAGCGAGAAATACCCCGAGTGTACCCGGTTCCTCGTCGAGCCAGATACGGACGCTCGACCAGCCTTCTTTGGGGCGACGCCCGAGCGACTGGTCTCGCTGCGCGGTCGGACTGTCGAGACGGGCGCGCTGGCCGGAACCACGGGACGGGGCGAAACGCCCGCCGAGGACGAGTGGCTCGCCGAGGAGCTACTGGCCGACGAGAAGAACGTCCACGAACACGANCTCGTGGCGGAGACGATCCGCGAGCAGCTGNCGCCGTTCGCCGCGTCGGTGTCAGTCGGCGAGCGAGCGATCAAGCGGCTGGCGACCGTCCAACACCTACATACGCCGATTACCGCCGAATTGGCAGAGGATACGCACGTACTCTCGTTGGTCGAGGCGTTGCATCCGACGCCCGCAGTCGGTGGGTTGCCACCGGATCGCGCCCTTGAGACGATTCGGGAGACTGAACCCTTCGATCGGGGCTGGTACGCCGCGCCGGTCGGCTGGATCGACGCCGCCGGCAACGGCACGTTCGCTGTGGGGCTCCGCTCGGCCGTGGCGACCCGCCGGCAGGCGACGTTGTTCGCGGGCGTCGGTATCGTCGGCGACAGCGACCCCGACGCCGAGTGGGACGAGGTCGAACTCAAATTCCGGCCGATTCTGGACGAACTCGAAGCCTGAACTCGCCGGACATATGCCGGTCGACCGCAAACGACCGGGCAATGACTGCACCGAACCGGAACACGCTGTGGGGGCGAGCGATCGCCGCCGAACTCGCCCGCAGCGGCGTCCGCACGGTCTGTATCTCGCCGGGAAGCCGCTCGACGCCGCTGACGGTCGCCGTCGACGAACACGACGACCTCCGGACGATCTCCGCGCTCGACGAGCGGACGGCCGCCTACTTCGCGCTGGGTCGGGCGCGCCGCACGGGCGAGGTGACCCCACTGATCTGCACATCTGGAACGGCTGCCGCGAACTACCATCCCGCGGTCGTCGAAGCCAACCAGGCGCGGGTGCCGCTGCTGTTGCTCACGGCTGATCGGCCGCCGGAGCTCCGCGATTCGGGGGCGAATCAGACCGTCGACCAAGAGAAGCTCTACGGCGACGCGGTCCGGTGGTACAAGGACCTCCCAGAGCCGGCTCCGCGAGAGCGCGCACTGCGGTCGCTGCGGACGGACATCTGCCGGGCTGTCGGGACTGCCGAAGGGACGCCAGCCGGGCCAGTGCATCTGAACGTCCCGTTCCGGAAGCCGCTGGAGCCGACGCCGGTCGAGGGCGACGTGCCCGCCGATCTCGATCCGCTGGCCGCGGCCGGCCGCGACGAGGACACGCCGTTCGTGCGCCGAACCGGCGGCGAGCCACAGCTTGACGACCGCGATCTTCGGAAGCTGAGCGAAACGCTGTCCGTCGATCGCGGGTTGATCGTCGCCGGGCCGGCTGATCCGCCGGGGCTCGATCCCGAGCCGGTGACCGCGTTTGCGCACGCGACCGGCTTCCCGATTCTCGCCGATCCGCTGTCGGGGCTACGGTTCGGTGGCCACAGCCGCGTCGCGCCGGTGATCGGCGGCTACGACGGGTTCGTGAATACCGAGGTGACTGCCGAGTGGCCCGATCCCGAGGTCGTGGTTCGGTTGGGTGCATCGCCGACCTCGAAACCGCTGCGGAAGTATTTGGCTGGCACTGACGCTCGGCAGTTGGTCGTCGATCACGCGGGCGCGTGGCGCGAAGCCGAGTTCACCGCGACCGATCTCGTCGTTGCCGATCCCGACCGGCTCTGTGGCCAACTCGCACAGGTGATTCGGAGCGGCGGCGCGGCCGGCTGGCGAAATCGCTGGGAAACTGCCGAGGCGGCACACTGGGAGGCTGCTGACGATGCTGACGACCGCCTCTACGAGGGTGGCATCGTCGCCGACGTGGTCGCGGGGCTGCCCGATCCGGCGACGCTCGTCGTCTCGAACAGCATGCCGGTGCGTGATCTCGACCGGTTCGGGACCGTGGGGACGAAATCGATTACCGCGCTGGGCAACCGCGGCGCGTCGGGCATCGACGGCATCGTTTCGACGGCACTGGGCGCGGCTCACGGCACGACCGACGACGTGACGCTGGTGATCGGCGATCTGGCCCTCTATCACGATATGAACGGCCTGTTGGCGGTCGGTCGCGCCGAGGTGGACGCGACGGTCGTCGTCATCAACAACGACGGCGGCGGTATCTTCCACAAACTGCCAATCGAGGACTTCGAGCCACCGTTCACCCGACAGTTCAAAACGCCTCACGGACTGGACTTCGAGCCTGCGGGCGATCTCTACGGATTGGGATTCTCTCGGGTCGAGAGCCGCGAAGGGTTCCGCGAGGCTTACGCCGCGGCGGGCGACCGCGAGGGCAGCGAAATCATCGAGGTCGCCGTCGACGCCGAATCGAGCCACGAGATTCGGGACGAACTGCAGGCTGAAACAGTCGAACGACTCGTTGACTAACCACTCCGAAGTGCGACCGGCCAGCCGCCTTCCTGGCGGACTGAAAGGGCGAGGCGCGCTCGGCGAACCCGGCCGACGTAAGCACTGCAGGAGCGAACAAAGTGAGCGACGAAGCGCGCAACGAGGCCCGAGAGTCGAGCGCGTCGAGGGCTTTCTATACGGTTCTGAAATCAGATGACTATTAGAAGTCGATTCAAGGGGCGATAGATTATAGCCACCCAGCACATTACGCCGGATATGGACGCGACGGAAGTCATTTATGAGGGCGAGTTGGGCTCGGTCCACAGTTCGGCGGAGGCGGCGGTCTATCTGCCGGACTCGATGGAAATGTCGAAACACAAGGCGATCCCGCAGGCGATCTCTAAGAGTCTCGAAACGCCGAAAGAGGCGATTCGGATCGCGCCGGAGCCGGCGGCCGCGCGGCCACATGCCGACCGCGCGTTGTTGCTGGCCGTGCTGAAGGAGAAGCTGCCGCCGTTTCCGTTCCGGCATGCCGACGCCGCCATCGAGAGCCCCAAGACCGCCCGGCTGCCGGTGCAGGTCGCCGCCCGCGGGCAGACGCCGGTCGCCTGCTATCTGGCGATTCATGGATTCCGCGATAAACAGATCGCCAGCCTGCTCAATATCTCGGAATCAGAGGTCTCTGAGGCGATTGAGAGCGTGATGGAACGAGCGCGATAAGCCGGAGTCTGTCGAGCGTTATATTGGCTACGTGACAGTCAGTAGGTCTTTATTCCGGCTGATACGGATTCGTCGCCGTCTCTAAGCGAGAGATGTGGGCAGCCGTATCGAAATCGTCGTCAAACGCGTACAGGTAGTCCAGCTCTTCGGCTTTCAGATACGCGCTCAGACAGGCATCAACGAACGAGAACACCTCGTACTGCCGGAACTGGGCTTTCGCCATCGCACGCCCGTCCGCCGTCAGTGACTCGATATGGAAGCGCGCGTTTGCCTCGATTCGATCAAGGAAATCGACGGCTGCCTCGTGGCCAGCGTGTGTCGTCAGGCCGTTCAGCGTCTCCGCAAGGACGTAATCGAGGACGACTGCCTCCGGCAGGTCGGCTGTGTCGACACCGCGAAGGATTGCAAGTCCCTCCTCATGGGCTGCGTCGCGGCGATACGCTGCTGCATAGAGCACTGTCGTGTCGATGAGCGCGCGCGGCATCTATCCGTCAACGCCCCACGCATCGTGGTCGGCCGTCACGGTAGTGTCCTGCTCGCCGTCGTAGCCGTCGAACGCGCTGAATGTCCCGTCGCGCTGTTGGACAACCTGTACACGAACCGTTCCCCCGTCTTCGATATGCCAGCGAAGCGTGTCCCCGTCGTCGATGTCGAGTTCCCGACGGATACGAGCGGGAATGTTCGCTTGATTGCCCGAGACTTTGCTCTCGGAGTCGACGCTGTCACTGCTCATGCGTGAACCGAGACGGCCGCGGTATATAAAATGTAGTGTGCGCTCACACTATTCTTCTAATTCCTCAAGCCGGCCGACGAGTTTCGCATACATATCCGGCGCGCAGTACCAGCCGCTGTCCAGCATTGCATCGATGATTTCTCGCCCCGCCGCTGCACTGATCGCGCCGTCGCTGACGAGCCACAACACGACGTAGGCCGTCCCGCGGGTCGTCACCCCCTCCGTGTCGGCGACCGTCCGGCCGTGGGCCTCGTCCATGATCGCAACGCCATCGGCATCGGCTGCGGCTGCGAGTACGGCTCGATCGGCATCACTGAGATTTGGGTTCCGCTGGAGCCGCGAAAACAGAGCCGTTTCCTCGACGGCGACGATCTCAAAAAGCCCGTTCTCGACGTGGCGTTCGATCCGGCGCGCGTCCGGATAGCCGCCGTCGATCCCGGTCTCGATCACCTCCCGCGAGACGCGCTCCGGAATCACACACCGCTCGTCGACGGCTGTGAGATGCCCAAGCGACTCAGTTTTAGCGAGGTAGATCAGCGGCGTCGCATCGAAAACCCACATTCAGAGTGCCTCTAAATCCTCGTCGAGATGCGTCCCCGAAACCCATGTCACATCCCGCTGTTCGGCGAGTTGGGCGAACTCCCAGACGGACATATCGGCGATCTCAGCCGCCCTGCTGAACGTGATTGACCCCTCACGAAGTCCCTCGATGGCCTGCTCCTGTCGCCACTGCCCGAGCTGTTCAGTCAGCAGCTTTCGGATCGCGGTACTCCGGTCGAGGCCTTCGGCATCGAGATACTCCTCGAACTCAGCTTCGACAGCATCCGGTACGCGGGCGGAGATCGTTCCCATAGTGTATACAATGTTTACTAAATATACAAACGTTCCGGTGCGGTACTCGGCGGCAGAGACAGATAGCGGTTGCGTCAGGCCCGATTTCGACGCTCCCGGATTGCATCGCACTGTCAGTCGAACCGGCTCAAAACAAGGTGTTTTGAGTCGGCGGCCCACATCAGCCGTCATATGGTCGACAAAGGCGATCTGCTCGAACCGTTTCCCGACAGCAAGATTTCGACAACCGCACTGACCGATCTCGAATCCCACGACGCCATCCTGACGGCGATCCCGGTCATGGCCGAAGAACAGGGCCCGATGGAACTCTCCGATCGCGTGGTCGTCCAAACCGAGGCCGTCGCTATCGTTGCGGTCTACGAGGACGACGAGGGCTGGTACGTCGCCGAACGCGTCGACGGCACGGACCGCGAGAACGACGCAGTGTTTCAGGAGGCGATGGTGGCGGCACAGGGTGACTCCGAACTCGTCGAGTCGCCGGCGGAATCCGACGCATAGCCACCGCGGTGCTGACAGCGGGGGCAGCGTTCAGGCCCCGTGACCCGATGTCGAGCACGGTGAGTCACGTATATTGCTCATGGGCTCGTTGTTTCAGTATGTTTACACGGCTGGCATACATGGCCGTTTGTATCACGGTGGGGACCGATGCGCTCCGTGCGCGGAGCGTCCACTGGTCTCTACACCCACCTGCCTGATGACCTCGATTGATCCAACAGATGAGACGGTGACGCCCCCCGTCGACCACGATCCGTTCGTGATCCACGACGACGGGGAGGTCGTCTACGCCAACGATCGCTGTCTCACGTTGCTCCGCAGTAGCTCCCCCGACGAGGTCATCGAAAAGCCGATCTTGGCCTTCGTCCAGGAGAGCTATCACGACGCTCTCGCCGACCAGTTCGATCAACTGGCCGACGGCGACGCCGACGCCCTCGGGTTAGCGATCGAACTCGACCCACTGCACGGCGCGGCTCGGGAGATCGTCGTCGTTACCTCACCGATCGAGTGGAACGGAACGCGGAAGCTCCAGAGCACGTTTCTCGATGTCTCAGAGCAGTTGGCCGCCGAGCCGCTGATCGAGCGAGCGATGAACGCCGCACCGGTCGGCATCACCATCGCCGACGCCCAAAGTGAGGACGAACCGCTGCTCTACGTGAGCGACGAGTTCGTCGAGATGACCGGCTACAGCCGCGAAGCGGCCCTCGGCCAGAACTGTCGCTTCCTGCAGGGTGAGGGCACCCGCGAGGAACCGGTCGCCAAGATGCGCGCCGCCATCGACGCCGCCGAGCCCGTGACTGTCGTCCTGCGGAACTACCGGGCCGACGGCTCGATGTTCTGGAATCGGGTGACGATCAGACCGATCACGGGCAAAGCCGGCGAGGTGACACATTTCCTCGGCTACCAAGAAGACGTCTCGGAGATGAAGCTGTACAAACACGAGAAAAGCATCTTCGAGAAACACGCCGAGGCCGCCCCGCATGCCATGTTCATCACGGACCGAGACGGGATCATCGAGTACGTGAACCCGGCCTTCGAGCGGATGACGGGGTACACCGCCGAGGAGGCCATCGGCAACACGCCGCGGCTCATCAAATCCCAACAACAGGACGCGGCGTTCTACGAAGACCTCTGGTCGACGATCACAGCCGGCGAAGTCTGGGAGGAAGAGCTCACCAACCAGACGAAAGCCGGCGAGTTCTACCGCGTCAAACAGACCATCGTCCCAATCGAGAACCAGTACGGCGAGATTACCCACTTCACCGCCATCGAACACGACATCTCCGAGACGGAGTTCACCGAGCAGGTACTGGACGTGATCAACCGGATTCTCCGACATAACCTCCGAACCTCGATCAACGTCATCGATGGATACGCCGAAATACTGGAGGAGAACCTCGACGAGCCGGTCGAGCTGGCTGCAGCCGAGGCGATCAGCGAACGCGCTGACGCCCTCGAACGGCTCAGCGAGAAAACGAGCTATATCCGTGACCTCTTCGAGAACCGCGAGGAACACCAAGTCGTCAACCTCGATGCGATAACGCGATACATCAACGACTGCCACCACAAATACCCCGCCGCGTCGATCGATCTCGCGGTCGCTGTCGACGAGACCGTCGAGATCAAAAACGGCGTGCTGTTGCAGGTCGCCATCGAGGAAGCCATCGAGAACGCGGTCGTCCACAACGACGCCGCCGAACCCGTCGTCGAAATCGTCATTCGACAGCCCGACGACAGCGCGGAACTCTGTATCGAGATCGCTGACGACGGCCCGGGCATCCCGAAAGCGGAGTGGGACGTGATCACCGCCAGCCAGGAGACGCCGCTCCGTCACGCCAGCGGCCTTGGGCTGTGGCTGATCTACTGGGGCGTCACGGCCCTCGGCGGCACGGTCGAGCTGACACAAAACGACCAACAGGGGAGCACGCTGATCTTCCGCGTCCCCATCGTCCGGGAGCGAGTAGTCGGTGACGGCGACACGGAATAAACGGCTTTGTTGTCCAAGCTACAGGTCTACCCGGCCTCCGGCTGTCGATACGCGTGTGTCCCCGCACCCCTCCGACGACGGCCCCGCTGACGCCGCCGCGATACCGACCAACGACAGCCCGTTTCTCGGCCGACTGGACAGCGGGCTGGCGACCTGTGAGGACTGTGGCCGCCTCTACAACGTCTCAGTAAGCCAGCAGTGTCCGGAGTGTGCAGTCACTCACCCACAGTAGTCCGTTGTGCACGAGTAAACCGAGTGAGCAACGGCGGTAGTCACACGCTCCAATCACCGGGAAGCCGCGTCTGCGTGCCGAGCAAACCTGCTGGCAGCGGTGGCGACAGCATCGAGACAATCCGTTCGCGCCGCCGCCGATAGTGCACCCACAGCGCAAATCCAACATGGGTAGGACCGCCTTTTATTACAACTGGGTAGAACAAACTGGACACACCATGCCGGCTCCGATCCGCGTGTTGCACGTCGAAGACAACCCGGAGTTCGCGTCGATGACAGCGACGTGGCTCCAACGCCGCGTCGAGGCGATCAGCGTTGATCGGGTGCCGGCCCCCGCCGACGGCCTTGAGTGGCTCGCTGACAGCCGGCCGGACTGCGTCGTCTCCGACTACCAGATGCCCGGCATGACCGGCCTCGAGTTCCTCGAAGAGATCCGCGAGGAGTATCCCGACCTCCCGTTCATCCTGTTTACCAGCAAGGGCAGCGACGAGGTCGCCACCGACGCCATCGACGCCGGCGTCACCGACTACCTCCAGAAGGACACCGGGATGGAACAGTACGCCCTGCTCGCCAACCGGATCGAACACGCCGTCGCCAGACGGCGCGCCGAACGCGATTATCAAACACTCCTCGACAATACTCCTGAGGGGGTCGCCGTCTGCGAGCCGGACTCCGGCGTCGTCATCGACGCCAACGGCCGGTTTTGCGAGCTGTGTGGCCACAACCGTGAGGACGTGCTGGGCGCGTCGCTGACCGAGCTTACCCCGGCAGAAGCGGTCGTCGGCGACGATCTCGGAAATCGGCTGCAGCTATCTACGAGCGATGAGGCCGCCGCCGAAACCGTCCAGCACACGTTCGTCGACGCCGCCGGCAACGAACGGCGAGTCGACATCACCGTGAAACCGGCCGAAATCGACGGTCGCCAACGCGTTCTTGCGTTCGTCCGACCGGCCTAACCCCCGCGAGCGGCTGGCTTTTTACCTTATCGCCCCCTCGCTCCGGTATGGTTTCGGCAATTTTCGATCCCGACCGCTGGAAGGCGGTCGACGCCTTCGATTTCGACGACATCACCTACCACCGCGGCAGCGACGTGCCGGCAGTGCGGATCGCCTTCGACCGCCCCGAAGTCCGCAACGCCTTCCGGCCAGGCACGGTCGACGAACTCTACACGGCTCTCGATCACGCCCGCAAGCAGGCCGATATCGGCTGTGTCCTGCTCACCGGCAACGGCCCCGCCGAGGACGGCGGCTGGGCGTTCTGCTCGGGTGGTGACCAGTCGGTTCGCGGCGGCTCAGGCTACGAGTACCGCGATGACGACGAGGCGGGCGAGGACGACGACCCCGCAGTCAAGGAGGCCAAGGCGGGCCGGCTCCATATCCTCGAAGTCCAGCGGCTCATCCGGACGATGCCGAAACCCGTCGTCGCNGTCGTNCCGGGNTGGGCNGTCGGCGGCGGCCACTCGCTGCACGTNNTCTGTGANNTNACNCTCGCCNNCGNNGANCACGCNAANTTCCTCCAGACNGACCCCGACGTNGCCNNCTTCGACGGCGGGTTTGGCTCTGCGTATCTCGCCAAACAGGTCGGCCAGAAGAAAGCCCGCGAGGTCTTCTTCCGCGGAAAAACCTACTCCGCCGAGGAAGCTGTCGACATGGGAATGGCAAACGAGGCGATTCCGCACGAGGAGCTTGAAGACGTAGCCCTCGAATGGGCCGACGAGATGACCGACAAGAGCCCGACGGCGATGCGCATGCTCAAGTTCGCGTTCAACGCGACCGACGACGGGCTGATGGGCCAGCAGGTCTTCGCCGGCGAGGCGACGCGACTGGCCTACATGACCGACGAAGCGAAAGAGGGCCGGGATGCCTTTTTAGAGGGCCGGGAGCCAGATTTCGACGACTACCCGTGGCACTACTGACTGACAGCGTCCGGGTCGTCAACGAAGGTCTGTAGCAGAGTAGCGACCTGTTCAGGGTCCGCAAGCAGGCCGAGGTGGCCGACTCCTTCGACTTCAACGAGGCGGCTGTTTGGGTGTGCGTCATTGACAGCGCGCGCCCCCGCTGCGAGGTGTTCGGGACCGTGTTCGCCAGTCAGCAGCAGCGTCGGCGTCTCGAAATCAAGAGCTGGCAGTTCGAATGCTTCGACAGCCTGCAGTTCTCGAATCACAGTATCGATCCAGTCCATGTTGACGTGTTCCGGCCACCACGGCATCGCCGTCACGTCCGGGATACCGCTGCCGGCCTCGAAGAACAATTGCATCGCTTCGGTCTTGTTGGCGTCTTCTGCCAGCGATTGGACCTGCACACTCAGCGGCGTTTCCGGCGGGTCGCCGACGGTGATCGCCGGTTCGTAGAGGACGAGCCTGCTGAGGTCGAGGTCGGGCGCGGCCGCCAGCGCGACCAGCCCGCCGAAGGAATGTGCGAGGACGACCGGATCGCCGTCGACTGCGTCGACGATGGCGTGTAGATCCTCGATTTCGCGGTCGAGGCTGTAGTCGTCGCCATCGCCACTCGCGCCGCGGCCGCGGCGTTCCGGCACGGTAACCGTGTAGTCGGGGGCGAGCTTAGCGACGATCGGCTGGAGGCTCTCGCCGGTGGCCGCGCTGCCGTGGAGGGCGATCAGCGGTGGCCCGTCGCCGTGCTGTTCGTGGGCGATCTCGGTTCCGTCCGCGGAGGAAACAGTAGGCATAGCTTCTCGGCATGGAGCCTACAGCCGTAAGGATCGCTCGACTTCTATCGAGCGAACGCGGGGTCGGCTGCGAGAAGTAAGCAGGCAGGCGTTGTCAGCGAAGAATATCGTGGGTCACGTGTACGCACCCCACAGTTACATTAGGTTGAACCCTCTAGACCCAACACATCGAGTCGTCGAGTCCCTAAATGACGAATTCAAACGCTAGTGGATCGGACGCGGACGAACGTGACGCCGATATCACCGACGAATCACGGTTCGAGGACCTTGTCGAGGAGATAGACGACGACTCCGAGAGCGACGCTGACAGCGACGCCGACACCGATCCCAAGAGCGACGAGGCGGACACAACTCCGGAAAGCATCACGAATGAGGACAGTCAATCTGAGAGCGACCAACCCGACGACGACGGCCAACCGGGAGGCGAGCCGGGGTTCATGCAGCAATCACGACAACGGACGACCCCGTCGGGGTCGAAGTCAACGGCTGCGAGCCTGTCGCTCAGACGGAAGATCCAAATCGGCCTGTTGGTGTTCTTTTCGCTGTTGTTGCTCGTTTCGCTCGTCTGGGAATTTCTCTGAGCCGAAAACAGAGGCTAGAACTTCTCCAACAGCGAATCGTAGAAGTCGGCATCATCGGCGTCGTCGGCCAGCTTCTCGACGATCAACTCCGGCGTCGACCGCGCCAGGTGATCCTTCACCGGTGAGCGATCCACTTTCAGTTCGCCGTCAACGAGCCCGACGGCCTCGATGCCGTCAACGGCAACGTCGACGCCGGCAGCGTCCCGGATCTCTCTGGCGAGATGTGAGACGAAAACGGCAGTCGCGCCCTGCCGGTCGAGGGCTTCGAGGATGCCGGCAATGATCTTCGCGCTCGCACCGGGCTCAGTAATACTCTCCAACTCGTCGACGAGGACGAGCCGCCCGTCCGCGCCGGCGACGAGGTCGCCGAAATCCCGCAGCGTGCTCTCGAAGGCCCCGGCGTCAAGCGTCCCCTGTGATTTGGCGTAGTAGTGGAGCTCAGTGAATCGAGAAAGCTGGACTCGCTCGGCCGGCACGGGGAGGCCCATCTGAGCGGCAATGACGATCAGGCCGACCAGATCCAACAGCGAGGTCTTCCCGCCAGAGTTGACCCCTGATAGCAGCGTCACACCATCCACGCTGTAGTCGACTGGCTCAACAGCCGCGAACTCGACATCGAGAATCGGTGACCGGCCGCCCTCGATCTCGAAGCCCGGCGTGGCGTCGGCATCATCGTCGCCCTCTGCGCCGGTAGCGTCGCCGACGAACTCGGGCATCGTACAGTCGAAGTCGCGTGCAAAGGCGGCGATCGCCAACTCCACATCGAGTTCGAGCGCGTTGCGAACCAGCTCTTCGGCGGGCGTTTTGAGTGCCGCAAGGTCGTCGGCGAGGTCGGCTTTCAACTCGGCCGAACGGCGGTCGCGGGCACTCGTCAGTTCGGTGTTGAGCCGCGAGACAGCGTCGTCGCGCCGCGAGACGGGGAACGTCGGCTCGCCGCTGAAGACGTGATCAGCCAACTCGGACTCGTGATCGGTGAGTGCGAGGCTCTCGGTAAGGTAATTCCGCGCTTTCTCAAGGGCGGCATCGAACTCGTCGTCGAGTTCCCGGGAGAGCAGCGAATCGACGCGGGCTCCCTGTTCAACCAAGGAGAGGAAATCTTGGCCCTCGATGGTCACGTCGCGTTCCTTGATCGCCGCCCGGAGGTGATCGTTGGCGACGGATTCGGCCGTCCCGACCGCCGCGTCCAGATCATCGACCGCGGTTGTCAACCGCTCTAACTCCTCGTCGCCGACGATGGTGCCGTCCTCGTCGACCCGCGCGAGGCCATCGGTGAGCGCGTCGAGATCGAGCGGTGGCTCCAACCCGCTTTCCTCGTGGACACGGGCGGCCGCGAGCAGCCGCTCGCGGTTCTCCGCGAAGAAGGCGAGCAGGCGTTCGGGGACGACATCCCCTGGAGACTCCAGCGCGTCAGGGAGCACCCGCACGTCGCCGGTGAAGTCGCTGCCGGCGAAGGTCTCATCGAGGACGATTACCGTCGCATACGATCGGGCGAGCTCCTCGATATCGTGGCCGTCGTCGACGACTTCCGCCGAGAGTTCGGGGATCGCCTCGCGGGCGGCGGCGTAGCGTTCGGCGTCGGTCGTCGCCAAACATCGTTCGCGGACGCGGAGGCCGGACGGCGATTCAAGCGGAGCCACGTTGGCGAGAGCCTCCCGGAGTTCGGGCGTCGGTTCACGCTTGAGTGCGGCTTCGACGCTCGCTCTAACTTCCTCGATACGAGACTGTGTCGTCGCGGGATAGAGCGTTTCCAGTCGTTTTTCCGCGTAGGTGGTGACCGCACGCTCTTGGAGGAGCGCAAGGACTGACTCGTAGAGGTCGCGGGCCTGCTCGGTTGCCAGCAGGCCGCCGGGGTCATCGTGTCGCTTTCGGATCGCACCGCGGGCGATGGCGGCCGCCCGCCCCTCGCTGACGCCGGGGGCATCCATTAGCGTGAGTACGTCGCCCTGCTGCAACGCGGTTTCGGGGTCGTCGAGTTCGGCTAAGGCATCGGCCGTCTTCGCGCCGACACCCGGAATCGATTCGAACTCCATTCGCCTGCGAGTCTCGGGGGCGACGACAAAAGCTGTGGGGTCGAGACCGAACGCGGCCGCCCGCGGTCGGCGACGATCAGGCGGCTGGTGAGGGATACCTTTTATATTCGCGTCGTGGTACAACGACCATATGGCACGGGTCTTTGCGGTCGCCAGCGCGAAAGGTGGCGTTGGCAAAACGACGACGACGGCGAACGTCGGGGCACTCCTCGCCGAGACGGGTGCCGACGTCGTGGTGATCGACGGCGACATCGGGATGGCGAACCTCGGAGCCGCCCTCGGGATCACCGCGCCAGCCAACACGCTCCACGACGTACTCAGCGGCGACGCCACCCCGTCGCAGGCGACCTACGAAGGCCCCAGCGGCGTCTACGTCGTCCCCGGCGACACCGCGCTCTCGTCGTATGCGGCCGCCGAACCCAGCGAACTCGGCTCCGTCATCGACCTCCACCGCAAGGCCGACTACGTCCTGATCGACGTGGGTGCGGGCATCAGCCATGAGACGAGCCTCCCGCTCACGCTGGCCGACGAGGTCCTGCTCGTCTCGACGCCCGAACGCGACGCTCTACTGGATACCGAAAAGACCCGACAGCTGACCGAACAGCTCGGCGGCACCGTCGCCGGAGCCGTCATCACCCGTGCGGAACCCTCGACGCCGATCGCCGAAGTCGTCACCGGCACCCTTGGAACAGAGGTGTTGGCGACGGTGCCGGAGGACGAAGCCGTTCAGGACTCTATCGCGGTCGGCGAGCCGCTAAACACCTACGCGCCGAACAGCCCCGCCACCGCAGGCTACCGCGAACTCGTGACGGCACTCACCGGCGTCGAACCCGAAGCACCACCCGAACCGGCCGTCGACGAAACAGCCGACGATACGGCGGACACCGATTCGGAAGCGACCGACGACGCCGACATAGCGGCGAGTGAGGACACGAGCGAACCGGCCGCTGAACCCACAGCTGAAACGGACGCTGACGACGTTGCCGACGACACTGACGACGATGCTGCCGACGACGATACGGAATCGGCTCCTGACGTGGCGGATGCAGAGACGACAACCGATGAAGAAGTGACAGCCGACGCAGAGACGACTGCCGAAGCGGCCGAACAAAAAGACGCAGAAGCGGACGACGAATCGTCGTCCGAAAGCGAGGCGGACCAGCGACCGCCGGACGAAGAATCGAAATGGGCGGAAGCGGCCACCGGCAGCGGGATCGATATCGAGGAAACGGGTATTGACACTGAGGAAGCACCGGCTGACGACGCAGTCACGCCCGCGCCGGACGACGAAGCCGAATCGGCTGGTGAAACCGCCGATGCATCGATCTCGGAGGCTGAGTCGCCGACGGATGGGGCAGTAACACCGACGCCCGAAGCGGATTCCGACGAGGAACCACCGGCAGCGAAGGACGACAGCGAGGATACGGAATCGGACGACGAAGCAGCCGATACAGTCGAGGACACAGAACCCGCGGAGCAATCGGTCAGCGACGATGCGATCCCCTTCCGCGATGAGGACGTGGCTGCTGCGGAGGAAGCCGACGACACGGTTGCTGACGATGCGGTCGAACCGCAGCCAGTTGATGACGACGAACCCGAATCGGCAGATGAGGAGATTGCTGACCCCGATGCTGGCGACGACAGCGATGACGATGACGACGAGGAGCCACTAATCAGCGAGGCCGAGCCGGACGCAGACCGGCCCGAAGACGACGAAGCGACGACGATGACGACGGAGTTAGCGGGCGGCGGCGATGTCGCCGGCGACGAACCCGACGACAGCAACGACGATGACGACGAAAAGAAGGGCTTCTTCCGGCGGCTGTTTTTCGGCTGAAACGTGACGGTTTTGTGTCCGTCGTCTAATGGCCCGATATGGCCGCTGATGAGTCCGTTCCGTTCTGGTGGATCGTGCTGTTTCTGCTGCTCACGTTCGGGGCCGCCATCGGCGCGATCAACGCCCTCGGCGGCAGCATCCTCCTGATCCCGCTCGCAGTAGTCTAGCTGCTGACGACGATTTACATCGAGTCGGGAGCCTCGACGCCGAGGACACCCAACGCGTGGGCGACCGTGTGTTTCGTCGCTGCGACGAGCGCGAGCCGTGACTGCCGTGTCGCCGCTGACTCCGCCGAGAGCACCGGACAAGACCGGTAGAAGCCGTTGAACGCTTCGGCGAGTTCGCGCGTGTAGGTGGCCACGCGGTGGGGTTCGAGGTCCTCGCCGGCCTCTTCGATCACTGCAGGGAACCGCGCGAGCGTCTCCATCAGTTCACCCTCTTCCGGCGTCGCCAACTCGGTCGCATCGATTGCGTCGGTCGTCGGCTCGCTGTCGGCTTCTTCGAGGATGCCACAACAACGGGCGTGGACGTACTGNACGTANGGNGCNGANTGNGCCTCGAAGTCGAGCGCCCGGTCCCACTCGAAGGTGATAGCCTTCGTCGGCTGCTTGCTCACGATGTCGTAGCGGACCGCACCGATGCCGACCTGCCGGGCGATGCGCTCGACGTCGTCGTCGTCGAGTTCGTCGTTNCTGGTCCGGTCGTCGAGNCGNNNNTCGACCTCCTCGCGGGCGCGGTCGANNGCNTCGTCNAGCAGGTCNTCGAGCATGACGCCGGTGCCGCGGCGGGTGCTCATCTTGCCTTCGGGGAGATTGACGTAGGAGTAAATCACGTCGTCCAAGCGATCGGGGTCGTTGCCGAGAATGTCAAGCGTCGCCTGAAGCTGNCNGGCNTGCAGNTTGTGGTCCTCGCCGAGNACNGTCACCGCNCGNTCGNAGTTNTCGAACTTCCACTCGTGGTGGGCNAGNTCNCGNGTCGTNTAGAGGCTCGTCNCGTCNGANCGCAGGAAGACGAGGTTCTTNTCGATGCCGAACTCGTCTAATTCGAGTTGCCACGCCTCCTCCTCGTAGACNGCNTNNTCGNNNNCCTTNAGCCGNTCGNCNACGTCGTCNGTNGAGCCGTCGCGCATGAACCGCGTCTCCTTCACGAACTCGTCGAACTCNGCNGGNAGNCGAGCGAGACACNNCTTCATNCCGNCNAGCACNNNNTCAACGACCTCGCCGACGCGCTCGTAGGTGTCCTCGTCGCCGGCTTCGAGGCCTTGGAGAATTTCGGATATTTCGTCTTCGGCGGCTTCGACCGCCTCGTCGTCTTCATTTTCGAGGAACGAGTTCCCTTTGCGGTAGTACCGCACCAGATCGTACTCGGCGCGGTCGCGGGCGGGTTCGCCATCGAGGTCGNCCTCGTCGAACNNCTCGTAGGCCCACGTGAACACGGCCATCTGCCGGCCGGCGTCGTTGACGTAGTAGTGCCGTTCCACGTCGTCGCCGGCGTACGCNAGGNGGTTCGCGACGGCGTCNCCGANGATNGGGTTNCGCGCNCGGCCGACGTGGACCGGNCCNGTCGGGTTCGCGCTCGTGTGCTCGACGACGACCGATTCGTCCTGATCGGGCAGCTGGCCGTAGTCATCGGCTTGGGCAGCTTCGACCGTCTCCTGCAAGTAGGTATGGGCAGTCTGGAAGTTGACATACGGGCCCTGCGTGGTCACGCGGCCGATGTAATCGTAGCCGTCAATCTCGATGGCGTCGGCGAGCGTGGCGGCGGCCTCCGGCGGCGACGTTTCGAGGTCGCCGGCCAGCCGGAAGGCGACGCTTGAGGCCAGCGTCGCGGCCATGTCTTCGGGCGGCTCCTCAATCCCGAGGTCGCCGGTCGGGAGGTCGAGCGATTCCAGCCCTGCGGTCAGGGTGGCCTCGACCTCCGTGCGGAATGCTCTGAACATGCGCCCCGATTTTCGGCGGCGGCTAATGGACCTTCCGAAGCCGCAAGCGCGGTCGGCGGACACCCGTTGACGCGGGGGTACACCGTTCGATTTTATCACCCATGGCACTGAATACACCATATCCCGCAATCGAGTATGAGCACGCACACACCAACCATTGAGCGCGAAGATCTCACGTCTTTTATTGCTGTTCTCACACGCCTCAAACAATCCGAAACCGCACCTGACCAAAAAGAGATTCTCTCGAATGCAATCGGCCGTGTCTGGGACTGCTACGACGGCGAGAGATTCGAGGTATCGCGGGACGAGATTACAAGCGACGACGTTGAAACGACGTATCGCTTCCTCGAAAAACACGGCCCAACGCGAGAGGACGCACAGGCGTACCGGGAAGAGCACAAAAAACCACATCCGAACAGAATACTCAGGCATGCGCTCGATTTCGTCGATGCCGCCGCACGGTACCGCCACGGCTGCCTGCCCTCGTTCCGCACCTGGACAGCGACATACATCCACGACGGGAGCGTGATCGCCGAGCGAACCTACGACTACGAGGATTCGATCAAACTGCACCCCGTGATCGACGATGTCAGATACAAATCGACCGCAACGGAGCGTGATGCTGACGGAACGGTCCGTGTGTACGTCTCTGAAAGCCCGTTCCGAACCGACATTGACGTGTTCGTCCACGGCCACACGGATCATACGGTGACAGTCACCGGCCACAACGGCCCGAACGTCGCAACCGAAGCCGACCCTGTCAGCACGGTCGGCGCGGAATTCAAAGGAAAGACAGCCGACGCGACGGAAGTCATTGTCGCCGAAGACGTTGACAGCGTCGTTGCGTTTGTCGAGCAGCAGGGCTGGGAGTACGAAGTGAACGACGACGTGCAACTTCCGGAGTGAGCGCGGGGCAGCGAACCCGAGGTGTCTTTAGTGGGCATCCCCTACTGTAGGTACGCGCTCTTTTTCGATGTCTCCGCAGTCTATCACGTTTTTGAGATGCGTTCCATATCCGATATCCTTATGCCGGCGAGTACCCATGTTTCACCCATGGCAGAATCGGCAGCGAGCACGCTGGATCACGACGAACTGCTCGCGCTGAAGTATGTGGCACTCGACGGTGGGCTCTCGGGGACAGTGAAGGTGTCCTGCGGCGATCTCGCCGACCGACTCGACGCCTCGAATCAGACCGCTTCCCGGCGACTACAGGCACTGGAAGCCGGCGACTACGTCGACCGCGAGATCGTCGCCGACGGCCAGTGGCTCACGATCAGCGAGGCCGGCGAGCGCGCGCTCCGCTCGGAGTACGCCGACTACCGCCGGCTTTTCGAGACCGACACCGGGCTGACGCTGACCGGCACCGTCACCACGGGCATGGGCGAGGGCAAACACTACATCTCGCTGCCGGGATACGAACGCCAGTTCGAGGACCGACTCGGCTACACGCCGTTCCCCGGCACGCTCAACGTCGATCTCGACGAGGCCAGCGTCCGGGCTCGCGGCGAACTTGACGCGCAGGAATCGATCCCGATAGACAGCTGGGAGGACGACGACCGGACCTACGGCGCAGCGACCTGCTATCCCGCCAGCGTCGCCTTCGACGGCCAAGCCTTCGAGCCCGCCCACATCATCGTCCCCGACCGCACCCACCACGACGAAGAAAACATCGAGATCATCGCGCCAGTCAAACTCCGCGACGAACTCGATCTCACTGACGACGATACGATCTCGATCCACCTCACGGAGGCCGACGACGAATGAGCCACCCCACCACCGACGGCGACAGCGACGCGACGGACGCGACAAACGCAACGGGCGACCCTGGCGTCACCGACGACGCCGAATCAGCCGTTGACGACGCCATCGAAGCGTTCCGCGCCGGCGAACCGGTGTTGATCCACGACGACGCCGACCGCGAGGGCGAAACCGATATCGTCTATCCCGCAACCGCCGTCGATACCGACGCCGTCGCGCGGCTCCGCAACGACGCTGGCGGGTTGATCTGTGTCGCGCTCTCGGATGCCGTCGGCGACGCCTTCGACCTCCCATTCCTGCAGGAGGCACTCGATCATCCAGCGACGAGCGAACATGATCTCGCATACGACGAGCGGTCGTCGTTCTCGCTGACCGTCAATCACCGCGAGACTTTTACCGGAATCACCGACGCCGACCGCGCGCTGACGATCGCCGAACTCGGTGCCGCCGCCGCGGCTGCCGACGCCGGCGAGTACGGGGTCGACGACTTCGCCGCCGAATTCAGAAGCCCCGGCCACGTTCACCTGTTGCGAGCCGCACCCGACCTACTGTCGGATCGCGCCGGCCACACCGAACTCGGGATCGCGTTGGCCGACGCTGCCGATTGTGCGCCCGCGGTCGTCGTCTGTGAGATGCTGGACGACGAAACCGGTGGCGCGCGGTCGCCGACCGACGCCGCGGCCTACGCCGACCGACACGGATTAGTCTACATCGAGGGCGCGAAACTGGAAGCGCGGCTCGGCTGATTTGGGCGCGGTCGAAAACGGCCGATCGTGCTCGCCGTGGGTCTATCGTTGCAAACTGTTAAGAACTGGTAGCCGAAGGTTCACGGTAGAAATGGCGTTCGATGAGATGCTTGCGGCGGGTGAGATCGATACGATCTGGAAGAACGGCGAGTTCGTCGACTGGGNNGANGCGACNACNCACGTCCTCACCCACGGGCTNCATTACGGNACCGGNNTCTTCGAGGGCGNNCGCGCNTACGACACCGANNANGGGACCGCNATCTTNCGNTGGGANGAACACTTGGAGCGATTCTTCCAGTCCGGCAAACCCTACGAACTCGAAATCCCCTACGACAAGGAGGCGTTGACCGAGGCGACGCTGGAGTTGCTTGACCGGCAGGACCTCCAGAGTGCCTATATCCGACCGATCGCCTTCTTCGGCTACAACAGCCTCGGCGTCNNNCCNGNNGNNTGNCCNGTCGANGTNGNCNTCGCNGCGTGGCCGTGGGGGACGTATCTCGGCGAGGAGGCGCTGGAGAACGGCATCGACGTGATGGTCTCCTCGTGGCGGAAACACGCCTCGAGTCAGATCCCGACGAACGCGAAGACGACCGGGNTNTACGTNAACAGCCTGCTNGCNGGCGANGAGGCNCGNCGCAACGGCTACGNGGAAGCGATCGTCCTCAACAAAGAAGGGCAGGTCGCCGAAGGCCCCGGCGAGAACCTCTTCCTCGTCCGCGACGGCGAGATCTACACGCCCGGGCTCTCTCAGAGCATCCTCGACGGCATCACCCGCGATACGGTGATTACTCTCGCTCGGGAACTCGGCTACACCGTCCACGATCAGGCGACGATCAGCCGCGGCGAACTCAACACCGCCGACGAACTCTTCTTCACCGGGTCGGCCGCCGAAGTCACGCCGATCCGCAAGGTCGACAACGTCGAAATCGCCGACGGCGATCGCGGTCCCGTGACCGAGGAGATCCAGTCGGCGTTCTTCGATCTGGTCGAACGGAAAACTGACGCTCACGACGACTGGTTCACCTACGTCTGAGCAGCGCGCGATTTTATTCCACTTTCAGCGAACAGTTCTCAGCTGTCCGGCTGCCCGCCGCTACTGTCGGCGACTGAGCCCGAATCCGTTTGCACGGTCGTTTCCGTGTTCGTCTCGGTTCGTGCCGGGTTCTCGGCTTCCTCAACCGGGATCTGATGGGCGGATTCAGCGAAGCCGGCACTCAACACGCGCGTAAGTGCCTCCTCGACTTTTTCGCCGGTCTCTTCGAAATCCTCCTCGTCGACCTCCATCACGAACCCGGTGGTGATGTTCGGCGCGGTCGGCATGAACAACACCACCTTGCCGTCTCGCGTTTTCTTGCCAGTTTTGAACGCCGTCATCTGGATACCTGGCCACGTTTCGAGCCGGACGGGCTCCTGAAGGTCGTCGGTACCCGACAGCGCGGTTTCGACGGCGAGTTTCGAGGCGTTGTAGACGACTCGGAGGCCAGGCATCCGGTTGATCGTATCGTCCAGCAGCGATTCGAAGACGCGACCAGCGGTCGTCCGCATCAGGTAGCCGACCGCGAGGACGAGCGTGACGATGAGCGCGAGCGCGACGAGCACCCGAGCCAGCGGGACGAGGCTCTCGGGGACGCCCGCGAAGGGAAGATTGCTGATCAGCGGGAGGCCAATAATCTGCGTGTAGAGCCAGTGGAAAATGAACACCAACACGCCGAGGGGAACCAACACGACGAGCCCACTGGCGATATCGCGTTTCCACGTCGACATGTAGCCGCGGCTACGGGATGTAGGGTCTTAGTGTATCGGTCTTCCCACACGGCGACATGGCTGCCACCGGAATCGGTGGGCATTAAGGCCGGCCACGCGTCGCTGCCGACATGGTTTGGTCACTCATCGGGACGGCGTTTTGGGCCATGTTGCCCGCCTACGTCCCCAACAACGCGGCCGTCCTCGCTGGCGGCGGCCGGCCCATCGACGACGGTCGCACGTGGGGCGGGCGGCGACTCCTCGGCGACGGAAAGACGTGGCGCGGCACCGCCGTCGGCACGCTGGCCGGCGTCGCCCTCGCTCTCGGGCTCAACGCGGTCGTCGACCCGGTCGGCACCGCGATCGGCGTGTCGCTACCGACGTTCCCGCTGTGGGGTGGGGTTGGACTCGCCTTGGGTGCAATGGCCGGCGATATCGCCGCCTCGTTCATCAAACGCCGGAGCGGTCGGGAGCGCGGCGCGTCGTTTCCGGGCCTCGATCAGCTTGATTTCGTCGTTGGCGCGTTGCTGATGGCTGTCGTACTCGCCCCGGAGTGGGCACTAGCAACGTTTACGCCCGGCGTGCTCGTGGTGATTCTCGTGACGACGCCGCTGCTCCACGTCGGCACCAACATTATCGCCTACAAGATCGGCGCGAAAGACGAACCGTGGTAAGAATCGCGCCCGAAGACACGCCGGTTAGGGATTGAACTGGACGCCGGATTCAGTAATCGACTGCCGCAGAAACCGATGGTCGATGACCTTCTCGACGGCGCCGGCCCGCGAGCAGAGTTCGAGATGTTTGAAATTGTACTCCTTCTGGATTTTTTTCGCAAGCCGGCAGGCCTGTTTGAAGTCGTAGACGGAACAGTACATGAAGTGGTCGGCCTTCGGGACGACCGTCCACGACTGGAGGAAGGGGCTGTACTCGACGCGGAGGTGCGTAAAGAGGTCATTCCAGTGGATGTTGCCGACGCTCGTATCGGTTTCCCAGTAGAGCGCGCAGGGGTACCGGCTGTTCGAGAGCTGTTTCGTGACGGCCTGTTCGGCTTTGCGTTGGTCCCGATACGTCGAAATCAGGCTGTCGGCGGCGGTCTCGCTGGCCGCCGCGCCGGGTTGGTACTCGCGGACGAGACACTCGCCGTTGCCGGTGAGCACCTCGATCGGGGGCTTACAGGACGGGATGTCGACCGCGCCGATAGAACCCGTCCCCAGTACCTCGTCGTCCACGCCTACGCTCATAGTGGGTCGCTGTGTATGTAAGCACTGGCAGTGCCCTATCTTGATTCCGTCGCTACCAGCGGTGTTTCGCCGGCCCTGACCGTCTCGCCCTCGGCAACGAGTACGTCCTCACGGTCGTAGCGTGCCGGCAGCAACACGTCAGCGCGGCTCCCGAATGAGACGTGGCCGATTCGCTGTCCGCGAACCAGGTCATCGCCGACTTCGACATAGGGATGGATGCGCCGGGCGAACCAGCCGGCGATCAGCGTCACCTCGTAGTCGTCGCAGTCGATGACCACCCGCTCGTTGCGGTCGGAGTCCTTCGAGAAGGCGGGTTTGTTCGCTCCGGGACGATGATCGACTGACTGGACGGTGCCGCCGGCCGGCGCGCGGTTGACGTGGACATCGGTGACGTTCATGAAGATCCCGACTCGGAGACGATCACCCTCCTCGCGGAGCACCGACACGCGGCCGTCGGCAGGCGCGATGATTCCCGACTCCGGCGGATTTCGGCTTGGATCGCGGTGAAACCAGAGGACAGCGACGCCGAGCGCGAGAGCGACCGCCCCGATCGGCGGCGAAAGGAGAATAGTC
This sequence comes from Halonotius terrestris, assembly GCF_006861665.1. Lineage (GTDB taxonomy): Archaea > Halobacteriota > Halobacteria > Halobacteriales > Haloferacaceae > Halonotius > Halonotius terrestris. The sequence continues at coordinate 365,037 of NZ_RKLU01000002.1, read as the reverse complement.
GGAATCGCGGCGGCGAAACAGATCGCTGCGTACCGCCACGCGCCGGGAGCGACGGCGTAAGAGGGGAGTAGGGGAACCATCGTTAGGCCATCGCACGGAGTTCGGTTTGACCGTCGGCCCACGCCGTGAGGAGGTGCATCAGGTGGAGTTGGTCGTCGAGGCCCTCGGTCAGTTCGTGATCGGCCGCGCCGGCGAGTTTGTGTAGACGGGCGACCGCCGCGCTGTCGAACTCCGAGCGCGAGCGGGCGACCCGGAGCAACTCGCCCAGCAGCGTTCCGCCGTCGTAGCCGCCCTCGGAGAGGAGGTCATCGAGCGTGTCGCGGGCGTCGCTGAGGTCGCCGTCGCGGGCGGCGGTCAGCGCGGCCAATATGGTGTCGTCGTCGCCGATATCACCGAGCGTCTCGTAGGCCGCCTGCATCGTGAGTTCGCCCTCCTGTGTGGCGGTCGTCTGTGCGGTCAACACGGCTTTACGGAGGTTGCCGTCGGCCGCGCTGGCGACGAATTCGAGCCCGGATTCGTCGTATGAGACGTCCTCAGCCTCACAAATCGATTCGAGGACGCTGATCAGTTCGTCCGTCGTCGGGGCGCGCATCGGCACCGGAAAACACCGCGAGTGGATCGGCGCGATGAGCTTCGTCGGCTGNCGCGTCGNGANGACGAACTGCGTNGTNNNGNNGNNNNGCTCCATCACNCGGCGNAGCGCNTGCTGGAAGTCCTCGCGGATNGCCTCGNCGTTGTCCAGCAGAATCGTTTTAAAATTCCCTGAGACGGGCGCGTAGCTCGCGGATTCAGTGAGAACGTGGTTGATCATATCGGCTTTTCCCATCCGGCTTTTGCCGGCGAGAAAGCCCTCGAAACGCGGATCGTTCTTGATTTCCTTCTTGTTGCGACCGAAGAAGTCGGCGACGTTGATCTCGATCAGATCAGCGTCGGGAGCGGCGTGGACCTCGCGGGCCAGCGCGCGAGCGGCGGCTGTCTTGCCCACGCCAGGCGGTCCCTGCAGCAGGAGGTTCATCGGCTCGCCGACGGTCCGTTGGAGGCGGTCCCGCACCTCGGGTTGGGGGAGCTCCGCGAGGGCGGGTGCGTGTTCGTCAGTCCACAGCGGCGCGTCCATTGGCGACGCTGCGGGCTCCGTGAGTAAGAATCGGTCGGTCTCCGCGATGGCGACTGCGACGACTACTCGATTCCGAGTTTCGACCGCAGCTCGTCGGTGATCTCGACGGTCGACTCGTCGGGGCCGTTCTCACAGGGGATCGGGTCGCGGCCGTCGAAGGTCTCATGGACCATCGACACGCCGTCAGAGAGCGTATCGAGGCCGTAGCCGCCCTCCAAAACAAATGCCAGTGCGGCGTCGCTGGCATCGGCGATATCGCGGAGCCGGTCGGTCATCAGTGCGTAGCCCTCGGTCGTCACGCGGTGCCGCGAGATCGGGTCATGCTCGTGGGCGTCGAAACCGGCACTGACGATCACCAAATCGGGGTCGTACGCGCCGAGAGCAGGATCGAGCGCGTCGTCGATGACGTGGAGATAGTCAGCATCACCAGCCCCTGCCGGCAGCGGCGCGTTCAGCGTCGATCCCTCGCCGTCGCCGGTCCCGGTTTCCTCGACCTCGCCGGAGCCCGGGTAGATTCCCTCCTCGTGAATCGAGCCGTAGAAGACCGAGCCGCTGTCGTAGAAGATGTCCTGCGTTCCGTTGCCGTGGTGAACATCCCAATCGAAGATGGCCACGCGCTCGACGGTGTCGTCGTCGAGAAGGCTCTGGGCGGCAACGGCGGCGTTGTTGAAAAAGCAGAAGCCCATCGCTTTCCGGGCGACGGCGTGGTGGCCCGGCGGGCGGCCGAGCGAAAACGGCGTTTCCCGACCGCTCGCGCCCTCGATCGCCTCGCGGGCCGCCCAGCGCGCCAGTCCGGCACTCTGGAGAGCAGCCTCCCACGTGCCTTCGGAGGCGACGGTGTCCCGGTCCCAGTTGCCGCCGCCGTCCTCGCAAAAGTCCTCCAGTTCGAGGACGTAGCTGCCGTCGTGGACCGCCCGCACGTCCTCGGGCGTTGCTGCCGGGGCGTCGGTGTACTCGACGTGGTGTTTGTGTTTCAGGCTGCGGCGGATCGCCCGCAGTCGGTCGGCCGTTTCAGGGTGTCGCTCGCCGGTTTCGTGCTCCAGACAGGCCTCACTGTAGCCGAACTGCATTATTCAAAGAGTGAAAAGTAGGTCTCGATGTCGTCGGCCTGTACGGTGCGGCGGTTGGCGTGGTGTGCGAGAGTGACGGCAGCGGATGCGACGTTGTCGGCGTAATCTTCGAGAATGTCAGCCAGCGCGATCCGGGCGTCCATCGACACCCGGTAGCTGTCGTCGATCCGCAGTCGGGCAATCCGGTCAACCGGCGCGACCGGGAGTTCAAGTCCCTCGCGGTCGACGACCTGCTGGACGCCGAAATCGGATGCCATCAGCGTTTTGCGTCCGTCGTCGGTTGCCGTGTCGGCCGCGTCGATGGCCAACTCCGCGCCGTGCTGTTGGATGCGTCGGGCCAACGCCTCCGCGGCGTCCGCACTCACCCGCAACGAGCCGGCGTTGCGCCGGATGATCGCATCGACCGGCGCGAACGGCAACTCGACGCTCATACCCACATAGCCGGCTGTCCGTCCTATAACCCTTTCCGTTACGGCTGTCGTCGCGGCAAAAACCCGTCGCCGGCTCTTAGAAAACGTCCTCGGCGTCGATGGTGCCGCCGCGCTCGGTGCCACGGACCGTTACTTCCTCGCCGAGACGGAGCTCGGTGTCGGTTTCGACCTGTCGTGTCTCGGTGCCGTTGTCGAGGATGATCGGACTCCCGGCCTGCACGACGGTCCCGGTGAACTCGACCGTCTCGCTAGCCTGCTGTGTCGCGGTGGCCGCACCCGCCTCGCCGCCAGTCGTCGATTCGGTAGTGGCCGATTCAGCAGTCGACGATTCACCTGTCGAGGTTGCTGTCGCCGGCTCCGCCACCGTCTCGTCAGCGGTGTCGTCCGCAGTCGCATCGGCCGCGTCGTCAGCATCTTCGAATGCTGAGAGGCCGCCATTTTGCGTCTCGGTAGCGGTATCAGCGGTCGCAACGCCCGCGTCAGCGGGTGCGGTTTCGCCATCAGAGTCGAGAACGGTTACCGTTGACTGCCAGCCGGCGGAGGCTTCGAGGTCGTCCTGCCAGCCGTCCTGAATCTCGGCGTCGGTGACGAGCACGCGATCGGCCAACTCGATGTCCTTGTCGGCCTTCTCGCCCCACAGCGCGATCCGCATGTCGCCCGTCTCGTCGCGGAGGCGGATGTTGCGGACCTGTCCTTCCGAGCCGTCGTCGCGGTCGAACGTGCGCTTGGAGTCGGTTTCGATGACGCCGCCGGCGATATCGACCGTCTGGCCGATTTCGACGCCGTCGATATCTGTCGTTTCGGGGACGTACTCGATGTCCTCGTCGATTTCGTCAACGGCACCGCGGGAGCCGACGTGGAGTTCGAGGCTGCCGTCGCGCTCTTTGACGTAGCCGTCGACGATCTCGACCGACTGGCCGTCGGTGAACTCCGAGACGAGCGGGGCCTGCTCGTCCCACATCGTCACGCGGATGCGGCCGGTCGGATCGCCGACCGCGAGGTTCGAGACCCGGCCTTCGGAACCGTCGTCGCGGTCAAAGGTGCGGACCGAGCCGACATCGAGGATTTTGCCCTTGAGATTCACGTCCGAGAGTCCCATCGAGAGGTCTTCGACGCGATAGACATCCCGTGTCTCGACATCGAGTTCGGCCTCATCGTCGGGTTCGGCCTTATCGACGCTGACTTCGACGCCGTTGTAGCCGTCCTTCGGCCGGCCGGCGATCCGCAACACGTCACCAACGTCGAGTTCGCCGGGTTCGTCGGCTTCGGGATCGCCAACGGCGGAGACGGCCAGTTGGTCCCACATCGAGATACGGATGCGTCCCGTCTCGTCGGCGACTTCGAGGTTGACGACGCGGCCATCCTCTTCGTCCTCGCCGTCGCGTTCGAACGTCCGGAGTTCGCCGANCGAGANNACCTTNNCGANGAACTTCGCCTCCTCCATCCCCGGTTCGATGTCCGCGATGCCCTCGACCTCCCCTTCGGTGAGCTCGTGGGCGATGAGCATCGCCGCCGTCTCCTCGTCGGCGAGCCCGCCCATCTGCTCGACCTTGGCGGAGACCGCCTCGCGGAACTCNTCNAGNGNNACGTCGTCGGNGTCGAGGTCTTCGTACTCCTCCGCTATGACATCCATAGGTATACACAGATGCAGGGCCAGACCCCCGTTAAGCGTTGTCCTTCCGTTGATTCCGTGCCGGTCGGCATCACTGATAACCGTCGCCGCGTCGGCTGTTTTCGCTGCTCCATGGCGGGGGTGGCTCGGTATCGAATAAAAACCTGTGGCGACCGCAGCGTGGTACCGCTGTACCGTAACCGTCTTAAGTAAACCACGGGTAGGGAGAGGTGAGTCCTGATAGGGTAGTGGACTATCCTCTTGGCTTGCGGAGCCAGGGACCGGAGTTCAAATCTCCGTCAGGACGTTCACTTCTTCGGAATCTTCGCTTCGCTCAGATTCCTCATCGTTCACGTCCTGACTTGCCCAACGCTCACTGCGTTCGCGTTGGACTCCGTCAGGACGTTTTTCGCCGACTCAACAACATCAGACAAGGGAGCATGTCGTCGGATACGGATTACGCGAAGAGTGACAACGAGCGACCGCAGTCGGTGATCTCAAACAGCCGCACCAACAAACGAAGCCAGAAGATTCAGTCGAAGATATTGCTGATCGTGCTGTCGTCGAGTTCGTCGATGATGTCGTGAATTTCGGCCTCTAACTCCTCTAGTCGGGTTTCCAGTTCGGCGAACTCGTCTTTCGCATCGAGTTCAGCTTGGGAATACTCGTTGCGGAGCACGTCGTACGTTTCCGCCGCCGAATTGTACTCGACGATGAGGTCTTCGTAGCGTTTCTTTAGGAAGGCACGATCCACGGCGTCGAGCAGATCGTCCTTCGAGACGGATTTCGTGAGGTAGCCGTCGAACGGGAGATCGATGATGTCCACGTCGGGATCGATCGCCGAGACGACGATGATCTGGAAGTCGAGTTCCCACTCGTCGATCCGCTTGAGTACCTCGTCGCCGGCCATGCCGGGCATCCGCCGATCCAGCAAAACGAGATCGATATCCGGCCCGAGTTTGGCGAGTGCCTGCCCCCCGTTGGTGGCGATATCCGTCTCGTAGTCGTCTTCGAGATGGAGTTCGTAGGACTGGGCGAGTGCCTCCTCGTCTTCGACGATCAGCACCGTCTTCTCGTCGTCAGTCATACCTCAGCATACAACTATCGTATCAAAAACTTTGTCTCTCAGGGGCGGCGACGGGATGTTTTTGCTCACCGGCCGCAAACAAGGGGTATGGACACGTCGCTGCGGGCCGGCATCGTACTCTATACCGCCGGCGACTACCACGCCGCCCACGAACCGTGGGAGGAAACGTGGCTGAAGTTACCCGACGGCGACGACGAACGACTTTTTCATGGGTTGATCCAGTTCACCGCCGCCGTCTATCACGCCCGCCAGCGGAACTGGGAGGGTGCGGTCGGCCTCGCCGGCCAAGCCCAGTCGTATCTCATCCCGTTGCCCTCGACCCACCGCGGCATCGCCACCGACAGTGTGGTTGCCGCCCTGCAAACACTTGAATCCGATCCCGAGCGGATCGAGCGTGAGCCGGCCCCACCACTGTTGTACGAGGGGCAAACGTTGACCGCAGCCGACCTCACGGTCGGGGGTATCACAACCGCCGCCAGCGTCGTCACCGCCGAATACGAGGCGTACGATACGGCAATCATCGAGCGGGCAATCGAATTCGCACGCGATGAGGCGACGGGATCGCAGTCCGAATTCATCGGCCAGTTGACCGCGTTCGTCGACGACCGCGACCGCCGTAGACTCATCTACGACCGGCTTCGCCGGAAGGTCGAACGGCGACAGGCGAAGCGTGATGACGTCTCTGGGCTCTTCGAGTAGTTGTCGACGGTGACGGAGCGGAGCAGCGCGTGGCGGTGCGAGCAAGCGCGATTGTGGTGCCGCTGCGGTCGATTAGGCGGTTCATACGAGAACGAAGCGGATAGGCCGGCGAAACAGTGCGAAAATGGGCGAAAATGGGGCTAAGAGCGCGTAGCTAGCGTTAATTCGCGTCGACTGTGAACCCCGATTAAGTAGGAATCCGGCCATGGTCAGGATGCAATGAACCGAACAACGATCTTCGCAGTCGGCGCGGCGCTGCTGTTGCTCGTCGGCGCGATGCCGGCGGCCGCAGCAGCCGCCCCCGCGGACGAACCGGTAGACAACCAAGCGACCGATGACCGATCCGTCGGCCCGAGCGGCGGCCTCCCGGGGCCGGTCCCGGACTTCGTGAGCGGGATTCACGACACGATCAATAGCTTCCTCAACGGTGAGATCGACAACCTCGGGAAGGCTCTGAGCGACATGCTCGGCGGACAGACGCCCGCCGATTCGGCACCAGCAACGGCTGACGCATAAACAAAAGCCACTTCCCTACTACCCAGTGATACAACATGATGCCAACAACGGATTCGCAGCTAGATCGACGCGCGTATCTCAAAACGACCGGACTCGCCACGGCCGGAATGATCGGCCTCGCTGGCTGTGCCGGCAGTAGCGACGAGACCTCCAGTGAAGACGGCAGCGACGACACGGCCTTCGGGACGCTGTCGACCAGCGTCACCGACCAGCCGAACGCGATCGACGACTTCGAGTCGCTGACGGTCACGCTTGCCGGCATCTGGATCAAACCGGCCGGCGGCGACGGCGGCTCCGAAGAGATGGACGACGAGGAGATGAACGACTCCGACGGCTCGATGAACGAGTCTGAAATGAACGGATCGGACGACGAGATGAACGAGTCCGACGAGGAGATGGACGAGGAAGAAATGGAAGACGAGGAGATGGACGAAGAGGGCGACGATGCCGGCCGGCGGTACATCGAGTTCGAGGAGCCCCAAGAGGCCGACCTCGTCCAACTGCAGGGCAGCAGCACGAAACTCATCGACGAGACGGAAGTCGAAGCCGGCGACTACGAGTTCCTCCAGCTCGATGTCAGCGGCACGGAAGGCGTCCTCACCGACGGCTCGGATGCGAACGTCACCACCCCCGGCGAGGCACCGCTGAAGTTCAACAAGAGCTTCGAAGTGCGAGCCGAGGAGACCACGCGCTTCATCGCCGACTTCGCGCCGAACCGCACTGGCAACGGTCGCTACATCATCCGGCCGGTCGCAACCTCAACCACCGTGCTCTACGGTGACGAGGAGTATCAGGGCGGCGACGCGTCGATGGACGGCGGCAACGAAACCATGGATGGCGGCAACGAAACCATGGACGACGGCTCCAGCGGTGGCAACGAGACGATGAGCGGCAACCAAACCGGGAACGCCAGCAGCTAAGGGAGCGATCGAAGCCGCCGTTCGTGACTGCCTCGGCGACAGAACGCCCTACCGCTTGTTTTCGACGACGGACCAGCCGAGCCCACCGATACCGGCAAACACCGTCGGATAGAGGATGCCGGCGAGGATGACTGCAGCCGTGAGATCCGGGCCGCCGGTGGCTCCGCTAACCGAGATTTCGACCAGCAAGCCACCGAGTATCGTCACGACAAGATAGCCCGGCAAGAGCGTTAGCCCGGCAACGCCGCCGGAGACGGGAGCAGTGGCGTCCTGCTGGCGGGCAACGAGCGCGCCACCGACAAGCAACGACAGCATTGGAACGAGATACAACGCCGTCGTGAACCCGTTGTCGCCACCGATGTAGCCAGTCGTCTGACTCCCGAGGATCGGAATGTTGAGGACGATGTCCACGAAGTGGGCGTTGAAGAACACCCAGCCGACCAACTCGTGAGTCGCCGGCGCGCCGTCAAGCGTTTCGATGATCCGGTTGAGCGGTGACTCCCGGAGGTTCGGTGCGATGAGGAGGTAGGTGATCGCGTAGCCGACGAGCCACGAGAGTGTGCCAACGAGGCTGCCGGTCGCAATCGAGCGGGGATCAATCGATGCCATCAGTCCCTTGTTGGACGCCAGTGTGAAAACGGGCGGGGCTTGGTCACGCCCACATCGACACCCTTCCAGTATCGCTGTCACCGACGTGTGAACCGACGCACTCGCTCCCGTGGGAACCGGATTTCGTTGTAGCTATTGGTAACTATTGACACCGAGATCGGCTGTCACAAGACCTTTATTTCGGCTAATTAGATGTCATTATACGATGTCAGCAGACTTCCCTGACTACCTCGACGTCGATTATACCGACGGTGAGGGAGAAGATCCAGTCGATTATCCCCGACTGCCCGACAAGATCGAAAAGGCAATCGAAGTAACACAAGCAGGGCTCGAACAGTACGAGAACCCGGCGGTCATGTGGACCGGCGGCAAGGACTCGACGCTGACGCTGTACTTCATCAACCAGGTCGCCGNNNAGAAGTACGGTTACGAGAAGCCGACGGCGGTCTTCATCGACCACTACCAGCACTTCGATGAGATCACCGACTTCATCGAACACTGGGCCGAGGAGTGGGATATTGACCTCGTCTACGCCCGCAACGAGGATGTCGGCGAGTACGTCGACGAACACGGGCTCGAACCCGGCGACGACATCCCGGTCTCGGAGCTCTCCGAGCACAACCAACACCACGTTCGGGAGATCCTCGAATACGAGGAAGACACGTTCCCGTTCCTGCTGGACACCTACGTCGGCAACCACTTGCTGAAGACGGTCGCGCTCAACGANGCCCTCGANNNNCACGGTATCGACGGCNTCATCTCCGGCNTCCGNTGGGACGAACAGGAGGCGCGCGCCGACGAGACGTTCTTCTNNNCGCGNCACGANCCNGACATCTACCCGCCNCACGACCGCATNCAGCCNATCCTNCAGTTCGACGAGAGCGACGTGTGGGACGTGTTCTGGAACTACGTCGTCCCGGACACCGTCGAGGCGTTCCCCGAGGATGGCTACGTGCCGGAATCCGCCGACGACCTGCCGGAAGGCGTCAAGCAGGACGACGTGCCGATCTCCCCCAAATACTTCGCTGGATTCCGAAGCCTCGGTAGCGAAGTCAGCACCGAGAAGNCNNCCGANGAGCCNGCNTGGCTGCAGGANCTCGANAACACGACCGAGCGCGCCGGNCGCGCCCAGGACAAAGAGGACCTGATGGAGCGNCTGCGCGANCTCGGCTACATGTAGACNGCCGGCGACGAGTTTTCGCCACCACAACGGCTTTTTTCGCAGTGACAGGCTTCCACCGCAGCGACAGGCTCAGTCACCGGCCCTGTGCGCATGGTGGACACCCGCCGAACGCTCTTATGATATCCCGCTGATATGGGCATATGGCTGACGAGCCACAGTACACCGAACAGCTCTACATCGACGGCGAGTGGCGAGACGGCGACGACACGATCGCCGTCCGTGATCTTGCCGACGGCGGCACCGTTGCCAACGTGGCTGCTGCTAGCAGCGAACAGGCTGAGGACGCACTCGCAGCCGCGGCAACAGCACAGGAAGCGATGCGCGAGACGACGCCTGTCGAACGCGCCGAGTGGCTGGAATCCATCGCCGACGACCTCGAAGCCAGAGCCGACGAGTTCGCCGAGATGATCGTCCGCGAAGCAGGGAAGCCGATCTCAGCGGCGAGCGGCGCGCCGCCGAGTGCGGCCCGGCGGTTCCGGTTTGCGGCCGCCGAAGCCCGCGACCTATCCAGAACGTACGGCGAGTACCGCGAGGGATCGACGCCCGGCCACGAGGGCTGGACGGCCATCGTCAAACCCGAACCCATCGGCACGGTACTCTGTATCGCCCCGTACAATTACCCCTTGCAGACGACGACCCTGCAGATCGCCCCCGCGCTCGCCGCAGGCAACAGCGTCGTCCTCAAACCGTCGAGCAAGACGCCGACGACCGCGGCCCTGCTGACGGACGTAATCACCTCAGCGGTTGACCTCCCCGAGGGCGCGGTCAACTTCGTGCCCGGCCACAGCCGCGAGATCGGCGATACACTCGCTGGCGACAGCCGCGTTGACACCATCGCCATGACCGGCTCCTCGGGGGCCGGCACCCACGTCGCCAAGGAGTCGGGGATGGTCAACCTTGTGATGGAACTCGGTGGCAACGCCCCGGCGATCATCTTCCCCGACGCGGCCCTCGAAGACGCCGCCGGAGCCTGTACGGCCGGCTCGGTCAAGTTCGGCGGCCAGCGGTGTTCGGCCGTCTCCCGCGTGCTGGCCCACGAATCCGTTCACGACGAGCTCGTCAAGCGGATTCGGCTGACGATGGAGGGCTGGGTCGTCGGCGACCTCTTTGAGGAGGAGACGGACTTCGGGCCGCTCATCGACGAAGACCACGCCAAAGAGGTCAAAGAGCTCATCGACGACGCGGTCGCCGACGGTGCAGATCTCGTCTTAGGCGGCGAGCGCGACGGCGCGTTCGTTGAGCCGACAGTGTTGGCCAACGTCCCACAGGACGCCGAAATCATCCACAAAGAGCAGTTCGGCCCCGTCGCCGCGGTGACGACCTTCGAGGAAGAGGGGGAGGCGATCGATCTCGCCAACGCCGACAAATATGCCCTCGATGCTTCGGTGTTCACGACCGATCACGACCGCGCAATGCGAGTCGCTCACAAAATCGACGCCGGCGGCGTCCGGATCAACGGCGCGCCCTCCCACGGCCTCGGCGACATCCCCTTCGGCGGCAACGACGCCTCCGGAATCAACCGCGAGGGCATCCACGCGGCCATCGAACAGATGCTCCGCAAGAAGTCGATCATCCTGTAGCCGGATCAAAGCCGGTATTACCCCAGCAGGTCTGTAACCGGTATGACAGACGATTGGGTGAGCCTCTTTTCGGGCGGGAAGGACTCCTCGTGGGCCCTCTATCAGGCCCTCGAAGAGGGATTAAACGTGACTCGACTACTGACCGTCCATCCCTCCGAGGACTCCTACATGTACCACGTCCCGGAGACACAGCTCGCACAGGTCGCTGCCGAGAGCATCGGCATCGAGTTGGTCGAAGTCGATCCCGGCGATCTCGCTGCCAGCGACGCCGACGACTCGGCCGCACAGGGCGATGCCGAACTCGAACCACTGGAAGACGCCCTCACGGAGCTCGCAAGCGACATCGACCTCGCGGGCGTCACCGCGGGTGCCATCGAAAGCGAGTTCCAGACCAACCGGATTCAGGAGATGTGTGACCGCCTCGGAATCGACCTTTTCGCGCCGTTGTGGCAGCGCGATCCCGAGGAATTAGCCGCCGACATGTTGGACGCGGGTTTCGAGATTACGATCCTGCAGGTCGCAGCCTACGGCCTAGACGAATCGTGGCTCGGGCGGACGCTCGATGCCGACGCGATCGACGAGCTGCGCGAACTCAACGAGGAGTACGGCGTCCACCTGCTCGGCGAAGGCGGCGAGTTCGAGACATTTGTGACCAATGGCCCGCACATGGATCGGCGGATCGAACTCGAATACGACACCGAATGGAACGGCGACAGCGGCCGCGTGCGGATCACCGACGCGCAGTTAGTCGAGTAGCCGAGGAACGCAGAAAGCGCGTTCCAGCGAACGTTTTTATGTGATACCGCTGTATCACAGTATATGAGTACTGAAACCGATCAGGGCGACGATCGGATGACAAAAATCAACGTTCGCGTACCTGAATCCCTCCTCGATCGGATCGATTCGGCGTGGGAAGAGCGCGGCTATGCGAGTAAATCCGAGGCGATCCGTGATGCCCTCCGCGACTGGGTTGAGGACCCGGCAGCACTCTCCGAAGAGACACTGGCCGCGCTCGAAACGAGTCGTGAACAGATCGAAAACGATGACACAGTGTCGGCCGCGGAAGCGCGCGACCGGTTAGGGCTCGATGACTGAGGTCAGCTACACCGAGAAAGCCATCGATCAGTTGGAGGATCTCGAAACGCAGACTGCGGATCGAATACTGTCGAAGATCGACGAAGCGGCTGAGTGGCCGGATCATCGACTGGCCCCACTCCGTGGATTTCCGTACTACAAACTCCGTATCGGTGATTATCGCACTATCATCGCGTGGGAACGCAACGACGATATCCTGCGTGTCGAGGCCGTGGGTCACCGCAGCACGATCTACGATCGGCACCTTCCACCCTAACGACGGTGCAACCGAACTGGACTGGCTGTGTTTTTGATCGTCGGGGACATGTGATCGGGTATGACCGATTCGACGCGCCGTGAAAGACTCGCCGATCGCCTCGGCGAGGGGCCCGCGACCGCCAGCGAACTCGCCGACGACCTCGACACGCCGGTGTCGACGATCTACACCGACATCCAACACGTCGCTCGCTCCGTGCGCTACGCCGAGGAACAGGAGTTCCTCGTCGCGCCGCCGGAATGCGGGAACTGCGGGTTCAGCGGCTACGACGATCCGATCAACTATCCCTCGCGCTGTCCGGAGTGTCGCAGCGAGAACATCGAGGAAGCCGTCTTCAAAATAGAAGCGATTCAGTGAGGCCGCGGGGCGCGAAGCGGCCGGCGGTCGCCTAGGCTGTCGCTTCGATGCCGAGTTCGGCCAGCAGCGTCGCTGCCGCGTCGGCGGAGGAACCCGGACCGCGGGCGGTGATCAGGTCGCCCTCGACGGTGACGCTGGTATCCGAATCGAGTTCNGCNTCCCAGTTCGCNCCGGCNNCNNNNACCTCGTCTTCGACCCAGTAGGGGAGNTTCCGGCCGTCNNNCATCAGNTCGTNGTCGTCNACGATNCCTTCCTCCCACNCGTTGGGGAAGCCGGTCACATCGCGGCCGTCGACGAGATACTCGCCGCTCTCGGTGCGCGTGAAGCCGAGCAGCCCGACGGCGTGACAGACGACGAGCGCGACGCCGTCGTCGCCGGCGACCGCGTCAGTCAGCAGTTTCCGCGCGTGGCGATCGGTGTTGATGTCCCACATCGTGCCGTGGCCGCCGGGGAAGACGACGGCATCGTAATCGGCGGCGTCAACGGTCGCAATCGGCTCGGGATCGGCGAGGCGCTCGTCGTTCTCATCGTATTCCAGCACTTCTTCGGAGATTTCCTCGCCGACCTCGTCGGGATCGACTGATCGCTCGTCGACGACCGGTGGCTCGCCGGTCGGCGTGGCGACAGTGACATCGACGCCCGCGGCATCAAGCGTCGACAGCGGCTCGATACATTCTTCGCCCCAATACCCCTGCTCGCTGACGACGAATAGTGCGTGTGGCATGCAGTAGATATTGCGGTTGTGGAGGGAAAAGGAGCGTCTCAGTAAGATTGACAGGTCACTCGGTCAAAGAATAGAACGACGCGGCGAGCGCAACGGCGACGGGGCGAGTCAGGCGTTCGGGACGGCGGCGTCGAGTTCCTCGCGGGCTTTGTCCAACTCGGTCTGCACGACGAACGTCTCATCGCTGCCGTGATCGACGACGGCCTCAAGGGCGCGTTTCGTGCCGATCTGCCGGAGTGCCCACGCGGCTTGGGCGCGGACGTTGGCGTCGTCGTCGGCTTTCAGCGTTTCCGAGAGCGGCTTGATCGCCCGCGTATCGCCGAGCAGGCCGAGCGCGCGAGCTGCCTGCGGGCGGACGACATCGTTGTCCATCAGGAGTTTGTCGGCCAGCGGCTGGACGGCGCGGTCGTCGCCGATCTCGCCGAGCGCGCGGAAGGTGACCTTCTGCAGCGGCGCGTCGCTGTCGGCATCGACGTACTCGATCAGCGTCTCGACGGCCTCGGTCGCACCCATCTTCCCAAGAATCCGAATGGCGGGTTTCTTGCGTTTCTCGGCGCGGGCGAGCATCGTCTCGATGGCCTCGTCGGTCGCCGCGACCGGCCCCATCCGTTCGAGGGCATCAAGACAGTGTTCCTCCATGAAGTCCGAATCGAGGCTGTCGAGGGCCATGAGGATCATCTCGGTGTTGCCGCGCTTCTCGTGTTCCTTGAGCGCGGCCCACTCCATCGGGTAATCCTTGGTGTGCCCGAGCACGTCGTAGTAGCCCTCGGACTGCAGCGTCTCTCGCACCGAGAGGTCGGCCCACTCTTGGGCGGCGTCGAGGTCGCTTTCCAGCGCGTCGGTCGCGTCGACCAGCGCGGTGAGCGTCTCTTTGTCAGCGTCGGGATCAAGGCCGGCCGCCTCGACGGTCTCCGCGACTGCATCGAGCGTCGAACCAGTCTCGTCGAACGTCGCCGGCTGCCCAGCGTCGGTGTCGATCTGCTCAGCGACGGCATCAACGAACGTGCCGACGGCATCAACGACTTCGCCTTCGCCCTGTTCGGTCCAGTCGCCGTCGTCGATCGCGGTGTTCGCTGCCGCAATCGCGTCGGTCACGTCCGTCGCGTAGGGGCCGCGCGCCGCTTCGAGACCCTCGCGGAGGTCGGCAAGTTGGGAGCGAGCCTCTGCGTGTGGATCTTCTGGTTCTTCCTCGTCGTCCTCGTCAGCCTCTGGGACTGGTGGGAGGTCGGCCTCGATCGCGTCGAGGGTCGCCTCCACGTCGTCGAGGTCAGCCTCGGTCTCGGCGGCGTCAAGAGCCTCTGCAGCAGCCTCACAGCGTTCATCAAGGCTCTCGGTCGTGGCCAACTCGCCGGCTTCGGCGTCGGCCGCGGTCTCGGTCTCAGCCTCGGCCTCGCTTTCAGGTTCGTCGGCATCGACCTCGTCGGCGTCGGTCGCGTCGTCCTCGCCGTTGCTCATATGTCTCACACTGCGAGCGATAGTCAAAAGAGCGTTTCCATTCGCGGGTTGTCATGCTTACCGCTCGCGGACGACGACGAACTCCGCAAGGTCACGGAGGTACGCTTCGGCATCCGTCTCCGGCAGATCGACGGCATCGAGTGCCTCAAGCGCGAGATCCGACTGCTCGCGGGCCCGCTGGTCGGCTTCCTCGGGCGTGAGATCCGTGATCTGGATCAGCGAGGGCCGATCCATCGTTTCGTCCTGTCCCGCGGGTTTCCCGAGGTCGGCCGCGCTGGCGGTCGCGTCCAACACGTCGTCCCGAATCTGGAAGGCGACGCCGACCCGCTCGGCGTACTCGCCGAAGGCTTCGACCGTCTCCGGTTCCGCCTCGCCGGCGACCGCGCCGAGTTCGGCCGATGCACGGAACAGCGCGCCCGTCTTTCGACGAGCCAGCGTCATGTACTCGGCTTCGGTCGTCGGCCGCGCGGCGAGTTCGGTCGCTTCGCCCTCACCGAGGTGGATCATCGATTCGGCGACGATCTCCATCGCGCGGTCGTTGCTGGAAAACAGCGCGAAGGCCTCGCCGAGCAGGCCGTCGCTTGCAATGATCGCCGGCCCGAAGCCGTATTCGGACCACGCGCTCGGCGTCCCGCGGCGGGTGTCAGAGCGGTCGATGATGTCGTCGATGACCAGGGAAGCGTTGTGGACGAATTCGATGCCGGCGGCGAAATCGACCGCCGCTTCCTGCTCGCCGCCGACGGCCTCGCAGGCCAGCAGCGTTACCGCCGGCCGGACGCGCTTCCCGCCCGCGAGGACGACGTGGCCGAGTTGCTCGGAGAGATCGTCAGGCTCGGCAGCGTCGATGACCCCCTCCAGCCGGTCGTTGACCATGCCGATCCGCCGCTGCAGATACTCCATTGAGAGCCCATAGGTGACGTTCGGCAAAGTAGGTGACGGACCCCGAACGCGACGCCGTTAGGATCGATCACGGGAATCAGTATCAGCGTCGCCAGCAGCGTCGGCTTCATCGTCGTCGCCAGCACTGTCAGCGTCGGCATCGCCACCGGCTGCGTCGACATCGGGCAGTGTGATCAGGTTCTCACGGCCGATCCGGAGTTTCGAGATCCGGTCCTCGTCTGCCATCGACGACAACAGTTGGGAGACCTTCGCATCCGACCAGTCAGTTTCCGCAACGATGTCGGCCTGTCGCATCCGCCCGCCGTTGCGTTCGAGCAGGCGTTCGACCCGCTCGTCGTCGGCGAGCAGCGAGAGGTCTTCCTCGGCGGGTTCGGAAGCCGGCTCAGCCGGCTGGTCGGGGGTCGCTGCCGGTTCCGCGGCCGCTCCGTTGCCGCTTTCCTCGGCCGAGGGGAGCACGGTTTCGCGGACATTGACGCTGTCGGTCCGGCGCAGCAGGACCGCGGTGCCGACGATCAGCGAGGCGATGATGACGGCGACGCCGAGAAAACGGGCCGAGCCGGCCCCGAAGACGGACTCGTCATAGACGATCCGGATGTGATCGTCGGGCTGGAAGGTTCGTGGTCCCTCGATCTCGACGGTGTTGTCCGAGAACGCGACGTTCGCGCTCGTGATCGCGTACCCACGCGGCGTGTGGATCCGGAGCGTCTGGTTTGCTTCGAGCGTGGTCAGCCACGAGTCGCCGCTCGGGGTTCGAAGCGCGTCGTTGAAGACGAGCTGTTCGTCATCGCCGTCGCCGCTCGAGCCGAGGAACTCGGTCCACGTGAACGACAGCCGAAGCCGGCCGGTCGAACCCTCCCGCATCGCGGCGTAGTTGACATCTTCGATCGCCATGTCGCGGTCGGTCCGCTCGCCGGCGAGATCGGCGATGTTTCGGTAGAGCGCTGCGTCCGGCCCGGCGTCGGCCGTACCCTCTTCGTAGGTCGCCGCGAGATCGTCGAAGGCGGCTTGGGCGGTCTCGCTGTCGAGGGTGTACTCGACGGTGACCGTCCACTCGGCACTCCGATCCGGTTGGAGTCTGACATCCATCGTCGTCGCGGGCTCGGAGACGTTGTCGCCGGCGAGGGCAGTCGCCGACGACGGACCGTCGGTTTGGGCTACACCGCTGGCCGGGAGAGCCGCCGCTCCGGGGACTGCAAACGCCCCTAGAAGCACGAGGAGGATCGCCGAGAGAGCGACGGCCCGCATGGCTGGAGGGTCACAGTCGTCGGGGAAAACGCTTTCTATCAGTCATATCGCCAGAGGGAGCCACGCCACGGGACACGACTGCGGGAACTGTAGATGGATTTTTGTCCGTTCGGCAGAGAGTCCCGACAGATGAGACTCCTCCCACTGGCCCTCGTGGGGCTGCTGGTGACGGCGACCGTCGGCGTCGGTGCGGTGGTCCCCGCTCCCGTTGCCGAACCAGAGCCGTCGGGTCCGGCTCAACCCACGCCGCTGCAGGTCAGTACGACCGACCAGTCGACGACGGAGCTCGCCGGCACGCCGACGAACGTGTTGGCGATTCCCGGCCCGCTGGTCGAACGGAGCGATCTCAGACGCCACCACGTCGATCTCGGTCCCGCTGCCGGCTTCGATACCGCCGCAGCGACCGACTCCATCGCCACGTCGGTTATCGACCGCGAGTTGGCAGCGGGGTCGGAGGCCGAGCAGCGGCAACGACTTGAACACGAAGTCGCCGCCTTGGAGTCGACGGTAACGCGACTCAGACAGCGGGAGGCCGCGGCAATCAGTGCCTTCGCCGACGGCGACCGCGAGCCGAAAGCACTGCTCGAAGAGTTGGCACTGATCGGCGGCACCGTCACCCGGTTGCAGGAACGACACGACGTGCTCGAAGCGCGAGCTAATACCCTTGAGGTCGACTCGTCGCTGGCGGATCGGCTCACAGCGATCGATTACGAACTCCGGATGCTCGACGGACCGGTCCGGAGTTACGCCGAAGCGGTGCTCAGCGGTGATCGCTCGGACGGGCGAGTGTCGATCCAAGCGACCGACGAGAGTATTGAACTCACCGCGATTGACGGCGATGAGTACCTACGGGAAGTCTATCGGATGGAAAACCGCCGCGGCGGCGGCGAAATCACGGCCGGTGATGTCGAAACGTTCGCCGAAGAGCAGTATCCAGTCTGGTGGGAGCAGCGGAGTGGCGGCACGTGGAGTATCGCCGGCCCAGGGCCGATTTCGGTGCTCTCGATCAACGGAATCGGCCTCGGTAGCCTCCAGCTGTTCATCGATGGCGGGACAGGACAGCCGTTCGTCGAACACCAACGGCTCTCACTGGATGAGTTCGTCGCCAGCCAACAGACGACCAAGGTACAAGATGGCCTTGAGGTGCGAGTCCAACGGAGCTATATCGGTGGCCCGCTCGGCGTGACCGTCCTCGACGCCGAAACCGGCGAGTCAGTCGATGCAACGATCCGACTCGGCCAGAACGGCCAAGAGAGCCAAGAGATCGGTATGACGACCGGCAGCGCGCCGGTCTGGACGCTCACGCCGAGAGGCGAGTTCACGCTCACAGTGATCAGCGAAGACGACTCCGCAGCCTTCGTCGAAATTACGCCGCAGGAAGCGACAGAGGCCGTGTAGGCCAGTTGCTGTTTCTGAAAACTTTCTTTCAGGCGTCGTCGAAGCCGTCCTCGAAGNNGAACGTNCCGTNCCGCTGGACGACCTCGCCGTCGAGTTCGATGAACGAGTCCTCGCTCATGTCGACGATCATGTCGACGTGAACGGCTGAGTCGTTGCGCTCGTTGCCCTCGCCGACCGTGTCGGCGTACGCGCGGCCGACCGCGAGNTGGACNGTNTCGCCCATCTTNTCGTCGAACANCATATTGTAGGTGAACNGGTCNATNNCGCGGTTCATCCCGATGCCGAGNTCNCCNANTCGGCTCGCCCCGTCGTCGGTTTCGAGGATTTCGGTCAACAGTTCTTCGTTGCGGCCCGCGCTGTGGGCGACGACCTCGCCATCTTCGAAGGTGAGCCGCACGTCACGGATCTCACGACCCTGTCGGTACAGCGGCATGTCGAAGTGGACCTCGCCATCGACGCTGTCGGGGACTGGCGCGGTGAAGACCTCGCCGCCGGGGAGGTTCNTCTCGCCGTAGTCGTTGAGCGCGTGGTTGCCGGCGACTGAGAGCGTGAGATCGGTTTCGTCGCCAGCGACGATGCGGACTTCGTCGGCGTCCTCAAGTCGTTCGTCCATCTGGGCCTGAAATTCGCGTTGGGCGTCCCAATCGAGGCTGACGGCATCCCAGACGAAATCCTCGTAGGCTTCGGTGCTCATCCCGGCGAGTTGGGCGTGGCCGCTGGTCGGGTATTGGGTGAGACACCAGCGTTTCGAGAGCCGTTCCTCCTGCACGGGTTTGAACGCCCGCTTGAACGCCGCGTTGTTCGCGGGCGGCACGTCGCTCGTTTCGGTGACGTTCGCGCCGCCGCGGGCGATGATGAAGGCGTCCGTTTCCTCATAGAACGCCAACTGGTGGTTGGGCGTCTCGTAGTCCTCGCCAGCAGCCCGGAGGTACGCGCGAGAGGCACGGTCGGAATGGGTGAGCCACACCGGGATCGCCCCGCGGTCGCCACAGATCTCATAGAGGGCGACGGCGAGATCTTCGGCCTCCGGCGGCAGTTGAATGACGACGCGGTCGCCGGCCTGCAGGTCGACCGAGTGGTCGACGATCGTGGTGGCGTGTTCGCGGATGCGCGGATCCATGCGTAGTGTTGTGCGTGCAACATGCAAAAGTAGTCCTGATTCACCAAGCGCGTGGAGGTGTCAGAAAACCGCTAGACAGCGCCGAGGTGAGTCGTCGTCGGAACGCTTTTAGCGCGTCGTGGGCCAACACAGGGGTAATGAGTGAGCTTGAACAGGAGTATCGGCTCGACTACTTCGAGGAGGAGGACTTCGTTCGGCGGGAGTGTTCTTCATGTGGGGCGTTCTTCTGGACACGCGATCACGACCGCGAGCTGTGCGGCGAGCCGCCGTGTGAGGATTATCGGTTCATCGGTGAGGAAAGCTTCGACGAGNCGTANACNNTNGANGAGATGCGNGAGGCGTTCCTCTCCTTCTTCGAGGAGCGCGACCACGAGCGCATCGAGCCGTACCCCGTCGCGGCGAACCGCTGGCGCGACGACGTGCTCCTGACGCAGGCGTCCATCTACGACTTCCAGCCGCTCGTCACGAGCGGGAAGACGCCGCCGCCGGCGAACCCGCTCACCATCTCCCAGCCGTGTATCCGGATGCAGGACATCGACAACGTCGGGAAGACGGGCCGACACACGATGGCGTTCGAGATGATGGCCCACCACGCGTTCAACGCGAAAGAGGANGNCGNNNANGANTACGCCTACNNNGGNGANGTNTACTGGAAGGACGAAACCGTCGAATTCTGCGACGGCCTGTTTGAATCGCTGGGTGCCGATCTCAACGAAATCACGTACATCGAGGATCCGTGGGTCGGCGGCGGCAACGCCGGACCCGCTATTGAGGTCATCTACAAAGGTGCTGAGTTGGCGACGCTGGTCTTCATGTGCATGGAGCAGGACCCCGANGGCGAGTACGANNTGAAGGACGGCAACACGTACTCCGAGATGGACACGTACATCGTCGACACGGGGTACGGCCTCGAGCGGTGGACGTGGATGAGCCAGGGGACGCCGACGGTGTACGAGGCGATCTACCCGGACGNNATCGNGTTCNTGAANGNNAACGCCGNNATCGACCACACCGACGAGGAGGCGGAGTTGATCCAGCGCACCGCCGAACTCGCCGGCCGGATGGATATCGACGAGGCCGACGATATGGAAACCGCTCGCGGTGAAATCGCCGACCGACTCGACGTGTCGGCCGACGAATTGGCCGCGCTGATGGAGCCGCTGGAGGATATCTACGCGATTGCCGATCACTGTCGCGCACTGGCCTACATGTTCGGCGACGGGATTGTGCCCTCGAACGTCTCGACGGGCTACTTNGCGCGGATGGTNCTNCGNCGGACNAANCGNCTCGTCGACNNCGTCGGCGTCGACGCCCCGCTGGACGAACTCGTCGACATGCAGGCCGAGCGGCTCGGCTACGAGAACCGCGACACGATCCGCGACATCGTCCGCACCGAGGNCGNNAANTACCGNGAAACGCTNGANCGAGGGTCCAGAAAAATCGAGCAACTCGCCGCGGAGTACGCCGACAGCGACGAGCCGATCCCGGTCGAGCAGTTGATCGAACTCTACGATTCCCACGGCATTCAGCCGGATATGGTCGCCGAAATCGCCGACGACCACGGCGCGACCGTTGAGGTGCCCGACGACTTCTACTCGCTGGTCGCCGCCCGCCACGACGACGCTGACGACGCCGGCGAAGGCGGCGAGCGGGACGACCGACTCGAAGACCTCCCCGAGACTGACCAACTCTACTACGACNACCNNGACCGNANGGAGTTCGAGGCNGTCGTCCTCGACGTCCTCGACNNCGAGGANGGGTACGACATCGTGCTCGACCAGACGATGTTCTACCCCGAGGGGGGTGGCCAGCCNGCCGACNNNGGNACNCTCGCCANCGACGANNCNACCGCAGAGGTGNGCGACGTGCAGATCGTCGACGGCGTGATCCTCCATCGCACCGATCGGGANCCCGNNAAGGGCGAGTTCGTCCGNGGNCAGNTCGACGGGGGGCGGCGCCGGCGGCTGATGGAACACCACACGGCGACCCACATCATCGGCCACGCGGCCCGGCAGGTGCTCGGCGAACACGTCCGGCAGGCCGGCGCCCAGAAGGGAACCGACTCCTCNCGGCTCGACGTGNNNCACTACGANCGGNTNACGCGCGAGGAAGTCAGGGAGATCGAACGTGTCGCCAACGAACTCGTTCGGGAGAACTACGCGGTCACACAGGAGTGGCCCCATCGCAACGACGCCGAAGCCGAACACGGGTTCGACCTCTATCAGGGTGGGATTCCGCCGGGAACCCATATTCGACTGATTCACGTCGGCGAGGACACCCAAGCCTGTGGTGGCACCCACGTTGACCGAACCGGTGCTATCGGGACGATCAAGGTGCTCTCGACGGAGCCGGTCCAAGACGGCGTCGAGCGGATCGTCTTCGCCGCCGGCGAGGCCGCNNTCGANGCGACACAGCGNACNGAGGACGCNCTNTACGACGCCGCNGACGTGCTNGACGTCNANCCNGANGNNGTNCCNGANACNGCCGANCGGTTCTTCACCGAGTGGAAGGANCGCGGNAAGNNNCTCGACNGGCTCAAAGACGAACTCGCGGAGGTGCGGGCGACCGCCGGAGCCGACGAGGTCGAAATCGACGGCCAGTCCGTCGTCGTCCAACGACTCGACAGCGACGTTGACGAACTCCGGGCGACCGCCAACGCCCTCGTCGAGGAGGGCTCGATTGCCGTCCTCGGCAGCGGCACGGGCGGCAGCGCGCAGTTCGTCGTCGGCGTCCCCGATGACGCCGGAATCAACGCCGGCGAGGTCGTCGGCGAACTCGCGGGCCGGGTCGGCGGCGGCGGTGGCGGCCCGCCGGATTTCGCACAGGGTGGCGGCCCGGATGTTGACGCGCTCGACGACGCACTCGATGACGCGCCGGAAATCCTGCGCGGCGTGTTGAACGCCTGAGGTGATTCCATGCAGCTCATTGAGTTGGTTCAGGTTGCGAACGCCCGGTGGTCGGGACTCTTCGGTGGCTTAGCGGGACTTATCGCCGCCCTTCTTGTCATGACCCTGCCAGTGTCACAGCCCCAAGAAGCGTTGCTCGTGGGCTTGCTAACCGGCGTGTTCTCTCTGTTACTTATGGTGGTAACGAACCTTACAGGGCTAATGCCGGCGAACACTCGTAGCGACGAGACCGCGAGCAACGACTAACCGCCGATCAGTCGTCGGCGCGGGCCTTGTTGAACCGGTCGGCCGGGAGTTTGAGATCGGCAAGGTCCTCGCGCTGTTCGAGATTATAGACGACTTCGAGTGTATCGGTTAGCGGTTTGCCGTTACAGGAGAGCCGGATTCCCTCGTCAGTGAGTTCGTCAGGCAGAATGTGGTCGACGAGTTGGGAGAGTTCGCCGTCGGTGACGGCGACCGCGCAGTTCGCACACGCGCCGCCGCGGCAGGCGAAGGGCCACGCGTGGCCGCTGTCTTCGGCGGCTTCGAGCAAGCTCCGGTCGCCTTCGACTTCGAACTGCCCGTAATCGGCGTCGTCGAGGTCGGCGGCCGCGGCCTTCTCGAAGAGGTCGTCGTCATCGAGCGACCAGCCGCGGTCCGACAGCACCTCGTAGTTGAGATACGTGACCTCGGTCGAGGGCTCCGGCTCGGGTGGGGTGGCCGGGTCGCCAGTTGTCGAGCCGAGGTCGTCGACGAACGCCTCGGTGTCGTCGTCGACCTCGCCCGCTTGGATCGTCTCGTAGGCGTCTTTGACCCGTTTGAATTCGGCGTCGGTGCCGCCGCGGTCGGGGTGGGTTTCCTTCGCCCGACGGCGGTAGGCCCGCTTGATTGTCTCGTCGTCGGCATCGCGGTCGACACCGAGCACCGCAAACGGATCCATCTATGCTCTTTTGTAGGCGATAGACGGGGATTAAACGTTCGCTCACAGGCGATCCGTGGTGTGGTTTCACACACCCTCAGACGGGAGTCGCGTGCTTTTCGTAGCTGGCTGCCCCTCGCTCTCAGTATGCCCGATGTCGAGTCCGATGGCTGTACGATCCACTACACGCAGGCCGGCGAGAACCCCGACGCGCCGACGGTCGTCTTTCTCGGCGAGGCGGGGTTCGGCGCGTGGCAGTGGGGCTGGCAGTACGGCGCGGTCGCCGGCCCGTTCCGGGCGGTCGTCATCGACACCCGCGGTGCCGGACGATCGGACGCGCCTGACGGACCCTATTCGATGGGTGACCTCGTTGCCGATTTCGAGGCTGTTCTCGCCGATTGCAACATCAGAAAAGCCCACGTCGTCGGCTGCGGGCTCGGCGGCTGTGTCGCGCTGGCGGCCGCTCGGCGGACCAATCGGGTTCGGAGCCTGACGCTGCTCGGAACACCAGCCAGCGGCGCGGCATTAGATGCAAGCGATCTCGCGGCCGATCCCGCCGATAGCTCGGCTCTTCGCGCATCGACAACGTCGCTGCTATCTGAAGCGTTCGTCGCCAGCAACGACGACCCCATCGAACAGATCGTCGAGTGGCGGGCCGAGGAGGACGCGTCGCCGGCCGCACGCGAAGCGCAACTGGCTGCCCTCGACGACTTCGATCCCGAACCGCTGTACGAGATCACGCTGCCGACGTTGGTTGTTGCCGGCGGCGCGGATTCAGTCGTCGATCCGGAATCGAGTCGACAATTGGCCGAGGGGCTGCCAAACGGTGAGTACCGAGCGTTCGCCGAGGCCGGCCATCTCGTGACTGTCGAGCGGTCGGCCGTGCTCAACGACGCGATCGTGGGCTTTCTCGAATCGGACGGCTGAGAGATCGGGTGGCCGACCAGACGGCTACAGCTGACGCAGAGACCGGCAGCACCGACTGGCGACGAAAGGGACTTCACCCGTCGCCACCTAAGGAATTGGTAATGAAACGGCTGCGATTCGCCCTCTTGCAGGCGGCCCACGGCAACGAGAACACGACGCGAAACTTCAGACGCGAACTCGACGCCGACCTCGTCGAGTTCGATGTGAACAACGGCGAGTTCCCGCGATCGACCGACGGGTTCGATGCGGTCGTCGTCACCGGCTCCCGCGCCTCGGTGTACTGGGACGAGCCGTGGATCGATCCGCTGGTCGAGTTCGTCGCTGACGCGGCCGACGCCGGCCTTCCGGTGCTGGGCGTCTGTTACGGCCACCAAGTCGTCGCCGAAGCCCTCGGTGGGCAGGTCGCCGGGATGGATGACTTCGAGTTGGGTTACAGCGAGATCGACCGCGTCGGCGACGACCCGCTATTCGAGGGCATCAACGAGCAGTTCACCGTTTTCACCAGCCACGGCGACAGCGTCGTCGAACTCCCGCCGGGTGCGGAACTGCTGGCTGAAAACGAGTACGGCGTCCACGCCTTCCAGAAAGGCGACTGCTGGGGCGTCCAGTTCCACCCCGAGTACGACATGGAGACGGCCCGAGATATCGCCAATGACAAACGCGAGCAGGTCGGTGACGACGGCGTTAACGCGGTGTTGGCGGACATCACGCCCGAACGCTTCGCGGCTGCCTGTGAGGCCAAACAGCTGTTCGGGAATTTTACACAGTATGTCCGCCAGCAAGCTGCCGAGCAAAGAGACGAGCGGGGAGCCGAGTCCCAGCCGGAGGCCTCGGCCTGACGGCGCGTTTAAGTTACTGACTCCCTGAGTTTCGCCAATGGCTATCGACCCGAACTTCGATCAGAACCGCGAGCCCGTCGGCGAGGAAAACGGGGTGACCGTCTGGGGCCCCGTCGACGAGCCCGAGCAGCTGGGCATCCACGGCACCCACGTCGCCGTCGACTACGACATCTGTATCGCCGACGGGGCCTGTCTCGAAAACTGCCCGGTCGACGTGTTCACCTGGGTCGATACCCCTGGCCACCCCGCCAGCGAGGAGAAAGTCGAACCCACACACGAAGATCAGTGTATCGACTGTATGCTCTGTGTCGATATCTGTCCGGTCGATGCGATCGATGTCGATGGGAGTCGGAAGTAACGAGTCGCCAGCGACACCGCTTTTTATTTTAGAATCCGAGCAGATCGATAGCGGCGAACGCTACAAAACCGATCGATAGTCCCCAAACTGGCAGGTCAATTCGACTGAACCGAAGCCGCGGCAGCGTCGGATTCCACGCAAAACAGCGAGCCTGCAAGGCGACGGCGAGCTGGTCCGAGCGTCGAAGCGCGCGGACGACCATCAACACTGTCAGCCGCTGGCTGCGTTCCCGGAGCGATCGAGTATCGCCGTTGCGAGCACGGATCGCATCGCGGACCCGTCGGAGATCAGCCCGGATGACGGGCACGTACCGAAACGTGAGCGCGACGCCGACGCCGAGCAGTTGACCGACACGTCCCGGCAGCGTTCGCTGGATCGCCGCCCGCGTCTCGCGGATCGGCGTGGCGTGGATGTAGGCCGCGCTCACGAAGAGGATCGGCACGATCCGCGCGACCGATCGCAACGACACCACGGCGGGATCAAGCCGGAGCCACGGCGGGCCGAGCGTGATCGCCGCGATCAGCGGCCCGAGGGCTAACACGACGAGGACGAACCAGTAGGCTCGCAGCACTGCCCGGATCGACAGGTCGGCGAGATGCAGACAGCCCAGCCCGATGACGAACAGCCCGACCAGCCGCGGGAGCGTCAGCGTCCCAAACGCGACGAGTGCGAAGGCGAACTGAAAGGCCAGTTTCGTCCGCGGATCGAGCCGGTGGACGATCGTCGAGCCGGGCGTATAGGTGAGCATGGACTCAGCTGGGCGTCCGCACGTCGATCTCGCTCAGTCGCTCACGGGCCGCTGCGGGCGGCAGATCGAAGCGGATCGAACCACCCTGCAGCCCGACGATACGGTCGGCCCGCGAGAGGAGGTCCCGAAGGTCGTGCGTGACGACGATAATTCCCATCCCCTCGGCGTATCGGTCATCGAGTCGCGCCAGCACCGACTGCTGGGCCGGCCAGTCGAGGCCGGTAAACGGTTCGTCGAGCACGAGGTGATCCGGCTCCATCGCCAACGCTCCGGCGATGGCAACGCGGGCCTGCTCGCCGCCCGACAGCGAGTCGATCCGCTCCTCGCGGCGACCGTCGAGATTCACCGCCGCGAGGGCGCCGGCGACGCGGCGGTCGATTTCGTCGTGATCAAGACCGAGGTTTTCCGGCCCGAAGGCTACGTCCGCGCCGATCGTCGCGCCGACGAACTGGTCGCGCGGCGACTGAAACACCATGCCGACGTTGGTGCGGGCGGCCACCGGCTGAGCGGTCGCCGACGTACCGTTGACTCGAACCTCGCCGGCGTCCGGTTCGAGCAGGGCGTTGAAATGCCGGACGAGCGTGGTTTTGCCGCTGCCGTTCGGGCCCGCGAGGACGACCCACTCGCCGTCCGGAATTTCGAGCGATACGTCGTCGACGGCGGTCGTGTCGCCAAAGGTGTGTGTCAGGTTCTCGACGGCGATCATCGCCAGTCGGCCAACAGTTCGTTACCGCCGGCGACGATCCCAACTGTGAGCCCGATTTTGATCAGGTCGCCAACGACGAACGGGGCCATGATCGAAGCGGCCCGCGTGAGCGGAAGGCCGTTCACCGACGCCAGCCACGGGACCCCGGCCAGATAGATGACGGCGAGGCCGGCCAGCAGTGCCACGGCGGCCGAAATCGGTGAGAGTTCTTCAATCGGGCCGGGCGAAAGCGAGCGGTGGGCAACGAAACCGATGAGCGCGGCGGCGACGACGAAGCCGATGAGGAAGCCGCCGGTCGGTCCGAGTACGTAGCCGACGCCGGCTCCGGCGTTCGAGAACACCGGCGCGCCCGCCAGCCCGACGAGGAAGTACAGCGTGAGCGAAAACCCACCCCACACCGGGCCGAGCACGAGGCCGGCGAAGAAGACGGCGAACGGCTGGAAGGAGAAGGGGACGCCGCCGGGGAGATCGATCGAGAACTGTGCGAGCACCGCGGTCAGCGCGGCGAACATCACGGCCGCACTCAACTGCCTGACTGTCTGACCGTCGACGAGATCGATAGACTCGACCTGATTGCTTGCCATGGAAGATCCGCGACCGTCAACTGCATTTAATCTATTGGTTTACGAGATGTAGTCACAGTCGCGCACGGCAATCATGCCGCCGGGGCAGAGCGTTCGAGCCACGACGCAGAGATAGGCTTTTCAGTCGTGATCCGTAGACATCCGGTCCATGGACGAGAAGACCGAAGAGCTCCGAGACATCTTCATGGAGGCGACGGAGTCGGATACCGTCACCGAAACCCAAGCCGAGTCACCGGGCTCGCTGACGGACACTCCCGACGATGTCACGGACCGACTGGCAACCCTCCTCGACCGAATGCGAGAGCGGTACGACTTCGAGACTGGCCTCGACACTGACAGCCGCATCAGACTGCTGCGTGGATTCTACGGCGACGAGGACGACGAGACCATCGCCGACGCCCTCGACTGTGAGCCGGAAACGGTGCGAGCGGCCCGGCTTGACCTCCATCTCGTCCGCAAGCAGGAACGCGATGCCCCCTTCGAGTTCGATCACCTTCGACAGTTGCTCGCTGAGGAGGTACCACTGGAAGAACGTGCCGACCGGCTTGACGCCGATCTCGATACCGTTCGCCGGTACAGCGAAGTCGCCGCCGCCGACCGCCGGTCGACGCGTGCCAACAATCGCTTCCGCGACGAGTTCGCCGAACTCCTGACCGACGCCGAGTTGACCGACCAGTTGGCCGCCGATACCCGCGAGGACGGCCTCAAAGAGGCGACCGAGGACATCGAAACCGACGTTTCCTTCTGAGCGACGGCTGGCCGCCGCAGCCGAGAGTTGAAATACGAAACAATGACCAGCGACCCGTATGCCGACGTTCAGCGAACTGGCTCGCGCGGCCTATTGTCCGCGCCAACTCTACTACGCCCGGAAACACGACGACGGCGAGCCACCACCGGAGACCGACGCAAAGCAGGCTCTCGCCTTTCGGTACGACGAACTACGAACGGCCGACGACGCGACGCTGACGTCGCTGCCGATCGATTGTTCGCCGAATGCATACCGCGACGCGCTCGACACGCTGGCCGACCGGCCGTTGTGGGACGATCTCTGTGCGCCCGCAGAAACCGACTACTACGTCGAAGGCAAGGACTGCCGCGGGCTCCTCCACAAACTGCTCGCTGGCGACCCGCCGACGCCGACGATCATCTCGCCCGGCGAGCCGCCGGAAACCGGCGTCTGGGAACCCCAAACCGTTCGGGCGGTCGCCGCCGCCAAGGCGTTAGCGTGGGAGCGCGAACGCGAGATTCCCCGCACACTCGTCGAGTACCCGACTGTCGGTGTCGTCCGCGAGGTACCGCTAACGACGCGACGTACCGCGACCTATCGACAGGTGTTACGAACGGTGCGATCAATGGAGGGGCCGCCACCGCGCGTTGACGACAGCCGATGCGACACCTGTGAGTACCGCGAGGAGTGCGGCGTCTCGACACGCTCGCTGAAATCGCTGCTCGGGTTCTGAGGGTGGGTCGTCGGCGACGCTGCCATTCGCTCAACGGCCGCCACCCATCAGGTGGCTGCGGAGAATATCCGGCGTTTTCGCACCCGACTCAGTGTTGAGCAGGACGACCGTCTCGTCGCTGTCGAAGCCGCCGTCCTCGTCGTAGGCCCACGCACCGGCCGGGGCCGCGCCGCCGGCCGCGCCCATCTCGATGACTTCCTGCTGGGCGACCGTCACGGCCGAATCGAGGATGTCGGCGTCGTCAACGGTGACCGCGTCGCCGTCGAGTCGCTGGAGGGCGTCGACGGCCTGCGGACCACCGGCTGGGTCGGGGACTTCGAGTTCGCCGACGATCGTGTCCGGGACGGCCCATGGCTCCGGTGCTGACTCGCCGCGTTCGAGCGCCGTCGCAATCGGCGCGCAACTGGTCGGCTGGACGGCGACGATTGTCGGCGTCGACTCGGTCGCCCCAATCTCAGTTAGTTCCTCGAATCCGTTGGCGACACCAGCGATCAGCTCTCCGGTGCTCGTCGGGATGAAGACGTAGTCGGGAATCTCGCCGAGGTCAGCGTAGAGTTCGAACGCCAGCGTCTTCGCTCCCTCGTGGCGGTACGGCGTGGTGAACTCCTGCAGCGAGTAGTAGTCGGTCGCCAACTGCTCGTCGACGGCCTCGACAGCGTCGGCGTACCGACCACCGACGACTCGCATCTCGCCGCCGTGGACGTTGATCATCGCTTTGTTCGAGAACGCCGACCGCGAGGGGACGAACGCGTAGGAACGGAGCCCGAGGCGACCGACGTAGGCAGCGGCGGATTGGCCGCTGTTACCCGTCGTCGCCAACGCGATCGGTTCGAGCGCGTCGGGATCGTCTTCGGCTGCCAGCGCGGTGACCGCGAGGCTCATCCCGCGATCGTAGACCGTGCCTGTCGGGTTCCGCCCCTCGTCTTTGATGTAGACATCCGCAACGTCGAGTTCCTCGGCCAGTCGATCGGCCGCCACCAACGGAGTTCCACCTTCGCCAGCGGTGACCGCGTCGCTGGCGGCGAACGGCAAGAGGGCGTCGAATCGCCAGTGGCCCGGTGCGGACGGGTCGTCGGCGCCTACTTCGGACTCCGTGTCGTCGGGTAAATCGAACAGTTCCGCAGGCGTAACCGCCGCGTAGTCGTAGGCGACCTCACACGCAGCCCCGCAGTCGGGACAGGAGTGGTCACTAGTGAGGGCGTGGATTCGCTCACACGCCGGACACCGAAGCCCCTGAAACGCTGCCGTCGGTTCCATACCACGCGTTGTGAACGGACAGCCTAAGCCCTTCCCGTCTCTGACCCAACTGCTGTCGGCGCGGGTTTCTCGGCTTCTGACCCGTCTACTGGTCGGTTTAGTAATACGAGACAAACTATTATGTGAGCTGCGTGCTACCTCTAGCCAATGACCGGTTCGCCAACGCGGCGACAGGCCTTGCGTCTGGGTGGGGTTGCACTCACTACCGGTATCGCCGGCTGTCTCGGCGAGGAACCGCCGGAAGGAACGCTGGATTTCAGCGCGCTCGATCACATCGATTGGTCGGCTGCCCCGAGCACACAGATCACGACCAGTGGGGAGCCGAAACCGGAGTTCCGCGAGTACCGAGCCGACGATGAGCCGAGCACCCTGCTGGTGTTACACCACAACGCCACCCTCGACGGACGGGCACTGCATCCGTTGGCATCAGCAATCGCAAACACGGGTGTCGCCCACGTCGTCACACCGGATATCCGCGGCCATGGGCCGGATCCACTCGACCGTGGCGATCTCGAGTATATTTATCAGCCTGAAGACGATCTCACCCGAATCGTCGAAACGGAAAACGTGATCCAGGACCCACGACCGATCGATGCTTTCGAGACGATCATCGTCGGCGGCCACGGTGCGGGCGGCGGCCTCGCCACACGAGTCGGTGCCAGCGGGCGGAGTTTCGCGGACGCCTTCCTCTTTCTCGCACCTCACCTCGGGCGGTCGGCACCGACGACACGGCCTGGCTTCGGCGGCTGGGAAGAATACAGCGGCGACCGGATGACTTTCGCCGACCTCCTGAACTCGTTTAACCTCACGATGTACAACCAGATGGAAGTCGTCGATTTCGATATGCCACAATCGGCTCGGTACGGCGACGAAACCCTCAGCTACACCTACCGCCTCGCCGCGTCACTCGTGCCGGGTTCACACACGGCGATCACACAAATAGACGAACCGACGCTGACGCTGATCGGCAGCGACGACGAGGCTCTCGTCCCCGAAGCATACGAAACATTACTTGCAGACGACGAGACGAGCGACCTACAGATCCTCGATGGGCTCTCGCATCTGGACGTGATGGTCCACGCAGCAGTGTTGGATCCGATCGTGGAGTGGATCGAGCGAGTCAGTGGGCAAGGCTGATCTAGTTGGTTCTTTGTGGCTCCCGACCGAAGCCAGCCTATGAGTCGTTCCATTGTCGTCATCGGTGGCGGACTGGCCGGCCTCGTCGCGGCGCGACACCTCGCTGACGGTGGCGCGGACGTGACCGTTTACGAGTCGCGGGCGTCGGTCGGCGGCCGTGTCCGCTCGCGGCCCGAGCATGGCTACACGCTCGACCGCGGGTTTCAGGTGCTGTTCACCGGCTACCCGGCAGTCCAGCGCGAACTCGATCTCGACGCGCTCGATCTCCGGCGATTCAAGCCGGGCGCAGTCATCGCTCGGCCCGGCCGCCGATCCACGCTCGCCGATCCGCTCGGCAATCCGGCTGCCGCCCTCGATAGCCTCCGCAACCCCGAGGTCACGTTCACCGACAAACTGCGGACGCTCGCACTCAGACAGCACCTCGGAACGCGCACCTACAGCGAGCTGTTCACTGGCTCAGATACGACGATCCGGAGCTATCTCCGCGACTGGGGATTTTCTGAGCAGTACCTATCGAACTTCGTCGCGCCGTTCTACGGCGGAATCACGCTCGACCGCTCGCTTGGCACCTCGAAACGGGTCTTCGAGTACACGTTCAAAGCCCTCAGCGACGGCGACAGCGCGATCCCCGCCGAGGGGATGGGCGCGATCACGCGCCAACTGGCCGACACAGCGCGGGACGCCGGCGCGACGATCGAAACCGGCGAAGCGGTGCGAGAACTGATCCAGAAGCGGCGGCACGCCGTCGTCGACACCGACAGCGACCGCCGCGCGGTCGACGCCGTCGTCGTCGCCACCAACCCCCGAACCGCCGCCCGGCTGACCGAAAACGACGCGATCCCGACCGACGGCGTCGGCTGCGTGACCCAGCACTACCGCCTGCCGGACGCCAACCCACTCGACACTGGCAAACGAATCTTGCTGAACGCCGGCGGCGACGAGCCGAATACGGTTGTCCCGATGTCGGAAGTGGCCCCGGAGTACGCCCCCGACGACGGGTTGTTGCTGAACGCGACGTTCCTCGGCGATGCCGTCCTCGATACCGACAGCGAGACGCTCGCCAACCGAACGAAGGCGGCACTCGAATCGTGGTACCCGCGCCGGAACTTCGCCGGGCTCGAACCGCTGGCGACCGACCGGATTCCGTTCGCACAATTCGCCCAGCCGCCGGGCGTCCACGAGTCACTGCCGTCGGTTCGAGACGGCGGCCGACGAACCTACCTCGCCGGCGAGTACACCGAGTGGTCGTCGATTCAGGGAGCGATGGAAAGCGGCCGCAAGGCGGCCGAGGCCGTGCTTGAAGACTACTGAGCGGTCACGCGAGCTGCATCAGTCGAGTCGGCCCGATTCTCAGAGTCGGTGACGGATCGATTCCAGCGGTGGGAACCACAACGCCTCGGCACCGTCGTCGTCCCAGACGACCGGCTGCATCGTCGATAGCTCAGCCACCAGCGGCGACTGTAGATCGCTCGCCTGCCGGCGATTGATTTCGACGCCGCCAGCAAGGTGGGTGAACGCCGGCAACACGAGCAGGTCGCTGCCGCGGTACTGGTCGTCGCCGAAAAGGTAGCAGGGCCGACGCACGCCCTCGATAGCGAGAGCCGGGTGATCGTGGCCGATAATGTACCGGTCGCCGCGAGAGTCGGGTTTCTCGTGGCCGTGACAAACAACCGTGCCGTCCGATAGCGTCGTGGCTGATTCGACGGTTCCCGGCCAGCAGTCAGCCAGCCGATCGTCGTGATTGCCCGCGACGGCAATGGCGTCGGCATCCGCGTCGGCGCAGTCGTCGCACAATTGTTCGACAGTTCGGCGGGCAGTCATCGGCAACTCGGCAAAGCTGTGGAGCAAATCACCGGCGAACACGACCGTTGCGGGCTCGTATTCCTGCAAAAGCGCGTTGAGACGGCCAGCGATGTCGTCAGCGTCGCTGATCGGGGCGGCGACCCGCGATGACGACTCCCGGCCGATGTGGAGGTCCCCGAGAACGACCGCGTCAGCCGCCGAGAGATAGACCGCCCGGTCGTGAAACCGAAGGTCCGCAGCCGACGCGGGTCTAACCGACATACTTCTCACTTGGCGTCAAGGGAGATAATCGCTCCGTCAGCGACCCGTCGGGCTTTTTATCGTGCCGCCGGAAGTCTCGGGTATGAGCGACGCGCTCTCGGATAAGCGGACTGCCACGCGGCTCCGCGTCCTCGTGGAGATCGCCGACCGCCAGCCCGCCGTCAGCCAGGGCGAAATCGCCGACTCGGTTGGGGTCACCAGCCAAGCGGTCTCCGAATACATTCGGGAGCTCGTCGACGACGGTCTCGTCCGCAAGGAGGGCCGCTCCCGCTACGCCGTCACGAAAGAGGGCGTCGACTGGCTCTTCCAAGAGGCCAACGCCCTCCAACGGTTCGCCGATCACGTCACCGACGACGTACTGGGCAGCGTCCAAGAGGACACCGCGATCGCCACCGCCGATATCGACGCCGGCGAGCAGGTCACGATCTCGGTTCGAGAGGGACTGTTGCACGCGACACCCGGCGAGGAAGGGCCGGCGACCGGCGTGGCGACGACCGACGCCGACGAGGGGACTGACGTGAGCATCACCTCCTTCGAGGGCGTTATCGACATGACGACCGGGACGGTCACGGTCGCGCAAGTCCCGCCGGCTCGCAACGGCGGCAGCCGCGAGGCCGACATCGACCGACTGGCCGAACTCTGTGCCGCCGCCGACCGCTGTGTCGCCGCCGATGTCGAGGGCGTGGTCTCGCTGCGGGCAGCCGACTACGAGCCGGCGGTCACGGTCGCCGCGGGCGAAGTCGCCTCGGCGGCGGCCGCGGTCGGAATGACGGTCGTCGTCGCCGCCTCAACGGACACGGTCGGTCGCGTGACCGACGCGCTGCGTGACGGCGAGACCAACTACGACGTGACGACGCTGTGAGAACCGTGTCGGTGGCAACAATGGCGATTACGCCGTGCCGTCGGCGTCGTTTTTCGCTTTCGTGTAGGCTTCCTGTAGCTGCTTGAACTCCTCGTCGGTGCCGCCGCGGTCCGGATGGACCTCCTTCACCTGCGTGCGGTAGGCCTGCTGGATCTCCGTCGCCGAGGCGTCGTTGGTGAGGCCGAGATACTCGTAGGCGGCGGTGACGGGGTCGTTGCTTTTTGGGGGTTGTCGCGGCGCGTCGGGGACCTCAAACGGGAGCCGTTTCCCGAGGTTGGCCGCGGGCATCTCGTCCTCACAGAGGATGACATGGGTGGCAGCATCTTCGAGACCGAAGAGAACTCGCGGGTCGAACGTGATGGCGACATCGCGGTCGGGCAGGTATAACGCGATCGTCAGGCCGGCCTGTTCGTACTCCTCAATATAGGGCTCGCCGATCGCAGAAAGATACTGGCGAATCTCGGCATGTCGGCGAAGCGAGCCGCGGTCGGGGCCGTCGCGCGGCGGCTCGGTCGTCGGGAACAGCTTCTCGCCCGCGTAGAAGATAGCAGCGACGAGAACCGAGGCCGCGACCCCGAGTGCGAGGCCGAGAACGAGCCACATCGGCAGCGATCCCACCAACACGAGTGACACAGCGGCCGTACGTGATGGGCCGTAAAGAACCTCTCGCCAGCTAGATGACGCCCTCGGCTTTCAGGCCGGCGATCGCGTCGTCAACGAGCGATTCGACATCCTCGTAGGGAAACTCCTGATGACCGCTCAGTTCGGAGGCGAGTTCCATCGCGGTTACCTCCCGGTCGCCGATAGTGAACGTCGTCCCCGGTCCGTTGGGGAGGGCGGGAACGATATCCATCTGCCCGGTGATCGGGTAGTCGGCCCCCGAAAACGCCTCGGTGAACTGCTCGCGGAGTTCGGCTTCGGCATCTGACATACCGCCATATGCCGCCATGGAACGCAAAAGCGTTCCGAAACGGGCTATTGACTGTCAGCAGCGCGCCGCCAAGGTTGCCGTCGGGCGTCGCCGCCGCGGCTCCGAACCAACATATTCACTACGGCCGATAACGAACCCCCGTCCATGAGCGAGAACGACGCGGTTTCGCGGCGCGGACTGCTCCGGGCGGCAGCCGGCGCGGGTGCCGCGGCGGGAGCCGCTGGGGCAACGACAGGCACCGCCGCCGCCCAATCGGAGATGGCCGATTTCGGCAGCCACCTTTCCGGTGTCGACGGGGGCACCGAGGACCTCCGCGGCAACAGCGAAGTGACCGTCCAAGTCGGGGCCAGCGGCAACGGCGGCAGCCTCGCCTTTAGCCCCGCAGGCATCTGGGTCGACCCCGGAACGACCGTCATCTGGGAGTGGACTGGCGAGGGTGGTGGCCACAACGTCGAAACCGTTGATGGTCCGGCCTCACTCGGCAGCGAAACCGTCAGCGAGAGCGGCTTCACCTACGAGTTCGAGTTTACCGAAGACCACGCCGGTATCACCAACTACCAGTGTGGCCCCCACTCGGCACTCGGGATGTTGGGTGCGGTCGCCGTCGGCGGCGACGTCCCGACCAAGGAAGTCGGCGGCGGTGGCGGCAGCGGCGGCCCGCCGGCGATCCCGGATTCGGCGAAAACGCTCGGGCTGGCCACCTTCGTGGCGATGGTGTCGACGCTGGCGTTCGCGCTGTTCTTCCTGAAGTACGGCGGCGACTACGAGGATTACGAGGACGCAGGCTGAGCTCAAAACAGGCCGTAGTCGCTGATCGCGCCGCGGTAGCAGGTCAGATACTGCTCTAGCATTTCGCTGTAGTCGTACTGTTCGTAGGCCTCGTCGATGGTGCGTTCCTCCATGTCGCCGGCGACGATGATCTCGTCGGCCAGTTCTTCGGGCGTCGAGACGAGGGTACCGCGTGTCCCCGGCAGCCGAGATTTCTCCTCGACGAGTTCGTGGGCCGCGGAGTCGGCCTGATACTCGGCGATACCGACACAGCCACAGGCCAACCCCCACAGCAGGTTCGTCGCAAACGGCTCGCGCTCGGCGGTCTGAGCGAAGACGTGGGCGCCCTTCAGCACAGCCACGCGCTGTTTGTCAGAGAGGTCGCCGAGGAAGGAGACGCGGTCCCGAATACGGAGATCGCGGGCGGTACGCTCGGCGTCGGCCGCCGCGGAGCCATTGCCAATGATCGCCGCCGACCAGTCACGGTCGCGGAGTTCGGCGAGCGCGAGCAGGAACGTCTCGACGTTGGCGTACTCGTCGAGATGGCGGCTGTAGACCAGATCGAACTCGGCTTCGACCGGGGCGGATTCGATCAGTGAGAAATCGAGGCCGTCGGGAATCACTGTCACCGGCGCTTCAGACGCGCCGTACTCCCTGACGGTGGTTTTGACGGTCTCCGATGGGACGATGATCCGGTCGGCCTTCTTGGCGATGCTTTTGCAGTCGCCGGCGGAGTCGTCGTCGCTTTCAGCCCACCAGTCGACGACCATCGGAATCCGGAGGACGCGACAGGCCGGCTTGACGGCGCGAGCGTGACGGGCCGGGCTGTTCGGTACATGGACGATGTCGGGCGATTCTTTGCGGAGCGCGAAGGGGAGTTTAAACACAAAGCGTTTGGTCGAAAAGTCGCCGTCGACCGCGCGGTACTCGATCCCGTTTTGCTCAAACTTTGC
This sequence comes from Halonotius terrestris, assembly GCF_006861665.1. GTDB lineage: Archaea > Halobacteriota > Halobacteria > Halobacteriales > Haloferacaceae > Halonotius > Halonotius terrestris. The sequence goes on along the minus strand of NZ_RKLU01000002.1, from coordinate 328,268 downwards.
GTGCTCGCCGTCCCACCAGCGACTGCACAGCACAACGACCTCGTGATCGGTGTTCGTGAGGAGTTGGATGAGGCGGTGTTGGCGACGGATAGCGGGGGTGTCGCGTGTGTGGTGGGTGTACATCGAGACGAACGCGACACGCATACCCACTCCGAGACTGCCGCCGAATAAAAATCCACGCGAAACGCCGTTCACCGAATCACCCGAAACGGTTTGCCGGCGGCGGGCGTCTACAGCCCATGCACGACATCGACCGGTATCTCAACATCCGCACCGCCGTCGGCGCGACGTTCGGCCCCGACGGCGACCGGCTCTGTTTTCGGTTCAACGCGACGGGAACGCCACAGTGCTGGAGCCTCACCGAGGCTGGCGCGTGGCCAACCCAGCACACCTTCTACGACGAGCGGATCACCAGCGCGACGATGTCGCCCGAGCGCGACGAACTGATCTTCGGGAAGGATGTCGGCGGCAACGAACGCGTCCAACTCCACCGCCTTGATTTCACCGACGGCACGATCACCAACCTCACTCAACATCCCGACGCAAAACACCGCTGGGGCGGGTGGAGCCACGACGGCGACCGCTTCGCCTTTACCTCGAACCGCCGCGATGAGCGCGTCTTCGATATCTACACGCAGTCCCGGGAGGCCGTCGGCGACGACGCCGAACTCGTTGCCGAAGGCGACGGCTGGCTCAGCCTCGGCGGCTGGAGCCCCGACGACGGCCGGCTGCTCGTCGTCCGTTCGTACTCGGGCTTCGATCAGGACCTCTCGGTCCTCGATATCGAGACCGGCGAGCGAACCCACCTGACGCCACACGACGGCGACGTGCGCTACCGCAGCGCGAGTTGGGGGCCCGACGGCGAGAACATCTATCTCGTGACCGACCGCGAAACAGACACCCTGCGACTCGAACGACTCAACATTGAGAGCAAGGTATTCTCGGTCGTCGAAACCGAGGACCGTGACCACCACGCTGACGACGAGTGGAACGTTGGCGGATTCGCCATCGACGAGGAGAGCCGCCGACTCGTCTACGGCCGTAACGTCGGCGGCTACACCGAGTTGACGGCAGGCGAACTCGTCGCTGTAGAGCGGATCGACCCGTTCCCCGAACCCGACCTGCCAGATGGCGTCGCTGGCGGTATCAGCTTCGGCCCTGATGGCGACCGGATCGCTGTCACCGTCAACAGCCGCACGCGGAACGCGAACATCCACGTCGTCGACCTACGGAGCGGCGACAGCGAGCAATGGACCGAAGCCGGGACCGCTGGCATCCCCCGAGATAGCTTCATCGCCCCCGAACGCGTCTCCTATCCCACCTTCGACGGCCGGTCGATCCCGGCGTTCTTCTCGCTGCCCGACGACGACACCGGAGCCGGCGAGACGCCGGTCATCGTCGACATCCACGGTGGGCCCGAATCCCAGCGGCGACCATCGTTCAGCGGCGTGAAACAGTATCTGTTGGCCAACGGCTACGCCGTCTTCGAGCCGAACGTTCGCGGCTCGGCAGGCTACGGGAAGGAGTACGCCAGCCTCGACGACGTGGACAAGCGGATGGATTCAGTCGCAGATATCGAGGCTGCCGTCGAGTGGCTCGCCGATCATCCTGCTGTCGATACCAACCGCGTCGTCGCCATGGGCGGCTCTTACGGCGGCTTCATGGTCCTGGCGACGATGACGGAGTATCCCGAGTTGTGGGCAGCCGGAATCGATATCGTCGGCATCGCGGATTTCGTCACGTTCCTCGAAAACACGGGCGAGTGGCGACGCGAACTCAGAGAGGCCGAATACGGATCGCTGGATAATGATCGGGAGCTACTGGAGTCGATTTCGCCGNTCAACCGCGTCGACGNCATCGACGCGCCGCTGTTCGTGCTGCACGGCGAAAACGACCCGCGGGTCCCGGTTGAGGAAGCCGAACAGATCGTCGAGGCCGCGAGCGAACAGGGCGTGCCAGTGCGGAAACTGATTTTCGAGGACGAGGGTCACGGCTTCAGCAAGCTGGAAAATCGGATCGAAGCCTATCGGGGAATCGTTGACTTCCTCGAAGAACACGTCTGATTCGAAAATACGGTTCGTCAGTACTGATTCGAGCCGATTCAGTGCGTCCGTTCAGTAACCGTTGCGTCTCGCATATCCGGGCCAGATATTCGGCTAAGGCCGACGAGCAGCGAGAGCGGCATCACGACGAACAGTCCGGCTAAGGCGAGCGCGAAGCCCGTCACGCCAGCGGCGACGAGGAGCGAGATGCCGAGCAGCTCACCGCCCGCGGTGGTCAAGAGGGCAGCGACAGCGAGTCCGAGGAGTCGATCTTCTGTTTTCGTAGTCACATGCGTCCTTGTGGCTGGAAGGCAATAAGCCGCGCCCGACACCTGCGGTCGTGTCTCACACTGGCACGCGACACCCGAAGTAGTGGCACGGCCGGTAGAATCAAACCGTTCTCGGCCAAAGGTTCAGCCATGAGCGAAGCGTCGACCCAGCGGGCGATCCGGTGTCTGATCGCCAAGGTCGGCCTCGACGGCCACGACCGCGGNGCNCANGTCATCGCCCGNGCNTTCCGNGANGCNGGCTTCGAGGTNNTCTACTCCGGNCTCCACNNGNCGCCGGACGAGATCGTGCAGGCCGCCGTCCAAGAGGACGTCGACGTGCTCGGTATCTCCATCCTCTCGGGNGCNCACAACACGCTNNTCCCGAANATCNTCGNNGGGCTNGAGNCCTATGGCGCGCTCGATGATACCCTCATTCTCGTCGGTGGGATCATTCCCGAGGAGGACAAACCGCACCTCAAGGACCTCGGCGTCGCCGAGATTTTCGGCCCCGGGACGCCGATGGCGGAGACCGTCGAGTTCGTCCGCGAACACGCCGGGGCGGAGTAACGATGGGCGACGACACCACTTCCACCGCTGGCGACGACACCGCCGGCGACGACGCTGCCGATGGCTCGACGTCGCTTCCCGATGATCTGCTATCGACGCTGCCGGAGAACCCGCGCGAACAGCTGTCGCCAGAAGATACCGCCCTACTCGACGATCTGTTGGACGGCGACCAGCGCGCACTCGCACGCGTGCTCACGAAGATCGAAAACCGCACCGAGGGCTCCCGCGAGCTACTGGCCGCACTGCACGGTCACGCCGGGACGACGCCCGTCCTCGGGATCACTGGCAGCCCCGGCGCGGGCAAATCCACGCTGGTCGACAAACTCACCGACTTCTACCGCGAGCGCGATGAAACAGTCGGCGTGCTGGCGGTCGATCCCTCCTCGCCGTACACTGGCGGCTCGGTGCTGGGCGACCGGATCCGCATGGGTTCAACCGCCGGCGACATGGGCGTGTTCATCCGGTCGATGAGCGCGCGCGGTCGCCTCGGCGGGCTCTCGATGGCGACAACTGACGCTGTCACCGCACTCGACGCCTTCGGGATGGATCGGATCATCATCGAAACCGTCGGTGCGGGCCAAAACGAAGTCGACATCGTCGAAACCGCCGACACCGTCGCGGTCGTCGTCCAGCCCGGCTCCGGCGACGACATTCAACTCCTGAAGGCCGGCATTCTCGAAATCGGCGACGTCTTCGTCGTCAACAAGGCCGATATGGACGAGGCTGCCCAAACGGTCGCCGATCTGGAGGCGATGGTTCACGGCGCCGAGCCGATGGGCGGGGCTGCCGGCCACCATGCACCCAGCGTCGATGCCGACGAGACGGCGGAAATCAGCCCCGACGAGAGCGACGAGGGCTGGACCCCACCAGTCGTCGAGACGATCGCCACGGCCGGCGAGGGGATCGAGGCGTTCACCGAGGCGATCGAGGATCACAGTCGGTATCTCGATGCGTCCGGCGACGGCAAGACCCGGACCCGCCGACGCGCCGCGGCGACCCTCCAGCGGTTGTTGCAGCGCGATCTGAGCGCGCTGAGCGAGCGGCTGATCGACAGCCACGGCGGGATCGACGCGTTGGCCGCCGCGGTCGCCGAGCGGGAGACTGACCCCTACACGCTCATCGGAAGGATCATCGAGCCGATGGCCAAGGCGGTCGAGCAGACGACTGCGGAAGACGACGATTAACGGGGACACGGAAATCCACCGTTCGGGTCGACGGTGGGCTTATTATCCCTGATATGGATAGATAGCATACTAGTATCAGTCACGATTGTTGATTCAATTCCGATTCGCTATCAATGGACGAAACCCCGCAAGGCTCCCAAACTGACTTCCTCTACACGCTCGCCACCAACGGCCAGTTCGCCAGGATCGCCAACTATCTGGCGAGCAACGAACCGGTTGCGGTGCGGCGCGGTGCGGCGGGTATCCTCACCGAGTTCGCCGGCGAATTCGAAGACAGAGCCACCGACGAGTTCAAAGCCCAACTGATCAACGCCGTCCTGGAGGAAACGGACGAAACCGTGAGGGCACGGGCTGTCGAGACGCTACTCTATCTCGACGACTCGATCATCGACAACCTCGTCACGCGGATCGCCGCCGACGACGAGCCGACGCCGACGGACTCACCGCACCCGCTCGTCCTCGTCGAGTGGCTGGGCAGCCAACACGCGGAGCTTCGTCTGCTGGCAGTCGCCGGGCTCGGCGATGTCGGCTCCGATCACATGATCCCGAAGCTCACGGCGGCCTGTTCCGATCAGGACCGACGCGTCCGGGAACGCGCCCTGGCGGAGTTGGGGCGGATCGGCGACCACCGGGCTATCGATGCCATCGCCGACCGCCTCGACAGCGATATCGGAGCGATCCGCCGGGAAGCGGCCAGCGCGTTGGCGGCGATCGGGACCAAAGACGCCATCAACCGACTCAAACCAGCCGCCAAAACCGACGACGAGCGGCTCCGCCGACTCATCATGGACGAACTCGGGGCGATCGGCACCTTGGAGACACTCGACATGCTCATCGACGGGCTCGAAGACGACGATCCTGAGGTCCGAGCGGCGGCCGCGTCATCGATCGTCGAGTCGGTGTCGTCGGCCTCATTCGAGGAGAGCCACGTCATCCGGGAGAACGCGGTCGACTCCCTCGAACGGCTGGCCGAAGACGAGGATATCATCCCCGAATTCGTTTCGGTGTTCACCGAGAGCCACCGGACGACAATCCGGCGCAACACCGCATGGCTCCTCGGTCGCATCGGTGACAGCCGCGACTCGGTCGTCGACGCCCTGTTGGACGCGCTGTCGGACGATGATACTGCGACAGCACTGATCGCCGGCTCCAGCCTCGCGCTGCTCGGCGACCGCGATATCGAAGACCAGATCGAAGCCTATCTCGACGACCAACCGGAGGAGTCGCCAGCACGGACGCGAGCGGAGTTCGTCAAATCCCAAATCGCCGACAGCGAGGCCGACGTGATCCTGAAACGCACTGTCGAGTACATCTTCGTCGCCGAGCCGGAGGATTACACCAGACAAAAAGCCGAATCAGATGAGGAGACAGAATCCGAAGGAGAACCGACAGACGAAGAATTGGAGCCGGCAATGGAGACAGATGCCGAAGAAGAATCCGAAACCGAGACCGATGCCGAAGACGAGAGCGACGACGAAATCGGCAGTGGAATCGGCTACGGAGATCGGTTCCACGACTAAAAGCGAGTTCGAAGCCGAAGTCGGCGTCGCTACTCTTTGAGGAACAGCTTGCCGGTGGCCTTGATCCGCATGTCGAAGACCGGATCGAGGACGTTCATGCTGGACGTCATGCGTTCGCGGTCGACAAAGTAGTGCGACAGCACGTTCGCCGTCTCCAGCCGGCCGTTGAGCAGGTGGAGGAATTTGAAAATGCGCTGGAGTTTGCCTTTCGTGATCAACTCCGTTAGCACGTCGAATTCGAAGGTGATCTTCCCGCCTTTGTGCTCCTGTTCCTGAATCACCCGCGAGATAGTCTCGGTGAGGTTGCCGAGGCCCATCTGTTTGTCGAGTTGGACGATCTCGACGGGTACATCCATCAGCTCCAGTCCGCTGAGGCCTTTGAGCGGGTCGGATTTCGTCGTCAGAATGACGGTCCAGTCGGGCCACTCGTTGAGGTTCTCCTGGAGGAGTCGAATCCGGTCGGCCGGGTTGGTCGTGACGATGACGACGATATCGCCCGGCGCGAGGAAGTGGACGCGAGCGTTGTCCGCGCCTTTGCTCTCGACTTTGGCCATGACGGCGACCGCACCGGTACCGTTGATGTCGTCAGCGACGTGGACGCCGGACTCCAACAACGGTTTCTTGTGGGTGAACAGGTGGCTTTTGAAATCCTCGACGCCGCTGGATTTGTCGTGGCTCTGGCTGGCCGTATCACAGTACGGGCAGGACCACTTGAGCCGCACCCCGTCTTCGGCGACGTTGTTTCGATGGCGTTTGGCGACGTGAGATTTCACCTTCTCGACCGTCTCCGATCGGCTGGCCGACCAGACGGTGAAGTCAGTGTCCCTCGCACGCCATCGGTAAACCATCAGTACGTGCTAAGAAGTACCGTAGAATACTTAAAATTCACCATCAGCTTAAAATAGCGTCTTTTCGGGAGTAATTAACGATAACCAGTGTACATGTCGCGGCGGAAGAAGCCGACGGGAACGGGTTGATACGACAGCTGCGAGACTGCAACGGTCGGCAGGCTTCGTCAGGCTTCGAGTGTCAGCCCAGCCGCACTGAGGGCGTCCTCGGCGTCGTGGTCGTCGTGGACGACCGCCGCGACGGCACGGGTGATCGCTTCGGGGTCCTCGTGTTGGAAGATCGATCGACCCATCGAGACGCCGGCCGCGCCGGCGTCCATCGCGCCGCGAACCATCTCGACGGTTTCGGCGTCGGTCCCTTTCGAGCCGCCGGCGATGACGATCGGCAGGCTGGTCGATTCACAGACGTGTTGGAAGCTGTCGGCGTCGCCGCTGTAGCCGGTTTTGACGATGTCGGCTCCGAGCTCCTCGGCGAGGCGGACGGCGTGGCCGAGGGCTTCGGGTTCGTCACCCTGTATGCCGGGGCCGCGGGCGTAAGCCATCGCCAACACCGGGATGCCGAAGCGTTCGGCTTCGCCGGTCAACTCCGCGAGATCTTCGATCTGCTCGGGTTCGTAGTTCGAGCCGACGTTGATATGGAAGGAGACAGCGTCGGCACCNGCGCGGANCGCNTCCTCGACGGTGCNGNTNANNCGCTTGTCGTTNTCGTCNGGGCCGATCGTCGTCGAGNCGTTGANNTGGACGATGTAGCCGCTGCCGTTGGTGTTACCGTGGACACGGTCGGCGACGCCCTTCTGGGTGAGCACCGCGTCGGCACCGCCGCGGGTGACGCCGTCGACGGTCGCCTCCAGGTCCTTGAGTCCGGAGACCGCACCCATCGTGATCCCGTGATCCATCGGCACGATCAGGTACCGGCCTCCTGTAGAGATGCGGTCGAGACGCGCGTTGATTCCTGCGGACATAGCTGTTGTGTGAACCTCTGTCAGTAGGAGGGTATGTAGCTTGCGACTCCGAGCCTACTCGCGGCCGTTGGCCGACCGGCCGCGGGCCGCACCCTCGGCCAACTCGCGGGCTTTCGTCTCCAGTTTCGCCGCGGTTTCCTCGGTCGACCACTCGTTGTCGACGCCGTCGGCGACGATATCTACCAGCGCGCTGCCGACGATGATCCCGTCCGCGCCGCTGGCGACGATGCGTTCGGCCTGCTCGCCCGACGAAATGCCGAAGCCGACAGCTTTCGGCACGTCCCACTCCGAGAGTCGCTGGAGGCTACGGTCGGTCTGATCCGACACGTCGCTTTTCGCGCCGGTCGTTCCGAGTCGGGCTTGCACGTAGACGTACCCCGAGACGCGCTGCATCATCGACTGCAGCCGCTCGCCCTCGGTCGTCGGCGCGACGATGAAAACAAGATCAAGGCCGTACTCGTCGCAGGCCGCTCGCAGTGGGTCGGCTTCCTCGGCCGGGAGGTCGGGGACGACGAGCCCCGAGATGCCGGCGTCGGCCGCGCGAGCGACGAACTGCTCGGGGCCTCGTTCGTTGCTATCTGGTGGGCTGTACTGATAGATGAGATTGTAGTAGGTCATACAGACCAGCGGCACGTCGACCGCGAGGTCCTCGACGAACTCGAAGAACAACTCGGGCGTCATCCCGCCTTCCAGCGCGCGGACGATCGCACCCTGGATCGTCGGTCCCTCGGCAATCGGCTCGGAAAACGGCAGGCCGAGTTCGATGATGTCCGCGCCGCCGCGGGCAAGCGCTTCGACGTACGCCTTCGAGGCTTCGTAGCTCGGATCGCCGACAGCGAGATACGGGATGAACGCTGGCCCGTCGTCGAAGGCAGCGGCGATCTCGCTGTTAGCCGCCGCGCCGTCGCTTCGGCGGGTCGCGGATTGGCTACCGTCGGCCATTCAGATTCCCCCCGAGAACATCGACATATCCGGCGCGTTCGGCACGTCGCGGGCGTCGGTCTCCTCGATGGCCGACTGGAGGTCCTTGTCGCCGCGCCCGGAGACGTTGACGACAACGGTCCCCGAGAGATCATCGTGATTCTCTTCGAGGTAGCCGAAGGCGTGCGCCGTTTCGAGGGCTGGAATGATGCCCTCGGTCTGCGAGAGGCGGTGGAAGCCTTCGAGAGCTGCGTCGTCGTCGACCGCGACCGGCGTGACGCGGTCCTCATCGACGAGGTAGGCGAGTTCGGGGCCGACGCCGGCGTAATCGAGGCCAGACGAGATTGAGTGTGATTCCATGATCTGGCCGAAGCTGTCCTGCAGGAGTTTCGTGCGNGCGCCGTGGAGNACGCCCTCGNNNCCNGTCGACAGCGACGCGGAGTTNGGNGCGACNCCCNNTTCCTCNTCGACNNCGAGNNNNGANCCGCCNGCCTCNACGGCGATGAGGTCGACGCCCTCGTCGTCGACGAAGTCGGCGAAGATGCCCATCGTGTTCGAGCCGCCGCCGGCGCAGGCGANNACNGNNTCNGGGAGGTCGCCGGTCTTTTCGATGGTTTGCTCGCGGGCTTCCTCGGAAATCACGGCTTGGAAGTCCCGGACCATCACTGGGAACGGGTGGGGGCCGACGACGCTGCCGATAACGTAGTGGGTCGTCTCGACGCTGGCGGCCCAGTCCCGCATCGTCTCCGAGATAGCTTCTTTCAGCGTGCCGCGGCCCGCGGTCACCGGCTTCACGTCCGAGCCATTGAGCTTCATCCGGAAGACGTTGGGNCGCTGGCGGTTGATNTCGCGNNNNCCCATGTAGATCNNNCAGGGCATNTCGAGATGCGCGGCGGCCATCGCGGTCGCGGTGCCGTGCTGGCCGGCGCCGGTCTCCGCGATGATGCGTTCTTTCCCCATGTANTTNGCNAGNAGNACCTGNCCNAGNGCGTTNTTCAGCTTGTGNGCNCCGCCGTGNAGCAGNTCCTCGCGTTTNANNTANACNTCGNNGNCGTAGCGNTCGGAGAGNNNGTCNGCNCGCTGNAGCGGCGTCGGCCGGCCGCCGAAGTCGCGGATGCGCTCGCGGAACTCGTCCATGAAGCCGTCCTCGTTGCGGAGCACGTACCGCTCGTAGGCGTCNNTCAGNTCCTNNATCGCCGGCATCANCGCCTCNGGNACGTANTGNCCGCCGTAGTCGCCGAACTTGCCGTCGGCCGCTTCGGTCGTCGGTTCGTCGTCCGTCGCGTGCTCTGTACTCATTGTATCCTCCTATCGTGTAGCATGGTCATGTAACCCTCGCTTCGCTGCGTCAGTGTGCTGTCTCGCATTCGATTACTCCGCTCCGGTGAGCCGCTGGGTGTTTGTCTGTGGATCGCCGTCCATGATCGCACTGCCGATCAGGAGGCCGTTCGCGCCGGCCTCACGCATCCGACGCACGTCGTCAACGGTCGAAACACCGCTCTCGGCGATCAGCGTCACGTCATCAGGTACGTTGGGAGCCAGCCGCTCGACGGTCGCAAGATCGACCGCCAGCTTAGCGAGATCACGGTTGTTGATCCCGATGATGTCGGCTCCCGCGTCGATCGCAGCATCGAGTTCCGGCTTGGTGTGTACCTCGACGAGGACCTGAAAGCCGCGGTCGCGGGCGGCTTCCAACATCGGTTCGAGGTCGTCGCCGAGGAACCGCGCGATTAGCAGGATGACGTCGCTTTCGACGGTGTCGAGTTGAGCCTCCCGCAGCACGAAATCCTTCCGCAGGACCGGCACATCGACCGCCTCGCGGACGCGCTGGAGGTTCTCGATCGAGCCGCCGAAATGCTCCGGCTCCGTGAGGACCGACAGCGCGGCCGCGCCGCCGTCGATCATCGATTTCGCCAACGCGACGGGATCAGCGTCGGTCTCGCCGTCGGTCGTCGGACTCGTCGGTTTGACCTCCGCGATCACCGGGACACGGCCGTCACGCTCGGCCGCCGCGAACGCCGCCGACAACGACCGCGGTGTGACCGACACGCGCTCGTCGCCGCCCGGGCGGTCGGCCGCCGTCTCGAGGATCGACTGCACTTCGGGGGCCACCTCCCCTGTTGATTCGTTCATCTATGTACATCGATGTACGTATCTGTACATAAGGCTTGCGTCGTGAGGCGGAACCGTTGAGGGGCGTCGGCCGTTTGTGTCGGGTAATGACACCCGGGATCTACGCACAGCGGTTCGACGAACTCGATACCGTCATCCAACTCGGTGTCGCCAGCGGCCAAGTGATCGACGTATCGTTCCCCGATGAAGTCCCAGCGGACGCCGAAACCGACCACGAGGTCTTCGGACTGATCACCGACTACCTCAACGGCGACCGGCTCGCTCTCACGGATGTCGAGATCGCGTTGACCGTCCCGACTGACCAGCGACAGGTCCTCGACGCCCTCCAGAACGTCTCCGCGGGTAACACGGTCAGCGTCTCGCGGCTGGCGCGACTCGCGGGCATGGATGAAGACAGCGAGGAGGACAACGCCACCGTTCGAGACGCACTGCGGGCGAACCCGATCCCGCTGGTGATTCCAGATCACCGCGTCCACGACGCACAGGGCGCGACACCGCCCGACGTTGCCGCCGCGCTCCGCCGACTTGAGGAGTAGCCGCTACTCGTCGAGATACCGACGGAGGCCGATCGCGCCGAACAGGAACAGGGCCGCACCCAGCGGGCCGTCGAAATCGAAGAAGACGCCGATATCGAAGGCAACGAGGATGCTGCCGAGGATCATTGCTGCCGACGAGATCGTTACCTGCGGGTCAAGTCTCGTGATCCGTTTGAGTGCCAGCCAGACGAAGGCGAGGGTACCGCCGACCAACAGCGGAATGACGAGAAGGTTCCCCTCGGCGTCGAAGAGAATCACGGCGAGGCTCCCGATCGCAATCGCGGCGGTCGCCGCCAGCAACGGCAGATCGTCGCTATCGACGGCAACCAGCGACTCATCGTCCATACCCGAACGAGGAAAAACAGCCTCTTGAAACTCCCGGCGGCGTTACTGCGGGCTCGGGTTCGACGGCCCCGCGACGCTGCCGTCCTGCAGTGCCGAGCCGGTGATGCTCTTGAGTCGGGAGACCAGCGAGTCCTTGTCGGCTTCGCCTTCGAGGGCGATATCGAGGACTTCGCTGATGTGGCTGACCGGGATGATCTCGATCATCTCGCGGTACTCGTCTTCGATCATNACGTCCTGCTCGTTNGCCTTCGGGATGATNACCNNNTNGNNGCCNGNCTTNGCGGCNGCNTCGATCTTGTGGGTNACNCCNCCGACCGGGAGCACGTCGCCGCGGACNGACAGCGAGCCGGTCATCGCCAGGTTCTGGCTGACGCCGACGTCTTCGAGTGCGGAGATGACGGCCGTCGCAACCGTGATCGACGCCGAGTCGCCGTCGACGCCCTCCTGACCGGCTTGGACGAACTGGATGTGGACGTCCTTCTCGGCGAGGTCCTGATCGGAGAATTTCTTTATAATGGCCGAGACGTTTTGGACGGACTCTTCGGCCATCTCCTTGAGTTGGCCGGTGGCGATCACTTGGCCGCCGCCTTGTGTGGGTGTGATTTCGGCCATCACGGGCAGCATGATGCCGGAGTCTTCGCCCATCACGGCGAGGCCGTTGACGCGGCCGACTTGGTAGCCCTCCGAGACCTGCAGTTCGTAGTCCTTCCGTTTCTCGATGAACTCGTCGGCGAGCTGTTGCTCGATCGAGCGGGATCGCTCCTTGGCTTTGAGGACGTGCTCGCGGGTCGTGTACTCGGCGTCCTCGCCGCGGGCGATGTCGCCGGCGACACGGACGAGTCCACCGAGATCGCGGAACAGCAGCGTGAGCTGGCCCTTGCGGCCGGCGCGACGACGGGCTTCGAGGATGACCTCCTCGATGGCGTCGGCGTCGAACTCGGGCAGCCGGCCGTCGTTGGCGACCTCCTGAGCGACGAAGCGCACGTATTTCCGGCGCATTTCNNGGGTNTCCTCGATGGTGTCNTCCATGTANACCTCGTAGCCGTANCCCTTGATNCGCGAGCGCAGCGCNGGGTGCATGTTCTCCATCGCGTCGAGGTTNCCNGCNGCNANCATNANGAAGTCNNNNGGNACNGGCTCNGTNTGGACCATCGCCCCTGAGGAGCGTTCGCTCTGGCCCGTAATCGAGAACTCGCCCTCCTGGATCGCCGTCATCAGNTNCTGCTGGGANCGGATGTCNAGNGTGTTGATCTCGTCGACGAACAGCACGCCCTTGTTCGCCTTGTGGATGCCCCCGGCCTCGACGCGGTCGTGGCTCGGCGTCTCCATCCCACCGGACTGGAACGGGTCGTGGCGCACGTCGCCGAGCAGTGCGCCGGCGTGGGCGCCGGTCGCGTCCTCGAACGGCGCGGTCTGCTGGTCGGCGTTGTTCACCAGCAGGTTCGGGATCATCGCGTCGCTGCCCCGCGAGGAGTAGCGGAAGGCGAGGTAGATGACCCCNGCGGCGAGNATNCCNAGNAGNANCTGNCCNGCGATGANNAGCGNGTAGCCNAACACNACNGCGATGATGATCCACATNAGGAAAGAGCGCATCTGGTTCCGCTTGCGCGCTTCCTCCTTGTGGGCGTCGACGATCTGCTCGCCTTTCCCCGCGGGCACCGTCCGGATCTTCGGCTCGTTGCCGTCGTCGGGGTTGTGGTAGACGAGGATGTCNTGNAGCTCCTCNNNNGGGAGNAGTTNNNTCATCGCCTTCGCNAGCATCGANTTCCCNGTCCCCGGNGAGCCGATCATCATNACGTGNCGNCGCTGTTTNGCNGCCTTNANGATNANGTCGCGGGCGTNNTCCTGNCCGATGACCTGATCGACGAGNCGGTCGGGNANCNNNANGTCCTCGGTGCTGTCGATCAACAGCCCGCCGAGTGGATCGTCCTCATCCGGGTCGTCGGCGATCGGGGCGTCGACATCAACGTCGCTACCGAGTTCGTCGATCGTGACTTCCTCGTCGCCCGTTTCGGCGGGTTGGTTGCCGCGGGTGCGGTCGCCCGGCGTGTCGACGCGCTCGAAGGCCTCTTCGTCGGCGACGCCCGGCGACTCGCGTTGGAACGGCTCCTCGTCCTCGCCGTTAGTCGCGTCGTCTGGGGCCGCTGGCTCGTCGTCTGTCGTCTCGCCAGTCGGGTCATTGTCGGGCGTTTCGTCGGTCCCCTCTCGGGATGCCTCGGTGTCGGTCACAGCCGGTTCGCCACCCGGGTGCCCGGCGTCCGACGCCGTCTCATCCTCCCCGTCGTCTGGGGGGCCGTCGTCAGTGTCCGTGTGGTTGCTCATAGAACGGGTTTGCTGAGTAAAACAAGGCTATGGCGACTGATATACTTTCTCCCCCTGTCGAACAATACCACAATCCGAAAAACACCATAGAGAACGCTTCTATCGACACTTTGTGATCGTAGTGAAAACTCGCCGTGTTTATAAATGACGCCGTGGTAGGAAGAGATATGCGGGGGTTCTACATCGGCCGGTTCCAGCCCTATCACGACGGCCACCACCACATGGTCGAAGAGATCGCCGAACAGGTCGACGAACTCGTGTTGGGCATCGGGTCGGCCGGCGACTCCCACACGGAGCGAAACCCCTTCACGGCCGGCGAACGCGTGATGATGGTCACCAAATCCGTCGCCGAGTTCGACCTGCCGACCTACGTCGTCCCCATCGAAGACCTCNANCGNAACNCGGTGTGGGTNAGCCACGTCCAGNNNATGTCNCCNNNNTTCGACGTGGCNTNCTCGAACAACCCGCTCGTCNTCCNGCTGTTCNNGGAGGCCGGCGTCGAGGTGCGNCAGTCGCCGATGTTCCNNCGNGANGTGCTGGAGGGGTCGGAACTCCGCCAGCGGATGATCGACGGCGAGGAGTGGCGATCGCTGGTCCCCGAGCCGGCCGCCACCGTCATCGAGGAGTGCAACGGCGTCGAACGCATCCAGCAGGTCAGCGACAGCGACGGTGCAGAGGGCATCGACGACGCCAGCGACGAGACCGACGCCAGCGACACCGCCTAAGGCGACGCAAACCGATGCTCACGCTCACCTCCGATTTCGGCACGCCCTACCCGGCGGCAATGAAGGGCGTGATTCTCTCCCGAACCGACGCCCAGCTCGTCGACATCGCCCACGACCTCCCGCGACAGGACCCCAGAGCGGCCGCATTCTGGCTGCGTGAGACGGTTCCCTATTTTCCGCCGGCCGTCCACCTCGCGGTCGTCGATCCCGGCGTCGGCACCGACCGGGCGGCGTTGGCGATCCGAGTCGGCGACCACGCGCTCGTCGGCCCCGATAACGGCCTGCTCCGTCCAGTCGTCCGACGGCTTCGCGAGTCGCTGCCGGCCGACGAGCCAATGGTGTCGGCCTACGAAATCGTCGTCGACGACCCCGCATCGACGACGTTCCACGGCCGGGACGTGTTCGCGCCCGCAGCCGCTGAGATCCACGACGCGGGCGTCGACCGGATCGAGGCCGTCGAGATGCTCGCGTCGCTTGATCTGTCGGACTGCGTCGATCTGGAGTTCCCGACGCCGACACGCGATGACGGCGCGATCCACGGCGAAGTCCTCGTCGTCGACGACTTCGGCAATGCGATCACGAACGTTCCCGGCGAGTGGCTCGCGGACAGCGAGCGGGTCGCCGTCAACGACGTGCCCGCGCCGGTCGTCGAAACGTTCGCGGCGGTCGAACCGGGCGAGCGATTACTGACTGTCGGAAGCCACGGCTACGTCGAGTGCGACGTGAATCAGGGCCGCGGCGATGACGCCTTCGGACTCGTCGCCGGCGACACGGTGACGGTCGTGCCCGCGGAGTAGCACACTCAGTCAGGTGAGTCAGCCGACGGCTCCGTATCTGCCGCGTTGTCAGTGGACTTGCCGTTTCCGTCGGCCCGCGGCAGCGTCAACACGGCCTTCGTGCCGGTGTCGTCTTCCTCGATTCGGACCTCGCCGCCGAGCAGCGAGACCGTCCAGTGGACGAGCCACAGGCCCAGCCCGGTGCCGTGTTCCAGCGGCGTCTCCTCGCCGGCCTGAATCGCCTGCCATTCGTACATCGGAATCCCGGGCCCGTTGTCGGTGACGACGATCTCGACCCACTCGGCGGCACCCATTTCGGTGTGTGGTGTCGCGGTAACCGTCACCGTCGGCGTCGGCTGATCGTTGTGTTGAATGAAATTATCGATGAGTTCCAATAGCCCCAGCTCAAGCCGGTTGTCGGCCTTAACCGCCAGTGACGCCGACTCAGTTGTCAGCGACGCCGACGGATACCGGGACGCGAACTTCTCTTCGAGGCCGGTGAACAGCAGCGGGATGTCGCTGACGACTTCCTCGCTGTCCGTGTTGGCGAACAGCGACCGCACGGTCGCGGCGCGCGCACTCAACCGGTCGAGGTCATTGATCCGGGTGTTGATCGCATCGAAGAACTGGTCGGCTGCCTCGTCATCGACCCTCTCTTCGAGCAGCGAGACGTTGCCCTCGATGACGTTCATCCCGTTGCGGAGGTTGTGCCGAAGGATACGATTGAGGACATCGAGCTGTTGCTCGCGGAGACGGCGGTTGGTCACATCACGTTCGATGGCGACGAAATGTGTGATCTCGCCGACGCTGTTCGTGATCGGCGAGATCTCCTGTTCGACCCGGTAGAGCCCGCCGGATTTCCGCTGATTGACGAGTTCGGCCTCCCACGTCTCGCCGGCGAGGATCGTCTCCCAGAGGTCGTCGTAGAACGCGTCCGACTGTTTGCCCGAGCTGAGGAGATTCGGGTTGTTGTCGAGGATTTCCTCGCGTGTGTAGCCGGTCTGTGCCTCGAATGCGGCATTGACATACTCGACGTTGCCGTTCCGGTCGGTGATGATGACGGAGTTGCCGGAGTTCTCGACGGCTTTCCGAAACAGTTGGAGATCGCGTTCCCGCTCCTTTCGATCCGTGACGTCCTCCTGAAACCCAATGAAGTTCTGCAGCTCGCCGTCGTCGTTCCACACGGGAGCGATGGTGACGCGGTTCCAGAACTCGGAGCCGTCCTGGCGGTAGTTCTTGAGTTCGACGGTGACTTGTTCCTCGTTAGCGATCGCCTCCCGCATCTCCGCCACCGGCTCCTCGCGGGTTTTCGGTCCCTGCAGGAAGCGACAGTTTTGCCCGATAATCGTCGACTCGTCGTAGCCGGTGATCGCCGTGAAGCCGTCGTTGGTGTAAACCAGCGGATTGTCCTCCTGATTCGGGTCGCTGATCGTGATCCCGGTTGGCGCGCCGTCGATCGCCTCTGTTTTGAGCTCCAGTTCTCGCTCGTAGGCTTTCCGTTCGGTCACATCGCGGATGGAAAACAGCACTGAGGGCCCGGCTTCGGCCTCGAACGTCGCCGCCGAAATCTCGACCTGTCGCTGATCGTCCGCGTCCGCCTGACAGGTGAACTCGTCGGTCCAGCCCTGGCCGTTGGCGACGACGGAGGCGACGAACTCCGCGAGGCTGCGGGTTCCCTCTCCAGCGAGTATTTCATCCGGGGCGATCCCGACCAGCGCGGACCGCGACCGCCCGGTCAACTCCGCGGCGGCAGGATTACACTCCTCGATCGTGCCGGAGTCGGGATCGATGACAAGGATCGCGTCGTTGGTCGCCTCGAAGAGCCGTTCGAACTGTCGTTGGATATTCTCGTATCGCGCGGCGAGTTCTTCGGACTGTTCGCGTCGGATCAAGAGGTTCTGGAGGCGGCGGTATAGCGTCGCCCGGTCGATCGGGGCGGTGACGACTTCATCGACCAGCGGCGGCTCCGACCCCGGCTCCGTAGGTAGGAACGCTCGGCCGTTGTTATCAGCGCGTTGGAGCAATAGGACCGGTTGAAAGGTCGGATACGTCTCGGTTTTCAGTTCGCGGAGATCGTCCTCGTATTCCGGGAGGCGGTTGTCGCCAATGAGATAGCAGTCCGCCGGCTGGAGGTCGTCGTCGATAACAACCTCGTATTGCTCACTGAGTATTGTCTGAAGGGCTTCCCGATCACCGTCGCTGGCGACGATGAGTTGCAGCGTCCGATCGCCGTCGGTCGGTTGCGTGGCACTCATGAGCCCGGAGAAGCGTGGTTACTGGTGCTCCCCCTGTACCGGTGTCCCGCGCATGATGCCGTGGACGCCGTCGAAGGTGCCCGCGATCCGTAACCCCTCGCCGTCCTCGATCGTAAACCGGTGGAACCGGTTGTCGAAACCGCCGAGTCGCTTTTTCAGGACGCCGATCGCCCGGTTCAACTCGGCGTCGAGTTCGACGTAGGTCAGGTAGACGATGGTATCGGCGATGTAACTGGTGTTCGTACTCGTCGCTGTCGGGACGCCGGTCAACTGATCGGCCTCGTCAGTGAGCACGATGGCGACGCCGCGGTTCTTCAACACGCGCGTCAGCCCGTGGAGCCGGCGAACGAGTCGCTGTTCCTCGCCCTGCAGCGAGATCTTGTAGCCAGCCAGCCCGTCGATCAACACGACATCGGGTTGGTGTTTCTCGGCTTCAGTGACCACGTGTTGGCCGAACTCTTCGGCTGACTGTACCAGCGGTTCGACTTCGGTGAGCTGGAGTGCCCCCGACTCGCGGAGTTCGGTGATCGGCAGGCCGAGGTTTTCACACCGATACGTGAACTGCTCAATCGATTCCTCGAAAAGGTACGCGAGGACGCTCCCACCCCCAGCGGCGATGCCGGTGAGGATCTCCGCGCCGATGGTTGATTTTCCGATCCCGGTCGGGCCGCTGATGAACGAAACCGCGCTCCGTTCGATCCCGCCGCCCAACAGCGCGTCGAAGGCGTCATCGCCGGTCGACAACAACGAGGGATCGAACGTGCGGTTGGTGTGTTTCGGCACGACCTGCGGGTAGATCTCGATCCCATCGTCGCGGATCTCCAGCCCATGTGTCCCATCTATCTGCCCGAGCCCCCGGTGTTTCGGGACGGCGATCCGGCGTTCGCTGTCGTCGAGATAGAGCTTGATGACCCCGTCGCTGAGCGATTCGAAGTCGTCGAACGTGAACTCCGTCGACGCACCTTGAGAGAGCGTTCTGGTTGTGACGGTCGTCACCTGTCGATCCCGAAGGAACCGGATCAGCGACTGGAGCCGTTTGCGATACTGGTACTCGTCGCGTTCGACGTACTGGAGTTGCGTGATCGGATCGATCAACACCCGCTCGGGATTGACCGACTCGATGATCTCCTTGATGTCCTTGGTGAAGCGCTCGGATTCGACCTCAGTCGTCTCGACGAGATCGTAGGAGATGTCCTCGGCGAAGAAGTCGGTGCCGGGACCGATATCGAGGAATTCGGCATCGGCGATGTCAACCGATAGTTGGCCCGCGTTGGTGAGGATGTCGCCCCGCGACTCCTCGCCGTGAATGTAGACGACCGTCTCCCCGTTTTCGAGGCCGTCCTGCAGGAAGTGTTGGCCGAGGAGGGATTTGCCCGTCCCCGAGACGCCTTGGACGAGATACGTCCGACCACGAACGTAGCCACCCTTGAGCAGTTCGTCGAGTTCGGCGATACCGGAGCTGATCGTTTCGATCCGCGTCGCGTCGGAATGTGGTGTATCGTCTGACATTGTACTCGCTGCCCGCGTGTCGCCCACAGTGCCGAGGAAGGGGTCCCCAGTCCGCTCTCGACCGCCGTACACTGTGGGTGTGTCTGCCAATATATTGGCTCGCCCCTGTACATAAAGCCCGGTGCAGCGACAACCGTTACCCACGCCGAAACGGGTCCATACCAGCGGCGATGACAGATACCCAACTCGTCTCCGTGCAGTGGGATGGCGACACCGATAAGACGCACCCGGTTGTATACTCAGCCGTACTGGCCGGGCAACGCACCAACGCAGATAGGCACCCACCATGGGCGAGGAAGAATACCAGATCGCCGATACGAAAGGGCGATTCACGATGGCGGTCAAAAACGGCCGCAAGCTCAACGACATCTCGTGGTCCGAGGGGCGACTGCTGTTATCGAACAAGCGGCTCATCCTCGTCGGCGGCGACGGCAAGCGGACGATCAAACTCTCGGACATAACTGGACTATCCGGGCGTGAGGATTCCACCCAGTCCATCGCCGCGCTGTCGAACTACCTGAGCCTCCGGCTCGGCGAGGACGTCCTCGTCGTCTCCGCGAACAACCACGAGGAGTTCAAACTCGCCTTCTACAAGGCCGTGCTCGATGAAGCAGTCATCAAAGCCAAACACCCCGCGGTTGAGGGCGGCGTGATCCAAGACACCGAGTGGCAAAAGGCCCGGCTCGCAGTCGAATCCGAATCGCTGTTGGCCTCCCTGAAAAACGGCTCGCTCGTCGAGATGGAGCTCAGCGAGATCAGCGGGCTCAACAAAGAGAAACGGACCGTCGACGGACAGAAACGACCGATCATCGAGGTCTCCCACGCCGTGGATTCGACCAGCCTCGAAACGCATCTCATGGGGCCGCGACAGGTCTCGATTTTCGCCTACGCCTTCCTCCAACAGGGCGAACGCGAAAGCGAGACCAACGTCGATCTCGAGCCCTCCGAAAAAGAAGTCCTCATGGCACTTCACTCGGGGATCTCGCCGTTCAGCATTCCCGAGTTCATCGGCCAAGACGTCGACGACGTCGAGGAGACCTTCGAGAAACTCATCGAACTCGATATCGTCGACAAGGTGCGGGAACGCCGAGAGGTCACGCTCAACGCCCGCGGTCGCAACATCGCCAGCGAGGCGATGGGCGATCAGTAGCGTTCGAAAAACGGCAGCAAAACGGTGCTCAACGACGCGATACGAGTGGGAAGTCTATTCGGAGCTGATCACGTCGTCGATGCGGAGGATCATCGTCGCGGCCTCGGTCGCTGAATCAACGGCCTCACGTTTGACCGCTGCGGGATCGAGGATGCCCTCTTCGACAGGGTCGCCGACGGTGCCGGATCGCTCGGTCGTCACGAGACCGGCGCGGCCCTGCGCGTCGTGGCGGGCGCGGAGGTCAACGAGTGCGTCGATCGGGTCCTTACCCGTGTTTTCAGCCAGCGTCCGTGGCAGGGCGTCGACTGCGGTAGCGAAGGCCTCGATAGCGAGCTGNTTNCGGCCNTCGANNCCGGCNGCG
>NZ_RKLU01000002.1:272160-307837 GCF_006861665.1 Halonotius terrestris | reverse complement strand
CGGACGTGGTCGGCGATGGCGATCTCGGNCGCGCCNGCGCCGGGGACGACGCCGCCCTCGTCGAGNGCNGCGATGACGACNTCGANNGCGTCGTTGAGNGCGCGTTCGAGNTCGTCNNCGACGTGGTCGGTGCTGCCGCGAACGAAGAGGCTGACGTGCGCGCTGTCAGCCCCTTCGACGAACGTGAGCTCGTCGTCGCCGTAGGTCTCGACGCGCAGCGAAGCCGTGGTACCGAGGTCGTTGTCCTCGATGTCCTCAAGCGTGCCGAGCTGCCGAGCTCCAGTCGCCTGCGAGATGGAGCCGGCGTCCGAGGAGCTGATGTTCTCGAAGGCGACGATCCCCTCGTCGGCGAGGTAGCCCGCAACGCGGTCGTCGATATCGCCGGTAGCGAACAGGAGTTCGATGCCGGCGTCGGCGACGGTTTCGGCGTGCTCTCGGAGTTCCTGCTCTTCAGCTTCGATGGCCTCGTTGAGCTGGTTGACGTCCGTGATGTTGTACTCGGCGTCGGCATCGCCCGTATCGAATTCGAGGCTCGTATCGAGGATGGCCGTCGTCGCATCCGTTAGTTCGCTCGACGTGGCGTCGGTGATCGGCGTCTCGTCGACGATGACGCCCTCGACGAGTTCGGTCGCGCTGGAGGCCGCGCCGGTCTGGGTGTGGATATGGATGTCCTCGCGGTCGACGCCGTCGTCGGTGGCGACCTGCCGGACCGCGTTGACGACGCGCTCGGCCAGCACCGCGGCGGCCACGTCGCCGGTGCCTTTGCCGGTCATGCTCGATTCGGCAACCGATTCGAGGATGTCGTCGTCGAGATCGATGTCGAGGACCTGCTCGTCGATGGCTTCCTGAGCGAGGCGGGCGGCCTCGTGGTAGCCCTCGGTGATGACGGTCGGGTGAAGGTCCTGGCTGAGAAGTTCCTCAGCTTCGGCGAGGAGTTCGCCGGCAAGGACGGCTGCGGTCGTCGTCCCGTCGCCGACCTCTATTTCTTGGGTTTCGGCGACTTCGACGAGCATCTGGGCGGCCGGATGCTCGATATCCATCGTGTTGAGAATCGTCGCCCCGTCGTTCGTGATCGTCACGTCACCCGACGAGGTGACGAGCATCTTGTCCATCCCTTTCGGGCCGAGCGTCGTCCGTACCGAGTTGGCAACGGCCTTCCCGGCCCGGATGTTCGAGTCCTGTGCGTCCTGTCCCTGTGTCCGTTCGTTGTCCTCGGAGAGAATAACCATCGGTTGCTGTCGTTGAGCCATGATAGAGTCGCCTCATGCAGAGATGGTTTGCAGTTCTATATAAAATCTTTGTCTCGGTAGCCGACGAATCGCCCGCCAGAGCCGCGGTCGACGGTGAGACCAACCACGGAATAGCCGTCGAATGTCACCATACCACACGGCGAGGGCTGCAACAATTATGTACCTCCCCAGCAAGACTCAAGCAATGCTGGAGTTGGAACACCGGTTCCGCGTGGTCGATATGCACGGGCATCTCGACCACGACGAGGTGTCTGTCTCAACTCGCGGCCGGGACATGGGCCCCGATCGCCTCGCCCGCGAGTGCCACCAAGCCGGTGTCGTCCAAACCGCCGTCTCGCCGACCCGCCGACCCGACGATATCGGCTACCTCCGCGCGAACAACGCCGTCGCCCGCCTCAGCGTCGACCGCCCGTTTCTCGCCTTCGCCCGGCTCAACGGCGCGCTGGCCGCAGCCGACAACCCGATCTCGAAGCTTCGCAATCTCTACGCGCCCCGCAAGAACCATCACACCCGTCCGGGGGACGTCGAACAGTACGCCTACGACGACCGGTTTCACGGCTTCGTCCTCGACCCCGTCGTCGACGGGCTGCCCGACCGCGAGGTCCGCGATGAACTCATCGCAGTCGACCTCCCGGTCGTTGTCTACTGTCGCCCGGACTACCCGCCGGCCGCGGTCGCCGACACGCTGCTGAACGACGGCTACCCGGTCATCATGGCCGGGTTCGGTGGCTACCCGATGGATGAAGACCGGATGGAAACAGCCCTCACGTTGCTCGACCGCTACGACCACCTCTATCTGGACACCTGGACCGTCCGCTCCCGGGAAATCCTCGAACGCGGCCTGTTGGAGCACCCCGACCGGATCGTCTTCGGTAGCGGAACGCCGGACGTCCACCCCAACGTCGCCGTCATGGAAATTCTAACGCTGGATGTCCCCGAGGACGCGATGAGCCGCGTGTTCAACAAGAATCCGACGCGGATTATCCCGGGCCTGTCGACCGAATCAGGGTTCTGAGCAGCAAAAACAGCGATTACGTATCGACATCGCCGATGGGTTCGCCATCGTCCCGCCAGTCGTATTTGACGACGGCTCTGTCGCCGCGTTTCGAGAGGCCGTGAGGATTGCGGGCGTCGCTGCGGTCGCGGGCCCGAGCGACCAGTCCGTCGGAGCCGCCAGTCGAAATCCCCGAGAGGACTGCCCGGCCGTTGCCGATCCAGTTGGTCGGCTGCCCCTCACCTTTGACGACGTCGACAGCCGTCGAGATCGCATCGCTCACTGCATGCGAGAGGGTTCGGCGGGCGACTGTTGGTCGGAGGCCGTAGTTCTTGACGAGCCGGTAGGCCAAGGCTCGGTACTTCCAGCCCCAATCGCGGTCGGCGCGTCCGCCGTCGGCCTCGTACTCACACCGGACGCTCATCCCGGATCGCCACGCAACCGGGTGGTCGGCGGCGGCGAGTCTGTGCGCCAGATCCCACGCGCCGCCGGTTTCGAGGTACTCGTCGAAGCCGTCCAATTCTTCGATGACCTCGCGGCGAAAAGCGACGTTATTGCCGGAAATCGCGGTGACGCTGCGGCCGGCGATCCGCTCGCGTTCGGCCGACTCGGTCGTCACACCGCCCCGGAGCGTGCGATGGGTCGGGCCGGTGACAACTGGGGCTTCGGTGAGCCCATCGACGATCGACTCCAGCCAGTCGCCTTCGACCTGGAGGTCGTCGCCGAGCAGGGCGATCACGTCGCCGCTGGCCTCGTCGATACCGGCGTTGCGGGCGACGTTGCGCGTCCGCGAGGAGACTTCGACGAGCACGTCGACATCGTCGCGGTCGTCGATCATGCCTGTCGTGCCGTCCGTCGAGGGGCCGTTGACGACGATGACCTCGGCGTCGGGAACCCGCTCGTGGAGTGTGTCGAGACAGGCGATGAGGTGGTCTCGTCCGTTCAGCGTCGGGACGACGACCGAAAGCTGCATACCGGGTACTGTGTGCAGCGACGTATAAAAGAGTGGATTTTCCGGGAGGAAAGCGGGTCGCCGACGACACGTCGCTGGTGACCGATTACTGGTTCCGGTAGTAGACCTGTTTCCGAGCGTCTTGGAAACTGTAGCGGGAGCCGATCAGCTCCGACTCCTCCAGTCTGTTCAGTGCGTACCGGACCGTCCGGTCGGGCAGCAACGATTCCTCGGCGAGTTCCCCCTGCGACAGCGGTTCGTCGGTCTCAAGGACTTTCGCAATGAGTTTCGCGCTCGGCGGGAGTTCCCGGAGTCGTTCGCGGAACTCGGATTCGGAAAGTCGCACTGGACTGTTGGCCTCGACCGGACTAGTGCTCATACACTTCCTCATACTGAGCCAGTTGGTAAAGGTTGGCTTCATACTCAGCAAACAGATGGGTGTTGTATAAGGTTGTATTAACAATAGATGACAATCGACCCCCGCGGTTCCGTCGACAACTGACAACCACTGCATTGACACCCAGTTGACTCCCTCGTCGCTGCCGCAACTGACACTAATGTTGCCAAACGGACGAAGGCACGGGCGGTCATATCCAGTACGGTTTTAGTTCTCCGGTGTGCAGAGTGTGCCAGCGTGAAAGGCACAGAGTGGTATCAGGCCGACGACATCGCCGAGGCCTACGACGACAAGCGGTTCTCCGAGGGGGGGCAGTTCATCGACCGACGGGAGAAAACGGCAGTGCTCAACGCCCTCGGCCCCGTCGAGGACAAGCGACTCCTCGAAGTCGCCTGTGGCACCGGGCGGTTTTCGGTTATGCTGGCCCAGGAGGGTGCGGACATCATCGGGCTCGACATCTCCGAAGCGATGTTGTCACAGGGCCGGGAGAAAGCGCAAGCGACTGGTGTCGCTGACACCCTTGAGTTCATGGTCGGCGATGCTGCCCGACTCCCGTTCCCGGACGACCACTTCGACGCCGTCTTCGCAATGCGGTTTTTCCACCTCGCCGATCGGCCGGTCACCTTCCTTCGGGAACTCAAACGTGTCTCGAAAGGGCAGGTCTTCTTCGATACGTTCAATCTCGAAAGCACGAGGCTGATCTACAACTGGCTGTTGCCAATGGGCTCGCGGCTCTACTCCCGCCGGGATGTCGAAAGCCTACTGGCGGATGCAGGGCTCGAACTCGTTGACGAACAGCACGATTTCGTCCTGCCGTATGGGTTCTACCGAGAACTCCCAAAAAACGTCGCCGAACCGTTCCGCAAACTCGACCGCGCGCTCGGCGAGACGGATGTCGGCGACGCAGTCGCGTCGGTGTCATACTGGAATACGACCGCTGCCGACGGCGACAACGACTAACAGAGACTGACAGCGACCGACCGCGACAACTGACCGCAGCCGCGACGGCTGCCGACGAGTGAGCGATCAGAACTCTTCTTCGATGATCTCGCCGACCGCGAAGTTCGACTTGACCTCCGAGACTTCGATCTTGACGCGCTCGCCGATCTCCGCGCCGGGNACGATGATNACGTAGCCNCGCTCGACNCGGGCGATNCCGTCNCCCTGCTTGCCGATGTCNTCGATCTCGACGTAGCGGANNTCGCCGNGTTCGACNGGCGGCTGTGGCTCACCCGAGTCACTCGCCGTCGTCGTCGAGTCCTCGATCGTCGTCGTCGAGCCGGAGCCGGACCGCGAGATGAGGGCCACACGGTAGGTCTCGTCGGTCTCGATGCTGCCGGTTTCGATCTCTCGTTTCGGGATTTCGACGGTATACCGGTCGTCTTCTTCGGTCACGTCAGCACTGAACAGACAGAGGAGTTGATCTGAGATTTCCATAGTAGGTCTCTACGGGGCGTCGTGTACGGAACATAATAGAACTACCGCAAGACCGACCAAAGCAGCGGAAACGCTCGGTTGCGACTCGACTTCGGAAGCGACACGGCCGAAAGAAAAACGGGTGAACGGTCGATCAGTCGTCGGCGGGTGCGGCGTCGACGTCGCGGGTGTTGACGTCGATTTCGCCGGTGAGTTCCGTGTAGGGGTACGGCATGCCGATCCCTTCGGCGTCGAAGCGGCGTTTGACGTTCTCGATCCACTGGTTTTTGACGCCACCAGCACCCGTTTCGGCCGGATTGATCCAGAGTCGGCCGTTCAGCACGACCGCGGAATCCGCAAGGCCGGTGACCGGAGCCGACGGTGTCGGCTCCTCAAGGACGCCCTCGATCTTGGTGGCTTCATCGACGATGATCTCGCGGGCGTCTTTCATGCTCGCGTCGTACTCGATCCCGAAGTCGAAGGTGAGTCGTCGGGTATCGTTAGCGACGGGGTTCATCACGACCGCGCTGGCGAGATCGCCGTTCGGAACGGTGATCTGTTCGTTGTTGAACGTATCGAGTTTGGACACGCGGAGGTTGATCTCCCGAACGATGCCGTTGTTGCCGTCCCACTCGATGTAGTCGCCGACGGTGAACGGCTTGTCCTTGAGAATGAAGATGCCCGCAACGAAGTTCTCGATGATGTCGCCGGCGGCGAAGGCGACACCCAAGGCGAGCGCGCCGGCGATGGTCGCAAACGCCGAGAGGATCGCCGGGAAGCCCGAGACGGTCGCGGCGATAGCAACCGCACCGAGGACGGCGATGACAGCCGCGATACTGGAGCCAAGGCTGACGACCGCCGAGGAGAACTGGCGGGCGTTAAGCCCGCGTTTGACTGCCCGGACGAGGACCGATTTCCCGATCCGATACAGCAACAGGAACGTCACGACGAACGTGACGACGGTGATTGCGAAGTCAACGACGATACCCCCGTACTGTGCGAGGAAACCATCGATGCTGGTTGGGACTTGCAGTAATGTTGGTGAAACCACAAGCCTAAATTATGCTGTCGAAACATAAACTTGACCCAGAGGAGGGACGAGTTTTTCATACCTGAACACGGTGTTGCGGTATGCGCGCAGCCACCTACCACGGCCCCGGCCATATCCGTGTCGAATCCGTTCCCGAACCCGAACTCCAATCCCCGCGTGGCGCGATCATCCGTGTCACCCACACTGCGGTCTGTGGCTCCGATCTCTGGTTCTATCGGGGCGAGACCGACCGCGACGTACCCTCCCGCGTCGGCCACGAACCTATGGGGATCGTTGAGGAGGTCGGCGACGACGTGGTCTCTGTCGAGCCAGGCGACCGCGTCTTCGCACCCTTCTTCATCAGCTGTGGTCGCTGTGAGTTCTGCCGGAAGGGTCTCTACACGTCGTGTGTAAATCAGGACAGCTGGAGCGGCGACAACGGCGGTGCACAGGGCGAGTACGTCCGCTGTCCCGAGGCCGACGGCACGCTCGTCCGCGTCCCCGACCGCCACGCAGACGACGAAGACACCCTGCGCTCGCTGCTCCCCCTGACCGACGTGATGGGCACGGGCCACCACGCCGCCGTCAGTGCTGGCGTCGAGGCCGGATCGACGTGTGCTGTCATCGGCGACGGCGCGGTCGGGCTCTGTGGTGTGCTCGCGGCCAAACGACTCGGCGCGGAGCGGATCATCGCCATGGGCCACCACGAGGACCGCCTTGCTATCGCCGAGGAGTTCGGCGCGACCGATCTCGTTAGCGAACGCGGCGAGGACGCCATCGAGCGCGTCCAAGAGCTCACGAACGGCGGTGTCAACCACGTCATGGAGTGTGTCGGCGCGACCTCCTCGATGGAGACCGCTATCGGCGTCGCCCGTCCCGGCGGTACCGTCGGCTACGTCGGCGTGCCACACGGACTCGGCGACGGCCTCGACTTGGAGCCGTTCTTCCGTGCCAACGTCACGCTGAACGGCGGCGTCGCCCCCGTTCGCGCCTACGCCGAGGAGCTGATGGCCGACGTGTTGCAGGGGACGCTCGATCCCTCGCCGATATTCACGAAAACCGTCGATCTCGACGGCGTCCCCGAAGGCTACGCGGCGATGGACAACCGTGAGGCGATCAAAGTGCTCGTCAAGCCCTGAAAACTGAGTTAGAGACGTATCGAAACACCAACCACGTGGGCCGCCGAGAGACCAGTATGCGCGTCAGTGTCATCGGGGGCAACAGCGTCGATGCTGAAACCTATTCTACGGCCGAACAGCTCGGCGAACTGCTCGCCGATGGCGGCCATGAGGTCGTCTGCGGCGGCCGCACGGGGGTTATGGAAGCTGTCTGCCGCGGAGCCAGCGACGCATGTGGCCACACCATCGGGATTCTCCCGGGCGGCGACCCCGGCGCGGCCAACGCCTACGTCGACACCGCGATTGCGACTGACATCAACCACGCCCGAAACCCGCTGGTCGTGATGAACGGCGACGCTGTCATCGCCGTTGACGGCGGCTCAGGGACGCTCTCGGAACTCGGCCACGCGCTGTCGTTCGACAAACCGGTCGCCGGCCTCAGCACCCACCGGATCGACGGCGTTGACGGGATCGAACACGTCAAGACGCCGGCTGAGGCTGTCGAGTACGTCGAAGCAAGCGTCTAACTCGCCAGCAGTGCGGTTCGGCGCGGTGTTTTAGTTCGTGCTGCCCGTTTCGGGCGTATGGACGTACCGCTCTACGACGACTTGGACGGCCACGTCGCGCTCGTCACCGGCGCGACACGCGGAATCGGCAAGCGCGTCGCCGACGGGCTCGTCGACCACGGCGCGACGGTCTATGCCGGGGCGCGCGACACCGCCGATATCACAGACGATGACCGCACGGCCATCGAACTCGACGTAACAGTCGAATCCCAGCGCGTCGCCGCTATCGACCGCATCAGCGAGGAGGCCAGCCAACTGGACATTCTCGTCAACAACGCCGGCGTGATGGACAGCCGCGAGTCGCTGGCCGAGATGAGCGAGGAGACCATCGAGACGACGCTGGCGACGAATCTCCACGGTCCGATCCACCTCACGAAACACGCCCTCGATCTGTTGTTGCCGCAGCCCGGCCCCCGTGTCGTCAACGTCTCCTCCGGGCTGGGCGCGATCACGAACTCCCAATCCGGCGGGATGCCAGCTTATCGTATCTCGAAGACCGGGCTCAACGGCCTCACGCGGTATCTCGACGGCGAATACGGCTCGCAGGGATTGCTTGCGAACTCAGTGTGTCCGGGCTACGTCCAGACCGATATGACCAGCGGGAGCGCGCCGCGAACGCCGGAGAAGGGCGCTGAAACGCCGATCTGGCTCGCACGCTTCAAACCCGATGCCCCGAGCGGGCAGTTCTGGCGAGATCAGTCGCCGAAAGACTGGTGAGCGGCGACGCCGGCACACCCACGGAGCGCAACCCGTAACCGACCGACGGCCGAACAGATGGTATGACGACGTGTGAGGCCGCCGCCAGCGAGGGCCGGGAATGAGCGGGACGCGTGACCGCTCGGTCAACGTCACCGACGGCGCGCTCCTCAAACCGCTCATCGTGCTATCGCTGCCGATCGTTCTCACGAACCTCCTGCAGGTCGGCTACAACCTCGCGGATACGTTCTGGGTCGGCCGCCTCGGCCAGCCTGCAGTATCGGCCCTCTCCTTTTCGTGGGCCATCGTCTTCCTCATCATCAGCCTCTCGCTGGGCTTTTCGATCGCCGGCACCGTCCTCGTCGCCCAGAACAAGGGCGCGGGCAACACCGCTCGCGTCAGTCACGTCGCCGGCCAGACGATCACGCTCGTTGTCGCCGTCTCGATCCTGTTCTCCGTGCTCGGCTACCTCCTGGCACCGACGCTGTTGCAGTTAGTCGGCGCGGTGCCGGGAACAACCGAATACGGGATGGCCCTAGACTACACGCAGACGATGTTCCTCGGCATCCCCTTCGTCTTCAGTTTCTTCGTCTTTCAATCGTTGCTGCAGGGCTGGGGTGACACCCGGACACCCCTGTACCTGATGGGGCTGGGCGTCGGGCTCAACGTCATCGCCGACCCGTTTTTCATCCTCGGCTTTCAGGACAACGTGATGTTCGCGTGGGTCGGCCTCGAACCGCTGGAGGCCGCGCTGTTCGAGCTCACCGGCTTCACCGGGTTCGGCGTTCAGGGGGCGGCTATCGCGACGATCCTGACCCGCGGAATCGGCGCGGTCATCGGGATCTGGCTACTGCTGTCGGGGCGTGTCGGTATCGAACTCGCCCGCGCCGATTTCCTGCCGGAGCGAGCAACAATTAAAAAACTCGTCCGGATCGGCGCGCCCGCCAGCCTCGAAGTCAGCACGAAGGCCCTCAGCGTAACGATCCTCACCGCGCTCGTGGCGATCACGAGCGTCGAGGCCGTCGCCGCCTACGGGATCGGGACGCGCGTCACCTCGATGGTCGTCCTCCCCGCCCTCGGCCTCGCTCGCGGCGTCGAAACCGTCGTCGGCCAAAACCTCGGCGCGAGTCAGCGCGACCGCGCGGTCGCCGGCGTCCGCGCTGCCATCGGCATCGTCGTCGCCGCCTTCGCAGTTTTCAGCGTAGTAGCCTACTTCTTTGCCGGCCCAATAATTGATATCTTCGTCACCGGAACCGGCTCGGCCGCAGTCGTCGCCGTCGGCACCGAGTATCTCCGCACCGTCGGCGTCACCTACGTCTTCCTCGGCGTCTTCTACGTGATTCAGGGTGGCTTCCGCGGCAGCGGCCGCACCCGGCTGGCACTGCTGTTTGCCTTCGTCGGCTACATCATCCTGCGGTCGCTG
Source organism: Halonotius terrestris (assembly GCF_006861665.1). Taxonomy (GTDB): domain Archaea; phylum Halobacteriota; class Halobacteria; order Halobacteriales; family Haloferacaceae; genus Halonotius; species Halonotius terrestris. The sequence continues at coordinate 297,995 of NZ_RKLU01000002.1, read as the reverse complement.
CTGGCCTACGTGTTAGCCGTGCCGATGGGCTGGGGCGCGACGGGAATCTGGTACGGCGAGGGAGTCTCGAACGTGTTGATGGCGGCTGCGGTCGGCGTCTATTTCCTGCGTGGGACGTGGACGGATCGGATCGTCGATGACGACTCGGCTGCAGACGCGACTGACGAGTCGCCAACGGCGACGCCACCAGAGATGACCGATTAGCCGAGCAAGTAGCGCAACGAGGGGTTGTTGCGAACGATCGCTGTCTCTTCGAGGGCGGCGTCGATGCCGAGGATCCGCCCGGCACCCCACGCACCAAGGCCGAACAGCAACAGCAGGTACACGAACGAGCTATCGACGAAATAGCCGTGGGCAACCGGGAAGCCGGCCATGAGGCCGCCCTGCCACGCGGCCGTCCAGAAGAACGTCATCTGGATCGCGCCCATCAGCGCGGCGAAGCGAACGAAAATTCCGAACAGCAGTGCCAACCCGATGAGGATCTGTCCGAAAACGACCATCGGATCGATGATCGCGGTGTAGTTGGCAAAAAACTGAAAGACGCCGTACAGCGGGTTCGCCTCCGCGATGGCGTTGTTCAGGAAGCCGGCCGACGACCACGCCAGCGGGTCGCTGAGGCCACCCTCAAACAGCTTTGCTAATCCTGCCTGCAAGAACACCCACGCCATGACGACGCGGAGAGCCAGCATCGAATACCCGAGCCACGTCTCCGAATAGTTGAACGCAACGGGACGACCGAGGAGCTCCGAGCGGAGGGTTCGTTCAGCGGGTTCTCGTGACATTGTGACACACCAACATGGAAGCTGTGCAGTGGTATCGTATAAAGTATGTGGGCGATAACACGAATTCCGACGCTAATACGCAAGACAGTAGCGTATCCCGGCGGTCTCGGAGTCAGTAGATCAGTTCGTCGTTGTTGTCGATCATGTACAGCGCGCGAGCGGCGATGTTGACCGTGTGGTCGCCGACGCGTTCGAGGTCACGGATCGTCAGGAGGAACCGCGAGACGTCCTCCATGAACGTCTCGATCTCGTCGTCGCCGATCTCGCCGCCTTCGATCAGTTCGCGGACGACGGTGTCGCTGGCGATCTCACACTCAGCGTCGAGATCGTCGTCGCGCTCGTTGACCGCATAACACAGCTCTCGGTCCTCTTCAGCGTAGGCTTCCATGGAATCGGCCAGCATGTCGAGGGTGATATCGCCGAGTCGCTGGATGTCAACGCTGGGGAACACGTCGTTGTCAGCGGCGATGGCGTACTCGCCGAGGTTGGTAGCGAGATCGGCGATGCGTTCGAGGTCGGTGATGATCTTGAAGGAGGCCGCGATAAACCGGAGGTCGCCAGCGACCGGTTGCTGGAGGGCGATCAGGTCGGTACACTGGCCTTCGAGTTCCAGATACAGTTGGTTGATATCGTCGTCGCCGTCGATTACCTCTTGGGCAAGCTCTTCGTCGTTCGTTTCCAGCGCGGTCAGGCCCATCTCCAGCCGCTCGGCGACCGTCTCGCTCATTGCGAGGACGTCCTCACGGAGGTCGATGAGTTCGGCCTGATACTCGTCTCTGGGCATATCGGCTATCCGGTAAGCGGACTTAAAAAGGGTTTCCCACGATCAGTACAGCAGGTCGGCGTCGCCGTCGATCATATATAGCGTTCGGGCGGCGATGTTGACCGCGTGGTCGCCGACGCGCTCGATATCCCGCACGGTGAGCAACGCGTGGGTCGTTCGCTCGACAGCCCGGGCCAACTCGTCGTCAGTGCGGTCCGTCGCCGTGCGTTCGGTAATCAACTCACGGATGATCCGCTGGGTCGTCGCCGCACAGTCCGCATCGAGCCGGTCGTCGTCGGCCGCGACCGCTCGGCAGGCGGCCGCGTCGTCGTCCTCGTAGGCGGCGACTGCCGCGTCGACCATCTCGGAGGCCGCTACTCCGAGCGCGTGGAGATCGACCGCGGGATGAATGCCCGATCGGCCGTACTCGGTGCGACGGGCGAGGTTGGTAGCGAGATCGCCGATCCGTTCGAGGTCGGTGATGATCTTGAACGAGGCCGTAATCAATCGGAGATCGCCCGCGACGGGTTGGTGGCGGGCAATGAGGTCGATACACTCGCCTTCGAGTTCGAGATACCAGTCGTTGATCTCGTCGTCCTGCCGAACGATTTGGTCGGCCCGACGGAGATCGCCGTCTGCGGCGGCTTGCAGAGCGTCCTCATAGCGTTCGAGTACTAATTCGGCCAACAAAACGACCTCAGTACGGAGGCTGGAGAGTCGATCCGCGTACTGCTGGCGAGCCATCGCCTACCCGAACTTGCCGGTGATGTAGTCCTCAACGCGTTCGTGTTCGGGGTTCTCGAAGATGGTCTGGGTGTCGTCGTACTCGACGAGTTCGCCGCCGGTCAGGAAGACGGCAGTCTGATCGGAGATCCGGGCGGCCTGCTGCATGTTGTGGGTGACGATGACGACGGTGTANTCCTCNNCNANNTCGTCGATNAGNTCNTCGATNTTCGAGGNNGCGACGGGNTCGAGCGCGNNGGCCGGCTCGTCCATCAGCAGNACTTCGGGGTCNGGNGCGATNGCNCGGGCNATACAGAGTCGCTGNTGTTGNCCNCCGGAGAGTTCAAGGCCGGACTGATCGAGTTGGTCCTTGACTTCGTCCCAGAGGGCCGCTCCCCGAAGGGCCTCCTCAATGCGCTCGTCGGTGACTTTCTTGTCCTGAACCTTGAGCCCGTAGGCAACGTTGTCGTAGATGCTTTTCGGGAACGGGTTGGGTTTCTGGAAGACCATCCCGATCTTCCGGCGGAGCGCGACGGGATCGACCGCGTCATCGTAGATGTCGGTCCCGCGAAGCGTGACGGTGCCTTCGACGCGGGCAATGTCGATGAGGTCGTTCATCCGGTTGAGACACCGGAGGAACGTCGATTTCCCACAACCCGATGGGCCGATGAGGGCCGTCACTTGGTGTTCTGGAATCGCCATCGACACGTCGTCGAGTGCCTGATCGTCGCCGTAGAAGACGTTCAGGTGCTTGGTTTCGACGACCGTCGTCGCCGCTGCAGGCGTTTCGGCCGTCGTGTTGGTCTCTACGTCGGTTGAAATCAGCGACTCGGAGTCGCTCTCTGAGAGGTCGTTCTGTGACATTAGTGTTCACGCTCCATTCGGTTGCGGATGATGATCGCCGTCCCGTTCATCGCCAACAGCACGATCAGTAGCGTCACGACGCCGGCGGCGACGACGCCGTAGCGGAACTCTTCTTGGGGGAAGTTCGCCCACGCGTAGATCTGCATCGGCATCGCGCTGAACCGGCTCCAGATACCGCTGGGCGCGCTGAAGACGGTCGTCGCCGCCCCGACCATGATAAGCGGGGCCGTCTCGCCGATAGCCCGCCCTAACGCGAGGATCGTCCCGGTCAGCATTCCCGGCATCGCCTCCGGCAGGACGACGTTTTTGATCGTCTGCCAGCGGGTCGCGCCCATCGCGTACGATCCCTGTCGGAGCTCGTCGGGCACCGAGCGAAGGGCCTCCTGCGCCGAGATCACCGTAATCGGGAGGATGAGCAGCGACAACGTCAGCGCGATCGTTACCGCCGTCCCGAAGCCGAAGCCCAGTAGGTTCGCAAACAGTCCCAGCCCGAGCAGGCCATAGACGACCGACGGCACCGCCGCGAGGTTGGCGATGTTGATCTGGAACAGGCGGGTGATCCGGCCGACGAGACCGGTGCCGGCGGCGTACTCCTCAAGGAAGACGGCCGCGCCGACACCCAACACGAACGACAACACCGCGACGATACCGATGATGATGATCGAGCCGACGATGGCCGGATAGAGGCCGGCCTCCGCGGCGGTATTCGAGGGCGCGCTAGTAACGTACTCGGGAGTGAGCCACATCTCAGGGGTCGTGATCCCGACGAGTTGGACGACGGCCGCGCCAGCGAGCGCGCCGACGGCGAGCAACACCGGGAGCAGCAATCCCTGTCGCCCCGCGTCGGCATCGACGGCTTCGGTGAGATAGACCCCGATCGCGGCGACAGTGGCCCCGGTGACGATGACGCCCGATCCGTTCGGTAACGCCGAGGAGCCGAGCAGGATGCCGGCGGCAGCAGCCAGCAGCGTACTGCCGCCGACTGCGGCGACGCGCTTCCGGCTCGCCTCGCGGAGCCAGACGATGCCGGCCGCGCCGACTGCCAGTGGAATACCGAGCGTCCAGAGGTAGATGAGGCCGTCAGAGGGGTAGATACCGACGACCGGCCGCAGGACGGTGGCGACAACGAAACCAACGAGACCGATGACTCCGGCCGCGACGGCCGTCCACTCGAAATCAGTTCGGCGGCCGTAGGCAGCGACACCGACGGCGGGCAGCACGCCGAGCGTATAGACGAGGAACCACAGCGGGCGGTCGATGACGATGAACATGACGGCGACCGCACAGCCGAGTGCCGCCCCACCGATGAGCCGCCCGATGAGACCGAAGCCGACCGTCCCGACTGGCTCCCGGCTGGCGACGAACGTGACCGAGGCGACCGTCGGCGTGGCGACGAGGAACAGATACGCGAGTTGCCACGTCAGCCGGGGGATCGTCCCGACGAGTGTTTCAATGGCGGTGAAGCCGACCGCGGTCACCACGAGCCCACCACCCAACGCGAGGGCGACTTTGCGAGTGAACGCACGGTCGCCGACGCTGTAGAGACAGAAGCCGATGTAGGGGACGACAAGCGTCAGGAAGTAGGTGAGCAGCCACGCGGGACTCGCCGTCGCCAGCCCGAAGGCGTCGACGAACACGTAGATCAACAGCGCGGCTAACGCGAGGAGGCCGACCACCGAGGCTCCGAGGGAGACGTACTCGAAGATGGCGCCCCGGAGCCGGCTGACCTCGCCGAACTCGGTTTCGGTGTCGGTTTCGACGGCCATTCAGTATTCCTCCCGGTACCGTTGGGCGATAATATCACTCAGCACGTTCATAATAAGTGTGATGACAAACAGCGTGAGCCCCAGTGCGAACATCGAATCATAGGGCAGCGAGCCGCCGGTGAGGTCGCCGCCGGCGATCTGGACCATCGAGACGGTGATCGTCATGCCGGACTCAAAGAGCACGTCGCCGGGGTTGATGTAGGGAATCCCGAGGATCGTCTCGCGGATCTGTGGCATGTTCGCCTGCGAGCCCATGGCGACGACGACGATCATCGTCTCGCCGATCGCCCGAGAGACCGCCAGAATGTAGGAGGAGACAATCCCAGAGAGGGATGCCGGGACGACGACGCTCGTCGAGACCTCGTATTTCGTCGCGCCGAGCCCGTAGCCAGCCTGCCGCAGCGAGTCCGGCACTGCACTCATCGCGTCCTCGCTGATCGAGGAGACCATTGGAATCGTCATAATGCCGATCATCAGCGACGCCGACAGGGCGTTAAACGTTCCTAAATCAGGGAACAGCGTTGCCTGCAACGCAGGCGTGACGTACACGAGCGCGAAGTACCCATAGACAACGGTCGGGATGCCGGCCAGAATCTCCAGCAGCGGTTTGAGGATCGCTCGCACCTGTTTGGTCGCGTACTCGCTCAGATAGATCGCGGTGAGCGTACCGACCGGCAGCGCGATGAACGCTGCGGTGATCGTGACGGTGATCGTTCCGATTACGAGTGGGACGATCCCGAAGGACAGTCCCTCACCGCGTGGGTTCGGGCTCCAGTTCGTTCCAAGCAGGAACTCGGTGATCGGTACTTCACTGAAAAAGAAGAGGGCATCCGACAGCAGCGTCCCGATGATCGCAACCGTCGTCAGCAGGGTGATCGCCGCACAGGTCAGGAAGACACCGGCGTAGCCGGACTCCTTGAGCCGGCTGAGGCCGCTGGATCGTTGGAGGTCGGCTGTCACGTCGGCATCGCTCATCGACGGTCACCTCCGCGCGTCGGCGAGCGACACGGAGCCGTGGCTGGAAGACCGGTGGGAACCGCCGGGTGAGCGTGGTGACGCCGGTGCATCCGGCTCAGCCTTGGGCGTCTTCGATGGCGGCTTCGAGTTTCTCCGTCTGTGCTTGTTTGACATCGGGCGTCGCCGGCACGTAGCCGACTTCCTCGGCGACGATCTGTTCGTTGTCGGTCTGATCGACGAAGAAGCGAGCGAAGTCCGCGACGTGCTCCTCGGCGAGCGACGACATCGCCGGGTAGGTGTACAGCGACCGCGACAGCGGCTGGTAGTCGCCGGATGCCGCGGTGTCGAGGCTCGGCAGGACCGGGCCGTCGCCGTTGTCGATGGCGACACGGCTGACCTGCTCTTGGTTCTGATACCAGTAGGCGAAGCCGAAGTAGCCGATAGCGAACTCGTCGCCCTCGACGCCGGAGGCGATGGTGTTGTCCTGTTCGGTTGCGGAGTAGTCGTCCGTGTGGCCGCGGTCGCCGAGCACCGTCTCGACGAAGTAGTCGTAGGTCCCGGAGGTGTCGGCGGCCCCGAAGCGGTTGATCTCCTCGTCGGGCCACTCGCTGTTGACATCGCTCCACGTTTCGGCCGCGTCGGACTCCCATACCTGCGCGAGTTCCTCAACCGTCATTTCGGTTGCGAAATCGTTGTCGTTGTTGATGACGACCGTGAGCGCGTCGGTAGCCGCGATGAGTTCGATGTACTCGACGCCGTTTTCGGCGCAGAGCTCCTCCTCTTCGGGCTGGATCGGCCGACTCGCGTTGTTGAAGTCGGTTTCGCCGACACAGAAGAAATTCGAGAAGCCGCCGCCGGAGCCGGTCGAACTAATACTGATGTTTACCTCCGGGTTCTCCGACTCGTAGTCCTCGGCGATCGCCGACATCAGCGGGAACACCGTGCTGGAGCCCGCGATGTTGATCGACTTTTCCTCGTCGTTGCTGCCGCCACTTTGGGTACAGCCGGCGATGGCGACGGTGCCGAGCCCTGCAGCACTCGCTAACGCACTTCGTCGTGTGATACCCCGTCCATCTCCCGCCTGATCGGATTCCATCACCTGTTGATGCTCAAGCGATGAATAAAAAGGGTGCTAATAGGACTACCCAATACTACATTGGGATATATAGAGAATATAGACTATATATCTACGGTCGCCTCTCGGTGGAGAAACTGGAAAATATGGACAGACATCCCGTCGATAGCACGCAATTGCCGATGAATCAGACCGCTCAGCTCGAATTTACGATCAGTGATGAATCGGTGCTCGCTATTCAGTAGACCGAATTTCCGAACTACTGTTGGAGCTCTTTTCTATATATGAGTGTGTTTGTCGTGGGTCGTATGTTGTGGCAATATATTCTATAGTGAGCTTTCAAGCCGTTATACAGCTATATTCGGGTTTTGAACACCCTGTTGAAGAACTAAATAGACGAGTAGATTTATGTATAGCCACGAACGAACCGACTGTATGGAGACGCGGAAAGTCCAAGTGACCGGTGGGTCGACGTACACCGTCTCGATCCCGAAATCGTGGGCCAACGACAACGACGTGAGTGCGGGCAGCACCGTCGAATTCTACCCCGAGGGTGACTCACTGTTCATGACGCCGACCGGCGGCGACGAACAGACCGAGGGGACGCTGGATATCACCAACCTCGAAGAGACACAGTTGATGCGAGCCGTGATGACGATGTACGTCAGCGGGTTCGACGTGATCGTTCTCGAAAGCGGCCGGATCACCAACGACCAGCGAGGAACGATCCGCGAAGCGACCCAGAGCCTCGTCGGCCTCGAAGTCTTAGAGGAGACGAAAGACGAAATCGTCATCCGCGACCTGCTGGACTCCTCGGAGCTCTCGATCCACAACGCCGTCACCCGGATGCGGCTGATCGCCGCCTCGATGCTGGAGGATGCTCTGCTCGCGCTCCGGGATCTCGACCGCGACCTCGCCCACGACGTGATCCAACGCGACGACGACGTCGACCGGCTGTGGATGGTCGTCTCCCGTATCTTTCGGGCGACGCTCCGCACCCCGAAAGCCAGCGAAGAACTCGGCCTCCCGCGTGAGATCTGTTTCGACTACCATTCGAGTGCCCGCCAACTCGAACGCATCGGCGACCACGCGACGAAGATCGCCCACCTGACGCTGGAGATCGAACAGGAGGTCCCCGAAGAAGTCCTCACCGCCCTCGAAGAACTCCACGACGAAGTTGTCTCGGTCATCGACGGCGGAATGGACGCGCTGTTCACTGACGACAACGAGGAAGCGACCCGGCTGGCCAACGACGTCCGCGAGCAGGTACGGGAGATCGATTCGAAAGCCCGCGGTATCGACGAACTGCTGCGGGACCTCGATCCGGCCCACGCCCAACTGGTCGGCCTCATCGTCGACTCCGTCTCACGAACTGCCGACTACGGCGGCAACATCGCCGAAACGGCACTCCAGAAGGCCGCACCGTCGCCGTAAGTTGGGTGTCGCCAGCGACTGCCGGCTATTGCGCGCTATATAGCTCACATACCAACGCTCAAACCACCCAGCAGCGTCGATAGCCTATGAGCGAGGATCCAGTGCTGTTCGGATTTGTCTGTGTGCAAAACGCCGGCCGGAGTCAGATGTCGACAGCCTTTGCCGAACGCGAGCGCGACCAACGCGACCTCACAGACCGTGTTGCCGTCGTCACCGGCGGCACCGACCCCGCTGACCACGTCCACCAGGAAGTCGTGACGGTAATGCGCGAACGCGACATCGATCTCTCCGATCGAACGCCGCAGTCAGTGTCGACCGAGACGCTGGAAAACTGCGATGTCGTCGTAACGATGGGCTGCTCAACACTCAAACTTGATGCCGACAGTGTCGAAGTCCGCGACTGGGCACTCGATGATCCGGATGGCGAAGACCTCGATGCAGTCCGCGCGATCCGCGACGACATCGAAGGCCGTGTGAGCGACCTCTTCGATGAGTTCGTTGGCGACGACGCCTGACAGGGCGACGATTACGACTCGGCCGCGTGGTCGAAAACGAACCGTCGGAGAAGCTTGCCCGCCAGTGCGGCGGCTTGCCCGTCGTCGCGGTCGTTGACCTCAACGATATCAAAGCCATCGCAGGCCGGCGCGACCGTCTGCACCGCGGACTGGAGTTGCCGGGGCGTCAGCCCGCCGGGCTCCATCGTTCCCGTTCCGGGTGCGAATCCCGGATCAGCGGCGTCGATATCGACGCTCAGATACACCGAGTCGTCGCCGAATGCGGGCGGATCAGCCAGCCAGTCGTCGACAGCGTCAGGTTCGACGACGGTCACGTCGGCTTCGCTGGCGCGGTCCCACTCGGCTTCCGAGCCGGTGCGCGCGCCGAGAATGATCGCCTCGTCGACAGTGTCCAGCGCGCGATTCGTCACGCAGGCATGGCTCCACTCGTTGCCGTCGTACTCGGTTCGGAGGTCGAGATGGGCGTCGAGACAGACGAAAACGTCGGGATCGACGGCTTCGACGGCCGGAGCAGTCACCGTATGTTCGCCCCCGAGGACAATCGGGACAGCGTCGTCCCAGACGATATCGCGGAGTTGGCCGCCAAGATAGTCAGCGTACTCCTCGACGTCTTCCCAGGCGCGTACGTCGCCCGCATCGTGGACGCCAAGCTCGGTGAAGTGCTGGGCTGTCTGGTGGTCGTAATCGTCGTAGGAACGAGCGAATCGCCGGATTTCGTCGGGCCCGAAACGGGTGCCCGGTTGGAACGTGGTCGTGGCGTCCAGCGGCGCGCCGACGACCACGTAGGAAGCAGCTTCGCGGTCGGCGGTCGCGCCCGGAAACATCACACGACCTTTCGCTGGCCCTCGTATTCGAGGTATTCGATGTCTTGGTCGCTCTCGAAGGATTCGTCGTCGGGAATCCGCATCGTGAACGTCTCGTAGGTGTCGAGGTCCATCACTTGGGCGTCGTCGCCGGTCACCGAGACGACTTGGCCCTGTTTCCGCTCGATGATCGGCACCCAGACCTTGGCGTCGACGGGCTGGCTGAAGCTCCGTTTTTTATCGTCGAAGACGCCCTTGCCCTCGACGCGGGCCTTCGCACTGCCGTGTTTGCCCGGCTTGGCCGTGCTGTAGTGGTTGATCTTACACGGGGCGTCGTCCATCATGACGTAGCTGCCCTCTTGTAGGTCACGAACCTGCTTCTGCTCTCGTGGCATGCTCCCCCGTTTTCGAGGAGCCAGTATAAACGGTTTGGAAGCCGCCGAGCGGAACCGACCAGTAACGCTTTTTCGCGGCCGTCGGCGAGAGCCGTGTATGCCTCCAGCCGACGAGAATGCAGTCGGTGACGACGATCCGGCAACCGCTGGCGACGACAGTGCCGTCGGCAACGACGGTCCCAGCGACAACGTCGCTGCCGCCGACGCCATCGACGCTGCCGCCGCGGCGATCCAGCAGGGAGAGGCCGTCGTCTACCCTACCGAAACCGTCTACGGGCTGGGTGCGGACGCGACCGATCCCGACGCTGTCAGGCGAGTGTTCGAAATCAAGGATCGGCCACGGTCGAAACCGCTGTCGGTTGCCTTCGCCGACCGCGAGATGGCCGAGGAGTATGTCGCACCCACCGAGCGAGAGCGGAATTTCATCGAGACGTTCCTACCTGGGCCGGTCACGGTCCTCGTCGAGCAGGCCGTCGAGTTTCCGGCCGTCCTCACAGACGGTCGCCCAACGGTCGGCGTTCGCATCGCTGACAACGCCGTCGCCCGCGAGTTGGTTCGGCAGGCCGGCCCGATCACCGCCACCAGCGCGAACGAAAGCGGCTCACCGAGCGTCCGCCGCGTCCAGTCGCTGTCGGCAAGCGTCCGCGAAGCGGTCGGCAGCGTGATCGACACGGGCGAAACAGCCGGCACGGAGAGCACCGTCGTCAACGTCGAAACAGGCGAGATCCACCGTCGCGGCGCGCTGGCCGACGAGATCGAGGCGTGGCTCGCCGACAACTAAAAAAGCGATAGAAATGTCCAGCTCAGGAGGCTTCGGCTTTCCGGAAGACAGAGATTTCGTGAGCCGGCTCGGGATGGTTGATTTTGAAGCCGGTTCGAGTCTCGGTCACGCCGCGGGTACTCGTCTCCTCGTCCTCGTTTGGCTGGTAGGGACTGTCGCCCTCCGCCGGGCGGTAGGGGCTGTCGGCCTCGTAGGGGCTGTCGTAGGGGTCGCTGCCCTGATACGGGCTGTCCTCCTCGGCTTTCGATTTCGCGTCCATGTCCTCCGGCGGGAAGTAGATCCGCTCGCCGCTTGCCGATTGGACGACGAAGGCGACTTGGTCCTCTCCGGTTACGTCGATAATCGTCTCGCCGTCTTCGATCCGTGTCTCGTACTCGACGGTCGGTGTCTCGGCATCACTCATACCCGCCTCTGGAACGGGGAGCTACTTAGAGATTCCCCGGATCAGGGGGTCGATCCGACGCTGGGCGGCCATGGACGCGGCACCGAGGGTTTCGGCGCGGCAATAGTTTTTATCATAGGCCGTCGAACCCCCGTGTGATGGACGTAGACACACATGCCGAGGAGCTCGCCTCCGCTCTCGGCGTTGACAAACAGGAGGTCAAAGAGGATCTGGAATCGCTGCTGCAGTACAGCGTCCCGCTGGACGAAGCCAAACAGAGCGTCCGCCGGAAACACGGCGGTGGCGACGGGGGCGGCAGCGACGCCCAACCCGAATCTGCCTCGTTGGACGAGATTACGACCGGGCGCAACAATGTCACCGTCACCGTTCGCGTGTTGACCGTCGGGACGCGCACGATCCAGTATCAAGGCGAGGAACAGACGATCCGCGAGGGCCGATTCGGCGACGAAACCGGCACCATCTCCTACACGTCGTGGCAGGACTTCGGCTTCGAGCCCGGCGACAGCGTCGTCATCGGCAACGCCGGCGTCCGCGAGTGGGACGGCAAGCCCGAACTCAACCTCGGCTCCTCGACCTCGGTCGCCATGGCCGAGGAGACCGTCGCCACCGACGCCCAGGTCGGCGGCGACAGCGACCTGATCGATCTCTCGCCGGGCGACCGCGGGCGGAACATCGAGGTGCAGGTCCGCGAGGTCGAAACGCGGACGATCGACGGCCGCAACGGCGAAACCGAGATCCTCTCGGGCGTCGTCGCCGACGAGACCGCGCGGCTGCCGTTCACTGACTGGGAACCTCACCCCGAAATCGAGCCGGGCGCGAACGTCCGAATTGAGGACTTGTACATCCGCGAGTACCGCGGCTCGCCGTCGATCAACGTCTCGGAGTTTTCGACTGTTACGCCGCTCTCGGAACCGGTCGCTGTCACCGATTCCGCGCCGCGGCTCTCGCTCGCCGAGGCCGTCGACAGCGGCGGCCTGTTCGACGTTGAAGTCGTCGCCAGCGTACTGGAAGTCCGCGACGGCTCCGGGCTGATCGAACGCTGTCCGGAGTGTGGCCGTGTCATCCAAAACGACCAGTGCCGCGTCCACGGCGCGGTCGACGGCGAGGACGACCTNCGGNTCAAGGCGATCCTCGACGACGGCACCGCGACTGTGACGGCGATCATCGGCTCGGAGCTAACGGAATCGATCTACGGCGGCGGCGTCGAGGCCGCCAAAGAGGCCGCCCGCGACGCGATGGACAAGGAAGTCGTTGCCGAGACGATCCGCGAGGCACTCGTCGGCGACAGTTATCGGGTCCGCGGCAGCCTCTCGATCGACGAGTACGGCGCGAACCTCACCGTCGAGGAGTTCGACGCCGACAACACCGATCCGGCCGAGCGTGCCCAAGCCGTGCTCACGGAGGTCCGCGGATGAGCACGAACGACAGCGAGAACGGTAGCAGCGAGGACAGCACCAACGACGGCAGCACCGACACTGGCGGCGATTCAGGACCGGGAACAAGGGAGGTCGCCTACCGCCTNTTCGCCNCNGAGTTCGACGACGCNGACNNCTCNTACTCCGAGAGCGACGAGGAGCGNGCGCCGANCTACGTNNTNACNCCGNCCGGCNNGCGNGTCAACCGGCTGTTCNNNGTCGGCGTCCTCACGGAGGTTGAACGGCTCAACACCGACACGCTGCGCGGCCGGATCGTCGACCCGACGGGCGCGTTCGTCACCTACGCCGGCCAGTACCAGCCCGAGGCGCAGGCCTTCCTCGACGGCGCGGAATCGCCGTCGTTCGTCTCGATCACCGGAAAAGCCCGAACCTTCGAACCTGAGGACTCCGATCAGATTTTCACCTCGGTGCGTCCCGAGAGCCTGAGTGAAGTGACCGCGGACACGCGCGACCGCTGGACGGTCTCGGCGGCGGAAGCAACACTTGAGCGGATCGCTGTCTTCGCGGAAGCCCTCGATTCCGGCCATACAGGTGACGACCTCCGTGCCGCGCTGGTGGACGCCGGTGTCAACGAATCACTGGCAGCCGGCATCCCGCGAGCCATCGATCACTACGGAACGACGACGGCCTATCTGGAAGCGATCCGCCAGTGTGCGGTTGACGCGCTGGAAGTCGTTGCCGACGAGCGCGACGAAGTCCGACCGATCGAAGTCGCCCCCGGAGAGGGCGGTGCGGCGAGTCTCGGCCCGCTGCCGGACGTGGATATCGACTTTTCGAGCAGTGAGGCCGATGGTGCGACCACCGACGCGCCCGCGTCGCTAGCGACAGCCGAGACAGAACCGACGGACGCGACGACTGAATCGTCGCCGAGCGAGGCAGAATCGCAGTCGACAGCGGCAACAGACTCTGAGATCGATACCGGCGCGACGGCCGAAACGACCGACGAAACTGCCACCGAAACACCGTCCGTCGACGCGGGTGTCGGAGAGTCGGACAGCACGGCGGCGACCGCCGAAGACACAGAGGACGAGCCAGCGGCCAGCGAGCAGGAGGAGGTGACGGCTGACGCCGAAGCACCGACGGTCGGCGAGATGACCGAATCGCCGGTCACGGACGACACAAGCAGCGAAAGCGAGTCAGCCGAGTCAGCCGATTCCACCGACGACGCTGACGACGCTGACGAGCCGGAGATGTACCAACTCGATGAGGAAGAACGCGAGGAACTAGAGTCCGAGTACGGTGCGGACTTTTCGAGCGGCAACGATGTCGATCCGGCCGGCGAGGCCGACATCGACGTGCCCGATGCCGACGAACTCGCGGCGGAAGCGGAAGGCGAAGCCGCAGCCGATGCCGGCACGACGGCCAGTGAATCATCAGCAGCCAGCGAGTCGTCAACAACCGTGTCACCGACGACAGAATCGACCGATAGCACCGAAAGCACCGAAAGCCTCGGTTCCTTCGAAGACACGGTTGACAGCAGTGACGACACCAGTGACGAATCCGCGGGCGACGCCGGCACCGCCAGCGAGACCACAGACGAAACGACCGAGAGCGAGTCCGAAGCAGCCGGCGATGTCAACCTCGAAGACGCAGCAGTCGAGCTCATGAGCGACCTCGACGACGGTGACGGTGCCGACCGCGAGGCAGTCGTCGCGGCGGTCGTCGACGAACACGGCGTCGATAGCGCGGCCGTCGAGGACGCCATCGACGAGGCACTGATGAACGGCCGGTGTTACGAGCCTGAAGACGGGACGCTCAAGCCGATCTGATGGCGCGGCCACCCCGCCTGGTCGAACCGATGGCCGGCGAACCCGCGGCGACCGTCGATCTTGGCAACGAGACAGCTTTGCTCATTGCCGACTACCACGCGGGCATTGAGGAAGGTCTCCGCTACGAGCGGGGCGTCGAACTGCCGAGCAACGCCGAGCACCGTCGCCAGCGATTGCTGGCTTTATTATCGGAGACCAACGCAGACCGGCTGGTCGTTCTCGGAGATCTCGGCCACTATATCGGTGAGACCGAAGGCGTCGAACGCGAGGAACTCGACGCGCTGTACGAAGCCGTCGTTGTCAACCGCGGGATCGAAATGACGATCGCGCCGGGAAACCACGACGGCGAGCTTGCGGAGCTGTTCGGCGACCGCGACGGCGTGACAATCCTGCCCGCGAGCGGCGGCCTCCTCGGCGAGCCACCGGCCACGCTGGGCGTGGTTCACGGGCATACGTGGCCCAATCCAGAATTGTTGTCGGCGACGACGATCTGTATGGGTCACGAACACCCACAGGTCAAATTGGAGGACAGCGTCGGCGGCTACCGTGTCGAGCAGGCGTGGCTCCGCGGCCGTGTCGACCCGGCAGCGATGATGGAAAAGGATGACAGCGAACCGCCGGGCGACGCTGGCGACCCACCCGAGTTGGTCGTGTTTCCGGCGTTCAATGACCGCTCGGGCGGCACGTGGGTCAACGTCGACGGACAAGGATTTCTCGCGCCGTTTCTCCCCGCGGGGATCCCGGACGCTGAGTGCTACCTGCTCGATGGAACGCGACTGGGACCGTTTCGGGATGTCTGAGTGGGCGGCGATTGGGTGCGTCGAGTCGACCAAGCGGTGCGCTTAATCTCATCGCACCACTGCATCCGCTAATGAGTTCCTCGGGGTCGCAGGCGGGTGCCGACGCCTTTCGCCACCTCGGCGACGCCGTGCGGTCGGCTCTCTCCGACCGCGGGTTTTCCCAGCCGACCGAGCCGCAGCGACGAGCGATCCCACCGCTGGCTACCGGCGATAACGCCCTTGTGCTCGCGCCGACAGGGACCGGGAAGACCGAGACCGCGATGCTTCCGGTCTTCGATTCGCTCGTCCAACACCGAGAACAGCACGGGCCGACCGAGGGATTCGCCGCGCTCTACATCACGCCGTTGCGCGCGCTGAACCGCGACATGCGGGAACGACTCGACTGGTGGGGCGAAACCCTCGATCTTGAGATCGATGTACG
Source organism: Halonotius terrestris (assembly GCF_006861665.1). Classification (GTDB taxonomy): domain Archaea; phylum Halobacteriota; class Halobacteria; order Halobacteriales; family Haloferacaceae; genus Halonotius; species Halonotius terrestris. Next base: position 282,308 of record NZ_RKLU01000002.1, on the reverse strand, counting down.
GCACGGCGANACGACNGACTACCAGCGNNNGNAGCAGGCCGACGACCCGCCGGATGTGTTGGTGTCGACGCCCGAGACGTTGCAGGCGATGCTGACGGGCTCGAAACTCCGTGATGCACTGACTGACGTTCGGCACGTCATCATCGATGAGGTGCACGAACTCGCGGCATCGAAACGCGGCGCGCAGTTGACTGTCGGTCTCGAACGCCTGCAGTTGCTATCAGGCGGCTTCCAGCGGATCGGCCTCTCAGCAACGGTTGGTGACCCCGAGGCAGTCGGGCGTTTTCTAACCGGTAAGCGCGACGATAATGATCCGCCCGCTGTCAAAACTGGTCTTGATAGCCAACCGCCGTCTGGCGTGGATCGCAGTTTCGAAATCGTCAGCGTCGATGTCGGCAGCCGCGTCGAGTTCACGGTCACACGGCCGGAGATCACGCCCGAAGACGAGCGGCTGGCCGGCGAGTTGGCCACCACTAAAGAGATGGCGAGTCACGTCCGGGCGATCCGCGACCGCGTCGCTGACAACGAATCGACGCTCGTCTTCGTCAACACGCGTCAGACCGCCGAAGCCCTCGGCTCCCGACTCAAGAAGTGTGGCGCGGCAATCGAAGTGCATCACGGCTCGCTGGCACGTGACGTACGCATCGATGTGGAAGACGAGTTCAAGAGCGGCGACCTCGCGGGGCTGGTCTGTACCTCCTCGATGGAACTCGGGATCGACGTTGGCCGGGTTGATCACGTTGTCCAGTACGGCAGCCCCCGCGAAGTCGCCCGGCTGCTCCAGCGGGTCGGCCGCGCGGGCCACCGCCACGATCAGGTCTCCCGCGGAACGGTCATCACCAGCGACCCCGACGACACGGTCGAATCGCTCGCCATCGCCCGCCGAGCGGGTGAGGGGCTGGTCGAATCGACCGCGATCCACCACGGCAGTCTCGACGTGCTCGCCAATCAGCTCGTCGGGTTGCTGATGGATTTCGGCGATGTGAGCGCGCGGGCGGCCTACGAGATCTGCCGGCGCGCCGAGCCGTTCCACGATCTCGACGAGGATCGGTTCCGCGCTGTCGTCCGCGAACTCCACAGCAACCGACTTTGCTGGCTCGACGAGGATGCCGACCGGCTGGAAACCGCCGGCGGGACGTGGCAGTACTTCTACCAAAATCTCTCGATGATCCCCGACGAGGAGAGCTACGAGGTCTACGATATGTCCTCCCGAACGCAAATCGGGACGCTCGACGAGCGGTTCGTCGTCAACTTCGCCGCGCCGGGCGAGACGTTCATCCAGCGCGGCGAGATGTGGCGGATCAACGATATCGACGAGGACGAGGCCCGCGTCAACGTCGCCCCGATTGCCGACCCCGGCGGCGAAGTTCCCTCGTGGGTCGGCCAAGAGATCCCCGTCCCAGCAGCGGTCGCCGGCGAGGGCGGCGAGATGCGCGATATCGCCGGCGAGCAGTTCCGGCAGGGAGCCACCGCCGACGCGGTTGCCCGCGATCTCGCACCGCGGTATCCGGCCGACAGCGACACCATCGAAACCGCGCTCGACCCTATCGACCGACACGTCGAAAGCGACAATCCGATCCCGACGGACTCGCGGCTCGTGCTGGAGGCACAGGCGAGTACCGTGCGGCTCAACAGCCCCTACGGCCACGAGATCAACGAAACGCTGGGTCGATTACTGGCGGCGTTGGTCGGCCAGCGTACGGGCTCGTCGGTCGGGATGAGCGTCGATCCCTACCGGGTCGAATTTGAGGTGCCGTCCGGTGTTGGCCTCTCGGCGTTCCAAGACGTGTTGCTCTCGACCGATCCCGACCGGCTCGAAAGCTATCTGGAGCTTGCGCTGAAGGGTTCTGAGACGCTGAAATTCACCCTGACGCAGGTCGCCGCGAAGTTCGGCTCGCTGAAACGGTATCAGGGCCGTGGCCGCTTCGGCGGTGACCGCCTGCTTGAGGCACTGGAAGATACGCCAGTCTACGAAGAAGCCCTGCGAGAGGTGTTTCATCGTGATCTCGCGGTCAACGGCGCGGCCGACGTGCTCCGCGGACTGCAGCGCGGCGGGATCGATCTCGAACTCGTCGGCGAAGCAACGCCGCTCGGGAGTAGTGGATCGAGTCACGGTCAAGAGCTACTGGTCCCCGAAAACGCCGACGCAAGCGTTATCGAGACGCTCAAAAAGCGGCTACGAAACGACGAGATCCTGCTGTGTTGCTGTCACTGCAAGGAGTGGGACCACACGACGAAAGTGCGGCGCGTCCGCGAGCAACCCGAGTGTCCGGAGTGTGGTTCGACGCGGATCGCCGCGCTGAATCCCTGGGCCGAGGAGGTCGTCACGGCGGTGCGGGCCGCAGAGAAAGACAGCGAGCAGGAACGACAGACGAAGCGCGCTTACCGAGCGGCCAACCTCGTCCAGAGCCACGGCAAGCAGGCCGTTATCGCCCTCGCTGCTCGTGGCGTTGGTCCCGACACGGCGGCCCGCATCATCAACAATTTCCGGGAGGATGAAGCTGATTTCTACCGAGACATTCTCGCCGAGGAACGACAGTACGCCCGGACGCAGTCGTTTTGGGACTAAATCCAGTGGCGGGGTACGTATTCGGTGAGTCGGCGATGGCTGCCAAAGCTGCGATGTCCAAAATCAGTTTGGAAAGCCGTTAATCAGCGTTGTGGCTGGTGAATTAGCTATTCGAAAAGAGGTAGAGAGAGCAGCCGAGGAGGATCGACTCCGCACTTTTCGTGATTATTGCCCAGTGAGCGAGGGAGCCGTCTCTGTAGAACGCTTCGACCCCCCAGCCGTGGACCATAAACATTGCCAGAATCGAGGCTAATGCATAGAGTGCTGCCACAAGGAACAGTTCCTTCCGCCAGTATTTCGAGAGGTAGATCAACGTACCACCGACGAATCCGATTCCGTTGAGAGCAAATAACACTCCCCCGGTAGTACCTGCGGCTTGGAGTGCCCCCGGAATGAGGTACAGATGCAGGATACCAGTAATGAGTGCAGTCAGGACGGCAAGGTAGCCAGCGGAATTCTCTGGTGTACTGAATGCCTGTGCGCCGGTGGCTGTCGTTGTTTCAGCCATGTCGCGGGAAAGCTGTGTTCAAATAATAAAACCCATAGAATCTTGGAGAAAAATATTTCTGCCCTGTGAAATTATTATATTGTGGCAGAAATATTTCAACCTATATGAAAATTGGTATTTGTCTGTGTTTGATTCCGGTGCCGTGGGCACTGACACGCGAAAACAGTCAAAAGAACGCTTACGGGACTAGTCACACCCGATTCAGATACGAATCCAAGGGTTCCGCATCCTGCCAGAGCGATTCGTAGAGCTCCGAGGCCCAGCGTATCGCGGAGTCAGTCTCAGCGAGGAGCATCGACGCAACTGGCGACTGGGTCATCGGTCGGAGTGCCAGCATCAAATACGAATCACTGACAGTGAATCCGAACTGAACATCCCTTACTCTGCACTGGGCTGCATCGATCTGCCGAATTCCATCGCGGGTTCCCGTCCCGGTATCCGCCTGTACTTTGTCGATAACACTCGGCGAGAACAGCAGCCGAGAGTCGGGATGATCCGGGAACGCATTCCGATACTCCGGAACGTGGATCGGCATGGCAGTCCGGCAGCTCTCTGCCTGCTCAAGCAGGTCGATAACGACTCTGGCGTGGGCTCGAACGTCGGGGGGTTCGGATCGAACGATCTCGTACTCACCCAGTTCAGGCAGTCGGCGGCGAAACTCCCGGGGTAGATGATCGGTTCGGTGGGTCTCCCAGTAGTCCCGGTCGTGTTTGATTGTCCGAACGGTGGATTTTCGTCGTTCGATGAGATCGACCACCAGACGCCCTTGTCCTGTGAGCCGCCAGCCAGCGTCGCCATCAAAAACCACTCCCTGCCGCTCCAAATCCGCGAGTGCAGTATACACCGTCGACGTGCCCGCATCGAGCTGGTCGATGAGACCATCCGTTGGCTGCGGCGTTGTGGCTAGTTGCTGCAAAATATCAACCCGAACCGACGAAGAAATGACGAAATCATACACCGAGTCCCCTTGCATTTGCGTCTGCTCGTTCAGTTTGGGGTCTCATAATAACCGTGGTCGGTGGTTCGTTCGGCCGCTGAACGGTTGGTGTCGGCGAGCAACCGTAACAGAGAGACTGTTGTAGACACCCGATTCACGCTGGGACTGAGCCCAGAAGTCTTATTGAGCCGACGGCCACTCCACCGATAACGCGATGGTGGGACGATAATGTCGTTGTATATCGACTGGCGAGCCAGCGTGAGTGTCCTCGGGACGATCGTGAAGTACATCGCGCTGACGATGCTGGTGCCGCTGGTCGTTGCGATCACCTATGGCGATGACATCGCCGTCTTCGTCGCATCGATCCTCCTGACGCTGGTCGTCGGGCTCGCGCTTGAACGTCTCGCCGACGATCCGGATCTCGGGCCGACCGAAGCCCTCCTGCTCGTCTCGCTGGCGTGGGTCGCGGTCGCAGTCGTCGGCGCGATCCCCTATATCCTCGCGGGCTACGGCACGGAATCGACGCTCGCCCACCCCGTCAATGCCCTCTTCGAGTCGATGAGCGGCTTTACGACGACGGGCGCGACCGTTCTCGGCAGTATCAGCGTCGAGAGCCACTCGCATGCGATCATGCTGTGGCGACAGCTCACCCAGTGGCTCGGCGGGATGGGGATTATCGTCCTGATGATCGCTATTCTGCCGGAGGTCGCCGTCAACGGCGCGGAGCTGATGAAATCGGAGGCTCCGGGCCCCGAGTTACAGAAACTGACGCCGAAGATCGCCGAAACCGCCCGCGCGCTGTGGCTGATCTATTTCGGCTTCACGCTGCTGTTGATCGTGCTACTCTACACGCTTCATCTGACTGGCATGGCACCGGAGATGAACCTGTACAACGCCATTGCCCACGGCTTTTCGACGTTGCCGACCGGCGGTTTCTCCACGAAAGCCGAGAGCATCGCGGCGTTCAGCGCGATCGTGCAGTGGGCCATTATCCCGTTCATGGTGATCGCTGGCGTCAACTTCGCGCTGTTCTGGCAAGTGCTCCACGGCGAGTGGCGCGCGCTCACCGACAACGTCGAGTTTCGCGCCTACGCCGGGGCGATCGCCGTGTTGATTGCCGTGTTAGCGTTCGTCCTCGTGCGGGGGGCGGCCCCGCCGATGGAACTCGGCGGCGTCACGACCGGTCTCACTGAGAACACGATCCGCCAGGCGGCCTTCCAGATCGGCTCACTGATGAACTCCACCGGCTATGCGACGGCCGACTTCGCACAATGGGCCCCACACGCCCAACTCGTTCTCCTGTTTGCGATGTTCATCGGCGGCTCGGCGGGCTCGACCGGCGGCGGCATCAAGGTGATCCGCTGGCTGGTCGTCATCAAATCGCTCCGGCGCGGGCTCTACACGACGCTGCATCCTGATGCGGTCGATCCGGTTCGGCTCGGCGGCCGCGTCATCGACGAGGACGCCATCCGCGGGATCATGGTCTTCACGCTGCTGTACATCCTGTTGTTCTTCGGTGCGGCCGTCTTCCTCGCGCTCGATTCTGCCCGGATCGGCTACGAACTCTCGGTGTTGGAAGCCCTCAGCGCGTCGCTGGCGACGATCGGGAACATCGGACCGGGGTTCGGCTCCGTGGGACCGTTCGGGAGCTATCTGGCGTTCTCGAACGTCTCGAAGCTACTGATGATCTTCCTGATGTGGATCGGCCGCCTTGAGATCGTTCCGGTGCTCGCGCTGTTCGTCGGCGGGCTCGAAGACCGCTGACACCTACCCACCGAAGAGCCGTTCGACCAGCGACCGCTTGCGTGGCCGTTCGGCCAACAGCACCGTGCAGTCGACATCGTTGAGCACCTCGAAGGCCAGCGAGCCACGCACCAGCCGGGAGAGTAGGCCCTCGCGTGTCGCGCCAATAATGACCATCGAGCGGTCCTCAGCGTGGCGAGCGATAGAGCCCTCGACATCGCCGGAGGTATCGACGATGCGGTTGGCGTCGGCAAGCCCGTGATCCGCAGCCCATGTCGAGAGGAACTCTTCGCCCGCCGCTTGCTCGGATTCGTCGTCAGCGACGTACAGCAGCGACACGTCGTTGCCGTTCTCCAAGAGGACTTCCGCGACCTCCGCACTGAGAGCCGAACTGTACCCACCGGCGGTCGGCAGCAACACGTCCGAGGGATCGAAGCCGCGGTCCTTCATCACGAGGAAATCACAGGGGAGACTGCTCGTGAGTTCGTCCAGCGGGCTTTCGACGCGACCGGCCGACAGTGGCGTGTTCCCGCCCCAACCCATCACGACGAGGTCGGCGTTGTTCGTCGCGGCGGCGTCGAAGACTTCCTCGAAGGAGCGATGGGAGATGATCGTTTTCGTCTCCACCTCGGCTCCGAAGGTTTCAGCGTCCTCGCGGGCGGAATCCAGGAGTTTCTGGGACTCAGCGTCGATCCGGTTGCGCTGTTCGGAGCCGGCATACAGCGGCGTCTGGTCGGGGACTTGGACGATGTGGGTTGCCAACACACTGCCACCGTTGGCTTTCGCCAGCAGGCTCGCCAACTCGATCAGATCGCGTTCGGTCCGGGGGTTCGATAGCGGCACCATCACGCGGTACTCGCCGCCGTCGGGCGCAACGGAGGTGGCCGCCGAGACCGCCGCGTCGGGCATCTCATCGGATCGGGAGAGGATGTACTCCGAGAGAACGCCCTCCTGTGTCGTCCGCGAGCGAGCGTAGAGCATATACCACGCCAGCGCGAGGGCGACGAACAGCCCACAGAGCGCGATGACGAACGGCTCGATGAAGACGATCAGGGCAAACGAGAGCACCGCTCCGAGGATCGGCGTGAACGGGTAGAACGGAACCGTAAAGTCGGGGTCGTACTCGGCGGGATCGCCCTCACGGAAGACGATCAGCGCGAGGTTGAGCAGCCCGTAGACGACCAAGTGAAGAACGCTGCCGGCCGTCGCCAGCAGTTCGAGGTTGCCGACGACGATGAACAGCAGAATCAGGCCGCCAGTGAGCGCGATCGATTTGTACGGCGTCCCGAACCGCTCGTGAACCTCGTTGAGCGACGGCGAGACGATCTTATCGCGACCCATGGCGAAGTTGATCCGCGAGGACGCGAGGATCGACGCGTTCGCCGACGACGCGGTTGCCAGCAACCCGCCGAAAAGCAGCGCGGCCGCCCCAATGGGGCCAATCAGTATCCGGGCGACCTCGACGACGGCGGTGTCGTTGCCGGCGACGACCTCGTTGGGGACGGCCGCCAGCACGGCCAGCAGGACAAGGGCGTAGATGGCGGTGACGATGACGACGCTACCGATGATCGCAATCGGGAGGTTGCGGCCGGGGTCTTTGATCTCCTCGGCAACCGAGGTAATCTGGACGAAGCCGAGATAGGAGACGAAAATGATGCCCGTCAGCGGGAGCAGCGGCGTGAGACCCTCGGGCGCGAACGGCCGAAGCGTCTGGATGTCGGCGTTCAGGATGCCGAACAGCGTGAACACCGAGAGAATGCCGAGCAGAATGAAGACGATGATGTTCTGGAGTTTGCCGGTCTCCTTCGCGCCGACGTAGTTGACTGCGACGAAAAACGTGCCGCCGAGCAGGGCGACGATCTTTGGCCCCGAGAGCGACAACGGGCCGAGCGCGAGACCCGGCACAGCGACGAACGCATTGACGTATTCGCCGAGGCCGAACATATAGAACGCCGAGGCGAACGTAAGCCCGATCCAGTTGCCCCAGCCGGCGACCGAGCCGAACAGCGGGCCGAGCCCGCGGTTGACGTAGAAGTACGCGCCGCCGGAGCGGGGCATCGCCGTCCCGAGTTCGCTGGCCGACAGCGCGGTGAAGATGGCGATAACCCCGCCGAGGATGAACGCGCCGGCCGACAACGGCCCCGCCATCTCGACGGCGGTGCCCGGCAACACGAAGATGCCCGCGCCGATCATCGTCCCGATGCCGATGGTCAACGCCGAGGTGAGCGTCAGGTCCTTGGCGAGTTCTTCCTCGCTCATCCGTCACCCTCCGATGGCAGCGACAGCTGTGATTGGACGGTCCGTCGCTGCGGACGGCCTGGTGGCGAATCCATCGTCGTGAACCAGCAGCGACCGAACATACCGAGTGGTTGCCCCCATCGGTCTTAATGGGTTCGGCTGCAGCCGGGGCGACACAATCCTTATGCGACCGCATTCGGTGGACTCCGTATGGTCGACCACGACATGCTCGCACACGTGCTTCTCCCCGTCGCTACAGTAAACGACGCGGCGGCGACGGCCAGTGCCCTCGCCCCCTACGAACCTGAACACGTGACTGTCCTCCACGTTATCGAGAAAGGCGACGGCTCGCCCGACAAGACGCCGGTCGAACAGTCCGAAGAGATCGCCGAGGAGGCAGCCGCGGCGGTCAGAGCTGAGTTCCCCGACGCGGACCTCCATACGGCCTACAGCCGAAACGTCGTCGACGCGATCTTCGAATCGGCCGACGAAGTCAACGCTAGCGCGATCGCCTACCGCTCCCGCGGCGGGAGCCGACTCGTCCAGTTCCTCTCCGGCGATCTCTCGGTCAAACTCGTCACGCGGGCGGATCGGCCCGTTATCGCGTTACCGCGGGACGCCGATGACGAGCCGGCAGACGGCTAAGGCGTCGCGCGGCTACGCCGCCGGATCGTCCGCCTTGTCACTGCCGTGTCTCGACTCCGCGCCGCCTGTCTCGCGTTGGCCTTTGCCGAACAGCCGCGAGAGGATCGACCGCGAGGACGGCCGTTCGGCCAACAGCACCGAACATTCGACTTCGTTGACGACCTCCAAATGCAGAGAGTTGCTGACGAGCCGGGAGATGAGGCCGCGCTCGCTGGCCCCGATAGCGACGAGCGTTGCGTCGGTGGCCTCGCGTTCGATCGCGCCCTCGACATCGCCGCCGTCGTCGACGATCAGCTCCGCGTCGCTGAGTCCGTTGTCGGCGGCCCACTCCCTGAGGAACGCCTCGCCGGCCTCTCGCTGTGCTGGGCTGTCGACGATGTGCAGCAGCGTCACGTCGGTGTCGCCGGCGGCCGCCAGCGCGACGCCGATCTCCGCGCTCAGCCCCGAATCCGGGCCGCCCGCCGTCGGGATGAGCAGCTTCGAGAGATCGAGCCCGCGGTCCTTGAAGATCGCAAAATCACAGGGCAGTTGGTTCGTTAGCTCGTCGATCGGCCGCTCAGCGCGGGCCGCACTCCAGAGCTGATCGTCGCCCCACTCCATGACGACGAGGTCCGGGCGGGTCCGGCGGGCCGCGTTGAACACCTCCTCGAAGGAGCGATGTGTCGCGCGGGCCGTCGTCGTGATATCCACGCCGTACTGGTCGCCGAGCGCGTAGATGTCGGCGAGCCGTTTGTCGGATGCGGCCTCGATCCGCTCGACGTTGCCGCCTGTCGCCAGCGACATCCGCTCGGGGGCTTGGATGATGTGGATGACGTGAACGGTCGCGTCCTCGTGTTGGCTGGCAATTCGGCAGGCGAGGTCGACGAGGGCGGTGTCGGTTCGCGGGTTCGTGATCGGCACCATCACGCGATAACACTCCTCGTCGAACAGCGCGGCCTCACCAGATTCGAGGATCGGGACGTACGTCCGTCCGGCGAACCGGCCGAAGGCCCATTCGGGGATCGACAGCCGGCGATCCAGCCCCTCGAAGCGGGCGGACTCAAGCCGCTGTTCGCTCGTCTGGAAGTAGTTGACGACCGTTACGAGAACGACGCCGCCGAGCGTGTTGCCGAGCAAAACCGGAATGACGAAGCCAGTCATGCCGGGAAGCAGCCCGAGGCGACCGTGCAGGACGAGGAAAATCACTTCGGTAAAGGAGACGACGACGTGGAAGAGGTTCCCGATCGGAATGGCGAGGAAAGCGAGATAGACGACGAGCAACCGGGAGACAGTATCACCCGCGGCAAAGCCAACCCAGACGACGCCGGCGACGATCAGGCCCGCGAAGACGGCCTTGAAGAACAGCGACCACCATGGCGTCTGGAAGGCCCCTTTGCCGGCGATTTCGAGGGCTTTCATCGTCGCTTTGTCGCTGAAGACGCCGCCGTAGGTGAGCGCGACCGCGCCGACCGCGCCGCCGGTGAANTTNCCNGCCNNNACGATCCCCCAGTGCCGGAACAGCGNCGGNA
>NZ_RKLU01000002.1:123382-272155 GCF_006861665.1 Halonotius terrestris | reverse complement strand
GCNANCCGCTCNANCGTCAGCGCGACCGGCGGNAGCGTNTTCTCNGTGTANAGCTGGTANCCNCCGATGATGATGTANATGAAGCCAAGCGGGTACAGCATCGCGCCGACGACCGGATTGTCGGAGGTCGTCGACAACGAGACGTAGAGCAGAAAGGTGATCGTGATCGCAAAGCCGGCGGCGACCGCGCTGAAGAAGAGTTCGCGGCTGCCGGAGGTGACCTCCTCGTCGGCGGCGGCGACAACGCGCTGGAACACTTCGTCCGCGGAGAACCGGTCGCGGAGCACCTCGCCGACCGCCGGCGCGCCGCTGCGGGATCGTTCGACGGCATCCCGGACGGAATCCTCAGGATCGGAGGCGGAATCGCTCATTGGCGAAGGCAATCGGGCGGCACCCTAAGAGGTTGGCTTTTCCACTAATACTCGGTTATGACGGCGCGCCGTCGAGGATCGCTGGCCCGCTGGAGGCTCCGATCCGCTCGGCACCCGCCTCGATCATCGCCATCGCCGTCTCGTAGTCGCCGATCCCGCCGCTGGCCTTGACCGGCAGATAGTCCGCCATCAGTTCGACATCCGCGACGGTCGCCCCGCTCGGCTCCGCGTCGGCGAAGCCGGTCGAAGTTTTCACCATGTCGGCGTCGGCTTCGACGGCGGCCTCGCAGGCGCGGTGTTTTTCGTCGTCGGTCAGCAGTCCGGCTTCGATGATGACTTTCACCGGGATCGGCACGGAGGCGACGACTGCGGCGAGTTCGTCGGCGACAGCGTCGTCCTCGCCGGCTTTGAGGCGGCCGATATTGCAGACTACGTCGAGTTCGTCCGCGCCGGCTTTCCACGCGACCGAGCCGGCTTCGCGTTTGATCTCGGGATCGTCTTGACCGTGCGGGAAGCCGATGACGGTGGCGACGGTGAGATCGTCCGGCGCGTCGCTGGCGACGCCGTCGACGTAACAGGGTGGGATACAGACGTTCATGCCCGCCGCGGTGGCCTCGCTCACGACGCGATCCACGTCGGCCGCGGTGGTCGTCGGCCCGAGGACGGTGTGGTCGATCAGCGGCGCGAGATCGGCGCGTTGCATACCCACACAACCGAGCACGGCGGGAAAAACGCTCCCCCGATCACCATCGAGTCGGCGGCATCGCTCGCCAGCTCGGATCGCCGGCGACCGAAACGCTTTCCGGAGTTTCATCGAAACGGGGCCTATGGTGTTGCTTCCGGCCGGCTTCGGCCCGCCGCCGCTGCCCTACCTCGTCGTACTGGTCATCGCGGCGGTAGGCGTCGGCTACGGGCTGCTCCGCCGCCGGCCGAGTGTCGGCGCGCGCCACATCGTCGGGCTGACGCCGTGGATGGCCGTCGGCTCGGCGTTGCACGTCCTCTATGCGATCGAGGGCTTGCCTTCGATTCTCGCCCCGTTTGCGGGCACTGGCGCGGTCTATCTCACGACCGCCGTCATCGTCGGCGCGGTCTGGCTGGTCGCCGACCGACTGGACCCGACGACGGTGCCAGCCGCGCTTGCGGCGACCGGGCTGGCAGTACTCGTGCCGGCCGGCGGGTTCGCGCTCTATCTCGGGATGACACGCGGCACGCTCGCGCCGTACTGGCCCGCTGTCGGCGCGGTTGCGACCATCGCCGTGACCGCCGCCGCGTGGCTCACGCTACGCTGGCTTCGGCCGGCAGCGACGGCCGCGACCGGCCGCGTGGGGTTGGTAGCGGTGTTCGGCCACACGCTCGATGCGGTTTCGACGACCGTCGGCGTCGACGTGCTCGGCTTCGGGGAGCGAACGCCGCTCTCGCGGGTGATTCTGGAGGCTGCTGCCGCGCTACCGACGGCCGACGCGATCGGCACGGGCTGGCTGTTCGTGCTCGTCAAACTCGGCGTTGTTGGCGGCGTGATCGTCCTCTTTCGGGACTACGTTGAAGACGAGCCAACCGAGGGCTACCTCTTGTTGGGGCTGATCGCGGCCGTCGGTCTCGGGCCGGGGTTCCACAATCTCCTGCTGTTCACCGTCACTGCCGGCGGACTCTGAGTCGGTCGAAATCCGTCCCTAGCCGGTTTCGAGGACGGTGACGCCGGTGAACTCGAAGCGTGCGCCGCCGTTGCTACCGTCAGTGACTGAGACATCCCACCCGTGGGCCTCGGCACTCTCTTTGACGATGTTGAGCCCGAACCCGGTGCCGTCCTGATTGGTCGTGAAGCCGGCATCGAACACCACGTCGTGGTCCTCAGCCGGGATGCCCGGCCCGTCGTCTTCGAAATAGAACCCATCGGGCAACGAGCCGACGTGGATCGACACCTCATCGCCGACGTGCTCGATACTGTTGCGGAGCAGGTTCTCGATCAACTGCTGGAGCCGGCTCTGGTCGGCCTCGATCACGATGCCGTCATCGACTGACACCGCGGCCGATCCGGTTTCGACGGACTCCCAACAGTCGGTGACGAGCGTGGAGAGGTCAACAGGGCTCGTCTCTTCGACGGATTGTCCCTCCCGTGCCAGCGTGAGCACGTCTTCGATGATCGCCTCCATCCGGTTGAGGTTCTTGGCAATGATGGGGGTGTGTTGGTTCTCCTCCAACATCTCAAGCCGCCCCTTGGCAACGCCGAGGGGGTTTCGTAGGTCGTGGCTGACGACGTTTGCGAACCGCTCTAGTCGCTCGTTTTGCCGGCGGAGTTCCTGTTCTTGGCGGTGCCGTTCGAGGGCGTAGCGGATCGTCCGATGGAGGATGTTGCTGTCGACGTTGTCCTTCACGAGGTAATCCTGCGCGCCGCGCTCGATGGCCTCGACGGAGGCCGCGTCGTCTTTGAGCCCGGTGAGCACGACCACTGGAACGGGGGCAAGCTCATCGTGAGTCTCGACGGCGTCGTTGTAGCGATCGAGCGTGTCGAGCCCGCTGCTGTCCGGCAGGCCGAGATCCAACAGAACGAGGTCGTAGGCGTCGGTTTCGAGTTCCTCGATTCCGGCGTCCAATTCCTCAACGTGGGTGACCGTCGCTGGGGGAAACGTGTCGTTGCCGTTGGTCGTCAGGTGGTGTTCGAACAGCGTCGCATCGCCGGGGTTGTCCTCGATGAGGAGCAGACAGAGTTCGTCAGTGACGCTGATCGACATGTTATTCCTCCGGTAGTTTGACAACTTTGAACCAGAAGTTCTCTAACCGGTTGACGATCTCGATGAAGCCGTCGAAGTTGACCGGTTTGGTCAGGTAGGCGTTGGCGTTGAGCTCGTAGGATTTGGCGATGTCCTCCTCTGACTCCGAACTGGTCAAGACGACGACCGGGATTCGGCAGAGGTCGTCGTCGTCCTTGAGCTCCTTGAGCACGTCTTGGCCGTCCTTTCGGGGCATATTGAGATCCAGCAGGATCAGATCCGGCCGCGGCGCGTCGGCGTACTCGCCCTCCTGTCGGAGGAACGACAGTGCGTCGACCCCGTCGGTCGTCACGTGGAGGTTGTTAGCGAGTTTCCCCTGTTCGAGGGCCTTCTTCGCCAACATCACGTCGCCGGGATTGTCCTCGGCGAGGAGAATCTCGACGGGTTTGTCCTTGTCGCTCATACTAAGTTGGCACCGACATGTCGGCTCCGTTCTACGAACCAGCCAGTCATTGGTTGGTGTTGGGGCGGGACCGGTTTTAAATTATGGTTCACATGGTCGGTAGCCGACAGGAGTTCGGCCAACAGTTTATGATCCGGCTACCCGTATGTGACTTATCGATGAAGCAGACCGTTTCGACTGTCTTCGACGATCTGGGCGTCGGGATCATGCTCCACGATCCCGAGACTGGGGAGATCGTCGGCGTCAACGACCGGCTGACCGAGCTATACGGCTACTCGGCAGCCGAGTTGCGGGAGATGGATGTCCACGAGTACAGCGCGGTCGACGAAGGACACACACAGGTCGAGGCCGAAAAGCGAATTCTGGCAGCCGCCGACGGCGACCCACAGGAGTTCGAGTGGCGGGCCGAACGGGCTGACGGCGAGCGGATCTGGGTCAACGTCCGCACCACCCTGACAACTCTCGATGGCGAGGCGTACGTCATCGCCAAGATCAAGGACATCAGCAACCGGAAGCAACAACAGGAAGACCTCGAAGCCGAACGAGGGTTCATCGAACAGAGCCTTCAGACGCTCAACGACGCGTTCTACCTCCTGAACACCGACGGCACGCTCCAGCGGTGGAACCAAACACTGAGCGAGCGAACGGGGTACAGCGACGCCGAACTCGACGGGATGCAGGCACTGGAGCTGTTTCCCGACGACCACCAGGCGGCGATCAGCAAGGCGATCACAGAGGTCCTCGACACGGGGTCAGGCATCGTCGAAGCCCCGCTGCTGACGAAAGACGGCGAGGAGATTCCACACGAGTTTAGCGGGACCACACTGACCGACGACGACGGTGGACTCCGCGGCGTCATCGGGATCGGCCGGGATATCTCCGAGCGACAGGAACAGCTCAATCAGCTCGAAAAACAGGAGAAAGCGTTCCGGAAGCTCCACCAAACTGCCTCGAAATCAGCGTCCTTCGAGGAGAAGATCGCGGATCTCCTCGCCTTCGGCCGGGAGTTCATGGATGTCGAACAAGGCTTTCTTACGAGCATCGACGGCGACACCCAGCGGATCGTCGTCGGCGTCGGGCCAAACGAGCAGCTATCTGACGGTGCCGAAGCACCGTTTTCGGAATCCTACTGTCGACACACCGTCGACCCCGACCGCAGCGGCCCGCTGACAGTGATGAATGCCGCCGAGGAAGGCTGGAAAGATGACCCCGCCTACGAGCGGTTCGGGCTGGCCTGCTATGCCGGCTCCGAGATCACCGTCGAGGGAGAGACGATGGGGACGATCTGTTTCGCCGACCGGAACCCGGTTGACAAGGAGTTCACCGAAATCCAAGAGACGTTCGTGGAACTGCTCACCGAGTGGGCGAGCTACGAACTCGAACGCGCCGAACGCGAAAAGAAATACCGCCGGCTGACCGAACGCATCTCCGATGCGTACTACGCCGTCGACACCGAGTTCACCGTCACGTATTGGAACGACGTGGTCGCCGAGCGCGTCGGTGTGCCGGCCGATGAGGTGCTCGGCGAGAACCTCTGGGAGCACTTCCCCGAACTCGAAGACACCGTTGTCGAAGCGCAGTTCCGCGAGGCGATGGACACACAGGAGCCAACGTCCTGTGAGTTCCACTACGACAAACACGACTACTGGACGCAACTCCAGATCTATCCGGACGAGGACGGGTTGGCCGTTATTTCGAAGGATATCACCGATCGGAAGGAGTACGAATCCCAACTCGAACGCTCCAACGAGCGACTCCAGGAGTTCGCGTACATCCTCTCACACGATCTCCAGGAGCCGCTCAGAATGGTGTCGAGTTACGTCTGTCTCTTAGAGGAGGAGTTCGAAGACCACCTCGACGAGGAGACACAGCAGTACATCGATTTCGCCGTCGACGGAGCCGAGCGGATGCGCGGGATGATCGACGGCCTGCTGCTGTACTCCCGCGTCGAAACCGAGGGTGACGAACGCGCTAAAACGAACGTTGACGGCGTGCTCGATGCCGTCGAGACGGATCTCGAACTCAAACTCGATGAGACGGAGGCAAACCTCATCGTCGACACCATGCCGACGCTACAGGCTGACGAGGATCAGCTAGTCCAACTGTTCCAGAACCTGATCAAAAACGCCGTCGAACACGGTGGCCGAGGGACGACCGTCGAAGTATCGAGTACGGAAGTCGACGACGGCCATCGCTTTGCCGTCAGCGACGACGGGCCGGGGATTCCGCCCGACCAGCAGGACGACATTTTCAGACTCTTCGATAAGGGCGGCGACAGCGACGGCACCGGGATCGGGCTGGCGATCTGCGAGCGGATCGTCAACCGCCACAACGGCGACATCTGGGTCGAGTCAGAACCCGGCGAGGGCACGACGTTCTACTTCACGATCGAAGACGAGTACGACGACTAGTGGTGACTCACAGGAGCCCATTGACCCTCACGCTGCATAAGCGACGACAGCCCGGTGAGCGACCAATTGTATCCGAACGTCACCAGATAGTATCGACATGGTATCCCAAACTGCTATTTATACCGACGAGTATAACAGCACATGGACGAAGGTCTCATTTCGACCGGACTGGACGAACTGGAAGACATCTTCTATATTTTCAATCCCCAAGGGGATTTCATCGAGTGGAACGAACAGCTCCCGTCGGTGTCGGGCTACTCGGCCGATGAGCTGGATTCGATGGAACCAACGGAGTTGTTCTCCGGCGACGATCAGGACGCCATCGCGGACGCCGTCGAGACCGTCATCGAACGCGGTATCCGAACGGCAGTCCAAGCCAAAATCGAGACCAAAGGTGGGCGTGAGATCGCCTACGAACTCTCGCTGTCGCCGCTTGAATCCGACGGCGAACTGGAGGCAATCGTCGGCATCGGCCGGGACATCACCGAGCAACTCGAACAGGAACGTCGGCTGCAGGATATGGCCCAGGAGATCCAGGAACTCTCGATGCCGGTCGTCGAGATCTGGGACGGCGTCATCCTCACGACCGTCGTGGGGTCGCTGGACACCAAGAAGGCCGAAATGCTGACCGAAGACCTGCTGGACCGGATCGTCTCGACGGAGGCCGCGATCGCGCTGATCGACATCACCGAGGTCACCGCGCTGGACACCGCGACCGCCCAGCACCTCATCGATACGATCAACGCTGTCAACCTTCTCGGTGCCGACGTGGTAATTACCGGTATTAGCCCGGATATCGCCCAAACGCTCGTCCAGCTCGGCGTGCGGCTCGAAGGCGTCGAAACACAGTCCTCGCTGATGGAGGGCCTCCGCGTCGCCCTCTCGTGGCAGGGTGTGAGCTTTCAATGAGAACGACTGACACCGCTGCAGTGACGCAAGTCTACGACGTGTTGATCGCGGCGTTCCCCGGCCGGCCGACCGATCAGGCCGTCGACGACCTCCAGCAGGACGTACTCGCCCAGATGGAGGAAACCAATCCGCGGGGCGTCATCCTCGATATCTCCGAGGTCACGACACTTGACTCGTTTTTCGCTCGGGTGATCTCCGAAACCGCGGGGATGGTCGAGTTGATGGGCGGGGAGGCCATCGTCGTCGGGATGCGACCCAGCGTGGCGATCACGGCGGCGGAACTCGGCTTCGGCCTCGACGCCGTCGAGACCGCCCGGAGCACCGACCACGCGCTGTCGATGCTGGGCGTGCGGGTCGAGGACGCCGACGGTGAGAAGGCAGAGGGCACCAACGACGAGGCGACGACGGATTCCACTAAGCTCGACGCCGACGGTACCCCCACCGGCCCCGCGTCGTCGCCCGGAGGAGGCCGATGAGCGAGGATGGGGGCCAAACGGACGCCTTCGAAACAGCGGTGACCGTCCTCCAGTCGGGAACAGTTCGCGTGCGCTCGGAGGACGACATCCTTCTGGCGAGACAGGAGGCCCGCGCCGTCGCCGAGGAGATCGGGTTTTCGACGACAGACGTGACCCGGATCGTGACAGGCGTCTCGGAACTCACGCGCAACATGCATCTCTACGCCGAGGACGGCATCATGAAGTGGCGCGAGATCGAGGCCGGCACCGACCGCGGGATCGAACTCGTCTTCGACGACGACGGCCCTGGGATCGACGATGTCGAGGGCGTACTGCGGGCCGAACACTCGACGTCCGGCGGCATGGGACGCGGCGTGCAAGGGACGAAGAAGCTCATGGACGGCTTCGACATTACCTCAAATCCCGAAGACGGCACGACGATCACGGTTCGGAAGTGGACGTAATGTCCGAGCCGACACTGCGGGAGACCGAACGACACGACGTACAGCAGGACGGCGACGATATCCTCGTCAAACAGGCCGCCGAGTCGATGGCCGCAGAGATCGGCTTCGACGAGTCGGCCAGCGCCGAGATCGGCATTGTCGCCGTCGAACTCGCATCGAACGTGCTCAAACACGCCGAAGGCGGCGAACTCGCGCTCAGCCAACTCACCGACGGTGACCGCGTCGGCATCCGGATCGAGTCATTCGATGTCGGCCCTGGTATCGCCAACGTGGACGCTGCCTTCGCGGACGGTGCCTCGACTGCCGGCAGTCTGGGCGGCGGCTTGGGCGCGGTCAACCGGCTGATGCACCGGCTCACGGTCGCCGCGCCCGGCGAGCCGGATTTCGGGACGAAAGTCGTCGCCGACCGCTGGATTCGGTCGGATCACGAAACCACCGCCGACTGCCCGCTCTCCTTCGGCGCGGCCTCCCGACCGGCGGCCGACGAGACGGTCAACGGCGACAGTTTCGTCATCAAGCGGTGGGACGACCAAGCACTCGTCGGCGTCATCGACGGCCTCGGTCACGGCAGCGACGCCCACAAGGCGGCCACCGCGGCGACGGAGTACGTCGAAACGC
The DNA here is from genome assembly GCF_006861665.1 of Halonotius terrestris. Taxonomy (GTDB): domain Archaea; phylum Halobacteriota; class Halobacteria; order Halobacteriales; family Haloferacaceae; genus Halonotius; species Halonotius terrestris. The sequence goes on along the minus strand of NZ_RKLU01000002.1, from coordinate 263,756 downwards.
ATTACGACAACTCGATCACCGCGATCTTCGAGGGTGCAGAACGGGCCTGCCGCGGGACCCGCGGTGTCGTCATGGCGCTGGCGCGGTTCGACTGGACAGCCGACACCGTGACAATCGGCGCGGTCGGCAACATCAACTACAAGACCAGCGAGGGCAGCGAGGTGACGTTCATCCCGCGGCGCGGCGTCGTCGGCGGCGACGGGCCCGAGCCGAAAGTCAGGGAGAGCGAGTGGCACCCCCATGACCGGCTGGTACTGTTCTCCGACGGCATTGAATCCCACTGGGACCTCTCGGCGGAACGCGGGCTGTCACGTGAGTCGGCGACGGTCACGGCCCGGCGGCTGCTCGATCAGTACAGCAAACCACACGACGACGCGACCGTGTTGGTCGTGAGTAACCGTGTCGAGGCGGAGTAAGGTCGACGCGGGTGACCCGTGGTTTGAAGCCGGTTGGCGGCAAAGGCTCGGTATGAGCGATGAGGAACCCCTCAGCGAGAAGCCGCTGACCGAGGCGCGCGCCGACCAACTCAAAACCGCCTGCCGGAGCGCGGTCGGCGACAGCTGTCGGTCAGTCACCTACTTCGATGCGACCAACTACATGCAGGTGTACCTCCGCGGCGACCTCGAACAGGACGCCGACCTGATGTCGTTTATCGGCCACGAGTGGCACGACTACAAGACGACGACCGACGCCTACGCCGGCTCCGAACTCGGCAACTACGAGTACACGATCCGGAACTTCGAAAACGGGTTTTTGGTTCGAGTTGGCGTCGGCGACAGCGGCGTCTTCGTGACGACCGACGGCCTGAAGCTGAAGGATTTCGACTCGCTGGTCGCAACGATCACCGACCTCCTCGAACGCTGGGAGTGAGGTCGTGGCCTGGCGTCGGCTCCGGACGCTACTTGCCCTCCCGCTGACTGCCGCCCGCTGGTGGCGACGGACGACGACTGCCCCGCTCGCCGAGCAGTACCTCCTGCTGGTCGCGCTGCCGGCCACGCTGAGCCTGGGTTGGCTGCTCGGCATCGGCGACGGACTGGGATTCAGCCTCGCGGCCGAGTCGCTGCTGGCCGACAGCCGGACGCTGCTGACTGCCTTCACTGCCAACTACGTCCACATCGACGGGCGGCATCTCTTCGATAACCTCCTCAATTTCTGGGTGACGCTGTTCGGCCTCTATCCACTGATCGGCATCGCGGGCTGGAATCGGCAGTTCCGCCGTGTCGCCGTTGGCTATCTGCTGGGCGTTCCCTTCGTCATCGCGTGGGTGACGCTGGCGACGCTGGGAGCCATCACCGACCAGCCGTCAGTCGGCTTTTCCGGCATCGTCGCCGCCTTCCTCGGGTTCATTCCGGTCGCGCTTGCGGCCGCCGCGAGCGAGGTGACCGACGGCGAAATAGATCCAGCGTGGGCCGTCGTTCCGTTCCTCGGCTCCCTCGCGCTCACGTTCGCCGCGCCGTCGGTGTGGTATTTTCCGGTCCAACCGCTGTTGGCCGTGGGCTGTGCCGGCTTCGCGCTACTCGCTGCCGGCTTGCTGTGGCGACTGGACGCGCCGAGTGATCTCGGGAGAGTCGCCCGAGAGCTGCCGCCGGATCACCTGCTGGCGTTTTTGATCGGGACGACCGTCTTCGTCTTCGGCGTCGCCGGCGCGTTGGTGTTGGTGCCGCTCGGGACCAACGTCTGGGGCCACCTGACCGGCTACGTCGCCGGCTTCCTTCTGCCCTATCTCGGATACGTCATCACCCCAGCACTGACCGCCTAAGCGTCGACATCACAGCACTGCGTGCCTAAGCGTGCGACACTGATCGAGCTACGACAGTCCCGCAGTGTCAGTGAGTGCCTCAACGACACCGGCCAGTAGGTCGATGCCCACGGCGATATCGCGTTCCTCGACATCGAATGTCGGCGTGTGGTGGCCGCCGGGGTGGTCGGTCCCGACGCCGACATAGGCTGCCAGTCCACCGTGTTCTTGGACGCGCTGCATCAGGTAGGTTGCGTCCTCGCTACCGCCGAGACTGTCGTGCTCAACAACAGTGTCGACGCCGGTGGTTCGGCGTGCGACGCGGTCGACGACGTCGACGAGTGCGGCGTCGCTGTGGGCACTCGGCGCGTCACCCAGTAGCTCGGTCTCAACGGCGCAGTCGTGCATCGTTGCAGCCCCAGCCAGCACGCTCTCGGCGCGATCCCACATGTACTCCATCAACTCGGTCGTCTCGCCGCGGACCTCGCCTTCGATGAACGCGTCTCCGGGAACGATGTTGCTCGCGGTCCCGCCGCCGACGCGACCGGCGTTGACGCGCGTCCCGCCCGCCGAGTTGCGCGGAATCCCGTAGAGGTTCTGCACGGCTGCGGCCATCGCCTGCACCGCGTTGTCGCCGGTCTCTGGTCGCGCGCCGGCGTGCGCCGATTCACCCTCGAACGTCGTCTCGAACTGCCGGACGGCGAGGAACTCGTCGATGCCGGCGACGACCTCGCCGGAGGGGTGATCGAGCCCGATGTGGGGCGCGAGGAAGTAGTCAACGTCATCGAGCACGCCGGATTCAGCGATGGGCTTGGCACCCGAAATCGTTTCCTCAGCCGGCTGGAAAACGAGTTTGAACGTGCCCGCGAAGTCGCTGTCGAGGACCCGATCAAGCACGCCGAGACCGATGGTCGCGTGTGCGTCGTGGCCGCAGGCGTGCATGTAGCCCTCGTTCGTCGAGCGAAAGCCAGCGGCTTCGGGGTGGTGATCGTCGCTGTCGGCTTCGGTGATCGGCAGGGCGTCGATATCGACCCGGAGTGCGACGGTCGGCCCATCGCCGCGCTCGACGACGGCGACCGCGCCGGTGAAACCATTGCCGATCGTATCGAGGACGGCGTCGCTCGCGCCGGCTTCGCGGGCCCGCTCGCGCCATTCGCTCAGGGTCGACTCGTCGGGCACGTTGCGCCGGGCGTCGGCTGTGTGGATCTCCGGGCCGAAGAGGAGATCGTCGATCTCTCGCTGTTCGAGTTCGTGGATCAGGCGACTCGTCGTGTAGAACTCACACCACGCTGGCTCGGGGTGGCGGTGGAGATCGCGGCGGAGATCACGGTAGGCGTCGGGGAGTTCGAGGTCGCCGAGGTCAGAATCGCCAAGGTCGGAATCGGCAGGATCGGAATCGCTCATACCGGGCGGAGGACGGCAGTGAAAATAAAACGCGGGAGTCGCGGGGGCGGTGCGGTGGGACCGTTCAGTTGCCGCCGAGCGGCTGTTGCTGTTCGACTTCGATTTCGACGTGCACGGAGTCCGGAAAGTCCATGTGGCCGATCTCGCGGGCGATGTGCTCCGCGCCGTGGATGTCGATCCGGCGTTCGTAGACACTGTAATCCCAGTTCGGGAACGTCTCGCCGGGCTGAAGCGTCTGATACTGCGGGACGCTGAGCCGGGTTTCGGGAGAGGTATGCGGCCCCTTACACTGGCCGCCCTTCCGCTCGACCAGCTCCGTCAGCGAGTCGACCGTCTCCGTCAGGACGGCCCGGTCGCCGGACTGAAACGTGAGCTTGGTGACGAAGGTCATACACGCCATTGCAACGGGGAGCACCAAAAGCCCATCTACCGGCCGCTGTCGCGGGCTGTGGCAACGAAACACACGGATTTTGCTATCCGGGCGGCGATGACGACAGCGAAACCGACAGTCCCCGCTCGGTTCGGCCGCCACCGGCTCCGATACCCTCTTACGGTGGGCCTCCGTAGCGTGTGGCAATGACGGTCGAGGCAACCAGTGCTGGGGCGATCCTCTTCCGCGACACCCGTGGCTGCCGGGAGTATTTGCTCCTGAAAAGCCGACCAGGGGACTGGGAATTTCCCAAGGGCGGGGTCGAAGGCGACGAGGAGCTCCAGCAGACTGCGATCCGAGAGGTAGAAGAGGAAGCCGGCATCGAGGAGTTCCGACTCATCAACGGCTTCCGCGAGGACTACGACTACGTGTTTCAGGCCAGCGGCGACACGATCCACAAAACGGTGCATCTCTTCATCGCCCACTCCTTCGAGGCGAGCGCGGAGATCTCGACGGAGCACCGCGACCTCCAGTGGCGTGACTACGAGCAGGCCCTCAACACGATCACACAGGACGGCCCCCGCGAGATCCTCAAGCAGGCCGACGATTTCTTGGATCAACGCTTGGAGGAAGAGGGCGACTACATCTAGGCCGTGACATCGCCCGCCATCGCCGACTCCGAGTTCGTCTACGAGCTCCGGGTCTGTCGGTGGGCGGAACTCGCGTGGCCGCCGGAAGAAACCGAAAACGACGAAACAACCTATCTCGTCGCCCGCCAACTCGGGACGAAACAGCGACGCTGGGACACCGTCGTCGTCGAGTGCGACCCCGACGCGCTCCAAGCGCGAGCCGCCTTCGGCGACGACGAACTCGATTCCGACCTCCTCCATGTCGTTCGCAACGCCCCCGCGGAGTGGACGTGGTACCGCGACGCACTCCCCGAACCCGACTACCCGTGGCGATACGTCCGCGAGGCCGTCCATCGCGCCGCCGGCCGCGGCGTGGTGCAGACCCGCAAAAACGGCAATCAGATCCAGATCAAGCGAATCGCGCCGTATCCCGACTGGATGCGGCGGCTGATCGCCATCGAGAACAAGCCGGATCTCGACGCGTCGGCGGCCGATCGGCTGGCCGACCAACTCAGTCACGATATCGAGACCGGCCTTGCCGACGAGGTCTGGGTCGCCACTGCCGAAACCGGCGCGACCGTCGAGCCGGCCCTGCTGGAAGCACTCCCAGTCGAAGCCGGCATCCTGACGACGGATTTCAGCGGCGGCGTCGACGCCGCCGCGGCGAGTGTTGCGTGGCATCCGACGGCGGTGACACCGACACACAGCGACGACTATCGAAACTCACGCCAACTCGAACTCGCCGAGCGGGCTTACGGTCGTGGGTGGCGCGATTATCAGGCGACGATGCGACCGGACTGTCGACATTTCGAACTCCGGCGTAACGGCCGGCTGCTGATCCCGTGGTGTGCGGCCAAGGAGTGTCATCAGTCGTCGTCAGCCTGTAGCAGTTCCTGCAGCGAGTTCGAGCCCGAACCGCCAGCGTGGCGGACGCAAGGGTGGCCGATCGACGGCGGCCCGGGAGTTGGAATTCGGCAGTTGTTAGAGAAGCGTGCCGAGCGCGAGCGATAGCCAGCCCTCGGTGAGCGATAGCCAAGCTCAATGAGCGAGAGTCAGTCCTCAGTTGTCGAGACCGACACCGCATCGCGGTCAACGCAGGCCCGGAACGTCGGCACCGCGCGGTAGATGACTTCGACAACCCCGATCCGCTTGAGTCGCTGGAGTGCCTGCCGAACGTCCTCGACATCGGGGTCAATGTCGTAGGCTTCCCGGAGCGCGTTGAGCACGCTGACGACGCTCTCGGATCGCTCCTCGGGGCCGGCGACTGTCTCGAAGATCTTGGCTTCAAGCGGCGAGAGCCGCACGGAACTCGGCGGCGCGTCGTCGTCCTCGCCGTCGCCCGACGGTGCGACGCCCGGCTCGACGCCCGTGAGTTCGACGGCCTCCTTCGTCGAGCGGATCAGGCTGTCGTCGTCGCGGTAGTAGTAATCCTTGAGGTGGCTTTCGAGATACTGGTGGACGTCGCTGCCGCTGTCGAGCCCCCAGCGGTCCTGTAGCTCGCCGTTCTTCGTCGGCTGTAGCTCGACGATATCCGCCAGCCGGGCTAGTTCCTCGTCGGTGAGGCTCATACGGTCGCTTACGAGCCATGCCATATCTGGGTTCCGGGTTTCGATGGCGGTGCGGCACTCGCGCGCCACGGCATCAGGGCGGGTAGCTAAACGGCTCGGGCGCGAATCCACCGTGTGACAGATACCGTGAAAGTCGCCCGCGTCAAACCGCTCCTCCAAGAGATCGACTACCCGGTCAGCCGCACGGCCGCCGCTACGGCGTTCGACGGGTTTACGCTCGTGTTGGCCGACGGCGAAGCCAACCTCGGCGACCTCATCGACTCCGCCGGCCGCGAGACCTTCGAGTCCGCCGACGATCTGACGACCGAGTTGAACAACGTCATGCCGATCGAGGCGGTCGGCGAACCCGGCCAGTCCGACGGCGACGCCTGATCGAGCAGCCCGCTACCCAGCGCGAGACCCGAGTGAACCCCGTTATTTAAGTACGACAGCGGACTTCGACCCGCTAATGGAATTCTGTGACGACTGCGGTTCGATGATGAAGACCGAGGGCGACGAGTGGATCTGTGGCTCCTGTGGGTTCACCAAAATCCGCGACGAGGCCAAGGAGGCCGCAATGGTCACGACGGAAGGCCAGACCGAAAGCGAGATCGTCGACATTAGCGACGCCGAAGATCAAGGCCTCCCGACGACCAACGCTGCCTGCCCCGAATGTGACAACGACCGCGCCCACTGGTACATGCAGCAGATCCGGGCGGCCGACGAGTCCGAAACGCGGTTCTTCATCTGTACCGAGTGCGAACACAAGTGGCGCGAGGACGACCACTAGATGGACATCCCCCGGCCGGCCGTCCCGAGCGAGCGGTTGGCCGGCTGGGCGGAGACCGAATCGACCGTCGAGGAAGCGTTTTCGACGCCGGTTGTCACTGTTCACACCCACACTGTCGTGTACGAGGAAGCCGAGGAACGCGGGCGGATTCACCAACAAACTGGGCTTGATTTCCCGTGGCGGTTCTTTTTCAGCAGCCGGATTCGCCTGCAGCCGGCTCGAAACCCCTCGAAAGTCCTAACCTCGCTGATTCGCCGAAAGGCCACGGACGCGTTCACCGACCGGCTCGCTACCCGAGGGTTCCAACAGGTATCGGAACGCCACCGCGAAGAGACCACGATCGGCGGTGCCGATGGCCTCCGCGTCGAGTACCGCGGCGTCATCCGCCACGAAATCGAGAGCACAAGCGACACCGAGGGAAGCGACGGGACTGGCGGCGACGCGCGCGGCCTACTCACGTTGCCGGTGGCAGCAGTGCTCGCTGTCTGGAACGCCGACGACGATTACCACGTCGCCGGCGGTGGCTATCCGGCTGGACCGCCGGACAGCGGCCCGAACGAGCTAACTGAATATCTTTCAAAAACGTTTGATTCGGCCGCAGCCCGAGAGAAACTCGATGCTCTGATCGACGGCTGTGGGCCGTCTAGCTGAATCGACGTCAGGAGCAGCCCCGGAGCTATTCGCCGAGAATCACCGCACAGCACGCTTCCGCGGCCGCGATGTGGTCGTCAGCGACCGCGTCGCCTGTGGGGTCGGCCTCGGCGAGCAAGTCGGCGACCTGTTGGACGCGTTTTCGACGAGTCCCCTCGGCGAGCCCGTCGGTCGCCGCATCGCGGGCAACGGCTTCAGCTTCCCCAAGCCAGCGGTTCGTCGCCGGCGGGATCGGTCGCTCGGCCGTTGCTGTCAAGTGATCAGCCAATGCGTCGACAGCGGCCTCCGGATCAGTCGGTGGGTTCTCGTCAGCGTCCATATTTTGAAATACGGTCACAGCCGACCTAACGGTTTGCCATAGCTCGATCAGACAGGGATGTCGGAGGGTTTAGAAGACTTGAGGCTCGTTTTTTCGTATGGATACAACGGTTAGCAGGCGAAAGCTGCTCGCGGCGACAGGTGTCGGACTCGGACTGGCGACCGCAGGCTGTGCCGGTGCCGGCAGTGAGCGCAGCGCGACCGCGTTCCTGCAACTCTCCGAGGAGGCGCAGACGGAACTCAACGAAGAGAACCAACGCCTCAGGCAGGAATTGCAAAGTGGAAACCTCACACGGCAAGAGGCTGGCCAACAGTTCTCGGAGTTGGAGTCTGATCTCAACGATGAACTCTTGGAGACTGCAAGATCGGAAGCCGAGGGCCTCGGGTTGACCGTCGACGACTCGATCGCGCCGTCCCGCGGCTCGCCGCTGCTACTCATCTCGGGGCCGGAGGGCGCGCTGCTGGACTTCATGGAGCAAGACATCGTCGCCGGACTGACCGGGGCCGACCAGTTCGAGGAGATCCAACAGCAGCAAGAACCGCAGGCGAATCAGACCGCCTCATAAGCGGCGTCGACACCTCCGGATAATCAGGACCAGTTTCGATTTGCCGCGGTCGACACCGATCTTTTTTGCGTTCGCCGCGCCGACTGCGAGTGATGACCGATCCACTCAGTCGCAACCGACTGGCCGAGGAGGGCAGTCCCTATCTCAGCCAGCACGAGGACAACCCGGTCAACTGGCAGCCGTGGGACGACACCGCACTGGAGGCAGCGGAGGAGCAGAACAAGCCGATCTTCCTCTCGNTCGGCTACTCNNCNTGTCACTGGTGTCACGTCATGGNNGANGAGAGCTTCGAGGACGAGGCCGTCGCCCAGCGGCTCAACGAGAACTTCGTCCCGATCAAAGTCGACCGCGAGGAGCGACCCGATATCGACAGTATCTACATGACGATCTGCCAACAGGTCACTGGCCGCGGCGGCTGGCCGCTGTCGGCGTGGCTCACGCCAGACGGCAAGCCGTTCTACATTGGGACCTACTTCCCGAAGGAACCGCAGGGCCAGATGCCGGGCTTCCTCGACCTGCTCGATAAGATCAGCGACTCCTGGAGCGACCCCGACGACCGAAGCGAGATGAAACAGCGCGCCGAGCAGTGGACCGACACCGCCCGCGACAAATACGACACGCCCTCCCACGACGGCGAAAGCGAGGTGCCAGACGACGATACCCTCGATAGCGCGGTTCGGACCGCACTTCGCTCGTTCGACGACGAGTACGGGGGCTTCGGCTCCGACGGCCCAAAATTCCCGCAGCCGGGGCGGCTTGATCTCCTCCTGCGAGCCGCAGGTCGCAGCGGCAGCAGCGACGCGCTCAACGCGGCAAAGACAACGCTCGACGCGATGGCTGCTGGCGGCCTGTACGATCATCTCAGCGGTGGCTTCCACCGGTATGCGACCGACCGCGAGTGGACAGTGCCACACTTCGAAAAGATGCTCTACGACAACGCCGGCCTCCCGCCGTTGTATCTCGCCGGCCAGCAGTTGATCGACAGCGAGCGATACACCGAGGTCGTCGAGGAAACGCTCGAATTCGTCGAGCGCGAACTCACACATCCCGACGGGGGCTTCTACAGCACGCTCGACGCCCGTAGCGGTGACGAGGAGGGGAGCTTCTACGTCTGGACACCCGATCAAGTCCACGACCTGCTTGAGGACCCGGCGGCGACGCTGTTCTGCGAGCGGTACGGCGTGACCGACGCCGGCAACTTCGAGCGTGGGACGACCGTCCTGAACGTTTCAGCAACGATCGACGAACTGGCCGAAAAACACGACCTGTCGACCGAGGAGGTCGAAGCCGAGTTGGCGACGGCTCGGGAGACGCTGTTCGAGGCCCGCGAGGAGCGAACCCGGCCACCGCGCGACGAGAAAGTGCTAGCCGGCTGGAACGGAATGATGATCTCGGCATACGCGCAGGCGGCTCGCGTCCTCGATGCCGACTACGCCGAACCGGCCCGCGACGCCCTCGGTTTCGTCACCGGCCACCTGCTCGACGACGGCCGCCTCCAGCGGCGGTTCATCGACGGCGACACCGCAGGCGAGGGTTACCTGGAGGATTACGCCTTCCTCGCGCGTGGCGCGTTCGACCTCTATCAGGCGACCGGCGATCCCGAACCCCTGAAGGTCGCGCTCGATCTCGCCGACACTATTGTCTCGGCGTTCTGGGACCCGGAAACGAAAACGATCTACTTCACGCCCGCCGACGGCGAGGAGTTGGTGACGCGGCCGCAGGAACTCACCGACAGCTCGACACCATCGAGTCTGGGCGCGACCGTCGACCTGCTCTGTGTACTCGATGGTTTCGTCGCCGACGCCGACTACCGCGAGATCGCCGGCGACGTGCTGGCAACTCATAGCAACCGCATTACTGGCAACCCCCTCCAGCACGTCTCACTGACGCTGGCGGCCGACCGCTACACCAACGGCGGCGCGGAACTCACCATCGCAGCAGACGAACTCCCCGACGACTGGCGGGACACGCTGGCCGACCGGTATCTGCCGGGCGTCACGCTCGCGCACCGACCGCCGACTGAAGACGGACTGCAACGCTGGCTCGACGACCTCGGGATGGAGAACGCGCCGCCGGTCTGGGCCGACCGCGACGCTGTCGACGGCGAGCCGACGGTCTATGCCTGCGAGTCGTTCACCTGCTCGCCGCCGAAAACTGAGCTTGAGCCAGCCCTAGAGTGGTTGGCCGAAAATCGATAATCCGGCGACGTTTCGACTGTCGATACTAATTTGTGTTTGTGCGCACAAACACAAACTATGGGAACGAAAACTATTGGTCTCGACGACGAGGCCTATGAACGCCTCTCGGCAGAAAAACGAGCCGACGAGAGCTTCAGCGACACGGTCAAGCGACTGACCGAAACCGTCGCTGAGGACTGGCGGAAGGGGTTCGGGAGCTACGCCGACCGTGATCTGGAGACGCTACGAGCGGTGGTTGCCGACCAGCGAGCGGCGACGAGCGAAGGACTCGCCACCCGACAGCACGAGGCCATCAAGCAGTTGGCCGACCGCACCGATTCCGACGAATGAAGCTTCTCGACACGACGTTCCTTATCGACTATCTCGCTGGGGACAAAGGTGCCGAAGGTTATCTTGAAAGTCACGAGGACGAAGACTTAGTGACGACATCGATCAATATCAAAGAGCTAGCCGTCGGCGTACAGCTCGCTGGCGACGAGCGTAAACACGAACTCCTCTCTCGGTTCGGCTGGCTTCGGATCGTTCCGTTCACTGTCGATCACGCGGTCCGCGCCGGCCAGCTCGAAGCCGACCTTCGCGCGGACGATACGATCCCCAGCGAGCGGATCGACGCTCTCAGCGGCGACATCCTGATCGCGGCAGTCGCAGCCGACCACGAAACGACAGTCATCACGCGCAACACGGGTGACTTCGAAGTACTGGGTGTCGATTGTGAGGCGTACTAACGGCGCGCAACGAAGTGATTTATATGCGTTGCGGCGGGCAACACAAACGTAGATGGTCACCACTCGTTGGGCCGAAGTGTCGGGAGTGAGCGTATGATTCCACTCGTCGGCGAGGGGGGAACGGATACGCTCATCATCGTCGCCCTCATCATCGCGCTGGGGGTGGCTGCCCAGGTGTTGGCCGACCGGTTCCGCGTGCCGAGCGTGTTGTTCCTGATTCTGGCCGGCGTGATCGTCGGCCCGGAAGGCCTTGCCGTGGTGACGGCCGACGTGTTCGGACCGGAGTTGTCGACGATCGTCGGCCTGAGCGTCGCCATCATCGTCTTCGAGGGCTCGTTCAACCTCACGCTCACGAAGTTGCGGGAGTCGCCATCGACAGCGATCCGGCTGATTACGGTTGGGGCGACGATCGCGTTCGTCGGGACGACAGTCGCCGTCCGGTATCTGTTGGACGCGGGCTGGGGCATCGCCGCCCTCGTCGGCGCGCTGCTCGTGGCGACGGGGCCGACGGTGATCACGCCGATCCTCTCGGTCGTGCCGGTGCGGGATCGCGTCGCCGCCGCCCTCGAAACCGAAGGGATCGTCAACGACGTGACGGCGGCGATCCTGGCGGTCGTCATCTTCGAGTTACTTGCCTCACAGGGCAACTCGGCGACGGCGTATCTGGTCGAGTTCGTCGAGCGACTGAGCGTCGGCATGTTCATCGGGATGGCGACGGCGTTCGTGCTGTGGTTCCTCCTCACCAAGGTTCGACTCCCGACGGGGTGGACGCCACAGAACGCGCGGCTGATGACGTTTGCCGGCGCGATCTTCGCCTACAGCCTCGCCGATACCATCGCCACCGAATCCGGCGTTGCGGCGGTCGCCACGGCCGGAATGCTCCTCGGGAACTCGAATATCCCGTTCAAGGAGACCATCGAGGAGTTCAAAGGCGACGTGACGATCGTCGTGTTGTCGTTCGTCTTCATCGCGCTGTCGGCACTCATCGAGTTCGACGCGCTCCTCCAACTCGGCGTCGCCGGGCTGGCGGTCGTCGCCGTCATCGCCCTCGTCTTGCGGCCGCTCTTGGTCTTCGTCTCGACGACGGGGAGCGATTTCACGCGCGGCGAAAAGCTCTTCATGAGTTTTGCTGGCCCGCGCGGGATTATTCCGGCGAGCGTGGCGACGCTGTTTGCGATCGAGCTACAGGAGTCGAACCCCGAGGGCGCGGCGTTGCTGGCGGGAACGGTCTTCCTCACGATCCTCCTCACGGTCGTCTTCGAGGGCGGGTTTGCGAGACAGATCGCTGAGAAATTAGGTGTCATTCCAATGCGTGTACTCATCATCGGCGGCGGACGTGTCGGCAGAGAACTGGCCGAACGGCTCGAAGAGCGCGGTGAAAACGTCGTCATCATCGAAGAGCGGCAATCGGCTGCGGAGGAACTCCGCAACGAGGGGTTCAGCGTCCGTGAGGGCGACGGCACCGATGTCGAACTCCTCCGGGCCGCGGGTGCCGAGCGGTCGAAAATCATCGTCGCGGCGACCGGCGACGACGATACGAACCTGCTTGTCGCCCAACTCGCCGAATCGACGTTCAGCACTGAGACGATCATCACCCGCGTCAACGAGCCCGAAAACGTCGATGCCTTCGAAGAACTCGGCGTCAAGACGATTTCGGCGTCGGCGTCGACGGCGTGGGCGATCGATAACCTCATCGAGCGGCCGGCGATGTCGCGGTGGATGACCGAACTCGGTCGCAGCGGCGACGTACAGGAGGTTGAAATCACCGACGAGTCACTGGCCGGCAAGACCATCGGCGACATCAACGAGCGACTACCGGAGGGCTGTATGGTCGCGCTGGTCAGCCGCGGCGAGGAGAACACGGTGCCGGAAACCAGCCTTGAACTGGAGTGTGGCGATCACCTTACGATCTTGGGCCAGACCGACGCCGTCCACGAGGCGATCGGACAGCTACACCCACACGATTGAAGAACGGCCACGCTTCGCTGATAGGTTCACGGTAACGGCGACGACGACCCGACCTGTTCGTCGCTCCGGTTTCGAGTATCTCATCACGAACTGTCCCGCTTACATCGGCGAATTCCGCGTCTATCCCACAGGTTTATTACAAGCTGTTAGGTATGTGTGCGTAAATATGTCACACAACATACGACGACGAGATGTGGTGAAAGCAGTGGGTGTGTCAGGAACAGTTGCACTGGCTGGCTGTGCTGGCGGTGGCGGCGGTGGCAGTGGTGGCCGCACGCTTAGCCAAGGGATTCTAATGCCGCTGTCGGGCGGTCTCGGTAACCTCGGCCAGCCGATCCGTGACGGGGCGGTGCTCCCGTTCCGACTCCTCGAAGGCGAGACGGACTTTACGATCGACAGCCAGGTCGAAGACACCCAAACCGATCCTAACGCCGGCCAGACGGCCGCGAGTTCGCTTGTCGACGCCGGCTATCCGGCCGTGACCGGCGCGGCAAGCTCCGAGGTCACGATCCAAGTCGCAGAAAACGTCTTCATCCCGAACAACGTCCTCGCCTGCTCGCCAGCCTCGACAGCACCGGAGATCACTGATCTCGACGACAACAACCTCATCTGGCGAACGCCGCCATCGGACGCACTGCAGGGACAGGTGTTGGCACAGGTCGCCAGCGACAACATCGGTGCATCAACGGCCGCAACGCTGTACGTCAACAACGCTTACGGACAGGCCCTCTCCGATAGCTTCGTCTCGGCTTACGGTGGAACGGTTCAGAATCAGGTATCGTTCCCAAAAGGAGCGAGTTCCTACAGCTCGCAACTGAGTCAAGCTCTGAGCGATGATCCGGGCATCGTTATTGTCATCGGCTACCCTGAAAGCGGCGTTCAACTGTTCCGAGACTACTACTCAGAATACTCCGGCGAGACGCCGTTCCTCGTTACTGATGGACTTCAGAATAGTGATTTGCCGAGCGATGTCGGTAACGCGATGACGAACGTGCAAGGAACTGCACCGAGTGCATCCGGTCCGGGTCGAGACTTTTTCACGACCGAGTATCAAAACGAGTTCGACGCCGAACCCGGCGTCTTCACCTCGCAGGCGTTCGACGCGACCGCTGTCTGTCTGCTCGCCAACGCCGCCGCCGGCGAAAACAGCGGCCCGGCGATTGCCGAACAAATGCAGTCCGTCGCCAACCCCGGCGGCGAGGAAGTGACCCCCTCGACGCTCGCCGACGGCCTGGCGATGGCTTCCGAAGGCACCGAGATCCAGTACCAAGGTGCTTCCAGCCCGGTCAACTTCGATTCCAACGGCGACCTGACAGCGGCGACTTACGAAGTGTTCAGCTTCAACGCGGATGGCTACGAAGCCACCGAGACAATCGAGTTCTCGGCCTAAGCCGCCAGCATCTCACCCGCCGAGGAACTGTTTTCTGACTGCCGGATCGTTCAGCAACGCGTCGCCGTCTTCCTCGTAGCGGTTCTTACCCTGGACGAGGACGTAGCTGCGNTCACANCGCCNGAGNGCCTCCTTNGCGTTCTGNTCGACCATNAGNANCGCNGTNCCNNNNTCGTTGATGCGGTCAATCCGGTCGAACATGTCGTCGACGAGGTCCGGCGCGAGCCCGGCGGACGGCTCNTCNANNAGCAGGAGGTCNGGNTCGAGCATCANCGCNCGNCCCATCGCCAGCATCTGCTGTTGACCGCCGGACATCGTCCCCGCTTTCTGACTCCGTCGCTCTTCGAGAATCGGGAATCGGTCGTAGACAGCCTGCAGCGCGTCGTCGGGGAACTCATCGAGGATGTACGCCCCCATTTCGAGGTTCTCTTCGACCGATAACGACGGGAAGACGTTGTCCGATTGGGGGACGTACCCGATCCCGTGATGGATAATCTCCTCGGGGCGAAGCCCTTCGATCGCCTCGCCGGCGAACTCGATCGTCCCGCCCATGTATGTCGTCAGTCCGAAGACGGATTTCATCACGGTCGATTTTCCCGCGCCGTTGGGGCCGACGATGGTAACGTACTCGCCGTCGGCAACGTCGAGATCGACGTTTTCGAGGATCTGGAGATCGCCGTAGCCAGCGTCCAGCGACCGAACACGCAACAGACTGTCCTCGTAGGTTGTGATCTCGGTGGTGGCAGTTGCGTCCGACATTATTGGTCACCGAAGTAGGCGTCGACGACGCGCTCGTTGTTTCGAATCGCTTCGGGTGGTCCCTCGGCCAGTACTTGGCCTTGATGCATCACGATAACCGGATCACAGTGCTCCATGATGATGTCCATGTCGTGTTCGACCAGCAGGAACGTGAGGCCCTCCTCAGCCCGCAGTTGATTGATCCGATCGAGCAGTTTCGTTTCCAGCGTCGGGTTAACGCCCGCAAAGGGTTCGTCCAACAGCAGCATGTCGGGGTCAGTCATCAGCGCGCGAGCCATCTCAAGCAGCTTCCGCTGGCCGCCCGAGAGGTTNCCCGCNNNCTCCTNNGCGAGGTGGTCGATCTCGAAGAACTCAAGCGACTCCCAGACCGCCTCGCGCAACTCGGTTTCCTGCTCGATCACGCCATCTCTGAACTTCGGTAACACCGACCGATAGAGAGCTTCGCCCTGCTGTCGCTGGGGTGCGAGCATCAGGTTTTCGAGGACGGTCATCTCGGCTAACTCGCGGGCGATCTGGAACGTCCGGACGAGGCCGCGGTCGGCGACGACGTTGGGCGCGAGGCCCGCGATATCCTCGCCGTTGAAATTGACTGTACCGGCCGTTGGCTCGTGGATGCCGGTAATACAGTTGAACGTCGTCGACTTCCCCGCGCCGTTGGGGCCGATCAGGCCCGTCAACGAGCCGTCGGCAACCGCAAACGACGCGCCGTCGACGGCGGTGATGCCGCCGAACTCCTTGCGGAGGTTGTCGACGCGAAGCAGCGGCTCGTCGTTAGCGTCGGAAGCAACGGTGTTGCCACCAGCGTCGGCAGCCGCTGAATCGCTACTCATCGTCGCCACCTCCCGTTTCGTTGCCGGGAGCAGTCGGATCCGGCTGTGTTGCGGCACCCGGCGTGTGCCCCTCGCTCAGATCAACAGCAGCGGCCGTCTCAGTGCGGTGGCCGAGCAGCCCCTCGGGGCGGTTCTGCATCAGGTAGACCAACAGCACGCCGACGAAGACAAATCGGAGTGCCGGGAGTCGTTGGTTCAGGACGTAGCCAAACAGCGGGGCGATCTCGCCGGCCGCGATCGGGCCGACCGCGGCGATGAAGTTATTCGGGTCGGCTTCGATCGCAAACGTCTGCTCGATGATGTTGGGGAGGTACTGCGGCAGGAGGAACAGGAGGTTGGCGAAGACCGCGCCGCCGAGCACGCTGCCGGTGTTGGAGCCAGCACCACCGATGATGACAGCGATGAAAATGTAAAAGGTCAGTTCGGGGCGGAACGCCTGCGGGTAGACCGCGCCGGTGCCGAATCCTTGCCAGACGATGCCGGCCAGCCCCATCAGCGCGCAGCCGAGCATGAAGGTCTTGATTTTGAAGCGGTTGGTATCTTTCCCGAGGGATTTGGCGACGACTTCGTCCTCCCGAATCGCCTTGAGGACGCGGCCGAACGGCGAGTTGCCGACGCGGGCCAATAGCGTGTAGACGAGGAAGACGACCACGACGAGCACCAGTCCGTAGGTGAGATCGACGATGACGGCACTCCGGAAGACGCCGAAGACGGTCTCGAAGAAGCCGAAGACAGCAGTACCGATCGGCGTTGTCCCCGAGGCCGCGCTGCCCGGATCGGTGAAGTAGATCGCCCGGACCGGGTTGCTCGGGAAGTCACCGATACCGTTCGCACCGCCGGTGCCGAGGGCGATCCCGCCCGGCAGCGTGAACGTACTGAACGCCGGGGAGTTGTACGTCAGCCGGATGATTTCCGAGATGGCGACCGTGACGATGGCGAGGTAGTCCGCGCGCAGCCGGAGGGCCGGCAGCGCGGTCACGAGGCCGATCAGCGCGGCTCCGAGCATCCCGCCGACGATGCCGACGCTGATCGGAAGGCCAAGCCCGGGTGGGGAGCCGGTCGGCGGCGCGGTCAGCATCGCCATCGTGTAGACGCCGACGGCCATGAAGCCCGCAATCCCAATGTTGAACAGCCCGGCATACCCCCAATGGAGGTTCAACGCGAGAACGACCAAGGCGTAGACCGTCGTGAAGAACGTGACCTGACCGAGAATCGAGATGAGCCCCGCGAGGTCGTAGTTCAGGATCGCGCCGATGCCGAGGAACAGGACGTAAAACGCGGCCATCGCCGTGAGGACGAGCGCGGCATCGGAGCGTTCGAGGAGTTCGCGGAACCGGTCGAGCCGATCGCTCGGCAGCCGGTCAATCGGGGCGCGATCGGCACTCATGCGGTACTCACCCCACCGAAGATGCCCTCAGGACGGAATAACAGGACGAAGATCATCAGCCCGAAGGCGACGGGTTCGGCGAAACTGGAGAGGTCGCCCGTCAGCCAGATCAGCGAGAGCCGGCTCGCAAGGCCGATGACGAGGCCGCCGACGATGGCTCCGTACACCGAACCGATCCCACCCATGATGACGGCAGCGAAAATCAACAGCAGGAGGAGCCACCCGAGGTCGTAGGCGATGGTGCCCTGTGTGAGGACGACGAGGTAGCCGGCCGCGCCGGCCAGCCCGCCACCGAGGATCCACGTCGTTCGGATGACGCCCTCGACCGGAATCCCCGTGACTTGCGCGAGGGCGCGGTTGTCGGCCATCGCCCGCATCGCCTTGCCGAGTTTGGTTCGCTGCAGCAGGAGGTGGACGCCGACCATCAGCGCGAGGCCGACGACGACGATAGTGAGTTCGTGTGCGTTGATGACGACACCGCCGAGATCGTAGGACGGCACTCGGCTGATGTCGGTGACACCCTGTCGGCCGCTGTAAAAGAAGAAGACGATGAGATACCGGAGCGCGAAGGCGACCCCGATACTCGCAATCAGGAGCGTGATTCCGTCGGCTGATCGGATCGGTCGGTAGACGAATCGATCAACCGCCAGCGACACGCCGACAGTAAAGGCGACAGCGACGACGAGGCCGGCGACGATACTGAGAGGGGTGTTGGTGATGCTGACGCCGACATCGCCGGGGGCGGGGCCGTTGCCAGCCCCGATGAGGAGCAGGCCGCCGGCGGCATAGCGGTCGATGCCAGCCAAGAGGTAGGCAACCGCCCACCCGGAGAACGCGCCCCACGAGATGTAATCACCGTGGGCGAAGTTGGCGAAGCCGAGGATGCTGTAGGTCAGCGAGAGCCCGATCCCGGCCAGCCCGATCAGCAGGCCGATGACCAGCCCGTCCCAGACGAACCCCCCGAATCGGGCGGGTGTGAGTCCGCCGCCGAGGAGTTTTGCGAAGAGGTCAGCGACCAATAGGAGGGCAACAGCCGCGACAATGACGAGCCCGGGTTGTTCGCGCACCAATCGTCGGCCGCGTGCGTATGGCTCCATCTATCGTGGGGAGAACGGAGTCGCTCATAAATGAATCTTCCCACCGGATCGGGCGGCCGGCAGGTGGAAACACAGCACCGCGCCACTGAAGCCAAGCCCAAGAGACTTTTTATGCCTCGCACCATACGTCGGAGCAGTTGAATGACGGACCACGTATCTCGTCCCCCCGGCGCGGACACCGAGGCCGACCTCGAATGGTGTCACGAAGCCGTTCAGGGCGTCTCTCGGACCTTCGCGCTGACGATCGATGTCCTCGAAGATCCGATGTCGACGCACATCTGTTTGGGCTACCTCCTCTGTCGGGTCGCCGACACCGTTGAGGACGCCAACCACATCCCGCCGGAACCACAAGCCGCCCTCCTCCGCCAGTACGACGCCGCAATCGACCCCGAGGACGACACCGATATCACCGAGTTTCGGGACGCCGTCGACGAGTGGCTGCCCGAGAACACTGACGACGTGGCCGACGACGACTGGGTCGTCGTTGCCGAGTCGCCACGGATCATCGCCGCCTTCGAGGAGTTGCCCGCGGACGTGCAGGACGCGATCATCCCGCCGGTGCGAGAACTCATCGACGGGATGGCGATGTTCGTCGAGCGACACGCCGATTCCGGCGGGCTCCGGATCGACGACAGCGAGGAACTGGAAGAGTACTGCTACTACGCGGCCGGCACCGTCGGCAACCTCATCACCAATCTGCTGACCCGTGGCGACCTCGCAGCCGACCGCCGGCAGCGACTCTACGATACCGCCGTCGAGTTCGGGCTTCTGCTGCAGTTGGTCAACATCTCCAAGGACGTCTACGACGACTACACCGAGGAGAACAACGTCTACCTGCCCGCGGAGTGGCTAGCCGAGGAGGGCGTCGATCAGGAGGCCGTCGTCGACCCCGACAACCGCGAGGACGCCGCTGCGGTCGTGAGTCGGACCGTCAGCCACGCCCGGTCGTTCCTCGACGACGCCGAAGGCTACCTGCAGGCGATGCCGCTCCGTCACGGCAACACGCTGGCCGCGTGGGGCGTCCCGTTCCTGCTGGCGGTCGGAACGCTGCGAGAGTTGGCCGCCCGGCCGGAGGACGCACTCACCGAACGCGGCGTGAAAATCTCCAGACAGGAGGTCGGCGCGGTGATGAACGCAATGCACGGCGAGGGGTCGGAATCGCTGAGCGAGCTCCGTGAGATGATCGCTCGCCAGCCCTACCACCGGGCAGTCTCCAACGCCGACTGAGCCGACGGTCGCTGGCGCGTCACGCGGCGGCACCGATACCACGGCTGCGGCCCGAATCCACGCGTTTTTATCCGTGCTGGCGAAACGAACGGCCATGAGCTTCGAGAAGGACGATACTGCGGTACTTCACGACAAACACAGCGACTACGACGGCGAAACCGGGACGATCACGCAGGTCGTCGACAACATGTTCGGCGATGCGACCTACACGATCAGCTTCGAGGACGGCCAGGAGACGGGCGTTCCCGAGGACTCCCTTGAGCCGGCTGACGACGAGTAATCGACGACGGCAGTGGGGGCCGAAAACCCACGTAGTTTTTAACACCACGCGCACAACGGCCGCGTAGCAACGAGCCCGCGGCTGCCTCGGGCCGGTCGGATGCAACGATACCGGTTCGCAGGGACGGAGACACGACCATGACGGTCGACTCCACCCGCGGTCTGTCAGTCGCGGGCTATCTGGAGGATTCACCGATGGAAATCGAAATCGCAACAGTCGGCGGGTATGAGGAAGTCGGCCGACAGATGACGGCCGTCCGTGCGGGCGACGACGTGGTTATCTTCGATATGGGCCTCAACCTCTCGCAGGTCCTGATTCACGACAACGTCCGCACCGAACAGATGCACAGCCTCGATCTGATCGACATGGGCGCNATCCCNGACGACCGGGTNATGAGCGACNTCGANGGNGACGTGCAGGCNATCGTNCCGACACACGGCCACCTCGACCACATCGNNGCNATCCCGAANCTNGCNCANCGNTACGACGCGCCGATCATCGCCACGCCGTTTACGATCGAGTTGGTCCGCGAGGAGATCGACGACGAGGACAAGTTCAACGTCGAAAACGACCTCCAGAAGATGGACGCCGGCTCGACGATGACGATCGGCGATGGCGGCGCGGTCGAATTAGAGTTCGTCAACGTCACCCACTCGACGCTCGATGCGATCAATCCCGTCCTCCACACGCCGGAGGGNGCGGTCGTCTACGGNCTCGACAAGCGGATNGACCACNCNCCGGTCNTCGGCGACCCNATCGACATGGATCGGTTCCGCGAGATCGGCCGCAAAGGCGAGGGCGTGCTGTGCTACATCGAGGACTGTACCAACGCCGGCCGGAAGGGACGCACCCCGTCGGAATCAGTCGCCCGCGAACACCTGAAGGACGTGCTGTACTCCGTCGAGGACTACGATGGCGGGATCGTGGCGACGACGTTCTCCAGCCACATCGCGCGCGTGAANTCNCTNGTCGAGTTCGCCNNCGACATCGGCCGCCAGCCNGTNCTGNTNGGNCGNTCGATGGAGAAGTANTCNGGCANNGCNGAACGNCTCGNNTTCNTCGANTTCCCCGNNGACNTNGGGATGTACGGCCACCGGAAATCCGTCGACCGGACGTTCAAGCGGATCATGAACGAGGGGAAAGAGGACTACCTCCCCATCGTCACGGGNCANCANGGCGANCCGCGNGCNATGNTNACNCGNATGGGTCGCGGNGAGACGCCNTACGANNTCGACNACGGCGACAAAGTGATTTTCTCGGCGCGGGTCATTCCGGAGCCGACAAACGAGGGGCAGCGATACCAGTGTGANCGNCTGCTNNNNATGCAGGGNGCGCGNNTCTACGACGACATCCACGTNTCNGGNCACCTCCGCGAGGAGGGCCACTNCGAGATGCTACAGGCACTCCAGCCGCAGCACGTGATTCCGGCGCATCAAGACCTGAAAGGCCAATCACCGTACGTCGACCTCTGTGAGAGCCAAGGCTACGAACTCGGCCGGGATCTGCATCTCAGCCGGAACGGCAATCTCATCCAACTGGTGGCGGAATGACCTCGAACACGACCGAATCGCGGGTGATGGCGGCCATCGACGAGCGGCGCAGCCGGATCAACGACGCGATCGACGAGGAACTCCCGCTCAAAAAGCCCGAACGGCTCTATGAGGCCTCCCGCTACCTGCTGAAAGCCGGCGGCAAGCGACTCCGGCCGACGGTGACGCTGTTGGCCGGCGAGGCACTCGCGGATGTCGAACCCGCCAGCCGGGACTACCGAGCGTTCCCGACGCTGGCCGGCAACGAGATCGATCTGATGCGAGCGGCAGTGTCGCTGGAGGTCATCCAGTCGTTCACGCTCATNCACGACGANATCATGGACGACGACGACCTCCGNCGCGGCGTCCCNGCNGTNCACNNCGAGTACGACNCCTCGACGGCGATCCTCGCCGGCGACACCCTCTACTCCTCGGCGTTCGAGATCATGGCCGAAACCGGCGGCGAGCCGGCCAACGCCTTAGCAGCGATGCGGCGGCTCTCCTCGACCTGTACGAAGATCTGTGAGGGACAGGCCCTCGATATCGCCTTTGAGTCCCGCCACGACCTGCTGCCCGACGAATATCTGGAAATGGTCGAGCTCAAGACGGCCGTCCTTTACGGCGCGTCGGCGGCCATCCCCGCCGAACTACTGGGTGCCGACGAGGAAGTCGTCGACGCGATGTACCAGTACGGCATCGAATCCGGCCAAGCGTTCCAGATTCAAGACGACGTGTTGGATCTGACAGTCCCGAGCGAAAAACTCGGGAAACAGCGCGGCTCGGATCTGGTCGAAAACAAGGAGACACTGATCACGCTGCACGCCCGCCAGCAGGGCGTCGATGTCGACAACCTCCTCGATACGGACAGCGTCGAAGAGGTGACCGAAAGCGAGATCGACGACGCCGTCGCCGAACTCGAAGCCGCCGGAAGCATCGATCACGCCCGCGAGACGGCCGCCGAGTTGACCGAACGCAGCAAGGATCGCCTGTCGGTACTGCCCGATAACGAGGCTCGTGGCCTGCTAGAGGACATCGCCGACTACCTGATCGACCGCGGCTACTGATTGCTTTTTTCGCCACTTCGATCACACGCGACCGCTGCCAATGAGGACGAGCCCGAGGATACCGCCGAGATACAGTCCATTGAGAAACGGCTCCGGAAGCGGAACGAGACCAGCACCGAACGTCCCGACGACGACAGCCGCCAGCGCGGCAAGCGTCCGAACCGGCGACGACGCCAACGATCGACTAAATCCACGAAGCGACCAGTAGATCGCCGTCGGCAGCGAGGTCACCATTTCCCCCAGCGACCCACGCGAATCCGGGTTTGACGCCGTCGGCAACGACTCGTATTCGGTCCGCGAAACGCTCACCGTGCGACCGGGGTGAATCCGCCGGCCATCGGCGTCAGCGACGTGGAGCAACGTCACCGACGCGTCCGTAACGCCGACGACACGGTAGGTGCCGGGGTGGTCACTGTCCTGTCGTTCGACGTGCTCGTACACTTCCGGAGACACAGGGCGTTACTCGAGTTCCGTCGCGGCGTCCTGCTTGAGCAGTACCTCTGCGTTGGTGGTGGGGAGGGTGACGACATCCTCCGTTTGCAGCGTGTACTCGCGTTCGTCGACGCCGAAAATAGTTCCAACATCGTCGGTGATCCGAACCATCGTCCGAGGCGTCGAATCGGCAGCGGTGGCCGTCTCTGGCGTTGATTCGGATTCCTGTTGGGTCGTCTGCTGCGTCGGGGAGTCAGTTGCTGCTGACTCGGCGGGCGGTTCTCGCTCGACCGTCTTCGCTGCGGTTGCCGCCCCGGTTGCGGCTGACTGGGCTGAGTCCGACTCAGTCGCTGCCGGTTCGGTCGTCGCTGCCGGCTCGGCCGCTTGCGACGCAGTCTGTGTCGTCGACTCAGTTTCGAGTGCCGATGCAGCGTCCGGCGTCGCTGTCGTTTCAGTGGTCGCCTCTGAGTCGGGAGTCGTCGACCCCGTCGTCGGGTCTGCCGGCTCCGACTGTGGTAGCTCTGAGTGAGAGGAACCAGATTCCGGTCCTGCTGGCGACGAGGGTGTCGGCTGGGCGTCCGGCGTATTGCTCGGCTGTGGCGAGCGCGTCGTGCTCCCGCCGTCCGGCGCGGGGACGCTGTCGTCATCGGAGACAGTCGCGTCAGTCCCGCCGAGAGCCGCGTCGGTGCCATCGGTATCAGTACCGCTGGCAGGGTCCTCAGCCGGCGGTCGCTCCTCAGAACTCGACTCGGATTCGGCCGCGCCGCCCATCGCGTTGGCCAGCACGTCGTCCGTTTCGCTCTCGGCTTCCGGCGGCGTCGGTGGTGAGTGCCCGCCTTCAGCGTTCGCGCCGCCGATGGTGGTCGGCTCGTCTTCGGGCATCGCCTCGGTCGCTGGCGACGCTGACGTGTCGGTCTGTGGTGTCGGTTCGGTGCTGTCGGTCGGTGACGACGCGTCAGCCTCGCCGGCCAATACGTCGAGGACGGAAGCTTTGTTCTGTTTGATTCGGGTGACGAGATCGTCGAACAGCTCCTGTTCCTCGACGGTCATCCCTTCCTCGCTTGCGGACATGTCCGCCGCGGCGAAGCTGGCGAGTTTGACGACCTTGCCGACGCGTCGCTCGTAGAGGGCTTCGGCGACCTCCTCGGCAGTATCGAGTTCGTCAGAGAGCCGACGCACTTCGTCGTCGCTGAAGGGGTTGTCGACCTGTTCGGCGCGTCGGTCGCGCTCGGCGCGCAGGTCCTGAATGTAGGCCGCGACGTCCTGATAGAAGGAATCCCGCAGCTGCTGGAGGCTGTCTTTCCGGCGTTCTTTGGACTGTACCGTCCGGAGTTCGTCGAGATTCATGCTGGGACCTTGATCGCTTCGTCGCGCGCCATCAGGAAGACGCCGACGTGTTCCGGTACTGAATGCACACCATCATCCAACTTAATCGTATCGCCGCCGAGATCGACGCGGCGGGGCTCGTGCAGCTCAACCGTAATCTCGCTGCCGGTAAACCGCGACGGAATCGCGTCGGTCAGCGGCTCGAAGTCGGCGAGGTCATCGCGGTCGATCGGTGTGACGACCAGTCCGCTGCCGCCGTGGAGCGATCCCGGCAGCCGGATCAACCGGTGGGTGTCGGTCGTCACCGGCTCGTCGATCGGTGCGGCGTGCTCCTCGGCGACCTGTCCGGCCAGCGTGTCGGCGATGAGGCGGATGCCGGGGCCGCCCGCTTCCATGTTGCCAGTCTCGATCGCCTCGGGGTTGCGTTTGATCGCACCCAGCACCGTCTCCGCGCGGCCCTCACCGATGCCATCGAACTCGGTGAGCCGATCGAGGGCCTCGCTCTGGTCGCGGTCGCGGAGTTCCGCGGTCAGCGCGGTGAGTTCGCGGTGAACGCGGCGACCCCAGCCGCCCTCCGTGCGGAGCAGTCGCTGGTTCGTCCCCGCGGCGGAGACGACGCGGATCAGGCCGTCGGTGTCGAGATCGCGGCCGCGGACGTAGTCGACGATCTCCCGGCGGGCGTCGCTGTCGAGGGACTGAATCGAGTCGTCGCGGACGTGGACGTGGTAGCCACGGCCGCCGGAGAAGACGATCTGGGTGTCATCAAAGGCGAAATCGTCCTCCAAAAAGTCGAGCAGTCGGTAGAGGGCGTCCTTACACGCCGCCAGCATCGCCTTGTAGGTCGTTTCGCTCGGGTCGACGCCGGGGAGGTGGTCGGCGTCGAGATCGAAGACGAGGTCCGCGCCGCGCCAGCCCTTCGCGGACATCGTGCTCGCGCCGGGATCGTCGTACCGTGCGGCCGAGAAGTAGGCGTGTCGCGGCGCGGTCCGCGTCAGAAAATCGTCGAGATCGCCGAGATCGAGTTGTGACTGGTGGCGCACCATCGTCGTCTCGCTCCCGGGCGTCCACGGGATGTGCCCCCACTCGCGTTCGTTGGCCGCCGGCGGGGGTGAGATCTCGATCCCCCGGTAGTAGTCGGCGAACCGGCCGCGGAGGTACTCCCGTGTGCGTTCGTCCATCGCTGGCCGCCGGTTGGCGTGGCCGCCCCATAGTCGTTGTCGTTTCCGGGGTGCTGTAGCGACCGCTCTACCACCGCGGTCTGTTGGCTGAACTAGACACGTTTTTCAGCCCCCCTACAGAAAAAACAGTAAACAGATTTAGATGGAGTACCAGTGGCTCATCGACCGCGTCGACGACCTCATCGTCAACCGCTCAAAGACGGTTATCATCGCCTTCCTGCTGGTCACCGTGCTGTTTGTCGGTGGGATCGGCTCGATCACCACCGAGAGCGGCCAAGAGCAGTTCATCGAGGATCTGCCCTCCTTCCAAGCCGTCGAGGAGATCAACGAGGACTTCAGCCCGACGTTCACCGACGTGACGACGAGTACGACTCTCGTCCAAGAGTCCTCCAACGTGTTATCGAAAGGGTCGCTGATCGACATACTGGAAACCCGCCATCGAATCCTCGAAACATCCAAACTCAGGGCGAAATCGGTCTCAGTCCCGGCTGAAACGGTCGCCACGACGCTCGATCCGTCGGCGACAACAGCCGAGGCACAGCTCCGTGCGGTCGAACGCGCCTCGCCGAGCGAAATCGACGCCGCGATCCGCGAGGCCGCCGACCAGTCCGGCTTTACGAACCAGTTGAGCGACGATTTCAATCGGCAAACGGCGTCGGCCACAGCAGCTCGCGGTAGCGTCTCACACATCGCCGGCCCCGGCGCGGGCGCATCGGGCGGGCCGGGCGGCGGATCGAGCTTCCCTGCCGACCGCGTCGAACGAATCAACAGCATCGCTCACGACGAGGCCTCGAACATCTGGGTACAGGGGACGCCACCGAATACGATCGGCACGACCACGGGGCTCGTGTTGCCAGCAGCGATGTTGCTCATCCTGCTGTTTTTGACCGTCGCCTACCGTGATCCCGTCGACATCGGCATCGGACTCTTGGCGATCGTAATGACGCTGCTGTGGACGTTCGGGTTCATCGGCTACGCTGGGATTCCGTTCGCCGCACTGTTGATCGCGGTTCCACCGATCCTCATTGCAATCGGTATCGACTTCGGTATCCACTCGATCAATCGCTACCGCGAAGAGCGGGTCACAGGGCTCAGTATCTCCGAGGCGATGACTCGGACTACCGATCAGATGTCGGTCGCCTTCGCCATCGTCGCCGGCACCTCAACGATCGGGTTTCTCTCGAATCTCGTCAGCGCGTTCCCGCCGACACGGGACTTCGGTTTCGTCGCTGCCGTCGGTATCGTCTTCACGTTCCTCATTTTCGGTGTGTTCGTCCCCGCGCTGAAGGTGAGCGTCGATCGGGCGCGAGAAAAATACCCGATTCCGACGCTGTCGAACACGCCGCTGGGATCGGAAACCTCGCTGCTCGGGCGGCTCTTAGCGGGCGGCGTCACAGTCTCGAAGCGCGCGCCGCTGGTGTTTCTTGTACTCCTGCTTGTCGCAACAGCGGGCAGCGGGGTGTATGCGACCGGCGTCGGTACCGGATTTAGCCCTGAGGACTTCCAGCCGGCCGAGGAAACGCCGGAGTATCTGCAGTCGCTGCCGGAAGCGATCCGACCGCCAGAGCAGTTCGAGTACGTCCGCATCAACAACTACCTCGACCGGAACTTCCAGGAAGACACGCAGGTGTTGATGTACGTCGAGGGACCGATGAGACAGGATAGCGCGCTCGAACAGATACATCGAGCGACACAGGATCCGCCGTCGACGTTCCGGTCGGATCGCCGACAAGCCGAAACCCAAAGTATCATCACGCTGATCGAGTCACGCGCCGAGCGCGATCCTGAATTCCGCGCCCTCGTCGAGCGCAACGACCGCAACGACAACGGGATTCCCGACGACAACCTCCCCCAGATTTATAACGCGCTCAGTAAGCCGGCCGACAGCGACCTCAGCGGGTTCCTCGGCGATGAACGCCGCAGCGCGCAGGTGATCTTCACCGCTGATGGCGACGCTGACGACCGTGTAGTCACTGACGAAGCCTACAGCGTCTCCGAAGGATTCCGGGCGAGTGCCCAACCGACCGGGAGCGTCATCATCTTCGATGAGGCGGTCGCACTGATTCTCCAGTCGGCGATCCAGAGCCTCGCGTTGACGCTGCTCGGCGCGTCAGCGTTCCTCCTCCTCGCCTACTGGATCGTCGAGGGGCGGCCGTCGTTGGGGCTGGTCAACGTGATTCCGATCGCGGTGACCGTCGTCGCCTTGGTGGCCACAATGCGAGCCCTCGGCCTCGCGTTCAACGCGCTCAACGGGACGATCCTTGCGATCGCCGTCGGGATCGGGATCGACTACGCCGTCCACGTCGTCCATCGGTTTGCCGACGAATACCACGACCGTGAGCTCTATCCCGCGCTCACGCGGACCGTGGTGGGGACCGGCGGCGCGCTCACCGGCAGCATGTTGACGACGGTCTTCGGGATCGGCGTCCTCGTCCTCGCGCTCAACCCCGCCCTCGGCGCGTTCGGCATCCTGATTTCGCTGAGCGTGCTGTATGCGTTCCTCTCGTCGGTGTTCATCCTGCCGTCCGCACTCGTCGTCTGGGAACGACTCACCACCGGTCAGGCCGCGAAGTTGCCCGAGGTTGCAGCCACACAAAACGCCCTCGCGGCGTGGCGGTCGCCGTCGACGCCGGAGGAAGGCGGCGGAGCGTAAGACTAACTTCCCCGGCTTGCCACCGTCCGGTATGGATTGGCCACACGATCCCGATGGGGAGCAGGGCAGCGAGGGCCGCCGCGTCTATGGACACGCCGTGATCGCCAAGAAGGTCGACGACGAGGAGGATTTCCCGCTCGTTGTCGACGAGTTCGTCGAAGAGTTCGGCGACGATCCGATCCGGATCGACTACGAGACAGTCGTTCCGCTACGCGAAATCTTCGAGCACGTCGAGGCAAGCGAGTTCGAGGATATCGTCTCGATGCATCAGGGCGTCGGGAAGGCGATGCGAGACAACGACCTCTGGTTCTACGAAGGTGCCGATCAGTTCACGCGAACGCGGTAGGCGAGTCGAACCGTAGTCAAGCAGGCTCAATGCGGCTCCCGGCGGCCGCATCGCTCGCGCTACTCCGCTTTCCGTGATCACCGCCACATTGACTCGTGGCAGAGCTATTTATTCGCGCCCCTCGTAGCGACCCACAGCGTCGGCCAATGGAAATCGAACAGGCAACCGTCGACGACGTGGAGGCACTCGTCGACTGCTGGATCGACCTCGCGGCCGGTCAGCAGCGACACGGCTCCCGGCTTGAGGCCGAACCAAACCGTAAGGCAGCGACCGATACGATGGCCCGCCACGTCGTCATGGGCGGCGTCCTCGTCGCCCGCGAGGAGTCGAGCGATAAGCAATCGATCCGTGGGTTCGTGATGTTCCACACTGAGGAGGGCACCTACAGCCAAACCGAGTCGACCGGCGAGATCGCCAACCTCTACGTGCGGCCGGACGCCAGAGACCACGGGATCGGCAGCGAGTTGCTGGCGGCCGCCGAGGCCGATCTGGCCGCCGAGGGTGTCGAAACGATCACGCTCGACGTGCTCGCCGACAACGACGCGGCTCGGCGGTTCTACGGGCGACACGACTACACGCCCCACCGGATCGAACTCACGAAGCGGATCGAAACCAATACACACTCAAAGGATGAAAGCTAACTGCCGGCCGGCACCGCGCTAGGAGAGCATGGGGGGTTCATGCACTCGACTTGTAATCGAGACTTCCGGGGTTCAAATCCCTGTCCTAGCTTGTCGCCGTTTGACGCCGCCACTCTTTTCGAGAGTCCCGAACCCTCAACCCATCAGGCCGAAAAGTGAGTAGCATGCAGGTCGGTTCGCTGGTCGGCGTCGGGTTCGCGGTGTTAGCTGCCCTCGCGCTCGCGGCCCAGAGCCTCGCGGTTCGAGTCGGGACGAAAACCCAGTCCGTCGCCGCGGTAACTGCAGTCATGTACGCCGTGAACCTCGTCGTGTTGCTCCCGCTGGCGGCGGTCGTCGCGTACCCTGATTTTGCGCTGACGCCGCGCGCGGTCGTCGCCTTCGCGGTCGCGGGGCTGTTGGGCTCGCTGGTCGGCCGGCTCTGTTACTTCATCGGGATCGAACGCCTCGGATCGAGCCGGACGGAGCCGCTGAAAGCCCTGTTCCCGCTGGTCGCCGTCGGCACCGCGGTGGTCGTCCTCGGCGAGGAGGTGACGGCGACGCTGCTGGCCGGCGTCGTGTTGCTGGTCCTCGGCGGGGCCGTCGTCACGCTCGATAGCCGCGATAGCCCGACGACACCGCAGGGGCGGGACCTCTGGATTGCGCTGGCGTTCCCGCTTGCGGCCGCGTTCTTTCTCGGCGTCGATCCGGTCTTTACGAAGATCGGATTGGCTGAGGGTACGTCGCCGCTGGTCGGCGTGACGATCCGTATTCTCGCAGCCGGCGCGGGGTTTGCGGCATATTTGCTGTGGCGACCCGCCCGAACCGGCGGTTTCGAGTCGTTGCAGGTGACCCGGTGGCTGCTCGTCGCCAGCGTCGCCAACACGGTGTATCTACTCGCCTACTACGCTGCACTCGCCCGGATCGACGTGGCGGTAGTCACCCCCGTCTTGGGACTGAGCACGCTGTTCGTCGTCGCCGGCGCGGCGGTCTTCCTCCAAGGGGACGAGCGGGTGACGTGGCGACTGGTCGGTGCGACGGTCATCGTCGTCGCCGGCGTCGTTCTCGTCGTGCAGGGGTGAGTCAGCTGGGATGACCGTCGCCGACGACTCAGCGAATCCGGGGCAATTAAATTCAATGAGAGTGTTGGCGGTGGTACACTGATCAAGCAATGGGGGGCGAGGAAACGGATGTACCGCGAGTTCTTATTGTCGACGACGAGCCCGACGTAGCGGACCTCTACGCCCATCGGCTGGACGTCCAGTATGAGGTGACGGTCGCCAATGACGGAACGACGGCCCTAGAAATCCTCGATTCCGAGTCCGTCGACGTAATGTTGCTCGATCGACGGATGAACGGGATCACGGGCGATGAGGTGCTGGAAACCGCACGCGAGACGGGTCATGACTGCCGGATCATCATGATCACGGCCATCGATCCGGACGTCGACATCGTTGAGATGCCGTTTGATGACTACCTCTGTAAGCCGATCGGCCGGGAAACGCTGCTGGAGGCGATCGAGCACCAACTCATCGCCAAGGAGTACGGCGAAACGATCCAAGAGCTGTTCAGCGCGACCGCGAAGCTGGGCGTCCTCCGCGCCGACAAACCCGCCGAGGAACTCGAATCGCTATCGGAGTACCAAGCACTGAAATCCAGAATCGAAACGCTGCGCGCCGAGAACCGCGACCGTCTCGATGAGTTGGGCGACTTCGAGGTCGCGTTCAACGAAATCGACCGCGGGCCGAAGCAACCCGAACGCAGTCGGCAGCGATAGCCGACACGGACGCCACCGAGACCACGACCAGCAACACACCATGACCGACGAGCAACTCGATCCACCCGACGGCTGGACCGTCTCGACAGCGACAGCGACGCATATCTCGCTGTACCACGCCGCGGGCAACGGCCGATCGCTGGTGGTGCGGCCGACTGAACCGGGCTCGGAGGAGTGGCTGGTGAAGGGACTAGCTGGCTACGAGCCGCCGTATCCAATCTTTGCCGACGACGTTGCCCGCGCGGCGGCGATCGAGGAAGCGATAACCGTGATGGAAACGATCGCCGCCGGCGAGTCGGTAGAGCCGCTACGAACGGAGTCAACCGCTGATGGCAACGCAGTAGCCACCGCTGGCGACGACAACGAAACGACAGGGGATGCACAGAAGGAAGAAAAGGAGTCGGACGATGCAGTCGACCAAGCCGATCTCACGGCGTTCGCAAGCGAGGGCGACGACAAATAGTCACAGCACCCCCGGCGACACCGATCCATCAGTTTTTACATACGTTTAGCGATAGCTGCCGAGTATGAACGAAAAGCGGGCCGTCGTCGCCGCCTTTGGGGTGGCAGTGGCTGCGATCATCGGTTATCTCATCTCCCAGTTCATCGCCGCGTTCACGATCTCAGTCTTTCTGTACTACTCCTCGCGGAACTTCTACCACAAGCTGGACCGGTTCGGGATGCCGAAACAGCTGCGGGCGTTGTCGACGATTTCCGTCCTCGTCGTGCCGTTTCTGTTGCTGTTCAGCTACACGCTCGTGTTGCTGGCCGTCGAGATCCGGTCGTTCGTCGAGACCTACCCCGTCGTCGAATCAGTGCCCGACGATGTCGCGTGGTTCGAGGGCGTCGACGGACTTCCCGAACCGACGATAGACGGGATCATCAACGCCTATCAGGCCGGGCAGTTGGACGTGTTCATCGGGTTCGCTGTCGATCACGCCGCCTTTGCCACCAGTCTCGTCAGCGGGCTGCTGTTGAACACGTTCATTATTGCTGTCGTTACCTACTACCTCCTGATCGAGGGCTCGACGTTCCGGGCGTGGCTGCTCCGGTTCGACGACGACGATATCGTCCGGGAGTTCTTCGAGGCCGCCGACGATGAGTTGGAGGCAGTGCTCTTCGGAAATCTCCTCAACGTGATCGTGATTTCACTGATCGGCGTGCTCGTCTTCATGGGGTACAACGCCGTTGTGCCCACTGCTGTCGAGGTGCCGTACCCGGTGTTATCCGGCGCGCTGACCGGCGTTGCCAGTCTGATTCCGGTGATCGGGATGAAGATCGTCTACGTCCCGCTGGCGATCATCGCGGCGGTGCCGGTCATGCTCCAGGGACAGACGGCACTGTTGTTGTACCTCGGTGGGTTCCTCATCGTCGCGGCCGTCCTCGTCGATACGATCCCGGATATCGTCCTCCGGCCGTACCTGAGCGGGAACCGAACGCACGTCGGGCTGTTAATGTTAGCCTATATTTTCGGCCCGGTCGTGTTGGGGTTCTACGGGCTGTTTTTCGCGCCGATCGTGTTGGTGATCGGGCTCACCTTCGCCGACACGGCCCTGCCGCGGCTGCTCGGGGCCGACCCGGTGTAATAGAGTTTCTCACTCGGCTGTCGATTCGGCGGCCAGCGGTTCAGGGATGTCCAGCACGTCCGCACTGTAAGACCACAGGCGGTTGGCCGCATCGGTATCGCGGGCGGCTTCCGATGGCGTTTGCGGCCGTTGGGACGCGAAATATCGCCCGGAGACGGACGCAATGCGCGGTGAGAAGGCGGCATGGAGGAGTTCGGCAGCCCCATCGGCGACCGTCGTGACGCCCGGCAGCCAGCCCGCCCCGCTGACCAGCCGCGAGAGCGGGCCCGGGAGGAACCGCCAGAAGCCGGAACCGGGGATTGCGCCCGGATGCAGACTGTTGGCCGTGATCTCGATGTCGGCCTCGCCGAGTCGCCACGCGAGTTCTGACGAAAAGAGGATGTTGGCGAGCTTCGAGTGGCTGTAGGCCCACATCGCAGCGTAGCTGTCGACCGATTCGATGCGGTCGAGATCGAGGGACGCACCTCTGTGTGCGCCGGAGGCGGTCGTGACGATGCGGGCACCGTCGTTGCAGTGATCGAGGAGTTCGGTCGTCAAGAGATACGGGCTCAGATGGTTCACGTGGAAGGTGTATTCGACGCCCAATTCGGTGAGCTCGCCGGAGCGGAAGAAGCCGCCGGCGTTGTTGATGAGGACATCCAGTCCAGTAGTCGCCTTCCGCACCGACGAAATCAATCCCTCGACTGCATCGACCTCAGCAAAGTCGGCTTGGAAAAAGGTCGCACTCGCGCCGGTGGACTCGATTTCGTCGACAACGGCGTTGCCCGCGGCGGCATCGCGGCCGTGGACGAGTACGTCCGCACCCATCCGGCCACAGGCCAGTGCTGCGGCGCGCCCGATGCCACTGGTCGAGCCGGTGATGAGGACCGTCTTCCCTGAACAATCGACATCCGCGACGCCAGCGATCGCCTCCGGCGAGTCAGCCATGTTTCGTCCAAGAACGGCCGCGAGGTTAAATGATATAACTCTCTACCGTTGTCAGCGTTTTAAGTTATCACTATCTAAACTGAATTTATGCACGAAAACCCGTGGCAGACGGTGCTGGATACACTATACAATATGGGTGGGAAGGGGGAACACCCGAGCGACGATACAGATCAGCCATTGGATTCCGATGACAACTTGGTACAACAAACAGACTTGTCCAACGAGGGTATCAAAACGGCTTCAAAGACGCTTCAAAATATGGGACTCGCCGAGAGCAACACAATCGGCTTATATGAAGATGGTGAACCAGTTCGGTATCTAATTGAACTAACCGGCGAGGGATACTCATTTGCTCACGAGCGACAACAAGAGAAACGGAATATCCGCTCAAATCGCTCAGTGGCACTCCTCACTGTCGTACTTGCATTCGTGGGGATGGCGCAGGCGATGGCACTCACTGCACAGGTTTCCGATTCTGTAACGGGAACAATATCCCTTATTACAACCGTCACAGCGGGTGTGATCCTACTTGTGATTTATACACAACTCGCCAGATCCGGGGTGCTGGATTCGCTTGATTTGAATGAGTAGTACCGTCCGTTTGCCGTCAGAAAAACTAATGCGGCTTACTCTCACCAGCGAGGATCACAAACAAACTAAATCACTTAACAGCCAGTCAAAACTTAACAAAACAGATCGCTCTCAACTGAGGCACAGTAAATATCAAGCCGGAGGAGGGAATTGAACCCTCGGCCTAATCCTTACGAAGGATTCGCTCTGCCAGGCTGAGCTACTCCGGCACGCCGTCGCTGGCTACTACTTCATTTCGGGATTGCAGAAATAAGGGTTGCGAAACAGCCGCCCGAGGGCGACAGCACCGACGCGATCAGTCGTCACCCATCGGGTCGACGATTTCGACCTCGCCGTCCTCGACAGTCACGTTGATCAGCGTCTTCACGTGGTAGTCGGTCTCGTCGAGTTCGTTGGGGCCGGCCTTCTTGATGACGGCGACGACATCCGCGATTTCGGTGCCGATTTCGGTCAGCGCGTCGAGGATCGACGCCATCGTCCCGCCGGTCGAGAGCACGTCGTCGAGGACGAGCACGCGGTCGCCCGGCTCCACATCGTTGATGAACATCTCCGACTCGGAGTAGCCCGTCTGTTTCGCCAGCGAGACCTCACCCTCCAGTCCATAGGAGCGTTTCCGGATGACNACNAGNGGNATNTCNGTCATCAGCGAGACGGCCGTNGAGATGTGGATNCCCATCGCCGCNGGCGTNACGATCTTGTCGACGTNNTCGANNTCNGCCTTCCGGATGATNNNGATGA
Source organism: Halonotius terrestris (assembly GCF_006861665.1). Taxonomy (GTDB): domain Archaea; phylum Halobacteriota; class Halobacteria; order Halobacteriales; family Haloferacaceae; genus Halonotius; species Halonotius terrestris. The sequence goes on along the minus strand of NZ_RKLU01000002.1, from coordinate 229,118 downwards.
CGATCTCCCGGAGCAGCTCGGGCCGTAACATCGGGACGCCGTCGCTGATCGGATGGACGAAATATTCGTACTCCCCCTTTTCGATGATCGGCGCGTCGAGAAGCGACTGCCGCAACAGATCCATACCGAGGGTTCGGCAGCGGCGACCTAAAGATGACGGTCTCGACGACGACGCAGCAAGTCAACGGAATCGATGCCGCAGCGACACCACCGACGACGCCGCACCGAAGCCATTAACAGCGGGCCACGCCAAGCGCGAGTATGCAGATGCTCATCGTCAAGGGCGACCCCGGGATCCGCAAGGACGCCATCATCAACTACGATGGGGAAGAGAAGGTCTGTTTCTCGATCCAGCGACAGGGCGACTGGCACGGCCCCGACGAAGTCCAACTCTGGTGTACCATCGGCACCGAAGACGAACGCGAAACCTTCGAGAAACGCGAATACGTCCCCAACTGGCTCGACGTCGACACCATCGACGCCGAAGCTCTCGACGTAGTCAAAGCCCGCAGCGGCCTCTCGGTCTAATCCCCACGCTTCTCTCGCTGTTTTTGATTTTCTCGCCGGAGTACGTCTCTCAGTCGTCGAGTGCAGGGAGCTCGGCCGCATCATCGTCGTCGTCAGTTTGGGCCTCCCAGAGATCGGCGTAGGCACCCTCGGCTGCGAGGAGGTCGTCGTGAGGGCCTTCCTCGATGATCTCGCCGTCGGCCATGACGACGATCCGGTCGGCGTCCTGAATCGTCGAGAGGCGGTGGGCGATGACGAACGCCGTCCGGTCGGCGATCAGCCGCCGTAGGCTCGCCTGAATCAGCTCCTCGGTTTCGGTGTCGACATCGCTTGTCGCCTCGTCGAGTATGATGATCTCAGGATCGTTCAACAGCGCGCGGGCGATCGAGAGCCGCTGGCGTTGGCCGCCGGAAAGTTTGACGCCGCGCTCGCCGATCTGTGTCTCGTAGCCATCCGGTAAGTCGGCAATGAACTCGTGGGCCTCCGCGGCGCGAGCGGCGTCGACGATCCGGCTGTCGATCCCCTCGCCATCGAGCGTTGAGAGGTCGCCGTAGGCGATGTTCTCCTCGACCGTGCCCGAGAAGAGATACGGGTCCTGCTCGACGACGCCGACATGCCGGCGGAGATGCTGGAGGTCGTACTCGCGTACGTCAACGTCATCGACGCTGACGGCACCCGAATCCACATCGTAGAACCGCGGGATCAACTTCACGAGCGTCGATTTCCCGGCCCCGGTTTCGCCAGCGAGGCCGATGGTTTCGCCCGCATCAACGTCGAGCGAAATATTCGAGAGGACATTCTCGCCGCGGCCCTCGTAGCTGAACGTCACGTCATCGAAAGCAACCCGACCGTCGCGGATCGGCTCGGTGACGGGATCGGCCGGCGGCGTGATCGTCGGCTCATGGCCCAACAGACCGAAAACGCGTTCCGCGCTGGATTTCGCCCGCTGGTACTGGTTGGCGGTTCGGCCGATCCGCCGCATTGGGCTGTACATCCGCCGCAAATAGAGGAAGAACATCGTGAACGTCCCGGCCGTAATCCCGCTCGACAGCGACAGCGCGCCCAGCGTGTAGCCGCCGGTGATCACCATCTCGCCGCCGACCAAGAGGACGCCGACGAACGCAAGTCCGGTAAACAGCCGAATCGTCGCAAAGAAACCGCGTCGGATTTTGAGGGCCGCAATCTGTTCGTCATGGTAGGCTTGGCTCTGGTCGCCGACCCGTTCGCGCTCGAACCCGTAGCGGTCGAAGGCTTTGATGACTTTCGCACCGCTGATGTTGTTTTCGAGTCGGGAGTTCAGGCGGGCGACGCTCTCCCGTATTTCCTTGTACTTGGGTTCGATCCACGTCAGGAACCGCACGCTCCCGTAGCCGATGATCGGCACCGGGATCAGGACGATCGCCGCGAGCGGTGGTGACATCACCAACAACACCGCTCCGATACCGCCGACGGTGGCGACGACGCGGATGATCTGCCGGGTCTCCCGGCTGAGGAAGGTCTCCAACTGATTGATGTCGTTGTTGAGGATCGACATCATCGCGCCGGTCTGGTGGTTCGCAAAGAAGTCCAAGGAGAGCCGCTGCATGTGGTCATAGGTGTCGTTGCGGAGATCCCGTTGGATCTTCTGGGCGGTCGCCTCAAGCAGATAGCGTTCGGCGAAGCGAGTGACCGAGCGAACGAGATACGCGATCACTGCAATCAGGGCGAGTCGCTGCAACAGGCCGAGTCTGGCGGCGGTCGTCGTTGCCGGTGCGGCAGTTACGAGGCCGAGATCGGCGAGCAGTCCCGGCTCGGCCGACTGATTGATGACGCGGTCGATGGCTGCCCCGACGATGATCGGCGGGACGAGACGGGCCAGCCGCGTCGTGATCGAGGAGCCGATGCCGAGTGCGAGGCGGCCCCAGTAGGCGCGGGCGTACCGCAACAGCCCCACCATCGGGTGGCCGTCGACCTCCTCGCGGACATCGGCGAACCCACCGTTGTCGTCGTCGGCCGACATGAAAAATACAAGCGGCGTGAGCCTCGAAAGGGTTGTGACATTCGACGCGGTCGGTTGCGCCGAAGTGTGAGCGAGAGCGACGTGGCGACCGGCTGGCGTCGCCTACCGTTTCTGTTTCACCGGTTCGTAGCCACGAGCGGCCAGTACGCGGTCGCGTCGCCGGGTTTCGGCTTTCAGTTTCTTTGACGGCGACGTTCCTTGTTGCATGGCCTGTCGGCGGCACCGCTCTTGGGTCATCCACCGCGATTTCTCCTCGGCAGTCAATGCATCCCAGTCAGGTGGGAGATCGTAATCGTGTCTCATACTGTTGGCATTGGTATGGTAACACTACACATATAAACGGGTTTCTGTCGACCTAATATTCGAGTTCAAACAGACACTTTTTGTCGTGAACTGCGTTTGTTTTTTGTTATTTCTCATCTAAGTTGCCTATTTACTCTACTTTTAGCATCGTATTGATTAACTATGTTAGATTCTATCTGTTGATAGAGACACAGGGTAGTGGGTCGGCCTCAGTGTTTTTGTGACCGGCCGTTGTCCACTCCGTATGAGCGATTCCACGGCCGACACCGGATCGTCGCTGTCGACGGTCGGGCGGCTCCTGTTCGGATTGGGCGTTGCACTGCAGGCCAGCGAGGATTTCCGAGAGATGGACGACACCATCGAGTACGCCGAATCGGCCGGCGTCCCGTTTCCGGAACTGATGGCCCCGTTGGCGTCGGGGATGATGGTCGTCGGTGGGCTCGGGACTGCCCTGTGGCGGTTTCCGCGGCTGGCAACGGGCGCGGTCGCTACGTTTCTGGCGGTCGTCACGCCAACGATGCACGATTTCTGGAACGCCGACCCCGACGATCGCAGCGGCGAGCGGCTGGCGTTTTTCGGCAACCTCGCCATGCTCGGCGCGGCCGTCGCGTTCCTGCGGGCCGCCTATCAGGACGAGTGACGACCGTCGACGGAGCTAATCGCCGGCAGGGATTTCCGATACCAACCGAACGCGTCAACGAATGAGACAAAACACCCAATATCCATCCGTGCAAACGGCGGGCCATGAGTGAGGAGGTCGTCGCCGACTTCACCGGAAAGCTCCTCACGGACGACCTCGATCAGCTCAAACCGGTCAAAGGGCGCGTCCTCCTCAACCGCGAGCAACTGGTCTTGGTGACAGGCGAGGGCAAGGAAGTGATCTTCCTCTCGAAGATTATCAGCACGAACCCCGGCTCCGTCGCCGCCAGCGTCTCGCAGTTCCTCGAAGAGGCCATCGCTATCGCCTACGAGCGCAACGGCAATCAAAAACGAGCCATCGTCGGCGGCAACACCCAGACGATCGCCAAGTTCCGCACGCTGCTGTTCAAACTCCTGATCGGCAAACAGACCGTGATCGCCAAACACCCGGCGAAACGCGGCGGACGCATCACCGACGCCTCGGCGCACAAGATGGTGCTGGATCTCGAAGAGTCGGCGATCACGCTCAGCAAGGACGACCAGACGGCGACGATCAACGTTGAGTCGGTGATCGGCTTCGAACACGAAACGCGGGACCTGTTCGACAAACCGCGGCCGACGCTCTCGATCGATCACGCCGCCGGCAGTACCACGCTGACGACGTTCATCTCGCTGCTCAGCCAACGAAAGCTGAAGTTCCTCAGCCAGTTCATCCGACTCAACTACAGCAAAGTCGTTGACGACGTGAAGAATATCGACGTCAGCGACACCGAAACCCAAGCCCTTGTCTCGCTGTACAGTGCCGGCGGCAACGCAACACTCGATGCGGTCATCACCGGCGACGAAACCGAACAAAAAGCCCTCCTCCAGAGTCTCAAAGAGAAGGGACTGGTGACGAAAGACGACGGGCAACTCCATCTGACCTCCCGCGGCGAGATCGTCGTTACCGACCGCCTCGAATCGGTCAACGAGTAGGCGGCGACACGTCTGAGGCGGCCAAGAGACGACGAAAGCGGCTACGTCGCGGATCACCGGCCGACGGTGATGCGTCCACACCACACAACGAACCTAACTATAAATCGATCTCCCGTATAGAGTGTGATAGACGTTCACAAATGAAACGACAAGAAATGGCACTCCTCCGAAAGGAATGCGTCGAGGGCAACGACCGAGCGTGTCACACGCTCGAACGGGTCTGTGAGGACGGCAGAGACGATGCCTGTCACTACGTTCCATAACTCGTCGGACACAGGACGATAGGAACGTATCCGAGACGGAGTGAAGCGATATTCTATCGAATGATGCACAGCCAATGACGCGGCGATCGGTCGGGACGATCCTCGCAGTATCGACACTGGGGGTGTTTTTGTTCACGATCACAGTGTCGGCCACTGAAACGGTGGCACAAGCTGCGACAACGGTCCCTGTCGACCGGCTGGTCGCCCATTGGTGGGTCTTTCCGGCAGCGATCCTGTTTTCGACGATCGCACTGGCAGCCGGCGTCTCGGGCGCGCTGTTTTTCACGCCGTTTTTCCTGCTCGTTGTCGGGCTCACACCGGCAGAAGCCGTCGGCGCGGGGCTGTTGACCGAGTTGTTCGGGATGAGCAACGGACTGCGATCCTACGTCAAACAGGGCGTCGTTGACTACGACACGGCGAAATACCTGCTCGCTGGGGCGGTGCCGGCGGTCGTTGTGGGCGCGTTCGCCGCCCACTACATCGAGCCCCGACTGCTGAAACTCGCGTTCGGGGCCGGACTCGTGGTCCTGGGTGGGTTCCTCCTCTACTACGACCCGCCCGAAAACGCGGTCCCTGGGAATGCAGAGAACGCGTTCTTAGAACGGAAGAACAAGGGCCGTGGAGTGACCACGATCGAAGCGACGGATGGAGCACAATACAGCTACGAAACGTGCTGGCGACCACCGGGCGTCGCGTTGTCGACCATCGGCGGCTTCATCACTGGCCTGATCAGCGCGGGGCTGCCGGAGATCGTCACCACTCAATTGATCGTCCGGTGTCGCCTCCCGCCGCGGGTCGCGGTGGCGACGAGCGTGTTTGTCCTCGCTATCGCCGCCGCCGCTGGCGCGGCCGTCCACGCGTTGACGGCGACGCCGGTCTGGTACGTCGTCGCCTGGTCGATCCCCGGTGTCCTCGTTGGTGGCACTGTCGGCACCCATGTCGGGAAGCATCTCCCGAGTGAGTTGATGGAGTCCGGGCTGGGAGTCGTCTTCGGGATCGTTGGCCTCATTGTCCTCACGATGGAGGTGATGGTATGAGCGACGACGAGTCAGTGCTCGGCGCGCTCTCACTCGTCGGCCTCATCAGCTTCTGCTGTATCGGGATCGGCGCGGCCGCCGGGAGTGCCGCACTGATCGGCGGTGCCGCTGGCACCACAGTCGCCATCGGCGGGGCCAGCACACGCGGGACGCTGATCACCGCGCTTGTCACCGCGCTCACGGTGCTGTGCATCACGCTCATTGTTCGGTGGCGTCGCAACTAAGCAGGGTGACTGCGAGGAGAATCGATTTCTCTCAGCGAACGGAGCAAATAGGGAATCTTACCGAGTCACGGAGCGGCTGGCATCCGTCACGGGCAGTTCAGAGTGCGGCTGCTGCTACCGGCGGCGGCACTGCGGACATTTTGCGGTGGCAGAAATCCCTCGCGGAATCCGTCGTCCACAGTCACATCGAGGACCGTCGTCAGCGTCGGTAGTATCGGTCATTGTTAGCTCGGTGCCACGTGCTTCGGACTCAGTAGCATTTAATACACCGGTCACGTGTCACTGTCGTGTCGTTTGCCGGCATTGACAACACCGAACGCTCTCGGAAGAAGAATCGAGGCAGAAAATGCTCCGGCGGGGATTTGAACCCCGGTCATTACCGTGAGAGGGTAATATGATTGGCCGGACTACACCACCAGAGCAGACCGCATTCCTGCGAACGCACTCGTCGGTAGCCGGGTTGGTATCAAAACAGTTGCGCTTCGCCCGCCGCGTGCGAGGCGGTGACGAACCGGGTGACTGTAGAACGCAATCCCGCCGCAATCCGGGTTATACGAACATCTTCACCCGAAATAAGGTATTGAATAGAAAACCTCTTCAATACAGGCACCCTCGTACGAATACCCGAAGGACTCGACCCTATGGCCAACATGGAAACAGCGACGTTCGACACGGAGCTGAGCCTTTTTAAATACGACAATCTCGAACAGCTTCCGTCGAGTCACCGCGACCTCACCGAAGCCGAACGCGAACCACGCATCGAAGCCGCTCTTGAGGTACTCGGCGACGACGTGGTCATCCTCGGCCACAACTACCAGCGACGGGAGATCGTCGAACACGCCGACTTCATCGGCGACTCCTACGCCCTGAGTAAACACGCTGCCGAGGCCGACGCCGAGTACGTCATCTTCGGCGGGGTGACGTTCATGGCCGAATCAGCCGACATCATCACCGACGACGACCAGACGGTCATCCTCCCCTGTATGGAGGCATCCTGTCCGATGGCCGGCATGGCCGAAGCCCTGCAGGTCGACGCCGCATGGGAGCAGATAACCGCCGCCGACCCCGACAGCGAGATCATCCCGATCACCTATATGAACTCGTATGCCGACCTGAAGGCCTTCTGCGCCGAACAAGGCGGCCTCGTCTGTACCTCCTCGAACGCCCACAAGGCCTTCGAGTGGGCCTTCGAGCGCGGCGACAAGGTGCTCTTCCTCCCGGACAAACACCTCGGCGAGAACACGGCTCACCGCCTCGGGATGGAGGATTCCATCGCCGAGTGGAACCCGTGGGATCCTGAAGCGAAGGACGCCGACGAACTCGAAGACGCCGAGATCGTCCTCTGGGACGGCTACTGCCAAGTCCACGAGCGATTCACCGCCGAGCACATCACCGACGTGCGCGAGCGACACCCCGACGCCAATGTCGTCGTCCACCCCGAGTGTCGCCGCGAGGTCGTCGAAGCCGCCGACTTGGTCGGCAGCACGGCGACGATCACCGAAGTCGTCGAGGAAGCCGACCCCGGCGAGACGTGGGCCATCGGCACCGAGATCCACCTCGCCAAACACCTCGACCGCTGGCACGACGATGTGAACGTGGTGCCGCTCTGTGGCGACGCGTGTATGGACTGCGACGCGATGCGACAGATCGACCCGAACTACCTGACGTGGGTGCTCGAAGAGCTGGCTGCGGGCCGCGAACACAACGTCATCGAGGTCGCTCCCGAGGAGAAGGAACTCGCGGGCGTCGCCCTCGACCGGATGCTGGAACTCTAAGATGGCAACCGAATCGACCGACGAAGCCGGCGCGGAGTCGAACGCAGAGCCACGAACAGCTGACGTGCTCGTCGTCGGCAGCGGGATCGCCGGCTGTGCGGCCGCCCTCGCGGCCGCACGAAAGGGCGAGGAGGTACTGCTCGTCACGAAGGCCAGCGAGCCCGAAGACGCCTCTTCCGACTGGGCACAGGGTGGGATCGCCACCACCCGCGGCGACCCCGACTCGCTCAAAGAGGATATCATCGATGCCAGCGCAGGGGTGGCCGATCCCGAGGCGGTCGATGTACTCGTTCGAAACGCCGCCGACGCCGTCCGCGATGTGCTGATCGAGACGCTCGGCGTCGATTTCGACACCCTCGGCGCGGAGTATGACTTCGCACAGGAGGCCGCCCACTCCGAGGACCGCATCCTCCACGTCGACGCCGCGACCGGCCAGCACGTCCTCCGGCCGTTTCTTTCGCATCTCGACGAGGTCGACAACGTCGAAATCCTCGAATCGACGGCCGCGCTCGAACTCCTCCGCCACGAGGGCCGCGTCCACGGCGCGCTGCTCGATACCGAACCCGACGGCGAACCCGTTTTCGCCGGCGCAACCGTCCTCGCCACCGGCGGCATCGGCGACTGCTTCGAGCAATCGACCAACCCGCCGGGCTCGACCGGCGACGGCATCGCTATGGCGTTTCTGGCAGGTGCCGAAGTCGACGACATGGAGTACGTCCAGTTCCATCCGACCGCCGCTGATGTGGAGGAACCGTTCCTCCTCAGCGAGGCGGTTCGCGGTGAGGGAGCCCTCCTTCGCAACGCCGACAGCGAGCGATTCATGCCCGACTATCACGCCGACGCCGAACTCGCACCACGGGATGTCGTCGCCCGCGCCGTGCAGGACGAGATCGACGCGACCGGCGGCGTAACGCTCGATGTCAGCCCGCTGGCCGAACCCTTCGACAAGGCGTTTCCGAACCTCGCCGAGAAATGCGCCAATCACGGGATCGACCCCGCCGACGGGATTCCGGTCGCGCCCTGCGAACACTTCCTCTGTGGTGGCGTCGCCGTTGACGGCCACGGCCGCGCGACGCTCGACCGCCTCTATGCGGTCGGCGAGTGTGCCCACACCGGCGTCCACGGCGCGAACCGACTCGCCTCGACGAGTCTGCTTGAGGGCCTCGTCTGGGGGCTCCGCGCTGGCCGGGATGCGGCAGGTTTCGAGCCAGAGAAGATCGAATACCAGCGGCTCCAGAACAGCGATCCCGCCTTACCGGACCGCTTCGCTGGCGAGAAATTCCACCGACTGCGCCGGATCGTCAGCGGTGAACTCGGCCTCCGACGAACGAAAAGCGGGATCAACAGCGCGCGGGGCGTCCTCCGGCGACTCAAAGGCGAGGTCGACGCCTACACCCGAACGCGGACCTCCCGCGGGCTCTACGAACTCCGGAACGCGACCGTCGTCGCCATTCTGATCGCCAACGCCGCCGGCGAGAACGACGAGAGCGTCGGCTGTCACTATCTCGTTGACGAGGCGGCGAGCGAAACCGAATCAACGGCGACAGCGACGGACGGGGACTGATGCTCACGGCCAGTCAGATCGACCGGTGGCTCCAGGAGGATATCGGCCACCACGACGTGACTAACGACGTGCGCGGCGAGACGACCGGGCGACTCGTCGCCAAGGAGTCGGGCGTCGCCGCCGGCATCGACGCCGCCGGGGCCGTTTTCGACCATCTCGGCGTCAACATCGACCGCGAGGTCGCCGACGGCGACTCTGTCGACGCGGGCGAAACCGTGCTCACGACGAGCGGCCCCGCCCGCGAGACGCTGCGCGCCGAGCGTGTCGCAGTTAACCTCGCAGGCCACGCCTCCGGCGTTGCCACGAAAACGCGCGAGGCCGTCGAGCGCGCGGCCGAAGTCGCTAGCGACGTACGAATCGCCGGCACACGCAAGACGACGCCCGGCCTGCGCGGAATCGAAAAACGCGCCGTCGTTGCCGGCGGTGGCGACACCCACCGGCTGGATCTCTCGCATATGGTGATGATCAAGGAGAACCACATCGCCGAGATGGGACTTGAAACCGCCGTCAAAACCTTCCGAGAGCGCGCCTCGTTTGCGACAAAAATCGAGGTCGAAGCCGAATCGGCCGAGCAGGCCAAGCGGGCGGCTGCAGCAGGTGCCGACATCGTCTTGCTGGACAACATGACGCCCGCCGAAACCGAAGAAACGGTCGACGCCCTCAGCGACGCGGACGACGCAGGCGACGTGCTGACCGAAGCCAGCGGCGGCATCGCACTCAACGACGTGGCGGATTACGCCGCCACTGGCGTCGACATCATCTCGATGGGCTCGCTAACGCACTCGGCTCCGAGCCTCGATTTCTCGTTCCGAACCGGCTGAGCGAGGGCTATCTTACTCGGCTGGTACTGGTGTGTCGTCGGCTGTCACCGTCTCGCCGACGGTCAATTCGTCGCCGACAGCGATCGTTTCACCCCAACTCGTCTCCGGAACTGCGGTGTTGACCATCAACCGGAAGTCGTGGTTGAACCAGTCGCCGCCGCTCCAGTCGGGCATCGTGGTCCGACGCTTTTCGATGAACGTCTTGTTGAAGTCCTCGATCTCATCGCCGGTATCCGGATCACGACTCGGAACAACACACCGCTGACAGGGATTGACGCCGAAGAAGTCAGCCTCGCCAATCGAAAACTGAACACGGCTGTCGCGCTCGGCAAACAGGTGATCTTCCCAGAACGCCGGCACGCCACTGACAACGATGTTCGGTCGGAGACGACGCCGCATGCCCGCAGCATCGATACCGTCGAACCAGTCCGCGACGGTGTTGATCGTCGCCTTGCTGATGATCGTCGGCCCCGAGGCAGTGGTGTCATCGGGAAATCCACCCTCGCGGTTGCGGTCGAGCGTGACGGGGTAGCCGAACCACTCGCGCAGCCAGTCGGCGAGAGCGGCTGTTTCGTCGCTGTCGACTGCACCTAGTTCGAACTGGCGCGGCTCTTGGGCCGGCGTCGACAGCGTGACCGCCGCTGCGCGCGCTGTCTCGCCGTCATAGGTCGCACGGATCGGATGGACCTGCTGGTCGTTCTTGCCGTTGACGTAGTCGCCGTCCTCGTCGAACAGTGCGTACTCGCGGTCACCAGCGAGGCCGCCGTTGGTAACGATTTCGACACGCTCGACTGGCCGGCCGTCAAGGGATTTGATCGGATAAATCGATATGTGTTCGACTGTCGCCGAGTCCGGAGGTTGCATGTCGGCGGAACGGCACGCCGAATAGAAAAACCGTCGGTCCCGCTAGATATTCGTCGGCAGCGATGTCGGCCGCGTTGGCCGCGCGATCCGCTGGCTTACTCGTCGTCTTCGTCGTCGCCGTCAGCGTCGAGGTCGATATCGGCGTCGTCGAAGACGTCCTCGATCTCCTCGACGGTCAGCGAGCGGTACCCTTCCTCAGTGGTGAGGGTAGCGATGCTGACTTCCTTCGGACCGAGTTCGTCGGTTGCCACGCGGAGCGCGCGAACCGCTAAGGCGAGGCCGTCGGCGTGGCTGATGTCCTCGTCCCATTCCTCTTCGAGGAACTCCTGAATATCCGCGCCGGAGCCACCGATGACCGTTGCCTTCCACTCATTGGGCGTGCCCGAGGGGTCGGCCGCGAACAGCCGCGGGACGCCGTTTTCGATCCCACCGATGAGCAGAGCCGCACCGTACGGGCGGGTGCCGCCGCGCTGGGTGTTCTCTTGGATGTGGTCGGTGAGCCGTTTGGTAAGCGCTTCGACGTCGATCGGCTCGCCGTAGCGGAGCTGGCTGACTTGGCCCTGCTGGCGGGCGAAGTCGATCAGCTGGCGGGCGTCAGCGACGTGGCCTGCAGAGGCCGCGCCGACGTGGTCGTCGATCTTGTGCAGTTTTTCGATGCTTTCGGATTCCATCAGCGACGAGCCCGCGCGGCTCTGGGCGGCAAGAATGACGCCGTCAGCCGTTCGGATGCCGACGCTGGGCGCGCCGCGGGAGACGGCTTCGCGGGCGTACTCGACCTGATAGATGCGACCGTCCGGCGAAAACAGCGACGTGCCGCGATCGTAGGCCTGCTGGTCGTTGCCTCTCATCGCTCTCCTCCGAATCGGCGACCGACTGCGTACTGATTCATCTACCCCTTCTTAAGTGCCGAATAGGAAAAACCCTTGCTACCCGGCACGGCTGACGGACTGGTGAGCCAGACGACGACGCCCGGTCAGCGACGGCTGTAGGTAACAAACGAGAACTCGTCGTGATCGTCACGCTGAACCTCGACCCACGCGCTGTCGTCCCACTCGGGGAACTCGGTGTCACCCTCGTAGGCATCGTCGATCTCGGTCAGCACCAATTCGTCGGCGCGATCGAGGAACTGCTCGTAGACGGTCGCGCCGCCGATCACGAAAATCCGCTCGGCGTCGTCGTCGAGTTCACAGACAGCTTCGGCTTCGGCGACAGCGGCGTCAATGGAGTCGGCGACGACAACCGACTCGTGGAGGTCGGGCTCGCTCCGGCTCAAAACGATGTTCATCCGCCCCGGCAGCGGGCCGTCGATCCGAGCAGCAATCGACTCGTAGGTACGGCGGCCCATGATCACGGGGTTGCCCATCGTTGTCTGCTTGAAGTGCTGGAGGTCTTCAGGGATGTGCCATGGCATCTCGCTGTCGTCGCCGATGACACCGTTGTCGGCGACCGCGGCGATCAGGGCGATCGGTGGGTCGTCGCTGTCGATGGCGTGATCATCGGTGTCGGCAGTGTCCTCCGCCATCGTTACTCCGCGACCGCGAAGCTGATGCCGTCGGCCGGGTCGTAGTCGGTCAGTTCGATGTCCTCGAAGTCGAGTTCGTCCAGCGGTTTGTCGGCGATCTCGATGCTCGGCCGCGATCGGGGTTCACGCGACAGTTGCGTGAGGAGTCCGGGGACGTGATCGTAGCCCTCTGTCTCCTCGGTTTCGTCCGGTGCCTCAGATTCGAGCCACTCGCGGACGGTAAGGTACTCCTCGCGGTCGTCTACGTCGGCGAGNCGNTCCTGNAGNCGGTCGAGGTTNTCGGCGTACCAGTCGCCGCGNGCGCCGGNGCCGCAGTAGACGTGCGCGTCGACGACGGTGTGGCCGAACTCGCCGACCNCGANGNCNGTCNNNTNNGCGACCGCGTGAGTGAGAAGCGAGTAGGCTGCGATGTTGAACGGGACGCCGAGGGCGATGTCACCCGACCGCTGGGTGAGATGNNNGTTGAGNNGNNCGNCNNGNACGTTGAACACGAAGGTGTAGTGACACGGCGGCAGCGTGCTCACCGCGGCGTTGGCGGGGTGCCACGCTGAGACGACAAGCCGGCGGGAGTTCGGCGACTCCTGCAAGGTGTCGACGACGTACTGAATCTGGTCGAAGGTACCGTCGTCGTTGCGCCAGCGGTGATCGTCCTCGGGCCACGCCTCGCCGTCGAGGCCCTCGTCGGGAACGGGAAACCGCCGCCAGAATCGGCCGTAGGCGGTGTCGAGACGGCCCTGCTCGTCGGCCCAGGCGTCCCAGATGCCNGTCTCCTCNCGGAGNTTNCGGATNTGCTCNTCGCCGGAGAGATACCACNNNANCTCGTGGATNAGCGAGTTCCAGCGAAAGCCCGAGAGGTCCTTCGTCGTCAGCAGCGGGAACCCCTCTTGCAGGTCGATTTTGTACTGCTGGCTGAAGGAGGCAATCGTGTCGACGCCGGTGCGGTTCGGTTTGTGCCCGCCGCCGGCGAGGGTGTCGGCGACGAGGTCGAGATACTGCTGCATGGCGGCTGTTGGTGGTTCCACCGGGGCCGGCTACAAGTGTATTCCGCTACCGGCTTCGGGCGGCCGGCGCATCAGTGAGAGCGATATCAAGCAGAGCTTCATACACGTCCACGTAGGCGTCGGCGATGCGGGTGGAATCGCCTCGCTCGTCGTCGTCGAGCGGTCTGAGCGTGTGCGTCGAGACCGGCTCGATCATCTCGACGACGCGGTCGACGCGCTCCTCCAGTTGGCCCTCGCGGACGCTCCCGCTGGCAACGTCGTGGGCCTTGAGATACCGCGAGCCATCGTAGAGCCGAACGCGTGTCGGGCCGACGACGGCGACCGCGTCGAAGTCGATTCCCGCGACCGGGAGAGCGATGTCGGCGTAGGATTCGACCACCGCGGGTGTCGTTGCGGCGATCCGCTCGGTCACGCGCTCGAAAGCCGGCAGATAGCGGTCGGTCATCACGTCGTTGAACCGCTCGACAGTCTCGACGCGGGGAGCGTCGTCCAGCGGCAACGACTCGGCGACGCGGTTGGGGAGCAACCCCTCGCGTTCGGCAACGCCATTGACGACAAATAGCAGACCCTCGGGCGTCGTCACGCGGTCGATCAGGAACGTCTGGCCGGCCTCGCCGAGCATCCCGGTTCGGTCGGGGGTTGGCCGCCAGAGACGGTGAACGGGATTGAGCGTTTCTTCGGGTTGGTCGGTATCGCCAGCGGCAGCCATCGTGGCGACATCCTTGCCGTAGAGGCGGCCGTCGCTGAGAGCGGCCGCAGCGTCGTCGTGATCGTACCAGTAGTCGTTGCCGGCGCGTGGTTTGAAGCCGACCGCGCTGTCGAGAGCCGCGAGCAGTCCCGCGGCGAACGTCGTTTTGCCGGCGTCGACGCGGGCGTCGCCGGCGACGAGTAGTTTCATCGGTTAGTCGTCGCTGCCGGCGGTATCGGCGTCATCATCACCGTCGTCACTCTCGTTTTTGAGTCCGTAGTAGCCCGGCTCCTCCTCGTTCGGTGGTTCGGCGATGACTAACTCCTCGGAGTTGCGCATGATCCATGGAATGGCCCAATCGAGCAACACGTCCTCGACGCCCTCGTCGATCTCGGCGTCGGCCTCAAGTCCCTGCAGCAGGCGGGCGATCTCGTAGACGGAGTACATCATCTCGTCGTCGAGCAGTTCCTCGGGCGTGTAGAAGTCACACGGATACAGATCCTCGAAAGCGTCTTTCGGGCGTGGCATACGTAGCAGTAGCAGTGCCGACCCCGAAAACGGTACGGATTACGGTGAAACGGGAACTGAACGGCTCACACTGTGAGTGAATCCATGAACGACGATGACTCAACCGACAACGGCTCGCGGTGCGGACAACTGGAGGAATCGGAGTCCCAACCCGCTACTCTGCGTCGTCAGCCAACTCGAAGTCGTCAGTGAGGACGCTCTCGTCGATGTCAACGTCGCCACGAATGAGGTTGTCTCTGATGTACTCGTCCATTTTTTCCCATACCAACGGTCGCAGATCGTCGGTTCGCGTCGTCACTTCAAGGATGGCACCGTCGACGATGGTGAGGAGGAACGTCGCCATCTTCCGGGCGTCAACATCGTTGAAGACGCCCTGTTCGATACCCTCCGCAAGGATCCCGGTGAGGTGGTCGATGTACTTATCAGCCGTCTCGGTGAACTTCTCGGCGAACGCTGGGTCGTGAATCGACTGCGACCGAAGTTCTATCCAGACTCCCATCCGTTCGACGGAGTCAGGTCGGTCCGCTGCGAGTGGGTGGGTGCCGAGGGCGAAGTTTAGAAACACATAGAGGTCCTCGACGGGGCCGCCAGTCGATTCGAGCTCGAACCCGCGCTCGAACTGCACGATGATGAAATCGGCGAACGAAAGCAAGATATCGTCTTTGTCGTCGAAGTGGTGATAGAACGTCGACTTGCTGAAATCGCCTTCCTCGGCGATGCGCGAAATGGAGAGGCCAGCGTATCCGTGTTTATGTAACGCGTCGTAAGTCGCGTGCATAATGGCTTCACGCGTGCTAGTGGGCTCCCTGCTGGACGCGCTCCCGTCGCTCATACGGACCCGTTAGTCCATTGCGAGAGAAATAGCTTGTCACAGGCGGCGAAGGAGCTGAAAAACGCGCTAAGTGTCCGCAGGAAGGGTCACACCGGCTCCTCACGGTCATAGAGCCGACGGAACACCCGCGTCGGGAACCGCGGCTCGATCCGGCTCGGCGGGCGGCCGCTCGTCGAACCGTCCGTGCGTACCCGCTCGACGATCCCGTCGTCAGCGAGTTCGTATAAGTAGCGTTTGAGCGTCCCAGCTGAGAGATCAACAGTATCGTCAGCAGCGATAGCGGCAGTCGTGTTTTCCACCGATGAACGATCCCTCTCCGGTACGTCGAGGAGGGCACGAAGTACCTGCTGGCGGCTGGGCGGCAGGAGGAGGACCTGCGCGAGCGAGACTTCCGGACGTGGCATCGTTGCCGTGGCGTGGGCGATATCGTCGTCAGTGACGGTCGATCCGTTGCGCTTGGCCGCTCGGTCGGTAGCCACGAACAGCGCGGCGAGGGCGTCGTGGGCGTCACCGTCGGCCCACCGCGCCAGCGCGGTGAGCTGTTCGTCCGTCGTCGCAGTTCGAAGCCGGCCGTCGGCGACGCGGCTGGTCAACACGTCGGCCAGCGAGTACTGGGTGTAGGCGTCGACGTGGACCGTCTCGATGTCAGGTCGGCTACTGACGACGGTGTCGGTCGGCTCCGTCCGGCCGACGGCGAGACAGCCGACCGCGTCGCCGAAGGCGTCGAACTGCTCGAAGGCCGCTTCGGCCGAGATGGTTTCGGGTTCGCCGACATGGTCGACAGCGACGACGAGCTGTCGGTTCGTCTCAGCGAGGTGGTCGGCGAACCGTTCGATGATGACATCGCTGCCGACGCCCTGTCGCGGGATCGACTCCGTGATGACGGTGTCGACGACGGTATGCAACAGCGCGAACGCCGACTGAGCACGCCGGGCGTCGACGTAGACGAACTGCACGTTGGGATCGGGTGCCGTCCGCGTCGTCGTGTAGATATGGGTTTCGTTGCGGCCGAGCAATCGCCGCAACTGCTCGAACAGCGGTCGGACGACCGCGGATTTGCCGGCGCCTTTCGGTCCCCAGACGTAGCAGTCGCCCGGGCAGTGGCCATCGAACACCGGAGCGAGCCAATCGAGCAACTGTTCGATCACGGCCTCTCGGCCGGTCGGCTCAGCCGGATGCGCAATCGGGTTCAGCGCATCGGATTCGAGCACCAGCCGGAGGTCGCCGGTAGTCCGGTGTCGGCGTGCGATCCGCTCTTTGAGAGTCATGGCTGTGTCTTCGTAGGAACCGTCCGTCGTGCGATCTGTCTCTGTGTACGGGACTGGAAACCCAGAGTACGTCAGCCAACACCGTCACAAGACGAGTGTTAGCAGCTCCGAACTCACCAAACGGGTGAAAGGAGTGTGGTGACTGCCGGTGGCTTACCCGAGGAACGTCTCGAAGGTAAACCAGATGTTGGCGTCGAAGACACCAATCGCGGTCATGACTGCCGCGAGGATACCCATCAGTGCGATAGCGAACGCTGGTGGGTCCACGTGGGTCTTACCGTGCATGTAGAACACACGGTTACAGACCTCACCAAGGAGCGCACCGCCGGCTCCCCAAAGGCCACCGAAGATGAGCGCAAGTGCCGGGCTCCCCGAGGCGATACCGGCCGATGCACCCATCGTACCGAACGCACCTGGGAACATGATGTGGTGGGTAACCGGGATGTTGTCAGTGCCACCCTGCAGGAACACGAGGCTCGCTGCAGCGATACCGAAGCTGATGAAGACACTCTCGGTTGCCTGGAAGGTGTATCCACCGAAGAGACCACCGATCAGACCGATTGCGACGACACCGCTCCATTTGTACTGCCATGGCAGCCAGATGCCGGGTGCGTCGTCCTCGTCGCGCTCCCACGGACCGACATCGAACAGCCCGTCACCGGTGACTTCACCGATGATGCTGTAGCCGAAGGCAACACGGTGGACAAGTGCCGACACGAACACTGTCGTCGCAATTGGGTCAGTCGGCCACTTGATGCCGACCAAGATCGTCACGAGCGCGTGACCGAAGAGACCGAAGAAAGCACCAACACCGAGCACGTCGATCTTCTGGGTACCGGCAGCCCAGAGGATGTTCTTTCCGTCGTCGATGTAGCCCTGCTTGGCTGCATATGCCGCGGCTGCGGCACCGCCTGCGAAGGCGACGTGCGGACCGAAGAGCGGACCGAAACCGATGACGTTCGTGAAACCACCAGCATTGGTGACCGACGCGCCTTCGGCACCATCGATACCGAGCACGCGGACTGCCTCACCTGCGATCACCATGAAGCCGGTGAAGATGAACGCCGGCAGTGCACCGATGGCAGCACCGAAGGCACCGCCTGCAAAGGCGGTAAGCAACAGTGTCGGATCAGTGAGCCCTCCGAACTGAAGCAACGTTGGCGAAACCATTATTCACCACCGTCCTGTGCCCAGTCTTCGGAGCGTTCAACGGCATCTTTCCAGCGGTCGTAGTTGACTTCGATGTTTGCGTCTTCGTCGACGGGGAAGCGTCGGTCGACCTGCCAGTTGTCGCGGAGTTCGTCGAGGGTGTCCCAGTAGCCGACGGCGAGGCCGGCGGCGTAGGCACTACCGAGCGCGGTCGTCTCGTCGACGACCGGGCGGACGATCTCCGTGCCGATGATGTTCGACTGGAGCTGACAGAGGAAGTTGTTCTTGACTGCACCACCGTCGACGCGGAGGCTCGAGAGGTCGATGTCTGCGTCTTCGACCATTGCCTCGGCGACGTCTTTGGTCTGGTAGGCGATGGATTCGAGCGTGGCACGAACGATGTGCTCGCGTCGGGTGCCACGCGTCATGCCGACGATCGTCCCGCGTGCGCGACCGTCCCAGTGGGGCGCGCCCAATCCGGTAAAGGCGGGCACGACGTAGACGCCGTCAGTCGAGTCGATGCTGCGGGCGAGTTCTTCGGATTCGGCAGCATCCTCGATGAGCGTCATGTCTTCGAGCCACTCGATGGCTGCACCAGTGATGAAGATCGCACCTTCGAGTGCGTACTGGACGTCGCCGCCGGTTCGCTGGAAGCCGATGGTGGTGAGCAGGCCGTGCTCGGACGGAACAGCTTCGTTGCCGGTGTTCATGAGCATGAACGAGCCGGTCCCGTAGGTGTTCTTGGCGTCGCCAGCGTCGAAACAGGTCTGGCCGAACAGGGCTGCCTGCTGGTCGCCGAGCGCGCCCGCGACAGGCACTTCGGCGCCGAGGAAGCCGTCGGCGTCAGTGGAACCGTACGTATCGTCGTCCGAGGATGGTCGGACTTCCGGTAGCATGGACTCAGGCACGCGGAACTCTTCGAGGAGTTCGTCATCCCATTCGAGGTCCTCGATGTTGTAGAGCATCGTCCGCGATGCATTTGACACGTCGGTGATATGATTTCCAGTGAGGTTGTAGATAACCCACGTGTCGATCGTTCCCATCAGGAGTTCGCCGTCTTCAGCTCGCTCGCGGACATCCTGTGGTCGGGATCGCTGGAGCTTGATCGGATCCGCGTTGTCGAGGATCCACTCGGTTTTCGTCGCCGAGAAATAGGCGTCGCATTCGAGGCCCGTCTTCTCGCGGATGGTTTCGACGGTCAGCGTGTCCGTGCTCTCGTCCTGAATCTCTTCGACGCGGTCCGTCGTCCGACGGTCCTGCCAGACCAGCGCGTTGTGCACTGGTTTGCCGGTCTCTTTGTCCCACACGATTGTCGTCTCGCGCTGATTAGTGACGCCGAGCGCGTCGAGCTGTTCGGCGTCAAGTCCCTCTTTGTCGAGGGCCTCGTTGATGACGAGTTTCGTGTTCTCCCAGATTTCCATCGGGTCGTGTTCGACCCAGCCGGGTTCCGGATAGATCTGTTCGTGTTTTTCGTACGCTTGCGAGACGACTTGCCCGTCATGGTCAAAGACCATGAAGCGGGTTCCGGTCGTCCCCTGATCGATTGAGCCGACGTATGTGTCTACCATTGATGTTCCTCTCCGCGGCCGAACGAACGTTCGTTCAGTATTTATAATTTAGGGAATTCCAATAGGTCGGGAGTAAAATCGGTCTAAACGCTGCTGGCTGGCACTAGCAGCTGAGAGCTATCGCTATGCCGTCAGCGTCCCAAAAAATGAAGTGAACGCCCGATTACTCGAAGAGCTCGACGGCCTGTTCGTAGCGTGCGCTGGGTTCCTCCCAGTCGACGACGTTGAAGAACGCGTCGACGAAGNCNCCNCGGGCNGGNCCGTAGTCGTAGTAGTAGGAGTGTTCCCAGACGTCNAGNGCGAGGATNGGGTGNCNNCCCCANANCGCGCCCTGGTCGTGNTTGTCGACNACGACGTTACGAAGCTGNTTCGNGANNGNGTCGTANACGAGCAGTGCCCAGCCGGAAGCGTTGCCGGCTGCGGCTTCGAACTCGCCNTTCCANNCCTCGTAGGAGCCGAAGTCCTCCTCGATCCGATCCGCGAGGGCACCGGACGGCTCGTCGCCGCCCTCCGGCGACATGTTCTGCCAGAAGAGGTCGTGCAGAATATGACCCGAAGAGTTGTGGGTCACGTTGCGGATCGCACCGGCACTGGAGCCGAAGTCGCCGCTCTCGCGGTTTTCTTCGAGGGTTTCTTCGGCCGAATTCCAGCCGTTGACGTAGCCCTGGTGGTGGGTGTCGTGATGCCACGTCAGGACTTGTTCGCTGATATGCGGTTCGAGGGCGTCATAGTCGTATGGAAGGGGGTCGAGTTCGTAGCTCATAGGTAATTCCTCCACCAGTCGGTACCGGTGGAACGCTGTTAAAGGTTGAGGAGTAGTATGGTAGCATAAACCACACAGAACCCTGAAATACAAGCAATTTCATCCACAGGGAAAACAGGGTGTAACCAAAACCCGTTCCGCGAACCTGTCAGAAATCAGACCTACGCCGATACCTCGTAGCCCGCATCCTCGACCGCAGCAACGAGGTCGTCGCTCGCGGCCGATCCCTCAACGGTGGCGGTCGCTGCCTCGCGGTCGGCGCGGGCCTCGGTCACGCCGTCGACCGCTTCGAGGGCGTCCTCGACGGTTTCCTCACAGTGCGCACAGCTCATCCCCTCGACCGTGATCGTCTGGCTCATGTGTATGACTGGGAACTGCCTCGACTTGGATATTGTTGTGACTCGTATCAAGCGCGTGAACGGCGTACAGTTCGCTGATGAAAGTCTCTTGAGAAGCTTCCGGTCCAATCTGCGCTGCGATCAGAACGCCATCGTCACGCAATAGCGTTCGGGTAGTAAGACGAACCTGAAACTACGACGACCCTTCTGTCGTCGTTACCCGGTAGTAGGTGCCCTGAAACTCGTAGTAACGGACATCGTCGATTCCAAACGGCGGATGGGCTCGGCTGAATTCCTCTATCCGGACACGGTTTGCGTCGTAGTTCCGACTCAGCGCGATGGCGTCGCGTAACTGGTGGTTGCGAACGACCTGCTCAACGATGACCCGCTCCGGAGTGGTGTCTGCTTGTTCAATTCGTTCGAGAATATACCACTCGGGTTGATCGCTGTCGTCGTCAGGCTCGCCGCGAGTCGACCGTGCGACAAGCGTCTCGCCGTTCCACTCGGTTTCGGAAATCGCCGAGGTCGGTGCCAATTCGAGTGGATCGGTCTCTAACTCGAACCCTGCCGCAACCGCGATGGATTCCTCAGTGGAGCCGGCTGTGAACCAACCATCTATCCCAAACGCGTAGTGTCCGCCACCGAGACCAGCCGTGGTAAGTGGTTCGTCATATCTCAGTTCCTCGATAGGCTCGCCATCACTGACACGCCCGGTCTCGACCGTTGCAGTCCACGTATGATCATCGCCGGCTTCCAGCGGTGTCAGCGGTTGTATCGACTCCTGCGGCATGACGTAGTACCACTCGCCATCAACGCGCTTGTACAGTTGCCAGGCATAGATGTTGGTATTGAACTGCTGATCGCTGCGGTTCCGAAGCGTGAAATCAGTCGACTCGTTCGGCTGGACGGACTGGGTTTCCGGAATCAAGACGAGCGGAATTGACTCGGGATCAACGGCATCGTAGCAGGCGACCTGGTCGGCGTCATCGAACGGTGGGCAGTCATCCGAAGCAGTATCTTCGGGGAAGTCGGGAAGCGATTGCACGGAGTCATCCGAGGGGTCGGGTTCACTCTCTGTATCCGTTGATGTGCTATTCTGGTTTTCCGGAGCAGAGAGACAGCCAGCGAGGCCGACACTACTGCCGGCGGACAGGGTCAAAACGAACCCTCGGCGGGAGGCGGGAACCATATCGCGTGGCTCCCCACGGCAGCGGCATATGTTTTCTGCCGTGAAAATACGGTTGACTTTCACGAACAGATCAGCACTACTACCGATGGTGTGGCAATCGATTCGACAGCATCACCCCAGTCCGTTCTTTTGTGAGGCGTTCGATGGCAATTCCTTTTGATTCGTTCGTCTTAGCCACTATGCACAATGGCTTCCAAAGCAAATTCAGGGGAAACGTATTGTAATCGGCGTGTGTAGCCCCGGTATGCGTGATCTCGACGAAACCGACGTAAAAATCCTCTCGATGCTGGCCGAGGACGCCCGCCGCCCGTTCAGCGAGATCGGTGAGGAAGTAGGCCTCTCCGGGCCGGCCGTCTCCGACCGCGTCACGCGTCTGGAGGAGGCCGGCGTCATCAACGGCTTCACCGTCGATCTCAACCGCTCGACGTTGCGGGCCGGCGTGCCGGTGCTGATCGATCTCGAACTCCCGGCCGGCTCGCTCGACGGGGCGCGCGAAACCGTTCACGACGCCGATGCGGTCGAACACGTGTTCGTCACCGCCGAGGGCGACCTCCGATTTTACGCGCGTGTCGAAGCCCAGAACGTCCGCGAGTGGGTCGCTGGCCTGTTCGACGACATTGCTCTCGACGATTACACCGTCACACTCGTCGACGACGTGGAATGGACACCCACCATCGAGGGCGTGGAGTTCGCGCTGACCTGTGCCGAGTGTGGCAACACCGTCGACAGCGAGGGCGAAACCGCCCGCATCGACGGCGATGTGTACCATTTCTGCTGTTCATCGTGTCTGGGTCGCTTCGAGGACCGCTACCGACGCCTCGAAGCCGACGCGTAGCCGCTGGCGGCTCGCTTTGGATTCGAAAGTTTGCGGGCCGCCCGAGTCGTACTCTCGAAGTAGAAAACGCAGTAAGGGAGGAACCCCTATACTAGACTACCATGAGCACCCGAACAGCCCACATCGATATCACGGGCATGTCCTGTGCGAACTGTTCGGCCACAATCGAAGACGCCCTCGGCGACCTCGACGGCGTCAGCGACGCGAGTGCCAACTACGCGACTGACGAGGCGACCGTCGAATACGACGCCGAAAGCGTCTCGCTGGCCGAGATCTACGACGCTATCGACGACGCGGGCTACGGCGCGGTCAGCGAGACGGTGACAATCGCAATAACGGATATGTCGTGTGCGAACTGCGCCGACACCAACGCCGAGGCCCTCGAAGCCCTCCCCGGCGTCATCGAGGCCGACGTGAACTACGCGACCGACGAGGCCCAGGTCCGCTACAACCCGGCCGCCGCCGATATCGACGCCTTCTACGATGCCATCGAGAACGCGGGCTACTCGCCAGTGCGGGAGGAAAGCGACGGCGAGGGCGGCGACAGCGACACCGACGCCCGCGATGCGGCCCGCGAGGGCGAAATCCGCAAACAGCTCCGGCTCACCTTGTTCGGGGCCGCGCTGTCGGCTCCGCTGCTCCTGTTTCTCGCCGACAAGTTCCTCCTCGGCGGCGCGCTCGTCCCCGAGACCGTCTTCGGCGTCCGGTTCGGCTGGGTCGAGTTCCTGCTGGCGACGCCGGTCCAGATAGTTCTCGGGCGGCCGTTCTACAAGAACTCCTACAAAGCTCTCGTAAAGAACGGGCGCGCGAACATGGACGTGCTGATCGCCTTAGGNTCGACGACNGCNTACGNCTACTCCGTNGCNGTNCTGCNCGACGTGATCGCCGGCGGGCTGTACTTCGACACGGCGGCGTTCATCCTCGTGTTCATCACGCTCGGCAACTACCTCGAGGCCCGCTCGAAGGGNCAGGCCGGCGANGCNCTCCGGAAGCTNCTCGANATGGANGCCGACACCGCGACCGTCATCACCGACGACGGCGAGGCGGAGATCCCGCTGGAGGACGTCGAGGTCGGCGACCGGATGAAAGTCCGGCCGGGCGANCAGNTCCCGACCGACGGCGTCGTCGTCGACGGACAGTCGGCGGTCGACGAATCGATGGTGACCGGCGAGTCGGTGCCGGTCGAAAAGATCGAGGGCGACGAGGTCGTCGGCTCGACGATCAACGAAAACGGCGTGCTCGTCGTCGAAGCGACGAAAGTGGGGTCGGATACCGCCCTCCAGCAGATCGTCCAGACGGTCAAAGATGCCCAGTCGCGGCAGCCCGAAATCCAGAACGTCGCCGACCGGATCTCGGCGTATTTCGTCCCCATCGTCATCGCCAACGCCGTGCTGTGGGGGGTTGTCTGGTTCCTCTTCCCGACCGCGCTCGCGGAGTTCGTCGCGTGGCTGCCGCTGTGGGAGCCGGTCGCCGGCGGGCCGGGCGTCGTCGGTGGCACCGTCTCCGTCTTCGAGTTTGCGGTCGTCGTCTTCGCCTCCGCCGTCCTCATCGCTTGTCCCTGCGCGCTCGGCCTGGCGACGCCGGCAGCGACGATGGTCGGAACGACGATCGGCGCACAGAACGGCGTCCTGTTCAAGGGCGGCGACATCCTCGANCGCGCNNANGACGTNGACACCGTCGTCTTCGACAANACCGGNACNCTNACCGAAGGCGAGATGGAGTTGACCGACGTGGTCGCCTTCGACAGCGATGGCAACGCAGTCGCCAACGGTGGCGGGGCGGCGACCGACGGCGGCCAGCTCGCCGAGCACGACGTGCGGAGCGAGGACGAGATACTGCGACTCGCCGCGACCGCCGAGAGCGGCAGCGAACACCCGCTTGCTCGCGCGATTGTCGAGGGGGCCGAGGAGCGCGGTATCGACGTAGGCGAGCCAGAAGAGTTCGAAAACGTCCCTGGACAGGGGATTCGTGCGACAGTTGACAGCCGCGAAGTGCTGGTCGGCAACCGCCGACTCCTGCAGGACAACGGCATCGACACCGAGCCCGCCGCCGAAACGATGGAGGAACTCGAACGCGAGGGCAAAACGGCGATGCTGGTCGCCGTCGACGGCGAACTCGCGGGCGTCGTCGCCGACGCCGATACGATCAAGCCGAGCGCGAAAGACGCCGTCGCTGCACTGCAAGAACGCGGTATCGACGTCATGATGATCACCGGCGACAACGAACACACCGCCCGCGCGGTCGCCGAACAGGTCGGTATCGACCCCGACAACGTTCGCGCTGGCGTACTGCCGGAGGACAAATCCGACGCAGTCGAGGCGATCCAGGCGGAGGGCCGCAAGGCGATGATGGTCGGCGACGGCGTCAACGACGCGCCCGCGCTCGCTGTCGCCTACGTCGGCACCGCCATCGGCTCCGGGACCGACGTGGCTATCGAGGCCGCTGACGTGACGCTCATGCGCGACGACCCGCTCGACGTGGTGAAGGCGATCCGAATTTCGGCGGCGACGCTCCAGAAAATCAAGCAGAACCTCGTGTGGGCGCTCGGCTACAACACGGCGATGATCCCGCTGGCCTCGCTGGGCTTGCTCCAGCCGGTGCTCGCCGCCGGCGCGATGGCGATTTCCAGCGTCTCGGTGCTGACCAACAGCCTGCTGTTCCGTCGCTACTCGCCCGACGAGGATTACAAACTATTGGGGCTGTTCGGCTGACGGGGGTTCGCTGACGGAATCGCCACCCTGGCTTAGTCGTCCTCGCCACGAGCGGCCTCGAACATCGCCAGGGCCTGCTCGCGTCGCTCGCTGTGGTCGACAATCGGCGCGGGATACTCTGGCGCAGCCTTGCGCCGCTGTGTCGGCGACGCCTCGTGCCAGCCGTGGATGACCTCGGGGTCGACACCCTCCAACTCGGGGACGTATTTCGTTATATATTCGGCGTCGGGATCGTAGCGNTCNCCCTGCGTCATCGGNTTNAANATNCGAAAGTACGGCTGNGCGTCNGTNCCCGTCGAGGCGGCCCACTGCCAGCCGCCGTTGTCGTTCGCGGTGTTGTGGTCGACGAGCTGCTCGCGGAANTGCGCGTAGCCGTNGCGCCAGTCGANCANNAGGTCCTTNGTNAGNAAGGAGGCGACGATCATNCGNACNCGGTTGTGCATGAANCCCTCCNCGCGGAGCTGNCGCATCCCGGCGTCGACGATNGGGTAGCCNGTNTCGCCGTCCTGCCAGGCCGCCAGGAGTTCGGGGTCGTTTTCCCACTCGATCCCGTTTTCGTACGTCTTGTAGTTCTGCGAAACGACTTCGGGATTGAACCACAGGACGTGGGTGTAGAACGCTCGCCAGGCGAGTTGTGACTGAAACTCCTCGATCTCCTCGCGCTCGTCGTCGCTGGCGTCGGCCTTAGCCTCCTCGCTGGCCCAGTAGACCTCCCGGATTCCGATGGTCCCGTATTTCAGATCGGCCGAGAGCCGCGAGGTCGAATCGCGGGTCGGGTAATCGCGGTCGCTCTCGTAGCGATAGATGCCGTCCTCACAGAACCGTTCGAGTCGCTTGCGGGCAGCCTCGGTGCCGGCCGACAGCAGGTCGGCTTCCGGCTCCTCGAAGCCGAGGTCGCCCAGAGTCGGCAGTGAGCCGGGGTCGACGCCGAACGCGTCGGCGTCAACGAGCCTATTGGCGTCGGGGGCAGGGTAAGGGTCGTCTTTCTCCCGGTCGTGCCACTTCCGGCCGAAGTAGGTAAACACGGAGTACGGATCGCCGTCGTTGGTCGTGATCGACCCCGGTTCGTGGCAGATCGCGTCGTGGTATGATTCGCGGGCGATGTCGGCGTCGGCGAGTGCCTGGCGAACCGACGCGTCGCGCTCGCGGGCCAAGCCGGAGTAATCCTTGTTCCAGACGACGCGGTCGGCGGCGACGCTTTCGGCGATATCGGCGACGACCTGTTCAGGATCGCCGTGGCGAACGAGGAGGTCTCCGCCGCGCTCGCGATACCACGCGCGAAGTTCGGCGAGTGCGTCCAGCAGGTAGGCGACCCGTGGCGCGCCGGCGTGGTCAAGTACCGCGTCGTCGAAGACGAACAGAGCCAGCAGGCCGTCGTCGGCCGCGTCAGCGGCCGCCGCCAGCGCGCGGTTGTCGGCCCCGCGGAGATCCCGACGGTGCCAGTGGAGTTGCATACCCCCACCACGGGCGGTCGAATAAGGAAAGTTGTGGATGTGATCGGCTACGTCGAGGTCGAAAGCGTCGTCAGGTCAGTCGCCAGCGCGTCGCGCCGCCCGTCGAGGACAGCGAACCGGTCGCCACGACGGCGTTCCAGCCAGTATAGCAAGTGTTCGGCCCACTGGAGTTTGCGGGCTTTCATCGGATCAACGTCCGGATCGTCGAAATCCCAGCCAATGAATCGCAGTTCGCTTGCACCGAATGCGTCGGCGAGAAACGCCGCGCGGTCGCCATCAGTGAATCCGCCGAAATTCTCGACAGCGTCGCGGGGTTCCGCCTGCGTCGTCACCAGCGTGTGCTGGCTGTCGAACTGCGGCAGCCACTCTCGAACGGCTGGGATGTTGTCGCCGTGCGCGTGTGCCGCCACCGGCGTGCCGCGCTGAGTCAGATCACAGGCCGTCGCCGCGTTTTTGTCCAAATCCGTTACCATCAGATCAACTGCGATGTCAGCATCGGCCAGCACGTCGACCGCCGTCGAAGCGGCGATGACGGCGTCGACGCTGTCAGGATCGAACCTGTCGATTTCGGCCGACAGCGACGGCGCGGCACCGACGACCGCAACGGTCGCGTCCGCGAAGGCATCGAAGCGGTCGTGTGCAAACGGCTCGGCAAATTCGCTGGCGACATCGCGGGCCTGCTCGTCGGCACCACGGGCGAACCCGAAATCCGCGAGGATCGCCTCGTAGATCGGCTCCCACTCGGTGAAGGCAAGGCTGTCGCTCATTGGTGCAATAAATATTCACTGTCGAGCAGAGTGCTCGCCAGTGCAGATATTGTATGGGCCGGATCAGCACTCAGTACCCCTACCCAGTGGCCTCTCCGGCGTCCACCTGATCGTTTAGCATCATCCGGCATAAGTTTTCTCTTAACAGCACCGTTCGCTGATACGTTCTACAATCTCCGTAATCACGGGTGAGCCGCCCGATACCTGGCGTTTGAGCGTTTCGACCCCGGCCGGCGTGCCAACCAATACCAGAGTGTTGTCAGACGCACCGCTGACGGCGACACCATCGGTCTCAGCGGCCGCGGACAGCAGTTGCTCGCGGGCTGTCGGCCCCAAGCCAGCGATCTCGAAGGTCCGGGTGACGCTGTGATCGGCAACGTCGGTCTCTGCGGCAAGCCGGTCAAGATGCCGCTCGGCTTCCCGGCGAGTCGTGATATCGAGTTCTTCGACCGAGACGCTGTCGTCGACGGTGTCTCGAAGGCGATCCCGGCTGAACTCCTTGCCGATCAGCGCGGCATCCCGCGTTTCCGCCACGTCGTGAGTGCGGATGACGTGCGCGCCGCGTTCGACGGCCATCGCCGTCGCCGCCAACGAAACGGGGAGGGCGTCCTCGGTCTCGCGGCCGGCAACGGACCGGAGGAAGTTTTTGCGGTTGATGGAGACCAAAATCGGGTGGCCGTAGCCGCGGAACTCCCGCAGCCGATGGAACGTTTCGCGGTCGTCCTCAATGGTTTTGTCCTCGCTCCAACCCCCAAACGCGGGGTCGATGATCGTCTTGTCNGTNANGCCNTTNANNNCGAGNGCNTCGTANATGTCGTCGACGTCCTCGACGGCCCCGGGTCGTTCGAGGTCCGGCGGCGAGGCCATCTTGCCGACGGCGACGTCGTACTCCTCGCAGACACNTGGCATCTNCGGGTCGGCGAACCCNCAGATNTCGTTNACCATATCGAAGCCGCCGTCGAGGGCCGCCTCGGCGACCTCGTGGTAGCGCGTCTCGATCGAGAAAACGGCGTCACCGGAGACGCTCTCAATGGTTTCCAGCGCGGTGTCGAGGCGGTCGAGTTCCNNCTCNGNGGNGAGCACCTCGAACTTCTTGTTGGCGGATTCGAGGCCGACATCGACGATATCCGCGCCCTCGTCGATGAGTTCCCGGTCGACGTATTCGGCGGCCTCATCGGGACTGTTGAAGACGCTCGGCTTGTAGGGCGACTCGCTGCTGACGTTCAACACGCCCATGATTCGCGGCGGCTGGTCGTCACCGATCCGCAGGCCGGCGGCATCGACAGTTCGCATACCGCTACTGGGGTCGCCGCCGCCATAGACCCCCCGATCCACCGGGAGACAGGTGGTTTTTATCGACGGGGTTGCTACCGGCGATATGGGCAAAGTCAGTGTCGGACTTCGCGGCTGGCGGTTCGACGAGGACGAGATCTTCACCGACGACGACCTGTTCAAGGAGCTCGACGACATCCCCTTGGACTCCCGCCAGCGACTGATCCGACTCGTGACGCTGATCGAGAAACCCTGCGACGCCTGCCATCTCATCCACGGCGACGAGGACGTTCACCGCGCGACACAAGCCGCGGTCGTCTACGGCGAACCCGGCGAAGAAGTCCTCCTTTGTGACGACCACGAATCCGACTTTATCTACTGGTATCAAGAGGTCGGCGGGAGTCGGCTCCGCGGCGAGCCCGAACTCGCGGACGCCTTCTACGAGTGGTTCGCAGACGGCGGTCGCGCTCCCGACGGGTTCGGGGCTGTCGACCACGTCGAAACCGACCCCGACGACCTCCCCGACCTCCCGAACGCCCAAGAACTACAGGCCAAACTGGAGGAAAACTACGAGCCCCACCGGATCGACCTCAAGGACTACGTGGATGAGGAAGACAACCCCAACGACGACGAAGCGAGCGAGGAACAGATCACCACCGACGATTTGGCGGAGATCGACACCGAGTATCCGACCAGCGACGAATGAGCCACGAACCGGTCGTTGTCGTCGTTGAGGCCGAAACGCCGGGCAATGTCGGCACTATCGCCCGTGCGATGAAGAACTTCGGGCTGTCGGATCTCAAACTCGTCGATCCGCCGCCGCTGGAGCCGGACGGCGAGGCCTACGGCTTCGCTGGCCACGCCCGCGAGGACGTACTGCCGAACGCTGATACCGTCACGTTCGAGGAGATCGTCGCCAACTACCATACCGTCGGCTGTACCGCGATCACCGGCGAAGACAGTCACCGTCACCGCCGGTTTCCGTACACCACGCCGGCCGAGTTGGCCGAAACCCTCGAATCGATCGACAGCCGAACAGCCATCGTTTTCGGCCGGGAGGGACGCGGGCTCTACAACGAGGAGATCGAACAACTCGATCAGATCTGTTCAATTCCCGCCAGCAACGACTACCCAGTCCTGAATCTCGGACAGGCTGCCACGATCGTCCTCTACGAACTCCGGGATCTCACCGTCGACGAGACGCAACTCCCCGACCGCGAGCACGAACGCGCCGAGGAGGAGTCCATCGAGCGGTTTTACGACTACTTCGAGACGTTTCTCGACGCCCAGAACTACAACGAGCGGAAACGCGAGAAAACCCAGCGGCTCATGCGTCGACTGATCGGTCGGTCTCACCCGACGGGTCGAGAGATTCACACGCTGCTGGGCGTGCTCCGCCGGGCGACCGACCAGCTCGATCATCGACAGGAACTCCTGGAGAAATACGACGAGTCCGACCGCTTCGGCGACGACGGAGCGCAGGCCAGCGACGACGAATAGCAGTCCAACGGCGAGAGGGCGGAGACGGAAAGAGCCTTGCCGACGCTGCCGCAAGCCGGGGTATGGATCTGAGGGGCCTCGTCACCGACCTCCGCGACAACGCCGCTGCCGCCAACGAGCGACGACTGCTCGCGCTCACTGGCGACCGCGAGGTCGGACTCGACGCCGCTTACACCACGATCGAGGCAGCCGGCGTCGACGACGCGGCGGTGAGTCTAGTTACGACTCGTGAAGGGTTCAAATACCACCGCCTGCATCCCGATCACGCCGACGAATTGATGGGAACGACCCGCGAGATCGTCGTCTTTGACTGCCACGAGGGATTTTCAGCGAACGCGCTCGGCCAAGTCACCGGCGCGGTCGACGGCGGCGGCCTGCTCGTGCTGTTGCTCCCGCCGCTGGAGGACGTGCCAACACAACTCACCGCACTGGTCGATCAGGTCGCTGTGCCGCCGTTTTCGCGCGACGAGGTCGGCAACCGCTTTCGGCAGCGGTTGGTCACAACACTGCGGCAGCATCCCGGCGTGGCGATCGCCCGACTCTCGACAACGACACCGGACAGCAGCGAGCCGGAGTACGAGGCCAGCATCGAACGCGACGGCCTGATCGAACCCGTCGAGTCGACGCCAACCTCTGAGCCACACGTCTACACCGATACCCCGTTTCCCGCAGCCGCCTACGAAGCCTGTCGGACGGGCGATCAGGCGCGCGCCGTCGCCGGTCTGTCGGTGCTGGCGACACCGGGCAACGCCGTCGTCGTCGAAGCCGACCGCGGCCGCGGGAAATCGAGTGCGGCCGGACTGGCCGCTGCCGCGCTGGCAGCCGACGGCCGGGACGGGCTCGTGACCGCACCCGCCGTCGACAACGCCGCCGAGTTGTTCGAGCGGGCCCGAGAGCTGCTGACGACGCTAAATTGCCTCGATACCGAGGATGCAACCGATGACGACAGCGACGACCGAACTGACCCGCCGCTGGCGACGACGACCGGCGGGCAGATTCGCTTCGAATCGCCGCTGGATGCAGCGACGCTGCCAGACCAACCCGATGTCGTCCTCGTCGACGAGGCAGCCGCGCTGCCGGTTCGGCTGCTGGAGCGGCTGCTCGACGCGCCGGCGGTCGGCTTCTGTACGACAGTCCACGGCTACGAGGGCTCGGGCCGCGGCTTTGCGGTTCGGTTCCGCGAGCGACTGGCCGAATCGGCTCACGACGTGACCGACATCGAACTACGAGAGCCGATCCGATACGCACAGGACGACCCGGTCGAAGCGTGGCTCGCGTGGACGCTGCTGCTCGACGCGGAGCCGCCGGCCGACCAGCTCGTCGCCGATGCGACACCCGACACCGTGCGCTATCGACGGCTGTCGGCCGACGACCTCGTTAACGACGAGGAGCTGTTCCGCTCGGTCGTCGGCCTGCTCGTCGCGGCGCACTACCGCACGGAACCCGACGACCTCGTCCGGCTGCTCGACGCGCCGAACCTCGAACTGCGCGCGCTTACCCACGACGGCCACCCCGTCTCGGTCGCGCTGCTCGCCCGCGAAGGCGGCCTGAGCAGTGACCAGCAGGACGCGATCTACCGCGGCCAGCGCGTGCAGGGCAATATGCTGCCGGACGTACTGACCAGCCAGCTACGCGATCCGACGGCCGCCGACCCGGTCGGCTACCGGGTGATGCGGATCGCCACACACCACGCCGCCCGCTCGCGTGGGTTGGGCTCCGAACTCCTCGCGCGGTGTCACGCGGAGTTCGGCGACGATGTCGACTGGTTCGGCGTCGGCTTCGGCGCGACACCGCGGCTGCTGTCGTTCTGGCAGGCCAACGGCTACCAAACGGTGCATCTCTCGGTGACGCGCAACGCGACCAGCGGCGAACACTCCGCGCTCATGCTGCGGCCCTGTTCGCCGGCGGGTGAAGCCCTCGCCGAGTGGCACAGCCGGTGGTTCCGCGAGCGGATCGCCGGACAACTTGGTGACGCGCTGTCGTCGCTCGATCCGGATGTAGTGCGGGCAGCGTTGCGTGCAGCGTCGCTGACCGACGACATGGCGGGCGGTATCGACCTCGACGACCGCGGCTGGCGACTGCTGGCAGGCGTCGCCTATGGACCGGGAACATACGAGGCGTCTCCGCACGTCTTCAGACAGGTCACGATGGCACACCTACTGGAGCCGATAGCTGAGTTGTCGCCCCGGCAAGAGCGACTGCTGGTGCGGAAAGTCCTGCAGAACAAGCCGTGGGCGTCGGTTGCGGCGGAACTCGACTTCGTGTCCGAACGCCAGTGCAAACGTGAGTTCGGCACGATCGCAACGCGGTTCTGCGAGGCCGTCGATAACGACGTCGTTGCCGACGAACAAGCACGATACGAGACGTGAGCGACCCGCCGCCGTCCGGCGTGGGCTTTTTCGCGCTGCCGGCTGGAGGGGTCGTATGGTCGATCTGGTCCTCGTCGCCGCGGTCGTCCTCATGGTCGCCGCGATGGCCGGCAGCCTCCTCCCGGCGGTTCCCTCGGGCCTGTTCTCGCTGGCCGGCGTCTGGGTGTACGCGCTGTTCGGGAGCGACGGCCTCGGCCCGGTGGCCCTCGGCGCGCTGACGTTGGCAGCGGTGGCGACGGTCGTGATCGACCAAGTCGGCGGCCCGATCGCCGCGAAGCTCGGCGGCTCGTCGAACCGGACCGTCCTGATCGCGGCGGTCGTCGGCTTCGTCCTCCTGTTCGTGCTCGGCCCGCTCGGCATCATCGTCGGCGTCGTCGCCACCGTGATCGCCCTCGAACTCGCCGACGGGGCCGACATCGAGACGGCCGCACGGCGTGGCGTCTACACCGCAGCCGGCGTGTTGGCCTCCTCGGTCGCACAGCTGCTGTTGACGGGCTCGATCCTCGTCGCGTTCCTGCTTGTCGTGTTCCTGCTCTAATCCAGCCGCCCGAACACGGCGTTTATTCACCCCGCCGCCATCTGTCGGAGTATGCTGACGTTCATCGGGCTCGGACTCTACGACGAGCAGTCGATCACCCGTGAGGGCGAAGCCGCACTCCGGGCGGCTGACCGCGTCTTCGCGGAGTTCTACACCAGTCGCCTGCTGGGTGCGACCGTCGAAGACCTCGAATCCCACCACAACACCGAGATCGAAGTTCGGGACCGCGCGGGCGTCGAACAGGATCCCGAGCCGATGCTGCGGGCTGCCGAGGACACCGACGTGGCGTTTCTCACGGCGGGCGATACGATGATTTCGACGACTCACGCCGACCTCCGAGTCCGGGCGGCCGACCGCGGGATCGACACCCACGTGATCCACGGCGTCACCGCCGAAACCGCCGCCAGTGGGCTGACCGGCCTCCAAAATTACCGCTTCGGCAAGGCCGTCACGCTGCCGTTCCCGGCTGTCCACGGCGCGGGCGACGTGCCGCCGAGCGTGATCGAATCCATCGACGCCAACCGCAAACGTGGGTTGCACACGCTCGTCTACCTCGACATCAAGGTCGACACCCACCGCGACCTCGCCGAACTCGATACCGACGAACCGTACATGACCGCCGACCATGCCGCCGAATTGCTCGCTGGCGACTGGGCGGATGAACTCGCGGTCGTCGTCGCCCGCGCCGGCAGCCCTGAGCCGCTCGTGGCCGCCGACCGACTGTCAGCACTGGCCGAGCGGTCCTTCGGCGAGCCGCTGCATCTGCTGGTGATTCCAGGCGACCTCCATCACGTCGAGGCTGACGCGCTAGAAGCGTTGGCCGGGGCGCCGGCCGCGTTGCTGCCTGACGAGGAATAACGAGCCGTGACAACGGCTAATAGGTTCTAATACAAACGAGTACATACGATGCCGATCTCGAAAGACGAGTTTCAGGGGATCGACGAGGACGATACGTCCCGCCCTGATCTCTCACCGGAGACGACACAGGGAGCGGTCTACCGCTTCCTGCTTGCCAACGCCGACCGCGCGTTTCGTCAGCGCGAGATCGTCGAAGCGGTCGACGTACCAGCCGGGAGCGTCGGCCCGACGCTGAAGCGGCTCGAAGATCACGGCCTCGTCGCTCACCGCGACCGGTTTTGGGCGATTGCCGACGACGAACACGCAGCAGCGGCCGCCGGCCACCACAGCGCGGCGACGGCCGACGCGGTCGATGGCGGGTTCGATGACGACGCGGTCGCCGCATGGATGGAGAATGCTGTCGACCCTATCGACGACCGCCAGCAGGACGCGACGACAAACGAGGAGTAATCCATGCCGGAACGCGGAACCGTGGTATGGGCACCGGATCCGTTTGCAACCGACGGCGGAAATCCACGTCCATGGCTCGTCGTCTCCGACGAGACACTGCCGTATCCGGAGACGGAATCCATCGCCGTTGCGTTCACGACACAGTCACATCATTCCGGTAGTATTGTCGTCCCGAGTGAGGCATGGGTGCGCGGTGAGCCATCCCAGCAGAGTTACGTCCTGCCGTGGACGGTAGCGACGCTGAAAGACGACCTCCATATCGTCGGTAGACAGGGAACTGTTACGGATGACTTCACTGGCGAGGTCGCAGCGGCCACGAGATCGTACATCCCCGAAAATTGAACCAACGACTGAACTCAGTCGCTTCTGGCTGCCGCTTCCGGCTGTTCGACCGCTGGCTCCCGCGGGAGGTCAAGTGCCTCCTGCAGGTCGTGTTCCTCGCCGGTGAGCAGGTACAACACGTCTTCGAGCACCGTCAGCAGTTCCGGTAACTCGCGGACGACAAGGTAGGTGATCGCCATCAGCGCGATGACCGCTCCGACCTGACTGATGATCCGGTCGGAGATGAGGAAAGAGACGCGGTATGGGTTGGTCTCGCCGAACATGAACAGGATCGCGTTCGGGAACCAGTGCATCAGTTGGTTGCCCGAGACGATGGAGATGAAGGCGGTTCGCATCACGTTGAGCGTGAAGATGATCGGGACGGCGACCGCCAGCCCGCGGAGTTTGCGACTGAGGGGTGCGCGGACGGCCGCAATGAGGCCGCCGAAGACGGCGATGCTCCCGAGGCCGGTACAGGCAAGCACGATCGAGACGTTGTAGATATGGCCGTCTTCGAGTACCCACTGGTAGGTCGAGGGATAGCCGGCTCCGTTCTCGATGAGTTCCGGCGAGTAGCCGGCCAGCGAGATAAGCCAGCCCGTGATCGCGGTCGTGATCTCGATGAGGTACTGCCGCGGTGCGGGCAACGCGAGGCCGCCGACGGTGATCGCGGGGATCGTCTCGAAGGGGAGGTAGATGAATCCCATGACGGCGATCGCCCGCGAGAGGATGAACAGCGAGGTGCGGCCGGTATACAGCTCGCGGGCCGCGTACAGACAGCCCGGAACGGCGACGGCTGCGAGGATCGCTTCGACGTAGCTCTGGTGTTCAAAAAACCAGAAGGGGACGGAGTTCAGCCAGAAGAGGCCGAAACCGACCCACGCGGCGGTCGCAATCGTCCGTGCGGGAGCCATCAGATCCGCATCGTTGCGGCGACCGTACCATTCGACGGCCCCCGCAAGTGCGAACAGCAAAACGACGGTCCACACCAGCACGTCCGACAGCGGCCCCATCGTAAACAGTTGGCCGCGAAGCCACCCCAGTGCCGAGCCGGTCATTACCGGTGGAAGGTGGTAGACTCATAAAACCCTTGTCGTTGTGTGCGATGCCGTCGAACAGCCGCTTTCGCAAGACTTTCGCCGGGTCGGCGGCGAATATTCGTCAGTCGTCTGCGGGCCGTTTGACAGTCATCACAGGCAGTTCAGTGCTCTGGATGACGCGTTCGGCGACGCTGCCCATCAGCAGCCGGTCCATCCCGGTTCGGCCGTTCGTCCCCATGACGATCGCGTCGGCGCCGACATCCTCGGCGTACGAGGTGATCGTCTCGCCGGCCGAGCCCTCGCGCAGGCTCGTCGTGGTGTCTACACCGGCTGTACTCGCCTTGTCGGCGATCGCGCCGGTCGCCTTCTCGCCTTCCTCGCGGAGCGTGTCCTTGACGTGGTCGCTGCCGAGTTCGGGAGCCATCTGACTCACCCGTTCGTGGTCGATGACGTACAGCGCGTGGAGCGTCGCGTCGTGGCGGGTCGCCATGTCGATGGCGTGGTCGGCGGCGGCGGTGGCCGTCTCACTACCGTCGGTCGGAAAGAGCACAACGTCGTACATAGCCGGCCGTAGCACGTACCGGCATGTGAATCAATCGCTTTCTCAGGCGAAGATCAGATCGAGGTACGGGCTGTAGAGGAACTCAAGCCCGTAGTAGGCCGCGTAGACGACGACCAAAAGCGAGATGGCGATGCCGGCCTTCGGCCGTTCGAGTTCCATGTCGTTGCGGGCCTCGACCAGTCGTGACTCGAACTCGAAGAAGTCGGTCACGAACAGGCCGATCACGGGGATCATGAAGATCATGCCGCTGGTCGGCCGGTAGAGGGTGAACAGCATCCCCATCGTCACCAGCCCGGTGTTCGTGAAGACGTGTGGCGCGTAGCGGTCGAGTGCCTCGTCGTCATCGCCCTCGGCGGCCTGCTGTTCGTGTTGCCGGTGGCTCAGCAGTCGCGTTCCGACGTTAGCGACTGCGAGGACGAACAGGGCGATCGGCAGTATCGGCCCGATAGTCTCGATCCAGCCGAGCGGAACGAGAAACTGCAGTGGGTGCATATCATCCACTCAGTCGAGGACTCATTAGAGTTTTTCCAATTGCTACTGCCGATCGAGTGCCCACTGGCCCTCAACGATCGACACCGGTGAGCCGACTGACAGATCAACGGTGAGTTCCGATCCGCCGGCGACGACGCGCCTGTCGTCGGCGAAGACCGTCACCTCGGTGTCGCGTTCGACCGACAGCGACAGCGGCGGGGTCGCCACCACGTTGTCGGCCTGCATCGCAAACGGCGCGATCGGGACGACGGCGACCCCGGTATCGGGAGCCAGCCGCGGGCCGCCAGCCGCTCGGGCGTAGCCCCAACTGCCCAGCGGCGTGGCGGCGACGACGCCGTCAGCCCGGAACTCCGCCCGCTGTAGCCCGTCGATTTCGACCGCGTACTCCGAGATTCTGGCGGGCTGGGTCGTCAACAGCGTACAGTCACAGACAGCCGTCGCCGTCGTATCGGCAACGGACAGCTCAAGCGGCCGATGAGCGGTCGTCGGCAGCGACGACGCAGTCTCGTCGGCGAGCTGCGACACCGTGTCCGCGAGCCCGTCGACATCGGTTGCCGCGGGGCTCCACTCGGCGTCGATGCCGATCGGAAAGAGCGGTCGCTGCTCGTCGGCGATCACCGCCGCGCGGAGGCCGTCGAGGCCGACCGTGAGCAGCAGGTCGGCTGCCTCGGGCGCAACAAGGTCGATCCCGCGGCCTGAAAGGTCGCTGGCGACTTCGCTTGGCGTTCGATCGACCACGCGGTCGCTGGGGGCTGTCTCCGCCGAGGCGGTGGGCTCCGGCGGATCGTAGACGGCGACGTTCATCGGGATCGCTCCGTGCCCGCTCGCTGCGACATAGTCGGAGGCTTACGCCGGATCGATAAAAGTCCCGCGGGGCGGCAGCGATGGACAGTGAATAGGAACGATCACGCGGCCACGAACTCGTAGCCGTAGAGGTGATTCAACAGGACGTAGGTAACGACACCCAGCACCAGCGAGAGTATCCACGTGCTGGCGGCGACGCGACCGACTTTGCGGTGTGGCGTTTGGGTGCGCAACTCATCGGGGGTGTGGGTCACACCGAGGACGACCGCGTACAGCACCAGCGGCATCGCCAGAATCGATAGCAGGATGTGGATTGCGAGCATGAGCAGGTAGGCTGGATAGACCCACTCCCACAGCGGCACCCATGCGTAGGCCGATTCGAGCACGAACTCCTTGGTGCCGCCGCCGGCTACTTTCGGAAGGTACATGCTCAAGAATAACAGGATGAGCACGAACGCCGAGAGCATCGCGTGGGCGTGTTTGCTCACTTCGTCGTTGCGAATCCAGTACCACCCGGCAGCCAGCGACGTGGCCGCAAGGGTGTTGACGACCGCGATAGCGTGCGCGAGGAGATTGACCTGTCCCAGAGTCAGTTCTGGAAACAGGGCCTGTACCGAGGGAACGGCGAACACGCCGACGACCGCCGCGTAACCAACCACGGCTAGCAAGAGCGTCGTCGCGCGTGGATGATCACGAACCCAGCCACCGACCAGCGGAGTCTCCATACAGGGTGTTGGAACGTGCCGCTAATGTGGGTTTCGACTCGGTGTGAGCAGGGGCGCGGCAGCGCGAGCGGCGAGACAGCGTTGAACCCTGTGGTGACGGCCTTACTCGCGGTCGATGACGCCGGTCACGGTCGCCGTCTCGACGGCTGCATCGAGGTCGACGCCGTTGCCGAGGATCGTATAGCGATCCCGGATCTCGTGAGCCGTCGTTAGTGCCTCCAGTACTTCGTCGTCGCTGACGCCCAGTTCTGCGGCCGTCGTCGGCGCGTCGATGCTGTCGAGAGCCTGCCGGATCGCCCGCCAGCGGCCGGCGTCGCCGCTGTGGAGGTACTCAGTCAGGATCGAGCCGACGCCGACCTGNTGGCCGTGNAGNGCNNNNTNCGGCGCGATGCGGTCGAGNTGGTGGNNNANNAGGTGTTCCGCGCCCGAGGCNGGNCGNGANGAGCCNGCGATCGACATNGCGACGCCNGAGGAGACGAGTGCTTTGACCACGATCCATGCTGACTCTTCGAGGTTCGGGCGGATCGAGGCGGCGTTGTCGACCAACATCTCGGCGGTCATCTCCGAGAGCGCGGCCGCATACTCGGAGTACTCGACGTTTTTGAGTCGGTGGGCGAGCCGCCAGTCCTGGACGGCGGTGTAGTTCGAGATGATGTCCGCGCAGCCGGCGGTCGTCAACTTCCATGGAGACCGAGCGATGAGTTCGGTGTCGGCGACGACTGCCAGCGGCGGGTCCGCGGCGATAGAGTGGCGGCTGTCGCCCTCNGGGANNGANNNNCGGCCNGAGACGATGCCGTCGTGGCTNGCNGCNGTNGGNACNGAGACGAACCCNNNGTCGANNTCGTCGGCNGCCATCTTNGCGATGTCGATGGCNTTCCCGCCGCCGAGGGCGATCAGGTAGCCGGCGTCAGCATCGCGGGCGATCTCGACGACGTGCTCGATGGAGTCGAAGCTCGCCGACTCGACGACGACGGTGGAGGGATCGCCGAGCTGGTCGCGCAGCCGGTCGCCCGCGATCTCGTTGGGCGTCGGGCTGGTGACGACGAGCGGGTCGCCGTGGAGATGGAGGTCAGCGACAGCCTGGCCGAGCTCGTCGAGCACGCCGTGGCCGACGACGACGTTGCGCGGGAGCTTGATCCAGGTCGATTTGTCGAACATACTCGGGTCATCGGCGGCCCGGCATGAAACCGTTTGGTGTCCCAACAGGGGCGGCCCCAGCTTATTACCCCGCTGAGAGTGAACCCTTGACAATGAGTACCGAACCGACCGGCACCAACATCGAGGGCGAGGCACCCGACGCCGAGCCGGTCGTCGAGACCGACGAGGCGACGATCACGGCGGACGCCGAACTCGAACGAACGCTCGGCCTCTCGGGTGGGTTGGCCATCGGGATCGGCACGATGATCGGCGCGGGCATCTTCGTNTTTCCNGGNCTNGCNGNCGNNNANGNCGGGNNNGCGGCNACGCTCTCTTTTGCGATCGGCGGCGTGATCGCGCTGCTGGTCGCGCTGCCGACCTCGGAGCTCGCGACCGCGATGCCNNNNAGCGGCGGNGGCTACTANTTNATNTCNCGNGGCCTGGGAACGCTCGCCGGGACGATCATCGGCCTCTCGCTGTGGATCGGCCTCGTGTTTGCGACCGCGTTCTATCTGGTCGGCCTGGGGTTTTACGCGCTGGATGGGCTCGCCCTGCTCGGGATCACCGTCGGCCCGAGTCCGGGGCTGATCGTTTCCGGTATCGCTGTCGTCGCCGGGATCGGGTTCACCGTGCTGAACGTGACCGGCACCGAAAACGCGGCCAAACTCCAAAACGGGATCGTCGCGCTGTTGCTCTCGATGCTGGTCGCGTTTCTCGCCTTCGGGATGGCCGACGCCCTCGGGTTCGTCGATGCCGGCACGCCACCGGGTGAGGCGCGAAACGTCTGGGCGGTTGGCCCGATCATGTCGGTGGCCGCCCTCGTGTTCACGTCGTATCTCGGCTTCGCGCAGGTCGCCACGGTCGCCGGGGAGATGAAATCACCCGGCCGGAACCTCCCGCTGGCGATGATCGGCTCGGTACTGATCGTCATGGCGATGTACGTGTTGACGATCTTCGTGGCGACGAGCGTCTTCACGCAGGCCGCCTTGGCCGAGGCCGGCGAGACCGCGATGGTCGATATCGGTCGCGCGCTGCTCGGGCGGCCGGGCGCGCTCGTGATAATCATCGGCGGCCTGTTGGCGACGATGTCGTCGGCCAACGCCTCGATCCTCAGTACCTCGCGGGCCATCTACGGCGTCTCGAAGGACGCCCTGCTCCCAGGGTGGGCGAGTCGAATCAACCTCAAATATGGGACGCCGCACGTCGCCCTCGGGCTGGCCGGCGGCCCCGTGATCGTCCTGGCGGCGACTCGGCAGGTGCAACTGCTCGCCGAGGTCGCCTCGTTTCTGCATCTGATCATGTACGGCTTGATGTGTGTCGCGCTGATCGCCATCCGCCGCGACAGGCCCGAGTGGTACGATCCGGATTTCGTCGTTCCGGGTGGCCCGGTGATCCCGGCAGTCGGCGCGGTGGCGAGTTTCGGCCTGATCGCCTTCATGAACCCGCTGTCCATCGGCGTCGGGATCGCCGTTATCGCCGCGACGGCCGGGTGGTACTTCTATTACGCCCGCGACATACGTCTCAAGGGAGCCCTCTAATGAGCCGCGTCCTCGTCCCCGTCGAAGTCCTCGCGGGAAAGACGGTCGCACCGGGACTGATGAGCCTGCTGGGCACGATGGACGTGACCGTCCTCGGCTACCACGTCCTGCCCGAACAGACGCCGCCGGACCAGGCTCGCCACCAGTACGAGGAGCGGGCGACCGCCGCCCTTGAAGACCTCAGCGAGGAGTTCCGGACGGCCGGCGGCGCGGCCGATCACCGACTCGTGTTCACGCACGACCGCGAACAGACGGTGACGCGGGTGGCCGACGAAATCGACGCCAATGCGTTTGCCATCTCCGGGATGACTGGCGATGTCGACGACCTGCTCGTCTCGCTGTCTGGCGATGTGAATATCGACCGGATCATCGAGTTCGTGATCGACCTGGTCGGCGACCGCGACATCGACGTGACGCTGCTGCTCGCGGGCGAGGCCGCCGAAGCGAGCGGCCATGGGCTGGCGGCCGCCGCGAGTCGCCTGCGTGAGGCCGGGATCGACACCGGCACGTCGACTGCGGCCGGCTCGCCGTTCGACTCGCTGATGGATGCGGTGCCAGGCCACGACGCGATCGTTATCGGCGAGTCGGCCCCGTCGCTGCGGTCGCTCGTCTTCGGCGATGACGCCGAACGCGTCGCTGCTGCTTCGGTCGGCCCGGTGTTGGTCGTTCGACGAGATGACGAGCCCGAGAGTACCGAGCCGTAGCAGTGGTAGGCTCCCCAAGCAACTTACTCACGCCGTGGCCGACGACAACGTTGCGCGCAGCGACAGTGCTGTTGCTGACCGTCTGATTTTACTGTGCAGATGAACGAGAGACACCTATGGTGGACCCATCCGAGTTAGAGCCCGGCGACACGATCGTCCGAACGAGAGAGCAGTACGGCTCAGGCGGTGGCACGCGAGAGATTTCGCGTACGGTAGCCCGGATTACTGAAGAGGGGGTAAGCGTCCATCCCGAGGGCGAAAAATCCGAATCCACGACGTTGTCCCTCGAACAAGTTCGCAACAAATGGGACCTGTCAGAAGATCAGTTGTGACAAGAACACCAAAACGACTGGCTGCTGAGATTGTCGGTTGTCGCTCCCACTAACTGGCCCACCAAGGTAAAAGCGGATGCGGACGCGGTCATTCTCGCGCCGACGCCAAAATCAGGCGACAGCCTCATCGACCGGCTCAACGCGGATCGACCGCGCAACCGACTCCGGCAGACTCTGCTCGTCGCCGGCGGCGGTTTCGACGGTGATCATGCCGAACGGCGCGATGGCGGTCAGTTCGAGTTCCGTGCCGGGCGTGATACCGGTTTCTTCGAGATACGTGAGCTCTTCCTCGTCGCGGTCGCTGACGCGACTGACGACGACATGGTCGCCAGCCTCGAACTCGGTGAGCCGGACAGCATCGTCGCCCTCGATCGGGTCGAGCTCGACACCGGGAATCGGGTCGCCGTGAGGGTCGACAGTTGGGTTATCAAGGGCTTCAGCGACGCGGCGTTCGAACTCCTCGGAGATGTGGTGTTCTAAGGCGTCGGCTTCCTCGTGGACTTCACTCCAGTCGTAGTCGAGATGTTCGGTGAGATAGGTTTCCAGCAGACGGTGGTGGCGAATGACTTCTAAGGCGACGGTTTCGCCCTCCTCGGTCAGCTCGACACCTTTGTACTTCTCGTGGTCGATGAGGTCGTTTTCGGCCAGGGTACTCACCATGCTGGTGACCGTCGGCGGAGTCTTGTCGAGGTACTCCGCGATCTCGGAGGTCGACACCGGCGGCCCGCTTTCGGTCTGAAGGACGTAAATCGCCTTCAGGTAGTCCTCCATGGTGTCGCTGAACATACAGGGCCTAGCAGTGTCGGCGGCAAATAGCTACCGGGAGGCAGTGCAGCGACGCAGCGCGCGGCGTCAGTTGAGGCCTTGGTTGTAGACGTCAAGCAGGTCGTCGGCAACGTCGTCCCACGTTCGCGGCTCGTACTGCGGTGGACCCTCGCGGGCGAGAGCTTCCTTGATGCCTTGGGCGATCGAATCCGAGTGGGTCGTCACCTCGATGAGACACCCATCCGGCAGCGTTTCGCGGACGCCGCTCGGCGTGGCGACGACCTGACAGCCGGCGTTGAGGGCTTCGGTGATCGTCAGGCCGAACGGTTCGGCCCGCGAGGGAGAAATGAAGACATCGGCGGCCTCGTAGTAGTCGCCGAGTTCAGATTCCGGAATGTAGCCGGCGAACTGCACGCGGTCCTCGATGCCGAGCAGTTCGGTGAACATCTTGAGATGGGGCGTCTGGTGGCCCGAGCCGCCGAGGACGAGTGTCGCATCCGTCTCGCCGAGCTTCCGCATCGCATACAGCAGGTGCGTGATGCCTTTCTGGTCGGTGTGGCGACCGACGAAAAACAGCATCGGGCCGTCGATCCCGAGTTCGCTTTTCACGTCGACGCCACTGGGTTCGACCGACGTGAAGCCATTATGGACGACATGAGAGTCCGCGCCGTAGAGCTCCAGTACGTCCTGGCGGACGATGTCGCTGACCGAGATCAACACGTCCGACTGGTCGGCGACACGCTGTTCGGTTTCGACCTCCCGCTCCGGCGGGTTGATGTTGCGGTCCGACGACAGCGAGTGGAACGACGACACCCACGTCGCGTCGGT
This sequence comes from Halonotius terrestris, assembly GCF_006861665.1. Classification (GTDB taxonomy): domain Archaea; phylum Halobacteriota; class Halobacteria; order Halobacteriales; family Haloferacaceae; genus Halonotius; species Halonotius terrestris. Next base: position 185,299 of record NZ_RKLU01000002.1, on the reverse strand, counting down.
TTCGCGTTTCGCGCGGAGGCCCGGCCCGTAGCCGAACCAGTCATTGGTGTGGGCAATATCAGCGTCCTCAGCGAGTTCGACGAACTTGTCACCCATTCGGCCGACGCGGGTGATGATGTCGCCCTCGCCGGTTTCGACGCTGTGGATGTTGTCGTAGTCATCCGGGGCGTACTCCGCGGGGAGCAACAGGTCCTGCTCGACGCCCTTCCGCTCGAAAGCGTGGAACACTTCGGCGACGTAGGTGTCGAGGCCGCCTGTGACGTTCGGTGGAAACCCCCAGCCAAGTGTGAGTACGCTTGGAGTCATATGCAATCAGTTCACCCACCACCACTTAGGGGTTAGCCCTGCGGCGGCCCTCGCAGATCGAGGGGGAGGTCGATGGACCGATATCTTGGGAAACCGACGGACCGATATCTTAAGGCAGCGGGCGGACACACCTCCCCTATGAGCCTTGAACGCAGCCACGACTGTCCCGAGTGTGGCACCGAACGGACCTTCTATCGCACCGCCAGCACGACGCTCCATCTCGGCGAGAAGACGAAGTGGGGCTGTCCGGAATGCGACTACGGCTTTGTCCTCATCAACGGGATCGACACCTCGACCGCCTGAGAAGCCCGCCACGTACCGACTCGTCGAGAAAAGCACTCGGTTTGCGCTGGCGGTCAATCAGGGGAGAGGCTTACAACCCCCGACGACGTTGTACGACTAACAGCCGCAATCATGGGGATAGGGTAGCATGGACGAGTCGCTCACACAGGCTCCGATCGGGGTGATCGAGACGACCGCCGCAGGCGAGATCACGGCCGTCAACGATGCCGCCGCGGAGCTGCTTGAGACGGAGCCCGCCGCCCTCCGCGAGACGGATATCCGCGAGAGCTTTCCGTACGCCGCGGCCGGCACACTGCGGGAAGCCTTCCGCGGCGACACCCCCACCGATACCGAGTTCGAGGAGTACTATCCCCGACTCGATCGGTGGTTCGCGGTCGACGTTGTCATCGACGACACGGTCCTGATCTACGTCCAAGATCGAACCGAGTACCACGAGACCGACCAGCGCGCCGACCGCTTGGAGCGACGCCTCGACCGCATCCAGCGGATCGAGACCCTGATCGCCACCGTCCTCCAGCGGGTGATCGGCGCGGCCGACCGACGCGAGGTCGCCCGGACGGTCTGTGCGCAGTTGGGTGGGACCGAAGGCTACGACTTCGTCTGGGTCGGCGATCGGGACTTCCGGAACGATCGGCTCCGCGTCGTCGATACCGCCGGCTCCGCTCCCGAGTTACGCGAGCACATCGACGACGCCCTCGGCGACTGTGATACCCTGCCCGGACAGCAGGCGGTCGAAACCGAGGCCACACAGCACGTCGAGGCCGTCGCCGACGACGCCGGACTCCCGCGGGCCGTCCGGCAGGCCGCCTTCGGCAGCGGCCTCCAGTCGTGTGTCGCCGTCCCGCTCACCCATCAGGGAACAGTCTACGGCGTGCTCTCGGTGTACGCCGGCCGGGAAGACGGCTTCAGCGACGGCGAGGTAGCGGGCTTGGAAACGCTGGGCCGTGTCGCCGGCTTTGCGATCCGTGCGATCCGCCAGGAGGAGCTGCTGGTCGCCGACACCGTCACCGAGATCACGCTGGAGATCCGCGACGAAACGCTGCCGCTCGTCACAGTCGCCCGCGAACTCGGCGTCGAATTCGACCTCGATGGCGCGGTCCCGCGCGGCGACGGCGCGGTCGTCTGCTACGTCAGACCGAGAGCCGCTACAGACACTGGCGGCCATGGGGAAACCACTGCCGAGCGCGTCGTCGATCCCGACACCATCGAGGCGGCTTTCGCTGACGATGACCGCGTCGAGGGCGTCTCGTGGGTGCGAACCGACGACGAGCCGCTGTTGCAGGTCACCGTCACCGGCGAGACCCCGGTCACAACGCTCGTCGGCTGGGGTGCGACGATCACGGACGCCACCTACACGGGATCGACGACGCGGCTCGTCGCCGAAACACCTCCCGACGAGAACGTCCGCCAACTGCTCGAAACCGTCGATGAGACGGTCGCCGAAACCGAGCTCATCGCCAAATCAGAGGCGACGCCGACCGCCGAACCCGCAGCGTTCCGCGACCGCGTGAGCGAGCGGCTGACCGACCGCCAAGAGACCGTCCTCCGGACGGCGTTCCTCGCGGAGTACTTCGATTCGCCACGCGGCAGCACCGCCGAGGAAGTGGCCGACGCACTCGGGATTACGGGCCCGACAGTGCTGTATCACCTCCGGCGAGCCGAGCGGGAACTGATCGAGGCGTTCCTCTCAGCGGGCGCCGAGAGCGAAGAAACCGAGCCGGCAGCAGGCGACGACAGCCCCGACGTGCCGGCCGACGACGACTGACGGTCAGTAGGGTTCGCGGTCGATGCCGGTGAACTCGTCTAACAGCGTGTCGGCGTCGGGCAGCAGGTCGCGGACGCGTGCCTCGGTTGTCGCAAGCCGGGTTTCGATCTCGGCCACCTGGTCGTCGGCGTCGTCCGTGTCCTCCGGTAGTTGCGTCTCGATGACTGCCCGCGTCGACTCCAGCCGAAAGTACTCGCCGAGCAGGTCGTAAGCGAGGACCTGACACTGCTGGTCGATCGCGGCATACAGGTCCTCGCGGTCGACCGGTTTCGAGAGGTAATCGTCGAACGGGAGATCGACCACGCCCAGATCCGGGTCGATGGCCGTCACCATGACCACCTGTGTCCGGATCCCTTGCTCGCGGATCTTTTCGAGGACGTCGTCGCCGGAGAGCCCCGGCATGTGGCGATCCAGCAGAACGACATCCGGCGGCCGACCCTCGGTAATGAGATCAAGTGCCTCACGCCCGTCGTAGGCGACGCTCACCGCGGCGACGTCCTGCAGGCGAAGCGCGTAGGCGTCGGCGACCTTCTTTTCGTCGTCAACGACGACCACTCGCGGCTTCTCGGCACGCAAGCCCGTACCCATCTTGTCGGTGATTACACCGCCCCCCTACTAATATGTCGGTACAGACAGTCGGGATCAAGACAGCGCGCGAACTGCGGTCGAAGACAGCCGAAGACAGTCGAACTCGGTCAGTAAACGCGGAGTCTTAATAACTAGAGTGTGGTTTCGGCGCGAATGCGAGATACTAGTGGGATGGTATAGCGGCATTGATGAAAAAGAAGAGAGCAAGATGGGTACGTCAGAGGGTTCCCACGGCAGCAGGGTCGAACCACCCGGTGGCACCGAACCGAACGGAATCGCGGTCAACACGGCCGAGGCCTTGGATCTCCTGAGCGACGAATACGCTCGGCAGTTACTCTACGCACTCGGCGTCAAACCGCGTTCGGCGAGTGCCCTCGCCGAACGGGTCGACGCCTCCAGAGCGACCGTCTACCGTCGCCTCGACGACCTCGAAGCGGCGGACCTCATCGAGAGCCGGGTCGCGATCGACGGCGACGGCCACCACCGAAAGCGGTTCCACGTCGCCATCGAAGCCCTCCACCTGCGGTTCGGCGACGACGACATCGAGATCACGCCCGCTGCGGCCAGCCCGGCAACGACAGCCACGGCCGGCAACGAAATCGACACGGCAGCCCTCCTGTCCGTACTGGGCGACGAGTACACGCGAGCAGTGCTGACCGCGATGGAGCAGACGGCGATGCCGGCTCGGGGGATCGCCGACCGGGCCGACGTCTCGCGGCCGACCGTCTACCGCCGACTGAACCGACTCACGGAGGTCGGACTCGTCGAAACCGTGACCACGGCTCAGTCGAACGGCCAAGACCGACAGGCCTACCGCGTCGCCCTCGACGCCGTTGCCTGCTCGCTCATCGACGGGTCGACGATCGATGCTGCAGCGATGGACGCTGCGGACACCGAGACCGCGGAACCGGACACCGCAGAGCCCGAATCGAACGAGCGGACAGAGTCGCCGGACGCGGGCGACGATCGCCCGACAGTATCGGCATAATCGCGGCGGCCAGCGGCGATTCTTCTGCGAAATCAAACCAGTAGGAAGAATACCGTCGTCGACCACGACCCGTCGTTTACGCTGCGGTATGAGTCTATTCGTCGTCCGGAATCGGATCGCTGTCGCCGTAGCGGTGGCCGTTGCCCGCGTCGTCCGGCTCGTAGGCGTCCTGCTCGCCGTAGGTGTGTGGTTCGGGATCGACGTCCTCGGCGGCCCAGCGGTCCTCGATTTCTGTATAGAGGCCGTCCGGTTCGACGGCTTCGTGATCCTCGAACGGCGTTGCGTCCTGCTGGCCGTACACATCGCCGGATTCGACTTCCTCCGGTTCGTCAGGCTCGTAGGCGATGCCGTCGCCGTACACCCGGGTCTCGCTTGAGGCTTCGGCCCCGGCACCGTCCGAGCCCGCTGTCAGCGGCGACTCCGCGGCGATACCGACGGTCGCAGCCACCGGCGTCTCGCCGGGGTCATCGACGGTCAGCACGGTCGGCTCGCCATCGTCGACCGCGACGGTGACGTGTGGCTCCGAAAGCCACGCGTCGAGGGATTCCTCGAAATCACCGGCATACGAGTAGGCCGTTTCGACGTGGGCCTCACCCTGCAGCGTCGTCGAGAAGACGAGTTCCTCCGAGCGCGCGTCCCAGCCGTCGCCTTCGAACTCGATCAGCGTGCCGTCAACGCCGTCGGGTAGCGACTCCGTGAGCGTGAGCGTCCGCGGCTCCTCGCCCCAGTGTTCGATAGCGAAAACGATTGCCGGCGACGGGTACACCGACTCGTGGTAGGCCTTCTGTACCGTCACGCCCGCCCCCGAGTAGACGATAGGTTCTGAGCTTGCCATGAGTTGTCGTGGGTTCGGTGCCGAGTACCGACCCATCGGTTATTTAGTTTATCCTTTCCGCGTGTCTCGCCGCTGCTCGGAGCAGAATCAGCCAAGAAACCGCCGTGGGGGGAGTGGCGGTAAAGGGGGGGGTACTCGGGCTAGGGGGACCGATCAGGGGTGGAGGACCGAACCGGAGTGGTGGTGGCCGGTATGGGACACAACCTGTCCCCGACAGTGACTACAGGAGGGGACATAAATACTCCCGGGGGCGTGTTGCAGAGCCAGAAACACCACGTGTCGCCGCCGCTGGCTCACCAGTCGCTCGGACGATTTATGTATTGCAGGCCCATAGCAACGACAGTGATTTCGGCTGGCGTGGTGGCGACACGACGCGTCGACAGCGGGCGTCTCGGGTCGCATGATAGTCGATGGGGCAGACAGCGAGAGGACCACCGATGAGCCTCCGTGAGCGACTCGGCGGGCTGTTCAAGAGTCAATCCGAACTTGATCTCACCAGCGGCCCGATCCCGCAGTCGCTGTTCTATCTCTCGGTGCCGATCGTCATCACCAACATGCTGCAGGTCGCCTACAACCTCGCCGACACCTTCTGGCTGGGGCGATACAGCACCGACGCCTTGGCGGCGATCAGCCTCGGCTTCCCGCTGGTCTATCTGTTCATTTCGTTGGGTCTCGGCCTCACCGTCGCCGGCAGCGTGTTGGTCGCCCAACACACCGGCGCGGAACAGCCCGCCGAAGCGGAGTACGCCGCCTCCCAGACCGTCGTTTTCACGCTGCTGGCCGGGCTGTTCCTCGGCATCCTCGGGTTCAACTTCGTGGAGTCGTTGCTACAAGTCTTCGGCGCGGAGCCGGTCGTCCTCGGCTTAGCCACCGACTACATGGAGATCATCAGCCTCGGGTTGCCGTTCCTCTTCGGGTTCACCGTCTTCATCGCGCTGATGCGCGGGGCCGGCGACACGGTGACGCCGATGCTCGTGATGTTCGGGACCGTCGTCCTCAACGTCGCCCTCGACCCCGTGTTGATCTTCGGCTGGGGACCCGTCCCTGAACTCGGCGTCGAGGGCGCGGCCGTCGCTACGGTCATCTCGCGTGGGTCGGCGATGGTTGTCGGCCTCTGGCTCATGGTTCGCGGCCGACACGGGATTCAGATCCACCTCCGAGAGATGTGGCCGGATCTCGAATACAGCAAGAAGCTCTTGCGGATCGGCGGGCCGGCATCGCTGGAAAACACCGGCCGAGCCATCTCGGTCAACCTCGTCTTAGTCATCGTCACGCTGTTTGCGACGCCGGTCGTCGCCGCTTTCGGCGTCGGTCTCCGCGTGTTTTCCATGGTGTTCATGCCCGCCATCGCTATCGACCGCGGCGTCGAGGCGATGACTGGCCAAAATATCGGCGCGGGCAAACTGGATCGCGTGTCGACGACCAACCGCTTCGCCGCCGTCTCCTCGTTCCTGTTGTTGTCGCTGCTCGGCGTCGTGACGTTCGCCTTCGCCCCGGAGATCATCCGCGTCTTCGATGACTCGCCGGCCGTCGTCGCTGAGGGTGCGCGGTTCCTTCGGTGGATCGCGCCGACGTTCGGCTTCGTCGGCATCCTGCGGGCCTACAGCGGTGGGTTCCGCGGCGCGGGCAAGACACTGACCGCTGCGACGATCGCGGTCGTCCTGTTCGGCTTCATCCGCCTGCCGATCGCCTACGTCGCCTCTCAAGGCCTCGTTCCGATCGACCGCTGGATCTTCGCGTCGCCGACGCCGGAGGGAATCTGGTTCGCCTTCGCCGTCTCCGGTGTGATCGCCGCCGTCGTCGCCGCGGTGTGGTTCGAGCGCGGAACGTGGCGCGACGGCGATCTGACCGGCGGGTCGGCAACCGACGAAGGGCCGACGACTGAGGCCGAGCCGAGCCCGACCGCGAGCGACGATTGAAACAAGAAAGAGAAGCGGACGGCAGCGCGGTTCGGGCTATCGAAGGAGCGGTAGTCGACTGCTACCGGATCCAGCGGCATCGATGGGGCCCTTACTCGGCGATAGCGACTGGTTCGGCTTGCTGTGGGAGGCCGTGGGCTCGAGTCCGGTGACGCGCCAGGCCTCGCCTCGGCTCTCGACCCGCTGGAGGCAAACGCGAACCGTCGTCCCGCGGTTGCGACGCGCCAAGGTCGCCTGAATTCGGGGTGAGTCGTACTCGACCACGTGGAACGTCCGGCAGCCGCTGACCGCTGCCAGCATCAGCGCGCCGTGGCTATTCATCGGCCGTTTGATCGTGCAGGTGACTACCTGAAGCTGTGCTGACGACATAAATCTGTAATGATCGTACATGTATAAAGCGGTTCGGAGGCCGAAGGGAATGCGGTCACGAGGCCGGAACCGAGCGGTCGATTCCGTGCGCAGGAGTAGCAGTATGTGGTCCCTAAACGGTATCCCTATACTCGCTCATCACCGAGCGAACGCATGGATCTGTTTGGGCGCGACGAGCCCGCCGACGGGATCGCGCTGTTCGTTGACGGGCCGAACATGCTGCGCGACGAGTTCGACGTCGATCTCGACGATATCCGCGAGGCAACCGCCGCAACCGACCGACTGGCGACCGCCCGGCTCTACGTGGATGAACACGCAACACCGGGGTTGATTCAGGCCGCCGAAGCCCGCGGCTTCGAGGTCATCGTCACCAGCGGCGACGTCGATGTGAAACTCGCGGTTGACGCGACTCGGTTTGCGACCGAAGGTCGGGCGGCGACGCTGGCGATCGCCTCCCGCGATACGGATTTCAAACCGGTGTTGGAAGTCGCCAACAGCGTCGGCCTCCGAACGCTGGCGATCGCACCCGGCAGCCACGGCCGGTCAGACGCGCTGCGGAACGCGGCGACTGACAGTATCACGCTTGACGAGGTCGAGGACGACGAGAGCGACGAGTAACGGGAAGTGCGAGAAACAGAGCGCCGGTGACGACTTAGACCGGCTGCCCGAAAGCGTACATCGTCTGGTGGTCCGTGACTTCGACCGTCGTAAAGTCGCCGGGCTGGAGGTCGTACTCGCTGGCCTTCTGGACGATGATCTGCCGGTAGGCACCGTCGCGGCACTTCACCGAATCGCCCGTTCCCTCCTCGACAACGAGCACGTCTTGGGTCGTCCCGACCATGTTCTCGTGGACCTCACCGACGATCTCGCGTTTCGCGGCCGACATCTCCTTGGAGCGNTCCTTCTTNNTCNNCCCGCCGAGNCCCTTCATGTCGGCGGCGTCCGTCCCCGGTCGCTTCGAGAAGCGGGTGACGTTGATCTTCTCCGGGCGCACCTCGCGCAGCAGCTCCATCGACCGCTCGTGGTCCGCGTCCGTCTCCGTCGGGAAGCCGACGATGAANTCCGTCGANAGCGTCCAGTNNTCNAGNCGGTCGTCGAAGGCGGCGACTACCTCGCGGAACTTGTCGACGCGGTGTTGCCGGCGCATCTCCTCCAGTACGTCGTCACTCCCGGACTGGACCGGAGCGTGAATGAAGTTGTAGAGCTTCTCGTGGCGGGCGAAGACATCGGCCAACTCCTCGTGAATCCCGTGAATCCCGCCGGGGTTGGCCATCCCTACTCTGACTCTGAACTCGCCGTCGATCTCGGTGCAGATNCGNTCNAGNAGNTCNGGGAGCTTNCGNTCGNCNTCGTCCCAGCCGTAGACGCCGGTGTCCTGGCCGGTCACGCGGAGCTCCTTCGCGCCGGCGTGGACGAGCGCCTCGGCCTTGCGGACGTTCTCCTCGATCGGCGGCGAGTCGATGCGGCCGGTGGCGAACTTCGTGATGCAGTACGAGCAGTTCGACATGCAGCCGCGGGCGATGGGGAGGATNCCGATNNNACCNTCNAGNACNGGCTCGGTGTCGGGCGTGACCGTCGGGCACTCGCCGTTGAGGACGGCGTCGGGTACCTCGTCCCAGTGGAGGATTTGGGCGTCGATGCCGGCGTCCTCGAACTCTTCGCCTTGGGCGAGGGCCATACAGCCGGTGACGATGAGGTCCGCGGTCTGCTCTTGGAGCTCTTCTGCCCGGCGGAGCATGTTTCGCTCGGTCTTTTCGACGACCGTACAGCTGTTGAGGATCGCCACGTCGGCGGCTTCGGGACCATCGACGGGGTGGTGGCCGCCCTCGCGGAGGGCCTGCTCGATCCGCTGGCTCTCGCCGCGGTTCGACGTACACCCGTACGTCTCGATATGGTAGGTGGCCATCCAGTTATCGCCTCTTGCTGTCGGGTGAGCAAAAGGCCGACGCTTCGGTTCGGGTGAGTCGGCCGACTGACCAGCGGCACTCCTGGCGGACTGAAAGGGCGAGACGCGCGTGGCGGCTTCGCCGCCACGTTTGCGGCGGTCGGCTCCGCCGACCGCCCGCTCGACGAACCCCGGCGACGCAAGCACTACAGGAACGAGCGGAGCGAGTGACGAAGCGCGCAGCGAGCCGCGGGAGTCGATAGCGTGGAGGGCTTTCTACGTCTGCTTCCCGCCCGAAACGACTCCTCTAAAGATCACCTCGTATAGCAGTCAAAGCATACTTACCCGCAGCCGGGCGATATATCGCCAATGAGTACGGACGCCGACGAGCAGCCGGGTGACGACCGCCGGAAATACGAGTTCAAGAAGGTCATCGAAGAACTCCAGGATTTCGAAGGCTCCGGCACCCAGCTCGTCACGATCTACATCCCTGATGACAAGCAGATCTCCTCTGTCGTCGAACACGTCGTCCAGGAACACTCCGAGGCGGCGAACATCAAGTCCAAACAGACCCGGACGAACGTCCAAGACGCGCTGACCTCGATCAAAGACCGCCTGCGCTACTACGACACCTACCCGCCGGAAAACGGGATCGTCATCTTCTCCGGCGCGGTCGACTCCGGCGGCGGCCAGACTGACATGATTACGCGCGTCCTCGAATCGCCCTCCGAGCCGATCCAGTCATTCCGGTATCACTGCGANTCGGCGTTNCTNACCGAGCCGCTGGAGCACATGCTCGCGGACAAGGGGCTCTTCGGGCTCATCGTCCTCGACCGCCGGGAGGCGAACGTCGGCTGGCTGAAGGGGAAACGCGTCGAACCCGTCAAGTCGGCCTCCTCGCTCGTCCCGGGCAAGCAGCGGAAGGGGGGACAGTCGGCACAGCGGTTCGCGCGTCTCCGGCTCGAGGCCATCGACAACTTCTATCAGGAGGTCGCGGAGATGGCAAACGACCTGTTCGTCCCGAAGCGACACGAGCTCGACGGCGTGCTCGTCGGCGGCCCGTCGCCGACGAAAGACGAGTTCCTCGACGGGGACTACCTCCACCACGANCTGCAGGACANNGTNCTCGGGAANTTCGANGTCNCCTACACNGACGAATCCGGGCTCAACGACCTCGTTGACGCCGCCAGCGACGTGCTGGCCGACCAGGAGGTCGTCAAGGACAAAAAACAGATGGAGGAGTTCTTCGAGAACCTCCACGACGGCGACGAGGCGACCTACGGCTTCGAGCCGACGCGCCGGAACCTCGTGATGGGCTCGGTCGATCGGCTGCTCATCTCCGAAGACCTGCGGCAGGACGTGGCCATCTACGACTGCGACGGGACCGAGGAGTACGAACTGGTCGACCGCCGCCACGACACCCCCGATCACGAGTGTGACGACGGCGCGGAGGCGGAGGTCGTTGACCGCGAGGACGTNATCGACCACCTNATCGAGATCGCCGAACAGCGCGGCACNGANNNNAAGTTCATCTCCANNGACTTCGAGAAGGGCGAACANCTNNNNANCGCCTTCGGNGGCNTCGCCGGAATTCTGCGGTACTCGACCGGGGTCTAAGCTGCCGTCGGTGAGATGCCGACGCCGAAACGGCGAGTAGCGGCAGAAACGGCCCGGCCCGGTGGTAATTACTGCCACCCCACCCAAGAGGAAAGCGTGAGACGTTCATCGCGCGACCGACGGCTGTATCCGAACCGCGGGAGCGACAGCGACGGACGGGACGGCCTGTCCCGTCGGCATCTGCTGGCCAGCGGTGCCACCGCGGGCGCGGTCGCCGCCGCAGGCTGTGCCGGCGACGGCAGCAGCGGGACCAGCGACGGCGACGACACGGAAGACTCGGCGGAAAACGGCGGAGAGCCGACCGTCTTCGTGTTCAACACCGGCGACGGGACCGTGAGCCTGATCGATCCCGCGAGCAACGAGGTCGTTGGCTCCCGGGCGATCGACCTCTCCTCGTCGTTCCCGTCGAACCAGTATAGCCCTGATTTGACCGACCAGCCCGAGGACGCGCTGTGGCTCAACGTGGAGCAGGGAGTACGCGCGCTCACCGCCGGGACACTGGAGGAAGTCGCTCGCGTCGAAACCGGTTCGGGGGCGAACTGGCAAGAGCAAACACCCGACGGCAGCCACGTCGTCGTGAGCGCGCGGGAGCCGAGCCACACCAACTACCGGATCGACGCCAATCCCGACTCGGAAACGTTCGGCGAGGTGACAGGCGAACTCGATCGGACCGACGAGGGCGGCCGCGGCGGCAACGACGGCCCCGGGCCGTGCGATGTGACGATCCACCCCAACGGCGAGTACGCCTACGTGCCGGACCTCTTCGGCGAAACGCTGACCGTTCTCAGCGTCGACCCATTCGAGATCGAGACACAGATCGATGTCGAGGGCGTCGTCGGCGACGCGGCCGCGCCGTGGATGGCGACCATCGCGCCCGACGGCGAGACGATGCTGGTCGAACACAACGAGGGCGCGGAGGGCACCGAGAGCATCTGGGACGTGAGCGACCCCGCCAGCCCGACCGAGCGGACCCGGCTGACGACCGACGACGGCCTTGGCAGCGGCGCGCTCACCAGCGAGATCGGCCCCGACAGCGGGACGGGCTATGTGTTCACGCCCGGCAGCAACGACGTGAGCGTCATCGATCTCGTAGCGGGCACCGTCACCGACCGCCTCGATCTCGGCGGCTCGGCGTTCGTCGGGACGTGGAACCCGGCGAAAACGATGCTCTACGTCCCGGTGCAGACGAACGATAAGGTAGCGGTCATCGACCACGCCGCGGGCGAAATCGTCGAGCGAATCGACGTGGGCCCGAGTCCCTACGGCGCGACCGCCGCGACGGTACGGCCGCCGACAGATTCGACCTCAGCCGCGGCCGTCGCACTCGCGCGACTCGGGCTCGCAGCGTCGACGGCGGAAACGACGTACTGTATCGGGAAGTGTGCGTGTGGACACGAACTGTAAGGGAGGACGGAAAACACGGAGCGACGGGTATCATGGTCTCGGAAGCCGAAATCGAGCGGTTGCGCCGCGAGGCCGATACGATCATGACGCGGCACCAGCAGGTCGAAAACCGGCTCGAAGCCGCCCGCGAGGAATCCGGCGACCATTGGGACGACGGCGAACTCGACATGACGCTTGATTCACCGCAGGGCGAGCCGCTCGATATCACGCTCGACCTTCACGCCGATCCCGCGAGCAACGCCGAAACCCGCTACGAGCGCGCGAAGGACCTCGAAGCCGAACTCGAACGGAAACGCGAGATCGTCGGCCAACTGGCTCCGCTGCCGGCTGATCCGGTCGCCTACCTGCTCTGTTATCACCTCGACAGGGTCGAGGGCAATTATCCGCGCTCGATAGCAGGCCATCTTGACGCCGACCGCAGCCACGTCGAAGCACTCTGCGAGGAACTGATCGAGGCGGGCCTGCTGGAACGCGTCGAGTCCGGCACCGTCAAACAACGCCGCGTCAAGGCCAAGCAGGCCGACGAGGTCCGCCAGCATCACACATACTACCGACTCTCGCGGGAGGGTGACCACCTCCTGCGATTTCTCGGCGAGCGCGAGGGGCAGCTGAACGTCCTGCGCCACCTGCCTGACGGGCGACGACTGGTCCGCCGGCTCGACCGCGGCGGCCCCGACTACGCCCGCATGACCGCCGAGGAGCTGGGGATGGAGTTCGAGTACGTCCGCCATCTGTACCGCGCGCTGCGGCGGGTCGGCTTGGTGACCGAATACGAGGGCAGCACGATCAAAGCCAGCGAACGAAAACTGAAACCGAAAGACGAGACCCACCGCAAGCACACCTACTTTATCACGACGGATCGTGCCGAAACACTGCTTCGGGAACTCGACGAGGAGTAGACTACGCCGGACATGTTGGTTCAGCGAACAGTATGATCAGTCGTTGATATAGTTGGTCGAACGGAACACGAATCCGCTAGACAGGACCAGTGTTGACGATAAATTTAATATGCCGGTTTGAGTACACATAACTGCCCATCTGGTGTCTCGGTTCTCGGAGTTGAACATGGGCTACAACGCTCCGCACTGGATGGGTTTTTGCGATGGTGCGGGACGACCCTCGGAGAAAATCGCGTAGCGGCTCGCAGGCGACGCGCAAATATGCCCTCTCCTAACGGAACCGCACAGCCGGCACACCATTTTCTGTGTTGATAATTTGGTCCGTGGTTTTATTGGGATAGTCGGGCATGTTGTCAGTACAGCCTGTGAGCGTTGCCGGCTGACACAGGCACACCATGTTCAACACTGAGAACCGAGGCACCCTCGTTTCGTCTTGAAGTAATACAGCGACCCTTCTGCGGTAGTGCGTGACGATAGAGTGCGTACACGGCACGGTTGGATGGACGCAGGCGAAGGAATTGTGAAGAAAATGTTCGGGGAGCAGCGTTTTGAGTCGTCATTACCAATGGTACCGCATGACACGGACAGCCGTCATCGCAGGCGTCGGTCCGGGACTCGGCGAGTCGCTGGCCCGAACGTTCGCCGACAACGGGTGCAACGTCGCCCTCTTCGCCCGCTCAGCGGAGTACATCGAAGAACTCGCTGACGACCTACCGGCCGCCGGCGACGGGCTCGCCGTCCCGACGGACCTCACAGACATCGACGCGATCCGAGAAGGATTCGAGACGGTTCGAGCCGAGTTCGGCGCGGTCGACGTTCTCGTCAACCACGCCAGCGCGGCCGCATGGAAGGGGTTGACCGACATCACTATCGACGAGTTCGAGGAAGCGTGGGCAGTCAACGCCCGCGGCGCGTTGGTGTGCTCGAAGGAAGCCGTCAACGACATGCTGGGTGCCGGCGGCGGGACGATCATCTTCACCGGCGCGACCTCAGCGGTCCGTAGCCTCGGTGGCGCGGTCGGCTTCACGGCCGCGAAGTTTGCGGCCCGCGGGATGGCGATGGATATCGCCCAGGAGTTCGGCCCCGAGGGAGTCCACGTCGCCCACGTCGTCATCGACGGTCAGATCGACACACCGAGCGTCCGCGAGCGCGTGGACGACCGCGGCGATGACACACTCCTCGATCCCGACGAGATGGCCGAGACCTACTGGCACCTAGTCGAACAGGACGATGTCAGCACACAGCCGTTCGAAGTTCACATCACAAACGGACCACAGAACACGGAGTTCCTGTAACGCGGCTGCGGCGGGGACAAAAGATCGATTACGAGGCGGTTGCGACCTCGCGGTTCCGGAGCGTATCTCGGACGAGTGTCAGCCGGGCACCGATTTCGTCGGCGATCTCGGAATTGGTCAGCTCGGGGTTCTCCTCGGCGAGGTTGATGATTTTATGTTGGATGTCAGTTGCTGACGCGGTCGATGACGAGTCGCCGGACGCTGCTTCCGAACTCGCCGTATCAGGATCGTAGTGTTCGGCCAGCGTATCCCGGACGAGCGGGAGCCGATTGCCTGTTTCCTCGGCGATCTCTGCGTTCGTGAGCGCGGGGTGGGCCGCGGCCGTTTCGAGAATAGCCTGCTGGGCCGCAGAGAGCCCCTCAGTATCGACATCGGGCGCATCCGCCGCCGACTCGTCGGCCGCAGCCGTGCTGTCGTCGTCCGGCAAGGTGGCGATATCCTCGTACTGGTCGCGGATATCCCGCACTAAGCCGACGTGGGTCCCGGCGTGTTCGGCGATCGCGGCGTTCGTCGCGTTCGGGTTTCGCAGGGCGGCTTCAAGCACGGCAGCTTCCGTCTCGTTGAACGACGCCGAGTCGATCGGTTTGGTGCCGCCTGAGCGACCCGACCCAGTGGAAATCGAGTCGCCGTGATTGGCGATCGTATCCCGAACAAGCGTGAGCCGACTGTCCGTTTCCTCGGCGATTTCGGCGTTCGTCGATTCGGGGTTCTCGCGGGCGACCCGCAGGATCTCCTCTTGGGCTGCGGAGAGCAGTTCCGTATCGAACTCCATGCCACCGGCTGAAGCGTCACTCGACGACGCCTCTGCATCGGGAAGCGTCGCAACGTCCTCGTACTCCGCGCGGATGTCCCGCACCAAGCCGACGTGAGTGCCGACGCTGGTTGCTATTTCGGCGTTCGTTGCCTCCGGGTTCCGCAAGGCTGCTTCAAGCACGGCCGACTCAGTCTCGTTGAACGAGGCAGAGTCGATCGGTTTCGACCCCTCCGACGGAACGTCCCGAGTCTCGATCTGGTCACCATGGGCAGCAATCGTATCCCGGACGAGCGTGAGTCGATTGCCAGTTTCCTCGGCGATTTCGGCGTTGGTTAGCTTGGGATTCTCGCTGGCGACCTGGATAATCGCTTCTTGGGCCGACGACAGCGACGCCGAATCGTCATCGCTCATGCGTGCCCTCCAGCTGGATAGTCCGCAGACGGTTGCTGTGTCCTGTCCCCGACAGAGCCGATGGGCGTGACGTGATGGTACATACCACTTCCCAGTAGCGAAACAAGTGTAATAATCTTTTTTCGTACACTACTGGGGAAGTCGGCGTATCAGGGTCGCCGACGCGACAGAAACGGCTTCCAAATCGATATTGGTCGTCGTGAAAATGGGCCCTATCGGATTTGAACCAATGACCACCGAGTTATGAGCTCGGCGCTCTTACCAGACTAAGCTAAGGGCCCTACCGGACTGATACCGACTGCCCCCATATGAGACTGTCGAGTTTTCGAATCAAACCCCTGCCGTCGCCAGGGCTCGAACTCGCCAAGACGATCACCGTCGCTTCGTTCGGGTGCTGCGACTTGTCTGCACGAGCCCTTTCTGAGCGACCACACCTGCGACAGTTGATACTCGGGGCCAAGCTCTTCGTGATGTGTCGCAGGAGAATGACGCCGTCGCCAGGGCTCGAACCTGGGACCACCTCGTTAACAGCGAGGTGCTCTACCATCTGAGCTACGACGGCCCGACGCGTCACAGGGTAGTCGGATCGTTTTAATAGGGCTTTCGTTTTCCCCCCGACGGAAGCGACATCCTTTCGACGCCCGGTGGTGAAACGGCGCGTATGCCGAGCCTCGACAGCGTCCTCGAGACCGTCGCCGATCGCGTCACGCCTGCCCCTGAGGAACGGGAGCGGCTGGCCGACGCAGCGGCGACGCTGACCGACCGCGCCGAGGCCGCCCTCGCCGACCACGAGGTCGATGGCGACGTGCTACAGGTCGGCTCGACCGCTCGCGGCACGTGGCTCGCCGGCGACCGCGATATCGACCTGTTCGTTCGGTTTCCCACCGACTACGACCGCGCCGAACTGGAACGCCTCGGCCTCGCCATCGGCCACGAAGTCCTCCCCGAGGGCCACGAGGAGTACGCCGAACACCCCTACGTCACCGGCGAGTTCGAGGGCTTCGCGGTCGATCTCGTTCCCTGTTACGATGTTGCCAGCGCGACCGACATCCGCTCGGCGGTCGACCGCACCCCGTTTCACACCCAGTACGTCGAAGCCAACCTCACCGACGATCTCGCAGGCGACGTGCGGGTCTGCAAAGGGTTCCTCAAAGGCATCGGCGTCTACGGCAGCGACCTCCGCACCGAGGGGTTTTCGGGCTATCTCGCCGAACTCCTCGTCCTCGAATACGGCGGATTCGAACCCCTGCTCCGCGCCGCGGCCGACTGGCACCCGCCGGTCACGCTCGATCCGGAAAATCACGGCAAGACGACGTTCGATGATCCGCTCACCGTTATCGATCCGACCGACCCCGAGCGCAACGTCGCGGCCGTCCTCTCGACGGCCAACCTCGCACGCCTCCAGCATTACGCCCGCGACCTGCTGGCCGACCCGCGGCTCGACCTGTTCTTCCCGAACGACCAGCCCACGCTCGACGGCGACGCGATCCGCACACATCTCGACCGCCGGGCAACCACCCCAGCCGCCATCGTCTTCGAGACGCCAGATATCGTCGAAGACCAACTCTACCCGCAGCTCCGGAAATCACTCGCTGGCATCGAGGCCGGCCTCGAAGCCCACGACTTCACCGTCTTCCGATCGGCGACGTTCGCCGACGCCGAGCGGAGTGTCCTCCTGTTCGAGTTGGCGACGACGACTCAGCCCGCAGTCGAACGCCACGAGGGGCCGCCGGTGGCCGTCCGCGAACACGCCGAGGGCTTCTTCGAAACCTACGCCGACGACGACGCGGTTTACGGCCCATTCATCGAGGACGACCGCTACGTCGCCGAACGCCCGCGCGAGGTGACCGACGCGCGAGCGTATCTCGACAGCGACGCGATTTTCGAAGTCGCGCTCGGCGCGCAGATCGAGACCGCACTCGACGACGGCTACGACCTGCTGTGGGACGAGGACGTCGCCACGCTGGCCGACCGCTTCGGTGCGGAGTTGGCTGCGTATTTCGAGCCCGCTCCCTGAGGTTGACGCCGCAAGCGCAAGCGTCGACACGGGAGCGCGCCGGTCAGCGTTCCGAAGGGGGTTTAGCCCTCGGTGCTGGAGTCCCAGCCATGTCGTTACGCGTCACGTTTCTCGGGACCAGCGGGGCGGTTCCGACGACCCAGCGGGCACCGAGTGCGGTGTTCGTCAACCGCGAGGGCGACCGGCTGCTGTTCGACTGCGGTGAGGGCACCCAGCGGCAGATGATGCGGTACAACACCGGCTTTACCGTCTCCCATATTTTCGTCACCCACCTCCACGGCGATCACATCCTCGGGATTCCAGGCCTGATCCAAAGCTGGGATTTCAACGGCCGCGACGAGCCGCTGACGATCCACTGTCCGCGCGGCACCTACAGCGAGATCAACAGCCTGCTGAGCGTCGGCGGTCACTCGCCGTCGTTCCGGATCGAGATCGAGGAAGTCGCGCCGGGCGAGGCCGCCCACGAAACCGACGAGTACGCCGTCCGCGCGTTCGAGACCGACCACCGCATCACATCGGTCGGCTACGCGCTCATCGAGGCCGACCGGGCGGGGCGGTTCGACCGCGAAAAAGCGGAGGACGAACTCGGAATTCCACCCGGACCGCTGTACGGCAAACTCCACGACGGCGAACGCGTTGAACTCGACGACGGCCGCGTCATCGAGCCGGACCAAGTCGTCGGCGACCCCCGACCGGGGCGGCGGTTCGTCTACACCGGTGACACGCGACCGACCGACGCGGCCGAGGAGATCGCCGCCGACGCGGATCTACTGATCCACGACGCGACGTTCGCCGACGACCACGCCACTCGCGCCCGCGAAACGAGTCACGCGACCGGCCGTGAAGCCGGCGAACTGGCTGCGCGGGCCGGCGCGAAACGGCTCGCGTTGACGCATATCTCCTCGCGGTACGCCGCGGACGCCTCGCCGATCAGGGAGGAGGCCGCCGAGGCCTTCGACGGCGACGTGTTCATCGCCACCGACGGCCAAGAGATCGAGGTACCGTTCCCCGACAACGACGCAGTCAGCGAGTGACTGGATCAATTACACAGCAGCTGCCGAACCCAAACGGCTTTTTATGCGATGGCGTTACCATCCGGTGGGGCACATAGCTCAGTTTGGACAGAGCGTCGGACTTCTAATCCGACGGCCGCGGGTTCGAATCCCGTTGTGCCCGTGTCGATCCACGTTTCTTGGCCTCCAACAGCGAAAATGTACTCGGCGACCACTGGGTTCGACACGCTAACGAACGACGACAGCGGAGACAGCTCAATAGGTTAGTCTGTGGCCTGGGCTTGCGCCCGCTGCTTTTTGAGCTGCTGTTTCATCTCGTATTCGATTCTGCTTTCGTCACTGAGTCCCTCCTCGGGATAGGAGTACGTTCGGTCGCAAGCATCGCAGATCCACGCTGTGTCAGTGCGAACCACCTGTTTTGTGACTGTCCCGACACGGAGTCCATGGCCGTCATGCGGGCAGTATGGCCCGTGGACATAGATGTATGGATCGACAGCATCGACGATGTCCGGCTCGATCCACGTCCCGTATTTCCCCTTCCACCTGACGCCATACCGTTCGGTCTCGACAGTCGTTAAGACCTTCTTCGGCTGTTCTTTGCTGCTGAACGAGTGGGGCTCTGCGGATTCGGCCGAGACAGCATCCTGTGCAGTACTCGATTGCACCAGGACGTACCCGACCAAGCTAAGACAACTAACCGTCGCCAACGAAAGGATCGTCCCGATGATTGCCGACAACATGTCGTGAAATCCTGCCCGCGGTAGCTGTCAAGGAGATATAATTACAAATACAAAAACGTTCAGTTGCAGTCGGGCGACAGCAGGCCTGCACACAGCATGTGTGTCGCCACTCGCGCCGGCCGTACACTAAAGTCGCTGGAAGCCCTGCTTCTGATGCTGTGTTCGAAATATCAGCCGATCGGGCAACGAATCGACTGTACATCGACATCACGGGCAACGTCGACCGCGAGGAGATGGAGGACGCCGCTGACAAGACGCTCAGCGAGGCGGAGAAACTCCGCGACGGGTTCGACATTATCAACGATCTCTCGGGGTTCCAGCCGCCGTCACCGGAGGCCGCCGAACCGATCAAAGTCGCACAGGGTGAGCTACAGGAGATGGGGCTCTCCCGGACGGTGCGAGTGATCGACGACGACACCAGCCCGGTCGTCGTCAACGCCTTCGAGCGCCGCTCCCGCGATGTCGGCTACAGTGGCGAGCAGGCCGACTCCGTCGATGCAGCCGAGACGCTGCTCGAAGAAACGAGCGAAAGCGGCTTCGACTGACGCGGTATCGTGGAAAAACGGTGGTCGACGGGGCGTCAGTACCGCGATGGCAGGAACGCGAAGGCGATCATGAGGAACGAGATGAACGCGGTGGTGAACGTCACCCAGCGCAGGCCGCTGACGCGCTGGGAGAACGTCTCCTGCTCGGCGACGGAGGCTTGGTAGGCTTCGGTGTCGTCAGTGAGCTCCAGCGTGTTCGTCCCCGTGAAGTAGGCAGTGTAGGTGCTGTTGTCGGCGAGCGTGATCGTGTCGCCGGACTGCAGTTCCTGGCTTCGGGATTCGGTGGTCGTCCACGAAACGGCCACGCTCTCGTTGGTGACCGAATCGAGGGTAGCCGACTGGCCGTCGTAGGGAACCGTCTCGCCCTCAGTGAACGTCACGACCGCAGGATCGAAGTACTCCGAAGCAGGCACAGTCTCGCCGTTGATACGGACAAATTCGCCGTCTTCACCAGAATAGGTCTGATTGTCGGCGTCAGGATCGGCTTCAAGGATCGCCTGCCGGTCGAGGACTTCTTCGACCGTGACACGCGGCGGCGCGATATCCGTAACTTCCCACTCACGTTCGTCGACGGTGATCGTGTCACCCTCCGCCCACTCGTCGGTGTTTTCGACGCCGGTTAGCGTCCACTCGACGGTGGCTGCAATGTAGGTGCTAGTGCTCCCGTAGCTGCCCTCCTCGGTCACCTCCTCGACGGTCGCCGCGGTGTAGGACTGTCCAGCGGCGGTGAACTCTTCACCCGAGGATAGCTGGTAATCAGGGTCCTCGACCGATATTTGTGGTTGCTCGGCGGTTACCATCAGTGTGTAGGACGCCGCGCCGATGAGCAGAAATAACGCGACGTACACGGCCACAGCGCGTCGTTGCATGTTTCGGGCAACGAACGTCCGGCGTATAACGATTACTAAGCGCCGCTCGCTGAGACCCCCCACTGCCGGTGTGCAACTGCGGAGTCGCTTTCGACGTGCTTTTTATTGCCCGACCGAAGAAGCAAGGTATGGCAGAATTCCAAGTCGTCGTCTCCGACCCTGACGGCGGGAAGACCTACCAACACGAGGTCGAGGGACAGGCCGCCAACCGATTCGTCGGCCGAGAGATCGGCGACGAAGTCGATGCCGGTGCGGTCGGCCTCGACGGCTACACGCTCGAACTGACCGGCGGCTCCGATGAAACGGGCCGGCCGATGCGCGACAACGTGCCCGGCTCGGCGATCAAAGAGCTCCTGCTCGAAGGCGGCGTCGGCTTCAACCCCAGCCGCGACGGCGAACGCAAACGGATCACCGTCCGTGGCCGGCAGGTCTCATCGGCAACCGCACAGATCAACGCGAAGATCATCGACGGCGACGACCAGCTCCTGGTCGCTCTCGGCGAAGAAGAGCCTGAACCGGAGGACGACACGGACGAGGCTGACGATGCAGACGCCGAGGAAGCTGACGAAGAGACCGCTGATGACGCCGACGACGAAGCAGAAGATGCGGACGCGGCCGAAGATGCGGGCGAAGAAGCGGACGAAGAGGAGGAAGCAACCGAAGCGGACGACGAGGGTGACGACGCCGACGAAGCCGACGAAGAGACCGCTGACGACGACGCCGAAAAGGACGACGCCTAACCGGCGGAGTGACGCTTCTATGCGCACCAAACTCCCCAGCGACAGCGACGCCGTCGCGAACCACCGCGCGGAAATCGTCCGCCGCGGCGGCAGCCGCACCAAATGCCTCAGCCTGCCGGCGGCCATCGGCGACGCAGTCAGCGCGGGCGACCGCCTGACGCTCGTTATCGACGGCTCGGAGTACTACACCGTCGTCGCCGGCGACAGTGATGGGCTCGTCGTCCACGGGGCCTACGACAACCGCCGGCTGGCGAAGACGACCGGCGAGGGAACGAACCGCCTCGGCGAGTGGCTCGCCGAGTTGGGTCGGGAGGCCGACAACAGCGTCGTCTGCGACGAGATCGCCGCCGGCGAGCGGTACGGCCTGCGCGCGCCGGGCGACCGCGCGGTCTATACCGTCCAACAGGAACCACGGGACTCACTGCAGTCGATCGCCGAAGATCTCGACGACGCCTGAGCGGGGTTTCGACCGCGGGCCGAGTAAGCACCCCTAAAAGGCTGGCCCGCCGAACGCGGGTATGAGCGAACTGGAGGCGTTTCTCGCGGGCGACCGCCTCGATAGCGTGGCGATCTACATCGGCGACCAGTATCTCGGCGACGACCACGCGCTGGCCGACGCGGGGACGACGGTCGACGAGGGCGTCGTCCTCGTCGTCGACGGCGAAAAAGGTCGCAGCGCGTTCGAGCAGGCGACCGGCCTCGATCCGATGCAGTTCTCCAAGCAGGCGATGGAACGCGACGGCGAGATCGATCCGGGTCTCGCCGGCGGCGGCTGTCCTGATGCGGGTAGCGATGGCGCGGCCGCCGATGCTGACACCGACGACCACCGAACCGAGTTCATTTTCGCGTTCGCGGAGGCGCAAAACGAGGAGGTCGGCGGCCTCTACGCCGAGGGCGACGTAGTCCACGCCTACGCCCACTGTGCCTGTGGCACCAACTACAGCCAGAAATGGCTTGTCGGCAGCCGAGAGTAGGCACAAAGAGGCACCAGTAGTCTCACGCGGCGGATACCTTTTTGCGAGTGACTCCCATACGGGACTGTATGCGAATCATTGTCGTTGGATACGGCCGTGTCGGGTCCCGCACGGCCCGCGTGCTCGCCGAGGAAGGATACGATGTCGTCGTCATCGACAACGACCAACTCAAAGTCGAACGCGCCGAGGACGCTGGCCTCACCGTCATCGCCGGCGACGGCTCCGACGAGGACGTCCTCAAGCAGGCCGGCATCGAGGACGCCGACGCCCTCGGCGGAATCACGGGCGATGTCGAGATCAACCACGAGATCTGTCTCATCGGCAAGAAGTACGGCTGCCGCACCGTCATGCGGATCAGCGAGGACGTCGATAGTGAGACCTACGATCAGTACGTCGAGGACGCCGACGACGTGATCTACCCGCAGCGACTCGGTGCGGCCGGCGCGAAAACCGCCCTGCTGGGCGGGAGTCTCAACGCGATCGGCGATCTGACCGAAGCACTCCAGCTGACCGTCGTCAACGTCGAAGCCGATTCGCCGGTCGTCGGCCGCCGGATCTCCGAGATCGATCTGCCACAGACCGCCCGGCTCTACGCCCACGGCCACCGGAACGACCCGATGACGATTCCGCTGCCGACGACAACCGTCGAGGCCGGCGACCGGTTGGCGATGGTCGTCGAACGCGACGCTCTCGGCGATATCGAAGCGCAACTGCTCGGCGCGTAGCGCAGTCGGTGCCCTCCAGTACTCGCTGGCAACGCTCTTATGATCGCGTGGACAACGCCGAGTATGGAGTGGACCGGGCTGTTTGACCGTACGGAGGCGGTCGAATTGGCGGAGATACAGCGCGCACTGGCGACCGACCGGGCGGAAGCCAATCCTGAGGCGACAGCCGACGCGACCGACGACCCCACCGAGCCACGCGACCCCGAACCGACCCGCGTCGTCGCCGACGCCGACGTGCTCGCGGCCGATCTGCTGGTCGGCGGCGACGCCAGCGACGCGCTCGAACCGGTGTGGCAACACTCGTGGACGACGCTCGTCGCCAGCGACGAACTGCTCGCGGCAGCCGAGGCGGTCATCGAAACCGTCGCCGACAACGAGACGGCGAGTGACTGGCGAGCGGCGATCGAATCGTGGCGCGAACCAGTCGTCCAACCGCCGGGCGATCACCCCGCGCTCGCGTCGGCCTACCGCGGCGGCGCGATGCACGTCCTCTCGTTCGATGAGGAACTGACCGGCTCGGGAGCCGCCGCGGCACTCAACCAACGGTTCCCGGTCAGCGTTCGCTCGCCGGCAGCCTTCGCCCGACTGTTCGACCCCGAAAGCCTGTACGGAACCGTCAGCGACGACCCCTACCCCGGTCCAGATCGAGAGCCCAGAGAGTAGCTATCGCCCGTCGTACCACGCAGCAAAGGTTTCGAGCGCGCGCCCGCGATGGGAGACCTCGTTCTTTTCATCCGAGGTTAGTTCGGCGAACGTCGCCCCGTCGTGTTCGAAGATCGGATCGTAGCCGAAGCCGCCGGAGCCCCGCGGCGCGACGATCTCGCCCTCGACAACGCCAGTGAAACATTTTACCGGGAGTTCGTCGCCATCGCGCTCGACGCCGTCGTCGAAATCGTCGCCGTCACAGTAGGCCAGCACACAGCGGAACGCCGCGTCGCGGTCGCGTTCGGGCTCAGTTTGGGTGAGTTCCCAGACGCGGTCGACGCCGATCGTGGTTTCGACGAACGAGGAGTACGGCCCCGGAAAGCCGTCGAAGGCGTCGATGAACAGCCCGGCGTCGTCGACGATCACGGGCTCGCCGACCTCGCGGTAGGCCTCGCGGGCTCCCTCGGCGGCGATCGGTTCGAGGGTAGGTGCTTGGATCTCGGGGTAGTCGTAGTCGTAGCTGTCGATCGTTTCGTCGCCGAGGTAGCGGCGAGCCTCCCGGAGTTTGCCGGGGTTCGTCGTCACGTACTGCAGCATGGCTGGTGGTTCGTCCCAGTGTGAAAAGAGGCGTCGGTTCGCGGAAGCGAGAGCGAATCTCGGTGAAGCGCGCTACTCCTCGACGATGACTTCGACCGGCTCGTCGCCGTCGTCGCCGTCGATGTCGACCGAATCGCCGTCGTCGTCGCTGCCGCCGCTGCGTTCCTGATAGAGGAGGCCCCCGACGACGGCCAGCGCGATCCACGACCGCCAGCTGGCGAGGTTGAGGGTGTAGCCGATACCGAACGGTTTCTCGACGAGCATGCCCTTGTCGGGCTTCCAGTGCGCCGACAGCAGCCGGCCGATGGAGGGGCGTTTGAAGTTATACGGGATGCCGAACAGCGTTCCGGACTCTGATTTCTTTCCCATAGAGTCGGGTAGTCGCCTCAACGTAATGAAAATTCGCCTTCGCCGCCTGACAGATCGAGCGGCCGGGGCAGTCCAGCTACTGATAGCGACCGCGATCCTCGACGGTTGCCAGCCGCTCGACGACAGCAGGGTCGCCAGCCTCGGTGTAGCCGTCGATGACGGCATCCAACAGCGGTGCCGGCTCGTCGGCGGTCGCGACGATGCTCTGTCTGAGGACGTGGAGGTCCATCGCGTAATCCTCGACGTGACCCGTGTGGAACCCGAGGCCGAAATCGACCAGCCAGACGCGGTCGCCGACGCGGACGTTCCGGGTCGTCGGATCGCCGTGAACCATTCCTGCCTCGTGGATCGCGGCGAGATGGCGGCCGACCGTTGCGATCGAATCGGCGGTAAGGCGATCTGCGAGATCGGCGTCGCCGACGTGCTGAAGATGGATCGTTGCAGTTTCGTGGTCGACATCCCAGACTAACGGTGTTGGGACGCCGGCCTCGCGGGCCTCCGACGTGAGCCGAGCTTCCGCAGTCGTCCGCTCCCGCTGGAGGGTCGCGTCGAGGTCGGGATGCCGATACGGTTTCGAGAGCCGGTGTTTGCGAACGCTCCGGCCGGGGAGGTCGAACCCGCAGTCGGCCGGCTCGACGGACTCGACGATCGCTTCCGCGCCGCGTTGGCGACGCTGGTCTGCCGCAGCCGCATCGGCTGCTGTCGCCGAATCGATGCCTCGGCCGCGAGCGACAGACGCCTCGCCCTGCCGCCACGCGACTTCGACCTCGTCAGGCCGAAAGTTCGGATCGACCTGTGAGTCTTCGATGGCGAGTGTCTGGCCAGCGGCGAACTGTTTGGCTCCGAGTACGGCGATCATCCCCGCGTTGTCACGGAGGAATCGGTTGTCGGGAACGTAGAACTCCGCGCCGCGCTCGTCGCACATCGTTTCCAACATCGACTGCAAGCGGGCGTTTTGGCCGACGCCGCCGCCGAGAACGAGTTCGTCAGTGCCCGTCAGCGACAGCGCGCGCTCGGCGACCTCGGTCAGCATCCCGAAGATGTGCTCCTGGAGCGAGAAACAGATATCTTCGATTGCTTCGCCCTCGTCGGCGGCGTTCTTTGCCGCGCTCATGATGCCGGAAAACGAGAAGTCCATCCCTTTGACGACGTACGGAAGATCGATCAGTTCGCCGTCTTTGGCTGCTTGCTCGACCTTCGGACCGCCGGGATGGTCCCAGCCGATGTGCCGCGTAAATTTGTCGAGCGCGTTGCCGACGCCGGTGTCCATCGTCTCGCCGAGGATTCGGTAGCGACCGTTGTGGAAGCCCAGCAGGTGNGCGTTCGCGCCGNNGGCGTTNAGACAGACCGGCGANNCGAAGCCNGACNGGTGNCGNCCNATNTCGAGNTGGGCGACCATGTGGTTGACGCCGACNAGCGGGACATCGAGGGCTTGGGCGGCCGCCCGCGCCGCGGTGCCGATCGTCCTGAGACACGGGCCGAGTCCCGGTCCCTGCGAGAAGGCGACGCAGTCGATGTCGTACGGGTTGGGAGCGTCGGTGTCGACAGCATCGCCGTCGGCTGTTTCAGTGTCGCTATCGGTTGTCTCGGCGGCGTGAGCGAGAACACGGTCGATGACCTGCGGGATCGCCTCGCCCATGTGTTCGGCGGCCTCACGCGGGTGAATGCCGCCGCTGTCGGGTTGGTAGGGGTCCGACTCGATGAAAACGGCGTCGTCGGCGTCGTCGTAAACGGCCGCGCTGGCGGCCCATGCGGTGCCCTCGATGCCGAGCACGCGCATGTCGCCTTAGGCTTCCTCGGCGTCGGCAGCGTCGGCG
This sequence comes from Halonotius terrestris, assembly GCF_006861665.1. Taxonomy (GTDB): domain Archaea; phylum Halobacteriota; class Halobacteria; order Halobacteriales; family Haloferacaceae; genus Halonotius; species Halonotius terrestris. The sequence goes on along the minus strand of NZ_RKLU01000002.1, from coordinate 158,910 downwards.
TCGTCGGCGATCTTGTTGCGTTCGAGCATGTGTTCCTGTTCGACCTCAGCGGCGAACTCCGGGCTGTCGTAGACCTTCGCGTAGCCCAGCGTCTTCCGCATGCCGAAGGTAGTGTCGAGTTCGTGGACGACGACCTCCTCTGCGTCTTTGTCGAGTTTCGCGGCGAGGCTGTCACGGACGGAGAGCCGTGATGGCGTTTCCTCGTCGTGAACGGTCTCGAAGCGGATGTCCGTGCGGTGCAACATGGGGTTCTCCTCCTCGGAGACGATAGTGACGTCCATGGTTAGTTGTCCATACTCCACCCGAAAGCTGTAAAAGGATTTCGAAGGGTGCTCTCGGGTATCGCCGCGGCGGGCAAAATTACGGCTCGGCCGCAGCCGTCCGCTGATCGTTCCAATCAACCACCCACTCGAAGAGGACGAGGCCGGTCACAGTCATCACGCCCGCCGAGAGGAAAAACAGGATCTCCTCGATCGGCAGGCCGAACGGCGCGACGCCCGTGGTATATCGATCCGAAAGGATCCACAGGCCGCGGCCGATTGCCCAGCGATCGATGATCCACAGATAGACCGTCGGCACCAGCGACGCCTCGATCCACGCTCGCGGTTTGCGCACGAGGTAGCCGCCGCCGACGGCCCACTGCAGGGCGACGACTGGCCCGACCCACGCGAGCAGCCCGCCGATATAGAGCCACGACGGTCGCTGAAACACCATCCAGAGCCCGCCGCCAAAGAGGGCCACGCCGGCTGCGACGCCGGCGATCCGCGGGAGCCACGCGAAATCACCCGGCTCGTAGCGGGGATCGAAGCCGCGCCAATAGAGGTAAAAACCGACGGTCAGCGTTTGGATGCCGAAAAACAGGTACTCGCCGAGCGGGATCGACAGCAGCCGGGCGGTGACGACGCCCTCGCCGTAGGCCCACGCGCCACGCTGGATCATATACGACCCCCACGGCGTCGTGTAGGCGACGGCGATAGCGACGAGGATCGCCAGTCCGATCGCGCCGCGTCGCCGGCGTGTCGGTTCGTAGGTCGGCGTGAGGTACCACAGCAACAGCAACGGTGGCAGCGTGAAGACGAGATGGAACTGCAGATAGGTCGAGGGCACTGCCCCACGTAGGGGCCACACCTAAAACAAGATTGCGGCTACAACGGTGGGGTGATTGCGGTCGGGCCCGCGGAACGACTATGGCGTATGCCTCGCATCCTGCCCGACGAGGAACCACTCGATTACCCGGGCTGAGCCGCGGCGAATCGTCTTGCTAGCGGTCGATTTGTCCACGTCGATCCGATCGGCTACATCGGCCAGCGTACAGTCCCGTGGGATCTCGAAGTAGCCCGCCCGGAGCGCGACAGCGAGACACTCCCGCTGGCGGTCGGTCAACAGCGACTCGCTGTCACGGTTGCTGACGACCGAGACCAGTTCGTAGCTGGTGTCGCTTTCGTCGAGGACATCGCCCATGTGCTCGAACTGCTCGCGGGTCACCGTCACGTCGAACTCGACGATCCCGTTTTCGGTGACGACGGGGAACTCCGGGGGAACGGCCGATTCGTCGAAAAACTCGAAGAAAGGTTTCTGTGCGCCCTTGTACTGGGCGATCGCTCGCGTCGTGTCGGCGTATAGCTCGTCGTACTCACGGATCGCCTCGTGAGTCCGGATCGCCTCTGCGGCCGCGGGGGCGTGCTCGCCGGTGACCTCGCCGAGGGCCATCGAGCCGCCCTCGACCGGGACGCCGGCAAGAAGCCGGAACTGCGTGGTCGGAAACCGCGTCGAGAGCTCTTTCGTCCACAGCCCATCTGGGAGTTCCATGCGGAACCGCGCGCTGACCATCCCATCCGTCATCGAGTGATCCCTCCCGCGATCATGGCCGGGGTTCGACGACCGACAACAATAGCTTCACTGACTCGTCACGCCGTCGACGCTGACGGTGATGACCGTACAGTCCAACTCGCCGCGGAGGTACTCGCCGATATCGGGATCCGACCGGAGTTTCCGGAGCATCTCCCGCCACCGCCCGGCCTGTTTCGAGCCGATGACGACGGTATCGGCCTCCTCGGAGACGATCTCTTCGAGAATGGTCTCCTCGACCAACAGCCCGCGGCGGATGACGTAGCGAGCCTGTTCGATCGCGCCGAACTCGCGTTCGACGGCGCGTTTGAGTTCGGTCCGGGTGACATGGCTGGGGTGCTGGTAGAGATCGACGTGCAGGATCGAGAGGTCGGCCCCGCGTTCATCACTGATCCTGATCGCTTCCCGCAGCGTCGCCATCGAGTGCTCGGTGAGCGGGTAGCGAACCGGAACGACGACCAGCGTCATTAGCGATCTTTTAGGTCCCGACGGCAAGAGGGTACCGCTCCGCCGCGCGATGGATGAACCGTCCGCTGGCGAACCCGGAACTCAGCGGTCAGTCGCTGCCGGCCAAGCCAACTGGCTCAGACCGGGGCAACGCTCGGCTCGGGGTGGACGACCTCGAAATCATCCTCACCCTCGATGCCGATGATCGCCCAATCGTAGGGCGGTTTGGCCGACTGAAGATACGATTTGAGCGCGTCCGTACAATCCATCCACGTCACAAAACAGCGGAGACGGGGGCCGCCTCCCTCGCCGTACTCGATCATTTCGCCCGGCTCTTTGGCGTCGTCCGCACAGAGCGGTGTCACCTGGACGCGCCGCCATTTCCGCTCGGCCACGAACTCGCTGCCGCGCTCCTCGATGGCGTAGCCGAGCCCTCTGAACACGTTTCGGGCTTCCTCAGTCGGTGGTATGGTAACAGTGGCCATCCACGTGGGGGTACGGCAGTATCCATGATAAAGCTTCCCACAGTTTCGGTACGTGCCGCAAAACTGGGTCGTTGGTGGGTCGTTCGTGGCTTATTCGCGGTCGGGTTCGGGTCGCCTGCTCGACGCCGTGTCGTCGTCGCCACTCGGCATCGCTCATGGCTCACTCGTGGGCGGCGTCCCACTCGTCGGGTTTCCGAACGTTCTCACAGGCGTTGCAGACGATCCGCCCCATCGTGTCCATCGCGTTGTCGAAGCCCTCACACCCACTGCAGTAGTAACCCCAGCGGTCAGTGCCAGCCTCGTCCTCGTAGACCGGATGAAACGGACCGACGGAGCCGCGTTCGGCGTCGTTCCTGTCGATGTAGACCGTCTCGCCGTCCTCGGTCGTCGCCGCGTCGAGATCCATACGGAATAACGTGGGTCGGCCGGTTTAGCTCTAGTCCCGAACGAGCGGGACAGCAACCGTGGACACAAGGACTTATTCAGATCGCCACCTCACCCACCGGTATGACCGATTACACTACCGTCTCGATCCCGAAGGAACTCGGCGACCGCGTCGAAGAAACCATCGAGGGAACCAGCTTCACCTCGACGAGCGACCTCGTCCGGTTTCTGCTTCGCAGCATCGTCATCCAACAGCAGCCCGACGGGAGCCTCACCGAGGCTGATTTCGACGAAGTGACCGACCAGCTTCGGGACTTGGGCTATCTAGAATAGGTCACCGCGACTACTCGATCCGTTCGACCGGCGGTTCGGCGTCCAGCGTGACCAACTCGACGGTCGCACCGCTACGATCGAAAGCGGCGACGGTGTCGGCGTCCCACGGCGGCGTCGCCACCAACACGACGCCGGCCAGATCGTCCTCCTTGCTGACCCCGAGCGGGCCGGTCGGGTGAGAGATGAATCGGGCCTGCGCGCTGCCGGACGGCGTCCCGAGATCGACGCCGAAGACCGAACTCACGGAGCCGCCGGCCTCGGGCAGGTAGAAGTGCGTGATGACCGGGGTGTCGTCGTCGATGTCGGGCAGCCGGTCGTCGTCGCCCGCGAGGTCGCCAGCGGGCGTTGCCGCCAGCGGGACGTTGGCTTCCCCCGGCTCGCGGTCGGCGGCGAATTCGATGAGGACATCGAGGAGCCCTTGGGTTACAAAAACGGCCACTGGTCAGCCCATGATGAACTGCTTGGCGGTCTTGCCGTAGAGTTCGATCGCGTTGCTCTTCGAACTCGCTAAGGCGGCATCGAGCGCGGCCGCAGCATCCGACAGCACGCCGGCACCGTGACCGACGAGGATCCGCTCGGGGTCGTACCGTTCGAGCGTCTTCGGCGGCATCAGCCGCAACATGGGGTGAACGCCGAGGACCTCGTCGTCGGCAAGGAAATACGACGCCGTCCCGACGGATTCGGGGACGACGAGCGTACCGGTGTCGGGGTTGTAGAGGCCGACCTCCTGCCACGGCGGCAGCGACGACTCCCGGATCACGAACGACTCGAAGCCGGAGTCGCCGAGTTCGCCCGCAAACCGGGTCACTGGCGCGTCGAGTTTGCTGGCGACGCCGCTCATCCACCGCGGGATGTACACCTCGGTATCGTGGCGGCGGGCAATCGCGGCCGCATCACGCTTGTGGCGATCGAGACAGACAACGACGCCGGCGACAGCGTCGGTGCCGGCGTCCGCGGCAACGTCGGCGATTAGGTCGTCAAGCCCCGGCGCGTCAACGGGGTCGATCAGCCAGATGCCCTCCTCGGTCGCCAGGGCGTGGCTCGCGCGTTGCATCGTCTCATCGGGGTAGGCGATCCAGCCCACACCGCCGTCGAAGCGGTCGATCTCCGTGAGGCTGGCCGTCCCGCTTCCTTTCATCGGCATGCACGCTCGTTGGGGCTGCGGACGCTTAAAAACAGCCACGCCGTCGCTGCCGCCCGCGCCAGCGGCCGTTACATGCCAGCCACGGCTGCGACGACCGGTGCGTAGCTATATGCCGTCGGGGTTGCAACCGACCGATAGCAGCATGGCCGGCTCGGCACCCACTGACGACATCGTCGGAAACGGCTCCGAGGAGATCGACCCCTCCGAGACGACGATCGAGAGCCTCTTTGCCGACCTTCGTGCGCTGACCGCCGAGACGAGCGCGCCGACCGCGGCGGCGGAGACCCGCGACATCAAACACCTGCTGGCGGAGGCCTACGAGCGTGGCCTGCTCGACTCCGAGGTGCGGGAGCTACAGGCCCGAGACGCCGCCGAAGCCTTCGTCGGCAGCGTCATCTTCGCCTCGCCGCTGTTGGTCGAGGATGGCGTCTTCGATATCGGCACTCACCTCTTCGAATCCACCGTCGCCGGTGTGCCGATCTTCCTGATCGCCAACACGCTGTTCGTCGTGTTGATGACCTACGCCCTCTTGGAGTGGACCGGACGAAACCAGGAGGAGACGACGGTGGTCCTCCGGAGCCTGCCCGTGCGCGTGGTGATGATCCTCGTCGTCTCTTTCTTCGTCGCCGCCGTGTTGATGACGGTCTGGGGGCGGGTCAACGGCTGGGCTGACCCCGTTGAGGCCGTCGCGCGGATCAACGTGATCTGGACTGTCGGCTCGATCGGGGCCGCCCTCGGCGACATCCTCTCGGAAAACGATCCCGCGCCAAGTGTGGGCCCACCGGCCGCGACCGGCAGGAACGCGAGTGGGGCCACAGCGGCCCGCGAAAAACCACCCACGGCGGGGCTACCGGATGCGGTTGACGAGTGGGCCGACGGCGAACTCGTCAGCGCGATCAACGCGGAGTTCGACGATCTGGAATCCGTCGTCGACGAACGCGACCGCGAGGCGGTCAACCGCATCCGTGAGGAGACGGTGCAAGCTGCCCTCGACGACGGGTTCGGCGACCGCATCCAGAAGTATACGTCGCGGGACATCGCCGAAGCCTTCGTCGGCAGCGTCTTCTTTGCGATTCCATTCCTCGTCGAGGACGGCGTCTTCGAGATCGCCGGCTTCTTCCTCTCGGTTCGGCTCGGCGGCGTTCCCGTGGCGTTCGTGCTCAACGCGGCGTTCGTCCTGTTGATGATCCTCGCGTTGGTCTACTGGGCCGGCCCCCAGGACGTGCGGGTCAACCGCCCGATCTTCGGGCTCATTCCCCGCCGACTCGTCGGGATCGCCGTCGTCTCCTTCCTGACGGCAGCGGCGTTGATGACGCTGTGGGGCCGGGTCGACGGCTGGCGGGAGCCGGTGGTCGCGCTGGCGCGGATCAGCGTCGTCTGGACGGTCGCCTCCTTCGGCGCGTCGCTCGGCGATATCCTCCCCGGAGAGAGTTCAGGGGCCGACATCAACGACGACCTCGCTGCCCTCACTGACGGGGGCGACTCGGCCGGCAGGAGCGACTCGGTTGGCGACAGCAACGAAGAATAAACCTTCGGGGTCGTCAAGAGTCAGAAACTCAGTGCGATCTTGATTTTCTCCATCGTCCGGCCGAAAAGCGTCCGGACGCTCGCGCGGCGTTTGAACAGCAGGGCACCGCCGATTACCAGATACACGACCGTGTACGCATAGAGGAGGTCAGTACTGAGCGCGGTCGCCGCCGGCTCGGCGACAGTCCGGATGATGTAGAACTCGGCGAGTACCTGCGAAGCAAACAGCACAAGCAGGCCGATTGCCTCCCGCATGCTGATCTCGAAGTTGGCGAGGATACCGATAGCGAAGAGGCTCTGGCCGGCGGTGATCCAGATTTCGGCGGCCTGTTTGGAATCAAAGGGGAGTGTCCCGACCGCGCCCGCAGAGATCGAGTAGACGACNGCNAGCGTNCCGATNAGNAGCGTCCACTGGTTCAGNTTCGAGGAGATGAGCGNGTTGAAGCCGGCNGTCGNNCGNGCCTTGTTGACGAGGTAGGCGACGACGATGAGNTCNGGNNNCTCGGAGGCNAGCGGNGCGANCCACTGNATCATGAAGAACTCGGGGATGCCGTACTGCAGGCCGATCTGTTCGAGCCCCTCGGCAAAGGGGTGGACGGCAGTGAAGATGATCGCCCCCGAGAAAGCAAACCCGAGGATCACGAAGGCGACACGTTGCGGTTTCGGCAGGGCCTGGAAGTAGGCCGGAACGCCGATCCTGGCTTCGGGTTCGACGACCATCCCGCGGATCGCAACGAGGAGATACAGCAGGTAGAGCCCGACGAGGACGACCGTATCGACGGGGCCGATGCCGCCACCAAGCGGGATGAAGAACGCAAAGACCGTCGCCGCCAGCAGAAAGGTGATCTCCGTCGCAATCCCGCGGTCGAGCGTCACCACGTCGGCCAGCAAACCGGGGCGATCCTCAACGGCCGTATCGCGGGTCTGTTTCGCGCGGTAGACCGTGAACAGCGCGATGCCCGACCAGCCGANGCCGANGAGGATNCGGTTCGCGCCGGTCATGTTNGCNACNGCGAGGTTNNCNGCNTNCNNCGAGGCGGGCGNGNCNGGCNCCGCNCCGGCCTNCCAGGCGTACAGCGCGTCNACGGCGTACTCGGGGGCGACCGCCAGCACCGCCAGCACGGCGATCGCAAACGATTGGGGGACATCCTTCTCAGCAGTTTCGGCCGCCCACGCGAGCAGGAACGCCGCGCCGAGGATGGCCAGCCCGCCGATCAGGCCAGCCATGACCGGGGAGATGTTCTCGCCCGGATGGACAGTGTCGTAGCCGCCGTAGGAGAAGAACGTGTAGAGCCACGGAACCGTGAGGGCGACGACGAGGGTGACTGCGACCAACGGATGGCGAAGTCGATCACGCATACCTATCCCTCAGTGGCGACGTTTCTATCCCTTGCGTTCTCGGTCGTCGGTGACGGCGGGGAGCTATCGGTTGCAACGGAGACCCGTCGCTGGCAACGAGGGGTCGCCGGCGGTCGAACGGCACGGCTCACAGCCGGTCGGTGTTGATCGCGGTTTCCGGCGGCGTGACGATCAAAAATTCTCGAAAGTGCATGAGTTCGCCGCCCATCTCCTTGATATCGCGGGCGAAGCCGGCGGCCAACTCGTTGAGGTCGCCCTCGATGGCGAGGACCAACACGTTGCCCTGCGTGACCGCCTGCACCCACTCGGTGCCCTCCGTCTCGCCGTTGAGTACGCCCAAGACGACTTCGTCGCTCGGCATGTCGTCGAGTTGGGCTTCCGCTTCCCGGAGGTCGAGGTCGAAATCAGCCATACAGGCCGGTTCGCCGGGCGGAGTAAAAGCGTTCGGGGGTTCGATCGCGGATACCGTGCAGCGTAGTGCGATTGGATTGAGAACACCTCGAAAGCCCCCGGCGGCTCGGCTCCCGGGACTCGCTGCGCTCCTCGTCGTTCGCGCTGCTCACTCCTGCGGTGCTTGCATCGTCCGGGTTCGCCGACCCGCCGGCCCCTTTCAGTCCCTCCGCGTTGGCAAGCCAAGCAGCCGCAATCGGGTGGGGCTTTCGAGATGTTTCCAGTCTCCTCGGTTGGTTTGAACACGACCTCGACGCGAGCAGCCGCACACAGCGCGGTACCTGTGGGATTTAGTAGCCCCCGGGTGCAGGTGTCGGGCACGCGCACATGGCGTCCGATAGGATCACTCCGGCGGGGGTTCGGAAAAACGACTATATGCAGCTCAACGGGGACCGGCTGCGCAAAAAGACGATTCCCGACGACTGGATCATGTGTCAGGTGGTCGAATGCAAGGCACTCGACGGCGGCGACTACCGGATCGAGTTGCGGCCGATCGACGGCCAGAGTTCGGGGCCGGTGACGAGCTTCACGCTCCACCTCGGCGAGGGCGACGACGGGCTGGCGGTCACAGAAATCAGCTATATCTCGCGGATCATGCACGGGAAAAACATCGCCGAAATCGCCGACGATAGCCATACGCCGGTCGTCGAACACTTTCAGTATAGTGGCGAATTATAACCGTACGTGGCCGCAGAGCCGCTTGGACCGAGGATTTATTTTCGTCCAGACCGTGACAACTGTTGTCATGTGCCACCATGTAGATATGGCCATCGACTGGGACGAAGTCGAAACCGAATCCGAGTCACGGACACGAACGCTTGCATCGCACGACACCGAAGAACCGGAACTCGACGCCGAGGAGTCGCCGGGAGAAGTCGCGCCGCCGGCTGACGACTGAGCCCCGGCCGCGAGAAGTCCCGACGACAGCATCGAAGTAGCGACCGAGGGTCGCTAGCGCGCTGTCTCAGTCGCTACGTTCTCGCCACACCCGTTCGGACAGCAGTTTGAAGTAGTCGACTGTTGAACCACCTGTCAGAACCGTGACCCTCCACTCGACACTGAAACCAATAGCGACGATCCGCGGCGAGGGATTGGTTCGCGGAGTGGTCGATGACTGAACTGGCCGTCGGGACAGTCATCGGACTGGTATTTTGGGTAACGCTGGTGCTGTATGGCTTTTCCTCGTTCTGGTGGCTTCTCGAAGTGACAGTGCTGGCCACCGGCTGGCAGGCCGACAATGAGAGTGAAATCCCTCTCGACAACATTCAAGTGCGAATTTTGACCTACAACTCGCCGTCGACCGTGCAGGTGACAGCCAACTCGGTGCCGACCGGAATCGGCGCGACGAAAGTGATCGCCGAAGCCGAGATGGATATCGACGGCGCGGATGTCCACGTCGTTCCCGAGGACTTCGAGAGCGCGGCCCAAAAGAAAGGCCGAGCGATCGAATGGGCACGAAAGCATGTCGAGTGCGAGCAGGAGTATATCCTGTATCTCGACGAGGACAGCATCATAGTCAACTTCGAAGGGTTGCCGGCGGCTGATCTGATCCAGATCAGCGAACACCCGCTGCGAACCGGGTCGTGGTGGGTGTATCTCTGTGAAGTCTTCCGGGTCGGCTACCAGCGCGAACAACGGGCGTTTCACCGGATGGCGTACCCGCTCTATGCGTGGGGCGGAGCCGTCGCCGTCCGGCACGAACTCGAAAACGAGGTCACGTGGGACGTGCCGACGATCACCGAGGACACAACCTACATCTGGCGGGCCGCGAAGTACGTCGATCAGCAGGGCGGCAAGTTCGAATACCGACTGCTCAACAGGCGGTTTCGGAATCAGGCCCCGCCAACGATCCGCAGCATGTTCAATCAGCGACGACGGTGGATGTCCGGTACCTTGCGGGATATGTACCGCCTCCCCAAGCGGTATCTCCCGTTGCAGTTCGCACGGATCATCACGTGGACGCTGTCGCCAGTGATCCCGCTGTTGTCCGTGTTGGCGTTTCTGTATCCCGAGTTCGTGCCCCAACACGAGCTCTATTGGATTACCTCGATCGGCCTGTTCAGCATGCTGTTCGTGTATATGATCGCCGGATTGATCGAGTACAAAAAGTATCCCGAGGTGTGGCCGATCTATCTGGTGTTGACACCGATCGTCGTGGCACTCCACGCAGTCGGCGCGTTTTGGGGGCTACTACGGCCGGCAAAAGACTTCAAAATCACCGAGAAAACGCCGGGACGTGCGACAAAGGAGCAGCCGGAGCGTGCGAGTGCCGAAACGCTCGCAGATATGAACCCAGACTTTGATGCAACGGTTATGCAACCGAACGAACCAGAAGAGACAGACGAGCCCTCGTCGTCAGCGAACGACTGAAACTGCTGCTATCCCCACGTATCGCCGCCAGCGTACTCGTCGACACAACTGCAGGTATCGAAACCAAGTGCGGCGTAGACGCCACAGGTGCCAGTCAGCGCACCCGTGCCGAGAACGATGGCAACGAGACCGAGGCCACCCATGGCTGCCAGCGTCGCCAGTGTCTGTGGAACTGACGTATAGAGCCACACGATAGCACCGAGGGCAATCGGCGTCAGGAGGGCTCGGACGATTCGATCACGACGACCAACGTTTGTTTTTCGACCGCTCATACCAGCTAGTACGCCGTTCAAATGTATAAACCAACCGTATAGAGACCATCTACCTGTTGTATACCGACGGTCGAAACTGCACATTTCGGCAACAAGCGAGGAGACTCACAGTTTGTGAGCCATATGTAGGAAGGGCTGTCAGCGCAGTTATTGCGGCTTGGTAACTTTTCTCGTGGTTTTAGCAAGTCTGATTGGACACTTGACTTATTTTACCCCGTTCGGAGCGATGGGTTTATTACTCATGTAGCCACTTACTTCGGGTACATGTCTCACCACGACACGGAGGACACGTCGGATTCCCCGGCGGATCGAGTTCTTCGAGGGCACATTGACTAACACTGACGAAATAGAGTCAGTACGAATTTTCGACACGACGCTGCGTGATGGCGAACAGTCACCACGCACATCGTTTGATTACAACGACAAACGCGCCATCGCCGAGCTGCTGGACGAGATGGGCACCCACGTCATCGAGGCTGGGTTCCCCGTCAACTCCGAGCCGGAGTTCGAGGCCGTCTCGGACATCGCGGCGGCAACGTCGGCGACGACCTGCGGGCTCGCCCGCGTTGTCGAGAAGGACGTCCAAGCGGCGATCGACGCTGGCGTGGACATGGTGCACGTCTTCGTTTCCACGAGCGACGTGCAGTTGCAGGACTCGATGCACGCGAGCCGCGAGGAGGCCGTCGAGCGCGCGGTCGCCAGCGTCGAGCAGGTCCGCGATGCGGGCCTCGAGGTCATGTTCTCGCCGATGGACGCGACCCGGACNNACGAGNCGTTCCTNGTCGANGTCGTCGAGGCNGTCNNCGAGGCNGGNNNCGACTGGATCAACATCCCCGACACCTGTGGCGTCGCAACCCCCTCGCGGTTTGCGAAGCTCATCAGGCTCGTCGGCGAACACACCGACGCCCGGATCGACGTCCACACCCACGACGACTTCGGGCTGGCNNCCGCNAACGCGNTNNCCGGCTNCGAGGCCGGCGCCCACCAGGCGCAGGTCTCGGTCAACGGCATCGGCGAACGCGCCGGCAACGCGGCCTTCGAGGAGGTCGTCATGTCGGCCGAGAGCCTCTACAACGTCGACACCGGCATCGACACGACACGGATCACCGAGTTAGCGAAACTCGTCGAAGAGAAATCGACGATTCCGATCCCGGTCAACAAAGCGGTCGTCGGCGACAACGCCTTCGCCCACGAGAGCGGCATCCACGCCGCGGGCGTCATGGAGAACACCGACACCTTCGAGCCCGGCGTGATGACCCCCGAGATGGTCGGGGCGTCCCGCGAGTTCGTCCTTGGCAAACACACCGGCACCCACTCGGTCCGGAAACGCTTGGAGGAACTCAACTACGAGCCAAGCGACTCCGAGGTCCGAGCAGTCACCAAACTCGTCAAAGAGTTCGGGGCCGAGAAGGAGCAGGTCACCGACAGCGTTATCGCACGCTTCGCCGAGGAGGTCGGTGTCGCCGAAGCCGATTCCGAGGAGGTACGGGTCTAATGCCCGTCTCCCGCTTGTTTGCACCCGGTGAGCGACAGCCCCAGCCAGCCGACAGCGCGGCGACGGCATGGTCGTCGAGATCGAGCCGATCACCGGAAACGCGTAACTATTATAAAGAACCGTGTCATTTCTTCGGGTACGATGCCACAGCAACGACCTCTCGGCGCGGCGGTCGCCCGAGCCCGTGCTGTCGGCGTACGCGGTATTGTAGGGGTCTAACCCCGACTCCACTTTTCACCCCCATCTCCGGCGTTCGATCCACACCGACTGACGGTGTCGAACTTCCATCCACCCGACAGCAAACCATGCATTCACGACCACACACAACAGACCACGACCGACCGACAACAGGAGCAGGCCAATGAGCGAAACAGCCAAATCACCACCCGATGCCGACGAAGAATCAACAGCGGAGGAAGCGACCGCGGACGACGCGGCCAGTGAGGCCGACAGCGGGCGGACGCCCGTTACCGACGGCTCGACGGCCATCGTCCGTGCGCTCGAAAACGGCGGCGTCCAACACGCCTTCGGCGTCCAGGGCGGGGCGATCATGCCCGTCTACGACGCGCTGTGGGATTCCGACATCGAACACATTACGATGGCCCACGAGCAAGGCGCGGCCCACGCGGCCGATGCCTACGGCGTCGTCGCCAACGAGCCCGGCATCNNCNTNGCCACNTCGGGNCCNGGNGCGACNAACCTCGTCACCGGCATCGCCGACGCCNACATGGACTCCGACNCGNTNGTCGCNCTGACNGGCCAAGTNCCGANNGANNTNGTCGGNNNCGACGCCTTCCAAGAGACCGACACGACCGGTGTCACGATGCCAATCACCAAGCACAACTGGTTCGCCAGCTCCGCCGACACCATCGGCGACACCGTCGGCGAGGCGTTCGCGCTCTCGGAATCCGGCCGCCCCGGCCCGACGCTGGTCGACCTCCCGAAGGACGTGAGCTTCGAGGAGACCGACAACGAGCCCGGCGAGCCCGAGCTCCCGGCCGGCCAAGAGCCACCGACCACGGCCGACGAAGAGGATATCGATGCGGCCGCCCGCGCCATCGAGCGCGCCGAAAAACCGCTCCTCCTGCTCGGCGGCGGCGTCATCAAGGCCGAAGCCAGCGAGACCGCCCGCGAGTTCGCGCGCGAACACGGCATCCCGGTCGTGACGACGATGCCCGGCATCGGCAGCTACCCCGAGGACGACGAACTCTGTCTCTCGTGGGCGGGCATGCACGGGACTGGGTACGCCAACATGGCGATCACCCACACCGACTGCCTGATCGGCGTCGGCACCCGCTTCGACGACCGCCTAACCGGCGGCATCGATACCTTCGCGCCTGAGGCAGAGGTCGTCCACGTTGACATCGACCCCGCCGAAATCTCGAAAAATATCCACGCCGACTATCCCTGTATCGGCGACGCGGGGACGGTCCTCGACCAGTTGACTGAGGAAATGGAGCACGAACCGGACGCCCGCGAGTGGCGCGAGCAGTGTGCGACGTGGAAAGACGAGTACCCGATGGACTACTCGGTCGACAAGGACGCGCCGCTGCGACCGGAGTTCATCGTCGAAGCCTTCGACGANGCNACNGANGACNACACCNTCGTCACNANCGGCGTCGGCCAACACCAGATGTGGGCNNNNCAGTACTGGNNNTNCACCGAGCCGCGNACGTGGGTCTCCTCNCANGGGCTNGGNACGATGGGNTACGGCCTNCCCGCGGCCATCGGCGCGCGGTTCGCGGCCGACGACGAGCAGTCGGTCGTCTGTTTCGACGGCGACGGCTCCTTCCTGATGACGTGTCAGGAGCTCACCGTCGCCGTCCGCGAGGANCTCGACATCACNGTNNNCGTNNTNAACAACGAGTACGTCGGGATGGTTCGGCAGTGGCAGGACGCCTTCTTCGAGGGCCGCCACATGGCCTCCGATTACAACTGGATGCCAGAATTCGACAAACTCGCCGAAGCCTTCGGCGCGAAAGGCTGGCGCGTCAACGACTACGACGAGGTCGCCGACACCGTCGAAGCCGCCCTTGAGTACGACGGTCCGTCGGTCATCGATTTCCACATCGATCCCGACGCCAACGTCTATCCGATGGTCGCAAGCGGCGCGCCAAATGGCAAGTTCGCCCTCTCGGAGGACCAACTATGACGGAGAACCAACAGGGCCTGCAAGGGCCGCCACCGGAGGAACGCCCACACCCGGACGGCCGGCGCAACAGCCAAGGGATTCGGATCGACCCCGAGGTCGAGGCCGAACCCGAGAGCCGCACGGCGATGATCTCCGCGCTCGTCGAACACGAGCCCGGCGTGCTCGCCCGGATCGCGGGGCTGTTCTCCCGCCGGCAGTTCAACATCGAGAGCCTGACGGTCGGCCCGACGACCGTCGAGGGCAACGCCAGACTTACCCTCATCGTTGAGGAACCCGAACCCGGCATCGACCAAGCGAAGAAACAGCTCGCCAAGCTCAAGCCGGTCATCTCGGTCGGCGAACTCGAAAACCGGCCGATCCGCTCGGAGCTCGTCCTGCTGAAGGTCAACGGCGACGAGCCGGACAAGGTGCAAGCGGTCACCGAGATGTACGACGGCGAAACGCTCGACGCGGGGCCGGAGACGATCACGGTTCAGCTTACCGGCGAGTACGACGAGATCGAGGACGCGCTGGACGCCTACCGGCAGTTCGGCATCATCGAGATCGCCCGGACGGGCCCAACCGCCCTCGCCCGCGGGAGTACGCCCACGACGCCCGGCGAGAAGCCCGCTGCGGAGGCAACCGCCGTCGGCGTTGAAACCGACGGTGGCACCGAGAACGACGCGGCTGGCGACGGCGCGGCCGAAAGCCAAGCCGAAACCACCAACTAAGGGGGGCGTCTTTCCGGAGACACAATGGCAGACGAACTCGACGCGACGATCTACTACGACGACGACGCAGACACCGGCTATCTGGACGACGCCACGGTGGCAATCATCGGCTACGGCAGCCAAGGCCACGCCCACGCCCAGAACCTCAACGACAGCGGGATCGACGTGGTCGTCGGCCTCCGCGAAGGCTCGTCCTCGCGGGACGCCGCCGAAAGCGACGGGCTCGACGTGGCGACGCCACCCAAGGCGGCCGCCCAGGCCGACGTGGTCTCGATTCTGGTTCCCGATACGGTCCAGCCCGCGGTCTACGACCANATCNAGGACGNNCTNGANNCNGGCGACACGCTGCAGTTCGCNCACGGNTTCAACATNCACTACAACCANATCCAGCCNNGCGACGACNTNNACGTNACNNTNGTCGCCCCGAAATCGCCGGGCCACCTCGTGCGGCGGAACTACGAGGCCGACGAGGGCACGCCCGGTCTGGTCGCCGTCTACCAAGACGTGACCGGCGACGCCNANGAGNNNGNCCTNGCNTACGCGAANGNNATCGGCTGNACCCGCGCGGGCGTCATCGAGACGACGTTCCGCGAGGAGACGGAGACGGACCTGTTCGGCGAGCAGGCGGTGCTGTGCGGCGGCGTCACCAGCCTCGTCAANCAGGGNTANGAGACGCTCGTCGANGCCGGCTACNNCNNNGAGATGGCNTACTTCGAGTGCATGAACGAACTGAAGCTGATTGTCGACCTCATGTACGAGGGCGGCCTCGGCGAGATGTGGGAGTCGGTCTCCGACACGGCCGAGTACGGTGGGCTGACCCGCGGCGACCGCGTCGTCGACGACCACGCCCGCGAACAGATGGAGGAAGTCCTCGAAGAGGTCCAGGACGGCACCTTCGCCCGGCAGTGGATTCTGGAGAACCAGGCCGGCCGGCCGAACTACGACCAGCTGAAAACCGCCGAAGAAAACCACGAGATCGAGGGCGTCGGCGAGGAACTGCGCGGCCTCTTCTCGTGGGCCGACGAGTAAATACGGCTGCGGATACAGGAGTACACTAACATGCAAAACGAAACTAACGGAGTTATCAAATGAGCAACGGAACGCTGTACGACAAGGTATGGGAGAAGCACAAGGTAGCTGAGTTGCCGAGCGGACAGGATCAACTGTTCATCGGCCTGCACCTCGTCCACGAAGTGACGAGCCCGCAGGCATTCGGCATGCTCCGGGAGCGAGACCTCAACGTCGCCTACCCGAATCAGACCTTCGCAACGACCGACCACATCGCGCCGACCGAGGCCGAGAAGCGAAAGCGACCGCTGACCGACGAGCAAAGCGAGGAGATGCTGTCCGCGCTGGAACGGAACACCAGCGAGAACGGCATCACGTTCTTCGGTTTTGAATCTGGAAAGCAGGGCATCACCCACGTGGTCGCCCCCGAACTCGGCCTCTCGCAGCCGGGGATGACCGTCGCCTGCGGTGACAGCCACACGGCGACCCACGGCGCGTTCGGCTCTATCGGCGTCGGCATCGGCACCAGCCAGATCCGCGACGTGCTGGCGACCGGCTGCATTGCGGCCGACAAACAGAAAGTCCGCCGGATCAACGTCGAGGGCGAACTCGGCGAGGGCGTCTACGCCAAGGACATCATCCTGAAGATCATTCAGGACCTCGGCGTCGACGGCGGCGTCGGCCACGTCTACGAGTACGGCGGCCCGGCCATCGAAGCCCTCGATATGGAGGGCCGGCTGGCGGTCTGTAACATGTCTATCGAAGGCGGCGCTCGCGCGGGCTACATCAACCCCGACGAGACCACCTACGAGTACCTGCAGGGCCGCGAATACGTCCCCGAAGGCGAGGCCTTCGAGGAGCGCAAGGAGTACTGGGAGTCCATCAGCAGCGACGAGGACGCCGAGTACGACGATGTCGTCACCGTCGACGCCGACGACATCGACCCGCTTATCACGTGGGGGATCAACCCCGGCCAGGTCATCGAGATCACCGACAGCGTCCCGCACCCCGAGGACTTCGAGGCCCGAACGGATCGGGAGGCCGCCGAGCAGGCCCTCGAACACATGGATATCGAACCCGGCCAGTCGATGCTGGGCTACGATGTCGACGTGGCGTTCCTCGGTACCTGTACGAACGGCCGCGTCTCGGACTTCGAGGAAGCCGCGAAGATTCTGGAGGGCAACACGGTCGCCGACGGCGTCCGCGCACTCGCCGTCCCCGGCTCCGAGACCGTCCGCGAGGAGTGTGAAGCCCGCGGCATCGACGAGACGTTCATCAACGCCGGCTTCCAGTGGCGCAGGGCCGGCTGTTCGATGTGTCTCGNCATGAACGACGACNNNCTGGAGGGCGACGAGNNNTNNGCCTCCTCGTCGAACCGGAACTTCATCGGNCGCCAAGGCTCCAAAGAGGGCCGCACGGTCCTGATGAGTCCGGCGATGGTCGCAGCCGCGGCCGTCGAAGGCGAAGTCGCCGACGCCCGCGAGTACCTGGGCGACGATCCGGCTGGCAGTGCCAGCGGTGTTGGGGAGGCGGCTGACTAATGGCTCCTGAAAACCACATTACCGAAGTCGGCGGCACCGGCGTCCCGATCCCCGGCGACGACATCGACACCGACCAGATCCTGCCGGCGCGATTCATGAAGGAGGTCACCTTCGACAACATGGCCGACTACCTCTTCTACGACGCGCGGCGGGACGACGACGGGTTCAACGATCACCCGCTCAACCGCTTTGAGGGGGCGTCGATTGCCGTGGTCAACTCCAACTTCGGCTGTGGCTCCTCCCGTGAGCACGCGCCGCAGGCGATGATGCGCTGGGGCGTCGACGGCATCGTCGGCGTATCCTACGCCGAAATCTTCCGCGACAACTGCAAGTCGCTGGGGATTCCGGCGGTCACGACCGACCACGAGACCGTCACTGAGCTCCAGGAGTGGATCGAAGCCAACCCCGACGGCGACATCAACATCGATGTCGAAAACGAGGCCGTCACCTACGGCGACACGACCATTGACGTCGAGATCGACGACGCGATGAAGGAAGCCCTCGTCGAGGGCATCTGGGATACGACCGCGCTGATGTACTCGAACCGCAGCAAGGTCGAGGAAACGGTTGCTGGGCTGCCGTACGTCGAAGGCGACGACTAAGCTAACGTTCGCTGTATTCTATCTCTTCGGTTGTCCAGCCACGAGTGATCAGAAGTGATCGACAAGTCGGCCAGCCGCCGCCCCTGGCAGACTGAAAGGGCGAGACGCGCGTGGCGGCGAAGCCGCCACGTTTGCGGCGGTCGGCAGAGCCGACCGCCCGCTCGACGAACCCGGCCGACGCAAGCACTGCAGGAGTGAGCGTAGCGAACGACGAAGCGCGCAGCGAGGCCCGGGAGTCCAGAGCGTCGAGGGCTTTCTACACCTCTGTTGCCCAGTTAAAATCAGTCGAGTCGCCAGCGATCCACGCTACGCATCGACAGTTTCCGAATCAGTGTACCAGTAGGCCCAGAGAATCAACACGCCCTGAAGCGGCAGCCGTCCCCAGCGAATCAGCGGCGAGGGGTCGCCACCGCCGATTCCATCGACGACGACCATCGAGGTCGCCATATAGACGTTCGCCGGGAAAATCGCAACGAGCAGCGCAATCGTCGCCCACGCCGCGTAGCGTCGCGTTCGTGGAATCAACACCCCGACACCGACGGCGATTTCGGCGACGCCGGAGAGGTAGACCAGCGCGAGCGGCGCGGGCAGGAACGGCGGGATGATCTGGGCGTATAGCTCCGGGACGACAAAATGCAGGACGCCCGCGACGACGTAGAGCGGCCCCATCACGTAGAGTAGCGGGCGTTTGAACCGTTCCAAGCCATCCCTCATTACATCTGCTATGCAGACCGCAGGGAAGCGGTTTGGGGTGAATCTCGCCTTAATATATTGACCCGTACAGATTATTCAAAACAAGATTTAATATGAAATATGTGAATTTTACTCATCCATCATTCTTGAACTGGTCACGATAGCTATCATCTGTCTGAGTGTTTGTGGATTTCAGTGTGAGAGTTGTCAATTTTGAATTAGTTTCTTTTTCATAAATTCTCAACTCTCTATCTGCAGTTCCCAATTCAGCAACATCACCACCAACAGTAAGAATAAAACTGAAATCATGAGCATTATCGCTACACTCTATTGTATTTCCATTTTCGTTGTAATCATTAGGAACCTCCCATAGCCCGACCTCAAGTGGAGAATCAGGATCGAATTCTAAAATAAACTTGTTCATCCATTTTGGAACATTTACAAAAGCGTCAAATTCACTATATCCTTCTTCAAGTTCAAACTCATTAGAATAATGAGTGCGAGCAGGGGATTCTGACTCTGGATCAATTTGAACATAGAATATCTTTGTGTCATTTACTAACAGATATGAATAAGCCGCAAACCCAGAACAGACCAATAAAACCAGTATTGTAGCTTCATCAGAATAGTTGCCTTCAGGGATTAAAATCCCGGTTATTGCAGTAAAAGCTAAAATTAGAACTGGCACCACCCCAAAGGGTGCACGCCGGATCAGAGTTATAATTTTACCCCGCCGAGACATAAGGTCACTTATCTCCTCTAAGTTTTTCGAATCTTTCAATTAATTGGCTAGATATTCCTTCAGTCTCGTACCCTTCGTCAATCCCTTTCTTATAAATTTCTTTAAATGAGGATGTAGGTGGATATTTCTCTTCATTCGGGAGGTTAGTCCACATTTCGTAGAGGGATATGAATTCTGACACAAATGACACCGAGAGGGCCATCCTTTCTAAATCAGACAGCTTCTCTGGCAACTCTTTGCTTGTCAATATTTGAATACGATCATGACTGACATTTACGACTATTTTACGATCACAATAATTGAACATCGCCTCAATATTTTGTGGTGAATTACCTTCTAAAAGCTGGAGTAGTGCCACAGCAGAACCAGATTCTGCATTAGAAAATTTCGAGCTACTTCCAAAAGTATCTGGTTGTCCAACTAATTCTATCGACTGTAATTGTTGTATATTAATTAACGAATCGGTTTCTTCGCCTGAATAGTTATTATATATGAGCCAAATAAAGAAATCCCGATTGAATTCAATTTTTTCGGTTCGCAGGGAATTAACCAACGTTGACCTCATCCGAGTACGAATGTTATCCGATACCTGTTTAGATGCTCTTGTAAATAGGAACTTGGGAAACATCCAGAATAGATCAGAGGTTGAAATTTCCAAGGTGCTAGTTTCCCTAAAATCATCATCCTCCTCAATATATGCCAATCTTTCTTGGTATTCTTCTTGGATATATTTCACGTGAACAGTCTCGTCAAGGAAAGGGTATTCATCAAGCAATCCGGCTTGCCTCAGGAGCTCTCGCGTGTTTGTAACCCTAAATCCGTCACCAGGGTCAGAAGGCGTTCCTTGCTCATACTTTGGCAGTCTTTGTTTTAATTTCTCCTCTAAGTTTATTCCAGAAGTAATGTTTTCTAACTCGCCTTTTATTTCTGTTTTATATAAATAAAAAGAAAGCCAACCTGAATATTCAAATTCATCAGGAGAGTCTGGATCCGTTACTTGAGACATACTGACAGATGCTCACTACAATATTATAATGTCTTCGCAGGCAGAATATATAAACTATATTTATTTTTGCTTTGATGAGGACCCAAACGACTCCCACACATCGACATGCTCTTTTCAGTGCTGGAGAGACAGCGCGTATGAGCCATCGAATCGCCGTCATCGAAGGCGACGGCATCGGACAGGAAGTAATCCCAGCTGCCGTTGAGGTACTCGAATCGCTCGATCTCGATCTCGAATTCGTCGAAGGCGACGCCGGCGACGCGGTCAAAGAAGCCACCGGCGAGGCACTCCCACAGGAGACCTACGACCTCGCGGCCGACGCCGACGCCACGCTGTTCGGCGCGGCCGGCGAGACCGCCGCCGACGTGATTCTCCCGCTTCGGGACGCCGTCGACTCCTTCGTCAACATCCGCCCCGCGAAGGCGTACCCTGGCGTCAACGCCGTCCGGCCCGAAACTGACCTCGTTTTCCTCCGCGAAAACACCGAAGGCGTCTACTCCGGCCACGAAGACGATCTCTCGGATGACCTCTCGACGCTTACCCGCGTCGTCACCACCTCCGCCTCCGAGAAACTCGCCGAATTCGCCTGCGAGTACGTCGACGGCGAGGGGTTCAGCGTCGTCCACAAGGCCAACGTGATGCGGAAGACCGACGGCCGGTTCCGCGATGCGGTCGTTCGCGTCGCCGACGACCACGGCGTCGACACCGACGAAGTCCTGATGGACGCCTTCGCAACGCGGGTCTGTCTCGATCCCGAACAGTTCGACACTATTGTCTGTCCGAATCTGGCGGGCGACGTGCTCTCGGATCTCGCCGCCGGCCTCGTTGGCGGGCTCGGACTCCTGCCCTCCGCGAACATCGGCGACGACAACGCGCTGTTCGAGCCAGTCCACGGCACCGCACCCGACATCGCCGGCGAAGGCGTTGCCAACCCGATGGCGACAGTGCTCTCGGCGGCGATGCTACTCAATCATCTCGGCTACAGCGAGGAATCTGATCGCGTCGAGACCGCCGTCGAAACCGTCCTCGCCGAGGGGCCGCGAACGGCCGACCTCGGCGGCGACGCCGATACCGACGAGGTCACGCAGGCAATCATCGACGAACTGTAGCGGGACTGCTGCGAACAGCGAAAAGAGAGCCGTTAGCTCACGAACTCGGTCGCCGTTGAGGTGCCCTGTTCTTCTTCGGTGTCGAGCTGGAGCGACTGGTCGGTGATGTCGTCGAGGGCGTCCTTGCCCATCAGTGCGAGCATGGCGAAACCGACCTTCGTGATGATGTCGAGATAGACGATCACCATCATCTCGACGCCAGGCTCCAGCAGGCCGAACCCGACCGGCGCGAGCAGCCAGACCACGGGGTACAGCGTCCACAGCACGACCGTCACGTTCCGGAGTTTGGCGAAGACGATCCCGACCCGCTCGCTGGCGAAGCTCGCTCGATCCGGGAGTTCAGTGACCAGCAGGTAGGCTAAGGCGAGGTAGGCCACGCCGCCGAGTCCGAACAGCGTCAGCGACAGCACGCCCGAGGTGAAGATCGCGGCGATCCCCAGAGCGATCAACACCACGTCAAGTCCGATCAACAGCGCGTAGAGCTGTTTGCCCGGTTTGCACAGCAGCGTCAGGTAAAGGATCAACAGCGGTGTCGTCAACAGCCAGTCGACGTACCGCGGCGTGTAGAACGTCGCACCGTCGACTGGGATCGATCCCACGCCAAGCGAGGTCAGCGTGTAGGCGACCGTCGCGATCCCCGTGATCGCCGCAAGCACGCTGTAGTATTTCCGGTTTTTCGCGTCACGAACGGCGAAATACGCCGACGGGATCGTGCCGAGTGCCAGTGCTATCGCGCCGATCGCCGCCCAGCCGTTTGCTGAAAACAACATTAGGAATCACCGAAGTTGAAACCGCTGTCAGTTGCCTCGCTGTCCGTGTCCTGCCCGCCGTCGGTCGCGGCCGCGTCGGGAGTCGTTGCCGTCGCATCCGGCGACATTTCGCTGCCAGCCGTCGGCGAGGTCGATACCGAGCCACCGAGTTCACCCTCGCCCGCGTCGGCGTCAACCTCGAAGCGGTCGAGGGCCTCGTGCAGTTTCGCGGCCTGTGACCGGAGTTGCGTCGCCGAGGACTCGACCGTCTGGAGCGTCTCCTGCTGGTCGGTGGCCGTCTCCGTCACGTCGTCGGCCGTCTCGGTCGTCGTCTCGCTGATCTCGGCGACCTCGTCGATCATCTCGACGACCGAGTTGGCTGCGCGGGCCTGCTCCTCGGTCGTCCGGTTGATCTCGCTCATGCTGCTGTCGACCTCCTCAACGTACTCGATGACGTCGTTGAGCTGGTCGATGGCTCCTTCGACGGTCTCGACGCCCTGGCTGATCCGGACGGAGGTTTCGTCCATGCCGGCGACGGCTTCGCCAGTTTTCTCTTGGACGCGCTGAATGCGCCCTTCGATCTGGCCGGCAGCCTCCTTCGTCTCTTCGGCGAGTGACTTGACCTCCTCAGCAACGACCGCGAAGCCTTCACCCTCTTGGCCGGCGCGAGCGGCCTCGATAGAGGCGTTCAGCGCGAGCAGGTTCGTCTGCTCGGCGATCTCGCTGATCATATCGACGATCTCGCCGATCTCGTCCATCTCCTCGTCGAGCACTTCGATGTCCTCCAGCGTCTCGTTGGTCGTCGACTCGACGGCATCCATCTGTTCGATAGCGTCAGCCGCGGCGGCCTCCCCTTCGGTGCCGGCTTCGGTCGCCTGCTCGGTCGTTTCCGCGACCGTATCGACCGTCGCGGCGACCTCTTCGGCTCCCGAGGAGAGGCCGTCCATCTCGTCGGCGACATCTCGGAGGTTCTCGGTTTGGCGATGGGCTCCGTCCGAAATGTCCTCGACGGCGTTGGCGACGCCGCTGCTGTCCTCGTAGAGCTGGTCGGCGGTGCTATCGACGCTGGCGGCAGCGTCCTCGACGTGGTCGGCGAAGGTCATCACCTCGCTGACAGTCCCTTCCAGCTCGTCGAGCGTCTCGTTGAACGCGATGCCGACCTGCTGCATCGCCTCGCTGTCGGTGTCGGGATCGACGCGCTGGGTGAGGTCGCCGTCGGCGACGGCCTGCATCACACGTTCGTACTCGGCAGCCTTCTGTTCGATCCGTTCGGCCCGCTGTTCCATCTCCTCGCGGGCGGCCTGTGCGTCTTCTTGGGCCTCTTCGGCTGCCGAGATCTGCTCCCGCAGCGAGCGGCGCATCGAATCGAAGGCCTGGTGCAGCTGGCCGATCTCGTCGGTTCGCTTGGTATCGAGATCGACATCGAGATCGCCCTCGGCCATCTGGTCGGCCTTGGTTGTCAGCCGCCGCAGGGCGATGATCGTGTTGCTGCCGATCGTCACGCCGATCAGCGCGAGGCTGATGACGGTGACGAGAATCAATCCGAGAATGCTTGAGCCGATAACGCCGGCTTCCGCCCCGAACAGCGAACGAGCCTGGAAATAGACCAAGACGCCGGCCGCCGTGGCGAGGGCGACGACTCCCGCCAACGAAAGCGTAAGCTTCGTCGCGTAACTGTCGCGTATCCGATTGCGTGACTGCGTTTCAGCCATAGTAGAGTATTGGAACAGTGTCACGTATGCGTACGCGCTATGTTCATAGGGACACTCGACGATGGATATACCCAATCAATATAGGTTTTAGCGCAGAATCGGACAGCACAGTCGAACTATCTCGGCACCAACGCAACCGCGGCCTATGCAGAGAGGCCCCAAGCGAAGCCCGGCTTACGAGTCCGCTGATTCGAGGTAGGCCTCTCTGGCCGCCTCGAAGGCGTCTTTCGATTCGAGATGCTGTTGGAGTTCGTCGGCGTACGCCTGCGCGAGTGATTCGGCCGCTGCTAACTGCTCTTGATCGACGCCGTCGTCCGCACCGTTGCTGAGGCCCAGCGCGCCCTTGATCGAGTCGACAACACCCCCACTACCCTCATCGCCGGCGTCACGGGTGCCCCCAGCCATCGGCCCCATCTGCGAGCGGATCGACTCCAACTCCGGGATGATCGATTCGACGGCCTCGGTGTTGGCGACGATGCGGGCCTGGTCAGGGTCCTCGGCGTGCTCGATTTCGAGGTCGGTCGCCGTCATGATCAACCCCCACTCCTGGCTGGTGAATTGGGAAGCCTGTACGCGCTCGGTGAACGCTTGATCGACGGCCATCCGGTCGCCGACGATGGTGTCCGTCCAGTGGCTCATACCCGCGGTAGGACGGACCGCCGTTTCAGCGTTCGGGCCACGAGAGCGACGATCAGATGGCACCACTCATAGGCGTTCGACAGCTATCGGGCGTATGGACTACACGCGGCGACACGCAGTTGCAGCGGCTGGCAGCGCGGTCACGCTCGGTCTCGCAGGCTGTCTCGGTGGGGGCGGCGGCGACGCTCCCTACGATGGCCACCTCGGGCCGGCAAACAATTTCGACGGCGTCGTCGTCGATCGCACCGGAGAGAACGAGGTCACCGTCGCCGTCGGAGCCAACAGCGGGCTGTCGTTCGATCCGGCGGCCGTCAAAGTCTCGCCGGGAACGACCGTCGTCTGGAAGTGGACCGGTCGCGGCGGCCAGCACAACGTCATCGCCGACGATGGCTCCTTTGAGAGCGACTATTATCTCGAAGACAGCGGACAGTTCAGCTACACCTTCGAGACGCCGGGCGTCTACAAGTATCGCTGTACGCCCCACCAAACACAGGGGATGCTCGGCGTCGTCGAGGTCGTCGAAGCCTAATCAGCGACGTAGGCTATCGAAATCGTCGCCGCAGAGGCCGCCGCCGGTCGGGACGCTCGCAGTCCCGTCGGCTATCGTCACCGGATCAGCGGCCAGATCGTCGGCGAGCAGCGACCCAGTCGCCAGCCCACACGGGGCGATATCGGGAATCGACGCCGCGACATGGACTGCGGCCGATCGCGCGACGACGGCGTCGATCGTCGTGGTTACCACGGGTTCGACGCCTGCCTCGCGGGCGGCAGCAGCCGCCTGCGTTGCCCGTAGCGGCCCGCCGAGGGCCATCGGTTTGAGAATGATCACGTCGGCTGCGTCGGCATCAAGGACGGTTGAAACCGACGTTGTCGCCAGCGACTCATCGAGCGCGATATCGACGCCACGGCCGCGGAGCTCGCGGTGACCGGCGATGTCGGTTGCCGGCAGCGGCTGTTCGACGTACGCGATATCGAGAGGTGCGAGGCTGTCGAGTGCCCGCTCAGCGGTCGCTACGTCCCAAGCGCCGTTGGCGTCGGCACGGAGCGCGATATCGTCGCCAACGGCCTCACGGACGGCGCGAACGCGCTGGAGATCGGCGTCGAGAGAGCGGCTACCGACTTTGAGTTTCAGGCAGTCGTAGCCGTCGGCGACTGCGTCTTCGGCGGCAGCGACGGTCGAATCGATATTTTCGTCGCCGATTGTCGCGTTGACGGGCACCTGGTTCGGTACTGCGGAAGCATCGCCGTCGAAGGCAGCCTCCCGGAGCATCGCTGACAACGGAGTAGCCTCATTGCGACCGTGGCCGTCAAGCCCTGCGAGTTCGACGGCGTGAGCAGCCGCCGGTGTCGTCGCTGGGTCGGGGTGAGTCTCAGTATTTTCCTGGTCGGTCGCTTCGAGTACGTCTCTGCAGTCGTCGAGGGACTCAGTCCAGCCCGGCAGCGGAGTTGCTTCGCCGATGCCGTGGGGGGCCGTCGTGCCGTCGATGCCAACGAGAAATCCGCGGCGGTCAGTGATCGATCCGTGGGCCGTTTCCAGCGGCGATGTGAGCCGCAGGCTGAACGAGTCGATCCACATCAGAGCCCCAACCCCACGCCGAACAGCAGCGCGTAGCCCGCCAGCAGTTTCCCGGTCGTTTCCAGTGCGGGGTTGAGGGCCGCACCGCTCGTTTCAGTCCGAACCGTCTCGGCGACGCGGGCAGCGATCGGCAGCGTCAACAGCGGGAGCAACACAGTTGTTGAAAAATCGGTCGCCAGCCACAGCCAGACCGGCACCAGATACGCCAGTCCGAACAGACCGATGTACTCGGCACGGCTGAAACTGTAGCCGAACCGGACTGCCAGCGTGCGCTTGCCCGTCGTCTCGTCTTCGGCCTTATCACGGATGTTGTTGACGACGAGGATGTTCGTCGAAATCGCCGCGATCGGGAGGCTGGCGACGAAGGCTTCGAGCGTGACCGTCCCCGCCGGAATCGTCGTCGCCAGCGGCGCGGCCAACACGGCTGCGGCTTGGACGTAGTAGGTCCCAGTGACGGCAATCACGCCGAAAAAGACGAAGACGAAGAGGTCGCCGAGGCCGTGGTAGCCGAGCGGGTAGGGGCCGCCGGTGTAGGCAATCCCGGAGACGACCGACAGCAAGCCGATGATGAGAATCGGAACGCCGCCGATGTAGACGAGATAGCTGCCGACGACGACGGCAGCAGCGAACGTGAGATACATCGCAGCTTTGACGCGACCGGGTTCGATGAGGCCGGACTGCGTGACGCGGGTGAACCCCTCGCGGTCGTCGGTGTCGGCACCCTGAATCGCGTCGTAGTAGTCGTTGGCGAAGTTGGTACCGATCTGGATGAGCGCCGCGCCGATGAAGGCGGCGACGGCTGGCAACGGGGCAAACACGCCGTCGTTGACGGCGAGGCCGACGCCGACGATCACGGGCGCGGCCGCCGCCGGCAGCGTCTGCGGGCGGGCGGCGGCGACCCACGCTTGGGTCCGCGAGAGGTTCGAACCGCTCATTACCGTTCCTCAGTGCGGCCCGTGCCTGAATGTTGCCTTTCGCACACAGGTGAGGAGACTATTTAGGAGTGGACGCCAACGCCGACATATGGTCGATTACGACTCTTTACACGATCCGAACGCCGAGTACACGATGCGCGAGCTGTCCGGCGAAACGATGGGCGTCACCGGCACCCGCGGCGGCGACCGCGACGTCGAGATCACCGACGTACAGACGACGATGATCGACGGTAACTTCCCGTGGACCCTGGTGCGGATTTACACCGACAGCGGCGTCGTCGGCACCGGCGAGGCCTACTGGGGCGCGGGCATCCCCGAACTCATCGAGCGGATGAAACCCTTCGTCGTCGGCGAGAACCCCCTCGACATCGACCGCCTCTACGAGCATCTGATCCAGAAGATGTCCGGTGAGGGCAGCGTCGAGGGCGTCACCGTCACCGCCATCGCTGGGATCGAAATCGCCCTCCACGACCTCGCGGGCAAGATCCTCGACGTACCGGCCTACCAACTGCTGGGCGGCAAGTACCGCGACGAGGTGCGGGTCTACTGTGACTGCCACACCGCCGACGAGGCCGACCCCCAGGCCTGCGCCGACGAGGCCGAACGCGTCGTCGAGGAACTGGGGTACGACGCCCTCAAATTCGATCTCGACGTGCCGAGCGGCCTCGAAAAGGACCGCGCGAACCGCCATCTCCGTCCCGGCGAGATCCGNCACAAAGNCGANATCGTCGANGCGGTNACCGAGCGNGTNNNGGACCGCGCNGACGTNGCNTTCGACTGCCACTGGACGTTNTCGGGNGGNNNNGCGAAGCGNCTCGCCGCNGNGCTNGAGGAGTACGACGTNTGGTGGCTCGAAGACCCCGTCCCGCCGGAGAACCTCGAAGTCCAGGAGGAGGTCACCAAATCCACGATCACGCCGATCNCNGTCGGCGAGAACCGCTANCGNGTNACCGAGNNNCGACGACTCATNGAGAACNNNGCCGTCGACATCGTCGCGCCCGACCTCCCGAAGGTCGGCGGGATGCGGGAGACGCGGAAGATCGCCGACGTNGCGAANCAGTACTACNTCCCCGTNGCGATGCACAACGTCTCCTCGCCGGTGGCGACGATGGCGAGCGCGCACGTCGGCGCGGCGATCCCGAACTCGCTGGCCGTCGAGTACCACAGCTACGAACTCGGCTGGTGGGCAGACCTCGTCGAGGAAGACGTGATCGTCGACGGCTACATCGAGATTCCAGAGGAGCCAGGCCTCGGTGTCACGCTCGATATGGACGCCGTTGAGGAGCACATGGTTGACGGCGAGACGTTGTTCGACTGAGCAACGCGAAGTCGAGCCGGCGGAGCGTTGCTCCGCGCCGATCAGTGAACGAACTCCACCGACTCGCCGCCCGTATTTTCAGCCGGTAGGGACTGTATACTCTGTCGTCACGCGGCATGATTATTCCGTGACAGAATCGAGAGAATCGGTTTCGATAACCGAGGATGTTTTTATGCCCCGGCGTCACTGTTGTAGCTATGACCACGCAGGACCGGTTGCTCTTCCCGGGCGTCGATATCGATGGGCTTCCATCGGGAGCAGCCACCGCCGACGATCCACCGCCCGCGGCGACCGGGCGGTTGCTGACTGACGGCGGGCAGGACACCGGCAGAGCCGACGGCGACGCAGCGGGCGACGAGGAGGTGCCGAGCGCGTTGGACGGCGTCTCGGACGAACAACTCGAATCCGCCGATGTCGACCTCGACCAGCTCAAACAGTTGCCGAAAGACGAGCTGATCGGGCTGCTCTCGGAGATCATCGGCGACGACGAAGACGAGTCCACGACGGACGATGATTCGGCAGAAGCCACACAGGAGGCAGCGGCAACCACCGACGATGGCCAACCGGCGACCCCGAGCGACGAGCCGGCCGCTGAGGTCGAGTGGGAAACGAGCGACGAGTATCAGCGACCCGACGGAGTCGAGCTCGCTGCCGGCACGACGATGCTCGTCCAGTGTGGCTCCCAAGACGACCGCAAACACAAGGCCCGACGCGACCTCCTCGGACTCGATGAGACGAGCGACCGTAATGTCTTGCTCATCCAGTACCGATCGCTGGACGTTGAGCGGCTCGAAGAGATCGCAACCAACGCCAGCCGTGTCAAGGTCATCACGATCGGCTGTTCGCAGTCGGTGCCGAACGCAGTCAGCGACACCGTCGAAGTCGTCGACATCAACAACCCGAACGACGTGACGCGGTTGGGAATCCTCGCCACCAAGACGCTGGACGACTGGTCGGCTTTCGAGGGCGAGACCGCCGTCTCGCTCGACCCGTTGGACGTGTTGTTCCGGTACAAAACGGTCGAAGGGACGTTCCGGTTCCTGCACATTTTCCTCGGAAAGCTCAGCTCCGGTGGGGCGATCACGCACTTCTTCGTGAACCCCTCTGCGACCGATCCGAAAAACATCAACACGCTCAAACCGCTGTTCGATTATGTTATGACGATCGACGACGCCGGCGTGGACTTGGAAGGTGCCTGATTGCTGGCAGTCTCAGCCATCGTGATCGTTGGATGCACGGGGGGATTTTAGCACGGTTCAGCCGACGAAATAAGGGCCAGTCGGCGGGTTGTGAGCCACGAGTGTAGCGGCTTCGTTTTGCCGAAAAGTGCCATACTGCGTTTGGATCATAACGCTTAACCGTAACTGTGGCATCGAAACTGATAGCGGGATGGGATAGCCAGGAGATTCCGCCGGGCTCATAACCCGGAGATCGGTAGTTCAAATCTACTTCCCGCTATACTTTTGCGACAGTCACCCCAAAAAGTGGCGTCTCGTCGCCACGCCATCTCGACTGTCGCTGCATCTCGCACGGAATAGATTTGAATGAGGGAGCGAACGGAGTGAGCGACTGTTATTCAAATCTACTTCCCGCTATACTTCTCAGACTCACACGACAACGGCGAATCTCGGCTCGGCGTGAATCCGTAAGTCTGTGCGGATTGCTCGGAATAGTGTCGACTCATTAGAAATTAACATCCAGTTCGTCCGCGAGTGAGCCACCGCCGTCTGAGGAGTCATCGCCACCACCGTCTCCTGATTCGGATCCATCAGTCTCGGTTTCGTTGGTTGCGTCACCACCGGCCGAATCGTCCTCGGTTTCGTCGCCAGACTCCACGTCGACCTCAACTTCCCCATCGTCTTCGGAGACGTCCTCGACCCCAACTTCGTCGCGGAACCCACTACCGGAGAAGGATTTGATCACGCCGTATTCGCCTTCCGGGACGCGCCCTTTGATCACGAATTCGGAGATACTACCGAGATTGCCGTACAGATCGAAGATGTTCTCGATACGAAGTTCGACAGGTCGTGTCAGCGTCGGAATATCGTCCCAACAGGAAGCCGATCCGAGCACCCCGTCGCCATCGTGGGCTTCGGCGACGAGATGTGCAGTTTTCGACCCATGATCAGTCTCATTTTTGATTGTAATGAGCGTTGTAATACCGACATGAGAGGCGTAGTTGAGTTCGATGTTCTCGACCGTGAAATTCGGCAACCCCTTCGGTGGGCCCTCCGCGGTGTCAGAATCAGTCCCCTCGTTCTCGGATTCGGAAGTCACACCGTCGGCCTCGCTGTCGGTGGTAGAACCAGAATCAGCCTGTGAGAGCCCACGCTCAACACCGCTCACGCTGCCGAGACAACCGGCTACCGAGAGGGAGCCGGCGACTCCGAACAGCAGTTCGCGGCGGCCAGTCATGCGAGTACTGGACCGCAATTCTCAGTGTTGAACATGGGCTACCTGTGACCCTATTCGGTCTTCACAGGCTGTAAAGGATACATAGCGGATCACCCTGTTAAAAATACTCCTAAAATTATCTCTATCGATAATCGTATGGACGGATCAGAATTCACGAATCGAGTACCCGGTGCGAGCCATCACGCAGCGATGGGAGCCACTGGCTCCGCCGTCGTCAACACTCCCGATTCGATCCGGTCCTCACAGCCGAAAGGTGTCGCCACGCCGATTATCAGGTTTCGCTTTGTCGGCGCAGTCGGCGCAAAACCGCATCTCGCCGTCGTAATGGAGCCGACAGACGCTCGCCCCACACCGCGTGCAATCGTGTTCGGCGAGGCGAGACTCACAGAGTTGACAGACGCCTTCGACTGACATACAGTCGTTTCGGCCGGCTCGCAATTCAATCTTCGCCGGGCGAGCGGTGCCAGCCGAGGGCGTCCGCAACCGTGGGGATTGATACGTCACGATATCGAACTCGGGGGCAATGACAGGACCCGACGACGGGAGTTTGGCCGCCCTCGCTGAGGACGACCCCGAAGAGATGATCCGGATGCTCGCCCGCCTCGCTGACGACGACCATTTCGATGTGGACGAACTCGTCGGCATCGGCAAGGAGTGTGCGGCGGACGGTGTGAACCTCTTTCGCGTGTTGAGCGACCATCCGGAGCTCACCGACGAACATCTCGGGTTCGATATCGACGAGGTTCGCTCATTGGCGGAGACGTTCGACGACGCTATTGAAGCGGCAAACTGATCGACAGTCGTGTCGCTATCAGTGAATTGGAAACTAAAACGACGAATGGGTCAGGGCGGATTTGAACCGCCGACCTGCTCCGTGTGAAGGAGCCGTCATAACCAGACTAGACCACCGACCCAGCGACAGTCGCTACCTCTCGGCTGGACTTAAACCCTTCTCTCCGGGTGACGTTGTACTACAAAAAGAATGACCGCTGAGTGCGACGCTTAGGCGGCAGCGTCGTCGTCACCGCGGCGCTGGTCGACACGCCGTTTCGCGCCGGTCGCCGTTTCGACGACCCGCGCTGCGGTCGTCTCGGCGACGACGCGAGCCTTTTCGGCGCGGGTTTCAGGTTCCGGCTCCGGGACCTCTCGGCCGAGCCGGGAGCGAACCCGCCGAACAACAGGGGATAGCTCCTCGCTTAGTCCACGTTTGAGGTGCGATGCGGCTTGGCTGAGGTAGTACCGGGTATCACTGAAGTGCTTGTTCATATCTGTCCTTTCGGTTGCGACAGATAAAACTCTTGTGTCCCCACAGCGGCAACAGTTTTTAGACCGCTGTACAATCCGGCCACGTTACTGAGCAGAAGGTCTCCAGTTCTACTTTTAGGCCAACCTAAATCGAAACCTATACAAACCTTTAGGCGAACCTAAAGACACGGCTCGCAACGGGACATCCCGTCCCCGTTGCAGCCGGACTGCATCGCCTCCGTCTTGGAATCGACGGCACCGTTGGCATCATCCGTTCCGGGCCGACCGCCCAGCTCCCGTCTGTCCCCCCGGCGGTCGTCGCCCACTTCCGTTCTCACCCGGTGAGTTACGACGCTGTCGCGTGAAAAGTCCGATCGCTCAGTAGCTCGGCGATTCTTCGGGCACACCGTCGCGGGCGTTGACCAGCCGCGCGAACGTGAACAGCGCGTCGGATAAGCGGTTCAGATAGACCAACGCCTGCTTGTTGATCGGCTCGTTGTTAGCGAGTTCGACCGACCGTCGCTCCGCGCGGCGAGTGACCGCCCGAGCGTGATGCAGCGTCGCGCCGGTGTCACCGCCGCCCGGGAGAATGAACTCAGTGAGCGGCTCAAGCTCTTCGTCGGCAGTGTCGATCCACGATTCGACTTCCTCGACGTGGGACTCCTCGATTGCGGGGTCGTCGGATTCCGGCATCGAGAACTCCGCCTGGATGATATGGAGGTGGTTCTGGACGCCGGCCAGCCACTCGTCGAGATCCTCGTAGCCGGTCGGGCGCGCCCGGCCGATCAGGGAGTTCGCTTCGTCAACGACGCCGTAGGCTTCGATCCGGACGTTCGTTTTCGAGACGCGGGAGCGATCGCGAAGGTCGGTCAGCCCCTCGTCGCCGCGGCCAGTGTAGATACTCATGCGAGACTCCGTTCGATGAAGGTGAGAATGTTTTCACTCTCTGCCATCGTCACACCACGGGTCTCGTCGACGATGACGGGCACGCCGCGCTGGCCGCTGACCCGCTTGACCTCGTTGCGGTCAGAGTGGAGTGGATCGGTCCAGATCGTCTCGTAATCGATCTCGTTGTCGTCGAGGGCGTCGTGGACTTTCTCACAGTACGGACAGCCATCGAGCGCGTAGAGGGTGACCATATCGCTCCTTCGGGCGCGCCGTGGAAGTAGCTTATCACGAGTAAACGAAGGGCCGCGACGGCAGCGGTCGACGGCTACTCTGGGTCAATGTGATCGGCCAGCGAGTCCCGAATGATCGTCCCGCAGTAGGTGCATCTGACACCCTCGTCGACAACGCTGAATTTGGTTTCGACTGGCTCGTTGCTACCGGTCGTGATACAGTTGCGGTTCGGACAGGACAGCAGGCCGACGACGCTGTCGGGGCGGTCAACGCGGTTCTTCTCGGCGACATCGTAATCCCGGATGATGTTGATCGTCGCCTCGGGGGCGATCAGCGAGATCACATCGACCTCGGATTGGCTGAGTTCGCGGTCTTCGACCTTGACAACGTCCTTCTTGCCGAGGCGGTCGCTGGGGACGTTCATCCCAACGGAGACGCCCAAGCCTTCGCTGCCGTCGATACCGAGGATCGACAGCACGTTGAGGGCTTGGCCGCCGGTGACGTGGTCGATGACGGTGCCGTCGCGGATCTTCGCAACGTGGAGTTCGTGATCGCTCATAGCTCACCCTCCGAGAGCAGGAAATCAAGCAGTGCCATCCTGACCGGGACGCCGTTGTGTGCCTGTTCGAAGTACGTCGCCTGCGGCAACGCGTCGACACCGGGATCGATCTCGTCAACGCGGGGCAGCGGATGCATCACCGCGAGGTCGTCGCTGGCGGCTTCCAAGGTGTCGGCGTCGATCTGATACTCGCCGGCGATCTGTTCGTACTCAGTTTCGTCGGGGAACCGCTCGCGCTGGATGCGGGTCACGTAGAGCACGTCGAGTTCGGGCAGGACATCATCGAGATCGGTGTGTTCGCGGAGTTGCGCGCCGGCGTTGTGGAGATCGAACCGGACGCTACGGGGGAGTTGGAGGCTCTCGGGGCTGATGAAGTGCTGGCGCGCGTCGAAGTTGGTCAGCGCGTCGGCCAGCGAGTGGACCGTCCGGCCATACTTGAGATCGCCCATAATGCCGATCGAGAGGTCGTCGAGGCCGACGTTCTCGCGGATCGTATAGAGATCGAGGAGGGTCTGGCTGGGGTGGTGGCCCGCGCCGTCGCCGGCGTTGATGACGGGCACGTCAACGAACTCGGCGGCCATCTTCGCCGCGCCCTCGCTGGGATGGCGGAGCACGAGCGCGTCGGCGTAGCCCTCGACGACGCGGACGGTATCGGCGAGGCTTTCGCCCTTTTTGACCGAGGAGGATTCGACCGTTCCCATGTCGGTCGTCGCGCCGCCGAGGCGTTTGATCGCGGTCTCGAAGCTCATCTTCGTGCGCGTGCTCGGCTCGAAAAAGCAGAGGGCGAGGACGGCCTCCCGGTATCGGTCGGCCATCGCCGCGGGGTCGGCGTCGATCTCCGCCGCTCGGTCGAGCACCGCCTCGATGTCGGCCCGCGAGAGTTGAGTCGCGGTGATGAGGTGGTCCTGACGCATTATCTCACTGCGATGGGCCGACGCTATTGAATCCCGTGGGTTGGGCGAGCCACGTTTTTGTCTCGGCCGTCCCAATCGAGGTTATGACACAGGTCGACCCCGAAACATTGCTGCCGAACGAGCACGTCAAACAGGCTGTCGCAGCCGGCGAGATCACCCAGATGACCCGCGGGCAGGCGTACGTCGACGAAGGCGATACATTCGACATCGACGGCGACGCCTTCGAGGTGACGAGCGTCGAAGAAATCAAACTCGGCGATCTCACCGACGCCGACGCCCAGCGGGAAGGCTCAGCGGATCTCGACGCCTACAAGGAGCGATTGGTTCGGGTTCACGGCGGCGACTTCGAATGGAACGACGATGCCGACGTGGTAAGACACCAGTTCGAACCGCAGTCGTCGGAGAATTAGTCGTCGTCAGCGGGCGCGGCGTCGGCGGCTCCGCTGGCAGCATCGTTCTCGATGCTCGGCGGGTAGACGCCGCGTTCGAGTTTGAGATCCGACTGCGGGCGGGCCATGCAGGTCAGCGCGTAGTTCTCTCGCTCCTGNTCGGTGAAGCCGCGCTTCGTNGCNNCNGNCTGNNCGACNTCGCCCTCGACGATCTCGGCGCTGCAGGCGAGACACATCCCGACGCGACAGGAGTACTCCTGCGCGATNCCCTCNTCNANACA
>NZ_RKLU01000002.1:0-123375 GCF_006861665.1 Halonotius terrestris | reverse complement strand
AGGATGGTNTCCTTGTCGGAGACCGTGATGGTCTCGTCGGTCCCGACGAACTCGACGGTGTACTCGGTCATGTTCCGAGCGTTCGGCGACTCCGCTCAAAACTCTTGTTATGGGTTCCGTCCCGACACAGAGGTCGGAAGCGGCGACTGATCCGGAACGCCTAACCCGCGACCGGCCGCCATACCGACCTATGAGCATGAAGGCGACCGCACGAGCCCACCCGATTCAGGGGCTCGTCAAATACCACGGGATGCGCGACCCCCAGCTCCGGCTGCCGTACCACGACTCGATCAGCGTCTGCACCGCGCCGACGAACACGACGACGACCGTCGAGTGGCTCACCGATGTCGACGCCGAAGGCGGCGCGCAGGACACCTACATCATCGACGGCGAGGAAGTTGATGGCCGCGCGGCCGAACGGATCAATATGGTCGTCGATCACGTCCGCGAACTCGCCGACTTCGATCATGCCGTCCACTTCGAGAGCGAGAACTCCTTCCCCTCGAACATCGGCTTTGGCTCGTCGTCGTCAGGCTTCGCTGCGGCCGCGATAGCCCTCGTCGAAGCCGCCGGGCTCGATATGTCGCTGCCGGAAATCTCGACGGTCGCGCGTCGCGGGTCGTCGTCGGCCGCCCGGGCCGTGACTGGCGCGTTCTCGCATCTCTACGCCGGGCTCAACGACGAGGATTGTCGCTCCTATCGGCTGGAATCCGAGCTTGAGGACGAACTGCGAGTCGTTGCCGCTCACGTGCCCTCCTACAAGGAGACCGAAGAAGCCCACAAGGAGGCCGCCGAGAGCCACATGTTCCAAGCGCGGGTCGCCCACATCCCCGATCAGATCGTCGAGATGCGGGACGCACTCCGGAAGGCCTCCTTCGAGCGCGTCTTCAAACTCGCCGAACACGACTCGCTGTCGCTGACGGCGGCGACGATGACCGGCCCCTCGGGCTGGGTCTACTGGCAGCCCGAAACGATTGCCGTCTTCAACGCCGTGCGGGAGCTCCGCGAGGAGGGCGTCGAGGTCTACTTCTCGACGGACACCGGCGCGAGTGTCTACGTCAACACGACCGAGGAGTACGTCGATGAAGTGCAGTCTCGCATCGACGAGATCGGGATCGAAACCGACGTGTGGGAGGTCGGCGGCCCGGCACACGTACTGCCCGAAAGCGACGCGCTGTTCTGAAACGAGCTGAGTTGCTGGCGACCAGGGAGATCAAGAAAACGCGTCTATCTCATCGAGATAGGAGCGCACTGCTACCAAGAAATCACGATATCTGGTCAAATCCTGCAGCGCGTCGTATACCTCGTCGTGGTCGATGACATCGCCGTAGGTATGTGCCAAGACGTTTCGGAAGCGAGCGGCTTGCGCCATTTCCTTGGCTGTCTCCGGCTCCAACACCTCGAGATCGGCCAAGGCCATCATCGCCGCCGGGTTGCTCTCAGGGTGCACATCACGTTCGTGAACGACGATTGTTTCCGCAATATCGAGGACGGCTTCGGTCGTTTTGACGAAGCGTCGCTCAACCACGTCTCTCGTCTCGCGGTCGGCACGGTACGTCTCACGTGAGAGCGACTGTTTGTCAGCGAGTACAGCGAGACTCTCCTCAGCGGTTTCGACCGCAGTGACGATCCGTTCGATGTCGGCTTCGGAGAGCGTCATGCCAAGTGATCGTCGAGTGCAGCGAGCGCGTCATCGAACCGTTCGGCCGGCGAGCGCTGGGTCGCGTCGGCGTCAGTCAGCAACTGATCGCGGAGCCGGCTCGCGTCCTGTTTTGTTCCGACAAGCTGCGTTCCGTCGTCGAATATCGACCGAACGAGTGCCGGTGGTGCGGCCCGGAGATCAACGACATCGACAGCATCTGTGCCGAGTTCAAGCGCAAGGTCGGTGCTGAGAGCCAGCCGCTGCTCAGTATGATCGGTGGCCACTGATGGCTGGTCGGTAAAGGCGACTGCCACGTCGATGTCGCTGGCATCGGTGGCGTCACTACGGGCCAGTGACCCGAACAGAAAGCCGACCGTCACAGGGTAGTCGGCGAAAACCGTCCTGACCGTCTCGCGGACTGCATCCTTGTCGGCGGTCGAGGGGGCCATATCTAACTGTTCAGCGGAATCAAACATAAGGATTCGGCCGCTGACCGCTCACGACCACAGGCCGGAAGCGACCGCCTGAACCACAACATTTACAATCTGATTTTCAAAAGGAAAAGTAGACTTTCATGACCTCGCAATCCGACACGGTCGCCGACCGGATCGAAACCGCTCGCGCCGAGATCGCGCCGACGACAGCCCTTGCCATCTTCGGCTTCGGTGTGGCGATCACGTTCACTCTCCTCCTCCTACAGGAGCCGCTGGCCCACGAGTCACTCCACAACTTCCGGCACGCCGCCGGGATCGTCTGCCACTGAGCGATGTTTTTCGCCTATTTGAAGCGCGGACTGCTGGCCGGCGGTGTCGCCGGTATCGCCTACGGGCTGTTCATGGCGACAGTCGCTAACCCGCTGGTCGGCTATCTCGAACACGTCCAACACGGTCACAGCCATGCACCCGATGGCGGCTCCGTCGTCGCCGAATCGACGACCGCCATCGTCAGCGTCGGCGGCGGCCTGCTGTGGGCGCTCTTCCTCGGCGGCTGTTTCGGGATC
This sequence comes from Halonotius terrestris, assembly GCF_006861665.1. Classification (GTDB taxonomy): domain Archaea; phylum Halobacteriota; class Halobacteria; order Halobacteriales; family Haloferacaceae; genus Halonotius; species Halonotius terrestris. Next base: position 120,733 of record NZ_RKLU01000002.1, on the reverse strand, counting down.
GCGCTGTATTTCCTCGAACCGGCGTTGCCCGGTCGCGGAGCTGCGAAGGGCTTCGTCCTCGCCGCCAGCGGATTTTTGACCATCTCAGTGACGCCGTGGCTGGTGCTGCCGCCGTTCGCGCCGGGAGCCGAACAGGTGTTGGGAATCGATACCAGATTCGCTCTCTACGCCGGCCTCGTCGCGCTCGGCGGACTCATCGCCGCGAGTAGCGTCCTCGCCTACAACCGCGTCGAACCACAGAGTCGCGGGCTCGCGGTCGTTGCCGGCGCGCTGCCCGTTGTCACCGCCGTCGCTGTACTGCCGACCGTGTCGCCCACGCTGGTCAGCCATCCGGAGTTGTCAGCCGATCTCGTCGCCGCCTACCGCGCGATGGTCGTCCTCAGTCAGGGGTCGATCTGGGTGCTTATCGCGGCGGCGTTCGGCTGGCTCCAGCGGCGCAACGGTGTCGAGACGACAGTGAGCGAGACAGCAGGGACGACGACATGAAGGATCGAACCGCCGACCACCGCGAGCGACTCGACGCTCACGTGCTCGTCTGTACGAACAGCCGCGAGGAATACGACTGCTGTGCCGACGCCGGTGGCGAAGAAACGCTGGTGGCAGTCAAAGACTGGCTCCGCGAGCGCGACGCCTTCTGGTCGTCGGTGTCGGTCGTCGAAACCGGCTGTCTCGGGCTCTGCAGTGAGGGCGGCGCGGCGATTGCGATCCAACCGCGCGACGAATGGTACTCCGATGTCCAGCCGGAGGACGTGCCTGCGCTGCTCGAATCCACTTTCGGCCCCGAGGCCAACCGCGTTGGCAACGCCACCACCCAGCCGGCCGACGACTAACGACAGCCGATCAGCCGGCTGCCTGGCGGACTGAAAGGGCGAGACGCGCTGGGCGAACCCGGACGACGTAAGCACTGCAGGAGTGAGCGAAGCGAGCGACGAAGCGCGCAGCGAGTCCCGGGAGCCCAGCGCGTCGAGGGCTTTCTATCGGTTCCCGTTGTCAACCGCTATATCTCCCACCACGTCCAACGCCATGTTCATTCGGCTGGCTCTCCAACCACAGGTATGCACGTCGTTGTTCTCGGAGCCGGCTACGCAGGCGTCACCCTCGCTCGCAAACTCGAAGATTCCCTCCCACAAGAGGCGGACCTCACCATCGTCGATGAAGCCGAGGACCACCTCGTCCAGCACGAAGTCCACCGCGTCATCAGACGGCCCTCGATCACCGACGCCATCGAAGTCCCGCTGGAATCGCTGTTCGACCGCGCCGAGGTCGTCACCGCCCGCGTCGAAAGCATCGATACCGACGCCAACGAAGTCGCCCTCGACACCGGCGAAACCCTCACCTACGATTACGGCGCGCTCTGTCTCGGCGCGGAAACCGCGTTCTACGATCTGCCAGGCGTCGAAGACCACGGCCTGCCGCTGAAATCCGTCGCCGACGCCGAAGCGATCCGCGAGCGCGCACTCGACCTGTTCGACAGCGACGAACCGGCGTCGGTCGTCGTTGGCGGCGCGGGACTGTCGGGCGTCCAGGTCGCCGGCGAGCTAGCCGCCCTCGCCGACGAAGAGGGAGCCAGCGACCGTATCGAGATCACCATACTCGAACAGCTCGATTCCGTCGCGCCTGCGTTCCCCGACGCCTTCCAGGACGCGGTCGCCGACGAACTGACCGCCCGCGATATCGAGATTCACACTGAGACGGCCGTCACCGAAGCGACCGACTCGACGGTCGCCACGCGACACGAAGCCACCGGCGAAACCGACGAACTCGACGCTGACCTATTCGTCTGGACTGGTGGCATCGCTGGCCCCGAGGCGATGGCCGGCGACCGGCCGGTCGTGCGGCGCGATCTCCGGCTGACGAAATCGACGTTCGCGCTCGGCGACACCGCCCGCGTCGTCGACGCCGACGGCGAGGCCGTTCCTGCCAGCGCGTCCGCAGCGATCCGCGCTGCCAGGCCAGCCGCCGAAAACATCGCCAAGCTGGTCGCGTGGCAACTGGCGGGCAGCGAGGGGTTCGAACCCGAATTGACGCCGTTCCGGTTCAACGTGCCTGGCTGGATCGTCTCGGTCGGCGACGGCGCAGTCGCACAGGTCGGCCCGGAAGTCGTCACCGGCAGCGCGGCTAAGGCCCTGAAAGCCAGCGTCGGCGCGGGGTATCTCAGTTCGATTCGGGCAGTCCAGAAGGCGACGGAGTTGGTCGGCGAAGAGATTGAGGCTTGATCGAGCCACAAAGCCGGAGCGACTTTATTTTCCGCCACCACACTGCTGACCGTGACGATCACGCTCGGCTTCGAGGACGGCACGCTCCGCATCGAGAGCGACCGCGAGAGCGATCCCGACCTCGATAGCCTGCCGGGCGTCGAAGTCGACCCGCGGAGTAGCACGGCCCGCGCGCCGGCCCACCACTATGCGGCGATCCGCGACGTGCTCCGAGCGGTCGACGCCGACGTTGACGACGCCGTCCACGATACCGGGCCCGTCTCGCTGGCAACGAGCTACGAACTCCGCGAGTACCAGCAGGACGCCCTCGACGCCTGGCTCGACAGCAATCGCCGCGGCGTGCTCGAACTGCCGACCGGCGCGGGCAAGACCGTCATCGCGCTCGCAGCGATGGCCGCCTGCGACGAGCCAACCCTCGTTGTCGTCCCGACTATCGACCTGCTGGAGCAGTGGCAGCGCGAACTCGAAACCGAATTCGACGCCCCGATCGGCCGGCTCGGTGGCGGCGAACAGCGCGTCGAAGCGGTGACGGTGGCGACCTACGACTCGGCGTATCTGCGAGCCGACGAACTCGGCGACAAATTCGGCCTCGTCGTTTTCGACGAGGTCCACCACCTCGGCGCGGAAGGCTATCAGGACATCGCCCGGCTACTGGCCGCGCCGGATCGCCTCGGCCTGACGGCGACGTTCGAGCGCCCCGACGGAGCCCACGAGACGGTGGCCGAACTCGTTGGTTCTCGTGTCTACAGCATCGACACCGACGAACTGGCGGGCGATCACCTTGCGCCCTACGAGATCCGGCGGATCGAAGTTGAACTCACACCAGAGGAGCGTGCCGAGTACGACGAGGTACAGGGGACGTTCGTCGACTACGTCCGAAGCTCCAATATCAATTTCACCAGCGGTAGCGACTACCTCCAGCTGGTCAAACGCTCCGGCAACGATCCCCAGGCCCGCGAAGCGTTGCTCGCCAAGCAACGGGCCCGCGAGATCATGATGAACGCCGACAACAAACGCCGCCAACTCGGCCGGATTCTCGACCGCCACCGCGAGGACCGGATCATCGTCTTCACCGCTCACACCGAGTTAGTCTACGACCTCTCCGAGCGGTTCCTCATCCCGGCGATCACGAACGAAACCGGCGCGAGCGAGCGACGCGAGATCTTGGAGCGGTTCCGCGAGGGCGCGTACAGCCGGATCATCACCGCCAACGTCCTCGACGAGGGCGTCGATGTCCCCGACGCAAACGTCGGCGTCGTCCTCTCGGGCAGCGGCAGCGAACGCGAGTTCACCCAGCGACTCGGCCGGATTCTCCGCCCAAAAGACGACGGCGGCCGGGCGATCCTCTACGAACTCGTGAGCAGCGAAACCGCCGAGGAGCGCGTGGCCCAGCGGCGACGGTAGCGTTGTCCTCGCGGTCGCCGGCTCGGGGCGTTTTTACCAGCCGCTTCCGTAGCCGCGACCGTGCTGACGAAGGACCTCCTTCGCGTCTCCCGCCGTGGCGGCAGCTACCGCCCCGAGTTCATCGGCCGGGAGAGCCGTCCGCTGGCCGCGAAGCTCATCGGGACCTACCAAGGCCACGTCGGCGAAAAGCGGGGGACGCTTGAGGAAGCAGTCGACGCCATCGAGCGCGAGGAAGCGGACTTCAAACTCGTCCGTGGGTTCGCCGCGCTGCTCGACCGCGAGGGCGACTTCGAGACGGTCGCGCCACTGCCGCCCGAACGCGCTCGCCGGGTCGCTTTCGAGGCCGCCGAGGCTGTCGGCGTCGCCAGCGACGACGAACGCGAGCGGGCCATCGCCCAGGCAGCCGACGACCTCGCAGTCAAGCCCGATGATATCGAGTCCTCGCTGTACGCCGACCGGGACTGCAACCAGGAACTCGCCGCCTTCGACTCACGGTGGGAACCCGACAGCCTCATCGAGCAGTACAACCTCTCGCTGGCCCAGACCGCGCTGTTCGATGCGACTGAGGTGCGGCTGAAAAGCGACGACCCGCGAGCGTTGGTCACGGCCGTCAAGCGACTCGGGCTGATGTACGAGATCGAACAGCCGGATGCAGAGACAGGGACGGAGGGAGCGCTGGCTGATCAGCGCACGGTCGTCGTCACCGGCCCCGACCGCCTCTTTCGGCGCACGCGGCGGTACGGCACTGCCTTCGCCCGGCTGCTGCGGTCGGTCGCCGCGACTAGCGAGTGGGAACTGACTGCGACCGTCGAGGACCACGGCACCGAACGCGAGATGACGCTCCGGGCGGGTGACGTATCGGTGCCGGGCGTCGATCCCGTCGCCGAGCCGAGCTACGACAGCGGCGTCGAGAGCGACTTTGCCGCCCGGTTCGAAGCCCTCGATCTCGACTGGGACCTGCAACGCGAGCCGGACCTGCTCGAAACCGGCGCGAGCGTGATGATTCCCGATTTCGCTTTCGACTACCGGTATGCCGATTTTCGAGTGTATTTCGAGGTGATGGGCTTTTGGACGCCGGAGTACGTCGAAAAGAAGCTCGGCCAGTTGGCCAACGTCGAAGACGTTGAACTCATTGTCGCCGTCGATGAGTCGCTGGGGGTCGGCGAGGAAATTGCCGCGCGCGACCACCGCGCGATCCCCTATTCCGGCACGGTTCGCGTCAAGGACGTTGTTGACGTGCTCCGAGAGTACGAGGACGACCTCGTTGCCGACGCGACTGCCGACCTCCCAGCGAAGATTCGGCCCGATGGCGACGTGACGACGATGAAATCTGTCGCCGAGGAGTACGGCGTGTCGGTCGATGCAATCAAGGACCGAGAGTTCCCGGATCACGAGCGACTCGGGCAGTTACTCGTCCGACCAGCGGTGCTGTCAACGATTGCTGAAGAGCTCTCGACCGGGATGTCGCTGACAGAGACCGAATCCGTGTTGGACGACTACGACCTCACCGATACCAGCGCGGTGCTGTCGGCGGTCGGCTACCGCGTCGCGTGGGACGGGCTCTCGGGCGGGACGCTGGAAGAGCGAGAGACGCAAGCCGACGAGTGACACGGTTGCTTTTCCCGCGTCGTCTCGAAGCAGAACCGTGGTCCTCTCAAGACTGTTCGCCTCACGGTGGACACGGCTGTTCAGTGTGCTCTCCGTCGTCGTCACCGGCCTCCGGGCAGTGCTCGGCGGGAACCGACGCCTCGGCGCGGTACTGCTCGGGGTTGCCGTTCTCGCCTACCGCTGGTCGCCGGCCGGCATCGCACTCACGTTGCTGTATCACCGCTACGGTGACCGAATTACGAGCCGCGCACTCGACAGCGACGCGGCCTAATCCGTCGACAGCGGCGACAACGATTCCTGATTCCCCTTTGGAACAGTTGATCGCAACTCCCCATAGACGTAGAGCCCCACACCGATGGGTTCGCGCTCGCCACCGACTTCGTGAGCTGCAATCAGATACCCCCAGTCGCCGTCCCAGTCGAGGTCCTGGTCCTCGCCGCGGGCGAACGCTGCAGCGGCCTCACCGTCGATCTCGATGACGTTTTTCGTCGCGTGGCCGCCGAACCGCTGGATCGCGCTCTGGGTCGGCTTCCAGTGTTCCTGTCGCGTTCGCAACACGGTCATCCCGAGCCCTTCGACGCGGATCGGGCTCGGCGCGTCGTCGGCGAAGATCCAGATCTTGCCTTTGCCTTTTTCCCAGAAGGTGAAGTCCTCGAAGACCGCCGGTTCGATGCCGAACCGCCTGTCGAAGAAATCGAGGACTGCCTCGCGGCTCGCTCGGTCCTCAACCTCGCGGTCGGCATCGGTCGCCGGCAGGCGACCGAACTGCTGGCCGACGTTTTCAGTCTCGGCGTCGCTCATCCGCCCACCTCCAGTTTCGCACAGAAGAACCCACCCGTGTCGTTGAGATGCGGATAAATTCGGTGAGTGTCTGTCACGCTCGAATCGTAGCTGTCGCCCTCCCACTCGGTGACTCCGGAGACCGAATCGAGCGGACAGTCGAAGGCGACGACTTCGCAGTCTTCAGTGTCGAGAACGTGATCGACGACGGCCTCGTTCTCTTCGGGCGCGAACGTGCAGGTCGAATAGACGACTGTCCCGCCGGGTTTAGTCGCCTGCACGGCCCGAGAGAGGATGCCCTTTTGCACTGCGGCGACGCTGTGAACGTGCTCCAGCGTCCACTCCTCCAAAGTCGTCGGATTCTTGCGGATCGTTCCCTCACAGGAACAGGGTGCGTCGACGATAGCGCGGTCGAATTCGTCGAAGCCGAAGTCCTTCAGCGAAAAGTTCCGGCCGTCCTGTTTGGTGACGACGAGGTTGGTGACGCCGAGGCGTTCGGCGTTATGTCGCAACGAGGAGAGCCGCCCGAGGTTGTTGTCGTTGCCGACGACGGTGCCGCGGTCGTCCATCATCGCCGACAACTGGGTGGTCTTGCTGCCTGGCGCGGCGCAGCTATCCCAGACCTTCTCGCCAGGCTGTGGATCGAGCGCGAGTGCCGGGACAGCCGAGACCTCCTCCTGGCCGTGGAGCCAACCGTGAAAGTACGGCCAGTTCGTTCCCGGGCTACCATCCGAGAGGCGAAGCAGGCCGTCGTGCCAGTCGACCGGCTCGTATTCGATTCCTTCGTCGTCGAGTGCGCGGCGGACGCGTTCGGGATCGGTCTTGATCGTGTTGACGCGGACGACCGAGGGGAGCGGTCGCTCGCAGGCCGCAAAGAAGGCCTCAGTGTCGTCAACGAGCGGGGCGTACCGCTCTAGGGGGTTCATAGCCACCGTTTCGCGGCTCCCCGTTTGTCGGTTTCGCTCCGTGAGAGCCCTCGTGATCAGTCAAGAAAGCCACACCAACGATTAGGTGCGTCGCAACCCTCTCTCTACTATGGCTCGTATTGCACGTCGTCTGGACGACGTATCGCTGGACAGTCCGACGCTCGTCGAAGGCTTTCCCGGCGTCGGCTTGGTCGGGAAAATCATTGTCGATCACCTGATCGAGAATCTGGAGATGGAGCACTACGCGAACGTCCACTGCGAGGGGATTCCACCGGTGGCGACCTATCAGCCCGACAGCAACGAGTTGGTGACGCCAGTCCGGCTCTACGTCGACGCCGACCGTGGGCTGCTCGCTCTCCAGAGCGACGTGCCGATCAATCCGAAAGCCGCCAACGCGTTCGCCGACTGCGTGACCGGCTGGTTCGCCGAAGAGGACGTGCTACCGGTCTACGTCTCCGGACTGCCGCGACAGCGCGAGGACCAAGCCGAGGAGCCGGCCCTCTACGGTGTCGGCGCGGGCGACGGACCGGACCGGCTGGAAAGCGTCGGGATCGATACTCCCTCCGAAATGGGCATGGTTTCCGGGCCGACGGGCGCGCTGCTCGCCCACGCCCTCGACAACGACACGACAGCTGTGGGGTTCATCGTCGAATCTGACCCGCAGTTCCCCGATCCCGACGCGGCGAAAGCCGTGATTGAGGGTGGGATCGAACCGCTGGCCGACATGGAGATCCCAACAGCCGATCTCGTCGAGAAGGCCGAAGAGATCGAGCAGGCCCGCCAGAAGCTGCTCAGCCAGATGCAGCAGGCAACCGAGGAGAGCAGCCGCGCCGAGCCGATCCGGATGTATCAGTAGCGGCCGCACGGTGCTGAGTGGCTAAGCCGCCGAAGGGCATCCACGACAAGCGTGTGCCTCACATGAGCACCAGACGAATCCAAGGGTATTAGGCTCCGAATCGGGCGGTATGACCCCTCTACTCTGTCACATGCCGCGAAAAGCAGATCATTCTTTTAGCCAGTCACGCCGATGTAACCGCTATGTCCATCTCTGTCGATATGACAGCCGAGTGGATCCTCCTCGGAGGTCTCGTCATCGCCCTCATCCTCTCTGTGGCGACCGGTCCCGCAGCAGCCCAAGCCGTACAAGGTGCCGCAGGATCGGTCATCATCGAGGAGGGTGAGACGGTCTCCAGTGTCGAGACCGTTGCGGGGAGTATCGTGATCGAAGGCACCGTCACCGGTGATGTCTCCGGAGTAGCCGGGTCGATCCGCGTCACCGAGGGCGGCCGGGTCGGCGGCTCGATTGTCGGCGCGGCCGGTGACGTTCGCATCGATGGTACCGTCGGCGGCGACGTGAACGCCGGTGCTGGAAACGTCCGCGTGACCGACACCGCAACCATCAGCGGCGATGTCGCTGTCGGCGGCGGGTCGGTGCTGATCGACGGCCGGATCGATGGCGACGTGCAGGCCGGTGGGGAAAGCGTCACGTTGGGACCGAACGCAGCGATCGGTGGCGAGTTGCGCTACGATGCCGACGAGTTTACTCGGGATGGGGCAGCGACCGTCGCGGGCGGCGTCGTGAACGATCCGAGCCTCGGGAGCGGAGCCGGTGCGGTCACGCTCCCGAACGGGGCAGCGACGGTGTACAGCCTCCTGGCGAATCTCGTGTTGGGAGCGATCTTGCTACTCGTCTTCCCGGCGTTTTCGGCGCGGGTTGCTGGCCGGGTTGCCAACAACCCCGGTAAAACCGGCGGCGTTGGCCTGCTGACACTGTTCGGCATGCCCATCGCTCTCGTTCTGATCGCCATTACGATCGTCGGCATTCCCCTCGCAGTGCTCGGCGTGATGGCGTTCGGCCTCGGGATTTGGGTCGGCGTCGTCTACGGCCAGTACGCCGTCGGGGCGTGGGTGCTCCGACAGACCGGCCGTGACGACCGGTGGGTCGCACTCGTCGGCGGGCTCGTCGGGTTCGCCGTCCTCGGGCTGATTCCGATCCTCGGCAGCGTGCTTGAACTGGTCGCGCTGCTGTTGGGTCTGGGCGCGGTCACGTTAGGGGTCCGCGACGCGTTCCAGAGCCGGCGGCAACCCGGACCGAGCGACCGGCGGACGGCGTTCGAGAGCGGATTCACGCCAACCGAAAGCGGGCGGTCAACCGAAGGGACGGCCGACAACTCCTGAGCCCCTCGGCTATCGAGTTGCTCGCGGCGATGGACGGTGAAACCGCGGCGATCGATCTCCTTGAACAGGTACAGGACGCGACCACGGAGTACATCGCTTCCTGTACGAGCAGGCCATCGCGTCCAACGCCGAGGCGATCCGGATGTACCAGTAGCGGCCGCACGGTTCTGAACGCTTAAGCCGCCGAAGGGCATGGTCCCGTGTATGAGTGATGACGCAGCAGCGGTCGAGGAATCGGACTCCGAGACGGACGCTGCGCCCGACGACGCCGACGACGAACCAACGGACACAACGGCGGCTGAGGAAGCAACTGAATCGAGCGACGAGAGCGAAGACAGCGAGGCGAATGCAGTCGAGGATGCCACTGTGGACGAACTAGTAACCCAAATTACCGAGAGCGACGAGGACCTGACCGAGCCGGCGACCGAACTCCAATCGCGGATCGAATCGCTGGAGGAGGAGGTCGCCGAAAAGGACGACGAGATCGACGAGCTGACCGAGAAGCTCTCCCGAGCGCGGGCCGATTTCAAGAACTACAAAAAGCGAACCAAAAAGCAACAGGAGGAGATGAAAGAGCGTGCGACCGAGGACCTGGTCGAACGCCTCACCAAAGTTCGAGACAACCTCGTTCGCGCGCTCGATCAGGACGAGGGTGCCGACATTCGGCCAGGCGTCGAGACGACGCTGGAATCATTCGACCGCGTGCTCGACGAGGAGAACGTCGAGTTCATCGCCCCCGAGGCGGGCGAGGCGGTCGATCCCGAACGCCACGAGGTTATGCAGCGTGTCGCCAGCGATCAGCCGGAGGGGACCATCGCCGAGGTCTACCAGCAGGGCTACGAGATGGCGGACAAGGTGCTACAGCCGGCGCGAGTGACCGTCAGCAACGACGACTGAGTAGACAGTCGCCGTTGCCAAGGGCAACAGTGGTGATTTTGCGGTTTATTTAAATACACCGACTGGGCGGATTCGGACAGTAACCAAATCGCAAGACAGCGGTGTTGTCGTCGGTTCGTCCCAATCGGCTTGTCTAGTAACGTTTAACCGATCCAAGGCGGTAATTCAGGGCAAGATGGCCAGTGAGAAAATTCTCGGTATTGACCTTGGCACAACGAACAGCGCGTTTGCAGTGATGGAGGGTGGCGACCCGGAGATCATCGTCAACGGTGAGGGCGACCGGACGACCCCCTCGGTCGTCGCTTTCGACGATGACGGCGAGCGACTGATCGGCAAGCCGGCGAAGAATCAGGCGGTTCAGAACCCCGAAAAGACGATCNNGTCGATCAANCGNCACATGGGCGANGAGGANTACNNNGTCGACATCGAGGGTGAGGAGTACACGCCCGAGCAGATCTCGGCGATGATCCTCCAGAAGATCAAACGCGACGCCGAGGAGTATCTCGGCGACGACGTCGAGAAGGCCGTCATCACGGTGCCGGCGTACTTCAACGACAAGCAGCGGCAGGCGACGAAGGACGCCGGCGAGATCGCCGGCTTCGANGTNGAACGCATCGTCAACGAGCCGACCGCCGCGTCGATGGCGTACGGCCTCGACGACGAGACCGACCAGACCGTCCTCGTCTACGACCTCGGTGGCGGCACCTTCGACGTCTCCATTCTCGACCTCGGCGGGGGCGTCTACGAGGTCGTCGCGACGAACGGGGACAACGACCTCGGCGGCGACGACTGGGACGAGGCGATCATCGACTACCTCGCCGACGAGTTCGAGGCCGAACACGGCATCGACCTCCGCGACGANCGNCAGGCNCTCCAGCGACTCANNGAGGCCGCCGAGGAGGCGAAGATCGANCTNTCNNNGCGGAAAGAGGCCAACATCAATCTCCCGTTCATTACGGCGACCGACTCCGGCCCGGTCCACCTCGAAACGTCGATCACGCGAGCGACCTTCGAGAATATTAGCAAGGATCTGATCGAGCGAACGGTTGAGCCGACCGAGCAGGCCCTCGAAGACGCCGACAAATCGAAAGGCGACATCGACGAGGTCATTCTCGTCGGNGGCTCNACNCGNATGCCGCAGGTCNNNGAGAAGGTCGANGANNTNNNCGGNCAGTCGCCGAAGAAGAACGTCAATCCGGACGAGGCCGTCGCGCTCGGCGCGGCGATTCAGGGCGGCGTCCTTTCGGGCGACGTCGACGACATCGTCCTGCTCGACGTAACGCCGCTGTCGCTCGGTATCGAGGTGAAGGGNGGGCTGTTCGAGCGGCTCATCGACAAGAACACCACCATCCCGACGGAGGAGTCGAAGGTGTTCACCACGGCCGCGGACAACCAGACGCAGGTGCAGGTCCGCGTCTTCCAGGGCGAACGCGAGATCGCCAACGAGAACGAACTGCTCGGCGAGTTCCAGCTCACCGGCATCCCNCCGGCCCCGGCCGGNACGCCGCAGATCGANGTNNNGTTCNNCATCGACGNNGACGGCATCGTCAACGTCTCCGCCGAGGACCAAGGCTCGGGCAACGCCGAATCGATCACTATCGAGGGCGGCGCGGGCCTCTCCGACGAGGAAGTCGAGCNNATGCAGGANGANGCCGAACAGCACGCCGANGAGGANNAGNAGCGNCGCGAGNNNNTCGAGGCCCGCAACGAGGCCGAGNGCGCGGTCCANCGNGCGGNNNCNCTNCTNGAGGAGAACGAAGAGCAGGTCGACGACGACCTCGAATCCGACATCCGCGACGCCATCGAGGACGTTGAGGAAGTCCTCGAAGACGAGGACGCCGAAACCGAGGACCTGCAGGACGCCACCGAGACGCTCTCGGAAGAACTGCAGGAGATCGGCAAGCAGATGTACGAACAACAGGCCCAGCAGGCCCAGGCCGGTCCCGGCGGCGCGGGCGGTCCTGAGGGTGGCTTCGGCCCCGAAGGTGCCGGTGCGGCCGGTGCCGATGGCGAGGGCGACGAGTACGTCGACGCCGACTTCGAGGACGCCGACGACGCGGACGACGAAGAGAAAGACGAGTAAGCTGTCGCGCGCTGCTGGCTGTTTTCCTATTCTACGTCCGTTGGTGACGCTGTTTCCGTCGAATCCGTCTCAACCAATGCTTCGAGCAGCGTCACGGCCGGCGATTTCGCCAGGGGTTCGTTCCCGTTGCCGCACTGCGGCGACTGTACGCAGGCCGGACAGCCGTCGGTACAATCGCAGTCGTCGATCAGCCGAGCGGTGCGTGTCATCAACTCCTCGACAATGTCGAAGCCGGCTTCGGTGAGCCCGACGCCGCCAGGGTAGCCGTCGTAGATGAAAACGGTCGCCCGCTCCGTATGAGGGTGGTGTGGGATCGATAGCCCGCCGATGTCGCCGCGATCACAGAGCAGCATGAACGGGAACAGCGAGATCATGCCGTGTTCGGCGGCGTGGATGCCGCCGTTGAACTCCCAGTCGGAATGGGCCTCCCGTAGCTCGCGTTCGACAGCCGGCGGGACGGTGAAGTAGAGTGCTTTCGTTCGCAACGTCGTTTCCGGAAGATCAAGCGATTCCTCGCCGATGACCTCGCCGGTTCGGCGGTCCTTGCGCTGGAAGCCGGTGATCCGCTCGGTGACGGTAACATCAGCGAAATGGACGGTCGCGTCGGTGTCGGCGGCTGTGTCGCCAGTCGCGTACGGCAGTGATTTCTCGGTCAGATCCTCGTTGACGACGACCGATTTCTCCGAGAGCACCTGTGTGTAGTAGTCGGCCCAGGAAGGCTGGAGTTCGGCGACATCGCGGTCGAGATCGAGGTCGCGTACTTCGTAGGTCTGACCCTGCTGGTGGTAGATCGCGCCGCGGTGGGCGTCTCGGAGCGCGTCGTCGAAGCCGAGCCTGGCGATGACGCTGTTGTCGCGGGCGTCCATGAGACGAATCTCGCGGTCGCCGATAGTCCGGAGGTTCATTTCGTGTTGGGGACTGCCGTCGCCATCGTGCAGCCAACGGATGCCGTCCTTCGTCTCGCGGCGATCCAGTCGTCCCTCGTCGACTAATTCGCTGACAATGTCTGGAAATGCATCGCCGAAGTGGGCCTCGTCGTCGGTCGACAGCCAGTTTTCCGCGGCCGCGCAGGCGACGTGATCCGCCAGCAGTTCGCGGTTGTCGGGATCGACGATTGCCTGCTCGGGATCGGCCTCGAAAAATTCGTCGGGGTGTTTCATCAGATACTGGTCGAGTTGATCCTCGCCGCCGACGAAGGTGACCAGCGCAGGGTCGGTCCCACGTCCGGCGCGGCCGGCCTGCTGTGAAGCCGACATCCGGGTGCCGGGGTAGCCATCGAGAATCACTGCATCAAGGCCGCCGATATCGACGCCGAGTTCGAGGGCGTTCGTGCTCCAGATGCCGCGCAGGTCGCCGGACTGGAGGTCGCGTTCGATCTCTCGGCGCGTCTCGTTGTTGAGCGCGGCCTGATACGCCCTGATTTTGCCGGCGAGGTCGCGTTCGCCGCGGTTGCGGAGTTCGTCCGCGCTCTCGGTGGCGTACTGCTCGGCAGCTTGGCGGGCGCGGGTAAAGGCAAGCGTCTGATAGCCCCGTGAGACGAGGTCGACGAACAGCGATTTCGACTCGGTGTGACTCGACCGCCGTCGACCACTCCCGTGGCCGCGCTGTGGGTCGTCGTACTCGGGTGGGTTCCACAGCAGCCAGTGCCGCGGCCCGCGCGCGCTGGTGTCGTCGTCGACGAGCGAGAACGTCGATTCGTCGCGGCCGGTGATCCGGGCAGCGTGTTCGACCGGGTTGCCGATAGTCGCCGAACAGCAGACGAACTGCGGGTCGCTGTCGTACCGCTCGCAGATGCGGTTGAGTCGCCGGAGCACGAGGGCTACCTGCGTGCCGAAGACGCCGCGGTAACCGTGAACCTCGTCGATGACAATGGTTTCCAGCGAGGAGAAGAACCACTCCCAGAGCCGGTTGGCGTACGGCAGCAGCGCGAAATGAAGCATATCCGGATTCGATAGCAGGACCGTGGGGCGGCGGTCACGGACATCTCGCTTTTCGCTGTCGGAGAGTCGGCCAGTGTACTGTTCGACCGAGACGCGGCTGCCAAAGCCGAGGTCGTGGGCGAGTTCGGAGAGCGTGTCGTCCTGGTCGGCAATGAGGGCGTTCTGCGGGCCGAGGTAGAGGGTGCGACCGCCGTGGTCCATCGCGCGCTCGAAGGCCGGCACGGTGTAGGCGAGGCTCTTGCCGCTGGCGGTTTCGGTGGCGATGACGACGTTGTCGCCGTCGCGGACGGCGTTGATCGCGTCGACCTGATGGGCGTAGAGTTGGTCGATTCCGCGGTCGGCGAGAGCGGATTCGAGGCGGGATTCGAGGTCGATATCGGCAAACGCGGCGTCGCGGGCCGGTAGGGTACGGTGGGCGACGATCTGGCCGTCGTAGTTGGGTCGCGTGCGCAGCCAGTCGACGAACTCGTTCACACGCGTCCTCAGATCGTCGGGAGCCTAACGGTTATGATCGACTGTGTCATGTTGGCGTCTCCCAAATTTTTATAACAAATTGTGTGTGACTCAGCCGCATACTCATGTCAACTGAGTATACGGTGTGCGGTCGGGTCTCGTACCCCGACGGCATCGCAGCCCTCGGTGTAACGGTCCTCGCTGTCGACAGCGATCTCGGAACCGACGACCCTCTCGGCGCGATGGAAGTACGCCCTGACGGCTCCTTCGAGATTCACGCCACGAGCGACGACGTTGGCGGCGCAATCGAAGGCGACCCCGAAATCGTCCTGTACTGCTTCCGCGAGGGCGAGCGGATTCACGAGCAGTCAGTCACCGCTGATCCCGAGACGACGGTCGAACTAACCGTCAGTCGGCAAGACCAGCTCTCGATGGAGAGCATGATGAACGCGATGTGCAACATGCATCATGGCCTCTCGGAACAGCGCGGGATGACGAACGTCTCACGAGCCCCGTTCAATCCCGGCCACGGCCGGTTCGGGCGGCTGTTCCCGTATCTCGAACCCGCCGACCACGACGAGGAGTTGCTGGAAGACCTCGGCCGCCCGGGTGGTCCACTCGATGAGAGCACCCATGACCAGTCGGTCGGCGAGGCGTCGGTCCCCGCCGGGATCGCATTCTTCGGCCAGTTCATCGATCACGACATCACGCTCGATCCGCTGTCGAGTCTCGCCCGCCGGAACGATCCCGACGCGCTACGGAACTTCCGGACGCCAGGGTTGGATCTCGATTCGGTTTATGGGACCGGGCCGGAGACATCCCCGTTCCTGTATGAATCGCCGATGCAGGGTGGTAGCGAGTACCGGCTACTCGTCGCCGGCGACGGCCGGCCCGACGTGCCACGGAACCGGGAAGGGACGGCCCTGACCGGCGACCACCGCAACGACGAGAACCACATCCTCTCGCAGTTCCAGTACGCGATGTTAGAGTTCCACAATTCCATCGTTGACTGGCTCGGCGAGGGCTGTTCGGAGCCCTTCGAGCGCGCCAACCAACTCGCTCGGTGGCACTACCAGTGGATCGTCCTCGAAGAGTTCCTGCCGACGATCTGCGACGAGGATATCGTCGACGACGTGCGCCAACAGCGGGCGTACTACACCCCCGGCCAGGGCGAGGAGCCGTACATCCCGGTGGAGTTCTCGGTCGCCGCCTACCGCTACGGTCACAGCCAAATCCGCGAGCGGTACCGCGTCAACAGCGAGACGAAAGCCGACCTCTTCGGCCACGGCGACGACGCCTTCGGGATGGGCTTTCAAGCACCGTCGGCCGACGAAGCCGTCGACTGGCGATACCTGTTCGATCTGAAAGACCCGGATATCGTCCCGCAGTCGGCCCGCGCCATCGACCCGCTGATGTCGCCGGATCTGCTCGATCTGCCGTTCATCGAAAGCGAGAGTTGGCGGTCCTCGCTGGCCTCCCGCAACCTCGTCCGCGGGAAGCGACTCGGCCTGCCGAGCGGCCAGGCCGTCGCCCGCGCGATGGGGATCGAACCGCTGTCGAACGAGGAAATCGGCTTCGACCAGGCCCTGGCCGAGTTGGACGATCACGACCCGCCGGCAGATATCGAAGCCCCGCTGTGGCACTACATCCTCGCCGAAGCGCGGGAGGCCAGCGGCGGCGACCACCTCGGCGCAGTCGGCAGCCGGATCGTCGCCGAGACGCTGGTCGGCCTCATCGAATCCGACCCGAGTTCGTTCCTCACGGTCCAGCCCGAATGGACGCCGACGTTGCCGGCACCGAACTCCGGCGACGACGAGTTCGCCATCGCCGACCTGCTCGAATTCGCAGTTGACGGCGTGAACTGAGCGGCGCGGTATCCCGGCTCAGACGGAGTGGATCGCCTCGCCCCGTGCCGCCTCGGCGGCCTCGACGAGGGTGTCCGGGAACGTCGGATGGGCGTGCATCGTAGTGGCGATATCGTCGAGGGAAGCGCCCATTTCCAGCGCCAGGGTCGCCTCGGCAATCGTATCCGACGCGCGTGCGCCGACAATCCGGACGCCCAGCAGTTGCTCGTCGCTATCGGCGATCACCTTGAGATAGCCCGACGTTTTGTCGGTCGTCAGCGCGCGGCCCGAGGTCGCCATCGAGACGCGGCCGACCAGCACGTCGTCGTACTCTTCGGTCGCCTCGGTCTCCGAAAGGCCGACAGTGGCGACCTCCGGGTCGGTGTACATCACTGTCGGCATGTACTCGGTGTCGAATTCGGCGTCCTCGCCGGCGGCCGCCGCGGCGGCGGCCTTCCCCTCGTGAGCGGCGATGTGGGCGAGATACGGCGGCCCTGCGGCGTCGCCGATTGCGAGGATGTTGTCGTCAGCCGTCCGAAGCTGATCGTCGACCGCGATGAAGCCGTCGTCGCTCAGCGCGACGTCGGTCGTATCGAGATCCAGCCGCTCGTACGCCGAGTTCGGCTCCCGGCCGGCAGCGACGACGATGTAGTCACCCGACAGCCGGATTTCTTCACCATCCTGCTCGGCGACGAGGACGGGCCGCCCGTCGTCGTACTCGACGCCTTGGGCAAATGTCGACGTGTAGATGTCGTCGCTGTACATCTCGCTGGTCTCTTGGATCGAGTCGACGATCTCTGGCTCGAACTCAGAAAGCACGCGGTCGAGGGCTTCGACGATTTTGACGCGAGAGCCGAACTTCGAGAATTTCGTCACTGCTTCCATGCCGATATACCCACCGCCAACGACGACGATCTCGTCAGGCACTTTGTCAACCTGGAGGATCTCGCGGGAGGAGATGACGCCCTCCTGGTCGTATTCGAGGCCGGGGATCTCGATGGGCTGGGAGCCGGTGGCGATGATCGCCGTGTCGAAGTCGACAGTGAGGGTGTCGGCGTCGTCGCTATCAATGTGCAATGTCGTCGAATCGGCAAAGCGGGCGGTGCCCTCGATCAACTCGACGCCGTGGTGGTCGAGGCTATCGAGGACCTGCTGGTCGAGTGTGTCGATCACGCTGTCCTTCCAGTCTTGGATGGCGTCGAAATCGACATCGACGGGGCCGGTCTCGATGCCGAGGGCGTTCCAGTGGTCGATATCTTTCTGGAAGCTGGCGGCGTGGATCAACGCCTTCGCGGGGATACAGCCGTGATTGAGACAGACGCCGCCGACGGTCTCGCGTTCGACGAGGACGACATCGAGACCCTTCTGCGCGCCGCGGATGGCTGCGGTGTAGCCGCCGGGACCAGCACCGATCACAGCGAGGTCGGTCTGTGTTGGCATAGCTCACACTATCGAGCCGTATCGGGATAGTAGTTTGTCACGAGCGACAGCTCGATGTGTCGTGGCACCCGTCGTTTTGACGGCGCGAACTGACCGAGAGCGGCGTCTGTGCGCGGCCGCGACCGCATCCAACAACACTTATCCGCGGCTGACGGTTTCCCAAATTCATGAGCGATATCGCTGTCGTCCTCCCGGACGGCTCCGAACTGGGCGTGCCCGAGGGCGCGACCGTCGAGGACGTGGCCTACGAGATCGGCCCTGGCCTCGGCGACGACACCGTCGCCGGCAAGATCGAAGGCGAACTGGTCGACAAAGCGACCCCCGTTTCCGACGGCGACCGCATCGAGATCGTCACCGACCAGAGCGACGAATACCTCGATGTCCTGCGGCACTCCGCCGCCCACGTCTTCGCCCAAGCCCTGCTGCGACTGTACGACGACGCCAAACTCACCATCGGTCCGTGGACCGAGGAGGGCTTCTACTACGATATCACGGGCGTCGATCTCGACGAGGACGACCTCCGGGAGATCGAAGACGAGATGGACGAGATCGTCGAAGCCGACTACGACATCGAACGTGTCGTCTACGACCGCGACGAGGCGGTCGCCAAGTACGAGGGCGACAACGAGTACAAACTCGATATTCTGGAAGCCGAAGCCGGCGACGACGAGCAAATCTCGTTCTACGAACAGGCCGAATTCGAGGACCTCTGTAAGGGCCCACACGTCGAATCAACCGGCGAGATCGGCGCGTTCAGACTCCTCAACATTTCCTCGTCGTACTGGCGCGGCGACGAGGACAACGACACTCTCACCCGCGTTCACGGCACCGCTTTCGAGAGCGAGTCCGATCTCGAGGAGTTCCTCACCATGCGCGAGGAGGCCAAAGAGCGCGATCACCGCAAACTCGGCCAGGAACTCGACCTCTTTTCGATTCCGACGGTCACCGGCCCCGGCCTGCCGCTGTATCACCCGAACGGCAAAACCATCCTCAAAGAGCTTGAGGAGTACGGCGAGTCGATGAACGAGGAGTACGGCTACGACTACGTCGAGACGCCGCATCTCTTCCGCACCGAACTCTGGAAGCAGTCGGGGCACTACGACAACTACGTCGATGACATGTTCCTGCTCGACGTGAACGACGAGGAGTACGGCCTCAAACCGATGAACTGCCCCGGCCACGCGACCATTTTCGAGCAGAACTCCTGGAGCTACCGCGATCTGCCCGTCCGCTACGCCGAGAACGGCAAGGTCTACCGCAAGGAGCAGCGCGGCGAACTCTCCGGCCTCTCCCGTGTCTGGGCGTTCACCATCGACGACGGCCACCTCTTCGTCCGACCTGACCAGATCGAACGCGAGGTCGACGACATCATGGAGATGATCTACGAGGTGCTCGACACCTTCGATCTCGACTACGAGGTCCAACTCGCCACCCGGCCCGACAAGTCCGTCGGCAGCGACGAAATCTGGGAAAAGGCCGAATCCCAACTCGAATCCGTCCTCGAAAACTCCAAGATGGAGTACGACCTCGAAGCCGGCGACGGAGCCTTCTACGGCCCGAAGATCGACTTCGCCTTCACCGACGCGCTGGGCCGCAAATGGGATGGGCCGACAGTCCAACTCGACTTCAACATGCCCGAGCGGTTCGACCTCACCTACACCGGCGAGGACAACGAGGACCATAGGCCGGTGATGATCCACCGCGCGCTCTACGGCAGTTTCGAGCGGTTCTTCATGGTGCTC
Organism: Halonotius terrestris; assembly: GCF_006861665.1. Lineage (GTDB taxonomy): Archaea > Halobacteriota > Halobacteria > Halobacteriales > Haloferacaceae > Halonotius > Halonotius terrestris. Next base: position 101,222 of record NZ_RKLU01000002.1, on the reverse strand, counting down.
ATCGAGCACTACGACGGGAAGTTCCCGTTGTGGCTCGCGCCCGAACAGGTCCGTATCCTGCCGATCAGCGACGACGAACTCGGCTACGCTCATCGCCTGAAAAACGATCTCGAAGACGCGGACTTCCGCGTCGATATCGAAGACCGCTCGTGGACGCTCGGCCGAAAAATCCGCGAGGCACAGGACGACCGCGTCCCCTACATGCTCATCGTCGGCAGCGACGAAGCCGAAGCCGGGACCGTCTCGGTTCGGGACCGCCAGGAGCGCGAACAGCAGGACGTGGAACTCGATTCATTCATCGATCACCTCGAAACCGAGCGAACTGAGAAACGCGAAGAGCCGGACTTCCTCGACTGAGCGAGTCGCGGTTCAGCCGATCCGCTCGCGCCGCCGTGTTTATTCGCCTGCCGGCCCTGTCTTCGAGTATGCGCGCCGTCAGATTCCACAGCCACGGAGGTACCGACGTTCTGCAGGTAGACGAGATAGAGCAGCCAGAACCCGCCAGCGACGAGGTACTGATCGAGGTCCACGGCGCGGCGGTCAACCCGGTGGACACCTACTTTCGGGAGGGGTCCTACGAGCCGTTCACGCTGCCGATGATCCCCGGCATCGACGCCGCTGGTGAAGTCGTTGCCGTCGGCGACGACGTAGCCGGGTTCAAGAAGGGCGACGCAGTTATCGCCACCGGCATCGGCAAGGACCACTACGGCGGCTACGCCGAGTACGCCGCGATTCCCGAGGATCGACTCGTCAACCTCCCCGAGGGCGTTGACACCGTCGACGCTGGCGCGGCGGGCGTCGCCGCTGTCACGGCGTGGCGCGCGCTGATCGATCACGCCGACCTCCAGCTCGGCGACCGTTGTCTGATCCACGGCGGGTCGGGCGGCGTCGGCCACGCAGCCGTCCAACTGGCGGCCGCCGCTGGCGCACAGGTCATCACGACCGCCAGACCGCAGTTCCACGACGAGCTCACCGATCTCGGCGCGGATGTCGTCTTCGACTACCGCCGCGACGACCTCGCCGACGCAGTCCTGGACGCCAGTGACGGCGGCGTCGATGTGATTCTCGATCACCGCATGCATGAGTATCTCCAGTTCGACGCCGACGTGGCCGCCACCGGCTGCCGGATCGTCGGCATCGGCGAAAAGGAGCAGTCGGTCGGCTTCAGCCAGTCCTCGGCCGCTCGCGGGAAGGACCTGCAACTGACGCTGATGAGCATGTTCAACACGCCCGATCTGCGGGAACCGCTGTCGAAGGTGGCCTCGCTGCTGGCGAGCGGCGACCTCGACATTCGAATCGCGACGAGCTACGACCTCGACGGTGCGATCGAGGCCCAGCGGGCCGTCCTCGAAGAGAGTTTTCTCGGAAAGTTGGTCATCACGCCGTAATCGGGACACGTTTCGCGTCGCCGGCTGCTGGCATCGATTTATATTCCTCGCTGCCGACATAGCGAGTATGACAGTCGAATTCGATTTCACGGATCGTGTCGCCGTCGTCACCGGTGCCTGTGGCGCGCTCGGCAGCGCGGTCGCCGAAAGCTTCGCCGACGCAGGCGCAACCGTCGCCGCCTGCGATATCGTTGATATCGAGGACGACGACGCGCTCCTCGATCCACGGGAAAACATCGACTTCTATCAGGCCGACTTCACCGACGAGGACGCGGTACGCGAGACGATGGAGGCCATCGCCGACGACCACAGCGGAATCGATTTCTTGCTCAATATCGCCGGCACGTGGCGCGGCGGCGATCCCATCGAGGAGACCGACGAAAGCCAGTTCGACATGCTGTTCGCCGTGAATCTCAAGACGATGTTCCTCGCCTCGAAACACGCCCTGCCGCACTTGCAGGACAGCGAGGGTTCCATCGTCAGCGTCTCGGCGCGATCCGGCTTGGAGGGCGGCGAGGGTGACGGAATTTACCGCTCGACGAAGGCCAGCGTGCGGATTCTGACGGAGACGATTGCTGAAGAAAACCTCGGAACCGTCCGGGCGAACTGCGTCATGCCGAGCGTGCTGGATACGCCGATGAACCGCGAGATGATGACGCCGAAAGACGAATGGGTCGATCCCGCAGACGTGGCCGAAGTGATGCAGTTCCTCTGTTCGGATGCGGCCTCGGTCACCAGCGGCGCGGCGGTGCCGGTCTACGGTGAAGCCTGAACAGGGCGCGAATTCGACGACTGTCGAGAGCGGGGTTTCGCATTGTCGGAATCCTTTTGATGCCGCTGGCCAACCCTTCGAGCAATGAATTCGGGTGGTCCGCAGTGACGATGGACGACCGCATCGAGGAGTTGCGCGAGAAGCGCGCGGAGGCCCAACAGGGCGGCGGCGAGGAGCGCATCGCCAAACAACACGACAAGGGCAAAAAGACCGCCCGCGAGCGGATCGAGTACTTCCTCGACGACGACACCTTCCACGAGTTCGACCAGTTCCGCACCCACCGGAACCACACCTTCGGGATGGAGGAACAACAGCTCCTGACCGACGGCGTCGTGACGGGGTACGGCGAGGTCAACGGCCGGACGGTCTTCGTTTTCGCTCACGATTTTACTGTCTTCGGTGGCTCGCTGGGCGAGGTGTTTGCGGAAAAAATCTGTAAGGTGATGGACAAGGCGATGGAGGTCGGCGCGCCGGTCGTCGGACTCAACGACTCCGCCGGCGCGCGGATTCAGGAGGGCGTCGGCTCCCTCGGCGGGTTCGGCGAGATCTTCCAGCGCAACGTTGACGCCAGCGGCGTCATCCCCCAGATCTCAGGCATCTTCGGCCCGTGTGCCGGCGGCGCGGTCTACTCGCCGGCGATCACCGACTTCGTCTTCATGGTGAAAGATACCAGCCACATGTTCATCACCGGCCCCGACGTGGTCAAAACCGTCACCGGCGAGGAGGTCAGCTTCGAAGAACTCGGTGGCGCGGTCACCCACGCCTCCACGTCGGGCGCGGCCCACTTCGCCGAGGACAGCGAGGAAGAAGCCCTCGACAATATCGCCCGCCTGCTTTCCTACCTGCCGCAGAACAATGTCGAAGATCCGCCGCGCGTCGATCCGTGGGACGACCCCGAGCGCGACACCACCGCCGCGGGCGAAATCGTTCCCGACGCACCGAAGAAACCCTACGATGCGACCGCAGTCGTCGATGAAGTCGTTGACGAGGGCTCCTTCTTCGAAGTGCATGAGAGCTTTGCGAAGAACCTCGTCGTCGGCTTCGCCCGTCTCGATGGCCGGTCGGTCGGCATCGTCGCCAACCAACCCCGCGTCAACGCCGGCACCCTCGATATCGAATCCAGCGAGAAGGGCGCGCGCTTCGTCCGATTCTGCGATGCGTTCAATATCCCGATCGTCACCTTCGAAGACGTGCCTGGCTTCATGCCCGGNANNGANCANGAGCACGGCGGNATCATCNNNCACGGCGCGAANCTGCTGTANGCNTNCNCCGAGGCGACCGTCCCGCTNNTGACNGTCATCACGCGGAAGGCNTACGGCGGNGCCTACNNCGTNATGGCNTCGAANCANNTNGNNGNCGACGTNAACTACGCGTGGCCGACCGCCGAGATCGCCGTNATGGGNCCGAANGGCGCNGTCAACNTNCTCTANNNNGAGGANCTCGNCGNCGCCGACGANNNNGAGGCNCGNCGNCAGNANCTCATCGACGAGTACCGCGANGNGTTCGCNAACCCNTACACGGCNGCNGANCGCGGCTTCNTCGACGANGTGNTCGAACCGGCCGAAACTCGCCAGCGGCTGATCGACGACCTCGAAATGTTGCTGTCGAAACGCGAGGACAAGCCCTCGAAGAAACACGGGAACATCCCGATCTGACCGGCGATGACTGACGAATCCAACGACGCCACAGATGACGCCACCGGCGATGGCAACGCCAGCGACGACACCGGAGCCGTCGCCATCGACGCCGACGCTATCGACGGCTTGGCTGACGCGAGCAACGAGGAAGCCGCTGCGATCGCCGCCGCGATCGGTGCCCATCTCGGAAGCCAAGCGGCAGCCGCCGCAGCTGCAGCGGCCGCAGCCGACGCCGGTGGCGAGGCGGCGAGCCAGCGGTCGTGGCGGTTCGCCGGCCGGCTGTCGGGGCTCGGCGTCAGAGCGAACCGACCGCCGGCATCGACGCCGGCGGACGCGTGGACGGCGTCGGATCGGTCGGATCGATTCTGACGGTCAGCGCGGCCGCGTGTCCGGGTACCTATCAGGTTTGATACTGTAAACCCGAATTATATTACCTTGCCTCTCTAGGACTCATCAATGACAGCTAATCAGCCCGATATCGATGCGGAGGGGGAGTTCGAGTTCGGGGAGTCGACGAACGGTTCAGGTTCGGCACCGGTCGGTGGTGGCAGCGGCGACACGCTGGCGGAGGTCTACACGGCATCCGAACAGATCGCTGATGGGATCGATGACATCGCCGAACGAGCGCACAAGCAGTCCAACAACATGCGGGAGGTCTCCGCGGAAGTCTCCGATCTGAGTGCAGCCGTCCAAGAGATCGCCTCATCCTCCGAAGAGGTCGCTTCGGCCGCCGAAGAGGCCGACGACCGCGCCCAAGAGGGCGAGGAAGCGACCCGCGAGGTCGTCGAGGCGATGAACGAGATTCAGGAAGCCACCGAGGAGGCCGTCGACGAGATCCGGACGATCCGAGAGGGCGTCGAGGAGATTACCGCACTCGCCGACGTGATCGACGAGATCGCCGACCAGACGAACCTGCTCGCGCTGAATGCCTCGATCGAGGCCGCCCGCGTCGGCGAGGAGGGCGAAGGGTTCGCGGTCGTTGCCGACGAGATCAAGTCCCTCGCCCAAGAGTCCCGCGAGCAGGCCGAGGACATCGACAGCACCGTCCAGCGGATCACCGAGGACGCCGCCGGCGCGGTCGACACGCTGGAATCCAGCGTCGAAGAGGTCGAAACCGGCATGAACCGGGCCAACAAGGCGAAATCGAGTCTCAACGAGATCACCGACGCCGTCGGCGAGGTTTCTGCGGGTGTTGACGAGGTCGCCGCCGCGACCGACCAGCAGGCCCAAAGCGCGAGTACTGTTGCCTCGATGATCGACGAAACCGCCGAGAACGCCGACGCTATCGACAGCGCGACCGAGGAAATCAGCGACCTCGTCGACGAGCAGATCAGCCAACTCGACCGGATGCGGTAGGCGGCTCGGAGCTGTCGTCTCTTTTCGCTGACAGTCCGCTCGTGATCGACCGATAGAATCACGTAACCGTTCGGTCAAATGGGGGCCAAGAATGTTCAGGAAGGTTCTGGTTGCCAACCGCGGTGAGATCGCNGTCCGNGTGATGCGCGCCTGCGAGGANNTNGGNNTCNGNACCGTNGCNGTCTACAGCGAGGCNGACAAACACGGCGGGCACGTCCGCTACGCCGACGAGGCGTACAACGTCGGCCCCGCCCGCGCCGCCGACTCCTATCTCGANCANGANGCCGTCNTCGANGCCGCNNNGAANGCCGNCGCNGACGCGATCCATCCGGGCTACGGGTTTCTCGCCGAAAACGCCGAATTCGCCCAAAACGTCGTCGACAGCGGCTTCGTCTGGATCGGCCCCGAACCCCAAGCGATGGCGTCGCTCGGTGAGAAAACCAACGCCCGCGCGCTCATGCAGGAAGCCGACGTGCCGGTCGTCCCGGGCACGACCGAACCCGTCTCCTCGGTCGAAGAGATCACCGAAGTCGCCGACGAGTTCGGCTACCCCGTCGCCATCAAAGCCGAAGGTGGCGGCGGCGGCCGCGGGCTGAAAGTCGTCCACAGCGAGGACGAAGTCGAAGAGCAGTTCGAAACCGCCCAACGCGAGGGCGAGGCCTATTTCGACAACAGCTCCGTCTACGTCGAGAAATATCTGGAAGCCCCCCACCACATTGAGGTACAGATCCTCGCCGACGAACACGGCAACGTCCGGCATCTCGGCGAACGGGACTGCTCACTGCAACGTCGCCACCAGAAGGTCATCGAGGAAGCCCCCTCATCAATTCTCGACGAAAAGCTACGGGAAGAGATCGGCGCGGCCGCCAAACGCGGCGTCGACGCGGCGGGCTACACCAACGCCGGGACCGTCGAGTTCCTCGTCGAGGACGGCGAGTTCTACTTCATGGAGGTCAACACCCGGATTCAGGTNGAACACACCGTCACCGAGGAGNTNACNGNCATCGACATCGTNAANTGGCANCTCCGGGTTGCCGCCGGCGAGGAGATCGACTTCGCACAGGACGATATCGAGTTCGACGGCCACGCCATGGAGTTCCGAATCAACGCCGAGAACGCCGCCGCGGAGTTCGAGCCCGCGACCGGGACGCTCAATACGTACGATCCGGCGGGCGGGATCGGCGTCCGCATCGACGACGCCGTCCGGCAGGGCGACGAGATCGGCGGCGACTACGACTCGATGATCGCCAAACTGATCGTTGCGGCCGGCGACCGCGAGGAGTGTCTCACCCGCTCGGAGCGCGCACTCGCGGAGTTCGATATTGAGGGCATCCAGACGATCATCCCGTTCCACCGCCTCATGCTGACTGACGAGGCCTTTTCGAATAGTGAGCACACAACCAAATACCTCGACGAGGAACTCGATCACGACCGGATCGAAGAGGCCGTCTCTCAATGGGGCGCGAGCGACACCGGCGACGCCGATGAGAGTGATGAGGACGACGAGGAGACGACCGAACGCGAGTTCACCGTCGAGGTCAACGGCAAACGCTTCGACGTGAACCTCGAAGAACACGGCGCGCCGGCGATCGACGTGGGAGCCATCGATGCCGACAGCGGCGGCGGGATGGATCGACCGCCGCAAGCCGAAAGCGAGGGCGACGACGGCGGCGGCAGCGTCGAGGGTGGCGACACCGTCACCGCCGAGATGCAGGGGACGATCCTCTCAGTCGATATCGAGGAGGGCGACGAGATCGCCGCCGGCGACGTGGTCTGCGTGCTGGAGGCGATGAAGATGGAAAACGACGTTGTCACCGAACGCGGCGGCACCGTCACCGATATCCGGATCGCCGAAGGCGACAGCGTCGATATGGGCGACGTGTTGGTCGTGCTGGAATAGACCCGTTGTTGCGGCAGGCAGCGCGGCCGAGTGGCTTACTCGTCGTCGGAAATCGGCTCGACGCGGAATACGTAGTCGTCATAGACGGCGTCGAGATTGACCGGACTCTCTTCTGCAGTGTGGGACTGACACAGCTCGACTCGTGCTTCAACCGCTCCGTGGCCGCCTTCCTCCTGATAGCGTTCGAGGACGACGAACGCCGCTGGCTCGCTGCAGTTGCGGCGGTAACACGTCGCCGGTCCGTCGGCCGCGTGGTCGGGTTCGTCCTCATCGCCGCGCCTGCGGGCCTCTTTCAGGTCGCGTTCGCGCTGGCGTTTGGCTTCGTCGTGGGCCTGCTTGTCGCGTCCCTGTTTCGTGTCGGCCATACGTTCCTGAGGGTCGTGAGCGGGATAACGCTGTGGCCGACAACAGCCGCACCGCAGCTTACCGTGTGTTCCGTTCGACGAGAAGCAATACCGCCAGCCCGAGGATAATGAGCGTGTAGGCACCGGCAGCCATCAGGGCCGCAGTCTCGTCGGCGTACTCGCCGGTCCGGAAAATAATCGCTTTCCGGACCATCGCAATCACGCCGGTGTAGATGACCAACCGGACGATCCGTCGGGTTTCGCTCTCCCGCGTGTAGGCGACAACGGTCTGGTAGACCTCGACGATGATGAACAACAGCAGCGCGGTATCGATGAAGCCGACGACGACGAGCGGATCAGTGATGGTGCCGGAGACCGCAGTCCCGAAGATCTGCAATCCGAGATCGAAGACGCCGATGCCGAAGAGGACGACCAACACGAGCGCGGCTATCACCTCGATGTAGCGGATCAACTCCTCGCTGTAGCCCAACACCCGCTCATCGATGGAGGTCGCCGGCGGGAGCGAGCCGCCGACAGGGTCGGTCTCCTCGTCGTCCATACGAATCAAACGGACTCAAGCCTCATTAATGGCCGTCAGGTGCCACTAATCAGACGATGCCGACGGATACTCAGCAACGTTGCCGACGAGAACGTCACGAACGAGTGCGATTCCCGCTGCCGACAGGGCCGGCAACGGTTTTGTGGCTGGCTGCGAAACGCGGCCCATGGCCACCATCAAGGACAGCGTGCACGACCATATCGAGATCACCGGTGTCGCCGAAGCCCTCCTCGATACGCCGACCGTCCAGCGGCTCCGCCACATCAGCCAACTCGGGACGGTCCAACTCGTCTACCCCGCCTCGAATCACACCCGATTCGAACACAGCCTCGGCGTCTACCACCTCGCCGACCGCGCGCTCGCCGAACTCGGGATCGAGGGTCGAGAGGCCGAGCGCATCCGGGCGGCCGCCTTGCTGCACGATGTCGGCCACGGCCCGTTCAGTCACAACATCGAGGAACTCACCTACCGCAAGACTGGAAAATACCACGACGACGTGGCCGAACTCCTCGATTCGGGGGAGGTCGGCGAGATCCTCCGCGAGCACGACCTCGACCCTGCCCACATCGCCGGCCTCGTCGCCGGCGANGGCCAGTTCGGCCAACTCGTCTCCGGCGANCTCGACGTCGACCGGATGGATTACCTNGTNCGNGACGCCCACCACACCGGCGTTCCCTACGGCACCATCGACACCGAGCGACTGCTTCGGGAACTCACGTTCGTCGACGGCGAATTGGTACTCGCGGAGGGCAACGTCCAGACCGCTGAGAGCCTGCTGCTCGCCCGCGCGCTGATGAACCCGACCGTCTACATGCATCCCGTCGCCCGCATCAGCAAAGCGATGCTCCGGCGGGCCAGCGAGCGGCTGTTGGCGACGACCGAACTCGACGCTCACGAGTTGCGTCGGATGGACGATCACGACCTGCTGGTCGCGCTCCGGACGACGCCCGCGACCGAAGCCTTCGCCGAGAGGTACGACGACCGTCGGCTGTTCAAACGCGCTGTCTGGGCGGAACTCCAGCACGTCCCCGATGACCTGCTCGATTACGACCACGACGAGATCCGGGAGTTAGAGGCGACGATCGCCGACCGGGCCGACGTGCCCGAGACGAACGTGATTATCGAGATTCCCGAAAAACCCTCGATGCGGGAGTCCTCGACCCGCGTCGTCGTCAACGGCGAGATCCGGAATCTCGGCGCGCAGTCGCCGCTGGTGAGTGCGCTCCGAACCGCCCAGCGCGGCCAGTGGCGACTCGGGGTCTACACCACGCCGTCGGCCGCCGAGCGCGTCGGCCGACTCGCTGCCGAGGAGTTGGGCCTCGAAATCCCCGGCGGGCTCGTGACTGAATCCCGGCAAGGACTGCACGCGACGCTAGACGAGTTCGAGTGAGAGAGCGCGACCCAGCGACGCCGACTAGTAACTATCATACCGCTTCCAGCCCCTACGGTCAGGTGTGACTACATGGGTTGAAACGCCGGAGGGCGGTCGCAGCCGCGGGCCGGTCGGCATCGCTCGCGCGTGGGCCGAGGTGCTCGTTCGGCCGCGGCGGTTCTTCACGAACGGCGTCGCGCCCGGCGATCAGGCCCCCGGTCTCGCCTTCGCCGTCGTCGTCGCCGTGAGCTACGTCGTCGGCCTGCTGGCGGTCCAGCCCGAGACGATCCTTGACACGTCGCTCGTGCCGATCCTCGGCGGGAGTCCCGCGCTGACGATGGTGTTGGTCGTCCTCGTGACGGCCGTCGTCGCCGCACCCGCCGGGTTGCACCTGACGGCCGCCATCCAGACCGTGTTGTTGATGCTGACAGTGAAGGATCGCGCTGGCGTCAGCGAGACGGTGCAAGTGGTGGGCTATGCGACCGCGCCCTGCGCGCTGGCGTGGCTGCCGTTTCCCACGCTCGCGGCAGCCTGCGCGCTCTACGGTGCCGGGTTGCTGATTTTCGGTCTCGCAGTCGTCCATGAAACGTCGCTGCTGCGAGCGGCGGTAGCGGGAGCAGTGCCCGCGGGGCTCGTCTTCGGCGTCGCCTACGGCGGCGTGTGGGCACTGCAGTCGGTCGCCGCCGCGGTCGGGCTCTAAGCGGGTTTTTAGGTACTCACACGGGTCGTTAACGACCATCGACCATGAGGAGGCACGCTGGCGACGACGTTTCGACAACCGTTAAAGGGAGGCTCCCTATTCTGATAGCAAATGGGTTCGTGTATCATCTGTAGCACTCCTGTCGACAACGGCTACGTATGTGATAGCCACCAGGAGGACGTCATTTTCGAGTTCCGCGGCGACCGCGCATCGCAGCTTGTCCCCGAGCGATTCTACCAAGGCACCGTCGACGGCTACGCCGATTTCGGCGTCTTCATCGACATCGCCCCCGGCGTGACCGGCCTGCTCCACCGCAGCGAGTTGGACCGCCGCCTCGATAGCCTCGATTGGGAGCCGGGCGATACCGTCTGTGTCCGCGTCAACAACGTGCGGGACAACGGCAACATCGACCTCGGCAAATCGATCCGCCAGTCCGACCGGGAGTTCCGCGGGAAGATCATCCTCGACGGCGACGAGGAGAAACTCCCCGAGGAAATCGACGACGCTGCCGAGACGGACGCCGGCGACGCCGAACCATCCGAACCCGCCGACACTGACGGCGGCTCGGTCACTGTTACCCACACCGACACCTCCGGTGGGCATCACACCGAAGCCGACGACACAGAGGCGGACGACGCGGAAGCGCAAGAGGCCGAACAGAGCGAAGCAAAATCTGAACCGGCAGTTGACGACGACGCGAGCGAAGTTGCTGCGGAACCCGATGCGGAAGCGGCGGTTGAGACAGAAACAGCAGCCAACACAGAGCCAGCCAGCACCGACGACACCGCGGCTGTCGCCGACGCCGAGGCCGAAACCAACGGCGCGGGTGCCGTCGCCGTTACCGAACGCGAAGACGCCGACGCCGAAACCGAGGGCGAGGACGACGTTGCCGCGGAAACGGAATCAGATGCAGAGTACGCAGAAACGACCGTCGACGACCTCTCCGACCAGATCGGCGAGTCAATCCGGCTCGAAGGCGAGATCGTCAGCGTCCGCCAGACCGGCGGCCCGACCGTCTTCGAACTCAGCGACGAGACCGGCGTCATCGACTGTGCGGCCTTCGTCGAAGCCGGCGTCCGTGCCTACCCCGACATCGAGGTCGGCGACATCGTCCGGCTCGACGGCGAGGTCGAACAGCGGCGTGGCGAACTCCAAGTCGAAACCGAGGCACTCCTCGCACTGGAGGGCGATGAGAGAGCGACCGTCGCCCAGCGGCTGGCCGACGCGCTGACCGACCGCGCTCGCCCTGACGAACTCGACCCCATCGGCGATCACGACACCGTCGCTGGGATGTCCGAGGAACTGCTGGACGTCGCCGAGGCGATTCGGCGCGCCGTGCTGGAATCGCGGCCGGTCGTCATCCGGCATCCCGCGACCGCCGCGGGCTACGTCGCCGGCGCGGCCATCGAGCGCGCCGTGTTGCCACTCGTTCGTGAGGAACACGCCCGCTCGGACGCCGAGTACCACTACATCGTCCGCCGACCGCTGGAGAACGCGGTCTACGACATGGACGACGCGACCAACGACGCCACGCAGATGCTGCAGGATCGAGACCGCCACGATGAGAAACTGCCGCTGTTCTGCTTCGTCGGCGCGGGCTCGACGGCCGACTCCGTCGACGGCCTCGGCCTGCTCGGCGTCTACGGTGCCGAGCGAGTCGTCCTCGACGCCATCGCCGCCGACCCCGAAGTCAGCGACGTGGCCGAACAGGTCGTCACCGGCGACGCACCGGATCTCTCGATCGGCGCGCTGACGGCGACGCTCGCCGCCGCGCTCAACCCCGACGTGAGCGAGGATATGCAACACCTTCCGGCGGTCAGCTACTGGGAGAACACGCCCGAAGCCTACACCGAAGCCGCCGAAGCGGCTGGCTACGACGCCGAGCAGGTGCGACACCTCCGTGAGGCGATCGCGCTTGAGGCGTACTACCAGTCCTATCAGGACAAACGCGAGCTGATTACCGATCTGCTCTTCGACGACGCCGGCGGACTGGCCGGCCACATCGCCGAGCAGTTCCGCGAAAAACTCGACGACGAGCTGGAAACAGCCCAAGCCAACCTCGACCGACAGGAGCGCGACGGCGTCGGGATTGCCGTTCTCGACACCGATCAGTTCACCCACCGCTTCGACTTCCCGCCGACGAGCCTCCTGCTGGACGAACTCCACTTCGTCGAACGGGAGGGCGAGCAGTTCGTCACCGTCGGCGTTGGCATGGACGAACTCTACCTCCGCAGCACCGACGACCTCGACATCCGCGCGGTCGCGGAGGCCGCCGCCGAGAACGCACCCGAAGCCGACGTGACCGCTCGCGGCATCCGCGAGGGTCGCATCGAGTTCCTCTCCGGGCGACGCGAGGCAGCCCGCAACGCCGTCCTCGACGCAGCCGCTGCACAGTTCGACTGAATCCGGCTGCCCGCGGCTCGTTTTGCGCCAAGCGTTTACAACTAATCGAGTAAACAGTCGTGACTCTTACCAAATTTTGCTGACAAAGGGATTTATTATCTATAACGTTAATTTACAATCATGATGGTCCCACAGGCCGAACGCCGAATAACGGGTACTGTCACGACCGAACGTAACCGGTACGGGGCGATGACCCTCCGGTCTGGGGACAACGAGACCCTCCAGATCGTCGATTGCGCGTCCCCGCAGCTCGGCAGAGAACTCGACAAACTGAGCGTCGGCGACAAGGTGACTGTCACGGTCGAAGAAGCCCCTTGTCGCGGCAAGGGCTGGCAGGTGACGGCCGTCGAACATCAGTGCGATGTCGACGCCCCGCTCGTCGCTAACTGATCAGATCGGTCGTCAGCCACAGTCTCGCTGTCCCCGCTCGACAGTTCCTCAGAAGAAGCCGCCGTCGAGAGCCACTCAGCCAGCCAGCGCGATATCCAGATACAGCATGATGATCACGCCGGCCATGAGCCCGAGCGTCGCCACGCGCTCGTGGCCGCTGCGGTGGGTCTCGGGAATTATCTCATCGGAGATGACAAACAGCATCGCGCCGGCGGCAAACCCCATCGCGTAGGGCAAAAGCGGCTCGATCGTCGCCACCGCGACCGCACCGAGGACAGCCAGCGGGATCTCGATAACGCCCGACCGAATCCCGGCGACAACGGCGTAGAGCCGGCGGTCGAGGCCGGCGTTGATCGCGGCCACTGAGACGGCTAACCCTTCAGGGACGTTTTGGATGCCGATTGCGAGCATCAGTGCCAGCGCGCTCCCGATCTGAGACGGGTCGCCCGCAGCGGCACCGAAGCCGACGCCGACGGCCAACCCCTCCGGCATGTTGTGGAGGGTGATCGCCAGAATGAACAGTACGACGCCGGCCAGTTTCTCATCATCGACGGACAGCGTGTCATCGGGGTGTGCGGCGTCGGTTCGCCGTTCGCCCGTTAGCAGGTAGTGGGCGTGCGGAACGAGGCCGTCGGCGCGATCCAGAAACAGCGCGCCGAGGCCGACGCCGATCAGCGTCGGGATCGGGTTGCCGCCGGAGTACTGCTCGATGCCGGGAATGATGAGGCTCGTAAACGCCGCGGCGAGCATGACGCCTGCCGCGAAGCCGAGCATCGCGTCCAACGCCCGCTCGGAGGGGTTCCGCCAGACCAAGACGAGGGACGCGCCGACGAGGTTCAGCGTGGCGATGATGACGCCACCGACGAACGCTTGCATCACTGGCGACGTGCCGACCAACCGGACGAACCCCTCGCTCAGTGCAACCGACATACGGGCCCACTACGCCGCAGGGGCATAAGTAAGCGGGGCGAACGCGGCAACACCGCGGCCGCAGGGCCACTGCATACCACAACGACACCCCTTTTTCCCGTCGTCGTGAGGCATCCGTATGAACGCCAAGCGGGAGCTCTCAAGCATTGACCTCGCCGCCCTCGTCACCGAGATGGGCCGCTACGAGGGCGCGAAGGTCGACAAGGCGTATCTCTACGGCGACGATCTCCTCCGGCTCAAAATGCGGGATTTCGACCGCGGGCGGGTCGAGTTGATGCTCGAAGTCGGCGAGGTCAAACGCGCCCACATGGCCGACCCCGACCACGTCGCCGACGCCCCCGGCCGGCCGCCGAACTTCGCCAAGATGCTGCGCAATCGGTTGGGCGGCGCGGATTTCGCCGGTGTCTCCCAATACGAGTTCGACCGCATCCTCGTCTTCGAGTTCGAACGCCCCGACGCCAACACGACGCTCGTCGTCGAACTCTTCGGCGAGGGCAACATCGCCGCCCTCGACGAAACCGGCGAAGTCATCCAGAGCCTTCAGACCGTCCGGCTGAAATCCCGCACCATCGCTCCCGGCAGCCAGTACGAGTATCCCGACTCCCGGATCGACCCGCTGTCGGTCGGCTTCGACGCCTTCGTCCGCGAGATGGACGACTCGACCAGCGACGTGGTGCGCACGCTGGCCACCCAACTCAACCTCGGCGGGCTATACGCCGAGGAAGTCTGTACCCGCGCTGGCGTCGAAAAAGAAACCCAAATCGAGGACGCCACCGAGGACGAGTACCGCGCCATCTACGACGCACTCGACGAGTTGGCGACCCGCGTCGACGCCGGTGATTTCGAGCCGCGCATCTATCTCGACGACGACCGCGTGGTCGACGTGACGCCGTTCCCCCTGGCCGAACGCGAGGCCGCGGGCCTCGACGAGGAGCACTACGACGATTTCACCGCGGCTGTCGACGACTATTTCTATCGATTCGACCGCTCCGACGACGACAGCGATAGCTCCGATCCGAACGACGGTAAACCGGATTTCGAGGCCGAGATCGCCAAACAGCAGCGCATTATCGACCAGCAAGAGGGAGCCATCGAGGGCTTCGAGCAACAGGCCGCCGAGGAGCGCGCCAAAGCCGAAGCCCTCTACGAGCAGTACGACCGCGTCGACGAGATCCTGACGACGATCCAAAACGCCCGCGAGGACGGCGTCCCGTGGGACGAGATCAACGATACCCTACAGGAGGCTGCCGAATCAGGCCTTCCAGCCGCCGAAGCCGTCGTTGAAGTCGATGGCTCGGAAGGAACGGTCACGATCGATATCGGCGGCACGCGAGCGACGCTCGATGCGACCATCGGCGTCGAAAAGAACGCCGATCAGCTCTATCAGGAGGCCAAACGCATCGAGGAGAAGAAGGAGGGTGCGAAAGAGGCCATCGAGCAGACCCGCAAAGAGTTAGAGGCAGTGAAGGCTCGCCGCGACGCGTGGGAAGCCGACGACGGTGACGACAACGAGGACGGCAGCAGCGATGAGGACGAGGATACGGACGACGGGGACGACGAATTCGCCGACACCGACTGGCTCGCGCGGTCGTCGATCCCGATCAAACGCGACGAGGGGTGGTACGAACGGTTCCGGTGGTTCCACACGACCGATGGCTTCCTCGTCATCGGCGGGCGCAACGCCGATCAAAACGAGGCCTTAGTGAAGAAATACATGAGCAATGGTGACCGGTTCTTCCACGCCGAGGCCCACGGTGGCCCCGTGACGATCCTGAAGGCAACTGGGCCGAGCGAACCCGCCAAGGAAGTCGACTTCCCCGAGGAGACGCTCCGACAGGCCGCACAGTTCGCCGTGTCGCACTCCTCAGTCTGGAAAGCCGGCCAACACGCCGGCGACGTGTACATGGTCGAACCCGATCAGGTCTCGAAAACACCTGAGAGCGGCGAGTATATCGAAAAGGGCAGCTTCGTCATCCGGGGCGACCGTACCTACTTCAACGATCTCGCGGTCGACCTTGCGGTCGGCATCCAGTGTGAACCACAAACCCGCGTCGTCGGCGGCCCGACGCCCGCAGTCGCCGACGCCGCTGCGGCACACCTCCAACTCCAACCCGGCAAGTACGCCCAAAACGACATGGCGAAACGGTGCTACCGCGAACTCAAGGGTCGCTTCGCCGACGAGAGCTTCGTCCGCTCGGTCGCCAGCCCTGATCTGATTCAGGAACACCTGCCGGCCGGCGGCAGCGAGATCATCGAGTGAAACCGGCGACACCGACACGGCCGCAGCGACGCGCAGTTATAAAAACCGAGAGCGTCTTCGTGTAACCAATGTTGAGTGAGGCCCTCCGACTGCCCTACCGCGCAGCCGACGCGACGGGGACGCTGCTCGTCGGCTCGGTGCTGACGGGAGTGACGTGGATTGCGCTCGTCGGCTGGGCGGCCCTGCTGGCAGTCGCTCCCCGAGTCGGGGCCGCGGTCACGCCCGTCGTGTTCCTCCTGAGCCTCGTCGTCCGCGGCTACCTCCTCGAAGTCGTTGCCGGCGGCATCAACGGCGATCCGTCGGCTCCCTCCTTCGTCCACTGGGGCTCGCTCCTCCGCAACGGTGCGAAATCAGCCGTTGTCTCGGCGATCTATTTCCTGCCGGCGGCGGTTTTCATCGGCCTTGCCGGCGGAGCCGGCGCGGCGACCGTTATCGATCCGCCGGGGTTCGAGGGCGCGCTGCAGGCGATCGCCGCGCTCGCGATCCTCGTCGGCGGCTTCGGCACCCTGTGTTACGGCCTCGTCTATCTCTACCTGCGCGGAGCCGCCCGCGCGGTGTTGGCGGCGACCGGCTCGGCGCGAGCCGCCCTCAACGTGCGGCGTACCTTTCGGCTCTCGCTGTCGGGTTCGTATCTCGGCGGCTGGCTGGTGGCGATGGGGCTGTTGACCGTCGGCCCAGTGCTGTTGCTGCCGCTGGTCGTCGTCTCCGGGCTCGCGGGACTGTACGATCCGGTTCTGACCGCTATCGGCGGGTTGCTCACGCTGCTGCTGGCGGTCGTGCTGCTGTTTTCGCTGCGCATGTCGGCGGCGTGGGCGACCGGCCGCGGCGCGGCCCCGAGTCTGGCGATCGACGACACGACCGCGGTCGACGACGACAACGATGAGGTGATACCCGAACCCGAGACGGAGCCAAGCCGACCGCCGGAGGTCGCGGCGGCGGTGCAGGTCGGCCGAACCGTGGGCCAACACTCGGAGGCTGTCGGAGCCGACCAGCGATCCATCGACTTCGGCATGGCCGGGATGCCGCGTCCCAACTCTCGACGGTTCGGGATCGAAAACGGTGCGATGGCAACGAACGGAGCAACGCCTGACGACGATCAGCCACGGGAGACAGAGATCGACGCCGACGAAACAGAGATCGATGCCGATGAGACAGAGACCGACGGGGGCAACGAACGGGAGAACAACGACGACACCGACGACGACGGCTTCGAATGGGGCGTCGTCGAAGAAGCGTAGCCGACCACAGGTGCAGCGACGCCGACGATTCAGGAGATCTGCGCAGCGATATCGGCCTCGGTGATGATCCCGACCGTCTCGCCGCCCTGCGTGACCATCACGGCCTTGTAGTGCTCAAGCAGGTTCCGAATCTCATCGACAGTGGCGTCCTCGCTGACCGTCGGGAACGACTCGCTCATGATCTCGCTGATCGGATGGTTGCTGACATCCTCGCCGGCTTGGATCACGTCATGTTGGCTGATCGAGCCGACCGGGACGCCGCTCTGCAGCACGGGCAACTGCGAGTAGGCTTCGGCTTTCATCGTCTCGACGGCGTCGCCGACCGCGTCGTCGGGGGCGACGCTGACGACCTCTTCGTGCATTAGGTCGGCGGCGCGGACGACCTCGCCTTCGGCTTCGTCTAATGCGTTGACGATCCGGCGGAGCGTCGAGAGCCGCGGGTCGACATCGCCGCCCTCGATGCGGGCGATCAGCGGCTGTGAGACGCCGGCAGCCTCGGCGAGGGAACTCTGGGTGAGCTCTAAGGCGGTGCGGCGTTCCTTGAGATCCTGTGGCGTCGGCAGGTCCATACCAGGCCTATTACCCCAAGTTATTGAAAAGCTTTCGTCGGTGACAGCCGCTCGCGCCGCCGGGACAGCGGGTGCAGGGAGGCCACTGCTCGGTCGATTAGGCTTCGGCCCCTTCCTCGGCGTCTTCTTCCTCAATCACGTCGATAACCGTCAGCGGCACGTCACGCAGCGCGCCGCCGACCTCGCTTTTGGCGATCCGGGAGGCGTGTTCGACGCTGTCGGCGTTGAACACGTCGATCTCAAGCAGGAGGCCGACCAGCGCGGTGTCGGCGGCGATAAACGCCGAGTCGAAGGGCTCGCCGCAGGCCGGACAGCCGGTGACGCCGACTTCGACGTCGACGTACTCCTTGTCCTGCTNGTTNANCCGCTTGCCNGCNNNGCTGACNGCGACGCCGATAGCGTCGTCGACNTCNTCGACNTCACGAACCAACCAAGCCGCTTCCATGGCGACGAGATAGTTGCTCATACCGCTACCTTGGGCCCGAGGGTTTCGTGTCTTGTGATTCGTTCCGGCGGCGACAGCGACGGGGCCTACGGGCCGGCTCGATCGGTGGTGAAGCACCGGCTTAGATAGGCGCAAGAGCACCATTGGTTTCTCATAAGTTATGGCAATCAGGCCGATTCGTCACGCGGTTTACGTGGGGTGACCGGCCAACTGCCGATAGTTCGGCTCGTATCAGGGAGGGGTAGCGAAACCGCAATACAGCGTCGGTGTCGGCCAGTATTCAGCCTCCGAAGATTTATATACGGCTATTGGGAGGGGTTGAGTACGGACATGATCCAAACCGTTTCACGGTTCACTGCGTTCGCGCTGTATCAGCTGACGGTCCTGCTCGGGATCGTCCTGCTGCCGGTCGCGCTTGCCGCACGGCGTGTCGGCCTGCAGCTTCCCGTAGCGACCCTGCTCGACAAAATGGACGCCACCCAAGAGTCGATCTGATTCAGCACCACGATTTTCGCCGTTAGCTTTCGTCCTGCCAGTAGTCGACGTTAGCGTCCCGCTCGTAGTACCCTTCTAAGTCGCGTTCCTCGCGGCCACCGGGCGGCGAGCCGACATAGACGCCGAACTTCTCGGAGTCGGGATAGACGGTGACATCGGGCTCGGTCATCGTCGAGACCGCGAGGTATCGAAGCGGCCCATCGGAGTCGTTGATGACGCGATGGGCTCCTGAGGCGTCGGCCGGGAAATCGAGAAAGTCGCCCTCGCTGATGGCGGCTTCCTCGCCGTCACACCGCACCGTCCCCTCACCGGACACCACGAAGATTGCCTCCTCGTTGGCTGTGTGGTAGTGATAGGGCCACGACCGCTTGCCCGCCGGCAGTTCATAGAGGCTACAGCCGAGTTGGTCGCCACCCGCAGCCTCGCCCAGATGCTTCCGTTTGATCTCAGTATCGTCGTTGGTGATCGTCGTCCACTCCATGTCGTCGGCGTTGACGCGTCGCATAAGCGGCGTTGTGTCGGCGGTCACGAATGTCTTCCGCTGGGTCGCGGCGAGGGAGTCAGGTCGCGGCGAGGGTTGGCCGAATGGTTGCATTTATCCGCGCGCCGGCCTAACAGAAAGTAATGCGAACTCCGACAAGCGGTTTTGCGGGAGAGTTGGGTCAGCTGGACGGCGAGAGCAGCAACGTCTTCGGCCCGGAACTCGGCGAGTTCAGCGGCGAGGGCCAGCGCGACGAGGCCGCCGCTGACGAGGCCGGCATGAAAACGGGGACGACGACAGTCGGCCTCAAAACCGAGGACGGCGTCGTCCTCGCTACTGACATGCGAGCGAGTCTGGGGAACATGGTCTCCAGCAAGGACGTCCAAAAGGTCGAGGAGATCCATCCGACGGGCGCGCTCACGATCGCGGGCTCGGTCTCGGCAGCCCAGAACCTCATCAGCTCGCTGCAGGCCGAAGTGCGGCTCTACGAGGCCCGCCGCGGCGAGGACATGAGCATGCAGGCCCTCTCGACGCTGACCGGCAACTTCCTCCGGTCGGGCGCGTTCCTCATCGTCAGTCCGATCCTCGGCGGCGTCGACGACGAGGGCAGCCACATCTACTCCATCGACGCTCTCGGTGGAACAACCGAGGAGAACTACACGGTCACTGGCTCCGGGAGTCAGTTCGCCCTCGGCGTGCTCGAACAGCATTACGAGGAGGACCTCTCGCTGGAGGAAGCCGAATCCGTCGCCGCCCAAGCCATCAAGAGCGCGGTCGAACGCGACCTCGCGTCGGGGAACGGCATCAACGTCGCCGTCGTCACCGAGGACGGCGTCGACATCAGCAAGTACAAAGACATCGACCAGTTGCTGTAAGCACTCCAGAGACGCGTTGTAGGGTCGCTTCGGCTCGGGTGCCACCGGTTTTCGTTGCTCACAGAGCGAGGAGAGCCGTATTCTTTAGTGAGCGTGGTCGCCAGTTGCACGTAATGAGCGTCTTCGACCGATTGCGGGAGGCTGGACGGGGGATGTTTACACAGGCACCCCACCAGCGGATGTCGCGGGCGCTCGCCAAAACGCTCGGCTACCGCGCGTTGATGATCGTGATCACCGTCGCCGTCGCCTTCTGGTTCACCGGCAACACGGGGGAAGCCCTCAGTATCGGTCTCGTCGCCAACCTCGTCAAAACGGGGACGTACTACGGGTACGAACGGCTCTGGGATCGGATCTCGTGGGGCGTGAATCCGGGCGAGTGAACGAGGCTGTTCGCATGAAAACAGCGAGACGGCAACCCACAGGCGTATTGGGACGTAAGCTACTGGAGGAGATAGAGGGTAGCTTCTGTGGAGCCCCAGACAGCCGAGAGCGACATGGCGAGGGGGCCCGGCGTGGTTGGACGCGGATCAGTCGTAGACTTCCTCTGTTCGTTCAAGCCCCTAGAGTTCATCCGTCTGTAGCTTCCACCCCTGAATCGACTCGATAGCATCCGAGTGTTCGAACGCCCGCATGAACCAGGCATTCTCGGCTAACGTATCGATAAAATGCTCCCAGTCGGGGTCATCGGGGTCCAGCTCCTCGACAGGCCCGGTAATAGCGATGCTCCGCCAATCGAATCGCCCACGGATGTCCGTGACGAGGAGTCGAGCGGTCGCACCATCGTCGATGAACGCGAACTTCGTCGGCTCTGGCCCGTCCTCAAGCAATCCGAAATAGATGTCTTCCCCGTCGTAGCCAAACGAGATCGGAATACTGTACGGGGTTCCCTCCCGACAGAGGGAAAGAATCCCGTATCCTTGGGAGGTCAGCAGGTCGTCGATATCGTTACTACTCATCGGAACTCCGCTGAACTGGGCGTATTGATTACTCGACATGGTAGGTAAGACAAGGGCTCCGAACGATACAAGCGTTTCCTAGAACGGTATCTCGGGGATCGCTTGGAACGATCCCGTCTGCGCCCTACCAAGCACGGAAATCGCCGTCGATCAGCGTCTCCGACTGCGTCTCGATATAGTCCCGCTGCATTCCGTGGATCGCCTCGTCGAAGGCAGCCCCCTCGTCGAGTCGCTGCCGCACCTGTTCGCGCTTCCAGCCCGCCGGCGTCAACTCGTTGTCGACGCGCCACATCAGCGGTTGGAGGTAGGCATCGACCGTGTCGTCGTCGAGGCCGACCGCGCGCAGGCCCTCGGCGGCGTGATCCAAGAGGTCGGTGATCGCGGCGGTGCTGTCGGTCGTCTCGGTGCCGTCGGCGAGGATCCACTCGATGTCGGCGTCGATCCCGTTGCGCATCGCGGCGTAGAAATTGTCGCGGGCGGCCTCCCACGGGAGGTCGCCGACCGGGTGTTCGGTGCGCGTCAGGCCCTCCATCGCGCCGGCGAAGGCGACCGTCAGGGCCATCGAGTCCCGAACGGTCGGCTGGGCGGGTAAGGGGCGGAACTCGATTCTGGCGTTGGCCGCCGACCGCGAGGGGCCGTCGAAGACCGGGCGTACCCACCGCCAGAAGGTGCCGTGCTTGCGGCGGAGCGTGGCGAAGTTGTCGTGGAAGCGGTCGCCGCGGTCGACATCCATCGGGACGACGACCTCGTCGCCGACGACGCGGCTGATGGCATCCTCCAGCGAGTCGATATCCTCGGGGAACGCCACCTTGTCCGTCTCGGTGGCGGTGTTGAGCACCGACTCGAAGACGGCGATTCGGTTTTCGTGCCACCCCTCCGCGAGCACGTCGTCGGGATCGACGCCGTCGGCGTAGAGATCCGGCGGGAAGAACGGCGCGTTGACGCCAAGCGCGAGCAGCGGCCCTGCGAGCCGCAGCGCGTAGGTGAAATACCGCGGCAGGTCCATCGCCTGTTGCATCTGGTAGTGCGGCTGAATCGACGTGATCAGGCTCTCGGGCATCAGCGTCTCGGCAGCAATATCGACGTGGGGGGCCTCGACGCGGAAGGTGTCGCCGAGGTCGCCGTTGGCCATCGCGTGATACCGGACGGCGTCGGTCATGTTGGTAGCGATCCGGATCCCGTCGTCGGTGACACAATCGGAGAGATAACCGCGAGCCGTCTCGCCAGTCGGCGGAATCGTCCAGAGGCCGTCGCTGACGAGCCGCAGGCCTTCTGGTCGGCTACAGTCGAGGGCGGCCGCGAGTTGGCTGCGGACCTCCGACTCGATGGCGCGGACGCCGTCGGCGTTGAACGGCTGGGGCGTCGCGGTCATCTCGGCGTTGTGGAGGCCGAGTTCCTTCTCGAAGCCGATCAGCTCAAGGAGGCGGCGCGGGACGCGGGCCAGCCCATAGGCGCCGTCGTCCGGGTTCCAGCGGTTTTCGGAGACCGCATAAAACTCGTATTCGAGGCCGAGGATCGACTGGTGGTTGTCGAAGGTCCCGTCGCTCAGCTCCGACAGCACGAAGTCGGCGTCGGTCGCGGCTTCCGCCCGGAACGAGTCGGCGTCGACGGCCAGTACGTCGCGGACGGCGGCGGCCAGCGAGGACTCTGTCATCGTCCGCCCCTGTGACTTCGAGCCCCTTGAAGCCACCTAGCTTGGCCGGATGGGTCGATCACTCCGACTGGTGGGATGCCAACAACTCCTCGATCGCGTCCCACGACAGCTCCGTGCGTGCGGTCATCGATTCGGCCGCTAGCGCGCCGCAGGCGTTGCCGACCGCGAGTGCGTCGCTGTACCACTCGGCGTCGTCGAGCGGTGGCGACACCGTATCCACGCCGGTCGGACCGTCAGCGGCCGAGTCGTCGCCGCCGAACACCGACGCGAGGAACCCCGCGGCGAAGGCGTCGCCGGCCCCAGTCTGATCGACCGGCTCGATAGCGAACCCCGGATGTGAGACGCGCCCGGTTGGAGTGTGAACAGCCGCACCCTCGCCGCCGTGTTTGACCACGACGACCGTGTCGCTGGGATCGGTCGGTGTCAGCAGTCCTGCCGCCTCGGCGCGGGCGGCTTCGCGGTCGTTCAGGAAGAGCAGGTCAGTCGCCGCGAGCGTGTCGCCGTACGCCCGCTCGGAGATCCGGCGACCCGGATCGAAACTCACGGTGAGCCCCATATCGCTGGCCAACATCGCCAACAGCGAGGCTGTCTCCGGGGACTGGCCGGTCAGGTGGAGGTGGTCGACGCCGGAAAGCAAGTCGCTATCGACATCGACCGCCCGGAACGATTCGTTGGCACCCTCGTTGGAGAAGACCATCACCTCGCCGGCGGCGTCGACGACGAGGTATTTGACCGAGGTCG
The DNA here is from genome assembly GCF_006861665.1 of Halonotius terrestris. GTDB lineage: Archaea > Halobacteriota > Halobacteria > Halobacteriales > Haloferacaceae > Halonotius > Halonotius terrestris. Next base: position 77,757 of record NZ_RKLU01000002.1, on the reverse strand, counting down.
TCGTCTCCGGGTCGATGACGACGTGGCCGCAGTCGACGCCCGCGCGGTCGAGTTCCCGGAGGGCGAGCGCGCCGGTGTCGTCGCCGCCGACGCTGCCGTAGAGTGCCGCCGGCACGTCGAGGCCCACCAGCCCGACGGCGACGTTGGCCGCCGAGCCGCCGCCGGACTGGATCAACTGCTGGATCTGTACCTCGCCGTCAGGCTCCGGGAGCCCGTCGACATGGATCGTCACGTCCCAGTTGATGTGGCCCGCACAGAGGATGGTCACGGCGTGTCTCCGAAGGTATCGGTGTCGCTGTCGGCGATCGGCCGCGCGTCGGCCCAGTAGCGACCGTGGAGGTCCGTTGCCCACTCCGTGACCTCTGGGTCGTCGGTGTCGACGGCTGCCTGTAGCCGACCCTGCTCGTCGCGCAACAGGAGACTCACCGTGTCGTCGGCGACCGTCACTGCCAGCGGGACCGACTCCTCGACGATCCGGATCGTCGCGCCCTCGCTGGCCTGCAATCGGCGGAGTTGCTCGCCCAGCGCGGCCTCGTCGGCGACGGCTTCGATAGCCGCGGCCGAGAACACGCCCTCGAAGGTGCCGCCGTCGGCGACCCACTCGACGACCGCCGCCAGCGTCGCCTCGTTGAACGCATGCGAGAGGATTCTGACGTGGTCAGCGGCCTCAATGAGGTCGATCACGCGGCCGACGGGCGCGCTCGGGCGGGTCTGTGTGGGTGTGGTGATCGTCGCCTCGCCGAGTCGCCGGAGGTCGAAGCCGAGGTCGTCGGCCGGCAGCCACTCGCTGATTTCTCTGAGGTGGAGTTCGGCAGCCAGCGAGTCCGAGAGTTCGGTCAGCCCCGCGGCGACGAGCCGGCCGGTCGCCGTCGCCGTGTAGCCGTCGTCCGTCTCTCTGACCCAGTCGCGGTCCTCGAAATCCCGGAGGATGCGGCCGAGCGTCGGCTGTGAGGCTCCGGTCTCCGCCGCCAACGCCTGGCGGTCGTGGGGCGCGTCGGTCAGCGCGGTCAGCACGTCGCCGCGGTTGGCCGACCGCGCGAGGAACTCCATTTCCTCAAGAACCCGATTCATAGCTTTCCTTTCGGGCCGGCGTGGAAGTCGGTTTCGCTGTCTTTCACGGTGTGAAATCCTGTCGGATTCGGCAGTGAATTCACGGCGCGAACAACCGTCAGGAACCGACCGATTGTCCCGCCGTGCAGCGGTTTCTGGATTGGCTTATACCGGTTCGGCCCCTCAGTATAGATATGAGCGATCCTCTCTTTCACACGCAGTTTTCCCCCGCTTCCGACGGGCTGGAGGTCCGATGAGTCTGAGCGACCACCGCTGGACAGCGGCCTTCCTCGCCGTGAGCATCCTGTTCGGTGGGACGTTCGTCGCGGCGAAAGCCGGCCTCGCTGACGTGCCGCCGCTGCTGCTCGTCGCGGTCCGGTTCGATCTCGCGGCACTCGTCCTCGGCGGGTACGTCCTCTACACCCACGACTGGGCCGATCTCGTGCCGCGGACCCGCGGCGACATCGCAGGGATTCTCGCGGCGGGCGTCTTCGCCATCGGGCTCAGTAACGGGCTGTTGTTCCTCGGGCAGGGGTCGGTCACCAGCGGCGTCGGCGCGATCCTCTTCGCGCTCGTACCAATCTTCACGCCGCTGCTGGCTGGCGTCCTGCTCAGCGACGAACAGCTCTCGGCGACCGGCGCGGTCGGCACGCTCGTCGGCCTCGTCGGCGTCGGCATGGTGATCGAGATAACGCCGGCGACGCTGCGGGCGACGCTGTCTGGCGGCGCGGCCATCGTCCTCGCGGGCGCGGTCAGCCTCGCACTCGGGACCGTGTTGATCCGCCGCTCCGCGCCGCGGCTGTCGAGTACGGCCCGCACCGTGTGGGCACTCCCGGTCAGCGCGGCCCTGCTGCACGCGCTCAGCATGGCGACCGGCGAGTCGGTCGCCGCGGCGACGTGGACGGCCTCGGCCCTGCTGTCGGTGGCCTACCTCGGCGTCTTCGCCGGCGCGCTCGCCTACATCCTGCATTTCAATCTGCTCGATGCGGTCGGCGCGACCCGGTCGAGTCTGGTCTTCTACGTCAGCCCGGTCGTCGCCACGCTCGGCGGCTGGCTCCTGCTCGGCGAGTCCCTGTCGGCGATGACGGTCGCCGGCTTCGGCGTGATCGTCGTCGGCTTCGGGATCATCGGCGCGCCGGAGTTGGCCCCGCTGGCCCGCCGGAGTCGCCACCGCCTGCGAGCGTGGGTTCGAGAGCACGGCTTCGACGGTGGCGACGTGCTACGATCCGGGCACTAATCGCGTGAAGTGGCATACGATACCTTCTGTACCGCACAACGCACCCGAAGCTGACGATGTACCGGCAAAGAATGAAGGCCACAGCACCAGTACGCTACATTATGTCGAAGCAGATGAACACCGTCGTCTCCGGTGACGAGTCGGAGATTCACGACGAGCCCCACATTCGGGACCGGCGAATCACGGTGAGCCACATTCACGCGCTGGTCGAAGAGCGCGGGCTCGACGCGCAGACGGTTGCCGAGCGGTTCGACCTCACTGCTGCGGCGGTCTACCACGCCTTGGCCTACTATCACGACCATCCTGAAGAGATGCGGGCGGTCGAAGAAACCCGTCGAGAGCGTCAGGACGCCGCAGCGGACGACCCGAGAATCATCACCGGGCCCGAGGAGCTGCCGGACTCGTAGGTATGCAGGTGTCGTTGCTGCTCGACGAGAACATCGCGGCGGCGCTGGCGACCAAACTGGACAAAGCAGGCCACGACGTAGAGCGTGTCGTCAACGTGAGCGAGTTGGGCGAAGGAGTTGACGACACCACGATTTGTCGGTACGCCGTCGAAGAACACCGGATCATCGTCACCAGCGACGACGATTTTGTCGAGATGGAACTCGACGCACACAGTGGCGTGTTCTACATCCCAGACCAGTCACTGCCGGCGCATGAATGCTATCACATCATCCAGCGCGTGATTGACGCGTTCCCCAATCGGGAGATGATGGAGACAGTGACGTACATCACGACCGACTGGTTATGAAATGCGCGCAAGAAACGGACGACAAAAAGTTTGATTTTCAAACCTAACTTGACCAATAATATGCCAGTCTCCTACACTCAGGAAGTACATGGGTTAGAAATTACGGCAGAGCCTGTCGAGGAACCATCACCAGTATTGTGGACAGATACAGAACCCACTATTGATGTCGAATTTAATAACACCACAGACAACACTTGGACTGCAGATACGGCGGTTCATCTCCGGACACAAATTGATGATAACATAGTCTGGTCAGAGGAAGTTGAGATAGGTGCTGATCTTCCGCCAGGGGAGTCAACCAACGTTTCAGTAGATGCAAAACCGCTGACTTATGAAGGGCATGCAGTTCTCGGCTTTTCCATCTCGGGTGGTGTCAACGTCAACAATGAGAATCATCCATCGTCACTAAATCCCGGTGGGGATGACTACCTAATTCGTCCCACAAGCGCGTTCAGTGTGTGGGATAAATCGCACTACGATGCGACTGTAAGGCGTCCGAAGCAATTCCAGAAAGGAATCATATTCACGTCTATCGTACTGATTATTTTCGCAGGCATCCAGCTGTGGTTAGCTTATGCTTAGTGAAGGTAATTTAGAACAGATCAAATAAGGAAAAACTCGCGCTCCAACCGTTAGTCGGCCGTCGGCACCGGCTCTTCGAGGTCGATATCGCCGCTATCGAGTTCGGCTTCGACCTGCCGGGTCGCCTCGACCATGTTCTCCATCTTGCCGTAGGCGACATCCCGCGGGAGGAGTTTCACGCCGCAGTCGGGGCTGATCGTGAGCCGTTCCGGCGGCACGATCTTCAGGCCCTGTTTGATGTTCTCCTTGATTTCGTCGACCGGTTCGACCTCGGCGGTGTGAACGTCGACGACGCCGAGTGCGAGATCAGGCACGAACTCCGGTTCGCTGAACACCTCGATCTGCTCGTAGTTGCCGTTGCAGAGTTCGAGATCGACCTCATCGACCGGGTAGTCGTTGAGTTCGGGGTAGATGCGCGAGTAGTCGCCGTAACAGACGTGNAGGCCGATGCGNACGTCNTCGTCGATNCCGNNGACGATNNGNTCGAGACACTCGCCGACGATTGCGTGGTCGTCCGGCGTCGTCGCCAGCGCGGGCTCGTCGATCTGGATGTAGCGAGCGCCCGCCTCGACGAGCNNCTCGATCTCNNNGTTGACGAGGTCGGCGAGNTCGTAGNCNANNNNCTCCTCGNNGTCGTANGCCTCGTTGAACGCCCAGTTACCCAGCGTGTACGGTCCCGTGATCGGCACCTTGACCGGCTTGCTGGCGACGTNGNTNGTGAACTCGAACTCGTCGACGAGCCACGGNTCNTCGTANGCGACNTCNNNCGNGACNGANGGCTTGTCGAAGTAGTTGTGNCCCCANACCTTNACNGGCCCNTTNAANTCGTAGCCGTCGATNCGNTCGGCGAAGTACTCGACCATTTCGTTGCGCCGGACTTCGCCGTCGACGACGGTGTCGAGCCCGCAGCGTTCGTGTTCGTGGGTGATGACGCGGGCGGCGTCGTCGTGAGCCTCTTTGAGGTTCTCCTCGTTGAACTTCGAGTCGGGGTCGTCGACGAGGTCGTCAGCGCGGTTCAGCCACTTCGGCTTGGGGTAGGAGCCGACGACGGTCGTCAGCAGGAAGCTGTCGTTGGGGTGGTCCTCGGGACGGAACTGCGCGCGGTTGTCGACGGGGCGGCTCATGCTGTCACCTCCTCGGCGTCAACGTTGCCAGCCGCTGCGGCAATCGCCTCCAGTTTGGCGAGGTGTTTGTTCACCGGCAGGTAGAACGGCTCCGTGTTTGTTGAGAGGTAGAGCCGGTCGAACTCCTGAACCGGAATCTGATCCTCGAACCACTCGACGCGCTCGTTGAGCGTGTCGGCGGATTCGACGAGAGTGTTCTGGCCGTCGGCGATGCCGAGGGCGGCGGCGTCCTTCGTGCCGAACTCGGTGATGTTCGACAGCGTGTCCTCGCGGTCGCCGGCGACGAGATCGAAGCCGAGTGCCTCCACGTCGGCGTCCATCAGGTGCGCGTAGGTCGTCTCGTCGAGCGCGCCGAAGTAGGTGTGGACGACCACGTCGGCGTCAGTCTCGCCTGCAACGGTGTCGACGGCCTCGGCAAGCCGTTCGACGAGGTCCTCGTTCGGGGGGTTCTCGACGAGGGAGGGTTCGTGCAGCGTGAGCGTCTTGTGATCCGGGAACGCCTCGACTTCGCCGGCGAGGAAGTCGGCGATGGCCCCGAAGAACTCGGCATCGTCGCCGTAGTGCTCGTCGGAAGCGAGGTCGAACAGCGAGTACGGGCCCGGCAGGACGGCCTGCAGCGAGTCGGCCGGGTCGTCGACGAGGTCGGCAGCGGCGTCGAGTTCTTCGGCCACGTCGCCCGAGAAGTCGAGGTCGCCGCGGACCTGCGGATCACGGTAGAAATTGTTGTTGTCGTAGTAGCGGACGATCCCGTTGGGGTCGACGTTGTCGTGGGTCGTCAGCGGGTGGGCGAGCATGTCGTCCCACCGGAGTTGCCCCTCAGTGATACGGTCGAGGCCAGCGGACTGCTGGTCGTCGATTACTTCGCGGCGATACTCGGCGTAGGCACTGGCGATCTCCTCGCGTTCGGTGCCGGAGATCAGATCGTGCTTTTGGTGGCCTTTGAGGTCGGAGAGCTCCTCTTTAGCCGGGTCAGGAAGGGGCAGTAGCCCCGTCGTCGTCGCAACGCGTTCAGTCATCCCTTCAGCGTTGGTGATTCGGCTGCTTAATATTTACTATGTAAGAATATGTCCTATAGTAATTTTAGAGAGGGAGATCACCGCGTTAGCCGGAGTACCGACAGCACCTCAAACGGGTACGATTCCTGTGCGACCTCAGCGGTCTCGAAGCCGGCCCCCTCGGCGAGATCGACGACGATCTCATAGCCGGTGAGGCTGCTGACCAGCAGATAGACCACCCCATCCGCGGTCAACACGCGGCCCACATCGTCGAGAAACGGCACGATGAGCCGCCGGCCGTCGGTCCCGCCGGACAGTGCGTGTTCCATCCAATCGTCCCACTCGTTGTCCGGGTCGGTCGGCAGGTACGGCGGATTAAACAGGACGGCGTCGAACTCGTCGGGGGCAAACGGCGCGACCAGATCGGCGCGAACAGCTTCGATCCCGCGCTCGCGGGCCTGCTGGCACGCGTGGGGGTTGAGATCGCTGCCGACGACGCGGGCGTCGGTTTCGCTGGCGACCTGTTCGGCGACCCACCCTGAGCCGGTGCCGACTTCGAGGACGCGATTTGGTGCAGACATGTCGTCGATGGCCGCTTTCGCCAGTAACGCGGAGTCCTCGGCGGGCTGGTAGACGTGACCGTCGACACCGCGCTGCTCGGCAAGCGACGGGCGGTCGTTGTCGCTCTCGCTTTCGTCGGTCTCGTCGCCACTATCGGCGTTATCCATCGTCGGAGTCATCGAAGCCGTGTTCGACCGCTGTCTGTGCGAGCGCGGCGAACTCAGCGGGCGCGACGTTGCCAGCCCGCCGACCGAGCAGGTCTTCGTCGGCCGCGTCAACGACCGCGTCGGCATCGTCCAGCCCGGAGATGTGAGCCGTGTTACGGATCGCGTTGCGGATCGTCTTCCGGCGTTGGGTGAAGATCGCCTTGACGAATCGGAGGAAGAATTCCTCGTCGGCGACGGTGTACTCGGGTTTTCGGGGCATCAGCCGAACGAGCGCGCTCTGCACCGCTGGCTGAGGATCGAAGGCGGTGTTCGGCACCGATTCAACGATCTCGCAGTCGGCGTAGTGTTGCGCACTCACCGAGAGCCGACCGTAGTCGTCCTCGCCGACGGCGGCGACCATCCGCTCGGCGAACTCCTGTTGAAACATCAAGACCAGCGGAATGTCTAGCGGGAGCAATCGAAACGCGATCTCGCTGGACGCACTGTAGGGGAGATTCGAGACACAAGCGGTCGCATCCGGGAGGTCGACCTCAAGCGCGTCACCCTCGATGACGGTCAGGCGGTCGGCGTCGATGGCGTCGGCGAACTCCTCGCGGAGGTGGGCGGCGAACGTGGGATCGCGTTCGATGACGGTCACGTGGTCGGCAACCGCGAGCAGGCGGTCAGTGAGGACGCCCGGCCCGCCGCCGATTTCGAGGATATGGCTGCGGTCGGCCGTATCGGGCAGATAGCCCGGAATCCGGTCGACAACGCGGTCGTCAACGAGGAAGTGTTGGTCGAAATCCGGGTTGCCGCGGTCGCCGGCCCGGCGGATCAGCGCGTCGGGATCGCGGCTGCCGGGCGATTCGGAACGAGTCATGCTACAGGGTTTGCTGCGGGCGGCCTAAACGTCCCGTTTCGGCGGCGTCGTGGGGAGGGCTCAGGCCTCGTCGTCGCGGGCGAAGGTCTTGTATTTCAGGTCATCGTCGCGGATCTCTTCGAGGACGCGCTCGACGATCACCTCTTTCGGGCGGTGGAGACCGCCGACCCGATCGGAGAGATCCTCGAAGCTCTCGTAGGGCTGGCGTTTCCGCTTGTCGATGATCTTGTTGCGGAGTTTTTTGCCGATTCCGGGCAACAGATTCAATTGGTGGAGCCGGAGCGTGATCGGCTGGGCGTCGTTGTAGAAGTCGACGAACCGGTCTTCCTCGGCCTCGACGATGGCCTCGACGGCGTATTCGAGTTCCGAGACCGCCGAATTCGAGAGGTCCTCGTACTCGATCTCGCGGGCCGACTCGATGATCGCGTCGTCGGCGTCGTCGCCAATCGTGACGCGGTCGACGATGCCGATGTCGGCCTCGTCGGTCAACGTGAGTTCCAGGAGTGAGAAGTCGTCGACGGCGACCGCGTAGGCGAGCGCGTCCTTCTGGTACTGCGGTCGGTTGTCGTCGGGGCGACCATGAGGGAGGTAGTCGAGAACAACGGCTTCGCGTGTGGTGGCGTCGCTGTCGCCGTTACCGTTCTCGGAGTCAGACATAGGGTGGACTACGCAAACAAGCTATTTAAAAAATCGGCTCCGCGCTCCAAGGGGCCCGGCTGCCGATCAGGTGTACTGCGCGACGACGTTGAGGATCTCGTCGAGCTCCTCGCCGTCGAGGGTGTGTCGCTCTTTGGCGTAGATCGCCCGGAGTTCGGTGCGGTCCTGCGGCAGCAGGTCCGCGATCCGGTGGGCGATTTTCTCGTTGACCTTTTCGAGGTCGAGGAGTTGGTCAACGAGTTCGCGGGACTCCTCGGCCTCAAGGACGGCGTGGCGGTTGACGTGTTCGATGGCACGAGCGAGTTCGTACTGGAGGTCCCGATCCTCGTCGGCAGCGCGTTCGGCCTCCACGTCGTTGAGGAGCGTTTTCACCTCGGAGATGGTGACGTACTCCTCGTCGATTTTTTCCTTGAAGATCGTCATCTACTTTTGAGCGCGCAGGTGGGCCGGCCGGGCGATCACCGTCTTTTCCTTCCCGCCGTCGACGATGCTGACGGTGTAGGCACTACCCTGTTCGCCGGTGACCTCGCCGGTGTGGCCGTTGAATCGAGGGTGGAAGCGACCCTCAGGAACGCTGGGGTCGATTTTGAGGTGGACCTTCTGGCCCTCCTCGAATTCGGTGACAGCGCGCTGCGGCGGCGACGTCCCGCCGTCGCGTGGATCGTTCGAGAGCTTTCCGCGCGTTCCGGTCAGCGGCCCATTGGAACTTGGCATAGTAGTACCTCGGCTTACGTGTGTCAGCGTATAAAAGGTGCGTTCCGTCGCGCTCGCGGCAGCGAGTCACATACGGGGACGAATCGCCCGGCAACGACCGTGCTGACGTACCGCCACGGCAGCGACCGCGCTGAGGCCGTCGCTACCGACGTAGGAACTCAGAGAGCCGCTGGCGAATGCCGTCTTCCTCGCCGAGTTTGAGATAATAGGCGTCGCCGTTGTCTTCATAGTAGTTTTCGATCCGACGATCGACCTGAAAGCCGAGGTGTTGATAAAAACCGAGGGCCGCTTTGTTCGTCGTCCGAGCGTGGCAGGTGATCGTTTGGTGGTCGTCGGCGATCTCGGCGACCAGCCGTTCGCCGTAGCCCTGTCCGCGAGCTTCGGGGGCGACAGCCAAAAAGAGGATATAGCCGTCGCGTCGGGCCGAGCCGAAGGCGACGAGTTCCCGGTCCTCGAAGTACAGCAGCGTCGTCGATCGCCGGTAGGCATCGACGAAGAAGCCGCGTCGCTGTTTGAGCACGCCCTCTTGGTTGTGGATGCGCTCTTTCAGCCGCCAGGCGCGCTCGACGTACTCGGTGTCACCCGGGCCGTCGCGCCGTCGTTCGAGATTGACGCTCACTATCATCCCTATGGCCGACGAGAGTATTAATTCCTCCGTCCGACTACCCCCTGTTCCGACCGGTGCAATTAGGAGCCCATCAGTCATAATGGCGAATATGACCCCCAGCCGCAATCGACTCCTCGGTGGCTGTCTCACACTGACAGCCCTCCTCGTGGCCTTTGTCGGACCGGCAACGGCCCACATCGAGTACGTCCGCCCGGAAGACTCCCAGCCCGCAAATGTCGCCCAGTTCCTCATCGAAGCGTTCACCACGCCGTTCATCATTGCCGTCCTGCTCGGCGGCTTCGTCGCTATCGTCGCCGGGATCGCCGGCTATCTCCTTGTGCGACCGTTCCCGGCCGACATCGCTGCCTTCCGAGAAATCATGGACGACTACCGCGATCTGCTGCCGTGGCTCTTCCGGCTGAGCATGGGGATGCCGATGATCGGCGCGGGCTTCGGCGGCTACTTCTTCAGCCCCTCGGTCCAACTGCCGTATCCGACCGTCCTCCGACTCTTCGGGATCAGCGTCGGGTTCCTCCTGCTGTTCGGCCTCGCAACACGCGTCGTCGCCGTGACGACGCTGTTGATCTATCTGGCCGTGTTACCCGCCGAACCGGGCTTGTTGTTGGCCTTCGAGTACGTCCCCGGATTGCTGGCGATCGCCCTGCTCGGCGGCGGCCGACCGAGCGCGGACGAACTGATCGCACGGATGGCGAACGACGATCGGACGCTCTACTCGGATTTCGACCCCTTCTATCGGCGGGTCGCTGTCCCCTTCGCCGAGCGGATCGAGCCCTACACTGAGTTGGTGCCGACGCTGCTCCGCGTCGGGATCGGCATCGCGTTCGTCTACCTCGGAATCACCCAGAAGCTACTGCGGCCCGGCGAGGCGTTGTCCGTCGTCGCTAAATACGACCTCACGGCGGTCGTCCCCGTCGCGCCGGAGCTCTGGGTGATCGGCGCGGGGCTGACTGAGGCCCTCGTCGGCGTGATGTTCATCGTCGGCGCGTTCACGCGCGGGTTCTCGCTGGTCGCCTTCGGGCTGTTCGTGACGACGCTGTTCGGCCTCCCGGACGACCCGGTCGTCGCCCACATCTCGCTGTTCGGCCTCGTGTCGGCCCTGCTGATCACCGGCGGCGGCCCGTACTCGGTTGACCGCTGGCTCAAAACGCGATTCGACTCCGCGGCTCAAGTCGTCGCCCGCGAGAACGGTGAACAAAGCGACCCGGCGACTGCTGACGAATCTGTCAGCGGCGACTAAGCCGCCGCAACGTCTTTCTCGCTGGCAACTGAGTTGCGTCTCGACCAGCCATCCACCCTTCTTGAGAGAACTGAATCAACTGCCGCGCCTGGCGGACTGAAAGGGCGAAACGCGCTCGGCGAACCCGGACGACGTAAGCACCGCAGTGAGCGAAGCGAACGAGGAGCGCAACGAGTCCCGGGAGTCGAGCGCGTTGAGGGCTTTCTAAGGGGATAGTGAATCGGCGATAGAGCAAATATCGTCCGCGTATCGGACGCAACGCTCTTTCGGCTCCACAGCCCACCCACAGCCATGACCACACGCGAGATCAACGGCTACCGGCTGCACCGCGTCCGGGAGCACGTCTGGGAGATACCCCCAGAAGGCGAGATGCGAGTGCCCGCGCGGCTCCTCGCCAGCGAAGCCCTCCTTGACCAGATCGGCGACGACGACACGCTCAACCAAATCACGAACGCTACCCACCTCCCGGGAATGACGACCCACGCNCTNTGTATGCCNGACGGCCACCANGGNTACGGCTTCCCGGTCGGCGGGGTCGCAGGTATCGACGCCGAGAACGGCTGTATTTCGCCCGGAGCGGTCGGATACGACATAAACTGTGGCGTCCGGATGATNNGNACAAATCTCACNTACGACGANCTCCGCGGCAGAGAGGAAGAACTCGTTAACACCTTGTTCGCCAACATCCCGACCGGCATCGGTCACGGCGGCGTCGTCGAAACCGACGTCGAGACCGTCACCGAAATCCTCGACCGCGGGCTCGACTGGGCAGTCGAAGAGGGCTACGCGACCCGCGAAGACATGCTGCACTGCGAGGATGAAGGCCGTCGCCCCGACGCCGACAGCGCGTTCGTCTCCGAGGACGCGAAGAACCGCGGCAAAAACCAGATCGGGAGCCTCGGCTCCGGGAACCACTTCCTCGAAGTCCAGCGCGTCACCGAAATCTTCGATGACGACGTGGCCGACGCCTACGGCCTCCAACCGGACCAGATCGTCGTCATGATCCACTGCGGGAGTCGCGGGCTCGGCCACCAAGTCTGCAAGGACTACGTCAACCGAATCACCGAAGAACACGCCGAGTTCAACGCCGACCTCCCGGACGACAACCTCGCGGCCGCGCCCGCGGGCAGCGAGGTGGCCGAGGCGTACTACGGTGCCATGGGCGCGGCGATCAACTTCGCGTGGGTCAACCGCCAGCTGCTCACCCACCGAACGCGGCAGGTATTCGAGCGCGCCTTCGACCGCTCGTGGGAGGACATGGAGATGGAACTCCTCTACGATGTCGCCCACAACATCGCCAAGAAAGAGGTCCACGATGTCGACGGCGAGGATCGGGAACTCTACGTCCACCGGAAAGGCGCGACGCGGGCGTTCCCGGCCGGCCGCGAGGAGGTGCCGCGAGCCTACCGCGACGTGGGGCAGCCCGTCCTGCTTCCCGGCAGCATGGGGACCGGCAGCTACGTCCTCCGCGGGGGCAGTGGGTCGCTGGCCGAAAGCTTCGGCTCGACGGCCCACGGCGCGGGCCGGATCATGAGTCGCACGCAGGCCAAACGCGAGTACGGCGCGAGCAACGTGCAAACCGACCTGCGCGACCAACAGCAGATCTACATCAAAGCCCAGGACGGCGAAACCATCGCTGAGGAGGCCCCCGGCGTCTACAAGGACATCGACGACGTTGTCGCCGTCTCGGAGGCCCTCGACCTCGCCGACCCCGTCGCCCGCACGGTGCCGGTCTGCAACATCAAAGGCTGATTACGACCAGAAGCCGCCGGAGCCCGGGCCAGATGGACCGCTCGGACCCTTCGGCGTCGACGGCCCGTCGTCTGCGAGCTCGACGCGTTCGCTCGGTTGCCGCGGATCGATCTCGCGGCCGTTTTCGAATTTGACGAAACTGAGATAGAACGATTCGCCACAGCCGGTTTCGCCGTCCCGCAGCGTCCCGTCCTCGCCGCAGGTGAATTCGACGCCGTCGACGCCGTCTTCATCCTCGAATGGGTCCTCCGGCGTGACGTACGACCAGCCCTCGAAGGGGTACGGCGTGACGGCCTTATCGTCGAGGTATCCCTCGCGTTCGAGTTCGACGAGGGCCTCGCAATGGGGACAGTAGTAGGTGACGGTGAAACTCATTACTCTCCGTTGGGCGGCGACGCTATTGAGGGCTTTGCGCGCCGCGGCGGCACGTTCGAGACAGCCGACTCACTCAATGCGGTCGAGTGCCCACGCCGCCCGGTCACGGACGGCCTCGCTGGGGTCGGTGTGGCGAATATCGCTGAGCGCGGCCGTCGCATCGCTGTCGCCGCAGTAGCCCAACGCCCAGCAGGCATGCACTCGGCTGCGCGTCCAACTGTCGTCCAAGAGGTCGATCAGTGCCGGGACGTAGGGCAGGACGTGGCGCGGATCGTCGTTGGCAACGCGGGCGAGCGTGCCAGCGGTGTTCGACCGGACGGTCGGATCCTCATCGCCCAACAGCGGGCCGATCTCTTCGGTGTAAGGCGCGATATCCATCGGGAAGCCGCGGGCGATATCACCCAGCACGCCGACCGCGTTGCCGCGGAGTTCGGCGTCGGCCGCGGTGAGTTGATCGAGCAGCGTCGGCACCGCCGGCGTCGCGGCATCGGGGTACTCGGCGGTGACGCGGCCGAGGGCGGCCGTGCTGCTGATCCGGTACTGCGTGTCGTCAGTCCGCAACAGCGAACAGAGCTGCGGTACCAGCGGCCGTATCTCCTCGGGATAGGGCTCGGCCAACACGCCGACCGTCGCTAACGCCTGCCGGCGCGGGCGGGTCGGCGTTGGCGACAACAACGAGGCAAGCGCGGGTGTCGCATCCAACGCGGCCGCCGGATCGTGTTCGGCGATATACAACAGCAGTCGTGTCGCCGCCGTATCGAGCAGCGCGCTCCCGCTGTCGACCACGTCGCTCACCGCGGGCGTGCTGTCGGCGACGGCCGCCGGATACTCTTCGGCGATTCGGAGCAGACACCGCACCGCAGTCAGCGCGGTCAACTGCCGGTCGTCGAGTCGGTCGGTGAGTGAATCCACTGCAGACAGCCCGGCCGACGGCTCGGCGGTCAGCAGCGTCCGGAACGTCCGCACCGCGTCAAATCTGACCCGGGGAGCCGACGCCGTCAACAACGGCTCGATGTCGGCCGGATTGACGAGGCCGGGCGCGGTTTCGGCCAGCGTCCGGTAGTGGCTGACACGCACTGCTGGCTCCTGCTCGTCAAGCGACGGGCGCGACGGCTCTTCGACGACGCGAACCTGTTTGATCGCCGGCAACTGGAAGCGGAGTCGCCGCGGTTCGGATTCAAGCGTCGTCGCCTCAAAGGTCGGCGGCGCGTCGGGGGCGACTTCCGCAGTCGGCACGCGGTGGGGATCGACGAGCGGGCAATCGTTGGGCGCGCTCGGCGTCGCCGCCGCAGCGAAGTCGACGCGGAACGCGGTTGCGGGACCGAACTGTTCGAAAAACGCGGTCAGTCCGGGCGCGCTGTCGGGTTCCATTCGAATCTGCAGCGGCAAGCCGGTCGGGTCGGGCGCGAACCACTCAATTGCCGCGCCGTCGCTGTCAGTGTGGCGGCGGATGAACTCGCGGACGGAGTCACAGGCGACGGCCTCCCGAGAGAGTTGCCAGCAGTCAGCGGTCCCGGTCCGCCAACAGCGCGCGCCGTCAACGATGACCGGATTCGGGCCATCGGCGTACGGCGTTAGTTCGAACTCGTCGTCCGCGGGCGGTGCGGTTGGGAGTCCATCGATCGGCTCGCCATCGGTGGTCTCGGCGGCTTCGGCGCAGGATCGACAGACCGGATTCGGCACGGCTGACCGCGGGCGTCGCTGCGGGCGGGCGAACGTGATGGCAGCGTCGTCACTCGGCGGAGCGGACTGCCCGGAAGCCGGTGTCGCCGTGGTGTCGTCAGGCGTGCCCGGAGTCGGTGCCCACGAGACGGCATCACCACAAAGACAGCAGGCTGGATCGGTAGCAGACGGGTCGGATGGCATCTGGCGGTTGGTATGGTACTGGATGGCGTAGCGCAAAAGTCTTCGGCCGCCGTTCGAGGAGCGCGAGGTCGGCCTCGCCCGCAACACATTAGGCCCGAGACGCCAACGTCCGGGTATGATTAACGAGACCGTCGAGGAGATTCAGGGGATGCATTCCCACAGCTCCTCGACTATCGCCATCAAGGCGACAGAAGCGCTCTCGGAGCTACTCGACCGGGAGTACGCCTCTGTCGACGAGTTCGAGTTGGACCTCGAACGCAACGCGGGCGCGCTCCGCCGGGCCAATCCCTCACACGCTTCTCTCCACAACGCTGTCTGGGCCGTCCAGCGTGCCGTCGTCGATGCCGCCGATACAGTCGAGGAGTCGAAGGAGCTGACCCGCGATATGATCGACCGGGTCATCGACGACATCGAGACGGGAAAGAAACGCGCCGCCAAGAACGCCGCCGATACGTTCGACGACGGCGAGACGTTCATGACTCACGACTTCTCCTCGACCGCGCTGTCAGCCGTCGAAACCGCGGCGGATGCGGGCACGCAACTCACGGCCTACGTCAAGGAAACCCGCCCGCGCTACATCGGTCGCGGAACGGCCCGCATGTTGGCGGAGATCGATCCCGTTGACCCACACCTCATGGTCGACAACGCGATGGGGCATTACCTCCCGGAGTGTGACCGCGTCGTCATCGGGATGGACTGTATCGTCGACGACACGCTCTACAATCGCGTCGGGACACTCCCGCTGGCGGCGACCGCCCAGAAACTCGGTGTCGAGGTCGTCGTCGTCGGCTCCGGCGCGAAAGTCATCAAGGACGGCTTCGCCTTCGAAAACCAGTTCCGCGCCCCCGAGGAGGTCATGCTCGAACCCGTCGAGGGAATTACCATTGAAAACCCCTCCTACGACGCGACGCCGGTCGAATTAGTGGATAAGCTCATCACCGACACCGGCGTCCACGACCTGTAGTCGCCGGCGCGCGATGGCGACGGCGTCGGCGTTGTACCTGCCACAATCGAGAAGCCCTTACGGGCCGCTCACGAAGGGGTAGCATGGACGAGTCGCGGGATCCGGTCGAATCGGCCGCCGATGGCTCGCGTGACCTCTACGATATCGCCGACTGGGAGGAACGCACCTCCATCGACGGCGCGGCGGTCGCGCTCCACTGGCTGTTGATCCGTGGCGCGAAGTGGATCGTCGTCCTCATCGCCCTCGGCATCCTCGTCGCCATCGGTGGGCTGGCCGCGATCAGCGAGCCCGCCGTCGGCATGCTTACCGTGCTGTCGGTCGTCCCCGCGGCGGGACTGACAACGTACGTCTATTACTCCGACGTGACGACGCGGGAACCGCTGTCGTTGCTCGTGACGACGTTTCTCCTGTCGATTCTGTTTGCGACGTTCGCCGCCTTAGCCAACACTGCGGCCCAGCAGTTCTTCGAGCCGCTCGGGGTTATCGGCCTCCCGCTGTTTTATTTCCTGATCGTCGGCCCGGGCGAGGAGACGGTGAAGCTGCTGGCCGTCCGGCTGTATGCCTACACCGACGCCCGGTTCGACGCCGTCGTCGACGGCGCGGTCTACGGCGCGATCGCCGGCCTCGGGTTTGCGACGATCGAGAACTCGCTGTACATTCTGCGGCAACTCTCCGAAAGCGGCGAGTTGGCGGAGTTGACGATCGGGATAACGGCACTCACGACCGGCGGCGACATCACGGCGATCCGCGCGCTGGCCGGGCCGGGCCACGTCATCTACTCGGCGACAGCGGGCTACTACCTCGGGTTGGCGAAGTTCAACCCCGAAAACAGCGGCCCGATCGTCGTCAAGGGGTTGTTGATCGCGGCGGCGATCCACGCGACCTACAACTCGACGGTCGCATCCGGCTCGTACCTCATCACGTCGATCACGGGGCTGCCGCAGATCGGCGGCTTCCTCATCTACGTCGTCATCTTCGATGCGGTCTTCGGCTTCTATCTGCTGCGGAAGCTCTGGCGGTACCGCCGAACGTACAACGAAACCGACGCTGGGGCTGTCGAAAAGCCAGCATAACGATCCGCCACAGCGGTACTCACCGCTAGGCGGGCTGTACTGGAGAGGAAAGCGGGGACTGCGGGGACGGCGTCGGTTACAGCTTCTCGCGGCCGATGCTGATGCCGGTCGGCGTGATGATGAGCTGGTCGTCGCCCTTCTGGACGATGTCGCCGTCGACTTCCTTCGAGACCTGTCGGAGTTCATCGATGATGTGTTCGATGGTGCGGTCGCTCGTGCTGTGACGGGTGATGTCGGCGATGACGAGGTCGCCGTCGTAGATGGCGTCTTTGATGTCGATGACGTCCTGTTTCCCGCTGATTTCGGCGATCCGGACCGACATGCCCGCGCCGCCGCCCGCAGGTTCGACGTCTTCCATGTCGAGTTCGACGTAATCAGAGGCCGTACGCTCTCCGCCACTGCCGAGGATCTTGCTCATTATTCCCATAGGGTATCCAGGGAGTGGTTCGCCATTAGTTCTTACGTCAGACACCCGTCAGGGTGAGGTCCTAGCAGGTCACACGGCGGCACAGCGGTTCGCCGCGTCGCCGGCGACAGTGAGGTTTTGGGCCTGCAGCGTGAGCCACCGGTATGACCTTCAGCATCTGTGTCCGGGAGCCCTACCGGACTGACGCCGACGAGCGGGCCTACCGCTTCGGCGTGGCGGTGACGACGCGGCTGCCGGGCGTCGGCGCGCTCTGTCCGTTCGTCGGTGAGTCCGGCGCGCTGGCGATCCAGAGCCACGTCGATCCCGACCTCGGCGAGCGCGCGCTCGACTACCTCGACGACGGCCTCGCTATCGACGACGTGGTGGCCGCCCTGCTCAACGCCGACGCGCCCGAACAGCGGCGCAACCGCCAAATTCACGGCGTCGACCGCGAGGACAGCGTCGTCGTCACCGGCGACTCGTGTGTCGGCGCGATCGGCGAATACGACGGCGATCATTACACCGTCGCCGGCAACCTCCTCACCGACGAAGCCGTCGTTCGGGAAACCGCCGACGCCTACGAAGCGAGTGCCTTCGGCGACCGACCACTCGCGGAGCGGTTGATCGACGCGCTGGAAGCCGGCCACGCGGCCGGCGGCGACAAGCGCGAGGCCCTCTCGGTGCAGAGCGCGGCGGTCACGGTCGTCACGACAGAATCGACGCCGTACCGGCGGTTCTACAACGATCTCCGTGTCGATGCCAGCGAGACGCCGATCGCCGACCTCAAACGGACCTACGAGGGCGCGATGTTGGGCTACGAGCAGATGTTATCCGAGTATGCCTCGGCCGAAGATATCGAAGCGAACAGACCTGAGTAACGCACAAGAAGTGGGGGCAACGAAACGGTAACAGACCGCTCAGACTGAGAAGGAATACAGGTCGTCGCCGACGTGGTGGATCGAGTCAACGACCTTGCCGGAGTCGCCGACCATGTCGTCGCTATCGGTTTTCGCCCGGCCGACGGCCAGCACTTTGCCGTGGGTTTCCTCGGCGATAGCGACGAGGTCGCCGGCGGTGATGCCGTCGTCAGCCTCGACGATGCCGGGCCGCATCACGTCCGCGCCGTTGGAGACGAAGGAGACCGCGCCCTCGTCGACGGTGACGACGCCGTGTTGTGGGGGGAACTCGTTTGCGCCCTGCACGGTGAGGAACGGTTCGTCGTCGACGTAGGCGACGAGTTTGTCGCCGTCGACGAGGACGATATCGAACTCGGTGCCGTCGAGTTCGACCAACTCGAAGCTGTCGCCCGTGAGGTCGACGCCGAGCGAGTCCGCCAGCGACTCTTGGAGGTCGGCGATGGCGTCACTGCGGAGATGGTGTCGGGATTTGACTTGCATACGCGAGCGGATGCCCGCGGGGCGAATAAATCGACCGTTCCGTTGTGGCAGCCGGGGGCCGCGGCAGCGGCGACGATCGCGGCGGCGACGCGCTACGAGTACGTATCGAGTGCTGCGATTCGGCCGTCGGCAGCGAACTGAAACACGTCGATGAATTCGAACAGGGTGTCGCCGTCGGGACCACGCAGTTCGCCGTAGGCCGCGAGGCCGGCCGTAGATTCACAGAGCGCGACGACCTCGTGGGTCGTGTCCGTCACCGGCCGCTCGTCGGCCATGAACGAGACGAACGCCTCGCGGTCGTCGAACGAGCGATCGGGGCGACGCTGGACGAAGTCGGGGTCGAGCAGCGAGCACAGGGTGTCGTACTCGTCGTCGTCGAGACAGCGGTAGTATTCGCTGACGCGGTCGGCCCGCTCCATAGCGGCATCTCGGCCGCCGGTCGCAAAGCGGTTGTGGCACTCGGAGCGGACGACATCCCCGATAATACGAACGACTAACCGTAGGGACCGCCTACTAGACGGGAATGAGTACGAAGCGACGACTATCCGGCACTCGCCGCAGCCGGACCACGATCCGCGTCGGCCCCGCGGCAGCGACCGGGTCGAGAGTCAGGGCTGAGCGGCCCGACACGAGGGTGTAGCGATGGTCCCGAAAAGCAGCGACAAGTGGGACGATTCGGGGAAGCTCAGCCGCCGCGCAGCCCTCCTGTTGATCGCCGGCGGGGGCCTGCTGGGCGTGACGGCCGCGGGCGCGTACGATCAGGTCAGTGCGCGGCGGCTCTTCGGGATCGGTGTCGACGACAACAACGCATTAGTCGGCATCGTCGACCAAGGGCCAGTCAAACGGAACGTGCGGAACCCGATGGTCGAACTCACTAACAACGCCCCCGAATCCGTGAGCTACACGGTCGCGCTGTCGAACTGCAGCGAGGGGGCGCTTCATGACAACGAGGGCGAGGAAGGCTGTTCGGTGACGGTGACGCTGGGAAGCGGAAACAGCGGCATCGTCGATATTACGGCGAAGACGACGGGGACGATCGGCTACACCGTCACCGCGAACGGGGATCGGTTCACCGTCGAAACAACCGGCAGCGTCGAGGCAGAAGTCGGCAACGTTACCGGTGCAGTAGTGATCCAGAAACCCGTCATCGACCCGGATTTCACCGCGGCCCTCCCCCAAGGCAACCGCGGCAACGTCTTCGAAATCAGGAACGTCGACATCCGGGACAACGACGATGACGACGACCTCGTCGAAGTCGCCTACGAGGTACGAGAGGGTGGCTCGAACGGGACGCTCGTCGGTGAGAAGACGGTCACGCTCGAACCGACGGCCCAGTATTCGCCGAAAGGAAATCCGGCGGAAGTGGTCGAACCGAACGCCGGCTACACGGTGCAGAGCGGCCAACGGTACACGCTCACGGTTAGAGGAACCGACGCCGACGGCAACTTCGCAACCTCGACCGTCGAGGATACGGCCTGATGGTCCCTAGAAAGCGAGCAAGAGGGCGACCGAGCCGGCAGGATTTTGCGGCGAGCGAGCAAAGCACCGCCAACCAATGGAGCGACGGAGCTATCTCGCCGCCCTCGGCGTCGCCGTCAGTGGCACCGTAGCCGGCTGTCTCGGTGGAGTCGGCAGCGGTGGTAACAGTGGCGACGGGGCCGGCGACAGCAGCGACAGCAACGGCCTCCCCGAAAGCGCGAGTCTCGAAACGGTCACCGACGGGCTGGCGTTCCCGTGGGCGATGGCGTTCCGATCGGACGGCGAATCGCTGCTGGTCACCGAACGCGACGCTGGGCGGCTCCTGCGCGTCGACCTCGCCGACGGCTCGACGACCGAAATCGACGGCATCCCCGAAGTCGAGCCCGCCGGACAGGGCGGCCTCCTCGATGTGACGCTCGGCCCCGACGACGAGTGGGCGTATCTCACCTACGCTGTCGCCAACGACAGCGGCGAAACGACGACCCGACTCGGTCGCGGGCGACTCACCGGCGCGGGTGACGACGACCGGCTGTCCGACTTCGAGGTGCTGTACACCGCCGAACCCTACGTCGATTCCGGCGGTCACTACGGCTCCCGCGTCGCCATCGGGCCCGACGGCTTGCTGTATATGACGGTCGGCGACCGCCAATCGAAGGATTTCGGCCCCGATCATTTCGCCCAAGATCTGAGCAACGATCTCGGAACGACCCTGCGACTGCGACCTGACGGCTCGATTCCAGAGGATAACCCCTTCGTCGACGACCCGGACGCCCGCGACGCGATCTACAGTTACGGCCATCGGAACGCACAGGGCATCGACGTACACCCAGAAACCGGCGCGATCTGGGAAAGCGAGTTCGGCGAGTCCGACGGCGACGAGATCAACCGAATCGAGCGCGGCGGTAACTACGGCTGGCCCGTCGCTGACGAGGGTTGTACCTACGTTACAGGTGAGGAGATCGGCGTCAGCCACGACGACCGCGACGACGTGATCGCCCCGGTTTTCGGGTGGCCCTGCGGAGCCGACGGCCCCGCGCCGAGCGGGATGACGTTCTACGACGGCGAGGCGTTCCCGGAGTGGCAGGGCGACCTCTTCGTCGGTGGGTTGGTCACACAGGACATCGTTCATCTAGCGGTCGATGGCGACGAGGTGAGCGAGGAAGCACCGCTATTAGCCGAGTTCAATCGACGGATTCGAGACGTTGTCGTCGGCCCCGATGACGCGTTGTACGTCGCTGTCGACGCCGGCGACGCGCCGATTTTGCGGATCGCTCCTAAGTGAACGCGGCGACCTATCCCCGCAACAACTCCAGAATCGGTCCGATCGTGCTTCTCGTTCGGTCGTTGATCGGCAGCGCGTCGACCATATCACCGACAACCGACCCACTCAGCAGGCCCAGCTCCTGAATCAGGAAGAATCCAACAAGCGGGAGTGTCAGCGACAGGAGGATGCCCCAGAACACGTTCGCTAACAGCCCGCCGACGAGGTTCAATCGTTTGAGGATCTGATAGACGACGGCCCCGAGAAGGAGTGCTATCAGCACGGCTGCACCCAATCCGAAAACGGTCGCAAACGTTGATTCGACTTGTGAGCCGCCTACATCGGTGAACAGAAACACCGCGAACAGGAGCCCGACAGCCACCCACAGTAGAAGCCCTATTTTCGTGAGATTGGAGTCCGAACCGAGAGCCCCCGGTGGCGGAACATCGTCCGGTGGTTGCGACACCATCGTGTGTGAAGATGTGACAAACTAATATATAGATATTGTAACCGAAGTGAAATGGCGAGTCGCGGAGTCGTTGCGAGCAGGAGATAGATCTGGATGCTGGGGCTGATTACACGGACAGCGTCGTGATATCGGGGCGGATTCGAACTACGGTCGCAGCGAAGTTGCTCCCTGTTTCGAATCCGCGTCGTGACGACTACTGCTCGCTATCGCTCGCAGAAGATAGTCCCGGGCGGATTCGAACCGCCGTCATAGGCTCCAAAGGCCCATATGATTGGCCACTACACCACGGGACTGCGATTGTACCTCGGGGTGTCGATTACATTAGTCCTTTCTTTTCGCCGACTCCCGAACCCAGCACCCATATAGCTCCGCAGTGAGGGATCACCCATGGGATTGCAACGCGTCGGCGTCCTCCTGCTTACGCTTGGCCTCTTGCTGGCGACGCTGTCGGCGGTCGCGTTCGGTGCGACGGCCGGGGGCACAGACGTTGCCTGTGACGACCACGAGCCGTCGTACTCCCTAGTCGGCGTCGACAGCGCGTCGCTGTCGGTGAGCTACACCGACGGCTGTAACACGTTCAGCGTCCAGCCACTGGTGACCGCCGGAGCCGGACTGATAGCGGCGGGCCTGCTCATCGGGGGCGTCGGCATCGGGCGGCAGCGATTGAATCGGAACGCGGAATAGCAACAGGATTCGACTGCCGGCAACGACCTCGACGGCCCTCGGGGCTGTATGCAACCACCGCAAATGGACGGTTTTAAGCGTCCGTCCCGCCGGGGTATGGACGTATGAGACTTCACGAGTATCAAGCGAAGGAGATTTTCGCAGAAGCTGGGATTCCGGTACCGGAATCACAACTTGCCGACAGCGTCGAGGGCGTCCTCGACGCCGTCGACGAGATCGGCTACCCGGCGGCCGTCAAGGCCCAGGTCCACGTCGGCGGTCGCGGGAAGGCCGGCGGTATCAAGATCGCAACGAGCCGCGAGGAGGCCCGCGAGGCCGCCGAATCCATCCTCGGGATGGACCTCAAGGGCTACACCGTCGACCGCGTGCTCGTCGAACAGGGCGTCGACTTCGACGACGAGTACTACGTCGGCGTGACGATGGACCGCGGCGAGGGCGAACCCGTCGCCATGGTCTCGACGCGCGGCGGCGTCGACATCGAGGCCGTCGCCGAGGAAGACCCCGAGGCCATCGCCCAAGAGCACATCGACCCCGCCTTCGGGCTGCACCCCTACCAAGCGCGCAAGGTCGTCTACGACGCCGGTGTCCCCGCCGAGTACGCCCGCGAGGTGTCCTCGATCCTCTCGACGCTCTACGACCTCTATGAGGCCAACGACGCCAGCGACATCGAGATCAACCCCGTGATGATCACCAGCGACGACGACGTGATCGCCGCCGACGCGGTCATGAACATCGACGAGGACGCCCTCTTCCGCCAGCAGGATCTCGCCGAGATGGAAGAGGACTCCTACCAGAACGANCTCGANNNCAAGGCNNNCGAGTACGGCTTCGACTACGTNCGCCTNTCNGGCAACNNNGGCATCATCGGCAACGGNGCGGGNCTCGTGATGNCGACGCTCGACCTNGTNGACTACTNCGGCGGCNNGCCCGCNAACTTCCTCGANNTCGGCGGNGGCGCGAAGGCCGANCGNNTCGNNAACGCNCTCGACATGGTGTTCTCCGACGAGAACGTCGATTCGGTCGTGTTCAACATCTTCGGCGGTATCACCCGNGGNGACGAGGTNGCNAAGGGGATCAACGANGCNCTCGANNNNTTCGACGAGATTCCGAANNNGGTCGTNGTCCGCCTCGCCGGCACCAACGCCGAGGAGGGNATGGANATCCTCAACACNGACCTCGTGCNGGTCGAAGCAACGCTTGAGGATGCTGTCCAACGTGCGGTCAAAAACGCCGAGGAGGTGGCCCAATGAGCGTTTTTGTCGATAATGACACCCGCGTCGTCGTGCAGGGCATCACCGGCGGCGAAGGGAAGTTCCACACCGAGCAGATGCTGGAGTACGGCACCAACGTCGTCGCCGGCGCGGTACCGGGCAAGGGCGGCCAAGAGGTCGCCGGCGTCCCGGTCTACGACACGGTCGACGAGGCCGTCGACGCCGAGGACGCGAACGCCTCGGTCGTCTTCGTCCCGCCAGCCTTTGCCGGCGACGCGGTCTTCGAAGCCCTCGATACCGACCTCGATCTCGTTGTCGCCATCACCGAAGGCATCCCCACCCAGGACATGGCGAAGGTGAACAAGCGGCTCTCCGAGGTCGACACGAACCTCATCGGGCCGAACTGCCCGGGNATCATCACGCCNGGNGAGGCNAANCTCGGNATCCTGCCGGGCAACATCTTCGNNGNNGGTNACGTNGGGCTCGTCTCCCGNTCNGGNACCCTGACNTANCANGTCGTNNNNAANCTNACCNANCGNGGNATCGGCCAGACCACCGCGGTCGGCATCGGCGGCGACCCGATCATCGGCACGGACTTCGTCGACGCGCTGGAGTACTTCGAGAACGACCCCGAGACGAAGGCGGTCGCGATGTGTGGCGAGATCGGCGGTGAGGACGAGGAGGACGCCGCCGCCTACATCGCCGAGTACATGGACACGCCGGTCGCCGGCTTCATCGCCGGACGNACCGCCCCGCCGGGCAAGCGGATGGGCCACGCNGGCGCCATCGTNTCNGGTGGCNNCGGCACCGGNACNGCCGANTCGAAGATNANCGCGCTCAACGACGCCGGCGTCCCGGTCGCCGACACGCCCGGCGAGGTCGCCGAGTCGATCGAAGACTTCCTCTAAGCCCGAGCCGCAGTCGATTTTCGGGAGTAACTATCCTAAACAGCCGGTTTCGAATCCGAACCGGAAAAATTTGTCAGATATCGTCAGATACGCTTTTTAGTACAACCGACTGACACTATACCATGGCAGCGGAAGCCAAGGGTGGCGACGCGGACCCATGTCCGGTGGAAATCGCCTTCGGCGGCGAGGGCATCCCACAGGACTGCCAAGTCACCAGTCATCGCGTCCGCTGTTCCCCGCTCGATCATCACGCCGATCTGATCCCGGCGTCCCGCGGCATCAAAATCGCCAAACAGTGCGATCCGACGAATCTCAAGGGAGCCGGGATGGTCACGGCGAAAAACATCGTTCAGCCAGTCTACCAACTCAAATCCGAGTTCGGCGACCGCGTCACCGCGGGTTTTTTCGCCGAGGTGATGACGCCGGATCATGACGCCTACCCGATGACCGTCTTCTACGGCTTCCGGATGATCGTCAGCCACGACGAGTTCCGGTTTGCCAACTCCGTCCAAAACAAGATCGAACACCACTTCGACGCTGCCGAAGTCGTGTCGACGACAACGAACGAGATGACCGTTCTCACCGGCACTGATCCCTTCCCGCACCAGTTCGTCGATTCACTCCGCCCCTGAGTCAGTACCGAGAATATAAATCCGATGGGGGCTGAACGCAGGGCGTGGCCACCGAGGAGTCGGCGGACTGGGAGCCGTATTTCGGCTTCGACTCGCCGTACGAAAACCAAGCCGACGCCATCGAAACAGCCATCGAGACCGTCGGCGACCGCGGCTACCTCGCCATGGAAGGGCCCTGCGGGACCGGGAAAACGATGGCTGCCCTCACCGCCGCGGCGACCCTGCTTCGAGAAACCGATACCTTCGACAACGTCTTCGTCGCCACGCCGGTCAAACAGCAACGCCAGCAGTTCATCGACGACCTTCGAACCATCAACCGCGGTATCGACGAGCCGCTCGCCGGCGTCGCCCTCGTCGGCAAAACCGATCTCTGTCCATACGGCCGCGAGGGTCTGTTCCCGGCCGATTCGAGCGTCCACGACCGGTGTGAAGACCTCCGCGATTCGACGGCCGACCTCATTCGCGCTGACGACAACGACGGCGCGGGCGGGACGACGACCCAAACGTCGATGACAACACAGCTGCTCGGCAGCGTTGCTGGCGCGGTCGCCGACGACGAGTCGGACGCGCCCGAGCCCGCCGCGCGCCTTACGGCCGGCCGCGAGGATACCGAACAGTGGTGGGACACCGAGCGCGCGCTGGAACTCGTGCGGACGGCCCAACAGGACCTCCGCGCGGCTCAGCAGTCCGGCGGCGACAACGACGCCACGCCGTTGGAAACGGCCGGCGCGAGCGCGCCCTACGGCACCGCCCAGCCGGCCGCACCCGAAGCGATGACCGAGGGCGAGTCGACACCGCTGTACTGTCCGTTCGAAGCCGACTGGTACGCCCGCGACAAAGGCTCGCCCGTCGGCTTCGAGCAGGGCGTCGATCACGTGCTCTCGACCGAGGAATTTCTCCCGGCGTCAGTTGAGGCGGGGACCTGCCCCCATCGCGCGATGGGCGTCCTACTGGAACACGCGGATGTCGTCATCGGCAACTACAATCACCTCTTCGACAGCCGCACCCGCAACCTCACGGAGCCGATCCTCGACGAGCGCACACTGGTGATTCTCGACGAGGCCCACCGGATCGAGGAACGCGTCCGAGATCTCGTCAGCGACACGGTCGGCCGCGTGACGCTCAAACAGGCCCAGCGCGACCTCGGCGAACTGCTTG
Source organism: Halonotius terrestris (assembly GCF_006861665.1). Classification (GTDB taxonomy): domain Archaea; phylum Halobacteriota; class Halobacteria; order Halobacteriales; family Haloferacaceae; genus Halonotius; species Halonotius terrestris. Next base: position 51,557 of record NZ_RKLU01000002.1, on the reverse strand, counting down.
ATCGGGCCAGCCAGCATCCTGACAACAAGGAATTGGTCGAAAATCACCTCGCCGAACACGACGTGCCGTATGAGGCAGTCGAGCAGGCCCAGACGTTCTACGGCGAGGCGATCCAGTGGCTCGATGAGTACGTCGACCGCACCCTCGCCGAGCGGTTCGACGGCTACGCGGCCGGCTATTTCGACGAACTCCCGGACGAGGGCATCGAGATCGAACTCCGCGATCCCGAAACCGACGAACGAGATGCCTTCACCGAGTGGGCCGAAAACGCGGGCTACGACGGCGACGTTTTCCGGACGCTCGGCAAAATCGGCAGCGCGGTCGAAGACGCACTCAGCCAGCTTGGGATCGACCGCGACTGCGTCTGCACCGCCGTCGGCGCGCGGTTCGGCCAGTGGTGGACGCGCGATCACACCGCGTTCTTCCGGGAGATCACGCTGGATCCGACCGACGCCGACCATCGGAACCCCGAGCAGCCGTGGCGTACCGCCTACAACGCGTCGCTGGTGATGTATAATTGTATTCCCGCCGAACAGGTCGGCGAGATCCTCGGCGAGTTCGGCGGCGGCGTGCTGATGAGCGCGACGCTGGAACCGCTTGACGTATTTGAAGCGGTCAGCGGGCTAGCGTCGGTGGCAGCAGGCAGCAGCACAGGCGGTGACGGCGACGACCGACCGGCCCGCCGCGTCGACCGCCGCAGCTACGACCTCCAATTTCCGGTCGCCAACCGCGAAAGCTGGATCGTCGACGTGGAGCCGTTCACCGCGCGGAACCGCGGCGATACTGGGGGGCCGGACAACGCGACTCGGGACCGCTACGCCTACGTCGCCCGCGAAATCGCCCGCAGTCACGGCAACATCCTACTGTGCTATCCGAACTATGCGGAGGCAAAATGGGCGGCCGGGCGGCTGCGCGAGGAGATCGACAAACCGGTCTATCTCGACGAGTCCTCAAGCCACGAGACGACTCACGACCTCCGAGAAGGGTTCGTCGACGACGACCACGCAGTGTTGGTGACGAGCACGCGCGGGACGCTGACCGAGGGCGTCGACTACGAGGGTGACGAGCTACACACCTGCGCAGTCTTCGGCATCCCGCTCGTCAACATCGGCTCGCCGCGCGTGCAGGCCGTGCGCCACGCCTACGGCGACCGCTTCGGCCGCGACAACGCCTTCGACTACGCGCTGACAGTCCCGGCCGTCCGGCAAGTGCGGCAGGCCATCGGCCGCGTCCTGCGCGGCCCGGAGGAGCGTGGCGTCCGAATCCTCGTCGGCGAGCGATACCTCCCCGACAAGCCGCGGTCGGTCGCGCCGTTCTTTCCCGACCAAGAGCGCGCGGAGTTCCAGCGGCTAACACCCGAATACCTCGATAGCCAGTTCGAGCGGTTCTGGGACTGAAGCTGGCTGTATGATAACACGGAACAAAATAGCAGCATGTGATCCCGGGGCAACCCGGGGATCAGTGACCGATACCGATCCGACGTGGCTCAGTCGTTCAGCCGCTCAGTTCGTCGAGGGCTGCCTGCAGGTCGGCTTTGTCCTGCACGCCGACAACGCGGTCGGCGGCTTCGCCGTTGTGATAGAACTCGATGGTCGGGACGCTCCGGATGCCTTTCTCGCCGGCCAGTTCCTGGAGTTCGTCGATGTCGACTTTCAGGACCGCAGCGTCGGTTTCGGCGGCCAGCTCTTCGACCGTCGGGGCCAGCATCTTACAGGGCCCACACCAGTCGGCGTAGTAGTCGACGAGCACAACGCTATTGGCCGCGATCAGTTCCTCGAAGTGGTCTTTGTCCTTGACGTGGATCGGCTCGGTTGCTGCTTGGCTCATATTTCCTCCTTCGGTAGCATTACATATAAGCATGAAGGGGCGTTGCTGACAGCCCACACAACCGCACCGCTCAGCCGTCAACTGTGTAGCGCAACACCACGCCGTCGTCCAGTCGCTCGGTGTCATCGAGCGTCAGCGCGGGGTACTCCTCGACGAACCCCTCACCGTCAGCGAGCGTCGGCGCGTCGTGGCCGCCGATGATCTTGGAGCCGACGAAAACCGACAGTTCGTCGACGAGGCCAGCATCAAACGCCGAAAAGATGAGTTCGCCGCCGCCCTCGATCATCAGTCGCTCTATGCCTTCGTCGGCAAGCTGATCGAACGCAGCCGCGAGATCGACGCGGTCGTCGCCGGCGACGACCATCTCGGCTCCGGCGTCGGCCAGCGCGGTCCGCCGCTCCTCGGGCGCGGACTCGACAACGAGGACGTAGGTCGTCGCCTCGTCGTCGAGGATGCGGGCATCCAGCGGCGTGCGTGCGGTGGAGTCGGCGACGACGCGGGCGGGATTGCCCGGTCGGCCGTGTCGCTGTCGTTGGACGCGGCGGTCGGTCACATCAAGCGTGAGGTGGGGGTCGTCGGCCAGCACGGTCCCGACACCGACCATGACGCCGTCCGCGGCCGCCCGAACCCGGTCGACGCGGTCGAAGTCCTCGGGGCCGCTGATGGCGAGTTGCTCGCGGCGGCGAGAGGCGAGTTTGCCATCGACGCTCATCGCGGCGTTGACGACGACGTGCATACGGGGACTGCGGGAGCCGTCGGCATCGGTGTTTCGGTCACGGCGGCGCGATAGCGATAGCGATACAGCGGGGGTGGTGAAATCGAGATGCCACGCAAAGCATATAACCCGGCGAGCCGTCGGTACGGGTATGTCGAAGAAAGCGAAACTGCTCGTCGTCCTCGCGGTTGTCGTACTGGCATACGTCCTCTTCTCGGGAGACACCGAACCCGTCGAAGTGGAAGTCGACGAATAGCCCGCGAACACACCCTTTTCGCAGTCTAGCCACCACCGCCGAGTCCCAACTCTTGGGAACGAACGACTTACCCACGGCGGCCCGCAACGACGCCGTATGTACGGGGTCGTCACGCGCAACGAACCGGAGACTGAGTGGGACGAATTCGACCTAAGTTTTTACGAGGTCAAAGACGTTGCCGGACGCCCCTCCGAGCCGATCAGCGGCGCGATCAACATGGTCTCCTGTTTCGGCGATAACGCCGCCGCGGGCGAAGACCCCGATCTGGTACCGGTCGACAGCGAGGGCCGGCCGGCGACACGCGATCGGAAGTACTTCGATTGGTCCTACATCTGCCCGACCCATGAGGGCTACCGCGAGGGCCTATTGGAGATCATCGCCGACTGTGCGGCCGCCAACGACGACGTGCGGCTGGACGATGTCGGCTTCCCACGCGAGGGGTACTGCCACTGTGACCGCTGTGAGGCGGCGTTCGCCGACAGCGAGTTTGACGACTGGGAGGCGTGGCGCGCATCGGTCATCACCGAGTTCGTCGCCGCCGCCAGCGAGCGGATCCCCGGTCGGACCTATCTGACGCTGTATCCCGACCCCTATCCGGGCCACCTCTACAGCCGGGCGGGGCTGGATCTCGACGCCCTGACCGAGTACGTCGACGAGTTCGTCGTCCCGCTGTACGATCTCGACTACGGGACGACCTACTGGCTCGAAAGCCTCGTCCGCGGCTTCCGGTCGGCGTTGGGTGGCGACTATCATCTTGATGGGGCCGAACCAGAGACACCGCTATCGGTCGAACTCTACGCGGTCGATGTCGACGTCGACAAACTGATCGGTGCCGCAGAAGTGGCCGACACCTACGCGAAGGACGTGCTGTTCGGCTACGATGCGGCCCAAGCGTCGGCAGCGATCCGCCGGAAAGACGCCGACGAGCGAGCGGGCGAGACCTACAGTCCCGAGTAACGGCCCGAAGGAGGGGTTACGACGTGTACCAGCCGGCCCACGCGATCCAGAGACACATGACCGTGCCGAACCCGATCAGCGAGAGTTGCATCCCGGTGAACCCACCGGTGGTGATCCGCAAAAGGATCGCACCGAAGAGGACGAACATGAGCCCGAAGCCGCCGATCCGCATGCTCTTGAGGTTCGGATACTCCGCGAGCCATTGCACGACCCCGCCGGACTGATCGTTTGCCATCTTGCTCGGGGTAACCACCGCCCACGTCTTAAAATGACCCATCACACGGCGGTCCCACGACGTGCCGGCTGGTGGCTATCCACCGTAGCTGAGATAGTAAATGACGACAAACCCCAGCAGGAAGATCAACGTCGCAACCCCACCGAGGAGGAACATCAGCCGCAAGCCAGCCTGTCGATCCGCGTCGGCATCGTCTGCACTCATTGTCCGCGATAGGGGTGGCGCACACTTAGCTACCACGACGGCGGGCACGACAGCGCTGTCGCACAGTCGCTCAGTGAACCGTCCGATCGTCGCTCAGGTCGATCTCCTCGATCGGCTCGCTGTTCCCGAACTCGGGGGTCGGCCCGTCACCCGGAGCCGCCCACCGCACAGCGTTGCGGAGCACCTGCTGGACAGTGTCGTTGTGATAGACGGGATACGTTTCATGCCCCGGTCGGAAGTAGAAGATTCGCCCGTTGCCGCGGCGATAACAACAGCCCGAGCGGAAGACTTCGCCGCCCTCGAACCACGAGTTGAACACGAGCGTATCGGGGGCGGGTACGTCGAACCGCTCGCCGTACATCTCGGCCTCGTCGATCTCGATATACTCGTCGAGGCCGTCGGCGATCGGATGGCCGGGTTCGACGACCCAGAGCCGTTCAGTCTCGGCGGATTCCCGCCATTTCAGCGAACAGGAGGTGCCCATGAGCCGGGTGAAGATTTTCGAGTAGTGGCCCGAGTGCAGCACGAGCAAGCCCATGCCGTCGAGGACGCGCTCGTGGACGCGATCGACGATCGCATCGCGGACTTCGTCGTGGGCGGCGTGGCCCCACCACGTCAGTACGTCAGTGTCATCAAGAACTTCCTCGGTCAGGCCGTGCTCCGGTTCGTCGAGCGTCGCCGTCCGTGTGTCGAAGCCGCCGGATTCGAGCGCGTCGGCGATGACGGCGTGGATTCCGTCGGGATAGACCTCCGCGACGACGTCGCTGTCGCGCTCGTGGCGGTATTCGTTCCAGACGGTGACCTGTGTCATACCACCGCAGAGTCGGCGGCGACGCATAGCGTTTGGGCCGGCGCGGGCGGGAGCACTTAGGGCAGGCGAGCCCGATAGAACACCAATGGCCGAAGTCGTCGACATCTACACCGCGCCCGATGCCGGCGAGCCGATGGAGCCCCGCGAGCAGATCGAAGCCGTCGAAGGTGGACTCGTCGGCGACCGCTATCTCCGTGGGAATGGGTACTATTCGCCGTACGACGTATGTGAAGTGACGCTAGTCGCCGGTGAGGCACTGGATACGATTCGAGAGGAGTATGGGATCGATCTCTGGGACGGTCGCCATCGCCGCAACATCGTCACTCGCGGTGTCGATCTCGACGACCTCTTGGACGCGACGGTACGAATCGGCGAGGCCGAGCTTCGCGGGACCCGCCCCCGACCGCCCTGTGCGCACGTCGAGGAGGTCGCCGACGAGGAGGGCGTCGCCCGCGCGCTCGGCGATGAACGCGGCGGGATTTGTGCGTCGGTGACGACGCCCGGCAAAATCGCCGTCGGCGACGAGATCGAGATCGTTGAAGCTGACCCGCAGCGTATCGGGGCCGAGATTGCCGCACGGCTCGAAAACGAAGCGGAATAGGCCGAAAGAGAAAGTACAGACACGCGGCCAGCGTGGCCTGCTTTCAGCCTGCTACCGAGTGCTGTTGCTCAGGAGTTGAGAACAGCACACAGCGACGAAACTGTGTTAGTCCGCGTTCGGCGCCAGCGGCTCGGCGTCTTCGGACGTGGCCTCGTCCATCGAGGACGTGATGCCTTTTGCGAGTTCGAAAACAGCTGCTTTGTGATCGGTCTTTGACTTGTGGATCGATGTCGGCTTGATGCCAAGAGATTCGTACTCTGTGAGGTCGAATTCGCCTTCCCACATTTCACACTGCGTACGTACCTCGGCAAGCAGGCCGTGTAGGTGAATGAGCTCCTGCTTTTTCATGAGCACTCAGTGGTAGCGACTGGAGGGTTATAGTAGTGTCCTGAGACAAGTTACCATAGGTCGTTCTCAATTGTTCACAATAGATAGAGGAGCGACACCGCGGCTGAGAGTCTACTGGAGGAGTTCGTCGTGATCCAATTCCAGCAGCTCTTTGTAGCGGTTCCGGATCGTCACCTCGGAGATGTCGGCGACTTCGCCGACCTGACTCTGGGTGACTTTCTGGTTCGTCAACAGCGCGGCCGCATACACCGCGGCGGCGGCGAGGCCGACCGGCGACTTCCCGCTGGTGACGGCAGCTTCCTTCGCGTTCCGGAGCAGCATCCGCGCCTCGCGTTCGACTTCCTCGTTGAGGTCGAGCCGGGAGACGAACCGCGGGACGTACTGCTCGGGGTCGGCGGGTTTGACTTCGAGGCCGAGTTCCCGGACGATGTAGCGGTAGGTCCGCGTCATCTCCATCTTCTCGACGCGGGCGACCGCAGCGAACTCATCGAGGCTGCGGGGGTTGTTCAGCTGCCGCGCGGCGGCATAGAGCGCGGCCGTAGCGACGCCTTCGATCGAGCGTCCCGGTAGGAGGTCCTCGTCGAGGGCGCGGCGGTAGATGACCGACGCAGTCTCGCGGACAGCATCCGGCAGTCCGAGCGCGCTCGCCATGCGGTCAATCTCACCGAGGGCTTGCTTGAGATTGCGCTCTTTGCTGTCGCGNGTNCGGAANCGCTCGTTCCAGGTGCGGAGCCGCTGCATCTTCTGCCGCTGCCGNCTNGANAGNGANTTGCCGTAGGCGTCCTTGTCCTGCCAGCCGATGTTCGTCGANAGCCCNTTGTCGTGCATCATCTTCGTCGTCGGCGCGCCGACGCGGGACTTGNNGTCNCGNTCNNNGNNGTCGAANGCGCGCCACTCCGGNCCGCGGTCGATCTCGTCGCTCTCGACGACCAGCCCGCAGTCGACACAGACGGTTTCGCCGTGTTCCTCGTCGGTGATGAGCTGGCCGCTACACTCCGGACAGCTCGTGGTCTCGTCGTGCTGGTGTTCGTCGGCTGTCTGTTCCTCTCGACTGACGGTGGTGGGGTGCCGTGGTGTGCTGTTGCTCATAGGTTTGCGGTGGAGGCGCCCGTCCCCGGAGAAAGAAAGACAGGTGAGGGGTGCGTCCGTACCTTTCCTTTGTTCTCAGCGCATATAAATGTTGTGACCAGAACAACACAATACTCGGGGGGGCGAATCCAGCCCGCTCGCACGGTTTTGCAGCAGTTTGCTCGTCGGTAACGGTTCACACGCTCAAAATTCAGCGAATATAACGGCGTCGCCCGCTGGCGGTCCGGAATATGAGGTATTGGAAGTCGAATCGCAGTCGGCCGTGCTCGCTATCGCTGCGCGCGCCCTCCCTGCTTCGAATCCTGTTCCGTCACTGCTCGCTGTCGCTCGCAGATGACGGGCACGGTGGGACTCCCGCGAGCGAACGCAGTGAGCGAGTGGGAGTCAACCATGCCCGTGACCGACCAACGGGAGTGAACGGGCATGGTGGGATTCGAACCCACGATCGAGCAGTTAGGAACCGCTCGCCCTGTCCACTAGGCCACATGCCCCGGAAAAAAGCGCGACGGCCCTGCGCCGTACGGTCGCCGTTCAGTTCTTCTCGGTGTCGGTTTCGAGTTCCTCGTCGTCGAGCTCCGAAACGTCCTCGACCGGCTCAGCGTCGGGATCGGCGGCCTCGTTAAGTTCCTGTTCGATCTCCTCACGGCCTTTCTTGAACTCACCCATCGCCTCGCCCGTCGATCGTGCGAGCTTCGGGATCTTGTTCGCGCCGAACAGCAGGACTAACACGAGCAAGATGATGAGCATCTCTGGGCCGACCGGGCCGAACAACGGAAGCAGGCTACTCATACCCACACCTACCCCGGTGGCGAATATAGGCCTTTTGCTCGCCGCACGGGTCACGCGATCGATACTTTCAACGCCAAACCCGCCGATAGTGGAGCTATGCTCACTGTTGGCGACGACGCACCTGATGTCACAGCCCCACTCGTCGGCGAGGAGACCGAACCGTTCCGGCTCTCGAACCGCCGCGGCACCGGTCCCGTCGTCTTAGCCTTCTTCCCGGCAGCGTTTTCGAGTACCTGTACCGAAGAGTTGTGTACGTTCCGCGACGAACTCGGACAGTTCACCGAGCTCGATGCCCGCGTCTTCGGGATTAGTACCGATCTCCCCTACGCACTCAGTCAGTTCCGCGATAAGCACGACCTCGGTTTCGACCTCGTTAGCGACAACGACGGCGCGATCATCGACGCCTACGATGTCGTCGACGAGTGGGACCACATCAGCCTCTCGGAGGTCGCCCAGCGGGCAGTGTTCGTCATCGACACCGAGGGCATCGTCCGCTACGCGTGGCGCGCGGACAACCCCGGACAAGAACCCGATTACGACGCCGTCGCCGACGCGGTCGAGTCGGTGGCGTAAGCCGGTGTTCGATTGAGACCTGCCGACAACTGCTTACGACCGTTCGGCGCGACGGATCGTCGAAACCCGGGCGTTCTCTTTGAGCTTGAGGCCGGCCCCAGCGACGCTCAGCGGGACGCGGTCGAGATCCTGCGTGTGGAGGGTCGGATGGAACGCACCGCGGGCCAGCAATTCGTCGCGGGTCTGGACGACGAGCGTTACGTCCTCCGGTGGTGACAACGTCTCGTTGTATTCGATCAGATACTGACCGGCCTCAAGGGTCCACCACTCGTAGTCGTCATCCGGATTGCGTTTGGCGGTCGGATGTGGTTCGGTGTCAGCAGATTCCAGCTCGCCGCCGCCGAAATCGACGCGGCCGGGAGCCGTCACCTCGTAGACCTCGCTGACGGTGAGATCCAGCCCCGAGCCGTCGGTCTGTGTCGGCTCGTGAACGATACCATCGACGAACGTCGTGAGATCGACCGCTGGCATGTGCGGTCTGTGGACGGTTCGGTACAAATAGATAGGCTCGAACGCGGCTCCGACCGTCGTGTGTCTTTTTCCCAGTCGGGGCAGTACACCAACCGAATGACGAGTACGCCCAACGGCACCCGCGAGTACGACCCGGATGCCGACCACTCCTTCCCCGACGACCGGCTCAACGAACTCCTGCCGGTCATCACCGCGGATCCTGAGATCACGACCTACCTCGAAGCCCAGAACGTCAACGCCGTCACGCGACTCCGGTACAGTGACCACGGCCCGAAACACATCGAAATCGTCCGCAATCGCGCCCTCCGGCTCTACGAACTGCTCAAACGCGGCGGCGTCGCGTTCAACGGCGCGAGCGATCAGGGGCTCGATGAATCTTTCGAGCCAGTTATCATCCTACTGGCAGCAACACTCCACGACATCGGCCACGTCGTCCACCGCCACGACCACTCCTATTACTCAATCCCGCTTGCGGCCGACGTACTCGACCGGATCCTGATGGATCGCTACAGCGTCGATACCGCGGTTCGCGTGAAAGCCGAAGTACTCCACGCGATTCTCTGTCATCATACCGAGGAGACACCGCTGACGACGGAAGCCGGCATCATCCGGATCGCCGACGGTCTCGACATGGAGCGCGGTCGCTCACGCATCCCCTACGAGCACGGCGGCCGCGGGATCAACACAATCTCGAGTCAGGCCATCGAGGAAGTCCGGCTCAAAGAAGGCGAAGACAGACCCGTCTTAGTCGAAATCGAGATGATCAACGCCGCCGGCGTCTATCAGGTCGATAACCTCCTGAAAGCGAAGCTGGAGGACTCGCTACTCGAAGACCACGTTCGCATCGTCGCCCTCAACACGAAAGGCGACGACTCGTTGGTCGAACGGATCGAACTCTAACGCGACCGCGCCGGAGATTTATATATATGATTCCGAGCGACGACCCCTTCGGCGCATGTCGGATCGCTCACCCTCACTCGACTGGAGCCGCCTCACTGCGAAGCTACCGTTCGATACGCCGCTCCCGGCAGTCAAACCACTGCTACCGTCAGCGACGTCGAAATCAGAATCGACGGCAGAACGGCCACAGGAGACTGAATCGGCCGAAACGGCGACCAACTCACAGAGTGAGCTGACAGACGAGTCAAAGTCAGAGCAGTGGAATCGATTGCGACGCGTGGCTCGCGTCCTCCGCGGCTCAACCGTCGAGTATCGTCCACATCGCTCGGGGATCGACGCGCCGCTGGCGACGTTCGAGCCGCCGGCTGGCGAAACCGAGATCGATCGCTACTGGGTCAACGCCCCCTTCGCTGCCGTCGTCATCACCTACGACGATGACGACAACGAGCACCGCTACTACACCGTCGAACCCGATCTCGACGAGTTCGAAGCTGACGTGCTCGACCGCGTGCGACGCGATATCCGGCCGCCGCTATTGGAGGGATCGAGCACGGCCGATATCGGCGACGAACCCGCCCCCGACGAGCGACTCACCACCGAACTCACGGCCTGTATCGAGCGGTACGGCATCACCGTTGACACGCAGACGTTGCACGCGCTGTGGTACTACCTCTACCGAGATTTCCGCGGCTACGGCCGTCTGGATCCACTGCTACAGGACGACCGCGTCGAAGACATCTCCTGTGACGGCTATGGGCTGCCGGTGTTCATCTACCACGAGACCTACACCGACATCGAGACGGACATCAGCTTCGAGGGAACCGCTCTCGACGATTTCGTCGTCCGGTTGGCCCAACAATCGGGCCAACACATCAGCGTCGGCGACCCGTTAGTCGAAGCGACGCTGCCCGACGGCTCGCGGGCGGAACTCTCCCTCGGCGAGGAGGTGACGCCGCGCGGCTCGGCGTTCACAATTCGACAGTACGCCACCGAACCGCTGACCCCGATCGATCTATTGGACTACGGGACGTTTGATGCCGCCCAACTCGCCTACTGCTGGCTCTGCATCGAACACAACAAGAGCCTCCTTTTCGCTGGCGGGACCGCGGCCGGCAAAACAACCTCGCTGAACGCGGTATCGATGTTTATCCCACCAGGAGCAAAGACGATCACCATCGAAGACACCCGCGAACTCGCCTTAGCCCACGACAACTGGCTGGCCGCCGTCACGCGGGATCAACTGCACGACGGCACGGACATCGACATGTATGACCTGCTGCGGTCGGCCCTCCGGCACCGCCCGGAGTACCTCCTCGTCGGCGAGGTTCGNGGNGAGGANGCNNNNACGCTGTTCCAGGCGATGAACACCGGCCACACGACGNTGTCNACNATNCACGCCGACTCCNTCNAGACNGTCGTCAACCGACTCGAAAACGAGCCGATCAACGTGCCGCGATCGATGGTCGAATCGCTGGATCTCATCTCCGTGCAGACCCAGCGACGGCTCGACGGCCGGCGTGTCCGGCGGGCGGGCGTGATCGGCGAGATCCGCGGAATCGACGGCCGGACCGGCGAACTCGACTACGCGTCGGCTTTCGAGTGGGAGCCACAGTCCGATTCGTTCGTCGAAAACGATAGCGGGCTCGTAGAGACGATCCGGACCGAACGGGGCTGGAGCCGCAGCGACCTCCGCCGCGAACTCCGTGACCGCAAACGATTCTTGACCGGATTACAGGAACACGGCATCACCGACTACCGGACGTTCACCACGCTGGTCGGCGATTACTACGCGGATAGCGAGGCTGTGTTAGATCGGATCGAGGCCGTCGATTCAGATGGCGACGCGGGCGAATCGCTCACAGCGGTTGAGCAAGATAGAGCGGGCAACGCGGGTGCGAATCAGACCGATGGTGACGAGACGACCGACCCCGCAGCCCACTTCGATCCGAAGGCAGTCACCAACTGGTAATGACAGGAGTCCCGGCAGTCATCGGACTGAGCGGCGTTGTCGCCGGTGTAGTTACAATCACAAGCGACCAGACGAGTCGCGTCGTCGATGGCGTCGCCCTCGCGCTGTTCGGCTGGCTGGTCGACAACCTTCGCCGGCCCGACCGCGCTGAGACGCTGGCGGCCATGCACGCCGCAGATTCCTACGACGTATTCGAGTCCCGAACACTCCTCGCCGCTGTCGTAGTCGGTGTCGGTACAGGATTTTGCGCACTGTCAGCCCTCCCAGTTGCGGGATCGCTACTCGGGCAAATTAGTGCGGATTCGGGTGGAACACCACTCACCGCGGGCGTACTATCGATAGAGTCGGTCCAACCGATAGTAATCGGAGTTATGATCGTCGGCAGCGTACTCAGTGCTACCGGGAGCGCGGTCGCAACGCACGAACTCCGGTGGTGGCTCCTCAGTCGGCGCGCCGCGGCCCGCGAGCGACGGATCGAGGCGACGCTGCCGCGGACTGTCGCGTTCATGTACGCACTGTCGCGCAGCGGGATGCCGCTGCCGCGGATCCTGCGGCTCCTCTCGGAAAACGAGGACACCTACGGCGCGGCTGCGACCGAACTCGGCATCGCCGTCCGCGAGATCGACACCTTCGGCCGCGATCCGATCACCGCGCTTGAGACGGTCGGGGAGCGAACGCCGTCGGACGGACTTGCGGAACTGACCGAGAATCTCGGTAACGTGCTCAACAGCGGGCAGAGCTTGCCGGCGTATCTTCAGGCACAACACGACCGCTACCGCGATGAAGCGGCCGCCGAACAACAGCAGTATCTCGATCTGCTATCGATGTGTGCGGAGGGTTACGTGACGGTGTTGGTTGTCGGCCCGCTGTTCGTGATCACGACGCTCACCGTCGTCGGGTTGGTGGTCACCGAGACGCTGACCGCGCTCCACGTCATCACGTTCGGTGTGCTCCCGCTGGCGACAGCCGGCTTTCTTCTGGGACTTGATCGAGTCCTCGAATCGAGGCGAATGTCGCCGACGCGGCAAGGAGTCGATGCCGACGAGAGCCACCAGGCACGAAAGACAGTCGTCGACAACGCTGGCACTAAGGAGGACGAAAAACGAAATCGACAGCGAGCGACACTCCGATGCTACGATCGACTCAAACGCGGCCATCGCTGGCTACGGGACCCTGTCGCGGCTGTCATCGGCAACCCGTGGCTGACGCTGCTGGTGACCGTCCCAGTCGGAGTCGCGTGGCTCGCGGCGACAGTTCGTATTCCGGCAGTAACACCAGTCGAACTGCTGGATGCCCTCATTCGGCCGCTGTCGGTCGTCGCCATCGGCGTCTGTGGAATCTACTCGGTCGGCTACGAACTCGCTACCCGTCGGCGACGGCGCATTGAGCGGGCAGTCCCGGACTTCCTCGACCGATTGGGCAGCCTCAACGACGCAGGTATGTCCATCATCGGCGGGTTCAAACAGGTCTCGTCGGGTGATCTCGGTGCGTTGACGCCAGAAGTCGAGAAGGTCTGGCAAGACGTTCAGTTGGGTGCCGACGCCGAAACCGCACTGCAGCGGCTGACCGGACGCGTTCGCTCGCCGCTGGTCACGGGAGCCGTCACGCTCGTCACGAACGCACTCCGAGCGAGCAGCGATATCGCGCCTGTCCTCTCGATCGCGGCCGACGAACTCCGGGCGAGTCAGCGGCTCGCCGCGAATCGAAAGCGGATGATGGCGACCTATCTGCTCGTGATATACGTCGCCGTCGTCGTGTTCCTCGGGATCGTCGTCGCCCTGTCGGCGTCGTTCGTACCGGCACTCGAAACCGCCGCGCAAGAATCAACGGCCGCGGCGGTTGGCAGTGCTATCCCAGCGACCACCGGCAGAGGCGACATTGCCGCCAGCGCGATTGGTGCCTACGAATCGCTGTTCTTCCAGATCGCGGCCGTGCAGGCGGTCTGCTCGGGGTTGGTCGCTGGCAAACTGGGAGAGGGACGGCTTCGAGCGGGTGTCAAACACGTCGCACTACTGTTGTGTCTCGTCCACGTCGGCTTTCAGTTCGTGTGAGTTTCGGCCTGTGGGGTCGGTCAGTTAGGCTTCGGGTTCGATGTAGACGATCTTCACGCGGCTGTCTGCTGATTTGAGTGCAGCGTCGAGCCGCTCGATAACGGCGTCGAGGTCGTCCGTATCCGTCGGTTCGAAGGAGACATCGGCCGTCACGAGGACTTCCTGTGGCCCGATGAACATCGTCCGCAGGCCGTCGACATTGGCGACGCCGTCATCCGCAAGAATCGTGGCTCTGAGTTCGGATTCGACCGCCCCATCGAGACTTTCGCCCAACAGGAGTCGCTTGTTCTCCCAGGCCAACGCGAGAGCGAATCCCATCAGCAGCACGCCGATACAGACCGCCGCGACCGCGTCGTAGATCGGGTTGCCGGTGGCTTCCGTCAGCAGGATGCCGATCAATGCGAGGCTGGCTCCCGCGAGGGCGATGGCGTCCTCAGTGTAGGCGGTGAGCGTCGTCACGTCGCTGGTCTTTCGGAACGCCTCGGGGATGCCAGCCCAGCCATGAGTCTTGATCTGACGTTGGAGTTCGGCGTTTGCCTTGGCAAAGGCGTAAATCTCGAAACCGATGGCACCGAGGAGGACGACGACGCTCACGTACCACGGCGGGAACGGCCCAACACCGAGGATCGTTACCGGGTCTGCCGCCGCCGTATGAGGGTTGACAACGGCACTGTAGCCGTGTTTGAGCGACTCCCAGCCGGCGATCCCGAACAGCAGCACCGAAACGAGGAAGCTATAGAAGAACTGGGCTTTCCCGTAGCCGAACGGGTGGTTCTGATCTGCGGCCCGATCGCTGTATCGGATCCCAAACAACAGAAAGACTTGGTTGCCCGTATCCGAGATGGAGTGATACACTTCCGAGAGCATCGACGGACTTCCGGTGAGGAGGTAGGCGAAGAACTTGAGGACAGCAATCGCTCCGTTGGCGATGAGCGCGGCGATGACGACCGATCTGCTGCCAGCCATACGGGCACCTCAGCCGCAAGCGGGTTAACGGTTCTGTCCGGGGGAATCGAGTCAGGCGAGCAACCCCGAGACGAGTGGTGCGTACCGGCTGACGACGACGGTTGCGACCCAGAAAACGAGGCCAGTGTAGATGACGTGTGATCCGTACCGGCGGGTCCGGCTACAGAAACTCATCACCACCAAGAGGGGGAGCGTCAAGAGCGCACCGAGGTGACGAATGGAGAACCACGCCATCTGGAGTACCGCAATTATCGCCCGAATCGGAGCCACCAGCAGCCACAAACTCCAGTGGCGAGCGGCCGTTGTTGCGAGCGACGACTGCAGCGATGGCAGGCCCGCGCCGGCGAAGCGGGCTCGGAGTTCGTCAACCCCGTTGCCGATGTCGGTGCGGCTGGGAAACGCGTGGAGACAGCAGGCCGCACCGAGCCACAGACAGACCGTGAACCCACCCCACACCGGCAGCGACGGCTCCGAGAAATCGGTGGTATACCGGAGCCAGTTGGCAGCGACGAACGCGGCGACCCCGACCGACGAGTTGACAAGAAACGGAGCCAGCGAAACAGCCAGCAGCGAGCGGTAGCTGTCGGGCGTTTCGTGTCGGACGTAGCCCGCGGGCTCGCCCAACTGGAAGTACGTTACCTCGGTAACCGCCAGCCCGCGCTCCTCGGCAAACCATTTGTGGGCCAACTCGTGAAGCGCGACACCGACGGCAGTAGTGAGGGCGTAAGCAATCCGAAGCGTCCGTCGGTTGATGCGGCCCATGCGTTTCTCGTCGGTAGCTATCGGTTGCACTGTGTAAAACCGGTGGTGGTGGATGCGGCGAGCCGCGGCGAGGAGCGGAGTGGCGGCCCCTCAGAGCCCCACCGCGAGCAGCACGGCCACCCCGAGCGCGGCGAGACCGACGACCAGCTGTGAGAACTGCGGACCGGTCTGGACCTCGGGTTCGAGAAACGAGTGGCTCGGCTGGTTCGGATCGTAGTAGACCCGCGTCTGAGTGCCAGGTTCGTAGGAGTCGATGGCGTTGCGCGCGGCGGCTTCGGTTCCGAACCGCTTGACGAATCGGCTCTGTCCCGGGTAGACCGTCTCACCCTCGCGTTTCTGGGTTGGCGTCTGGTAGGTGTATTCGACCGCGGGGATGTAGCTCCGCGATCGGCCACCTCTGACCGGCTCGATAGCCGCCCGTTCGATAGTGGCGGTCGTCTCCTCGGCGCGGCGGACGACGCTAGAGAGTCGCCAGTACTGCCGGAGGCCGCGGCCGCCGAGTACGAGCCCGATGAGGACGGCGGCCGCAACGGCGATATCGACACCGCTGACGGTGGCGATGCTCATAACTTACTGTCGGCCACGACAGGACATAATAGCTCGGGTCAGGCGTTACACAATAGCCAGCCGGGTCGCCGGTGACTCGTCACTCGATACTCAGCGACCCGGATTCGCCGCCGTCGCTGCCGTCTTCGTCCCACTCGATTTCCAGTTCAAGGGACTGCTCGGCGTTGCCGCCGCTGCTGTCGGTTTCGCGTTCGGCTTTGACTTCGAAGGTCGGTCGGGATGGAATGTCAAGCGTCGTTGTTTCGGCCCCGGCACTCAGCGTCACCGACTCGCCGCTGTCGAGTTTGTCGGCAACCGAGCGGAGGTAGCTGGCGATTTCGTCCCGGGACTGGGTGGATTCGGATTTGAAGAGGACTTCTTCGGGCATACCTTACTGGAGGCGACGAACCATAATAAATAGTGGGCGGCACTGAAACGAACAATCATGTGATATACGGGCGGTGCGATTGTAGATACAACAGGAGAAAAACACGTTCCGCATTCGGGATAGAGCCGTCCTGCGGTCGGTTTCGACGCGCTGGAACACATCATTCGATATATTTATTTGTTGGAGAGAATAACTGGTAATCGAACATAACCGATGTACGACTTGACTGGATTCCAACGCGACCTGCTGTACGTCATCGCCGGCCTCGAAGAGCCACACGGCCTTGCGATCAAGGACGAACTCGAAGCGTACTACGAAAAGGAAATTCACCACGGCCGCCTGTATCCGAACCTGGATACCCTCGTCGACAAGGGTCTCGTGGAAAAAGGCCAGCGCGACCGGCGAACCAACTTCTATACGCTCACCCGCCGCGGCGACCGCGAGATCGACGCCCGCTCGGAGTGGGAAGCCCAATACATCGACGCCTGAGACAGGCACCGGGCGAATCCTCTTCGCTTCTCTCCTCACTGCTGTCGTCGACAGCGACGGAGCCGACTATGTCGATGTCTCTCGATCGGCGTCGTCGACCGAATCGTCGTCATCGGCTGTCGATTCGGCAACATCGGTTCGCGGCTGCGTGCCAGCAGCCGCTTCGTCGGTCGTTTCCGGTGCCGCCGTGCCGACTGTCGTCCGAAGTAACGGGTTCGCATCGATCCGCGCGCCGCTCGGCGGAAGTTGCGGATCGGCTGCTTCGTCGACGAGTGCCGGAACAACGATCCGGGCGAACTGCACTGCAACGACCAACAGCGCGGGCATGAGGAACAGCCCGTACCAGCCGAAAAACAGCGGGCCGAGGATGTACGCCAGCATTAGCAACCCGATGTGGATGTTCTTCCCGGAAACGTAGGGGCGAAGAATCATATCGGGGATCAGGTCGATGATCACGACCGAGACGGCCGTGAACAGCACCACGAACCAGAGCGTCTCGCCGCCCGCGGTCATCACGCCGCGGGCGGCCATGTAGAGGGCAACCGGGACGTAGACGATCTTCATCCCGATGACGGGGATCAGGCTGGCGACGCCGGCAAGCAGTCCGACCAACGCGGCCGCCGGGATCGCCGCACCCTCGGGAGCAATGACGTTCAGCAACGAGTAGACGATGACGGCGATGGTGCCGGTGATGATCGCGTTGAGAATATTACCGAAGAAGATGCTGCTAAGGTCGCGGTCGACCGCACGACCAAAGTCGCTGACGATGCTGTCGTCGGTTTCGAACTGGTCGTTGACCCACCCTGCGAGGCGGCGGTCGTCCCGCAGGAGGTAGAAGGCGAGGACGACCATCGCAAACAGATTGATGACGATGACGCCGACGGTGGTCGCGGCCCCGGCGACCGACGCCAGCGAGTCGATGACCGACCCGGCGAGTTCGCCACTGAACAACTGCCGGAACTCGCCCGAAACGAAGAACGTCGGATCGGTCAATCGGTTGTACAGTTCCGGGGAGATCCCGAGATCCTGCGGCCGTACTGTGACCACGTCGGCAACTTCCCGGAGTTGGCGGGTGACGATGAGCAGCGCGTACCCCACCAGCGCGATGGCCGGTAACACGAGGGCAATAATCGATATACCGGCGGCGGCGGTTCTGTTCTCGATGCGGTCGGTGAGCTGTCGATAGATCGGACGGGCGGCGTAGTAGACGAAGACGGCGACGATGACGGTACCGACGAACGCAGCCAGCACGTAGCCGAGGGCACCGAACAGCACGATCCCGAGGAGAATCCACAGCGGGTGGTCGTGGAGGGTCTGCCGGAGGGACATACCATATAGCTCTGTGGGCGCGAAAAAAGAATGTCGGCACTACGGACCGCCAGCACCGACGCGCAAGCCTGAAATCGTCGATTAGTCCGCAAATCTACCAGTCCACCAGCCTCCCGGCGGAACGCTTTACCGGGTCTTCGTTGAATTGTTAGCATGGATCGTGACACGGCCGAGCCACAGGTCGAGCGGCTGCCGGGCGAACGGGCCGCTGAATGGGTCGAATACCACCACACGACGGCCGCGCCGAGCACCTACGTCTACGAATTCGTGTGGGACCTCTCCGGGCCGGCAGCGGGGCCGTTCTGTACCGACGTCGACGGCAACGTGCTCATGGATTTCACGAGTCACGTCGCTGCCGCACCGCTCGGCTACAACAACCCGAAAATCATGGATCGACTACGTGAGTTCGATCTCGTCGATCCCCTGAAAATCGCCGGACAGGATTTCTACGTCTCCAGCGGCGGCGCACCCGATGCCGACGACCTCCCCGGCCCGGCCGGACTGATGGATCGACTCGTCGAACTCACAGACGAGTACGGTATGGAGAGGATCTTCCTCTCGAATTCCGGGGCCGAAGCCGTCGAGAACGCGCTCAAGATCNNCTACGANCACAGCGNCGGCNANTACGGNNTCACCTTCGACGGCGCGTTCCACGGCCGGACGCTNGGNNCGCTCTCGNTNAANCGCTCGAAGGCCGTCCACAAACGCGGGTTCCCGGAGNTTGCCGTCGATCCACAGCGTGCCGTTCTGTACCGACCGCGACTGCACCGCTGAGAGCTGTGACTGCGGGTTTTTCACCGACGAGGGCTCCCAGCTCCGCCGGCTCGTCGATGGCGACCGCGGCGTCCTCGATCCTGAGGAGATCGCGTTCATCATCCTCGAACCGGTGCAGGGCGAAGGTGGCTACCGGATTCCGAGCCAGTCGTTCGGCGACGAGATCGCCGCACTGGCCGACGAGTACGACATCACGCTCATGGCCGATGAGATCCAAAGCGGGCTGAGCCGAACGGGCAAACGCTGGGGAGCGGATCACTACAGCTTCGAGCCGGACGTGATCGCCGCCGCGAAAGCCCTCCGAGTGGGTGCGACGATCTCAACTGACGAGATATTTCCCGATCAGAAGAGCCGACTCTCCTCGACATGGGGAGCCGGCGACATCCTCGCCGCGCTGCAGGGCGCGCTCACGATCGACGCCATCGAGGAACACGACCTCCGAGTGAACGCGCGGACGCGCGGCGAACAGTTCCTCGATCGACTGGCTGGGTTGGCAGCCGACTTCGAGGCGATCACCGACGTGCGTGGACTCGGGCTCATGCTCGCCGTCGAGTTCGACACGAAGGCCGACCGCGATGCTGTACAGAAAGCCGCGCTCCAGCGAGGGCTGTTGACGCTCGGCTGTGGGCACTCGGTACTCCGACTTCTGCCACCGCTCGATGTAACCGAACGCGAGGTGCATCTCAGCTGTGACTTGCTCGCCGACTCGCTGGCGGACGTGTTCGGAGCCAGCTGATCAAGGTGGAGCGACCGGGCTCACATTCGATACCGGTTCTCGTCGTCGAGCGACGGGAGGCTGTCGCCGCCGGCCATCTCATCGTAAGTCATCCCCGAGAGATATTCGTCGTAGGTCACGTCGTAGGCCGATCGAAGGTGGAAATCGAGATCGCCGCTCTCGACAGCCTGCCGGTACAGCAGGTGGACGCCGCGGCGGAGCAGTTCGGCGGGCTCGTCAGTCTCGAAGACGGCTGCGAGCATCGCCAGCTCGTTTTTCGTTTCGCGGTCGAGGTCGACGGCGAGTTCGTCGTCGAGATCGCTGTACTGGCTGGTGATATCGTCGTTCAGATCGTCGAGACTCATATCCGATCGGTGGGACGACCGACAGATAGTGATTATGTGTCTCCGCGCCCCGTCGAAAGCAGTATTCCTAAACTCACCGCGTCCTCACTGCAGGTAATGACCGAGGCCGACACCGGCGATGCCTTCCTCCCGGCTGCCGACGAGCTCGATGCGGTCCGCTCGGCGTTGATCGAGTGGTACGAGGCCGATCACCGCGAGTACCCGTGGCGCGAAACCGACGACGCATACCCGATCCTCGTCTCGGAGATCATGAGCCAGCAGACTCAACTGGATCGCGTTGTCGACGCGTGGGGCGATTTCCTCGATCGTTGGCCGACCGTCGAAGCGTTGGCCGACGCACCACGGAGCGACGTGGTTTCGTTTTGGAGCGGCCACAGCCTCGGCTACAACAACCGCGCGAAGTACCTCCACGAGGCAGCCACCCAAATCGTCGAGGAGTACGACGGCCAGTTTCCCGACACACCCGAGGAGCTACAGGAGTTGATGGGCGTCGGCCCCTACACCGCCAACGCCGTCGCCTCCTTCGCGTTCAACAACGGCGACGCCGTCGTCGACACCAACGTCAAACGCGTGCTGTATCGCGCCTTCGACGTACCGGACGACGATACCGAATTTGAGCGGGTCGCCAGCGACCTCATGCCCGCGGGCGACTCGCGCGTCTGGAACAACGCGATCATGGAACTCGGTGGCGTCGCCTGCGAGAAAACCCCCAGCTGCGATGCAGCCGGCTGTCCATGGCGTCGCTGGTGTCACGCCTACGAAACCGGTGATTTCACCGCGCCGGACGTGCCGACCCAGCCGAGTTTCGAGGGGAGTCGCCGGCAGTTCCGCGGGCGCGTGATCGAGACGCTTGGCGAGTACGACGACCTGCCGCTGTCGGAGTTGGGCCCGCGGATCCGCGTCGATTACGGCGGCGACACCGGCCGGGAGTGGCTGGAAGGGCTGGTCTCGGATCTCGCTGACGACGGGCTGGTCGTTGTCAACGATGGCGACGACGAACCCCATGTCAGTCTCAAGCAGTAGTTCGACAGCCACTACTACGGCGACCGACACAGGGTACCAAATGGTGACAGCCACGCCCCTGCTCACGCCGACCGAACTCCTCGTGACCGTCTTCGCGTTCATTACGCTGGGTGGCGACGTGGGAGTCCTCTTTGTCGGCCTCTCGCTGGGATACTGGTTCGGGCCACGGCTCGACGAGACGACGCGGCCGGCCGCGGCGACGACGATTGCCGTCGCCATGCTCGCGTTGGCCGTTGTGCTCGCAGTCAAGAGCTACACCGCGATCCCGCGACCCGCGGCGATGCCGATCGATCCCACGGTCCTGCCGGGCGGGCTCGCCGACTTCGTCGGCGGCGAACTCGACTCCGACGGGTTCAGTTTCCCGAGCGGCCACGCTACCGGATCGACTGCTGTCTACGGGAGTCTCGCGGTGTTGCTGACGGTCGGTCGGCGGCGACTTCGGTATCTCGTGGCCGGGGTGGCGATCGGGCTGATCAGCCTCTCGCGGGTCGTCATCGGCGTCCACTACCCACGAGATATTATCGCTGGCATGCTCCTTGGGACGTTGCTGGTCGCTGGTGGGGTGAAACTCGCCCGCGACGGCGATCGCTTACGCCCCGACCGCGTCTTCGTGCTGGCCGGCGTCGCTGCCAGTATCGGTGCCGTCGTCGCATGGCAGGGTGGCCACACTGAAGAAGTGAGACAGGGCGTGATCGGTATCGGGACCACACTCGGCGCGCTCGGCGTGTGGCACCGCGTCGGCGAGCGGTTGACTGACGCACCAGCCGTCTCGCTGCCGGTCGCCCTCGCCGGCATCGTCGTCGCCGGTGCGCTGTGGATCGGTGCCTACGAAGGAGTGTTCGGGCTCGTCGGTACAGTCGTCGGCAGCGCGGTCGGCGTGACGATTATTCTGTGGCTGCCGCTGGTCGAGTCGTGGCGTCGAAAAAAGCGCGATAATCAGTGAGCCCGCTTAGAACTTCTCGAGGTAGCGGTCGATTTCCCACTGAGAGACGTTGACGAGGTACTCTTTGAATTCTTCTTTCTTTGCTTCGACGAACTTCTCTGCGACGTGGTCGCCGAGACCACCGAGGATCACGTCGTCGTCTTCCAGTGCCTCGACGGCGTCGCCGAGGTTCTTCGGGAGGGTCTCGATGCCTTCCTCTTCGAGTTTCTCCTCGCTGAAGTCGTAGATGTTCTCGCGTTTGAGTTTGTCGCGAGCCTCGTCGGCGAGATCGCGCTCGATGCCGTCGAGACCGGCGTTGATGAGCGACGCGAAGCCGAGGTACGGGTTACAGGACGGATCGGGGAACCGTGCCTCGATACGGGTTGCGACCGGCTCGCGGGCCGCCGGCTTGCGGACGAGCGCCGAGCGGTTGCGGTCGGACCACGCGATGTAGACCGGTGCCTCGTAGCCGGGGACGAGGCGTTTGTAGGAGTTCACGGTCGGGTTGGTGACGGCCGTGATCGCCGGTGCGTGATCGAGAATACCGCCGATGTACGACAGGGCGGTCTCGCTGAGGTCGAANNNGTCCTCGTCGCCGTGGAAGGCGTTCTCGCCGTCCTNNNTGAACAGCGANNNGTGNGTGTGCATNCCNGAGCCGTTGATNNNCGGNANNGGNTTGGGCATGAACGTCGCGTGNAGGTCGTGCTGNGCNGCGANNGCNCGNACGACNNNNCGGAANGTNNCGACGTTGTCNGCNGTCGTCAGGGCGTCNNCGTACNCGAAGTTGATCTCGTGTTGGCCCTGTGCCACCTCGTGGTGGCTGGCCTCGANGTCGANGCCCATCTCNTCGAGNNNGAAGATGATNTCNCGACGCACGTCGCTCTGCAGGTCCTTCGGTGCGAGGTCGAAGTAACCGCCGTGGTCGGCGAACTCCGTCGTCGCATAGCCGTCCTCGTCGTGTTTGAAGAGGAAGAACTCCGGCTCGGGGGCCATGTTGACCGTGAAGCCGTGGTCATCGGCTTTGTCGAGTGCCTCTTTCAGGACATAGCGTGGGTCGCCCTCGAAGGGCTCGCCGGTTGAGGTGTCGATGATGTCACAAATGAGACGAGCCGCACCGCTTTCCTCGCTTTGTCGCCACGGGAGAATGGCGAACGTCTCGGGNTCCGGNTTNAGCCGCATGTCGGACTCCTGGATNCGGACGAANCCNTNGATCGAGGANCCNTCGAAGTAGATNCCCTCNGTNAANGCNTTCTCNGCNTGGTNNGCNGGAACTGAAACGTTCTTTACCGTGCCAAGGATATCCGTGAACTGTAGACGAAGGAAGTCGATTCCCTCATCTTCAATTTCGTCAATAACTTCCTGTTCTTCTTCGGTCAATCCACCGTCTGTAGCGACGTTCTTTTCGGTCATGTTCCGGACAGCTACATCATTTAGTGCCAGTATAAAGGTCTTGTCGCTTATGGCAATTACACCGCTCGAACTCAGAAACTGGATATTCGTAAAATTCTAAACCCCCCAGTCCGTCGGTAGGTTGTATGACGTACGAAAACTTGGACGCCAAGTTGATCAATGCACTACTCGGGAACGGGCGGGCCAGTCTGCGAAGCCTAGGGGAGGACCTCGATGTCTCAGTAACGACCGTCTCGAATCACCTGCGCGATCTCGAAGCGGAGGGGGTTATCAACGGCTACACGCCGATCGTCGATTACGGGAATCTCGGCTACGATGTCACTGCCGTTATCCACCTCAAGGNCGAGGGGNNNGCGCTNCNGGAGATCACCGACCGNCTCCGAGAGCANNANCAGATGGTCTCCGTCTACGAGGTGACCGGCGACCACGACATCATCGCCATCGGGAAGTTCACCGACACGGACCACATGAACGACCAGATCAAGGAGCTGCTCGTCGATCCGGACATCAAGGAGTCGAACACGAGCGTCGTGCTCAACNCCGTCGNCGANAACGANCAGTTCGATCTCGACGTTGACGAAGACGAGGACTAACGACCGCACAACACCCTATTTGCTTCTCCGATGCCGCCAGCCGAGCGTAGCGGCGGTAGCGGTAGTCGGAACCGAACAACACAGAACTGGGCGAACGGACGGAAACAGCGACCGAGCGGAAAGCCCTTGAGAGTCGCCGACAGAGCACCGGTATGAGCACCACCCACCAAACGGCGACGGCAGCCGATGTCGTCGTCGTCGACTACGGGCTCGGCAACCTCCGCAGCGTCACCCGCGGGCTCGAACGCGCGAACGCGGGCGTGACGATTACCGACGACCCTGCTGACTTCGCCGCCGCCGACGGCATCGTCCTCCCCGGCGTCGGTGCGTTCCGCGAAGGCATGGAGAACGCCGGCCCCTACCGTGAGGCACTCGCTGACACCGCCGACCGCGGCCAGCCGATTTTCGGCATCTGTCTTGGTATGCAGATGCTACTCGGCTCCAGCGAGGAGGCCGAACACGCCGGTGAAGGCGATGTCGAGGGGCTGAACTTCGTGCCCGGCACCAACGTCCGATTCGACATCGAGCAGAAAGTCCCGCATATGGGCTGGAACGAACTGAACGTCCAACGGGAGCACCCACTCGTCGAAGGTATCGACGGCGAGTACGCCTACTTCGTCCACTCCTACTACGCCGCTCCCGACGACGAGGACGCGGTCGTCGCCAGCACAGACTACGGCGTCGACTTCCCGTCCGTGATCGCTAACGAGGACGGCACGATTTTCGGCACCCAATTCCACCCGGAAAAAAGCGGCGAGACCGGTCTGCGAATCCTCCGGAACTTCGTCGATCTCTGCGCGGAGCAGTAATCGAGCGTACCCGGAACCGGAATTAGGCCGTCTGTTCTGCGACAACCGAGACACCGATTTCGACTTCGGTATCCTCGATTTCCCACGTTTCCAGTCGGTCGGCGTTCTCGCTCGGTGTGTCGGTGAGTTCGGCCGCCCGAACTTCTTCGCTGATGAGGTCGCGGTGCTCGTCGACGAAGCCAGCAACACGGTCGTCGGCGACAGCGAGGCCGACGCTGATTTCGGCTTCGACATCGAGATCCAGTTCCTTCCGCATCTCCTGAATCCGACGGATCACGTCGCGGGCGTACCCCTCGGCTTCGAGCTCGTCGGTCAGCGTCGTATCGACGTAGACCGTGCCGCCCTCGAAGTCGGTGCCGGTGACGTGTTCCGGCGGCTCCTTGCGGTACTCGACCATCTCGTCGTCGAGTTCGACTGTTTCGCCATTGACTTCGATACCGGCTTCGACCTCCTCGCGTGTCGCGCCCTCGACGGCATTCATCACGTCCTGTGCGTCGCCACCGAAGGCAGGACCGATCTCGCCCATCTGTGGGTCGGCGTACGCGATGAGTTCGTCAAATTCGTCGACAACGTCGATCGCGCGGGTGTTGACGCGCTCGCTGAGGAGATCAGCGAGATTTTCGACCGCGCTGGCAACGTCCTCGTCGTCGGTTTCGACGACGACCCGCGAAACGGGCCACCGGAGCTTCCGACCGCCGCGCTGGCGTGCGTTGGCCGCGGCTTCCTCCACATTGCGGAGGACGGCCATGTCGGCTTCGAGGTCGGCGTCCCGGAGGTCGTCGTCGACCTCGGGCCAGTCGAGTGCGTGGACGGTCGTCGCGCTGCCGTCGATGGTCTGGTACATCTCCTCGGCCATGTACGGCGTGACCGGTGCCAGCAGGCGGATGACCGCGTTGGTCACGGTGGCGAGGGTTGCATATGCGCCGAGCTTCGTGGGGGAATCACCCTCCTCCCACATCCGTTCGCGGGTCGCCTTGATGTAGAACCGCGAGACGTCCTCGGTGACGAAATCCAGCACCGTGTTGAGCGCGTCGTCGATGCGGTAGTCGGCCCACGCCTCGCTGGCCTCCTCGATGACGGATTGCAGCCGCGAGAGGACCCACTCGTCAACCGTCGTCAGCTCGCCTTCGCTGAGGTCCGGGTCGGCGGGATCGTAGCCGTCGAGATCCATGTACGTGAGCGGGAAGCGGAAGACGTTCCAGCAGATATTGAGCGTCCCGACCATGCTGCCGAGGCCGTCCCAGTCGAAGGAGAGATCAACGCCCTGCTGGTCGTGGCTGAGCAGGTACGCACGCAGCGGGTCGCGGCCGGCCCGTTCGATAGCTTCCTCCGGCGTGACGATGTTGCCGACGGATTTCGACATCTTCCGGCCGTGTTTGTCGTTGGCGAAGCCGTGCATGAGNACNTCCTNGTAGGGNNTCTCGCCGAGCGCGGCGGTNCCCATGCCGAGNTGCGACCAGAACCANCCGCGNGTCTGGTCGTGNGCCTCNATGATGAGGTCGGCGGGCCAGAGCTCGTCGAAAGCGTCGGTTTCAGTGGGGTAATCGAGGGTTCCCCACGTCGCCACCGAGGAGTCGAGCCACACGTCGAAGACATCCTCGATGCGGCGGTAGGTCGTGCCGTCCTCGGTGATCGTGATGTCGTCGACGGTCGGGCGGTGGAGGTCGATGTCGTCGGGGTCGATATCCTGATCGGCGCGTTCGACGAGTTCCTCGCGGGTGCCGATGACGATCATCTCCTCGTCGAGACTGGCGTCGCCGTCGCCGCCGTCGCTGGCGGCGTCTTCGGGAACCCAGATTGGGATCGGAATCCCCCAGTACCGCTGTCGGGAGACGTTCCAGTCGGGGGCGTTCTCGATGAAGTCCCGGAAGCGGTTGTCGCGGGCCCACTGTGGGTGCCACTCCGCGTCCTCGATGTTGTCCAGCAGTTCGTCCTTGATATCCGTGATCGAGATGAACCACTGATCGGTGGCGAGCTGGATGATGTCCGTATCGCATCGCCAACAGTGGCCGTAGGAGTGGGTGTAGGTTTCCTCGGCCAGCAGCGCGCCGTTGGCGTCGAGGTCGGCGGTGATCTCATCGTTGGCGTCGCGGACGAACTGATCCGCGTATTTGCCGCCAGCGTCGGTGTAGGTGCCGTCACCGGCGACGGGGCAAAATATATCGAGGCCGAGTTCCTGCCCGCGGTNGAAGTCCTCCTCACCGTGGCCGGGNGCNGAGTGGACNAGGCCGGTGCGGTCGGCCTCGACGAAGTCGGCAGTGTAGACTTCGCCCGCGCCCTCGAAGCTCGGGTAGTCGGGGACTTCCTCGGCGAGTGGGTGGTCGTACTCCCACCCGACGAGTTCGGAGCCGTCGAGTTCGGCTTCGATCTCGTAGTCGTCGTAGCGGCCCTTGCCGAGCACGTCGTCGACACACTCGGCGGCGATGTAGAGGACATCTTCGTCGCCGCCTTTCGTTGCGCGGACTTGCTGGTATGTCAGGTCTTCACCGACGCCGACGAACGTGTTTGCGGGGATCGTCCACGGCGTCGTCGTCCAGATGACGAGACTCCCCTCACGGTCGGCCAGCGGGAATTTGACGTAGATCGAGGGATCCTCGACCTGATCGTACTCGACTTCGTTGTTGGCGATCCCGGTTTCACAGCGCGGACACTGCGAAATCGATCGTTTGCCCTGCTCGACGAGGCCGCGGTCGGCGACCTGCTTGAAGCCGTACCACGCGGCCTCCATGTACTCCGGCGAGATGGTTTTGTAGGGATTGTCCCAGTCGAACCACGCGCCAATAGATTGGAAATCGTCGTCCATCGCCACGCGGTTGTCCTCGGCGAAGGTCTTGCACTCCTCGATGAAGGCTTCCATCCCGTAGTCCTCGATNTCCTNNTTGNTCTCGAAGCCGAGNTNNTCCTCNACNTTNNNCTCGATNGGGAGNCCGTGCATGTCGTAGCCCGGNCGGTCGGTGACNTNGTNGCCGNNCATCCGCTTNTNGCGGATNNNNGCGTCCTTCAGGGTCTTGTTCCAGGCGGTGCCGAGGTGCATCTGCCCGGAGGTATAGGGCGGGCCGTCGACGAAGAAGAAGGTGGGGTCGTCGGCGTGGGCCGCCTTGGTCGCCTCGTAGGCGTCGTGGTCGTCCCAGTAGTCGTCGATGGCCGCCTCCACGTCGGCGGGCGAATACTGGTCGCTAACGTCGTCCATGCTGAGAGGCAGTGGGTCGGCGTATATCAAAACGGTGATCCACGGGCGATAGCGGCTAGCGGAGTCGTCGTAAACTTCGTTGCACCAACGAGACTGTCGTCTGCAGGATATTCCCGTCGGTATCTCCCTCACTCGGCTGTTGGTAGTTCTCAGCGGCATCGCCTTTGCCGTAGTTGGGTTCCCGGCGACGGAGGAACATGACTGGCGTGCTGCCGGGGTCGTTGTTCATGCCCTGCTGATTCGCATACGTGTTCTTTAATTTCTCCCAGTTGTCGCCGTCAATACTGCCGCAGGCAATGACCACGACATGAGTGTGCGATTTTTGATACTCGTGTACGTGTCCGGCCAGTTGATCGATCCCATTGGCTGTGAGATTTCGTCTGATCGTGATTCCAACCGTATCGCTAACGACAACGTCGGGTTCCAGTTCTCCATACGCTCGTTCAACCACGAAGTTTCCACCGGTGTCGAGTATTTTCCCGCCGCCAGCATTCAGTCGTGCATCGAGATACGCATGGAGGTCATCTCGAAACTCACCGTCTTGTTCGTACGCTTGGGCCGGTGTCCAGTCGCCAAGCGCGGCTGCGACCTCTCGGGCTAACTCTTCTTTCCCGACGATTCCCATTGGCATATGCAGACTACTAGCAGGAGCCGCTTAGTTTCACGGTCGCTCCGGTGGGGTGCCATCGTATTCGCTTGTGTTGATGGCAGCCGCACCCCCTCACAGCACGTCCGGGTGGTGTTCGGCGATGTAGGGGTCCATCGGCTCCGACCGTTACTAGAACAAGAATTGTGCTGGCCTCCTCGATAGACAGGCTACCCGACGAAATCTCGGAGGAGACGAATCTACTGCGTCGCCCAGTTAGCAACAGTCGTTTTGAGTGGGTGTCCACGCACACGCATCGCCAGTCGTGAGGCTGTTTTCGTCGATGTAGACGGCAAGACAGGCGTGGTTACAGAAGTATTCAGGTGAGCCACAATCAGCGGTACAATCACGGACACAGATCGGGTCGTGATCGAAGATATGGGCTCCACAGTATGCACACGTCTGGTCAGCGACGGGTGTTGCGACGGTCGTCGTCATATCGCAACAACGACTGGTAGGACGAAAACTGTTCCTCACGAGGGCACGGTACGACCCGCTCACTACCTAAAGTCACACAACGAGACAGTTAGATTACACGTGATTAATAAAAAGAAAGATATGCCAGAACATCGTTGGTATATGCAATATAGAGATTGCTGACATGAGAAAAGCATCACCAGTCGGAGAGACTGGCAATCGCTCTAATGAGTTGGTGATTCAGGTGAAGTGTAACTGTGAAACGTTGTTGAAGTCGAGGCTACCAGAGTCGTGAAAGAGAACCAACACGAATTCGAGTCCGACCGAGCATTCATTGAAGCAGGTCTCAATACGATTACAGATATTTTCTACGTAGTCGACACCGAGGGGAACTTCCAGCGGTGGAACGACAAACTCCCGGACCTGACCGGCTACACGGACGCGGAAATCGATTCGATGAACGCCCTCGAATTCTTCGAGGGCGAGCACCGCGAATCGATAGAAGCAGCCATCGAGAACATCCTTCAGACAGGCTCAGACGTAACCGAGGCCGAAATCACGACGAAAGACGGGCGAGACATCCCCCACGAGTTCAGAGGCGTCACGATGACTGACGACGCCGGAACCCCAACCGGGATTATCGGAATCGCCCGTGATATTACAGCCCGCAAACAGCGAGAGCAGGACCTCAGAAACCTCCATACACGGTTCGAACTCGCGCTTGCGGAAACGGATACGGGGATCTGGGAACTCGATCTCGATTCGAACACCGTCCGCTGGGATACAACAAGTGAACGACTGTTCGGGTACGAACCCGGAGAGTATCCAGGCACCTACGCTGGGGTCGGCAGTCGAGCCACGGAGCACGATTCGGAGCCTGGTGCGGCGGAATCCGACCCCGATACTGAGACAGACGCGCAGTATCGACCCGACTACGACGACAGAATCCCGTCGGAGGATTTAGACCGTGTTTCCCAACAGCTCGACCACGCTATTGAGACCGGCGAGCAGTATCAAGCTGATTTTCGGGTGCAGCAGCCGGATGGAGCCCAGCGATGGATACGAGCCCGTGGTGTCGTTGAGTACGATGACAGCGGGAACCCTGACCGGGTGATCGGAATTCAAACCGACATCACCGAGGGGAAAGAGCGTGAACGCGAACTCGAACGGACAAAAGAGACCCTCCAGCGGAAAAACGAGCGGCTCAATGAGTTCGCGTCGATGATTTCCCACGACCTTCGAAATCCGCTTGAGATCGCGGAAGGATACCTAGAGAAAGCTCGTGAGACGGATGACGAGGCCGATCTCGATACGGTCGAAGCGGCACTCGACCGCATGGGGACGATGATTGATGACTTTCTGACACTGGCTCGCGCGGAGACGGTCGACCCGGAAACCGAGCCGGTCGTGCTGGCTGATATCGTCGTGACGACGTGGGAAACAACCCAGACGGATGAAGCCATTCTCGAATGTGAAATTCCGGAATCAATGACAGTCGCGGCTGATAAATCGTTACTCCGAAACGTCCTCGAGAACTGTTTTCGGAATGCAGTTGAACACAACGACTCCCGAGTGACCATATCTGTCGGCCAGTTAGACAACAGGGGGTTCTACATTGAGGATACCGGCGGGGGAATCCCCGAATCCGAACAGGACACAGTATTCGAGCACGGGTACACCACCAACGAGAGCGGGACCGGACTCGGTCTGGCAATCATCCGTGAACTGATTGAGGCGCACGGATGGACGATCAGTGTCTCGGAGAGTGCTGCTGGCGGTGCGCGGTTCGAGATTGTAACCGACGGCTCGTAAAATTGGAGACGGGACGGCCGCCCCTCATTTTGCACAATATACCCTGACAGACTCCAGCGGAAACGAGTCGCTATCCTCGATACGCGACGTAAATAAAAACGAGAATGGCCGCAATCGCAACGCAGTCGATTCGAAGGCAGTACAGCGGTCAGGTTGGCGTGGGTGTGAGTTGGCTCAGGGCCTACTTCGTCTCGCGGGCGAAGCCCGCGTGGCGGCTGCGCCGCCACGTTAGAGGCGGCCGGCGTCGCCGGCCGCCCGCTCGACATCGAGGCAGTTTGCCACTCACCGGTGGTTCGTCTTTGCCTGCCTCGCTTACATTGCGCCGCCCATGCCACCCATACCGCCCATGCCGCCCATGCCGCCGCCCATGCCGCCGCCACCGGGCATGTCTGGTCCGTCATCGTCGTCGTCCCCAACCTGACCACCGGAGAGGTCGCCAGCGGCGATGACGTCGTCGATGCGGAGGATCATCACAGCGGCTTCGGTTGCGGATTCGATCGCCTGCGTTTTGACGCGGAGCGGCTCGACGACGCCCTCGCTCTGCATGTCGATCACGTCACCCGAGTAGGCGTCCAGCCCGGCGGTGAAGTCGCCGCCGTCGTGCTGGGAGCGGAGTGCGACCAGCGAGTCGATGGNNTCNAGNCCGGCGTTNTCNGCGAGNGTGCGCGGGATGACNTCNANNGCGTCNGCGAAGGCCTCGACGGCCAGCTGTTCGCGGCCCCCGACGGAGTCGGCGTAGTCNCGNAGCNNGAGNGCGAGNTCNGTNTCNGGNGCGCCGCCGCCGGGNAGCACCTTNCCNTCNTNNAGCGTNGNNCGGACGACGCCGAGCGAGTCGTCGATAGCGCGTTCGACCTCGTCGACGACGTGNTCGGTGCNNCCGCGNANNACNAGCGTGACGCTTTTGGCGTCCTCGACATCTTCGACGAAGAGCCGCTCGTCGCCGCCGATGTCCTTCTGGGCAACGCTGCCGGCCTGGCCGAGGTCGTCGGCGGTGAGGTCGTCGAGGTTGGAGACGACGCGGCCGCCGGTCGCGCGAGCGAGGGCTTTGAGATCGGAGCTTTTCACGCGGCGGGCCGCGAGAATGCCCTCCTGGGCGAGGTAGTGTTGGGCCATGTCGTCGATGCCGTCACCGACGAAGACCACGTCGACGCCGGCGTCGGCGAGCTGGTCGACCATTTCCTTGAGCTGGGCTTCCTCTTGGTCGAGGAACTCCTGCAGCTGGGATGGGTCGGAAACGTTGACCTCGGCGTCGATCTCGGTCTCTTTGACTTCGAACGCGCCGTCGAAGAGCGCGATGTTGGCGTCCTCGGCGAAGTACGGCATGTTCTCGTCGACGCGTTCCTTGTCGACGATGACGCCCTCGATAAGTTCTGAGTTGTCGATAGAACCGCCGACAACGGTCTCGACGTCGATGTTGTCGAGGTCGATGCCGTCGTCGTCGTCGACTGCCAAGACGGCGTCGACGACGAGTTCGGCGAGATGGTCTTTCGCGCCTTCCGCGCCCTTGCCGGTCATCGCCGTGGTGGCGATCTGGACGAGGGTGTCGCGGTCGTCCGCGGAGACCTCGATGGCCTCGTTTTCGAGGATCTCTTTGGCCTTCTCGGCGGCCTGTCGGTACCCTTGGGCGATGGTGGTCGCGTGGATCTCGGAGTCGATCAGTTCCTCGGCCTGATCGAGGAGTTCACCCGCGACGACGACGGCGGAGGTGGTCCCGTCGCCGACNTCGTNCTCCTGNGTCTCGNNGACCTCGACGATCATGTTNGCNGCCGGGTGCTCGATGTCCATCTCCTNGAGGATGGTGACGCCGTCGTTCGTGACGACGACNNNGCCGCCGGAGTCNNNGACGAGCATCTTGTCCATNCCNTTCGGGCCGAGCGTCGTCCGGACGGACTCGGCGACGGCCTTCCCNGCCGTGATGTTCATCGACTGNGCGTCCTTGCCGGAGGTTCGCTGGCTGTCCTCCGANAGGACGATCATCGGCTGATTACCCATTCGCTGTTGTTGAGACATAGTCACCTCCGGATTGTTTGTGATTCTATATAAATGTTGTGTGTGGGGACGATCGAAAGCCGCTCAGTCGCCCATATTTGGGTGTGTGAGTGTCTATCAATGACGTGGTTTATATATAGCTATTCGGAAGAAATCACGTCTCAAGCAGGCCGCAGTGCTTGGATATCTGGTATATTAGCCCCTGTTATAAGTACGCCGGCAGTAATTGCCACTCTATGGCATCCAACGAGCCATCCGGCCTGCTCGCAGGCTGGTACAATCAACGAATTGGCACCCCGACGACGGACGACGAGGTGAACGGCTACTGGCTGTTCGTGGCCGGGATCCTCCTGGGCCTCCTCGGCATCGTGGTGGTGTTGCTGACCGAAGCAGCCACCGGGAGCCGCGGACTGGGCTACGCTCTCGCGGCGTTGTCGCCGCCGTTCCTCATGCTCGGGGCGATCATCCGCTTCCCGCTCCGAAAGGCGGCGACCTCCATCGGCTACGCGGGCGCGCTCGTGTGTTCGATCGCAGTCATCTGGTTCGTCGCCGTCTTCCCCGGTGGCTGGTTCACCGCCTCAGGCAACACGGGCATCATCGGCCTCTACAGCCTTGGGATCCTACTACTCGGATTAGCCGGTGCCCTCGTCCCGCTGTTGACCGCGCCGGTCGACACCAGCCACGAGGACGCAACACGAGCCGCCCAAGCCGCTCACGACGAGGAAACGCGGGCTGCGCAGGCGGCACACGACGAGGAGCTGGCCGCTGCCGACGAAGAGCTGGCCGCCGCAACCGATCGCGCGGCCGACCTCGAAGCCGAAGTAACCGCCCTCCAGGCCGAACTCGCTGCGACCCGCCAGAGTCAGGGCCGCTTCGAGCTGTTCACCGACAAAAGCGGCAAGCACCGCTGGCGGCTCCGCCACCGCAACGGCAACGTCATCGCCGACAGCGGACAGGGCTACACTGCCCTCCATAACGCCCAGAAAGGGCTGGCGAGCGTCCGCCGCAACGCCCTCGGCGCGGGCGTCCTCCGGATCGACCCCGAAATAGAAGACGAATCGCCCGACGACGCCGACGAGCCGGTCGTAGCCGTCCCCGCAGCCGTCGAAGAAATCGAGAGCAAGGCGACCTTCGAGACGTTCAGCGACAAACGCGGCGACGTGCGCTGGCGACTCCGCCACGACAACGGCAACATCATCGGCGACAGCGGCGAGGGCTACGATTCGAAATCCAACGCGAAACGCGCCATCGAGAAGCTCAAAACCTACGTCGGCCCGGCCGACTACCTCTGGTTCGACCCGACCGGGTTCGAAGTCTATCGGGACAAAGCCGACGAGTGGCGATGGCGGCTCGTCCACCGCAACGGCAACATCCTCGCCGACAGCGGCGAGGGCTACAGCCGGCGACACGACGCCAGTCGTGCCGTCACCCGGCTGCAGGAGAACGCTGCCGACCTCGAGTTCGAAGTCTACGAGGACAACGCCGGCGAGTACCGCTTCCGCGTCGAGAGTGCGAACGGCAACATCCTCGCCGACAGCGGCGAAGGCTACGACTCGAAATCGGGAGCCGAGGACGCCGTCGAGAAGGTCAAGGAATATGCGCCCGACGCCGACACCCTCGATATCGGGCTGGCGGCCTTCGAAATCTACGAGGACAAAGGCGGCGAGTTCCGCTGGCGGCTCCGCCACCGCAACGGCAACATCCTCGCCGACAGCGGCGAAGGCTACGCCTCTCGAATCAAGGCCCGCGACGGCATCGAGAGCGTGAAACGCAACGCGCCGGGTGCCGCGGTCGAAGCCGACGACTGAGAACGGCGACAGCGAGACTGCCGCTGTTTTTTCGACAGGAGCACTAATAAGCCGCAAGCTACTCCGTCGGGGTGAGAGGCTACCGCAGATGATGCTTCCGACCCACGCCGTCGTCGGGCTGGCGATAGCGACGCCGCTGCTGACGCTCGCGCCCGACCTCGCGCCGGCCGCGCTCACCGGCGGCCTGCTTGGCGGTATCTTCCCGGATCTCGATCTCTATTTCGGCCACCGGAAAACGCTCCATTTCCCGACCGGCTATGTCGTCGCCGCCCTGCCAGCAGCGGGTGCCGCGTTGCTCGCGCCCGGCCCGATCACGGTCGGCCTCGCGTTTTTCGTCTTCGGCGCGGTCGCCCACTGCCGGATGGATCGCTACGGCGGCGGGCTCGAACTCAAGCCGTGGGAGGGCACCTCCGACCGCGCGGTCTACGATCACGCTCGCGGCGAGTGGCGCGAGCCGAAACGGTGGATCCCCTACGACGGCTCGCCGCGTGACCTGCTGTTGCTGGCGGCGGTCGCCCTCCCGCTGTTGGTCGTGCTTGACGACCCGTTCCGCCTCGTCGTCGGCTTCGCGCTGCTTGTCGGCGTCCTGTATGTCGGCCTCCGGCGGTGGCTCGCGTCGCTCGCGCCGGTCGTCTTCGGCTACGCGCCCGACTGGCTCGCGTCGTACGTCCCCGAACGATATCAGTAGCGGCCCGACGCACGCTCGACGCGCGACGCCGCTCGCAAGCACCCACCTATTTCAAGCCGCTCGCGCTACGAGTAGCCACGCACTACCAGCCACTCCAGCGGGTCCCGGGCAGGCCCCGGGAGTGGCCGACGACGCACTATGAAACTACGAGTCAAACCGCTCGATCGGGAGAACGCGGGCAAGGGGATCGCAACGATAGACCGGGAGGCGATGGCGGATCTCGGCGTCAGCAACGGCGAGTTCGTCCGGATCAAAGGCGACAGCGGAACCGCCGTCCTTCGGGTCCGCGTCGGGCGGAGCCGCGACCGCCAGCGCGGCGTCATCGGGATCGACGGCCAAACACGGAAGGCCATCGGGACCCGAATCGACCAACTCGTCCGGGCTAAACCGGTCGACGTCTCGCCGGCGTCCCGCATCGCGGTCGTCCTCCCCGACGAACTCCGGATTCAGGGCGACCTCGCCTCCTACGTCCACGAGAAGCTGACCAACCGCGGCGTCCGCGCGGGCAAGACCGTGGCGGTGACGCTCGGCTTTAGCTCGCTCAACGGGAGTTCGAACCGCCGAATCCCGGTGCAGGTCGTCGATACCGATCCCGGCGGCACCGTCGTCGTCACCGGCTCGACCACTGTCGAGATCGTCGAACAACCACCCGAAACCGCCAGCGACGACGAGGAGGAGAGTGCCGAGCCGCCGGGAATCACTTACGAGGACGTGGGTGGGCTCGATGACGAACTCGATATGGTGCGGGAGATGATCGAGTTGCCGATGCGACACCCCGAACTGTTCCAAGCCCTCGGCATCAAACCGCCACAGGGTGTCCTCCTACATGGGCCACCCGGGACGGGGAAAACGCTGATTGCGAAAGCCGTGGCGACCGAGATCGACGCGAACTTCCAGACGATCTCCGGCCCGGAGATCATGTCGAAGTACCACGGCGAAAGCGAGGAACGACTCCGGGAGGTCTTCGAGACGGCCGAGGAGGCCGAACCTGCGATCGTCTTCATCGACGAGATCGATTCCATCGCGCCCAAACGCGACGACACCCAAGGCGACGTGGAACGCCGCGTCGTCGCGCAGTTGCTCTCGTTGATGGACGGCCTGCAGGACCGCGGGCAGATCACCGTTATCGGCACGACCAACCGCATCGACGCCGTCGATCCCGCACTCCGCCGCGGCGGCCGGTTCGATCGAGAAATCGAGATCGGCGCGCCCGACACCCACGGCCGAAGCGAGATCCTTCGGATTCACACCCGCGAGATGCCGCTGGTCGAGGGGATCGATCTCGACCAGTACGCCAACAGCACGCACGGATTCGTCGGAGCGGATCTCGAAAGCCTCGTCCGGGAGGCGGCGATGAACGCCCTCCGTCGCGTCCGGCCGGAACTCGACCTCGAAGGCGACGAGATCGACGCCGCGACGTTGGAGCGGCTGTCGGTCACCGAACGCGACTTCCGCGGCGCGCTCCGGGAAATCGAACCGAGCGCGCTTCGAGAAGTCTTCGTCGAAACACCGGACGTCACATGGGCCGATGTCGGCGGGCTGGAGGCAACGAAAGCGAGGCTCCGTGAGGCGATCCAGTGGCCGCTCGAATACCCCGACGCCTACCGACAGGTCGATCTGCAATCGACGAAGGGTATCCTGCTTCATGGCCCGCCGGGAACGGGCAAAACGCTGCTCGCCAAGGCCGTCGCCAACGAGGCCCAGTCGAATTTCATCTCGGTGAAAGGCCCCGAACTGTTCGACAAGTACGTCGGCGAGAGCGAGAAGGGCGTCCGTGAAATCTTCTCGAAGGCCCGCGAGAACGCGCCAACGGTGATCTTCTTCGATGAGATCGACGCCATCGCCACCCAGCGCGGCAGCGGCGACAGCGACAGCAGCGTGAGCGAGCGGGTCGTCAGCCAACTCCTGACGGAACTCGACGGCCTCGAAGAGTTGGAAGACGTGGTCGTCATCGCCGCCACCAACCGACTGGATCTCATCGACGACGCGCTGACGCGGGCTGGGCGAATCGAAACGGAGATCGAAGTCGGCGAACCCGACGAGGAAACGCGACGCGAAATCCTGGGGATTCACACCCGCAGTCGCCCGCTTGCCGACGATGTCGACCTCGACGCGCTGGCGGCCGCCAGCGAGGGGTTCGTCGGCGCGGAGTTGGCGGCCCTCTGTCGTGAGGCGGCGACCGCTGCGGTGCGGGAACACGTCCGCGCGCGAACGACCGGCGAGCCAGCCGCCGTCGATGAGATGCGATTGACGCAGGCGCAGTTCGCCGCCGCGCTCAGGGAAGTCAGCGACGACGACAGGGAACTCACGGTGCCCGCCGAATCGGAAACCGAGAGCGCGGCAACGACGGAATCGACCGGCGACGCAGGCGACAGCGAGGCCAAGCGTGCCGAAGCGGCGACTGCCGATTCTGGTGGTGCTGGAACCGCCACCGGCGAGGCGACTCCCGCGGAGGCACCAAGCGAGGAGCCAACAACTGAGACAACCACTGATGCTCCAGACGCCGCCAGTGAATCAGAGACTCCGGAGGACGGGAGCAACGAGACGGCAGCCGAGGCAGCCGTCGAGGACCCCGCCGAAAACGGTGACCACGCCGGTAGCGACGCCGAACCGTAGTAGTGCGCCGTCACGTGAGTAGTTAGTGACACGGAGACGACAGCCAACTGGCCTGTCTCTGGTACGTTTATCAAGTCGGCCACCCTTACCTGAGCTATGCCCTCCGAGACGGTACCCGACCGGAGCGGTGCCGACGGGACCGACGCCCTCGCCCGACTCTTCAAGAGCGGCCGGACCAACGCCGTCATCTCGTGGCTGCTCGTCGGGATTCTCGCCGTCGTGTTCGTCGAAAGCATCCTCGATATCGACCTGCTGTGGACGCTGTTCGTGACGGCCACCGCTGCGATCGTTCTGTTGCCGCCGGTCACCTACCGTGACTGGCGGATGATGCTGCCGTGGGAACTGCTCGTCATCGCCTTAGCCCCGATCCTCGTGCGGGCACTCTTCGGCGGCGAACTCGGCACGTTCGGCTCCTACCTCTCCTTGGCCGCCCTCGCCTTGCTGGTGACCGTCGAACTCCACATGTTCACCGACCTCCAGCTCACCCACTGGTTTGCCGTGCTGTTGGTCGTGTTGACGACGATGGCCTCGGTGGCGGCGTGGTCGGCCGTGCGCTGGCTGTTCGATCAGCGGTTCGGCACCGAATTCCTCCTGCAGCCGGGCGTCTCACAGGACGCCGCCAACGCCGCGTTGATGGAGGAATGGCTCTGGGTGACGCTGGCCGGCCTCGTCGCCGGCGTGCTGTTCGACGCCTACTTCAGAGGGCGCGGCCGGACGCTGCGCCGTCGCCTCCGGCAGGTGGTCCGGCGATGACGTTGCTACCGCGGCCGTCGGTGCAAAACCAACGCCGAATGACACGCGGGATGCAGGTGGTGCTGCTGGGGATTGTCGCTTACGGCGTCCTGTTCGGACAGCCAAAGGCGATTACGAACGGGAGTATGGGCCTGCTCGTGACGTTTACGCCCGCGGTGTTGCGACGGAACTACAACCTCCCGCTGGACCCGTGGCTCGGGCTGTGGATCACGCTGGCGGTCTTTCTGCACACGTTGGGGTCGGCCGGACTCTACGCCACGGTCGGCTGGTGGGACAGTATCACCCACGCGCTGTCGGCGACGCTCATCGCCGCTATCGGCTACACGTTCGCGCGGGCAGTCGATCTTCACAACGAGGAGGTCCAGATTCCAACGCGCTTTGCGTTCGGCTTTATTCTCATCGTCGTGATGGCCTTCGGCGTCGTCTGGGAGCTTTTCGAGTTCGGTCTCGACATCCTCGCCGACGAAACGGGGGTGTCGATGCCGCTGGCCCAATTCGGCATTGACGACACCATCAAGGACATGCTCTTCAACACCCTCGGCGCGATCATCGTCGCCACGTTCGGACAGGCGCATCTCTCAGGTGTCGCCGAAACAGTGCGAGAACGGTTGCTCGCGGTCGACTAAGAACGCTGCCAGCGGTCGAATAAAACGAGACTCAGGCGAGGTCCGGACCGCGCGTCAGTTCTTGGTGTTTCTCTTCGAGGAAGGCATAGACCGCGCCGTGGGGCGCGCCGTCGAGAATCATTCCAGTGGCGCGCCGGACAGCCTCGACCTCCTCGGGGTCGCCGATGACGCCGAGCGTCGAGCCGTAGATGACGACATCGGCCCCTGACAGCTCTTCCATCAACTCACGGGTGCGACCGTTCTCGCCGATAAGGCGACCTTTCTGCCGGCGGAGGTCGTTGTCGTTGCGCGTTTTCTCCGAGAGGTCGATCAGGTCGAACCGGCGGAGGTCGCTGTCGAGTAGCGACAGCGCGGTTTCCGGTTTGAAGCCGCGGCCGATGGCCCGGACGATGTCGGGCGCGACCAACGCGGTGACCGGGTCGCCGACAGACTCGATGGCGACGGAGCCCGATTCGGAGTCGATATCGAGCCGGACCTCCGCGCGGGATTCGATCTCCCGCATCGTCTCGCCACCCTCGCCGATGAGGACGCCGATCCGATCCTGCGGGACTTTTACGTGTTGCATACCGGTGGTATCCGGCGAATCCGTTTAAGCGTGTTCCTCGGGACGCAGGCGGCGGGCGACGCCTCAGCGGACGATCCGGTCGTCGTCGCCGGCGATGAACTCGAAGAGTTCGTCGGCATCGGTCTCAAGGCCCTGTCGGCTGAAAAAGGAGGCGACGTTCTCGCAGTCGCGGTACAGCAGGTCGCTAGCGTTAGGATGGTGAACGGTGACAGCCTGTCCGAGATCAATAATCACGAGTTCGCCGTCGTGGATGATCATGTTGTACTCCGAGAGGTCGCCGTGGATCAGCCCGGCCGTGTGGAGCCGGCGCATGTACTCGCGGACGACCTCGTAGGCTGTCTCGGGGTTTTCGACGTTTACCTCGGCGAGTCTGCGGGCGCGATCCTCGACCAGCCCCACCAGTTCCATCACGAGGACGTTGCGCTCGACGGCGATGGGACGCGGGACACGGACGCCGGCCTCTCGGGCGCGGCCGAGGTTGGCGAACTCTTTGCGCACCCACGCGAGGACGACCTGTTTCTTGTCGTTGCCGATCCCCTCGAATCGCGGGTCGCCCTCCAGATACGTCCGCATCTGCTGGAACGGCGAGGCGTTGACCCGGAAGATCTTGACGGCGACCTCGGTCCCCTCGCCGCCCATCGCCTCGTAGACGTTGGCCTCCTTACCGGTCGAAATCGGGCCGCCGAAGGCCTCGATGTGGCCGTCGGCGACGAGTTTGTAGAGCGCGCCGAACGTCGCGTCGTCGAAGACCGACTGCTCGACTTTGAACTGCTCGGCGTCTTTGATCTGCTCTTCGAACTGCTCGAACTCCCGGTCGCGCTCGCGGGCGATCCGGTCGGCCTCGGTGTCGGTGACGTCGATCTCCTCCCACTCGTCGCCGATAGCGGCCTCGGGATCGGTATCGAGCAGTCCATACTCGTCGGTCATTGCCGATGGCTACACGCGGCAGCGGGAAAAGAGTCGCCGGTCGGCAGCGGTTACTGAATGTGGCCTTCGTNGCGGAGCTGGTCGGCCNCGCTNTNCTCGTAGCGNNACGNGATGTCGCCCTTCTCGTCCTGCCAGTCCCACGGCTCGACGAGGACGACGTCGTCCTCGCGGATCCAGACGCGNTTCTGCATCCGNCCNGGNATGCGGGCNGTTCGNTCGACACCGTCGGCACACCGGACGGTGACACGGTTCGCACCGAGCATGTCGGTGACCTCCGCGAAGACCTCCCCCTCGTCAGGCATGCGGAGGTCACGTCGCCCCTCGTTGTCGCTCATACGCGACGGTAGGGAATCACGGGTGTAAAAATCGTGGGGTTGCGAGTGAGCCACGAGACAGGGCTACGCACACCCGCCAGCGGTCGATTCGACGGTTTCCGGCGCGTCGGCAGCGACCACGTCTTTCGTTAGCGTGTAACACAAGTCGCCAGCCACCGCCGGATCGGAGCCGTCCGGCACCGTGAACGACGCTTCCGGGCTGTCGTAGTCGCTGTCGTTGTAGACGTAGACCGTCGTCGTATCGGCGACGCGGTCGTTGTACCGATCCCGTACATCCACCGGGAACGGCCAATCAGCGTCAGCGGTGGCGTTTCGCAGATAGGTCGGCGATGGTTCTGCGGCGTTCGTCCCGATATCGATCTTGTGGAGCGTCAACTCGTACGTTTCCGCACTGTCGAGAGTGATGGTGACAACGTCGCCAGCGACGGCGACTGAATCGACAGCCGCCTGTCCGTCGAGAATCGTCTCACGCCACGTCTCAGCCGACAGTTCGGTCGGCAGTCGAAGCCGAATCGGATCGCCGCTGTCCTCAATCTCTACTGTCGTCGAGTCGGTGACGCGTTCGGGAACGACGGATTCAGTTCCGAGGCCCGCTGCCGCCAACTCACCGTCGACAACGAGTAGCGAGAGGTCGGTATCGTCAACGACCGGCTGACGGTTGGCGGCCATCTCGATTCGGCTGTCCGATTCGTGCTGAGCAGCGAGTACGCCGTGTTCGATGCGGTAGCGCGGCGTCTCATCGAGTTCCCGGTAGGCTGGCTCGTAGGTGAGCGCCCGCGTCACGTAGCTCCGTGTGGTCCCGTTCCAGTAGGTGGCAAACGCGTCGTCGTCGCCGACGGCTTCGGCGTTGTCGATGTGGAGTGTCGCCGGTTCAGTCGTGCGAAGCGTGCCGGCTTGGGGCGGTGGATAGACGAACAGCAGGCGGTCGTCGTACGTGGGCCCGAGATCGAGCGTCGCCGGCTGCGGGCGGCCGGTCACGCTGGTCTCGAAGATCGCCGTTTCAAGACCGACCAACTGATCGGCCACGCGCTGGCTGTGGTCCAGTTCCGCGCGACTGATATCCGCCGGGACGAGATGTGCTTGCGCCGTCGTCACCGCGATGAGGAGAAAGCCGAACAGTAGGATCGCACCGATCTGCAGCGACTGCCCGCGACTGTCGGAGAAACGCATTGGGCAGCGTGGTCGCGGTATCCAACAAAAAACATCGGCCGCAAGGAAGAAGCGTCGTGGCGAAGCGTTAGGCGTTCAGTTGCTGGCGACCGGGTTCGATGAGCGCGTTGAGTTCCGCAGCCAGCGCGGATTTCGCGTCCATCGGGTGGAGGTCGCCGGATTCGAGGTCGGCTTCCAGCGTTTCGTAGTCGTCGTATTCGAGGTTGCCACCGTACTGCTCTGGGCGTTCGACGACGACCGTCTCGACTCGCGGGAAGACGTGATACTGGTACAGTTGGAGGACGGGGTTCTCACGCTCGTTGCCATCGCCGTCGGGGTCGGGATCAGCTGTCGGCGGGCAGTAGGCGTCGTTGATTTTTGCCTCGATTTCGTCTTCGCTGTCCTCCATCGAGATCGTCACGCCTGAGCTGGAGGCCATCTTGCCGACGCCGCTGTCGAGATCGGCGATGATCGGCGTGTGGAGGGCGGGTCGAACCTCGTAGTCAAGTTCCGGCAGTGTCTCCCGGGCGAGCATGTGGACTTTCCGCTGGTCGAGACCGCCGACCGCGAGGTCGACATCGAGATATTCGATATCGAGTGCCTGCATGAGCGGATAGACCATCTGGGAGACCTTCGCGTGGTCGCCGCGCTGGATTTCGGCCATCGCGCGTTTGGCCCGCGAGAGCGTCGTTTCGAGTTCAGCGGCGTGGAGGTCGAGGGTGTACTCCTCGTCGAGTTGGAACTCCGATCCGAGGACGAATTCGGTTTGGGATTCGTCGAGGCCGTAGGCGATAAACTGCTCTTGCATGCGGTCGGCCGTTTCCCGAATTTCCTCGAAGCTACCCTTGTCGTTCAGGTAGGCATGCACGTCGGCCAGGAGGACGGTGACCTCGAAGCCCGCCTCCTGGAGTTCGATGAGTTTCGTCGCGGTCAGCATGTGGCCGAGGTGGAGGACGCCGGAGGGTTCGTAACCGACGTACGCGCGCTTGCCGTCGGGGTCGTCGGCTAGCGTGCGAAGCTCCTCCTCGGTGACCACCTCGGCAGCGTTCCGGGTGATCAGCTCGTAGGCGTCCATGCACTCCCGTCGGGTCAGCGGTGTAAAATGACTTCTGA
Organism: Halonotius terrestris; assembly: GCF_006861665.1. Taxonomy (GTDB): domain Archaea; phylum Halobacteriota; class Halobacteria; order Halobacteriales; family Haloferacaceae; genus Halonotius; species Halonotius terrestris. Next base: position 8,036 of record NZ_RKLU01000002.1, on the reverse strand, counting down.
ATACGGCCGGAACCTGACCGAGTTACGTGCCGCCGCTTTTCGTATCCGCCCGGTGTTCGCTGATGAGTTCGTCGACCATGCTGGCTTTCGCCTCGCGTTCGCGCGCTTCGGCACGGTCCTTCCAGTCGTCGATAACAGCCTCGATCTCGCTGTCGTCAACGACGGCCAACTCGTCGATTTCCTGAATCGACACGTCCTCAGCGGGGCCGACGGGGATACCGGCCTCGAACAGCACCTCGTCGGCCGCATCCGACAGCCCGCCGCCGCGGAGGACGACCCGCGGCTCGATCTCGGCGACGCGTTCGGCCGTGCTCCGGCCGGCTCCCGACGCGTCACGGAAGTAGATGATGTCGCCGCGCGTGAGGCCGACCTCGTCTTCGGCGTCGTCGAGCGCGCGGTTGGTGAACTGCTCGACGATCTTCACCGAAACGAGGTTCCGGTCGCCGGTGACGGTCGCATCCGAGTGGTCGAGCTTCCAGAGCTCTTTGAGGCGGTCGAGTTTGGCCTCCAGTTCGTCGGCGCGCTCGCGGGCCTCGTCACGTTCGCGTTCCAGTCGGTCGGTTTCGCGTTTGAGCCGCGAGACTGCGCGTCGCTCGCGGGCCTCCCGGCGTTCCTCGCGTTTGGCGTCCGAGAGTTCTTCCTCGTATTCCTCTATTGTCTCCTCGCGGTCGGCCAACTCGTTGCGGAGTTCCTCGGTGTGTGCTTGCAGGCGGTCGACCTGTGCTTCGAGGTCCTTGATGCGCTGTTCCTCGCTGGTGAGTTCTCGCGGTTCGTGAGTTGACTCCTCGTCGTCGCCGTCGTCCTCGTCTGAGAGATCCGCCAGCGCGGCCTCGACAGAGGATTCGTTGGCGACGACGTGGGCGATGACCTCCTCGCGGTCGAACTGCGGTGGCGTCTTTTCGGTGATGCGATCGAACTGATCCTCGCGGTCGTCGTAGGCGTAGAGCGCGGCCGCTAACGCGTCGCGTTCGTGGTCGTTCTCATACTCGTGATCGCGGGTGCGGTGGAGTTTTTCATCGACCGGGAGATCGCTCTCGGGCGTCCACGCGGTCGCCTCGAAACTCCGGCGGAACTCTTCGACCGTCTGGGGGATCGGCGTCACGTCGGCAGCGACGATCAGCGGGCGACCCTGCTCGATCAGCCACTCGGTGACGGCGGCGGTGTCGGCCGTTCGACTCGAAAAGGTCGCCAACACGCGGCCGTCCAGCGAGACGACGGCGGCGGCGGTCGTCGTCCCGGGGTCGATGCCGACGATCACGCGGTCGCGCCGCTTGACGAGCGGTTCGTAGCTGATCCCGTCACGTTGCTCGCGTTCGATCTCGATCCGGGTGTCGCCGGCGCGATGCGTAGAGACGGGCAATTCGTCGGGCGTCGCCTCGACGGTGAAAATCGCATTCGAGTAGCCGCCGTACTTCTCGGTCACGTCCTTCGTGTAGTCGAGATTCGCGCTGTCAAGTTTGGATTCGACCTCGCGGGCGACCTTCTTGACGTTGCCGTGAATCCGGCGCGTGAAGCGGTCCTGACTCCAGCCGCCGCTGCCGGTCGAGCGGCCGCGGGCGACCTTGACGGTCGTGGTGTCAGTGAACGCTGAGACCTCACAGCCGACGTTGGCGGTCGCCAGCCGCGCGGCGGCCTCGGCTTCAGCCATCGGTTTTTTCTCGTAGGGAACGCCGTGTCTGGAGGCGACCCGCGAGAGCGGTTCGGGACGTTCGTCGCCCGTCACTTGGACGAGTTTCGTTGTCGAGGGCAACGATCGCAAAAAGCCGACGAGTTCGTTCTTGTCGGCGGCGAGTTCGTAGGCGTTGTCGGTAGCGACGAGTGCGGGCTCCTCGTCGTCGATGAGTCGGCAGAGCTTCCGGAAGGAAACGACATCGCGCTCGATCTCGCCGTCGTCGAGGACGACCAACGCGTACGCTGGCGCGTCGCCCCGGATATCGCCGCTTTGGATGTCGACGCCGAACACCGGCGCGTCGATGGCGTTCGTCCGGACGGTCACAAACAGGAGTAGGGCATCGACCGCTAAATAGGCCACGCCGACGGCGATGGCGAATCGGAAGCCACAGGCTCAAGTCCGTCAGCGGAGTACCGCGTGTATGCACGTACTCGGAACGGTCGGCCTTCCCGGNAGCGGGAAAGGCGAGTTCGCCGCGGTNGCCCGCGAGGCGGGCGTCCCGGTCGTCACGATGGGCGACGTGATCCGGCAGGCCTGCCGCGACCGCGGGCTCGATCCCGCCGAGGCCCACGGCGAGGTCGCCCAAGCCCTGCGGGAGGAAAACGGCCCCGCCGCCATCGCCGAGGAATCGCTGCCGCACATCCGCGAGCACTTGGCCGACGACGGCACCGACACGGTCGTCGTCGATGGCCTGCGGTCGATGATCGAAGTCGAGGCGTTCACCGACGAATTCGGCGACGAGTTCTCGATCGTCAGCATCGAAGCCCCCTTCGAGCTTCGCGCCGAGCGACTCGGCGAGCGCGGCCGGGATGGCACCGACACCGACCGCGAACAGCTCAAAAAGCGCGAAGAGCGCGAACTGGAGTTCGGCATGGGCGACGTGATGGACACCGCCGACTACCGAATCCAGAATACCGATAGCCTCGAAGCGTTCCGAGCCGACGCGCGCGAGTTGCTCTCGCAGGTGGGGACCAATGATATACAGCATTGACGTGCGGATCGAAGCCCCGGTCAACGACACCGAGGTCACCGACCGCGTCGCCGACGCCGTCGGCAACGTCTTCCCGAACGCCGAGTTCAGCCACGAGGACGGGCTACTGGTCGGCGAGACCCATACCCTCGACCCGTTTTCCGATCTGCTCCACGAACAGGAGATCCTCGATACTGCGCGCCGGGAGTTCCACAAGCACGCTGACGACGATGGCTTCGAGTTCGCGCTCAAAAAGCAGGCTGCCTTTCAGGGCGTCATTAACTTCGCCGTCGGCAACCCGGACGAACTCGGCGACATCGAGGTGTCGGTAACGGTGCGCGAGCCAGATGTGGAGTCGATGATCGACCGCGTCGCGCCGCCGACCAAGGACGGAACGCCCGTCGATCCCGAGTCGAAGGCGGAGTAAGCCGACCTTACTGCGTTTATTTCTTTTTACTTGACACGAACGGGAAACGGGCGCAAAATAGTTTCTAAACCGTTTAAACGAATCTAAAACAGTTGTGAACAGTCGCCCAATCACCGTTTTCGCCGTTTTTCCGAGTGAATTTACTCCAACGCTCTGGCCACTATATGTGGGTATGGGTCGTTGGGGAAGACAGACGGTGAGCACGAAATGAAAGGCCTCCAATCGACCCGACGCATCGAGACGGTTGTGACGAACGCAGCCGCAGGAACCGTTCGCCGCGGACAGCGAGTCCTCGCCCACGGCCAGCACGCCCTCCACACCACGGTTCGCTGGACGGGGTTTTGGGCCGCGATTCTGCTGCCGCTGGTGTATCTGCCGATCCTCGCCTTCGGCATCGGCCCCGAACCCGGCACCGTCGGCCTCAGCCTCCTCGGTTGCCACCTGCTCGCACTGTTCGCCGGTCACGACTACAACCAAGATCACCCATGAGTACGTCCCACCACTCCCCCGCTGACGACACGCGCACAGCCCGCGACAAACCAAGCGACAAGTCCGACGAGACAGCCGACAAGGAATCGACCGCGACGAAACAGCAGCGGCTCGCGGCCTATCTCCGCGAGCGCGCCGACGACGGCGAGGTGTACTTCAAGAGCAAGTTCATCGCCGACGACGTCGATCTCTCCGCAAAGGAGATCGGCGCGCTGATCCTCAAACTGCAGGACTCGGTCGCCGATCTCTCCATCGAACGCTGGTCCTACACCGGCGCGACGACGTGGCGCGTCGAACGAACCAACTGACGCGCCGGCTCACCGTCGCCAAGCACCACACTGCTTCTCCCTTTCCTTCCACCCTCTAACCCGATTCAGACGACCAGCAGCAACACGACCGTGATGCTGATGAAAACGATCTTCAGGGCCGTGTTGACGACAATGACTTTCGTNCCGAACTCNGNGCCCCAGATGCCGTANTGGAAGGGNATNGANCGNTTGAACGTNGAGACGGCGAAGGAGACGATNCCGCCGANNAGCAGCGTTGCCACCGCCTGCCGCGGGGTGAACACGTCGCCCAACAGCGGTGCGATCGTCGCCGCGCCGGCGGTCGTATCGAACGTGTAGACTGCGATTACCGGTACAGCAGCCGACGGCAAGCCGACCAGCGCGACCAGCGGATCCGCGGAGCCGGTGATCTCCGCGAGGTCGTATTGACTCACCAGCAGTGTGACCAAGGTATAGACGATCACGAGCCGCGGGACGAGTCGTCGCAGCGTCGGTCGGGTGCGATCCCACGCCGCCAGCAGCCGTTCTTTCGGTGTTTGCTCCTCGTCATCGAGCGCGTCGGGATCGAGTTGAGCGTCCGCGTCGATGTTTCGCTCAGAGAGAAACAGCGCGCCAGCGAGGATGCCGACCAGCGTGATCGCCAACGCGATGAGTGCGCGCAAACTCACGTACAACACGCCGACGTGGAGCCCGAGAATCGGAATGAGGACCGGAATATAGTAGGTGAAAACGTGCTGGGCGAAGCCGAAGAACGTGTTCATCACGACGGCGATCAACGTTGCCCGGTCGTCGAGATAGCCGGATTCGCGCAGATCGGCCAGCATCGAATAACCCGCCGTCGTCGACGCCGTCGTCGTCAAAATCGTAGTCCCGACCTCGTCAGGGAGATTCGCGGGCCCGGTCAGCAGCCGCGAGAGGCCAGCGATCTTCTCGACCAGCCCGAAGGCGACGGCGACGTTGGCGAGATAGACCGACACAGACACGAGGGCGGTGATCCGGGCGACCTGCGGGGCCACCGCGACGAGCGCGCTGGCGACAGCCGAGACGAAGACAGCGGGCGGCACAGTCGTCCGTCCGAGCGGCGCGATCAAATGATCGTCGGTCCCGCTGCCACCACGTTTTCGGGACCCGCCAGTCAACGGCTGGTATGTCAACGATCACAGTCGAGACCGATAGCCGAACCGAATGTATCGACATAACCGATCGCGTGGCGGCGACACTGCCTGACGATGCCAGCGGCGTCTGTACCGTGTTCAGCCAGCACACGACGATGGGCGTCGTCGTCAACGAAGCCGAACGCCGGTTGCTCGACGATCTCAGCGACGCGCTCGATGAGCTCATTCCTGACGACGGCTGGCAACACGATCAGATCGATGACAATGCCGACAGCCACGTCCGAGCGATGCTGGTCGGCGAGCACGTGACCGTTCCCGTCGACAATGGCGAGCTACAACTGGGCCGTTGGCAGTCGATCCTCGCCGTCGAGTGCGACGGGCCACGAACGCGAACGCTTGCGGTTCGGGTTCACTGAGCGCAGCCGCGGGCGGTAGAGAAATTTATACACCGAGGCTGGCAAGGAGGCGGTAATGCGGATTCTCCTTACCAACGACGACGGTATCCACAGTCCGGGATTAGCGGCACTCTACACCGCCCTCGCCGAAAAGTGGGACGTGACAGTCGTCGCGCCAGCCGAAGATCAAAGCGGCGTCGGCCGGACGCGGTCGGACCTCTCCTTCGAACTCGACAACGAGATCACGATCACCGACCACGAGTGGGGGTACGTCGTCGACGGCACGCCCGCCGACTGTGTTGCTGTCGGACTCCGACACATCCCCGAAGCCGACGAGATCGACCTCGTCGTCTCGGGGGCGAACAACGGCCCGAACGTCGGCAGCTACATCCTCGGGCACTCGGGGACCGTCGGCGCGGCCGTCGAGGCAGCCTTTCTCGGGACGCCCGCCGTCGCCGTCTCTGGCTACGACCACGAGGCGTACTTCCCCGAGGACGGCGACCACTCGTTCGATGCCATCGCGGCGGCAACGCGCGATCTACTCGCGCTGATCGAGAACACCTCGCTGTTCGAAGGCGACACTGACTACCTCAACGTCAACGCCCCGGCCGCGGGCAGCGACACCATCGCGCTGACGCGGCCGCTGGCCGACTACGATACCCGCGTCGTCGACAGCGAGGGCGAAGGAGAGAGCGCGTTCGAGAGCAACTACTGGGCGAACCATCCCGTCGAAGGCGACGGCTTTCCCATCGGTCTCGATGGCTACGAGGACGACTACCCGGCGTGGAGCGACCGCGCCGCTATCGTCGACGGCGAGATCAGCGTGACGCCGCTGGGGATGCCACAGGAAGTCGTCGATCCGCCGGCGGATGTCGTCGCGGCGTTAGATCGATACCCGATTGCAAAATCGTAAGCGCACGGCTTCACATCATGCCGCCGGGGCCGCCACCGCCGCCGAGGCCGCCAAGACCACCCTCGCCGNCGCCGCCCTGCATCTTCTTCATCATCCGCTGCATGTCGCCGTCGCCCATNCCCTGGAACTGNNTCANNNTNNGGNNCATCATCTTGTGCTGTTCNAGCAGTTCGNNNACCGTCTCGGTGTCGGTGCCGGAGCCGCGGGCAACGCGCTCGACCTGACTCGCGCTGATCGAGCGTGGCTCTTCGAGTTCCCCCTCGGTCATCGAGTCCATGATGACGTTGAACTTCCGCATCCGTTCCTGTGTCACGTCCATCGCGTCGTCCGGTAGCTGGTCCATCATCCCGCCGCCCATGCCCGGGATCATATCCATCACCTGNNCGAGCGGCCCCATNTTGTTCATCGTCTCCATCTGTTTCTGCATGTCTTTCAGCGTGAAACTCCCCTNNANCATNNNNTCGGGGTCCCACTCGTCCTCCTCGGTGCCAGTCTCCTCCATCGCGCGCTCGACGCGCTCGGTGAGCTGCTTCAGGTCGCCCATCCCGAGCAGCCGGGAGATGAAGCCGTCCGGCTCGAACCGCTCGACGTCCTGCACCTCCTCGCCGGTGCCGAGGAAGGCGATGGAGGAGTCCGTTCGGTCGACCGCGGCGAGCGCGCCGCCACCCTTCGCCGTCCCGTCGAGCTTCGTGATGNCGACNCCNTCGANGCCGANGGCCTCCTCAAAGCGTTGGGCCTGCTCTTTCGCGCCCTGCCCGATTGCTGCGTCGAGGACGAGCAGTCGAGTGTCGGGATCGACAAGCGAGTCGATCTCCTCGATTTCGGCGATCAGCTCCTCTTCGAGGGCGTGTCGACCGGCGGTGTCGACGATGTGGACTTCGGCCTGCTCGGTCGCTTCGAGGCCGTCGCGGGCAATCTGGACCGGGTCATCGGCGTCGGGGTCGCCGTAGAANTCNACCTCGGCGNNTTCGNNCATCTGCTTCGCCTGGTCGTAGGCGCCGGGGCGGAACGTGTCCGTCTGGATGACGCCGGCGCGGAGCCCCTTCTTCGAGAACCACCACGCCATCTTCGCGGCCGAGGTGGTCTTCCCCGACCCCTGNAGGCCNGCNAGCANAATCGTTTGGGACTCCAGCGGCAACTCGGTGGAGTCACCGACAAGCTCGACCAGTTCCTCGTAGACGATCTTGAGGACGTGATCGCGTGCGGACGTGCCGCCTGGCGGTTCCTCGTCGAGCGCGCGGCTCTTGATCGAGTCCGACAGCGCCATCACGAGGTCGACTTCGACGTCGGCCTCCAGCAGCGAGCGTTGGATCTGCTTGACGACCTCCTGAATATCGTCTTCCTCCAGCCGGGATTTCCCGCGGAGGTTGTCGAGGGTGCCCCGCAGCGAACTCCCGAGATCATCGAGTACCATTTGGACGTGCTACGCGGCCCGATAGCTAAAGTGTTGTTCGTCCACAGCCGGTCGTGTTTAGTTAAGAGTGAAAACTGAGGCGGAGTGAATTTCGGCTGGTCTATGGCGGAAATCACTCGCCTCAGCGGTTGTAACGACTGGCTTGAATTAGATTTTGTGGAGCGAGAGCGGACACCGAGCGAGTTGATGAAGCTCGGTATTCGGTTACATCTGGCTGGATTATCACTTTCGAATACCGTCTCAGAACTTGAGAAGTTCGGTGTCCATCGGTCACGAAAAGCGGTTCACGACTGGGTGCAGAAGGCAGCTCTACAGCCCGCCAGCGATGCGAGCCCGGATCACATCGCGTTGGAC
>NZ_RKLU01000026.1:428-3518 GCF_006861665.1 Halonotius terrestris | reverse complement strand
TCTCGCTACTAGCAGAGGACGCGCGACGCCCGTTCAGCAGCATCGGTGAGGAGGTGGATCTCTCGGGGCCAGCCGTATCAGACCGCGTGAAACGGTTAGAGGAGGCCAATATCATCAACGGCTTCACCATCGACGTGAATCGCGCACAACTGCGAGCTGGTGTTCCGGTATTCATTCAGGCTGAGATTGGATCTGAGTCGCTGGAACCAGCCCGCAAGCAGGCCCGAGAGTCAGATGGTGTCGAACACGTCTTCATGACCTCTGAGGGGGATCTCTGGTTTTACGCACGTGTCGAAGCTCATAACGTTCGTCAGTGGATGAATGGACTCTTCGATGAGATCAATATAGCAGATTATACGGTCACGCTAATCGACGCAATGGAATGGACGCCATCCGTTGATGGTGCCGAGTTTGCCCTTACTTGTGCTGAATGTAACAATACCGTCGATACTGAAGGAGAGACAACACGGATTGACGGCGAGGTTTACCACTTTTGTTGTCCATCTTGTCTCGCACGCTTCGAAGACCGCTATCAGCGACTCGAAGAAGGGGCGTAGTATCCTTTTAGATTTCAAACTTTCGCGGGTCCAATAACCACCCTCTCGAAACAGTAAATCGCGTAAATATAGACCCCGTATAGTAATACGAGCATGACAAGCCAAACAATACATCTCGACATTACGGGAATGTCCTGCGCCAACTGCTCGGCGACGATTCAGGACACTCTCGAATCACTTGAGGGGGTATCGGAGGCGGATGCGAACTTCGCCACCGATGAGGGGTCTGTTACCTACGATCCCGAGACAGTATCGCTTCACGAAATCTACGACGCAATCGACGAGGCGGGCTACGGTGCAGTCTCGGAGACGGTGACCATCGCCATCTCCGATATGACGTGTGCCAACTGCGCCGAGACTAACGAAACTGCCCTCGAGAGTACACTCGGAGTCATTACCGCGGAGGTAAACTACGCGACTGACGAAGCGCAGGTGACCTACAATCCGGCAGAGGTGTCTCTCGATGCGCTGTACGATGCCATCGAAGACGCCGGCTATTCGCCAGTTCGCGAAGACAGTGGCGATGAGGGCTCGGGGCAGGATGCGCGTGATGCCGCCCGCCAGGCTGAGATACGGAAACAGCTCAGGCTAACCCTCTTTGGGGCAGTATTATCAGTTCCACTGCTCTTCTTCCTCATCGACAGCTATCTTCTCGGTGGCGTGTTCGTCCCTGAAACCGTTTTCGGCGTGGAACTCGGCTGGGTCGAGTTCCTGCTCGCCACGCCGGTACAGGCGATCCTCGGCTGGCCGTTCTATAAGAACTCGTACAAGGCGNTCGTGAAGAANGGNCGCGCCAACATGGACGTGCTNATCGCGNTNGGGTCGACNACNGCNTANNTNTACTCNGTGGCNGTCCTTGCTGAACTCATCGCGGGTGGGCTCTACTTCGACACGGCAGCCCTCATCCTCGTGTTCATTACGCTCGGTAACTATCTCGAAGCTCGTTCAAAGGGTCAAGCGGGCGAGGCCCTCCGGAAGCTCCTCGAAATGGAAGCCGAAACGGCGACCATTGTCCGTGAGGATGGTAGTGAGGAAGAGATTCCACTTGAAGAGGTCACAACGGGTGACCAGATGAAAGTCCGCCCCGGTGAGAAGATCCCAACCGACGGGGTCGTCGTTGACGGGCAGTCCGCCGTCGACGAGTCGATGGTTACCGGTGAGTCTGTCCCTGTAGAAAAAGAGGAGGGAGATGAGGTCGTCGGCTCGACGATTAACGAGAACGGCGTTCTTCTCGTGGAGGCCACTAACGTCGGCGAAGATACTGCCCTCCAGCAAATCGTTCAGACCGTCAAGGAAGCACAATCGCGCCAGCCAGATATCCAGAATCTAGCAGACCGCATCTCGGCGTATTTCGTGCCGGCAGTTATCGCGAACGCTATCCTCTGGAGCGTTATTTGGTTCCTGTTCCCGGAGGTGCTGGCTGGCTTCGTTGACTGGCTCCCGCTATGGGGGCAGGTGGCGGGCGGCCCGGCAGCGGCGGGCGGCACGGTCACCGTCTTCGAGTTCGCAATCATCGTCTTCGCGTCCTCGATCCTCATTGCCTGCCCCTGTGCGCTGGGGCTGGCGACGCCCGCAGCCACCATGGTCGGGACGACTATCGGCGCTCAGAACGGCGTCCTGTTCAAGGGCGGTGACATCCTCGAACGCGCGAAAGACGTCGACACGGTCGTCTTCGACAAGACGGGCACCCTCACGAAGGGTGAAATGGAACTGACCGACGTGGTCGTCTTCGATGGCGATGGAAATGCGGTGACTGACGGGGGCGAGCCGACACCAGATGGTGGACAGCTCAGCACTCGTGACCGCCTCTCAGAGGACGACGTGCTGCGGCTGGCGGCGATCGCAGAAAGCGGAAGCGAACACCCCCTCGCGCGGGCAATCGTCGAAGGGGCCGAAGAACGCGGTCTGGACGTGACTGAGCCTGACGACTTCGAGAACGTTCCGGGCCACGGGATCAAAGCAGTCATTGGTGGCAGCGAGGTGCTGGTCGGCAACCGCAAGTTGCTGCGAGATAACGACATCGACCCGTCTCCCGCCGAAGAGACGATGGAACGCCTCGAAAACGAGGGGAAGACGGCGATGCTCGTCGCTTTCGAGGGCGAACTGGTTGGTGTAGTGGCTGACGCCGACACAATCAAAGAGAGCTCCAAGCAGGCCGTTACGGCCCTACAACAACGGGGCGTTGACGTGATGATGATTACGGGCGACAACGAACGAACTGCTCGTGCGGTCGCCAAACAGGTCGGTATCGATCCGGAAAACGTCCGCGCAGGAGTCCTTCCCGAAGACAAATCCAACGCTGTCGACAGTATTCAGGACGGAGGTCGGCAAGCGATGATGGTCGGTGACGGTGTCAACGACGCGCCAGCGCTCGCAGTCGCACACGTCGGCACTGCCATCGGCTCGGGGACGGACGTTGCGATCGAAGCGGCCGACGTGACGCTGATGCGCGACGACCCGCTCGACGTGGTGAAGGCGATCCGGATCTCCGATGCGACGCTCGCGAAGATCAAACAGAACCTCGTGTGGGCGC
>NZ_RKLU01000026.1:0-422 GCF_006861665.1 Halonotius terrestris | reverse complement strand
CTTCCACGGCGTCGGATTTGTCCTCCGGGAGGACCTCGGCGCGGACGTTGTCGGGGTCGATACCGACCTGCTCGGCGACCGCGTGGGCGGTGCGCTCGTTGTCGCCGGTGAGCATCATCACGTCGATACCGCGCTCCTGTAGTTGGCTCACGGCGTCCTTCGCGCTCCGCTTGACCGTGTCGGCGTCGGCGACGACGCCGATCAGTTCGCCCTCGGAGGCGACGAGCATGGCCGTCTTCCCCTCGCTCTCCAGGCGCTCCATCGTCTCCTGCGCGGCCGAGGGGTCCACGCCGTTGTCGCGGAGCAGTTTCCGGTTGCCGACCAGCACCTCCCCCCCGTCGACGGTCGCTTTGACGCCGTGCCCGGGGACGTTCTCGAAGCCCTCGGGGTCGGCCACGTCGATACCACGTTCCTCGGCCCCG
>NZ_RKLU01000025.1 GCF_006861665.1 Halonotius terrestris | reverse complement strand
GGCCGCTGTCGACGTCGAGTGGAGCGGATCCCGCTCCAGAAATGAAAACGGCCCGACGGACGCGGTGTCCGTCGGGCCGTGATATGAATGGCAGGCGGCGAACCGAGTTTCCCAGAGGCTCGCGCACTCCAGTACTCACCGGAACGCTGGCGGGCTTATCTTCCGTGTTCGGGATGGGTACGGGAGTTGCCCCGCCGCTGTGGCCGCCTTAACGCCGATCCGCGGAGTCGAACCGCGGTCCCCGAGACGGGGAACGCCGGTATCGGTGGTGCATGTGAATGCAACCGTATGTGCGTGCAATCCAGTTTGCGCCTGGACCCGTTCAATGGGTCAGTGCGATGATTGAGTGGCTTCGGTCTGTTAGTTCTCGCGGGCTGAACACCTCGTTGCCTCGGTGCGTACACCCCAAGTCTATCGAACTCGTCTTGTACGAGTGACCTCAGTGGAGCCTCTTTTCCAGGTGGGTTTCGAGCTTAGATGCGTTCAGCTCTTACCCCGTGCGACGTAGCTGCCCGGCAGTGCCCTCTCGGACAACCGGTACACCAGTGGTCACCATTCGTAGTTCCTCTCGTACTATACGAACGTTCCCGTCAGGCTCCGAACACCCCCAGTAGATAGCAGCCGACCTGTCTCACGACGGTCTAAACCCAGCTCACGACCTCCTTTAATAGGCGAACAACCTCACCCTTGCCCGCTTCTGCACGGGCAGGATGGAGGGAACCGACATCGAGGTAGCAAGCCACNCGGTCGATATGTGCTCTTGCGNGTGACGACTCTGTTATCCCTANGGTAGCTTTTCTGTCNTCNANNGNCCGCATCNNNCNGNCTNNTNGGTTCGCTAGACCACGCTTTCGCGTCAGCGANNCTCGTTNGGAANNTCACTGTCANNCNNCCTTNTGCTCTTGCNCTCTNCNTCGGGTTCCCGACCCGANTGAGGNNNNCTTNGGGCGCGCTCGATATCNTTTCGAGCGCGTACCGCCCCAGTCAAACTGCCCGGCTANCGGTGTCCTCCNCCNGGAGTGAGAGTCNCAGTCACTNNCGGGTAGTATTTCAATGNTGNCTNGGTGGCCCGCTAGCGCGGGTACCTNTGTAANGNCTCCTACCTATNCTGCACANNAGCGACCANGTCTCAGCGACAGCCTGCAGTNAAGCTCNATAGGGTCTTCGCTTCCCCNTGGGGGTCTCCAGACTCCGCACTGGAACGTACAGTTCACCGGGNCCANCGTTGGGACAGNGNCGCTCTCGTTGATCCATTCATGCAAGNCGCTACTGAAGCGNCAAGGTACTACGCTACCTTAAGAGGGTCATAGTTACCCCCGCCGTTGACNGGTCCTTCGTCCNCTTGTACGNGGTGTTCAGATACCNGCACTGGGCAGGATTCAGTGACNGTACGAGTNCTTNCGNATTTGCNGTCACCTNTGTTGTTACTAGACAGTCGGAGCGNCCGAGTNANTGCNNCCTGNCCNNNTCNNNGGCAGGCATCCCTTNTNGCGAACNTACGGGACTAANTTGCCGAATTCCCTAACGNCGGTTGTGNCCCGACAGNCCTTGNCTTTCGNCTGCCAGAGCACCTGTGTCGGATCTCGGTACGATCACACACCTCGCCTTTTCACGGGCCCTAGGTAACACCGATTTACACTATTTCAGTCTTCGCTCGCTTCGTGCCATGACGGCTTCCACGGGCTTCACTGATTCGACCGGGCGAAAGCCCGGCTCGATGGTTCCTACGGCGTCGGCTTTGAGTGGTGGTGGTACTGGAATATTAACCAGTTTCCCTGTTGTCTGCGTCGAGTTGCGGGCAGACTTAGGATCGACTAACCCTNNGCTGANNNACANTGCNNAGGAACCCTTGCTCNTNNGGCCGTCGAGNTTCTCACCCGACTATCGCTGCTACTNTGNCCAGNATTTTCGTTACTGAACGGTCCACACGAGTTCTCACCCGTGTTTCCACCCGGACAGTACGCCAACCTACGTGGTCACCCTGGTGGGTGCTGGACGGTCTCGGAAACGGATTTGAGCCCCGATCATTTTGGGCGCCTCGAACCTCGGCCGGTAAGCTGTTACGCTTTTCTTAGAGGGTNGCTGCTTCTAAGCTCACCTCCCGGCTGTNTAGGGCTCGNGACCANCTTCNATCGCACTTANTCCNNATTTGGGGNCCTTAACCNNNCNCTGGGTTGTCTCCCTTACGGTGCACAAACTTACTCCGCACACCGGACTCCCATCGTCTCCAACGTTCGTAAGTTCGGAGTTCGACAAACCGGCCGACCTCTCTCGAGGGCGGGACGGTTAATCGGTCGCTCTACCTCACGAACTATCTCGGATGAGGTCATGCTTCGACATGTTTCGGTTGGAACCAGCTGTTNCCNNNTTCGATGGGCCTTTCACCCCTACACNCAGGTCACGNGAGGGTATTGTANGACACCAACNCTAACGGNCCTCCACGTNNCTTTCGNCACGCTTCNNCCTGCCNGNGNGTAGATCANNNGGTTTCGGGTCGTANCCNNNNGACTCCCCGCGCTTGAACACGGNGGCCCTGGCGCAAAGCGCTGCGGCCATGTCGGTTTCCCTACGCCTNCCCCGATNAACGGGTTAGACTTGCCATGGAGATACACTCTCTGGTTCGTTTTTCAAAACGTACGACGCGACATCGGCTTCTCACTCGGCTTACTGGACGCTTGCGCGTCGGTCATTCTGAGTGAGACCTTGTATGCCACGTCGTTCGATCGCCAGCTGATTTCAGGCCCTATTGCACGGTCCTTTGTGGAGTGCTTTTCAGCGTTCGCTCACGCTACTTGTTCGCTATCGGTCTCGAGGAGTGTTTAGTCTTCCCGGGAGATGCCCGGGATCGTTCACATGGGACATCCGACCCATGCTACTCTGGAGCTGACGCACAGCATACTACCTCTCACTACGGGGTTGTCACCCTGTATCACGCTCCGTTCCAGAAGACTTCATGAGAGTGTTCCGCTGCTGAGTGTCAGTCCTGACACCACATTGCCCGTGAGGGCTTCGGTTTGGACTGGATCGTGTTCACTCGCGGTTACTAACGACATCGCGGTTGCGTTCTTTTCCTGTCGGTACTAAGATGTTTCAATTCCCGACGTTCCCCATTGCGCAAAGCAATTGTAGAAGGGATTCCCATTCGGAGATCCTATGTTCTTCGCCTCCATGCGGCTCCCATAGGCTTATCGCAGCTTGGCACGTCCTTCTTCGGCTCTCGAGCCGAGCCATTCACCAGCTGGCACAGTAGCCAGTTGAAGAGATAGAGTTCGGACGAACTCTATCGCTGGCGAGACAGGCAAAGCCTGTCTCTAAGTCGAGACGAGCAGAACTCGTCTCTAATGTATGTTCACTGTACCCGGATGCTGACTCGCAAAGCGAGACAGCAAACTGTAGTGGGTCCAGTGGACGCCTGGATTGCACGTACACACGATCTCATCACGCTCCGGGGTGGTAGAACCGGAGCGTTCGACCCTTCCCAACCCGCTCACACGGGATGGTGCATTGGTTTCGTCGTAGTACACCCGAACGCTGTCTCCCATATAAGGGAAGTGATTCGGGCGTACTTGCGATGGACTCAGTGG
>NZ_RKLU01000024.1 GCF_006861665.1 Halonotius terrestris | reverse complement strand
CCGTGCAAGCCACGTAAAAATCACAACGACGAACGGAAATAGAGCGACAGAGAAGATTGTCGGCCAGTGAATGATGCCCTCGCCAAACAGAGCGATGAACAGACCGGTGTATTGTGGATGGCGGACGTACCTGTAAAGCCCGTCTGTGACCAGTCGGTCGTCCTGTCGGGCACGATAGACTTGTCGCCATCCCTGAGCAAACAGGCCGATGCCGACAAACGCCACAGCGTAGCCGAGGAGCATTGATACGAACATACCCGTTTCGCCAAACCCGATCAGTGTAGACCAGAGATTGGTACTGACGTACTCGCGGTCCAGACCGAAAAACCGGACCAGCAGATAGATCGTCAGTGGAAACCCGTACATCTCCGCATATAATGCGATGATGAACGCCTGTACCACTCCTGCGCCGACCCACTCCCGCCAGCTGTCAGGAGCGAAGTACCGATAGAAGAACCAAGAAACGACGACAATGAAGATAATCGCGAGGCCCCAAGCACCGGGATTCGTAATAGTGGTATCTATTGATGACACGCTTACTTACCCGAGTAGATACTGAGTCCAGGGATGCCGTTCGACAAGCGGCACTCCACCAACCTCGTACTGTTCAATGTACGCGTNAAGGCCGAGTATCCGTCCCGCACCGAACGCGGCGACTGAGAGGAACACGAGCATGTACGCGAAATCACCGTTGATGTAGCCATGTGTGACATCCCAGTTGCCGAAATAGAACATGAGCATCATAAATGCCCCCCAGAACGCAGCGAGCCGAGTGAGGGCACCGAACAACAACCCGAGGCCGATAAGCAGCTCTCCCCACGGTACTGCAACGTTCACGAAGTCAACAAACCACGGCATGTTCCCCATCGCGACGAACAGATCAGCGAGTGGACTCCCGCTATTCGGAACGGCCCCGGTGAGATATCCACCGGCACTAAAACTTCCCGAGAGGACCTTGTCGAGACCACTCTGGAAGAACGCCAGTCCCATCATCAACCGAAGCGCAAAGATAAACCAGACACTCAACGTGTGTAGTCGACCGCTTGCGGTGAACCCCCCGATCGTACTTTCTAATTGAACTTCTTGAGATGCCATATCGTGCTAATTCCCGGGAAGGTGTTATAAAATCGCGTTGGGATCTCGCCATACCGGAATAGAGAGCCCTTTTCGGGGTGATCTCTCCGATACCGTCATACTGGCTGAATAGTATCGTATTCCCAGGCGTCTGTGACGGCGGCATACGTCTGCTTGATTACAGCCGGGTTGGAGAAGATCCGAGCAGCCACCCGTGGATGCCCCAAGAAGCGACGAAGAACCGCCCGTGGGGATCGATCGATGTCTTCGATGTCGATTCCAGACACCACTTGGACGGCATCACCGAGAACGGTCATCTGACGCGTCTCGACGAGGTGCCGCATAATCCGGGCGAGCAGGTACTCCCCTTTCATCGTCCGATAGAGTCGGTCTGGATACTCCTGAAGGCTTCCCTCCGCCGTCAACTTGGCTGCGAGATACGACGACTGAATTGCTTGCGAGATCCCCTTCCCGGTCAGCCGATTCGCGAGTCCAGCCGCATCCCCGACACGAACGACGGGCCACTCAGGTAGATAGGTCAGCGCAGGATCGAGACTCGGTCCTTCGGGGATGATAGCGATATTCGTCTGACTCCGAGATGGTATCGGCCAGCCGTTTCGTTCACACGCCGCCTCAAATGCGGCTATGTAATCGGCTGGGCGTTCGCTCTCAGTCCACCCGATGCCGACGTTTGCCCGCTCGGGCGATTTCGAGAACGCCCACGCGTACCCGGTATAGCCCTCAAGAACGATCTGGCTATTCGGGTAGAGATCTGAAAAGTCGCCCTCCACGTCAGCATTGAGGGCGATCATCCGACCCGCGTACTCGTCCGTTCTCCCTCGAACTTTGCTGGTAATCGACGGTTGGCCAGTCGCGTCGACCAAGAGGTCGTATTTATCGGCCAACGTCCGGAACTCCGCCTTCGTGATCTGGTGGTTTTCGTGAATCGAAACGCCCTTTTCAGCGAGGCGTTCGGACCATCGTCGTTCAACGATGTTTCGGTCGGTGATGTACGTATCGGAGGCCGGGAATCTCCCACTCCCGGTGTGCTGTCTGCTGGATGTCGTTCCGTCGTAGATATCCACACGTAACTCCGGAAGAGCATTGACGAACCCATTCGCCGACATCGAACGGAGTGGAATCTTCGAGACGGCCGTCATCGCTTCCCCACAGTTGACTCGTTTGTCGTCGTACGACTGACGTTCGAAAAGGTCTACTTCGAAACCTCGCTTGGAAAAGCCTTCAGCAGCGGCGAGACCGCCGACTGCCCCACCGAGTACTGCCACGCGTTGGATTCGCGGTAACGGTTCAGACGACTGCTGTGAGCGAGAGCGGAAACTTTCAGATCGTGAAGTAGTTGTCTCTAATACCATTTGTCACTCAGGATAGTTGCCCCTTATTAGTCCTCGGTGAGCAGTCGGCGGAGTACTAGATGCAGGATTCCGCCGTTCTCAACGTATCGAACGGCTGCGGGCGTCCCAACTTGTGCCGTGACCGGGAACTCGACTCTCGAGCCGTCGTCCCGCTCTGCGACGACGGTCAACTCGTCGTTCACGTCTAGGCCGTCGTCCAATCCACGAATCTCAATCCGCGCCGACCCGTCGAGACCGAGGGATTCCCACGAGTCACCGTCAGCGAACTGCAGCGGGAGGACACCCATGCCGACGAGGTTGTCACGGAAGATGCGCTCGTAGCTCTCCGCGATGGTTGCGCGAACGCCCAAGAGGTCAGTCCCTTTTGCGGCCCAATCGCGGCTCGACCCGGTGCCGAGTTCTTCGCCGGCGAACACCACCAGCGGCGTATCATCTTCCCGATAGCGGCGGCTCGCCTCGAAGACGGTCGTCTGCTCGCCCGTCGGCTGGTGAATCGTGTAGCCGCCCTCGACGTCGTCGAGCATCTCGTTCTCGATGCGAACGTTGGCGAAGGTGCCGCGCATCATCACCTCGTGGTTGCCCCGGCGGGCACCGTAGGTGTTGAACTCGTGAGGTTCGACACCCTGGTCGACGAGCCACTCGCCGGCGGGCTGCTCCCGAGAGAACGGTCCGGCCGGGCTGATGTGGTCGGTGGTGACGGTGTCCCCGAGCAGCATCAGGGTGCGAGCGTCGGCGATGTCGCTGACACCGGGCTCCTCCAGCGGGAAGTCCTTGAAAAAGGGCGGCTCGCGGATGTACGTCGAAGAATCGTCCCACTCGTAGACGTCACCGGTCGGCGCGTCGAGTGCCTCCCACCGTTCGTCACCCTCGAACACTTCGGCGTACTTCTCCTCGAACATCGAAGCGTCCACGCTCTCATGGATCGCCGTGTGGATTTCGTCGGCGTCCGGCCAGATGTCGGCGAGGTAGACCGGGTCCCCGTTATCGTCCGTCCCGAGTGGGTCCGTTTCGAGGTCGATGTCCATCCGACCGGCCAGCCCGTAAGCGACCACCAGCGGCGGACTGGCGAGGTAGTTCGCTCTGACCTTCGGGTGGATGCGCGCCTCGAAGTTCCGATTGCCCGAGAGGACGCTCGCCGTCCAGAGGTCCTCGGCGTCGATGGCGCGCTCGATGGGTTCGGGGAGTGGCCCGGCGTTCCCGATGCAGGTCGTACAGCCGTAGCCGACGACGTTGTAGCCGAGGTCTTCGAGATACGGCAGTAATCCCGAGGCTTCGAGGTATTCGGTGACGACGCGGCTCCCGGGCGCGAGACTAGTCTTGACGTACTCGGGGACATCCAGGCCGCACTCGACGGCGTTGCGGGCGAGCAGGCCTGCGGCGAGCATCACCGAGGGGTTCGACGTGTTCGTACAGCTGGTGATGGCGCTGACGACGACGCTCCCATGCCTGATTTCGGTCGTCTCGCCGTCGAGGTCGACGTCGACCGTGTCGTTTAGTTCGCCCACGTCCGGTTCCGGGAGGTCGGCGTCGGGGCGGTCGGCGGCGACGCTGCTCTCGCCCAGCCAGCGGGTGAGTGCGTCCTCGTCGACGTCGTCGAGTTCGTCCTCGAACTCGCCGTGGACCAGCCCCCGGAAGTGGGTCTTCATATCGTCCATCGGGACACGATCCTGGGGGCGTTTCGGGCCGGCGAGACTCGGCGTGATCGTCGAGAGGTCGAGTTCGACCGTCTCCGTGTACTCAGGATTCTGTTCGCCGAACAGCCCCTGGGCGTCGAGGTACTCGCGAACGAGTTCGATGTGTTTCTCGTCGCGGCCCGTGAGTTCGAGGTAGTCGAGCGTCGCTTCGTCGACGCCGAACATCGAGATGGTCGAGCCCTGCTCGGGAGCCATGTTCGCGATGGTCGCCCGGTCAGGGACCGTGAGGTTTGCCACGCCGGGGCCGAAGAACTCGACGAAGCGGTCGACCACACCCACC
>NZ_RKLU01000023.1 GCF_006861665.1 Halonotius terrestris | reverse complement strand
AGAAAGTCGAGGAAGACCAATCGCCACCGTCGTTCGAAGCGTTTGTCGACGAATATCTCGTCGAAGACGCGGATGAAGCCGTGCCAAAAGACGATGTATTCGGTCTCTACAACGACTGGGCAGAGGCACACGGCATCGACGATCCGCTGAATAAGAGTTGGTTCACCCGGAAGCTCAACACCCATATCAAGGTGGACTCCACGAAGAAGCGAATCGACGGGGAACCCGTCCCGCATTACACTGGTGTCCGCATCCGGTCTGAAGAGGACTTTCAGCCATGAAATGGACGTACACGCTCCAATTCCCGATATCATCGGGACTTCTTGAGACCTATTCCACCCAAGCTGAATCATGACCTCATCCAATCAAACTCGAAGGTCGGAAATCACCCGACTGCGGCATGTTCCACCCAAATCTTCAATGGGTGGAACAGCTACGAAACGGCCGAAATGGGTGGAACACGCTCACGTCCAGCGATTTTTAACCTGCTATAGCGGGTGTTCCACCCAACAACCAACTAAGATAGAACGGGGGGTCCCCGTTGGGACCAAGGGATTGGATCGAGACGTAACGCAGAGAGCGTTCTGTGCTGGCTCAGAGCCAGTGAGAGCCATGCGAGGTGCTACGTGAGGATGAGTGAACCTATTATCGACGAGGCGGAGGCGATTCCGGAGACGTTACGCGAACGCGACCAGTGGGTGTGCTGGCGCGAGGAGGAGCGAGACGGCAAACCGACGAAGATTCCGGTGACGCCAGGGGCTGGGGGGTTCGCGTCAGCAACAGAGTCGGAGACCTGGGCGAGTTTCGAGGCAGCACTCGACTACAGCGAGACAGAGCACGCCGATGGTATTGGGTTCGTGTTTACTGACGACGACTCCATCGTCGGCATCGATCTGGACGACTGCCTTGATCCCGAGACAGATGACGTCGACGACGCAGCGCTGGACATCATCGAACGGCTCGACTCCTATACGGAGGTGTCACCATCCGGCACCGGCTATCACGTCCTGATCACTGGCGCACTCCCCGAGGGGCGGAACCGGCGCGGGAGCGTCGAATTGTACGACACGGCACGCTTTTTCACCGTCACTGGCGACCACGTCGAGTGGACACCAACGCGCGTTGCACGCCGGCAGGACGCGCTCACAGCGATTCACCGTGAGTACGTCCAGGACACAGAGCGTGACACAGCCTCCGAGTCCGAACAGCGTGATGGCACTGACGCCCGGTCACCGACGACCGACGCAGCCGACGTCGACGTCGACCTCGAAGACGAGGACCTCCTCGAAAAAGCGCGAAACGCATCGAACGGCGAGAAGTTCGAGCGGCTCTGGAACGGGAATACGGTCGGCTACGACAGTCAGTCCGAGGCCGACATGGCGCTGTGCTGTTTGCTGGCGTTCTGGACCGGTGGTGACCGGACCCAAATGGAGCAGCTGTTCCGCCAGTCGGGATTGATGCGGGAGAAGTGGGACGAGGTCCACTACGCTGACGGGTCGACGTACGGCGAGAAGACCATCGAGCGAGCGATTGCGACCACGTCGGAGTTCTACGACCCGGACGCCGGCGGCGATACCGAAGATCCCCACGGCACACCTGACTGGGTCGCAACTGGCGGGACGCCTGACGACGCAGACCGGAGTCGTGCGTATCTGGCGGAGAAAAACCGCTTGTTGAGCGAGCGCGTCGACGAACTTGAGGCAGCACTCGAACAGAAGACTGAGCGGATCGAGAGCCTCGAAGCAGAAATTGAGCGACTCACCAACGAACTCGCGGCCCGTGACCAGGAGACTCCGCAATACCACAAGGAAGACTCCGGTACGGGGGACGAGACCGGTGATGATCCAGAGCCAGCCTCGCTGGTAAGTCGATTCTTCGGTAGTCGGTCCGAGTAGTGTCGCCGCTTCACCGCCATCCGGGAAGGTCTCTCTCGGGCGTTCCAAGGTGTCATAGAACGAGTACCACACCAATCTTCTGACTTCCCCAATCGCCCAATGTACAGAATGCTTTCGCAATTAGTCCGAACAAGTCAGATTTGGATTGGAGTTGGCGAACTGGCCATTCGGATTCTCGGTAAATAGCCAGACATGGAGTCCATAGTGTCTGGGCTGGTCTGAATAATGGCCCTCCATCGGTCCACGAAAGGTTCGTCGGTCGTCACCAGCAAAGAGTGCAGGCGGATCCTCGACGTCACTCGTAGGGACGAACCATTCAGCTCCTCTCAGTTCGTACTGTTCAGTGTCTGTTCGTTCATAGAAGAGTACATTTGGCATATCGTAGGAAACCTGGGGAACATTCTCTTTTACGAATGGGGTACCCAATCCCCCGATACAGGTGTCGATATTTTGATACCCATCGTCTATTGCCTTCTCGTGGTCCTTGTATTTCTCCAGCTTGAGCTTCGCGTCGTTGACCCCCGCTCCCGAGCCACTCTGTCCGGAGCCACCATCAGTCGAGTCATCCGGTTGGCCGAGACACCCCGCCCCCAAGACGAAAAGTGGTGCCGACACAGAGAGAAGCTGCCGTCTATTCATAACTAGTTCTGTCCTGCTTTGGACATAAAACTCCCCGAGTGTGAAAGAGACGTTTGAATGGATTTCCTGACCATCAGTGATCCCCACCAAATAGCTCTCTAAATAAGCAGATTCACTGAGCAGGAGATGCATCTCCAACGGTTCTGAAACCAACACCTTGTGAACTGTTTTATGACTCCTTATCTAGTGGTCTGGTTCCGCGAGCCAAAATTGTTAACCAACAAAACTCGGTGTAACACGCTGTTTGTTGGTTAACTACGCTCAATCTCGCCGCAAAACGGGGGGTCCCGCAGGATACTCCAGTCAGGAAACTATTCCGCGAAGTAAGAACTATATCGTTCGCGCTGCAATTCTGAGTATGTCCGAGACAGACGCCGCCGATGGGCCACCTCCCTTTGAGGATGCGTTCGCCAGCGACGACGTCGAACAACGCATCTACGGCACCATCCTGCAAACTCGCGAGCCGACGGCGGCGAGCGCGATCGCCGACAGCGCCGACTGTGACCCCAAGACCGCCCGGAAGTATCTGGGCTGGTTCGACGACCTCGGCATCGTCACCCGACACGATGGCCATCCAGCCACGTACGAACGCAATGACGCGTACTTCGAGTGGCGACGCATCAACCAGCTCGCAGCCGACCACTCCGTCGAGGACCTGCAGAATCGCGTTCGTGAGCTGACGACGCGCATCACCGAGTATGAAGAGACGTACGACGCCGCGTCACCGGCCGCTGTCGATGCTGTCGCCGCCGCGGAGGGCAGCGACGAGCGGACCATCGACAACGTGTACAGCGACCTCGGCGACTGGGCGACCGCCCGCGAGGAGCGAGACCGCTACGAACGCGCCCGCCAGCAACGCACCGGTGGCGAACGCGAACAGGCATCCGGGTAGCCCGCTCGATGGTGCCACCGACAGGCGATGGCGGGAGCCCTGCCCCCATCGATCGTCCCATCCTCGAGTTCCTTCAGACGCGGCTCCAAGCGACGAGGCAGGTCTCCCACGCAGCCATCACGGATGCAAACGGCCATCTCGAGCTTCAGGTCGTCTTTGCATCGTCATACTACCCAGCGCCCGTCGACGACGCAACCCTGACTGTCCGCTGGTACATGAACGACGACTTCACAATCCACTATCGTGAGTTACATTCGGGGCACACCTGGGACTGCCGATGGGATCGGCATCCGAACCCCCACAATACGCGCGACCACTTCCATCCCCCGCCCACCGCCCTCACGCCCGGTGACGATGATTCGTGGCCGACCGATCATCGTGATGTCCTGCAACTGGTCCTCGACGAGATCGAAGAACGGATTGCAGCACTGTGGGACGACTAGACGACTCCCTCGCAGTGGCGTTTATCGCGCCGACCAAAGGGTGACGGCGCTCAGCCCGATGGGCACCACACGAGAGCCGCCGTGGTGTCCAGCCTGGTGTCAACTGAGCGCGGTCACAGGTGAATCCATGTCTACGTTTAGTAACTCCGAGACAGCGAGTGCATCGCCGTCAGAAAACCACACGAGCCCACCCCGAGAGACCGAGGACACAGAGCCACAGACATCCTGGCCAGACGATACGAGCAGCGAGGATGGAACACCAACGCTCAGGATGGACCACTGTCCGGAGTGTGGGAACCGTCGCTTCGTCTCAAAACTCCTCGTGTACGAGGTCACCGGCTACGACGAGGGCGGCGAGCAAGAATTCCGCCGCCAGCATGTCCGTGCAGAGTTCGAATACACCTGCAGTGAGTGCCAGACGACACTCCGGACGCTTCCCGCAGAGCGCCGCGATTACTACGACGAAGTCGCGGTCCTCGAAACGGAACGGCGGGCAGCCCTCCGTGATCAACTCCGCCAGCTGGGGAGGCGGGTTTGGCAGCGCCTTGCAGCGCGGACGACGTGGCTGGCACTCGGACTCGTGACACTCGTGACCGGGCTCGTGATCACACTCTAACAGACCGAAACGAGAACGCATCCTCGCTATGGAGCGTACTCTCCGTGCCGCAACGAGGACACATCAGTCGGCAAGTGATTCGAGTTTCTGGACGATCTTCGCGTAGACATCGGGAGCGCAGTACCAGCCCTTGTCGATCATCGCATCAATCACGGTTCGGGCATCGTCGACACTGAGCGTTCCCTCGCTAGCGAGTTTCAGCACGAGATATGCCGTCCCCCGAGTTGTGATTCCCTCGGCCGCTGCGACGTCACGGCCGTACGTCTCATCCATCACGGCCACGCCATCGTGGGCGTCGGCGCAGGCGAGGACAGCGACATCGGCATCGCTGAGGTTGCTATTATCCTGTAGGCGGGACAGCAGCGAGGTGGTCTCAACCGACACGATATCAAACCTGTCGGCGTCGACGCTGCGCTCGATGCGACGGGCGTCCGGATACCCCTGCTCAAGTCCAGTTTCGACGACCTCCTGGTAGACGCGCTCCGGGAGTACGCACGACGTGTCGAGGTGCTGGACGAGCGCGAGACGGTCGACTTTCGCGAGGTAGATGAGCGGCGTGGCGTCGAAAACCCACATTCACAGCGCCTCGAGATCCGCGTCGAGATGATCGTCCGCCACCCAGGTGATATCACGCTCTTTGGCGAGCTGTGCAAAGTCCCAGACGGACATCCCTGCCAGCTCAGCCGCCTTGCTAAACGTGACAGTGCCTGCCGCAAGCTGGTCGAGGGCCCGTTCGCGACGCCACTCCTCGAGTCCCTCGGAGAGGAGTTTCCGAACGGCCGTGCTCCGGTCAAGCTTCTCGTCTTCGAGATACGCCTCGAGTTCGGCCTCCAACTCGTCGGGCACGCGTGTCGAGATCGTTCCCATACTGTTTACTTCGTGTGCAATGTATACAAACGCTTCGGTGCTTCCTAGGAGATGGCTCCAGTCATCCGCTGTCGGCACACTCCAGCCAGTGAGTTTGTCTGCGCCGGAGGGCGTGGGCGCGCTCGAAGCGCGTGCAGAAGCGTGATTCCTATGTCTGGTCAAGATACCATCGACGACACGACAAGCGACTACGACCGGCTCGAAACCGAACTCGTTGCACAGGACCGGGATGCGTCCCGGGTCGCGACGGCGGACATCGACGAGGCGACTGCCCGCCGTCTCGTTGGTGACCTCGTCGAGGACGATGTGGTGACGCCGATCCCTGACCAACGCATTCTCGTCCACGAGCCCAGTAGCAAGCCCTTCGAGTCGATCACCCAGCTCGCCGTGTTCCATCGTGGCTGGCAAGCCGCCACCGATGTCGACGCGGAGGATAACTGATGCAACAGACGCTTTCTGGGTGTGCGTTCTGCGATTCACCGCCCGGTGCAGAGATGGGCGAGGCGCATACGTGGGGGAAAGACGAACGGGTGACGCACCCAATCTGTGTCGACTGCGCCACCCAGACGCAGTCGGATCCCGACGAGCGCGACCACCACGCCTGCGACGGGTGCGGACTGGTCGTCGACGCCCTCGCGGCACTTACCCGGTTCCGCGTCGAACTCGGCCATCTCGAGGGGCCGCTCCAACTGTGTGCTCGCTGTAGCCCTGGTGGGCTCGCGACGTACTGGACGCGTGACCTCACGGAGCACCTNNNTGNNNCNACGCACTTAGCCGTTTTCGTGTGTACGATGTGAGCCTCACTCGGCCACGGGGTGCTTCGTGAGGTGATCACGCATGTCCGACTCCCCGCGAGATGGGTCCAGTCGTGAACTGAGTCACCAACCCACCCCTGAAGGGGTGGGTGTCCGACTTGAAATTCTATGATCTCTGTGTCGCAATATCCGTTTGTTTGAGGCTCAAGTCCGGCAGCTTCCAATCCCTCGTTCCAGCCCCCGAACGTTGAACGTACTGCGCCTTCTGTAAATTCAGTCTCGTTGTTGATCTCTGAGTGCGTTGGCGGTCGACTTTTTTATCGGCGAGCCGCTGTAGTTCGTCGACGATCGTTTCACCAGGTATCGATACCTGATGGGCACGCATATGGCCGGCAACCTTGACGTTCGTGTCGAAGGATTCCCCACAGATGTCGCACGTGTAGTCTCTTTC
>NZ_RKLU01000022.1 GCF_006861665.1 Halonotius terrestris | reverse complement strand
TTTGTCTCCGGATCGACCGCAGCGTACAGCCAATACTGCTGGCCATTGATCCGGATCACCGTCTCGTCCAACGCGATGTGATCCGGGCTCGCATCGCTGGCGGGCTGTAGAGCTGCCTTCTGCACCCAGTCGTGAACCGCTTTTCGTGACCGATGGACACCGAACTTCTCAAGTTCTGAGACGGTATTCGAAAGTGATAATCCAGCCAGANACTTTCGAATACCGTCTCAGAACTTCTCAAGTTCTGAGACGGTATTCGAAAGTGATAATCCAGCCAGATGTAACCGAATACCGAGCTTCATCAACTCGCTCGGTGTCCGCTCTCGCTCCACAAAATCTAATTCAAGCCAGTCGTTACAACCGCTGAGGCGAGTGATTTCCGCCATAGACCAGCCGAAATTCACTCCGCCTCAGTTTTCACTCTTAACTAAACACGACCCTGAGGCCGATGGAAACGGTTTTTCGCCGGCCGCTCGAAGCCGTCGTATGAGCTACCGAGTCATCGCGGATCTCTCGCCGGCCGAACGCGCGGCCTTCTTCGAGCGCGACGCCGGCATCGACGCGGTTCGCAGCGACGTGGCCGACATCATCGACCGCGTCAGCACGGAGGGCGATGTCGCACTGCGCGATCTCGCCTCGAAGTTCGATGACGTCGAAGTCGGCAATCTCGACGTGACCGACCTCGCCGAGCGCGCCCACGAAGACGTCGACGACGACGTGTTGGACGCCATCGAGACTGCCGCCGCCAACATCCGGGAGTTCCACGAGCGACAGGTACCCGACGACTGGCGCGAGGAGTTCGACGGCCGTGAGTTGGGGCGTCGCTTCCGCCCGATTTCGGAGGTCGGCGTCTACGCGCCCGGCGGCACCGCCGCCTACCCCTCCAGCGTCCTGATGGGCGTCATCCCCGCGAAGATCGCTGGCGTCGATCACGTCGCTGTCGCCACGCCGCCGGCGGACCCGATCAATCCCGTCACGCTCGCAGCGGCCCACGAAGCCGGCGCGGACGCGGTCTACGCGGCCGGCGGCGCGCAGGCCGTTGCCGCCCTCGCCTACGGTACCGAGACCGTCACCTCAGTGCAGAAAATCGTCGGTCCCGGCAACAAGTGGGTGACCGCCGCGAAAGCCGAAGTCCGCGGCGACGTCGAGATCGACTTCCTCGCGGGCCCGAGCGAACTCCTCGTCGTCTGTGACGAAACAGCCGACCCCGACCTCGTTGCCAGCGACCTCATTGCGCAGGCTGAACACGACCCGAACGCCTCGGTCGTCGCTGTCACCGCCGACGAGGCCACTGCCGAAGCGATCAGCGACGCCCTCGACGAGCAGGTCGGCGACCGCGAGCGAAGCGACATCATCGAGGACGCCCTCGACAACGGGGCCAGCGGCGTCCTACTCGCCAGATCGATGTCCGAAGCCGTGCTGTTCGCCGNGGAGTACGCCGCCGAACACCTCTCNATTCAGGCCGANGACGANGAGGCCTTGCTCGACCGCATTGATTCGGCTGGCAGCGTCTTCCTCGGTCCCTACACCCCAGTCGCCGCCGGCGATTACGCCTCGGGAACGAATCACGTCCTGCCGACTAACGGCGGTGCGAAACGGTTCGGCGGGCTCTCGGTCGATGCCTTCCTGCGGTCGACGACGGTCCAGCGACTCGACGCGGACGGCCTTGAGGGCCTCTCGGAGACGATTACGACGCTCGCGGAGGCCGAAGGATTGGAGGCTCACGCCGAGAGCGTTCGTCGGCGATTCGACTGAGACGGGTCGGTTCGCTGCGCAGTCGCTGTCGCGCTTGTTGCTATCGTAACGATACCTGATTACGTCGCGCCGTCACTGTTAACACGCTCGGCTGGTGATAGTCAGGTATGAGCACGAGCACCGCCGACGGCAGCTCCGAGTCGGCCGTCGAGGTATCGGAGCAGGCCGCCGAGAAGGCACTCGCGTTGATGGAGGGCGAAGGGATGGACACCGATGTCGGCGGCCTCCGGCTGTTCGTCCANCAGGGCGGCTGTGCCGGCCTCTCNTACGGGATGCGNTTCGACNACGNACCNGAGGAAGACGACACCATCACGGTCCACCACGGCCTCCGCGTCTTTGTCGATCCATCTAGTCTAAATTACATCGGCGGCAGTCGCCTCGAATACGAAGACGGTCTGCAGGCCGAGGGGTTCCACGTCGAGAATCCCAACGTCGTCTCCGAATGCGGCTGTGGTGAGAGTTTCCGAACGTAGCTCCAGTTCTGCGGGGGATGTGACTGGGTTTTTACGAACTCACGCTAATACGTAGCCAATGGCAGCGAGGGCTCCCCCAAGCGACACGTCCGACCCCGATGTAATCGAGTTCGGCATCGCCGCGCTGGCGGCCCGCCTCGACGACGCGCCCGTCGAGTTCCCGACGACTGGCCGCCGGCTGTGTGAGGCTGTTGACGACACCGCTATCCCGGTCGACGGCTCGGGTAACACGGTCGAACTCGCCGAAGTTCTCGATCGAATTCCACAGGACGAGTTCACGAGTCAATCCGAACTGCTGGATATGCTGCATCCCGTGTTCGAAGAACAGCGCAAGCAGGCCGGCCAAAGCGTCTTCGGCCGGCTTCGGGCGTTGTTGCCGGTCTAATTTCGGGTCTCGCTACCGGTCTGATTCACCGGTCGCCGGCTGTTCAGCGTTGCCCTCGGCGTCTGCGGTTTCGTTTTCTGCGATCGCCGCGCCGTCCGTGTTTGTTCTCCGTCGCTCCGTTTTCGACTGCTC
Organism: Halonotius terrestris; assembly: GCF_006861665.1. Classification (GTDB taxonomy): domain Archaea; phylum Halobacteriota; class Halobacteria; order Halobacteriales; family Haloferacaceae; genus Halonotius; species Halonotius terrestris. Next base: position 4,717 of record NZ_RKLU01000022.1, on the reverse strand, counting down.
GGCCGTCAAATCGGTCTCCAATCGATCGATCCGCTCCCGCTGCTCACGGTGCAGCGACTGGATCATATCCGCGAGGAAGCCGAAGATCAGGAGTTGGACGCCGAGTAGGATCGACGCCACGCCGCCGAGTGCGATCAGTTCGTGATCGATATTGAACGCGAGCCAGCGGTAGATCACGAAGCCGAGCAGCCCGACGCCGAGTGTCGTCGACAGCAGTCCGACGCTCCCGAAGTAGAACAGCGGATTGCTGGTCTTCGCATTCCGGTACAGCTCCATGAAGATGACGCTGCCGTCCTTGATCGGGTGGAGGTTCGTCGCCGACCCGTCAGGCCGCGGGCGGTAGGTGATCGGGACGACCGTCGTCTCGATGTTCTGTTTCGCACACTGGACGGCCATCTCAGTCTCGATACCGAAGCCGTCGGCCGAGAGGGTGAGTCGCTCGAAGGATTCGGTCGTGAACGCGCGGTAGCCCGAGAGGATGTCGCCGTAATCGTAGCCGTAGACAACGCTGAAAAAGCGGTTGAAGATTTGGTTGCCGATTTTGTTGAACGTCGTCATCGCGCCCGGCTTCATGTCGGCGAACCGGTTACCGATGACGTGTTCGGCCTCACCAGCCAGCAAGGGTTCGAGCATTGTTTCGGCGTCGTCGGCGAGATAGGTCATGTCGGCGTCGGCCATCAGCACGTAGCGGGCGTCGATCTTCCTGACGGCCTCCCGAACGGCTTGGCCCTTGCCCGTGCCCGTCTGTGTGATCACGGTCGCGCCGGCCTCACGTGCCAGCTCGCGGGTACCGTCGGTGGAGCCGCCGTCGATGACGAGAATATCCGTGAAGCCGGCTGCCTGATAGCTCGTGATCACGTCGGTGATCGTCGCCGACTCGTTGAATGCCGGCAGCAGCACACAGACATCCGCACTCGGAGCCATTGCCGTGATGTCACCGGCCAATACTCAAAACTCTGTGTGTTTCCGAGTTGGTAGCTTCGCCGGCGGCGTGCCTGCCGACCGCTGTACGGGATGGACAGGATTTTAAGCGGTGCACCATGAGGAAGTGGTACTATGGGAAAGAAATCGAAGGCACAGAAGAAACGGCTGGCCAAGCTCGACCGCCAGAACCGACGCGTGCCGACATGGGTCATGATGAAAACCGATATGGAAGTCTCGCGCAACGCGAAACGTCGCAACTGGCGGCGGGGCGACACTGACGAGTAACGATGAGTACGAGTGATTTCGAAGAACGCGTCGTGACGGTACCGCTCCGGGACGCGAAGAACGTCCCGACCCAAGAGCGCGCCGACAAGGCGATGACGATCATCCGCGACCACCTCGCCCAGCACTTCAACGTCGAGGGCGACGCTGTTCGGCTCGACCCCTCAATCAACGAGGAAGTGTGGGCGAACGGCCGGCAGAACCCGCCATCGAAGCTCCGGATCCGTGCGGCCCGATTCGTCGAAGACGGCGAGTCGATCCTCGAAGCGGAAGTCGCCTAACACACCGTGCTACGCACTTCTGTCGCTGGCTCCCCGTACGTCGGTGTTTTCGCGCGAGCGACCGATAGCACGCTGCTCGTCCGGCGTGACCTCGACGACGCAGCCGCCGAAACGCTGGCCGAAGAACTCGATCTCGACTACCTCCAGACGACGGTTGGCGGCTCGGCAACGGTCGGCGCGCTGGCCGTCAGCAACGAAAACGGACTGCTCGTCTCCAGTCAGATCACCGACCGCGAACGGGAGTCCATCGCCGAGACCACCGACGGCCCGGTCGTTGAACTCCCCGGTCGGATCAATGCCGCCGGCAACGTCGTCGTCGCCAACGATTACGGCGCGTACGTCCACCCCGACTTGACGCAAGCGGCTGTCGAGGCCGTCAAAGAAGCCCTTGACGTGCCGGTTCGGCAGGGCTCGCTCGGCGACCGGAAGACCGTCGGGACGGCTGCTGTCGCCACCAACAAGGGCGTGCTCTGTCACCCCCAATCCCGTGAAGCCGAGTTGGAAATCCTCGAGGAGCACCTCGACGTGTACGCCGACCTCGGGACGGTCAACTACGGCGCGCCGCTGCTGGGCTCCGGGCTGATCGCCGGCGAGACGAGTTTCATCGTCGGCGAGGAGACGACCGGCCCCGAGATCGGCCGCATTGAGGACACGCTCGGTTACATCGAGTAATCCCGGTTCCTGTTTTCGCTGCCACGGTTTCGGTATCGGGCCGCTGTCGGCTCCCGAATCTCGGTGGGGCTGCTCGCTCCGAGTAGGAAGATACTTCCCCGTCGCTGCCGGAGCAACGAGGCATGAGTGAGTTTACGATTCGCGGCGAGTTCCACGGTCGAACGGGACCGCGAACCTTCACCAAGGAGATCGAAGCGGTCAACGAGAACGTCGCCCGCGAGCACATCCTCTCGCAGTTCGGTAGCGAGCACGGACTCAAACGAACGCAGGTCACGATTCAGGATGTGTCCGCACAATGATGGGTGGCGGTGGCCAGCAGCTCCAGCAGCTCCAACAGCAGTTGCAGGCGATCGACGCTGAAGTCGAAGAGATCGAAGAGAAAATCGCCGACCTCGAAACCGAAAGCGACGAGATCGACGAGGCNNTCGANGCNCTCGACACNCTCGAATCCGGCTCGACGGTGCAGGTGCCGCTCGGCGGCGGCGCGTACGTCCGCGCGACCATCGAGGACNNCGACGAAGTNNTCGTCNNNCTCGGCGGCGGCTACNCNGCCGAACANGANCAGGACAGCGCGGTTGACGCTCTCGAACACAAACAGGAGAACATCGAAGCCGAAATCGAGGAGCTCGAAGCCGAAATCGAGGAACTCGAAGCGGAGACCGAGGACCTCGAAAAACAGGCCCAGTCGATCCAACAGCGGATGCAGCAACAGCAGGAACAGCAGATGTCGAAGATGCAGCAGATGCAGGAAGGCGACGGCGACGAGTAACGACCCGATCCCCAACCGACTTCACTGAGGGCAAGCCGTGTTTGATGGACTCAAAGACAAGCTGAACTCGTTCCGCGAGGACGTCGAGGAAACCGCCGAGGAAGCGGCCGACGACGCGGACGAGCCAGCCGACGACGTTGATGAATCGACCGCGAGTGCCGACGCTGTCGACGCCGAGAGTGTCGATGCCGACGATGCTGACAGCGACGACAGCGCGGCCGCGGCTGCCGATGCCGAGGCTGTCGATGTCGACGATACCGATACCGAAAGCGACGACGCCGACGACACTGACGACTCGTCATCGGGGCCGGGCACGCTGAAACGCGCTGCCGCCTTCGCCACTGGCAAGGTCATCATCGAGGAGGAAGACCTCGAAGACCCGCTGTGGGAACTCGAAATGGCACTGCTGGAGAGCGACGTGGAGATGAGCGTCGCCGAGGAGATTCTCGATACCGTCGAGGAGACGATGATCGGCGAGACGCGCAAGCAGGTCGAGACGACCGGCGAACTCGTCGAGCGCGCACTCCACGACGCCCTCCTCGACGTGATCAGCGTCGGCCAGTTCGACTTCGACGAGCGAATCGCCGAGGCCGAGAAACCGATCACCATCGTCTTCACCGGCGTCAACGGCGTCGGCAAGACGACCTCCATCGCCAAACTCTCGGAATATCTGGCTGACCGCGGCTACAGTTCGGTCATGGCCAACGGCGACACNTACCGNGCNGGCGCGAACGANCAGCTCCAGAAACACGCCGACAACCTCGACCTGAAGCTCATCAGCCACGAGCAGGGCGGCGACCCCGCGGCGGTCATCTACGACGCCGTCGAGTACGCGGAGGCGAACGACGTGGACGTGGTGCTGGGCGACACGGCCGGCCGGCTCCACACCTCCAACGACCTGATGGCCCAGCTCGAGAAGATCGACCGGGTCGTCGGGCCGGACATGACGCTGTTCGTCGACGAGGCCGTCGCCGGGCAGGACGCGACCCAGCGCGCCNNGGAGTTCAACGACGCCGCNGNNATCGACGGGACGATCCTGACGAAAGCGGATGTCGATTCCTCCGGCGGTGCGGCGATCTCGATTGCCTACGTCACCGGGAAACCGATTCTCTTCCTCGGAACGGGGCAGGGCTACGACCACATCGAGCCGTTCGATCCCGAGGAACTGGTAGATCAGTTGCTTGGGGTCGACGAGTAACCGGTCGGTCGATCTTCTTCGGTTTGGGCGGCTGTGGCATCGTGTTTAGTTAAGCGAATTCCACCAGACGGCGAACGATTGCAGCCACGTTTCTGCGGTTGCTGGATCGACATGGCTGAAACTATTGCTAAACGAAGACGTTCGACGTTTTATTTCTCTAAAGACACGTTCGACAGCATTCCGATTTCCATGGCGAACAGTTTGAAATCGGAGTCCTGCTCGGTTCAATGCCGCTGAAAGATGGTGAGCGTAATCAACGAGAAACACAGCCTCAGAAACATCGTGTTTCTCACGGAGTTCTCGCAAAAATTTTTGCGTTAATGCCGTCGTTGTCGTTGTAAACAGCCGCATATGAAGGAATCTGTTTGTCTCCGGATCGACCGCAGCGTACAGCCAATACTGCTGGCCATTGATCCGGATCACCGTCTCGTCCAACGCGATGTGATCCGGGCTCGCATCGCTGGCGGGCTGTAGAGCTGCCTTCTGCACCCAGTCGTGAACCGCTTTTCGTGACGTACCCGACCGGCGCCGCCGGCTCTCGCGGCCGTCGGCGTCGGCCGAGCCGTGTCAGTAGAACCAGCAATAATACCC
>NZ_RKLU01000021.1 GCF_006861665.1 Halonotius terrestris | reverse complement strand
CGGCAAGCGATGATGGTCGGTGACGGTGTCAACGACGCGCCAGCGCTCGCAGTCGCACACGTCGGGACAGCTATTGGTTCCGGCACGGACGTCGCCATCGAGGCTGCGGATCTGACGCTGATGCGCGACGATCCGGTCGACGTCGTGAAGGCGATCCGTATATCGGATGCAACACTCCAGAAGATCAAGCAGAACCTCGTGTGGGCGCTGGGGTACAACACGGCGATGATTCCGTTAGCGTCGCTCGGTCTTCTGCAGCCGGTTCTCGCTGCAGCAGCAATGGCGTTCTCGTCGGTGTCTGTGCTGACGAACAGTCTACTGTTCCGTCGGTACACCCCCGACCACGACTACAAACTCTTCGGGTTCCTCCGCTAACGGCCGCCACACAATACCTCTGCCAACTTCGAGACGAACTCACGATCGTCTCACTTGAACCAAATCAGAAGCACCAGTAGTCACTCGACGTATGTTACGACGCGTGCCATCCCGGCATCCAGGTGATACAGATTGTGACAATGGAATAGCCACCGGCCGGGATTGTCCGCGTGGAAGTCAATGATCACTTGTCCCATATGTCCGGGTACGAGGACGGTGTCTTTGATAGCTTTCCCGACTTGGAAGAAGTGGCCGTGAAGATGCATCGGGTGAATGACTGGGCTCTGGTTGGTCATCCGTATGCGGACGTGCTCTCCGGGTCGAATCTGGAGCGGATCGGCCTCCGGATAGGCCTGCCCATCTATCGTCCACGTGTAGGACTGACCTCTGCCACGGGAGAGCGTCAGATCGAACGTTCGGTCCGGATCTCCACTCACCCCGTCGAGCGGGGAGATTGCCTGCAGGTCTCCGTACTGCAGTTGGTTACTGGCCGATGATGGGCGCTGTGGGCTCTCCCCGCTTGCTGATCCGTACTCAACGACAGCTCTAGCTGCTGGTTCGTTTCCATCGAGTGCATCCGCTTGAATGGCCCACGTACCCGGATTCGTCGCCTCAATCACGGCGTCGTAGCGCTCACCAGCTCCAAAGACGAACGAGTCCACGTCGACGGGGTCGACAGGTCGCCCATCGGCGTGTGTTATCGTCATCTCGTGGCCAGCAATCCGTACACCGAAGACGGTTGCGCTGGCGGCGTTCACGAACCGGAAGCGAATCCGCTCACCCTCTGTCACGTCGAACGTCGGCGGATCCTCTGGAAGTCGACCATTGATCAGCAGTCCCTCGTACGGCGGCCGAACGTCACCCATCATCCCACCCATTCCGCCACCGCCCATGCCACCGTCCGAAGGAAGTGCAGGCTCTGTAGGGAGGTAATCATCAATAACAACGACGTACTCGCGGTCGTACTCTACGTGTGGGTCGCGTTCTTCGACAATCAGTGGTCCAAGCAATCCTCGGTCGAGCTGAAGTCCGACATGACTATGGTAAAAGTACGTCCCGGCGGGTTCGGCACGGAACTTGTAGGTGAATGTATCCCCGGTGTCAATCGGTTCTTGCGTTACGTTCGGTACTCCATCGACCGGATTAGCAACGGGAACCCCGTGCCAATGAATCGTTGACTCCGCTTGGAGGTCGTTAGTCAAGTCGACGCTGAGCACGTCGCCCTCCTGGACGCGTATTTCTGGACCCGGGAATTGACCGTCGTATATCCAGTTGCCCGTTGACGTATTGGGTGCTGGTTGGATGGTTCCGGCCGCCGCGGTGAGGTTGACGGAGGTATCTGGCTCGGCTGTCACTGTCGAGCGCGGCGGCACCTCACGACCCTCATCATCGTCATTGCCCGGTACCAGACCGGTACAGCCCGCAAGCGCGCCGAAAGAGGTCGCTCCTGTCAGTTGGAGGAGTCTCCGACGGGAGATATCGGTGGTCTGTCTTGTATATTCCATGAAGAATCGTAATCCAATAATGGAGTTCTTTGTTTGGTCCCGTCACGGTAGACGACGGACGGGAGTATTTAGACACGGTTCTCTTTTATTTCGTTTATATTATCTATTCAAGTTTCTTTCGTCGGCGGTCGAACTCTTCATCGGTGAGTTCACCACGAGCGTAACGCTCACGGAGAACCGAAAGCGGTCGACTATTGTTCCCCTCAGAACTACCGTTGAGGAATGAATAGGCGAGATAGAGTGGGACGGCAATCAGAAGCCCCATCCAAAGGAGGCTCCAGAGGCCCATTCCACCACCGAAGAGCCCCCAACCTCCGCCACCCATCATACTGCCGCCGTAGCCTCCGCTACCGTGAGCGGCTGCAGTGCCCGTTGCTGCAACCAACAGTGGAACCGCGAGCATCGCGATTCGACGAGTCGTCCGTCTGAGGGTGTTAGTGTAGTGTGTCATTGTGATCGTTGGGTTAATAATTGCATGTCTATTGTGTTTGTACCTCGGACAAGGATCGTTAGCAGCCGTACCCCTGTCCGTTCATCCCCGTAGCGGTGTAATTGTCATTCTCCATATCCTGAGCCATTTCATCAACGGTTACGCCCATGTGCGCTTCCATCTCGTCAATGGCATCCGGTCCCATGTAGTCGGTCATGTGACCTTCCATCCAAGTCGCCCAGTCTGCTGCACCACCATCGGCTGGCGTTCGGTCAGCTATCGTCTCGTTCCCTTGGATCGGTTCGCCACCGTGTGCGCTAACCACCGGGGCGGCGAACGCAAGTCCCACAATCGCGAGCGCTACGAGCAGCCATCGTCCGAGGTTTCGGTTGGTCATTGTCTTTCGCCTCACGTAGTCATACGGTGGGTTCGGAGTTATCTTCGTGGGTGTGAACTCAAACAGGAGATCGTCCAAGAACGTCTCTAACGCTATCTAATCGTTTTCTGTCGATGAGATCGTTCATACCTGCTGAATTCGAGGGGAACGGTCTGAGAAACCACAGGATCGGTCGACCTTCTTGCGTCGATCCAGCCGACGACTACGGTTCGAGCCGCGATCGGGGTCGACTATTACTGGTCACACACGGAGACTGTCAATACATCCGTAGCAGGCAATGACTCAGTGGTCATGTTCGTGGTCGGTCGCTTCTGGACTTCGGTCGGCAAATTCCTCTGGCTCGGCCTCAAACGACCGCTTACAGGCATTCGAACAGAAATGATACGTTGTTTCATCATACGAGATACTCGGGCCGTTTTCGCCGGTCCGCATACCGCACACCGGATCTCGATACTGTCCCGGTGCGCCGAGACCCCGCCGATAGACGTACAGGAGGAACCCGGAGAAGGCGAACGCAATGAGGTTGAGGTAGAACGTGTAGTTGAGTTCGAAGTAAGTTTTTTCAGTTGCCGTCTCCCCACCCGCTAAGTTCGGGACGATGTCGAGAGCATCGAACAGCAATTCCATAAGGAAACCGCTGAACGCCATCGTCACGAAAAAGACGCCGAGGATGTACAGCATGACTTTCCAGCCGTAGTACTTCCGGTAAACGTTCAGAACGGGGATTGTAATCAGGTCGGCGTAGACAAATGCGATGACACCCGCGAAACTGACACCACCACCCCAGAGTGCGACCGCGAACGGGACGTTGCCTATACTGCCGACGAAACTAACGACGGCAATAGCAACACCCATAATGGCGTTCTCAGCGGTTACAAGGAGGCCATCACCCTGAATGAACAAAGTTTCCCAGACCCACTGCGGGACGAAGACAATCACGAACCCCGAGATGAGAAAGCCCGCAATGACGTCCGTCCAGATCATGGACCATTCCTTTCGGTATTGATTTCCGATCTTGTACCAGCCACCCCAAGACAGAAACTCCTCCCGCCACCCTCCATAGCTCGATGTCTCTTGGCGATAGGTCTCCATACACCCCTCCGAACAGAACTTCAGCGTCTCACCGCCGTCGGTCGTGAGTGTGTGTTCGTCTGTTCCTTCCATTCCGCAGGTGGGGTCCTCAGTAACACCCGATTGGTGGTCGCGCTCATTGAGAGTTTCCCGAACTTCGTCGAAGAGATTCTCAGGGAGTGTAATATGGACGATGCCCGCCATGACGACGATGAGGACGAGACCACCGAGAAGTTCCGCGAGGAGGAACTCCCAGCCCAACAAAATGAGGATCATCAACCCGAGCTCGACGATGAGATTCGTCGACGCAAACATGAACGCCATGAAGTTGACTGCATGGGCACCTTTTTTGAATAGTCCTTTCCCGATGGCTACGGCTCCGAAGCTACACCCACTGCTCGCAGCCCCAAACAGGGTCGCCTTGGTAAGTCCGCTCAGGTCGCCGTCACCGAGAACCTGTGCCATTCGCTCCTTGGATACGTAGACTTGGACGAGACTCGTGATCGTGATCCCCATAATAATCGCCCACGCCGCGGTCCAAAGGAATCCGATTCCGATGCGGAGTGATTCAAGAACTCCGTTGATTAGTGTCGCTTGCATAGTTGTATCTTCGTAAGGATAATCTATTGCAATTGTGGTTAGAATATGCCGCCTATGAGTGCATCCAAACTATGGAATCATAAGCGGTTCAAATTGATATTCTAGCAGAAAGAGGAGCAACATCGAAACCGGCTATAGGCTCCATGAAATCCGACTTCGGATTCGTAAGGAAAATCGGATTAAATTATGGTGACGTATTGTATGTCAATGGGATCGATAAAGACCAACCATACCTCAAATATGAGGAACACTACTTGTAGGAGCAATGTACGCCAACCTACTCGTCCGTCTGGTATGGTCGTTACATATCCACTTCCTGATTCACAATGAGTGTTGATCTGGTAATCCACGATGCACTCGTTCTAACAGCCGATAAGAGGAACCGGCTGTATGAGCGTGGAACCGTATTCATTACCAATGGCAACATCGAAGAAGTCCGACCGTCACGTACAGGAGACGGGAAAATAGACGCTCCCACCGTTATTGACGGGAACGGGAAACTGGTGATGCCGGGGTTGGTTAACGCCCACACGCATCTAGAAATGACACCGCTCATCGGTGCGTTCAGCGAGCTCAATCTGACGGAGATGCTTGGGAGTGGGACTGCCTTGTTCAATAGATTAGCAAATGGTGACTTCGAATATCTCGTTGAGGCAGGCGTTGAGCTCGCAGCGCTCAATTTCTTGTTGGGCGGTGTCACAACTGTGAACTCGATGGACGCACGCCCTGCCGCAGGTGCGGAATCATTTGGCGAAGCAGGGCTCCGTGGATTTTTCGGGCCAGCGATTTCGGATCTCTTCTGGGACCAATCAGTCGATCAGCAATTCACTCGTGCTCGTGAGTTTATCGAAAAATACCACAACACGTATGACGGCCGAATTAGGGCGACGATCTGCCCGCACGACGACTGGTCATGTACTCGTCAGTTGTGGGAACGGACCAAATCCCTCGCCGTAGAGTATCCAGACCTGCTCGTCCACACGCACTTGCTAGAACTCGATGAGAGTAACACCATGGCGCGAGCGAATGGTGGAACGGATTCGATAGGTCTCCTCGACGACGTTGGACTCCTAGACGACCGATTGATCGCTGCTCATTTCCGCGTTGCCGATGAGGAGGACGTCCAGCGAACTGCCGAGGCGGACGCAGCTGTTGCGCACTGCCCATCCGTATTCTGTTACTGGAATCCAAACGGAGAGACACAATGGACGCCCGTTCCCGAGCTTCGAGCTGCAGGCATTGATGTCGGGTTAGGTATTGATGACCACTACTGGCACGACTCATACAGTATGTTTGGAGAAGCGCGGCAAGCACGTCTAGCGGCAAATCTCAAGCGGTCGTCTGGGCAGTTCACCTCGATGGAACTGATACGAATGCTCACTATTGAGGGCGCACGCGCTCTGGGGATTGACGACGAAATCGGAAGTATCGAAGAAGGAAAGCGCGCGGATATTATCCTCCTCGATGTCGACAAACCGAAGTTTACCCCGCTGACCAATGTCCCTGCACACGTCGTGAACAACGCAGTACCGGCCGACGTCGAGACAGTAATCGTCGATGGTAATATCGTCCTTCAGGATGGCGTGCCCACGACGATGGATTCAGACGACGTTCGACGGCGAGTGACTCAGGCTGTCGAACGGTTCATGGACGAGACGGACTGGGAACTACACGTTGGTGGTAGTGAACCGCCGACTGGCATCGAGACTATACGAGAACTACCAAAGCGTGGCCCTGCGCGACTCCTAACTCGTCTCGCGATCCAATCCGTACGCGATCAATTCTCCCGGTGATCAACTTACTTTTTCCCAATCTGACGTAGGACTCGAACAAGTGATGTGTCAGTTAGTTCCGAGTCGCTTCGCAATTGTCGTAAACTGATCCAAGTAAAATCCCAGATCGGCTTTCTCCTGGCTGGTAACTATCGGTATCTCTCGAACGTATAGGTCCTCTTTGACAATTTGAAGCAGAAAATCGGCGATATCAGACCGTGAAATCGGTCGTGCATGCACATCAATATCGATACCGTGGACGTATTCTCCGGTTCGTGGTGCGTCCGTCAATCCACCGGGGCGTATAATTGTCCAGTCGAGGTCGCTTTGCATAACTAGTTCTTCTGGACGCGCCTTGTCTGCCATCAGATCGTGGAGAATGGTTGCGTTTGCAATTCGAACATACCACGGAACAGTTTCGGAACTCGAACCGAGACCCATCGACGTTAACACAAGCAATCGGCTAACTGGTCGGTCATCCATCGCCGCAATAATGTTCTGTGTGCCCCGAGACACAACATTCAGTGGGTTATTCGGCGTTCGCCCGAGGAGACAAACCACGGCGTCTGTATGCTCGACTGTTTCAGAGACTGCCTTTGGATCCAAGACATTTCCCTCGATAGCTGTGATCTGCTCACCTGGTGGGAGTTTAGCCTGTGATCTAGTGAGAGCCTGAACGTCATAATCGGCTGCGAGCGCCTGCGTGATCAAACGCCGTCCAGTTCCACCAGTCGCTCCGAACACAGCGAGTTTCATGAGAGTGAACCCGAAAAGCGGTTGTACAACTTAGCAAACAGGTAGGTGAATCCACCTGTAATGATCACCGCTTCAATGATTCCAGCAATAGTCCCGGCAGGTGTCGGTGTAAAGAATAAATGCCACTGACTCATCATTTCGACCCCGCCTTCGTAGACTCCAATCATCCCGAAGAGACCGAGTAGAAGCATGAGGACAGCTGCGACCGTAGCTGCTGCCGCAGCAAATGGAAGTGGATCGAGATGCAGTGATACCCGACTATTGCCCGAGGTTTCACGAACGCCTGTTCGATCAGGTGGTGTACTCATATGATAACACTACGGGCGGGTTATTCACTGAGTTTGTGGCTACGATTCGAAACCGACTACATCGAACTTCTACCAACCATAATAAGAAGAGAGAAAGGCACCACGTAACGGGTTTGATCCAATACTGAAGCGCTATCTTCGCACGATCCTAGCCGGGAACTCAGCGTGACAGCACGAAATCTACCAGAATGAGGTAAGATTCGAACGTATAACAAGTTTAAACTAAAGTATTGAATGAATTTGCAGACTGAATCAAAAGAAACGAAGACACAATTGCATTAAATAGAAAATCCGTGTTGAAAATTAAAGACGAGGAGGAAACTATCCCACGCCGACCACCGTGGAAGCGATATGGGCGTGTTTTGGATGGTTAGTGTCGACCCCTCCGCCTCAAAGAGTCGCTGGAGAACCGACCGTGCGCCAGCCGTCGTGATCGACGGCGGTCGAATGTCTTCCAGAACGCCAACAAGAGATCCTCGGCGTACTCCTCACGTAGCTCGTGGATTATACCCGGGTTTTCTGGATAGAGGTTCTGAATAGAAGGCACGCATCAAATTCATCCTCCGAAGTTGTGAAGGTGGATTCATTGTCGAAGCTAAATCGGGAAATACTGGGGCTGAGTCGGTTGTCCTTCCCAATCGTGTCATCTATTTCTGGCGAAATCACGCCACGGTTGTATTGACCACATTGGCGAAATCTCACTTTCTGCCGCCCCACAACGC
>NZ_RKLU01000020.1 GCF_006861665.1 Halonotius terrestris | reverse complement strand
GTGGAACCCCGCCTTCTTCGCCGGGACGGCGACGTTCGCCTACGAGGTGGCCGCGCAGCGCGGCTGGACCGCCCCCGACGCCGTCGTGATGCCGCTCGGCCACGGCACCCTCTTTCTCGGCGCGTACCGTGGTTTCCGGGCGCTTCGCGAGGCAGGCTGGACCGACTCGATGCCGCGGCTACTCGGCGCGCAGGCGGCCGGCTACGCCCCCTTCGCCGAGGCGCTTCACGGGCCGACCGACGGGAAGAACGAGCTCGCGGACGGTATTCAGATCCGCGAGCCGGCACGACGCGAACAGGTGCTCGACGCGATCGAAGCGACGAACGGCGACGCCATCGCCCTCCCCGAAGCCGCGGTCGAGTCGACGCTCGACCGCCTCCACGCGAACGGGTTCTACACGGAGCCGACGTGTGCGGTCGCGCCCGCGGCGTTGGAGGCGTACCGCGATCGGGGCGTTCNNNNCNCACGTCTTGTTGTACGTGACGTTATTGTCGCCGGTGTAGGTCACCGTCGTCGTGTGGTAATCCTGGAGGCGGTCAACAGCCCACTCCTTGTACTTCGTTTGGGTCTGGCCGAACCGTCGTTCGTCGACGTCGTCGAATACCTCGGTAAACTGCCCGGTATCGAGGGGGACCGTCGCGTGGAAGTTCTCGGTGACCAGCGTCGCGACTTCGTCGTCGGCCACCTTCGGATGGCCGCGCTCAGCGTGGACAACGAACTGTGTGCGGTCGTTGACCCGGTGGATGACACCGACTGAGGTCTCGAAGACAGCGTTCGTGTCGGCGGTGATCGCAACCACTGGTCGGAACGTCACTTGCGAGTGCGGCACCGGCAGATCCGCGGCGTCGATGTTCTCGATGTCGCGGAACGCCTCCTGGACAGGTGCGTCGACATCCGCCGCTGGATCGTACGGTCGGAGCGTCTCGTCACAGAGGATCTCGATGCGCCCGTTGTAGAGATCGAGACCGATCTCGTCGGCGATCTCCCGGAGGTCCTCGCCGTCGATCAGCTCGATGGGATAGGGATCGTCGTTCCGCTGGAGCCGGTCAGCGTACTCCTCGGCAGGGTTCGTAAATCGACCAGTGGTGGCGACCATCCCACGCTTTGGACCGTCGAAGTCGAACGTCGCGATGGCCGAGTGCAGCTTCTGGACGACCGGCCGGCCGACCGTCCCGGTGTGCTTACACTCGACGATTATCGCCCGTCGCGTGCCGTCGACGACCTCCTCCATAATGACGTCCCGCCCCTCGTCGGCCGTCCGCTCTGCCTGGCGGACGTTTTCGTAGCCGAGGTTGCGGAAGACGTCCTCCATCAAGTCCTCGAACTCGAATCCCGAGAGGTCGTCCAGTACAGCCATCCGAATGTAATTGGACAGTATCTTGCTATAACTAAATACGTTGCCGACGGTGGCGACGAAGTCCCGACGACGTGAGCGCTGGTGTTGTTGTTCGTCCCGCAAGGGGTGCGGGACGACACATTCGTCCCGGATTACCGATGAGTTCTGAGAGCAACAGCGAGATCGCTCCCGACAACTGGTGGTTGCAACGCCGAACAGACGACGACCATTTCGTGTTCGCCTACGAGTTCTCGAAATCCGTCCTCTGCCACGTCCAGCAACCCTCGGACTGGCTGGTCCGGATCGATCGAGCCGATGGGACGATCCTCTTCAGTCAGCACGACCTCCGGTCGCGAGCAGCGGCGTTCGACCTCGCCAAGAGCGTCATGGAGCTCTGTACGATGCTCCATCGGGAGGTCGTCACGGAGCGAAGTCAAGCGCGAAAACCGATGTACGTCGGGCCCCGACCAACCGAGGCCGCGAGTGGGAGCAATCAGGGAGCCGGACGCGGTCCAGATACCGCCCGTCGGCCGTCGGATTCCTTCCCCCGCCAGCGCCCGGAACGACCACGAGGCTTGGACCATTGGGAGGGTGAGTTCCGATGACCGGCGGCCGAGCGTACCGCGGTAAACGCTGTATGGGTGGACAGCTGGTGTACACGCCCGATGGCGACGTGCTGGACAAGCACCTCCACGTTCTGCGCCGCGCCCCTGGTGGATTCGACTGGGGACCGGAGGCCGACGAGGCCCGCATCGATCAGCTCGCCATCGCGCTGCTGGCCGATTCAGCGACAAAGAACATCGCGCTCGACCACTACAAGGAATTCGCGCGGTACCTGCGTGAAGAGCTCGAGGGCGACGAGTGGCGACTCCCGACCAGCGACATTTCAGCTGATGCCTGGTCGCGAGACATCGACGTCGCTGATAAGACGCCGTCACCGGAGGACGTCGACATCACGGCAGTCGATTTCGACGAGATGACCTTCGCGGTCGAGCGAGCGCTCTGCGAGCAACACGGCATCAGTGTCCACCAGAGCGTCGACGATCGCCGCGAGGAACTGGAGGAGACCCGCCGGACAGTCCAATCAGAAACTACCGACTCGGAGGAATCAAGCACCGACACCGGCGGCTTCGAATTCCCCGCAGCTAGCCAGTAGGGACGGCGAGGGCGTTTCCGGATCTGTTTGTAGAACCCCCGAGAGGGGTGCGGGGGTCACCACCCCCCGCGACGTACCGATGAACGGAAACACACGACGTCCCACGTCAGGCAGAGTCCAGACAGAAGCGCTCGCTCACCGTCGCGACGACCCCGTCGAATACGTCGGCTTTCGCGTCGACGCCCACCCCGTCGTTCTGAATCTCTCCGAACACCAGCGTCTCACTCCTGATCGAAGTCTCGATCTGGTCAACCACAGTCTGAGAGGCCGGACAAAACGACTGACGTGAGACGGGACTCTAAAATAGTTCTCACGCTGGAGCAGGTGAATCAGTCAGTATAGAAGTCCGCTGGGACAGTCCAGAACGTGATTTGCTCAGTATCTGTCAGAAGGTGGCTGCTGAATATAGAGTGTGTGTTCAGCACTCGACGACGTGCCCGGGTCGTTCGGCTACGGACGCTCCCAGGGAGACGGAACGAACAGGACTCGTCGACGGAGGGTCAGTTCTGTCCGCTGGCCAGGTTCCGTTCGTATCCGTACCCCACGGACGCCGCTATCGGAGCGATGATCGGGAGCGTGAAGAGCAGCCCGAATCCAACGATGAAGGCGACCAGCTCGATGGCTTCGGAAACCGTCCTGTCCGGGGGCGGGCCAGGGGGAGACCCGATGACGGCGGCTGTGATGGCTATCAGCGTCGTGAATACGAATACGGAGACGGCCCCCGAGACGGCGCCGGCGATGGCACCGTAGCGTGGGTTCGGTTCGTCCGGCATCGTCACACGCCAGACAACAGTCGCGACGATCAGCGCGACGACGGGCGTGACGATCATCCCGAGGGTGGGAACGGGACCTGCCCGGGACCCGGAGCCCGACAGGAGATTGAAGATGGCAAATAGCGCGGCAGCGACGTACGCCGCCCCGGCAGTAGCGAGCCCCGCTCCAACATCTCGTCGGGACAGACCGAGATAGCCATTCATTTTCCAATCGACGAACGTTTGTGGTCACTCGAGTATAAACCTTCGACGCCCGACCGTCTCGACCGACACCGCCCACTCGTGACCGACTCGCGCGCTCTATTCAGCACGACTCGCGGAACAATACTACGACCTGATAGAAACGGCCGTGGTACATTGGTAGGGCTATTGGACTGCTTCCAGCTTCCTGTAGGCTATCTATCGGGCTGAAATTCAAGTACGATTTCGGGCCGATAGTGTTTATTGCCCCCGAGAGGGGTGCGGGGGGATTCACTCTCCGTCACCGAGCCATGACCGAATCAGAGTACCCCTGGCGAGACGAATCGCTCCTTCGCGACCTCTACTGGGAACAGGAGTTGAGCACAACCGAGATCGCTGACAAACTGGGTTGTACGCAACAGACAGTCTCAAAGTGGATGCAGCGGCTCGACATTCCACGTCGAGACCCACGCGAGGCAGCCCCGAACCGGCGACGGCATCCTGCTGTCTTCACTGACCGTGGCTACGTCATCTGTGCCTCGAACTACCGCGGGACGACCGACTCCGTCGGAATCCATCGACTCGTAATGGTGGCAGAACGCGGGTTCGACGCCGTCGCCGATAAACACGTGCACCACAAAAACGGCGTCAGGTGGGACAACCGACCCGAGAACCTCGAACTCCTCAGTCGCGCCGAACACGCCGACCGGCACGACTTCGGGACCGAAATTCGGCCATCGGACGACGAGTGGGACAGATCGGACCGCGACCGTGACGATCGGGGGCGGTTCAAATGACGACAGCCTACCTTGGCCGCCGGCGACAGGGCGACCTCGTCGTGACGCGACTCCCGGAATACACGGAACTGACCCCTGACCGTAGTCTCGGTCTGGTCACCCACAGTCCGAGCGGGTTCGACGTCGGGTACCGAGGCAGCGGGCCCGCACAGCTCGCCTGTGGGCTCCTCCTCGACTACTACAACGACGCTCAGGTCGCCCGAGAACACTACATCGCGTTCCGGAATCGTGTGATCAGCCAGCTCGAGTGTGATGGTCCGGCGGCGTGCTGGCACCTCACCGGCGAAGAGATCGACGCGGCGATGGCGACGATCACCGACGACGTCATCGCCCTTCCCGACGGCGGGGGGCCGTCACCGTCACTCCCCGAGAACTGGCGAACGGTTACTCGCCCCGACCGGCAAGTCTTCCAGCGGGCTGATCGCGACCACTACATCGTGCTCGGGGAGGGAGCCGACGGCTGGCTGGCCGTCCTCTGCAGTCAGGGAGACCGTGCCTACCCGGCACCCCTAGCGAGCCGGATGGTTTCGGACGATGCCGATGTCGAGCAGGCCATCCGTGATCTCGTCGACGAGAGCAACGACCTCATCGAGCCACCGGAGGGGGAGTGCTGATGGAGACGCTTCGGTTGTCGCGAGCCACCCACCAGCTGATCGAACGCGGGGTCGAGGCACTCGAGAAAATCGGTCGCGAACTGGAACGGTACAACGATCGGCAAGAGCAGACTGACGGCACCGACTCGTGACGCAGACACGTTCTCCCGGCCAGCGGGCGAGTACCGGCTTCCAGTACACGCGCACTCCCGAGGGGTGCTGGTGTCCCATTCATCGCGACGGCCAGCCGGTCACGGCGCCGCTCGGGTTGCGGTTCGCGGAGCGCGTCCATATCGAATCGATCCCGCGGCACGTCGCCGGCGCGATCTACGAAGCCCATCACTCCTATATGGACAGTGTCCCGCGGACGAACCTCGTCCATCACGGGCTCTGTTACCAGGACCAGCTACTGGGTGCGATTACGTGGCGCTATCCGCTGATTCGCTCGCTGGAGTACGACGGGACGCGATACGAGGGTGACGAGATCGTCGAGGCAGCACGGATCTGTATCGGCGTCGACTTCCCGAATCTCGCCTCCGCCGCGCTCGCCCGGTCGATGGAACGGTTCGTGCGCCGGCACGGCCGGCGGCGAGGCGTTCGCCTTCTCCTGACGTTCGTGCGAGCTGACTTCGACGGCTCGATGATCAAAGCGCTCAGAGACAAGGGCTGGCACTGCGCGGGGAAAACAGAGCCCGGACAGGCAGGTAACCGGCCCGACAAGCAGATCCGAGAGCGGCCGAAGTGGCGGTTCCTCTGTGAAGTTCCTGCTGAGTCGGAACGGGAACAGACCTCACTCGGACGGTGGACCCCGTGATTACAAATGCTCGTCTTGATGAGTTCGCAGCAGAGGAGGAGGATTCGGACAACCAGCCGGAGCGCGATCCATCTGTAGTCGAGCGACTGTTGGACCCGATATCACCGGCCCAGGGGCTGCGACTCATCCCCGGCCAGGGTGACCCGGTGTACCTCCAAAACAGGGGAACTGAACGCTACCTGTTCCGGGATGCCCACGAGCGGTGGTTCATCCTCCAGCCGTCGGCCAAAGAGTCGGTCGAGGGCTTCGTTCGCTGGGTGTATCTCCCCGACGGCAAACCCGCCGAGATTGCCCGGACAGCGATCCGTCAACGGACGGTTCGCGGCTACCGGTACGTCCAGCGAAGCGGAGCTCCCGAGCCGGTTGGGACGACGGTGACAGCGATGTACGTCAGTGAGCCCTGGCCCGACGATGTCTACGAGTGTGGATCCTGCGGAGCCGAGTTCGAGTCGCCCCGTGCTCACGCCCTTCACTGCTGGGAGGACCATCCCTGGGTTCCGAACCCGGAGCTGGTTCGGCTACGCCGCTCCAGCACCGAGTAACGACAGTGCGGCAGTTTCCCGACGGTGGTTCGATTAACCAACAGACAGCCGCTTCCTAGGTTAGTGTTGGTTAACGTGGTGTTGTTGTTGCGCCCGGCAGAGGGGCGCAGGGCGCGAGACGATGCAGGCAGCCGTCGATGAGCGTTCCTGCGTCGAGGTGACTACGATGAAAGACCCAGAGTCGAGAACCATCTTCGCTGGCGTCGATGGACGTACCGACACCGAACTACCCGAGTGGTATCGTCAGCGTCACGGCGGCAAAGACACCGTGAGCTTCGCTGAGGCGATCCGCGACCTCCCGCAGGCCGTCGAGTCGACCGTGGCCTACAAGAATCCGTACACCGACGAGTGGGTCGAGACGGAGCGGTTCAACGCGATCGTCGAGCCGAGTCGCGCTCAAGAACAGGCCCGTGAGGAGGATGCCGAAACGGATTCCTTGTTCCATATTCCGACCGACTCGTACTCGATCATCAACCCGGTCGACGTCTACGGCCCTCTGGAGGAGGTCCTTCGGGAGGAGATTATCGACGGAACGCCGCTGGGTGACGTGATGTTCGGCGAGATTCGTCGCTACCGGGGCGGCGGCGAGGTCCATATGGACATCATGTTCGACGGCCTCGAGGTACGCCTCCCCGGCCGGTCGGACCCGATCACGATGGGCGTCACGTCGGGCTACGACTTCTTCGGCGAGCACGCCGTCTACGTGGAGGGATTCGCCCAGGACGGGTACTGTTCGAATACGATGCGCTCGCTCACCGACAAGGAGGTCATCAAGCACGTCGGCGACGTGCGGAACTTCCGGACCTGGTGGGAGGAGATCCTTGCACAGGTCGAACTCGTCGCCGACGACCTCTTCGAGTTCATCCGTGACGCCCAGGACGTCGACCTCGACTTCTCGGAGCTCCCGTTCACCGTCACGGAGTTCTACGGCCTGCTCGGCTTCCCGGACTACCTGGCCGAACGTGCCGCGAGCGATGCGGAGGCCAACGCGGCCTCTCCCGTCAAGATCGATATGTGGACGCTGCATTCCGGCGCGACGTACGCGCTCACGCACTTTTTCCAGGGCAAGGAGGGTGCGTCGCTGGACGGCTACGTTCGCACGGCCAACGACATCCTGTTCAACCCGGAGGGTACCATCGAGCGCGTCGAGCGAGCCTACGAGGAGGAGCTAGAGGCGGACGGCGACGACGGGTCGCAGGCGTCGCTCGCCGGCGAGCGGGCACTCGCGAGCATCGAGCGCGTCAGCGACGATCTACAGGAGAAGGTCGACCAGTTCGAGGAGCGTGAGGACGCGCTCCGTGAGCGATTCCAGGACGCGATGAGCTGAACCGCGAATTGTCTTAGCTCATCTGTTTTCAGTTGCCCACTCGAGTAACGGCTCCAGTCGCGTTCGAACCTCGTCGCCATCGTCGGTCAACGCATATTCGACACGCGGCGGGATTTCATTATACTGCGTCCGTGAGACGATCCCTGCCTCCTCAAATTCGTCGAGGCGTTTCGAGATTGTCGAGGTACTCGCCGTTGGGAGGTGCTCCTCGATCTCCGCGAACCGCAGTGAGTCGTGTGCGCCGATGATGCTGACGAGTTGCATCGCGTATTTCCGGCTCAACGTGTCGATAACTCCTGTGAGCGGACAGTAGCACGTCCCCTCGACATCGCACGCGGGCGCTGATGAAGTAGTATCTGCCATAGCTTCGTAGCCTCCAACCTACTCTATAGCTTTGGACTCTGGAGTATAAGAACTTCCCGTCGTAAAGTATAGACACAGATGGCCCAGACGTCCGACTATGATCTCGTGATTCTCGGCGGTGGCGCCGCAGCCTTCGCCGCGATCACTGAAGCGAGCCGCCGGGATCTTTCAACGGCGATGGTGAACACCGGCCTGCCAATCGGCGGGACGTGCGTGAACGTCGGCTGTGTCCCGAGTAAGCATCTGCTCGCCGTCGCCGAGAGCGGCGCTGCAGCGTCGGAGAATCCCTTCGACGCCGTTCGATACCCTGAGGAACCGACTGTCGACTGGGCCGACGCACTCGACGGGACCAACGGTCTCGTCGAACGGTTCCGGCAGGAGAACTACGTCGACGTCGCAGAACACTTCGAGACCGACATTTACGAGGGCTACGGCCAGCTGGTCGGCGACACGACTATCGAGGTCGTCGACGGCGCCGACGAGGGCGCGCGCATCACTGGGGAGAAAGCGCTCGTCGCGACCGGCAGTTCACCGTGGGCGCCGCCCATCGACGGCCTCGACGACGTCGACTACTACACGAGCGAGACCATCCTCGAGGAGCGCGACCTCCCAGGGAGCATGGTCATCATGGGTGGTGGGTACATCGCGCTTGAGTGGGGTCAAATCCTCCACCGTGTCGGCGTCGACGTGACCATCCTCCAGCGCTCCGGTCACGTGCTCTCAGATATGGAAGGTCAGCTCGGCCGGGAGATGCAACGAGTCTTCAATGAGGAGGGAATCGACGTCGTGACCAGTAACGACTTCCAGCAGGTTCAGGATGTGGCTACCGACAGTGGTGCTGACCCTGGTCAGAAGGGCGTCGCTGTGGAGACTGTTATCGAGGGCGAGGAGCGAGCGTTCACCGCAGAGGCGTTATTCGTCGCGACCGGCGTCCAGCCCAACAGCGAGGACATCGGCTTGGAAGCAGTCGGCGTCGAGACCGAATCCGATGGCGCGATTCGCGTCGATGAGCATTTCCAGACGACCAATTCCGACATCTACGCGGCGGGGGACGTGATCGGCGAGCCCGAACTGGAGACGGTCGCCGCCAAGGAGGGCAATCACGCCGTCAAGAACGCCTTCGGCAACGAGGGCGTCAGCATCGNC
>NZ_RKLU01000001.1:640595-670293 GCF_006861665.1 Halonotius terrestris | reverse complement strand
CTTCACAACGATACGGGTCTGTCACCCTGTATCGAGCTCCGTTCCAGGAGACTTCTCGTCGCGATTCGATCGATGAGAGTCAGCCCTAACACCACATTGGCCGAAGCCTTCGGTTTGGACTGTGTCGCGTTCACTCACCGTTACTAACGACGTCACATTCGTTTTCTCTTCCAGCTCCTACTAAGATGTTTCAATTCGGAGCGTTCCCTATTGCGCGAAGCAATTGTAGAGGGATTCCCATTCGGAGATCCATGGTTCTTCGCCTTCGTGCGGCTCCCCATGGCTTATCGCAGCTTGACACGTCCTTCGTCGGCGCTTGAGCCGAGCCATCCACCAGGCGGCACAGTAGCCACGATCACTGAGCACAGTGAACGGGTCCAGTGAGCGCCTGGATTGCACGTACATACGGTTTCATCGTGAACGCCCGGCTGCAAGCCGGNGCGCNCNTCNACCCTTCCCAACCCGCTCACACGGGATGGTGCATTGGTTTCGTCGTAGTACACCCGAACGCTGTCTCCCATATAAGGAGAGTGNTTCGGGCGTACTTGCGATGGACTCAGTGGGATTCGAACCCACGGCATCCTCCTTGCAAAGGAGGCACTCTGCCGCTGAGCTATGAGCCCNNCTCGGTCGGCGAAGCCGACCAAGCCGTGAATGTTAGCCTTGGTAGTTCGTCGGTGCCCGATCGCACGGGTGAGCCGAAAATGCCCGGTGGTCGGGGATGACCATCGGGGCGTGGACTGCGATGAGTATGAACGGTGAGTCTGCCCCAGAGGGGCAGATCTCGGACGTTAGGAGGTGATCCAGCCGCAGATTCCCCTACGGCTACCTTGTTACGACTTAAGCCCCCTTGCGAAGCCCAGATTCGACCGCGGGAACGCGGCCTCATCCGGACCTCACTCGGGTGCTTTGACGGGCGGTGTGTGCAAGGAGCAGGGACGTATTCACCGCGCGCTNCTGACACGCGATTACTACCGAATCCAGCTTCATGCGGGNGAGTTTCANCCCGCAATCCGAACTACGACCANGTTTAGGAGATTNNCNNCNCNTCTCNGNGTNGNNNCCCATTGTCNNGGCCATTGTAGCCCGCGTGTTGCCCAGCNCATTCGGGGCATACTGACCTACCGTTGCCCNTTCCTTCCTCCGCNTTAGCNGCGGCAGTCNCCCTANTGTACCCANCCANCNNNNGNTGNTGCTGGCAANTAGNGNNGNGGNTCTCGCTCGTTGCCTGACTTAACAGGANGCCTCACGGTACGAGCTGACGGCGGCCATGCACCTCCTCTCANCAGCNNNGNNNNANGTCNTCAACNTGANCGTCATTACTGNTGTCGGNGCTGGTGAGATGTCCGGCGTTGAGTCCAATTAAACCGCAGGCTCCTCCGGTTGTAGTGCTCCCCCGCCAATTCCTTTAAGTTTCATCCTTGCGGACGTACTTCCCAGGCGGCTCGTTTNNCGGCTTCCCTACGGCACAGCNCNNNCTCGTAGNNNGNGCCACACCTAACGAGCATCGTTTACNGCTAGGACTACCCGGGTATCTAATCCGGTTNGAGACCCTAGCTTTCGTCCCTCACTGTCGAAGCCGTCTTCTCAGAGTGCTTTCGCCATCGGTAGTCCGTCGAGGATTACGGGATTTCACTCCTACCCTCGACGTACTCTCTGAGCCTTCCGGTTCCAAGCCAGCCAGTTTTCGCCGGACGCCCACCCGTTGAGCGGGTGGATTTCCCGACGAACTTGGCTGGCCAGCTACGGACGCTTTAGGCCCAATAANATNGGNCATCACTCGNGCTGCCGGTNTTACCGCGGCGGCTGGCACCGGTCTTGCCCAGCNCTTATTCGTNNACCACCTTACNGTNNACAAAAGCGAGGGCTANTATGCCCTCGCACTNGGNNTNCCCCTATCGCACTNNCGTGCAGTGTAAAGGTTTCGCGCCTGCTGCGCCCCGTAGGGCCCGGAATCTTGTCTCAGATTCCGTCTCCGGGNTCTNNCTCTCANNACCCGTACCGATTATNGGCACGGTGGGCCGTTACCCCACCGTCTACCTAATCGGCCGCAGCCGCATCCTTCAGCGTTAATCTTTAGNAAACAGTGCATTCCAGCGACTGTTCCANATCGGCCATTAACCTCAGTTTCCCGAGGGTATTGCCGACTGAAGGGTAGCTTGGCCACGTGTTACTGAGCTATCTGCCACGAGTCTAAACTCGTCCGACTAGCATGGCTAAATCGAATCCCAATAGCAATGTCCTCCGGCAGGATCAACCGGAATGTGTCCAACCCGTGAAGGTTGGGGGCTGGCGGGAACGATCTCTCGAAGAGAGATCGGTCACCAAATATGTGTCTCATTGCATGGTCCACGTTCGGCGTCATCCGAGCAATCGGGTGACACCGAACTACCAAGGCTAACGTCGGATCCCATCTGTACGGCGTACCGCAGGGGCGGGATCCCCATACTTTCGGATCTGAACATACCCGACAGGCCCGTATAAGGCCGTCGGAATTCGTACGGGCAACGCGTGTTGCCCGTGGGTTCTGATCCAGTGCGAGTGCCGACCGGTTCGAACGGTCTCGCGCTCGCAGTGTGTTTTGCTGCATTCCAGTCGAACGCCCTGTTGTACTTAAGGGCGTTGTTTCGATCTGGGAGCCCTCCGGCGGTTCCGGACGGCTATAGTCGAACGCGTTTCCGCACGCGACCAGTGCATTCCATTCGAAGGGTAGTTACTACAAAAGGCCGTCGGATCGAACCCGCCACGTCATGCGGTTTCATGGCTCGTCGGATTTGCTACCGCCGCGAACAACAAAGCGGTCACAGTGGTTCTGAGGCGACCGAATCCCGCGGGGCGTGTGGCGGCGTCTCACTGCCTGCGACACCAAGTGCAGTAGAATGGATGCGTCGCTCACGGATGGAAATGTCACGCGGCTGGAGGTCGAACGGTCATCCCCTGTCTCGCACAGACGGTCCCGTCGCGTGGTTGCCGCGCGACCGAGACTCCTCGTGAGAGGGACTAAACGCTACCGAAGCGGCGACAATAGTAGAAGGACACTGGGGGCGGCGGCGATCACTCGTCGAGGTGGTCGATTCCCTCTTTGGAGACGTTTGCCTCCGTGATCTCCTCGGGCATCCAGTCGGGGGAGTTGTCGGGGGCTTCCTCCTCCCATGCCCACCCTTCATAGATATGGACCTTGTCGGTGCCTTTCTCCCGGAGTTCGAGATCAACGGGATCAGCTGCATCCTCGGAAGGAGCCGGATCAAGCCGTCGCGCTGCCTTCAGCGCGGCTTGTCGCGGTGTGTTCCCCGAAAAGACGCTTTCTTCTGAGCCATCACCCTCACGGAGCGCGAAATTGCGCTTACCATCTTCACGTACCATGGTTTGTATCTCCATGCCAACCGAGAACATACGTCGATATAAATATATCGGGGAGCTGAACACTCAGCGGCGGGAGTTTTAAATACGATGCCGACGCGGGCCGGCGGTTTGCCGGCGAATCGGGGGCGAAACCGGGGAAAACACGGGTGCTGAAACCTCGCGCGCGCCGCTACCCCGTAGACAACACTTATATGGAGCGTGTGGTGAATGGGGATAGATACCGGCGATGGTCCGCAAAAAGAAGCTGAGTCCAAGCGGTGCGAAAGACGANNNCGGNGAGTACCACAACGTCCACGTNAANCTNCACGANGACGAACTCGCNGTCGCNGGCNTNGANATCGGCGACGANGTNTTCGTNCGGGTCCGNGAGGACAAGATCATCATCCAGAAGGCCGATCCCGACACCGTTCAACACGACTTCTAGTCGGGTCCGGGCAGGCCACCCTTTTTCAGCGACCGGCAATCACAAACAGCCGCTCTGGGGGTCGATAGGTCTCAGATACCGCCAGTGCCGGCTGGGGATCTCGAGGAACGACGCTTCCGTCGGATTGATTGCGGTCGACGCCGCCACTGTAGGTAATGGGACTCTACGACGTTGCGAAGCCGGCCCTCTTTCTGCTCCCACCGGAGACCGCCCACAACATCGTCCACCGCGGCCTCCGGGCCGTCCAGGACACCCTCCTGTCAGGGATGCTTCGGGAGCGATACGCAGTCAGGGACAGCCGGCTCCAACAGTCAGTCTTCGGCCTCGATTTCCAAACCCCGGTCGGCGTCGCCGCCGGCTTCGACAAAAACGCCGANATNCCNNNCGNNCTGNGNGNTCTCGGCTTCNGCCACGTCGANNTCGGCGGCGTCACCGCCGANNNNCAGCCNGGCAACCCNCGCCCGCGNATGTTCCGNCTCCCCGANGACNNNGCNNTCATCAACCGNATGGGGTTCAACAACGAGGGTGCCGACCGGATCGGTCGCCGTCTCGACCGCGAACCGCAGCCCGACGTACCGCTCGGTGTCAACATCGGCAAATCGAAATCGACGCCGCTGGAGGAAGCGGCCGACGACTACCTGTACACCTACGAGCGCGTCGCCGACGCGGGCGACTACTTTGCGGTCAACGTCTCCAGCCCGAATACGCCGGGGCTGCGCTCGCTGCAGAACCGCGAATCGCTGGAGAAAATTCTGGGCACGCTCCAAGATGCGGGTGCCAATCCCCTGTTGGTGAAACTCTCGCCGGACCTCCCTGACCCTGCAGTCGAAGACGCCCTCGCCGTCGTCGACGACCTCGGTCTCGACGGCGTGATCGCAACCAACACGACAACGAGTCGCCCCGAAAGCCTCCAGAATCCGAACAAGGCTGAAAGTGGCGGCCTCTCGGGCAAACCAATCGAAAACGAGGCGACCGACCAGATCCGCTTCATCGCCGAGCGCACTGACGTACCGATCATCGGCGTCGGCGGCATCAGCGACGCCGAGGGCGCATACGAAAAGATACGCGCGGGCGCGAGCCTGGTCCAGTTGTACACCGGCCTCGTCTTCGAGGGGCCGGCGATTGCCCGCGACATCAACGAAGGGTTGCTCGATCTGCTGGAACGGGACGGCTTCGATTCGGTCGACGACGCGGTCGGTGTCGATCTCGAATAAAAGCAGGCAGCGACTGCCAGCCTATACCTCGCTGACGATCACGATAGCGTCGCCGGCTTCGAGCATGTCGCCCTCGCCAGCGTAGCGTCGCTCACGGTTGACTTCGAAGAAATCAGGACCCAATTCCTCGCCGGCAACGTGGAGTTCGTCATCGACAAGGTCGTACTCGCCGGCCTCGATACCCTCTTCCAGATCAGGCACCTGCGAGCCGTATTCGGGACCGACTTTCGAGTAGTCGAGGCTGATGTCGGTAATGACGGATTCAATTTCAGGCTCGCTATCGAGGACGGTCAGCTCTTCGACGTGCATCACACCACGGATGTCGTCCTCGAAGCCCTCGATAGGGCCGTAGACCTCGATAGCCGACAGTGCGGCGTTGAGCGGGAGCTGTTGGTCGCTTTTGTACTTCCGGAGCGCGCCGACGACCGCCATCGCGGCGGTGCCGCCCTCGCTGTCGGCGTCGATGCCGAGCGGTTCGGGCCACGCCGTCTGGTGAATACTCGCGTCGGCGTCGTACATATCGCGGTAGAGTTCCTCGGTGACGTGCGAAAGGAGGGGAGCAAACAGTTTGAGGAACCGCTCGTGGGCGGTCCGCAGCGTGTAAGCCGCCGACTGGTCGTCGCCCTCGTCGAGTCGTTGTTTGGCGATTTCGAGATAATCGTCGCAGAACGTTCCCCAGAAGAAGGTTCTGAGACCGTCGCGGGCTTTCGAGAACTCGCGGTTTGCGAGCAACTCGCTTAACTCCTCGATTTCAGCATCGAGTTCGGCCAGCAGCCAGCGGTCGAGCGCTGCGAGGTCGTCGGGCCGGTCGACCGGCTCAGGCGCGAGGGAATCGACGAGTTTCGAGGCGTTCCAGAGCTTCCGAATCAGTTTCTCGCCCGCGCGAAGCCCTTTTTCCTGGTAGGGCAGATCGTCGCCGATCGCGCTGCCGGCGGCCCAAAACCGCGCGGCGTCGACCGGGTACTCGTCGAGAACGGCGTCGGGATCGACGACATTGCCCTTCGATTTCGACATCTTTTCTCGATTCTCGTCGAGGACCATCCCGTTGATCATCGTCGTGTCGAACGGGACTTCGCCAGTGTGCTCGTAGCACTTGATGACGGTGTGGAACAACCAGAACGAAATGATGTCGTGGCCCTGTGGCCGGAGATCCATCGGGTAGATCTCGGGTCGATCCATCGTGAACTCCTCGGCCTCGTCATCCCAGTCCCAGCCGGCGTTGATGAGCGGCGTCAGNNNNGAGGTNGCCCACGTNTCGAANACGTCNTCCTCGGNNACGAACTCGTCGTGNCCGCATTCGGGACAGCTATCGACCGGCGGATCGTCCGAAAGCGGATCGACCGGCAGCTCGTCTTTCTCGGCGATAACTTCGTGGTCGCAGTCGGCACAGTACCAGACNGGGAACGGNATNCCCGAGNNNCGCTGNCGGGAGATACACCAGTCCCACTCGAGCCCCTCAACCCAGTGTTCGTACCGGGTGAACATCTTCTCGGGGTACCAGTCCATCTCGCGNCCGGCCTCNAGNTACTCCTCNNNNTTGTCGAGCACNTNNACGTACCACTGCTCGGTGACACGGTACTCGACGGGCACGTCGTCGCGCTCGTGGACCTGCACGACGTGGTCGATTGCCCACCGATCTCGGAGTTGCCCGGCGTCGTCGATGTCCTCGACGATGGCCTCGCGGGCTTCCTCCGTGCTCATGCCCTCGTAGTCGCCAGCGAGGTCGGTCATCGTCGCCGACTCGTCGATNGCGACCCGNAGNNNNAGNTCGTGNGCCTGNTACCACTCGATGTCCGTCTGGTCGCCGAACGTACAGCACATCACGACGCCGGTCCCCTTCTCCATGTCGACGCGCTCGTCCTCGTAGANNGGNANNTCGTGGCCGAAGANTGGGACCNNNGCNGTGNCGCCNNNNAGGTNGGCGTTACGGTCGTCGTCGGGGTGGACGAACATCGAGACACACGCCGGGATGAGTTCAGGGCGAGTCGTCGAGATAACGATATCGTCGCCGGGTTCGGTCGGCGTCGGATACTGGTAGTCCTCGTCGCTGACGGCGTCGGGATCGGGCTCACTACCGCTCTCGACGAGTTCGAAGGCGATATCGTTGAAGTACGACTGCTCCTCGTGGTCCTCGGTTTCGACCTGCGAGATGGCAGTTTCGCAGTCGGGACACCAGATCGCCGGAGCCTTTTTGCGGTATTCGCGGCCCTGGTCGTAGAGATCAATAAAGGAGAGTTGGGAGACGCGCTGAACTTCGGGCGAGATGGTCTGGTAGGTGTTGTTCCAGTCGATGGAGGTCCCCATCGCCTGCATCTTCTCTGTGAATTCCTCCTCGTAGTCGGCACAGACTTCGCGGCATTTCTCCTGGAATTCGTACCGATCAAAGTCCTGATGGCGGATGCCGAGCTCGGATTCGGTCAGGCGTTCGGAGGCGATCCCGTTGTCGTCGTAGCCGAAGGGGTAGAACACGTCCTTGCCCTGCATGCGCTCGAAGCGGGCGACGATGTCTTGGAGGATCGAGCCGTAGACGTGGCCCCAGTGGAGGCTTCCCGAGACGGTCGGCGGCGGCGTGTCGATGGCGAAGGTCGTGTTCGGATCGGTCGCGTTCTCGGGGTATGCGTACGTCTCGTCGTCGAGCCACTGCTGTTGCCACTTGGGCTCGACGGCGTCGGGATCGTACTCTCCAGTTGGCATTGGGAGGTGGAACTCGCCGCGGGGACTAAGGTTAATCGACTTCCGAGCAGGGTGACGCGAATCCTTATGCCACGATGGTGTGTATTTGGACGCAGTGTTTAGCGCGCTTTCGTGGCCGGCGATTGGCTCGCTGGTTTCCGGGCTGATCTCGCTGGCGTTCATTGCCTATGTCTGGCCCTACCGCGAGGAAGACGGCGCGACGCTGTTCATGGCGATGATCGGATCTATCGCCCTGTGGGCGGTTTCCTACGGCGTCGCCCTGCTCGTGTTCGATCCGACGCTTCGGTTTCTGCTTGAGATTCCGATCTGGGTGGGGACCTGTTTCACGAGCCTGCTGTTTCTGGCGTTCGCTCTCGAATACACCGGGCGGAAAGACGTGGTTCGGTCGAAAGCGATGGCCGGGTTGGTCGCGCTCATGGTCGGCTTCGTTGGCCTAATCGCCACCAACCCGTGGCACCAACTCGTCTGGCAAAACTACCGGATCGAGCCGACGTTCGGTGCGGCGACGGTCGCCCACAGCAACGGGGCGTGGCTGTTTCTCATCCTGCTGGCGTTGATGATCCTGACCGCGGGCGCGGTACTTACCCTCATCGAGACGTTCGTGAGTTACGGCCGGCTGTATCGCTCCCAGACGCTGGCACTCGCGCTGTCGCCAGTGCCGGTCATCCCCGGCATCCTCCTGTGGGTGTTCCAAGTCGGCCCGACACCATACCTCAATCTCGCACCGCTGCTGTTCCCGGCGCATCTCGGCCTCGACATGTACGCCTTCTTCCGGCGCAACATGTTCGAGTTGACGCCGGCGGCCCGCCGGACGGGCGATCAGACCGCCATCGACGATCTGGGGATCGGCGTCATCATCGTCGACGACGATCAGCGCGTCATCAACGCCAACGAGTCGGCGGCGGCGATCGTCGAAACATCCAAGCCAGATTTCCTCGGGAAATCCCTCGACAGCATCGAACTCGACATCGACCTCGCGGGCGACGAACAGCGAATCCGCCACGGCGAGAGTCACCAACGGGATTACGCCGTCACCGTCTCATCCATCGAGGACTCGGCCGACAGCACGGTCGGCCACACGATCACCCTCCAGGACATCACGACTGAACGCCAGCGTGAACAGCGGCTGGCCGTTCTCAACCGCATTCTTCGACACAACCTCCGCAACGACCTCAACGTCGCCAGCGGCTATCTCGAAGTCGTCGCCGACGGAACCGAGAACGACCAGTACGCCGACATGCTCGAAACCGCGAAACGCAACACCGACGACGTGCTCGAACTCGGCGAGAAGGCCCGGATGGTCGAGCGGACACTCGAAACCGAGGAGATGGGCACCGAGCCGATCCCAGTCGCCAAGTTCGTCGATCACGTCGCCGACCCGCTCGTCGACGACCACGGCGGCAGCGTCGACAACGAGGTGCCGGCGGATTTCGCTATCAACACCAACCGCCAACTCCTCGAAAGCGTGCTGGCGAATCTCATCGAAAACAGTCTCGAACACGGCGGCGGGACCGTCACCGTCGGGGCGACCACCGCGGGCTCGACCGCCCGGATCGAGATCAGCGACAGCGGCGACGGGATTCCGGAGCACGAACTCAGCGTGATCGAGGAGGGCAAGGAGACGGATCTCGAACACGGCAGCGGGATCGGCCTCTGGCTCGTCGAGTGGGGCGCGACCGCCCTCGGCGGTAACGTGACCTACGAGACAGGCCCTGAAGGAACGACAGCAACGGTCGAACTGCCGGATGTCGTGGTTGAACCGACCGGAGATGGGTAGCTGAGTGCAAACGTGAAGGTAGAAAGGACAATAATCCAATGGTTCGATAGGATATTTTGTGGGAAAATATTTCAGTCGAGCCACCAAAAGAGAATTAATGACAGTCGAAACCGACGACAGCGGACGGCTGTATCTGTCGGCCGCACAGCGGGAGAAGTACGGTGAGAAATTCCATGTCGTCGAGTACGAGGACCGGCTTGAGCTCATTCCCATCGACGATGACCCGCTGCAAGCAGTCCGCGAGGCGGCCAGCGATGCCTTCGACGGGAAATCAGTTGACGCCCTACGCACCGAAGCGCGAGAGCAGGCACGAGCGGACGCCGAAGCGGGATTCCAACGCGGCAAAGACAGCGAATCGGGAGGGGGTAGCGATCCATCGGTGGAGACCGACGAATGACGGTGTACGTCGAGACGGATTTCCTGCTCGCGCTGGCGAAAGACGCCGACTGGCTCAAAGAGCGCGCTGAGGGGTTTCTCGCCGAGGAGGAGGTCGTTACGTCGTCGTATGCGTATCTGGAGGTGCTGTTGATTCGGGAACGTCACGAATTCGACTACGTCACGCTCGTTGCGAACCTCCTCGAACTCGTTCCCGTCGGCAGCGACGAAGAGCAACAGATCGTGCTCAAAGCCGTGAACTACTTCGAGGACGGGATGACAGCGTTCGACGCGTTTCACGCCGCGACGGCCGAAACACGCGGGATACCGATTCGAGGGTCGGACAGCGCGTACGACACAGTCGATGCCGAACGGCTCCCGCTGGAGCCTGACAGCGACGAGTGAATAGCGACGCGAACCGAATTACTCCAGCGCGTCGAGCCGGAGTTCGAAGGCGGCGACCGGTAGTTCGAGATCATGCTCGACCAACACCGCGGGGTGGACTTCACCGATCACACCGACTGTCTCACCATCGATCACCACGTCGGCAGCGCGGCCGTCGATGAACGTCGGGTGGTCGGTCGGCGGCGTTTCGAGGTCGACGCCGAAGTCGTCACAGAGCGCGGCCAGTCGGGCTTTGGCGTCCTCATAGGTCGCGTCGTTGCGGGCGAGAACGGCCCCGATGGATCGCCACTCGGCGACGTTGGTGTTCTGGCTTTCGTCGACTTCAGCGGCAAGACCGATCTCCGCGAGGTCCTGCGGGTAGGCGCGGTGGGTGTTGTTTTCGAGTACCATCAACAGCGAGGGGAGGACCCAGGTGCGGAGTTGGGTGTAGTCCTCGCTGTAGGGACCGGTGATCTCGACGGCCTCGCCCGCGCCGACGAGCCGGCGATCGGCGTCGCCAGCGGTCGCGCCGGGCTCGATGTTCAGTCGGTCGTAGTTGGCTTCCGCAGAGATCATATGGAAGTTCAGTAGGTCCTCGAAGCCGAGGCCGATGAGGCTCGCACGGGTCGCGTCTTCGAGTCGCGTGCGGTCGTGGCGACCGCCGACGGTGCCGATATCGGGGTACCGCGGTTCCAACTCGTTGAAGCCGTAGGCACGGCCCAGATCGTCGATCAGGTCGATTGGATGGAGTACGTCGACGCGGTACGGCGGGATTTCGACCGCGTAGACGAGGCCGTCAGCGTCGGCGACGCTGGCGGGCAGATCGTCGTCGATGTCGGTGGCAGCGTCATCCGCGGCATCGCCGCTGACGACCGACGCCGACAGCCCGGCGCGGGCGAAGAGGTCGAGGACTTCGCGCTGGTCGAACGCGACGCCGAGGATCGTCTCGATGCGGTCGTGAGTGACGTGTTTGGTGTCGGTCTCGAAATCCGGGCGGACGAGCGCGCCGCCGACCGCCTCGTAGGGGCCAGTCGCAGTCGGGTAGTCGATTTCGACCTCCTCGATGGTGCCGCCACGCGCCGACAGCGCGTAGCAGATGATGTTGCAGATGTGGTCGATGGTCCACTGATCGGTGCCGGTGAGTTCGATCAGCAGGTCACGGGAGTCGGCTTCGACCTCTGTCCGGCGGCCGTTAATGACCGGCGGGAAGGAAAAGAGGCCGAGATCGTCGTATATCGCGGGATAGCGGTCGAATCCGTCGAGCAGGTCGCCGTATTTGGGGCCGATTGGATGCTCCGCAAGCACCTCGGCGGGCGTCATGTCGCTGTCGGCATCAAGCGGGACGAAGCGGTCGCCGTCAGGGTCGATCCCGCGGTAGGTGATTGCATTGGTCTCGTCGGCGACGCCCGCGCCCTTCAGCATCGTCAGGTCGTGAATCCCGATGGCCGCTTTCGCGCGTTTGCGACCCATCGTCGCGTGCAGTTTCTCTTGGAGTTGGATCAGCGATTCCAACACGTCCTCGGTCATGTTGACGTCGCGGACGACCGCTCCCGTAACGTAGGGCCGACCCTCGGGGACGGTGTCTTCGACCTCGTAGGTCCAGTCGGGATCGTTCGTGTCGGGAACGTAGACACCGGTGTCGTCGCCGTACTGGTAGCGCAGCGAGCGGGCGACGCCTTCGACCGAGAGCCGATCAAGCCGATCGGGCGCGAATTCGAGTTGGAGTTCGCCCTCGTCGGTTTCGCCCTCGAATTCGAGGCCAAGGTTGAACAGGTCCGACTTTAGCTCCTCGTCGGATTTCTCGTCGTGCCCGGTCAGCTCGCGGAGTTCGTCGGGATCGACATCNACGACNGGCATCAGTGAANCACCTCCNNNTNCCGCAGCAGNTCGAGNTCACACAGCGTCCCGTGGACGTCGCGGATATCCTCGAAGCCGTACATCAGCATGAGCAGCCGCTCCANNGCGAGCCCCCACGCCATCACGTCNNNNTCGANGCCNAGCGGTTCGAGTACTTCAGGCCGGAACAGCCCGGAGTTGCCGATCTCGACNATCTCGCCNGTCNNCGGATGNNNGCCGAACAGCTCGAACGANGGCTCCGTNTANGGGTTGTAGTGNGGNTTGAACTCGATGTCCGTGATGCCGAACTGCGCGTAGAACTCTTCGAAGGTGCCCATCAGGTCGCGCACGGAGAGCTCCTCGGCCATCACCCACCCCTCGATCTGGAAGAANTCCAGCAGGTGNGTCGGNTCNAGNGTGTCGTTNCGNTANACCTTCTCCACGGAGAAGTATCGCTGCGGCGGCTCGATGTCCGCGCCAGCGAACCCGGAGAGATAGCGCATCGACAACGAGGTTGTGTGGCCCCGGAGGGCGACCGCCTCGGCGAAATCCCGGTCCCACGGAGAGTGATAGCCGTCGCCGTCCTCGCCAACACCCTCGCGGTGGGCGGATTCGACGCGATCAACGAGTTGGTCGGGAAGCTCCTGAATCGGCGGCACATCGAGCGCGAAGCGATCCCAGTGCGTGCGGGCGGGGTGATCTTGCGGCATGAACAGACAGTCGTTGATCCAGAAGTCGGCGTCGGCATGCGGGCCGTCCATCTCTTGAAAGCCCATGCCGACGAGCACATCTTTCGCGCGGTCGGCCGTCTGCCGGAGAATGTGCTTGCGGCCGCCCTCGACGCTTGGCGCGTCGGCCTCGACGTTGTACTCGCTGAACTCCACGTCTTCCCACTCGCCGCTGGTCAGCATTTCAGGCGTGAGGCGGTCAACCGTTTCGGCGGTCTCGATGCCGGCCATCAGCGCGTCAACGGCGTCGTCGGTGAGCGTGATCTCGCGGACGGTGTGTTCGCGCTGGACGATCAGGTCGCGGCGTTCAAGTTGATCGAGGAGGTCGCCGTCGGCAACGCTGCCGCCGTCGGCGAGTGTGGCGAGGGCGTCGGCTTCGGCGTCGCTGTCGGGGTCTGCGTCGGGGTCGGCGGTGACGCTGCCGGAATCGATCTCGCCGTAGCCCTTGCGTGCGAAGTTGGCGAGCGCGATGTCGACCTCAGGGCCCTCCAAGCCGGCCGCGCCGATGAGTTGGCCCAATTCGACGGCCTCGTCAGCGGCACCGGCGTCGATGGCGGCGCGGTAGAGCCGGACTTCCGGGAGGTCCGATTCGAGATAGTCGTGGGCCTCCTCGGTGAGTTCGGCGGTGGTTTCGGTGCGTTCGTCGATAGTGACCAGTCCGTCGTCGCGGAGATCGAAAGCCGCGCGGGTGACGGTTTCAGGCTTGAGGTCGGTTGCGTCGGCCAGCCGATCGACTGGCGTCGGTTCGGTCGCCGAGGCGGCTTCCAACACCGCGAGTTGTGAGTCCGGGAGTCGCATACAGTTGTTGTCGGGTGTCGGTGGGGTCGTCAGTTAGCAGTTGCGAAGACGCCGAACCGGTGGGCCACCGGCCGGTGGCGGAAATCCTTGCCGCAAGAGTGTTAGTTAATACCAACCATGGCGTTAGTTCACACTCCCCACTGTGGACGTGGGCGCACACAAGACGTTCCGTGCCGGATCGGCGACAGCCGAGATGGTGTGGGATGGGGGCCGACGCTAATACGCCTGAGACGGCGTGAAGGCTCAGGTCCCGAAGGAGAACCGAACTGCGCCAGCGCGCCACCGCCGCGGCGGTGGTGGACGAAGGCCAACTATCGGACCACGCGCGAGCGGGGTTCGAGAACACGACAGCAGGCCGGTAGAAACCGGCTCACGCAGGTTCGCAACGGCAACGCCGGTGAGAACCCTGCTATCGCCGACCGAGGGTCGCTGCCGAGGTGGCGTTCCTTGCAGAACGCGACCGAAGACATCCGGCCCGCCGACGTCGGCAAGATCCGGTGTGACTCCGGGCAAAGCCAGGCGAGTCCGCAATAGGCGGTGAGAACCCGCCGAAAGCTGTCACCGGCCGTGTGGCGCGGGGACAACGTCTCCCGTCCGGTGCATTCACCCACGTTCACAGTGGGACCATTCATACTTATTCACACACTGAGCGACAGCGACGGATAGCGGTGACAACGAGAGTAACAGCGATATCGAAATCTCAGTGCGAGCCGCCCGGTCCTTTCCGGTCGGAATCGAGGTCGATATCGAGGTCGTCGAGGAGTTCCTTCGCCCCCTCGCGTTTCTCCTGGTGCTCCTTCAGGAACTCTTTCATCAGCGTCGCGGCCTGCTCCTTGCAGNCGCCGCAGAGTCGCTCGCCGCCGACACACTCCTCGTAGACCTCCTCGACTAGGCCATCGTCGTCGTTGGCGAGCAGGTAGGCATANAGNTCGTAGACNGGNCANTCGTCGGCCTNNCCACCGAGNTCGCGCTGNTTNTCCGCCGTCTCCCGGCCGCCCGTCGTCGCCGCCTTCACCTTNTCGTANCCNTCTTCNGGGTCNTCNAGCAGGCTGATGTGGNNGGCCGGNANNGACGANGACATNTTGCCGCCGGTCAGCCCGGTCATGAAGCGGTGATAGATCGAGGAGGGCTGGATGAAGCCGTAGCCGCCGTTGTCGACTTCGACCTCGCGGGCGAGTTCCTCGGCTGCGTCGAAATCGAGATCGAAGGCGTCGATGTGGCCCTCGTAGACGCGTTTTTCGCCCTCGATGGCATCGATCATCGCCTCGAAGGCGTCTTCGGGACCGTGGCGGTGGAAAAAGCGGACGCGGGGGCGAAGTGGTTCCTTCCCGGCGTTTTGGAGTTTATTGTTTAGTGAGGCCTTCGTACTACCGGTAGTAGAGCCCAGCTTGACGCTGGAATACTCATCTCGATTTGAGGGGTCAACAGCGTCTTCTCCATCACGAAGCAACACCGCAGCATCGATACAGCGAATTGTATCATCGTCGTCGACAATTTCTGTGAGTCGGTCGTACGTTTCAGCAAGCAGGTCCCGCTCTTCCTCGTTATCTTCAATCGAGAAGCTAGCGTATTCGCGTGTGACTTTGAAGAATCGCATCCGCNCGGCGAGGTCGCGGGCGAGNCGGACGTGCGGNTCCTGNTCNGGNCCGACNGGGATNACNGTCGGCTTNGGNNCGTCGACCANCTGCGGATAGAGCATGTCGGCCATCTGGGTGACAACGCTCTGCATGTGGGAGACGCTGGTCTCGCCGTCGAAACCGTAGATCGAGCCAAACTCCGCAAAGCGGGCGTTCGAGCCGAGTTCGAAGGCGAGGTCCTGTAGCTCCCGATTCTCGGACTGCCGGTAGAGTGTCCCCTCGTCGGCGTCGAATCCGAGCGCAAGTAGGCTCAGCAGGTAGCTCTCGGCGTGTTCGTCGATGGNGNNCCANNNGANGCCNCGNGCNGNGTGGGCNTCNAGNTCGGCGATNAGNNCGTAGGCGTCCNCGCCCTGTTCCTGGTGCCAGATGATCTCGTCGAACACNANCTTGTGGCCGATNTGNGGGTCNCCGGTCGGCATGAANCCCGANAGNNCGGCGNCGGGCTCGTCGTTGGCGAGGGCGTCGACGACAGGCTCGTAATCGCGGTGCCCGAAGATAACCCCCCGGCGCATGAGGTAGTGAGGGTTGGGTACGTCGCCGAGAATCGCCTCGAATTCCTCAATGCCGAACTCCTCGAAGAGTTTGCGGTAGTCGGCAATCGTTGACGATCCCCACGGGTCGATGGTCGTCTCGTCGACGCCACCGTCGGGCAGCGCGGCTTCGGAGCGCGTTCCATCGTCGTCGTGCGGGGTGTCGTCAGTCATGGTGTCAGGCGGCTCACGGAGAGCCAGTCTATCTCCCCGTTCGCGCCGGTCAGCGCAAAAACCATTCGTTTCCCGACCCCGCCGGCCAGCCGCACGTCAAGTGAGAGTTCCCGCGGATCGAAGGCATGATCGGCCTCGACGACGCGAACGAGCCGTTCGGAGTGCGGGAGATCTTCCACCGATTCGACGGTATCGTAGGTCCGGAAGTCCGCGCCGAATTTGTACCCCGTCTTCGGGACGACCTGCTGGTCTCGCAACGTCCGGTAGACTGCCAGCCGGCGGTCGAACCGCTCGCCCTCGACGGCCCGTCCCTGTTCGCGGATCGCAGTGTAGCTGGCCGGCGACTGGGGCATCATGTCGCCAGCGACCTCAGTCGCGGTGAGCGTTGTCGTCTCGGCTGCGTCGTCGTCAACGTCCTCGAGGACTAACTGCCCCTCGGCGGCGAGGGCGGCGGCCTCGACGAGTGAGAGTTGGACCGCGCTGTCGATGATCGCCTCCCGGACTTCGAGCGGTTGGCCGTAGAAGCCATGCTCGTAGAAGCCATCGGGGGCATCCCAGACGACGACGCGGTCGCCGATGAGCGAGCCCGTGATTCCCTCGGGCGGGCTGTAGGTCGTCCCGCCGTCGAAATCGGGTGTCGCGGTTTCCAGATAGCTGATCTCGCTTTCCTCGTCAACGACGGCGAGCGTGACGCCGGCCAACTCGCTGGCCGGGATCGACTCGCGCTCGCCAACGACGGCAATGCGGTAAGCCGGCTCGCCGTCTCCGGGTTTCGTCCCGCGTGGCGGAACAAGTAGGTCGATCAAACCGTCATCAACCGCGTCGCCGCCGTCGCCACCGGGCCAGCCCGCGCGTGCGGGCGAGAGATAGAATCCCCGGTCGCGGAGATCAGCGTAGACGAGAAACCGCAGGGCGAACCGCTCGGCGGCCGCAGCGGAGGTGACGAAAAACTCCGCGAAGGAGAGGCGGCCGTCGTCACCATCTGTTGCGTCGTGGCTATCGGTCTCACCGTTGTGATCGACGACAGCCGCGAGGTCGCCACGGAGAAGCAGGTGGGCGGCCTCGACGCGGGAGAGGCGGATCTCGTTGCCGTCGGTCGGCGTGCCGTAGCCGCGGGCGTCGTGGAACTGCTGGCGGGCGTTGCCGCCGACCTCGACGACGCCGTTGCGAAGGTGTCCGTCCATACCGAAAGGGGCGGCGGCGACGCCAAAGGCACACCGATCCGCTGGCGACGCGCCAACTCGGTGCTGGCCTCACAGCGCAAGTCGGCGAACATATCTAGAATTCGTCCAATTGCGAAACCGCTAGTATATTTACATGAGACGGCCCTGTAACGGGCTATGGCCGATGACGTACTGTTGAGTATCGCCGTCGTCGGGCTGGTTTTCCTCGCCGTCGTCGCCAGCGGACTGCTGGCTGTCTACTCCTTTGGGCGGATCGACCACCCGCTGTCGGAGTCCTACGGCGTGTTGATGGCCGTCGACAGCCTCTGGGCGGCCGGCTATTTTTTGATGCTGATCGCTGGCGGGACGGTCCTCGCGGATGTCGGGCTCTTCATCAAAGCGTTGTTCTCGGCACTGGCTGCCTTCGCGTGGTTCCGGTTCGTCAGCGAGTACACCGGCGACAGCGAGTGGGTACCCGGATGGCTCTGGTGGGTCGGTGGCGTTGAATCCGTCCTGTTTGCGGTATTGGTCGCTTTCAATCCCGGTGGACTCATCATCAGCGGCGTCGATGTCGGCCAGTTCGGCGTCGTTACCGCTGCCGTCGAAGCCGCCGGTCTCGGCTCGTTCATCCAACTGTTGCTCGGCGGGGGGCTGGTCGCCGTCTCGCTGGTCCTCCTCGGTCGGTTTTTCATCCAGACGCAGGGGATCTACCGCTATCAGGCGATGATCATCTTCGCTATCGGTGGGATCGTTCTCGTCTCCGCTACCCTGTTTATTACCGACTACCGACCTCATCCGCTGGTCGATCCGACACCGATCCTGTTCAACATCCAAGCACTCGGCGTCGGCTGGGCACTCTACCGCTATGACTTCTTGCGGCTCGCGCCTGTGATCGTCACCCGGTTCTTCCGCGAGATGAGCGACCCAGTGTTGCTCCTCGACGGCGACCGCGTCGTCGCCGACTACAACGCGGCCGCCGCCGAGTTGCTCGGTGAGGTCCGAACACAGGAATCGATCACCGAAATCGGCAACGAGGCGTTCAGCGACACCCTCGAACGGGCTGTCACCGGCCCCGTCACGGGCGTCGAGTACACCGCAGCGGCCGACGGCGGCCCGGAGCGAACCTACGATATCGAGGTGACACAGGTCGCCGACCAGTTCGACATCACGCGGGGCTACGTCGTCGTGCTGCGCGACATCACCGACCGCAAACAGCGTGAACGACAGCTCGAAGAACAAAACGAGCGCCTCGAAGAGTTCGCCGACATCGTCTCCCACGACCTCCGAAACCCGCTTTCGACGGCGAAAGGGTGGCTGAAAGTCGCCGACGACGCCATCACGGGCGAGAACATGGATCTCGATGACGCCCACGAGGGGCTCGATCGGGTCGCCGACGCCCACGACCGGATGGACGAACTCATCGAGGTGCTGCTGACGATGGCCCGGCAGGGCCAGACGGTTGACGATCCCGAACCCGTCGCGCTGGAACAGATCGCCACCGACGCGTGGGCGGTCGCCGAGACCGGTGAGATGGAACTTGTCGTCGAGACCGATCGCACGGTCGCCGCCGACCCCGCCCGGCTCCGACAGGCTTTCGAGAACCTCTTTCGGAACGCCAACGACCACAGCGAGGCATCGACGGTGACGGTCACGGCGACGCCGGACGGCTTCGCCATTGAGGACGACGGCGTGGGGATCGATCCTGACGACCGCGAAGCACTCTTCGAGTTCGGCTACAGCAGCGACGACGAGGGGACGGGGATCGGGCTGGCAGTCGTGAAACGGATCGTCGAGGCCCACGGCTGGCAGATCACCGCCGGCGAGAGCGACGCCGGCGGCGCGCGTTTTCAGATCACCGGCGTTGGGGAGTCGCTGCGGCGGTAACGCGGGTGGGTAAT
The DNA here is from genome assembly GCF_006861665.1 of Halonotius terrestris. Taxonomy (GTDB): domain Archaea; phylum Halobacteriota; class Halobacteria; order Halobacteriales; family Haloferacaceae; genus Halonotius; species Halonotius terrestris. The sequence continues at coordinate 651,298 of NZ_RKLU01000001.1, read as the reverse complement.
GGCTGCCAGCAACGCATGGAGCATGCCACCAACAGACATACCAGTGGCTTTTGCCGTAACTCTCACGCATAAAACCTTAGAGATATATGCATACTGTACATGACCAAGGGCTTCAACACGCGGAGTCTGCACGCCGGGACGGAGCCCGATCCCGACACCGGCGCGCGGGCCCCACCGATCTATCAGACCTCCTCCTACGTGTTCGACGACGCCGACACCGCCGCGGAACTCTACGCCCTCCAAGAGGAAGGCGACGTGTACTCCCGCGTCTCGAACCCAACGGTTCGCCAGCTCGAAGCCCGGCTGGCCGACCTCGAAGGCGGTGTCGGTGCGATCGCTACCGCCTCCGGGATGGGCGCGTTCGACGCGCTGACGACGGTACTCGCCCAGAGCGGCGACAACATCGTCGCCAGCAGCGACATGTACGGCGGGACCGGCAGCTACCTCTCGACGCTCGCGCCGCGCCGCGGGCTCGAAGCCCGAACAGTCCCCACCCTCGACTACGACGCCTACGAGGAAGCCATCGACGACAACACCGCCTACGTTCACGTCGAAACCATCGCCAACCCCTCGCTCGTCACGCCGGATTTCGAGCGGCTGGCCGATATCGCCCACGACCACGCCGTCCCACTGGTCGTCGACAACACCTTCGGGACGCCCTGTCTGTGTCGGCCCATCGAACACGGCGCGGATATCGTCTGGGAGTCGACGACCAAGTGGATTCACGGCTCGGGGACGACCGTCGGCGGCGTCCTCGTCGACGGCGGCACGTTCCCGTGGGGCCATCCCGACGCCGACTACCCCGAGCTGTCCGGCGAAAACCCCGGCTTCGGATTCGACTTCAGCGAACGGTTCGGCGAGCGGGCGTTCACGCTGGCCGTTCGGCATCGTGCGGTCCGAGCCATCGGCAATCAGCAGTCACCCTTCGATGCGTGGCAGACCATGCAGGGAATCGAAACCCTGCCGTTGCGGATGGATCGCCACTGCGCGAACGCCAACGAAGTAGCGGCGTTTCTCCGCGAGGATCCCCGCGTGGCGTGGGTCACGTATCCCGGTTTCGAGGACCACGAGACCCACGACAACGCTACCGAATACTTGTCGGGCTACGGAGGCATGGTCACCTTCGGCGTCGAGGGGGGTTTCGAGGCCGCCAAGGCGTTCTGCGAGGCCGTCGAGTTGACGAGTTTCCTCGCCAACATCGGCGACGCGAAAACGCTCGTGATTCACCCGGCGTCGACGACCCATGCCCAACTCAGCGAGGACGAACAGCGCGCGGCGGGCGTCGCGCCCGACATGCTCCGCCTGTCGGTCGGTATCGAGAACAGCGAGGACATCGTCGCGGATCTCGACGCCGGATTGGAGGTGGCCGCCGACCAATGACCACCACTATCACCGAGGACGACAAACTGGAGGAAATACATGAGTGCGACTGAGGTCGACCGCGGGACGGTGGAACTCGGCGAGTTCCGCTTCGAGTGCGGCGAGTCGATCCAAAATCTGGAGATTGCCTACGAAGCCTACGGCGAGTTCACCGGCGACAACGCGGTCTTGGTCTGTCACGCGCTGACCGGCAGCCAGAACGTCGCCAGCTACAACACCCCCGGCACCGCGGGCCAGGCCCGCGCGTGGTGGGGCGACATCGTCGGCCCGGGCAAGGCCATCGACACCACTGACTACTACGTCGTCTGCGCGAACGTCCCCGGCTCCTGTTACGGGTCCTCGGGGCCCGCCTCGACGAACCCCGAGACGGGCGAGCCCTACGGCACCGACTTCCCACCAGTGACGATCAGCGACTGGACCCGCGCACAGCGTCGGCTGCTCGACCATCTCGGCGTCGGTCGCCTCCGACTCATCATCGGCGGCAGCGTCGGCGGGATGAACGTCTTGGAGTGGGCGAAACAGTACCCCGACGACGCCGAGTTGATCGCGCCAGTCGCGGCGGCGGCGACACTCGATCCGCAGTGTCTCGCTATCGACGCCGTCGCTCGGCGAGCGATCCGCAGCGACCCCAACTGGAACGGCGGCGACTACTACGGCACCGGTGACGACGACGCCAGCCCGCCACAACAGGGCCTCGCAATCGCTCGCCAACTCGGCCACATCATGTACCTCTCGAAGGCCTCGATGGACCGGAAATTCGGCCGCCGCTCGGCGGGCCGCGATAGCGGGATCGAGGGCAGCGACGCGCTGTTCCCGCNCGANNNNGCCGCNGNNTTNTTCCCCTATCGGGAGGTGGAGTCGTATCTCGACTACAACGGCGAGCGGTTCGCCGAGCGGTTCGACGCGAACAGCTACCTCTACCTGACCCGCGCGATGGACAGCTACGACCTCGCGGNGGGNNACGNNNCCNTCGAGCGGGCGATTTCGGCCTTCGAGGGCGAGGCTTTGCTGCTGTCGTTTACCTCGGATTGGCATTTCACCGTCGCCCAGTCGGAGACGCTGGCCGAGGCGTTCCGCGCCGCCGAGGTGCCCGTCGCCCACCACGTCGTCGACTCCGATCACGGCCACGACGCCTTCCTCGTCGAACCCGAAAACGTCGGGCCGCCGGTGCGGGACTTTCTCAACAATGGCCTGGACGGCCGGGCGATTACGGATACGGCGGCTGACGACGAGGAGAGCGTCGACGACAGCGACGAAGATTTCGCCCCCGTCCACAGCAGCCTGTTTTCCGGGTGAGCGGTCGAGCCACGCTGTTGGCTCACTCGTTTGCGCTATGCCTGCGGCTCGAAAGCGACAGTGGGGTTTACGGTGGATGGCACCGTTTCCCAAGCCGCTATGTCCGACGACGATCACCGATTTACCACCCGAAGTATTCACGCTGGAACGGCCCCCGACGCTGAAACCGGTGCCCGCGCGCCACCGATCCACCAGACCACTTCCTACGTCTTCGACGACGCCGACGACGCCGCCGCCCAATTCGCCCTCGAAAAGCCGGGCCACATCTACTCCCGGCTGATGAACCCCACCGTCGGCCAACTACAGGAACGACTCGCCTCCTTGGAGGGTGGTGTCGGCGCGGTGGCGACGGCCTCCGGGATGGCCGCGATGAACGTCGCCACGTTCCTGCTGGCGGAGGCCGGCGACAACATCGTCTCGGCGTCCTCGCTTTACGGGGGAACCTACACCTACCTCACGCACACGGTCGAACGCCGCGGCGTCACCACGCGCTTCGTCGACACGCTCGATTACGACGCCTATCGTGAGGCCATCGACGACGACACGGCCTACGTCCACCTCGAAACCATCGGCAACCCGGCCCTCGTGACGCCGGACCTCGAACGCATCGCCGACATCGCNCACGAGCACGNCNNGCCGCTGTTCGTGGACAACACGTTTGCAACGCCGGCGCTGTGCCGGCCGCTCGAACACGGCGCCGACTTGGTGTGGGAGTCGACGACGAAGTGGATTCACGGGTCGGGGACGACGGTCGGNGGCNNNCTCNTNGACGGCGGCTCCTTCGACTGGGCGGCCCACGCCGACGACTACCCCGAAATCGGCGCGCCGAACCCCGCCTACCACGGCGTCAACTTCGCCGAGNNGTTCGGCGANGCNGCNTTCACNTACGCCGCNNTCGCNCGCGGGNTNCGNGANCTCGGCAACCAGCAGAGCCCGTTCGACGCGTGGGTGACGCTGCAGGGNCTCGAGACGCTGCCGNTGCGGATGGAGCGNCACTGNGAGAACGCCATGGCCGTCGCCGAGTNNCTCGAGGACCACCCCGACGTGTCGTGGGTGACNTATCCGGGGCTNGANAGCCACGANACNCACGANNNGGCNNCGNANTACCTCGANGGCGGCTACGGCGGGATGATCACNTTNGGNCTNGANGGCGGCTACGACGCCGCCCGCGGCACTGTCGAATCGACTGAGTTGGCCTCGCTGCTGGCGAACGTCGGCGACGCGAAAACGCTGATTATCCACCCGGCGTCAACGACCCACCAGCAGTTGAGCGACGAGGAGAAGCTGTCGGCCGGCGTTACCGACGATCTCGTGCGACTGTCGGTCGGTATCGAAGACCCACAGGACATCATCGACGATCTCGATCAAGCGATCACGCAGTCGAGTTAGATCGCTACCGGCAGCTCAAACGATCTGCTCGCCGTCGTCATCGTAGACCGCGATGGCGTCGACCGGACAGGCCCGGGCGGCGAACTTCGCGTCGAGTTCCTCGCCGTCGGGCACGTCGGCGACGAAAATGTCGTCCTCTGTTTCGTCGCCGCCGTCCAGCACGGCCTTGCCGGCGTCCATATCCTTCTCGAAGCCATCCCACTCGGCGACGCACTGAAACATGCCGATACAGGTGTCACGGTCGAATTCGACTTGCATGGCCCGGTGTTGGGGAGTCGGTCACATAGCCGTGTTGGATACCGGGCCGACGATCGGTCAGTTGTGCTGGGCTAACTGAGCTTGTTCCCACTCGAAGTACTCCGCTAAGCTCTCCTCGGGCGATTGATGATCGATCCCGAGTTCGCGCGTGGCTTTGCTGTTGTCGACACGGACACCGTCGCCGCTCAGGAACGCCAACGTCTCGGCTTCGAACCCCTCCGGCGGCGTGATGACGCGCTCGGCGGCTCGCATCCCACGAGCGAGAACGCCGAAAAGGGCCGATGGGACCGCCCGCGGTGCGGGGACGCCCGTGATCGATTCTGCGCGGTCGAACAGCGCGGGAAGCGACCGTGCCTCGTCGGCGATGATGTACGTTTCGCCGGGGTCGCCGTGTGTCATCGCCCGGAGATGCGATCGAGCGGTGTCGGCGGCGTGTTCGAAGGGAAACGCCCAGTCGCGTGGGACCATCGGGAGTTCTTCCTGGAGATACGCACGCAGAAACCCGCGTGTCGTCCCGTAGGGTTTGTCCCACCGACCGAAGACGTTGCCCGGCATGACAACAACGAGCGGCAACCCGTCGTCGATGAACCCGTTTGCAACGTCGCAATGGGCCTCCCACTTCGTCCGGAGATACACCGACTGCGGCGGTCGATCCGGAAGGTCCGTCTCATCAACGGGTCCCTGCACGTCGCTAAACAACCCGACCGTACTGGTGTAGACCCCCTTCGGAACCTCCAACTCGTCCATCAGTTCGAAGACGTTCCGCGTGCCGTCGACGTTGACGCGTTCGGCCGTCTCGACGTTGTCGGGGCCGGGGCCAAGATACGCCCACGCGGCGATATGAAAAACGCCGTCGACCCCCGTCATCGGCTCACGGAGACTCTCCTTGTCGGTGATATCACCCTCGACAACAGTGATCTCGTCGGGGAGATGTGCCGCGTTCGACCGCGACCGCGTCACCGCAACGACATCATGGCCTGCTTCGACGAGGTGACAGACGAGATGCGAGCCGACAACGCCGGTTGCGCCGGTAACCAAATACTCCATGCAGTAGCGGCCATGAGAAAACAGATAGCGGTTTGTGCAACATGTTGTGTGGAACAGTCGCCACACAGTGCCGGCCTCATCACACCAGTACCGACCCGAAGCGAGAGTAGGTTTTTATCCGGTGGGGCAGGTGGGACGAACCGATGATCGACGAGACTGACACCACCGTCGAACAGCTCTCTGCGCGCGAGCGACGCCGACTCTTCCGGACGCTACGGACAGGTGAGTGTGGACTGGCCGAACTCAGACAGACGACCGGGGTGGCGGCGAAGACGCTTGCGGCGACGTTGGATGACCTCCGTGAGCGGGGGCTGCTGGAGGAACGAACGACGGAACGTGAGACACTGGAGACGGAGTACCGATGCAGCCAGGAACTCACGGGGGCGGAGCCAGCCCCAATCACCCGGAGCTACGTTCTGACGGCGACCGGAGAATCGGTGTGCGCGACACTAAACACAACAGTGTGTGCAGCCGTCTGAGCCGAGCAAAAGGAGAGAGGGAGAGAGACCGGCGAGGGGTTACAGATCAGCCACGTCTTCGATCGCGTCGGTNAGNNCCTTNANGCNCTCGACGGTGTGCTCGCCCATGTGGCCGATCCGGAACGTCTCCTCGCCGANNNTATCTCCGTAGCCGTTCGAGAACACCATGTCGTACTCCTCGCTCACCTCATCGATGGTCGCGGCCACGTCGATACCGCGGGTGTTCTCGACGCAGGTGACGGTCTGNGACTCGTAGCCGNNNTCGGGGAACATGGCGAAGTGCTCGTCGGCCCAGCCNNGGNCGTANTCNGCCATCTCNNNGTGGCGNTCGNCNCGNNCGTCGTGACCCTCGTCGAGCATGTGTTTCATCTGCTTTCGGTAGGCGAGCATGAGCGGAATGGCGGGCGTCGAGTGGGTCTGGCCCTTCCGGTCGTAGTAGTCGAGCGCGCGCTGGAAGCCGCCGTACCACGAGGCGGACTCCTTCTCGAGTTCCCGCTCGTAGGCCGCGTCGCTGACGGTACACACCGCCAGCCCCGGTGGCATCGCGAACGCCTTCTGCGTGGAGGTGAAGATCGCGTCGATGTTGTGCTCCTCGACGTCGATGTAATCGCCGCCGAGACAGGAGATGGCGTCGACGACGAAGTAGGTGTCCGGGTAGTCGCCGAGCAGATCGCCGATCGCCTCGACGGGGTTNCGNANGCCNGTNGANNTCTCGTTCATGACCGTGGCGACGACATCGTAGTGTTTGTCGCTCGTCTCCAGTTCCTCGCGGATATCCTCGGGTTTGACGGCCTCNCCCCANTCGTANTCGANGCGGTCGACGCTCTTGCCGAGCCGTTCGGCGACGTTCGCCTGTCGCTCGCTGAACGCCCCGGAGGTCGGGACGAGCATCCGGTCGTCGACGAGGTTGAGCGTCGTCGCCTCCCAGAACTCCGTCCCGGAGGCCGTGAGCACAATCACGTCGTCGTCGGTGTCGAGGAACGTCTTCGTGTCCTCGACGATGGTCGTGTACAGGTCGGTCATCCGGTCCATCCGGTGGCCGAACATCGGCTCGGCCATCGCCTCGATGACGTCGTCGCGCACCTCGGTCGGGCCGGGCAGNTACAGCGTCTTNTCGGGGTAATCNNCNGTGTANTCTTGTTTTTTCGTCACGGAATCCACCTTGTAGCAGTGGATCGTCGGCGAGAGGGCATGGTAGTTTTGATACCGCGCTGGCTGGCGCGGTGGCAACAACGCGGAACTGCTGTCCGGAAATTTAAACCCCACCACCAGCCAAGGGCTGGCAATGAAGCCAGCCGAGATCCCCGGGCTGCCGCCGGGGGTCGCCGACCAACTCGAAGGCGAGGGGATCGAGGAGCTGTACCCACCCCAAGCCGAGGCCGTCGAGGCCGGCCTGACCGAAGGGCAAAGTCTCGTCGCCTCCGTGCCGACCGCCAGCGGAAAAACGCTGATCGCCGAACTCGCCATGCTGTCGGCAATCGAACGCGGCGGCACGGCCCTCTATATCGTCCCGCTCCGCGCGCTCGCCAGCGAGAAGAAAGCCGAATTCGAACGCTGGGAGGACCAGGGCTTTTCGGTCGGCGTCTCGACCGGCAACTACGACGCCAGCGGCGAGTGGCTGGCGAGCCGCGACATCATCGTCGCCACCAGCGAGAAAGTCGACTCGCTGGTCCGGAACAACGCGCCGTGGATCGACGACCTCTCGTGTGTCGTTGCCGACGAAGTCCACCTCGTCGACGACAAAAATCGCGGGCCAACGCTGGAGGTCACCCTCGCCAAACTCCGACGGATNAACCCNGNCCTNCAGNNNGTCGCGCTGTCGGCGACCNTCGGCAACGCCGNNGAGNTCGCCGANTGGCTCGACGCCGAACTCGTNNANTCNNNNTGGCGNCCCATCGANCTCCGNANGGGCGTCCACTACGGCNACGCGATCAACTTCGACGACGGCAGCCAACGCGAAGTCCCGGTCGATGGTAAGCAACGTCAGACCGAAGCCCTCGTCGACGACACCCTCGCGGAGGGCGGCTCGACGCTCGTGTTTGTGAACTCCAGACGGAACGCCGAGTCCGCGGCGGATCGACAGGCCGGCGTCGTCGACCGCCATCTCACCGACGACGAGCGCGCCGACCTCCGTGAGCTCGCAAGCGAGATCCGACAGGTCTCCGATACCGACACCAGCGACGACCTCGCCGACTGCGTCGAGCGCGGCGCGGCGTTCCATCACGCCGGGCTGGCCGCCGAACACCGCNGNCTCGTCGAGGACGCCTTTCGNGACCGNCTNNTCAAANNNNTCTGNGCGACGCCGACCCTCGCNGCNGGNGTCAACACCCCNNNCCGACGGGTCGTNGTCCGCGACTGGCGACGCTACGACGGCGAGTTCGGCGGGATGCAACCGCTCGACACACTCGAAATCCACCAAATGTGCGGTCGCGCCGGCCGCCCCGGTCTCGACCCCTACGGCGAGGCCGTGCTGCTGGCCGACAACAACGAAACGATGGACGAACTCTTCGAGCGATACGTCTGGGCCGACCCCGATCCCGTCCGCTCGAAGTTGGCCGCCGAACCCGCGCTCCGAACCCATCTGCTGGCGACGATTTCCTCTGGCTTCGCCAACAGCCGCGAGGCCCTGCTGGAGTTCTTGGACGCGACACTGTATGCGACACAGACTGGCGACGATAGCCGACTGGAATCTGTGACCGACACCGTCCTCGCATACTTGGAGCGCAACGGGTTCATCGAACGCGACGACGACACGCTCCGCGCGACCGACATCGGCCACACCGTCTCGCGGCTCTATCTCGATCCGATGAGTGCCGCCGAAATCATCGACGGCCTGCGGTATGCCGAAGAGAACCGCGGCGAGACGGCGACGAGAGACACAGCAGCGACGAACGGCGACGACGAACTGGAGCGACCGGCCGCCGAGGATGGGTTCGTCTCAGCGAGCGAACTACAATCGAACGGGGCGGACGGCAATAGCGATGAAGATACCGAAACGGAAGACGACGACAGCGACGACGCGGAGCCGGCCCAACCGACACCCCTCGGCCTCTATCACCTCGTCAGCCGGACGCCGGATATGTACGAACTCTACCTGAAATCCGGGGATCGAGACACCTACACCGAGTTCTGCTACGAACACGAAGCCGAATTCCTCGGTCGCGTCCCCTCAGAGTACGAAGAGGTCGCNTTCGANGACTGGCTNNCCGCGCTGAAGACGGCGAAACTGCTNGANGACTGGGCNAGCGAGNNCGACGAGGANCGCATCACNGANCGGTACGGCGTCGGCCCNGGCGACATNCGNGGGAAGGTCGANACCGCCGAGTGGCTGCTCGGCGCGGCCGAACAGTTGGCCGGCGAACTCGGCCTCTCCTCCCGCGTGGCCATCCGCGAGGCGAAAAAGCGGATCGAGTACGGCGTCCGCGAGGAACTGCTCGATCTCGCGGGCGTGCGCAACGTCGGCCGAAAACGTGCCCGACGGCTCTACGAGGCCGGGGTCGAGAGCCGTGCCGACCTGCGGGACGCCGACAAAAGCGTCGTCCTCGGCGCGCTCCGCGGCCGGGAGAAAACGGCCGAAACGATCCTCGAAAACGTCGGCCGGCAGGACCCCGCGATGGACGATGTCAGCGCGGCCGAAACCCCGACCGCGGCTGTCCAGTCGGGCGAGAGTGGCGGCGACAGCACCAGTGACCGCACCGCCAGCGAGGACAGCGACGACCAGTCGAGTCTGGGTGATTTCGGATGAGAACCGTCGCCGCGGCGACGACTATCGACGACCTCGACGACTTTCTTGCCGAAATCGACGCGATCAGCGAGGCGACCGGCACGGCGATCCAGTGTTTCGACGCCGACTACGTCGCCGGCGACCGCCATCTCCGACGTGCGGTCGAGTTGGCTGCTCGGGCCCGCGAGCAGGGCACGGCCGTCGCCCGCGAGCCGGCGGTCGAAATCCTGCTGTATGCAGCCGGCCGGCGGCAGATCAACCAAGCACTCGAAATGGGGGTCGACGAGGGCGAAACCGACGTTGTCAGCGTCGTCAGCGGTGGCGACGAAGCGGTAGCCGAACAGCGGGTGCGAGAACTACTCGGTGCGAGCGACGCCAGCAACGACAACGACGACAGCATCCCACTCGGCGACGAGGAAACGATCAAGTCGTTTTTCGATATCGGCGACGCCGAGTTGGGGGTCGTAGACGGTGAGTTGGAGGATATCGTCATCGAACGCGTCGCGCTGCTCGATGTCGAAAAGTAGCCGGGTTTCGGCCAACCCCCTCTGTTTCAACTGGAGATCAGCTGACGCGTGTCTGACGCACGGCCGACGCGTGTTCGTATCGTGGCAAACCGTCGGAAAAGATCGAACGGTCGAATAGTTCCACCAGGATTCGAACCTGGGTCGTTGCCCCCAGAAGGCAACAGGATTGGCCACTACCCCATGGAACTGCGCGTTCGATGGAAGTGGACCAGTTTACAAAACCGTGTCGGTTCCCCGACTGCGGCGAGTCCGTCATGCGAATCATCATCACTCGTAGCTGTATCAGCAGCTATTTGTCCGGCAGCGACCCTCCATGGTGTATGTACATCGGCCGTTTCATCGTCGTCGGTCCGGGCGTCGGCGCGTACCGCGTCTCCTCCCGGTCGTTCCCAAACCGCCGGATCGCTGACCGCGATGGTCTGCTGACCGTCGAACCGACACCAGACGCCCCGGAAACGGACAACCCCTACGTCTCCTACAACTGTCTTCAGGTGGTCTCGCCGCCAGCCAGCGACGAGGAGTGGGTCGTCGTCGGCAACGGCTCTCACGTCGATCCNATCNCCGAAAAGATCGACCGCGGCTACCCCGCCCGCGACGCGCTGG
>NZ_RKLU01000001.1:586809-640506 GCF_006861665.1 Halonotius terrestris | reverse complement strand
ACATCGGCACCGTCCGCGACGACGCACTGCTGGTCGAAGCCGTTGACGAGCCGACGCTGGTGGCGACCTACGAGGAAGACAGCCCGCGAGCCTACGACTTCGACGCGACCAGCGCGGCCGACGCCGCCGCAGCCGTCTACGACGCCGACTACGAACACGCGATCTGTGCGGCCGCCGCGACCGTCGACAGCGACGGCGTCGACTACGCGATCCACAACGGCGAGTAGAAATCAGTCGCTGAATTCTTCGGCGACCGCGTGCCCGACGCGGACAGCGTTCTCGACGCCGAGACTGAACACATCCCGCGAGATACTCGCCTCGGGATCCCCACCAGCCGGCTCCCGATCGAAGTTCGCGGCAGCACGGATGGAGACGTACTGATCGAGCAGGCCGAACCGGTCGAGTGCCGTCACGGTGCCGGCGTCCTCCATCTCGGTCGTTGCGATCCCGTCGATCCCGTACGTTCGACACAGTGCTTCGACCTGTTCGGCCGCCGCGGTGCCGTGATAAACCTCGTCGCCGCAGATCGTCGGACCGGTATCGACCTTCGGTGATCGGTCATCGTCGTAGTGATCTCGGATCGATTGTGCGTCGTCGCTGTCGGCGAGTTCGACATCGCTGGCGGCTGCAACCGCGCGGTCGCGGCGGTCGCTATCGAGCTCCCAGACGTAGTCGTCAACGAGCCACTGCATCCGGCGGGTCGTCTCGCCGATCCGGAGTTTGATATCGCCGTCAACGACGCGGTCAGCGACGAAGACCGAACCGAGCGTGCCAGCCGCCGGCGCGACGCCAGCGATGCCAACTGTGATGATCGTCGCGTCGTCGAGGGCGACCGCGTCGCCAGCAGCCAGCGCGCTGACGGTCGTGGCGGCCGCGCTCTTACCGATTCCCGTCGGCGCGAGAACGACCCCATCGTTGGGTGCGTGCCGAACGGGGTGGTCGATACCGGCCACGTCGAGCGAATCGAAATCGTAGCGGTCGAGCCACGGCTCGACTTCCGAGGCGTCGCCGGTGTACTCGGCATCAGTGAACGCCGGGAGAACGACGACAGCCGGGTGAGCGTCATGGGAACGGTCGAGCCGGCTGGCTAAAGAAGCCTTCCCGCCCAAACGCATTTTTCATTGCCGCTGCAATGGCCGGCATGCGATACGGTGTTGTGGCTGACATCCACGGAAACATCCCCGCTTTTGAAGCCGTTATTGACGCGATGCCGGCCGTCGATGCGTGGCTCTGTGCCGGCGATGTCGTCGGCTACAACCCGTGGGCCGCCGAGTGCGTCGCCCAGATTCGAGAACTCGATGCCGCGACCGTCATGGGCAACCACGACCGCGCGGTCGCCAGCGACACCGGCTTTCGGTTCAATTCGATGGCCTCGGCAGGCGTGGAATACGCCCGCAAGGAACTCGACAACGACGCTATCGACTGGCTCGCAGCCCTCCCCGACCGTCGAACCGTCGCCGACGGCGAGGTCCTGATCGTCCACGGCCATCCCGAGGATCCGGATCGGTACACCTACCCCGACGACTTCTCGCCAGCGATGCTCGAAGACGACGCCTGCCTCACGATCACCGGCCACACACACGTCCAAGGCGTCCGGGAGTTCGACGAAGGCGTCGTGATGAACCCCGGCAGCGTCGGTCAGCCACGCGACGGCGACCCCGACGCCGCCTTCGCCGTCGTCGAAATCGACGACGAGACCCACGATATCGAGGTCGAAACCCACCGCGTCGCCTACGATATCGACCGCGTGATCGACGCCGTCGACGAGGCCGGCTTACCCAAAGAGATCGGGCAGCGGCTCACGAGCGGGCGGTAGGGATTACGCCGATTTCGGTTCCGACGCCGGCCGGTCGCACTCACAGGTCCCGTCGAGACACCGTTCGCCGGAGGCAGTGCGGAACCGTGGGAGCCCGCAGTCACAGGCCCCGGTGACGACACCAGCCGGGAACGAAAACGACGTTTCGCAGTCCGGGTAGTCGTCACAGCCGAAGAAGAGCCGGCCGTCCGGGCTGCGGACGCGCAGCGGCGCGCCACAGTCTGGGCAGTCGTAGGCCTCGTCGAAGCGGTCGCGGACGGCATCCGACAGCGACTCGCAGGCGTAATCGACACAGAGATCGAAGGCCTCGCCGCGTTCGACGCGCATCTGTGGGAGGCCACAGTCCGGGCAGGCAGAGTCAAGCACGGTCGCTCCCGACGGCAAACCGTACTGCTCGGCGCAGTCGAGACATCTGACTTCGCCGCGCGTGCGGACGAGTTGGCCGGTACAGAGCGGGCAGTCGCCGACGGGGACGCCGGCCTCCGAGACTGGGTAGGACTCGACACCGCCCGCGTCGTGAGAGTTGACCGAGAGCTGTTGACCGTCGGCCGCGGCACTGAGGCTGAATCCCTCGCCGTCGTGTTCGACGGTGACTTCGTCGGGACGAGTGAGCCACGCGACGGGCTGGTAGCCATCGGCATCGTGGACCAGCACGGTACGGTCAGGCTTGACCAAAATGACGACATGGCCGCGTTGGGTGCGGTCGCGGGTGCCTTCGAACTCGACGGTGCAGTCGCCGGTGAGGATGCGGGTGCGGTCGGCCATGGACTGGCGTGGCCGCGGCTTCTGCCCTAAAGCTACGGGCGAGAGTCTTTAGGCGAAGGCGATGACGGGTCGGTATGGGCACCCCCGAACCCGCGAGCCGGGCCGTGTTGTTCGACATGGACGGCGTGATCGTCGACTCCGAGCGGTACTGGCACGACGCCCAGCCCGAGCACATCTTTCCGGCGACGCTGGCCGGCGAGTACCCGGATCTCGACGAGACGACCGGGATGAACTACAAGGAGATCTACGACTATCTCGACGCCAACTACGAGACGAAAATCAGCAAAGACGAGTTCATCGAGATCTTCGACGAGACGGCTCGTGAGATCTACCGCGAGCGCGTCTCGCTGCTCGATGGGTTTCACGACCTCCGAGACGACCTCGCAGCCAACGACGTGACCGTCGCCATCGTCACCTCCGCGCCGCCGGAGTGGCACGGGATCGTCACCGAGCGGTTCGATATCGGGGTCGATGCGACGATCAGCGCGGAAGACATCGACGGCGACGGAAAGCCGGCTCCCGATGTCTATGAGCACGCCGCGGACGTACTCGGCATCGATCCGGCTGACTGCCTCGTCGTCGAGGATTCGAAAAACGGCGTCGAGGCCGGGAAGCGAGCCGGGATGGTCGTCATCGCCTACCGAACCGGCCCGAACAGCGAGACCGACCTCTCGGCGGCGGATGTCGTCGCCGACGGCCCCGAGGAATTACACGCCGAGCTTCGGCGGCGGACAGGAATAGAGAACTAACTCACGACGAGCGTGATTTTATACGCGATGACGGCGTACTGAGGCGTAATGAGCGAGATCGTCTCGACAGCCGATACCCTCGGCGGCGCGCCGCGAATTGAGGGACGGCGGATCGGCGTCCATCACATCGCCGCCCGCGTCGTCGACGGCGGTGAGGCACCGATAACCGTCGCGGCGGAGTACGACCTCGATATCGCAGATGTCCACCGCGCGCTCACCTACTACTACGATAACCCCGAGGAGATGCGCCGGGTGCAAGCCGAGCGACAGTCGGTTCCTGACAGTGTTGCCGTCGTTCGTGGCCCCGACGACCTCGAGCCGAAGTTCAGTCCGAACGCGAAGTATGAGGCTGCTGGCCGACGAACACGTCCCGACAGCGTTCGTATCGGCCCTCGATGGCGAAGGCCACGATGTCGCTGTCGTCGGCAACGAGATTCCGATGAGTGCTGACGACGAGGTGCTACTTGAGTACGCCCGCGAGACGAATCGCCTGATTCTCAGCCAAGACACCGACTTCCGTGGGGCAGATCAGGAACTGGAGAGTGAGTCGTTTCCCGGCGTCCTCGCCTGTGATCCGACTGCTTCACCCGGCGAGATCGCTACTGCTGTCCGGCGTATCGATGCCGTCACCGACAATCTCGCGGAAACAGTGCTGTATGTGCCGGGCGAATGGCTCTGAGGATCGAACCGACTACTCCACCGTCACCGACCGACTCGCCCGCACCGGGGGCAACGGCAGATCGGGGAACGTCACCTCGACAGTGAACTCCAGATCTTCATCAGCACCGAACACACCTACTGGAACCGTCGTCTCGTCAGCCAGATAGCACCGCTTTTCGTTCATCTCGACGCCGTTGACGGTCACGCGAATCCCGGTGGTCGCACTGCCCGTAGTCGTCCGGACGGTGATCTCACACATCTCGTTGTCGCCGCGGCCGATGGTGGTCGGGAACTCGCCCCACTCGACGGCGATCCGTGGCAACTCGGCGGCCGCATCAGCGACGCGCTCGGCGACGCCAGCCGTGAGGCCAGCCCGCGTGAGTTCATCGACGCCCGCGGCGACGAGGTCGCCGGGCGTCGTCAGCCCACCGGTGGCGAGGGTTTCCGCCCGGCCAGCACCGACGCCGTCGATGGCGGTGAGGCCGACCGCTTCCCGAGAAACGCCGTGTTCGACGCGGGCTTCGATTCGGCGGACGAGGTTGGCGGCCCGCGGGCCGGCAAACCGGTCGGCGAAGGCGTGGAGTGCTGCGAGCAGGCGCAGGGCGTTCTGCTTGATCACCCACGCGTCGCTGCGGAGCCCCGAGGGAACCCGGTCGTCCATGCTCGCCTGCAAAATGGCGAGGACTTTCCGGTGGCCGTTTTCGAGGTCGGTATCGGTGTCGTCGAGGACTTCGTCGATGGCATCGGTTTCGGCCTGCCGCGCGGAGACGCTGTCGAACTCCTCAGCGCGAGCGACGGCGTCAAGCACGGCATCGACTGAGAGACGGTCGCGCTCGACGAGGTCGGCAAAGCGGACGGCCGTCGGCAATCGGAGGTAGAAATTCGATGCGAGGCGGCCGAGTTGCGTCGCTTCGACGCCGAGATCGCTGTCGGTATCGACGAAGCCGCGCTCGACAAGGGTTTCCAGCGTCGAGCGGACCCGCTCGCGGAGCCCCTCGGGATCGTAGGCCTCGGGGTTGGCGTTGGCGCGCTGGTAGTAGAACGTCGTCTCCAGCCACTCCATCACGTCGTCGAGATCGCNNATCGTNCCNAGNGCGATCTCGGCGTTGAGATGNGCGTCGAGNTCGNCNGCCAGCCGGGATTCGATCTCTTTGCCGTCCCGAAGTAGCCGCCGATATTTGTTGGCGTCGTCGCGGTCGCAGATCACCCAGCCGTAGCCCACGTCGTCGTAGTCGGGCCGGCCGGCGCGGCCGAGCATCTGGAGGATGTCGAGCGGGCTGATATCGACCTCACCCTCCAGCGGGTCGTGGTATTTGGTATCGCGGATCACGACACAGCGGGCCGGGAGGTTGACACCCCACGCCAGCGTCGAGGTCGAAAAGAGGAGCTGGATCTTGCCGTCTTTGAACCACTCCTCGATCTTGTTGCGGTCCTCTTTGGCGAGGCCGGCGTGGTGGAAGGCGACGCCGTCGGGCGCGCCCTTCCGGAGGCTGTCGTTGTTGAGGTCTTTGGCCGCGTTGTGGAAGTCGTAATCGCCGCGAGCCCCCATCGGGATGTCACGGTCGGCGACCTCGTCGCGGGCTTTCGCAGCGGCTCGCACCGCGTCCTGCCGGGAGGAGACGAAGACGATCGCTTGGCCCTCTTCGCGGAGGTGCGGCTCAACCTTATCGAGGGCGGCGTAGAGCCGGCGGTACTTGTCTGCGAAGGCGTTGTCGCCGTGGCTGTAGGTCTGGACGCCCGTGTGGAGTTCGACCGGGCGGTAGTCCTCCCCGAACTCGAAGGTCGCGTCGGGCGGTGCGTCGAGCCAACCGGCCACGTCGTCGATGTTCGGCATCGTCGCCGACAGCGCGACGATCCGGGGCGCGCAGAGTCGGCGGAGCCGCGAGATCGTCACCTCAAGAACGCCGCCGCGACCCTCCGAATCCAGCAGATGCACCTCGTCGATGACGACGCAGTCAACATCAGTAATGAACGAATAGCGNNGCGANTCGTGTTTNCGNGTCGCCGAATCGGCCTTCTCCGGCGTCATCACGAGGATGTCGGCCCGCTCCGCGCGCCGCGGGTTCAGGTCGCGCTCGCCGGTGACGACGTAGACGGAGTAGCCGAGCGACTCGAATCGGTCCCACTCGGCCTCCTTCTCGTTGGTCAGCGCGCGCANCGGNGCNANNAACAGCGCNGTNCCGCCNTCGCGCAGGCAGCGACAGATCGCCAACTCGGCGAGCGCGGTTTTGCCGGCGGCGGTCGGCGCGCTNNCGACGACGTTGTCGTCGNNCTCNANGANGNCCGGCAGNGCCTCCNNCTGCATCCGGTTGAACTCNTCGAACCCGAAGGCATCGGCGAAATCCGGGATCGCATCGGCGACCTTCACAGCGACTCACCGGCGGGGTGCCTCATTGGTTGCTGTCGGGAGGCCGGCGATGAAAGGCCTTTCCGTCCAGCCGACACCGCGCGGCCGCAACCGATTTGAACCACCCCGGCAAGGGACAGGTATGGAAGTCTTCGGCTCCAGTGGAGCCCGGGGGATCGCCGGCACGGAACTCACGCCGGGATTCGTCCTCCAAGTCGCGGAAGCCGCCGGGACGGTCTGGGAGGCCGACCGCGCGGCAGTCGCAACCGACACGCGCCGGACCGGCCAGATGTTCGCCGACGCCACCGCGGCGGGGCTGGCCGGCGTCGGCCTCAACGTCGATCGGCTGGGGATCACGCCGACGCCCGCCATCGGGCGGTACTGCGATCAGGAGGCGATCCCCGGCGTCGTGCTGACGGCCTCCCATAACCCGCCGGAGTACAACGGCGTCAAACTCATCGGAGCTGACGGGATCGAACTCTCGATCGACCGCTTGGAGCGGATCGAAGCCCACGCGCTCAGCGAGGAGTTCGATATCGTCCCGTGGGATCTCGTCGGCGAGAGCCGCGAAGTCGATACCGCGAACGAAACCTACGTCCAGTCGCTCATCGAGGCCGTTGACACCGAACGCATCGCCGACGCCGACCTCACGGTCGCCCTCGATCCCGGCCACGGCGCGGGGACGCTCGTCAGTCCGGATTTCTATCGGGAGTTAGGCTGTGAGGTCGTCACCGTCAACGCCCAACTCGACGGCCACTTCCCCGGCCGGATGCCCGAACCCGTCCCCGAGAACCTCGGTGACCTCGGCCGGCTGGTCGAATCCGCCGACGCCGACGTTGGGATCGCCCACGACGGCGACGCCGACCGCTCAGTTTTCTTCGACGAAACAGGCAGTTACATCAACGGCGACGCCTCGCTGGCCGCCCTCGCTGAACGCGAACTCTCGGCCGGCGACCACACGGTCGCCGCGGTCAACGTCTCCCAGCGACTCGTCGATGTCTGTGAGCGCGTCGATGCCGAATTGGAACTCACGCCCATCGGCGCGACCCATATCATCACCCGAATCAAGGAACTCTGGACCGCCGGCGAGTCGGTCCCCATCGCCGGCGAGGGCAACGGCGGCGTCTTCTTCCCGGACCACCGGCTCGTCCGCGATGGGCCCTATATCGGCGCGAAGTTCCTCGAACTGATCGCCGACCGGCCGGCCAGCGAGGTCATCGCGCCGTATCAGGACTACCACAACACACGCATCAACCTCGCCTACGGCAGCGAGGCCGAACGCCGAGCGATGCTCTCGGCGGCCGAGGAGTTCGTTCACGACGCCGACGCCGAGATCTCGACACTCGACGGCTATCGCCTCGATTACGGCGATTCGTGGGTCCTCGTGCGGCCGAGCGGCACCGAGCCGAAGATCCGGATTGTCGCCGAGGCGACGACCGCCGACCGCGCCGACTCGCTGGCCGGCGACCTCGCCGACGTGGTGCGGGCAGCCGTGGCGTAAATCCCGACGACAATAACGGCGGATCTGTCACCCGGGCGGCAAACATGGTAAGAACCTCCACACCAAACAGGAGAGTATGGAACGAATCGTCGAGGTCGTCCCGGAGGCAGGGCTGCACGCACGGCCAGCATCGAAGTTCGTCCAGACGGCCAACCGCTTCGACAGCGAGATCACGGTCGGCCGCGCCGACGGCGACGACACCGTGAGTGCCAGCAGCATGCTCGCGGTGACCGGGCTGAACATCGAACACGGCGAACGGGTTCGGATTACGGCCGAGGGCGACGACGCCGAAGCCGCACTCGACGAACTCGAAGCACTGTTGACGACGCCTGTTGAGGAAGACGACGAGAGCGAGGCAGGGGACGACGCATGAAGCTTTCCGGCATCGGGAGCACGCCGCTGTCCGGTGTCGGCACCGCCCGCTGGTACCGGCCCGAGAGCGATCTGACGCTCCCGGAGAAACCCGATCCCAGCGAGGTCGACAGCGACGCCGAGCAGGAGCGTTTTGAGACAGCGCAGACGACCGCCCGCGAGCAGATCGAACAGGCCCGCCAGCAGGCTGCCGAGCGCGTCGGCGAGGACGAAGCCGCGGTCTTCGAGGCGCATCTCCAGTTCCTCGATGACCCCCAACTCGTCGGCGATATCGAGAGCGCGATGAGCGAGGGCACGCCGGCCGAACACGCCGTTTCTGACCGCTTCGAGGAAGCCATCGCGCAGTTCGAAGGGATGGACGGCCGGATGGCCGAGCGCGCTGACGACCTGCGGGACATTCGGGATCGGCTCCTCCGCGTACTGCTCGATGTCGAGACGGTCGACCTCTCAGCGTTGCCAGCGGGCACCGTCCTGCTGGCGGAACGACTGACGCCCAGTGATACCGCAGGACTCGATCCCGATTCGGTCGCCGGCATCGCCACGGTCACCGGCGGCCGGACCTCTCACGCGGCGATCATCGCCCGCTCGCTGGCGATTCCCGCGGTCGTCGGCGTCGGCGAGGTGTTGAACGAGATCGAAGAGGGCGCGGACGTGCTCGTCAATGGCGACGCCGGCACCGTTGTCGTCGATCCCGACGAGGGCGAACGAGCGGCCGCCGGCGGCGTTGACGCGCCCGTCGTCGAGGAACGGGTTGCGACGGCCGACGGCAAGCGGATCGAGGTCGCGGCCAACGTCGGCGGCGAAGCGGAACTCGAGCCGGCTGCCGCGCGCGGCGCGGACGGAATCGGCCTCTTTCGAACGGAGTTCCTCTTTCTGGACCGGGAGGCTCCACCCGACGAAAGCGAGCAGTACGAGGCGATCACCGCCGCGCTGGCTGCCTTCCCCGACGACCGCGTCGTCGTCCGAACGCTCGATATCGGCGGCGACAAGGCCGTGCCGTATCTCGATCTGCCCGACGAGACGAACCCCTTCCTCGGCCAGCGCGGGATTCGGCTCTCGCTGGGAACCCACAGCGACCTCTTCGAGACGCACTTGCGCGCGCTGCTGCGGGTCGCGGCCAGCGAGCACGGCGACGAGCTCGCAGTGATGTTCCCGATGGTGACGCAGATCGAAGAAGTAGAGAGTGCCATCGAGCGCGTCGAATCGGTCGCAGACGATCTTGAGAGCGAGGGGATCGACTACGCTGTCCCCGAACTCGGCGTGATGATCGAAACGCCCGCGGCCTCGTATCTCGCCGACGCACTGGCCGAGCGGCTGGATTTCCTGAGCATCGGGACCAACGACCTCACGCAGTACGTGATGGCGGTCGACCGCGAGAACGACGCCGTCGCCGACTACCATGACCCGCTGCATCCGGCGGTGTTGCGCGCTGTCGACCGGACGGTCTCGGCCGCTGAGGGCCGGGACGCGTGGGTCGGGATGTGCGGCGAGATGGCCGGCGACCCCGATCTGACGGAGTTGCTCGTCGGACTCGGCCTCGACGAACTCAGCATGAGCGCGGTGACGGTGCCAGCAGTGAAACAGCAGGTCCAGCAAACCGCGACCGACACCGCCCGCGAACTCGCCGCCGAGGTGCTGGCCTGCGAGACGCGAGCCGAGGTGCAGACGGTGCTCGACGGCGAGGAAAAATAGCGAAAATCAGCCGCCGGCGCGGCGAGTCGCTCAGACCTTGCTGATGTCGGCCGCCGCTTCAGCCTGCTCAACGACTGAATCGAGCGACGCCTTCGGATCGGTCGCGGCGACGGCGGCGTTGACCGCGCCTTCGAGGACGGGCGCGTCGGCGATGATCGCCTGGCCGTCGTGCATCTCGATGGCGACCTCGGCGTTCATCACCGCGCTACCGAGATCGACGAGGACGACGACACCGTCGCCATCGTCGGCGGCGGCGAGGCCGTCGCTGATGCGGTCGGCATCGGTGCCGATCTCACCATCGTCGCCACCGGCGGCTTCGATTGCGGTGTCGCCACCCATCTCGGCGGCGACTTCGACGATGCCCTCCGCGGCTTTCGCGCTGTGGGAGACGACGACGAGCCCGACCATCAGTTCTCCGCGGCCTCCGCATCCGGGATTGTCGGCGAGGTCGCATCCACGTCCGGCACCTCGCTGTCGAATTGGTCCGCGGCCGTTTCGAGCAACTCCTCCATGATGTACAGCGTACTCGTCGCGCCGGGGTCTTGATGGCCGACCGACCGCCAACCGAGATAGGACGCCCGGCCCTTACTCGCCCGGATCGGGACGGTGAACTGGACGCCGATCTCAGCGGCCGCGACCGCCTTGGCGAGGGCTTCCAGCGGCGGGAGGTCGTCGGTCTCGATGGATTTCTTGAACGTGTGGACCGCCGGCGTCAACGCGTCGACCATCGTCTGGTCGCCGACGTTGGCGTCGCCGCGGTCTTTGACCTTTTCGAGGTAGGTTTCCGCGAAGGCGACGGCGGTTTCGGGGGTGATGCCGCCCTCCAACTCCGGGCTGGCGAAGACGAGCGAACCGCCGTACAGCGGCCCGGCCGCACCACCGACCTCCGAGAGCACCGTCTTGCCCGCCGTTTTGACAGCGGTTTGGGCGTCGGGGTCGTCAAGGTCGGCGACGGCGTCGGCGGCTTCGGCCCAGCCGCGGGCCATGTTGCCGCCGTGGTCGGCGTCGCCGATAGCGGAGTCGAGATCGGTCAGGTGTGAGCGTTCGGACTCGATGCGGTCGGCGACCGCTCGCACGGCGGCGACGACGGCGTCGGCGTCCCCGCTCATTGGACTGTCAGACCGGGGGTGTCGGCCGGCGCGCCGAGCAGCTCCTTGAGTTCGTCATCGACCGCACAGACCGTGATCGACGCGCCTTCCATGTCCAGGGAGGTCATGTAGTCGCCGACCCACGCGTCCCACGTTTCGAGGCCGTGATCGCCGATGAGTTCCTGCAGTTTGCGGTTGACGACGAACAGCTCCATCAGCGGCGTGCCGCCCATCCCGTTGACGATGGTGACGACCTCCTGGCCCTCGTCGAGATCGAGATCGTCGAGGACGCTCTCGGTGAGTTCCTCGGTGATCTCGTCGGCCGACATCACGTCGGTACGCTCAGTGCCTGGCTCGCCGTGAATCCCGATCCCGAGTTCGATCTCGTCCTCGGGCAGGTCGAAGGTTGCTTCGCCCTTTTCTGGCGTAATGCAGGACGTGAGTGCCATTCCCATCGTCCCGACGTTGTCGACGACCTTCTGGGCGACCCGCTGGACTTCATCGAGGTCCTCGCCCTCGGCGGCTTTCGCGCCGGCAGCCTTGTGGACGAGGATCGTCCCACAGACCCCGCGCCGGCCGGAGGTGTACAGGGAGTCCTCGACGGCGACATCGTCGTTGACGACGACGGTGGCGACATCGGTGCCCTCCATCTCGACCATCTCGATGGCGGTCTCGAAGTTCATCACGTCGCCCTCGTAGTTTTTGATGACCGCCAGTACCCCCTCACCGCTGTCGGTGGCGGCGATGAGTTCTTCGAACTCGTCGGCGGTCGGCGAGGAGAACACGTCGCCGGCGGCCGCGCCGTCGAGCATCCCATCGCCGATGTAGCCGCCGTGGGTCGGCTCGTGGCCGCTGCCGCCGCCGGAGACGACACCGACTTTGCCGTCGACGGGCGCGTCGTCGCGGACCAGGACCTGGGTGTCCGGAAGCCGCCGCATATCCGGATAGGCAGCGGTCATTCCGTCGAGCATCTCGTCGACAACGTCGTCAGAATCGTTGATGAGTTTCTTCATACCCACTATCATAATCGTCCGTGATAGACTAAAGGTTAATTGCGTGGATTTGTCACATCACAGGCGTAGTACAACCACGTGATCAGCCCGTCGGCATGAAAATCGCCGGCCGGCTAGTCGATGTCCGTCTCCGCGAGCGCGGTTTCGATCCGATCGATTTCCTCGGTAACGACCGCAAGGTCGTCGTCGACGGCTCCGGAAGCAACCCGCTCGAACTCGTCGTCGTCCAACTCGGTTTCGGCGACGGCGACCTCACGGAGACGTTCGTACTCATCGCGGCGTGTAAAGCGAGCGAGGCGACGGCGAGCAGCTTCGATCCGGTTGGTCGCTCCTATGTCGTCATCAGTCGCCGCGTCGTCTGCAGGGGTGTCGGCGTCGTCAACGTCGTCATCAGCGGCGTCAGCGTCACCGGCATCGTCATCGTCGGCCTCGAAAACCGAATCGAGGCGGCGAACCAGCGGGGCCAGCTCATCGAGTCGCGCCCGAAGCGTCGCGGCCTCGGCGGGCGGCCAATCGACACAAAACGGCTCGGCATCAAGACGGTCGAGGTAAGTTTGATGGACGGCAACGCTGGTGCGGAGCGCGCCGGGGTCGTCGACGTAGTGGTCCAGTTTCGACGGCGAGTAGTCGGCGTACTCGACGAGCGTCGCCAGCGGTTCGGTGCCGGCGGGCTTCGAGTCGATGTACTCGACCAGATGCCGCGGCGGACGGTCGACACCGACGAGCGGGCGGTCGGCTGCGTCGCCGAGGAGATCGAACAGCTCCCGCGCGCTCCGCTCGGTTCGGAACCGGTCGAAGGCGGCGCGAACGGCCGCGTTGTATGCCTCAGTTCGCTCGCGGAGCGGTTCGACGGAGATATCGAGGTCAACATCCGCGAGTCGCTGGAGATCGCGGAGGCGGTCGGCCTCCTCGCGGCGGTCGTCGAGTGCGGTCTTGGCCGCGCTGCGTGCCTCCCGATAGGCGGCGATAGCGTCCTCGCGTTCCTCCAGCATCTCGACGGCCTCGCCCGCGGTTTCGATCTCCTCGCGGGCGAACTCGAAGTCCGCCTCGTTCAGCCGGCGTTTGTCGAGGCGGTCGCTGACGCGCTGGAAGGCGTCGGCCGCAAACGCGTCGTCGGGCAGCGATTCGACGAGTGCGAGGATTTCGCTTTGGAACTGGAGATACGCCGTAAAATCGCCGGTGCCGGTCGCGCTGCCCTCGTAACTGTCGAGCAGCCGCGTCGCGTTCCGGTAGGCGTCGGCTGCGGCTTCGACGCTCGCTTCGCCATGCTCGGCGATGGCGGCCTCGGCGGCCTGCACGCGGTCGGCGGCCGCGCGGAGTTCGACAACGACGTCGGGCGGCGACTGCGCGGCGGCAGGGTCGGCCATATTACTCGTATACGTCGTCGGGATCGAAGACGGTTTCGCCGACGTTCTCGCCGTCGATGGTGCGGTAGAAACAACTCTCGTGGCCGGTGTGACACGCGCCGCCCGCCTGCTCGACAAGATAGAGTAGCGTGTCTTCGTCGCAATCGACTCGGACCTCCTGAATCCGTTGGGTGTGGCCGCTGGTCGCGCCTTTCTCCCAGAGTTCATCGCGGCTGCGGGAGTAGTAGTGTGCGCGACCGGTCTCGACGGTCTTTTCGAGAGCCTCGGGGGAAACGTAGGCGAGCATCAGCACCTCTTTCGACTCGGCGTCTTGGGCGACCGCGGGAACAAGGCCGCTGTCGCCGAAATCAACGTCGATCTGGTCGGTCATTAGTTGGGCTCAGCGCGGCGAGGCGAATAGGCCTTTCCGTCGTTTGCACGCCGACGGGGAGCCGACGCGATGGAACGACGGCTCAGATGAAGCCGAAGCCGAGCAAGCCGAGGAAACCGAAGAGCAGATCACCGTAGATGAAGGCGACCACGAGGCCGGCGAACATCGGAACGACGAACGGGAGCCCCGGTGACACCCAGATCGTCTCGCTGTCGGTGCGGGCGAGTAGTTCGAGGCCTGCACGAAGCTGTTCGGGGTCGGTTCCGTACGTCGATCCCTCGACCGAGTCGAAGAACTCCTCAGCACCCCACGGGTCAGCAACGTCGTCGGTAGGGGTCACGTTTCCTGAGTTCGGTGTCGCCGACGCGTCGTCCCATGAGAGGTCGTCGGCAACGTCGCTGCGGCCGTCAGTTGGATCGCCCGTGTCGTCGATGCTGGCCGGATCGCGGGCGGCGTCTGGATCTGCTCGCAGGGCCGCAAGCGGGAGGCCGCGCCAGCGGAGGTACATCCGGAGCACGTCGAGGTCAAGACCGTCGGTGGTGATCCCGTCGAGCGTCTCGAACAGGCGGCCGTGGCGATCCGGCAGCGAGTCGATCCGGACGGGGCGGGCGAGGAACATGGCGAGCGGCTCGACCCGCCCGCCGGCGGCGTTGCGAACGCCGAGGGCGACGGGAACGACGACCGCGAGCAACACGGCGTTGGTAAGAATAGTGAGTGAAAAGACCCCCAGCGCGGTATCGACGAGCGGGAGTTCCAGCCCGCCGAGGGTGTAGCTCGGGAACGTCGGTAGCAGGATGGATAAGACGATCATCGCCTTGGCGTCGGCCGCGCCGAACGCGCCGAACCACCAGAATGCGTAGCCGAGCGGACCGACGAACAGGACGCTGATCCCCGCCTGAATCAAGAAGAGCCGGCCGCCGGACTGGCCGAAGACGAAGAACTGGGCGGCTTCCCAGACGAGCAGCAGCGCGCCGAGGACGACCAGCGGCGGCCAGAGCTTGTTCGGCAGCCGGCGGGTGTGGATGTCCCGCCATGCGGCCCACGCGAAGACAGGGATCACGAGGAGTCGGAGCAGATCAGGCACCGATGCAACCATTACCACAGTTCGGAACGGCATCACAAATAGGTGTTTAGGTGTCGGTGCCGACTGGCCGTGGCGTCGGCAGGGACAAAGACGGGTGTTTTTCATGCCCTGCCCGCCAACGGCCGGCAATGAGCCTCATTGCGTTCGATTTCGACGGCACGCTGTCGAATTCGGAGATGACCGTCCTGCTGGGCGAGAAGCTGGGCGTCGCCGACGAGATGGCCGATATCACCGAGCGAGCGATGAACAACGAGCTCAGCTACGCCGAGAGCCTGCGCAGCCGGGCGGAGCTGCTGGCCGGCCTGAGCGAGGCCGACGCCGACGACGCCTACAGCGAGGTCGTCCTCCGACCCGACACGGCGGCCCTGATCGACCGCCTGCGCGAGGCTGGCCACACGGTCGCTATCTTCACCGGCGGCTTCGAGCGCGGTGTCGAACACGCACTTTCGCAGGCCGGCACCGAGGTCGATCACATCGTCGCCAACGCCCTCCCGATCGAGGACGGCGAACTCACCGGCGAAGTCACCGGCGAAGTCACCGGCCCGCTCATTGAGGGGACCAAAGACGACCAACTCGAAGCACTCGCGGCCGATCTCGGCGTCGAGATGNNCGANACNGTCGCNGTCGGCGACGGCGCGAACGACCTGCCNATGCTGGANGTNGCCGGNCTCGCGGTCGGNTTCGAGCCGAANCCNGCGGTCGAACCNNCCTGNGACGNGGTNGTNNCGACGATGGCCGAACTCGACGCCCTCCTCGAAGACCGCGGCGTGCTCTCGGCGACCGTCGATAGCAACTGAGAACAGGACTGCGCAGCGACCGCGGCGATTGCTCACTCAAACTATGGACACGTGGCCCCGCACGTCGGCTGTCGGCCAACTGACGATGACACTGCCAGTCGCCGTGATCGCGCTGGCGATTCCCTTCGGGTTCGTCGTCGACGACCTCCCGCAAGCGGTTCGTTTTGCGCCGTTCGTCGTGAGCGTCGGGCTGTTCGGCCTGCCCCACGGCGCGGTCGACCACCTGATGCCGCTTCGGCTCGGCGACGCTTCGCTGAAACGGTCGCTAACGGTCGTCAGCGTCGTCTACGCCATCCTGGGCGGGTTGTATCTCGTAGTTTGGGCCGTCTCGCCGGCGGTCGCACTGCTGGCGTTCATCGGGATGACGTGGTTCCACTGGGGACAGGGCGACGCCTTCGCGCTGCGGGCGTTCGGCGAGGCCGCACACATCCGGACACGGAGCGACCGCTGGGCGTCGCTGGTCGTCCGCGGTGGGCTGCCGATGTTGGTGCCGCTGCTCGGCCAGCCCGAAGGCTACCGACGTGTCGTCAACGGCATCATCGCGTTGTTCGATCCGGCGGCGACAGCCGCGCTAGCCCCCCTGTTTCGGCTGGACACGCGGCTCGCGCTGGGGGTCGGATTCGGGGTATTCACCCTCAGCAGCCTGCTGTGGACGGCTCGCCATGTGTGGGGCGGTGACATATCCGCGGCGGGGATCGCGTGGGACGCAGTGGAAATCGGGGTGTTGTGGGTGTTCTTTTGGCTCGTGCCGCCGGTGTTTGCGGTCGGGCTCTACTTCGCGATCTGGCACTCGGTTCGACACATTGGTCGGCTGGCAATCGTCGATCCGGCCGCGCGGGACGCACTTGACGCCGGCGAGTGGCCGACCGTGCTCTGGCGATTTTATCGGGATGCCGCACCACTGACGGTCGCGTCGCTCGCGCTGTTTGCCGGGCTGTACGTCTGGGTGCCGACCGACGGCTCGCTGAACGCGTTGCTGGCGATCTATCTCGTCGGCATCGCCGTGTTGACGCTGCCGCACGTCGCCGTGGTGACGTGGATGGATCGACAGCAGTACGGAGACTCGGGGATTACTGATCGTCAGTAGCGGTTTTGCCCGAGGCAGCACCGCTCTGAATCGCGTCGAGATGCGACCGTGACTGTGCGTCGAGTTCGCCTCGCGGTGTCGGCTCTGGATCGGCAGAAATCTCATCGAACAACGTCTCCATCCGGTCGAGAATCCGCTCCGGTGGCGGCCCTGTTTCAACAACGACGGTGTCGTCAACGTGGCGAATCGTCACCTCGGTTCCGGGAGTGAGATCGAGAGAATCACGGATCTCCTCGGGGATTCGAATCCGACCCTCGGAATCGACCGTTGGCATATCCGAATCAACGAACGGAACGAGAATAGCTGTTTGGTTGGACAAACAAACCGTCAAGTAGCTGGGTCAGCCGACCAACCAGCCGCATTCCTGGCGGACTGAAAGGGCGAGGTACTCTCGACGAACCCCGGCGACGTAAGCACTGCAGGAGCGAGCACTGCGAGCGACGAAGCGCGCAACGAGCCGCGGGAGTCGAGAGTACCGAGGGCTTTCTACCAGAAGTTCGGGAAATGAAATTCTACTAACTGATTGATTTCCAATAATATAGACTCCAGACTGTCGGAGCAATTTTATTTTATGCCATCATTTCATCCGATAAATGCAGGTATTCATCTCCTCTGGAACACACATTGACGAGGTTAGGAGGCGTGTTGACGCAATCAACCAACATCTTGAATCACCAGATGTTGTCTTCGGTGAAGCCGGCGAAGCAACACAGACTGGACAGATACGAGAGATCACCCACCTGTTTCCACGAGCACCATTGATTGCGCTTGGAGCCGCATTCCTTGTGCTTCTAATTTATCCTATCGGGGGGTTGGTTCTCTCAATAGTCAGTGGAGGATCAAAAGGTCGTGATAAAGACATCATGCAACGAATTAAAACTGAACATGGGGCAGAGATTCAAGAGATAGATTTAGTGCATCCTGCCCTCCCAGTCTACGAGAATCCATTGCAGTGGGCAGCCGTTAATTGGGGGCCACTTGTTGCAGTCCCATTATTCGCATCAAGATACTATTCTCTTTTTGATGCGATTTACGTGTCGACGCTGGTGCTCCTTTTGACAACTTTCGTGTTGTTCTTGATAATGCTCTATGTGGTAAACTCCCGGCGGGAAGACGCCATGGCGAGTTCAATACTATCTCGCACTGATGATGTGGACTCTGCTTGTATTATATTAGGAGAAGCGCATCACTGGGGCGTGGGTGAACGATTGGTGCTTCATGAAGAAGTAGACGTTATCAATCCTACTCCAGTGAACCCAGACTGGTCAACTAAACTTGGAAGATATATTTGGAAGCTGCTTGATCGGATTTAAATAACAAAAAATGGTCATTTTGGTCTGAATTAGTGATAATTCTTCTATATGTAGTTACAGCACTGAGCGATTTATTCGAACACCACTACTCTACTTCCACCCTGCTCGGCGAACGCTTAACCGCGACGCTTCCTAACCGCAACCAATGGCGGCCACCGAGGACGTTGGCTACATCGAGCATCCGCTGCTCGCCGAGGAGTTCATCGAGCGGCGGCTCTACCAACTCCAGTTGGCCGACGCCGCGAAACAGGGCCACACGCTCGTCTGTCTGCCGACCGGACTCGGGAAAACGACCGTCAGCCTGCTGGTGACGGCCGAACGCCTGCAGGAAGCCGGCGGCACCNCCCTNNTGCTCGCGCCGACGAAACCGCTCGTCCAGCAGCACGCNGANTTCTACCGCNACGCGCTCGANGTTCCNGACGACGAGATCGTCGTCTTCACCGGCGACGTGCGACCCGACGACCGTGCCGACCTCTGGGAGTCGGCGCGGATCGTCATGGCGACCCCGCAGGTCATCGAGAACGACCTCGTCGGCAACCGCATCTCGCTCGCCGACGTGACACATCTCACCTTCGACGAGTGTCACCGCGCNACCGGCGACTACGCNTACNNCTACATCGCCGANCGNTACCACGCCGACGCCGACCAGCCGCTCGTGACGGCGATGAGCGCGTCGCCGGGCGGCACGAAGGAAGACATTGAAATCATCTGCGAAAACCTCGGGCTCGACGGCGTCGAAGTGATGACCGAGGACGACGCCGACGTTGACGAGTTCACTCACGACACCGATGTCGAGTGGAAACGAATCGATCTCCCGCAGGAGCTGCTCGATATTCGGGACGGCCTCAACGAGGTAATTTCGGATCGCCTCGAACAACTGCGCGAACTCGGCGTCACCAAAGCGACGAGCCCCGACATCTCCCAGAAACAGCTCAACAAGATCAGCGCGGAACTTCGGAAACTGATGGATAACGACCAGTCGGAGGGGTATCAAGGGATGTCAACGCACGCCGAGATCATGAAGCTCCGGCGGGCGGTCACGCTCGTCGAAACCCAGAGCGTCGAATCCGTCCGACGGTATTTCGAACGCCAGCGCAACGCCGCCGAGAGTTCGGGGGCCTCGAAGGCCAGCCAGCGACTCGTCGCCGAGCCGAAAGTCCGCGAGGCGATGCGCAAAATCGAGCGCTTCGACGAACGCCATCCCAAATTCTCCCAGACGCGAATCCTGCTGGCCGAGACGCTGGGCATCAACGACGGCGAGCGCGTGATCGTCTTTACCGAGTCGCGGGACACCGCTGAAGCCCTGACCGAATTCCTCAGCCAACATTTCGACACCGAGCGGTTCGTCGGCCAAGGCGACAAGGAGGGCTCCGACGGAATGACCCAAACCGAACAGCAAGAAACGCTGGATCGGTTCCGCAACAACGAATTTGACGTACTGGTCTCGACCTCAGTCGCCGAGGAAGGGCTTGACGTACCGGAAGTCGATCTCGTTCTCTTCTACGAGCCGGTGCCGACGGCGATCCGGTCGATCCAGCGGAAAGGGCGGACTGGTCGGCAGACGACCGGCCGCGTCGTCGTCCTGCTGGCCAACGACACCCGCGACGAGGCGTACTTCTGGATCGCCCGCCGCAAGGAGAAACAGATGGAGTCGGAGCTTCGGAAACTGAAGGGCGTCGCCGACGAAGTCGAAGAGGAGTTAGACGACGATCAGTCCGCGCTCGATCAATTCGACGGCGAGGCCAGCGACGCGAGCGACGGAGCCGCCCCATCAGCAGCGACAAACGGCGGCAGCGACGCCGAGAGCCAGCCCGGCTTAGCGGATTTCGGCGAAGCTGAGGAGGAAGACGAGCCAGACGAGACGGAGGAAGAACCGGCGGGCCAGAGCGAGGAGCGCGATAACACCGACACCAGCGACGACGAGGACGCAATCGTTGCCAACGCCGGCACCGACACCGACGAGGTCGAAATCGTCGCCGACCAACGCGAGTTGGAATCGACGGTCGCCCGCGACCTCTCGAAGCGCGAGGGGATCACGACCCGGCTCGAAACGCTGGCGGTCGGCGACTACGTNCTCTCNGANCGNGTCGNCGTCGAGCGGAANNNNGTCGNGGACTTCCTCGACACGCTGCTCGGCGAGGACCGCTCGATGTTCGAGCAGGTTGGCGACGCCGTCCGTAGCTACGCCCGACCGGTCGTCGTCGTCGAGGGNGANGACCTCTACGGNNNGCGCAACGTCCACCCGAACGCNATCCGCGGCGCGCTGTCGAGTCTCGCGGTCGATTTCAACGCGAGTATCCTCCGGACTGACGACGAAAGCGAGACCGCCGAGTTGCTGGAGACGATCGCCCGACGCGAGCAGGAAACCCGCGATCGGGAGGTCTCGGTCCACGGCGAGAAGAGCGCGAAAACGACCGCCGAACAGCAGGAGTACGTCGTCGCCTCGATCGCCGATATCGGCCCCGTGACGGCCCGGTCGCTGCTAGAACACTTCGGCACCGTCGAGGCCGTGATGACCGCACGAGAGGACGATCTACAGGAGGTAAGCGGCGTCGGCGAGGTGACCGCAGAGAAGATTCGGGAAGTCGTCGGCGACGAGTACGAGCCTTAGTTGAATTCGAGCGCGCGCAGCGTCTCGGCGGCCTCGCGGGCGGCCGACAGCAGTTCCTTGGCACGACGCGGGTCATCGGTCTCGGCCGCACGCTGGGAGAACCGCGTGACTGTGGCCGCAAGCGACTGCCGCGCGTCGCTGAGTCCGTTGCCGCCAGCGGTTGCCGGTGGCGAAGATGGCTGCGACGGCTGTGGCGGCGATTGCGACGACGGCGCGGCCGGCGACTGTGACGTGTTGGTAGTAGGCTGAGTTTCGGGCTGCGTCGGCTGGCCGTTCGTCGCGGGCTGATTCGGCGTGGACTGCGTCGACTGCGGCGTGTTGCTGGGAGCCGACTGTTCGGGAGTCGCCTCGCCGTTCGCAGGCTGTGACTGGTCAGCGTCAGCCGACTGCTCGGCAGCGGGCTGCTGTGACCCGTCGGCCTGTTCGGCCGGCTGCTGGCCGTTGGCCTGACAGCTCGCACAGAACGTCTGGCCGTTGTGGCGGAAGAGCGGGTCGCCGCAAGCATCGCAGTGCTGGTTCGTCATCGTCGCCCCCTTCAGCAGGAGTTCACTCATCCGCTTCGTGTCGGCCCGCTTGGCCTCGTCGTCGGCGTACTTCTTCCGGAGCTTCTCGCGTTCGGCTTCCTTATCGAAGTCGCTCATACCCGGAAGAAGGAGTGGTACCCGGAAAAACACAGCGGCTCAACGAGAGTGTGCGAATAGCGGGTGATGGCTGCGAATACGTATAGAAAGCCCTCGACGCGCTCGACTCCCGGGCCTCGCTGCGCGCTTCGTCGCTCACTGCGTTCGCTCCTGCAGTGCTTGTGTCGGCCGGGTTCGCCGACCGCGTCTCGCCCTTTCAGTCCGCCAGGAATGCGGCTGATCGGCTCTAACCATCAGGAGTGAAATCACCGAAACGCTTACTCGAAATCCAGACAGATGGTAACGTATGACAAAAGTGTCAATCGTCGGTGCCGCGGGCACCGTCGGCGCGGCGACTGGGTACAACCTCGCACTGCGGGATGTCGTCGACGAACTCGTCTTCGTCGATATCCCCGACAAGGAGGACGAAACGGTCGGGCAAGCCGCCGACACGAACCACGGGATCGCCTACGACTCCAACACGGTCGTTCGGCAGGGCTCCTACGCCGACACCGCCGGCTCCGACGTTGTCGTCATCACGGCGGGCATCCCCCGCTCGCCCGGCGACAGCCGGCTCGATCTCGCCGCGGACAACGCGCCGATCATGGAGGACATCGGCGCGTCGCTGGCCGAACACAACGANGANTTCATCNCCGTCACNACCTCGAACCCGGTCGANCTGCTCAACCGCCACCTGTACGAGGCGGGTGACCGCGACCGCCACGAGGTCATCGGCTTCGGCGGCCGCCTCGACTCCGCGCGGTTCCGCTACGTCCTCTCCGAGCGGTTCGACGTCCCCGTGAAGAACGTCGAGGCGACCATCCTCGGCGAGCACGGCGACGCGCAGGTTCCCGCCTTCTCGAAGGTCCGCGTCGACGGGCGCGANCCCGNNTTCGANGGCGGCGAGAAAGACGACATCCTCGCCGCCCTCCAGCAGTCGGCGATGGATGTGATCGAGCGAAAAGGGGCGACCCAATGGGGGCCGGCGACCGGCGTCGCCCACACCGTTGAGGCCATCTTGAACGATACGGGCGAAGTGTTGCCCTGCTCGGTCGTCCTCGACGGCGAGTTCGGCCACAACGATACCGCCTTCGGCGTGCCCGCGAAACTCGGTAGCGACGGCGTCGAGGAGATCGTCGAATGGGACCTTGAGGACTACGAGACGGAGTTGATGGCCGGAGCCGCCGAGAAGCTGGCCGGGCAGTACGACGAGATCGCCTGACTGAGAAAACGACCAACGGAAGCGCGCGCCGACGACGCGGGGGCGACCGCGGCGAGGGTTGCCGTGAACCCTTTTGTAGCCGGGCGTCCGAAATCAGGTATGAAGCTGCCAGCGGGCGAGGTGTCATCGACGCCGATCAAATACGAGCCCGTGAGCGTCAAGGACCTCCTCGTCGAGATGAAAGACACCGCGGAGCTGATGATCGATCTCGCCTACTCGGCGGTGTTACACCAAAGCGACGCGCTCGCCGACGAGGTGATCCAACTGGAACACCGGATGGGGATTCTCGAACTCCGGGCCCAGATGAGCCTGCTGATGGCCGCCCGGAGCCCCGACGACGCCGAACAGCTCGCGCCCGTGTTGAGCATCGTCACCGCGACCGACCAGATCAGCGACGCCGCCGGCGACATCGCCAAGATCGTCCGCGAGGAGATCGGCCTCCCGGACGCGATGCGGGCGGCCCTCCCCGAAGCGGTCGAAACGCTGGTCAGGGGCGTCGTCGATCCCGACTCGGACTACGCCGGCCGGACGCTCGGCGACATCGACCTCGAATCCGAAACGGGCGTCCGGGTGATCGCGCTCCGCCGCGGCGAGGACTGGCTGCTCAACCCCGGCCGGGAAACCGAGATCACGACCGATGATATCGCCCTCCTGCGGGGCCCGGAATCCGAGATGGAAGGCGTCTACAACGAGTTGACCGGCGAGAGCTACGAGCCCGCAGTGACGGAAACGCCGGCCATCGACGACCTCGAACGCGCTGTCGACACCATCGTCCACATGAAGAACCTCTCTGAGCTGGCGGTCGATCTCGCCTACAGCAGCGTGCTGTTCGACGACGTAGAGTTGGCCGAGGAGGTCCGCAACCTCGAAGTCGAGGTCGACAACCTCGAATCCCGCTTCGAGGCGTGGGTGCTGGAGGCCGCCGCCGACGCCGAAGACCCAGTCAGCCTCCGCGGGCTCATCCACCTCGGCACCAGCACCGAGGTCATCAGCGACGCCGCTCTCGACATCAGCGAGGGCGTCATCCGCCAGCTCACCGTCCACCCAGTCGTTCACCTCGCCGTCAAGGAGAGCGACGAGATCATCAGCCGGACGGAAGTCGCCGCGGGGAGCGAACTCGACGGGACGAGCGTGACCAACGGGATTCCCGATGCGGACGCGACGATGTCGATCATTGCGATCCGGCGGCCGGAGGAAGGATGGCTGCTCGTTGGCGACACCGACGTCGTGATTCAGGGTGGCGACAGCCTCATCGCCAAGGGGACACGAACCGCCGGCGAGGCGTTCGAGTCGATGGCGGAGGCGTAGGCTGGCGGGCACCAGTCGATGGCAGAGGCGTAGGCGGCCGGCCAGCAACCGACTGGCGAGGCTTTTGGTGCTGGCAGCACCACATCCGAACGAATGCAGCGACAGGACACGGCCAAGGATATCTACCGGGAGGCCTTGCCAGTCATCCTCATCAGTCTCATCGCGGGGCTGTTCGCGGGGACGGTCCTCGGCAGCGAGACGATGCGCGCCGGGATCGCGGAGGTCCCCGGCCTGTTGCTGTTGCTGCCGGCGTTTCTGGCGACCCGCGGCGGCGTCTACGGCTCGCTCGGCGCGCGGCTGTCGAGCGGGCTCCATCAGGGTGTTATCGAGCCGAAGTTCGAGCTCACCACGCCGCTGTCGAACGCCATCGCCGCCTCCTTCATCAACGGGATGGTCGTCTCGACGTTCATCGCGGTCGTCGCCTTTCTGATCCTGCAGTTGACGGGCCAAGCCGGAAGCCTCCTCCAGCTCGTCGGGATCATGCTCATCGCCGGGTTGTTGAGCGCGATCCTGATGCTGTCGGTGTTGGTGACGGTGATCATCGTCGGCTACCGCCGCGGACTCGATCCGGACAATCTCATCGGCCCGGTCGTGACGACGCTGGGTGATGTATTCGGTGTCGTGTTCCTATTGGTCGGTATCGAGTTGATGGACGTGATACTGTGATGCTGTCGACTGCTGTGTGGCTATCGGAGGTGAGCCCGTGAGCCAGCAGTTCACCGCCGAGTGGTCTATCGGCCGGATGGTGCGGACGATGGTGCCGCTGTTGGCGACGCTGTCGGTGCTGCAGATGGTTTCCGGGAGCGTCCTCGAAACGTTCGAGTCGACGCTGGTGGCCAACCCCGCGCTGTTGGTCCTTGTCCCGGTCCAGATCGGCACCGCGGGCAACCTCGCGTCGATCATGTGCTCGCGGGTCTCGACCCAACTCTATCTGGGGACGTTCGAACTCAGTCCGACGAACTCGGTCGTCCGAGCCAACACGGCGGCGGTCTTCGGCCTCGCGGGGACAGTTTTCGGCATCGTCGGCGTTGCGGCGTGGGCCATCGGACAGGCACTGGGCGGCGTGCTCACGCTGCCGGAGGTGTTGACGATCTCGCTTGTCAGCGGCCTGCTGTTGGCGGGGCTGGTCGTCGTGTTGAGCCTCGTGTCGGTGCAGGTCGCCTACCGGCTAGGGTACAACCCCGACGATACGACGATCCCGGTCGTGACCAACCTCTGTGACATCACCGGCGTGTTGCTCCTGTTCGGCGTTGTCGTCGTCGTGGTGTGAGTCGGTGGTCGGCGTTGTCGTCGCCGTAGTGTGAGCCGGTTCGTTGCGGCGGAAGGAAATCGGGGTCAGAACACGCTGTCAGCGGTGGCCGCGCCGACGACGCTGAAGACCGCACCGACGCTGATCGCCCGGAACGTCACGGTGGCGACCTCGCCGAGCGGGACCGCGGGTGGCGCGCCGATGAACGTCGCCGGCGCGTCGAAGACGGCGGCGAGGATCGCGACCGAGCCGAAGGAGACGACCATCAACGAAATGAACCGGATCGGCACCCCGGCGACCTGCTGTTCGACCTCGGGGTCGCGTTTCGTATCCGCCCGGTAGAGCGCGCCGTAGCCGATCAGCGAGACGAGAATGACGTTGAGCGCGGCCTGGAGTTGGCTCATACTCGCCGCCAACACCCAGACCTCCTCGGTGACGACGAACGGGCCAGCCAGCAGAAAACCGCCGACGAGCTGTTGGGCGGAGTCGGCGAGTCGGAACCGCCGGCGGAGCCGCAGCGGGCCGGTCGAAAACCGGGGACGCGGGCGCATACCGGAGTGACGGGCGACGAGCGTATAAAATCGAAGGTCAGAATGGGTGCCGACTCCCCGCGGCCAGCGACAAAGAGGACGTGTTTAGGGGCTCGCGGCGAAGGCCCACCCATGAGCGCGAGCGAGGAGTTCGACAGTTGGGCCGCCGAGGGACGGGATAAGGGCATGGAGGATCGCCACTGGCACACTACCAAACACGCCCTCGCACGGATGCCGGTCGAAGCCGGCGACACGGTCGTCGATCTCGGGACGGGCAGCGGCTACGCGCTACGAGCCCTGCGGGAGACTGCCGGCATCGGCCGCGGCTACGGCCTCGACGGCGCGCCGGAGATGGCGCGCAACGCCGCCGACTACACCGACGACGACGCGGTCGGCTTCCTCGTCGGCGACTTCGACGCGCTGCCGTTTGCCGACGAGAGCGTCGATCACGTCTTCTCGATGGAGGCGTTCTACTACGCCCGCGACCCGATTCATACGCTCGAAGAAATCAAACGGATTCTCCGGCCGGGCGGGACGTTCTACTGCGCGGTCAACTACTACGAGGAAAACGAAGCGAGCCACGAGTGGCAGGACAACATCGCTATCGAGATGACGCGATGGAACCGCCGTGAATACCGCGAGGCGTTCCGGGAAGCCGGCTTACACGTCGCCGAACAGGACACCATCGCCGACCGCGAAATCGAGATTCCGCCAGCGGAAGCGTTTCCGACCGACGACTGGGAAACGCGGGCGGCGATGGTCGATCGCTACCGGACGTGGGGGACGTTGCTGACGGTCGGTGTGAAACCGTAGGCGACAGCGAACCGGAAGTCGGCAGCAAGCGATCAGCCGGGCGCGCTCACGAACAGCGCGACGACACCGGTGAGAACGGCCCCGAGGATGATCGTGATGATCGCGTGGATCGCGGTGATGTACGCGCTGGTCCGTGGCGACTCGCCGTAGAGGAAGTGAATCGCTACCCCGTCGACCAGCAGCGCGGCGGCGACGCCGATCCCAGCCGGAATCGATAACAGCTGCGTCGCCAGCGAGAGGATCGCGGGGCCGACACCGACGCCTAACGCCTTGAGCGGGGCGACATCACCGATGACGTTCCGGGCGGCGAGATGGGCGGTCAGCGAGAGAAAGATCGCCAACAGCCCGACCGTGCCCAACACCGAAATCGGGCTCGGCGAGGTTTGCAGGGGCAGCAGCGACGACAGTCCAACCATACGACCAAAGAGGAACTGGAGGGTGTCGAATCTGTCGTTTGCGACTGCCGAAAAGCAGCTGTTTCGGACTCAGGCCAACAGGCCGAGATCAGCGAGTTGGTCGGTGATTACGTCGACGGCCGCCGCCGCGTCGNNGGGNTNTTTCCCGCCCGTGATGACGAGCTTNCCGGAGCCGAACAGCAGNGCGACGACGTCCGGCTCGTCGAGCCGGTAGACGAGCCCCGGGAACTGCTCGGGTTCGTATTCGATGTTCTCCAGCCCGAGCCCGATGGCGATGGCGTTGAGGTTGAGNTNNNCGCCGAGGTCNGCNNNNGTGACGATGTTTTGGACCGTGATTTCGGGGTCGTCACCGATCGGAATGTTGAGATCGCGGAGTTTCCCAAAGACGATATCGAGGCTTTCGTGGACGGCGTCNNTNGANTTCGCGCCGGTGCAGACGATCTTNCCNGAGCGGAAGATGAGCGCNGCGGATTTCGGNTCNNNCGTCCGGTAGACGAGNCCGGGGAACTGNTCGGGGTCGTAGTCGGCCCCGTCGAGATCCATCGCCACGCTCTGGAGGTCGAGCTCCTGCTCGATCCCCGTCGAGGCCACGACGTTCTCGATGGTGATCGTGTCTTTGGGGTCAGTCATTTCTGTCTGGCTGTTCGACAGGTTTGGGTATAAATGTGTACCCCGAACAACGGGTCGGATCGCCGCCGAACGGCGGTTCAGTCAGCCGGTTTGTCAGTACCGACGCGTCTCAACCCGACTGGCCGCTACGTCGCGGACTGGCTGTTCGCAATCGCCCGGAGGTTCGACAGCGTCACCGCGAGGCCGAGGACGGCGATAGCGACAGGGATACCGATGGCGATCGGGCTGTCGGCGATAGCGAGGAAACCGGCGAAACAGACGCCGAGTGTGGCGAGTTTGAGGACCGCGAAACCGACAGGGTCGGGCTCACGGGAGAGGAGTCGTCGCACCACCGGGTTCGCTTCGACGACCGAATACCGCCGGACCGCGATGACTGTCGTCAGGTAGTCGCCGACACCGTAAGCGAGCACGGCGACGACCCACCAGCTGATCTCAGTCGTCGACAGCACCATACCGCCGCTCTGTCGGCGAATGGCAAGAATACACCGACCGAAGCACTGAGCCGACCAGCCCTGCTCATCGATCAGCGGGATCGACACGCTGAAACCCGATCTGCGACTGTATCGAGGCGTGTACTGTCTGGAACTCGCTGGCGACGAGGACGACTTCGCGGCCTGCGAGGCCGCCGCGGCCGCGAGTGCCGTCGAGGTCATCGCCGGTGGGGTGGCAACCGCTCGGGGGATCGATCCCGACCGCGTCCGGCGGCTCGCCTACACCCACGCCGCCAGCGACCTCGTTGCGACGACCGACGCCGACATCGAGGCTGCCGCAGCCGCACTCACCGCGGCGACCCTCGACCGCGAGGGCTCGGTCGCAGTCCGGGCCCGCGACGTACGAAGCCAGACGGATGTGAGCACGCAGGCAGCCGAAAGACGGCTCGGCGGCGTCCTCGTCGATCGTGGTTTCGAGGTCGATCTCGACAAGCCCGACCACGAATTGCGAGTATTGTTCGCGGGTGGTGGCGCGGACAGCACGGACAGCACGGACAGCACGGACGACGCAGCTCCCTCTGGCGACGGCGACGCCTGCTGTCTGCTCGGGTGGCTCGCCGTCGAGAGCCGGCGAGACTACGGCGAGCGACGACCCACAGACCGGCCGTTCGTCCAGCCCGGGAGTATGGCGCCGCTCGACGCTCGCGCGCTCGTGAACATCGCGGGAGCCGAACCGGGAACGACGGTCGTCGACCCGATGTGCGGGACCGGCGGGCTGCTGCTGGAGGCTGGCCTCGTCGGTAGCGACGTGATCGGCGTTGACGCCCAGTGGAAGATGACCCGCGGAAGCCGAGAGAATCTGCGAGCACTGCGCGAGGAATCCGGCGAGGGGTTCGACGGTGACG
The DNA here is from genome assembly GCF_006861665.1 of Halonotius terrestris. Classification (GTDB taxonomy): domain Archaea; phylum Halobacteriota; class Halobacteria; order Halobacteriales; family Haloferacaceae; genus Halonotius; species Halonotius terrestris. The sequence goes on along the minus strand of NZ_RKLU01000001.1, from coordinate 611,750 downwards.
TGACCATCATCCACGGCGACGCGACCGCGCTCCCGCTCGTTGACGACGCGGCCGACACGGTCGTGTTCGACGCGCCCTACGGCCGGCAGTCGAAGATCGCCCGCCACGAGTTGGACGATTTGGTTGGCGGCGCGCTACGCGAAGCCCGGCGGATCGCGCCGCGAGCGGTCGTCGTCGCCGACCGATCGTGGGATGACGCCGCAGTTGAGGCCGGCTGGACAGTCGATCGGCGATTTGAGCGACGGGTGCATGGGTCGCTGGTGCGGCACATTCACGTCTTGGTTGATCGGGCTGAGTAGGGCACGGCTGCGGCGAGGGACCGCGGAGATCCACCTCGTTTAAGCCGCCGGCTGGCCGAGTGCGCGTATGACCAATCAGGCACTCATCGACGCCTTACGCGACGCTGACGCGGTGCAGTACGGCGAATTCGAACTCTCCCACGGCGGGACCAGCGACTACTACGTCGACAAGTATCTCTTCGAGACCAACCCCCGCTGTCTGGAACTCATCGCCGAAGCCTTCGCGGGCGAAATCGACGAACCGAAGCTCGCCGGCGTCGCCCTCGGCGCGGTCCCGCTGGTCGCGGTGACAGCCGTCGAAACCGGGCGACCCTATGTCATCGCCCGCAAACAGGCCAAGGAGTACGGGACGGGCAACCGAATCGAAGGCCGGCTGGAGGAGGGCGAGGAGGTCGTNGTNCTCGANGANATNGCGACGACCGGNNNNTCNGCNGTCGANGCCGTCGANGCNCTGCGNGAGGCNGGCGCNGTCGTGAACCGCGTCCTCGTCGTCGTCGACCGCGAGGAGGGCGCNNNCGAGAAGCTNGCCGANCATGATCTGGAACTCGACGCGCTCGTCACTGCGAGCGAACTGCTGGCCGATCAGTAAGGGAAGTAGCTAACCGCGATTCTCAGGCCGGGTCGGGCTCGGCAGGATACCGGGATTCGACAACCGCGAAGGTCAGCGTGCTGAGGACGCCGAGCAACGTCCCGACGGTGAGTGCAGCCGCGAGATCCGGCAACGAGAGCGGGACGATCCCCTCCGCGGGCGGGAGGAAAAACCCCGAGAGGCCGTAGAGGACGATGGCGATGGCGACGACGTAAAACGGCGCGTTGAGGTATCGCCAGCGAAAACGGCCGGCGAGATACTCGTCGGTGACCTGGCCGAGGCTGCTGGTGATACCGGCGGCCGCGAACCACTGGACGGAGCCGTGGACGAACGCCGCCGCGGCGGTTACGATAGCGAGCGGGTCATCGACCGCTGCCTCGGCTGTCTCGATTAACGCGAGGCCTTGGACGCCGCCGACGACGACGAGCGCGAAGGCGACGACGTAGGTGATCAGCGTCGCCCGGCCGGCGTAGAGGCCGTTGCGAACGCGGTCGGCCGTCGTGTCGATCGTGTCTTCGAGGCCGAGACCGCGGAACAGCGTGTAGAGGCCCAGCAGGGCGGAGATCAGCCCGAGGACGACCGCGCCAGCGATGTCGAAGACGCCGGCGATGACGACGAACGGGTAGATGAGCAAGAGGATGCCCAGCGGGACGAGGATGGTGCCACGGGTTTCGGGGTCGGCCAAGACCTGCTTGATCGTGTAGTACATCGATTCGAGGTTTTGGGCTTGGCGGACGACGACTCGCTGAACGCCGTCGATCGGCATCCGCGAGCGGATGATCGGGATCACCGACTCGTCTTGGGCACCGTCAGTAATGATAATCGCCCGGACCTCCTCGCCGGTCTGGAGGCTCGCCAGCACGGTGTCGATCTCGTCGCCGATAGCGCGGTTGGCTTTGATGTCGCTGCCCTCCACGCCGGTGACGACAGCGACTTCGACCTCCTCGTCGCCCTCCTCGCGGAGGTCGTTGTAGGTCGAAATCCCCTGAAACATGACGTTCAGATCGGAGTCCTCGGGGTCGGATTCGGCGAGATCCACGGCCGCCTCGCGGACCGCGTCGGCCCCGACGACCGGCGTCGAGGCACCGGTTTTGCGGCCGACATCGTCATCGAGATCGACACAGAGGACGAGCAGCACATGTGTTGCTACGAGAGCGACCCGTTAAGACTTTTCTGGGGATGAGAAAACAGTGGGCGAACGCCAACCGGGCAGGCGGGAAGAATGGCGGTCGCTTACGCGGTGTGTTCGACGCCACCGAGGAGTTGATTGATCTCGTCCGTATCGTCGATCTGGCGGGGATGGACACCGAAACAGACGACGAAGTCTTCGGCAACAGCGACCGGCTCGGTGATGTGCAGGGTGAGATCGAGTCGCACGTCGGCCTCGGTGAAGCGTCCCTCGGCGCGGTAGCGAACGACCTCGACGGACTCGCCGAGGACCTCGACCGAGCGGGTGCTGTCGCGTTCGACATTCCCGATCTGGTCGTAGCGGTCCTGAATCAGTGCGATGAGTTCGTCGGTCGACATGTCGGCGACGGGGTTGAACGCCTCGCCGAGGATTTCGACCTTCGGCGTCGAGAGGACGGTGAACATCGCCCAGCGGTACTCCTGGCCGAGGATCGAGATGCCGCGGTCGTACTCCGCGATCTTGTTGGTGACTTCGACCTCGCGGCTCTGACCCGCTGCCTCGAACGTGCGGGTAATGGTGTCCGAAGTCTGCTTCGATTCGGCGTAAGGGCTCTCCGAGAGCGTCGCTTCGTTGACGACGGCGCGGGCGGCCTCGAAACTGAGGGAGTCGTTGCCGAGGACGAAATCGACGGCCGAACAGCCAGCCAGCGAGGCGATACCGAGGGTGCCGGTACTTGCGAGTAGGTGACGGCGTGTGGGGACCATAGCAGGTAGTGGGCTGGAAGCCAGATAAAAAGAACGGACGGTGACGGACGGCGTCTGAAGCGACCAGCAAACCAAGGATCGAGTGGTCGTGACACCGGTTTTGGTTGCGCTATCGACGTTTCGGACGCTTTTTGTGGCGGGGAGCGATACACAAGACAACTGATGATCTCCAAAGGCTGTGAACAGTGCGCCAAAGGNGGGAAGATGGTGCTNTTCGTCTACGGCTACTGNGACCAGCGNGACTGNTTCTACTGNCCGCTNGGNGANAACCGCAAGAACGTCACCNANGNNTANGCNAACGANCGNCNNGTCGANNNCGACGAGGACNTCATCGNGGANGCNNANCNGATGGACGCACTNGGNACNTCNATCACGGGNGGNGANCCNCAGGAGGCGCTGGAGAAGACCTGTCGCTACCTCCGCCTGCTGAAAGACGAGTTCGGCGAGGACCACCACACCCACCTCTACACCGGTATCACGGGCGGGCGCGAGAACATGCGGCGGCTCTCGGAGGCCGGTCTCGACGAGATCCGCTTCCACCCNCCNNNNGAGCAGTGGGGCGANCTNCACGGNACNGANTGGGAGGANATNCTNNANATCGCNNGNGANGAGGGGNTNACNCCCGCNTTCGAGATNCCCGGNATCCGNGCNGANNNGGAGTTCCTNGANTTCCTCGACGAGGGCGCCGCGGACTTCTGTAACATCAACGAGTTCGAGATGTCCGACGGTAACTACCGCCGGATGCAGGAGNANGGNTNCGAGCTGNANGANGGCCACATGTCCGCCGTCGAGGGATCGAAGGAGGAAATCCTCGAAACGATGGGCGACCACGAACGCGTCTACTTCTGTACGAGCGTCTTCAAGGACGCCGCCCAACACCGCAACCGCCTGAAACGGATGGCCCGCGTCATCGGCCGTGAGTTCGACGAAATCACCGACGACGGGACGCTCGTCTACGGGAAAACATGGGAGCCGGAAGCTCGACTCGAAGANCTCGGNGTNCCCGAGGAGTTCTACACNGTNAANNNCGACCACNTCGAGNTGGCGTGGTGGCTCCTCGANGAGATGGTCGANGANGGNGACNTNANNGANGGCGAGATCGTCGAGCAGTACCCGACTGTCGACGGGACGGTTGTCGAACGAACACCGCTCGCGTAGGCAGTACCGCCGCTATTCAAATACGAGCAACCAATCAGGTGAATCGGCCATCCGACCAGCCGACGCTCCTGGCGGCCTGCGAAAATCGAAGATTTTCGGGCGACCAGAAGCTTTGCTTCTGGTAGACTGAAAGGGCGAGACGTTCTCGGCGAACCCGGACGACGCAAGCACTACAGGAGCGAGCGAAACGAGCGACGAAGCGCGCAGCGAGTCCTGGGAGTCGAGAACGTCGAGGGCTTTCTACACCAATCCATCTCACGCAACCGATTTCTGAAAACTATCGACAAAAAGAAAACGTCGCTACGTCGGTTCGTCAGCACCCCAGCCGTCGGGGACTTCGATGACGTAGCGACCGTCCTCGCGCAGCGAGATGATGTACTCGTTGCGGTCGTAGAGCTCCATCAGGTTCAGTTCGTACTGGCCCGGGCTGACGATGCGGATGCTTTCGAACTGATCGTTGAGCTCTTGGCGGAGTTGATCGAGGCTCGACGAAGTCGCTTCGTCGGCCGCCGCGTCACCTGCGTCGGCGGCGTCGGGGGGAGACTGATCCGTTGGTTGCTGAGAGTCAGCTGGCGGCGGAGAATCTGGGAGTTCGTCGTCGGAGACGATATCCGAGCGGGCACTCGATTGGGCCGGTGATTCGCCGCCCGGCGAGCGGTCGTCGTCGAGGACTTCAGCATCGGTCGGGTCGGTCGTCTTAGCCGGGTCGGTCGTCTTAGCCGGGTCGGTTGTCTCGGTCGTCTCAGCAGGAGCTTCGGGTGTGCCAGTGGATTCTGTGGCCGGCTCCGGATCGGACGATGCGGACTCACCAGCCGGGGCGGCATCGTCGAGCGTCGCCTGCTCCTCGTCGTCGTCAGCGACATCGTCGACTGAGCCCTGTTTGAACTGGAACTTGTTGCCGCCGCAGTCGGGACACCCCGAGAGCATCTCCTTGGAGCCGTCGGGGAAGACGTGGCCGCAGTTGGTACACTGGTGGGGCATGACGCTACTTCCGGGAGACCAACGCGCTGATGAGTTGGTCGTCCTTGTGCAGGGTTTCGATCTGGTTGGCCGGGCCGATGACGGTCAGTTTCTTCGTGGATTCCCGGCCCATCAGGCGGTCGAGGAAACTCTGATCGGCAGCCTCCTCGTGTGGATAGCTCTCTATCTCGATCCCGCTGAACTCGTCGGGGCTGATCTCGGTCATCGTGACCTCGATGAGTTTGGATTCCTCGTCGGGCGACAGTCCATCCTCGAGGATGACGATGTTACCGTCACGGACGCCGTCGAGGATTAGCCGGATCTTCTCCATGCTCCGGAGGCCTTCCATCCGCGAGCCGCTGATCAGATCGATCTGGACGCCGTTTTCGGAGTCCGCCGAATCCGAGGGGGTTGCTTCAGGCATTATCCGAAGTACTCCGCGATTTTGTCGTACACCTCGTCCATGTTGTCGCCCTCGAGGGCCGACAGTGGGACGGTTTCGTGCTGGGGGAAGGCGTCGGCGACCCGTTTGATATCGGCCTCGTCGAGGTCGATCTTGTTGGCGAAGATGAGNACGGGGAGNTCCNGGCTCTCGATGATNCCGATNAGCATCGTGTTTACCTGCGTGAACGGGTCCGTCGTGGCGTCGAGCACGTAGATGACGCCGTCGACGTCCTCGCGGAGCCAGTGCATCGCCTCCGCGACCCCCTCGGTCGCCTCNCGGGANCGACGGANNGCGTCNTCNTTCTCGATGTCGTGNTCGAGGAACTCCTTGTAGTCGACCTTGGTGGCGACACCGGGAGTGTCGACGATGTCGATGGTGACCGAGCGGCCGTTGCGTTCGATATCGACGCCTTCCTTGCGTCGTGCCCGGCGTGTTTCGTGTGGAACGTGGCTTTCGGGACCGATAGCGTCGCCAGTCCAGTCACGTGCGATACGGTTCGCGAGGGTCGTCTTCCCGGCGTTCGGCGGTCCGTAGATTCCGATCCGTTTCGGATCGTCGGAGGCGAACAGCCGGTCGGTGACCCGCGAGACGCTGTCCTTGAGGTTTGTGAGTAGACCCATCCTGAACTCCCGCGCCTCCCCTGTTTCGCGTGGAAGGGCGTATGACCCACTTTGCACCCCGGGAACACTTAAACACTGCGTCAGGCCCGGGTGAGCCGGCGGAATCGAGTGCCGACAGCCGGAATTATCGGTGGATAATAACGACTGAGAAGAAGGTAGTAGCGAGGAGGGTGCCGAACCGAGAGGGTGTCGGTGGTATCTAGCCCCCCACCCCTTTGTTTCGGGTGGAACCGCTACAATAGCCACCCCGTCAGCGATGGCTAGTACTACCACAATCTTTATTATCTGACCTAGGAAAACAGACCCGTAGAACAAGAAAGACAAATAATATTATTTGAGATGTTGTTTATATTTATGACAAAAACACCTAGAATAAACTAATCCGGTTCTGTGAGGTCACAATCACACAACGTTCCAGTTGAAACGAAGGGGTGGGGGGTTCCACAGCCCGAGATATCCCTCCGTTTCCCGTCCGTTTCCTTCCGATTCGCCGGTATGTTCACTCCCGCCAGCTGCACATCGAGCAGTGATCGCGTTCCTACCAGTCCGCTCCTACTCTGACTACCGCCACTGCCAACTACTACTCCTCTGCCACTCCCTACCACTCCCCTCGCCAACTCGGCCGGGATCGCTCTCACCCGTCCGTCTCATGGTGTATGAGGCCGGATGACAAATATGAGACAAAGGGAGAACGTTTTTGTACTATCTCTCCCTCTGTTTCGCCTGCACTACCAGAATACGCCTACAGTCCCCACCCAAACTGAATCCCCGGTATACGGCTTCCTCCGCTGTGTTTGGACGGTATCTGTCGGCTATTCCACCCGAAACGAGGGGGAACATGACGAAGGAGAACACCGAGACGGACGCGGAGTCCACTGACGTCGACGCCGAGTCGCCAGCGACGGATACCGACCGCTCCGAGGCAGCTGAACCGGCCTCTGAGGCAACTGCGTCGCCGCCCGACATTCCAGAACCGACCCCCGAATCGTTGGACGCCGTCGCCGACGACAGCTCCGACCACGGAGCTGATCCCGATTCTGATTCTGATTCCGCTACCGACGAATCTCCTGCTGATGGATCCGACACCGGCGATTCAGATTCTCCCACCGACGGGTCCGAATCCGCTACCGATGGCCTCCAGACCGACGTTCCGCTTGACATCCCCGAAACAACCGAGTCGGCCGAATCAAGTCGGGACCGCTCGACGGCCTCCTCGGATCTCGATATCGACAGCGTTCTGGACACTGACCCCGACACGCCCGAGGACGGCGAGAGCGAAGGCCTGTTCGACGATCTCCTCTCCGGCGAACCGATCTTCGAGAACAAGGAGGTCCTTCGNCCNTCCTANACNCCNCNNNANCTNCCNCACCGCNANGANCAGATCAACNANATGGCGACNATCCTCGTCACGGCGCTCCGGGGCGACACGCCCTCGAACATCCTCATCTACGGAAAGACCGGNACCGGGAAGACNGCNAGCGCGAAGTTCGTCNNCNANGAGCTCGANNNCACCTCNCAGAAGTACGACGTGCCCTGCGAGGTCGAGTACATCAACTGCGAGGTCACCGATACCCAGTACCGCGTCCTCGCACAGCTCGCCAACAAATTCATCGAGAAGAACGTCGCCCTCATCGAGTCCCGGATCGACGCACTCGAAACCGTCCGCGACGAACTCGCCGCCGAGGCCGACGCCGAAACCGCCGACGACGCTGCCGACACCGACTCCGATTCCGAAACCGCCGACGACGATTCGACGGACTCCATCGAGTTGACCGACGCCATTTCCTCGGCAGAAGACGACTCCCCAGTCGTCGACGACGCCGAGGAAACGGTCGTCAGCATTCCCGACGCCGAAGCCGACGGCGAGGATACCCCCGAGGGAACGCTCCCGATCGCCAACGAGGAATACGAGTCCGTCGAAGCCGTCGAGGAGCGGATCGACGCCCTCCGCGATGACGCCGAGGAGATGGAGNCNGNNCCGATGACCGGNTGGCCGACCGACCGNGTNTANNANANNTTCTTCGANGCCGTCGACTACCACGAGCGAGTGGTCGTCATCATGCTCGACGAGATCGACAAGCTCGTCGAGAAGTCCGGGGACGACACGCTGTACAACCTCTCGCGGATGAACTCGGAGCTGGAGAACTCTCGCGTCTCAATCATGGGTATCTCGAACGACCTGAAGTTCACCGACTTCCTCGACCCCCGGGTAAAGTCGAGCCTCGGCGAGGAGGAGATCGTCTTCCCGCCGTACGACGCGAACCAGCTCCGGGACATCCTCCAACAGCGCGCCGAAGTCGCGTTCGAGGCCGATTCGCTCGNCGNCGACGTNATCCCGCTGTGTGCCGCNTTNGCNGCCCAGGAACACGGCGACGCCCGCCGCGCGCTCGACTTGCTGCGGACCGCCGGCGAACTCGCCGAGCGCGGACAGGCCGATGTCGTTGAGGAGGAACACGTCCGGCAGGCTCAGGACAAGATCGAACTCGACCGCGTCGTCGAGGTCGTCCGAACGCTTCCGACCCAGAGCAAGATCGTCCTNTNNNCNATCATNCTNNTGGAGAANAACGGCGTNCACAACATCAACACCGGCGAGGTGTTCAACATCTACAAGCGGCTCTGCGGCGAGGTCGACGCCGACGTACTCACCCANCGGCGCGTCACGGACCTCATCTCCGAACTCGACATGCTCGGCATCGTCAACGCCGTCGTCGTCTCGAAGGGACGTTACGGCCGCACGAAGGAGATCTCCCTATCGGTTCCTATCGACGANACNGANGCCGTNNTGCTNTCNGACTCCCGNNTCGGCGANNTCGAGGANGTCCAGCCGTTCGTTCAAGCCCGGTTCGATAACTGACGACGGATTTCTCCTCGATTTAGGCTGCAGTTCCACCTGAAACAGTCGTCGTTGTTGCCGGTGCTACTGGACTCACGGAAGCGGTTGTCGTCGTCGAACTCACGATTTCGCTCGATCCGGTCGTCGCGGTTCCGAGCAGCACCAACCGAAGCCGCCCGAGATACGGGATTCGGACTTGCGCGACGCCATCGACCCACCGCGGTCTGACGACGGGGGCGATCCCGCTGGCTTGGTCGTATCGCGCGTTGTTGTCGCCTTTCGTGATATACCCCGCGTGCGGAGCCGGACACCCATTCAATTCTACACAGTTCTCGGCTGTGATGGCGTCGGGGTCGGCGCGGTCGTACCAGTTTTCACCCTCGTCGACGGTGAAGTGCGTCCGGTGGATAATCGGCGAGCCGACCCGGCCGGGGTGGTCGTAGACGATCACGCTCCCCGGTCTGTTGAACGATTCGTGGTCGCCGCCGTTTGCGGCCATAACGAGCCCCTGTTCGTTGGCCTCTGGGGCGGCGTAGCGTCCGGCCTCGCTGACGACGACGAGATCGTACTGATTGATGTTCGGCTCCATGCTGTCGCTCTCGACGGCGACCATCGGGGGCCAGACGCCGCTGATCGCAAACAGGGTCAGCCCGATGACGCTCACGATCGCCAGACTCAACAGCAACTCGCGGACGAACAGCAGCGGGCCGTCGTTCGCGGTCCAGAGTTGCTTCCACCACGGGTCGCTGCTGGCCCCGTTGTCCGTGGATATTGGAGGGCTACCCACTGATTCGTCGTCGCGCTCGGCCGTATCGTCGTCACCCATCGACTCGGCTGTGTACTCGTCGGCCATCGAATCTTCGCCTCCCGGTTCGTCATCCGATGGCTGACGATCGCCGGAACTCATTACCAGTCGTTCACCCGCGGTCTGTTTGAACCTTCTGACTACATCGAAACCGGCTCCGGTCGCCCATCTACGGTCGCTTCACTCGCCACACACTCGTTCAGATTCCTCCGCTCCGTCGCTCTCGGCATCCGATTCCTCCGCTACGTTGCTCCCGGCACGTTTTTGCCCGGAGCTACCTACCGTTCGGTCGTGCCATCGGAGACGCCCTCCCGGATCGTCCAAACGCTGGCCCGCCACGGCTACAACGCCGACCGCGAGGCGGTCACGCTGCTCGCCCGCGCAGATGATCCGGCTGCCGCCATCGAAGCCGTCGTCTCGGCGGCCGGCGACGACACCCTCCGCATCACGAGCAGCGATGTCCGGGCGTGTCTCGATACCGACGCCGTTGCTACCGGCGCGGCCGTTTCTACTCCGTCGTCCCCGTCCGAATCCGCCGCTGCAGAGCCGCCGGAATCCCCCGATTCACAGCCTGAGAGCCCCCAACAGACGCCCGCAAACACCCCATCTTCGACTGCAACCACAACACAGACAAACCAAGCGACAGAGTCGGAATCTCCATACGAAACAGAGGGGTCGAACTCGACCGGGCGTAAAGAAGTGGTTGACGAACCAACAGAAACCGCCAGCCACGCCCAGAATCGAAACCCGACGCCCGCCGAAATCACCGGCGACATCACCGGTCAGAGTACCGGCACTGGCGAGTATAGCCAGTTCGTGACGACGTTCCGGGATCGCTACGAACGGCTCTCAAAGCTCCTCAAGAGTCGAGTCAACCACCGCCCCGCGTCGGCTATCGCCGACATGCCGGGCGGCAGCGACGCCGAAATGATCGGCCTCGTCAACGACATCCGCTCGACGGCCAGCGGCCACTGGCTGATCGAACTCGAAGACACAACCGGAACCTTCCCCGCGCTCGTGATGAAAGACCGGCCCATCGCCGAGTTAGTCGACGAACTCCTCCTCGACGAGTGTATCGCCGTCCAAGGAACGCTCGCCGACGACTCCGGCATCCTGTTTACCGACTCGATTCATTTCCCCGATGTCCCCCGGACCTTCCGCCCGAGTACGGCCGACCGCCACGTTCAGGCCGCCCTCATCTCNGANGTCCACGTCGGCNNCNAGGAGTTCATGGCCGACGCGTGGCANCGCTTNNCNGACTGGCTNCACACCGAGGNCGCCGANCNCGTNGANTACCTGCTNATCGCNGGCGACATGGTNGANGGCGTCGGCGTCTATCCCGGCCAGGACGAGGAACTCGATATCATCGACATCTTCGATCAGTACGAAGCCTTCTCGGAGCATCTCAAAGCCGTCCCCGGCGATATGGAGATCGTGATGATCCCCGGCAACCACGACGCCGTCCGGCTGGCCGAACCCCAACCCGGCTTCGATGAGGAACTCCGAAACATCATGTCGGCACACGATCCGAAAATCACAGGCAACCCCTCGACGGTCACCATCGAGGGCGTCTCGATCCTGATGTATCACGGCGTTTCGCTGGACGAGGTGATCGCCGAACTCCCCGAGGAGAAAGCCAGCTACGACAACCCCCACAAGGCGATGCACCAACTCCTGAAGAAACGCCACGTCGCCCCCCAGTACGGCGGCAAAATGCGACTTGCACCCGAAACGAAGGACTATCTCACTATCGACACGGTCCCTGACATCTTCCATACCGGCCACGTCCACAAACTCGGCTGGGGCAAATACCACAACGTCCTCGCGGTCAACAGCGGCTGCTGGCAGGCCCAAACCGCGTTCCAAAAGAAAGTCAACATCGACCCCGACGTGGCGCATGCCCCGATCGTCGATCTCGACACCCTAGAGATGACCGTCCGGAAGTTCGCCTGAGTCGGCCCGTTCGCCCGTCTCGGCTCGTTTCCCCGTCTCGGTTTGTCCGTCGATTCGCGTCGTTAGGGCTCCTGATGATACCGGATCGTCGGCGACCCACGGAACACGGGCCCGTCGCCGTCTTCCTGAAATCCTGCGGCCTGCGCTGCGGTCTGAAGGTCGGTCGCGGACTGTTCGACCAATAGCTCGACGTCCAGCCCTTCGGCGGCGGCGAACCGCACCGGCTCGCTCAGGAGTCGCTCGCAGGCCTCCTTCGTCCCGCCGACCTGCGTGACGTGGACGGTTTGGTCGTGAACGTCAAAACTCACGAACCCCAACAGCTCGGATTCAAGCGCGTCGGTGTCGGCGTTGGGATCGTTGCCGGCCTGTTGCCGTTCGGCGACCCGGACGCTGCGGTCGTGGACGAGGTTCCGAATCACATCCGCCGGCACGTCGGCCAGTGCCGCGATCGACTCGGCGTCCTCTTCGACGGCGTCCCGGACATCCATGTGATCGTATATCACATCGACCTGCATAAAATTCGGGGCGACCGGCGGTGTCGAATACGGCGTTCGACTGATTCCACGCCCGAATCCTGCCGACATGAAGGCTTTATTTGGACCGACCGAGAAGAGCGGGACATGTCTCAGGCTACCAAAGTCGTTCTCGGCACCGTGCTCCTATCGGCTGTCTTCGCCGTCGGTATCATCCTCTCGTTCGTGTTCGCCTGATGTTCACCGAACGAACGCTGTCGCCGCCCGTCGCGGCCGCCCGCGGGCGGTACGCTCCAGCGGCGACAGTACTCGATGTTGACACCGATTTCGAGACGCTGCCGCCCGCTGTCGCCGAGGACCTCGGCCTGCTCGCCGACAGTATCGATCCCGCCAGCTACCCCGCAGAGTGGGTGCCCGAGACCGCGCCCACAGTCCTGCAGAAGTACGCTGGCTCCCCGTTCACGATCGGGATGCCCGGCGACGGCACCGTCGTCTGGACTACCCAGACCGAGCCGCCGACGGTCCTGCTGAAACAGCGGGCTGAGGGAACGCCCGACCCGTTCCTCGATTTCCTCATCGCCGAGGCGTTCGTCAAAATCGACTGCAGCGTCCCCGAACACTTCCTCCCATTCTTCGCCGATGCCTACGCCGACCTCGACGCCGCCGTCGGCCTCGGCGGGGCCGACGTGTATCAGATCGCCGCCGCGCTCTTCGACGGCTGGGTCGGCCTCCAGACGCGCCCGGTCTTCGCCTCGTGGGCCGACGAAAGCGAGTTCGAATCCCTGCATGAGGCGTGGGTCGATGCCGGCCAGCGACTCGAAGGTCGCCTCGGCGACCTCTCGCGGGCGGTCGCTCACGACGAGATGACGTTCGCGGAAGCGACGGAGTACGCCTGCGCGGCGATCAAACACGATCTCGAGATTCCGACGCCGTTCAGCGCGCTCGATACGGGTGCCTACCGCGATCACGGGGCCGACTACGGCGTCGAGTGGGCGGAAAAGACCTTCGCGGAACTGCAGGAATAGCACGGCAGCCGAGTATTTCGCGCTCCAGACGCGCTCATATCCCTGTTTCACCCTGCACAACGCCTATCCTTTCCGCGCCTGTCTCTCAGCCATGGACCGACGAACCCTCCTTCTCGGTGTCGCAGCCGCCGGGACGACTGCCCTCTCCGGCTGTCTTAGTGCCGCCCAGTCGGGCGCGACAGGTGGCGATAGCAACCTCCGAACGATCACTGTCACTGGCACAGCCGAGATGCAGGCCCCACCGGATCGGGCTGTCGTCGAAGTGAGCGTCGAAGCCACTGGTGACACCGCGGCCAGCGTTCGGGACCAACTCTCGACGGACTCCGAGCGGCTCACCCAAGCCCTCCGCGAGGCCGGCCTCAGCGACGAGCAGATCACGACCGGTCGGTTCAGCATTCGAGAGGAGCGCGTCCCGCCGCGACTCCCCGAGTCCGAAACGCCCGACGAGCCAGTCTACTTCGGCACCCACTCGTTTACCCTCGACATCGACAGCGTCGATTCGACCGGCGACGTCATCGACGCTGCCATCGACGGCGGGGCCGACTCCATCGACCGCATTGAGTACACGCTCTCCGATGGGACCCGCGACTCGCTGCGTGAGGATGCCCTTCAGTCCGCCGTCGACAACGCCCGCACCGAGGCCGACGTGCTGGCCGAGCGGGTCGATTCCGGAATCATCGACGTGCAGCACGTCACCTCCGCGGGTGGCGGGCTCTCACCGTCGTACGCGCGGTTCGATGAAGAGGCCATGGCCGACGCGGCGTCAACCGATCTCCGGCCTGACGATGTGACTGTGAGTGCGACTGTCGAAGTAACGTATCGGATCAGCTGAGCCGAGTCGGTGGCTCGGCTGACCGTTCAGAAGTCGGTTTCGACGCTGCCGTCGTCGTCGAGGTCGATGACACCGTCGAAGAGGTCGCGGAACTTCTCGATGACCGCATCGTCGTGGACCTCCTTCGAGAGATGGAAGATCCCGACGGCATCGTGTTCGACGAGCAGTTCGAGGATCTGTTCGGTTGCGTCGGCGACGCCGTCCTCGTCGGCGTAGTAGATCATCTCGGTCAGCGAGTCGACGCTGATCCGGAGTTTCCCGTCGTGTTCATCGAGGAAGTCGCCGACCTGCCGGACGATCCCGTCGAGGTCGTCCGGGGCGGAAACGTAGTGGACGTCGTCGGTACCGCGACGGGAGTAGCCGCGTTCGACCGAGAGCGTATCGAGGATGACCGCGCGGTCCTCGTCGACGTCGTAGTGTTCGANCTTCTGTNCNACCTCGCGGGCGGTGGTTCGGGTCGANACNACGAGNNNGTGNTCNGTNTCNGTCTTCAGGAANTCCGTGTCGATCCGGTCGGTTTCGCCGATCGAGGGGTGGAGGAGGAGAACCCCCGTCCCACCGCTGATCGTCTCCGGCGCGTTATCGACCGCAAGCGTGTAGTCCATATCGTTGAAATCGGCTGGGTTAACTTAATGATGTAGGCATTCGGTATCGGCCACTCACAGCCGCTCGGCGAGCTTCGCGGCCGTTTTCTTGCCGACGCCGTCGACGTCCTGTAGGTCGGCTTTCGACGCGTCCCGCACGTTCTCGACGCTGCCGAACCGTCGGAGCAGTCGCTTTCGCGTCTGGGGGCCCACACCCGAAATCCCATCAAGCGCGGTCGAAACGTCGTCCCGGAGCTGTTGGTGGTACTGGACGGCGAACCGATGGGCCTCGTCGCGGCCGCGCTGGCAGACGTGGAGGTGCTCGGCGTCGCTCGGCCAGTCGAAGACGCGGTCCGGCGTGATCACCAACTCCCGGTCTTTGGCGAGCGCGACGACCGGCACGTCCCAGCCTGTTTTGTCGAGGGCGTCCATCGCGGCCCCTAACTGTCCCTCACCGCCATCGATGAGCAGGAGGTCCGGATCGGGTCGGTCGTCACGCCCCTCAAGCGCACGAACCGCGCGCCACTCGATCAACTCCCGCATGTTCGCGTAGTCGTCGTTGCGGTCGGTGAGTCGCTTCCGGCGGTAGTCGCTCGTTTCCGCGCTGCCGTCGACGAAACAGACGTTGCTGCCGACGACTGCTTTGCCCTGACTGTGGCTCACATCGAACCCCTCGATCCGGCGCGGTCGGTCGATACCGAGCTTCTCACCGAGCACGCCCAGCGGGTCGCCGTCGACCGGGCCCTGTCGGGCGTTTTTGAGTGCGAGATCGACCAAGGTTGCCTCCCGGCCCGCTCCCGGAACGCGGACCGCAACCCCTTCGCGTTCTAGCCATGCGACCACGTCGTCATCGGCCGGACGTTCGGAGAGTAAGACTGCATCCGGCAGCGGGCGTTCGGCGTAATACTGCGGCAGAAACGCCGACAGCAACGCGGCCACCCGGTCGCCGCCGTCGGCCTCGTCGGGTGCCTCGAGGCTGTGTCGCGAGCGGTCGACGAGCTGGCCGCGCTCGCTGCGAAGCCGGGCGACGGTCGCGCGGTCGCCGTCGACGGCGACGCCGAGTACGTCCGCGACTACCTCGTCGCTCCCGCCGGCGACTGCCCGCTCGCTGTCGTCGTGGATCGTCTCGACGACATCGAGTTGATCCCGCAGGTTCGCGGCGCGCTCGAAGGCCTGCTCTTGAGACGCTGTTTCCATCTTCCGGCGGAGTGGGTCAGCCAGCACGCCGGTTTCACCCTCGAAAAACCGGATCGCCGCCTCGACATCCTCGCGGTAGCTCTCGGCGTCGATCTCGCCGGTACAGGGGGCGGTACAGAGCCCCATCTCGTAGTCGAGGCAGGGTCGCTCCCGGCCCTGATACTTGTGGTCCGAACAGCCGCGAAGGCCGTAGACGTGGCGGATCGCCTTGACGACGGTCTCGATCCGGCCTTTGTCGGTGAACGGGCCGAAAACGGTCGCGGCGTCGTTCGGTTCGCGCGTGATTTCGATCCGCGGCACGTCGTGCTCGGTGAGCTGCACCAGCGGATAGGATTTGTCGTCCTTGAGCCGGACGTTGTACCGCGGCTGGTGGCGTTTGATCAGGTTCGCTTCGAGCAGGAGGGCCTGCGTTTCGGTGTCGGTGACGGCGACCTCAAGGGACTCCGCCCGGGCGACCATTTGGGCGATGCGGTCGCTTCGCGGATCGGCGTACGAACGAACCCGCGAGCGCAGATCGACCGCCTTGCCGACGTACAGCACCGTCTCGCCGGCCTGAAACTGGTAGACGCCGGGCTCCGTCGGCAACTCGCTTGCGCGCTCGCGGAGCGTTCCGACCTCCATCACCGTCGATTGGGCGGCAGGACAATTGAACGTAACGCGACCGCTCTCTGGACCGACAGCCACATTTCACTCCTCCAACAAGGACGGATATGCCACGGCTCTGGCTCGTCGAGCGCAGCTACGATGACCGCAATCTGATCTCCTTCGTGTACGCGACAACTGACGGTACCAAACAGCTTCGCAAGGAGTTGTCGGCGACGCTCCTCCAACAGCGGAGCGACCCGATCACGGCCGCTATCGACATCGATGACGAGGACGAACTCGCTGCAGTTGATCCGGACAATCAGGAGCAGTACGCGACTGAAGCCCAATCGGTCGCTGCGGACTACGAGCCCGACGAACCGATCTAACAGACCGTTCCGTACCGCTGCCGCGTTACTCCACCAGCCGTTCGATTTCGGTCACGAGAATCCCGGTCGCGCCCGCGGCTTTGAGGTCGTTGATGATCTCGAAGACCTCGCGTTCGTCGACGACGACATGAACTGCCAGATCGTCGCTGCCGGCAACGTCCATCACCGTCGGCCCGCCGAGTCCAGGAATCACGTCTTTGACCGCTTCCAGATCCTCGCTGGCGACGTTCATCATCAGATAGCGTTTGTCGTCGGCTGCCAGCACCGACTCGAAAGCGGTCATAAGCTGCTGGACTTTGTCGTCGTCGGCCGTTTCGGGCCGTGCGAACAGCCGCACCGAACTCTGCAGTACCTCGTCGATGATCGCCAGCCGGTTGACCGCGAGCGTCGTTCCCGTCGAGGTGATATCGACGATGGCGTCGGCCATCTCGACGTGCGGCGTCAACTCGGTCGCGCCCGTGACCTCGACAATGTCGGTGTCGATCCCCTGCTCGTCGAAGTACTCCCGAGTGATTCGCGGGAACTCGGTAGCGACCGTTTTGCCTGCTAACTGCGCCGGCTCGGTGATTTCGCCGTCTTCGGGAGCCGCCAACACGAGCCGGCACTGGCCGAACTCCAGGTCGACCAGTTCGTCGAGGTCGGTGCCGGATTCGCGTTCCTGATCGAGGCCGGTGATCCCGACGGCGGCCGCGCCGTCGGCGACGTACTCGGGGATGTCCGCGGCGCGTGCGAACAGCACGGTCACGTCGGGGTCGACCGTCTCGGCGTAGAGCTTCCGGTCGGCCCCGTTTTCGATCCGGAGCCCGGCGCGTTCGAGTAGCTTCACCGTCGGCTCGTGGAGACGCCCCTTGTTGGGCACGGCGATGCGCATATCCGCACCTCTCGCCGCTGGGGCAACTGTCTTTCCCTCCGCTACGACGGGATAGCGGAGCGGAACCGCTATGGGGCCGTCGGCCGCAGTCGGATGTATGACTGCTGCGGTCGCCGCCCCACTGCAGGCCACTATCGATCCGTGGTGGTTCGTCGCCGCCGCCGTCGTGCTGTTTCTAGCGATGGCCGCACTCGGCCCGCGGGTGTCGCTATCGCTCCGTGAAACGCGCTCGCCCACGACCGACGAACAGGAGACAATCGACGCGCTGCTCGCGGCAGCCGATCTCGATCCGACGGCGATCCATTTCTCCGAGACGGCCGCGCCGTCGTCGATCCAGGTGTCGCTCATCGGGCTGCCGGGTCGCCGCCAACTCCTACTCACTGAGGGGGTTCTCGACACGCTCGATGACGCGACGGCGACCGCGCTGCTGACGGCCGAGGCCCAGCGCGGTCGTCTCCTGTATCTCGAATACCGCGCGGTCGCCGCCGCGGTCGTCATCGGCGTCGCCACTGCGATGTTCGGCGGGCTGCTCGCCTTTTCAAACGGGCTGTTCGTGATCGCGGCTGCCGCCCTCGTCCTCTTTTGGGGCGGCCGCCAACTCCAGTTCCGCGCGGATCGGGCGGCCGCCGACCGCGTCGGTGCAAGCGAACTGGCCGACGCCTTCGAGGCGGTCGCTGACCACCGCGGCGTCGATCCCGAGGGGGCGACGTGGCGCACCTATTTCGAGGTCCAACCACCGCTTGGCCAGCGGATCGACCGCTTACGATCTACTGAGTGATCGCTGTATCGCGCAGTCCTGTCGCTGTCGACCCTGTCCGATTAAGAGACCCGCACCGTAATCGCCGGTATGACCGAGACGGCATTCGACGACACCGTCGTCATCGAGGGCGGACACGTCCTCACGCCCGACTTCGAGGTGCGCGAGGCCGACGTACTGATCGATCGGCCGGCCGGCGTGGTGCTCGAAGTTGCTGACGACCTCGACGGCGGCGAAACGCTCGACGCAACCGACTCGCTGGTGATGCCGGGGCTCGTCAACGCCCACACCCACGTCGCCATGACGTTGCTCCGCGGCTACGCCGACGACAAACCCTTAGATTCCTGGCTCCAGGAGGACATCTGGCCGGTCGAAGCGGAGTTGACGCCCGAGGACATCCGCGTCGGCACCGAACTCGGCCTCGTCGAGTTCATCACAAACGGGATCACCGGGTTCGCCGACAGCTACTTCGAAGTCCCCGAGATCGCTGCCGCAACCGAGGCTTCCGGCCTTCGCGCCAACCTCTGCCACGCCTTCATCAGCGTCGGCAAAGACGACGAAGGGGCTCGCGCCGACGCACAGGAGGGCCTCGATATCGCCCGCGAGTTCGACGGCGCGGCCGACGGCCGGATCACGACCGCGCTGATGCCGCACTCGCTGACGACTGTTGAGACCGAGTATCTGGAGGAGTTCGTCCCCCAGGCCCGCGAGGCCGGTGTCCCGCTGCACTTCCACGCCAACGAGACGGAAAACGAGGTCGAGCCCGTCGTCGACGAGCACGGCGTCCGCCCGCTCGAATACGCCGACGACCTCGGGATGCTCACCGACGACGACTTCCTCGCCCACTGCGTCCATGTCGACGAGACCGAAATCGACCTGCTGGCTGAGACGGGCGCGAGTGTGATCCACTGCCCCGCATCCAACATGAAACTCGCAAGCGGGATCGCCCCGATCCAGGAGCTACTCGACGCTGGCGTCAACGTCGGTCTCGGCACCGACGGCGCGGCCTCGAACAACGATCTCGACCTCTTTGACGAGATTCGGGATGCAGCCATGCTCGGCAAACTCGCCCGTGGCGACGCCCGCGATGTCGCCGCCGAATCGGCCGTCCGCATGGCGACCGAAGGCAGCGCAGCGGCCATCGGGCTCCCGGTCGGCGAACTCGAAGCCGGCGGGACAGCCGACATCGCGGTCGTCGACTTCGACGCACCCCACCTGACGCCGGTCCACGACTACGTGAGCCACCTCGCCTACGCGGTTCGCGGCTCGGACGTGCGCCACACGATCTGTGACGGGGAGATCCTGATGGAAGACCGCGAGGTCCAGACGCTGGACGAGGCCGCGATCCGCGAGCGGGCGAGCGAGCACGCCGCCGACCTGATCGCTCGCGCCGAGTAATCTGCTCGCGCCGAGTAACCTGCCATCCCCGCGTCGCCGTCTTCGGTACCGTTTTCACCGCCTCGCTCGATGCCTCCGTATGAGCGAATCCGCGTATCTGCCGGTCGACGCACATCTCGACGACCCCGAATCCGCCCGCAGCGAGGGCCGCCGCAAGATGGACTGGGCGCTCCAGCACATGCCTATTCTTCAGTCGCTCCGCGAGGAGTTCGAGGCCGAGCAACCGCTCGCCGGCGAGACGGTGGGGATGGCGATGCACGTCGANGCNAAGACNGCCNNNCTCNNCGAACTNNTNGCCNTNGGNGGNGCNGAGGTCGCNATCACCGGCTGNAACCCNCTGTCGACGCACGACGACGTGAGCGCCGCGCTCGACTCCCACGAGCAGATCACCTCCTACGCGGAGCGCGGCGTCGACGACGACACCTACTACGCGGCCATCGAGGCCGTCATCGGCCACGAACCGACGATCACCGTCGACGACGGGATGGACATGATCGCCGCCATCCACCAGGACCACCCGGCGCTCATCGACTCCATCCTCGGCGGCTGCGAGGAGACGACGACGGGCGTTCACCGGCTGCGCGCGATGGACGACGACGGCGAGCTCCACTACCCCGTCTTCGCCGTCAACGACACGCCGATGAAGCGGCTGTTCGACAACGTCCACGGCACGGGCGAGGCGTCGCTCGCCAACATCGCGATGACGACGAACCTCTCCTTCGCGGGCAAGACGGTCGTCGTCGCCGGCTACGGCGACTGCGGNCGCGGCGTCGCNAAGAAAGCNNNGGGCCAGAACGCCNACGTCGTCGTCACNGAGGTCGACCCGCGGAAAGCCCTCGAAGCCCACATGGAAGGCTACGACGTGAAACCGATGCAGGAGGCCGCCGCCGAGGCCGACCTCATCCTGACGACCACCGGCAACCGCGATGTCGTCGTCGA
This sequence comes from Halonotius terrestris, assembly GCF_006861665.1. Taxonomy (GTDB): domain Archaea; phylum Halobacteriota; class Halobacteria; order Halobacteriales; family Haloferacaceae; genus Halonotius; species Halonotius terrestris. Next base: position 591,148 of record NZ_RKLU01000001.1, on the reverse strand, counting down.
GGAGCACTTCGACGTGATGCCCGACGGTGTCCTCTTGGCGAACGCGGGCCACTTCGATATCGAGATCGACCTCGTCGCTCTCGAGGAGAAGGCAGTCGATGTTTACGAGGCCCGCGACGGCGTCGAGGCCTACGAGATGCCCGACGGCCGCCGGCTCAACGTCCTCGCCGAGGGGCGACTCGTCAACCTTGCTGCGCCCATCGCGCTCGGCCATCCGGTCGAAGTGATGGACCAGAGCTTCGGCGTGCAGGCGGTCTGTGTCCGCGAACTCGCGGCCAACGGCGACGAGTACGCGGCCGGCGTCCACGACGTGCCGGACGACCTCGACCGCGAAATCGCCGAGATCAAACTTGACGCCGAGGGCGTCGCCCATGACTCGCTGAGCGACGAGCAGCGCGAGTACCTCGGTAGCTGGGATCACGGCACGTAGACCGTCGCGTTTTTCACCTCGGTCGGAGCACTACTGGTATGAACGTTGGGTGGGCGTATCTGGGACTGGCCGTCGTCTCCGTCATCGGCGGCGCGTACATGGCGATGACGCAGGGCAGCGTCCTCGGTGATCTCGTGTTGCTCGCTTCCATCGTGTTGATCTACCTCGGATCGACCAACCTCGCCGAGGGCGACGTGGCTGAGAAACTCAACAAGAGTGCTGGCAACACGGAGACCACTGAAGACACTGACGAGCGGTGACTCGCCGGACCCGTAGCCGACGACTTCTGACCTAACGATTCCTGACCCAACGATCCCTAACCCAACGTCCCCGAGCTGGCGTCCGTATCCTTTTGGCCGTCCCCGTCTATTCCTGCGTATGTACCGATTGCATCGCTCGCACCGCCTGCGACGACTCCCCGTGACGACTGCCTCTCGCCACCGATGAGTGCCAACCGGAAGGGCGACCGCCGCGAACGCGAGTTGGTCAACCGCCTCGACGAGGCCGGCTTCGCGGTCATGCGCGCGCCGGCCAGCGGGAGCGCGACCGACCGCGACCTCCCGGACGTGCTGGCCGGCGACGACGGCCGGTTTTATGCCATCGAAGCCAAATCCTCCAGCGGCGATCCGATCTATCTCTCCGGCGAGGAGGTNGANGCGCTNNTCTACTTCGCNNAGAACTTCGGCGCGAANNCNCGNATCGCCGCCCGCTTCGACCGCGAGGACTGGTACTTCTTCCACCCCGGCGACCTCNANGTCACNGACGGNGGGAACTACCGCGTNAANAAGGAGACCGCTCTCGCCGACGGGATCGATTTCGAGGAACTCGTCGGCCACAGCGAGCGGACGACCCTCGACGACCTCTGAGCAGTTGTGTCTCCGTGCTGTCGTCGACTCCTCCCGTGTTTTCGACTTAATTTGTTGAAAAGAATGAAATTACTAATATCCAGTACATTTTAGTTGACAGGAAATATGGGCCTAGGTGGCCGCGTCGTTCCCACCCAGCGGCCGTGTCGAACAACCACCCACGCCGTGCGTGGCCCGGGCACCACGCCGGCACGTGTGCTTCTGCGGCGGTTCCCCTGACGTGGACACGCTGAGCGCACCGCTCGTCACGGTCGCGTCCGTCGCTGTCGCCCGTTTCGAAGCCCTTTTGCGACGGCTCTCGCAACTGAGCGTATGGATATCGACGCGGATCTCCGCCGCAAAACGATCGTCTCGGCGGCTGCCGTCGGGCTGTTCCTCGTGAGTCTCATCGGTATCGGGACCGTCTTCGGCGGCGGTGAGGGCTTTTCCAGTACCGGCGGGCTGGCGATCATCGGCGCGCTCGTCGGTTTCGTCCTCCTGATGGCTGCCGTCGGCGCGTGGCTGGCCCGCGTCAGCAACGACGACGCTGCCGAGGCCGTTGACTCCGAACCAACCGAGTAACGCCCCGTTCTGCTTCCTGTTTCTATGTCAGTCGTCGGCCGCCTGTTCCCGCCAGTCGACGACGTCGTCGGCTGTCTCCAGTTGTTGCTGGTAGTATTCCAGGGGGTGGCCGGCGACTTTCCAGTGGTCGTCCTCGTTGTGGCAGATCCCGTAAGCACTCAGCGTTTCACACGACGGCGGCGGGTACTGCGTGCCGCGGTCGGCTTTCAGATACTCGGTCTGGTAGCGAATCCCCTCCGGCTCCAGTGAGGATGCCGCACAGAAGGCGACGATCTCGTCGGCGTCCATCCCGATCCCGGTCAGAAACGCCATCAGCGTGAACTGCTCGAAGCCTTCGAGTTCGATCCCGTCTTCGGCCTTCTGTAGTAGGTTCTCGATACACGGCGGGAACAGCTCGCGGGCGACGAAATCGATCTCGCCGACCCGCGTCCGCTCGGAGAGCAGCCGCCGGAGATCAGTAAGTTCCGCCTCCAACTCCGCGGCGATGCCCTCGTCTTCGTTGAGACCGTCGAACGGCAGTCCCTCCGCGACCCGCCGGCGGATCGCCGTCCGCAACAGGCGAAATAGCTCCTCGCGCTCGACCCGGACCGCGCCGTCGCTGAGTTCTCGATTGACGAGCCGCCAGCCGTCGCCGCGCGCCCCTGAGGCGAGTTCGAGGTAGGTGCCGACGCCGACGTGGAACCACGCTGGCTCGTCGCCGGCGGTCGCGTCGCCCGTCGTGGTCGCCCCCTCGCGTTCGGGCCGGATCGACCCCTCCAATCCGAGTTCGGTGATCAGCGTCTCGCGGTCGATGCCGGCCGAGGGGGTACTCCGGAGCTCGTCGCCCGCGTTTTCGAGGTCGTCCTGTAGCCGCTCGATCGCGGTTTTCGCCTCCGCAGCGGCGTATTTTTCCACTGCGGCCGGCGAATCAAGCAACGAAACGAGAATGCGGGCGATCGGATACGAGAGTAATTCGTCTTCGACGCGCCACTGGTCGGGTGTCTCCGAATCCACGCGGCCGGCCAGCAGCGCGCGTTCGACCCGCTCGCGGCCGCGATCGACCGCGGGTTCGTCGGTGGCGACCAACTCCGCCAGATCGACACCCGCCTCCGTGACGGCCGCACGAGCGGCCGCGAGGAACGGGTACCGGGCGTCGCGTGGAGTGATCGCCATCGTGGGAGTGATTCACCGGCGGGGTGAATAAGCCCGACGGTCGCTTCGCTCACTTCGTCCGCGCCCGCAGTGACGGTGTTGCAACTGACGGGTATTGCGTATCGGAAAAAGAACCGGTCGGAGTGTGGTGATCAGGCTCGGGACAACCGCCCGGCTTGGTTCGAGCGGCCGTGCCGAAATCGAGTCAGCAGTGCGTCAGTCGCGTTAGACAGCCTCCGTGCCTTCTTTCCCGGTTCGGACCTGGATGGCGTCTTCGACATCGAGGATGAAGATCTTCCCGTCGCCGGGTTCGCCGGTGTTGGCTGCTTCCTTGATCGCGTCGGCAACCTCTTCAGCTTCGACATCGGCGACGACNCACTCGANTTTCACCTTCTGGTGGAGGTCGACGGTGTACTCCTCGCCGCGCCANNNNCCCTTCTTNGCGGGCTGGNNGCCACGACCNGAGACGTTNGTNACNGTNAGCGAGGGCGCNCCGACNTCNGCGAGCNCNTNCTTCACGTCACCGAGTTTCTCCGGACGGATGACCGAGAGGACCATTTTGAGTTCCGGGTCGCCGCCGTCGGTGCGGACCTCGCGGCCGCCGTCAGTACGGATCTCGTGGTCGTCGCTGCCGCCGTCGGTGCGGATCTCGTCGTTGTCAGTCGGCCCGAAGCCGTCGGTCGCGACGCGGTCGCCACCGAACTCGGGGTAGGTCTCGACGCCGTGTTCGGAGATGTCGAGGCCTTCCTGCTCGTGGTCGGCGGTGACGCGTGCTTCGCCCATGACTTTGAGGGCGTACCAGACGATCGCGGTTGCGGTGAGCGTCCAGCCGCCGATGATGACGACACCGGTCAGCTGTGCGATGAAGTGGGCACCGACGCTGCTACTCAGCGCGCCGGGTGCGGCAACGAACGGGAACATCAGCGTCCCCAGCACACCAGCACTCCCGTGGACGGGGAAGACAGCACAGACGTCGTCGATCTTGAGCGTGTCCGAGACGAACTCGAAGACAAGCGGGAGCTGGGCACCGGCGAGGCCGCCGACGATGAAGGCACCCCACCAGACGGTCGTGTCCGGAATGGCGGTGATGCCGACGAGGCCGGCCAGCAGGCCGTTCGCAACGTACAGCGTGTCGACTTTCCCGGTTTTCAGCCAGGCAACGGCGGCAGCACCGAGGCCACCGGAGGCCATGGCGATGGTCGTGCTCATCGCAACGAGGTTCAGCGTTTGCGTGTTGAAGACGCCGCCACTGACCACGGAGGCCGTGCCGACGTTGAAGCCGTACCAGCCGAACGCGAGGATGAGCGTTCCCAGTACGGCGAANGTCANNGAGTGACCGGGNATGACGTTC
>NZ_RKLU01000001.1:583512-586761 GCF_006861665.1 Halonotius terrestris | reverse complement strand
GCNGCGGTGAGNCCNGCGATGCCGCCCATGCCGTGGACGATCATCCCGCCGGCGAAGTCGTGGAAGGCGGTACCAGTCAGCTGGGCGACGAGGCCGTCACCGGAGGCCGACCAGGTGAAGGCAATCACCATTGGGTAGATGACTGCAGCCAGAAGGAAGGTGTAGGCGACGTACGCGCGGAGTTTTGCGCGGCCGGCGACAGCACCCGAAACGATGGTTGCGGCGGTCATTGCGAAGACGGCACCGTAGAGCCAGTTGACGTACGGGCCAATGGCACCGGCTTCGACTGCGAGGCTACCGCCCGAGAACAGGGCACCGGCGACCGACGTCGGGCCACCGGAGCCGCTCATCACGCTGGTAAATGCTGTGCCTAACAGGAAGAACACCGTGACGCCGAGACTCCATGTCAGGAGGTTCTTCGTGAGCTGGTTTGCGACGTTCTTCGAGCGGACCTGCCCGGCTTCGAGCATGGCGAAGCCCGCGTGCATGAAGAAGATCAGGAACGTTACGACGAGGATCCACGTGCCGTTCATCGCGCTTGCGAATGCGGCTGGGTCAATTGTCATGTATTTGTCTCCGTTGAATCGATGTTGTTGAGTTTACGATCATGTGCGTTTCCGTGATCACACCATGTGTTTGTGCTCTGAATCACGGTCGTGACTCATGGAGTGGACGTATATAATGGTAACCGTTTACAATTGATCGAATAAGGCTGTATTTGTATACGACCGTCAGATATGGAATCAGATAATATGCATATAAGGTTGCAACCGATCGACTCACCTGCCAATTCTTGCCGCACAAGTGGACGTTCGTATTGTCGAGTAATCTATGTTTTCTGCGGATAACGGGATCGTCGCCCCGGGTACGGTTCGCAATCCGAACGACGCACCCCGGAACACAGGGCTGTGACAGTCGGCTCGCACCGTCGAAAACAGTCGGCTACGGCTCTCAGTCGGTCGTCACCCGCAAAACAGCCCGCGTCGTTCCCGGTTGGTCTCGTTTCTACCGATTATTCGGGCTTTAGGCCCTCGTTTTGGACGCGCATGACGGCCTCGCCGTCGGCGAGATTCGGCGCGTCGACCAGCCGGACGATCCGTTTGTCACCCTTCGATTTCCGGAGGTAGATCCGGAACGTGGAGGTATGTCCGAGGATGTTGCCACCGATGGGCTGGGTCGGGTCGCCGAAGTAGGAGTCGGGGTTGGAGGCGACTTGGTTGGTGACGAGAATAGAGGTATTGTACAGATCGCCGATTCGCATGAGGTCATGCAGGTGTTTGTTGAGTTTCTGCTGGCGTTCGGCGAGTTCGCCACGACCGACGTACTCGGCGCGGAAATGCGCGGTCAGGGAGTCGACACAGACCATCCGGACGGGCCACTCGCTGTCCTCGTGTTCGCCGGCCAGCTCTTTGGCCTTCTCCGCGAGCAGAATCTGATGATTTGAGTTGAACGCCTTGGCGACGTGGATCCGGTCGAGGAAGTCGGCGACGAGGGCTTCCATCGTCTCCTCGTCGTCGATTGAGCCCTCCATGCCGCGGTCCTCAAGGGTCGCCTGCAGCACGTCGTCGTCGAGCCCGCGGACCATGTCGTCGATCCGTTCNGGNCGGAANGTGTCCTCGGAGTCGATGAAGATACANNNNCCNNGGAGGCCNCCCTGNTCGNNCNGNAGNTGGACGTTGACCGCNANCTGGTGGGTTACTTGGGACTTGCCCGCGCCGAACTCGCCGTAGACCTCGGTGATCGACTGGGTTTCGATACCACCGCCGAGCAGGTCGTCGACCTCGTCGATCTGCCAGGAGAGTTTGCCGATCTCTTGGCGGCGTTCGAGGATCATCTCGCCGGTCTCGAAGCCGCCGATGTCGGCGGCCTCGCGGGCGGCGTTGATGATGTCGCTCGCGGTGCTGTCGCCGATATCAGCCGTGTTCCCGAGTTCGCCGGGTGAGGCGACGGCGATACTCTGATAGCTTTCGAATCCTGCGTCAGCCAGTTTGTCGGCCGTCGCCGGCCCGACTCCGGGTAGTGCTTCAAGGTCTTCCTCTGCCATTGTACCCTGTCTTTGCTCGCTTTCCCATATAAAGCCTCGTTAACAGCAAAGTGAAAGTAAAATACGGCGGGCCAAACCACGCTATCGGCTGTTGATTTTGCAGCTATGGCCGGCAACAACGCTGAACTGGTCGATTAGGCGGCTAGACCCGGTTCGCCGCTGCTCGCCGCTGCTGTTACTCCCATGGGTAGCCGCCGGGACGGTCGGGCCACAGCGGGTACCAGTACTCCTCGTTGGCCTCGATCCCGAGTTCGCCGTCCAGCACCGACTGGAGTTTGAACTCGGCTTTGTTGTCGCGTTCGTGGTCGCCGCTGGGGACAAAGGGGTAGTACGCCCCGCGGCGGAAGGAGTAGATCCAGTAGGCGTGGTCGGTGCCGCTCTTATCGAAGGCGAAGACGGCCGCCAGCAGCCGCGAGCCATACCCCTGTTCGATGAACGTGTCGGCGGCGAAGTGGATCGTCGTCAACAGGTCCTCGGGATCGTCGTCATCGAGAACGACCCAGCTGTAGCCGTGATCGTCGCTGTGCTGGCTGAACGTCGTGCCGGTGTCGTCCTCGCCGGCTTCGAGGATCGCTTTCACTTCGTCGACCGTATCGCTGAAATCCGTGCTGTCAACTGAGGAAAAACAGAGGGCGGCCTGTCCCGCGTTCTCGTAGCCGAGATCGGCCTCCATCGTCATGTAGGCCGTCGACATCCCGAAGAGGTCTTCGGGGTCGGCATCCCGCGTCGCATCCCGCTCGGCGGAGACGCCGAAGATCGACCGGACGGTATCGAAGAGTCCCATACGGACCGCTAGAACCGACGACAAAAGGCGGTGTCGCTACCGGGTCAACACCACGGCGAGAAAAGCGGTGTCGCTGTGTTAGGCCGTTTCCTGCTCGCGTTCGAGTTCGCGGAGTTTTTCGATCCGTTTCTCCGTCGGCGGGTGGGTGCTGGCGATCTTACCGATGAAGCCGGAGCGGATCGGGATGATGAAGAACGCGTTCATCTCGGCCTGATCGCGGAGGTCCTCCTGGGGCACCTTGTCCATCCGGCCGCTGATCGACATGAGTGCCGAGGCCAACGCCGAGGGATTGCCCGTGATCGATGCCGCGCCGCGGTCGGCAGCGTACTCGCGGTACCGGCTGAGCGCGCGGATCAACAGGAACGAGATCACCCAGACGATCAACGAGGCGAGGATCGCCACGTAGACNGGNGCCTGATTC
>NZ_RKLU01000001.1:541071-583506 GCF_006861665.1 Halonotius terrestris | reverse complement strand
CNGCNGNNGCCGNNGAANAGCCAGCCCCANCGGACGANGANGAANGCGATCGTCGAGAGGAACGACGCGATGGTCATCACCNNNACGTCGCGGTTCTTGANGTGNGCGAGNTCGTGNGCGAGGACGCCTTCAAGTTCCTCTTGATCCAGCGTTCGCATGAGGCCGCTGGTGACGGCGACCGTCGCGTTCTTCTGGTTTCGCCCCGTCGCAAACGCGTTCGGGACTTGGGAGTCGGCGATAGCGATCTGTGGTTTCGGGAGGTCGGCCTGCTGGCAGAGCCGATCCATCGTCCGATGGAGTTCGGGGGCCTCGTCTTCATCGACGACGTTCGCACCCATGCTGTAGAGGGCCAGTTTGTCGCTGAAGAAGTACTGTCCCAGCGAGAACAGCCCCATCATGATGACCATGCCGAGGAGGCTGGTGTACTGCGACAGAATACCGATGAAAACGATGTAGAGGGCAAACAGCAGGAACATCGTGAGGACCATCCGACCACGGAGTCCCCAGTCTGTTTTCCATTGCATACACGGGGCTAATCGTTCGACGGGCTAAACCTTACCGAAGCGTGCAGTTATCGCCGTCGATACTGCGGCTACCGCGGCTGACACCCTCCTACCGGGCGTACGGATCGAGCCGCGAGCCACGTACCAACAGGTAGTACCCAATTGAGAACAGGACCAACACCGCAACGACGCCCGCCGACGTTTCCAGTGGAACTGCCGTCGGTGCGAGGAGCACCACAGCGGCCAGCGGCGTGTACAGCCACGGACCGATCCGCGGAAACAAGACAAACGGCAGCCCAGCGAGGAGTTCCACAACCGGGCCGAACACGACGGCGACGGCGAGCCAAACCACCGCTATCGCGCCGCGAAGCAGCCGTGATTTCGGGATCGACACGGCGAGCAACGAGCCGAGCGGCGTGTTGACGACGACGCGGACGAATCGATCGATCGGTGTCGGTACGTACCGCGCGGTGACGGTATCCTCATTGCTGTCCTGCTGGCTTGTTCCGGCAGGTGCTGCCTCCGGCGACCCCCACTCCGCATCCGAATCGAGGACGTACTTGCTGTACATCTCTTCGGGATCCTCGCCCAACACGCTCTCCGGGGCGCGGTTGGGTGTCGCCGACGGCGTCGTGTTGTCGCCTGCGGTGTCGCCCTCGGCGGCTGCTTGCTGACCGGTCGCGTCAGCGGTTGCGTCGGCTGCCGCGCGTCCAGCCTGCTCCGTCGTCCGCTGCTCGCTGCGTCGCTGTCGTTGGTTCGGTCGTCGCTCCTCTTGCGTGCGTGCGCGTGAAGTATCAGTTGCCGTCGAATCAGTCGTGGTCGTCGCCGACGCTGACGTTGTCGTTGATGACGACGCCGACCGCGGCTCCGACAGCCACTCGCTCGGCGGTCGCGGCCGGCCGCCGGCGTCCCACTCCTCGTAGAGCTCGGTGCCGGTGTCGGGCCCCTGATCGTCGATGAACGTGTCGTAGGCCGCCCGCGAGCCGCTGTCGGTCAGCGCGTCGCTGGCGTCGGTCACACGATCGAACTCGCGTTCGGCGGTCGCCTGCTCGCTGCTGTTGTTGTCGGGGTGGACCGCCCGCTTGGCGCGCTTGCTGGCCCTGTTGACTTCCTCGTCGCTGGCCGACCGCTCGACGCCGAGTCGCTCGTAGTAGGAATCGGCCGACGGCGTCCCCTCGTAGCTGTCGCTCATCCCGTTATGGTTCGTTCAGCGCGGGCAACTGCTCGCCGAGGTCGTCGATCTCTTCGGGGGAGTGGTGGAGTGCCGATTCGATTGCCGTTTCGACCTGTTTGCCGGTTTTGAGGTCTTCGCCGGTCACTTCGAGGCGGCCGTCGGTCGTGATCCGGAACTCGACGGCCAGCGACGGCTCACCCGGCGGCCGCGGCGGAATATCCCGCAGGACGGCCGTTCCGATCTTGGTGTTCTCTTCGGCTGTGTCGCCTTCACCCTGATAGACCCGGATCTGCACCGAGGTCTGGCCGGGCTCGACAGTGCCGTAGCTCTCTTTCCGGGTCGAGGTCGGAATCTGCTCGTCCTGCTCGATGATGTGGTCGATCGAGCCATCCGAGAGCCGAACTCCAAGCGACTGCGGCACCACGTCGATCAGGACGATGTCGTCGGTCTCGCCGGGCAGCATCGCCGCGGCGTCCGCGCCGTCCTCGTCGATGATTTCGGCTTGGATGGCCGCGCCGAGGGCGATCGCCTCCTCGGGGTTGATCTCCATCGAGGCCTCCTGCTCGAAGTAGTCGCTGACGAGCTCCTGAATGTGGGGCATCCGCACTGAGCCGCCAGCAAGCAGGACCTTATCGACTTGATCGGGCGTGTAGTCGGCGCGCTCGAAGAGATCGTCGAGGGGGTCGGTCGTCGCCGCAGCGAGATCGGCAGTTAGTTCCTCGAATTTCTCGCGGGTCAGCTCCTCGGAGAACGTATAGGACTGCTCGGGAACGACGAAGGGGACGCTGACCTCGGTTGAGTTCAGGTCCGAAAGCCGGTGTTTCGCGCTTTTGGCTTCCTGTCGAATGCGGGCCAACTGCTCGGGGTCGTCCTCGACGGCAACGTCGGTGTCGGCGTGGATCCCCTCGGTGATCCACTCGACGATCCGGTCGGTCCAGTCGCTGCCGCCGAGGTCGTTGTCGCCGGCGGTGTGGAGGGTTTCGACGCTGTTGATCTCGTAGTCGATCTCGACGAGTGTCGCGTCGAAGGTGCCGCCGCCGAGATCGTAGACGAAGGCGAGTTCGGCCTCGCTTTCGCCGAGTTTCGATTCGTGGAGGCCGTAGGCCAGACATGCCGCGCTCGGCTCCGGTAGGAGGCGTTTCACGTCGAGGCCGGCGATCTCGCCCGCCGATTCCGTCGCGGTGCGCTTCGTGTCGTCGAAGTACGCCGGCACCGTGATCACCGCGCCCTCGACATCGCGGCCGATGCTCGCTTCGGCCTCCTCGACGACGTGTTCGAGGATCAGGCTGGAGATCTGTTCGGGCAAGTACTCCTCACCGGCGACGGCGATCGGCTCCTCGCTGCCCATCTCGCGTTTGATCTCGGTGACGGTTCGATCGGGGTGTTGAATCGCCAGATTCGCGGCCGTCTGGCCGACGTTGACCGCGCCGTCCTCGTCGAACTGCACGACCGAGGGGATGACGGACTCGCCGCTGTTGCCCGTGGTGATCACCTCCGGATCGCCGCCAGCGACGTACGCAACCGCGCTGCGTGTCGTCCCCAGATCGATACCGACGGTGTAGCCTTCGCCCATACCTACACCCTGCGGCCCTCCGCACATAAGCGATTAGGTCGCTATACGTGGTAGTCGGATACGGAACTACGTGAATGAATCAGGTGTAGAAAGCCCTCGACTCTCTCGGCTCCCGCGGCTCGTTGCGCGCTTCGTCGCTCGCTCCGCTCGCTCCTGCAGTGCTTACGTCACCGGGGTTCGCCGAGAGAGCCTCGCCCTTTCAGTCCACCAGGGGGCGGCTGATCGGCTGGCCGACCTACGTATTTATGCTCCTTATTTGAGCACCGGCATCGGCTGCGGCGATTCGCGCCGCTTAAACAGTCGACGCCGCTATTCCTCATGAGATGACGCAGTCACGCGGGTTCTGTCCGGAGTGCGGCGACGAAGTCGCCGAGCGGGCCGAACCACGCCCCGGCGCGCCGCGGGCCGACAGCGACGCCCTCTGCGATAGCTGCTACTTCGACGCCTTCGATTTCATCGACGCGCCCGACCGCGTCAACGTCACTGTCTGCGGGCGATGCGGCGCGGTCCACCGCGGCAACCGCTGGGTCGATGTCGGCGCGGAGGATTACACCGACATCGCTATCGACGCCGTCAGCGAGTCGCTGTCGGTCCATATCGACGCCGAGAACGTCGAGTGGGGCGTCGAGCCCGAACAGGTCGACGAGACGACGATCCGGATGCACTGCACCTTTTCGGGTGTTGTCCGCGAAACCCTGCTCGAAGAACAGTTGATCGTCCCGGTTCGCATCGGCAAGGAGGTCTGCGACCGCTGTGGCCGGATCGCCGGTGGCTACTACGCCAGCCTCGTGCAGGTCCGCGCCGATGGCCGCGAGCCAACGCCCGAAGAAGCGGCCGAAGCCATCGAAATCGCCGAATCCTACGTCGCCGGCAAGGAAGCCGACGGGGACAGAGAAGCGTTTATCAGCTCGATCGACACCGAAAGCGACGCCGGCCCGAACATCAAGCTCTCGACGAACAAACTCGGGCAGGCGGTCGCCAACCGGATCACCGACCGCTTCGGCGGCACGGTCAAGGATCACCCGACGCTGGTCACCGAGGACAGCGACGGCAACGAGGTCTACCGGGTCACCTTCGTCGCCCGCCTGCCGAAGTACACCGCCGGCGACGTGGTCGATCCCGAGGACGGCGGCGGCCCGGTGATCGTCTCCAGCGCGCACAACACCCTTTCGGGTCGCCGGCTCACGACCGGCGAGCCCTACGAGGTGAGCCCCGAAAACGGCGACCTCCCGACGGTCGAACCGATCGGCCACAAACGCGACGCTGTCGACACGACGGTCGTGGCAGTCGAAGACGAACACTCGATCCAACTGCTCGATCCCGAGACCTATGAGGCGAAAACCGTCGCCCGGCCCGATTTCGTTGACCCCGACAGCGAGACGCTGCCGGTGCTGAAGGACGGCCAAGACCTCTATATCGTCCCCGAAGAGGTCTGAGATGTCTGAGTTCTCGACACTGCAGGCCTCACCCCGCTCGCCGCCTACTGTGGCGGCGGCTCAGCTGCCAACGCCTGAAACGTGTTTCGCAGCGTAACCGGCGTGACCGACGCGATATCGGCGGCCTCCTGTTGGGTCAGCTCTGCGTCCGCTTCCTTCGCTGCCGTATAGAGACAGGCCGCGGCGACGCCGCTGGGATTCCGACCGTTGGCGATTCCCTCTCGTTGGGTGCGCTCGACCAACTCCCGAGCACGGCGTTCGATTTCTGACGACAATTCGAGTTCGGTCGCATATCGCGGGAGGTATTCGGCGGGGCTCGTCGGCGCGACCGGCAGCCCCAACTCGCGGTTGAGCGCGTCGTAGGCGGCCTGAAACTCCCCGCGGTCGGCCTTGGCTGTCGTGACGGTTTCCTCGACCGTCCGCGATAGCTCTTCGATCCGGCAGGCGGCGTAGACACAGGCCGCGGCGAATCCCTCCAGCGATCGCCCACGAAGCAAGCTCTCGGCCTGCGCTGACTTGAACAGCGAGCAAGCGTGATCCCGCACCTGCGTCGGCAGCGACTCCTCGCTACTCAGCCGCCGAATCTCGGTAAAGGCGTAGATCTGGTTCCGCTCGCGTTTGCTTCGCACCCGGGCGCGGTTGTGCTGGCGTCTCAGCCGGACGAACTGCCGGCGGCGTTGCTCGCTGAGTCCGCTGTCGTAGCCGATCTCCGTCGAGAGCCCGCGGTCGTGGCGGGCGACCGTCAGCGGCGCGCCGGTGCGTTCAGGGTTCGTCTGGCTATCGTTGAACGATCGCCACTCGGGGCCGTGGTCGATCGGGTCGCTGTCGACGACGAGGCCGCAGTTGCTGCAAACCGTCTCGTCGCCGTCAGCCTGTAGCTTGCCGTCGCATTCGGGGCAGTCCGTGGTATCTTCTGACATGCTGTAACACCCAGTACTAGCACCGAGTAATATAATAGTTGGATAAACAACAACTTTGTGGCCTTGTGGACATTTTTTACCGGATAACGCGACCAACAGTGCGGCTCGGCCGCGGCCAGTGCAGTCGAATCAACGGCCGGGTTAGCGATCTGCGATCGAGTCCTGGATTTCGTCGAGTTCCTCGTCGGAGAGGTCCGGGCGGCTCGGCGAGACGGCGTGGATCGGGCCGCCGCCGTCGCCGTCGAACCGCGGGACGATGTGGACGTGAGCGTGTGGCACTTCTTGGCCGGCAGCCTCGCCGTTGTTCATTCCGATCGTCGTCGCGTCGGCGTCGACCGCGTCCTCGATGGCCGGCGTCAGCTCGTGGACGACGCTGAACACGTCGCTGGCGATGTCGGCCGGCATATCGTCCAGTCGCTCGTAGGGATCTTTCGGGATGACGAGCGTGTGGCCGCGGGCCAGCGGGTTGGCGTCGAGAAACGCCAGCGTGGTTTCGGTTTCGTGGACGATGCGACCGGGAATCTCGCCGTCGACGATCTGCTCGAAGATCGTTGGCATGCGCGGTGATTGCGGCGGCGAGCCTATGAACGTTGGCGACGCATCGCACTACTCGCCGAGTGCGTCGGCGATGGCGGGGGCGACGCTCACGTCGCTGACCGTCCGTTCGAGCGTGTCGGTGCCGACGACGCGTTCGACGCCGGCGGCGGCGAGTTTCGTTCGTGCCGCGCCGGCCAAGACGGGGTGGATACAGCAGGCGTAGACGCGGGCCACATCGCGGTCGTGGAGGGCTGCAATTGCCCCACTCATCGTCCCGCCGGTGGCGATGATGTCATCGACGAGTACCACATCGCGCCCCTCGACGGCGGCGTCGCTCGGCGTGATTTCGACCTCGCCGGTGTCGTAATCGCGCTCCTTCTCGAAGTAATCCACGTCGCCGTTCCCGTAGGCGTCCCGCGTCGCCTCAGCGAGGCCGGTCGCACCCTCGTCGGGCGCGACGAACAGCGGATCGTCGAGGTCGGCCAGCGGTGCGGCCAACTGTCCGGCGGCGTTGACGATCCTCGTCGGCACGTCGAAGAACTCCGTTACATCGGGTTCGTGTGGATCGACGAGCACGACGCGATCGGTGCCGGTGCTGATCGCCCGGGCGACGGCGCGCGCCGAGACGGGCTGGCCGTGTTTGAACGCCTTGTCCTGTCGCCCGTAGCCGAGATACGGGATAACAGTCGTTACGTCGCTCGCGCCCGCCTCGCGGACAGCGTCCTGTAGCTGGAGCAGTTCGACGTGGGCGTCGTTGTCGACGGTCGACGCGATGATGATCGCTTCCTCGTCGTCGAAGTCGGGAACAGCCGCCAGCGTCTCGCCGTCGGCGAAGCGGTCGTAGGTCGGGGTCGTCAGCGAGCCGACGCCCGCAGTCGCCAGCGACGCCGCCAGCGACTGAGCCGTCGATGCGGGAACGATAGTAGCCATACGCGCTCTATTTCAGTCACCCCTAAACGGGGTTTCGGTGTGCGTCGGCGACTCCCTGCTTTCGATGCTATGCCATGCTGCTCGCGGTGTCTACCTAGTTCGGCCGAACGCTTAATCACGCGCACACCCAACCGTTCGTATGAGTATTCGGCCCCCGGGCCCGCAGGGCGTTCCCCTCTTCGGCAACGGCCAGCAGTACGCTGACGACCCCTTTGACTTCATGACGGCCTGCGAGGAGGCCTACGGCGACATCGTCGCCTTCGACCTCGGCCCGATCCCGCTGTACATGCTCACCAACCCAGCGGACATCGAGCGCGTCCTCGTCACCGAACCCGAACGCTTCCCGAAACTCGATATCGGCGACGACGCGATCTACGACCTGCTGGGCGACGGCCTGCTGATGAGCGAGGGCGAGACATGGCAACAGCAACGCGAGTTGGCCAACCCCGCGTTCCACGGTCGCCGCATCCGCACGCTTGGCGACATGATGGTCGAGCACACCGAGTCAACGGTGGCCGACTGGCAGGCCGGCGACCGCCTCGACATTCAGATCGAGATGGCCCGGCTCACCGTTCGGATCATCGTCACCGCGATGTTCGGCACCGACATCAGTGACGAGCGAATCCGCACAGTGCAGGAAAACCTCGAACCGCTGGGTGCGCGCTTCGAGCCAAGCCCGTTCCGTCGACTCATCCCTGACTGGGCCCCAACCCCCGAAAACCGCGAGTTCCGCGCCGCCATCGCCGACCTCGAATCCGTGATCGACGATATCGTCGCCGACCGCCAGCGAACCGGCTACGGTCCCGGCGCGGAAACGCCGGTCGATGCCGACACCGATGAACCGATGGATCTGCTCTCGCTGTTGCTCCGCGCCAAGGATCGCGGCGAGCAGACCGACCGCCAACTCCGCGACGAGATGATGACCATGCTGCTGGCTGGTCACGACACGACCGCGCTCACGCTGACCTATACGTGGTATCTCCTGTCCCAACATCCCGAAGTCGAGCGTCGGCTCCACGACGAACTCGATTCAGTTCTCGACGGCGCGTCGCCGACCGCCAGCGATGTCCGGCAACTGGAGTACACCGAGCAGGTGCTGAAGGAGGCGATGCGGCTCTACCCGCCGGTGTACTCGCTGTTCCGCGAGGCGACGACGGATGTCAAACTCGGCGGCTACCGGATTCCGGCCGGCAGCGGCCTCATGCTGCCGCAGTGGGCTGTCCATCGCTCGCCGCGGTGGTACGACGACCCCGAGACGTTCGATCCCGACCGCTGGACGCCGGAACGCGCTGCCGACCGCCACCGCTTCGCTTACTTCCCGTTCGGCGGCGGGCCGCGGCACTGCATTGGCAAGCAGTTCTCGATGCTTGAGGCCAAGCTGATCCTCGCTACCGTCGCCCAAGAGTACCGCCTCGACTACCTCGGCGACGCGCTTGACCTTCGGGGGTCGTTGACCATGCACCCGAAGGAGCCGGTAGCGATGCGGCTCGAATCGCGGTAAATAAGCGGCTCGTCGATCAGGCCGGCAGCCCGAATCGCGCCGCTGGTTTGCGGTGTCTCGAATCCCAGATCACGAGTTCCGAAACCGTCCACGTGACCGGTTCGATCTCCCGCTCTCGCAGCTGTTCTACCGCCGCCGCGGCCGCAGCCGATCCGCCGCGGGCCAGCGTAACGTGCGGCGTGTAGTCGTCGCCTTCGAGCCCGTCGACCACGCCGAAGGCGTCGGCGAGCGTTCGGTGAATTCGATGCAAACCGGGGCTCTCGACGGCGAGATAGACGACCGGGCCGTCGCCGCGCGGCGGCTGTTCGAAGGCGTCGACGCCGGTGACTTTCGCCTCAACGGCCGGCAGCCCGCTAATGACTGGTCGCAGCCGCTCCTGCAGCGTCGCCAGCTGGTGATCCGGATGGCCGTTCGCCAACTCACCCTCTGGAAACCGCTTGACAACGAGCGTGTGGTCGTCCCGAACCTGCTCGAAATCGAGGAGCCGTGGCTGGAGGTCATTTGCGAGCCGGCGGAGTGCTCCCGGCACCGGGACGTTGAGGCTGAACACATCCTCGCTCGTCGCCGCGGCCGCAAAAACACTCCTTTCGTGCCGTTCGCTCCGCCCCGTTGGCCGCTCGGAAACAGCGTCGCCACCGGGGATAGGCGTAAGTGTCGTCGTCGCCTTGATTCAGTATGTCCTCCCGCTCGGAGCTTGAGGAGCTCACAGCCCTCCGCGACGGTATTCCCGACGGCGTCTGGCGGACGCTGGCCGCCGTCGGAGCCGCCGTCGTCGGGCTGATCGTCTTCGCTAGCCTCGATCCGATCGTCGCTGTCGGCGCGCTCGCCCTGTTCGTCCTCGCGGCCACGCTCGTCAGCGCGGTCGAGATCGTCGACGCCTACGAGAAGCGCGCGCTAACGGTCTTCGGCGAGTACCGCAGCCTGCTTGAGCCCGGCATCCACTTGATCCCGCCGTTCGTCTCCCGCACCTATGCCTTCGACGTGCGGACGCGCGTCATCGACGTGGCCCCACAGGAGGCGATCACCCGTGACAACTCACCAGTGACCGCCGACGCCGTCGTCTACTACCGGATCGTCGACGCCAAAAAGGCGTTTCTCGAGGTCGACGACTACGAAACCGCGATCTCGAACCTCGCTCAGACGACGCTGCGGGCCGTGTTGGGCGATATGGAACTCGACGACACGCTCTCCCGCCGGGAAATGATCAACAGCCGCATCCGACAGGATCTCGACGAGCCGACCGACGAGTGGGGAATCAGCGTTGAGGCCGTCGAAGTCCGGGAGGTCAGCCCCGCTGCCGGCGTCAAAAGCGCGATGGAGCAACAGAGTTCAGCCGAGCGTCGCCGCCGCGCGATGATCCTCGAAGCTCAAGGTGAACGCCGGTCAGCGGTCGAGACGGCCGAGGGTGCCAAACAGAGCAACATCATCCGGTCGCAGGGTGACAAACAGAGCCAGATTCTCGAAGCGCAGGGTGATGCGATTTCGACGGTTCTTCGCGCCAAATCGGCCGAATCGATGGGCGAACGCGCGATCATCGAACGGGGGATGGAGAGCCTCGAACGCATCGGCGAGGGCGCGTCCTCGACGTTCATCATCCCGCAGGAACTCACCTCGCTGGTCGGTCGCTACGGCGGCCACCTCAGCGGGAGTGACATCCAGTCGGCGGCCTCTGCACTCGAAAGCAGAGATTTCGACGAGGAAACCCGTTCAATTCTGGGCCTCGACAACATCGACGAACTGCTGACGAATCTCACGGAGGCCGATCACTCGAATGTCGGCGTCGAGGTTGACGACGAGGAACCCGAACTCGAAGCCGAGGTCGAGACGGAATAACTACTCGGCGTTTTCCCAGTATTCCCGCCACTCCCGTAGCGGCACGCGTACCTCGCCGAGGCTGACGGTCACGTCGCCGTCGAACTTCCAGCGGGCGGTTTCGGCGTCGGGGCTCATCCGCATTGGCACGTCGAGGGTCACGTCGTCGAGTTCGCATTCGAGTGCCTCCTCGTTTTCGGCGAGTTCGCCGGTGAGGTAGTCGATCAGATCGAGCCAGTTGTCGACCGCCGGCGGCGGGTCGATTTCGTCGAACTGCGGGCTGGCGTCGGCCGACGATGAGTCCATATCTACCCCGTCGCGGTGCACAGTCAAAGGCGTTTCCGCGGTTCCTAGTGTTTGACGATCGGCTGTCGCTCAGAACTCGGGCACCGTTTCGGGTGCAACGGCCTCTCTCACTCGGTCTGTCCATACCCTTATTGTCGATGCCGCCCGAACGAACACGTATGCGGATCGTCCAGGACGCGGCTCACAGCGACGGCGCGCCCACGATCGAGGGCACCGGCATCCGCGTGAAAGACGTTGCGAGTGCGTACGAACACAGCGGCTACGAGCCAGACGAAATCACGCAGTTGTACCCCGATCTCTCGTTGAGTGACGTACACCGCGCACTCGCGTACTACTACGACCACATCGACAGCTTTCGGTCGCCGGATTCCGCACAGGCATGAGGCCACTGTACTGTGATGAGAGTATTTGGATTCCCGTCGCCGATGGCTTACGCCGTCGTGGCTGGACCGTCTACACCGTTCGCGGACAGGATCGACTCGGCGATACCGACCACGAACACCTCTCGTACGCCCTCGAAAACGACTGGCTTCTCGTGACCTTTGACGACGATTTCCTCTCCCTCGTTGAAACTGAGGACCTCGATCATGCCGGTATCATCTATGTCCGACAGGCTGGCCGTGATATCGGCGACGTTGTGAAAGCTATCGATGAGCAACTGGAAAACAGGGAACCGGATGATCGTGGGATCGACTACTGTTAATCGGCCTCAGCATCGGCAACGACAATCCTGCCTCAGAACTCGGGTTCCGTTTCGGGTGCAACACCCTCGTCACCGCCGTCGAGATCGAACTCCTGTCGCAACTCCCGAATCCGGTCGCGGATGTCGGCCGCGAGTTCGAATTCGAGGTTGTTAGCGGCCTCCTGCATGCGGTCTTCCAACTGCTCGATCTGCCGGGCGGCCTCGTCGTCGGTCGTTGGCGCGTCGGTCGCCACGCCGCCGGTGTCGGTTTTCGACCCCGGTAGGTTCGTTTCGCCGACGGCCTTGTCGATGGTCGTCGGCTCGTGGCCGTGTTCCTCGTTGAACTCGCGNTGNATCNNNCGGCGNCGNNGNGTCTCCCCGATGGCACGTTCCATCGCGTCGGTCGTCTCGTCGGCGTAGAGGACGACCTTTCCGTGGACGTTTCTGGCCGCCCGGCCCATCGTCTGGACGAGCGTCGTCTCCGAGCGGAGAAAGCCCTCCTGGTCGGCGTCGAGGATGCAGACGAGCGANACNTCNGGGATNTCGAGNCCNTCNCGNAGNAGNTTGATGCCGACGAGCACGTCGATNTNNCCGAGCCGGAGNNNNCGGATNANNTCGTGNCGNTCCAGNGTGTCGGTCTCGTCGTGCATGTANNCGACGNCGACGCCGNNNTCTTCGAGATACTCGGTCAGGTCTTCGGCCATCCGCTTGGTGAGTGTCGTCACGAGCGTCCGTTCGTCGCGGGCGATCCGCTCGTCGATCCGGTCGGTCAGGTCGTCGATCTGGCCGGTCGCGGGTGCGGTTTCGACGGCGGGATCGACGAGGTACGTCGGCCGGACGATCTGTTCGACGACCTGCGCGGAGTGGTCCAGTTCGTAGTCGCCGGGCGTCGCGCTCACGTAGAGCATTCGTTCGGTCTTGTCCTCGAATTCCTCGAAGGTCAGCGGACGGTTGTCNTANGCGGTCGGNAGCCGGAANCCGTTNTCNACNAGCGAGTCNTTNCGNGANTTGTCGCCCNCGNACTGNCCNTTGATCTGCGGNANGGTNNNGTGTGACTCGTCGACGACNNNNAGGAANTCNTCGGGGAAGTAGTCGAGCAGCGTGTAGGGTGCCTCGCCGGACTCCCGATCCGACATGTGAACGGAGTAGTTCTCGATCCCAGAGCAGTAGCCTGTCTCCTGGAGCATTTCGATATCGAAGGTCGTCCGCTCCTCGATCCGCTGGGCGGCGACGAGGTCGCCCTCGCGCTCGAAGTAGCGGATGCGATCCTCCATCAGGTCCTCGATTTCCCCGATGGCCTGTTCGAGAGTTCCCTCGGGGATCGAGTAGTGCTCGGCGGGGTGGATGAGGGCCGCCGGCTCNNNGNNTTNNACCTCGCCGNNGNNNGTNTCGACCTTCNGNAGCCGGTCGATCTCGTCCCCCCAGAACTCCACGCGGACCGCGTAGCGGCCGTACATCGGGAATATCTCGACCGTGTCGCCGCGCACGCGGAACGTCCCCTGATGGAAGTCCACGTCGTTGCGCTCGTAGTTCAGGTCGACGAGCTNNNCGAGNAGNTCGTCGCGGTCGATCCGCTGGCCGGTCGTCAGTTCGAGGGCCATCTCGCGGTAGTTGTTCGGATCGCCGAGCCCGTAGATCGCCGAGACGCTGGCGACGACGATCACGTCGTCCCGCGTCAACAGCGACCGGGTGGCNGAGTGNCGCAGCCGNTCGATNTCCTCGTTGATNGACATNTCCTTGTCGATGAACGTGTCCGTCTGCTCCACGTATGCCTCCGGCTGGTAGTAGTCGTAGTAGGAGACGAAGTACTCGACGGCGTTGTCCGGGAACAGCTCCCGGAACTCCTCGTACAGCTGTGCGGCGAGCGTCTTGTTGTGCGCGATGACCAGCGTCGGCTGCTGGAGCTCCTCGACGGTCCACGAGACGGTGTTCGTCTTCCCNGAGCCNGTCACNCCGAGCAGNGTCTGNTCGTCCATTCCCGACTCGTAGCCAGCGACCAACTGCTCGATGGCGTCGGGCTGGTCGCCGGCCGGCTCGAAGGGGGCATCGACGGTGAAAGGCCGATCCTCGCCCGGGCGGTCTGGCTGGAGAGGGCCGGACTCCGCGTCACTCATTGGCGACCGTTGGTGGCGAACGTACTTGACGACCCCGGTGAGCGGGTCGGCGGCGACGGTGTCCGTGGCAACGAACCCCCTTCGTTTCGACTGGAAATTTTGCCGGTATCGACCCGTCATTCACCGATTTCCCGTCGTGCTGTCGCCTGCTGCTCTCCGCTCACGATTCGGAGACGTTACCATCCTCCGACACGTAGCCGCGGCCGTGACCGTTGGATCTGCCCTCCGTGCCGGCATTCGACTCCTCGTCGACCGCCCCGCGAGCGTCCTCCCGGTGTATCTGCTCGGGGCCGGGTTGACGGCGACCGTCCGGGTGCCGGTTCTCGTGGCGATTGCGACCGTTGTCGGCCTGCTGGCCAGCGACGGCCGACTCGAAACGCTGGTGACTGAACTGGAAGGCTACCTCCGGGAGACCGATTTCGAGGGCAACGCAGCGGCGAGCCCGCCCGAGATTCCGCCGGGGCTTGAATCGGCAGTGACCGACGCGTTCTCGCTGCCTGTCGTCGGCGTCCTCGCCGTTGGCGTGACGCTCTCGATACTCATCGGCGTCGTCGCCAACGCCCTCGCAAACGCAGCCGCGCTCCACGGCGTCTACGGCGCGCTCACCGACGACGACGCACTCAGCGCGGCCCTCGCTGGCCTCGGCCGCGACTGGGGACCCTTCGTCGGGCTTTCGGTTCTCAAGACGGCTCTCGTCGTCCTCGGTGCGATCCCCGCGCTCATCGGTGTCGGCCTGTTTTCGGTCTCGCCGGCCGCCGGCGGCGTCGCCACTGCGGTTGGTGTCCTCATCGGCGGCGGGATCATCCTCGTCGGGCTGCTCGCCCTCGCGTTCGCCGGCCAGTCGGTCGTCGTCGACGACGCCGGGATCGGCGGCGCGATTCGGAACAGCACCGGCTTCCCGTTCCGACGGCCGGGCGCGTTCGTCGGCTACCTTGTCGTCGCCATCGCCGTCTTCGGCGCGCTATCGTTGCTCGGCTCGCTGTTCTCGCTGCTGGGCGTTTCCCAACTCTCGGGGCTCGTCGGCCCGCTGTTGTTGCTGCCGTTCTTGGATATTTTCAAACTCGCCCTCTATGCCGACCGTAAGTTGCTCGGTGTCGCCGATGAGACCGACTCCCCAGCCGATTCAGCCGATTCGGCTGCGACTACGCCATCGCAGGCCCCGCAGCCCCCGCATCGCCATCGCGCTGTCGCCGCGTTCCGTGACGGGCTGGCCGCGTTGGCCGGCTTCCTCCGCGGCCACCCGCTGCCGGTACTGCTGGCGACGGGGTTGTTCACTCTCGCTGCTGTCCTCAGTTTCCAGTTGACGGCGAGTTTCGGCACCGAAATCCCGCTGCCGGAGGACGTGCGCAACGTCTTCGGGACCGTCCCGCTCGATACGTTCGTCATGCTCGCGGCCAACAACTGGCTGGTGTCGGCGACGGCGGCCTACGGCGGGATCGCCCTCGGCGTCCCGACGGCGGTCGATATGCTGCTTAACGGGGCGATCGTCGGCGCGCTCTACGGCGTGACCGACCAACTCGGCTTCGTCGCGCTCGTCGCCCCCCACGGGATCATCGAGATTCCGGCCATCTTCGTTGCCGGCGGGCTCGGCTTTCACGTCGCCGGCACGGTCCTCGGCCGCCTCACCGGCCGCGCCACGACTGCTGACATCGCCGACGCCCTCCGGTTGGCCTACCGCGTGCTGCTCGGGTTGGCTGTCGTGCTCGTCGTCGCCGCGCTCATCGAGGCGTTCCTGACGCCGTGGATCGCGGCTGCGGTCCTCGGCTAACTGTCGTCGTCGGCAGCTTGTTAGGCGGTTTCGGGCTCGATTTCGAACTCGTCGGCGACGAGGCCGGCCGTTTCGGCCAGCAGATCGATCACGAGCGGGCCGACGATGACGCCGATCGCCCCGAGGCTCAACAGCCCACCGACGAAGCCGATGAAATAGAGGCTGCCGTTGATGTCGGCTGTCCGCTTCGCCAGCCGCGGGCGGATCGTCAGATCGGGCAGCCACGCGATTAGCCCGCCGCCGAGGAACGCGATAGCGAGTGCCCCGACGATGTCCCCGGCGAGGAGGTTGCCGACGACCAACACGGCGATCAGGATACTCGGGCCGAGCACCGGGATGAACTGGAGGACGCCGGCCACCGTAGCGAGGACGAGCGGCGAGCTATAGCCGAGGAAATAGAACACGGGCAACGCGATGAGAAACGTCGCCAGCGCTGTCACCGCCTGCAACACGTAGAGTGCGTAGAGGGTGTTGCGAGCGCGCTCGTGGAGTGCGTTGGCGATATCGCGGTACTCCGGCGGGACGACGGCGATCACGCTGCTCCGGATGTCGCTTTCGTTGTGAAGCAAGGAGAACACCAGCAGGACGAACAGCGCGAACTTCGTAACCAACACGGGCAGGGCGGCGGCGACCGACGTGACAGTGCCCCGGAGTCGTTGCTCGGCGAAGGCGATGAGCTCGGCGACGACGAGCTCGTACTGGAAGCCGGCGACCTCGAGCATGATCGACTCCGGCAACGCGTTGATAAACGCCAGCACGTCGCCGAACCGCGCGAACAGCAGGTAGCCGACCGGGGCGATGAGGACGACGACGCCGACGAACGCCGTCGCGGTCACGATGACGGTCGTCATGAGCCGCGAGACGCCGCGATCCCGAATCCGGCGGCGCAGCGGCGCGAGCAGGAAGGCAACGGTGAGCGCGAAAAAGACCGTTCCGAGGACATCGACGAGGATCACTGCCGCCAGCACGGCGATCGTCACCAACACCCCGCCGAGCACGGCAAGCCGTCGATCCATACAGACCAAGGTTCGGCCAGTTACAAAACCGTTCGCCGTCGTCCACTGCGCGCTGGCAGTGTGTCAGTCAGCACCCGCGACGGCGACACCCGTGACCGAGGGGAGGCCGAGTCGCTGGTGTCGCCAGCCGTCGCCCGCGTTGATACAGAGCGTCCCTGACTCGGTAATCGCGGCGCGAATCCCGCTGCCGTAGGCGAGATCGACGATCGGCTCATCGACCGGGAGCGCGTCGGCCGTCCAGTCGCCGTCTTCATCGGCCCGCGTTCGCAGGCCGTCGCTGGCGACTGCTGAGGCGTGACCGTGGCCATCGCCGGCGACCCGGCTGAACGCGCCGTCGGCGACCGACAGCCAGCCGTTGCCGAGCCGGAACAACCCCTCGCTCGTCGCCGCCTGCGGGACGCCGTGGCCGGCGACATCCGCGGCCGAATCGAGGCCGACGTGGTCAAGCTCGCCATCGGTGACGCGATAGACCCCGTCGTCGGCTGCGACCAACGCACCGTCGATGGCGTTGACGCCCGCCGTTGTGCCGACGTGCTGCCATTTTCTATCTTCATTACCGTCGGTCGCAAGCGCGTAAACCTCGCCATCAGCGTCGCCGACGAGCGGGCCGGTCGGCCCGATCCCGACGGCAACGATCTGATCGAGGCTGTCGTCGCCAACGGCACTGAGTGGAAGTTCCGGCGGCGACGACGCCCGATCCGCGTCGGCCAGCCGACTCACCCGGAGGCCGCCGTCGCCACCGACGAGCACCTGCTGGCTGTCGGCGGCGACCGCGGTTACCGGCTCGCGGTCGGTGAGGCCGAACGTCCCGATCTGGTCGGCCGAGACGGTGACGACGACCAGCCCGGTCTCGGTGCCGACGAACACCTCTGTCGTCCCGGTTTTCGTGCCGAAGACCCGTTTTTCGGTGAGCGTTTGCATACCGGGGCTCCGACCGCGACGCTCAAAAAGCCAGTCACAGGCGACGGGTCCGGCGGCTGGCAGTTCGGCGTCCGTGTCCGGTGTCTCGAATCCAACGACTTAACCACACGTCGGCTGAATTTACGGCTGTGACTGAGGTACTCCTGATTATCGGCGTGATTGTGGCGATCTTCGTCGGCTACAACATCGGTGGCTCGACGACTGGCCCCGCCTTCGGGCCGGCTGTCGGCTCCGGCGCGCTGTCGAAGACGGTCGCCGCCGCGCTGATGAGCGTTTTCTTCTTTATTGGGGCGTGGACGATCGGCCGCCGCGTGGTCGACACGCTCGGCCGCGAGTTGGTCACGAATCCGGGTGTGTTCACCCTGCCGGCCAGCATAACCGTCCTCTTCTTCATCGGCCTCGCGCTGTTCGTCGGCAACGTCTTCGGCGTGCCGGCTTCGACCTCGATGACCGCCGTCGGCGCGATCGCGGGGCTTGGCCTTGCCAGCGGCGCGCTCGACTGGGCCGTCATGGGCGAGATCGTGACGTGGTGGCTCGTCGCGCCGATCATCGGCTTCTGGCTGTCGGCGGTCATCGGCCGATACTTCTACCCCGCGCTCAACCGCCGGATCGCACTGGTCCAAAGCGAGGGTGATCTGGTGACCATCGACCGCGAGGGGACGCTGCCGACGGTCGAACTCGGGCCGGGGACGACCCGCCGTGAGCTGTTCGGCACCGGCGTCGTCATCGGGATCGGCTGTATCATGGCGTTTAGCTCCGGGACGAGCAACGTCGCCAACGCCATCGCCCCGCTGGTCGGTAGCGGTGCCTTAGAGATGAACCCTGGAATCATTATCGCCTGTGTCGCCGTCGCCCTCGGCGCGTTCACGATCGCCCGGCGGACGCTCGACACTCTCGGTAGCGACATCACTTCACTGCCGCTGACCGCGGCCATCGTCGTCGCCACCGTGAGCGCGACGCTGGTCGTCGGCCTCTCGGCGATCGGCATCCCTGCCAGCTTCGTCGTCATCGCAACCATGTCGATCATCGGCCTCGGGTGGGGCCGGGCGACCCGGACGATGCGCGTCTCCCGGGAGTCGATCACCGGCGACGGCGACGACGCCCGTGTGTCGGTCGGCGCGCTCGCCGCCGACACCGAAGGCGAGCCGCTGCCGCCGATGGGCGAAGAGGAACCCGAGGACATCCCGGCCGCGTCGGATCTGTTCAACCCCTCGACGACGGCGCGAGTGATCCTGCTGCAGAACGTGGTGCCGCTGATCTCGACGATCGGCGCGTACCTCGTTTTCCGGTTCGTCCCGGTCTTCGGCTTCTGACCGTTGGCGATTCCGCCCGCGGGGCGACCACCGCGACCACGAAGTGAACAACGTTATGCGGGACCCCTCGTAAGGAGCGGGCATGTGTCACTACGAGCTGCGGAATACAGCGCGGGCGTCCGCGCCGCCCGCCGGAACGCCGGTACTACGGGGTGAGCTCCCGTGCGCGTAGTCGCCAAGTTCGGGGGGACGAGCCTCGGGACCGGCGAACGGATCAACCGGGCGGCCGACTCGATCGCCAACGCCGTCGAGGCGGGCCACCAGATCGCGGTCGTCGCCAGCGCGATGGGATCGACGACTGACGACCTTCTCGACGACATCGAGTTCGATGTCTCCGACGAGGATCGCGCGGAGATCGTCTCGATGGGTGAACGCACCAGCGTCCGCATGCTGAAGGCGGCTCTCGCCGCCCGCGGCGTCAACGCTCTGTTCTTGGAACCCGGCAGCGAGGAATGGCCGATCATCACCAACGACCTCGGTGAGGTCGACGTGGACGCGACCAAACAGCGCGCCGCGGATCTCGCCGCCAAACTCGACGGCGTCGTCCCCGTCATCACCGGCTTCCTCGCCGANNACNACGNNGGCNANNTNACNACGCTCGGNCGNGGNGGNNCCGACACGACCGCCGTCATGCTCGGCAAGTACATGGACGCCGACGAGGTCGTCATCGTCACCGACGTCGAGGGTGTGATGACCGGCGACCCNCGCGTCGTCGANGGNGCNCGCAACGTCGGCNNNATCNCCGTNGACGANCTCCGCAATCTCTCCTTCCGCGGTGCGGAGGTCGTCGCGCCCAGCGCGCTCTCCTACAAGCACGAACACCTCGGCGTCCGGGTCGTTCACTACCAGCACGGCGATCTGCTGAGCGGCGGCACCCAGATCGAAGGCGAGTTCGAGAACCTGATCGACATGCAGGAACAGCGACTCGCCTGCCTCACCGTCGCGGGGCGGTCGATCCGCAACAGCCCCGGCATCCTCGCGGATCTCTCGGACGCACTCCGGAACGCCGGCATCAACATCGACGCCGTCGCCAGCGGGATGGACTCGATCACCTTCTACGTCAACAGCGATCTCGCCGACGAGGCCGAGCCCGTCCTCCACGAGCAGGTCGTCAGCGGAACGACGCTCTCCAGCGTGACCGTCGAGGACGACATCGCCGTGATCCGCGTGACGGGCGGCGAACTCCCGAACCGGCCGGGCGTCATCCAGACCGTCCTCACGCCGATTGCCGACGCCGGGATCAACCTCCACGATGTGATCACGAGTGCGACCTCGGTCGCGCTGTTCGTCGCGTGGGACGACCGCGAGGAGACCCTCGAGATCGTCCAGCGCGAAGTCTGAGCCACTGACCCACACGATGAGTCACGCCGACAGCGACAACCCCTATCTCCGCGACCCACCCACCGAGTTCGAGCCCGTCGACGCGCTCTCAGGCGAGGCGGCCGAACAACAGGTCCAACAGCTTCGGGCCGCGATCCGTGAACACGATTACCGGTACTACGTCGACAACGAGCCACTGATCGCCGACCGTGTTTACGACCAACTGTTCGACCGCCTCCAGACGCTCGAAGCCGCGTTCGATCTCGACGATCCCGACAGCCCGACCAACCGCGTCGGCGGCGAGCCGGTCGACGACCTCGACACGGTCGAACACACCGCGCCGATGTTGTCTATTGCGCAGAGCGGCGACGCCGAGGACGTCCGTGAGTTCGACGAGCGAACCGCTCGACTCCTCCACGATGAAGGATTCGACTCCGAGGATATCGGCTACGTCTGCGAGCCCAAATTCGACGGCATCTCCATCGAACTCGTCTACGAGGACGGCCGGCTCGCTCGTGCAGCCACCCGCGGCGACGGCGCGGAAGGCGACGATGTGACCGCACAGGCTCGCCGCATCCGCGCGATTCCGCAGCGGCTCCGTGGTGACGCGCCCGCGTTGCTGGCGGTTCGCGGCGAGGTGTTCATGCCGAAAGACGGGTTTCGGGAGCACAACCGCGAGCGCGTCGAGGACGGAAAAGAGCCGTTCGCCAACCCCCGAAACGCGACCGCTGGGACGATCCGCCAACTCGATCCGGGTGTCGTCGCCGACCGCCCGCTGGACTGCTTCGTCTACGACATCATGGCCTACGAGGCCGGCGATCAGGCAGGAGACCGCCCAGCAACACAGTGGGCCGAACGCGACGCCATCGAGGCCTGGGGATTCCACGTCGACGACCTCGCCGAACAGGTCGCCGACATTGAGGCCGCAATCGAGTACCGCGATTCCTTGCTCGACGACCGTGAGGACCTGAACTACGAGATCGACGGCGTTGTTATCAAAGTCGACGACATTGAGGCGGCCGACGCCCTCGGGAACACGGCCCGGGAGACGCGGTCGGCGTTCGCCTACAAGTTCCCTGCTCGCACCGAGGTGACGACGATCACTGATATCGTCGTCCAGGTCGGTCGCACCGGCCGGCTCACGCCGGTCGCGCTGCTCGATCCCGTGCAGGTCGGCGGCGTCACCGTCTCCCGAGCCACCTTACACAACCCCGGTGAGATCGAATCGCTCGGCGTTGCTGTCGGCGACCGCGTGCGCGTCCTCCGCGCTGGCGACGTGATCCCCTACATCGAGGAGGTCGTCGAGGCCGAAACCGAGGACACCTTCGCGTTCCCCGAGACCTGCCCGGTCTGTGACAGCCCCGTCGACCGCGACGGCCCGCTGGCGTTCTGTACCGGCGGCCTTGGCTGTTCGGCCCAGCGCGAGCGCGCCATCGAGCACTACGTCAGCCGCGGCGGGCTCGATATCGAGGGCCTGGGTCCCGAGCGTATCGGACAACTCCGCGAGGCCGATCTGCTCGATTCGCTGGACGACCTCTACCGACTCGACCGCGAGGAGTTGGCCGCACTGGAAGGATGGGGTGAGAAGAGCGCGCAAAATCTGCTCGATGAGATCGACGCTGCCAGCGAACCGCCGCTTGATTCGTTCCTTACTGCTCTCTCTATCCCGGAGGTCGGCGGCGCGACCGCGACCGCGCTGGCCCGGGAGTTCAGCTCCCTCGACGCCCTGATCGACGCCGACAGCGACGCCCTCGAAGCCATCGACGACGTAGGCCCAATCGTCGCCGAGACGATCCGGGACTTTTTCGAGAACCCCGACAACCGTGCGGCCATCGACGCGCTGCTGGAGGCAGGTGTCGACCCGCAGCCGGTCGAAGGGGCCGACGCTGGCGACGAACTCGCCGGCCTCACCTTCGTCTTCACTGGCTCGCTGGCGGTCTCGCGGGACGACGCCCAGGCGCTGGTCGATGCCCACGGCGCGAACGCGACCGGCAGCGTCTCCGGCAACACCGACTACCTCGTCGCTGGCGACAATGCCGGCCAGCGGAAACAGGATGACGCCGACGCCAACAGCGTGCCGATCCTCTCCGAGCGCGATTTCGCCGAACTGCTGGCCGACTACGGGATCGCCTGGCCGCCGAGCGAGTAGGCGGTCGGCTCGATAGAACAGCCCGCCTCAACAGTCACACCCGCCCGCTCCGCTGGCGTCCGCGTCGCCGAAAAACGACGCGACATTCGCTGAGATCCCTTCAGAAGCCTTCTCGCGTGTGATGTCCGACGACGACTGCTCAGGAACCGCAGCCTGGACCAGTGCCGCAACAAGGAACTCGACCGGTGGCGTCGTATGCTCGGTACCGCGGTAGTGCCAGAGCCGACAGTCGATCTCGCCCGGACACGCACAGAGATCGCCACACGATTCGCAGTTGTTTTCGCGGTAGTCCGATTGGATGTCCCGCCCGTTGATGCGGATCGTCGGCGACACGGCCAACTGCGTCGCTTTCGCTGCCGCCAGCGTATCGACGTGAATATCGCGCACAACAACGCTGACATCCAGCGGTTCGAGGATCGGTTCGACCCGCGTGAGTGCGGTTTCGAGCGCTTGTTCAGTCCCGATACATCGCTCGCAGGATTCGTTGTCGAGGTAGAGGAAATCGACGGTAACTGTCTCTCGGGTATACTCCGTCGCCGACGTTTCGACAACCGAAACAGCCGTGCTGTCTGGGAAGGTCTGCATTGTGGTGGTCACTACGTCCGCTCGCCTCATATACTGATCAGTTAACAAACATAAATGTGGTTTCCGTACTGAAACCACCTCTCGGTCGATGGCATGCCGACTACGAACGTATATGCTGCTACAGCGGCTGTTTGTGACGTATGAGCGAATCACAGTGGCAACCGACGTGGCATGGCTTGCACGATCTCCTCGGGCCGAAGTGGACGTTTCACATCCTTCGCGTTCTCTCCGAGGACCCACACGGCTTCAACGCCATCCGGGACAGTCTGGATGGTCTGACCGCGCCGATCCTCTCTCAACGGCTCAAAGAGCTTCGCTGCCATGGCCTCGTTGAGCGAACGGTCGAAGCGACGACACCGCCGACAACGACCTACTCGCTCACTCCAACGGGCACGGAGATCGCCACACAGCTTCGAGAGTTGGAGTCGCTTGTCGAGATTCATGAGCAGCCGACGCGTGACTGCTCGGCCGAGACGACGGACTGTCGGTCGGAAGCACTCGCCGACGGCTGCGTTACGGCAGCGAATCAGTGTTGAGGCACACTGTCGCTCATGGCTCCGGCGGCTGGCCGTCGTAGGCGTCGTGATCGGTGTAGAAGTTCAGCATCGCAAACTTCAGTTTCTCGGGGTTGATGTCGACCAACTCCTCGCGTTCCTCGACCGGGAAGCTCCGACGGACACTGTATTTCCCCATGTCAGCGTTGGTGTACCGCTTGTCGGCGAGAATCCGCACGCCGAAGTCCTCCGGCGAGCGGATGACTCGACCCAATGCCTGCCGGGTCTTGCGGATCGTCGGAATCTCGACGGCGTAGGCCCAGCCGGCGTCGCGCTTCTGGTGTTTCCCCTTGTAGGCGCGCTTGTAGGCGTCCTGGACGGCCTCCATCCGCTCAGAGAGTTTCGGGTACGGGACGCCGATGACGGCGACGGTGCGGGCCTGGTTGCCGTCGAAACTCACACCCTCCGCGAGGGTGCCCCACAGCGACGTGAACAGCGTGGCGTCGTCGCTGGCGACGAACCGCTGGCGGAGGTCTTCGGTTGATTTCCCCGATTCGTCGAGGATGAGCGTTCCGAGCGGCTCGTCGGCACGATTCTCGACGCTGAGCCGGCCGTGGTAGCGTTCGGCCTCCGAATACGAGGGGAAGAACAGCAGGGTGTTGCCTGGCGTAAACCGGATCACGTCCCGGAGGAGATTCGTGATCGTCTCCTGTGTCTCGGGGTCGTCGCGTTCGCTGGAGAAGAGGGCGGGCACCTTGGCCGCGTAGGTCCGGCGGTTGTCCTCGGGATAGGCCAGCCCGTAGGCCATCGTCGCTGGCGAGTCCAGTCCGAGTACGTCCTCGGTCACGTCGAACGGTCGCAGCGTCGCGCTCATCAGGATGCTGGCGTACACGTCGTCGAAGAGGTCCCGCGTTACTTCGCGTGGAATACAGGTATACAGTTCGGCGCGGCCGTAGACGTCGCCGGTCTGTTCGTTCCGGCGGACGCCGGCCATCGGGTGCTGGCCGAGTTCACTGCCCTCCGACATCCAGGTGCTGATGAACTGGGCGACCTGCAGGGTCTGGCACTCCGCTCGCGTCGTCGCCTCGCCCTCCTTGTAGGCGCGTTCGTACTCCTCGTCGAGCGTGCGGCCCAACTGCACCGCGAGTTCGGTTTCGGTGTCGATGCCGCGGCCCTCGTAGAGTCGGAGGAACGCGAGGGTGATCTCATCGCGGGCGTCGGGGTTGGCGACCGAGATGTCCTCCCAGTGGTCGCCGACATTGTCGCGTTCGTAGTCGCTGAGTTCGTCCTCGTAGGCGACGATGAGTGCATCCCGGAACGCCTCAATCACGTTGCGCGCGGGCTCGGCGCGGGAGTCCTCGACGCCAGCGAGTTCTTCGAGTGCTGAATCGAGCGTGGTTTCGGTGAGCGTCTTGGTCGCGTGATCGCGGGCCGCGCCCTCGATGTTGTGGGCCTCGTCGAAGACCGTGATCACGTCGCTGGGNTCGCNGNCGAGCCANCGGAAGAACTGCTCGCGGATNNNCGGNTCGAGCAGNTGNTGGTAGTTNCAGANNACGAGGTCGACGCCTTCCATCCCCTCTTTCAGGAGTTCGTACCCACAGAGGTGCTGTTTGTCGGCGTACTCGTAGATCTCCTCGGGCGTTCGCACGTCGTCGAAGAGCCACGAAAAGAAGTCGTCGGTGTCGGCGGTGAGATTGTTGTAGTAGTAGTCACAGACGTTGCCGCCGCGGAGGTCGTCGAGTTCGTCCTCTAAGTCGTCGAGTTCGTCCATCACCGCGCTGCGGGCTTCGGCCGCGCCGGCCTCGCCCTCCTGGCTCGCCTCCAGCAGTTCCTCTTGGCGGGCGGCCAGTTCCTCGTGGTCGGTTTCGGTGTCGACGAGTTCGCGGGTGGTATCCCGGAGCGTCTGGCACTCCTGGTAGCCAACGTCGATATGGCACATCTCGGCTTTGCCCTTGAAGACGACCGCGCGGATCGGCTCGGTGCGCGTGATCGAACGGGCGTCGTCGACGAACTGCCGCATCTGCTGGTGGACGTTGGTGGTGATGACGACTGTTTTGTCGTGTTCGCGTGCGTGGGCGAGTGCGGGCACGAGCGCGGAGAGGGTCTTCCCGGTGCCCGGCGCGCCCTCGAAGAGCACGTCGCGGGCCTGGCCCAGCGAGTTGGCGATCCGGTCGATAGCCTCACGCTGGTTCGGATACGGCGTCTCGTAGGGGAAGAACCGGAGGTCGTCGTCCGCGGCTGTCACACCTGTTCTTTGGCGGCAACCGATTAAAACATGGGGGCGAATCGGCGTTTCACCCTCTTGAGCGGCTGCTTTCTTCCGCAGCACTAATTCATATATTTGCTTACTCACAAAATATATTGCAACACGCCCCGTAGCAGCAGATATGGATGACTTCGATCCGGCCCCAACGGTTGACGATACGAGCGAGCCACGCCAGCAGTGGCTCGACGACACCGACACCTTCGGCCGGGTCTACGACGTTGTACTCGGTATCACCACGCCGACGCCTGCGGTCGAGATCGCCGAGATCGCCGACTGCTCGCCCAACGCCGCGACCAAACACCTCTCCCGACTGGCAGAGATGGGCGTCGTCAACGCCGACCGCGAGAGCCGTCCTGCCAGATTTGCCCGAAACGACGGCTACCTCGAATGGCAGGAGGCCAGCCGGATCGCCCGCGAGCTATCGGTCGCCGAGATCATCGACCGCGTCGAATCGCTGGAAGCCGAGCGCGACGACTACGAAGAGCGGTTCGGGACGACTGACCCTGCCGAGGTTTCCGTCTTCGATCACGACGACCACGACACGATCCACGAACGTATGAGTGCAGTTAGCGAGTGGCAAGGGCTGATCCGTGATCTGCGGCTCTACGAACTGGCTCGCCAACTGGCCCAAAACGACGGCCACCTGATTCCGGCATGACGCCGCCAGCGGAGCCGCCGGGGAGTTCGACGGGGCCACCGGATCGCCAGGCGTTGCGGCTACTTGAACGTCAGTGTGCCACGACGCCGCTGGTCGCCGACACCGAATTCCAGCCGAGCGCGACCGAGCCGCGCCGCCTGCTGGCGAGGCTCGACACTGACGCGTTTCCCGAGACGGTTGCGGCCGCCCGGCTCGATATCCGGTGGTTCACGACCGGCGACTTCTCGCTACATTACGTCGAAACGACGACTAACGGAGACCAGTGGGAGTGCCGCTGGGATCGACACCCGAACCCGCACAACGCGCGGCTCCATTTTCACCAGCCGCCCGACGCCGAGGCGATTCGGGACCTCTCCGTGGACTCACGCCACCCGCTTGACGTGTACGCGACGGTGTTTGCGGCGATCCAGCAGCGGCTCGCGGCTCGCTGGTCGGATGGGTCGTAATCAGCGACAGAACGCTGGCAGGAACGTAGTATAGAGTGGCCGGTAGTGTTCAGATGAGTGGTGGTGAGCGGGACGTAATGTAGAAAGCCCTCGCCTCTCTCGGCTCCCGCGGCTCGCTGTGCTCCTCACTCGCGTTGCTCGTTGCGGTGCTTGCGTCGCCGGGGTTCGCCGAGAGAGCCTCGCCCTTTCAGTCCGCCAAGGTGGCGGCTGATCGGCCGTCTGACCTACCTACTTGGTTGCTCTTATTCGAACACCGCTTTATGAATGAGGAGAATGTTTTACCAAGGGTCTCCCATCCCTAAGTCTGGGCGGCGATTGAATTCCCATCCATTTTCTGTTATTTCTGCTTCAACCATGTAGTCTGTATCAAAGTGTTCTGATTGTTGGTATTGCTTAGCTCCTTCCGTGATTATACTCGGATCGTCGTTTCCAAACATTCCTTCATACAATTTTGCTGCTGTTTCACGTTCGAATCTTAGCCTTTGTCGCTCTGATATACCAGGAAAAACATATGAAATCCTTAGAAAAACTGATCTTCTAAAACCAACGATATCCTCTTCATATGTATCGTCATCTTCTTTATATATCCTTATGCTTTTCTTTATTCCTTCTACGTCTATCGGTGTTATTGATGCAGCTTTGTCTGGGACGCGAAGATTATAGAGTGCTTCATGTCCCTTTTGATTTGGATGATCCGTTACGGGGTTGGCTCCTACTTGGTACATGATGCTGGGCTGTCCTTCGAGTTCTCCGTTCTTGACGGTGGTGAAGGTGTTTACTAGTCCTGATGCACCAGGGATGAATACATAGATTCGGTTGAGTTGGACTGATGGTTCGCCTGGTTCTTTTTGTGTTAGGTATTCGTTCATTACGTGGAACGTTTGTTCTTCGCCGATTGGCGTGTTTTCTGCGAGCCAGTTTCGTTCCTCCTCCACTGAATCGGTTTCTTCAAGCATTCTGCGGATGTCTTCGGGACTGGTTTCGATACCTCCGGGCAGTGTGTCTACTGGTCCTTCCATTGGACCGTACTCTCGAAGTTTTTCTTCATATTCTCCCAGACCAGCTATAGGAATCGTCAACTCTGGCTCCGACTCGTCAGCTGCTGTCTCGTCTGGTGTCGTCGTGCTCTGTGCCGAACAGCCTGCAAGCACTGTCGCCCCAATGACAGCAATCGCGTCCCGCCGAGTTCTCATATGATTGTTACTTGCGACTGATTGGTTTATATCTGCTGGCGGCTCGGTTCGAATCCGCTACTCGGTTTTTCGTGAACGGTACAAAAAAGCTGAAATCTCAACCGAGCAACTCGACCAGCAGTGCCTTCTGAGCGTGCAGTCGGTTTTCCGCCTGCTCCCACACAATCGAGCGGTCGCTTTCGATGACGCTGTCGGTGATCTCCTCGCCGCGATGGGCCGGCAGGCAGTGCATCACCGTCGCATCGGTGTCGGCCAGCAGCTCGTCGTTGAGTTGGAATCCGTCGAAGGCAGCCAATTTCTCCTCGCGTTCGTCCTCCTCGCCCATGCTGACCCACACATCGGTGTAGATCACGTCCGCGCCGTCGATGGCGGCGTCGGGATCGGTGAACACTTCGGGTGCCTCGCCGAGTTCGGCAGCGCGGTCGATGACGGCGTCGTCCATCGCGTAGTTCGGCGGCGTTGCGACCGCGAGATCGACGCCAGCGAGTGCGCAGCCGACAGCGAACGACTGGCCGACGTTGTTGCCGTCGCCGACCCACGCGACCTGCACGTCCTCAAGGCCG
Source organism: Halonotius terrestris (assembly GCF_006861665.1). GTDB lineage: Archaea > Halobacteriota > Halobacteria > Halobacteriales > Haloferacaceae > Halonotius > Halonotius terrestris. The sequence goes on along the minus strand of NZ_RKLU01000001.1, from coordinate 555,326 downwards.
CCGAACTGCTCGCGGATCGTCAGCAGGTCAGCGAGGGTCTGACATGGGTGGGCGTCGTCGGTCAGCCCGTTGATGACGGGCACGTCTGCGTACTCCGCGAGGGTTTCGGCGTCCTCGTGGTCGAAGAGCCGCGCCATGATCCCATCGACGTACCGTCCCATCGCGCGGGCGGTGTCNTTNANCGGCTCGCCGTGGCCGAGNTGGATGTCGTNNGGNCCNANGAANANCGCGTGGCCGCCGAGNTGNGTCATCCCNGTCTCGAAGGAGATGCGGGTGCGCGTNNNCGGCTTCTCGAAGAGCATCCCGAGCGTCTGGTCGGTCAGTCGAGCGTCGTTGTCGCCGGCTTTCAGGTCGGCTGCCAGCGCGAGCAGCGCGTCGAGTTCGTCGGCCGAGACATCGTCGATGTCGAGGAAGTCGTCCGCGTTCATTGTGCTGCCTCCGTGTCGGTCGCTGCCTCGCTGTCGTCGCTCGCCACTTCGTCGCCAACGCCGAGTCGCTCACACACGTCGATCAACACGTCGATGGCGTTGTCGAACTCGTCGAGCGGGAGGTGTTCGTTCGGTGTGTGGTCGAGACTGGAGTCGCCGGGGCCATAGCTCACCATGCCACAGTCCCACTTAGTTGCAAAAACGTTCATGTCGCTGGTGCCGGTTTTCCGGAGGAGGCGCGGATCGCCGCCCTGATCGCGGATCGCCGCCCGGAAGACGCGGGCCAACTCCGTGCGCGGGTTGGTCATCACCGGCGGGATCGACTCCGTCCAGTTGACCGTGCCGATGTCGAGTTCAGCATCCGAGAGTTCGCGCACCTCGTCGGGCGTGCGCTCCGGCGGGACGCGCAACTGGAACTCCATGGTCGCCTCCATCGAGAGGCCGTCGACGGAGACGCCACCTTCGATATCGACGGGTTTCGTCGTCACCTGCTCGAAGACGGGCACCCACTCGTCGGGCTCGAAGATCGTCTCGACGCGATCCCACCAGCTCATCGCGTGCTGGATCGCGTTCAGATCGGGCCGGGAGTGATGCCCTGATTCGCTGGCGGCGACGTAGGTGCCCTCAAGGAGGCCCCGGTAGCCCAGCGTGATCCCGCCCCAGCCGGAGGGTTCGCCGTTGATGATGAGGTCGGGTGAATCGCGGTGGTCAGTCAGGTACCACGCGCCACGGGAGGTGGATTCCTCGCCGACGACGCCGACAAAGGACGCGCCGGTTTCGACCGCCGCAATCGCCATCGACGCCAGCGACCCTGTCGCGTCGACGCTGCCGCGCCCCCAGAGTTCGGGGCCGTCCTCGCCGTCTTTGATCTCGACGGGAATCTCGCCGGGAACGGTGTCGATGTGCGACGTGAGGAGGACAGTGTCGTCGCCGGGCGCGCGCACGTTGCCGATGTCGTCGATCCAGACCTCGCGGTCGTGGGCCTCGAAAAAGCCTGCCAGCCGTTCGGCTGCCGCTGTCTCCTCGCCCGACACCGAGGGGATCGACACCAACTCGGTGAGGAGTTGGCGGCCCTCAGTGTCGATAGCGGAATGCTCTAATGCGGGGTGGGTTGATTCGACAGCCATCAGTCCAGTGCCTCCGTGAGCGCGTCGACGACGGTGTCGACGTGTGTTTCGTCAATGGTGAGCGGAGGCAAAAATCGGACGACCGTTCGGCCCGCCGGCAGCGCGAGAATCTGGTGATTGATCGCCAGATCGCGCAGCACGCGGTTCGCGCCGCGTTTCACCTCGACGCCGATCATCAGCCCGTTGCCGCGCACGTCGCGGACGCCGAGGTCGTGTTCCTCGGCAGCGGCCTCGATTTCGTCCATCATGTACTCGCCGATTTCGCCGGCGTGAGCGGGAACCTCTTCATCCATCAGCGTTTCCAGCGTCGCGTTCGCGGCTGCCGAAACGACCGGCCCGCCGGAGAACGTCGAGCCGTGGTCGCCGCTCTCCTCGGCGATCCACTCTTTGCAGAGCGTCGCGCCGAGCGGCATCCCGTTGGCGATGCCTTTCGCCGTCGTCAGCATGTCGGGGACAACGCCGGCCTGTTCGCAGGCCCACAGCGTCCCGGTGCGGCCGACGCCGGTCTGGATCTCGTCGAAGACGAGCGCGGCACCCGCGTCCTCCGTGACTTCGCGGGCAGCCTCCAGATACTCGACTGTCGCGGGGTGGATGCCGCCCTCGCCTTGGACGGGTTCGAGGAAGACGGCCGCCGTCTCGTCGTCAACGACTTCAGCGAGTTCGTCCTCGTCGCCGTAGGTCACGAATTCGATGCCGCCGGCCAACGGCTCGAACGGTTTCTTGTATTTTTGCTTCCACGTCATCGCCAGCGCGCCCATCGTCCGCCCGTGGAAGGCGCGCNTGGTGGCGACGANCTTCTGGNTCCCNGTCGCGNNGCGGGCGAACTTCANCGCCGCCTCGTTNGCCTCNGTGCCGGAGTTACAGAGCCANACNTTGNNNANGTCGCCCGGCGCGAGATCGGCGAGTCGCTCGTAGAGTTCGGTGCGGACATCGACCGGGTACGAGGCCTGGACGTAGGTCAGCGTCTCGGCCTGGTCCTGAATCGCCTCGGTCACGGCAGGGTGGCTGTGACCGAGCGGCGCGACCGCGTAGCTCGCGCCGAAATCCAGGTATTCGGTGTCGTCCTCGCTGTAGAGGTACGGGCCGTCGCCGCGCTCGATGTCGATGGGTTTCTCCGAGAAGACGAAGCCACTCATTGGGTGATCTCTCCGTTGTCAGCTAGCGCACTCGCTTTGATCGTCGTGCCCGCGCCGTCGAGCGCGCTACTGACCGGCGCGTCGCGGTTGGCGTCGCCGACGTGAACCGCCGGCGCGCCACCCTCCAGTGCCTCGGTCGCGGCCATCACTTTCTTCGTCATGAACCCCTCCGCGGCGTCTTTGACCGACTCTAACTCCTCAGGTGTTGCTGCCGAGTCGATGAGCGTTTCGGGGTCGTCGGGGTCGGCGTAGATACCCGCCACATCGGTCAACACCACGAGTTCCGCTCCGAGCGCGCCAGCGACCGCGGCCGCCGAGCGGTCGGCGTCGGCGTTGACCGGCAGCACCTCGTCGTCGTCCTCGCCGAGCATCGGCACGCTCACGACCGGCGTGTAGCCGTCGGCGAGCAGTGTGGCCAGGAGGTCGCTGTTCACGTCGGTAATCTTCCCCGAGTGATCGCCGCGCTTGATCTTCTTTTTGCCGTCTTCGAGCACCCGAACCGCCGACTTGCGGGGACCGGTCAGCAACCCGCCATCGACGCCCGACAGGCCGACGGCATCAACGCCGGCGTTGCGGAACAGCGTCGTCAACTCGGTGTTGAGTTTGCCGGCCATCACCATGGCGAAGACTTCCATCGTCTCTTCGTCGGTGAATCGGCCGGTGACGCCGCCAGGCGTTTCGACGTACGTGGGTTCGATGTCCATGCGTTCGAGCGTATCATCGACGGCGGTCGAGCCGCCGTGAACGACGACGACCTCGCGGCCCGATTCGACGAGGGCGGCGATGTCGTCGACCGCGCCTTCGGGATCGACGGCGTTCGCACCGCCGATCTTGACGACGACCGGCGGCTGGCCGCCGTCGGCTCGGAGTCGCCGCTGCCGTGCGTCTGTGTGGGTCTGCGAATGATCAGCCGCGTGGTGCTGGCGACGACGAGCGCGTGTCTGTGAATCGTGTTCTGTCATAAGCAACCACTCCGTGTCAGGGCGCGCCGACCGGGTGGAGGCCCTGAAAGTCGAGGCCGGCCGTCTCGTCGAGGCCGAGAGCGATGTTGGTACCGTGGATCGCCTGGCCGGCCGAGCCCTTCATCATGTTGTCAATNGCCGAGAAGNCGACNANNCGCCNGTTNNNNGGGTCGAGTTCGAACCCGACCTCCGCGTAGTTCGAGCCCGCGACCGCCTTCGGCTCGGGGTAGCGGTAGACGCCACCGCCGCCGCCGGCCATGCGGACGAACGGCTCCTCGTCGTANNNNTCGCGGTAGGCNCTCCANAGGTCNCCCTTCGAGACGGGCTCGCCAGGGAAGACGTGGCAGGTCGCCGACGAGCCGCGGGTCATATCGACCGCGTGGACGGTGAACGACAGCGAGACGCCGAGGAACTGCTCGATTTCGGCCTCGTGGCGGTGGCCCGCCGGCGCGTACGGGCGAACGACGCCGGAGCGTTCGGGATGGCTTGAGGCGTCGCCGCCGCCCGCGCCGCCCTCCGAGGAGCCGACCTTCACGTCAGCGACGATCTGCTCGTCGCCCGAGAGGATGCCAGCATCAAAAAGCGGCTTGAGGCCGAGGATCGTCGAGGCGGCGTTGCAGCCGCCGCTGGCGATGAGGCCTGCGCCAGGCAACTCCTCGCGGGTCAACTCGGGGAGGGCGTAGACGCTCTTATCGAGGTATTCGGGCGCGCTGTGGCCGTCGTACCACTCCTCGTACTGTTCGGCCGTGTTGAGCCGGAAATCCGCCGAGAGGTCGACGACGGTGTCGGCGTGCTCGTCAAACTCGTCGATCTGTTCCATCGAGACGCCGTGCGGTGTCGCCGCAAACAGCACATCCACTGATTCGAGGTCGTCGGGCGAACTGAAGCGGAGGTCGAGTTCGCGGAGGTTCGGATGCGAGTAGCCGACGGTCTTGTTTGCCTTCGAGCGACTGGTCGCCTGCTTGATCTCGAAGTTGGGGTGGCCGGCGAGCAGGCGGAGCAGTTCGCCGCCCGTGAACCCGGTGCCGCCGACGACACTGGCGGTGTAGGTTTCGCTCATTGCGTCGCCTCCGGCGTTGCCTCGCTCGCTTTCGTTTCCAGCCAGTCGACGACGGTGGCCGGCACGTCGACATCGACACAGCCGTTGAGGGCTTTGAACTCGACAGTGTGGTTGATTTCGTGGACGGTGTATTCGCCGCTTTCTTCGCCGCCAACCTCCATCAGGTCGACGCCAAGCAGGCCGCCGCCGACCGCGTCGCTGGCTTTCTCGACGAGGTCAAGTGCGGTATCGTCAAGCTCGAATCCCGCTGTGTCACCGCCTTTCGCGGCGTTGGTCAGCCAGTGNTCNGANNNNCNGGNCATCGCNGCGACNGGCTCGCCGTCCGTCGCGAGCACGCGGATGTCGCGGCCCGGTTTCTCGACGAACTCCTGGACGTAGAACACCTTGTGTTCGTAGTGGCCCAGCGTCTCCTTGTGTTCGAGGATGGCNTCGGCNGCNNTNNNGGAGTCGATCTTNGCCATCAGNCGNCCCCACGAGCCGACGACGGGCTTGAGGACGCAGGGGTAGCCGAAGGACTCGATGGCATCCATCGCCGCATCGACGGTGAAGGCGACTTTCGTTTCGGGGGTCGGCACGCCCGCGGCATCGAGCGCGAGACTGTTTTTGACCTTGTCGGCACATACGTCGGCCGTTTCGGGGCTGTTGATGACTGGGATCCCGTAGTGGTCGATGAAGCGCGTCGCGTACAGCGACCGGCTGGTCGACAGACAGCGGTCGACGACGAGATCGAGGTCGTCGACATCGGCGGTCGTCCCGTCGAGGCCGAACTGGTGTTTCCGCACGTCGATCTTTTCGATCTCGTGGTCGCGGTCGCGCAGCTCGTTGAGCAACAGCTTCTCGTCTTGGCGAATCCGCGAGTAGAGGATCCCGATGTTCATTGTATGCTGGTGAAACGGCCGATCGACACGGCTGCCGCGGGCGTCGCAGCCACCTTACTCGCCCCAGTCCTCTTCGAGTTCCGGGGCCGTGTCGAGTTCCGCCGGGTCGACGGCGATAACTTCGAGTTCGGCACCACAGGTGCCGCAGTCGAGGATCTCTCCGACTTCGAGGTCGTCGTGCAGGGAGACGCCCGCCCCGCATTCCGGACAATCTGCGTCTGACATGAGTGTACGCAGGCGTTCCCGACGTATATACTTAAACACATCGAACTTGTTGGAAATTTTATATTATTCGGCGTGGCCACTCTCGGCGGCTGCGGGCGTGTTGACGGCGTAACGAAATTCTCGGCTGAATTTCATATCAGATAGATGCCCCCAAACGGGGGTCGCCGGAGCCGGACCAGCGGCTGTCGACGCCGCAGTTCACACATAGCGATCGACCTCCCGCTGCAGCCGCTCGGCGGCCGCTGACAGCGTCTCGCGGCGCGTCGCAAGCGCGTCGCTGTCGGTCGTCACGGCCTCGCTTGCCGTTTTTATCGACACCTCGACGACGGCGGGCGCGGGCCCGCCGACCGAATCGCGGCTTGCCACGCTTTCGGCCGGATCGAGTGCCGACTCGACGCTCTCCTCGTCGACGTACTCGAACAGCGACTCTCCCAGCACGTCTTCGGCGGCCGCGTCGAGCACGGCGGCGGTCACGCCGTCATCGCTGTGTTCGGTTTCCTCGGCTGCCAGTGCGACGACCTCGTGGGCCGTCCGGAACGGCAAGCCCGCCATTGCCAGCTGGTCGGCGATGCCGGTCGCCGTCGCAAAGCCGGCTCCGGCTTCGTCAGCCAACAACTCGGCGTTCCAGTCGGCGGTCGCAACCGCGCCCGCGGCAATCGACGACGCCTCGACGACGGCGTCGACTGCGCGGAACGTGTGCGGATGGGCGCGCTGGAGGTCGCGGTTGTACGCNCGNGGCAGCCCCTTCAGCGTCGTCAACAGCCCCGTCANCTCGCCGGTCGCNTCACCGGCGACCGCCCGCGTCAACTCCAGCGTATCGGGGTTCTTCTTTTGCGGCATGATCGAGGAGGTCGAACTGTAGTCGTCCGACAGATCGATATAACCCTTGTTGGCGAAGACGACGATGTCCTCGGCGAGCCCCGACAGCGTGGTCGCGTGGATCGCCAGCGCGGCGGTCGCCTCCCCGAGGAAGTCCCGCGCTGAGGCAGCGTCCATCGAGTTCTCAACGATGCGGTCGAAGCCGAGCAACTCGGCCGTGCGCTCGCGGTCGATATCGAACGGCGTGCCCGCGAAGGCCGCCCCGCCGAGCGGCGAGGCGTTCGTGCGGTCGTAGGCGTCGAGCAAGCGCGCGGTGTCGCGGCCGACGGCGGCCGCGTACGACGAGAGATAGTGGCCGACCGTGATCGGCTGGGCCGGCTGGAGATGCGTGTAGCCGGGCATCACCGTCTCGGTGTGGTCGGCCGCGGCCTCCAGCAGCGATTCGCGCAGCGCGAGCGTCGTCTCGATGGCGTCCAGCAAATCCTCGCGNAGGCGGTNGCGNANNCAGGTCGCCACCTCGTCGTTGCGCGACCGCGCGGTGTGCATCTTCCCGCCGACGGGGCCGACCCGGTCAATGACTGCCGTCTCGATGGCCGCGTGGACGTCCTCGCCGTCGGGTAGTTCGCCGTGGCCGGCCGCTTCGACGTCNGCGAGNGCGNCNAGNATNTCGCCNGCCNCGTCGTCNNCGANGATTCCCTGTTCGGCGAGCATNACGACGTGCGCGCGATCAACCGCGAGGTCGGCGTCGAAAATCCGGCTGTCACCGGCGAGACTCGACAAGAATTCGCGGGCGGGGCCGCCGCTGAAGCGGTCACGGCGGACGACCGTCTCGTCGTCCGCGTCGTTCGGATCAGCCGCGCCGTCCATCGGGTCGTCGCCCATGTTTGCTTACTCGTCGCTATCGTCGCCGTCAGTCGCCCCGCGTTTCGCCTCGGCGGCGCGTTTGGCTTCGGCGGCGATGCGGTCCTGATAGCCGTGGTACTTGGCGACGCCGGTCGCGTCAGCCTGCGTGATGTCGCCGACTTTCTCGGTGTTGAAGGAGGCAGCATCGGCGGAGTACACCGCATAATCGCTGTCGCGGCCGACGACGCGGGCTTGGCCGCCCTCGAAGCGGATCGTCACCGTGCCGGTGACTTTCGTCTGGGTCTCCTCGATGAAGCCCTCCAGGGCGGCGACGAGCGGGCCGTCGACGAGGCCCTCGTAGCCTTTCTGGCTCCACTCGGCGTCGACTTGGCGTTTGAAATCGCGNTCCTCCTTCGTGAGNACGAGNNCNTCGAGNCCTTNGTGGGCGTTCAGAAGCGTCGTCGCGGCGGGGTGTTCGTAGTTCTCGCGCACTTTCAGCCCGAGCATGCGGTCCTCCATCNNGTCNGTNCGGCCGACGCCGTANGAGCCNGCGAGTTCGTTGAGTTCTTCGATGAGTTCGATTGGCTCCATCTCCTCGCCGTTCAGCGAGACGGGATAGCCGTTCTCGAAGCCGAGTTCGATCTCCTCGCCGAACCCGCTCGGCGGCGTCGTCCACTCGTAAATCTCCTCGCCCGGCACGTGGTCGGGCTCTTCGAGATCGCCNCCCTCGANGGAGCGNNNCCAGAGNTTNGTGTCGATNGACCANNNNCCCTCGTTGCCGGCCTCGACGGGGAGGTTACGCTCGGCGGCGTACTCNNTCTCCCANTCGCGGGTNANNCCNANCTCGCGNACNGGNGCGATGACNTCGAGATCGGAGGCACGCCAGATGGCTTCGAAGCGGAGTTGGTCGTTGCCCTTGCCGGTACAGCCGTGAGCGATGCCGTCGCAGCCTTCCTCCTCGGCGACACGGAGGATTGCTTTGGCGATCACCGGACGTGCGAGGGCCGTCCCGAGTGGGTAGCCCTGATAGTCGGCGTTGGCGCGGACGGCGTCGAAACAGAGGTCGGCGAACTCGGCCTTGGCGTCGACGACGTGGTGGTCGAGGTCGAGTGCCTCGGCGGTCTCCCGGGCCTCTTCGAACTCGTCGTCCGGCTGGCCGACGTCGACGGTGACGCCGATCACTTCGTCGTACCCGTACTCCTCTTCGAGAACCGGCACGCAGACGGTCGTATCGAGTCCGCCGCTGAACGCCAGTGCCACGCGGTTTGTCATTACTCCCACCAAACGGGGAGTGGGCCTTAAATTCAGTGATTTACAAATCCGAAAATAGCCGCAGAGACGGCTCTATACGGTCGAAAAGAGGGTTTCACGGAACGAAACAGCGACGGTCGAACCAGAACCGAGGCCTACCGGCCCGACCGTCGAAACGAGGCGGAGCCGCCGGCCGGCCCCGCTCGCGGTAGTCGCCGCAGCCGCCGCTGGCCGACGACAGGCGAATCCGAGCGACGGTCGGCTGCCATTACCGTTTCCTTGGTGGTCGGCTACAAAACGATTTCGTGATCGCCGATACTGTGTGCATTGGTCTCGTTCGACATGAAATGAGGGAGCCCACGCCTGCAGCACCGCGCAAGCTTCCGATCGCAACGCACAGCGTTCCAACCCGAGCCGGCTTATTCCAGCGTCAGTGAGAAGCCCCACGTTGCCGACGCCTCCTGGGCTGCCTCGTCGTCAACGATCGAAACCGTCGTTTCGAAGCTGTACTCCCCGACTGGCAGACAGCCGTCGGCGTCCTGCGTTGCATAGAGATCGACATCCCGGCTCTGGGACTCGCCGGCCGCAAGCTCGAACGTGCGGTACTCCTCGGTGATCGCAATCCCGTCGGTGAGCCGCCAGCAGTCTGGTTCGACCGGGTATTCATCCGGCGACGCGGCCGGCAGCAGCGTCAACAGCCCGTCGGTGTCGTTCACGTACTCGAAGTGGACGGCCCGTCCCTCGCCGACCTGTACCGGCTCGTCGCTCGTGTTCGTGAGCGTCGTGCGGAGCCGCGGCGGCTGCTCGGCCGTGGCCGCATCGCGGACCAGTTCGACAGCAACGTCAATCGGGATGTCGAGGTCGTCGGTAACTGACGCGATGCTGACGCCCGGACCACCGGTTCCCGTGGGGCGTGTCTCATCGTCGTCGCCACCGATACAGCCGGCAAGGCCGACCAGCAGGGCAGTGCCGAGGCTTCCGTGGAGGTATCGTCGTCGTGACTGCATACCGCTAGCAGGCAGCCGAGGATTGTAATCTTTCCTACCAGTTCCCTCCAATGATTGTGTCAGTTTTCATTTAGTTCTGCGCAGAACGAGTGGCGGATTCACAGCCAGATCGGATCGAAGCCAACGTCGACGCCGAACAGCCAGAACGTCCCGACGATCCCAACGGCCGCCGCGGGCGGAATCGTGAGGTTGTCGTCGACGCCGACGCCGCCGATCACCGGTTTGATCCCGTCGGCGATCGCGCCGAAGCCTGCGCCGACGACGGCCGCGGCGACGCCGACTGTGGGATTGCTACCAGCGACGGTGAACGGGACGGCCAACAGCAAACAGACGCCGAACGTCGCGGCGACGACGGCGGGTCGTTTGTGCTCGTCGGCTGCGTTGTCGCCGAGGATTCCGCTCACTGGATCGCCGAGAATCAACATCAACATCGCCGGGATCGTCACCGCCGGGCTGAACAGCACGGCGACGGCGGTCATACTCAGCATGTAGAGCGCGTAGCCGGCGACCGAGTGCTGTTCGTACGGGCGGGTGATTTCGTCGTAGAGCCAGTGGTTGAGACCGACGACCAGCCGGAGGAACTCCAGCGTGAAGACGATCCCCGTCACGACGAGCATGAAGTACCGGAGTTCGGTCCACGTGACGATCTCGAGCAGGTAGATCACTGGCATCCCGACGCCGCTGGCATGGATCGCCCGCCGGCCGTACTCGCTCATGGCTGGCCCGTCGGTACTGGCCGTCGCAGCATCATTCGGTCGTCACGTCGGTTTCGACGCGCTCGTAGCGATCCTGCAGGTCGGCGAACTCGCGGTCGCCGTCGAAGACGGCTTCCAGTTCGGCTGCGAGGTCAGCGACCGGTAGCCGGAGTTGGGCCGCCGAATCGCGCTCTCGCAGGGTGACTGTCGTCTCGTCGTCGCCCTCCAATCCGTCCTGATCGACGGTCACACAGAACGGCGTACCGACCTCGTCCTGTCGGCGGTATCGCCGGCCGATCGAGCCCGAGTCGTCGTAGCTGACCGAGATGCCGGCCGCCCGGAGTTCGTCGGCGAGGTCGTTGGCAACGTCGATGAGAGCATCGTCGTTGCTGACCAGCGGGAAGACGGCCACGTCGGTCGGCGCGATTTCCGGTGCCAACGAGAGGTAGGTGCGTGTCTCGTCGTCGAGGGCGTCCTCGCTGTAGGCGTGTTCGAGCAGCGTATAGACCGTCCGGCCGACACCGAAGGAGGGTTCGACGACGTGCGGCGTGATGTGCTCGCCGTTTTCGGTCTGCGTTTCGATCGAAAAGTTTGCGACCTCGGTGTCAACGGTGTAGCTCTCGCCCTCGGCTTCGACGGTAACTTCGTCGCCGTCGAAGGCGTCGGGGTCGTCGTCGGCGAGGTCCTGCAGGGCGTCGGCGACGTCGCCGGCCGCGCCGCCGAACTCGGGGCCGAGCGCGGCCATGTTTGGATCGACGGTCGCCGTTTCGACCGTTTTCGGCTCGTCGTAGCGTTTGAAGATCGTGAACCGATCCTCGGAGTACTCGCCGTGTTTCCGGAGGTCGTAATCGCCGCGGTAGGCGAAGCCGGCGATCTCGATCCAGTTGCCGTTCACTTCGCTTTCGGCGTCCCAACAGTCAGCGGCATAGTGGGCGCGCTCNCCGGTGAGATGNTGGCGGNACCGGAACCGGTCCATGTCGACGCCGACGCGCTCGTACCACCCTTGGGCGACGCCGAGGAAGTAGGCGACCCACGGCGAGGTGATGATTTCTTCCTCGACTGCGTCGCCAATCGTCGTTTCGATGTAGTCGCCATCGTCGGCGTTCTGTTCGCTGGCGGGGTAGAGCGTGACTTCCACGTCTTCGACATCTTCCAGCGGCGGTTCGTCCTCCTCGGGATCGATGAACTGCTCCAGTTCGGCCTGTGTGAACTCCCGGACGCGGATGATCCCGCGCCGCGGGCTGATCTCGTTGCGGTAGGCCGGGCCGATCTGGGTGATGCCGAAGGGGAGTTGCCCGCGAGCGTATTCCTTCAGGCGGGGGAACTCGACGAAGATCCCCTGTGCCGTCTCGGGTCGCAGATACCCGGGCTGGCCCGCGCCGGGGCCGATCGAGGTTTCGAACATGAGGTTGAAATCCTCGACCGGTTCGCCAGCGAGGTCGGCACCACAGGTCGGACACGCGAGGTCGTGGTCGCTGATGAGTTCCTCAACCGTTTCGACGCCGAGGGCTTCGGCATCCTCGATATCCTCGACGGCGTCTTCGATCAGGTGGTCGGCGCGGTGGCTCTCGCCGCACTCCGCACACTCGATGAGCATATCGTCGAAGCCGTCGAGATGCCCCGATGCCTCGAAAACCGCTTCGGGCATCACGGTCGGGGCTTCGATTTCCTCGTTGCCGAGCCGGAGGGTGAACTGCTCGCGCCACGCCGCCTCGACGTTGCGTTTGAGGGCCGCGCCCTCAGGGCCGAAGGTGTAGAAGCCCGCCGTCCCGCCGTAGGCCTCGTTGGAGCCGAAGAAGAAGCCACGGCGTTTGGCGAGTTCGGTGAGATCCTGTTGGCTGGCCATCAGAGCCCCTCCAGCAGGTCGATATCGCGGACGATGCCGATCAGTTCACCACCCGAAACGAGCGGGATCTGTTCGATCTCGTTGGTGATCATCGTCTGGGCCGCGTCGGTCGCGGTTTTCGTCTTGCCGATGGTGATCACGTCGTCGGTCATGATCTCGGCGACCGGTTCGGCCGGGATCTCGACGTTGCGGGTCGGGAAGTAGCTGTTTCCGACGGCCTTGATACCTTCCCATGCCCACTCGGAATCCTGCTCGGCGATGGACTCGCCGGTGTCGTCCTCGCCCTCGACGACGCGGGCGATTTCGACGATATCGACCTCGGTGAGCATCCCCGTCATCTCGCCCTCGTCGTCGAGGACGACCGTGTAGGGGACGTTGGCGTAGTAGATCTCGCGTTCGGCGACAGTGAGTGGGGTCCCGACGTAGGTGGTGTTGACATCCGGCGTCGCCAACTCGCCGACCGGCGTGTCGCCGTCGATGTGCTCGCGGGCGATGGCGCGCACGATGTCGGTGACGGTGATGATGCCGTCGAGTTCGTCGTCGTCCGTGGGGTCGACGACCGGCACGCGGCGGGCGTTGTGTTCGACCATGTGGGCGGCCGCATCGAGGATGTCGGTCTCGGGCGTGAGCGTGTCGACTTCCTCGGCCAGCAGGGCGAGTTGGTCTTCGTCGGGGTTCTCGATCAGCGTATCCCGGGAGACGATCCCGCGGTAGACGTCGATCCCGTCGACGTTCTTGGTCACTGGGACCGACGAGAAGCCGTGGTCTTGTAGGTACGTGAGCACGTCGTCGCGGGTGCCGGGCAGCTCGACTGTCACCAGCTCCCCCCGTGGCGTCATCGCATCGGCTACGTTCATACACCGGGCTACCGTCGGCCAGCCGCTTGTATCATTCGGACCCCGGGTGCAGGGGATTCGACATGATTAAATACCTGAGCGTGTGACGTATCCCCATGACACAGGACCACACACCTGTTGGGGATTCGGAGGCCGAAGTCATGGCTGCCGTCGACGACGCGTCGAGCCGCCCCGCATACGTCATTGCGGATATCAGCCGTGACGAAGCGTGGCTCTCCGTCCGTGAACGCGACGCACTGGTCCTGAACGAGTGGTGTTGAGTCCGCGCTGTCCGGACTCGCGGCCGACTGTTTTTTATTGACCCCGTAGCAGCGGTACAGCCGCGCTGCTGTACTGCGCACTCGATTTGTTAGATATGTGAACGAAACCCATGCAATCAAAATCCCCCACCGACTACACGCGGGTATGCCGAAGGATATCTCGGATCCGACTGAAACCCGGCGGTTCGAAAACGGGAAAGTCATCGAGATCAAGGTCGACGGCGACATCGTAATGCGAATCGAACGGCAAAACGAGATCTTCACGTCGCCGATCGAGGACGCCGGGATCTGGGCCGCGCTCTCGGGGATCATCGACTCGATCGACGAGACGCTCGACGACAAACTCGATACCGACCCCCACGAGGTGCTTGAGGAACACGAAGTCGAAATCCGAGCCGGCCACGCTGGCGACTGGGATCGGATCAACTGACCGCCCGCGCGACGCTGCACCCCCGCGTCGCGGACCTACATGAAGTCCGCAATACCGCTCTGTTTGTTCTTGTCGTTCTCGAAGATCGACTCCAGCGACCGATTCAGGATCCGGAGCCGCTGTTTCGTGTACTCTCGGCAGCCGAANNNNTCGGCGACNNNNATGGCNNNNTCCATGTACTTGTTCACCGACCCCTCGTGGACGGTGAGGTTCACCCGACCTCCACAGTCGCGGCAGTCGCCCGTCAGCGGCATCCGGCGGTACTTCTCCCCGCAGTCGAGACAGCGGGTCTCCTGTCTCGAAAAGGCCCGGAGGTTACCGATGAGGTCCGGCAGGAAGTGGTACTCGATGACGCGTTCCGCCACGTCCGTCTCGTCGACGGCGCGCAGCTTCCGTGACAGCTCGAGCTGGGCGTCCATCTTGTCCATCAT
>NZ_RKLU01000001.1:540893-541066 GCF_006861665.1 Halonotius terrestris | reverse complement strand
CCAGCGTCTTGTACGCNGAGAGGCTCGGGCCCATGTGGATGTTCGTCGTCGAGTGGGTATGCTCGAAACCGTGGTACTGCTCGGTCGTCCCGAGGGTGTCCTCGCCGGTCCGAATGTCGACGGCCTCGGGGTCNGCCATCTCGCGGGTCGCCTCGTAGAACNNNNGNGGNTAC
>NZ_RKLU01000001.1:527198-540888 GCF_006861665.1 Halonotius terrestris | reverse complement strand
GACGATNTCCATGTTGTGNGCCTCGTCGTCGATCTCNGNNGGATCGACCCGCGAGGACATGACCAGTGGGGCGTCCATCCGGCCGCCGCGTTTGTCCGGCAGGAACTGTCGGCTAAAGTTCAAAAGACCATCCATGAGCAGCATCACGCAGTCCTCGTCACCATCGCAGTTNCGNCGTTTCGCGGCGTGAAANTACGGATGNGCNTANCCGACNGCGGCNNNNGTNAATCCNANNACNCGNCCGACGACCGCGGCGGAGGTGTGGGGCGCCATCCCGAAGACGAGTTCGCCGACGAGCTCCTCGCGCTCNTCGANNTCGTAGAANGCNNNCAGGCCGTAGNACCGCTCNANGAGGTCGTCGACGAAGTCGGCCGTCTTGATCATATGTTCGGCCGCGCCATCGGAGAGGACGATGTCTTGGACCTTGAGTTCGACCAACTGATCATCGTGCCGCAGCGGGTCGCCGTCGATGTCGGTCTCGTAGCCGAGGCCACGGAAATGGTCAGCCGTCACATCGAGTTCTTCGGGTTTAACTGCCGTGACCGGGAGGTCGGTCATATCGTAGCGGACGGTGCCGTCTTTGAACGAGGAGACGCCGTGTTTCGCCCGGAGAATCCCCTTTTCCATCGGTTCGGGCGTTTTGTTCGCCGACGACAGGCCTTTCACGCCTTTCAGGATCCCGAAGTTACCCTCGCGTTCGTTGATCGCGTCAAGGGCGTCGTGGTACTCGGTTTGGAGATCGACAGTCGCCCAGCCGGCGGCGTCGACCTCGCGGCCGCAACTCGGGCATTCGACCCGGCCGGCTTCGTCGGGTTCGCAGACGATCTCGCAGTCCTCGCATTCGTAGTGCGGTTCGGTGTGACTGCCGCAGTCCGGACACTGGGATTTGAACGTCTCGGCGTCGCAGTCGGGACAGCGTCGCTGGCCGATTTGCATGTTGTGGACGCCGCGGCGACCCTGTTCGTCCATCGTCGTCGCGGCCTTACCCACATCGCGCTGATTGCCGCCGGCTTCGGTGATCGGGAACAGCGTGTGAACCGCCGGCGAGAGGTCCCGTTTTTCGGATTTCTCCGGCCGGCCCATCCGCGCGCCGATTCGGGTCGGCGCGCGCTCCCGGATTTCGAAGGGCGCGACCTCATTGACCGCGTTGATCGCGTTGTCGCCGCCGGCCCATTCGCGGGCCGCCGTCGAGAGCCCGTCCCACGGTTTCGTCAGGTCGTCCTCAAGACCGAGCGACAGCGCGAGCGGTTTCCAGTCGGGAATCTCGATGGTTGCCTCGCGTTGGTGGTGGCCGACGAGCAGCGTTTCCAGCGTTTTCCGAATCGACTCGGTACGCTCGACGACGAGGCAGCTATCCTCCGTTTCGGCGTCGGCGACAGCGTCGGCCAACTCCTCGAAGTCGGCAACCGAGATATCGTGCCAGAGGTAGGTGTAGTTCGGGTGCAGCGGACAGTCGTACTCGGTCGCCCACTCGATGGCCTCGGCAGCCGAGGGATCGTCGAGGTCGACTCGCGGGGTATCCCGATAGGCCTGCACGTCCGCGCCGGCGTCGTCGAACTCTTGGACCCACCACTCGGGCGCGTACGCGGCGGGCGCGAGCGGGTGATTGTTCTCGACGAACTCGCCGTAGTTGACGAGGTACTCGCCGAGATCGAGGATTTTCTCGACGCCGTTGCGGAGTTCGAGTGCCTCCTCGGGGTCGTCGATCCGCCGGACCTCGCCGGTCGCCAACCGGACGGTCGGTCCCTCGATGGAATCGACGGGAATGATGCCGGCGGCTTTGCCCGGCCGCTCGGTTTTGATTTGGGTGCCCGTCGCCAGAAAATCGTCGATGATGTGCATCGTCGCCGGGTGGACGCCCGCGGTCGCAAAGCCGAGGTTCCGCGCCCGGCCGTAGCGGAGGCGGAAGCCGCCGGCCTCGGAGGGATGGCCGAAGACGGGCCGGCCGGCGATCAGATCGAGCAGGTACTTTGATTTCGGTTCGACACGCGGCGGGCCAGCGGGAGCGTCCCCGGCGGGGTCGTCGGTGTCGCTATCGGCGTCGCCAGCGTCGTCAGCGTCGCTGTCGTCGGCACCCTCCTCGCCATCATCGTCGTCCTCGTCGTCCGCGTCGGCTGCGTCGTCGCTGTCTTTGCCGATAGTGCCGTCGATCAGGTCTTGCAGCCACGGCCACTCGACCTCGTCGAGTTGGCGGGTGTAGCGTTGGATCTTCGGGGCCTTCAGAGCGATCCCTTCGGCCATCACGAGACACATCCCACCNCGNGCNGANTTNGTGTCNACNCGCTCGAGGTCGCGGAAGCCGGACACCTCCTCGTCGCCCGTCGCCTCGCCGTCGAGCATGATCGGCATNATGCTCGGCGATGAACTTCGTCTCCTTGTCCTTNGGCGNGTACTGNAGTCCNGTCTCCTTGTCGTAGAGGTTGACCTCCTCGACGTAGCGTTCGATCTCGTCGTCCCGACCTTTGTACTCTGCGAGGCCGAGGATGCTGCGCGTATAGTCGGCGACCAGCACTGAGAGGGCTTGGGCGGTCCCGCCCGCCGANCGGATCGGNCCGGCGTAGTANACGTTGACGAACTCNGTNCCGTCGTCGTTNGNNAGCAGCTCGACGCGGTCGATCCCCTCGATCGGGGCGGCGACGACCCCCTCGGTGAGCAGCGCGACCGCGGTNCGGACCGCNCCCTCGATCTTNCCNGCNNNGNNNTCGTAGTCGCCGACNNNNCCCTCGNCGAAGTCNNTGNCGAGNTCNAGNGCNGCCTCCTCGCGGGNCATCTCNCCNTCNAGTTCGCGGACGCGCTCGGCGACNCCNNNNATNCCGAGGATGTTCTCGACNCGGTCGGCCATGTCCTTNGCGANCGGGATNTCNACCTCGGTCTCGGGGTCCTTCCCTTGGCTCTTGGCGCGCTCGGCGACGGCCATCGCGTCGTCGAGGCCGGATTCGAGGCGGTCGAAATACTGCTCGTCCTCGGGGCGCATCGGCGTGCGATTAGACGCACCGGCCTCGCGGCTCTCGCCGTCAGCAGGCGCAGCGTCGCTGTCGGCCGCGCCGCTCTCCGTGGCGTCGATGTCGCCGTCCCCGTCCGGATCGCTCGTTTCGCTCACAGCCAGAGATCCAGTGCGATCGTCTCGTCGTATTCGCGCGTGAGCGGTTCTTCGAAGGCCCGGAAGTAGAGTTCGCCCGCGAAGACCGTCGCCGTGTTGATGTGGCCCGCGAGTGCCTGCCCGCTGTCCCGCGAAAGCACGGCGTGGGTGTGAGCGAACAGCTCGCCGTCGAGCAGGCCGACGTTGCCGACGCAGGCGGCGACCTCCAGCGGTTCGTCGAACTCGACGGACTGGTACTCGCCGGCGTCCTGATCGTAAAACCAGACTTCGGCGTCCTCGACCGAGCCGATGGCGGTAAACCAGCCGGCCTCGGCGTCAACGTCGGCAGCGAGGGATTCGATCTCGGCCCGCCAGTCCGCTCCGGTGTCGAGTCGGGCGACGTACTCGCCGGTGACGGTGACCTCGCGGTAGTTCATGGAGTCACAATCGGCACTGGAGGGCAAAAAGGTTCAGTTGTGGTGGCTGCGGTGTTGCTGCCGACTTGCCACCGGGCTTTTGGTGCGGCCCACCTGTTTCCAGCCATGAGCCGTGAGGCAGTCGTCTCGCTAACCCGATCGCTCGTCGAAATTCCGAGCCACGAGGACGAAACCGCCGCCGGCGATTTTATCGCAGACTGGGTCCGCACGGAGACCGACGCGGCCGTCACCCGCGACGACGCGGGCAACGTGATCGCGCGCAGATCAGCCGACGACGAAACCGATGCAGTCGGCAACGCCTCCGACGCGGACTCCCTCGCGCTCGTCGGCCACCACGACGTGGTGCCGCCGGCCGACGAGCAGACCGACGACGACGGCAGCTATCGCATCGAGCAGCGCGACGGCCGCCTCCACGGCCGCGGCACCGCCGACATGAAGGGCGCGCTGGCCGCCGCAATGCTCGCGTTTCGAGATGCTGATCCCACGGTCGCCCCTGCGACCGACCTCGTGTTTGCGAGCTTTGTCGGCGAGGAGCAGGGCGGGATCGGCGCGCAGGCGGCCATCGACGACGGTTTCGCGCCCGACCGCGCGGTCGTCGTCGAGGGGTCGACAGGCTACTCCGCGCCCGGCGTGACCGACGTCGCGGTCGCTCACAAGGGTCGCCGCGGCAGCACGCTGCTCGCCAGCGGGACCGCTGGCCACGCCAGCCGGCCCGACGACGCCGAGAACGCGGTCTACCGCGCTTGCGACGCGGTCGATATCGTCCGCTCGCTCGACGCACCCGAAACGACGGTCCTCGGCAACGATCTCTCGGGCAGCGTCGCTGTCACCGAAATCGACGGCGGCTCGGCGTGGAACGTGATTCCCGAGTCTTGTTCCGTGACGATCGACGAACGCACCGTCCCGGGCGAGCGCGTCCCGCTGGGTGAGACCGAATCAATCGCGGGCGTCGAGTGGCGCGTCGATCAGGACTTGCCGCCGATGGCCTGCGGCGACGCCGCGTTTGCCGACCGCGTGTTGGCGGCGGCCGACGCGGCACAGGCCGATGCACCCGAACACGTCGTCAAACCACACGCAACCGACGCGGGCTGGCTGGCCGCCGCCGGGACCGACTGCGTCGTCGTCGGCGCGGCCGAACCGGGCGAGGCCCACACCGCGACCGAGAGCGTCTCGATCGATGTCCTCGAACGCTGTTATGAGATCTACCGTCGCGTTGCCGACGCCGACCACGGCGAGTAGTCCGTCGCCAGCGACTCCCACCAGCGGCTCTCGGGTCCCACCGCCAGTGCGTTGATACCCCCGTAGCCGTAACTCGGGGTATGGCAACGAACGCGGAAACCGCGGACGCGCCGGACGCGTATGCCGAGCTTTTGGACGAGATCAAGCGATACCACGCCGTCGAGAGCGCGAGCAGCGTCCTCTCGTGGGATCAACAGGTGATGATGCCTGAAGGCGGGACACCCGCTCGCTCAAAACAGCTTTCGACGCTGTCGTCGCTGTCGCACGAACTGCTCGTCGACGGCGACATCGGCGACCACCTCGATACCCTTGAGGACGAATCACTAACCGACGAGCAAGCCGCGGTCGTCCGCGAGGTGCGCCGACAGTACGTCCGCGCCGAGCGCGTCCCACGCGATCTCGTCGAGGAGATCTCGACGGCGACCTCCGAAGCCCTCGGCGCGTGGGAGTCCGCCCGCGAGAACGACGATTTTGCCGAGTTCGCGCCGCACCTCGAAACATTGGTCGATCTCAAACGCCAGTACGCCGAGCACATCGACTCCGACGCCGACCCCTACGCCGTCCTGTTCGCCGACTACGAACCCTGCCTCCCGCTGTCGAAAGCCGAATCCATTCTCGATGAACTCCGCGAGACGCTGGTCCCGTTGATCGAGGACATCCGCGCCAGCGACGCCGACATCGCTACCGACGCCTTCGAGGGTACCTACGATACCAACACCCAAGAGTCGCTGTCGCGTGACGTGCTGGAACTGCTGAATTACGATTTCGACCGCGGCCGACTCGACACCTCGACCCATCCCTTTACTTCGGGCAATCAGTTCGACTGCCGCGTCACGACGCGGTTCGACGAAACCGATCCGCTGGGATCGTTGCTCCCGACGGTCCACGAGTTCGGCCACGCCTACTACGTGTTGGGCCTGCCCGACGACGCCTTCGGCACGCCGCTGGGTGATGATCGGGACCTCTCGGTCCACGAATCCCAATCGCGGCTCTGGGAGAATCACGTCGGCCGCTCAGAGGCGTTTTGGGACCTTCTGCTGCCGGAGTTTCAGGACGCTTTCCCGCAGGCGGCGGACCTCTCGGTGCGTGAGGCCTACGAGGCGGCCAATCAGGTCTACGACGAGAACCCGATCCGCGTTGAGGCCGACGAGCTCACCTACCACCTCCACATTGTCGTCCGCTTCGAGATCGAACGCGAGTTGATCGGCGGCGACCTCGCCGTCGAGGACGTGCCCGCGCGGTGGAACGAACTCTACGAGGAGTACCTCGGCATCACCCCGCCCTCGGACGCGATGGGCTGTCTGCAGGATATCCACTGGAGTCACGGTTCGTTCGGTTACTTCCCGACGTACTCGCTGGGCAGCGTGATGGCCGCCCANCTCTACGCCGCTGCCGACGACGCCATCGACGACCTCGACGAGACGATCCGCGCCGGCGACTTCGAGCCGCTTGGTTCGTGGCTTCGAGAGAACATCCACCAGCACGGCCAGCGGTACGAGACGGGCGAACTCGTCGAGCGGGCGACCGGCGAGCCGTTCAGTGCTGACGCCTTTACCGACTATGTGACCGAAAAATACGGCGAACTCTACGATCTCTGAACAGCGGCCGGCTCAATTCTCGGTGGACCGCCGAACCCCTCGATTCCCCGAAGCGTTCCGCAAACACCTTATACGCAGATGCTGCAATTTCGGATGATTAGTGAGTATGCCGAGACAAGAGGTTCTCAACGAGATCAAAGCGGCCGAGGACGACGCCGAGGAGATCGTCGCCGAGGCCGAAGCCGACGCCGAGGAGCGCATCGCCGAGGCTCGATCCGAGGCCGACGAGATCCGCACGACGGCCGAGGAAGAGGCCGAACAGGACGCGGCCGACCGACTGGAGGCGGCCCGCGAGGAGATCGACGCCCGCCGTGAGGAAATCCTCGAAGAGGGCGAGGCAGCCCGTGACGAACTCGTCGAGGAGGCCCAAGACCGGATCGACGAGGCCGTCGAGCTCGCCATCGACCGCTTCGAGGAGGCCGTGAATGCTCAGACCTGAGCGGATGAGCAAGGTCTCGGTGACGGGATCGAAACGCGTCATCGACGACGTCATCGAGGCTGTCCACTCGCTGAACCTGCTGGACCTGTCGGACTACGACGGCTCCTGGGAAGGGTTCGAGGGCGGCCGCTCGCTGGAGAGCGCGGAGGAGACGAACGAACAGCTCGTCACGGTTCGCGCACTCGAAAGCACGCTCGGGATCGAGGACGACGACGCCGGCCAGACCCGGATCGTCGACCGCGACGAACTCGACGCCGAGCTGCCGGAGCTCCGCGAGCGCATCAACGACCTCGACGACCAGCGCAGCGAGCTCGAAACGCAGCTCCGTGAGATCGATGAGGAGATCGAGGCCGTCGAACCCTTTGCTGAACTCGGGTTAGACCTCGACCTGCTCGCTGGCTACGACTCGCTGGCCGTCCTCGTCGGCCAGGGCGACGCCGACGCGATCGCCGCGGAACTCGACGACGAGGAAACGATCAACCGCTTCGAGATCTTTTCGGGCGGCGACACGCAGGCGATCTTCGCCCAGCCCGCCGAGGGCTACGACGCAGAAAGCGAACTCATCGCCGACGCGCTTGTCGGTGTTGAGTTCACGACGCTGTCGGTGCCCGAGGCTGAGGACTCCCCCGAGGCGTACGTCGCCGACCTCGAAAGCCAGCGGGAAACGCTCGAAGCCGAACTCAGTGAAGTCGAAGCTGAGTTGGAGACAGTCAAAGCCGAGTCGGCTGGCTTCCTGCTCGCGGCTGAGGAGTACCTCGCCATCGAGGCCCAAAAGAAGGAGGCCCCGCTGTCGTTTGCGACGACGACCAACGCCTTCGTCGCCGAGGGTTGGATTCCGACCGCCCGCTACGACGAACTGGCGGCCACCCTTGAGGCGGATGTCGACGGGCCGGTCGATGTCGACGAGATCGAACGCGCCGAATTCAAGTCCAGCGGCGAGGCTCACGTCGAGGAACACGCTGCCGACGCTGACGCCGCTGAGGCCGAGGCCGCGACCGACGGCGGCGAAGTCGTCGCCGACGGCAGCGGCACGGTCACAATGGACGACGACGATCCGCCGATCATCCAGAGCAACCCCGGCATCGTCAAACCGTTTGAAGTGCTCATTGAGGCCGTCAGCCGGCCGAAATACAACGAGTTCGATCCGACGATCATCCTCTTCCTAACGTTCCCGGCCTTCTTCGGGTTCATGATCGGTGATCTCGGCTACGGGCTCATCTACATGGGGATCGGCTACTACCTCTACAGTAGTTTCGACAGTGCCGGCTTCCGGAGCATGGGCGGCGTCACGATCGCCGCCGGGTTCTTTACGGCTGTCTTCGGTATTCTCTACGGCGAGTTGTTCGGCTTACACGTGATCGCGTCGTACTTCTGGGAGGGTGTCGTCGGCCTTGCCCACGCCCCGATCGAGAAGGGGCTCTCGCCGGCCGGTGCCGACTGGGCCCGCGGCTGGCTCGTCGTCAGCGTCCTCATCGGGATCATCCACCTCAACATCGCGTGGATCCTCGGCTTCATCGAGGATTTCCAGATCCACGATCTGAAACACGCGATCTACGAGAACGGCTCGTGGATCCTGATGATGAACGGCCTGTGGGTATGGGTCTTCAGCGACGCCGTCCGCGGTGTCGTCCCCGAGTTCATCTACACGACGTTTGCCAGCGGCGGCGTGTTACCGCTCGGCTTCAGCGGCTTCCCGGCGATGTCGATCGTCGGCCCGATCACGGTGCCGCTGTTGGTGTTCTTCGTCGGCCTGATTCTGCTGATCCTCGGCGAACCCATCGAGGCCGTCGAGTTCCTGAACGTGCTGGTGAACGTGCTGTCGTACACCCGACTCGCTGCGGTCCTGCTCGCCAAGGCGGGGATGGCCTTCACGGTCAATCTCCTGTTCTTTGGCGTGTGGGTCACCGAAACGAGCCACGGCGCGGAGTGGCACTTCGGCCTCGCGCACTCCCCCGCCTACTACCTCGAAAAGGGCGTCTACGAGGGCGAAACCGTCACCAACGTGTTGTTCCCGGGGCTCGTTCACGGCGAAGCCGCCTCGCTGCTCATCGGGATCCTCGTCTTGATCCTCGGCCACATCCTCGTCCTCGCGCTTGGCGTGACGAGTGCCGGCCTGCAGGCGGTGCGTCTCGANTACGTNGAGTTCTTCGGGAAGTTCTNCGANGGNGGCGGTCGNGANTACNNGCCGTTCGGCTACGANCGGNCGTACACGACCAGCGACGAGTAGCTGACACTCCCACCGCGTTTTTATTCGGCTTGTCTCGGTTTCCGTCGGTTCCGTTTTCGACCGCCGAGCGACAGCCCTGTTTTCGTCGACGGCGCGCCGGTAATCAGTGCCGGTATCGACTGTGAACCGCTCCCACAGAATTCGGTCGAAATCGCCGTCTACGGCCGTTCCAACCAGCGGGTTTGGGAAGCTTTATGCCCACGGTAAAACCAACAACCAACTGTTCGGCGACAAGCCAACGCAACCAGAGCGGACGAGACACAATACATGAGTTTGGAACTTGCATCAGAGCTCGGTAACGTTGTACTGCAGACTGGACAATCCGGCGGCCCGGCACTCAGCCCGTCGGCGGCTGCCGCCCTCGGTGTTGGCCTCGCGGCCTTCGGTGCCGGCTACGCGGAACGCGGGATCGGCGCGGCCGCAGTCGGCGCGATGGCCGAAAACGAGGATCTGTTCGTCAGAGGCCTGATTCTGACTGTCCTGCCCGAGACGCTCGTGATCCTCGCACTCGTCGCGATCTTCCTCGTCTAACGCGGCGTTCCTTTCAACCAATGAGTTTGGAACACGTCGTAGACGACATCAAAGACGAAGCCCGCGCGCGTGCAGAGGAGATTCGTGCGGACGCCGAGGAGGAAGCCGAGGCCATTATCGACGAGGCCGAGGCCGACGCCGAGGCGATCAAAGACGAGCGCGCTGCCGAGGTCGAGAGTCAGATCGACCAAGAGCGCGAACAGGCACTGTCGAGTGCGAAACTCGAAGCCAAACAGCAGCGGCTCGAAGCCCGTCGTGACGTGCTCGCGGACGTCCGCGAGGACGTCGAGGCCGCCCTCACTGAGCTGTCGGGTGACCGCCGCGAATCGCTCACCCGAACGCTCATCGAGAACGCCGCGACGGAGTTCGACGACGAGGCGACCGTCAGCGTCTACGGGCGGAGCGACGATCAGGCACTCATCGAGGAGCTCCTGACCGACTACGACGGGTTCAGCTTCGGCGGCGAACGCGACTGTCTCGGCGGCGTCGTCGTCGAGAGCGACACCTCTCGCGTGCGGGTGAACAACACCTTCGACTCGGTTCTCAATACCGTCTGGGACGAGAACCTGAAGGAACTCTCGGACCACCTCTTCGAGCAATGAGCACACCCGGAACGAACGCACCGTCCGGCTCGCCTGGCAGCTCGAACCCCGAGTACGTCACGGCTCGCGTGCGGGCCCGCCGCGGCGCGCTGTTCGACGACGACGAGTACAGCAAGCTCGTCCGGATGAGCCCCGCGGAGATCGCCCGTTACATGGAGGAATCCGAGTACGAACAGGAGATCAACGACCTCGGGAGCCGCCACAGCGGCGTCGACCTCATCGAGTACGCGCTGAACCGCAATCTCTCGCGACACTTCGACGCCCTGCTCGGCTTCGCTGAGGGCCAACTGTACGATCTCATCGCCCGCTACCTCCGGAAGTTCGACGCTTGGAACGTCAAAACGGTGTTCCGCGGCGTCTACACCGACGCCGACAGCGAGGCCATCGAGACCGACATGATCCGCGCCGGCGAGTTCGACGACGCGTTGATCAACCGCCTGCTTGAGGCCGGCACCGTCGAAGACGTCGTGACCGTCCTCGACGGCACGATGTTCGCCGACGGGCTCGAAGCCGCCTTTGAGGACTTCCAGGAGACCGACACGCTGGTGCCGCTGGAGAACGCCGTCGACCGCGCGTTCTACGAACAGCTGCTCGGCAACCTCCCCAGCGGGGAGGCCATCGACCTCTACCGGGAGTTCCTCGAAGCCGAGATCGACTTCCGGAACGTCCGCAACGCCCTGCGGCTCGCCCGCAGCGGCGCGGACATCGACCCCGGCGAGTACTTCATCGACGGCGGGCGGCTGTTTTCGGCCAGCGAGATGTCGACACTCGTCGAAAACACCGACGAACTCGTGTCGCGGATCCGTGAGTCCACGTACGGCGAGAAACTCTCGGAACCGCTCGACGAGCTGGAGGCCGCCGACAGCCTCATCGACTTCGAGCGTGCCCTAGAGGGAGTACTGCTGCGGTACTCCAAACAGCTCGGGAACGTGCATCCGCTGTCGATCTGCCCCGTTGTGGCCTACATCTTGATGAAGGAGCGGGAAGTAACCAACATCCGTGCCATCGCTCGCGGCCGCGAGGCCGGACTGAGCGAGACGGCCATCGAACAGGAGTTGGTGATCCTATGAGTCAGGAGATCGCGGTCATCGGCAGCCCGGATTTCACCACCGGGTTCCGGCTGGCGGGCGTCCGGAAGTTCGAAAACGTCCCCGACGACGAGAAGGACGACGCGCTTGACGACGCCGTCGAGCGCGTCCTCGACGACGAGGACGTCGGTATCATCGTCATGTACGACGACGATCTCGATCATCTGTCCCGCGGGACGCGGAAAGCCGTCGAAACCAGCGTCGAGCCCACGCTCGTCACCCTCGGTGGCGGCGCGGGCAGCGGCGACCTTCGCGGACAGATCAAACGCGCCATCGGCATCGATCTGATGGAGGACGACTAACAATGAGTCAAGCAACCCAACAGGACGCCGAAACCGGCGTCATCGAAAGCGTCAGTGGGCCGGTTGTCACCGCCCGCGATCTCGACGCCCGGATGAACGACGTNGTCTACGTNGGCNACGANGGNCTGATGGGCGANGTCATCGAAATCGAAGGGAACATCACCACCATCCAGGTGTACGAGGAGACGTCGGACGTCTCGCCGGGCGAACCGGTCGAGAACACNGGCGANCCGCTNTCNGTNGACCTCGGNCCNGGNATGNTGGACGCCATCTACGATGGCACCCAACGCCCGCTCGACGTGCTGGAAGAGAAGATGAACAGTGCGTTCCTCGACCGTGGGGTCGACGCCCCCGGGATCGACCTTGAGAAGGAATGGGAGTTCCTGCCCGAGGTCGAAGAGGGCGACGAGGTATCCGCCGGCGACGTGGTCGGTATCGTCGAGGAAACGGTCACCATCGACCACAAGGTCATGGTGCCGCCGGACTACGAGGGCGGCGAGGTCGTCAGCGTCGAATCCGGCGACTACACCGTCACCGACACGGTCGTCGAACTCGACAACGGCGAAGAGATCACGATGCACCAGGAGTGGCCGGTGCGNNNGCCNCGNCCGNCCGNNNAGAAGNNNACGCCGACGACGCCGCTCGTCTCCGGCCAGCGCATCCTCGACGGGCTGTTCCCCATCGCGAAGGGCGGGACGGCCGCGATTCCGGGGCCGTTCGGCTCGGGGAAGACCGTCACCCAGCACCAGCTCGCCAAGTGGGCCGACGCGGACATCGTCGTCTACGTCGGCTGTGGCGAGCGCGGCAACGAGATGACGGAGGTCATCGAGGACTTCCCGGAACTGGAGGACCCGGTGACGGGGAACCCGCTGATGAGCCGGACGTGTCTCATCGCGAACACCTCGAATATGCCCGTCGCGGCCCGCGAGTCCTGCGTGTACACGGGGATCACCATCGCGGAGTACTACCGCGACATGGGGTACGACGTGGCGCTGATGGCCGACTCCACCTCGCGGTGGGCGGAGGCCATGCGGGAGATCTCCTCGCGGCTGGAGGAGATGCCCGGCGAGGAGGGCTACCCGGCCTACCTNGCNGCNCGGCTCNNNNAGTTCTACGAGCGNGCCGGCNNNTTCNAGAACACCAACGGGACGACCGGCTCGGTGTCGGTCATCGGCGCGGTCNNNCCGCCNGGNGGCGACTTCTCCGAGCCNGTNACGCAGAANACNCTNCGNATCGTNAANACGTTCTGGGCNCTCGACGCTGACCTCGCCGAACGGCGTCACTTCCCGTCGATCAACTGGAACGAGTCCTACTCGCTGTATCAGGACCAGCTCGACCCGTGGTTCNANGAGAACGTCNCNGAGGACTGGNCCGAGNNNCGNCAGTGGGCCNTCGACNNNCTCGACGAGGAGANCGANCTNCAGGANATCGTTCAGCTCGTCGGCAAGGACGCCCTGCCGGACGACCAGCAGTTGACCCTTGAGATCGCCCGCTACCTGCGGGAGGCCTACCTGCAGCAGAACGCGTTCCACCCGACGGATACGTTCTGCCCGCCGGAGAAGACCCACCTCATCCTCACGACGATCAAGACGTACAACGACGAAGCCTTCGAGGCACTCGACGCCGGCGTGCCGGTCGAGGACCTCGTCTCGCTTGACTCCACGCCGCGGATCAACCGGATCGGCGTCCAGGAGGATTACGAGGAGTTCATCGAGGAACTCAAAGAGGAGATCACTGAGGAACTGCGGGGGATGTACTAATGAAAGAGTACCAAACCATCAACGAGATCAGCGGACCGCTCGTCTACGCCGAAGTCGACGAGCCGATCGGCTACGACGAGATCGTCGAGATCGAGACCGACGACGGACGCACGCTCCGCGGCCAGGT
Source organism: Halonotius terrestris (assembly GCF_006861665.1). GTDB lineage: Archaea > Halobacteriota > Halobacteria > Halobacteriales > Haloferacaceae > Halonotius > Halonotius terrestris. The sequence continues at coordinate 527,459 of NZ_RKLU01000001.1, read as the reverse complement.
GCTGGAGTCCAGCGACGGCCTCGTGGCGATTCAGGTCTTCGAGGGCACCAGCGGGATCGACCGCAAGGCCTCCGTGCGCTTCCTCGGCGAGACGCTCAAGATGCCCGTCACCGAGGATCTACTCGGCCGGGTCATGGACGGGACGGGCCAGCCGATCGACGGCGGCCCCGAGATCGTCCCCGAGTCCCGCGAGGACATTATCGGGTCGGCGATCAACCCCTNNNCACGNGAGTACCCCGAGGAGTTCATCCAGACGGGCGT
>NZ_RKLU01000001.1:459411-527193 GCF_006861665.1 Halonotius terrestris | reverse complement strand
CNATNGACGGNATGAACACCCTCGTGCGCGGCCAGAAGCTCCCCATCTTCTCGGCCTCGGGGCTGCCGCACAACGACCTCGCGCTGCAGGTCGCCCGGCAGGCCACCGTTCCCGNNGAGGAGGACGAGGCCGAGGGCGACTCGGAGTTCGCCGTCATCTTCGGCGCGATGGGTATCACCCAGGAGGAGGCGAACGAGTTCATGGCCGACTTCGAGCGCACCGGCGCGCTGGAGCGGTCGGTCGTGTTCATGAACCTCGCGGACGACCCGGCCGTCGAGCGGACCATCACGCCCCGGCTGGCGCTGACGACGGCGGAGTATCTCGCCTTCGACAAGGGGTATCACGTCCTCGTTATCCTCACGGACATGACGAACTACTGTGAGGCGCTCCGTGAGATCGGTGCCGCCCGCGAGGAGGTTCCGGGCCGCCGTGGCTACCCCGGNTACATGTACACNGACCTCGCACNGCTGTACGAGCGNGCCGGCCGCATCGAGGGCCGCGAGGGGTCGGTGACGCAGATCCCCATCCTCACGATGCCCGGCGACGACGACACCCACCCGATCCCGGACCTGACGGGATACATCACGGAGGGGCAGATCTACATCGACCGTGACCTGCACAGTCAGGGNNTCNNNCCGCCGNTNAACGTNCTNCCGAGCCTCTCNCGGCTNATGGACGACGGGATCGGCGAAGGCCTGACCCGCGAGGATCACAGCGACGTTGCCAACCAGATGTACGCCGCCTACGCGGAGGGTGAGAACCTGCGGGACCTCGTCAACATTGTCGGCCGCGAAGCACTCAGCGACCGGGATAACAAGTATCTCGACTTCGCTGACGCCTTCGAGACCGACTTCGTCGACCAAGGGTTCCAGACCAACCGCGAACTTGAGGAGACCCTCGACATCGGTTGGGACCTGCTGAGCGAACTGCCGAAAGAGGAGCTCAACCGGATCGACGAGGAGTTCATCGAGACTTACTACGTCGACGACGAGGGCGAAGAAGTCGAAGCGACCGCCGACTAAGCTCTTTTCCGGTTCGTCGGGTTCGTTTTCGTTTTTGCTTTCCTCCTGCCGGAGCAGCGCGCAAATCGATTATTCTACGTCGATTTCGTGGCCGCCGGCTGCGTCAGGATCGAGTTTCGGCAGCGTGACCGTCAGTACGCCGTTCGCGTAGTTCGCGGTCGCCGACTCGGCGTCGACTTCCTGCGGGAGTGGCACCCGACGACTAACGGACTGTTGGGTTCGTTCCTTGCGGTGGTAGTTGGCGTCCTCGTCGACGGTCTCGCTCTCGCTGTCCGCGCTGAGCGTGACCGACTCGCGGTCGGCCCGGAGGTCGATATCCTCCTCGGCGAATCCGGGGAGGTCGGCGGTGACGACGATGTCGTCGCCGGTGTCGGCGACGTCGACAGCGATCTCCGAGAGGACGCTGCCGCCCTCGAACGTGCGGCTTAGCTCGCCGAACTGCCGGTTCATTCGCTCGATCAGTTCGTCGAGTTCTTCGAACGGTTGTGGTTTCTCGGACATACCCACCAGTTGGTCGCGTATCGGTTTCAAGCTTTTCGTCGTTTTCACAGCGACAAAAGAAACGGGGTCGACACCGGCTCAGTACAGGACGTGTTTCGTGTCGTAGGAGCCGAGGTTGCGAACCCAGCCTTCCGAGGCCAACTCTTCGATCTCCTGTAGGGCCTCTTGGACGCGACTCTCGTAGACGCCNGCNTCGANNTCGANNTGGAACACGTAGTCGCCGAGCCGCTCGCCGGAGGGCCGGGACTCGACCCGCGAGAGGTTGATGTCGCGGTCGGCGAACGGTTCCAGCAGCTCGAGCAGGAGNCCNGGGTAGTTNNNGTTNGGGTAGACGANNAGNGAGGTCTTNCCNCCGGCNTCGNNCCGCNCCTCAGCAGGGGCGACGACGAAGAACCGGGTGGCGTTGGAATCCTGATCTTGGATGTCCTCCGCGAGGATCTGGAGGTCGGTGCCGTTGGTCGCGTTATCCGGGTGGCCGATGCCGGCGATGGAGCTATCCTCGCGGGCCGACTGGACGCCGCGGGCGGTGCTGGCGACGGCCTCCTGTGTCACGTCCGGGTAGTGTTCTTCGAGGTAGCTGCGGCACTGCGCGAGGGCTTGGGCGTGGCTGGCGATCGTGTCGAACTCCTCGCCTTGGGCGAGCAGCGCGTGGCGGATCGGCGTGACGATCTCGCTGGTGACGCTGACCTCGTAGTTCGCCAAGGCATCCAGCGTTTCGGTGACGCTGCCCTCGATGCTGTTCTCGATGGGGACGACGCCGCGTTCGAAATCGCCGCTGGCGACGGCCTCGATGATGGCGGTCACCGACTCCCGGAAGGAGACGTCGTCGGCGACGGCGCGGGCGGCACGGTGTGAGTAGGTTCCGGTCGGACCGAGCGTCACTGCGTTCATTGGCGGCGTTTCGGCAAGCCGGCTGAAAAACGCGTCGGGAAGCGTCGCGCCGTTGATTCCGAGATACAGTTCTATTTCTCCTCACGCACATCACGCACCGCATCAACAGCATCGACATCAGCGTCAACCGCGAGTTCCGAAAGCGCATCACCGAGCGGGACGGTTTCGTCGTCCTCGGGATCAGATTCCGTGAACTCCTTGAGATCGTCCGTCGTGAGGCTCATACTGGCTACTATGGCTACTATTCGCAAAAACCTGCTGGTGATCTGAGGGCACCAGCGGCCTCTTAGCTCAAAACCGCGATTCGAGTTCGTCCCGCAGGTCGTCGACATCCAGCCCTTTCATCGCAAACAACACCAGCAGATGATAGACGAAATCCGCCGACTCGTATTGGAGGTCATTGAGGTCGTCGTCTTTCGCCGCCAAGATGACTTCGGTCGCCTCCTCGCCGAGCTTTTCGAGCACCTCGTTTTCGCCTTTCTCGTGGGTGAACAGCGATGCCGTGTAGGAGTCCTCCGGCAGTTCTTCTTGCCGCTGTTTGATCGTCGCAAACAACGAATCGAGGACGGTCTCGGGATCGTCATCAATGTTCGATTCGGCGTCGTCGTCGCTCATTGGCTGGCCTCCGGCGTGTCGGCGGCGGCCGGCTGGCCATCGAACAGCGCGAGTTCGTGCAGCCGGCTGTCGTTCGTTAATTCGGGGTGGAAGGAGGTGGCGACGACTGGGCCCTGTCGAACGGCGACCGGACTTCCCTCCCAGTCGGCGAGGACGTCGACGTTCTCCCCGACCGATTCGATCAGCGGCGCGCGGATGAACACCGCCGGGAACGGCTCATCGAGACCGTTGATATCGAGCGGGGCCTCGAAGCTGTCCTTCTGTCGGCCGAAGGCGTTGCGATCGACGCTCACATCCAGCATATCGAGCGACTGGACGCGCTCGTCCTGTGGGTCGCGGGCGGCGACGATCAACCCGGCGCAGGTCGCCAGAATCGGCTTGCCGGCCTCGACGTGGGCGTGGATTTCCTCGTCGATGCCTTCGCGGGCGAGCAGTTGGGAGATCGTCGTCGACTCGCCGCCGGGCATGAGCAACACGTCGCAGTCGCCGACGAGTCCGGACTCACGGATCGTGACGACCTCGCTGTCGACGCCGCGGGCGTCGGCGACCCGCCGGATCGCGTCGGCGTGTTCGCTCACGTCGCCTTGGACCGCGATAACGCCAGCTTTCATACCTATATCTGGAGGGCTGCGGACAAAAACCACCCGTTGCTTACGCGATCGTCAGCGTCAGGATCTGCACGAAGACGCCGAACAGCAAACAGAACGCCATCACGGTTTTCGGATCGATGCGGATCGCGTTTTGATCCTCCGAATCGAAGTACCGGACAAGCCCGGCACTGGACATCAGTCCCCCGGAGTCTCCACTTGAAGCCATTGCCGACTGTCCCCGCGTCAGCGACCTAAGCGTTTCGGCTTCGATACGTAGTAGTGGAATGAGGGGTTGCGTGAGATGGGTAGCTGTAGAAAGCCCTCGACTCTCTCGACTCCCGCGACTCGCTGCGCTCCTCACTCGCTTCGCTCGTTGCGGTGCTTGCGTCGTCGGGGTTCGTCGAGAGAGCCTCGCCCTTTCAGTCCACCAGGAGTTCGGTTGACTGGTCGGCCGACTCACCTGTTTGGTTGCTCGTGTGTGAACACTGTCTCCAGCCGCCCATCGAGCGGGTGGAAACCCTTATGACCGCGTCGCAGTAAGGGATGGCCGGACGATGACTGTTCGACTGACAGACTTCTACGCCGACTGGTGTGGCCCGTGTAAGACCCAGGACCCGATCCTCGAAGAGCTGGAGGCCGACTACGAGGACGTCGAGTTCGCCAAAGTCGANGTCGACGAGGANCAGGANGTCGCNAACGAGTANNAGGTNCGNTCGCTNCCGACGCTNNTNATCGAGAACGACGACGGNATCGTCGAGCGGTTCGTCGGCGTCACCCAGCGCGNCGACNTCGANGNCGCGCTCAAGGAAGCCGGCGCGTAACTCTCGGAACTGTTAAACGGCAACCCCCACAACGAGGGCGTATGCCAACCAACGAGATCGCGGCCAGCCGAACGCTCGACAAGCAGATCTGCATGCGGTGTAACGCGCGCAACGCACCGGATGCCGACAGCTGCCGAAAGTGCGGCTACGCGCGGCTCCGCCCGAAAGCCAAAGAACGACGCGCAGCCTGATTCTGCCGAGCTATTTCCGGTACAGCTTCATCCTTCCGAGTGACAGCTACGCTGTCAGCGTTGCCAACGAGACACCGAAATCGCCTGCCGATGGCAACTATTCGTCGGGGTACTTCGGCTCCCGACGTTCGGCGCGTTCGAGCGCGCGCTCGATGACGGTTCGCACGTCGTCGCCGTCTGGTTCGTTGTGGAACGGGTCGCCGTGACCGGCGTACATCGCCGACACCGACTCAGGCAGCCGGTCGAGAATCCGTTTGAGGCTCTCGATCAGTCGCTCGCGTGACTGCCCGCGGCGATCCGTGCGACCGAAACTGCCGTTATCGAACGCGCCGTCGTTGTAGACGACCACGTCGCCGCTGAAGATGGCCTCGTCGCTCACGAACGAGACGTGATCGCTGGCGTGGCCCGGCGTGTAGACGACCTCGAAGTCGTCGTCGCCGATCTCGATGGTGTCGCCGTCGCCGATAGCGGCGGTCCGCCGTGGATGGTCGCCGTGGGCGTAGAGATCAGCGTCAAACCGGTCCAAGACGGTATCGAGTTCGCCGACGTGGTCGCCGTGTTGGTGGGTGAGCACGACCCGTTCGAGGTCGTCGACGTGGTCGGCGATCACGCTTTCGACGCCGGGCATCGTGCCGGCATCGACGAGCGTCGGCGTTTCGCCGGCGACGAGGTAGGCGTTGCAGGTGAAGACGTCCGCACCGTCGGTGACGACAATCGGCTCCATACCGGGCCAACGAGAGCGATCAGTAAAACTCCCGGCCTCCCGTGTCGTACTGACAGACTGCCTGCATGGGGATTTTTCCCTCCGGGGGCCCTTGTTAGAAACGTATGGGATTCGGAAGCTACGATGAGTCTGAACAGGAGAACCAGGACTTCGACACCGACTTCGAAGACGACGACGGGCTCGACGCCGGCGAGGCCGAGCACAAGGGGAGCGTTGACTTCGAGATCGGCGCGTCAAACGACGAACTGCTCGACAGGCTCCAATCGATGAAGGACGAACCTGACGCCGAACCCGCAGAGTAGACCCCTTTTCCGCGATGGCTCCGAAGCCCGGCAGTCGGGCGGTCGGCATCGCCGCTTCTGACGGCCCCGAGCACAGCCAATTGTGTGGGGCCGTCGTCCGCGCCGACCGTGCTGTTGAGGACTTCGGTTTTGCGCGCTGTACGACCGGTGGCACCGACGCGACCGCCGCCTGTGTCGATCTCCTTGCTCGACTTGAGAGACCCGACGCCCAGTGGATACTCCTCGCTGGCGTCGCCCCCGCGTGGTTCAATCTCATCGACCTCGATGAGCTGCACGCGGCCGCCGACCGCCCGGTGATCGCCGTCTCCTTCGAGGCCAGCGACGGACTGGCCGACCCGCTTCGAGAGCACTTTTCGGGCGAGGCGTTGCAGCGACGACTCGCCACTTACCGCGCGCTGCCGCCCCGGGAATCGGTATCCGTTGACGACGCCGAACTGTGGGTCCGGACTGTCGGCATCGACACGGCCGACGCTGCCGACGTGCTTCGAGCGTTTTCCCCCGACGACAGCGATCGTCCTGAACCGCTTCGCGTCGCCCAGCGGGCCGCCCGCGCGGGTCGCCGGCAAGCCGAACGGTTCGGCTGGGACACCGCCATCGAGTCGGCCGACGAACCGACCGACAATTAAGCCGCCGTCGCCACCACACCCAGTATGGACGGATTCGACGGCCGGTGTGTCACCGACTGCGAGCAGTGCCCCGACCTCGTCGCCTCCCGGAGCCGGATCGTCAACGGCGTTGGCCCCGACGAGGCCGACTTGCTGTTCGTCGGTGAAGCCCCCGGCGCGAACGAAGATGAGGAGGGCGATCCCTTCGTTGGCCGCTCGGGGNCNGTNCTCGACGACGCGCTCCNNGACGCNGGNNTCGANCGNNNNGACGTNCGNATCACNAACTGCGTTCGGTGTCGCCCGCCGGAGAACCGCGANCCGACNNCCGACGAACTCGCCAACTGCCGTGGTTACCTCGAACGCGAAATCGAGACGGTAGATCCGACGCTGGTCGTCACGCTCGGGAAGGTGCCGAGCGAGCACCTGCTGGATCGTTCGGTTGCGATCACGAAGGAAGCCGGCGACGTTGTCGAGTGTCGCCTCGGCGACCGCTCCCAGCGCGTGTTGCTGTCGATGCATCCGGCGGCAACGCTCTATGACGCCAGCCAACGGGACGCCTTCGAGGAAACCATCGCGTCGGCCGTCGATATCGCCGGACTCGATGGCGGAGACGGCGGTGATGGACAGTCGAGACTCGGCGAGTTCTAAAACGCTCAGTTTCGTTCAGTTCTACACCGGATCAGTCGCCGGTGCGGAGAGCGGGCAGCCCGTAGGTATCCCGCACTGTCTGGGCCAACATTCCGTCCTTGCGGAAGACGATGTAGACAACCACGAACTCCTCGTCGGCCGGATTCAGTACGAAAACCGCTCGGTTCTGTGGCTCGTCGTCGTCCGCTGTGTCCGCCGTCGCGTCGGCGTCGTTTTCCTCTTGGTCACCGTCGTGATGGGCGTTCACGCGCTGGATCAGCGGCTCGATCGGCGTCGCGCCCGTTTTGAACTCCTCGAAGAGGTCCCGCGGCGGGGTCTGCTTGGCGAAGACGTAGACGACGCCGTTGGGTTCCTTCCCGGTGCTGTAGGTCACCGCGGAGTTCATCGCCTCGCCGGCGACTTGCGCGTCGTGCCACGTCTCCTTGGCTTTCTCGAAGATCCCGGTGACGCCGTCGGCGTACTGGATGCGCGTCCGATTCGTAATCTCGCAGGCGAGGAAACTGGCGTCGCTGTCGTCCCACGCGAGTTCGGCGTCGACGACGTAGCCGGGCTCCAATTCATCGACCGTTTCCGCGGTCGCCGCGTCGTGGTCGCCGGCGTCGGTCTCGGCAGCGTCGTCGGCGACGACTGGCGGGGAGACGGCGATCGGCCGCAGATCGGCGTCGGGGTCCTCGCCCGTCGCGGCCGCGGTCGCTTCGTCGAGATCGACCAACAGGATCGTGCCGTCGGGCTGCCGGTCGAGGACGCGAAACCGGCCGGTCGTCGTCGGCTCCATACCGGGCGTTGTGGTGGGGTGCGAATAAGCACCGCGCTTGGGCGCGATCAGCCCGGGAAGTAGAGAAACAGCAGGACGACGAAGACGAATCCGGCGAGTGCCGCCGTCGCCAGCCCGTAGGCCAGCCCCGTAATCAGGAGGACGAGTCGGCCGTCAAGCCCGGCCTCAGTCGCCGGCTCCCAGTCGGTCACGACCGGCCCCGCGACGGCGAGTATTCCTACGAGGCCGAGCGGGTATCCGACGGCGACGCCGAGAGCCCACTGGACCAGTGCGGTCCCGCCGAGGGTCCCTGTGATGATTGCTGGGGCAAGAAAGATAGCAGTCTCGCCGACAACGCCGAGGCCAACGAGCAGGAGGTAGTTCACCGCCAACCGCGCCGTCGGCCACCGGGCTACGCGACGGCGGAGTTGCGTCGCTTTGATGATCGGCAGCCACATGACTGCCGCCAACAGCCAGAGCCCGAACGCGCCGGCCAGTGGTCCGAGCCACCCCTTCGCCATACCGGCCGCAGGAGCGGTGTCGGTTTAATTCTCAGGGAGACGAAACGAGTCGTTTTACTCGACCTGTGCGGCCGTTTCTCGAAGCAAGCCGTCCAGCAGTTCCGGCAGCGTCGGGTGGTACGACCGGTCGGGCACCTCCCGGACATCGAGTTCGTTCTCGACGATCACCTGCAGCGTTTTCGCCATCGTGTCGGCGTGAGCGTGGAGCCCCTGATAGCCGAGGACGGTGCCGGTGTCGCTATCGACAGTCAGCCGGGCGAGGCCGTAGGGCACGTCTTTGACTTTGAACACGCCGTCGTCTTCGGCCCAGCGGGTGGCGGTGACGACCTCGTGGCCCGCTTCTTTGGCCGTCTCGGGCGTGTGGCCGACGCGAGCGAAGGGGTAGACGCTGGCTCCCGAGAAGACGACGTGGTGATGGATGTTTTCGTACGGTTCCATCGCCTCGCCGGCGTGGTGAGCGAGGATGTTGTCGGCGGCAGCGAACCCCTGTTCCTTGGCGACGTGGAGGATCGGCTCTTTCTTGTTGACGTCGCCGACGACGAACACCTGCTCGTCGTCGACGGCGGCCATCGTGTCGTCGATCCAGCCTGCCTCGGGTTCGATAGCGGTGTTTTCCAGCCCGAGCCGGTCGAGGGTCGGTTTGCGACCGGTGAAGGTGAACAGCTCTTCGGCCTCGATCGATCGCTCCGCTCCGTCGTTGTCCTCAACGTAGAGCCTGACGCCGTCGTCGGTCGGTTCGAGTCGCTGCTCGTAGACGTTGGTCAGGATATCGATGTCGAACTCCTCGCGGTAGAGAGCCATGAGTTCGTCGCCGAAGGCGGGGTCCCCCTCGTCGAGCGGGCGGTCGTCGTGTTCGATGACCGTGAGGTCGACGCCGGCCTCCGCGAGGTAGGGGACGAGTTCGAGGCCGATGTAGCCGAAGCCCATCACGATCCCGGAGTCGGGGAGATCGGTCGCCGCGAGCACGTCCTTGCTCGTGTTGTAGTCAACTTCGTCGCTGCCCGGCAACTCGGGGACGTACGGCGACGATCCCGTAGCGATGACAACGTAGTCAGGCTCGTAGCGGTCGCCAGCGACCTCGACGACGCGGTCATCGACGAACCTCGCGGTGTCGTGAATAAATTCGACGCCTTCCCGGTCGGCAAGTTCGTGGATCGATTTCCGGCGGTGGGCCGCGAAGCTTTCGACGTGCTCGTCTTTCCGGGCGACAACGCGGTCGAGGTCGATGGTCGGCGGTTCGCCGTCGAGGCGGTCGTCGACGCGGGCCTGAAATCGGTGGGCCGCCGTCGACAGCACCTCTTTCGAGGGCATACAGCCGTTGAGAATACAGAGCCCGCCGCCGGGCTCGCCGTCGTCGACGAGTGTGAGGCGGTCGATCTCGCTGCCCACGTGGGGCGCGAGGTCGCCAGCAACGGCCGATCCCGCGCTCCCGTAGGCCCCGATAACGAGGACATGCATATCGGGGGGTCGGGAGGGAGTCATAAAACCGTATGGTCGATGTGCGTTTCGCCTGCCCTCGGGCCGACTGTCGAGCCGGCTACCGTGAGATGTCGTCGCCGTCGGCGTCGATCACCGATTCGATCTCCCCGCGGGTCGACACCAGCACGTCGCCCTCGATGGTTCGTTTGACTGCAGCGGCTGCGGCGGCGTACGTCTGCGCTCGCCCGACGCTTTCCGGTGTCAGGTCGCCGTCGTCGCTGGTGAGCAGTTCACCGAGAAAGCCGCCGACGAAGGCGTCGCCCGTGCCGATGGCGTCGACCGTCTCGTCGGAGTAGATGCCCTCCTCGATGATCTCGCCGTCGACGAACGCGAGCGACCCGTCTGCGCCGCGCGTGACGACGAGCGCGTCGAGGTCGTAATCCTCAGCCAGTTCGCGGGCAACTTCCTCGGCGTCGCCGTCGTAGCCGAGGATCACGCTCGCGTCGCGGTAGGGCGCGAACAGGAGGTCAACATGGGGGAGGACCGCTTCGTAGCCGTCGGCCGCCTCGTCGTGGGACCAGAGTTTCGAGCGGTAGTTGAGGTCGAACGAGCGGAGCGTGTCGGCCTCGCCAGCCGCGGCGAGGAGGTCGCTCGTCGCCTCGGCAGTCGCATCGCTAAGCGCGGGCGTGATCCCGGTGGTGTGGAAAATTTCGGCGTCTGCGACGAGGTCAGTGTCGAGTTCGGCGATATCGACGGTCGTGACCGACGACCGTGCGCGATCGTAGACGACGTTCGTGTCACGGGGAGCCGCGCCGTATTCGAGGTAGTAGGTGCCGAGCCGGGCGGCGTCGCTGTCATCCCACGCGACCGCGGGCGTCACGCCGTGGCCCCGCAGCGCGCGGACGACCCGCCGCCCCAGCGGATTGTCGGGAAGTTTCGAGAGCCACGCGGCGTCAACGCCGAGACAGTCGGCCGCGGCGGCGACGTTGCTTTCGGCGCCGCCGACTTGGGCCGCGAGGTCGCCGCCGGTTTCGAGCCGTGTGCCGGCCGGCGGCGAGAGCCGGAGCATCGTCTCGCCGAACGTCACCAGATCAACCATGGTATCGACCGCCGTTCATAGCCTGTGTTCTCTGCGTGTGGCTCTTAAGTCCAGCCGTCTCACCGGCGGGATCGAACCGGCTGACCGCCACCTGAAATTAAGTGTGGACGGCGAAAATAGCCGCGGCATGGACGACGCCACGCTCCGGGCGCACCTCCAGCGGTTCGGCTTCTCCGAGAAGGAGGTCGACACCTACCTCACGCTGCTCGCCCACGGCGCGGCGAAGGCGAGCACCATCGCCGACGACGCTGGCGTCTCCAAACGCTACGTCTACAGCGTCAGCGAGGAGTTGGCCGACCGCGGCTTCGTCGAAGTCGACGACCACGTCGTCCCGACGATGATCCGAGCCCGGCCGCCCGAGGAGGTCGTCGACCACCTCATCACCGACGCCGAGACGATCCGGCCGGCGCTTGAGAACCGCCACACCAAAACCGAGCAGGCGACCGAGCAGTTCGAGGTGATCAAGAGCCGCGAGACCGTGCTCAAACGGATCACCGAACTCATCGAGCACAGCGAGTCGGAGCTGACGCTGTCGCTGCCGGCCGACCGGCTCTCCGCTGTCGCGGACGAACTGCGGGCGGCACTGGACCGCGGCGTCCTCGTCATGCTGTTGATCACCGAAACTGACGAACTCCCCGCGTCCGCCGAGGGACTGGCCAGTATCACCCGAATCTGGCGGGAGCCGATGCCGGCAATGTTGACCGCCGACGACCGCGTCGGGCTGGTCGCCCCCGCCGAAATGCTGACCAGCAGCCACACCGAGACGCAGGCGATCGTCTTCGCCCACCCGCAACTAGGCCCCGTCATCGTCGGCTCCTTCGTCGGCAACTACTGGCCGGTCGCCACCGAGGTCGCCGTCGGCGACCCCGCCGCGCTCCCGCTGACGGAGACAGATTTCCGAAAGGCCGTCATCGAAGCGACGCTGTGGCTCCGAACGGAAGGATCGCTCAATGCCCGGATCGAGGGCCGATGGATCGACACCAGCGAGCCGGTTTCCTTCGAGGGGCGTATCGTCGACACGACACAGGGGATCGTCGAGCCCACAAACAGCCAGTTCCCCATCGAGGCGAGCCTGACGGTCGATCACGAGGGGACGCATGTCACCGTCGGCGGCGAGGGCGCGTTCATCGAGGATATCGAGGCCGAGCGGGTGACGCTCTGCAACGACTCGTGAGCTGTGACAGCGACGGATCCGTTACTCGCCAGTCAGTGTCGGCAGCCGAACCGTAAACAGGTCATCGAGACACGCCCACAGTAGCTTCGGTGGTGTCGTCGCCGCAAAGTCGGCTGACTCATGGCTCGGCTCGTCGTCAGCGGGCCGTTCGTACTGGAAATGCGTCGCGCCGAGATCGGGATGATCGTCGTCGCGGTGCCAGCCACAGTGAAACCCGGTATTCGGATCGGTGTAATCGATCCGAAAGCGGGTCGGGCTGCCGGCGCGCCACCGCACCTCAATCTGTGGCGCGTCAGGCCCCGTGGGTGGCTCGATCCGCGAGGGCGCGACCGACGCGACGAGATACCGCTGTTGAACCGCATCCGGTTCGTACCACGTCTCGGTAATCTCGGGCTGTCGCCGGAGGACATCGCGGAGTTCGCGGTAGACAGCCGGGTTGGGTGCCCCCGGCGGTGTCATACTGGCGTTGGAGCCGGGTCGTCGGCGAACCGGTCGTAGAGCCGGAGGGTGTCTTCGATGAGCGATTGGCGGTACTGAAGCTGCTCCCACTCGCTGGCAACGCGGCGGTACTCCTCGGCTGTCGCCGCCTCGGTCGTCTCGCTGATCGCTGCGCGGAGTTCGTTCGGTGTCTCGATATCGTACTCATTCTGCCACCGTCGGAGTTGGTCGGTGATTTCGGTCAGGCGGTCGGCCAGCTCGTCGGCGGTGTGTTCCGCATAGAGGCTGTGCATTTCGGCGAGATACTGGCCGACCGGGTCAGGCCGATAGACCGTTTTCCCCCCGGCCTCGCTCGTTTCGAGTTTGCCGTCCGCGACCAGCTGGTCGAGGTATTTGCTGGCCGTCTCGTGGGCGACCTCGGCTTCGCCCGCGATCCAGTTGACGGTTCGAGGCTCGCCCACTGTTGTTGCGACCGACCGCACGCGGTCGGCGGCCGACACCGACTCCGTCCAGCTGGGTCGCTCAGTGTTGCTCATGCGGACTACTTGGCCGGCAACTCAGAAATAACTTTGCCGCGTTGGGATTATTTCGACAGCGTGTCCCGTCCTACCGCGACAGTTTGCCGGGCACCCACTCGCCGTCGAACTCCTCGTGGGTGAACGGGCGAGGGTCGTCGCCGGCGTAGGTCGCCACGAGGTGGCCGTCACCTTCGAGGTGGTACTTGTAAGTCGTCAAGCCTTCGAGGCCAACCGGGCCGCGAGCGTGGATCTTGCCGGTCGAAATGCCGACCTCCGCGCCGAGGCCGAACCGATACCCGTCGGAAAACCGGGTCGAGGCGTTGTGGAAGACGCTTGCAGAATCGAGGCTCCGCATGAACCGGCCGGCGCGGTCGGCGTCCTCGCTGATGATCGACTCGGTATGTTTGGAGCCGTAGGTGGTGATGTGGCCGATAGCGTCGTCCAGCGAGTCGACGACTTTCACGGAGACAATCAGGTCGCCGTACTCGGTCGACCAGTCGGCTTCGCTGGCGGCCGCCACGTCGACGATCTCGCGGGTTCGCTCGTCGCCGCGGACCTCCACATCGGCGGCGGCGTAGCGTTTGGCGATCTGTGGGAGGTACTCCTCGGCGACGGCTTCGTGGACGAGCAGCGTTTCGACCGCGTTGCAGACTGCGGGGTACTGGACCTTGGCGTCGAAGGCGACCTCGGTCGCCATATCGAGGTCGGCCTCGCGGTCGACGAAGACATGACAGATCCCCTCGGTGTGGCCCAACACTGGGATCGAGGTGTTGTCCTGAATGTACTCGACGAACTCGGAGCTGCCGCGTGGCATCAGCAGATCGATGCGGTCGTCCATCTCCAGCATCGCGGTCACGTCCGCCCGCGCCTCGACGAGTTGGGCCCAGCCCTCCGGGATCGCGTCGTGGTCGGCAGTCGCCTCGCGGATGAGTTCGAACAGGACGCGATTGGACTCGCTGGCCTCGCTGCCGCCTTTGAGCATCACGCTGTTACCGGATTTCAGCGCGAGGGCGGCGATCTGGACCAGCGCGTCGGGCCGTGACTCGAAGACGGTGCCGACGACGCCGATGGGGACGGCGAGCTTGTAGAGTTCGAGGTCCTCGTCGAGTTCGCGGGCGACGAGCGTCTCGCCGAGGGGGTCGTCCTGGCCGGCGACGCTGCGGACCATCTCGACGATGCTGTCGAGTTTGGCCTCGGAGAGTTTGAGGCGGTCGACGAGGGCTTGAGTGTACTCGCCAGCCTCCAACATCTCCTCGGCGGCCTCAACATCCGCGGCGTTAGCGTCCTGAATCGCCTCGCGGTTGTCGTCGATGGCGTCGGCGATAGCGTGCAGCGCGGCCTGTCGGTCCTCGTTGTCGACGTTGGCAAGGTCGAGCGCGGCGGTCTCGGCGGCATCGACCTTCGTGTCGATGGCTTGGTCAGTCGGTACGGCACCGTCACCGGTGGCGTCGGTATCACTCATTGTCTGTCCCGTTGATCGGGAGAAATATCGTTCCTACGGTTTCGCTGTCGGCGATGCGGGCGAGCACGTCCGGCGCGGTCGATCCCGCGATGATCCCGGGCATCCCGTGTTCGCTGACGCGGCGCGCGCCCTCGACTTTGGTGCGAATCCCGCCGAACCCGCCGGTCGCGCTCTCGTCGACGATGGACTGGACCGCGTCGTAGTTACGGCCGACGGCATCGATCAACTCGGCGTCGTCGTCGGTTTTCGGGTTGCCGGTGTAGACGCCGCCCACGTCAGTCAGGGTCACGAGCAGATCGCTTTCGATGCCGATGGCGACCGACGACGAGAGCCGGTCATTGTCGCCGATCCGAAGCTCCTCGGTGGCGATGGCGTCGTTTTCGTTGATGATGGGGACAACGCCCCACTCCAGCAGCGTTTCGATGGTGTTGCGGATGTTCGTGAAGCGGTCGGGGTTATCGAGGTCGTGTTGGGTGAGCAGCAGTTGGGCGACCTTGGTGTCGTAGCGGTCGAAACTGTCGCTGTAGGCCGCCATCAGTTGGCTCTGGCCGATCGTCGAGAGGGCTTGGGACTCCTCGACGGTCTCCTCCTCGTAGCCGATCCGGCCTTTGCCCGCGCCGACCGCGCCCGAGGAAACGAGGACGACCTGTTTGCCGCGGTCCCGCAGGTCGGCGATGTCGTCGACGAGTTTGTCGAGTTTCTGCAGCGAGAGGTTCGACTCGTCGTCGGTCAGGGAGTTGGTGCCGGCCTTGACGACGACACGGTCGGCCGTGGCGGCCTGCTCGCGGGCGGCGGTTACTGCATCGGCGTCGATTGCGGCCGTGTTGGCCGCGTCGCCGGCATCGGCGGCGTCACTCATCGGCGAATTCGGCGGCCATCTCGCGGGAGCGGTCCTCGGCGGCGTGGACGGCCGCGCCCACGTCCGCCTCGACATCGCTGTCCCACAGGAGTTCCATCCCTTCGATGGTCGTCCCGCCCGGCGAGCAGACCGCGTCGATCAGTTCGTCGATGGATTTCTCCGATTGGAGGACGGTTTCGGCCGCGCCTTTGAACGTCTGGGCGGCCAGCGTTTCGGCCTGTTTCTCGTCGAGGCCGCTGTCGACGCCGGCGTCGGCCATCGCGCCGATGAGATAGAAGACGAAGGCGGGGCCGCTGCCGTTGACCGCGGTTGCAATGTCCATTTGGGACTCCTCGATTTCGGCGTACTCGCCGACTTCGTCGAGGAGCGCGCGCACCGTGTCGTCGACCGCGCCGGTGACGGCGGCGGCCATGTTGCGGGTTTCGGCGTTGAGGTTCGGCATCAGGCGGACGATCTTCGCGTCGGTGAGATCGTCGAGATAATCGATAGAAACACCGGCCGCAATCGAAATGAGGGTCTGGTCGCCCTCGAGGTCGAGCGCGGGGAGGATGTCGCTGACGGTGTCGGGTTTGACTGCCAACACGACGTAGTCGGCCTCGGCGGCGACCGCGAGGTCGTCGGTTGTCTCACAGTAGTCGGCGACCGCCGCGCGGGCGTCGGCATCGATATCGCAGCCGACCAGCGTGTGATCGCCGCTCCGGGCGAGGCCCTGCAGCAAGGCACCGCCCATGTTGCCGCAGCCAACAACGCTCAGATGAGTCATGTCTCACCAAGCGAGCGAGACGGACATAGGCACTTTGATTTCGGTGCTGCCGATGTAGCGACCGCCGGAGCTATTCGCGCTCGAAAATCTCGGTGACAGTATCGCGTGCGATCCACCGAATCCCGGTGTCGTCCTCGATCATCACCCAACTCGGATAGATCTCGACGCCGACATCGTGGTAGTCGCCGGTTTTCGTCTGTACGTCAGCAAGCTCGATTCGCGTGATGGGATCGGCTTCGCTCATCGGTGGTGGAACGTTACCAGCCATCTACCTCATTGTTATGGGATCGGATCGTGGCCTGTTTCGGCTGGTGTATTACAAAATTTGAAGTATTACGCTATCTAACCCATTACACATGACCGAATCCGAGGAGGGGACTACCGTCACCGTCACGAGCAAGGGACAGGCGACGATCCCGAAAGCCTACCGCGAGAAGCTTCGGATCGACACCCCCGGACGCGTCCGGTTCGTCGAAACCGAGGACGGCGAGGTCGTGATCCGCCCGGTCAAGCGGCCTGCCGAACTCCGCGGCGCGCTGGCGTCCGATGAAGCCGACGACGAACAGTCGGCCACCGAACTCCTCCGCGAGGAGCGGGCGCGAGAGAAGGCGGAGCGTGACGAACAGCACGGGCTCACTGGCGACAAATGACGGTCGTCTTCGACGCCGAGCCGCTGTTGGCGTTTGCGTTCGACGAGCCGGGGGCCGAAGCTGTCGAAGACTGGCTTGATCGTGTCTACGACGGCGACCGCGCTGGCTACGTCTCGACGGTCAACCTCGCGGAGTTCCGGTACATCGCAGCGCGGAAGGCCTCTCCCGAGCAGGCTGACGCGCACATCTCTCGTCTCCGAGAACTGGGTGTCTCCGAGTACGCTGCCGACGACCTCTGGCAGGCGGCCTCGGAGCTGAAAGTCGAATACAACCCCTCGCTTGGGGACGCATACGCCGTTGCCACCGCCGCCGAACTTGATGCCGACACCGACGGCGTCACTCTCCTCGTCGGTGCTGACGACGATTACGACGCGTTCGAGGCTGCGGCCGATTTCGAGCATCTCATCGAACGCTTCCGAACTGAACCTGCCTAAGAGGCATCCACGTTTTCAGGGAAGCCGCCGTCCGAGCCACAGCTATCCAGAATCGCCGTGGTTGGCCGCTTCGAGAAATTTTGTATCGCGCTCAGTAGTTTATGATTCAGCAAACGCCGTGATCGTCTCGAAGTCGTTGTCGACGACAGCGTCCGCGAGAGCCTCTGAATCGACCGATTTCGGCGTTTCGCGGGGATACTTCCGGCGGAAGTAGCTATGAATGTTCTCGAGGTCCCGCGCCAGCAGTTCGCGGGCGTTGTCGTGGTCGGTCGAGACGGCTTGGGGCCAATCGAAGATCGTCACGCCGTCGGTATCGACGAAAACGTTGTACTCGCTCATATCGGCGTGGACGTAGCCCGCGTCGTAGGCGGCGGCCATCTCGTCGATGATGAGATCCACCACGCCGACGACCTGCTCGGATTCCAGCCCGGCCCGCGAGAGCTCCGCGCCCGCGAGTTTCTCCATGACGATCGCGTGGCGGTTCTGATCGACCGGCCGCGGCACCGACACGTCGGGATACAGCGATTCGAGGATGTCGTACTCCCGTTCGGCGGCCTTGCGAGCGGTGTAGAGCCACGAGACGTGGTTGCGGTCGGCGGTGTACTCCCGTTCGCGCTGGACTTCTCGAAAGTTGGTATAGCCCTCGCGGTGATATTTGAGGGCCATCGGTTGGAACGAAATCGCCTCGTAGACGTCGCTNTCCTTGCCGACGCCCAGCGGNGCNCCGACGCCNTCGATGNTGTCNCGCTCCGNNAACGTNCGNAGNGCGAGNGCGTCGTACCCCTCGAAGGNGAGTNGGTAGCCCTCGTATTGGATCGTCTTCCGCTCGATCAGCTCGTGGCGCATACAGCGGTCGATCCGGTAGTCGACCTCTTCGGCCGTCAGATCCGCATATTTCGGGATCTCCTCGTGTTGGACCCACTCGGAGAACCGCATCCCCTGCTCGATCCCCGAGAGCAGATAGAAATCCTCGGGTTCGAGCTCTCGAAAGAACTCGGCGACGTTGTCGACCATAGGGAAGCCTCGCTCGCACAGCCTAAAAGCCCGACGAGTCCCGGAATAGCCGGGTAATAAATCACATACCGCGATACAAAATCCGTATCGGTCGGCTACGACACGTGGACCGAGCCTTGTGGCGTGTGTTCCATCTCCGTCCGGACCGCGTCGGCGATCTCCGCGCCGAACAGCCGGTCGACGAGGTGGACGGCGAGATCGAGGCCGGCAGTGACCCCACCCGCGGTCAGCACGTCGCCGTCGTCGACGACGCGGGCCTCGACCACGTCGGCAGCCGTCGCCCGGAGATCCGAAAGCGCGCCGTTGTGGGTGACTGCCGGTCGGCCATCGAGGATGCCGGCCCGCGCGAGGAGCATACCGCCGGTACAGACCCCGGCGATCGTGGCTTCGCGGTCGGCTGCCTCGGCGATCGCCTCCGGGATTACGCCGCGTTCGGCTTCGGCCCATGTGCCGGTTTCACCGCGGTCGTTCCATCCGCCGCCCGGGATGACGAGGAGGTCCGGTTCGACCGCGTCGAGTCGGCCGTCGGGTTCGACACGGAGCCCGTGGCCCGCCGTGACGCGGTCGGTGTCGTCGATGGTTCGGAGCGACGGCGTGCAGTCGGCACCGGCGTTCGCGGCGTTTGCGAAGACCTCGTAGGGCCCGATCGCGTCCAACTCGTCGAACCCGTCGAAGAGGAGGATGACGCAGTTCATACCCGCTGCTTGGGAGGGAGTTACAAACAAGCACCTGCTGCCACAATATTTGAGCGATCCCGCTCACTGGGCGGTCACACAGTGCTGGAGGATATCGACGACGTTGGCGTGAACCGCGGCAGGGATTCCATCGACCGACTCGGTTGCCGCGCCGGTGACCCCGTCGATACAGCCGGCGTCGACGGCCGCTGCCAGCAACGCCCGCTCGGTATCACCCGTATGGAGCAGATTGCGGTCGGAATCGATCGACAGCGCGGCGACGAGCCCGTAGGCCCCCCAGTTCGAGACGGCCGCGACGACCAATTCGTCGACTGGCGTCACACAGGCGATCGTCTCGCCGCCGTCGACGTGGGTTTCGACTGCCGACCGAATCCTGCCCATCCCGACCTCGTTGCCGCCATCGCCGACGGCGACCGTCGGAATCCCGCGGTCGTGAGCCGCAGCGAACAGCGGATCGACCGCTGTGACAAGTGCGGTAATGTCCTCGCCGGCCGCGGTTCGGTAGCTGCCGTCGGCTGTCCGCCCGGGTTTCTCGATGGCGACGACGGCACCGGGCTCGTAGCTATCGAGCAGCGACCGCGCGGTCGTCTCGGGTGTCGCATCACTCGTCGCCCCGGCGGCCACCGACTCCGGCGGCGCGAGCGACACGAGTTCCGGCGAGTCGATTCCGAGCGCGTCGGCGACGGCGGTGATCGTCGCCTCGCCCCGCGGTTCGGTGACGACGATCGGCTTCGCGCCGAGGTCGCGGAGCGCGCCTGCCAGCACGACCGTCCCGAGCGGGCCGTCAGTTTCGGGCTCGTTCGACGGCGGGATCGGGAATCCGGTCGTTAGCAACACCGTTTCGCCGGCGTCAGCGGCTGTTTGAAGCGGTCCTGCGGCGGCTTCGACCAGTGGCTCGTCGTCGCGGGCAGCGGCGTAGAGCTGCTGGGTGTTTCGCCCGCCGAGGTCGACGGTGAGTTGCTGGTCGATAGCCGCGAACATACCGTTTCTCGGTGGGCGAGCAGCCTAAACGTAGCGGGCGGCGCGGAGAAAGAGATGCGCTGGCGACTGGTGGCCGTTACGTGCTTTCGGCCGTGACGCTCGCAGTCGGCTCGCTGCCATCGGTATCGAGTTTGCGACGGTTCCGCACCGTGAGCGCGGCGAACAGCGCGAGCCCGACACCCCGAAGCGTCAGATCGAGCAGCAGCGCGTCGGGGGAGGGCGTCACGCCGACGAGGCTGAGCAGGTCGAAAACGCTCTCCGAGAGGAGGCCTGGGGCCATCAACAGCAGCGAACTGAGCGCGAAGCCGCCCCGGCCGACCGAATCGACACGGGTGTAGAGCGTCCCGATGACGGTCGCACCGAGGGCGATCACGCCGAGGAAGACGCCGATCACCGGGATGATGATCTCCGGGACTGAGTAGGAGAGTTCGGCCAGATCACTGAAGCCGACGACGCGGTACTGATCGCGGATCGGCAACTCGGCGGCGTTGGCCTTCTCACGCAGTAGCACGATCCCCGGCGCGAGGACGAACGCGAAGGGGACGATGGCCTTGTTCAACGACAGCGAAAAGGCCTTGACGCCGGTCTCGAAGGGGTCGGATTTGGCGACCCCGCTGGCGGCGTAGGCGGCCACCGCCACCGGCGGCGTGATGTCGGCGATGACACCGAAATACAGGATGAACAGGTGGGCCGCCAACAGCGGAATCCCGAACTCGACGAGCGGGCTCGCCAACATCGAAATCAGGATGATGTAGGTCACCGTCGTCGGCATCCCCATCCCGAGGATGATGCTAGCGACGGCGGTCACAAGCAGCATGACGACGATCGAGCCGCCCGACAGCGCGAGCAACAGCGAGGTGAGGTTCGGCCCGAGCCCGGAGACGCTGATGACGCCGGGGATGATGCCGGCGGCGGCAACGGCGATGACGACCGGGACGGCGGTACGCGCCCCCTCGTCCATCGATTTGACGACGAACGCGCCGAGGCGGGCGGGCTGGCTGTCGATATCGCGGCCGAGCTTCTCACCGACTGCCTCGGTCGATTCCTTGACTTTCGGATTGAGATCGAGGTACTCGGCGTTGAGATTCGGCTTCGAGAGCAGCGTGACCGCACCGGCGAACATCATGTACCAGCCGATCCGGGAGCCGACGATCCCAACCGCCTCGCCGAGCGGCAGTCCCGCGCCGGCCCCGCCGATGAGGCCGGTGACCGGCACACCTGCGAGGGTGAAACTCGCCACTTCGAGGCCGACGACGGCGGCAAAGACGGCGGCGAGTCGCCCCCGCGTTTCATGGCTATAGGCCGAGACGACGGCGATCAACGCGACGAGGGCGACGAGCGTGAACCACGCCGACCGCGAGACCGACAGTCGCTCGATGATGAGGTAGTACAACAGCAGGCCGATGGGGACGAGGTAGAACCACCCGCGTTTGAGGTGGTCGACGAGGCCGACCGTTTCGTCTTCGAGCCCGCCGATCCCCTCTTGGACTGCCTTGAGGTGGACCATCACCCAGACGCCGAAGAAGAAGACGATCGCCGGGATCGTCGCCAGAATGATGATCTCGCGGAACGGCGTCGCGGTGTACTGTACCATCAGGAACGCGGCTGCACCCATCACCGGCGGGAGGATCTGTCCGCCCGAGGACGCGGATGCCTCGACGGCTCCGGAGAACTCCGGTGAGTAGCCGGATCGCTTCATCAGCGGGATGGTGAACGCGCCCGTCGTGACCGTATTCGCAATCGAGGAGCCCGAGATCGTTCCCATGAAGCCGCTGGCGAGGATGCTCGCCTTTGCGGGGCCGCCCTTGCGTTTGCCGGTCACGGCGTAGGCGAGGTCGATGAACCACTGGCCCGCGCCGCTCATTTCGAGGAACGAGCCGAAAAGGATGAAGATGTAGATGAAGCTCACCGACACCGTGACCGGTATCCCGAAGACCCCGTTTTCGGTGTTATACCACAGATTTTGAATGATATCCGGCCACGTTAGCTCCGGGATCGCCAGCAGGCCGATGAATGGCGTGTTGCCGCTGATGAGAAAGCCCCACCGCGCATACACGATGAAGCTCGCCACGATGAGCATGAGCGGGAGGCCGAGCGTCCGCCGCGTGGCTTCGAGTACCAGCAGAATGCCGATCACGCCGAGGGCCATCGCGTAGGAATACTCGCTGACGAACGGGATACTTCCGAGAATCGGATCGAGGAACGTGTAGACCGCCGTCACCGGCCGGCCGGAGTCGATGCCGAAGACCCGCATGTTCTGGATTTCGGCGAACTCCGTCAGGAAATAAAACGCCGACAACACCGCGCCGAGGATACAGACCAGATCGAACACCGTCACGCGCTCCATCTCGGGATCGAGGAACGCCCACCGGAACCCACGCCGCAGGCCGCTCGCCGCCCGCGTCAGTGGGTTTTCCTCGCCGAACTGTTCTGTCAGCGCGGGGACGACACGCCCGAGGTAGCGGGCGACGAACCCGTCGCCGGTACTCCCGGGAAACAGCAGGAACGTGATCACGAGCGCGAAGGCGACGTGGACCGCGTTGGCCTGCAGCAACTGCAGGGAGACCTGCCAGTCGGCGACCAGCGGTAACGGGACGGTGAACGTGAAACTCTTGGCCGCCAGAAACAGTTGGAAGAGCGAAAACAGGATGCCGATGGCCGCGACGGCGACGGCGGCGACACCTTGCAACGACCGCCGTCGTTCGATCTCGTCGATCAGCTCGTCGGCTTCCGCCTGTGAGAGCTCTTGGTCCGATTCATTGCCGTCGTCGGCGGGGGTGGATGTGCTCATAGGATACGCTCGATGAGGGATCGGTGTTCGATGTGAATACGAACGTCGCGGGCGTCGGTGAGGGCAACGAGATCATGTCGTGTGCCATCAATTATCAATGTATGGTCGGCGATCCGACCGGGAGACACTGACAGACTCTCCAGTTCTGCGATCGGTTCGTCGGGTGCGTAGACGAACGTCCCGTTGACGGTGGTGACGTTGACGCGGGCTGGCAACCCCCACCCGTAGGATTCGAACTCCATCCGGGTGTTGACTAACGTCTCGCCGTCGACGCGGTAGGCGTCGTAGACGCGGGATTTCTCGACGCTGTGGGTGTATTCGAGTGCGACGGTACTGCCGTTTTCGACCGGCTCGCTGTGGTACTGCTCGCCGGTCTCGATATCTTCGACGACGAGGACGCTTTCGGCGGACAGCGTCCCGACGAGGCCGGCACCGAGCACCGCCGCTACGAGGACAGCGACGAGCCACCATCGCCCGGACACGCTGTGACGTAGCGCGATGAATCGGTCGTGAGCCACTGGTCCACCCGGAGTTGCCTATCGCTCGGTTCGAGCATCGGCGTCGATGCTCGGTTGATCACGCCCTGTGGCAGCAACGAACAGCGAACAGCATCGGTGGCGGCGTCGTCACCGCAGCACACAGCTCAGGCGTCGAAGTACGCCGCCGCGCCCTCGTGGAGTTCGATCGACATGCCGTCTTGGGCACTGTCGACCGTGATGAAGTCGGTCTTGATCGACAGGTCATCGAGGTTGTCGAAGATGGCCGCGGTGACCGTCTCGACGGTTTCGGCTGGAACGCCCTCGTTGGTGGCGATCATCGCCTGGACGGCGACGGTTTCGACGGCCTCGCTGACGCCGCTGTAGGTGCCGCCGGGGATGGTATCGTTGGCGAACCACGAGGCGTCGGATTTGATCGTCTCGCGGGTCTCGCCGCTGATCGGGACGATCTCGATGTCGTTGGTGTTGGCGAGGTCCTCGATCGCGCCGACCGGCCAGCCGCCGACGACGAACGCCGCGTCGATGTCGCCGTTGGCGAGCTGTTCGGAGGCTTGCGAGAAGCCGGCGTTCTGCTCGTTGAAGTCGCTGATGCCGGCGGATTCGAGGATCTGGTTGGCGTTGACCTGCGTCCCCGAGCCGAGGTCGCCGGTGTTGATCGTCGCGCCGCTGAGGTCGCTGATGCTCGAAATATCGTTGCCGGCCAGCGTGACGAGCGTGATCGTCTCCGGGTACAGTGTGGCGACGCCCTGCAGGGATTCAATGGGACTCCCCTCGAAGGCGTCGATGCCGGTGCCGTTCTTGGCGAAGGAGGCGATGTCGTTTTGGATCAGCGCGAAGTCAGCCGAGCCGTCGGCGAGGCTGCCGACGTTTTCGACGCTGGCACCCGTCGACTGGACGTTCAGCGAGAAGTCCGTGTTCGCCTCGACGATGGTCTTGATCTCGTTGGACAGCGGGAAGTACGTCCCGCCGGTCCCGCCGGCGTGCCAGCTCAGCCGGTTGCTGGTCCCGCCGTCGTCGCCGCCATCGCCGCCGTCGTCTTCCGAACCATCTCCGCCGCCACCGCCGGCACAGCCGGCGAGAGCCGCTACACTGGAAACGCCCGCTACCTGGAGGAATCGACGTCGTGTCTTATCCGTTGGCATACATTCGGACATATAATCCTCACCGTATATAATTACGTACTCTATATGACAATTCAGTAATTGGTATACACCGACTACTTCGGCGGACACACCGACCACCGGCGGAGCGAATCGGCCGAGTGTAGCAGTCAGCGGCCCGCATGCGGTCGGCACCGAAGCCGCTTTGAGGGGCCTCGTCCAACCGGGAGGCATGCACGTCGGCGCACACGTTTCGATCTCCGGGTCCCGCGTTTCATCCGACACCGAGACACCCGAGTACGACGACATTCGCAACGCCGTCGACCGCCAACTGAATTTCGGCGGTAACTGCGGCCAGATCTTCACCACCTCGCCGCAGGTCTGGAAACACCCCTCGATCAGCGACGACGCAGCAGCGGGGTTCCGCGAGCTGACAGCCGAAAAACTCGACGGCCCGTGGGTGATCCATTCGGCGTATCTCGTCAACCTCTGTACGCCGAAAGACGATCTCCGGCAGAAATCCCTCGACAGCATGCAGGCCGAACTCGATGCGGCCGACAAGCTCGGGGTTCCCTACGTCAACGCCCACCTCGGCGCGCACACTGGCGCGGGCGTCGAGGGGGGCCTCGACAACGCCGCCAGCGTGATCGACGACCTTGACGTGCCCGACGGCGTCCAGATCCTCATCGAGAGCGATCCCGGCAGCGGCACGAAACTCGGCGGCGAGTTCGAGCACCTCGCCGGGATTATCGAGCGCACCGACGAGGACATCGGCATCTGCATCGATACCGCCCACACGCTCGTCGCCGGTAACGATCTGACGACGCCCGAGGCGGTCGACGAAACGGTCCAGCGGTTCGACGACGTGGTCGGCCTCGAACACCTCGAATACATCCATCTCAACGACTCGAAACACGACGTTGGCACCCACAAGGACGAACACGCACTGATCGGCGAGGGCTACATCGGCGAGGACGGCATCGCCGCCATCGTCAACCATCCCGACCTGCGTGATCTGCCGTTCGCACTCGAAACGCCGACCGAGGACGGCAAAGGCTTCGCGTGGAACATCGAGCGCGTGAAAGAACTCCGTAACTGAGCCGTGCGCCGGTTTTCAGCCGCCTATCTCGAACGCACCCGCGAGGGGATGTGGGCCGATTCGCGGGCGGCCCTCGCCGATCTCGATCTCCCGAACCGCCAGCGCGTCCTTGATGTCGGCTGCGGCACCGGCGAACTCACGCGCGTCCTGGCGAGCGAGTCCGACGCCGAGGTCGTCGGCGTCGACGCCGACCGCCGGCTGCTTGACGTTGCCAACGACCACGTTCCCACGGTCGCCGGTGATGCACTCAGACTCCCGTTTGCTGACGACAGCGTCGACCTCGTCGTCTGTCAGGCCCTCCTGATCAATCTCCCCGAGCCAGCGGCCGCGCTCCGCGAGTTCGCCCGCGTCTCGACGGACCTAGTCGCCGCCATCGAGCCGAACAACGCCGCCGTCAGCGTCGACTCGACGGTCGACAGTGAGGTCGACCTCGAAGCACGGGTCCGTGAAGCGTACCTCCGGGGCGTCGACACCGACGTTGCCCTCGGCGAGCAGGTCGAAGCGCTCTTTGCGGAGGCTGGGATCGAACCGCTCTCGACCCGGCAGTACGACCACGAGAAGCGCATCGAACCGCCGTACAGCGAGGACGCCCTGCGGAGCGCGAAACGGAAAGCCAGCGGTGAGGGATTGGCCGACCACGAGGTCGAAATCCGCTGTGGGCTCGACGACGAGGCGACGTATGACACGCTCCGGCGAGCCTGGCGTGAGATGGGTCGTGAAGTCATCGACCAGATGCAAGATGAGTCATACGAGCGCGTGGAAACGGTGCCGTTCACCGTGACTGTCGGACAGGTCCAGACCAATGACGAAATCGAGTAATCAGTACGTTTCGACTGGAACGCCCAAGGTCTCGAAATCATCGACGTTGTCAGTGAGCACCGCGTCGTCGAGCACGGACGCCATCGCCGCGATGTAGGCGCCGTTCGAGCCAACACCCGCATCGCCGCCGACAGTATCGTCCGCTTCAGCGAGTAGTTCCCCCGCCACGCGGGCGATTTCGTCGTCGACGCTGACACGCGGATATCCCAGTAGTCGGTTACGGACCTCTTGTTCGGTCGTGTCGCTTCCCGCTGTGGCAACGCCGTAGTAAGCCTCGGCCACGACCGGCGTGGGCAACCACTGCATTTCGCCGCGTTCGACGAGTTCGACACCCTTCGAAAACGCGTCGTCGTCGCCGGCCATCAGATCGAACAGGTACGACGAGTCGATTATCATTCGGATCGCTCGCCCTCAAACGCCTCTCGTGCAGCACTGAACCGGTCGCGGTCGCCGCTGCGGAGCCGCTGGACGGCCGCTTTTGCCTCCTCGGCCTCGGTTTCGGAGAGCAGTCCAGCGACATCGGAGGGGTCCGGGCCGCGTGTCATACGCCGCAATGTCTCCTCCATCGTCTCGTCGGCTCGCTTGTGCCCATGGAGCCACTCGTGGTACTCCTCGGAGACACGGATCGTTTTGACCATANCATATATTCGGATATACGCATCTAAGAGCCTTACGCCCGCGAACGGGTCAGATCACGTCGCCGCGAACGCTCGCCCCGGTCTGTTCGGTCCGGTAGCGACTGACGGTGTCGGCCGCTTCGGTTGCGGTCTCTTCGTCGACGCCGAGGGACTCCAGCGCGCCCGACAGCGTCGGAAACGGGAGTTCGCCGCCGCGAAGCCTGTCGAGGAGGTCGTCGTCCCACTGCCCGTCGACCCACAGACAGACGCCGCGGGGATCGAGAATCTGCTCGTAGGTCTCGTTGGCGAGCGCGCCGCGTAGCCGCTGGGTGACGTTCTCGTCGAAACTCGCGTTGCAGACCTCCAAATGAATCGGTTCGTCGTCGCCGAGCAGGTGGGCCGCCAGACACTTCTCGGGGGCCGCGTGGCCGTTGTCGTTGGCGCGGATGTATTCAGGAAATTCCTCGGCCCACTCGGCGTCGACGCTCTGACCGACGCCTTTGACGCCGTGTTGCTGGTAATACTGCTCGGCAGCGTCGGTGTCGCCGCGCAGCAGGATGTCCTTCGTGAGGTAGATATCGAGGCGGTCGATCGGATCGAGCCCGAGGGCGACATCGCCGTAGACCCAGATTTCCCGGACTGGCACGGGCATCGGCTCGGCTTCGATCGTTTCGATCAACTCGACGACACGGTCGATGGCGGCCGTTCGGTCGAGTGTCGCCTCGGCTGTCATTGGTGACAGTGGGACCGCAGGACACAAACCGGTTTCGACCCGGATTGCAGCGCGTATGACAGGGGGAGCGAGCGTCGTATGACACGCTGTGTGGCTGGCGACAGCGACCAATACCGCAGAGCGAAACCGGTATGCCCGCTGGCGGGCAACGATCCGGTAATGGAGTGCGACAAGTGCGACCGTGACGCCGTCATGCAGGCGGCGTACTCCGGCGGCCATCTTTGCGAGACGCATTTCTGCCGGTCGGTCGAGAAACGTGTCCGACGCCGGATTCGGGAGGATACGCTACTTGATCCCGAGGCGACACCCGACGAGCCCGAAACGTGGGTAATCGGCCTCTCCGGCGGGAAAGATAGCGTCGTCCTCACCCATATTTTGGACGAAACCTTCGGGCAGGACCCCCGCGTCGAGATGCTGGCCTTGACGATCCACGAGGGCATCGAGGGNTACCGNGACGNGAGCGTNGACGCCTGNGTCGANCTCGCNGNNGNNCTNGANNTNCGCCACGAACTCGTCAGCTACGAGGAGGAGTTCGGNNTCCGNATGGACGANGTCGNCGANGANGACCCCGANNNNATGGCTCCCTGNGCNTACTGNGGNGTNTTNCGNCGNGACCTNTTGGAANNGTACGCNGAGNAGNNNGNCGCNGACAANCTNCTNACCGGNCACAACCTCGACGACGAGGCCCAGACCGCGCTNATGAACNTTCTNGAGGGCGANNTNAANCAGATCGCCAAACACTTCGATGCGAGCATCGGCGGTTTCGACGACCGAACCGAGCAGGATGATTTTGTCCCGCGCGCCAAACCGTTGCGCGACATTCCTGAAAAGGAAGTCGCCCTCTATGCCCGCATCCGGGAGTTGCCCGCCCACATCACCGAGTGTCCTCACGCCAGCGAGGCCTACCGCGGGGAGATTCAGGAGCTGTTGTGGGAACTTGAGGAAAACCATCCCGGGACGCGACACTCGATCATGTCCGGCTACGAGGAGCTCGCGGAGTTGGCTGCCGACCGCTATGGCGGCAACGATGAGGAAAACAGCGATCTTAGCGAGTGTGAACAGTGTGGCTCGATGACCGGGAGTCGGATCTGCCGGAAGTGTCGGCTATTGGAATCGATTGCGGCCGTGTAGAAGCTGATCGGTCGTGTCGTCGATCGCGGCTGTGTAGAATGATTTTCTCGGTGTAAAACGACCGTCGCGCTGAAAAAACGGTTAGCGGATGACGTCGAGACCGTTGTTCTGTTCGACTTCCTCGCGGCCACCGTCGGACTCCCACGCTGCGGTGTCGGAGTTGACGTTGGTGCTGGCGTCGAACTCGGCGGTGTCGCCTTCGATGCTGGCGCGTGACTGATCGGCCTGTTTCTGCGTCGTCGAGCCGAGCACTTGCGCGCTCTGGACGCCGGTCATGATCGCCATGACGCGGACNTTNCCCTTGTANTCNTNCTGNATNCGNGCNCCCCAGATGACGTTNGCNNTCGCCTCNAGCCGNTCGGTGATGTTCTGGGCGATGCCCTCGGCCTCCTTCAGCGTGAGGTCGGGGCCGCCGGTGATGTGGACGAGCCCGCCCGTCGCCCCGCGGTAGTCCACGTCGAGCAGCGGGTGGTTCATCGCGTCCTTCACAACCTCCTGGGTCTTGTTCTTGTCCTGCGTCTCCCCGACCAACATCACGGCCACGCCGCCCTGCCCCATGATGGAGGTCATGTCGGCGTAGTCGAGGTTGATGAGCGACGGCTGGGTGATGGTCTCCGAGATGCCCTTCACCGTCTCGGCGATGATCTGGTCCATCACCGAGAACGCCTTGCCGATGGGCAGGTTCGGGACGTAGTCGAGCAGGCGGTTGTTGTCCAGCACGATGATGGAGTCGGCCTCACCGCGCAGCTTCTCGAGGCCCTCCTCGGCTTTCACCGTGCGGGCGCGCTCGACGTTGAACGGCGTCGAGACCATGCCGACGACGATAGCGCCCTGCTCCTTGGCGATTTTCGAGACGACCGGCGCCGCGCCGGTGCCGGTGCCGCCACCCATGCCGGCGGTGACGAACACGAGGTCGGCGTCGCCGAGCACTTCCTTGATCGTGCCCTGTGCCATCTCCGTGGCGCGTTCGCCCATCGACGGGTCGCCGCCGGCGCCGAGCCCCTGCGTGAGCGACTTGCCGACGAGAATCTTCGTGTCGGCTTCGACCATCTGCAGGTGCTGTTTGTCCGTGTTGATGGCGATGGTGTCGGCGCCGTCGACGCCGATGTTGTACAGGCGGTTGACGGTGTTGTTGCCGGCNCCNCCGCAGCCGACGATGACGATTCGGGGGTCGCCGAACTCGTCGTCCTCGTCGTCGAGGCTGGCGTCCATATCCCGCTTCTCGGCTTCGGCGTTGTCGAGGGCGTCTTGTACGATATCCTGCATCGTTACACCTTAGCCCAGCTGCGGTCGTTGTTTCGTCGTCGCGGCTCTGTACCATCAGTTTCGTTGAGCATCTCTCGGACGGCCGACCGGATCGCCTCGCTCCGGTTTGGGAACTGGCCTGTTTCGACCATTTCCTCGACCTCGTCGATCTGCTGCTTTGGAATTCGTAGTGTCACACGCTCCATGGTTACATTCCCCGGTAAGACAGTCGGCGGAGCCGACAGCCCCACAACGCGCCCGAGCGGACCGCACTCGACGCGCGCTGTAAGACGATTGTCTTACGCACTCGTAACACTATACCGAGGGTATATAAAGTTAATGCAGGATGTAAGACGTTCCGCCTATCGTGGCAGACATGACGCCGTGAAATCGGGGTGAGTGTCTGTCATTGTTTGTCCAACACGTCGGCTGCGGGGGTGCGACGACCGCAGCCAGGACAAAACGCCCAGTCCGAGCGGAGCTCGTCGCCGCAGTCACAGAACAGCCGCCGAGTGGCCTTTTCGCCGCAGTTCGGGCAGTAGACGTGCTCGCTGTCCACGTCTTCGCCACACTGGCCGCAGCTGTGCGCGCTGGCGTCGGCGTCAGTCGGTTCCGGCTGGGGGTCGGTTTCGACTGCGTTTGTCTTACGTTCGACGGTCTGTTCGGTGACTGATGCCCCCTCATCGACCCCGTCAAGGGTGATATTGACCGATACGTCGGTGCCGGTGTCGGCGGTCTCGCGGCGGGCCGCCAGCGCGGAATCGACGCGTTCGGCGACGATGCGGTCGATTCGCTCGTCGATGAGGTCGTCGATCGACTCCGCGTCGGACGTATGCGTGGGTGCGTCAGTCGTTTGCGCGGTTGTCTCACGTTCCGTCCCGTCGAGGTACTGGCGGAGGGCCTCCCGCATAACCTCGGATTTCGAGGCGTCGAAGGCCTCTAACCGGCCGACGAGGTCGTCGTCGGCGCGGAACGTGATCTTACTCATGTGACATACGTGTGTTACACAGGATTATCAATCTTCCCACTATGTCTGACACGCGTCTGCCGCTGCCGCGCTCGGAACAGTAACCCTTAATTGTGCGACCGGGATACGAGGGAGTGCCCGCCCTTAGCTCAGCCTGGTAGAGCAGTCGACTGTAGATCGACTTGTCCCCCGTTCAATTCGGGGAGGGCGGATTTTCTTGCGAACGTAAGTGAGCAGTGTAAACTCCGTCCCGACCCGTATTGAGCAGCGAACGACCGGCGGGAGTGAGTGAGTTCAATTCGGGGAGGGCGGACTTCTCCTCCGACCAACGGAGATCCGTTTTCCAGCCGATTTGTCGTCGATTTCGGTGTTTCCGTCGAGCCACCGAATCATGGTCGTACGTTCGCGTATGCGCGGCGACGGATGTGGATTCCTGTCTCACAACGCATTTAGCCGCCGACTACATCACCACACGTATGGACTACGAGGCGACGCTTGACCGGGCAATGGAGGATCTGCCGGACTTCGAGGGGTCGGACGAACGGCTCGACGTGCCGGACGCCGAAGCCCAGAAGGACGGCGCGTTTACACGACTGACCAACCTCGCGTCTCTCGGCGACGCGCTCAACCGCGATCCCGAACACATCCACAGTTCGATCCAGCAGGAACTCGGGACCGCCGGCCAGTACGACGACGGCCGCGCGCGGTACAACGGCGACTTCTCGGCGAGCGACTTCGACGCCGCCATCGACGCCTACATCGCCGAGTACGTCACCTGCTCGGAGTGTGGCCTGCCCGACACCCGACTCGTCACCGAGGACCGCACCCAGATGCTGCGCTGTGAGGCCTGCGGCGCGTTCCGCCCGGTCGCCAAACGGCAGTCGAGCTCCCAGCGGTCCGACCGCCCGGACGTCGAAGAGGGCGAGACCTACGAGGTCAAGATCACTGGCACCGGCCGCAAGGGCGACGGCGTCGCCGAGAAAGGCAAGTACACCATCTTCGTCCCCGGCGCCGAGGAGGGCGACGAGGTCGAGATCTACATCAAGAACATCAGCGGGACGCTCGCCTTCGCGCGCCTCGCGTAAGACAGACCCTTCCCGACGCACTCTCCTACTCTCACCTTCTCACTCTCACCCGGTCGACACTCGACTGACAGCCGCTCACCGATGTTTTCAAGCCGCTGGTAGCGAACCCACTGGTAGTGACTTCCACGGTCGCCGTCGCCTTCGATCTGTTCGGCACGCT
The DNA here is from genome assembly GCF_006861665.1 of Halonotius terrestris. Taxonomy (GTDB): domain Archaea; phylum Halobacteriota; class Halobacteria; order Halobacteriales; family Haloferacaceae; genus Halonotius; species Halonotius terrestris. Next base: position 495,258 of record NZ_RKLU01000001.1, on the reverse strand, counting down.
CGTCGCCGTCGACGACACCTCCGAGCCAGCGGCCGCCGTCGCCGACGAACTCGCCGCCATCGACGTCAGCGTCCCCGACGACTGGGCGACTGCCTACAGCGAACCTCACATCGACGCCCCCGAAGGAGCCGAAGTCCCGCTGCCCGCTCACGTCGCCGCCGCACTCGACAGCCGCGGAATCGACGCGTCGGGCAACGCCGCCCGCCGGGCCGTCGTCAACGCCTTCGATCCCGCAGTTGAGACGCGAGACGGCGCGGTTGAGGCCGTCGCTGCCGCGAGCGAGATCGGCCCTGTCGGACTGCTGTCGAACTGTTCGGTCCCCGAGTTGGTCAACCGAACGCTGATCCGGTCGGCGCTCGACCGCGATGCCTTCGATGCTATCGTCTCCAGCGTCGCCTGCGGGTGGCGGAAACCCGACTCGCGGGCGTTCGACACGCTGGCTCGCCAACTCGGCGTCGACGCCGCTGCCCTCGTCGTCGTCGGCGACACGCCCGCGACTGACGGCGGCATCACCGACTGCGGCGGGGAGTTCATCGACGTGACCGAAACGCCGCTGACTGACCTCCGAACGAGACTTACCGAGGGCCAGCAATGTCGCTGATGGCCGCCGGCGTCGTGCTCGCGGCTGTCGGACTCGATCATTTTGTCGGCGAGCCACCGGATCGGCTGCATCCTGTCGCGTGGTTCGGCCGGCTGGTCGGCCCCCTCGACCGTCAGTGGCGTACGCCACGCCTCGTCGGAAGCGTCGCCGCCGTCGGCCTCCCGCTTCTCGCAGCCGGGGTCGTCGCCCTCGCGGTGTGGTTCGCTGGCAACATCGCACCGCTGGCCGGTGGCGTCGTCGCCGCCGTCGTCCTCTTTTCGGCGATCAGCCTCCGGCTGCTCTGTACGACAGCCGGCGACGTCCTCGATCGAACGGATACTGACATCGCGGGCGCACGCGAGGCATTGCTGGCCTTGGCTGGCCGAGATGCCGCCGATTTGTCGGCCGGTCACGTCCGAAGCGCGGCCGTCGAGAGCGCGGCTGAGAACCTGTCGGACGGCTTCGTCGCACCGCTGGCCGGCTTCGGCGTCGCCAGCGTCGTTGCCGGCCGGTGGCTCACGCCGTTCGCAACGCTGGCGGTGGCGACCGCGGCGGCGGCGTGGATCAAGGCCGTCAACACGATGGATTCGATGGTGGGGTATCCCTCGAAACCGGTCGGCTGGGCGAGCGCGCGCCTCGACGACCTCGTCATGTGGCTGCCCGCGCGGCTGACGGCGTTCGCCATCTCGGCGGCCGCGCTATCGCCCGATCCGCTGCTGACGGGGCGACGCTGGGCGCGGGCACCGACCTCCCCGAACGCGGGCTGGCCGATGGCGACGCTTTCGGCCGCCCTCGGTGTCACACTCGAAAAGCCCGATCATTACACGCTCAATCCGGTCGCATCGCTGCCGACGACGACCGAGGGCCACCGCGGTGTCGCCCTCGTCCGCCGGGCTGGCTGGCTCACGACGCTTACAACGGCGGTGATCGTCGGTGTCTGAATCGAACCCGCTGCTCGCCGTCGGCCGCGCGATCCGCGGTGCGGTCGGCTTCCTGACGCGGATTCCAGTCGGCGGCGGCGAAGCCGACTGGGAGGCGTTCCGCCGGGCGGCCTACAGCCTGCCGCTGGTCGGCTATCTCGTCGGCGGCCTCGTCGGGAGCGTGTTTTTCCTCCCCGTCCAACCGCCGACGCTGGTGGCAGCCTACCTCGTCGGTCTCTACCTGATTACCGGTGTCACCCACGCTGACGGGCTGGCTGACCTCGGCGACGCGCTGGCGGTCCACGGCGACGTCGATCGCACGCGGGAGGTCCTGAAGGACTCGGCTACTGGCGTCGGCGGCGCGCTCCTGCTGGGTGTAACGCTGCTCGTGTTAGCACTCGGCGTGCTGTCGTTCGCTGGCATCGGCTCGTGGCGGGCGTTCCGGCTCGTTGTCGCCGCGGAGGTCGGCGCGAAACTCGGGATGGCCCTGCTTGCCTGTTACGGTCGGCCGGCTCACGACGGTCTCGGTGCCCAACTCGTCGGCGAACTCAGCTACCGGGCGTTCGGGCCGGCCCTGCTGGTGTCGCTGCCGGCGGTCGCGGCCGCGCCTGAAGGGCTGGCGATCGCGTTGCTGGCTGCGGTGGCGACCGGGCCGGCGGTTGGGCTGGCGGTACTGACGTGGGGCCACCGCACGCTCGACGGCGTGAGCGGCGATCTGCTCGGTGCGACCAACGAGATGGCCCGGGCACTCGCACTCCACGTGGGGGTGTCGGTATGGATTCTGACGTGAGTGATCCGCCGGCGACGGCCGGGACCGACACCCGAGCGACGAACGGCAACGACTCGCGGGCGACGACCGGCCTCGTCATGTGCGGCGGCGAGGGCAGCCGCCTTCGGCCGGCAGTCGGTGACACGGAAAAACCGCTCGTCGAGGTCGGCGATGAGCCGATGATTGACCGGGTCGTTGCCGCGTTGCAAGCGAGTTCGCTCACGACGGTCGCGGCGGCGGTCTCGCCGGCGACACCGGAGACGGCCGCTCATCTCGTCGGACTGGAAGGTATCGAGTGCATCGAGACGGCGGGCGAGGGCTACGTCGCTGATCTCCGCGAGGCGTTGGCACGGCTCGATACGCCGACCGTGACAGTCGCGGCCGACCTCCCGTTGGTAACTGCCAACCACGTCGACCGAGCAGTCGCGATTGCCGCCGGCGACTCGCTGACTGTCTGTGTGCCGGCCTCGCTCGCCGCTGATCTCGGCGTTAGCGCGGAGACGACGATCGATCACGACGGCGAGTCCGTCGTGCCGACCGGTCTCAACGTCGTCGGCGATGGGGTCGAGCGAACGGTTGTCTGGCAAGACAACCGGCTCGCGTACAACGTTAATCGGCCGGGGGATCTCCGCGCGGTCGAGGCGTGGCTCGATCATCAGTAAACCCAAGAATATCACTGCAAACCAAAATCAAATTTACACTACTAGGAACTAATATTTATATGAACTGACGCATATATTCGGGTGATGGACCCCGAGGCAATCGACTCCCTTAGCCGTGTGGCCCACGGCGGCGAAGCAGACCCCCAGTTACTGGATTTCAGTGCGAACACGAATCCGCGAACACCCTCGGGAGTCGCTACCGTCTACGAGGCGGCCCTGCCGGCATCCAGACAGTACCCTGTCGACGACTACTGTGAGTTCCGCGCCGCTGCGGCCGACTACATCGGGGTTACTGGCAACGAGATCATCCCCGCGGCCGGCTCGCTGACCGGGATGCGGCTGCTGTTTTCGGTCGTCGTCGACGACGGCGACAGCGTTGTCGTCCCGACGCCGAGCTTCGGCGAGTACGACCGCGAAATCAGACTACAGGGCGGCACTCCCGAGTTCGTCCCCCACGACGAGGTGATGGCTGTCGATCCGACGGCTCACGACCTCGTCATCGTCTGTAACCCGAACAACCCGACCGGTGAATCCTACGAGACAGCCGCACTGCGCTCCCTTGCCGACCGCTGTGCAGCGGCCGATACCGTACTCTGTGTCGACGAGGCGTTCCTCGATTTTACCGACCGCCCCTCGATGGCTGGCACACCGGGCGTCGTCGTCGCCCGCTCGTTGACGAAGATTTTCGGACTTCCTGGCCTCAGAGCCGGATTTCTGGTGGCGACTGGCGACCTCAGAGAACGGCTCGACGTGGCTCGACCGGCGTGGACGCTCAGCACGCCCGCCGCCGCGGTCGGCGCGCACTGTCTCAAAGACACCGAGTTCGTCGAGGAGACCTGCGAGCAGGTCGCCGCCGAACGCGAGCGCATGCGCGACCGCCTCGAAACCCGCTTCGATGTCGCTCCGTCGGACGCGCCCTTCCTCCTCTGTGAGACCGACCAGTCCGTCGACGAGGTTGTCGACGCGGCCCGCGACAGGGGTGTCGTCGTCCGCGACGCGACGACGTTCCGCGGACTGGACTCCCACATCCGCGTCGCCGTCAAACGCCCCAAGCAGAACGACCGCCTGCTCGCCGCACTCGACGTGTGATCGTCGGACCGCCACCGAACGCAACCCAGATACGCGTGGCGTCCAACGAGCGTGTATGACCGACGAGCCAGCGGGCCGATCCGACGCGTCCGACACGCCAGCGGATCAGCCCGCCGCTGATACCCCCGCTCACCGCCAAACGCCGGGTGGCGGTGTCGCTCCCGAGGCCCGTCCCATCGAGCCCGCCGCGCCCGACGAGTTCGGCTTCGTACAGGCCTTCTGGGGCGACGGCAAGGGCAAAACGACCGCGGCGATGGGGATGGGCTTTCGCGCCGCCGGCCACGGCTACCGGGTCCACATGCTACAGTTCATGAAGGGCGGCGCGGACAGCGTCGACGACGTGCGCGGGGAGTACAACGCCATCGCGGCGATGCCGGGCTTCTCCTACGAGAATACGGGCCACTACGGCTGGCACAACATGGCTGACGGTAGCCGCGAGGAAGATCACGAAACGGAAGCCGACGCTGGGCTCGAACGGACGCGAGACCTCATCGCCGCCGCAGCCGACGCCGACCTCACGGCACCGTTTCCACTCGACAGCGATCCCGAAGATGGTGTTCACATGCTGATCCTCGATGAAATCCTCTATGCCGCCGACCGCGATCTCGTCGCACCCGGGGCGGTCTGTGATCTCATCGAGACCAAGCCGCCGAACCTCGAACTCGTGCTCACCGGCAGCCACACCGAACCGACATATCTCGACGACGCCGCCGACCTGATCTCCGAAATCAGCAAGCGAAAACACCCGATCGACGCCGGCCAGCGCGCCCGGTCCGGGACCGAATACTGAGATGACCCGCACTGTCCTCGTCGCCGGCACCGCCTCCCACGTCGGCAAGTCGACGGTCGCGGCGGGCCTCTGCCGCCTGCTGGCCGACCGTGGCGTCTCGGTCGCGCCGTTCAAGGCTCAGAACATGAGCAACAACGCGCGAGCGGTGCCACGCGCCCCCGAAACAACGGACGATGCCGGCGACGGCGACGCCTACGGCGAGATCGGCGTCTCCCAGTACGTCCAGGCTCGCGCCGCCCGCGTCTCGCCGACGACCGACTGCAACCCCGTTCTCCTCAAACCCCGCGGCGAGGGCGAATCCCAACTCGTCGTCGACGGCGTCGCCGTCGGCCACTACGCGGCCGGGGAGTATTACGACGACCACTGGGAGACAGCCCGCGAGGCCGCCGTCGCCGCCCACGACCGGCTGGCGGCCGCCCACGACGTGATCGTCGCCGAAGGCGCGGGCTCGATCGCGGAGATCAACTTCCACGACCGCGATCTCGCCAACATCGAAACCGCCCGCTTCGCCGATGCCGACATCCTGCTCGTCGGCGATATCGAGCGCGGCGGCGTCTTCGCGTCGCTCGTCGGCACGCTCGAACTCATGCCCGATGACCTCCGCGAACGCGTGGTCGGTGTCGTCATCACGAAGTTCCGGGGCGACCGCTCGCTGCTTGACAGCGGCGTCGACGCCTTCGAGGAGCGAACCGGCATCGACGTACTCGGCGTGCTGCCGTACGACGATCCTGGCCTCCCGGCCGAGGATAGCGTTGATCTACCGGCGACCGACGAGCGCGCGATCCGGGGCGATGACGACGGTGTCGCCCCCGAGCACTCGGTGACGGTGGCCGTCCCGCGGCTCCCGCGGGTCTCGAATTTCACCGATCTCGAACCGTTGGCCGCCGAGCCGGGCGTCCGGGTCGCCTACGTTCCGCTCAACGCGTCGCTCGACGACGCCGACGCGGCCGTGATCCCGGGGACGAAAAACACGGTCGACGACCTGCTGGCGATACAGGAGGCTGGCTTCGATGACGAGCTCCGCGCGTTCGACGGCCCGATCATCGGCCTCTGTGGCGGCTACCAGATCCTCGGCGACCAGATTGATAACGCCGAAATCGAAGGCACCGAAGTCGACGACGAGAACGCAACGCTCGACGGCGTCGGACTGCTGCCCGTGACGACGACGTTCAGCGAGACCAAACGCGTCGTCGACACGACGCTCGACCTCGACGGTACGGGCCCGCTTGCGGGTGCAGCGGGATCTGTCTCGGGCTACGAAATACACATGGGAACCACAGAAGCGACCGAGGCCGTCGAAATGCCGTTCGCCCGTGACGGCGAAGCGAGTGCCGCACTCGGTGCCAGCAACGGCGATGTGCTCGGTTGTTACCTCCACGGTCTATTTGAAAACGAGACGGCGAGAACCGCGTTCGTCGAGCAAGTCTTCGATGCGGCCGGCCGCGAGCGACCAACGGAATCGACGCCTAGTGCCTCGCCGTACGAGCAGGCCGCCGACCTGATCGCTGACCACTGTTCGCTCGATTTCCTTGATCTCGACTGATCCCGTGTTAGCCACGATCTACGGCCTTCAGTCGGCGTCGACTTCGGCCGCACACCGGTTCGGCCCGAGTTCGAGTTCGATAGCTGCCTGCTCGCTGTCGGCGGCGTCGCGGCCGCTGTTGATCCCGATGATCGTCTCGTAGTTCGGCGGCTTCTCAGGTAGTGTGGCGGTTACACGCTCGACGAAGGCCTCGCGGTCGGACTGCAACACGTCAAGTGTCGTCCGCAGGGTGCCAATTGTCGTATCTACCGGCTCGCCATGCGTGATCGGCGTCGTCCCGTCGCTGGCGACCGAGAAGTGGCCGGGCAGGACGTTCACGGCATCGGGTTCGGCCAAAAGCGTGCGGTGCAGCGAGTTGTACAGCAACTCTGCGCCGGTCGTCGCCTCGCCGTCGCCGAACTGGAGTTCGGTTCGGCCGACGCTGTCGACGAAGACCGTATCGCCCGTGACGACGGCCTCGTCGCCCAGCAGGTAGCTCACCATCTCGGAAGTGTGGCCGGGCGTCGAGAGAGCCTTAATCGAGAGGTCGCCGATCTGGACGACCTCGTTGGCCGCCAGCGCGTCGTAGTCGTAGTCGACGCCGCGGTCGGCGGCGTCCTCGCCGAGGTAGTAGGGCACGTCGAGGTCGGCGGCGAGTTGGCGGCCGCCGGAGAGGTGGTCGGCGTGGATGTGGGTATCGAAGACGGCCACGATCTCGCTGTCGAGGTGGTCGGCGGCCGCGCGGAACTCGTCGGTGTGCCGCGTCGCGTCGATAACGGCAGCCTCGCCGTCACTGACGACGACGTAGCCCAGGCATCCCTTCGCGCGGCGTTGGAGTTGCACGAGGGTGAAGTCCTCGTAGGCGATGGTGACGTGATCGTAGACCGCGCTCCACGCTTCCATCCCGCCCTCGACGACCGTTACGTCCTCGTAACCGGCCGCCGTCAGATCATCTGCGAGTGCCTCGGAGGATTTCCCCTTGGCACACATCATGACGATGGTCTCCTCGGGCCCGAGCCCGGTTTCGGCCTCGAATTCGGCGCGGTCGAACGCCTGAAACGGCTTGTAGGTGTACTGGATCGCGCCGGGCACCCGCCACTCCGTGAACCCCTCGTCGTCGCGGGTGTCGACGACCGTCAGCGACTCGCCGCTGTCGAGGCGGTCACGGAACGCTTCGGCAGAAATCAGCCGTGTCATATCGAACCCACGGCCGGCGTGACGAAAAGCCTCACGTCGGCGTCGTCGTTGCCGACACCGCGCCACCGCTGCTCCTCGCCGACGGTGCTAAGCTAAGGAGTCGCCGGTCCGAGTAGCGGTGTGAGCGTCCTCTCGTTGCTCCGGCTTCGCACCGCTGCCGACTTCGCTGACTGGTATCGGATCGGCGCGGAGTACGTCGAATACGTCGCCGACGAGATGGGATTTGACACCACCGACTTCGTCGCCTACGAGACTGGCGTCGACGCAATGCGGTCGGGCCGGCCGCCGAACGAACTCGATCCCGCGATCTGCCGGTCGATCGCGGCCGACCTGCTTGCTGACGCCGTGTTTTCCGAACCGTTCTGTGAGTGGCTGCCGGTGTGGTACGAGCTCAGCCTGCTTGGGCCGGTGCGCTACGGCGAGTACCGACTCCGGCGAGTCGCCGCGCCGTACAGCCGCGATCTCGCCGTGTCGGTGCCCCGGTTCAGCAGCCCGGGGGACGCGCTGGTCGACGGCCGGCCGGCCCCGTCTCATCTCTCGGGGTTCCGCGAGCGGTTCGTGCTGGCGGACGCGATCCTGCATCTCGAATGGTTCGTCCACGTCGCCCGCGAGTCCGGGATTAGCGTGCCACAGGCGTTGGTCGAACGAACCCACGAGGAGAGCCTCGCGTACTACACCGGCCACCGCGAGTCGCTGTCGCCGCGAGTGCGGCGGTTTCAGGCCGCGCTGTTCGCCGACGACGAATGGGTGCGGGAAATCGACGCGGTCTACGGGCTAAACAGCGCGCTGTTCGGCGTCTGGGAGCGGTTCCTCCGCAAGGAGCGACAGCGACTCGAAAGGGCGGCCCGCGAGTAGTGGCGGCAGGGCGTGCCTCGGGGCGACTCAACAGCTTTTTATCCGCGCTGGCGGTACCGTGTTGCACTATGGCCGAGGACAAGGCACGATCCACCGGGAGCGCCGGCCGGTTCGGCGCGCGGTACGGACGTGTATCCCGCAAACGAGTCAAGGAGATCGAAGCAGGAATGCAGAACGCCGAGGTCGACGGCGACAGCGTCACTCGCGTCGGCACCGGTATCTGGGTCAACGAGGAGACCGGCGAGAAGTTCGCCGGCGGCGCGTACAAGCCCCAGACCCCGGGCGGCCGACAGGTCCGCCGCTCGATCCGCGCAGCACTCGCNCGAGGACGACGAGTAAGGCGTCTATGANNTACAANTGTTCCCGCTGTAANCGCGACGTGANNCTCGACGAGTACGGNGGCGTCCGCTGTCCGTACTGCGGNCACCGCGTCCTGCTGAAGGAACGCGGCGGCGGCATCAAAGAAGTCGACGTGAACTGACGGCGGGTCGTGTCGCAGTCTCATTCTACCGTCTTGCGGTTCGAGTACCCGACAGCCACGGCCGCACGCCGCGTCGAGCGTAGCATCGCCGTCGAAGTCGGCGAACTCGACGACGACCGCTCGGGAGCCACTGTTGCCCGCGAGGCGGCGGTCCTCACTGTCACAATCGAGGCGACCGATCGGGTCGCGCTCCGGGCGGGTATCAACAGTTGGTGTCGCTACGTGGCGACTGCTGAGACCGTCGCCGACGACGTGCTCGGTCGACCGACGTAGTCGCCGGTCGAGTTGGCCCTCAAGGTCGGTGCCGTCGTTGGGTTAGCCGCCGCGTCGGAATTGCATGGCTTTTTCCATGTGGCGACCCTCCGACGGCGTATGCAGGGTAATCTACCGCCGGAAGCCCAGGACAAACTCGAAACACTGCAGGACCTTCAGGAGACGGCCCAAGAGGTCGCCGAGCAGAAACAGGGTGCCGAGAGTGCCCTCGCGGACGCCGAAGCCGCCCTCGATGCCCTCGACGGCGTCGACGACGACACGGTCATGTACCGTGAGATCGGCGAACTCCTCATCGAGACCGACTACGAGTCCGCCAGCGAGCAGCTCGAAGAGAAAGTCGAGAACCTCGAAGTCCGCGTCGACAAACTCGACAAACAGGAGTCCCGCGTTCAGGAGAAATTCGAGGACCTGCAGGACGAACTCCAGCAGATGCTCGGCGGTGCCGGCGGCCCGCAGGGCCCGGCCGGTCCGGGTGGCGCTGGCGGCGCGTAAATGAGTACGGAGCCGAGCGACGAAACGGTCGTCGAAACCGCCGCTGAGGCCGCTGAGGGCCTTGTCCTCTCGCGGTTTGCGAACTCATCGGTCACGGATCTCGATATTACGGTCAGCTTTGAGGACGGCGTCTTGGATCTCGATGTCTACCTCAACACGACCGACGACGCCGAGGCCGACCCCGAGGCAGTCGCTACCGAAGCCGTCGAAGCCGCTGAATCAGCTGTCGACGACCTTTTCGAGTAAGTCGGCCTCGATCTTTTCCCGCTGAGCGGTGCCGCTGCTACGCTGGCCGACAGATCAGCACGTCGTCAACGACAACGTAGTCGCCAGCGGTGTCGCCGTCGCTGGCATCCGGATCGTACCGCTTCCTGAGCGGGGTGTCAGTTCGGAGATCTGTGTCGCCAACAGCGGTCGGCAGCGCGACCGTTTTCGCCGTCTCGCTGAAGTTGAGGACGACCAGCAGCCGGTCGTCGCCGTTGTCGCGGGCGAAGCCGATGACGCGGTCGGGGTCGTCGTCGATTTCGATGGTGACCGATGAGTCAGATTCCGCCGTGTCGTCCTCGTCGTCCACCGCTGTTTCCGTCGCTGCGTCGTCATCGTCGGTCGCGGGGTCAGTGTCGGCGTTATCGTCGGTATCGTCGGCATCGTTGGCATCGTCGTCGTCAGTATAAACATCCGAATCGTCGTCGACAACCGCTTTCTCGCCTGTTTCGCTTTCCTTCGTGATTTCGACGACGCGCAGGTCGAGCGGTTCGACGCTGCCGTCTCGCAACACGGGCTGGTCTCGACGCAGCCACGCCAGCGATCGATGGAACTCCGTCAGGTCGCTGTCGCCGTCGTGCCATTTCATCGGGCCGCGCTGGCTCGTCATCCCGCGCTCCTGGCCGTAGTAGAGCATCGGCGCGCCCGGCAGTGTAAACGTCGCTGCCGCGGCCGCCCGGAGACTCGCCTCGCCGCAGTCGTCGAGATACCGGGTTTCGTCGTGGTTTTCGACGTACCGGAGGTGGACGGCCGAGTCGGGGAAGCCCTGCCAGCGCGTGTCGTCGAGGGCGTCGAAAACCGTGCTGGCGGGGGTCTCGCCGCAGCCGACCTCCCGGAGCGTGCTGTGGAGCGTGCTGTCGTAGTGCATCTGAAACTCGGCTTCGTGGAACTGCGGATCCCGTGGGATCGTCTCATCGAGCATGAGGAAGTCCTCGGGGACGCGCTCGCGGACCTCCTTCCAGAAGCTGTGTGGGACGCCCCACGCGATGTCACACCGGAAACCGTCGACCACATCGGCCCACTCGTCGACGACGGCGAGCATCCAGTCCCGCACGTCGAGTGACCGGTAGTTGAGGTTGGGAATCCGTTCCCAGTTGAAGTAGAACTCCGGGGCATCCTCGCCGGCCCAGTCGATGCCGGTGCCGTCCCGCTCCCGCGGCACCCGGGCGTAGTAGTCGTCGTAGCCCGCGACGTCCGCCGAGTGGAGTTGAAACGCCGGGTGATCCCGGGAGGTGTGGTTGATGACCAGATCAAAGACGACCCGGATATCTGCTTCGTGGCACCGATCGACCAGCGATTCGAAGGCCGCGCGGCTCCCCAGATCGTCAGCGGTGCTGAAGTAGTCGGTGATGTGGTAGCCGTGATCGGTCGGGCTGGCGAGGATCGGCGTCAGCCAGAGCACGTCGACCGCGAGGGATTCGAGATATTCGATCCGCCGCTCGATCTCCGCAAACGTCGCCGACAACGTCTCGCCGGCGAAGGAGCGAACGAATATCTCGTACACAGTTGGCGATTCGGCCCACGCCGGCGGTTCGTTGGGCTGCCGGGCGGTGACGCCAGTTCCGTCGCGGCGAACATCGACCGTGTCGGCAACCGAGTGTCGCTCGCCGACGGCGACGGCGTGAATCCGCGTTCGTTCGGGCAGGTCGGCGACCGGCACCCGGAGCGTTCGGTCGTCAGTTTCGATCGCTGCGTCGGGGAGGGCGTCGCGCTCGTCGACGACGAACTCGACAGCGAGGTCGCTGTCGGCGTACTCGCTGTCGGGAGCAGCGGCTGCGTCGGCTTCGACGACGAGGGTGTCGGTTTCGTCGTCGCTGTCGATCCTCGTTTCGAGTCCACAGCGCGGCCGCCCCGGGCCGGGAATCGTCACCGAGTCGTGGACTTGGAGCCCGAGATCGCCGTTGAAACAGAAGCCGTAGTGGTGTTCGCCCGGTGGCAACTCAACGTCGAGGACGAACCGGCCGGTGTCGCGCCGCGGTCGATCGCGGCCGACCAGTTGGTCATTGAACGAGCCGACGACGGAGACCGAGTCGATTTCCTCCACGTCATCGGGAACGTCCTCGAACGGGAGTTCGAGTTCGACTGCCGTGTTACAGTTCGGAAACGCCCGGACGGTCTGGGTGGCGGTGCCGTCGGGGCCGTCGAGTTCGAACCGATACCTCCCCGCTACGTCGGGCGTGACTTCGATGACGGCGTCGTCGCCGACGGATACGCGGCTGTCGGCCGGCCCGTCGCGGAGGGACCAGCGGTAGGCGGCGTCTGGGTCGGGAGCGGCGGGAGCCAACTGCACCGTCTCGTCGACGGCGACGAACCGTGGCGGCCCGGGATCGGACATACGTGGGTGCTCTCGCGGAATCGTCTTGATTGTTGGCGTTCGTGAAAACGTGTGAACAACAAATACACCAAGGATTAATACGGGTGGCCGAGTGAGAAGCGGTATGCGACTCCGTGACGCGCTCGACGACTACAAACGGGCGTCGGGCGAGGAGACCCTGTTCCCGGGCGAGCGACGAACCCTTTCCGGCCGGTTTTCGGGCGGCGACGGGCGGCTTGTCCACGTTGAGGAGGGTGTCCTCCGTGACTTCGGCTACCCACTCTCGGGGCTGACGGGGATGGTTCGATCACGGTTCGGCGTCACGGTCGACGGCATCAAACACTGGTTCGACGACGAAGCCTCCACGCAGACGTACCACGACGGCACGGGCCTCGTCGTGACGACCCACGACACGCCGATCGGCGAGGTCACCCAACTCGATCTCACGCTCGGCGATGCCCACCTCACGGGCTTCGAGACCGAGATCGAACACGCCGAGATCATCGCCTACGTCTCGCTGGCTCCTGATGGCCGCCACAGCCGCGTCGGCCAACTCCACCACGAGGACGTGATCGAGGTCTACCACGAGACTGAACACGACTTCCTCGGGAGTTCGACCGGCTTTTCAGGCTTCCGCGGGCAGATTCCCGCGACCTTTGACGACCTCATTTCCGACGAACCGACGGAGTACCCGCGACCGCCACACGACGGTCGCTACGCCGAAGACCGCCTCAGCGGCGACCTCGTCTGTTGGCTCCCGTTGCACGACGGTTCGACGACGCTGATCACGCTGCTGACCGACTGGGAAGAAACCGAGCGTAGCGACGCCCTCGATCGGATGGAAACTCTCAGTTCGGAGTTCACCGACCGCGAGGCGTTCACCGCGGCGGCCGACGAGAGGGCTCCAGTCGATCCCGACGCTGACATCCCGCTTCACGAGTCGGTCGCTGCCGACGTGCGGGTACTCTCGCTTTTGACGGGCGACACCGGCCTCCGGATGGCCGGCCCGGATTTCGACCCCTATTACCGCCATTCGGGCGGCTACGGCTACACGTGGTTCCGCGACGACGCCGAAATCGCGCTGTTCGTGCTGGAATCCGACCAGCATCTCGACCTCGACTTGGCGGATTGGCATGCCCGCAGCGCGCGAGCCTACTGTGAGACCCAACGCGCCGACGGCAGTTGGCCCCATCGCGTCTGGCCGCACAACGGCGCGCTCGCGCCCGGCTGGGCCAACGCCCGGCTGGAAGCCGGCGACGGCGTCGACTATCAGGCCGACCAGACCGGCAGCGTCATCGCCTTCCTGGCCAGCTATTATGCCGCCGGCATCGATGACAGAAAACTCGAAAAACGCGTTATCGACACGCTTGAAGACGCTGTCGACAGCCTCGATGAAACCCTGCTCGATGACGGCCGCCCGATGGTCTGTCAGAACGCGTGGGAGGATTCCATCGGTCGATTCACACACACGACAGCAACCTTCCTCGAAGCCTACAGCGCGCTGGCGGCGACGGATCTCCCGATCGCCGACCACGCCCGCCACCAAGCTACCCGCGTGTACGACGCTGTTGACCACCTCTGGCTGTCGGATCGCGGCATCTACGCACTCCGGGAACACGGCGAGGGCGGCCTCGACCGCCGGGCCGACTCCTCGACGCTGGGTCTCATCGGCGCGCATCTGGCCTACGACAAGATCGGCACCGTCGACGACGACCGTCTCGACCGCCTCGATTCTCACGTCCACACCATGATCAAAGCCCTCTGGCAGGACCCCGACGACAGCGACATCGCGGGGCTGTTCCGCTACGAGGGCGACGGCTGGCGACAGGGCGAGCAGGGCCACGAGAAAATCTGGACCGTCTCGACCGGCTGGGGTGCCAACGCCGCCGCCCAACTGGCTGCCCTCATGGCCGACAACGACGACGACCGCGCGGTCGAAGCCGCCTCACGGGCCCGGGAACTCTTGGAACTCGTCCTCCCGGGCGGTGTGCTCTGTGAGGACACCAGCTACCTCCCCGAGCAGTATTTCGATACGGGCGAACCCGACAGTGCGACGCCGCTGGGATGGCCGCACGCGTTGCGGCTGGCGACCGTCTCGCTGATGGACGAACGCGGCATGTTGTACGCCGCTCACAAGGTTGTTGCCGACGACTGAGAACTGGTCTCACGCCCGGAGTTTTTTGCTGACACCGCGTGAGCACTACGTATGGGTGGCGTCGAACTGACTGATAGCGGACTTGTCGTCGACCGCGAGCCGAATCGGTTCGACGAACTCGCAATCGAGTTTTCCGCTATCGCGTCACGGCTCGACATTGACCACGTTTTCGTGGCGGGCTACGTTGCGATCCTCACCGGCCGCTCTCGATCAACGGAGGATATCGATGTCTTCATCGAACCCTGTTCGGCCGCAGAGATCGACGAGTTCGTCGCCGAACTCGAAGCCGCCGACTACTGGGGGCCGGCGATGCCGCTCGCGGAGATGTACGACAACCTCGCTAACGGGACGAATATCTGGGTTGCCCCCGACGGCGAGATGAGTCCGCGTCTCGAAGTGAAATTCCCCGGCGACGAGTTCGACCGAGCATCGCTATCGAACGCGATCTCGGCGACTATCGACGGTGACACGATCCCGATTGGCCCGCTTGAGCTACAGATCGCCTACAAGCTCGCGCTCGGCGGTCGCACCGATCTCGAAGACGCCGCCCACCTGTATACGCTGTTCGGGGAAACGCTTTCCACCGCACGGCTCGAAGAATGGGTCGAGAAACTCGATACCGAGGACGAATATGCCCGACTCACCGATCTCTGAGGCCGACACGCCGTCCCGCGAGCCCCGGTTCGAGGCGGTCGTTCGCTGGGCCGAGTACATTCAGGAGAATCCACCGGAAGTGTGGGGGCCACAGCAGAACGCCGTCGTCGACGGACAGATCGACAGCGCGGCCGCCGTCGAGCGGACACCCAAGGAAATCGAGCGGATTCGAGCGTTCGCCGACGACGTACTCGACGACAAGGAGTGACAAGGCCGAATTCGGCTGCCTATTCTACTGCGGCGTCACGCGAACGATAGCGGTATCTCGCGGTTCGACGGTCATCGCAAGCGAGCCACTCGTCTCCCACTTGTTGCCGGTCCAGCAGTCATACACTCGGTAGCGGTCGGCTCGTGCCGGAACGTCGACAGCGGACACGTGCGTCGAAATCTCACGGTCGCTCTCGCCGTGGTTGTGGAAGGCGACCGCGCCGCCGTCCCGAAGGCGTTTACTCCAGATTTCTGCGTCGTCACCGCGCCGATCCGGCGTTCCCTGAATGCCGAGCGGGTCCTGATCGATAGCGAGCAGCCGCTCGTTGGTCAGCAATTCGCGGTCGAAACCCGACAGTGACGTGAGATCGGTGCCGACCATGAGCGGCGCGGCCAAGAGACACCAGAACGCGAAATGCGTGCGCCGTTCGGCCTCGGTCAACGGTCGCTGTACGTCGACCGCTTCGTGTTCGGACTGTCCGGAGTCGGGACCGTTACCGATCTGCAGCATATCGGGATCGTTCCAGCCGCTCGGCCCGTGGGCCGCGGCTGCGTCGATGTCGGCCATCCGGTCGAGGGCGTCGGCGACCCCGAGGCCGAACTCGTCGGGATCGGCCCGCCATTTGGCGACCAGATCGTCGGTCGCCCGCCACAGGTGGCCGCCGACGTTGCGGCCCCACTCCCACGGGCGGTTCTGGCCCCACTCGCAGATACTGTAGACGATGTCGCGCTCGACGCTGGCGAGCGCGGCGCCCATCGCGGCGTATCGGTCGATAGCGTCGCGGCCAGCGTGGTCGCCGCAGTTGTCGTATTTGAGGTAGTCGACGCCCCAGTCGGCGAACTGTTCGGCGTGGAGTCGTTCGCGGCAGAGACTCGCGGGGTAGCCTTGACAGGTCTCGGTGCCGGCCGACGAATAGAGGCCGAATTTGAGGCCA
Organism: Halonotius terrestris; assembly: GCF_006861665.1. Lineage (GTDB taxonomy): Archaea > Halobacteriota > Halobacteria > Halobacteriales > Haloferacaceae > Halonotius > Halonotius terrestris. Next base: position 479,099 of record NZ_RKLU01000001.1, on the reverse strand, counting down.
CGGTTGTGGACGTAGTCGGCGAGGGCGGCCATCCCATTGGGAAAATCAGCCGACGGCTGGAGGCGGCCCTCACTGTCGGTCTCGCTGGCCATCCAGCAGTCGTCGACGACGACGTATTCGTAGCCGGCGTCCCGCAGGCCGGTCTCGACCAATGCGTCGGCAGCGTCGCGGATGTCGGCTTCTGTTACGTCGCAACTGAACGCGTTCCAGGAGTTCCAACCCAGCGGCGGCGTTGCCACCAGTCGGGTCATGTTGTGATGGTCAGTCATTGCAACGACGTGAAAAAGGGATACCGCGACGGAGTGCAGTTACCGCTCGTCCAGCGGGACGAACTCGGCGTCGCGGTCGCCGGTGTACTGTGCTCGCGGACGGATCAGGCGGTTGTCCTCCCACTGTTCCAGCACGTGGGCGATCCAGCCGCCCGAGCGGGCGATAGCGAAAATGGGGGTGTAGAGATCGATCGGGATGCCCATCTGGTAGTAGGTCGTCGCCGAATAGAAGTCGACGTTCGGCGCGAGGCCCTTCTCGCCGGAGATGTAGTCCTCGATGGCGACGGACATCTCGTACCACTTCGTGTCGCCGGCGGCCTCGCCGAGGGCTTCGCTCTCCTCGCCGAGGATCTTGGCGCGGGGGTCTTTGACGTTGTACACGCGGTGGCCGAAGCCAGCAATGCGCTCGCCGCGGTCGATGGCGTTTTTGACCCACTGGACGGGGTCTTTCTCGTCCTCGTCGATCTCCTGCAGCATGCGCATCACGTTGGCGTTGGCTCCGCCGTGGAGACTGCCCGAAAGCGTACCGATAGCGGAGGTGACCGCGCTGTGGAGGTCCGCCAGCGTCGAGGCGGTCACCATCGCGGCGAACGTCGAGGCGTTGAGGCCGTGGTCAGCGTGGAGGACGAGGGCCATATCGAACGTCTCGGCGAGCACCTCGTCGGGCTCCTCGTTGTTGAGCATGTAGAGGAAGTTCTCGGCGTGGCCCAAGTCTTCGCGGGGTGCGACGGGCTCGTTACCGTTGCGGAGCCGGTTGTAGGCGGCGAGCGCGGTCGGCATCTTCGCCGTAATGCGGCGGCTCTTGCGGTTGTTGGCCTCGGTGTCGGTCACGTCGGCGTCGGCGTCGGGATCGTAGGCCGACAGCGTCGAGGTGAGCGTCCGGAGGGCGGCCATCGGCTCCTCGTCGGATTCCGCGAGTTCACGGACGACATCGAGGACGCCGTCGTCGAGTTCGCGCGCGGCGGCCATCGCGTCGCTGAACTCGGCGAGTTCCGTCTCGGTCGGGAGGTCGCCGTGCCACAGCAGGTACAGCGTTTCCTCGTAGCTGGCCTCCCGGGCGAGCTCCTCGATGGCGTAGCCGCGGTAGATCAACTCCCCTACATCCCCGTCGATGTAGCTCAGATCGGATTCAGCGACGACCACGCCCTCGAGTCCCCGCTTCAGCTCGGTAGACATGCACCTATCTTCTCAGTAGCCTCAAAAAAGCGTTATCGTTTCCGTACCGGTTACGGGACTGTAACCCTGCGGAGTTCACGCGGTAAAAACTGGACATATTCCAGCTCACCCCGGTCTCTCGCCCGGCGTCGCCAACAGCGACCGCCGCAGGCGTCGATCCGTCGGGTTCTACGCCGGCACGACCGTGATCTGCTGTTTTCGGTCGATGGCGTCCTCCAACTCCTCGGCGATAGCCGAGCCGCGGGAGATCTGGATGTCGCCGCCGCTGCCGACCGTCGCCGTGAAGAGGTAGTCGTCGTCGGCCCGGACCTCGACGGTTTCGCCGACGTGGCCATCCATCCGGATGACGACGTGGCGAGCGGTGATCTCGGGTTGGACGACCTCGCCGGCGGGTTCGGTCTCGACGCCGCCGCTGCCGTTGGCCGCGGTGCCCGCGTTCGGGTTGTCCTCGTGGGTTCGCACGTCGATGTCGATGCCGAGGCGATCCTCGATATCGCTGATCCGGCCGCCGCCCTTGCCGATCACGTAGGAAATGTCGCCCTCCTCGACGTAGACGATGGCGTTGTTCTGGCCCGTGAGTTCGACGGTGACGTGGCCGCGGGCGACTGAGCGGATCTCGCGTTCGATCTCCTGTTTGGCGATGCGGTTGACGCCGGTGTCGCTGCCCTTCTCGTCGCCGAGCGGGACGGTGACGACCTGTCGGTTGAACGTGTAGATCTCGTAGGCCGGTTTGCCGGTCTCGAAGTCCGAAATCTGGATCACCGGTCGGGCGAGGTCTTCNNCCNTCAGNCCNTNGGGNACNTTCACCTCNGTCGNCACGTCGTAGACGGTGTNNACNTCGCCGGNCTCGATGTAGACGACAGTGTCGGCCACCTGCGGGATCATCCCGAGCTCGACGCGGCCGACGAGCCGCTGTAAGGCGTCGATNGNGCGNGTCGCGTGGACGACNCCGANCATNCCNACGCCCGCGAGCCGCATNTCGGNGAACNCGNCGAAGTCCTCCGTTTTCCTCACCTCGTCGTAGATCGTGTAATCCGGCCGGACGAGCAGCAGCGAATCCGCGGTTTTCGCCATGTCGCCGGCGAGGGCGGTGTACTGGGTGATGTCGGGGCCGACCTGCAGGTCCCGGGGTTTCTCCATCGTTTTGACCGCGTAGTCGTTGTCGGTGAGGAACTCCGCGACGGCCTGTGCGAACGTCGATTTCCCCGCGCCCGGCGCGCCGGAGATGAGGACACCGCGCTGGCGTTCGAGCAGTCGCTCCCGGAGGCGGTCATCGAAGGCGTAGTCGTCCAGCGTCGTCTTCGCAATCGGCCGGACGGCCGTGATCTCGATGCCATCCGAGAACGGTGGACGGGCAACCGAAATTCGGTAATCCTTGTACTGGATGATCGTCATGCCCGGTTCGGAGAGTTCGACGAACCCCTCGTTGCTGCTGCGGGCCAGCGATTCGATGTCGTCGGCCCACTCGTCCATCTGCTCGTCGGAGCTGACGGTGTCGTCGATCTGTTTGTAGCTCATGCCGTCGAGCGCGCCGCGTTTGGCCTTCGGACGGGTCCCGCTTTTGAGGTGGACGCTCATCGTCTCCTCGTCGAAGAAGTCGGCAATTGGAAGGCCCTCGTCGCTGTCGATGCGCGGCTCGACGTACTCCACGTCGAGGCCCTTGGCTTTCGCGACCTCTGATTGGACGATATCGCTGGAGAGCAACGTCGCGTCGTGGTCGTCGGCTACGTCGCGGATGATCGCGTCGACCTCGCCCTCGCTGGCGGCGGCCTGCTCGCTCCCGCTGGCCCGGCGGCCGACGTACTGGAGGTTGATGGTGCCCTCGTCAGCGAGGCCGGCGAGCCGCTGGAGTTCTTCGAGCCCGCTCCAGCCGCTGTCGTAGCCTGCGTTGGCCTGTGATTCGAGTTCGCCGACGACGGCTTCGGGGATCAACACCGTCAGCGTCTCGTCGCTGTCTGCGAGTCGCTCGGACACACGACCGTCAATCACCGCGCTCGTGTCCGGCACTAATTTCATGTCTCTTCCTACTTCAGGCGCAGGCATAAGGGTGATGCGTTGGGGATTTCGCCGGTCGTCCCCGGAGGTGGGTCTTACTCCTCACGGCGACCGGCGTGGCCGGGATAGTCGCGCTCGAAGCGGTCGCCGATTTCCTCCCGTGAGATCTCGATGACGACGGGTCGCCCGTGCGGGCACGCGTACGGGTTCTCACAGTCGTCGAGGGCTTCCAGCAGCTCGACGACCGACCCCTCCGTGAGCGAGGTGTTGCCCGTTACCGATGGGTAGCAGGCGAGGTCGGCCAGCAGGTCATCGACAGCAGCCGCGACGGTATCGGCGTCGTCCGCGGCATCGACGAAGCCGAGCAGGGCCTCACGGAGCAGCGTCGGATCGAGCGTCGTCTCGAAGACCGCCGGGACCGCGGTGACGGCGATCTCGCGGCCCTCGCGCTGCTCGGCCTCGAAGCCGATCTCGCTCAGCCCCTCGGCTGCCGTTTCGAAGAGCGCGGCCTCCCGCGCCGTGAGTTCGAGCGTGACCGGCTCGGCGAGCTGCTGGGTCGCTGGCGACTCCCCGAGGGCAGTCTGCAGCCGCTCGTAGTTGACCCGCTCGTCGGCAGCGTGTTGGTCGATCAACAGTAGTCCGTCGTCGGCTTCAGCCAGCAGGTAAGTATCGTAGACCTGCCCGAGAACGCGGAGATCCGGTAGCGAGTCGTACTGCCGCCCGCCGGTCGTTGTGTCACCGGTGAGCGTTCGTTGGGTAGTCGGGGTTGCCGACTGCCGTGAGTCGTCGGCGTTAGCGACTGTTTCGTGTGGATCCTCCGGATTTCGTGTTGACGACGCTGGTTCAGTTGCTGACGACGCCGATTCAGTCGGTGACGACGGATCGGCTGTCGGTTGCGACTCGGTTGTCGTCGACGCCGGTTCGGCGTCCGCTGACGCGGTCGTTTCGACCTCTGCTGCTGACTCCGAGTCGAGACCGCTCGGCACTGATTCGTTTGCCGATGCGTCGTCGGTCGTCGTTGGCGACGCCGAGTGGTCGAGATCGTCGACGACCCAGCTATCTTCCGCAGCGGGATCGACCGGATCAGCGGTTGTCGAGTCACTCTCAGTCGGCTCGTGATCGCTGGCTGGCTCTTCTGGTGTCGTGCGCTCTTGCTCGGTTGCGGCGTCCGCCGCCGGCGACTCAGATCGCTCGTCGTCGATGCCACCGCCGCCGACAGCCTCGGTGTCGGGGGCTTCGGGCTGGATCGTCGTCTCTTCGGGGGCTGACCGGCCGCGTGGGGCCGACGACCGGATCAGCCCGTTGTCGATGAGCGCGCTTTCGACGGCTTGCTGGACTGCGGCCTCGACCGCTGCCTCGTCGTCGAAGCGGACTTCGGTTTTTCGTGGGTGGACGTTCACGTCAACTGCGCCCGGCGGCACCTCGACGAAGAGCACGGCGAACGGGTAGCGGTCGGGGGCGAGTTGGCCGCCGTAGCCGGCGATCACCGCGTTGCGGAGCGTCGCTGCAGTGACGTAGCGGTCGTTCACGAACGTCGCCAGATACTCCCGGGTACTGCGGGTCGTTTCGGGGTCACTGACGAGCCCCGAGATTCCCTCAATCGGCCCGTTATCGTCAGCCTCGTAGTCGAGTTCGATCATCGACTCGGCGACTTCGCGGCCGTAGACCGAGAGGACGGCCGAGCGGAGCGAGCCGGTGCCCTCGGTCGCAAACAGTTCCCGGCCGTCGTGTTCCAGTGCGATGGCCACTTCGGGGTTGGCCAGCGCGTACTGGCTGACGACGGTGTTGATGTGGTCGAACTCGGTGCGGTCGCGTTTGAGGAACTTTCGTCTGGCGGGCGTGTTGAAAAAGAGGTCTTCGACTTCGACGGTCGTTCCCTTCGGGCAGCCGGCGGGTTCGATCTCGCCGATCTCGCCGCCGTCAACGGTGAGTTCGGCCCCGGATGCCGCATCTGCCGTCCGGGAGCGGAGCGTCAGCTTCGAGACCGCCCCAATCGTCGAGAGGGCTTCCCCCCGAAAACCGAGGCTGGCGACGCCCGAATCCAGATCGTTAATATTGCTGATCTTGCTGGTCGCGTGTTCGGCGACCGCCAGCGGGAGTTCGGATTCCGGGATACCGTGGCCGTCGTCGCGGATGCGGAGGAATTCGGTGCCGCCGCCCTCAACGGCGACGGAGATACGGGTCGCTCCCGCATCGAGGCTGTTTTCAATGAGTTCCTTGACGACCGACGCCGGGCGTTCGACGACCTCGCCGGCGGCGATCCGCTGGATCGTCTGCTCGTCGAGGTGGTGGATATCGCTCATCGGTTCGTCGGTCGACTCGGTCGCAGACGAAGCGTCGTCAGTCATTGCGTGCTGTGGCTTGGTCGGCTGATTCGGCAGCCAGCAGGCGGTCGATTGCAGCTTGGTGGATGCTGACGGTCAGGAACTCGTCGCGGGCGGTTTCGGGGGAGACCCACTCGTAATCGCAGTGCTCCTCGCTCAGTGTGACCTCGGTTTCCTCGGTCTCGCAGGCGTAGACCACGCTGTAGCGGCCGCGGCCTTGGTCGTTTCGCCATGCGGCTGTGTGGATCGGCTCGTCGATAGTCACCGAGAGACCGGTTTCCTCCCTGATCTCGCGTTTGAGGCCGACGACCGGCTCCTCGTAGGCTCCCATTCGGCCGCCGGGGAGTTCCCACGTCGTCTCGTCCATCTGCATGACCAACAGCGACCCGTCCGGCGACTCGATGATCGCCTTCTGGCTGACTTCGGCGATCAGCGGCTGTTCAGTCATTGCTCCACCTCCGGCTGTCGGTGGTCGAACCGGTGCCGCCGCTGACGCGGCGGCGACTAGCGCGGCGCGACGAGGGAACTGCGCGTCGGCGCATTGGTGTGTCAACGGGACTGGGGCCTATCAATCCATTGTTGCCACAGTGGTAGGTCCACCGTGGTGTCACGGTCCTGTTATCGAAATCCGGGGTCGACAGTGAAGCACTGCCGCTCCCGGTGTCGCGTCGAAGGAGTGGGGTGAAGGGAGTGGGGTGGTAGACGGTGGCTTAGGCGGTCCGCTCGACGCGCCAAGTTGTCGCGCCGGTGTAGGACCATCGCTCGATGGACAGGTCATCGACGGAGTCCTGCAGTTTGACGATCAGCGCGCCGATCTCCTTTGCGGAGAGGCCGACTTCCTCGGCGATGAACTTGCTCTTGAAGTACATGTCGCCGGCCTCCGCGCGTTCGCGGAGGTAGGCGGCGAGGCGCGCTTCTTTCGACTGGGGGCTGTCGGTGTCGGGCGATTCGTCGGCGGGAAGGGGTTGTGTCGCACTCATAGATTATGGTGTGTAGCTGTGTCCAGCACGCAGTGCAAGCAGTTGCAGACCGAGCAGTCCAAGGACGACCGCGCCGGTGTTCGCGCCGATACCGACCGAGAGGACTGGCAGGTAGATCGCTGGCAGGACGATGGCCGTCCAGAAGGCGAGCCAGCGGATCGACTGTGTGAGCGCCGTGCGGTCCTGCCGAACCGTCGATCCAACCGTGTCGGTCTCGGCCGCGGTGGCGTGGCCGACATTGGATGTGGAACCTGTCATCGAGTGCTCACCGTCTGTCACACACAATACCCCATACCCACATATAATACACAGAGCGTTCGGGGCAATTCACGGCGTAAAAGGTAGAAAAATGGGCTCGTATGACATTTTACAAACGTCTTAAATCAGGTTAGACTTTTTACAAACGACTCTGAAGGCGTAATAGAGAACTAACACCAAAACACCGATCACCTCCTCGACTGCGAGCAACAACTCCCGATGAACCGCGTTGGCGCGTCCTCAGTGCTGGTTGAACTCCCGCCCGTCGAGTTGTTCCTGCCACTGTTGGACTTTTGCCATCAGCTCTACCGGCGGTGTTTCATCGATATCGGTCGCCTGCAGCTCCGAAAGTACGGATTCGACGTCTGGATCGGGCCCGCCAGCCGCGTCGTCAGCCTCGTCTGCGTCCGCGCTCGCGTCCGCGTCCGTACCGTTGTCGGCCGCGCGGAACTCACCCGAACTGAGGTCGAAGACGGCCTGTGTCGGTTCCTTGGAGCCGCTACCCTTCGCTTCGACAGCTTTCTCCGAACGGAGTCTGTCGAGGACGTCTCGCGCGCGGCCGACGACGGGCTCCGGAACGCCCGCGAGGTCGGCGACGTGAATCCCGTAGGAGCGGTCGGTCGCACCCTCCTCGACCGTGCGGAGGAACGTGATCTCCTCGCCGTCGCCGCTGTCCTCGTTGGCAACGGCGACGTGGACGTTGCCGACGCGGTCGAGATGCGAGGCCAAGGCCGTTAGTTCGTGGTAGTGGGTCGCAAACAGGCAGTGACAGCCGATTCGGTTGTGGATGTACTCGGTCGCGGCCCATGCGATCGAAATCCCGTCGTAGGTCGCGGTCCCGCGGCCGACTTCGTCGAGGANCACCAGCGACTCGTCGGTNGCCGANTGGAGNATGTTNGANAGCTCNNNCATCTCGACCATGAACGTNGANCGNCCNTNTGCNAGCTCATCGAGCGCGCCGACGCGNGTATAGATCCCGTCNACGANGCCNACNNNCGCNGCGTCGGCNGGGACGAAGCTNCCGNCCTGNGCGAGCAGGGTGATGAGCGCCGCCTGGCGCATGTACGTCGACTTCCCGCTCATGTTCGGCCCGGTGACGAGCAGGAAGCNNCGNTCGCGGTCGAGNNNGAGATCGTTNGGNACGAACTCGNNGGNCTGCTCGACGACGGGGTGGCGGCCGGCGTCGATGGCGAGTTCGCCGGGCTCGGCCAGCGTCGGGCGGCGCCAGCCGTTGCTCGCGGCGTGAGTCGCCAGCGAGCAGTACACGTCGAGTTCGGCGATAGCCCGGCCGACATCCTGCAGCAACGCCGACTGTGCGGCGACCGTCTCACGGAGTTCCTCGAACAGTTCGTATTCGAGTTCGCCGCGCTGTTCTTCCAGCCGGAGAATTTCGCGTTCCCGTTCAGCCAATTCGTCGATGACGAACCGTTTGGAGTTTTTCAGGGTCTTGACGTGTGAAAACGAGTCGGGGACGGCGTCGGCTTCTGACTGGCCGACCTGAATGTAGTAGCCGTCGGTCTTATTGCGTCCGACCGAGACGTGGGTGAGTTCATGCCGCTGTTTGAGGCGGTCGGCCAGCCCGTCGATCCACTCTTTGGCGGCCTCGTGTTGGTCGATGAGGTCGTCGAGGTCGTCGTGATAGCCGCGTTTGAACAGCCCGCCCTGTGTCACCGTCTGCGGCGGATCGTCAACGATGGCGTCGGCCAGCGTCTCTCGGAGGTCGGCCGCGGCCTCGCGGTCGATATCGTCAAGCACGGCGGGTAGCGGTGAGTCCGCGAGCTCGCCGTCGGTGAGTTCGGCGTCGATAGCGGGCAAGAGTGCCAGCGTTTCGCGGATCGACAACAACTCGTTCGCGCCCGCGCTCCCGCTGGCGACGCGGCTGGCGAGGCGTTCCAGGTCGGCCGCGCCGTCGAGGGTTTCCTGGAGTCGTTGGCGACGCAGCGCGGCCGCCGCCATCGCGGCAACGCTGTCGAGGCGGCGATCCAGCGTCGCTCGATCACGCCGTGGGCGGGTCAGCCATTCCCGCAGCAGGCGACGCCCCGGGCTCGTTTCGGTGTGATCGATCGTCGCCAGCAGCGACCCCTCGCTGTCGCCCTGCATCGTCTCGACGAGTTCGAGGTTGCGCTGGGTTGTCGCATCCAGCGTCAGGTGGTCATCGGCCGTGTAGGGTTGGAGCCGCGTCATCGACTGCCGGACGCCGACGCCGGTTTCGGCGACGTACGCGAGGATCGCGCCCGCGGCGCGGACGGCCAACTCGGAATCGAGGCCGATGCTGTCGGCGGTTTCGTCGCCGAACTGTTCGTTCACGGTGTGGGTCGCCCGCCCCGGTGCGAAGGCGTCGGTGGCGTGCAGCGTCACCTCGGCGTCGCTGCGGTCAGTGACTGCGGTGAGGAACGCGTCGTCCGTGCGGACGGCCGGGCCGGGCAGCAGTTCGACCGGGTCGAACCGGTAGCATTCGGCGACCGCGCTGTCGGCGTCGTCGACTTCGGTAACGAGGAACTGGCCGGTCGTGATATCGGCGAACGCCAGCCCGTAGGGGCCGGTCGATTCGTCGTCGGTTTGCTCGTCCGGCGCGACGACTGCGGCGAGGTACTGGGCGTTGCTGTCGGTGGTTTCCAGCAGCGTCCCGGGCGTAACGCGGCGGGTGATTTCCCGGTAGAAGTCGCCGCCCTCGTCTTCGAACTGGTCGGCGACGGCGACGGTGTAGCCCCGTTCGACCAGCGCGGTGAGGTAGGGCGTTAGCTCGCCGACCGGGACGCCGGCCATCGGATAGGATTCGCCGCCGGAGGATTTGGTGGAGGTCGTCAGATCGAGTTCGGCGGCGACGCACTCGGCGTCGTCGTCGAAGAACTCGTAGAAATCGCCGCACTGCATCGCCAACAGGTCGGCGTCGCTGTCGGCCTTGAGTGCGTGAAACTGCCCGACGATTCCCTGCGACATACCGGGGGTGGGGCTGACAGTCGCTAAAACGCTACGATGCGGCCGGCGACAGACCGGTAGTTCTCACTCGGTAAGCAGGGCGTCTGCGACCGACAGCGTCCGCTCGTGGAGCGTGGCCGCGTCGGCCGCGACGAGGATCACTGCTGGCTGTCGACCCTCGTCACCAGGGTCGATGATCGCGGCTGGCGGTTGGTCGGCGTCGGCGACGGCGGCCGCCGCGGCGTCGGTCGGCGTGCCGGGGTCGCCGCGGACGACCGGGCCATCCAGTGTTTCGAGTACGTGTTCGACGGCGTCGTCGAACCGGATGGTGCACGCAAAGCGGAGCGCGGGAAACGCCTCACGGGCGGCCAGTAACTGGTGGGCGAGGTCGCTTGCGGTTCCCGAGCGAACCCCGGCGTTGTGCCGGATGCCGGTTCGGGTGCGGCTGAGCCGGCCGTCGACACCGACGACCTCGGCTGGTGTTTCGGCGTAGGGGGTCGCACCGACGACATCCATTCCGCTTGGGGGGACGAGCGTTTCGACGTTCGCCTCGACCAGTCGCGCGACGATCCGCTCGACGGCGGCCGTCGTCGCCTCGCGGTCGGCGCGTTCACGCATCTCGACGAGGTGGTGAACCGATCCGGGCCCGCTGCCGGCGTCGATCCCGTAGCGGACGGCCCGCTCCATGAACGCGACGCCGCCGGCGACGGCCTCGGTGAGTGTCTCCTCGCGGGCCATGCGCGCCGCGATCGCACTGGAGAGCGTACAGCCCGAGCCGTGGGTTGCGTCGGTGTCGATGCGGGGATGGGTGAACTGCTCGGTGTGAGTCGCGTCGGTGGCCGACTCGTCGATGACGAGCGTATCGACGACTTCGTCGCTGTCGCCAGCAGTTCCGCTATCGCCGTCGATGTGGCCACCCTTCACGAGCGCGGCGTCGGCTCCCAACTCAACGATGTCGCGGCCGGCGGCTTCGGCGGCGTCGACGCTGTCGACCGTCCGGTCGGTCAGGAGTTCGGCCTCGTCGGCGTTGGGCGTCACGAGCGTCGCGTGGTCGAAGAGGTCCTCGTAGACGGCTTCGGCCTCCTCGCTCAGCAGGCGGTCACCGGTCGCCGCGACCATGACAGGGTCGACGACGACCGGGCCCGCGAAGTCGGCGAGGCAGTCGGTGACGGTTTCGATCACCTCGGCGGTAGCGAGCATCCCGGTTTTGATCGCGCCGACAGCGAAATCGTCGACGACGGCGTCGTACTGGGCGGCGATGTGGTCGGTCGGGAGGACGTTGATGTCCTCGACGCCGCTGGTGTTCTGGGCGGTCGTCGCGGTGATCGCCGAGGTGCCGAAGACGTCGTGGGCCTCCATCGTCTTCAGGTCGGCTTGGATGCCCGCGCCGCCGCCGGAGTCGCTGCCGGCGATGGTGAGCGCGACCGGCAGGGAGACGGGCGCGTGGGTCCGGGTCATAGCTACGGATACGTCGGTTTCGGTAAAAAGTCGGGGGCTTCGCTGCTTCCTCGTCGTCGCCCTCAAGCGTTCGTCGTCGGCTCGTCGATCCCGCAGCCGTCGCCGTACTCGACGCTTGCTACGGAGTCGATGCCGTCCTCGCCGCAGACCGGGCAGTCGGGCGACTGCTGGTAGGGCACGCGTTCGGTCGAGAGGTCCATCGCGTCATACGAGAGTAGCGTCCCGACCAGCGGGTCGCCGATATCGACCAGCAGTTTGACGACCTCAGTCGCCTGCAGGCAGCCGATCGTCCCCGGCAGCGCGCCGAGAACACCCGTCGTCGCACAGTCGGGAACGGTGCCAGGATCGGGGGCCTCGGGGAACAGACATCGGTAGCACGGCCCGTCGGGCACGAGCGTCGTGACCTGCCCCTCGAATTTGTAGACCGCGCCGTTGACCAGCGGGATGCCCGCGAGCCGGCAGGCGTCGTTGAGGAGGTACCGCGTCGGGAAATTGTCGGAGCCGTCGACAACGAGGTCGTAGTCGGCGATGATCGAGTCGGCGTTCTCGGGTGTCAGTCGCCGCTCGTGGGGTTCGACGGTCACGTCGGGGTTGAGGTCGGCGACGNANTCNGCCGCGNNGTCGACCTTCGGCNNNCCNACGTCGNNGTCGGCGTGNATCACCTGTCGCTGGAGGTTCGACCGCTCGACGACGTCGTCGTCGNCGATNCCGAGNGTNCCGACGCCCGCNGCNGCGAGNTACTGNATNACCGGCGCGCCGAGGCCGCCCGCGCCGACAACGAGGACGCGGCTGTCGAGTAGTGCGGCCTGCCCCTCGGGGCCGATCTCGTCCATGATGATATGCCGCGAGTAGCGGTCGAGTTGAGTCGACTCCAGCGAGAGGCTCATGGGCTCGTTTTGCGATGGGAGCGAATAAGCGGTGTGGGTACGCGTGATCGCCGAAAAAGATTAGATATTCTACATTTAATGATAGGGTGTATGCCACCGAACGATTTTCCCAACAACGACGATCTGACCGTTGATCAGGAGACCGACGAGCTCTCCGAGTTCGTCGATTTCGTCGCCGAGCGGGATGATACAATCGCCGAGCTTGTCGCCACCGAAGTTGCAATCGCCGCCCAAGTGCACAGTGAACTCGACGACGAGGTACAGGCGCAGGTGTCAATCCCCGATCTGCTCCCGAAGGTCGACGACGCCCTCGACCGGATCAAAGACTGGTGGGATGACCGATAACGTGGATGACCCGCGCTAATCGTCAGCCGGCAGCGTGAACTGGTCGGTCGAATCCGGTGACTCTCGGTGTTCGATCACGTCGCTGTCGGTCGTATCGGTCGCTTCGCTTGTGTCGGCACCGTTGGTCGCTTCTGAGGTGTCCGCCCCGTTCGCTGTCTCGCTCGTGCCGGCCGGGGAAGTCAGCTGTGGCTCCGTTTCGCCGTCCGCCTCGAGATCGAACTGTGCGAGCAGTGCTTCGAGTTCGTCGGCTTCGTCGGCCAACTCGCCCACCGTCTCCGAGACGCTCGACAGCGAGGCGGTCTGTTCCTCGGCGGCCGAGGCCGCGCTGGCAGCGTCTTCGGCGGTTTCATCGCTGATCGTAGCGACCTCATCGACGACGGCAGCCACGTCCTCGGCCGAATTGGCCTGCTGGTCGGTCGCGTTGCTGATCTCGTGGACGCTGTCGCTCAACTCGGTGACGACCTCGGCGATCTCGTCGAACCGGCCCAGCGAACGTTCGACCGCCTCGGTGCTCTCGCTGACGCGCTGGCTGGCGGTTTCGACCTCGTCGATGGTCTCGTCGGACTGGGCTTGGATCTCTTCGAGGCGATCGCCGATCTCCGCGGCGGCCTCTTTCGTCTCTTCAGCCAGCGATTTCACTTCGTTAGCGACGACCGCGAACCCGTCGCCATCGCCGTCGGCGCGGGCCGCTTCGATCGAGGCGTTGAGCGCGAGCAGGTTCGTCTGCTCGGCGATATCCGTGATGACCGAGACGATCTCGTCGACCTCGTCGATCCGGCTGCCGAGGGCTTCGACGCTGTCGGCGGCTTCGGTGATCTCCGATTCGATCTCGTCGAGTTCGGCGGCGGTTTCGGTCGCCTCCTCGCGGCCTTCGGTCGCGGCCTCGCTTGCGGTTTCGGCCGTCCGGCTGACTTCCTCGGCTGAAGCTGCGATCTCCTCGACAGTCGCCGACAGCGTGTTGACCTCGTTGACGGCGGTCTGGAGCTGTTCGCGCTGTTCGTCCGCTCCGGCGGCGATCTCGTCGGTCACGGCGGCGATCTCGTCGCCCGCGCGGTCGAGTTCGGTCGTGCTCTCGACGACGGTGTCCGTCGAGCGGGCGACCTCGGCGGCGAAGGCGGCGGTTTCGCCGAGTGACTCCTGCAGCGTCCGTAGCAGTTCGTTGTACCGCTCGATGACGACGGTGTAATTGTCGTCGTCGATCACGCTGGGATCGATCGTCGCCGTGAGGTCGCCGTCGATAGCGGCGGCCGTCGATGTCTCGAAGGCGTCGACGAGTCCTTCGAGCCGTTCGCTGCGGGCTTCGATCTCCTGTGTGTAGGATTCGAGGTTTTCGGCCATCCGATCCAGCGACTCGCCGAAGGGGCCCGGAACGGGCTCATCGAGTGCCGGATCGTCGAACTCCTGGTCGGCCAGCGCGTCGGCCTGTGCGGAGACGGTGGTGAGGTACGACTGCAGCGCGCTGAACGAGCGGCTGAGTTCGCCGACCTCGTCGGCCTGCTCGACGGCGACCGTCTCGGTATCGACGTGGCCGTCGGCGATCCGACCCGCGGCCTGCTCCATCGCGGCCAGCGGCTCGATCAGGTCGCGTTGGACGATCAACACGGTGTTCACGAACGCCACGGTCGCCCCCGCGAACAGCAGGGCTTGGGCCGCCGTCAGCAGCGTCCCCGAGAGGACGAACGGGAGGCCGAACAGGCCGATTGCGACGCCAAACTGAATGGCAACCGCGGCCACCATCTTCCGGCGCAGCGAATCGGCGATCCGGAGCCAGTCCATCGTTTTCCAGAGGGCGGCTTCGTAGGTGGCTGTAAGCGACATAGCTGTACCTACGGACACTTCCCTAAAGAACCGAGACGGGCGTTTTCATCGCGTGGGAATCGCTCCCAGCCGTGGTACTACCCGGAAATATTGACTGTAAAAACTGCGTGGTCGTCGCGGTGGCGACGCGCGTTACTTGCTGCGGTTTCGGTCGCTGTTGACGCTCGGACGCGCGTGTTCAGTGCCTTTGCCGCGTTTCTGCATGCCGCGGCCCTTGTCTCCGGCCCCGGTCAGCCCGCGGAACGCGCGACCCTTGTGCTGGTCTTCGCAGATCCAGNTNAGGTCGTCGTCGTTCTNGATNGCCNNGTGNTNNGGGTCGAGCAGGATGACCTCGAACCACTTCTGCGAGCCGTCTTCGCCGACCCAGTAGGAGTTGAGCGTCCGGAGGTTGCGGAATTTCCGGGAGGCGCGTTCCTCGGCGATGCGCTGGATGGACTTCCGGCGAGTGATCTTGTTCACGCCCTGTCGCTTCGAGCGACGACCGGCCTTGNNNCGCTGCTTGCGNGCCCCGCCCTTNCGGACGGNGACGCGGGCGACGACGATGCCCTGCTTGGCTTTGTAGCCCTGCGTGCGGGCCTTGTCGAGGCGGGTCGGGCGGTCGATTCGCTCGACAGCCCCTTGGTTTCGCCACTCCTGTTTGCGCTGCCACTGTAGTTCGGCGAGCTTCCCCTCGTCGGGGCTTCGCCATGCTTCTCGGATATGTGAGTAGACGCTTCGTGCCATAGGTGTCCTCGGGCGCTTGCGATTCAGTCGGTCAAGCCGACCACATTTCGTCCCGGCGAACCGGGTGCCCACTGGTTGCCCGTCTCCGCAGTGAGTTACTCGTCCTACCGGCGAAGCCCGTTTAACCGCTTCGGACTCGCTTGCATACGAGAACCGTTCGCACAGCGTCTCACCGACACAACAGGAAACAACACATCTCGGCGTCGACGACGTTTCGACTGCGGCGACAGTACCGGCTCGGCGTTACGGCCAGTTCGCTCGCCAGACGTTCGCGCGGCTAGCGATCCGATCGAGGTCGAGTTCGATGAGTTTTCCGGACTCAAGCGACGCCAGTTCCGTTTTGAGGTTGTGGTCCTCGTAGTCGACGATCTGGAAGACCCGATCCGCCGAGGGACAGAGGAGGTTTATTGCGTTGTTCGAATTCATCTCTCGCAGCACGCGAAACTCGCGGGGACCATTGATGTGTTGCTTCATAGTTGACTAGCATACAGGGCTATAGTGAAATTTCTTTGGGTTTCTTGGGTTTTAGAAATCATAAAACAATTAACAAACGGGTAAAAACCGAACAGACGTAACTAAAATATCGGTAGTTTGTAACAACGCTCCCCAACAGCCACACCTCTCTGGCTGGCTCCCCGCTCCGATTACGGGCAGTCGCTCTCGCTGACGGTCTGTCGTTCCGACCCCTGTGAGATCGCGTTCTGCGCACCCGAGTCAAGGTTCACGACGACCGCTCGGCCGCCGTACTCGTGGGTCTGGTCGTGACCGCGCACGACGACGCAGGTCACGCTGTCGGGGATTTCGATGATATCCCACCGTGTGAATGGCTGGCGGGAGTGGGGATGTGTCAGCACCCGGCGGCCGAGTTGCGTGCCGTCGAGTGTTTCGACTTGCCACCAGTTCGCATAGCCGTCCTCGCCGTCGTCATCGTGATGCAGCGTCACGTCGAACCGGTAGCCTTCGTCGCGTTCCTCGAACTCGACGCCGACCACGTTCGCCTCACGGAGATCCAACTCACTGGCCATATCGTCGCTATCGCTCTCGGGGTCAGTAGCCGTGTCGCTGCTGGGCGAGTCGTCCACACAGCCGGCCAGCGTCGCCGCCAGCGTCAGGCCGCCGATTCTGAGCACATCGCGTCGCTCCATAGCGGGGGTTCAGCCGCGACGCTGAAAAACGCGGCTCTCAGTCCGCACACAGTTCTCGAATATACTGGCCGACGTGGTCGTCCATCCGTCGTTTGTAGCCGTTCTGGCGAGCCAGCCGATCCAACTCGCGGCTGACGTAGGTGCCGTACTGCACGGCCTTTTTGTCCGCGCCGGCGACGGACTCGGGGAGGCCGACCGTCTCGCGGGCGAACTCCCGGAGGGCGATCTTGCGTGCCTCGGGCGTCGCCAGCAACTCGCCGGGCAGCCGCAGCGCGGCGTCGACGACGCGGTCCTGCAGGAAGGGTGTCACCGGTTCGATGCCCACGGCGTCGAGACCGCACACATCGCGTTCCAGTTGGCCGGGCAGCGTATCGATCGTTTCCCGCACCGCACCCCGAACCGTTTCGCTGTCGACGCGGTGGTCCTCGCTTGGCTCGACGACTTTCGAGTAGCCCCCGAACAGTTCGTCCGCGCCCTGTCCGAGCGCGAGGCGGTCGTAGCCGTCGGCCGCGGCCCGCTCGGCGACGACCAGCAGCGGCAACGCGATGGTCACGTCCATCGGGTTCGTCCGGCCGGTCGCGGCAGCGACCCGCGGGACGGCGTTGATGAGGTCGTCGTGGGTGAGTTCGATGACCGTGAGGTCGGCAGTGCGGTCGATCCCGGCGGCGGCCTCGCGGGCGGCGGTGATGTCGTGGCAGCCCTCGAAGCCGACGACGTAGAGCGGTGCGTCGGGGAAGCCGCTAGCGACGAGCGTCGAGTCGACCCCGCCGGAGAAGGCGACGGCCACGTCGTCTGTGGTTTTCTTATTATCGTCGCCAACGTCGAGCGCGCCGCTGAGCGCGTCGGTTACGGCTGTCATCGCCTCGTCCCGGTCGGCAGCGGGCGGCTTTGGCAGTGTGAGTACCTGCTCGTCGTCGTCGGCGGTGCGGACGCCTCCGGGCGGGACGACGACCGGATTGTCGAGGGTGCTCGGCGCAAACGCCCACGCGCCATCGGCGGTCGGGTCGGCGGCGTCGGCCTCGCTGTAGACCGGCTGGCGACCCAGCACGTCCCGGACGAGTCGGTCGCCGATGCGGCCGCCGAAGCCGCCCATCGCTGCGGGCCCGAGGCCGCTCGCGCCGGGGAGTGGATCGCGGGCCGCGAGTGCGTTTCGGACGACAGCGGCGTCGGCACCGCGAAGCGGCGGCTGTGGTGGCTGGCTCATCGGAAGAACTCGCGGATCGCCCGCTGGGCGCGGCGTTTCGCGCCGCCGCCGAACTGCCGGAGGCTGACGCGCCACGGCGTCCGGTGGCCGATGACGCTGGTGCGGCCCTCGCGGATCGCATCGAGGATCGCGTCGGCGGTCGGCTCGTCGGCGTCAACTTCGGTGATCGCTTGGCCGACCAGTTCGGAGATGTGGGCGTCGCTGCCGGCGGTCATCGGCAGGCCGCGATCGATGGCGAACGATTCGGCTTGGCGGTTCGACCGGCCGGTGAACAGCCGGGAGTTGTAAACCTCGATGGCGTCCGCGCTGGCGAGTTGGTCGTCGGTGATGTGCGGGGCGACGCCGTGGCGGGATTTCTGGAACGGATGGGGAACGACGGCGATCCCGCCTTGGTCGTGAATGCGGTCGAGCGTTTCGTCGTAGGGGAGTCCGGGCGGGACGATCTCGTCGATACCGAGCGCGAGGATGTGGCCGACCGCGCTGGTGACTTCCATGCCGACGATGCCGACCAGCCCGTAGTCGGGCGCGCTCACCGCGGCCTCGACGCTGGCGTCGATTTCGTCGTGATCAGTGATAGCGATAGCGTCGAGCCCCACGGCCGCGGCCTGTTCGAGGAGGAGATCGACGGGGTCGCGGCCGTCGTGTGATAGCTCGGAGTGCGTGTGGAGCTCGACCCGAAACACGTCCCTATCTTCGCGGCAATGATAATAAAGTTGCTCAGTCGAGCCAATCGGGGCCGTCGCTGTCGGCCCTTAGCTCGCCGTTCGGAAGCTCGGTGCGATCAGGAGGACGGCGACGAGCGTTGCGATCACGACCGCCGCGCCGTAGGCGATCGGCAGGGGGTTGCCGACCTCGATACCGTGTTGGATCTCGCTGGCGACGAACCCGCTGCCGGCGAGTGCGAGCAGGAGCCCCGCGCCGCCCCACTTGAGGTTCTCGTTCATAGTTCGGCTGTTTCGGTCGTCGTACAAGGAGGTATCGGATTTCGGTAGCCTCCGCATGGAAAGAGATTAAGCCGGCGATTCGAAAGGGAGCCCAAATGAGTCTCCCGGAGTCGGATCACGACCTTATCACGGCTGAACTCGGCCGTGAGCCCACGCCCGCCGAGGTGAACCTGTTCGAGAATCTCTGGAGCGAACACTGCGCCTACCGGTCGTCCCGGCCGCTGCTCGGCGCCTTCGACAGCGCGGGTGAGCAGGTCGTCATCGGGCCTGGCGACGATGCCGCCGTCATCGCCGTCCCCGAACCCGACGCCGCCGACACACCCGCGAGCGAGCGGGCGCGCGAGGACTACAGCGAGACCTACATCACCCTCGGCATCGAGAGCCACAACCACCCGAGCTACGTCGANCCNTTCGACGGCGCGGCCACCGGCGTCGGCGGNATCGTCCGNGANACNCTNTCGATGGGNGCNTACCCNATCGCNNTNGCCGANNNNCTCTACTTCGGCGNCTTCGANCGCGAACACTCCCNGTANCTNTTNGAGGGCGTCGTCGAGGGAATC
Source organism: Halonotius terrestris (assembly GCF_006861665.1). Taxonomy (GTDB): domain Archaea; phylum Halobacteriota; class Halobacteria; order Halobacteriales; family Haloferacaceae; genus Halonotius; species Halonotius terrestris. Next base: position 460,094 of record NZ_RKLU01000001.1, on the reverse strand, counting down.
AGCCACTACGGCAACTGTATCGGCGTCCCGACGGTNGCNGGNAGCGTCGNNTTCCACGACGNNTACGAGGGGAACCCGCTNGTCAACGTCGCCTGCGTCGGGCTGACCGACGAGGAGCGGCTGATCACTGCCGAAGCCCAGCAGGCCGGTAACAAGCTCGTCATCTTCGGGAACGCGACCGGCCGCGACGGGCTGGGCGGGGCCTCCTTCGCCAGCGAGGACCTCGACGAGGACGCCGAAACCGAGGACCGCCCGGCGGTGCAGGTCGGCGACCCCTACAGCGAAAAACTGCTCATTGAGGCCAGCGAGACGCTCATTGACGAGAACCTCATCCAGTCGGCCCGCGACCTCGGGGCGGCCGGTCTCGGCGGCGCCTCGTCCGAACTCGTCGCCAAGGGCGGCTTCGGCGCGGCCATCGAGTTGGATCGCGTCCACCAGCGCGAACCCAACATGAACGCACTCGAAATCCTGCTCGCCGAATCCCANGAGCGGATGTGCTACGAGGTCNNTCCCGANNACGTCGANNNNGTNCNGGANNTCGCCGANCGGTTCGACCTCGGCTGTTCGGTCATCGGCGANGTNANNGANGGNAACTACNNCTGNACNTTCGAGGGNGAGNNCGTCGTCGACGTNNCCNCNGANTNNCTCGCGGANGGCGCGCCGATGAACGACCTCGACAGCGT
>NZ_RKLU01000001.1:375147-459406 GCF_006861665.1 Halonotius terrestris | reverse complement strand
CGACCCCGNAGTCCGCCGAGCGCGACCTCCCAGACGCCGATCTCGGCGAGGCGATCAAGTCCGTCGTCGCCGCTCCCAACACCGCCTCGAAACGGTGGGTCTACCGGCAGTACGACCACGAAGTCGGCGTCCGCACGGCGATGAAGCCCGGCGACGACGCGGCGATTATGGCGATTCGGGAGACAGGCGGCGACGCAGGCGACCGCGACGCCGACGGCTCGGGGACCGGCCTCGCTATCTCCTCGGGTGCGAACCCCAACTGGACGACGGCCGACCCCTACGGCGGCGCGCGAGCGGTCGCCCTCGAAAACGCGACCAACATCGCCGCGAAGGGTGCGACGCCGCTGGCGGCGGTCGACTGTCTCAACGGCGGCAACCCCGAGAAACCCGACGTCTACGGCGGCTTCAAAGGGATCGTCGACGGCCTCGCCGAGATGTGTGCTGAGCTCTCGACGCCGGTGGTCGGCGGCAACGTCTCGCTGTACAACGATTCGGAAGCGGGCCCGATCCCGCCGACACCGACGCTGGCGATGGTCGGCACGAAAGCCGGCTACGACGCCCCGCCGGCCGCGCTCAGCGGCGAGGGCGAACTCCTCGTCGTCGGCGACGCCGGCGACGCCCTCGGCGGCTCCGAATACCTCAACGCCGCCGGCGGCAGCGACGCCTTCCCGACGCTGCCGGAGAATCCCGCCGAACTCGTCGCCACGATTGCGGAGGTCGCCCGCGATGGGACGACGCTGGCGACCCACGACGTGAGCCACGGCGGCCTGGCGGTCGCGCTGGCGGAGTTGCTGACGGCCGACGCAGGCGCGGATGTCGCCGTCGACAACGCCGTCGCGCTGTTCGACGAGACGCCGGGCCGGGTCGTCATCGAAACGACCGATCCTGAGGGTGTACGCGACGCCTTCGACGGCATCGCGGCTGTCGAATCGCTCGGGACGGCGACGGCGGACGGTGTGTTGTCACTGACGGTCGGCGATGAGACGGTCGAACTCGATGCCGAGACAGTCACCGATCTGCGCGACGTGATTCCGGACACGCTGGAGTAAGCTCGCTGCTGCCTCGTGTCGACATACTGCTGTAGCTCACTGTGTAGAAATGAAGCGCGAGGGCGTCGGTATCCTACGTCGACGCCCCGTTGCTTCACCGAAGGCGACGTGGTAGCCGGTAAAGACGCTGTTGGTGCGGTGTCATCGCTCCACTGACGGAAGCCGACATGCTTTTAGGAGGTCCTAAAGTAGTGTGACAGCAAGAACGGCGTCGCCACAGCCTCCATCGGTCGTCGTCGCTGGCTGTTGGCTTCGCTTCACCCCGAATCGCTATGGCAAACAACTCACTCATGCACGGCGCGGTCGCACAGGACGCCGAAAGCCCGACGATGCCGGGCGACTCCGAGGCGACCGTCGACGATCCGATTCTCGAACTCTCGAACGTCACCAAAGCCTTCAGCTCCGAGACTGCCGTCGACGGCGTCTCGCTGTCGGTCGAGCGCGGCGAACTCCTGACGCTGCTCGGCCCCTCGGGCTGCGGGAAGACGACGACGCTTCGGCTGCTGGCCGGCCTCGAAACGCCGACCAGCGGCGAGATCCAACTCAACGACGAGCCGGTGGCGACCCCAGAGAACGCGACCGATCCCGAAGCGCGCGATGTGGGCATAGTCTTCCAGAACTTCGCGCTGTTCCCCCATCTCTCGGTCCGCGAAAACATCGCCTTCGGACTGGAGGACATGGACGACGTCGACACTGAAGCCCGCGTTGACGACCTGCTTGACCTCGTTGATCTCCCCGACCACGGCGAGAAATCACCCGATCAACTCTCCGGCGGACAGAAACAGCGCGTCGCCCTCGCCCGGTCGCTCGCGCCCGANCCNNANNTNCTGCTGCTCGACGANCCNTTCTCGAANCTCGACGTNNNNCTNCGCGTCGAGATGCGCGAGGAGGTCCGGTCGATTCTGAAGGANGCCGGNGTCACCGCNATCTCCGTNACNCACGACCAGGAGGANGCNNTNTCGATTTCCGACCGCGTCGCGGTGATGAACGATGGCCAGATCGAACAGCTCGGACGGCCCGAGCGGGTCTTCGAACAGCCGAAATCCCGCTTTGTCGCCTCCTTCCTCGGCCGGGCGAGCTTCCTGACCGCGTACGTCCACGGCGAGGCCGTCGAAACGGGTATCGGCGAGTTCGACGCCCGAACGCTCGATGGCTACGCCGCCGAGTACGAGGGCATCGCCGTCGATATCCTCGTCCGCCCGGACGATCTGCGGGCGGGTCGCGCCCACGAGGCACAGACCGACGGCGAAGTCGTCTCCCGGCAGTACGTCGGCCCGTCGTTCATCTACCGGGTCGAACTCGACAGCGGCGATACGGTCCACTGCCTGCACAACCACGTTGAGGACTTCGAACTCGGCGAGCGCGTGACCGTCGATCTCGTCGCCGACCACCCGCTGGCGTGGTATCCACGGGAGGGAGCCAGCGAGGACGACTTCTGTGGCATCGCCGGCAACGGCGACGGCTCGCTGATATAGTCGCTGTCCCTTCTCTGAAAACGAGTCGTGGTCGAACCGCGTTACAGTACCAACAGCGGCAGGCCGAAGACGACCGCCAGCCCCGCAAGCAAGATGAGCCCGCCGGTCGTCGCCTGTTGGGTGGTAAACGCCTGCATCGGCGCGGTGACTCGTCCCGCGTCGCTCTCCTCGTGTCTATCGAACCCGTCGTCGCCCTCGTGGTCGTGTGCAGTCATTGGGTGATGGTTGGAGCGGTCGTCTACTAAAACACACGCATCCACCCTGTCGCCGAAAGCCATAGGGCTTAACGTAGTCGGACGAACAACCTCTCTTATGACAGACACGGCGACGGACGAACAGCTCATTGACCGTGCGTGGTGGAAAGAATCGGTTATTTACCAGATCTACCCACGAAGTTTCAACGACACCGACGGCGACGGCGTCGGCGACATCCCTGGCATCATCGAGAAAATCGACTATCTGGACGCTCTCGGCGTCGACATCATCTGGCTCAACCCCGTCTACGAGTCACCCAACGCCGACAACGGGTACGACATCGCCGACTACCAGTCCATCATGGACGAGTTCGGCACGATGGAGGACTGGGAAGAACTGCTCGATGGCCTGCATGATCGGGACATCAAGCTCATCATGGACCTCGTGGTCAACCATACCTCCGACGAACACGAGTGGTTCGTCAACGCCCGCGATCCCGACAGCGAGTACCACGACTACTACATTTGGAAGAACGGCCGCACTGATGTCGGGGGATTCACCGGCCATCTCGGCCCCGAGGACGAAGCCCCGCCCAACGAGTGGGAGTCGTTCTTCGGTGGCCCAGCGTGGGCCTACGACGAGGAAGTCGGCAAGTGGTATTTGCACCTGTTCGACGAGAAACAGCCCGACCTGAACTGGGAGAACCCCGATGTCCGCGACGAAATCTTCGAGATGATGGAGTGGTGGCTCGACAAGGGCATCGACGGCTTCCGGATGGACGTGATCAACCTCCTGTCGAAACCCGATTCGGTGACGAAGCACGATCCGCCGCTGAACAGCACCGAGGTCTGGGAGACCTTCGACGGCCCGCGCATGCAGGAGTTCCTCGATACCATGCACGACCGCGTGCTCGCGGATCGAGATGTGTTCGCCCTCGGCGAGATGATGGGCCGGATGGATATGGAGACCGCCATCGACTACGTCGGCCGCGACGGGCCGCTGTCGACGTTGTTCCACTTCGATCACGTCCTGCTGGATCACGGCGGCGAAATCTGGGAGACAAACGAGTGGACGCTCAACGATCTGCGGGACTCGTTTAATCGCTGGCAGTACGGCCTGGCCGACGACGGCTGGAACAGTATCTATCTCAGCAATCACGACCAGCCGCGACTCGTCTCCCGCTTTGGCAACGACGGCGAGTACCGCGAGGAGTCCGCGAAACTGCTGGCGACGCTGATTTTCACCCTTCGGGGGACGCCGTACATCTTCCAGGGCGCGGAAATCGGCATGACGAACTACCCCTTCGATTCGCTGGATGAGTTCCGCGACGTGGAGACGATCAACCCCGTGCGGAACGCCCTCGAAAGCGGCGAAATCGAGAACTTCGACGACATCAAACACGGGCTGCGGCACAACAGCCGGGACAACGCCCGGACGCCGATGCAGTGGGACGAAAGCGAAAACGCCGGCTTCACCGACGGCGAGCCCTGGATCGGCGTCAACCCGAACCACGACGAGATCAACGTCGAAGCCGCCCGCGACGACGAGGATTCCATCTGGCACTACTACCGCGATCTGATGGACCTCCGGAAGGACAGCGACGTGAGCGACGTGATGGTCTACGGTCGCTACGACGTGCTGATCAATGACCACGAGGAGGTCTGGTCGTACGTGCGCACGCTGGGCGACGAGCGACTGTTGATCACGCTCAACTTCGCCGAGTGGGAGAGCCACACCTGGATTCCTGAGGAAGACGTCGAGTTCGACCCCCACGAGATGGAGGCCGAACTCCTGCTGTGTAACTACGGGGCCGACGAGCGCGCGACCGACGTTGATGCCTGGGCGTTCGATCTGCGGCCGTGGGAAGCGCGGATTTATCGGTTGACGTGAGTCGGTCGCTGACGACGAGGCGAAATCGATACTCGCCGGGCGAAAGCTTCGATTTGCGCGTTTACGCAGGGAGAAGACTTTAGCCCAAACCGCACTGATATAGACGTACGAATGGCAACAACGGATCGTCGTGACGAACAGGACGGTGTTCGATTCTCGTACGAGGAGGATCTCGTGACGGCGATTGACGTTGAAACTGGTGTTGCTGCGAGCGGCGACTCCAAGGCAGACGCGTTGGCGGAACTCGCCGACGCCTTGGCACTCCACGAGGGCGGCGGCGAAGAAATCGAGGACGAAGACGCGTTCCTGCGCGAAATCGGACTCGATCCTGAAGAGGTGACGACGGAGCAGACGCCGCCGTGGAGTGAGTAACGTCACCGATGCCGTATGCTGATTTTTCCGGCCGCGAGATCGTGAAAGCGTTGCGGAAGATGGATTACCAGCCTGTCGGCCGAGAAGGGAGTCACGTCCAACTGCGGTACGAAAACAGTGACACGGGCGAGGTTCGCAATGTGACGGTTCCACTCACGTCGGCGGACGAAATTTCTCAGGACACCTATCGCTCGATTGCTGAGCAGTGCGGAGCCACGGACTTCGGCGACTGGTGTGACTGGATCGACAACCTGAGTTAACTGCTGAAATACGGGGATTATAGAAACAAAACCTGCCAATATTTTTAATTAATCAACCAGTATATTCCTTGCGCAGTGCTTGCTAATGAACCAATAACTGTTAAAATAAATGCTATTTCGCGGGTTCGTGCTTGAGATCCTCTTCTTCGAAATTCAACGGAAGGATAGACATATTTTGCAATCTGGAGTAAAACGATTGCTATTACAAGCCCAATAAATGTATATCGTTGAACTGGTTCTAATTCAACACCATAAAATGGTAACACGATGGCAGTGATTTTATTACGAAAAGAACCCAATATCCCTCCGATTATGAGTGCTTGAAGGTAGAATATTCTCTTATTTGTTAATTTTGTCCTGAGCGTGTTTTGTCTTTCAGAAGAAAACTCTCTAATGTAATCTGACATTCGGCGAACCCAGTCTTCCTCACCACGAATACTATATTTGTGCCCATGTGAGCTTGCACTTATTCTTAGATTCCCTTCAGACGAATTAACAGAGAATTCGAATTCGGTTATTCGGTCAGGAATTTGGGTTGCATTACGTAATTCCTCAAGTGACTCAAATTTGGTAGTAGACGAATCATGAGTGACTACAAACGATATTGAGTTAGCATCTGCATACTCACTAACATCTTTCCAAAGGTCGCAAACAATGCGCTCATCATAATGAACCGAACCCAGTTTGCCTGTCCTCTTCACTGTATATCAGTACTATTTCGTGACGACTTAAATGTGATATTAAAACAACACCTAACTCGAATCTCTCCTGTAGACTACAGCTGTTTGTTTTTATTTGAAGGGTGGCAAGTCGAACCCGAGTCGTTCAAACCCACGTAGCCCAACGCTCACCCATGACCGACGACACCGCGCCCGACGACGAAACCCACGACCACGTCGTGCCTGGCAGCGACAACGAGCCCGACACCGACGACGTGCGTGGCTACGATTTCCGCGGCGAATTCGACTTCGACGACCTGCTGGACAGCTACGCGACGACCGGCTTTCAGGCGACCCACCTCGCGGAGGGCATCGACATCGCCAAGCGCATGCAGGACGACGAGGCCACGATCTACCTCACCTGCACCTCCAACATCATCTCCTCGGGGCTGCGCGAGGTCGTCGCCTCGCTGATCCGCGAGGGCTACATCGACGTGGTGATCACCACCTCCGGCTCGCTGACCGAGGACGTGATCAAGTGCGCCCGGCCGTTCAAAATGGGCCAGTGGCAGGCCGACGAGGCCGAACTCCGCGAACAGGGGATCAACCGCTTGGGCAACATCTACGTCCCCTCGGATCGCTACGTCTGGCTCGAACAGTACCTCTACGACTTCTTCGATGACTTCTTCGCCGACGAGCAGATTCGCACGCCGACCGAATTCGCCAAGGAGCTGGGCGACCGGCTCGAAGACGAGGATTCGGTGCTGAAACAGGCCGCCGACCACGACGTGCCGGTCTACTGTCCCGCGCTGACCGACGCCGAGGTCGGGAACTTCCTCTACTACTACAAACAGGCCAACGATGTCGACATCGGCATCGAGATCCTCGACGACTACGACAAACTCATCGAGCAGGGCCTGCTGGCCGATACGACCGGCCTGCTCGCCGTCGGCGGCGGCGTCCCGAAACACCACGCGATCATGACGAACCTCTTCCGCGGCGGCGCGGACTACGTGGTCTACATCTCGACCGGGATGGAGGGCGACGGCTCGCTGTCGGGTGCGCCGCCGGACGAAGCCGTCTCCTGGGGGAAGATAAAGGAGGCGGAGACGAACTACACCCAGATCGAAGCCGAGGCGACGCTGGTGTTCCCGCTGCTGGCGGCCGCGGCGTTCCACAACCGCGACGACTGACGCGAGCGGTTTTGATGACTGACCCTGCCGACTGATTCAGGCGAGCGGTTCGACGACCAGATGTTCCGGTGCGAGTTTCGGCTGTTTTGCCCGCCCGTCGGTGTCGTACTCAATGATCCCGTGTTCGGCGAGGATAGATAGATCGCGGCTTACCTGTCCGTGGTCGCGGTCGAGCCGTTCGGCGAGCGATTTGACCGACTCGACGGGGTCGCCGTCGCGGAGACAGTCGATGATCTCGAAGCGTTTGGGGGTCAGCACCTCGCGGGCCGTTTCGATGCTGATGACGTGTGCGCCCTCCATCCCGCCACGGGCGAGCGCGCGAGCCATCGCTGATCGCCGCTCGACTCGTTCCTCGTCGCTCGGCTGGAAGTCGGGAGTTCGCTGTGCCATGTTCGGTCCTCGTACTATTGAGTTACGACCTCAATTGTATAAACCTTCGTGCGAATCATCCTGGTCGCTGCTCACCGCGTATCGGACGGAGTTTTATCCCGCATACGGCGCAGAGTTCGTGGGAAATCGGTGGAATCGATGTCGTACTCGGCGTTCGCCTACACGTACAATCTGGAGCCCAAGATTCGGGGCCGGGTATTCAGTATCGGTGTTCGTGCTGATCCCAGTCTCAACAACGTCGAGTCGTTTGCAGTGATCCTCTTCCTCCGAAACCGTGACGGAAAACGTATCGAAGTGGCGAAAATCGACACCACGCCGCACGACGCGGGGCGAATCCATATCGACCGCTACTACCGGGAGGAAGGAGCCGAAATCAAGGCCTTCGACATCGATATCGACGACTGGATTGACGCCGAGGCATATCTCAAAGCGAACTGGCAGCGGTTCGCCCGACGCTATCTTGACACCCATGGGACTGAGCTGCGAGCAGATGGGGCGAATACCTGAGCGGTCGAAACGGTGAAACCCCGGTACCGTGTACTGGCTGGTATCGAATGCTGACAAAGCGAATCATCCCCTGTATCGACGTCGACACCGACGAGGACGGCGAGCCGGCCGTCTACACNGGNGTCAACTTCGAGGACCTNNANTACACCGGCGACCCNGTCGANATGGCNAAGNNNTACAACGAGGCNGGNGCNGACGAGTTCGTCTTCCTCGANATCACCGCNNNCGCNGAGGGNCGCGANACNATGCTCGAAACCGTCTCGGCGGTCGCCGACGAGTGTTTCATCCCGCTGACTGTCGGCGGCGGGATTCGGACGAAAGAGGACATCAAGGAGACGCTGCGCGCTGGCGCGGACAAGGTGTCGATCAACACCGCCGCCCTCCAGCGACCCGAACTCATCACCGAGGGCGCGGAGGCCTTCGGCAGCCAGTGTATCGTCATCTCGGTCGACGCTCGCCGCCGCTATGACGACGAGGGCGAGTACTACGCGACCGTCGACGGCGAGGAGTGTTGGTTCGAGTGTACGATCAAAGGCGGCCGCGAGGGCACCGGCCGCGATGTGGTCGAGTGGGCTATCGAAGCCGAGGAGCGCGGCGCGGGCGAACTGTTTGTNAACNNNATCGACNCCGACGGNACGAAGGACGGNTACGACATCCCGCTCACGAAGGNCGTCTGCGACAACGTCTCNACGCCGGTNATNGCCTCCTCGGGCTGTGGCNGNCCCNANNACATGNCCGATGTCTTCACCGAGGCCGGTGCGGACGCGGGGCTCGCGGCCTCTATTTTCCACTTCGACGAGTACTCCATCGAGGATGTCAAACAGAACCTCCGCGAGCAGGGGATTCCGGTTCGGCTCTGAGGCCGCAGAAGAGCTGTCTTAGGCTGCCGCGGTGAACGCGTCTTTGAACTCGTCGCTCGTCTCTCGAACAGCCTCGGCACCTTCGGCTAGCGCGTCGAGCGGATCGAGGTCGCCCTCGGTCGTGATCGACAGCACGGGCTCGGTCTGGCCACCGGACTGTTCGGGGTTCATGTTGTAGGTCGCCGCCGAGACGCCCTCGGTCTCCAGCAGNNCNCCCTTCAGCACGTTCATGAACGTGTGATCCTCGCCGGCGATCTCGATGCGGAGTTCCTCGTCGGTTTTCTCAATGACCCGCAGTTCCATGTCCGAAACTCGGCGCGTCGCTGTTTCAGTGTTTCGTTGTCCGGAAGCCAGCCCAAAGGCACCACAAAGCAAGCCAGCCCGGCCGGAACCGCGGGCCCGGAGAACGGACGAGCACGAGAGCCCGCGGGGTGTGACCGAAAACACGGCCCCCGAAGGGGCCGCTGACTGACCAAGCTACTGTGGGAGCACTAGTCCACAGCGTGCGGCGCGGCTGGCGAGTTTCGCCAGTGCGCCAAGTAAAACGTGCCCGTATGTAAATAAAAGGCGTCGTTATCGATCAAAATTCACCAACACACGCCGCGTTACTATCTTTTTGGGCAACAAAGACGCTATATATCGACACACCCGCGATTTCGGATTCAGTTCCCGGACGTTCTTCCAAAACACCCGCGATAAGCGGGCGACAGCGATCTCAGAGCTCCGTTACCGGACGTAGTAGGGATCGTTGCCGGCGATGAACCGTCCGAGGTCGGTTTCCCGGCGGAAATCGGTCTCCTGTAGCCGGGTGATCGCGTCGGCCAGTCGTTCGGCGTCGTCGTCGTCCCACTCGGTAGGCTCTTTGATCGGCATGACGAGCCAGCCGCTGCCGCGGAGTTCGGTGCCGTGGAGTCGATCCATGTCGACCTCGGTCTTCCAGGCGAGGGCGGTGTACTCGTTGAGGACGTGATCGGTCGCGCGCTCGCCGACCGGAAAGAGAACGTGGGCGGCGATCGCGCGGAGTTCGGCGTCGAAGAACCGTTCCATATCGGTGTACTCGGCGGTCGTCGGCGTCGTGTCGGTCGGGGGGACGCACATGTGCAGATACGAAAGGTACGTCGAGCCGACTTCGGGTTCATCGCCCGTCGTTTGCAACAGGCCAGTGTCCGCCAGCACCGATTGGAGGCGATCGGTCGACGGCAGGCCGGTAAACGGGACGCCGGTGTCGGCCCCGCCGTGGATGCCGGGGTGGTCGCCGATGACGTGGAAATCCGCGTTGGCATCGCCGTAGCCGGCGACGAACGCGCTGCACGGGGGATCCATCCCGAAGGGGTTGCTGATGCGGTCGGTGACGTTTCGCACACCTGCCGGTAGCAGGGAGACTACTAAATGTCGTCCGGTTTCGACCGGCCGCGACGCCGCTGGGCGTGCGCGACGTTCGCCCTTCTGCCGGCTATAGCTCGACGCCCGAGGGAATGAGACTCTGGGAGCGAAGGAGGTCGCCCTCGTCGTCGTAGACGAGGAACGTGCCCTTGTCGTAGGTGACTGTCTCGCCGTCCTCGAAGGAGAGCTCGATGCGGTAGCGGCTGTCAGGGGAGTTGGTCGCTTGGCCGTACTCGCGGGCGGCGTTGATGAACTGGAAGACGTCTTCGGCGTTCTCGTTGGTCTCGAAGATGAAGTCGCCGGTCAGGCGGTTGGTGACGCCGACGACGCCGGTGGCTTCGGTGTCCTCGAAGGGGGCCCGGAGTCGGAAGGCGACGTCGATCTCCTCGCCGTCGAGTCGGGTGTCGTCGATGCCCGAGAGCCGGTCGGTGAGCTCCTCGGCCGGCCCGGAGAACTCGATCCGTGCCACCGGCTGTTCGGGCTCGCCGTCAGCCTCCACCCAATCGATGTTGCGCACGTCGAGGTCGAAGTGTTCACGCCGCATTCGGTACCGGGTGTTTGCGTTCCGAGGGTATCAAGCTGACGCCCCGAAATCCACGGTCGCACCGCTGGGAATGTGAGAAATCCGGAAAATCGGATCGCGCCGATGCCGCGACGCTCGTTACCGCTCGATGGGGGGCTGCCTTACAGGCGCNCGANGTTCGTCGCGCGCGGGCCNTTCNNGGCCTGCTCGATGTCGAACTCGACNTCCTGNCCCTCNTCGAGGTCCGGGCCGCCGACGTCNTCCATGTGGAAGAACACGTCNTCGTCNNCGTCNTCAGTCNNNATGAANCCGTAGCCGCCNGTGTCGTTGAAGAAGTCAACCTTACCGTTTGCCATTGCAANTNNACCGAGGAGCCGGAGGCATGTAAATCCCCCATGAGAGTCGATAGCTCGGGGCGTGAGACGGCACACCGATCCAATTTGTCCTATATTTGAATTATATACTGCCCACATGTTAGCCAGTCGTGCCTGCGGCAGTGTTGGGTGCTCTTCGGCCTTTCACTCCGGTTTTCGCGTGAAGTTTGAACGGAGTTTGCACGGAATCCGGGCGAAAGTTTCAATCTGGTTTTATGAGGCTACGGGCCGATTAGCCTGTATGTTCATCGCAGCGACACAGCGACAGCCGGCGACGGCCCCTCGCGCTGTCACCACCCAACGGAGGCGAAGCGATCGATGATCGACCGGATTCGGGATACCGAGTACGTCACTGTCACCGAACTCCTGTTTGCGGTGCTTGCGGGAGCGACTGGCGTCGCCGGCTCCTATGCGGTCGCCGGCTACACTCGGCAGTTCATCGTCGCCCCCATCGACGCGCAGGTCGTCCGGCTCACGCCGGGCAGTATTGTCGCGTTCTTCATCACCAACATCGGCGAGGAAGGCCACCTGCTGCATATCGCCCTGTCGTTCTGTCTCGCTGCCGGCCTGCTGGGCGCGATTGCCCTCCTCGGCATGCGCGTCGCCGACCGACTGACGCAGTCGACACTCGGGATCGCCCTCGCTGGCGGTCTCGCGTGGGGCGTGACGGCGGCGATCACGGGCGATCCAGTGTTGGCGATCGGCGCGGGCGCGCCGGTGTTGATCTTCACCGCGATCGCCGTCGCCCCGACGGCAGACACCGATCACAACCCAGCCCGCCGCCGCGCCATCGCCAGCGCGCTCGCCTTCGTCGGCGTCGCCGCCGGGATCGGCCGGCTCACCAGCGAGGAACCGACCCAGTCCACTGAAGCCGATGTCAGTAGCGAGGTCGAACAACAGCTACAGCAAGCCGAGTCCCAACAGCTCGATATTACCGGCGACGTGCCGGGGCTCGTCAGCGAGATCGGCGAGTTCTACAACGTCGATATCGCCGAATTCGATCCCGAAGTGCCCTCCGACGACTGGTCGATGACGATCACCGGCGAGGTCGGCGAGGATGTGACTGTCAGCTACGACGAGCTGACCAGCCGGGAGACCGAACACCGCTACGTGACGCTGCGGTGTGTCGGCGAAGACCTGAACGGCGAGAAACTCGACAACGCCGTCTGGACCGGCACGCCGATCAAGCCGCTGCTCGATGAGGCCGACCCGGAAGGCGAGTGTGACTGTGCGATGCTGCGGGCCGAGGACGACTACTTCGTCCAGTTCCCCGTCGAGGCCCTCGAAGACGCCTTCCTCGCGTGGGAGATGAACGGCCAGCCGCTGCCGCAATCGCACGGCCACCCGGTGCGCGTGCTCGTGCCCGGCCACTGGGGCGAAACGAACGTCAAGTGGCTCAGCGAGATCGAACTGCTCGACGAGGAGATGGACGGCTACTGGGAACAGCGCGGCTGGCACGGCACCGGCCCGGTCAACACGATCGCCAAGCTCTGGAGTACCACCATGCTCGACGGCGGCACGCTCGAACTGGCCGGCCACGCCTACGCCGGCACGCGTGGCATCGAGCGCGTCGAGGTTTCGACCGACGGCGGCTCGACGTGGCAGGATGCCGAACTCTCCGAACCGCTCCCCGGCGACGACGTGTGGCGACAGTGGCGATACGAGTTCACGCCCGACGGCAGCCACGACGTGGTCGTGCGAGCGGTCGACGGCGAGGGGACCCTCCAGCCCGAGGAGCGGTCTGACTCCTACCCCAGCGGCGCGACCGGCTGGGTACGGAAAACGGTGAACATGATGGACGCATCGGGCTGAGCAGGTCGCTATCAGTACCGCTGCAGTCGTCGCGGATTGGCTACTCGATCGGGCTGTTGTTCTGTTCAACAGGTAATCACTTGCGGGGGGATTTTCGCGCTCTCAGGTCGGAATGTACGCAAAATCTTATTTGTTATCACCTAAAAGAAGCGAACAATAAAATGGTCTCCGGTACGAAATCATTGTGCGCTGTTCTCGTTGGAGATCAGGCCGATATTGCGGGCGAAATCGTCGCCGCCGATGCGTTCCGTCTGCTTGCTGCCGGCGACGATTCGACTATCGATCTCGGCGATGGGGGCCATCAGAACGTCCTTGAGCGTATCCATGCGGCCGACGGGCGGCAGCTAACCGACTGTGCCGCAGAGGTGCTGGCTGATAGTGGGCCACAACAGGTGAAATCCCGCGTCCGGTTATCCGAGGACGAGTGGTGTATCTTCGAGTTTCGGATCTATCCGCGTGGTCACTTTGCTGCGGATTCCGCACCGATCTTCACCGGCACGAACGTGACTGACGACCACTTCCTCACCCAGCGTCGGGAGGTGATAAACCGGGTACTCAGACACAATCTGCGGAACGATATGGAGATCATCACCGGGTACACCGACCTCGCCAGAGCGCAGTGTGAGTGTGAGTCGGAGGCCCCGTTCGATGAAATTCAGGCCATCTCACAGCGACTGCTCTCCCTCGGCGAGCAGATGCGGGCGATCGATTCCCGGCTCAACAGTTCGAACTACCGGTTCCGGCGGGTGAACCTCCGCGAGGTCATCGATCGGGCAGTTGCCGACGCCCACGAAGCCCACCCCGAGGTGACGTTTCGGGTGTACGCCGGCCCGCACCGCATCGCCGGCAACTCGCTGGTCAGCACCGCCGTCGAGGAACTGATCGAGAACGCGATCGAGCACAGCGACAAACCACCCGAAGATGTCGTCATCACGATCGAGACCGAAGAAAGCGAGGCGACCGACGAAGTCACACTCCGGATTTTGGACAACGGTGTCGGTATCCCGCAAAGTGAGATCGACGCGATTTCCGAGGGGACCGAATCGAAACTGAACCACGGGAGCGGGCTCGGCCTCTGGCTTGTCAAGTGGATTTCCGACAGCGTGCATGCCACCTTCGACATTCGGCAGCGGTCGGGAACGACGGGTACGATCGGCACGCTCGGGTTCAACGATGCTGACCGGATGGACGGTTCCGATGAGGCTCCGTTCACGGAACTGCACAAAAAGAAGATCATCCGGACGACGCTCCCCAGCTCCGGCTCTGCTGACATCGCTACGTCGACGCGGGGGTGAGTCGGGGCTGTTCGTCTGCTGGTCGAAACCGACGAGCGGTCGTGAACCGCTGGTGAGAGCAGCCATCGCCAGAGCTATTTGTGTGTATGGTCTACACATAGATATGGGTGCAGAGGAGAAAACACGCGTCGACTTTAACGCGCCAGCGTCGCTGGTCGACCGCGCCGATGCGGTCGCCGATCTCGACGGCGAGTCCCGCACACAACTCCTGATCGAGGCGTTGCGGCGCGAACTCGACGAACGCACCGGCGACGAGGCCTTCCGGCGGCGGCTGCGCGAGGCGTACTACGCCGACGAGGTCGAGTTCTCGGTCGTCGAATCAGTTCTCGGCACGGAAGACGCGATGCGGATGCAACTCCTGAAAGAGTCGCTGGATCGGGACCCACCCGAGCCGCAGGTCGCCGAGTCGCTGCCGAGTGACGCGGCGTTCTACGACGGCGACGTACCGACGTGGACGCCCGACGGCGACGAGGATACCGACACGTAACGATGGCCGAGGCACCGACAGTCGTCGTTGATACGAACGTCCTTCTGAACCTTGCGACGCCAGTCGTTGACGGCCGACCGCGGGCTCCCAGCGGCGGCGATCCGCTGAAAACCGTTCTCACTGCCTACGATGTTCACGTCCCGGCGGCCGTCCTCGGCGAGGTGACCGACGCCGCTGACGGTGACGACCTGCTCGCAGCGGCTGCGACGCTGGTGTTGCGTGCGGCCGACCAGCTAACGACCCATGACGTGGCGGCCGATATCGACGCGCCGCTGTCGTATGGTCTTGACCGCGGGGAAGCCCGTGGGATCTGGCTCGCAAACGACCTTGAGGCGGCGATGTTCGTGACCGATGAGTTCAACACGACCAACTACCTGTTCGTCGCGCTGGCACTGGCCGATCGGAACACGCTGTTCACGACGCCGCACGTGCTGTGCCGGCTGGCTGTTGGGGGTGTGTTGGAGCAGGCGTACGTCGAACAGTTGTTAACGTATTTCGTCGAGACGAAAGGCTGGGAGGCAAGCTACGTCTCGCAGTTGCGAGCGCGGTATTTCGACGAATAGGGCGAATCCTTATTCCTGATTCCGACATAGACACAGGTATGAGCACCACGCGGACGATCACCCTTATCGAAGAGGAGGATGGTGGGTGGTCAGCGGTCGATGAGGAAACCGGGGTCGCAAGCTGTGGAGACACCCGCTCGGAGGCACTCGACATGCTTGACGAGGCGGTCGCGCTGTACGAATCCGACGAGGACAGTATCGAAACCCCGGCAGAGGAACGTGAAGTCCTCCGCGATCTCGGTATCGACCCTGACGAGGTTTCGGAGGCGCGTGCTGAGGCCGACGAGCTGCCGGAGTTCATGCAGTAATTCGGATGCCGACGACTGATTTTTCCGGTCGAGACGTGGTCAAGGCCCTCACACGGAACCGATATCGAATCGTCGACCGCGACGGGAGCCACGTGAAACTCCGGTACGAACACCCGACCAACGAAGACGATATTCGGATCGTCACGGTGCCACAACACAGCCGAATCAGGGAAGGAACCTTGCGAGAGATCGCCGAGCAGTGCAAGGCAGACGATTTTCGCGCGTGGTGTGCGTGGATCGACGAAAACTGTTGAACGGTAGTGGTACTCAATCAGAACCGCTTACTGGTCGCTCTCGGCGTCCGAATCGACGCCGGGACCCCACTCGTCGGGGTCCTCTGAGCCGAATCGGTCGGTTGCCGCCTGCGCGGTCGAGAGTGCGGACAGCAGCATCCCGGAATCGCGGCGGTCGCGGTCGTCGAACTTCGGTCATTGCACGCGCTCCATCTCGTCGGTCTGTAGCGTTTCGAGGTCTTCCGCACCGTACTGCTCGGTTGCGCTTTCGTGGAACTGGTGGAGTTGAGACGCCGAGCGGAGTCGTTCGTCGTCATCAGTGATAGCCCAGTAGTCGCCACGGTGGCGCACCAGATCCCGGTCTTCGAGGCGGGAGAGCACGACGCCGACGCTGCCGCGGGGCACATCGGTCGCCTCGTGGATTTCCTTCGGCGTGAAGGCCTGCTCTGGCGAGTCAGCGAGAAACGCGAGCAGCGTCTCGGCGTTCGTCCCCCCGGTATCGCGGCGGGGCGGCGACCCCTCTTCGAAGCGGTCGATGTCGATGGGCACGCTCGAAACTATGTAATCGGATGTAATAGGTGTAATGGCAGTAATCGAGGAGGGTAGAAGCCCGGATTCGATGGATAGAACGACTACTCGGCGAGCCGTCGCTCTGCGGACTCATCGAGACGCTGTCGGACGAGACCACTGCGATGTTGCAAGCAGCTATCGACGTGAACAACGAGTAGTATACAGTGGAATTCAGTGATCAATTGGATGGTACGAGTGAATCTCAATACCTCCTGCTTGTGACGGGTTCAAATAAAATGGTTCATCCCCGAAATTATATTTATCCTGAATGAACAGATTAATCTGATGAGTAAGGATGCTTCAGTTGGAGAATTTCAATATGACGGCCATTTAGTTTTCAACGGCCTCTACACTACCAATATAATTGACGCTGGATTTGATCTTGAACAAATTGTCGATGAAAATCTCACAGATTTCTCTGTTGGTTCCCCAGATGCGCCTAGCGACGGATATCGTATCCTGAACTTCCACCAGCATGTGAAAGAATCTCCTGAAGTTGAAGCAGGTTTAGAAGATAAAGTTGATCACATGCATGGAATAAGATATGAATATGAGGAATGGGATCACAGAGAAGTCCACGAAGACGGCGAATTAAAGACAAATGACGTTCGTGATACAGATAGTTTCGATATATATTGGAGTTCTCCCGACTATTTATTCGTTAAAGGAAATAAGACTGAGGCCCGGAAGGCAAAGCAATTGCTCGAATATGAACTAAGCGAATATATCAAAGTAAGTGAGATAGAATTTGATCCCGACTTTTTACTCTGGATGTTCTCTCGAAAAAAGAGCAACCAAAGCTTCGGTGAGAATCTTTCAGCCTCTATGCTTACCGATTGTGAAATAGAAGGAGAACAACGGGATCGCTACGGAAAGCGAAACACGGTAGATAATTCAACCGACGTAACAAAATCTACCACTGCTCTGATGGGCATCTTACGTAATAAAGCTCTCACAGGTCTTGAAGGTGTATTCGAAATTGATGGCCGATTCGTAGCCGCAAATCTCTCTTCAGAAGGGCGTGTGCATATCAAAGCGGATCAAGATATTAGCGGCTCTAGCAAAATTGAGCGGATGGCTCTTTCTTTATATTTCCTAGACGTTTTGATAGATTTGTACGATCAGTGGGTTGATTTGCCACCTGAAGATCGCTTCCCTCCTAAAGAATTCTTTAGAGATATTTACGATGAGTGCGAGAAACAGGGAGCTGAAGTGACTTTTCCAGTGAAAGATGTGATCAAAGAATACCGAAACAAGGGTAATCGTGAGGAGTATCAAGAACGTCAGTCTGGACTGGGCGAATATTGAAGCATTATAATCCCCTCAGTCTGAAACACAGATGAGAACATGAGTTCCAGTAGTATTCGGCGTACGAAATTGCCGGACTACGAAGGATCGCCAGAGCTACTGGAACAACTTTCGAATGGCGGCATTTCAGTCAAAGACTTCCATCACAAGTCCGTTTCTCCACTCTGCGAGAATTATCCATTTAGTAGTCAAACTGTATACAGAGGTGAACTCTCATATGAAGAAGAATCAATGTGGGACACGGGTCGAACGATACCAATCGATTTTGAATATCGGACTGAATCAGAGATGTTCATACTTAATTTCGACGTAGATATACCTTCAGTGGACGATATTATCAAACGTCTCAACACCGCAGCACCAAATGGTGTTAGAATACATCAAAATCTCACCGTCAATAGGCAATCACTCTGGAAATTCTTGCAAGGTGCAGATAAAATAATTGACATTTCCATTATTAACGATCATGGAGAAGAGGTGCCGTTTGATGAACTCGAAACGACAAGCAAGAGTGAAATAATCGGATCGCATCCAGTCGAAGAAGCTACTGTCGCGTTCTCATACGGAGATGAGAAAATTTTAGCCCATTATGAGAGTGGGAGTCTCAACATCAACAGCGACTGGGAGCAAGCGACAGAATACATTGTTCAATTATTTGAGAGAGATGTGATCGCTGACTGACCTAACTAATGGAAGGAATCGCATCGATAATTAAGAAGCATATCCATCCTGCCCTATCAGATTATTTTTCATCCACGACTTTCCAAACAACTGGATTAGTTGGGACCGTTTGTTGGATTCTCTCCTCACTATTTGGTTCAAAATTGCTTCAAGTTATTGCTGCTGCAATTTACGTGTTGCCAGCCAGTTCATATTATTTGTATTACCGGCCATTCGGGATTGATATCTCGTATACACCAACCACAAAAGAAAATGGTAAGCGAACAGCGGATAAGGTAGCAGAACAACGCAATGAGGCCCACATTCAGAATGGTGAATGTGTGATCACATTCCTTGTGGACATATCCCCACAGAGAGATGATTTTCACTTAGAATTTAGCACTCCCGACGAGGTATATGCAGAATTCCGCGATATTCCTCTAGAAGAACATGATTTTGAATACGATCCATTAACACTATCATGTGGAAATATTTCCAAGCGACAATTTCAGGTTATTCTTGAAGTTTTCTTAGAAAAAGACCGTTCAAAAGCGGTCAAGCAATATCCACTCAAAGTCATTGATGCTGAATCTGGACGTAGTATGTTGGATATCAGTATAGTAGATAGAGAGAAGACGGTTTGAGCGAAGCGAGGTGAGTGGACTCGCCGGGATTTGAACCCAGAACCAGACGTGCTCGCTCACTGCGTTCGCTGCGCGCGACTGGTAGGGCTTCAAATCCACGCGCTCGCTACGCTCGCGCTCGGCTCGCCATTTCTTCACTGCGTTCAGAAATGGACTCGCCGGGATTTGAACCCGGGGCCTCTTCCTTGCGAAGGAAGCGATCTACCGCTGATCTACGAGCCCGCACTCTATCGCAACCTTGCAGCACACTTGTAGCTTCTGTTTCGCCCGACTACGCGTCGAGTAGCCCCACCGCGCCAGCCAGCAAACCGACGAACAGCCCGGTAAAATGCGCGACCAGCGCGACCCCCGGCCGCCCGGTCAGCACCGTCACCGCCAGCGCGGCCGCCGCGTAGATCGCCACCTGCACGCGCGGGGAGAGCCGCACCCGATCCCGCAGCGTCGTCGACACCGTGTTGCCGGCCAGCAGATAGCCGACCAGCCCGAAGACCGCGCCGCTGGCACCGAGAACCGGCGTCGCCGGCCCGAGCAGTCCGCTGACGACGACCTGCGCAACACCGGCCAGCGCGCCCACGGCGATGAAAAACAGCTGGAAGCGCAGCCACGTCGTCCGTCGTTCGACCGCGATCCCGGCCACGAAGAGGACGACGCTGTTGGCGATGAGATGGCCCAGCGAAGCGTGGGCGTAGATGCTGGTGATGATCGTCACCGGCGCGTCGGTAATCGGCGGCGCGAGGACGAACAGCCCGCCGAGGCCGACGAGTGAGAGCAAGAGTTGGAGGAGGAAAACCACCAGCACCACCCCGAGCGTGTCGATTGTCGGACTCCGACCCATACACGACGTTATTCGAGGGCGATTAAAAGAGGCGCGTCAAGAGGGCGTCCAAATAAGCAGTGTGCGAGACAGAGGTGTAGAAAGCCCTCGGCTCTCTCGGCTCCCGGGACTCGCTGCGCTCCTCGTCGTTCGCGTTGCTCACTCCTGCGGTGCTTGCGTCGTCCGGGTTCGCCGAGAGAGCCTCGCCCTTTCAGTCCACCAGGAATGGGTTAGCTGCCCGATATGCGGTGTGGCGGTCGCGGGCCGTTTATTGATCCCACTCGACTTCGCTCACGTCGTCAGTCTCCCGGAGGATGAACGGGCCGATCGACAGCGTGTGTTTCGTGACGGTTGCGATCCGCATCACGTAGGCGATCAACAGCATAAACGGCAGCACGGCGAGCGTCGTCGCGGCCGCTACGGCGACGACGAGCGTGTCGACCCCGGCGACCGTGCCGGCGTAGTCGGCCGCATCGAAAAAGACGATCATCACCGCCGAGACGAGCAGTGCCGGGACGGAGACAGCGAGAATCTGCCGCGAGAGGTTGATCAGGTCCCACTGGAAGTACAGCGTCTTGAAGTGTTCCCGCGCCGGCCCGAACAGTTTCAGCACCGCGATCAACTCATCGAGGGTGTCGTCGGCGTCGGCACCGAGGCTGTCGGCGTACCGTTCGCTGATCCGCCGTGCGGCGAAGATTTTCCACGAATAGTTGAAATTGAGAGCCGACGACATCATATCGAAGGTCCCGAACTGCTCGTCGTCGAGACTGGCCGACACCTGCTCGGCGTTCTGGATGAGGCTGTCGCTGAACTCGGTGATCTCCTCCCGTAGCTCTGCGTCGGTGGTTTCCGAGACAGCCGCTCGGAGGTCGGCGGCCCGTTCGCCAGCCACGTCGACGAGCGCGCGGAGGAACTGCGCGGGCCGGGCGGGGCTGACCGGCGTGCCGATCTCCGTGGCAACGTCATCACGGAACGCCATTGCGCCGTCCATCCGATCGCGCTGGTCGCCGACGGCTCCGAGTTCCTGCGATAACACCAGCTGATTCAGCGTGAGCACGAGCGTGACGCCCGTGATCGTCGCCGTCAGTAGTCCCTGAAACAGCGTCCCGATGGGGTCGCCCGATCGGATGGCGGCCGCCCCGCCCGGCACGAGCGTCCCGATGCCGACGAGCGCGCCAAAGACGACGGCGAGCAACAGCCCCGTGACGAGCCAGCGGTCAGCCTCAAGCAAGAGCCACTGTTTCAGCCGGCTCCCCGCGACGCGCTCGCTCATCCGGTCGCTCGGCGTCTCGTCGTCGGGCATACGTCCCTTCCCGTGGCGAGAGCGAAAAGCCCGGCGACCAGATAGCAATGTGGTCACTACGTGGGCAAAAACAAGCGAAAACAGCGGGCCGCGAAGGCCTTAGCGCGGCGACAGCGGCCGCGGGGACGACGAGGTTAGTCTTCGAGGACGATCTCGATGCTGACNTCGTTGGGNACCTGNANNCGCATNAGCTGNCGGAGNGCGCGNTCGTCGGCNTCNANNTCGATNAGCCGCTTGTGGACGCGCATCTCCCAGTGCTCCCACGTCGCNGTNCCNTCNCCGTCNGGNGACTTNCGNGNNGGNACNTCCAGCNNCTTCGTCGGNAGCGGNANCGGNCCNNNNAGCNNGACGCCGGTNTTNTCNGCGATCTCNCGGACGTCGTCGCAGATGTCNTCGAGGTCCTCGGGGNNGGTNCCNGCGAGGCGGACNCGTGCNTGCTGCATNTATCGCTCGTTGACTTCGAGGACTTTGCCGGCCGCGATGGTCTGGCCCATGTCCCGNACCGCGAAGCTNCCGAGCTCCGGNATCTCNCNCGANGGCTCGATGCTGAGCGGNTTCTGCGGNCGGACNGTNACGANNGCGGCGTCGCCNGACTGGATGAAGTCCGGGTTCTCCTCGGCGACCTCGCCGGAGGAGGGGTCGATCTTCTTGTCGATGGACTCGATGGTACACGCGACCTGCGCCGTGTGGGCGTGGAAGACGGGCGTGTAGCCGGCCGTGATGACCGACGGGTGCTGCATGACGACGATCTGCGCCTGGAACGTCTCGGCGACCGTCGGCGGGTCGTCGGCCGGGCCACAGACGTCGCCACGGCGGATGTCGTCCTTGCCGATGCCGCGGACGTTGAACCCGACGTTGTCACCGGGGCCGGCCTGCGGCACCTCCTCGTGGTGCATCTCGACCGTCTTCACTTCGCCGCCCACGTCGCTGGGCTGGAAGGAGACGTTGTCGCCCGGGGACATCGTCCCCGTCTCGATGCGGCCGACCGGGACCGTCCCGATGCCGGAGATGGTGTAGACGTCCTGAATGGGGAGACGCAGCGGCGCGTCCGTCGGCGGCTNNGNNTCCGGCAGGTNGTTGAGNGCNTCCAGCAGNGTNTCGCCNTNGTACCANNNCGTGTTNTCNGAGGCCTCGGCGATGTTGTCGCCTTCGAAAGCCGAAATCGGGATGAAGCTCGCGTTCTCGGTATCGAAGCGGACCTGGTTGAGGAGGTCGGTGACTTCGTCNNNGACNTCCTNGTANNNGCNCTCNTNGTAGTCGACGAGGTCCATCTTGTTCACCGCGACGATGAGCTCGTCGATGCCGAGCGTGCGGGCGAGGAAGACGTGCTCCTGCGTCTGGGGCTGGACACCGTCGTCCGCCGCCACGACGAGCACGGCGTTGTCGGCCTGCGAGGCGCCCGTGATCATGTTCTTCACGAAGTCACGGTGGCCCGGACAGTCGACGATGGTGAAGTAGTAGGAGTCAGTGTCGAACTCCTGGTGGGCGATGTCGATGGTGACCCCGCGCTCGCGCTCCTCCGCGAGGTTGTCCATCACGTAGGCGAACTCGAAGCCGCCCTTGCCCTTCTCCTCGGCCTCCTCTCGGTACTGCTCGATGACGTGCTCCGGTACGGACCCTGTCTCGAACAGGAGCCGCCCGACCATCGTACTCTTTCCGTGGTCAACGTGGCCGATGACGGCCAAGTTCTGATGCGGTTTGTCGCTCATGGNNNNANNTCACGCGCTAAGGCGNTCTGTGAGGGTTCTTTCGACAGTTCCCCGTAAAACCATTACGATACGTCGGCCGGGGGAGCCCGCTGCCCTCTTGCGGTTTGTGGGAGCATGTCCCATGCAGCGCGGCCGCTCGGCGGCCCGTGCCAGCGTCCCAATCGCGCCGGAATCCCCAGCCTCCGTCGATCCGGGGTATTAACTCATCGCACGCCAACGACCCCCTATGGAACTGCGGACCGGGCTTCTGGTGGCTCTGCTCGCCACCACGCTGATCGGCGCGACGACCGTTGCGGCACCCGCCGCCGGCCAGACGGGATTCGTCGCCCAACAGACGGCCGTCGACGCCGACGACGTACGGATCACGATCAGCGTCACCGAGGACGGCACCGCCGAGTGGGAACTCGCCTTCCGGCGCGTCCTCGATACTGACGACGAGGAAGCCGCCTTCGAATCGCTCCAGGCCGACATCGCCGACGACCCGGCCGCCTACACCGATCCCTTCGCCGAGCGCATCCGGCGGTCGGTCGCCGACGCCGAGAACGCCACCGGCCGGGAGATGGCCGCTGAGGAGTTCAGCGTCGACACCGAGACACAGTCGCTCGGCCGGGAGTACGGCATCGTGACCTACAGCTTCACGTGGCAGAACTTCGCCCAGACAGCTGACGGCGAGCTCCGCGTCGGCGACGCCATCGACGGCTTCTTCCTCGATGACCAGACCCGCCTTCGGGTGCAGTGGCCCGCCGACTACACGGCCCAGTCGGTCACGCCCGACCCCGACGAAACACCCGACAACGCCGTCGTCTGGGACGGTGAATCGACTGACTTCGTGGGCGGCGAGCCGCGGGTCGTCATCGCTCCCGGTGGCGGGCTCAGCCTCGGCCTCATTGGGGGAGTGATCGGCCTCCTGCTCCTCGCGGGCGTCGGCGGCTGGTACTACCGCCAGCGAAACGATGGCAGCGATGGCGACGGCGACACAGCTGCTGCGGCGACCGCCAGCACGGACACGACCGATACAGCGACGAGCGACGCCGACGCCGAGTCCGCCTCCGACGCGGAACCGAACGAGACAGCCGACACCGCGGAGTCGACCGAATCGACCTCGACCGAATCGGCCTCGGCTGGAGCCGCGACCGCGGCCGACGAGCCCGATCCGGAACTCCTCAGCAACGAGGAACAGGTCCTCAAGCTGCTCGACGAGAACGGCGGCCGGATGAAACAGAAACAGGTCGTCGAGGAGCTCGGCTGGACCGACGCCAAGACGAGCAAGGTCGTCAGCGGGCTGCGCGAGGAGGGGACGATCGACTCCTTCCGAATCGGCCGGGAGAACGTGCTGACCTATCCTGACGAGGGATTGACTGATAATGACGAGGAGTAATCGGTTCACCCGGTTCAGCCCGAATCGCAAGCAGACGGTGGGGCGAAACGGCCGTAAATCGGCGAAAACGGCGGTAATTCGGCGACATCACCGTCGGTTTATAAGCAATACAGGCCCGTAGGAGCAACCGTAATGAACCGACATACGACCCTGTTCGGCACCGCCCTCCTCGCGGCCACGGTGGTCGCACTGGCAGCCATCGCCGGCGGCGTCACCGCCGCCCCCGGGCCGGGCACTGTCCAACAGATCGACGCGAACGACACGACAGCCAACGAAACCGCACCGGGCGCACGGCTCGCCGGCGTCGTCGGCATCCAGCAGGCCGAAGTCACCGGCGATCTCGACAACCGGACGTTCGGTCTCCGCGTCGCCAACGCCGACAGCGACGAGGAACGCGCCGCGATCATCGCCGAACGACAGAACGAAACGCGCGCTCAGGTCGCCGAGCAGGCTGACCGGCTCGCCGACCTCCGGGACGCCCGCGCGAACGGAAACATCTCCGACGCCGAGTACCGCGCCAGAGTCGCCACCGTCGCCGCACAGGCGGCCGACGCCGAACGCGACGCCGACCAACTGAACCGCACCGCCAGCGACCTCCCCGAGGCGGTCCGGGAGCGCAACAACATCAACGTCTCCGCCATCGAACAGCTCCGCAGCGAGGCCCGCGATCTCGGCGGCCCTGAAACCGCCGACATCGCCCGCTCGATCGGCGGAACCGCGGCCCGGAACCCGTTTGCTGGCGACGCCCGCGGCCCACTGACGGAACCGCCGGGCGCGGACCGCAGCCCCCGTGATGGATCGCAGGCGGGACCGGCCGGTGAGCGCGGTGGTGTCGACGCCGAGCAGAACGGCGAGCAGGACCGCACACAGCAGTCGGCTGAGCGTGATAGAACCAATACGCAAGACGACACCGAGCGCGGCAGTGGCAACGACGGCAGCGACAACGCACGAAGCGGCAACGGCGGCAGCGACAACGCAGGCAACTCGAATCGTCCGTAGTGTTTCTCGACAATCGAGGTAGTCGACTCCGACGCGACCGACTTAGTTCTCAGTGAGCCGACTCACATCCGACAGCACCGCGGTCGCCGTTTCGGGGCCGCCGGCACCGCGGCCGCTGATGTTGAGTCGGCCGGCATGCGTCGTCTCCAGTTGGACGATGTTGAGCGTCCCCGTCACCGACAGCGGCCCGTCGTCGGGGACGAGTCGCGGCGCGACGCTGACGCCCTCCGGCGTCGATTCGCCGATCAGCCGGATCGTCCGGCCGTCTTCTGCGGCGAGTTCGAGCGCGGTCCCGGGGATATCGGTGATTCCGTCCACGGTCGCGTCATCGAGGGTGAACTCCTGATCGCCGTCGGCTAAGGTGTTCGAGAGGATGACGAACTTGAGCGCGGCATCGATCCCCTCCACGTCGAATGTCGGATCGGCCTCGGCGACGCCGAGGTCTTGGGCCTCCGCGAGGACGTGATCGTAATCCAGTCCCTCGGCGGCCATCCGCGAGAGAATGAAGTTCGCCGTGCCGTTGAGGACGCCCCGAGCGGCGGTGATATGGTCCGCGCCGAAGTCGTCAATGGTAGAGAGGATCGGGATCGCGCCGCCGACGGTCGCCTCGAAGCGGATCTGCCCCTCGCTGTCGGCCTCCAGNNCGCGGANNTCGCNGTACCGCTCGGCGACCGGNCCCTTGTTCGCGAGCACGACGTGGCGGTCGCGTTCGAGCGCCTGCCGAACGTGCGAGAAGCCGGGTTCGGCGTCCCCNAGCGTCGTCGGCGTCGCCTCGACNAGNACGTCGTANTCGGCNTCGAGNGCCNCGTCGGGATCGCTGTCGCCAACGACGCCGTCGTCGGCTTTGCGGTCGAGGACGGCCTCGGTGTCGACGCCGTCAGGGTCGATCACGGCCGAGGAGGAGTCGGCGACGGCGGTGACGGTGTGGCCGTACTCGTCGGCTAACTCGACGACCGAGCGGCCGACCGCGCCGACGCCGAGGACGGCGAGTCGCGCGCCAGTCATTGGTTGCCCTCCGTGAGCGGTTCGATGACATGGAGGTCCTTGCCGTCGGCGATCTCGCGGAGTGCCGAGAGCACCTCGTCGGTCGTCCCCGATTTCGTCTTGAGGCGCACCCGGGCACTCGAACTGTCGTCGTTACCGCGGGGAGCCGACAGCGAGAGGTCGGTCAGCGACGCGTTGGCACAGGCTTCGACCTGCTGGAGGGTATCCGAGAGGTCAGTGTCAACGAGGTGGCCGACCAGCAGGACGACCAGCTCTTCGTCGTACCGTTCGGAGCCGGCCTGAATCACGTTGACGCCGGCCTCACGCAGGGAGTCAACGATCCGCTCGAAGCGATCCGGCGCGCAGGAGACGTCGACCTCGACGGGGATATGTCCCCGCGGGGTGACGTTGCCCCGCTCGTGGTAGATCGACATGAGGTTGCCGCCGGCCTCCGAAATCGGTTCGAGGGCTCGCAACAACTCGCCGGGTTCGTCGACGAGTTCGAGCCGGATCGTGTGGGTCTGGACCTCGCTTGTGGCGTCGCTCATTGGCGATCACCTCGCTGCGTCGTGCAATCCGGTGTTGTGGTCGGACACGGTGTCGGTGTGCGTCCCGACAGAGAGCTGGTGCTCTGTCGCGCGATGCTGGCCGGTCGGGAACGTGCCGTGTCCGTCGGCATACGGGACGTGATTTTCACGGACAGTATAAGATTGCATCGAAGGCACGTCTCGCGTGTCGGCGCGGTGCTCGATCCGACGGTTTAGCCGCTGTCGACCTCGGCCGTCTCACCGGCCTCCGTCGTCGCCGACGCCGATTCCCCGCCTACCGCCACTCCGAGAATCGTCGCCAGCGAGTCGTGGCTGTGCGTGCGGATCACGCCGAGGATGTTTGCGAGGAAGACGGCGACGCCGGCCAGCAATACGACGCCGGCGGCGGCCGCGGCAGTCGGCCACCCCAGCCAGTCGGCGGCGACGAGGCCCGCGGTGCCGACGACCAGCAGGCCGAAATCGAGGGCTGCGAGGCGGTCATCGTAGAGGTCGTCGATCATCGGGACCGGCTCGTAGCCCAGCCGGTCGCTGTACCGCTCGACCCAGACGATAAACGGGACGATGTGGTACAGCGTACCGAGGACAACGAAGCCGACGACGCCGACGACCAGCAGGTACAGCGTCCGTGGCGCGCCGAAGACCGTCGCGCCGGCCAGCGGGTCGGCGAACCACGCCGGGACGGCGAGGACAGCCCAGCCGGCGAGTGCCACCGCGGCGACGGCGTACCGCGAGCACATCGGCGTCCACGGGACTTGCGTCTCGACGAGTCGTCTGGCGAGAATCACACTGAACCCGCCCAGCGACGCGGCGACGAGCAGCCCGCCCGCGGTCGCCAGCGGCGCGGATTCGAGCAGTCGGCCGCCCGCGAGCGCGAGGACGCCGACCGGGTAGCCGACGGCCTCCAGCCGGCGGAGCGGCCGGTCGATCCCGTGGAGTTCCGTTTGGGTGAACATCGTCGCCAACTGGTAGAGCGCGCCGAGTACGGTCGTGATGACGACGCCGAAGACGGCCAGCGTCGCGTGGGCGGTGACGACGGCCGTTCGCGGGACGCTTACCGAACCGAGGAGCCCGACTCTGAAATCGAGGGCCAAAATCAGTCCGAGCGTCGTCGCTACCACCAGAAACCCGAGGGCGAGCGCGAAGTGTCGCTCGGTGATATCGTACTCGGGTAGCCCCCACAGCGTCCGGCCGATGTTGTAGGCGAACAGCCAAAAGCCGGCCAGCAGCACGGTCCCGAACACGGCGACGAGCCGGAACTGCCCGAGGGCGAACGCGCCGGCAACCCCGAGCAGGCCGGCAGCGACCGTCCACAACTGCCACCGCGCGAGCCGCCGGGAATGCAGCGTCGCGCCCGACCAGACGGGAACGAACTGCGTCATCGCGCCCATGATCGTGATACAGACCCAGCCGGCCAGCAGGAGGTGGACGTGCGCGAGGGTCAGGCCAGCGGCTCCCTGTCCGAACGCCGTGAGGACGCCGAGCCCGACGGCGAGACAGAGACAGCCGAGGGCGACGAGGAAGTGCTGGAGCGGCACTCGCGTTGGCGGGCCGCTGTCGGTGTCGAGATCGTTCGGAACGACGGTCATACCGATCGTACGGCATCGACGCCCCTGCGCGTGCTGCCGAAGATGTTCGGCTCGTTCTGCGAACCGTCCGGCTACTCGGTCGGATCGAACAGTTCGACGACCGTCCGGAGGGTGTCCTCGTCGTCGGCCGCAGCCAGCACGGATTCCGGCGTCGCCAGCAACTCATCGAGGAGCGAATCCGCCATTTCCTCGATGATCTGCTGCTCGGCGGGCGTCAGCGACGTTTCGGCCGCAAGCCGATGCATCGCTTGCTGCAGTTCGCGCTGTTTGATCCGCTCGCCGTGGGTGCGGATCGCCTGCTGGACGGCTGCGGGGTCGATGGTGTCGGTTTCGGCTGTGATGGCGTCGGTTTCGGCCGTGTCGCTCCCGGTCGCCACGCTGTCGACGCCGTCGCGCTCGGCGGCGGCCTCGGGCTGGCGGCCGTCGGATGGTGAAGTGAGATCCATAGCTCGGAACGGCAGCAGCGCGGGTTGTTGGTGGCCTTTTTCGATCCGTCCGCTAAAACCGAGTGCCGAAGATGTTCGCCCTCAGCCTGTATCGACGCCGTTCGTTTCGGCGATCAGATAGCCGAATATATTCGGCAATATGTCTCTGTGGCTGTGTCCCGTTGGCAACAGTATGACCGACCTGGGTACGATCCTCGCTGAGACTGATGCCCCGACCGACCGGCCGCGCGAGACGCTCGATGCTCGGGAGTTGCCACCGCCGCAGCCCCTCCAGCAGACGCTTGAACGGCTGGCCGAGTTGGACGACGAGACGGTGTTGGTCCAGCGCAACGACCGCGCGCCCCAACACCTCTTTCCGAAGGTAGCGGACCGCGGCTACAGCTACGAGACGGTCGAAACCGATGACGCCGTGGTGACGGCGATCTGGCGCGACTAGCTCAGTTCGCGTTGAGCACGCGACCACAATCAGGACACTCCTGCTCGACGACGGCGACCTCCCGCTCGCAGTCGGGACAGTACTCCCGTTTACACGGTTGCTCGCCCATGGTTTTCACGTGTGTACCGCGGTTGAAAAACGCTGAGTGAGGCGGACTCTGTCTGCGTCGCCAGCGACTACTGTTTCGGGAACGTCGCAGCGAACTCGTTGTCGTTGCGCTGTTCGACCGCGTAGTTTTCGGCGTCGAAGGCGTCGACCTCGGCCTGCATCTCGTAGAACAGCGGCTTCGGATCGTGGTCGTTGATGATCGTCAGCGACTCGCCGGCGTCCAACGCCTCGAAGGCGGCGTGAATCTTCGGATGTCGTTGTGGCGGGGGAATTTCGCGGACATCGAGCGTGGTGGTTGGCATACAGCCACCGGTTGCGACGCCGCGGGCATGGGCCTGGCCCCGAAGATGTTAGGCGTGACTGATCGCCACGCGCCACTCGTCGTCGGCGACCTGCGTGGTATCGTACTCGTAGCCCTTGCGGGTGAGCACGGGGTACAGCGGTTTCGGCTCGAAGCTGTTGATCAACAGGGCCGTCTCATCCTCGCTGATGTTGTTGATCGCGGCCATGATATCGCTGAACGGTTCGCCGTCGATTGCCCGTGCATCGACCGTCTGTGCGTAGGTTACGGAGTCGGCGGCCATACTCGGATGTTGTCCCGACCACAGAATACCCATTACCCCGATGATGTTCGGCATCGACTCGCTATCGATGACCGATTCGCTATCGACGATCGATTCGGCATTGACGGTCGTTCGCGGGCAACGTCGCCAGCGTCGTCAGTCCGCCGTCGGCTCGGCGTCAGGGTCGCCGCCGTCGGCGACGGCTGGATCAGTGTCGAGCTTTTCGGCGAACCACTCCCACTCGCGGGTGTTCATGCCGTCGCGTTCGAGGTTCCACGGGTCGCCGCTCTCGACGCGTTTGCCCTCCAGCCACGAGGAGACGAGGTTCCAGACGAAGATCAGCTGGCCGATCGTCAACAGGACGACGCCCACCGTGGCGAGTTGGTGCAGCGAGGCGAAGTACTCCATCGGCCCCACTGAGCCGGTGTAGGCGGCGTACCGCCGCGGCATCCCGCCGTAGCCCAGCAGGATCATCGGGAAGAAGGTCAGGTTCGTCCCGACCATCGTCAGCCAGAAGTGCGCTTTGCCGAGCGTGCGCTGGTACCACCGCCCGGTGTACAGCGGGAACCAGTAGTAGATCCCCGCGAACACTGCGAAGGCAATGCCACCCATGATGACGTAATGGAAGTGGGCGATGACGTGGTAGGTGTCATGCAGCACCTGATCGACCGGAATCGACGCCTCGAAGACGCCGGTGACGCCGCCGATGATGAAATTGGCAATAAACCCGAGACAGAACAGCATCGGCGTCGTCAGCCGGAGCCGACCGCCCCACAGCGTGGCGATCCAGTTGAACGTCTTCACCGCCGAGGGAATCGCAATCGCAATNGAGACGGCCATGAANNNNGCNCGNANCCGNGGGTCGATGCCCGTGGNGAACATGTGGTGGGCCCAGACGCCGAAGGAGAGCACNCCGAGGGCGAGCGTCGAGTAGACGACGAACTTGTAGCCGAACAGCTTCCGGCCGGCGAACNNCGGNAGAATNNANCTNATGAGCCCCATCGGCGGCAACACGAGGATGTAGACCTCGGGATGGCCGAAGAACCAGAAGATGTGTTGCCAGAGGATCGCCCCGCCCTCGGCAGCGAAGAAAGCCGTCCCGAAGTTGCGGTCGGCGACGAGCATCAGCAGCGCGCTGCCGAGCAACGGGAACGCAAAGAGAATTTGTCCTGATTGGACGAGGATCGTCCACGAGAAGAGATCGAGGCTTGCCCAGCCGACCTCCTCGTCGCGCTGAGTGAGGATGGTGGCGATGAAATTGATCGCCCCCATCGTCGCCGCGACGCCGGTCAGGTGCAGGCCGAGGATCATTAGGTCAACGCCGGGATTGGGCTGCTCGATCGACAGCGGCGCGTACAGCGTCCATGCGGTTTGGGCGCCTTCGATCCCGGAGATGAACGGCCCGAGAAGGATGCCACCCCAGATGAGCAGCGCGCCCGGCGGCAGTAGCCAGAAGGCGATGGCGTTGACCCGCGGGAAGGCCATGTCGTCGGCGCCGATCACCAGCGGAATGAGGTAGTTCGAGAACGCCGCGAGGACCGGCGTCCCGAAGAGGAACAGCATCGTCACGCCGTGGCTCGTCAGCAGGACGTTGTACGTCGACCGCCCCAGCAGGTCAGCGGCGGGCGTAATCAACTCGAAGCGCATCAGGACGACGGCGATCCCACCCCACGCGAACGAGATGACGGCGAACGCTCCGTAGAGCAGCCCGATATCCTTGTGATCGACCGTGGTGAGCCAGCGGAGGATCCCGCTGGGCTTCTCGTGGACGACCGATTCCGGCGTGCCGTAGCCCTGCCTTCCGCCCCCCGATACCGTCTGTGGATACCGCCGGGTGAGAAAGACAGCCAGCCCGACGAAGGCGATCCCCATCACGACAGTGAGTGCGATCTGCGGACGCAGTGCGACCATATCGGTGGCTGCCGCTACTGGGGCATACAGTTTGGTCGGAACATGTTCGACTCGCTCCTTTTGCCCGATCGTTGACAAGGTCGTTGCATGGCACGAACTGATGTTGACCACGACGATACCGACCCCGACGACCGCGATGCTCACGATCACGACGCCAGCCACGGCGACGACGCTCACGATCACAGCGACGCCGAGCCGATCACCGACCGCGTTCACGACACCTCGTGGTCGGCGAACCTCGAACTGCCCCAGCATGGCGAAGATCGAGACCTTCTGATCGCACAGGCTATCGACGCTATCGAACACACCGAACCGGGCTATCACGTCAATCTCGTCACCCATGGCGACCACGGCCACCCCTCGGCATACCTCTACGACGCGCTCGATGCTGCCGACATCGACGCCGAAATCGACTACGAGTATATCGAACAGTGCGGCTGCGGCGGCCACGTCACCCGCGTCCATCTCGACTAACGGGCTGCGAAGCTACCCTACGGCTCCGCCGTCCTGCGTCGCTTCCTGTCCATCATGGCGTAACCCTTTCACCGTGCGCCGCGAGAAATCGGCCAATGGTCGGTCTCGTCGGCTCCGTGGTCCTCATCGTCGTCGCCACCGCCGTTATCTGGAAAGGAAGCCAGCACTTCGAGCGAGCGGCCGGGCGACTCAGCAAACACTACGGGCTGCCGGTCGCCGTCCACGGCGCGGTCGTCGTCGCCGTCGGCTCCAGCTTTCCCGAAATCAGTTCGATCGTCATCAGCACGGTCGTCCACGGTGAGTTCGCCCTCGGCGTCGGCGCGATCGTCGGCAGTGCGATCTTCAATCTCCTCGTCATCCCGGCCCTCTCCGCGCTCGCCAGCGAGAAACTGGGATCGACGCGCAATCTCGTCCACCGAGATACCCAGTTCTACGTCATCAGCGTCTTGGTCATCTTCATCGTCTTCGCGCTCGGGGCGACGTACATCCCGGGCGGGACGAACACGGCCGCGATCCTGACGCCGGCGCTGATGGTGTTGCCGCTCGGGACCTACGTCACCTATCTCTTCCTCCACCAACAGGACGCCAGCGACTACGTCGGCGAGGACTTTCACATCGATTCGCGGAAGGCGTGGACGCGACTGGCCGTCGCACTCGTCGTGATCGCCGTCGGCGTCGAGGGCCTCGTTCGCGCCGCGCTCTCGCTTGGCGATCTGTTCGGGACGCCAAGCTTTCTGTGGGGACTGACCGTCATCGCAGCGGCGACGAGCCTGCCGGACGCCTTCGTCAGCGTCACCGCTGCCCAGGCCGACGACAGCATCACGAGCCTCACGAACGTCCTCGGCAGCAACATCTTCAATCTGCTCGTCGCTATTCCCGTCGGCGTGCTGTTGGCCGGCTCGGTGACGATCAACTTCCTCGCGGCGGTGCCGACGATGGGGTTTCTCGGCCTCGCCACGCTCGTTTTTCTCGTGTTCGCTCGCACCGACCTCGAACTCACTGATCTGGAAGCCTACAGCTTCCTCGGTCTGTACCTCCTGTTCGTGGTGTGGATCACGCTCGAATCGATCGGCCTCATCGAGACCGTTCGCGGTTTTTGAACTCGGCGGCAACGCGGCCGCTGACTGTCAGCCTCGCAGTTGTTTCAGTCCACGACGTACGACTGGTGGTCGCCGCGGGTCTCGGTGTCGACGAACTGGTGGCGGGTCGCCTCGCCGACCGCGCCGGCCGACGACTGGTCGCCTTCAGTCGTCGCGTACACGTCGTTCGCGCCGTCGAGTCCGTGGTCCCGAAGCCGGGTTTCGATCTCGGCCGGGAACCCTTCGCCCGCCTCGCAGTCGATGACGACGAGGAGATCTGTAAAACTCTTGGCCACGAACGCGTCGTCGATGGCGTCGTGGTCGGCCACCTCGTCGGCGAGCCGCCGGAGTTCGGTCGCTCGGTCGGGCATGGCTCACACTCTCATCGGCAGCCGCAAAGCCAGCGGGCCGAATATATTCGGGAGTACCGATAGGCCGACGGCAACCGATGAATCGGTATGGTCGATATCTCACTCCCGTTCGGCGACGACGGCGCGGAGTTCGACGCCATCGAGGCGTTCGTCCCCGAACACCTCCCCGAGCCCGACGCCTTTCTCGACGGCCACGACGTGCTGACCGAGGATGCCCACGTCGCNTTNCACNCNNNNACCCGCGANCTGTTCGAGNAGCGCGGCGTCTACGACATCACGTTCGGCTACAACCTCGCGCGGCTGAACCNNGACNCNCGNCANCCNNACGCNGGCTANCGNTACGCCGAGGANANCGAGGAGCCGGGCATCCTCCGCGCGGAGTTCACGCCGACGACGCCGTTCTGTCCGCAGACGCACACGCTGACGCTGGGTTCGTTCCGGGCGTGGAACGGACTGGCTGACCGCCATGAGTACGACCTCGTCCGCGTCCGCAGTCACCCGATGCACCACGAAAGCGAGGCGATCAACGCGAAACTCGCCGAGATTGAGACGGCGTATCGGGAGACGGGCGAGGTGCCGGAGCCCGAAGAAATCGGTGGCGACACACGAAGTGGCACCACAGTCCAGCCACCGGAGGCCGATCAATGACGACCGTCCGCACGCTGTCGGCTCTCGATGGCGAGCCTCACGCGCGGGTCTTCCCCGACGCGGAGCCGAAGACGATCCGACTCACGCTCGCGGCCGACGAGGCGATTCCAGCCCACATGCATCCCGACTGCGAGATCGTGCTGTATCTCGTTTCTGGCAAACTGGCACTCCGTGTCGGAGACGAGACCGACACGCTAGAGGCCGGAGATGTCGCCCGGTTTGATGGCGGGCGAGAGATTTCGCCGCGGGCTATCGAGGCCAGTACCGCGCTGCTCGTGTTGGCCCCGCGAGCGTGACGGTGCTGGCGATAGCGACCAAAAACCCGAACATGTTCGGGCACAGTGGCATACACCCCGAGGACGAACATATTCGTATGTCCCACCACGCGACGATAACTGCCGGCCGGCTGGGGGTGCGTGCCTGATGACTGAAGCCCGCCTGACGGTCACGCTGCCCGAAGCGATCTGGATCGGCGATGTTTCGAACACGCATCCCGAGACGACGTTTACCGTGCTGACGGCCGTTCCCGACGAGGACGTCGGCTTCGGGCTCGTGCGACTGACCGGGCCGGATATCGAGACCGTCCTCGCGGATATCGAGGACTACGATCAGATCACCGAGCTCTCGGTGCTCCAGCAGACTGACGAGCAGGCGACGATCCAGTTCCAGACGACGATGCCGCTGGTGCAGTTCTCGGCGCGGGCCTCCGGGATGCCCATCGAGTTCCCGATGGAGATCCGCGGCGGCAAAGCGACCGTTGACGTGACCGGCTCTCACGAGCGGCTCTCGGAGCTCGCCACCCAGCTTCGGAACTTCAATCTGGAGTTTCAGGTCGAGTACGTCCAGGAGCGACTCCACACGAGCCAACTGCTCTCGGAGACCCAACGGGAGTTGGTGCTGGCGGCGGTCGAACACGGCTACTACGACACGCCGCGGGACTGCTCGCTGACGGANCTCGCCGAGACGGTCGGAATCGCCAAATCGACCTGCAGCGAAACGCTACACCGCGCCGAGGAGACGATCATCAAACACTTCGTCGACGACCTGCCGACGCCGGCCGAATCCGACAACCGACTCGTCGCTCCCGAGTAATCAGACCGCGCCGAGAGAACTCTCGACCGCGTCAGTGAATTTCGACTGTTGGACGATCGTTTCGGCGTTCCGGCGGAGTGGTCGCCAGACGGATCGGACTTCGTCGAGCGCGTCAGCGACGCCAGCGGGGGCGGGCGCGAGGGTGTCGCCGCG
This sequence comes from Halonotius terrestris, assembly GCF_006861665.1. GTDB lineage: Archaea > Halobacteriota > Halobacteria > Halobacteriales > Haloferacaceae > Halonotius > Halonotius terrestris. Next base: position 423,794 of record NZ_RKLU01000001.1, on the reverse strand, counting down.
GTGCGTGCCGCCTTCGGTGAGCGTATCGAGGGCGTGTTGGAACTCCTCGATATCCGACTGGAGGGCGCGTTTCGCCTCACCCGTCGCGTCGCTGGTCTCGCCGGCGCGTTCGTTGCGAGCGATCGAGAGAGTCTGTTTGGCGATTCGCTGGCTGAGCATGCGCTGGCGGCCGGCGATGTTGATCTCGTCGGGGTACTCGCTGCTGTTGGACAGGTCGGTGTAGGCGGTGACGACCGCATCGCTCAGCGTCAGGAGTTCCTCGTTGGTCTCCTCGATAGCGGACACGGCGGCCTCGTACTCGTCGTTCGTGAGGGCGACGTGGTCCTCGCTATCGCCGACATCGAAGCTGTTGAGTTGGCTGCTGAGATCGACGACGACCTCGTCGAGTTCGGCGACGCTCTCGGCAATTTGGGAGATTGCAGCGGTCTGTTCCTCGGCAGCCGCGGAGACGGTCTCGGCCTCGTCGCCCGTCTGCTCGCTGACGGTGACGACCTCCTCGATCATCTTCACCATCTCTTGTGTCGAGGTCGCCTGCTCGTCGGTTGCCTCGCTGATCGACTGGACGCCGTCGTTGGCCTCGGTGATGCGGTCGGCGATCGTCTCAAGGGCGGTGAGGCTGTCCTCGATCGTTTCCCGGCCCGACTGGATCGTCGCCCGCATCTCGCGGATGTCGCTGGCGGCGGTCGTTGTCGTCTCCTGAATCCCGTCGACGCGGTCGGCGATGTCGGTCGTCGCTGCTTGGGTCTCTTCGGCGAGGCTTTTGACCTCGTTGGCGACGACGGCGAACCCGTCGCCGGCCTCGCCCGCGCGGGCAGCCTCGATCGACGCGTTGAGCGCGAGCAGGTTCGTCTGATCCGCGATATCGTCGATCAGGTCCACGACCTCGGTGATCTCCGCCATCTCCGATTCGAGGGTGTCGATCCGCTCGACGGTGCCGTCGGCTTTCGCCTCGATCTCGCTCATCGTTGCCATCGACTCTTCCGCGAGATCGGTGCCCTCGGTCGCGTGGGTCGCCGCCTCCTCCGACAGCGTCGCCACCTCGTCGGCCGAGGAGGCGATCTCTTCGATGGTCGCCGAGAGGTCGGTGAGCTCGTCGCTCGCGCTGTTGAGTTTTGCTGTCTGCGATGTCACACCGTCGGTGATCTCCTCGATGGATTCGGCGACCTCGGTGCTGGTCTGTTGGATCTCGTCGACGCCGGCGGACAGTTGGTCAGTTTCGGTGGCGACCTGCACGCCGAAGGACTGTATTCCCAGCAGGGTCCCGTCCAACGCGGCCAGCGTGTCGTTGATCGACCCCGAGAGATCGGTCAGTGGCCCATCGCGCCCCTCGGTTTCCAGTCGAACGGTCAGATCGCCGTCGGCCGCTGCCTGCAGTTGTTCAGTAATCGCTTCGATGTCGCCGTCTACTGCTGTCTCTGCACTCATGTTACTGAACATACGCTTTTCGTATAAATATAGTCTTATATCACAAACTTTCAGCCAACACATTCGATGAACGTACTTCAGAATCGAATTTCACTGTCTAGGTATCAACTCTATTGGGTCGAAAATAGCCGTGGTGTGCAAACGTCAACCATACAAGTGGCCTGGTATGCGACAGAACAGCACTTCACACCGATTTGTATTGAATAATAACGTAGATAATCGTCGAAAGTGGATGTGTATAGCTAGCTTTTTCTCGAAATAGGTTTGAATATTTTATTTCTACTTCCAAAACCACGAAACGTACTGACGACGAAACTCGAACAATCGAACGTCAACCTTTGCGACTCATATTAACTCGTGTGTCAACCGTTGATCTTATTAAGCACCCGTATGTGTGGATGAGATGCGCTAGGATACATGATTGGAAGATTAATTCCATCCGAAGCACTGAAACGCCAACTATCCCGCCGCAGTGAGTGGTCGAATCGGCACCGCTCGGCTGTGGGATCATCCGACTCGGAAGTTCGATTCGATTGCGCTACCGGCACTGACCGCACGGTCGGAGGTGTCCGCGCATGAAGAGTCCGATCAAGATGACGAAGTACCGGACGCTGGTACTGGCGACGATCGGATTCAACTTCTCGTTCCTCATCTGGTTCTCCTTTGCCCCGTTCACGGGCGGGATGGCTGAGGAGTTCAGCCTCTCGACCGCCGAGATCGGGATTCTGGCCAGCTCGGCCATCTGGATGGCGCCGTTCGGTCGCATCCTCACCGGTTGGCTCTCCGATAAGTTCGGCGCGCCGGTCATCTTCGCTATCGTGTTAGCGTACGTCGGCGTCTTCTCGATCGGCAGTGCGTTCGCNCAGNNNTACNCCGTNTTCTTCGNCGNNCGNCTNATCGTNGCGACGGCGGGCATCACGTTCGTCATCGGCATNCAGCACGTCNCNGANTGGTTCGANGAGGNGNANCTNGGNNNNGCCGAGGGGATCTACGCCGGNATCGGCAACGCGGGCGCGGCGGGCGGCGCGCTCATCCTCCCGCGTGTCTTCGGCACCGGTTGGAGCGGCCCGTTGTTCGAGACCAACTGGCGAGCGGCCTTCTTCTGGACCGGCTGTGTCTCGATCCTGCTTGCGGCCGTCTACTACATCTTCGGCGAGGCCGCGAAAACTGAGGAGAAACGCCAGGCGACCAAAGAGAACGCGACCGCGAAAGGCTGGTTCTACACCGCCACCCGCTACGGGACGGTCGTGCTCGCGNNNGCNTACNTNATGNCNTTCGGNCTNGANCTNTCGATGAACGGCTGGCTCGCCACCTACTACCGNGAAGNGTTCAACACGNANAACCTCGNGTTGGCAAGTACGTTCGCGGCGACGTTCTCCGTGGCTGCCGGCCTGCTGCGACCGTTCGGCGGCTACGGCAGCGACCTGCTGGCTCGCAAGGAGATGGACATCCTGCCGTTCTTCAAAGGCCAGTACCGCGAGCAGTGGACGTTCCTCGGGCTGTGTTTCATCGTCGTGACGATGTTCGGCATGACGATGGCCGGCCTCTCGGGCGTCGTGATGAACGCGGTCATCGTCGGCTTCCTCGTCGGCACGGGTTGTGCGTGGGCTGAGGGTGCGATCTTCGCCCAAGTGCCGGCGATGTTCCCCAACAGCTCCGGTTCGGTCGCCGGCATCGTCGGCGGCGTCGGCACGGTCGGCGGGATCGTCTACCCGCTGATCTACTCTGCGCCGTGGCTCGCCAACTTCCACATCGGCTACTCCGTGACCGCCGTGTCGATGATCCCCATCGTCCTGCTGGCCGCGTGGGTATTCCAGCCCGAAATCTCGAAGGTCGCCAACACGGCCGGCTTCGTTGGCGACAGCAGAGAGCAGCCGTCGGCGACCCCGAGCGACGACTGAACGCATCGCAGTAGCAACGACCATCGGCTGACGGCCGCTGCGGCCGTCGGCTTGCAGTGCGGTTTTCTTTTGCTCTTATCCGATACAGTGACGTAGCATACATATTGACATTGGTAAATGAGGCAGTGCGAGATTAGAAGCTGTACCATACTTCCGAACCGGACATCTTCCTCAATCAGAGCGACGCGTCCGTTTCGTTGTTCACGCCGGTAGGGAGGACCGAACGTTGCTGCAAGCTACATGAGTATCTTGGTGGTCAGAACGACACCACTGGATGAGCGGACACATGGAACGCGAGCCCCTCGTTGCTAACAGAGCCAGCCGCCTGTCGCGTACGACTACCTTTCTTGAAGTTGGTTCCAGCCTGTTATCTCTTGAGATGCTCCAGCAGTAATTCGCTGACACGGTCGGGATACTCATGGGTAATCCAGTGGGTTGCATCCGGAAACTGTTCAAGATCGCTATCCGTGCAGAATCCCATGCTCTTTGGGGCCAGTTCAGGGATGAGTGCTTGGTCATTTTCCCCCCAGAGCAGTACCGTCGGTGACTCCACCTGCGTCCGTGGTGGCTCGATACCGTATTCGCCGAGTGCTCGGTACCAGTTGAGCATCGCGGTTGGCGCCCCAGGCTCTGCCCACGCTTGTCGATACCGCTCAAAATCCGTTGTACTGAATGCTCCGGGTTTGGACGGGCCATTCATTACGGATACCCACGTGTCGAAGTTGGTCTGTTTGACCCGCTTCTCTGGCGTATTCGGTTGTTGAAATGCGAAAATATACTGGCTTTTCTGCCGTTGCTTGGGATTCGACTGGAGTGCTTCGGTGAACACGGTCGGATGCGGCATGTTGATGATTCCGAGTCGATCGACAGATTCCGGCGACCGTAGCGCGACATGCCACGCAACGGTGCCACCCCAATCATGGCCGATGAGATGGGCACTGTCACACGGCTCGGTGGCGAGTAGTGCGACGATATCCTCGGCGAGGGTCCCCACACGGTAGGGTTGGACTCCATCCGGTTTCTCACTCCGATTGTAGCCGCGTTGATCGGGGACGAGTACGCGATAGTCTGCTTGGACGAACCCCTTGATATACTCGGACCACCCATACCAGAATTCGGGGAAGCCATGAAGGAGCACGACGACCGGATCAGCAGGGTCGCCCGCTGACACAACATGCAGGGTCACATCGTTCACCTCCCGGAACGTCCGCTCCACGGACGGAATATCCGGGAGTGGGGCGTTTGCATCCGTTGCAGCCATCAGCTCACCCTCTTGGGTTCAATATCATAGTATGCCCGCTCTTGATTTTTACCCGATACTGATGTAGTACTCAATCCTGCACGCCAATCTGTCCTACTCTCACCTCTCTGCTGATTTTCACCAAAGTACGCAAGCGCGTTTTATGTTCAGCCGCACCCAGCATCTCTCGTCGTCACGAGCCGACGGGCTGTGACTCCTCGGTCTCGACACGGGAATCCGACCGATAGAGCGTGTAGACGCTCCCCAGCCCGATGGCTGCCAGCAGCCCATAGAGAAGGAAGCCGCGTGCGTAGCCGACGGGCCCCATCAGCTCGACGATCGTCCCGAAGATCGGCGGGAGCACGAACCCACCGAACGCCCCGAGGCCGCCGATCCAGCCCGAGGCCCCGCTGACGGCTTCGGGAATCTCCTCGGGAACCTTCTGAAAGAGGGCCGCGTTGTTGATCCCCATCCCGGCTCCGACGACCAGCGTCCCGAAGAAGGCCAGCGGCACCGACTGGATGAACGCCAACAGGAGCGAGCCAGCCAAGACGATCCCCATGGAAATCGCGGCGGTTTCCTCGCCGCCGATGTTGTCGGCGATCGAGCCCGCCGGGACGCGGATCAGCGAGCCGAAAATCGTGAAGACGCCGACCAAGCCGCCGGCGGTCTGGGCTCCCACGCCGAGGTACTGCTGGTAGTAGGTCGGCAGCCACGTCACCAGGGCGAGGAAGCCACCGAAGGTAAAGAAATAGCCGCCGACGAGGGCCCACGTTTTCCAGATCTTGGCGGATTTGATGAGGCCTTCCAGCGGGGTCCCCTCGGGGAAGATTTCTTGGCCTGCTTCGCGGGCTCGCTCGCGGGCGACCGCCTCGTCGAGACCCTGTCGCTGGAGTTGGAAATACCACGCATCGGCACTGAGAACGTAGTACGCGGCCACGCCGACGAGCAGGAGGCCGAACCAGGCGATATACGAGCCGGTAAACCCGAACGTGGCGAACAGGATCGGGATCAGGAACGTGAAGATCCCGGGTGCGATGTTGCCGACGCCGCCGTACACGCCGAGGGCGAATCCCTGTTCGTCGTTCGGATACCAAAACGACGTTTGGCTCACGCCGACAGAGAAAACGCCTATCCCACAGCCGCTCAGTGCCGCGAACACGAAGAAGGCCGGATACAACGAGGCGTCCATTCGGTCCGGATAGTACAGCACCAACAGCGTCGTAAAGCCGGCCATCCCGATGATCGACAGCCCAAGCAGGATGAGGAACGGCTTTCGCCCGCCGTTTTTGTCACACCACGCGCCGAAGGGGATCCGGAGCAACGAGCCGAGCAACACCGGCGCGCTGACGAGGAAGCCGGTCTGGGTCGTGCTCAGGTCCATCGCCGACTGGAACCGCGTCGCAGCCGGACTTAACAGGGCGACAGCGGCAGCCCCGAAAAAGAAACCGATGGTCGCAGCCGTTAACGCCCGTTTCGGTGTTCCATCAATGTTAAAATCGTCCATAGAATTGGGCATCTATCCGTGATATTTGGATTATATTTACGAACAACGTCATTCTGTCTGCTTTTATGTGTGTCGGTCTAGTCGCTCTCGATGGTAAATAAAACAAAATAAAACGGATTTTAATCGGACGTATATCAAAAACAAATCAGCAGAAGCGGTTTTCCGGGGCTGTCCCCCCGGCCGTCCAATCAGCGATCGGTCCCGACGTGATGCCGTTACTGCACCACGATGGCCCCTTTCATCCCGAGGGCGCGGTGGGGCGTACAGAAGTACTTGACAATCCCCGTTTCGGAGACCGTCTGTTCGTATGTGTGGCCGCCCTCAGTGACCGTCTCGCTCTCGAACTCGCGGTTCTCGCCGGCGACGTTGTGGCCGCCGCCCTCGCCGGTCCACTCCCAGACGATTGTCGTCCCGGCATCGACGGCGATCGCCGGCGGATCGAAGCGGAGCCCGTTGTCACCGGCGCCGACGCTGATCGTGACCGAGTCCTGCCCGGTCAGATTGCGGGTCTGCTCGTAGTTGTCGACGTCCTCGAACCAGCCCTCGTAGTCCGGTTCGGATTCGAGGAACTGGCTACCGCCGCCGCCGTCGTCGCCACCGCCGCCTCCCCCGCCGCTACAGCCGGCGAGGGCAACTGTCATCGACGCACCACCGAGAGCCTGCAGTACCGTCCGTCTGCTGAGAGAGTCGTTCATTGGTCTGACCTCATCCCTTCCTTGCTCGGGTAGCAAAGAATCGCTATCGAGGATTCCCACTAGGCGGCAACCATGGCGAACATGTTCGGCTAATTCTTTCACCAGTCGGTCGCTGAGGGAGATATTCAAATACGAGCAGCCAAGCAGGAGGATCAGCCAACCGACCAACCGCTATTCCTGGCGGCCTGCGAAAATCTTCGATTTTCGGGCGACCAGAAGCGAAGCTTCTGGTAGACTGAAAGGGCGAGAGAGCCGAGGGCTTTCTACATCCACACCGCTCACGCAACTGCGCATCTGAATACAACTTCGTCGAAAGGCGCAAACGCTACAGGCCCCACCCCGTTTGCTCACAGTATGAGCCAGCGGGCGAGCGAGCCGACCCGGATCGGCGTCGATGTTGGCGGGACGTTCACCGACGTTGTCCTTGTCGTCGACGGCGACCGCTACACCGCGAAAGTGCCGACGACGGCCGACCAGAGCGTCGGCGTCCTCAACGGAATCGAAAAGGCCTGCAACGCCGCCGGGATCGACCCCGTCGCCATCGACGCCTTCGCACACGCGATGACCGTCTCCGTAAACGCACTCCTCGAACGCGACGGTGCGAAAACCGCACTCGTCACGACCGGGGGCTTCCGCGACGTGCTTGAGATCGCCCGACAGGACCGACCGGATCTCTACGATCTCGACGCGACCAAACCCGAGCCGCTGGTCCCCCGCGCTCGCCGCTTCGAGATCGACGAACGCGCGACTACTGAGGGAATCGAACAGTCGGTCGATCCCGACGACGTCCACGACCTCGCCCACGAGATCGCCGCCACCGACGCCGAAAGTGTCGCCGTCTGCCTGCTGCATGCCTACGCCCACCCGGAAAACGAACAGCGCGTCGCCGAAATCCTGTGCGAGGAACTCGACGTACCCGTCTCGGCCTCTCACGAAGTCCTGCCGGAGTTCCGGGAGTTCGAGCGCACCGCCACGACCGCCGTCGACGCCTATGTCACGCCAGCGATCCGTGGCTATCTGACTCGACTCACGGAGAACGCGACCGATGCTGGCGTGCCCGAACCACGCGTCATGCAGGCCAACGGCGGGATCGCCGACAGCGAGACCGTCAGCGACCACGCCGTCTCGACGACGCTCTCCGGCCCAGCTGCCGGCGTCGTCGGCGCGGCGGCGACAGCGGCTGAAACGGATGAAAGTGCCGCGCCCAGCGTCGTCACCTTCGATATGGGCGGTACCTCAAGCGACGTAAGCCTCGTCCGCGACGGGACCGCCGAGCGAACGACCGAGGCCGACATCGACGGCATCCCGATCCGGACACCGATGGTCGACGTGACGACCGTCGGCGCGGGCGGCGGCTCGATTGCGTGGGTCGACAGCGGTGGCGCGCTTCGGGTCGGTCCCGAGTCGGCGGGCGCAGAGCCCGGCCCTGCGTGCTACGGCCACGGCGGCGACCGCCCAACGGTCACCGACGCCAACGTCGTCCTCGGCTACATCGGCGACGACACCGCCTTGGGTGGTGAACTCACGCTGGATGTCGAGGCCGCCCACGCTGTGCTCGCCGATCTCGCCGATGAGGCTGATCTCCTGGACGTCGAGGCGGCCGCCCGCGGCGTCGTCCGGGTCGCCAACGCGACNATGACGCGGGCGATCCGGTCGGCNACCGTCGAGCGCGGCCACGACCCNCGCGAGTTCGACCTCGTCGCCTTCGGCGGCGCGGGGCCGATGCACGCCGCCGCGCTCGCTGCTGATCTCGGGATGGATCGCGTGGTCATCCCCGCGCCGGCTGGCGTCCTCTCGGCGTACGGCCTGCTCGCTGCCGACGAAACCCATGACGCCGTTCGGACGGTGACCCAGTCGCTCGCCGACAGCGATCCCGAGGAAATCGACGCGATGTACGACGAGTTGATCGAGTCCGTGTTGGCCGACACATCCGAACCGGAGGCCGCCACTATCGAGCGTGCTGCCGATTGCCGCTACGACGGCCAGAGTTTCGAACTCACCGTCGCGGTCGACGAGTTTTCGCCAGATGCCGTCGCCGACGCCTTCGATGCAGCCCACGAGCGCGCCTACGGCTATACCCTCTCCGCGCCGGTCGAACTCGTCAATCTCCGAGTGACCGCGACCATCGAGGGGTCGCCACCTGCGATCAGCCACGATGGCGGGGGCGACGCCGTCGTCGGGAGCCGTGAGGCGATCTTCCCAACGGCCGACGGCGACACCGAAGCGCGCGTGTCAGCCACCGTCTACGACCGCTCGAAACTCGCCGCCGGGGCGACGATAGGCGGGCCGGCGATCCTCGAACAGGCCGAAAGTACCACCGTCGTCCCGCCCGACTGGCAAGGCCGAATTCGTAGTGACGGCGCACTCGTGATGCAGCGAGACGACGACACGGGAGGCGACCAATGACGGACACAGGCGGGATCGACCCGGTGACGCTCGAAGTCCTCCGAAATCAATTCGAGAGCGTCGCCGACGAGATGGGCCAGGTACTCATTCGCGGCGCGTACTCACCGAACATCACCGAACGCCAGGACTGCTCAACGGCGATCTTCGACGCCGACGGCCGGATGGTCGCCCAGGCCGAACACATCCCCGTTCACCTCGGCGCGATGCCCGAGGCCGTCGATGCCGTCCTCGATCACGACCCCGCGCCTGGCGACGTGTTCATCCTCAACGATCCCTTCGCCGGCGGCACCCACCTGCCGGACGTAACGCTCGTCTCGCCCATCGCGCCACGCGAGGAGATCATCGGCTACGCCGTCTCACGGGCCCACCACGCCGACATCGGTGGGATGACCCCCGGCAGCATGCCCGCCGGCGCGGAGGAGATCTACCAGGAAGGCCTGCGGCTCCCGCCGACGCGCCTCGTTGACGCCGGCGAACGCAATGAGGAGTTGTTTTCGTTGATTCTCGCCAACGTCCGCAACCCCGACCAGCGACGGGCCGACTTCCGCGCGCAACTCGCATCCACCGAGCGCGCCGAGGAACGGATCGCCGATCTCATCGACGACCACGGCTACGACCGTGTCCGCGACGGCTTCGACGCCGTTATCGACTACTCGCGTGAGCGGATTCAGGATTCCATCGCGGAGCTACCGGACGGCACCTACCGCGCCAGCGACGTGCTGGAGGGCGACGGTGTCACGGACGACGACATCGAGATTCAGGCGGCCGTGACCATCGACGGCGCGACGATCACCGTCGATTTCGCGGGGACGGCTGAACAGGTCGCCGGCAACCTCAACGCCCCGCTGTCGGTCGCCAAGAGCGCGGTCTACTTCGTGATTCGCTGCATTACCGATCCCGAAATCCCGCCGAACCACGGCTGCTACGAGCCGGTGACCGTCGAGGCACCCGAGGGCTGTCTGCTGAACCCGTCGCCGCCCGCGGCTGTCGTCGGTGGCAACGTCGAGACCAGCCAGCGGGTGACCGACGTGGTCTTCCTCGCACTCGCTGAGGCCGCACCTGACCGCGTGCCAGCACAGGGACAGGGAACGATGAACAATCTGATCATCGGCGGCCGCGGCGGCGACTTCGCCTACTATGAAACTATTGGCGGCGGCTTCGGCGGCCGCGCGAGCGCTGACGGGATGGACGGCGTGCAGGTCGGGATGACCAACACGCTGAACACGCCAGTCGAGGCACTCGAAGCCGAATACCCGCTGCGGGTCGAACGCTACGCGCTGCGGTCCGGCTCCGGTGGCGACGGCACCCATCGCGGCGGCCTCGGGCTCGAACGTCGCCTGCGCGTTCAGCAGGACGCGACCGTCTCACTGCTCACGGAGCGACGCCGTCACGCGCCGCAGGGTGTCGACGGCGGCGAGCCGGGGTTGACTGGTGAGAATCTGCTACAGCTGCCGGGCGAGAGCGAGAAATCGGTGGCTGCGAAAACGACGGTTGACGTGCCGGCCGATACCGTTGTCACGGTACGAACGCCGGGCGGCGGTGGGCACGGTGATCCGGGCGAGCGCAACGCTACGAAGCGAGAGCAAGACAGAATCGACGGTAAAGTCGACGACGAAAATGAGCGCGGCGGCGACGCTTAACTCGACTGCTCGCAGATATCCCGAAAGTTCTCGAAGACCTCCTCGCCGCGTTCGGTGTGGATCACTTCGGGATGCCACTGGACGCCGTAGAGGTTGCGGTCAGTGTCGCTCATGGCTTCGATTCCGCACACGTCGGAGGTGCCGGTGCGACTGAAGCCCTCAGGGAGTGTTTTCACTTCGTCGGCGTGGCTCGCCCAGACGCGGGTGTCGGGCGCGAGCGAGCCGATCAGGGGGTCTTCGTCGTCAGTGATCTCGACGGTCACGTCGGCGTAGCCACCGTACTCGCCGGCCCCGACGCTGCCGCCGAGTTCCTCGGCGATGAGTTGCATGCCGAGACAGATGCCGAGGACGGGTTCGTCGCGGTCGAGGTACTCTGCCGAGCGGCCCGCGCGATCCATGTCGGGACCGCCGGAGAGGACGAAGCCGTCGGCTTCGACCTCGTCGGGATCAACATCGTTGTCGACGAGATCAGCGTCGACGCCGAGATCGCGGAGCGCGCGCTGCTCCAGATGGGTAAACTGCCCGTGGTTGTCGATAACCGCAATGCGAGTCATGGCTTCTCTTCGCTGCTGGGGCTCAAAAGGAAACCGAAACCGGACGGAGAACTGGGTGTTTGGTCAGCTACGCAGCAGCACGGCGGGCCACTTCAGTCGGCAGCAACGCGGTCGCCCTGAACCTCGGCGACGTAATCGAGGAAATTGTCGAAGAGTTGCTTGGCCTCACAGGCGGCCGCGTAGTTCGACTCGGTGATGCCGTCGAGTACCTCCTGGATCCGTTCTTCGGAGAGCTGGTCGTCCTTGCCGGTCGTCACGGTTTCGGCAGTCTGCATATCGTACTCGGGATGGAACTGCACGCCGATAGCGCGATCCTTGCGGAAGCCGTGAATCCCGTAGTCGTTTTCGGCGAAGACCGTCGCGCCCGGCGGCGGTTCGGCGACCCGATCCGAGTGGGTCGTGAAGACGGTCATCGACTCGTCGATGCCGTCCAGTAAGCGGTTCTCGCCGTCGTGTTCGACGGGTCGGTAGCCGATCTCGTACTCGCCCATGTCCTCGACACGGCCGCCGAGTACGTCGGCCAGCAGTTGGTGACCGTAACAGACGCCGAGGGCTGGGAGGCCGGCTTCGACCGCGCCGCCGACCCACGTTTTGAGGCGGCCGATCCACTCCTTGTCCCAGTAGACCGACGCGCTGGAGCCGGTGACGACGAAGCCATCGAAGCCGAAATCATTCGGTAGCTCGCCGGACGGACAGCGAAACTCGCTCACGTCGGCGTCGAGTTCCCGGACGAAGTTCCGCTCGGTGTCGTCGGCCGCGTGTGCCGCGTTCAAAAGGCCGATTTTGGGCCGACTCATGGAATCGTCTCACATGTACCGGGATGAAAAGCTGTTGCCTCGTTCAGGTTTTGTTGTCATTCGTTCAGTTTAGCCGGTGCGATGCGTCAATCGGCTGCAACCGCGGCCGACTGTCGGACATCCTCGCGTAATCGGTCAGCATACTCCAGTCGGAGCCGGCGGGCGGTCTCGCGGTCGATCGTGTCGTCGTGGTCGAACGTCTGTGTGATCGGCGCAAACGCTTGTGGATCGAACCCCATCCGCGTGAGATACGCCGCCAGCGACTCGGTCAAACCCTCGTGGATCGCGGTATCGACGTAGTCGGTGACGGCATCGAAGTCGGGGAGGACGATTTTATCGTCATCGACGCGGCCGGTATCGCCGCCGATTTGCACCTCACAGCCCGAGAGATCGCCGGCGACGTCAGCGATGGTGTCGGCCAACTGGACCGTCCGGCTCGGGAGCGTCGTATCCGGTGATCGCCACTCGACGGTCCCGAATTCCTCGCGGAGCTGGACCGGCGTCCAGACCGCGCTTTCGGGATCGAAACAGTGCTCGAAGGTCGTCTCGTCAATCCCGGTAGCCAGAGCTTGCTCGCGGAACCGTTCGTATCCGGCCTGCAGGCGTTCGTTCCAGCCCTCACGATCATCGACATAGGGCCACAGTTCGCCTTGGTCTGTGAGGTCGTCGTAGGCCAGCCGCCGGTAGCACTGCGAGCGCGCGCCGGCAGCCAGTGGTTCGCCGCGGAAGTGCCGTGCCGAGTTGACCAACGCCAACGCGGGGTCGAGCGCGATCAGTGTGTTGAGTTGCTCGACCGCTCGCCCGGGCTGCTGTTCGATGTGGATGTGCGTGCCGGCACAGTGGCGGACGTACTGGAAGTCCTCGCCGACGACCTCGTTTTGGATCCGCGTTCGGTCGCAGGGAATCTCCCGGATCTCCTCGTGATTCAACGGCGTCGCCAGCGGGACGAGCCGCTTCCCGAGTTCGTCGCCGCGATCAAGCGCGGCTCTGATTCGCTCGAAGAGTTCTGCGCGGAGTTCGGCCGTCGACGCACACGGCGTCGTCTTGATCTCAAGCATCGGCTCGACGAACTCCCGTTCGGCTCCCGGGAGGTCGATGAGCGCGCCCGGTCGGGTCAGATACCCCTCGTCGTCGACGACCCAGTATTCGACCTCAATACTCCGCTTGCGTGGTTCGTGAGATGACATGAGGGAAGCTCAGTATGAGTGGTCGATCCTGCGAGATGTCTGTGTCACGCAGTCACATACTAGAGTACGCCGCTGGTGTCTACAAAATACTTTGGACGATTACGTCAATATGTCCTTAAATTATATTTATAGAGGGTATGAAATCCCAAATTTTGTCTATATTTGGATCTAAATAGAAGATAAGAATATTTTCGTTCAGATAACGTCGGGGCGCAGGGTGATGAAACTACGGATGCCCACCACGCCGCATCAGAAGGCCGCTACATAGGATGCCAATGTGGTCGGCCGTCGGCTACAACGCCATCGGATCGAACCGGGTGTTGTGGCCACTCCAGCGTTCGCCGTCGTCATCACGGGTGTCGATGTAGAGTTCGATGCCGTTGCCGTCGGGATCGTCGAAGTACAGCGATTTACTGATCCCGTGGTCGACTGGCTGGACGCCGATCTCTCTCCCGTGGAGCCACTCGTAACACTCCCGGAGTTCAGCCGGCGAGTCGAGTTCGAAGGCGACGTGATAGAGCCCGCGACTGTTCGGCGGTGGCGACGACGCGCCGGGGCGAGCCTGCAGCGCGAGGTCGTGGTGGTGCTCACCAAACGAGAGGAATGCGTAGTTGGCCTGCTGTTCGGTGACCGACAGTCCAAGCAGATCGGTGTAAAACGAGAGTGCCCGGTCGAGGTCGCTGACGACCAAATGAACGTGGCCGAGGTGCGAGGCCATACGCGCAGCAGGGTCGGGAGCGTGATAGAAGTACTGCCGGTATACTATTCCTCGAATCGATCACGGGCCGACTGGAACCCCAACTCCTCGGTTTCGGCCGCCTGTCGCTGTTCCCGTTCGGCGACGGCTTCGGGATCGGGATCGACATCGTCGTCGATGCGGGCGAACGACTGGTGCACCTTGGCGTGGCACCACCGACACAGCGCGACCGTAAGTTCGTGGCTGGCGTCGACGGTTTCCGAATCGCCGTCGTCGGTGTCAGCGTCACCGTAGGACAAGTGGTGTTCCTCGATCAGTGGGCGGCTATCGTCGTGGGCGAGCCGGATTTCTTCGAGGCCACACCGCCGGCACTCGTCGGCCGTCGTCGTCCACCGGTAATGCGCGCACCCTCGCCAGTCGTCTGTCTCGCCGACGTGGCAGGCGTAGTCGTCGGCCGCTCGCTCCTCGGCGAACTCGGGATCGACGCCGGCATGGTTGAGGGCGAACCGACACCGACCGTCGTCCGTGAGGTGGTCACAGTGCCCCGCGACTTCGTAGGGGTCGTCGACGCCGACGGGCGTGCCCTCTGGCGTCTGCTCCATAGCGGGCGTCGGCCCCCCAGAGCTAAATATCGCCCGGCCGACCCCCCTGTGTGCAGCTCGTTCACTGGCCGGAATCGGGTGGCGGCAGGCAGACACTCGCCAGCGACATCGAAATCGCGGACTCGTTTCTCGCACAGGCTCGCGGGCTGATGTTCCGACGGTCGCTGGCCGACGACGCGGCCCTCGTCTTTCAGTTCGACAGTGAGTCGAAACGGGATGTCCACATGCTGTTCGTCCCCTTCGCTATCGACGCGCTGTGGCTCGTTGACAACGAGGTCGTAGCGAAAAAGCGGCTGCAGCCGTGGATCGGGCTCGGCCGGGCAGCGGCGGAGACGCTGATCGAGTTGCCGGCCGGGGCGGCCGATGAAGTTGCAGTCGGTGATCGGGTGGCACTGGTCGACTAAGCGGTCGTCTGTGTGCCCGGATGCTCGCTGCGGCGCAGACGGCAGCTTTATTTCCCTGTATGTGTGAATAATTGGTACAATGGAGCACGCAGACTCCAACGAGGATAGAGGAAGTCGGGGCGACCCGGCTGGCCGTGAAATCGCCCGGTGAATGGTATTTATCCGTGAATTCAGACACAACAGATGAGTTGAGTAGTGGCAACTCGGCTCGCTCGGCGTTCCCTGCAGACGACGTACAGCTACTGGACACCACGCTTCGGGATGGCGAACAGGCCCCCGGCGTCTCGTTGACCCCCGACGAAAAGGTCGAGATCGCCGAGGCACTGGAAGCCGCCGCGATCGACGTGATCGAGGCCGGCAGTGCCTGCACCTCCGAAGGCGAACGCGACTGTATCCGCCGCGTCACCGATCTCGATCTCGACGCGACGGTCACCAGCTTCGCCCGAGGCATCAAATCCGACATCGACCACGCGCTGGACTGCAACGTCGATGGCATCACGCTCGTGGTGCCCTCCTCGGACAAACACATCGAGACGAAGGTCGGCTCGACCCGCGAGGCGGTCATCGAGAGTTCGGTCGAACTCGTCGAGTACGCGACCGACCACGATCTGTGGGTCGANNNGCTCGGCGAGGACGGCTCCCGNGCNGACCNCNANTTCCTCGNNGANCTCGCNGANGCCGNCCACGANGCNGGNGCCGACCGGTTCTGCTACGCCGACACCGTCGGCCACGCGAGCCCCGAACACACCTTCGACGTGGTCTCCCAACTCGCCGAGTTGGGCCCGACAAGCGTCCACACCCACGACGATCTGGGCTTCGGGATGACGAACGTCCACGCCGGCCTGCGAGCCGGGGCTGACTTCGTCCACGGGACGGTCAACGGCATCGGCGAACGCGCCGGCAATGTCGCCATCGAGGAGGTCGCTATCGCGCTCTCACACAGCTACGATATCGAGACGCTGTACCTCCCGAACGTCTACAAGCTGGCGACGACCGTCAGCCAGAACACCGGCATCCCGCTCGCGCCGAACAAGGCCGTCATCGGCGAGAACACCTTTACTCACGAAAGTGGGATTCACACCGACGGCACCCTCAAGGACGGTGCGATGTACGAGCCGTATCCACCCGAAACGGTGGGTCGAGAACGACGGCTCGTCCTCGGCAAACACGCCGGCCGCGCTGGCGTCGAAGCCGCGCTGAACGAACACAACATCGACGTGAGCGACGACGAACTCGCCGCTATCGTCGAGCGCGTTAAAACCCTCGGTGAGCGCGACAAACGCGTCACCGATGCCGATCTCCTCGCTATCGCTGAGGATGTCCAAGGTCGTGACCGCGAGCGGTACGTTGAACTCCTGACGCTGACGACCGCCAGCGGCGGTGAGGTGCCGACCGCCAGCGTCAAACTCCGCGTCGGCGACGAGGAACGCACCGCCGCAAACACCGGCTCCGGCCCGGTTGACGCCGCTGTCAAAGCCGTTCGCCAGGCTCTCGGCCCGGCGGCCGACGCCGAACTCGATTCCTTCCACGTCGATGCCATCACCGGCGGCACCGACGCCGTCGTCACCGTCGAAGTCGAGATGACCCGCGGCGATCACACCGTGACAGTCGCTGCCTCCGATTCCGATATCACTCGGGCCTCGGTCGACGCGATGGTCGACGCCCTCGATCGCCTGCTTGCGGCATCGCCGCCGGAACAGCCGGTCGCTGACGACTGATCTGCGCACTCGCTTTTTTGATTTGAGCTCCGAGCAGGCAAGCGGTTTGGTCAGCCAACCGACCAAACCACGTCCTGGCGGAATGAAAGGGCGAGGCTCTCCCGGCGAACCCGGACGACGCAAGCACCGCAGGAGTGAGCGAAGCGAACGACGAGGAGCGCAGCGAGTCCCGGGAGTTCTGCGAGCGAAGCGAGCAGAACCTCGAAAGACGAGCGCAAGCGAGTCTTTCGGCGGCCGAGAGAGCCGAGGGCTTTCTATACCTATTTCTCGCATCCGAATCCGTATCGAACCCGTACGTCTAAGAGCGATGCCGCTGAAACGTCGCTGTGGCGTACGTCGTCGAAATCAAACCCTCCGCGCGCAAGCGAAACCCCGAGGTTGGGCGGACGATCAACACCGAGGGCGCGACCCATCGCTTCGAGGACCGCGACGCCGCCGAGGGGTGGGCCGAGGAGCTGACCGGCGGGGGTCGGGACCACGTCTGGATTCAGTCGGCCCACCCGCAGGACACCTCATCGGTCGATGCGTATCTCGTGTCGCGGAACTCCCGCGGTGAGTTGGAGCGTGCTTTCGACAAGCGGCGACGCCGACTCCGCGGTGGCGACAACAGCCAACAGCAGGGATTGGCTGAGCAGTTTTCTGAGTAATTCGGGTATGTCGTTGACGACGTAGCAACGTGGTTTCTGGGAGAGATTTGAACTACGGTCGTTTCGCTCACGCTGTTCGCTTCACTCACTCGTTCAAACTCTCGACTCTCCGACAACCGCTCGCGGCAACCGAGAGCCACGGAGGGCTCTCGGCGTGTTGCTCGCGGTAGAAACGCCGAGGGAGAGATTTGAACTCCCGAGTCCGAATGGACAGTAGATTTCGAATCTACCGCCTTGGCCAGGCTAGGCTACCTCGGCTCGTCTCCCTCTCGCCCGTGCCGAAAGTAAAAGATTCCGATCCACCGCCCTGCTGCGATTCCTCGACGTCTCACGCCCGCTCAAGCCGAATTCGCGCCGTCGTCCCCGACGACGTTTCGTACTCGATAGTCGCATTCGAGTACTGGACGATCCGGTCGATCAGCCAGAGGCCGATCCCGCTGCCGTGTTCGAGCGCTGACTCGCCGTGTTGCTCGACGACTGCCAACTCGTCTTCTGGAATCCCCGGCCCATCGTCGGCGACTTCGATGACGACGTGGTCGTCGTCCTCCTCGGTAGCGACGCTGACTGAATCGGCGGCGGTCCCGTCGGGGATACCGTGTTCGAGACTGTTCTGTAGCAGGTGGAAGATCGCGGTCGGAAGCTTCGGATGTGCGAGGACGGCTGCCTCGCTGTCGATGTCGACGCTGATCTCGGCGGCAGTCGGCCAGTCGTCGCGGAGCCGCTGGAGCGCGTCGTCAACGACGGTATCGACGGGAATCCCGCGGCGGGTGTCGCGGGTCTGGACGACCTGTTGCATCGTCCGGGCGTTGTCGGCGGTGCGTTCGAGGTTCTCGCAGTGGGTGACGATAGGATCGGTGATCGCGGCGTACTCTCCGTCGGCTTGATCCTCCAGCACTTTGGCGTAGCCGGTGATCACGCTGAGGTCGTTGCGGATATTGTGCCGGAGGACGCGGCCGAGCAGTTGATCGAGGAGGTCGAGCTCCTGCCGGCTGTTGATGAGCTCCATCGAGGTTTCGAGGTTCGACGCCAGCGTGTCGGCGATGTTTCGATCGAGTTCGGTGAGGTCCTGCGGGCGGACGGAGCCAGCCATCAGGAGCCCGAACTCCCCGAGCGGGGCGATGACCTCCGAGCGGATCTGGCTGTCCTCGTTGTAGGGGTTCGGGTGGTCGCCGATATCGGGGATGATCTGCGTCTCGCCGTCCTCGAAGGCATCCCACGCGATGCTGTCGCCGGGGTAGAACGTCGGCGGGGCATCGAAGAGATCGGTCGCAGGGTCGGTCATCCCCAGCGGTTCGAGCCGATCCCGGCCGGCGTCGTACTGCCAGATCCCCGTCAGCGGGAGGTCGAGCGCGTCGGGCAGCCGGTCCAAGACTGGCTCGACCATCGCCTCCGGGCTCTCGGTGGTCAACACCTCTTGGGTGAGCTCTTGGATGGTTTCGAGGCTCTGTTGGCGGCGGGCCCGACCGAGGGCGACTTCGACGAGGGCGGCCAGCAGCTTGGCAGCCTGGAAGTCGGTTTCGTCGAACGCCGCCCGTCGCTCGTCGCCGATGACAAGCACACCGTGGTCGCCGAGCGGCAACAGCATGACGCTCTCGATCGCCAGCCCGGTGTGTGGCAGATCGCCGTCGGCCGCCGAGAGGTTGTCGAGACAACGTGCCTCGCCGGTGTACGTCGCCCACAGCAGCGTGTCGTCGATCAACGCCTCGCCGCGGCCGACGACCGGGGTTTGGTGTGTCGTTGCCGCCGGCTGGAGGCTGTCGCTGCCGCGGTCGTAGAGGTGGATCTCAGCGAGGTCGGCGTCGATGATCGACAGCGCGGTCGCAACCGTTCGGCTGCAGGCCGTCTCGCGGTCCTCGCTGGTCAGGACCTCCTGGGCTTCCTGATACAGCGATTGGAGGGTGCGCTGGCGGCGTTTCTCCTCGGTGATGTCAACGTACATCGCAAACAGCTCCCGGCCGTCGGCGACCGGCACCGCCCGCAGGAGGAAGTCGCCGACGCCGTCGGTCGTCTCCCGGCGAATCTCCTCGGTGACGGGCTCGCCGCGGGCCAACCGGGCGTCGATCTCGACGGCCGCTTCCGCGGTTTCCTCGTCGGGTGGCGTCGTCGGTTCGATCCACGGGATCGACGCGACATCGCCCGATCCGTCGGTTTCGTTTGCTTCGGGGGTCGCGGCCGATGCGGCGTCGGGGTCGCCGAAGGTCTCCCGATAGGGCTCGTTGGCGCGTTTGACGACCGGGGTGTCGTCGGTCAGCGAGACATTGACGACGGGCTCTTGAATCGTCGTGAAGATCGCCTCCAAGCGGTCGCGCTCCTCGCGGAGTTCAGCTTCGACCTGCTTGGTCGTACAGGCGGTGGCGAGTTTCTCGTTGAGCGGCCCCAGCGAGTCGATGACGGCGTCGTCGAGTCCCGGGCCGTGTTTCCCGAGCAGGAGGACGCCGAACTCCGGGAGTTCGAATAGATAGTAGTGGCTTTCGGGGCTCGGTTCGTCGGCCAGTGGTAACGACTCGCGGTCGGCGTCGGGCGTCGTCGCCCACGTGGTCAGCCGTGCTTCGGCGGCGGTAAACAGGTCGTTGCTCTCGACGGTGGTGGGGAGGGCGGTGACGCGTTCGTAGCCGCCGATCGCCGTCGGCGACTCGGCGAAGACCGCGCCGACCGAGCAGTTTAGCTTCTGGAGATAGGCGGTGAGAGCCTGCTCGGCCGTCTCTTGAACTGTCTCGCCGGGCTCGATGGCCAAGGCGAGTTCGTAGAGGACGCGGACGCGCTCGTCTCGGTCAGTCATTGGTCTGATGCGTGGGTCGGCGGGGTCCGTCGCCGCCGAGCCAACCTTTTGCGGTGCTACCCATCCCGGTTATAAAAATTGGACTGTCTTTTATCGAAATAAAACGGCGGACAGTTGCCAGCGTCCGCGGTCGGATCGACACCCGCGACTCACGCTGGCGGCTCTCGAGGGAATCGGCCGACGCAGTTGGCATCATCGAAAACGAAGAGCGGCCGCGACCGGATTCGATCCGGCGGCATCGCGCCACACACGGCCGGGTCAGCCCGAGCCAGCAAATCCAGATATACAGACAGGAGCTTGTCAAATGCAGAGGCCGTTTTCGGCATGCAAGTATCGGATGCCGGCTCTACTTTTTGCGACGATGGACTGGTATATAAAAACTAAACTCAAATTATCAGCCGTGAAGTCCAGCCCTCATGCGGTCGCCGGGTCGTCGGTGCTGTCGGGCTGGGTCTGTTCGTGGGTGTGGTGATAGAAGTACACGCAGGGCTCGCCCTCGCTGGCTGTCGGTTCGACACAGACGCGTTGATACCGGTCGTTTTCGATCAGGTTCACCATCAGGCCGCCGCTGTGGGCACTTACGGAGGCGTAGGCCTGCCCACAGGCTGGACACCGTGACGGTGCATCCTGCGGTGTTCGATGCATACTGTTTCGTGGCGTCGGGCTCGGTAAACGGTTTTGCCGCTCGAAAGGGTGGCTCTTGACCACGTGTTAGTGGTTGTATAGAAGTCTAAATTAGAGAGCACAAAGCGGTACACCGCCTCCGATCGACCGGCCGAACACCCGGTCTTTTTATTCTATGTTGTCACAAATATTGTATGGGAATTGATCTTGATCCTGATTCTCTCAAGGAGAAGATAGCAGACGCTGCTGAAGACATGGCAGTTGATCACATTGAGGAGCAGATTGAGAGTGGTGCTGTAGAATGTCCGAATTGTGAGTCCCGTTCATTTGATGCAGCTACATGGAAAAGCGGTAGCGGTGAATATGATGGATCTGCTGTCTGTAGAGAATGTAACGAACGCGTTGAATTAGATATTGACATGTCGAATTTCAATAAACACCGATAGCAAGATGGTAGATTGGCTGACTGTTTTGGCTTCAGGACTACTTTCATTCATTGTATCAATAGCGAGTTTTGAGGTTAGGTTGCGTCGTGAACAGTCGGTTGAAGAGTCAGCAGAAGTGGAAGATTGGTACACAGAGACTGCTGCTCATGCCGCTGAGGTTCGTCGGACTTGGCAACGGCTTTGGGATAGCCCCGAGCATCCCGGCAGTAATCTCACTGAAATAAGCAGTCAGATGGGACTCTTTGAAAGACAGATCTCACGACACGCTTCAAGTGGTGAACAACTTGATGTGGATCCTGATGTGGTAGATGCGTTAGACGCGTTAGCTGAGGAATGTCGTAAACCTTCTGAGCACTCTTTTCATTCTAACTCAAATTCTGAGTTCGTTGAGTTCAGAAATGATATTCTTGATGCTGTAGAACGAGTTGAAGAACATTTAGCTGAGAACTGACCGGTTCGGTTTTGTAGTTGTAGCCCTGCAAGTAGCAGGGTCTGCTCTGCTCGCTATGCTCGCTTCGCTTGTCGTTGCGAGAAATCAGAGAACTGTTTGACAGTTTTATGATTTCATTTCTGCGCAATCAACGCCCTGCAACCACAATCAGCAACAGCAAGCTCGGCTTCGACCTGTTATTCATCTGTGCGCTCTCGGAGGTATACCCGCTCCGTTGAGCCATCAATCGGCGCAGTTGGTTCCCACTCCATCAGGTAGCCGCTGCTCTCAGGCACATCGAATAAGAACATGAGCCGCTCTATGTTATCAGGGTTCAAACTCTCGAATCCGGGGGCTCGATCCCGATCCCAATCCGTCTGGAAGATCCGTTCATCGCGTATTTCGTGAACTGAATGTCCACCTGGTAACTCTAGAAGTTCGATATACACGTCGCCGGCGGACCACAGGCGAAAGGTGCTCGAATCCATCCGGTCGCGCTCCTCCTCGCTCATATTCCAGACTTCGACAATTGCGTGTATGAACACGTCGTTCGCAGGTTCAACGGTTCGCAGTTCTCCGTCGTCGACAACTCGTATTTCGGAGATCTCCTCGATCTCGCTGAGATATACTTCGAGCAGATTGTCCGTTATCACCACGTCGGTATTCTCCGGTGCGTTCGACGGCAGTTGTGCGTCCGGCGACTGCTCGCTTTCTCCGTCAGTTGATCCGCCGCCGTTGTTATCGGCTGCACACCCTGCGAGCGATGCCAGCCCAACCGTCGCCACGAACGTTCGTCGGCGCATGGCAGTGCTGTGGCCGTCACGGCAATAAAGTTGCTTCACCGACATTTTCGGATCGCTAGAATCACATCAGAACCGATTTTCCACATTCGAGCCGGTTCCGTCGCTCGTCGGTGTGAGAAAGCAGAAAGTGGGTTTGGGCAGATTTGAACTGCCGGCCTCCTCCATGTCAAGGAGGTGTCATAACCAGACTAGACCACAAACCCGTGCTGGTCGTACGTTCGGACGCACTCGTCAGTATCCGGGGGACGTAATTGAAGCTTTCGAAGCGCGGCCCGGCTGGTGGTTTGGGAACCGCCCGCCTGCTGCCGGTCGATGCGAACTCGCGTGTTGTTCAAGTGTGAGTTGTTGCGAGGCAAAACAGGTGTAGAAAGCCCTCGGCTCTCTCGGCTCCCGGGACTCGCTGCGCTCCTCGTTGTTCGCTTCGCTCACTCCTGCGGTGCTTGCGTCGTCCGGGTTCGCCGAGAGAACCTCGCCCTTTCAGTCCGCCAGGAATCCGGCTGCTCTGTCTCCCGACCAAACTGCTTGCCTGTGTGTTTCTAACCGCCGGTGTTGCGGCCGCTGTCGCGGCATGTGTCGCTGTCTCGCTGTGCGTCGTCGGTCGATAGCCTTTTAGCGATGTACAGACGTGTACATTACAAGACGAACTCATACACTGGTGACTAACAATGCAGGATTACATCGAACGTGTGGCCGACGGCGAGGATTTGGGACTCGACGAGGCGCGGGATGCGGCCCGCCTCGTGTTCGAGGAAGCAACCGAAGCGCAGATCGGCGCGCTGTTGGCNGCNNTGCGNGCNAANGGCGAGACCGAANCCGAGATCGCCGGCTTCGCNNANGGGATGCGNGACGCCGCNCGNACCATCGANCCCGACCGGGNGCCNCTGGTNGANACCTGCGGCACCGGCGGCGACGACTACGANACNATCAACGTCTCGACGACNAGCGCNATCGTCGNCGCCGNNGCNGGCGTCCCGNTCGCNAAACACGGCAACTACTCCGTCTCCTCTTCCTCGGGCAGCGCGGACGTGCTCGAAGTCGCCGGCGTCACCGTCGACGCCGAACCCGACGCCGTCGAGAGCGCGATCAACGACGAGGGCATCGGCTTCATGCTGGCGACCGTGTTCCACCCGGCGATGAAGGCCGTCATCGGCCCGCGCAAGGAACTCGGGATGCGAACGATCTTCAACGTNCTCGGCCCNCTGACGAACCCCGCCGNNGCNGACGCNCANNTNNTCGGCGTCTACGANCCNGANCTCGTNCCCGTGNTCGCNCGNGCGCTCNCNNNGATGGNNGTCGANCGCGCGCTCGTCGTCCACGGNNCCGGNATGGACGAGATCGCNCTCCACGACGAGACCACTGTCGCCGAGGTCGACGGCGACGAAGTCACCGAGTTCACGCTCACGCCCGAGGACCTCGGTCTCGATTCGGCTCCAATCGAGGCTGTCGCCGGCGGCAGTCCAGAAGAGAACGCCGCCGACCTCGAAGCGATCCTCACCGGGGAGGAGACCGGCCCGAAACGTGATTTGATCCTCGCCAACGCGGGCGCGGCGATCTACGTCGCCGGCGAAGCCGAGTCGCTGGAAGCCGGAGTCGAAGCGGCCGCCGAGGCCATCGACTCGGGCGACGCGGCGGCCAAACTCGACGCCTTACGCGAGTCAACGGCCGCACCGGAGGCCGGGGACGCCTGATGGCACGCACCAAGATCTGCGGCATCACGAACCGCGCCGACCTCCAAGCCGCCATCGAAGCCGGCACCGACGCAGTCGGGATCATCTCGGCGGTCGACGTGGCAACGACGCGGGAAGTCGACCGCAGCACGGCCGCCGAGTTGGTCGCGGCCGTCCCGCCGTTCGTCACTGCAACGCTCGTCTCGATGCCGGAGGACGCCGAAAGCGCGGTCGAACTCGTCGAAGCGATCCAGCCCGACGCGCTCCAACTCCACGGCGAGTTCGACGCCGACGACCTCGGCTACATCCGCGCCGAAACGGGCGTCAAGGTCATCGCCGCCGTCGACCACGAGGACACCGACCGAGCCAACGCGCTCGACGGCGTCGCCGACGCCCTGCTCATCGATTCGACGACCGAAGAGGGCGCGGGCGGCACCGGCGAAACCCACGACTGGGAGGCGACTGCCGACCTCGTGGAAACGTTGACGACGCCGGTGATCCTCGCCGGCGGCCTCACGCCCGACAACGTCGCCGAGGCGATCCGGGTGGCCGCGCCGTTCGGCGTCGATGTCGCCTCCGGCGTCGAACGCTCGGAGGGCAGCAAGGATCACACTGCTGTCGCCACCTTCGTCCGGAACGCCGGCCGCGAGATCGAGGTGCCAGCATGACGACCGGCGAGACGGCAGCCAGTGGCGACGACGCGGCTGCTGCGGCCGATGCCGATAGCGACCTGTTCAGCTTCGACCGCAGCCGCGACGACTACGTCGCCCTCGTTGACGCCGACCGCGATGAGCCGGTCGTCGCTCGCGCGGCCGCAACGCTCGATCTCGATACTTCACCGCTCGCTGCCTATGCCGCCCTCGCCGACCGCAGCGAGTACAATTTCCTCCTGGAGAGTGCGGAAAAAGTCGCTTCCTCCGATCCTGACGGCGCGTTCACCGCGGCGACCGACGCCGAACGCCACGCCCGGTACTCCTTCGTCGGCTACGACCCCGAGGCGATCATTTCGGTGTATCCGAACCACACTGAAGTCGACCGCCTCGGCGACGTCGGCGACCTCGTCGTCGACGCCTACCGCGGCGACGCGGCGACCGACGGCGACGTGCTCGACCGCCTCCGCCGCGGCCTCCCCGCGGTCGACCGCCGCGGGTTCCCCGATGTCGACCGCCGGACGCTCTCGGGCGGCCTCGTCGGTTTTCTCGCCCACGAAGCCGTCTACGATCTGGTGCTCGAAGAGGTCGGCCGCGAGCGACCCGACACGGACCTCCCGGACGCCCAGTTCGCGTTGACGACCCGGACGCTCGTCTTCGACGACGCCGAGGGCACGGTCGAACTCGTCTTTACCCCTGTTATCGGGCCCGACGACGACCCCAGCGAGTGCTACGACGACCTCGTGGCCGAAGCCGCCGACGTTGCCGCGACGCTCGCCGCGGCTGACGACCCGCCGACCACCGGCTTCAGCCGGACCGACGAAACCGCCGGCTCGCAGAGCGACTACGAGGACGCCGTCCGCACCGCCAAACAGCACGTCCTCGACGGCGACATCTATCAGGGCGTCATCTCCCGCCGCCGCCAACTCGCCGGCGACATCGACCCGATCAGCTTCTACGAATCGCTCCGGTCGGTCAACCCCTCGCCGTACATGTACCTCATGTCCCACGGCGATTTCTCCATCGTCGGCGCGAGCCCCGAAACCCTCGTCTCCGTCGAGGGCGACCGGATCGTCTCGAACCCGATCGCGGGCACCTGCCCGCGCGGCTCCAGCCCCGTCGAGGATCGCCGACTCGCCGGCGAGATGCTGGCAGACGGCAAAGAGCGCGCCGAGCACACGATGCTCGTCGATCTCGCGCGCAACGACGTACGCCGGGTCGCCGATCCCGGCAGCGTCGAAGTCGAGGAGTTCATGAGCGTCCTGAAGTACAGCCACGTCCAGCATATCGAATCGACGGTCACCGCCCGCGTCGCCGACGAGTACGACGCCTTCGATGCCGCTCGCGTCACCTTCCCCGCGGGGACGCTCACCGGCGCGCCGAAAGTCCGCGCCATGGAGATCATCGACGATCTCGAGGCATCGCCGCGTGGCGTCTACGGCGGCGGAGTCGGCTACTTTTCGTGGAGCGGCGACGCCGATTTCGCTATCGTGATCCGCACCGCGACCATCGAGCACGAGGGAGCCGACGGCGACAACGTGGATGGCGATCTCAGCGACGCGAACGAGGGTGACGATCTGATCACCGTCCAAGCGGGCGCGGGCCTCGTTGCCGACAGCGATCCCACGTCGGAGTACGAGGAGACCGAACAGAAGATGGACGGCGTGTTGACCGCTATCGAGGGACTCGAATCGCAGGAGGACGAGCAATGAACGTCCTTGTCGTCGACAACTATGACTCGTTCACCTACAACCTCGTCGAGTACGTCTCCGAGACCCGGATTCCCGACGGAGACGGCGATTTCGAGGAGATCGACGTGACGGTGCTGAAAAACAC
This sequence comes from Halonotius terrestris, assembly GCF_006861665.1. Taxonomy (GTDB): domain Archaea; phylum Halobacteriota; class Halobacteria; order Halobacteriales; family Haloferacaceae; genus Halonotius; species Halonotius terrestris. The sequence continues at coordinate 397,139 of NZ_RKLU01000001.1, read as the reverse complement.
GGCCTCCCTCGATGAAATCGAGGCGGTCGATCCCGATGCGATCCTCATCAGTCCGGGGCCGGGCCATCCGAAAAACAGCCGCGACGTGGGTGTGACGATGGACGTACTCCGGGAGCTGAGCCCGGAGACGCCGACGCTCGGGGTCTGTCTCGGCCTCGAAGCCGCGGCCTACGAGTACGGCGGCAGCGTCGGCCACGCCCCCGAACCGATCCACGGCAAGGCCTATCCGATGGATCACGACGGCGAGGGCGTCTTCGCCGATATCGAACAGGGGTTTCAGGCCGGTCGGTACCACTCCCTGATTGCGACTGATATCCCGGACTGTTTCGAGGTGTCGGCGACGACCGATCACGAGGCCGAAGAACTGGTGATGGGGATTCGTCACCGCGAGCACCCCATCGAGTGCGTACAGTTCCACCCCGAGAGCGTCCTGACCGCCGTCGGTCACGACGTGATCGACAATTTCCTGCGGCAGGCCGTCGGCAAATCGGCAGCGACTGCGTGACGATCTGTTGTTCGTCGCAAAACGCCAGGACAGGGATTTGAACTCAGTCGTTTCGCTCACTCCGTTCGCTTCACTCCCTGTTCAAACCCTGTCAGTCAGCGGTTCCGGATCAGCAGTGATCGCGGCGCGAGCGCGCCGCTGGTGTGTGCTGATCCGTCAGAAACGCCAGGACAGGGATTTGAACCCCGGATCCCAAAGGGAACACGCTTTCCAGGCGTGCGCCTTACCACTCGGCCATCCTGGCTCGCGTCCCCTTCTACCCCGCTGCCGATTTTAAACGTGTTGGTCGGCTATTCTGAGTTCCCTGTGCCCGCCAGCACTTACTTTCGGCCGGAGCCCGTAAGATCGCTATCACCGACTCGACTTCCTCCATCCGACCCCGCCTCACGAAACGCAACCTCCTACTCGGTGCCGGCGGTGCAGTCGCCGTGCTGGCCGGTGGTGCGGCCTACGTCCTCAGCGAGCTGGACGGCGAGCACGCCGACTACACCGCGCCGGAGTCCCAACCGATGCTCACCACTCGCGGGCGACTCAGCGACGCCGAGAGCGACACACAAACGGTCGCCACCGAGGGCGAGTGGTCCTTCGCCGACGCCGACGAACTCGTTCTGTTCGTTCATGGCTTCGATACGGGCCCGCAGGCCGCCCGCGACCAGACCTATACGCTGGATGTCGGCCTTGCGGAGTACCGCTCGTCGCCGGTCGCCGGCTACAGCTGGGAATCCGATGGCGAGTGGGCCGACGCAAAGGATGTCGCCGACGCGAACGCCGAACCGCTCGCTGACTGGCTCGGGCAGTGGGCCACTGATGACGGCCGGCCAGTCCACCTGATCGGCTACTCGCTCGGTGCTCGCGTCGTCTGTGCGGCAATAGACGAACTACAGGCAAGCGGCACCGCCACCTCTCTCGCGTCGGTGTCGCTGCTCGGCGGCGCGATCCCGAGCGACAGCGTCGAACGCGACGGAACGTACGGCGACGCAATCGCTGCACTTGACGCACCTGTGACCAACTTCTACAGCGGACGCGACCGCGTGCTCGGGTGGGTCTATCGACTCTCGGATCGCACCACGGCGGTCGGCAGCGTCGGCGTCGACGACCCGGCAGCCGCTCCCGACGGGTACGCGGATGTCGATGTCACCGATATCGTCGCCGACCACTACTCGTATTTCGAACCCGAGGAGGGCTGTCTGTCCCGCGTCGCCGATAGCCTCGACTAACGCGGCAGTCGTGCTTCAAGCGCGGCCGCCAGCGCGGTGACAACGACACCGACGCCGAGAGCGATCCCGGCGAGGGCGCCGACGCCGACCGGGAGCGAGCCGCCAGCGAGGCGATACCCCAACGCGAGCACGAGGAACAACAGCGCGCCGACGAGCCCCCACAGCAGGCTCGATTTGCGGCGGCGGCTCACGCCTCCGGATAGGTCGCTACCGCTTCGATTTCGACGCCGACACCTTTCGGGAGCGCGCCCGCCTGCACCGCGCTACGGGCCGGCGGCTGAGCGGTGAAATACGTCTCGTAGGTCTCGTTCATTTCGCCGAAGTCGTCGATGTCGGCCAGAAAGACCGTCGTTTTGAGGATGTCTTCGGCCCCGAGGTCTTCGGCCGCGAGGATCGCCATCACGTTGTCGAGTGCGAGTTCGGTCTGGGTGGTGATGTCGGCGTCAGCGTGGAGCTCGCCGTCGGGTGTGAGGGGAATCTGGCCGGCGGTGTAGAGCGTCGAGCCGTCTGTCGTCGCTTGGCTGTACGCGCCCACAGCTTCGGGGGCGTCGTCGGTGCTGATGACCCGTTTCATACCCTCGGCTGGGTGGGCGAGTCGAATAAATCCGCCCCTTACTGCTGGACATCGACCGCGTAGCCGGCGTCCCGAAGCGTCGCCAGCAACTCGGCGGCGTGCTCGGGGCCGTGGGTTTCGAGTTCGAGTTCGACGGAGGTGTCGCTCATCCCGACCTCTCTGGAGGCGCGTTCGTGGTGAATCTCGTAGATGTTGGCTCCCTTGTCGGCGATGATCTCGATCAGCCCCTCCAGCGCGCCGGGCTGGTCCGGCAGGACAGTCCGAATTTTGAGATAGCGGCCCAACTGGATCATCCCCCGCAGGATCACCGTCGTCAACACGTTCATGTCGATGTTACCGCCGCAGAGCGCGGGGACGATCACCTCGTCATCCTCGTAGTCGAATCGGTCTTCGAGCAGGGCCGACAGCGCGACCGCACCCGCCCCCTCGACGAGTGTTTTGCTTCGCTCCAACAGGAGGGTGAGCGCGAGGGCGATCTCCTCGTCGGAGACCGTCACCACCTCATCGACGCGCTCTTGGATGATCTCGAACGGTTGCTCGCCGACCGACCGCGTAGCGATCCCGTCGGCGACCGTATCGACGCTGTCTCTGGACTGGATTTCGCCCTCTCTGAGGGAGTCGACAACGCTGGACGCTCCCTCGGCTTGGACGCCGATGATCCGCACGTCCGGCTGCTGACTCTTGATCGCGGTGGCGATGCCGGAAATCAGGCCGCCGCCGCCAATCGGGACGATAACGGTCTCTACGTCGGGCTGCTGATCGAGAATTTCGAGGCCAATCGTTCCCTGTCCGGCCATCACCATCTCGTCGTTGAATGCGTGGACGTAGGTGCGATCCTCCTCGCGTTCGATCTCGTGGGCGCGGGCTTGGGCCTCCTCGTAATCGACGCCGTCGAGGACGACCCGGCCGCCGTATCGTCGGGTGGCCTTGACCTTCGAGATCGGCGCGTGTTCCGGCATCACGATCGTCGCATCGACGCCGGCGCGGTCGGCCGCCAGCGCGACGCCTTGGGCGTGATTGCCCGCGCTGGCGGTGACGACGCCGGCGGCCTGTTCAGCAGCGGAGAGCGTCGTAATGCGGTTGAGCGCGCCGCGGATCTTGAACGCGCCCGTCCGCTGGAAGTTTTCCAGTTTGAGGTGGACGGCCGCCCCCGTTCGCTCCGAAAAGGTGTGGGAGTATTCCATCGGCGTCACGCGGGCCACGTCGGCAATCCGATCGCGCGCCTCGCGGATCGCCGCAAGCGAAAGCATAGGTTTCCCTCGCCGGAGCGGCCGCTAATCGGTTTCGGTGTCAGCTACTCGGCCGCTCACAGCGAAGCGACAGCGAAAGAGGGCTGTCGCTCAGTGGTTTGGGAAACGGGAAAGGGGAATGCACGCGTGTGACGCGCAACTGAACAATTGCCCCGGAGGTATATAAACATAGGGCATGCGAAGTGGAAGTGAAAACCGCACGAGGGCGGCGACTGCTGACGCCCGTCAGACGGCTGTCAGCGGCGATTCGTTTTGTAAAAATTAAATGATAATTCGGACGGGATTCGCTCCCAGATAGTCCGCGACCCGCTCGTCGAAGGGTCCCGGGCCGGGCCACGCGGTGTCGACTGTGTCGATCCCGAGTCCGGCCGGCTCGCCAATGTAGACGATCGCGGTCGTACTGCCGGCTGTGTCGCTGGTGATTGCCTCGCGCTCGCCCGCCTGCGGCCTCTCATCGGCGTCGTCGCTGTCAGCAACGGGAAGCGAAAAGCGGTGATACAGGCCGCGATCAACGCCCTCGTAGCGGTCCAGTCGCCTGATTTCGTCGGTTTCGAGCAGGCGACCGTTGACGCGGTCGCCCGGCACGAGCGTCGGGTACCGGCCATCGATGCGGCTGAGCCCGTGACAGACCGCGTCGCCGACGAACCGGTAGCTGTCGAGCAAGCCATCGACCTGCTCGTCGTCGGTGAGCGTGCCGTAGACGAAGACCAACTCGGGCATCGTTGCCTACGCGTCCTGTTCGCTGATCGTCTCGATGGCCTCACAGCCGATTGCGACCGTGTCGGCGTCGAGGTCGCTATTGCGGAGGTCAGCGGGGGTGTACCACGCCCAGCGGTCGGCTGGAGCCTCGCTCTCGGTGGGATCGATCTCGCGGCTGTCCACGGAGGCAAAGTAGATATGGTCGATGTGTTGGTGGCCGACCGTGCCGTCGGGGTGAACGTTGATGTCGTACACCAGCATATGAGCCGGCTGCGGGAGGACTTCGCCGGCCGGCGGGTTCAGTTCGGCTGTCTCGCGGTGGAGGGTCGGGTCGAGGCCGGTTTCCTCGCGGACTTCGCGGCGACCCGCCTCGTGAGGGAGTTCGTCGCGGTCGACGTGGCCGCCCGGCGGGATGCGAATCCCGAGGCCCGCATGCCGGTGGAGCGCGGTCGCGCCGTCGTTGACAATATAGACGGTCGAGGTGAAATGGCGTGTCGTCTCCATGGCTGTCGCTTGCGGGCCGGCGGCTTTGTCGTTGCGAAAGGCGACGAACGCAGCCGTTCCGAAACCGAGCAAAAACGAGTCGCGTCAGGCCACGGACTGCTGTTCGTCGGCTTCGAGCAGTTCGTGGTATCGGTTGCGGATCGTCACTTCCGAGATGTTGGCGACCTCGCTGACCTGATTCTGCGTCACCTTCTGGTTCGTCAACAGCGAGGCGGCGTAGATCGCGGCGGCGGCGAGGCCAACCGGCGATTTGCCGCTGTGGACACCTTGGGCCTTCGCTGTCGAGAGCAGTTCGCGGGCGCGGCGTTCGGCCTCATCGGAGAGATCGAGATCCGAGGCGAACCGCGGGACGTACTGCTCGGGGTCGGCCGGCTCGATTTCGAGGCTGAGTTCGCGGGCGACATAGCGGTACGTGCGGGCGATCTCGTCTTTTTCGACGCGTGAGACGCCCGTGAGTTCGTCGAGACTGCGCGGCGTGCCGGCCTGTCGGGCGGCGGCGTAGAGGGCAGCCGTCGAGACGCCCTCGATCGAGCGGCCGGGCAGGAGGTCCTCGTCGAGCGCGCGGCGGTAGATGACTGAGGCGGTCTCGCGGACAGCATCAGGGAGACCAAGCGCGCTTGCCATCCGGTCGATCTCGCCGAGGGCCTGTTTGAGGTTGCGCTCTTTGCTGTCGCGGGTGCGGAACCGCTCGTTCCAGGTGCGAAGTCGCTGCATCTTCTGGCGNTGCCGCGACGAGAGNGANTTGCCGTAGGCGTCNTTGTCCTGCCAGCCGATGTTNGTNGAGAGNCCCTTGTCGTGCATCATGTTCGTCGTCGGCGCGCCGACGCGGGATTTTTGATCCTTCTCGTTGCTGTCAAACGCACGCCACTCGGGGCCGTGGTCGATCTCGTCCTCATCGACGACGAGCCCGCAGTCCCGGCAGACTGTCTCGCCGTGTTCGGTATCGGTCGCGAGCTGGCCGTCACACTCCGGACAGCGCAGTGTCTCCTCGGGGCTGGTCGACTCGTCGGTCGACCGTTCGTGGCTCCGGGTGCGTTCGTCGGTAAACGTACGGACGTTGTCGCTCATGAGTTGTGTGGGGGCGTGTGCAAGAGGCGGCGTCTCACACTCGTTTTCTGCATCGATAAACACGTGCTGAACTAACTTAACTGTAGGCCATATTTCCAAAAATATATTTTTTGAAAATAATGGGACTGAACCGGGTCAAAAATCATGATAATTAACCCTTACGCAGTCCGTGTTTTCGCCGGTCAAAATTTTGTATTTAATTCATATTCGTTCGTGCAACTAACTCCGTTTTGAGCCGGGAGTAGCAGTCGAGACAGTTCTCCACGCATCGGCACCGACGACCGACCGAAACCCTTACTCTCAGGCCGTGGTTCGGGGCGGATATGAGCGATTCGCCCGTCGACGCCGACGAGGTACAGCACGTCGCCGACCTCGCACGGGTCGATCTCGACGACGCCGACGCCGACGAGTTCGCCGAGCAGTTCGCCGACATCCTCGCGTACTTCGACGCCCTCGACGAGGTCCCCGAGGTCGACAGCGACTCCGAGTTGGTCAACGTCATGCGGCCCGACGAGGTCCAAGAAGGGCTCTCACAGGAGGAAGCCCTCCAGAACGCACCCGAAACCGAGGACGGCTTCTTCAAGGGGCCGAGCGTCTCATGAGCAGCGACCACGCCGACGCCGGCGACGACGTGCACAACGTCTTCGTCACCGAGGCGACCGTCGACGGCAACGACGACGGCCCGCTGGCCGGCCGAACCATCGCCATCAAGGACAACATGTCGACCGAAGGAGTCAGAACGACCTGCGGCTCGGCCATGCTCGACGAGTACGTCCCGCCGTACAACGCGACCGTCGTCGACCGCGTCCTCGACGCCGGCGCGACGATGGTCGGCAAGGCCAACATGGACGAGTTCGCCATGGGCGGGACCACCGAAACCTCGGCGTTCGGCGCGACCGAGAACCCCGCCGCCCCCGACCGGGTGCCCGGCGGCTCCTCCGGTGGCTCAGCCGCCGCCGTCGCCGCCGGCGAGGCCGACCTCGCACTCGGCAGCGACACCGGCGGCTCGGTCCGGAACCCCGCCGCCTTCTGCGGCGTCGTTGGCATCAAACCGACCTACGGGCTCGTTTCCCGCTACGGCATCGTCGCCTACGCCAACAGCCTCGAACAGGTCGGCCCACTGGCGAATACGGTCGAGGACGCTGCCCTGCTGCTCGACGTAATCTCGGGTCCCGACCCGAACGACGCGACGACCAACGACGGCGGCGCGGACTCCGAGTATGCGGCCGCCGCTGACGGCGACGTCGAGGGCCTCACAGTCGGCGTCATCACCGACCTGATCGAGGGCGCGGACGACGACGTAGTCGAGACCTTTGAGGCCTCGCTGGACGATCTGGAAGCCCAGGGCGCGGCAATCACCGAGGTCTCGCTGGACTCGCTGGAACACGCTGTGCAGGCCTACTACGTGATCGCCATGTCGGAGGCCTCCTCGAACCTCGCGCGCTTCGACGGCGTCCGCTACGGCCCCGACACCGACGCTGAGGGCAACTGGAACGAGCAGTTCGCCGCCGTCCGCGAGGAAGGCTTCGGGCCGGAGGTCAAACGCCGGATTCTCCTTGGGACGTACGCGCTCTCGGCGGGCTATCACGACAAGTACTACAAGAAAGCCCAAGACGCCCGAGCATGGGTGAAACAGGACTTCGACGACGCCTTCGAGGACGTGGATGTGCTGGCGTCGCCGACGATGCCCGTGGTGCCGCCGAAACTCGGCGAGAGTCTCGACGATCCGCTTCAGCTCTACCTCATGGACGCCAACACCGTTCCCGTCAATCTCGCCAATCTGCCGGCGATCTCCGTGCCCGCTGGCGACGTGGACGGCCTGCCGGTCGGCTGCCAGCTCATCGGGCCGAAGTTCGGCGAGGAGACGATCATCCGAGCCGCGAGTGCGGTCGAGAACTGAGCAGCAGGTAGCTGTAGAGGGTCTTACTCCACCCGTTCAGCGTCGTCCCCACTGGAGCCGTACCGTCCGTAGAGGTATGCCGCGCCGGCCGTCCCGGCGGCAGCCGTCCCGATGCCGAACCCCGGCGCGCCATCGTCGGTACGCCCTTCGGAGTCGGTCACGGTGAACGTTCTCGTCCGACCGCGCGTCGTGTTGGCGATGAAGACGCCAGCCGTGTAGTCGCCGGCCGCCACGTCCGGAACCGGTGCGTCGAACGACACGGTCTCGCTGTCGCCGGCGGCAACCGTCACCGACTGGCCGTCGACGATCCGGCCGTTGATGCGGTACTCGACAGTGATCGACCCGCTTTCAGTGCCGGTGTTTTCGACGGTCGCCTCCGCCGACACGGTGTCACCGACCGCGCCCTCGGTAGCCCCGGAAACGGTCGAGACGCTGAACGCGGTGTCAGCGGGGGCAGCGATGTGAACACTGTTCGTCGAGCTATCGCCGTCGACGGCGACGCCGTGTGTGTAGCTCCCAGCGACAACGCTGGGGACGGTTCCCGAAAGCGTGACTGACTTCTCGCTCCCGCTGGTGATCCAGACGTATTGTTCGGCGATCGTGTGCCTACCGATCCGGTATTCGACTGTTCGGGTGTCGCGGCCGTCGCCGCGGTTTCGGAGGGTCGCCGTGGCCGTGAGTTCCTCACCGACGGTTGCGGTTCGTGGCCCCTCGAAGTCGGTGAGAGTGACGAGAGGCCAGTCGTGTATTCGGAGGCTGGTCGTCTGTCCGGTCGTACTGGCGTCGACGAACACGCCGTGCTCGTAGGTTCGTGGGCGGTTGTCTGGGACCGGGACGGAGAACGTGACGGTGGTGGTTTCTCCGGCACCGAGGTCGACGGTCTTGCGGGCGACTCGCTGCCCGTCGATGCGGTACTCGATGGGCGACCCACGACGTGTGCGTCCGTTGTTCGTGACGCGGGCCGTGACGGTGAGCTGCTCGCCGACCGCCGCTGCAGATGGCGCGTCAAGCTGGGCAACGCTGAACAGCGACGTCTCGATGCGGAGTGGGGACGTGAATCCGGTGTCCGTGGCACGGACAGAGACGCCCTGTTGGTAGCTCCCGGCCGAGCGGTCCGGGAGATCACCTGTGAGGTTGATCGACGTGCGCTCGCCGGCCCCGAGGGTGACCTCGCGGCTGGCGATCCGGGTCTCGCCGATCTCGTAGTCGACTGTCGTGGTGCCAGTGCTGTTACCGGTGTTACGTACTGTCGCAGTCGCTGTCACCGACTCGGCTGCCGCCGTGCGGGATGGGCCGGTCCACGTCGGTATCGAAAACAAGGCATCCTCAGCACGGATAGTGACGGACTGATCGACGCCGACGTTCGTCTCGCCGACGAACACGCCCTGTCGGGTGTCGCCGGCGGGGACGGTCGGCACCTGTCCGCTGAGGGTGACGACGCGTGTCTCACCGCCGTTTACCGTGAGTTCCTGCTCAGCAACCACTCGATCCTGAATCCGGTACTGGACGCGAGTGGTGTCGCTCGTCTCACCGCGGTTTCGGACGGTCGCCGTCGCCGAGATGTCGTCGCCAACGCGGCCGTCCGTCGTTGCTGGTCGGATGCCCTCAACGACGAACTCAGTCGGGGACGGATTAATCCTGATCGTCGAGGCGGTTGCAGCGGTCGCCCCACCGTCGAGGTAGATCCCGTGGGGTCGCTCGCCGCTTGCGGTTTCGGGGACCGTACCGCGGAGCGTCACTGTCCGTGAGCTTCCGCCACCGAGCGGTAGTGATTTGCTGGCAGTCGTTTGGCCACCGATCCGATACTCGACGGCGACCGTTCCGTCGGCGGTGCCGTTGTTCGTGATATCGACGACCGCCGTCACGCTGTCACCGACGTTTGCCGAGGCGGGCGCAGTAAAATTCCCCGCACTGAACGCAGTTGCTTGCGCCGAAACAGGGGCTGCCCCACCGAGCAGCAGCGCGCTACTTGACGTGAGTTTCAGAAAATCGCGTTTGGCATACCTCCGCATGATCTATCTCTGATACCTCTTGGAGATGTGGCTTTTGTACTGGGTTTTGCTCCGACGGTCGATGTGGTGAGCCGCCCCGAGCGGTCTGGTCACCGCTACCACCACCGAACGCCACCGTGAGAGAGGTGATTCAGTGGCCGGTGATCGAATGCTGTCCGTGACCCGCATGGCAGCACGCTCACGCCGTACCGTAATCAGTGTTTGACCAACATGTTGCGGTTCGGGGGGCACACAATCCGATCCAACACCGTCCTTACTGGTTCGCTTCCATGTCGGTGTCCTCTGAGGCCTCCCGCTCTGCGTGGCTTCCGGGATAGCCAAGCGTGCGTTTGGCGAAGGCGTCCAACGCTTTGAGCGTCGTGCTGACGTAGATGCCGGCGACGAAGACCAGCCCGCCGACGAGTCGGTCGGTCCCAGTCATCCCCTCGCCGGCAAGGACGTTCAGGTCGCCCGAGATGTCCGGGAAGCTGAACGCCAGTAGGTAGACGCCCGTCACCAGCGGGAAGACGGCGACCGTCCGGCTGATGATCTTGAGCCGGTAGCGACCCGCCTGTCCGAACCGTTTGGCGAAGCTAGTGAACGCGTAGACCGACGCGCCCAGAAAGCCGAACAGGTAGACGACGGGCGGAATTCGGGCGTTGATGCCGGTGCCGGTCATCACGAGGCCGATTCCAAGCAACGTCGCCACGAGGATCGTCCAGTAGAAGATCCGCCCCCAGCGTCTGGCATACCAGTCGTCAGTGTCAGTCTCGGATTGCATGCGACCCCTATTCTCAGCAATCCACGTAAAACGTGATGCTAAAATGACAGCACCCCAGCGGCGGAGCTATGCTTGGAGCTCTTCGTGGATGTGATCGGCCGCCTTCAGTGAGAGGGCCATGATCGTCAGCGTGGGATTCGACGCGCCGCTGGTGACGAAGACGCCGCCGCTGGAGATGTAGAGGTTATCGAGGTCGTGGGTTTTCAGCGTCGGATCGACGACGCTCTCGGTGGGGTCGTCGCCCATTCGTGTCCCGCCCAGCGGGTGGTAACCGCCTTTGCCGAGCGGTGTCAACCCGTCGTGTTCCGCTGTTTGCGTCCCCTTCGCGTAGACGACGTTGCCGCCCATCTCCTCGATGAGGTTGCTGCCGACCTGCAGGCCCTTCTCCTGACCCTTCCGGGCGAACTCGCCCGGCGTGATATCGACATCGGGAACGGGATTACCGTGGTTGTCGGTCGTCGAGCGGTCGATCCCGATCTGGTTGTCCTCCCGTGGCAACATTTCGATGCTCATGTTGACGCCGATCGTTGAGCCGAACTGCGCGTCGACCTGATTCAAGAGATCGTCGCCGATGGCGTCGCTCTGCAGTGCCATCGTCGCCGGTGAGGGGCCGGCGACGTTGATCGTGAACATGTTGACGCTGCCGCGTTGCGGATCGTCGGGATTGTCGTACTCGTAGAACTGATGGATACCACCGGAGACGACCGGACCATACTCGTCCTGGTGGGTGTTCTCGCCGGGCAGGATACCGATTACGCCGGCCGGCGGGTGGCCCATGAAGTACTTGCCGAGCGTGCCGCTGGAGTTCGCCAGCCCATTGGGATACTCCGCCGACTCCGAGAGGAACAACAGACGCGGCGTCTCGAAGGCCCCCGCGGCGGCGACGAAGGTATCGGCCGTCTGGCGGTGGGTTTCGCAATCGGGCGTTTTGTAGACGGCTTCGGTGATCTCCTCGCCGGCGGGGCCGTGGTTGAGCCGCTGGACCGGGGCTTCGTCGATGACGGTCGCGCCCTGCTGTTCGGCCTTGCGGACGTGGATATCGGCACTGTACTTTCCACCGGAGGGACAGACGAACTGGCAGGTGCCGTACCCCTGACACTCGTTGCGATCATACTCGCCGGTGTTGATCGCCATCGGCATCGAGTGGACAGTAATATCGAGCTCCTCGCCGGCCTGTTTGAACAGCTTATCCGAGTAGCTCAACGGCAGCGGGTCCATCGGGTAGGACTCCTCTCGCGGTGGGAAAAACGGCGTCTCGTCGTCGCCGGCGACGCCGATCTCCTGTTCGGCCTGGGCGTAGTACGGCCGCAGGTCTTCGTAGCTGATCGGCCAGTCGCGGGCGATGCCGTGTCGACTCTGCATCTCGAAGTCCTTTTCGTAGAGTCGCGGCACGACCGACCCCCAGTGGAGGCTGGTGCCGCCGACGCCCTTGACGCGCCGCTGATTTACCGGCCACGAGTGCTCGCCCGAGGTGGAATACTCGTCGCGCTCGCCACCCATATCCCAGATTTCGTTGTCCGAGTGGGTCGGGTGGAGCTGGTCTTTCATCCGGTCGACGCGGGCCTCCTTGTCGAAGCGCGGGCCGGCTTCGAGGATGACCACGTCGTGACCGCGTTTCGCCAGCGAGTAGGCGACCATCGCGCCGGCCGGCCCGGCACCGATCACGCACACGTCCGCCCCATCGACCGGCGTTCTGTCCGTCGTCATCGTTGTCGTTGATTCGTTCGTGCTCATGACTGGAGTTCCTCGTGGATGTGGTCGGCCGCCTTCAGCGAGAGGGCCATGATCGTCAGCGTTGGGTTCGCGGCGCCGCCGGTGACGAAGACGCCACCACCGGAGATGTAGAGATTGTCGAGATCGTGCGTCTTCAGCGTCGGATCAACGACGCTCTCCGAGGGATCCTCGCCCATGCGGGTGCCACCCATCGGATGGTAGCCGTACTGTTCGGGTTCGATGTAGTCTGCGTTCGGCGTGTGCGATCCCTGCTCGAAGGCGATCCGTCCACCCATCTCTTCGACGAGTTCGGTCGTGACGTCGGCGGCCTTCGCCGATGCGTCCCGGACGTACTGTCCGGGAGTGATGTCGATGTCGAGGACCGGGTTCCCGTGGTTGTCGGTTTTGGACTCGTCGAGCGTGATGGTGTTGTCTTCGCGTGGGAGCATCTCCGCCGAAGTCGACGCCCCGATCGTCCCGCCGTACTGTCGTTTGAGCTCCGCTAGAAGGTCGTCGCCGAGCGCGTTGCTCTCCATGGCCATCTGGGCCAGCGGGGACTCCGCTTGGTTCAGGAGCATCATGTTGATCCCGCCGATCGGGTCCTCATCGTCGTCGTAGAACTGCTGTATCCCCGACGAGATGACCGGCCCATACTCCGCCGAGTGTGTCTCCTGGTCGGGCAGAAAGCCGATCACCAGCGCGCCGCCGTGATCCATGACGTACTTGCCGACCGTCCCACTCGAATTCGCCAGCCCGTTCGGATACTGGTCAGACGCAGAGAGCAGGAGCAGGCGTGGCGTCTCGTAAGCGCCCGCTGCAGCGACGAAGACGTCTGCCTCCTGGCGACGGGTCTCGCCGTCTGGCGTCGCGTAGACAGCGGCCGTGATCTCCTCGCCATCGGGACCGTGCTCGAACCGCTGCACCGGGACCTCCGTCAGCACCTTCGCCCCTTCGGCCTCCGCCTTCTCGACGTGGATGTCGGCACTGTACTTCCCGCCGGAGGGACAGACGTGCTCGCAGGTCCCGTACCCTTGGCACTCGTCGCGGTCGTACGCGCCCGTGTTGATCGCCATCGGCATCGGCTGGACGTCGTAGCCCAGCGCGTCGGCGGCTTTGGTGAACAGTTTGTCCGCATAGCTCGTCGGCAGGGGATCCATCGGATAGCCCTGTTCCCGGGGCGGCTGATGCGGTGCCTCGTCGGGGCCCGCGACGCCGATCTCCTGTTCGGCCTCGGCGTAGTAGGGCTGCAGGTCCGCGTAACTGATGGGCCAGTCCTTGCCGACGCCGTGGCGATTCTGCATCTCGAAATCGCGTTCACGGAACCGCGGGACGACGGAGGCCCAGTGGAGGCTCGTCCCCCCGACCCCCTTGACGCGACGCTTGTTCAGCGGCATCGGGCGCTCGCTGGAGTTGGTGTATTCGTCGCGCTCCCCACCCATGTCCCAGATCTCGTCGACGCCCCGATCCGGGTGGATCTGGCGTTTCATCCGGTCGACGCGGGACTCCTTGTCGAAGCGTGGGCCGGCTTCAAGAATGACCACGTCGTGACCGCGGTTCGCCAGCGAGTGTGAGAGCAACGCCCCTGCTGGGCCGGCCCCCACGACACAGACATCGGGGGAATCGACCGGCGTTCTGTCCGCGGTAGCTGATTGGTTCGTGGTCATGACCGGAGTTCTTCGTGGATGTGGTCGGCCGCCTTCAGCGAGAGGGCCATGATCGTCAGCGTGGGGTTCGACCCGCCACCGGTGACGAAGACGCCGCCACCGGAGATGTACAGGTTGTCCAGGTCGTGGGTCTTGAGCGTCGAGTCGACGACGCTCTCTGAGGGATCCTCGCCCATGCGGGTGCCGCCCATCGGGTGGTAGCCGCCTTTGGTGTCCTCGATGTAGTCCGCGTCGGGCGTGTGCGTCCCCTGTGAGAAGACGACGTTGCCGCCGATTTCCTCGATGAGAGCGGTCGACTCCGAGACGGCCTTCTCCGTGGCGTCTTTCACGTACTGCCCGTCCGAGATGTCTACATCCGGAACCGGGTTGCCGCGGTCGTCTGTCTTGGATTCGTCGAGCGTGATGGTGTTGTCCTCGCGGGGCAGCATCTCCGTGACGATACTCATGCCAAGCGTGTTGCCGTACTGTAGCTCGACTTGGTCGAGCAACGCGTCGCCGATCTTGTTGCTCCCGATGGCGACTTCGGCCACCGAGGGTTCCGGGACGTTTACGAGCATGATGTTGATGCCGCCCGTCGGCTCTTCCTCGTCGTAGAACTGGAAGACGCCGCCGGAGACGACTGGCCCGTACTCCGAGACGTGGGTCTCTTCGTCCGGCAGGAGGCCGATGACGAACCCGCCACCGTGGTCCATGAAGTACTTGCCGAGCGTGCCGCTGGAGTTGGCGAGGCCGTTTGGGTACTGGTCAGATTCGGAGAGCAAGAGCAGTCGTGGCGTCTCGTAGGCACCCGCTGCGGCGACGAAGGTGTCCGCTTCCTGACGGTGGGTCGTCCCGTCGGGCGTCTCGTACACCGCCGCGGTCACCTCCTCGCCGTCCGGGCCGTGTTCGAGGCGCTGGACCGGCACCTCGGTGAGCACAGTCGCGCCTTCTTCCTCGGCTTTGTCGACGTGGATGTCGGCGCTGTACTTCGCACCCGACGGACAGACGTGTTCGCAGGTGCCGTACCCCTGGCACTGATTGCGGTCGTACGTGCCGTCGTTGATCGCCATCGGTTCCTGCTGGACGTCGATGTCGAGGGCCTCACCCGCTTTTGCGAACAGCTTGTCGCTGTAACTCCGCGGGAGCTGGTCCATCGGGTAGTCTTCCTCGCGGGGCGGTTGATGTGGCGCGTCGTCGGGCCCGGCGACACCGATCTCCTGTTCGGCCTGGGCGTAGTAGGGCCGGATATCCTCGTAGCTGATGGGCCAGTCCTTCCCGACGCCGTGACGCGTCTGCATCTCGAAGTCACGCGGTCTGAATCGCGGCGTCACCGATCCCCAGTGGAGGCTGGTGCCGCCGACGCCTTTCACGCGGCGTTTGTTCAACGGCAACGGACGTTCGCTTGAGTTCGTGTACTCGTCGCGCTCGCCGCCCATGTCCCAGATTTCGTTGACCTCGCGGTCCGGGTGGATCTGTAGCTTCATCCGGTCGACGCGGGATTCCTTGTCGAATCTGGGTCCGGCTTCGAGAATCACCACGTCGTGACCGCGTTTCGCCAGCGAATGCGAGAGGAGCGCACCGGCCGGGCCGGCACCGATTACGCACACGTCGGGCTCGTCGACTGGCGTTCTGTCCGTCGTCGTGGTTGATTCGTTCGTGCTCATTGTTCGAGGGATGGGCTGTAGCCGAAGCCGCCGGGGAAGCCCCGCGGGTTCGTGTTGCCGATCAGTTCGCCGCCGGTCGGCGAGGAGTAAAACGCGAACAGCAACTCGTCGAGCAGGTAGTAGTTCACCCGTGCCACGTCGCTACCGTCGGGCTCGGACGGTCCGGTCCGCAGGTCCGTGTTCTCGATGACGCTCCGCCGCTGGTCGGCACTCAGCGTGTGAAACGCGCCGCCTTGCTCGTCGGCTGCCAGCTGATTCAGCGTCTCGATGCCAGCCGTCAACTCCTCGCGGTAGGACTCCTCGTCGGTAATCCGGCCGTACATGAACGTCTCGATGAACTCGGGGGTCGGCTCGATGTCCGAGGGGTACAGCACGTCGGCAAGGCTGACAAGTACCTCCATCGGCTCGGCGTCGCTGCCTGTCTCTCCCGTGAGCCCCGCACAGCCCGCGGTCGTCGTGATGCCGGCGGCGGTAAGTGCGGTTACCGCATCCCGTCGTGTCAGTTCCATGGGTACAATCCACAATGGATAATCCTCATATATAAATTTACACCACTAACTAACCTATGTTAGTATTTGAAGAGCTGGATGATCGATCACAGATGGTGTAACTATGCAGCATGCTCTCGGCGGCTCGACAATGTCGGTCCAGCCGATACCGGAAGGATCGGTCCGCAGTGCTGGGTGTCGACAACAAAGGAGCAGTACCGCAACTCAGTCTTGGTCGCTCGAATCGTCTAGTCCGGCGTGATGGCCTTTCGTCCGGCTCGTCATCGATTCGAGGTCGGGGTTGAACGCCTTCGACCGCATCTCACGAACGTCCCCGTCGGGTCTGTTTTCAACGGCTTCCATCGTCTCCGAATCCAGCGGGAACGCCGCCAGCGCGTCGATCCCGCGCTGAGTGATCGAGACCTCCTTCTTGCGACCGGCCTTCTCAACGGTGATGTACTCGTTTTCCGTGAGCGGGTTGATGATGTGCGAGTCGAGCACGCGATACCGGCCTTCGTCGGACTTTGCCTCGGTGTTCATGATGAACGGCAACTCCTCCTCCTCGGCGTGTTCGATGAGTTCCTTCTTCGTCACGCCGTCGTTGCCGTGGAGGAAGCCGAGGATCTGGAGCTGCTCGGTCGAGGGGCCCTGCAGTTCGAAGACGGGGAGTTCCGTAATCTCCCCGGAGGTCGAGAAAATGGGTTCGTCAGGCGTCCAGACCTCGTCTTCGTCGGCGTCATCGGGTGTGATCTGGACGTAAAACGGCGTGGCCTCGGAGGTTTGGGCGGCCATCATCCCCGCGATGGCGGCGATCTGGGTGCCCGTTGAGACGTTGATGTACACCTCGTCCTCTTCGTGGTCCTTGACCGCCTGCGTGATCGTTTGGAGCGCGCTGTCGAGGTCATAGAGGTTCGCAGTCCGCGTTTCGACCTCGATGCGGTCGTTGGCTTCGAGTTCCTCGATCATCTCGTACTCGAAGTCAGGAATGAACGCCTCGTTGTCCGGGAGGACGAGCACGATCTTGTCGGCCTTGAGTTTGTACAGCGGGTCGACAACACGCGCGACTTCCCAGCCGTGGGCGACCACGTGAACCCGATCGGTTACCTCCATCGGTCTACGTTACTGCATCGGGTGGTTTGTACTTGTCGTATACCGGAATCCCAGCCGGTGGGATGGCGGTTCGTCGATACCGACCGACGGGGCTGTGCGCCGACTACTAGTGGCTCCATTTCGTGTCACCCAAATATTTATTATACTAACGTAGAAGCGTTAGTTATGCGTCGCAGACAGATACTAACGGCAACCGCGATTGGAATCGGTGGTCTCGCCGGCTGTGCTGGCGGCAGCAACAGCGGCGACAGCAACGGCGGCGAGAGCAGTTCGGCGAAAACAACCGTCCAGACGTTTTACACCACGCTGTACGGCGATGACGACCTCGAAGCGACGAACGAGATGTACCATCCCGACAGCGAAGCACCGGAACTCAAACCGGCGGATTTCGAGCCCTTCGGCGGGCTCGAAAGCATCGGTGCGACCGTCGCGTCGACGGAGATCGTCGAGCAGAGCGACGGGACGGCGGAGGTTCACGCCGACGTACAGTACTCGACACCGCTGGGATCGGCGACTAACACGGACTGGTTCGTCCTTAGCAAAGCCGACGGCGAGTGGCGCGTCGCGCTCTGGCTGCCGTCGTCAGCACGAGGGAACCTGAGCGACGAGGAAATTAGTGACGCGATGGAGACGGCGAAGTCGATCTAGGTGGTCGGATCCGGTGCTGAGCGGTGGCGACCACCTCCCGGAGCCACCGGTAGGCGCGCCCGAACGGGTGCGGTCGTCACTTCTATTCTCCCGCAGTCCGTCACTGCCGGTCGACCCACGGAGTGATATGCTCGTAACTGCCCTCCTCAATCTCGTGATCGGCCTGCTGGCGACGGTCCTCGTCTTCACGGATACGCTCCGCCGCGATCTATCGCCCCGAACCCAAGCCGGCTGGACCGGCTTCGTCGCTGCTATCAGTATCGGCGGGTCGCTCGCGGTGGCTATCGGCGACGACGCACTGTATCGACTGGTTATGCGTGGCAGCGACCCGGCGCTCGTCGTCACACCGCTGGCATTCATCGCTGGTGTCATCATTGCCGGGCTGACGCTGAGCGCGCTGGCGGTACTCACGTACGGCGTCGGGAGTCGGTACGGACCGTTTGCAGCAGCCTGATCCAACGAGCCGCGCAGCCCTCACCGACTGACTACGACGTATCTGCGTCCGGTCGATAGTCCCGACTCACTGCCTGCCAGCGGTCGCTACGGAACCGCCACAGCGTCACCGCCGCCGGGACCGCCGTTTCGAGGACCAACGCGACGTACAGCGCGGTTTCGCCGAGGGCCGTAACGGTCCCGAGATACGCCACTGGCAGCGTGAAGACGTAGAGCCCGATCAGCGAGGCGAAAAACGGAATCCGCGTGTCTCCCGCGCCGCGGAGCGCGCCCGTCGCCGAGCCGTCGACGCCCATGGCGACGAGACTGACCGCCGAGACGGCGATGAACGTCGCCGACAACGCCACCGCTGCCGGCTCGTCGACGAAAACGGTCGCAATCGGCTCGGCCAGCAGGATCACGCCGGCGGCGACGAACAGGTGGATCACGAACGTGAGCGTGATGATCTGGGTGCCGTAGGCTTTCGCCTCGCTCTCCTCGCCTGCGCCGAGTTCCTGCCCGACGAGCGTACTGGAGGCAATCGAGAGCCCCCAGCTCGTGCTGTTGGCGATGTTTCGCACTCGGCGGCCGACTTCGAGGGCGGCCACCGTCGCCGAACCGAAACTGGCGGTGATCGCCAGCAGCGGGAACGTGGCGATGCCCTGCACCACCCGGCGGGCGATCAGCGGCGTCGAGACTCGGAGCAACTGCCCCAGTAGCTCGCGGTCGAACTGCGGCCCGCCGAGCGAGAGCGCGACCGGGCTGGCTCCCCAGCCGAAATACGCGCGACCGAACATGCCCCATGAGAACGTCAGTGTGACTGCTGCCGTCGCTACCGCGGTGCCGACCGCCGCGCCGGCGACGCCCCAGCCGAAGCCGAAGATCAGCGTGCCGCTGAGGGCGACGTTCAGGATCGCGCCGCCGGCGCGGACGACCATCGGCGTGAACGTGTCGCTGACGCCGGCGTAGGTCCGGCTGGCAATCATGTTCAGGAACTCGAAGACGAGCGCGGGCGCGACGATGACGAGGTAGGTCGTGCCGTAGCCGACCGCCGCACTGTCGCTGCTCAGGAGGGCGATCAACGAATCCGAAAAAACGACAAAACCGACGACGACCGGGACCGCCAACGCGAGAGCGACCCAGACGCTCTGTTTGACCAGCAAGGCCGCTCGCGCTGACTCGCCGCCGCCGTAGTTCTGGGAGACGAGCCCGACGGTCCCGCCAGCTAGCCCGATGGCGACGAACTTCCCGACCGTCCAGTACGCGCCGGCGAAGGCCAGCCCCGCGACCGCCGGCGCGCCCAGCACCGTCCCGACCATAGCGAGGTCGGCGGTCTGTTTCGACATGATGGCGAAACCAGTGAGTACCCGTGGCCACGCGAGATCGACCGTCGCGGTCAGCCGCTCGCGCTCGATGATTCCCAACCGCGCGAGCAGCGTCGCCACCCGCGAGAACAGCGTCGCAACCGCCGCCACGAGCCGGTCGGCGAGGCCAGTCATCGGGACGGGTTCGGCACGCGGCCGTTTGTCGCTTTGGGTCCGTCGGGGACCGTAAGCCGCTTACCGCGCACACGGTAATCACACCCATGACTTCCGATCAGTGGCGGACGTACCTCGTCACACAGCAGTCCCTCTCGGAGGGCCGGTCGACCGAGGAGATCGTCGAGGCAGCCATCGACGGCGGCATCGACGCCGTCCAACTCCGCGAGAAGGGCACCTCCGCCCAAGACCGGATCGAACTCGGCGAGCGGCTCCGCGAGCTGACGAGCGCGGCCGACGTCGATCTGCTGGTCAACGACCGGATCGATATCGCCTACGCGATCGGGGCCGACGGCGTCCACCTCGGCCAATCGGACCCCTCGGTGTCGACGGCCCGCGAGATCCTCGGCCCGGAGGCGACGGTCGGCGTCTCGGTGTCGACCGTCTCGGAGGCCCGGCTGGCGGCGATCAGCGGCGCGGACTACCTCGGCGTCGGCGCGATCTACGGCACCGATTCGAAACCCGACGCCGAGACGGCCGACGACGGCCTCGGCGTCGACCAACTCGCCCGAATCGTCGAAGCCGTGAAGCTCCCGGTCGTCGCTATCGGCGGTATCACCCCCGACAACGCAAGCGGGCCGATCCAAGCCGGCGCGAGCGCGGTCGCGGTCATCAGCGCGATCACCGCCGCTGACGATCCCGAGGCCGCTACCCGTGAGTTGCGCGAGGCAGTCGTCGGCAAAGCGGAGGTAGCTGCGGATGACTGACGCTTCGGTCTCGGCGGCCGCGCTATCTAAGTCGCTGGCGAGCCTGCGAGAGGCCGAGCCGCTGATCCAGCATCTCACCAACCGCGTGACGATCAACGACGTGGCCAACATCACGCTCCACTGGGGCGCGCTGCCGGTGATGGCCGACGGGCCCGACGACGGCCCCGAGATGGCACAGGGCGCGAGCGCGGTGCTGCTCAACACGGGCCAGGTCAACGACTCGCTCAGCGAGGCGATCTACGAGACCGGCCTCGCTGCCAACGAACTCGGCGTGCCGGTCGTCCTCGATCCCGTCGGGATGGGCTCGACGCCGACGCGAAACGAACTCGTCGAGCGGCTGCTCGCCGACGTCGATTTCGCGGCGATCAAGGGCAACTACGGCGAGATCACCGCGCTGGCGGGTGCGGAGGCCGAAGTCCGCGGCGTCGAATCCGTCGGCGAGTACGACGAGATCGAAGATACTGCACAGGCGGTCGCCGAGTCCGCGGACACCGTCGTCGTCGCCTCCGGCGAAACCGACATCGTCGCCACCGCCGACGCCGTCTACCGTGTCGACTCCGGCCACGAGATGATGGGCGAGGTCGTCGGTACGGGCTGTATGCTCGGCGGGACGGTCGCCACCTTCTGTGGCGGCGTCGACGACACCCTGACGGCCGCCCTGCACGCGACGCTGGCCTTCGGGCTTGTCGGCGAGCGCGCGGCCGACATCGACTACAACGGGCCGGCGAGCTACCGGACGAATTTCCTCGATTCCGTCTGGAATCTCACGCCGGACGCTGCTGGCGACATCGACGACGACCTCAGCGAGCGAGTCGAGCGCGTCGAATAACGCGATAAAACGGAGTGGCGGCCACGCTCCCGATGGCATCGACGCTCCCGGCGGAACCGCTGTTCGTTGACTGTCAGTCCCTGCGTGTTACTGCGGTGTTCGACGCGCTGCCCGAATTCTGTTGTGTAGCAGGCTGAGTCCCGCCCAGAGGCCGATCCACACCGCCAGCGCGACCGTAGCGAGTGCGGTCGTCGCAAACAGCCCGAACGGCTGGGTCATCCCCAGCAGCATCGGCAACGACCAGCCAACGACGAGTATCACAACGAGGCCAGCGACAGCACTTTCGACGTAGCCCCAACGGCTGTTGCAGAGCCCGGTGTCGTCACAGCTGCCGTCGGTGTGCGGGTCTGACGCCGCACCGTTTCGTGCTGTGCCCATACATATCACACATCATTCTTGGTGAACAATAATGATAAATATATCGGGTACTTCACGCCGGACCGACCAGTCAGGGCGCGCGGCCCACAACTCGGCGACTCGCCCGGCGAAGTCCGGCCCTTTATTTGACTGACGACCCTCCAGTTAGGTAACATGGCGACCGCCAGCGACGACGACGCGAGGGGCACACACGGCGGCAACGAGGGCCGCTACGACGGCGATATCCCGGTCGACGGCGACGACATCGTCATCGTCGGCAGCGGGTTCGGGGGGCTGTCTTCGGCCTGCTATCTCGCCGACGCCGGCGCNNACGTCACNGTCNTCGAGAAGAACGAACAGCTCGGCGGNCGGGC
>NZ_RKLU01000001.1:271649-375141 GCF_006861665.1 Halonotius terrestris | reverse complement strand
GCTCCAAGCGGAGGGGTTCACCTTCGATATGGGGCCTTCGTGGTATCTCATGCCTGACGTCTTCGAGCGGTTTTTCGGCCACTTTGGCAAGCAGCCGAGCGACTACTACGAACTCACCCATCTCGACCCGCACTACCGGATTTTCTTCAAGGACGGCGATCAGGTCGATATGGTGCCCGACCTCGAAACGAACAAGGAAATCTTCGAGAACTACGAACCCGGTGCAGGCGATGCCCTCGGTCGGTATCTCGACAAATCCGAGTATACCTACAACGTCGGCATGGAGCACTTCGTCTACGAGGACCGCCCGCGCCTGCGGGATTACATCGATCCCGACGTGCTCCGCTACTCGTGGGGCCTCTCGCTGCTCGGGAAGATGCANGNCNACGTCGNNGNCTACTTCGANNANCCNAAACTCCAGCAGATCATGCAGTACACGCTGGTCTTCCTCGGCGGNTCGCCGGGGAACACGCCCGCGCTNTACAACNTGATGAGNCACGTCGANTTCAANATGGGCGTCTACTACCCCGACAACGGCATCCGGTCGCTCGTCGATGCGATGATCGACCTCGGCGAGGAACTCGGCGTCGAGTACGTCACCGACCAGCCCGTCACCGAGATCGCCGGCCGGAAAGGTGCCTTTGCGGTCCGCACCGAACACGGCGAGGAATACCTCGCGGACTACGTCGTCTCCAACGCCGACTACGCCCACACCGAACAGGAACTCCTCCCGCCGGAGAAACGACAGTACAGCGAGGACTATTGGGAGAGCCGCACCTACGCCCCCTCCGCCTACCTCCTGTATCTCGGTGTCGAAGGCGACGTGGAGCCACTCGAACACCACACGCTCGTCCTGCCGACCGACTGGGACGACCACTTCGCAACGATCTTCGATGACCCACAGTGGCCCGACGACCCCGCGTACTACCTCTGTGTTCCGTCGAAAACCGACGATAGCGTGGCCCCGGAGGGTCACAGCAATCTCTTTGCACTCGTCCCTATCGCCGCGAATCTCGAAGACACGCCCGAACTCCGCGAGGAGTTCCGCGAACTCGTCCTCGACGACATCGCTGAAAACACTGGCGTCGACCTGCGTGATCGCATCGTCTTCGAGAAATCGTTCTGCGTCAACGATTTTGCTGATCGGTACAACTCGATGCACGGCACCGCCCTCGGGATGGCCCACACCTTGCGACAGACTGCCCTCCTGCGGCCGAACCGCAAATCCGAGACAGTCGATGGCCTGTACTTCACGGGATCGTACACGACACCTGGCATCGGCGTCCCGATGTGTCTGATCAGCGGCCAGCACACCGCCGAAGCGATCACGGAGTGATGATGGCTGTGACGACCGACGGCACAGTAACGGGTGACGACGCGTTGGCCGACCAGTTGCGGTATCTGCTGACGCTGTCGCGTCCCCGGTTTTGGTTCTACCTCGCCGGCCCCGTCGTCGTCGGCGTCGCCGCCGCGGCACGGTCCGTCCCCGAATTGTTCCTGCCGGTCGGCTTCGCGCTGTTCGCCTACTTCCTCTTCCCGGCAAACGTCCTGCTGTACGGCGTCAACGACATCTTCGATGCCGACATCGACACCGAGAACCCGAAAAAGACCGACAAGGAAGCTCGCTGGCAGGGCGACCGCCTCGTCGTCGCCACCGTCATCGCCAGCGGCCTGCTCGCGGTGCCGCTGTTCGCCCTCACGTCTGCGGCGGTGTGGCCGTGGCTCGCCGGCTTTCTCCTCCTTGCGGTCGAGTACAGCGCGCCGCCCGCGCGGTTCAAGACGACGCCGATTCTCGATTCGCTCTCCAATGGGCTCTACATCCTGCCTGGCGTCGCCGCCTACACCGCTGTCGCCGGGAGCCAGCCGCCCGCGCTCGCGGTCGTCGGCGCGTGGCTCTGGACGATGGGGATGCACACCTTCTCCGCGATTCCGGATATCGAACCCGACCGCCGAGCCGGCATCCGGACGACGGCGACGTGGCTCGGCGAGCGACGCACCTACAGCTACGTCGCTGCCTGCTGGCTGGCCGCCGCCGTCGCCTTCGGCCTCGTCGATCCGCGACTCGGCGCGCTGATCGGCGTGTATCCGGTGTTCGTCGCGTGGGTCGCTGGCTCGTCGGTTGCCGTTGACCGCGCCTACTGGTGGTTCCCCGCGCTCAACACGGCCGTCGGCGCGCTGTTCACGCTGGGCTTGCTCTGGCGGATCGTCCCGCCAGCGGAGGTGCTGCCGTGAGCAACGTGACCGACTCGTCGGCTGTGTCGGACTCGTCCAGCACCACGCAGCCACAGATCAGCGAGGCTGACGGTATCGGCGACGCAATCGCCGGCTTCCCCAAAAACCGCCGCGAGGTCGAACCGTGGCTCGATGCCCTCGTCGATGGCAACCGATTCACCATCGCCGTTTTCTTCCCGTTGGTCGGCGCGCTCATGCTCGTCGGCAGCGCGGAGGGGTGGGCGATGGTCCCCGAACCGCTTCGGTTCAATCCGCCGTTTCTCGTCTTCGGAACGATTGTCATGGCCGCGCCGATGCTTGTCGGCGTGCTTCCGACGCTCGGCCGCCGGGGGGTTGCCGGTCTCGGGCTGCTGACGGGCTACACCTACCTGATCGAATACCTCGGCGTGACAACCGGCTGGCCCTACGGTGCCTTCGAGTACGGCGTCAGCCTTGGCCCGATGGTCGACGGCGTCCCCGCCGCGCTGCCCGTCTTCTTCATCCCGCTCGTGTTGAACGCCTACCTGCTGTGTCTGCTGTTGCTCGGTGACCGGGCTGGCTCGCGGCTCGCGCGCCTGGCGGTCGTGATCCCGGCGGTCGTGACGATGGATCTCGTCCTCGATCCGGCGGCCGTCTCGCTGGGCTTCTGGGCCTACGATGCCGGCGGCGTGTTCTACGGCGTCCCGCTGTCGAACTTTGCGGGCTGGGTGTTGAGCGCGACGGTCGCCGTCGGCGTACTTGATTTCTCACTCGACCAGTCGGGACTCTTCGACCGCCTCGCGGGGTGTGAGTTCATGCTCGACGACATGGTCAGCTTCGTCATTCTCTGGGGAGCGATCAACGCGTGGTTCGGCAACTGGCTCCCGGTCGCTGTGGCCGTAGTCTTCGGCCTCGGCATTCTGCGGGCCAAGCGGTTCGATGTGGGACTGCTCCGCCCCTCGACCGGTGTGTACCTGCCGCGGATCGCCGACCGCGAGAACTAATTGGCTCCCGTCCCAGCCATCGAGTATGGCCGACACCGAGACGCCGCCCGGCCGCCCCTGTCCGCTCTGTGGGTCGTCGATGCAGCACCGCCACTGTAAGTATATCTGTCCCACCCACGGCGTCGTCTACGACTGTGCGGATACGTTCTACTGAGTCGTCGCTTCGCCGTTTTTCCGCCGCTCGTCGCTGCCGGGTTCTTTCGTCGCTGTCGGCGAGCGGTTTCTGTACGACCGATGCGGACCCCGGTTTGTGTACGAACTGTTATGTCGCTTGCGACCCTATTGGTGTCATATGCTGTGCCGCTGGAACCGGCTGCCGAGACCGACGATGGCCCCCCACGTGACATGGTAGATGACGACCAAATAGCCCGGAGTAAGAGTATCCAACAGCGAACGGGCAAGACCTTCCACCTCGCAACCCGGCTGCTCCCCGAGCGCGTCCGGGAGGCGACCTACGTCCTGTACGCCTTCTTCCGCGTTGCCGACGAGGTCGTCGACGACGCCGACGGTGTCCCACCCGAACAGCAGCGCGCCGACCTCGAGGAGATCCGCGCGGCCGCCCTCGGCGACCGTGAGACCGACGACCCCGTGTTGGCGGCCTTCTCGGAACTCCGCGAGCAGTACGACCTCAACGACGAGGACATCGAGGTCTTCATCGATGCGATGGTTTCCGATATCGACACCGACGAGTACCCGACCTACGCGGAGTTGGAGGCCTACATGGACGGCTCGGCGTCGGCTGTCGGTCGCATGATGACCGATGTGATGGCCCCCGAAAACCCCGAGCGAGCCCTGCCGCATGCGACGGCGTTGGGCGAAGCCTTCCAACTCACCAATTTCCTGCGCGACGTCCGGGAGGATATCGTCGAACGCGACCGGATCTACCTGCCGCAGTCCACCCTCGATCAACACGGCGTCACCAACGAGCAGATCCGGAACTTCGAGATGGACGACGACTTCGCGGCCGTCATGCAGACCGAACTCCACCGGGCCGAGGAACTGTACGAGAAGGGCGTCGCGGGCATCAAATTCCTTCCCGAGGACTGCCAGCTCGCGGTGTTGCTCGCGGCGGTGCTGTACGCCGACCATCATCGACTGATTCGCAAGCGCGACTACGACGTGTTGTCGGCGACACCGCAACTCGGCACTGCCCGCAAGCTCTACCTGCTCGCCAAAACCCGGTGGCGATGGATCTGGAACAAAGACCCCGAAGCCGTCTTCTGGGCGGTCACGAGCGACGGCACCGGCGGCGTCTTCACCCGCGGCGCGAAACTGGTCGAGCGGCTCCCGGTACCGTAAGCCCGTCGAGCCGACCGCGGTATCGACCTCGACCGCCGCAGCGCGACCCGAATCGTTGAACAACCGCCGTGAGTCACACCCGATATGGACGAGCGATTGCTCGACCCGACGCCCGAGGGGATCGCTACTGCGGCCGACTGCGTGCTCGACGGCGGCGTGATCGTCGCGCCCAGCGACACCAACCTCGCGCTCACGCTCGATCCGTGGGATGAGGCGGCCATCGAGCGTGCCTTCCGGATCAAGAACCGTGAGCCGACCGATCCCCTGACGCTGTTCATCCGCGACCCGGACGACTGGGAGCGATGGGCAACGACCGACCGGCGGGAAGCCGTCGAATCCCTCGTCGACGCGTTCTGGCCCGGGCCGCTCAACATTATCCTGCCTAAGACGGACGCTGTCCCCGACCGTGTCGTTGCCAGCGGCGAGACGGTCGCCCTCGGCTGTCTCAGTAATCCGACGTGGCGGGAACTCTCACAAGCGGTTGACCAGCCGCTCTGTATGACTTCGGCAAACCTGACCGGGCAGGCTGACGACCAACTCGTTGATCTCGATCTCGCTGTCGACCAGGTCGGCGACCGCGTCGATTACGTACTCCCGGGCAAAGCACAGGGGACGACGAAATCGAGCACCATCGTCGATCTCACGACGCCGGCACCGACGATCGTCCGCCACGGCGACATCACGGCCGCCGATCTCGACGACGCTGTCGACGATCTCACGTTCGAATCGTAGCCGTATCGGATTCGAAACGAGCAGCGTCGCTTCCCGATGAAGCCGGAAGCAAAAACAGTCGAAACCGAATTGCGTCGCTACCTTAGCACTCCGACCAGCCGCAGGACTCGCAGGTCTTGCAGCCTTCCGAGAAGTACAGCGACATGCTGCCACACTCGGGGCATTCCGGCGACTCGCCGGCCGCGAGTAGCTCGTCGGTCGCGTCGTCGGCTGCCGCGTCGTCGGCGGGCGGCTCGGTCATCGAATCCGTCGCCGCGCCGGCACTCGCCGACTCGGCCGAGACGGCCGCGCCGCCGTCGGTTTCGGGTGCAGCCGGCTGTCGCTCCGTTTCCTCGTCGCTGTCGTTCAGCTCAGAGAGGTTCTGCTGTTTCGGGTACGGCTCCTCGATGTCGCCGTCGAGGTAGCGGCGGAGCGCGGTGCCGATGGCGTCCGGGATGGAGTTGATCTGCTCGCCTTTGTCCCAGGCGACCTTCGGCGACCGGATGCCGTTCAGTTCGTTGGCGATCTCNTCGGGNTCGACGCCNGANCGCAGCGCNGTCGAGATNGTCTTNGCNAGNGCCTCGGTGAAGNNGGCCGTGAAGCCGCCGGAGTTGCCGATGGTGGCGAACAGCTCGAACGGCCGCTCGCNCTNCNNGTCNTCGTTGATGNTNACGTANANCTTNCCGTAGCCGGTGTCGACACGCTGGGTGACGCCGTAGAGCACGTCCGGCCGCGGGCGTTTCTTCCCGAGGCCTTCCTCGGGCGTGTTGAACAGGTCGTCAAGTTCTTCGCCGAGTTGGGCGCGGACTTCCTCGTTGTCGAGGAATCCCTCGATGCCGCCGAAGACCTCCTCGATCTGGGCGGTGATCTGCTCGGCGGCCTCGCCGTCGTCGGCGAACTCGGTGTTCTTCGCACGCGTCGTNAGCACCTGNTTCGAGCGGGTGCCGTCGCGGTAGACGGTGACNCCNTTNCCGCCGTTCTNGTAGATGTAGCGGTANACCTCGTCCATGTCCTCNNNCGTNGCNGAGTTCGGGAAGTTGCAGGTCTTCGAGATGGCGGAGTCGACTCCNNCCTGACAGGCGCACTGCACCGCGGCGTGCTGCTTGCCGGAGAGGTCGCTCGTCACGACGAACAGCTCGCCGATGGCGTCCGGNACNGTGTCGAGNCCCTCGACGCCGTCGAACTCGTTCGNCGCCATCTGCTCTTGNGCCTCCTGCTTGACGGCCTCGACGTCGACGTCGTTCGCCTCCAGCGTCCGCAGGAAGTAGTCGTCGAACTCGACGAGCATCTCGTCGCCCTGAACGTCGTCGGAGACGTTCTTGTAGTAGGCGACGTTGTAGATGGGCTCACAGCCGCCGGTGGTGTTGCCGACCATCGANGTCGTNCCNGTGGGCGCGATGGTCGTCGTGTTGTGGTTNCGGATNGGGAAGCCGTCNNCCCACTCGTCGGCGTCGAGNCCGGTNTGNTNNTCGAACCACTCGCGNTACTCNGTNGGGTNNGCGTACTTCGAGNNNTCNNANTCGCNGAAGGGGCCGCGCTCCTCGGCGAGTTCGTGGGAGGCCCACTTCGACTCGTGGTTGATGTGGGTCATCAGCTGCTCGGCGATGGCGTTGGCTTCGTCGGAGCCGTAGCGGACGCCGANCTGGATGTANAGNTGNGCNAGNCCCATNANGCCGAGNCCGATCTTCCGCATCTCGCGGACNTTCTCNTCGATCTNNTCGACCGGGAAGTCCGACATCGTGACGACGTTNTCGAGGAAGCGNGTGCCGGACTCGATCCGGCGGTTGAACGCGTCCATGTCGATGGCTTCCTGAATGAACGCCTCAGCGGCGGCCTCAAGGGTGTCGTAGGCGTCGCCGTTGTTGTCGTACCAGACGCGCCAGTCGGGGGCGTCCTNNNCNGCGAGNGTNGAGAGGTTGATGTGGCCGAGGTTGCAGGCCTCGTACTCCTCNAGCGGCTGNTCGCCGCAGGGGTTNGTNGCGAGGATNNNGTGGTCNGGNTGNTCCTCNACGTCGAANGNGTGCTGTTTGTTGACGCGCTCAAGGTAGATGACGCCCGGTTCGCCGTTCTCGTAGGCACCGTTGACGATGTGGTCCCAGAGTTCCTCGGCGGGGACCGAGAGTTCCTCGCCGACCTCGACGTACTCGCCGAGGCCGTGGAGGTCGTACAGTTCCTTCGTTTCGGGCGTGGCGATGTGCGGNTCGNCNGTGCGNGGGTTNGTGAACGTGAACTCCTNGCCGTTNNNCAGNGCCTCCATGAAGTCGTCGGTGACCCCGACGGAGATGTTGAAGTTCGAGAGATGGCCCTCGACGGCGTTGCGGAGGTGTTTCGGCACCTTCCCATCGTCGTCGATGAGGCCGCGAGCCTCCTCCAGCGCCTCGGAGAACGTCGTGTACGTGTAGTCGTCCGGGTCGTTAAGCCGGAGACAGTGGGCAAGCGAGACGTCCTTGTTCTTCGCGTGGATGAACTCGATGACGTCCGGATGCGAGACGCGCATGACGCCCATCTGNGCGCCNCGNCGNGNNCCNCCCTGNGCGATGGTCTCNCACATCTGGTCGNANGTNCGCATGAACGTAATCGGCCCCGACGCGATGCCGCCGGTCGAGCCGACCGAATCGCCGTAGGGCCGGAGTTTCCAGAAGGCATACCCCATGCCACCACCGCTTTGGAAGACCTCGGCGGCCTCCTTCATCGTCTGGTGAATATCGGTGATGTCGTCGGCCGGNGNGTCGACGAAACANGCCGANAGCTGCTGGAGNTCGTCGCCNGCNTTCATCAGCGTCGGCGAGTTCGGNATGAACGAAAGCTGAGTCATCAGCTCCTCGAACTCGGCGGCGACGTCTTCGACGTGGTCGGCCACGGAGTCGGGGAGTTCAGGGACGATCGTTTCGTACGAGAACTTGTTGACGTTGTAGACCGACAGCGTCGCTTCGGCGTCGTCGTCAGCGGTCGTGCCTTTCCCGAAGACTTCCGCGGCGAGTTCGTCGCGCCGCGGGTGGTCGGGTTTGAGTTGGTCGGGCGTGACCGTGATCTCCTCGTCCTGCTTGTCGGCCTCGAAAACAGCCTCGGCGAGGGCGACGTTCTGGGCGACGCGTTCGAACAGCTCTTCCTGCGTCTCGGCGAGGTTGCCGTCGGCGTCTTTGCGGAGGTATCGCGCCGGGAGGATGTTGTTGTAGGCGTTGCTCGTGAGGCGGTCTTCGAGCGTGTCGCCGGTGGTGCGTTTGATTGGCAGTTCGAGTTCGTCGGCGGAGAGGTCCGCGCGGCTCATTCGTCGGCCCCCTGCCGATATCGGGCGTGCTGTCTGGTGGTTTCTGGTTGCGGGCGCATAATTTGAACACTCATTCGGGACGGGACATTGGTACCGATGGGACCCTCATAACAGCACCGATTGCGGTAGCCAAACTCGATTTGTATGGACCAGTGCAACCGCTGATCGTAGGCATGTTAGGAGGTGCTCTCTCGGTTATCCCGTGACTACTTTATTACTATTGGGTACCAATATAAGAGTACTCAAACCGCATTGAAAGTGAAATGCCTACGACTACCTCGGTAATACTATCTATATAACTGATCGAATAGCAAATGCGTTCCCAGATCGGCATAGAGATTGAATAAACGGCCGTATTAAGGCTTCTAAACCCTCAAATAAACCATATACGAGAATTGAATACATTTATTGTATACGGATCCACAGTCATAGATGCCTAGTATTCTCGTGGGGACAACAGTTGTCCCCTCGAACTATGCCAGCGAGCTACTGCTTTATTATTTCACAGCAGCGTGACGAGCAGAGAAATCCACAGTAAAATTGACTGCGGAGATCCTAACTCGAACTTGATCGTTACACTCACAGCTGTGCCTGTGAGACCAACGAGAATGCCTAGTATTCTCGTGGGGATCTCACAAGGCAATAGATTGGTACCGAAGGAACCATTATAACAGCCACGGTTGCGGTAGCCGGACTGCGGTCGGCGACGACAGTGCTACCGCTGGCCGTACTGCGAATATGGGGGCAACGGTGCTGTCCGGGTCGGGTGTCTATCTAAACACTCTCATAGCTGAGTAGAAGACTGTGCAAAGTGCGGTGAAAGTGAAACTGCGGCCGTCGTCATCGACCCAGTCGATAGCTGGCGATTGTGGCGAGCCGGACAGTCTCGTGGTGATCTGAAAGTGGTCGGAATCACGTCCCCACAAGCTTATTCCGGTTCAGTGTCTCGCTGCAACTATGTCACTAACCGCGCTTCTCGGCGTAGCAGGGTTGAGCCTTCCACAACTCCTGATCGCGCTGATCGGCATGCTCGTCGTGTTGATCGTCGGGCGGATCGTCCTCAAGATCGCGTGGCGATTGGTCACGATCGGCGTCGTCGTTGTCGGCGCGCTGCTGCTGCTCGTGCAGTTCGGACTGCTGTAAACGGTTTCTCAGGCTGTCGAAAGAACAGCAAACAGCGGACTCACCGCGCGACCGCTTCTTACTCGTCGTCGCCGAGCAGTGCGTTGATATCGACCCGATCGGTGAGCAAGCCAGCCATCGTTTCGACTGTCTGGCGGTCCCGCGTCCGACCGCTGCGGACGACCGACTCCGCGCGCTCGACGGCCGTCAGCGTGTCTGTGTTGATCTGGAGGATCGGCGTCCCGGCCTCGGCCGCGCGGCCGAGAATCGCCGATGACGGGCGGTGGCCACCAGTCAGGATCAGGCATTTCACGCCGGAGGCTTCCAGCGCGGCGGTGTGGATATCCGAGCGGTCACCGCCGGTGATAACCGCCGCGTTGCGCGCCCGCCGGAAGTACCGGAGGGCTTCGTCGCCGCCCATCGCGCCGACGAGGAAGCGTTCGACGTAGGCGTCGGTCGGCGTGTCAGTCAAGGTGTCCGCGCCGAGTTCGTCGGCGAGTTCCTTGATCGTGACGCCGGCGAGCTCTTGGTCCTGCGGGACCGCGCCGAAGACTTCAATATCTCTGCTTTCGAGGAACGGGATCACGTCGCTGTCGAGCTCCTCGAAGGCGGTGTCGGCAATCCGGTTGAAGATCACGCCCGCGAGGTTGTCGCCGAGGTTGTTGACGGCGGCCAGCAGGCTGTCGATATCACCGGGCTGGCTGTAGTCGGTGACGAGGACGACCCGTGCGTCGAGCAGTTCAGCGATGTCGGCGTCGGTGAGGCCGACGATGCCGCCGGTCGACAGCGAGCCGCCGCCCTCGACGATCATGGTGTCGCGGTCGGCCGACAGGGCGTCGAACTGGGTTTTGACCTGCTGGCGGAGTTCGTCGGGGTCTTCCTGGCCGCGGATCGCGCCGTCGATGAACGTCGGCGAGTAGACGATGGGTTCGAGTTCGTGCATCTCGGCGTCGATATCGAGGAGTTCCCGCGCCAGCATGGGGTCCTCGTCGAGCGTCTTGCCGACGTTGCTCTGCAGGCGGGTGCCCTTCGGCTTCATGTAGCCGACTGACTGGCCGCGCTCGTGGGCGATGGTCGCCAGCGCGAGGGCGATGGCGGTCTTGCCGGTGCTTTCCTCGGTTGCGGTGATGAGTAGCGTGTTCATAGTTCGTCAGGGTCGACGGTGAGTCTGATGTCGACGGCAGCGACGCCGTCGGGCGTTGCGACCAGTGGGTTGATGTCGAACTCCATGATCGCCGGGAAGTCAGCGACGAGTTGGGAGAGCCGCTGGATCGTCTCGACGATGCCATCGACATCGGCCGGATCGCGCCCTCGTGCGCCACGAAGGAGCGGAGCCGTCTTTATTTCTTCCGTCATTTCACGCGCCTCGGACTCCGAAACGGGGGCGACGCGGAACGTAGTGTCTTCGAGGACTTCGACGAAAATGCCACCAAGGCCAAACATCATCAGCGGGCCGAACTGCGGATCGCGGTTCATGCCGACGATAGTTTCGGTGCCCGAATCGAGATCGGCCATCTCCTGGACTTGGACGCCAAGCAGGTTCGCATCGGGCTGGTAGTTCCGCGCGCGAGTGATCAGGTCCTCGTAGGCGTCGTCGACCTCGTCGTCGGCGACGCCGACCTTGACGCCGCCGATGTCGGACTTGTGGAGGATGTCGGGGCTGACGATTTTCATGACCACGTCGCCCTCGATTCCCTCGGCGACCGCGCGGGCGTCCTCGGGCGAGTCGACGATATCGCCGTCGGGAATCGGGATGCCGTAGGCCTCCAGCAGGCCCATCGCTTCGACGCCGAGGCGGTTGTCGCCGCGGTCCTTGACGCGTTCGAGGATGTCGCGGACAGCCTCGCGGTCGACATCGAAGTCGGCGGGAGCCTCGTATTCGCGCTGTTGGATGCCGCGGTAGGCCCACAGCGAGTCGAGCGCGCCGATGGCCCGCGAGGGATCGAAGTAGTTCGGAATCCCCGCCTCGTTGAGGATCTCCGCGGAGGCGTTGACGCTCTCGCCACCCATGAAGCAGGCCGCGACGGGTTTGCCGTGTTTTTCCCGCAACTCGACGGTTTCAGCGGCCAGCTGTTCGTAGTCGAGCACGGCCGTCGGACACGACAGCACCATCGCCGAGCCGACGTTCTCGTCGGCCAGGGCGATATCGAGGGCGTCGCGGAACCGCTCGACGTCGGCGTCGCCGACGATGTCGACGGGGTTGTAGATGTTGCCCTCCGGGGGCAATTGGTCGGAAAATTCATCGAGCGTCTCCTGTTCGAAGGAGGCCATTTCGAGGTCGGAGTCGCCGACAGCATCGGTCGACATCACGCCTGGGCCGCCGGCGTTGGTGATGACGGCGATGTCGTTGTTCTCGGGGACGGGCTGGTTCGCCAACATCTGTGCGGCATCGAAGAGGTCTTGGACCGACTCGGCCCGGAGGACACCCGCCTGATCGAGGCCGGCCTCGTAGGCCTGTTCGGAGCCGGCGATCGTCCCGGTGTGGGAGGAGGCGGCCTGCGCACCGGCGTCGGTGCGACCGGATTTCACGAGGACGATTGGCGTGTCTTTCGTCACCTCGCGGGCCGTATCGATGAACTCCCGGCCTTGGCTGATCCCTTCGAGATAGCCGATGATCACGTCGGTATCGGGGTCGTCGCCCCAGTGGTCGACGAAGTCGGTTTCGTCGAGAACGGCTTTGTTACCAAGGGAGGCAACGTCCTTGAAGCCGACATCTTCGTCGTTGGCCCAGTCGAGGACGGCCGTGATGAACGCCCCCGACTGGCTCATGAAGGACATGTTGCCCGCTTCGGGGCTGTCGGGGCCGAAGGAGGCGTTCATGCCGTTGGCCGTCGACATGATGCCGAGGCTGTTGGGGCCGACGAGGTTGAGGTCGTACTCGGCTGCGATTTCCTTCAGTTCCTGTTCCCGGCTCGCGCCGTCGCCGCCGGTCTCGCCGAAGCCGGCGGTGATGACGACGACGTTTTCCACGCCGGCCTCGCCGGCCTGTTCGACGGCCGGCAGCGCGATCTTCGGCGGGACGACGATGACGGCCATATCGGCCGCCGCCTCTCCTACCTCGTCGACACAGGAGAGGCCCAACACCTCCTCGTAGTTGGGGTTGACCGGGACGGTCTCGCCGTCGAATGCCGACAGGAGGTTGTCGGTGACGGCCCGTCCGATCGACCCCTCACGCGCGGTCGCACCGACGACGGCGATGCGGTCCGGCGCGAATAGTTCCGTTAGGGTGCCCATCGCGTGGTACTTCTCTGCGGACGTTCTTAAACCCGCTGTGCGGTGCCGCGACCGCGACACCCCACCGTCTTCGTCGTCGCCGGTGAGCGATCAAATCGACCGGAAAAACAAGCGTTGAGAGCGGTAGCGACGGAGGCCGCTTAGTGGCTGTGCCCCATTGCGTCTTCGAGACTCATCCCGAAGCGGTCCTCGAAGACGTCCTCCATCGCGTCGTTGATCTCGACGAGGTCTTCTGGTGTCTCGCCCTCGGAGTGGTGGACCAGCGCGTGGGCGTGCTGGGCGAGTGCTTGGACAACGATGTCGCTGACGACGGTCGTTGGCTCCTCGCCGGGTTCGGCCAGCGTTTCGACCAAGCCGGCTGGGATTTCGATCGTCTCGGTAGAACCGTCCGGATCTTCGATGGTGTAGGCCTCGGTGTCAACCATACTGACGGGTTAGCCTACAGCCATAAGTCGGTGTGGGTTCCGGATCCCGGTGACGGTGATACGGTGATTGAGAGTACGCACTTGACGCCGCTCCCTGCGGGCTTATGATCCCGGCGTCCCAAACGCGGGTGTGGACACTATCGTCGTGAGCACCGTGGTTTACGCCGACGCCGAGACAGTCTACGAGTTCCTGCTCGATTTCCCGGGCTACGCCGACTACTCGAAGTACCTGACGGCGGTCAGTCGACGCAAGGGCGACGGCGGCGTCGGGACGGCCTACGCCCTCCGCTTTGCGTGGTGGAAGCTCAGCTACACGGCCCACTCGGAGGTCGTCGCCGTCGACCCGCCGACCGAGATCAACTGGCGCGTGACCAAAGACATCGACGCCAGCGGCGCGTGGCGGGTCGAGCCCCACGACTCGCTGCCGGCTGACGCGCCCGACGACGCAACGGCTGCCTGTGACGTGTCTTTAGAGATCAACTTCGATCCCGACTCCGCCGATGCCGGCGTATTAAACCTCCCTGCGCTCGTCTCGTTCGGCTGGGTGCTGGAGAAGGCAATTCCGCTGATCCGCAACGAGGCCGAACGCGTCATCCAGCGGGCCGTCGTCGATCTCGAAGGCCGCAAGCGCGAGGTCGACGTTTCGATCCGGACGGATTCGGCGTATCTCTAAGCGGAGGGGAAACCCTAAACGGTGGCCGCCGCTACCCGGCGGTATGATCGGTGGTACGCTGTGAAGGTCCTCATTATCGGCGGCGGCCAAGTCGGCGAGAGCATCGCGTCCGATCTGGCGGCCGACCACAACGTGACCGTGATCGACCAGTCGAGCGACCGCGCCGAGGAACTCGCCTACGCCCACGACGTGTTGACCGTCAGCGGCGACGGGACCGACATCTCGACGCTCGAAGAGGCTGGCATCGAGGACGCCGACATGGTGATCGCCAGTACCGACGACGACGAGACCAACATCGTCGTCTGCTCGACGGCCAGCGCGATCGGTGACGCCTTCACGATCGCCCGGATCAAACAGACGAAGTACCTCAACACGTGGGAAGCCCCCGAGGCCGACCGCGCCTTCGGCGTCGACAACATGGTCTGTACGAACCTGCTGACGGCCCAATCGATCGTGCGGATCGTCGGCCTGCCCGCGGCGGTCGATGTCGATCCCTTCGCCGGCGGCCGCGTCCAGATGGCCGAATTCGAGATCAGCGAGCAGTGCCCGGTCGTCGATCAGACCGTCGAGGAGGCCGATCGGTACGACTCGCTGACGTTTGCGGCACTCGTCCGTGACGACGCGGTCGTTATCCCGGACGGCGAGACACGGATCCACGCCGGCGACCGCGTCGTCGTTATCGGGAGCCACAAGAGCGTCCACAACTTCGCCGACGCACTCGAACCGGCACATGCGACCGGCAGCGACGAGGAGGTCGTGATCTTCGGCGGCAGCGAGATCGGCTATCACGTCGCTCGCCTGTTGGGCAAGCGTGGGTTCACGCCCCGGATGATCGAGCAGGACCCCGATCGTGCCAGAGAGCTGGCCGAACAGTTGCCACAGGCGCAGGTCATGGAGTC
Organism: Halonotius terrestris; assembly: GCF_006861665.1. Taxonomy (GTDB): domain Archaea; phylum Halobacteriota; class Halobacteria; order Halobacteriales; family Haloferacaceae; genus Halonotius; species Halonotius terrestris. The sequence goes on along the minus strand of NZ_RKLU01000001.1, from coordinate 360,316 downwards.
CGACGCCACCGACATGGAGTTCCTCGAACGGGAACACATCGACGAGGCCGATGTCGTCATCGCCGCACTCGAAAGCGACGAAAAGAACCTGCTGGTGTCGCTGCTCGCCCGCCGACTCGGTGCCGATCGGACCGTCGCCACCATCGACACACCCTCCTACGTTGATCTGTTCCAGACCGTCGGCGTCGACGTGGCGATCAACCCACGGATCGTCGTCGCCGAGGAGATCACGCGGCTCACCCAGTCCGACAAGGCCGAAAACGTCGCGCTCATCGAGAGCGACAAGGCCGAGGTCATCGAGATCGAAGTCGATGCCGACAGCGTGCTCGCGGGCCGGCCGATCCGCGAGTCGGTCGCCGATCTGCCGGCGGGCGTCGTTATCGGCGCGATCACGCGGAACAAGGAGTTCGTGACCCCCCGCGGTGACACCATGATCCAGTCGGGCGATCACGTCGTCCTCTTCGTCGACGCCGCTGCGATCGAGGAAACGACGGCCAAACTCTAACATGCGGCGACTCCGGGTCAACTGGCGGGTCAGTCTCCGACTGCTCGGCGGCGTGCTGAAGTGGCTTGCCGTCCCGCTCGCGCTTCCGCTGGTGCTTGCGGCCGTCGACGGCGACCCCGTCGTCCCGTTTCTCGTCCCGATAGCGATCACGCTGGCCGCCGGCCTCGGGCTCGAACAGTTGGAGACTGAAAAGAACATGTACACGCGTGAGGCCTATCTCATGGTCTCGCTGTCGTGGTTCTGTGTCGGGCTGCTCGGCGCGCTGCCGTTCGTTTTGGCGGGCAACGGGCTGCTGGCCGCGCCGGTCAATGCCCTCTTCGAGAGCATGAGCGGGATCACGACCACGGGCGCGACCGTCATCGACGACTTCGCCGTCCACTCGCGGGCGATCCTGCTGTGGCGACAGGTCATCCAGTGGCTCGGCGGGCTCGGCATCCTCGTGTTGGCGATCTCGATCCTCTCGCAGCTGTCGGTCGGTGGCGCACAGCTGATGGAGACCGAATCACAGACGAAAGACGTCAAGAAGCTCACGCCGCGGATCGCCGGCACGGCGCGGCTGATCTGGCGGCTGTACGCGGGGATCACGCTGCTGGCGGCCGGCGGGCTGTTCGCACTCGGTCTCGCGGGGATTGCCCCGAACATGGACGCCTACAACGCCGTCTCCCATGCCATGACGGCGGTTGCGACGGCTGGCTTCTCGCCGCAGCCCGACAGCGTCGGCGCGTTCGCACCCGCCGCCCAGTGGCTTATTGTTCCGTTTATGTTCATCGGTGCGACCAACTTCATCCTGCTGTACTTCTTCATCAAGGGAGACTGGGGCCGGCCGCTCCGCAACGAGGAGTTTCGGTTCTATGTCGCCCTCGTCGTCGGCGCGTCGGTGCTGATGGGGCTGCTACTGGCCGTCGATCCCGGCGTGACGACCAGCGGCCTCGAAGAAACGGCGCGGCTGGCGACGTTTCAGGTGGTGTCGTTGCTGACGACGACCGGGTTTGCGACCGTCGACTTCAACGCGTGGTCGCCGGCGGCCAAACACCTGCTGTTTACCTGTATGTTCCTTGGCGGGATGGCTGGGAGTACGACCTGTTCGATCAAGCTGCTGCGGTGGTTGATCATCCTCAAATCCTTCCGCCGTGATCTGTTTACGACGATCCACCCCGAGACGATCAAACCGGTTCGACTCAGCGGCAAAGCCGTCGATGAAGACACGATCCGCGATGTGTTCTCCTACACGATGTTGAGCCTCGTCATTTTCTTCCTCGGGGCGATCGTCGTCGTTGTCGACGGCGCGCGGATCGGTCTCGGTCTCTCGGAGTTCGAGGCCCTCAGCGCGGCCGCCGCGACCTTCTTCAACATCGGGCCGGCCTTCGGCATCGCCGGGCCGTTCAACAGCTACAGCCCGTTTTCCGAACTCACCAAGACGGTGATGATCCTCCTGATGTACGTCGGCCGGATCGAGATCATTCCGGTGCTCGTGTTGTTCACGCCGTCGTTCTGGCAGTCGTAGTTCCCCTTTCGGTGACTGGCAGTGATAATGCCTTTCGGTCGGACAAACAACCATTAAACTTACCAGAGATTTTTTGTTCATGACCGGAGAACAACAAGTATGCCCTCCGGTTCACGACTGTGGTCAGTAGCCACTGGTGGCTACGCCTGTGGCTGTGCCGTTCTCCTGTTGGTCGCGCTGTCGCCGATCACCGCGACTGCCGGGAGCCTACTCGATCTTCCGACGGGAGTCCCGCCTGTCGTCGTCTTTGCCGCACCCGTTTTCGCCCTCGGCGCGGTCGTCTGGTGGGGACTCGTCGAACGACCGACTGCCTACACCTATCTTCACGGGGTTGCAGCCGGTGTCGCCACCGCAGTGCTCGCCGTCGCCTTCTGGGTACTCGTCTTCGCCGCCCGGTTCGGCATCCCGCTGGTGCGTCGTGGCGACATCGTCATCGGGTTCGTCCTCGTGTTCGCCCTCGCCGTCGGTAGCCTCTACGGCCTGACGGCGATGTACGCCCGCGGCCGGCTGTCGACACCGGCGAGTGCGTCGTCGGCGACGGCGTCGCATGCCCCGAACGACTGACAGGAGCCGTTGAGTACCGCTGGCTGACGATGTTGGCTGCGGTCGGTCTCTACTGGACCGGTATCGACACCGGCAGAGTGGTACACTGTAACAAGGTTAAATACCCCTGCGGCTGTACGTACACAATAGACTATGGATATTACTGATATCGTTGTCGAGGAGTTCGTCGAAGTATCTGCTGACGAACGGCTTGCGAAGGTTCGGGCCACGTTCGAGAGCGAAAACCCGCGCGGGATCATTGTCACCGAGGACGGCGAGTACGCGGGCGTTATCGGTGAATCCGAGTTGGTAAAGTCGCGGATTCAAGACGATACGAAGGCTAGCGTGCTGATGACCTCCGCGCCGCGTGTCAAGCACACCGAAGATATCCGCGAGGTCGCCCGCCTGCTCGTCGAGGGCGACGTCAATGTCGCGCCAGTATTCCGGGGGGAGACTCTCGACGGCATCATCACGACCGACGCGATCCTGCGGGCCGTCATCGACAACCTCGACGCGCTGACCGTCGGCCAGATCTACACCGACGAGGTGATCGCCGCTGGCGAGGAGACGACCGTCGGCCAAGCGATCAACCGCTTCCGCGAGCACGGCATCTCCCGGCTACCGGTCGTCGACGACGACGCGACACTGGTCGGCATCCTCACGACCCACGACATCGTCGACTTCGTCGTTCGGGACCACGAACGCCAGCACAAAGGCGACCGCACCGGCGACCAAGACCGGATGTTGGACCTCCCGATCGAGAACCTGATGAGTTCGCCGGTGTTGACCGCCACCCCCGAGGAAACGGTCAAAGCCGCCGTCGAGCGGATGTTCGACAACGAGGTCTCAGGGCTGGTGGTCTCGGCGGCGGACAACGCGGATGCGGTCGGCGGCGTCATCACGAAAACCGACGTGTTGCGCGCGCTGACGTTCACCGAAGAGGAGTCGATGGACGTCCAGATCACGAACGTCAAACTGCTGGACAGCATCGATCGGGCGGAGATCGTCGACTCGATCACGCAGGTCGTCGACAAGTACCAAGCGATGAACGTGATCCACGCCCACGTGCGGTTCCACGAACACAAGGAGAAACTCCGGGGGACGCCGCTGATCCAAGCGCAGATCCGCCTCCGGACGAGCCACGGCCAACTCGCCGGCTCCGGGGAGGGGTACGGCGCGAACCACGCGTTCCACGTCGCCCTCGACAAACTGGAGCGCAACGTCCTCGAACGCAAGGGTGTCGACGCCGACGCCAAACAGCGCGGCCAAATGGTAAAGAACCTCAGCGAGATCTGATCGGCTACAGCTCCGAACTTCGATCGGCCGCAGCAACGAGATCTGATCGAAACGACCTGCTCAGACGGGATCGGTGGCTTCGATCCCGCGATCCGTGATTTTGAACGTCGCCGTCTCGCCGGCGGCTTTCGCCCGGTGTTTCTCCAGCGTCGCCCGGCGGTTCCCGCCGCGGAACCGGTCCAGCCGGAGGACGACACCGGTCCAGTGTTCCAGCGTGTGGCCGCCCAACGCCCGCACGCGATCACTGTCGGGATCGCTGTAAACTTGGTTCGTGATGACGACCGCGATGTCGTGTTTGCGCGCGAGGGAGAGTAACTGCGTGATCTGTCGAGCCACTGCTCGCAGGGAGTCGCCGCCCTCCTCGTCGCCGGCGCGGTTGAGTCGGTAGAAGCCGGTCGCGCTGTCGAGGACGATCAGATCGACCTGCTCGGCGAAGTCGCCGGCGTCACGGACCGCCTCCTGCTGGTCGTCGAAATCCAGTGCGTCGGTGATGATGAGCCGCGAGGCGACATCCTCGACGGCCTCGTCAGTGGTTTCCTCGATCAACTGCTGGAAGCGATCGACCGACAGCCCCTCGGTATCGATGTACAGCGCGCTGTCGCCGGCGGCAGCGACGCCGACAGCGGCCGACAGTGCGATGTTCGTCTTGCCGGCCGCCGGCGGGCCGTAGAGCTGGGAGACGGTGCCGCGTTCGAACCCGCCGCCCAACAGATCATCGAGGGCGTTACAGCCGGTCGAAACTGGCTCGCTCACAGCCGATCATTGGCGGGTCGGCGCAAAAGCCCCCCGGTCTCTCGCTCTCCTGACACCGATCCACCGTCAGTCGTCGACGGAGCCTATTCCTCGTAGGCGAGGTTCATCAGCCACTGCGAGAAGGAGTCGCTCTGCGGATCAACCTCTTCCTCCCCGATAAACGGCGACAGCAGGTCGCCGGCCATCAGCAGGCGGAAATCGAGGTCCTTCGCCGTCGGTTCGAGGTAGTAGGTGTTGTGGCCGTTGTACACCGTATCCTCGCGGTTGATCAGCTCGGCGTCCACCAGCTTCTCGGCGATGCGGCTGCCCTTCCGCGAGGAGATGTCGAGTTCCTTCCAGAACTCGCTTTGATGAATCCCACCCGTCTCGCGGATGAGTTCGAGCCCACGGAGCTCGTCGTCGGACAGACCGTCTTCGATCTCGGACGCACTCATTACCGTTTCATCCGGACGCAACTCGTTTAAAGCCTGCTTTCGACGCGCTCGAAGGCACTCCGGCAGGGTGGGCCGTCGGCGAACCAGTAGCGGCCGACCGTGTCATCCTCGCCAGCGAGTTCGATCAGCGATGCCGACCGCGTTCCGAAGCCGTCGCCGTGGACACAGACGCCGTTTGCGTGATCGCCGAGTGCCGCCGCCGCACGTTCGCGCCACTCGCCGGCGGACTCGCAATCCTCGGGAGCGAGCGTTGCTCGGAGCCGCTCGGCGTTGTCGGCTTGCTGGCGACCAACCTCCGGCCGCGCCTCAGGTTCGAAGAACGCGCCGTCCGCACCGACGTTGACGACGACGTGGACGCCGGGGTCGAATTCAGTGACGTGGAGGTCACCGTCCCATTCGAGCAGGGCCGCCCGGTCGGCGTCGGCGACGACGAGGTTGAATCCGGCGTACGTGTCGGTCGCGGTCGCCTCGCGGACGTGCTCGACCGCTGCGGTCGCCGACGATAGTCCGAGGCAGTCGGCGACGAGTTGGCCCCGCGAGCGACCGCTCTCGTGGGCAACCCAACGGTTCGTCAGGCCGACGAAGAGCCCGCGCTCGTTGTAGCCGATCCACGTCCCGCCGGCCTCGGCGTCCCGCGGCGCGATCGCGTCGGGGTCGGTCCGGTAGACGCTCGGCGGCTCGCTCGGCCGATCGGTCGACTCATCGCGGTTGGCGGCGACGACGACCGGCGCGTCAGCGAAGACCTGCCATGCGAGGACGAGCGTACACACGATCCGGTGTAGGTGGGCCGCCCCTAAGAGCCTCGTGGCGATTGCAGTGGTGTGATGCGTTACCACAACCGGCAGACGGAGTCGAGACCGATACCATAAGGTACGTTCATGTAAAACAGGCCGCGTATGAGTACACAGGGCCACGCCGCCAAGCCATCCACGCCAGAGATCGACAGCAGTCTCCTCATCACGGTGTCAGGGCCACCGGGCTGTGGAGCGACGACGCTCTGTGAACGGCTTTCGGAGGCAATGGACTGCCCCTATGTCTCCGGCGGCGACATCTTCCGGGAACTCGCCGAGGACGGCGAGTTGAGCCTCCATCAACAGACCGCCGAGGCCGACGCCAGCGACGACATCGACCGCGCGCTCGACAAGCGACTCCAGTCGATCGCCGAGAAGTGGGGGGCCTCGGGCAAACCGTTCATTCTAGAATCACGCCTCGCGGGCTGGCTGGCCGGCGAGAACGCCGATCTCCGGCTCTGGCTCGACGCGCCCGATGAGGTCCGGGTCGATCGCGTCGAGGACCGCGAGGAAACCGAGGCTGAAATGCGCGTCCGGGAGGTCAGCGAGGCCGGCCGGTACGAGAAATACTACGACATCGACGTCGAGGATCGGGAGTTCTACGACCTGAACATCAACACCGCTCGCTGGAGCAAGGAAGGCGTCTTCCAGATCGTGAAAACGGCCATCGAACAGTACGATACCGAAGCCGACGAGGGGGCCTACGAGACGCCAGCCGTCGATATCTGATTGCAGTTGTGTAGTTCCGTTACAGCACTGTCTCGCTACGACGACCGAACCGCGTCAATATTTGCAGGTGAAAGTGTGGTAGTGTTCTCGGGCGTGCAGCGGGTACCGTCGTGGCCGGTCGGCAATGTCGGTGCCGTACGCCACTTTCTCACGGGAGCATGGTTGGCGACGCGTTTCGCCGAAACTGGCCGTGTTGAATGCGTAGGCTGCTGTTTCGACTGGAGATCAGAGGCGAGTGAATCGGACCGATTACGCGATTTTGTCGATCGTGTCGTCGGTGTCGTCTGTTCCGTCGTCAGCATCGGCCTCGGTGCCATCGGCCCGGGACAGTAGCCCACAATTGCAGTCGGCTTTCAGTGCTGCCCAGACGACTGCGGTGAGGATGACCAGTCCTTCGATTCGCGCCGCGGTGACGACCCACGGTTTCGCCGTTGGGGCGTCGTCGTAGTCGTAGCTGAGTCGCGTCAGAACGCGCATAAACCGCTCGGGGTAGAGCGTTTCGGCGAGGCCGACGGTACCGAGGAGCAATTTGAGCATGGATGTGATTCGCTCCGAAGCCCGAAAACCGCGTCGGTGGCATCGAGAGCCGAAACGGGGCCGCAGCGGCTGCGAGCCGACCGATACCGTGGGATATCGTCGCGCGAAAGGTTTAGGCCATAAAGCGGCCTACGCCGACCCAATGAGTCGCGGGCCTGCTCTGATCATTACCGAGAAGGACAACGCCGCCCGGCGGATCGCCGAGATCCTCAGCGGCGACTCCGCCGACACCGAGCGTGTCAACGGCGTCAACGTCTACAAGTGGGGCGGCAAACGCTGTNTCGGGCTNTCNGGCCACGTCGTCGGCGTCGACTTCCCANCGGAGTACAACGATTGGCGGGACGTCGAACCCGTCGAGTTGATCGACGCGCCCATCGACAAACAGCCCACCCAGGAGGGCATCGTCCGCGCGCTCCGCCAGCTCGCCCGCCGCGCCTCGCAGGTCACCATCGCCACCGACTACGACCGCGAGGGCGAGCTGATCGGCAAGGAAGCCTACGAACTGGTGCGAGAGGTCAACGAGGACGTGCAGATCGACCGCGTGCGGTTCTCCTCGATCACTGACCGCGAAGTCACCGAGGCCTTCGACCACCCCGACGAACTCGATTTCGACCTCGCGGCCGCCGGCGAAGCCAGACAAGTCATTGATCTCCTGTGGGGCGCGGCCCTCACCCGGTTTCTTTCACTTTCCGCGCGGCAACTCGGCGACGACTTCATTTCCGTTGGTCGTGTACAGGGCCCGACACTCAAACTGATCGTTGACCGCGAACGCGAGATCGAGGCCTTCGATCCCGAGGACTACTGGGAGCTGTTCGCCGACCTCGAAACCGACGCCGACGGCGGCTTCGAGAGCCAGTACTTCTACCGCGACGAGGACGGCAACGAGGCTGAACGCCTCTGGGACGGCGACCGCGCCGAAGCGGTCTACGAGGCACTGGCCGCAGCCGAAACAGCTGCTGTCGACTCGGTCAATCGCCGCACCCGCACCGACAGCCCGCCCGCGCCGTTCAACACCACACAGTTCATCCGCGCGGCCGGCTCGCTGAACTACTCGGCCCAGCAGGCGATGAGCGTCGCCGAGGAACTCTACACCGCTGGCTACCTGACCTACCCCAGAACCGACAACACGGTCTACCCGGAGGATCTCGACCCACGCGAACTGCTCGAATCGTTCACCGGCGACAGTACCTTCGGCGACGACGTCGCGAGCCTGCTCGCGGCCGACGAGATCGAGCCGACCGNNGGNGACGAGGAGACGACCGANCACCCGCCGATCCACCCGACCGGCGAGNTCCCCNGNCGNNNNGAGCTCTCCGAGGACGAGTGGGAGATNTACGAACTCGTCGTCCGGCGGTTTNTCGCCACCGTTGCCGACGACGCGACATGGGAACACCTGAAAGTCGTCGCGGAAATCCCCGACTGCGAAGTCGTCGTCGATGGCAAACCGACGAGCGAGGAGCTCACGCTGAAGGCCAACGGGAAACGCCTCGTCGAGGCCGGCTACCACGCGGTCTACCCCTACTTCAGCCAGTCGGAAACCCACGTGCCCGACGTGAGTACGGGCGACGAGTTGACGATCACCGACACCGAGATCGAGGCCAAGCAAACCCAGCCGCCACGCCGCTACGGCCAATCGCGGCTGATCGAGACGATGGAGCAAATGGGGATCGGCACGAAGTCGACGCGGCACCACACCATCGAGAAACTCTACGACCGCGGCTACCTCGAAAACGACCCGCCGCGGCCGACGATGCTTGCCCGGGCGGTCGTTGAGGCCGCCGAGGACTTCGCCGACCAAGTCGTCTCCGAAGACATGACCGCCCAACTCGAAGCCGACATGGAGGCGATTGCGGCCGGTGAGAAGGACTACGATGCGGTGACAGCTGCCTCTCGCCGACTGCTTGAGGATGTCTTCGACGACCTCACCGACTCCCGCGAGGAGATCGGCAGCCAGATTCAAAAATCGCTCAAGGCCGACAAAACGCTCGGCCCGTGTCCGGAGTGCGGCGACGACCTCCTCATCCGCACCAGCCGCCAGGGCTCGTACTTCATCGGTTGTAACGGGTATCCCGACTGCGAGTACACGCTGCCGCTGCCGTCGACTGGCAAACCCCTGCTGCTCGACGAGACCTGCGACGATCACGACCTTAGGGAGGTCAAACTGCTGGCCGGCCGGAAGACGTTCGTCCACGGTTGCCCGCAGTGTCAGGCTGACGCCGCCGACGCCGAGGCCGACCGCGTGATCGGTGACTGCCCTGACTGCGGTGAGGACCATGACGGCGAGCTGGCGATCAAACAGCTCCGCAACGGCTCGCGGCTCGTCGGTTGTACGCGCTATCCTGACTGCGAGTACTCCCTGCCGCTGCCGCGTCGCGGCGATATCGAGATCACTGACGGCCGCTGTGACGAACACGATCTCCCGGAACTCGTCGTCACCTACGAGGACGACGACCGCGAGCCGTGGGAGTTGGACTGTCCGATCTGCAACTACCGGGAGTATCAGGCCCGCCAGAACGGCTCGGAACTGGAGACGATCAGCGGGATCGGCGAGAAGACCGCCGAGAAACTGGAAACGGCCGGCATCGAGGACGTAGAGGGACTGAAAGACGCCAATCCCGACGAGGTTGCCGAGGAAGTCGACGGCATCGGAGCCGACACCGTCCGCGACTGGCAGGCTGACGCCGACTGAGGCAGTCGGCAGCTATCGATTTACGGTCGCTATTTTTCGTCCTCGTAGGCGTGTTCGCGGAGTTCGTCGAGCGAGAGTTCGTCGAGAACACCTTCTGTCGTCGCCTCAAGGATCACCGGCGGCGCGTTGTCGGCTTCGCGGGCTTCGATCCACCGCGGCAGACAGACACACCAGCGGTCGCCCGGATGCAACCCCGGAAAATCGAGTTCCGGCCGCGGCGTCACGAGGTCGTTGCCCTGCTTGCGGCTGTATTCGAGGAAGTCCTGTGTCATCACCGCACAGACCTCATGCCGGCCAGGATCGCGCTGGAGGTGTCGACAGTGACCATCACGCAGAAACCCGGTTTCAGGGTTTTCACTGCAGGGGTCGAGCGCGGTGCCGAGGACGTTCGTTTCGTCCGCGTCGTCGGTGGGCCCCGCGTCGATTGTTGCCTCCGTGTCGCTCGTTGCGTCCCCGTCGCTCGGATCGTCGCTCATGGCCCCGCTTTCGGTCCGGCGCGTATAGCTATTTGGCCGTGCCACCGCACCCTTTTTATTCTCCGCCGGTGGAACCCATAGCCAATGAGCAAGCCGTGGGAATCGTGGGATCACCTGCTGAAGATCGACCCGGACAAACCGCTCGTCGAGGGCGAGACGTTCGCCGATGTCTGTCAGACCGGCACCGACGCCATCGAGATCGGCGGCACCCTTGGGATGACCGAAGACAAGATGCAGCGCGTCGTCGACGCCTGCGCCGAGTACGACGTGCCGCTGTACCAAGAGCCGTCGAATCCGAGCGTCGTCATCGATTCGCCGGCCCTCGATGGCTACCTTATCCCGACGGTGCTCAACGCGGCCGACCCCTTCTGGCTGGTCGGCGCGCACAAGGAGTGGGTCCGCATCGAGGACGGCCTCGACTGGGACCGGACGACGACGGAGGCTTACATCGTGATGAACCCCGAAGCCTCGGTCGCCGAGTACACCGAAGCCGACTGTAACCAATCGCCCGAGGACGTCTGGGCGTACGCCCGCGTCGCCGAGAAGATGTTCGGCCAAGAGATCATTTACGTCGAGTATTCCGGCACCTTCGGCGATCCCGATGTGGTCGAAGCCGCTGCCGACGGCATCGACGACGCGACGCTGTTCTACGGCGGCGGCGTCGGCGACTACGACAGTGCCTACGAGATGGGCCAGTACGCCGATGTCGTCGTCGTCGGCGACCTCATCCACGACGAGGGTTGTGACGCGGTCCGCGAAACGGTCGAAGGCGCGAGTGACGCGCACGCGGAAACGACGACGCCGAACTAAGCAGCCGACGCTGCCGAACTACTCTGCGGTCGCCCCTTCGTCGCGGTCGGATTTTCTGAGCGGTTGTCGCTCGCCATAGGTCACGCTTCGCCAGAGCCATTCGGCGGGGCCGAACCGGAAATATCGCAGCCACAGCACCGAGAGGACGATCTGGACCGCCCAGATGGCGACGACGAAGCCAGCCTGTTCGAGGCGGGTGACGCTGCCGAACAGCCTGAGGCCGTGGCCGTAGAAGATCGAGGTAGCGATGATTGTCTGCAGCAGGTAATTACTGAAGGCCGTCCGGCCGACCGCTGAGAGTACGCCCGTCACCACGCCGCCACCGAAGCGACGACAAAATAGCATCACCCCCGCGATGTACGCGGCGGCCAGCGGGAGGCTGCCCCAGTAGTTGAACTGACTACCCAAAAACAGCGCGTCGACGCTCCAGTCAACCGCCTCGCTGTACCAGACGCCGGCGAGGATCAGCGGGAGGCCGCCGAGCAGGCCGCCGGCGAGGAGCCGTCGGTAGAACGCCGTTGACCGTTCGTTGGAGATCACGCCCCACTTGAAAAGGGCCATCCCAGCCATCATCAGCCCGCTCGTCCGCCAGAAAACGACGCCGAAGAAGCCGCTGGTCTGTTGGGTCATCGCCGTCGGCACGCGGTGATCGAGTTGGGCGAGCCAGCCGCTCCGGTAGGTTTCGACCTCTTGGAGAAGGGTCGCCTCGGCAGGGGCCCACTGCGAGGCAACCGCCTGTGCCGACCCGGGCGAGAGCCCCGAGACGATGTACAGCAGCGACGGGATTGCGACCATCAACAGCCCGACTCGCGCCAGTAGCTCGGGTTCCCAGTCCCGGACGAAGAAGACCGCCAGCCCACACAGCGCGTAGGGAACGAGGATATCGCCGTACCACAGCAGGTAGGCGTGGGCGAGACCGGCGGCCAGCAGAAACCCGGTCCGGCGGTAGTGGAGTCGGTTGACCTCTCCCTCGCGTTTGCTCCGGCTGAAGAGGATGATGCCCGCGCCGAACATGACGGTAAACAGCGTGATGAACTTCCGCTCGACGAACACGTGGCTCACCAGCCACACGAGGTAGTCGGCGCCGGAGAACTCGCCGTACGGCATCGCCGACGCATAGACCGTCGGATTGTTCAGCGTCGCAAACGGCATCGCAAAGACCTGAATGTTGATGACGAGAATACCGAGCAACGCGAACCCACGAAGGACATCGAGGGCGAGAATACGCTCCGATGGCGGGGTCGGGACGGAGTCGGAGGTCACTACCTCCGTGTCGAGTGAGATGCCACATAAACACACCGCCGCTCGGTCGCTGCCGTCACGGCGTTGGCGACTCAGTCGGCCGTCGCTTCGATCTCGTCGTCGGGTTCGGCTGCTTCGTCTTGGGACACTTGTTCGGGATCCTGCACCCAGAGGTCGCCGAAGAGGTCGTCCTGCTGGAGTCGGAGTTCGCCGCGGTGCGAAAGGAACAGCAAGGCGAGATACGTCATAAACGGCCGGCCGCCGGCGGATTCGATTTCGGCGTACAGCACCTCGCTGCGCCCGTTGTCGAACTCGGGTTCGAGGGCGGCCTGCACCTGCTCGATGACGTGGTCGATATCCTCGGTGTGGGTGTTGGCGGTCACGTCGCCTTCGGTCGGTTCGTCATCTTCGCGGAAGTCGTCGGCCGCGCGGTAATCGACGGTTTGGGTGCCGTAGGTTCCGCCGCTGCTGCCGCTGGTGTCGTACTCGCGGCGTCGCTTCCACCAGTTGTCGCGTTCGGCCTCTCGGAGTTCCCGGACGAGTTCGTCCAGCGTTTCCGGGTTCCCGCGGGTGCTTTTCCGGTCGAGGCGGCGATCCATCTCGGCTTCGAGTTCGTCGACCGGGTCGAAGCCGGGCGCGCCACCTTCGTCGGCGGCTCCGTCGTCCTCGAAGGCCTGTTCCCACGGTTCGGGTTCGTCCGCTGGCTCGTCGTCGGTGGGATCGAGCAGTTCGTCGCCTTTCATCCGCAGGAGGACGCTGGCGTAGAACAACGCCCGCGCGCTCGTGCGCAGATCAGTCGCTTCAAGTTTCGAGAGGAAGGCGTCGGTGACTTCGACGATGTCGATGTCCCACGGCTCGATTTCGCCCTCCTCGGCCAACTGGACCAGCAGCTCGACGGGCTCGACTTCGTCATCGTCGGCGGTCGGCTCAGGCGGTCGCTCTTGATCGTCGCTGTAATCGCCAGCGATTCCGTCGAGGCCGACAGCGTCGGGGAGTTCAGTCATCGGCTGGCACCTCCGGGTCGGCATCGTCGCCGTCGAACTGGATGCCGGTGACCGCGCTGTAGTTGTCGTCNTGCATCGTCACGCCGATNGCGCGCTCGNNGCGNTCCANCAGCGCNGAGCGNTGGGAGACGACGATGAACTGCGCGTCGCCAGCGAGGTCGTCGACCATCTCGCCGACCATCTCGGCGTTGGCCGCGTCGAGGAACGCGTCCACCTCGTCGAGCGCGTAGAACGGCGCGGGGTTGTATCGCTGTACCGCGAATATGAANGCGAGNGCNGTNAGNGACTTCTCGCCGCCGGACATCGCNNCCANNCGCTGGATCGGTTTGTCCGCGGGTTGGGCTTTCATCGTCAGCCCGCCCTCGAAGGGGTCCTCGGGGTTCTCTAAGACGAGTTCGCCCGTCCCGTCGGAGAGCCGCGAGAAGATATCCTCGAAGTGGCCGTTGATCGACTCGAAGGCGTCCATGAACGTTGCCTTCTTTTGGGATTCGTACTGGTCAATTCGGTCTTTGATGCCGTCGCGTTCCTCCTCCAGCGTGTCGCGGCCGTCAACGAGTTCGTCAAGGTCGGCTTCGACTTCCTCGTATTCCTCGATAGCGAGCATGTTGACTGGCTCCAGTTTTTCCATCTCGGTTTCGAGGCGGTCGATGTTGGATTCGACCTCGTCGTGATCCGGAATCTCGTCGGGATCGTAGTCGCCGACGGCCTGCTCTAGTTCGTCGATCTCCCACTCAAGCCGGTCGCGCTCCTCGCGGGCCGCCTGGAGTTTTGACTCGATTTCGCCGACGGCCTCTTTGGCCTCGTCGCGCTCGGCCTGGGCCTCTTTGACCGTGGCTTTCAGATCCTCGCGGTCGTCTTTGAGGTCGGCCAACTCGGCTTCCAGATCCTCAATGGCCTCGCGTTTCTCGTCGAGTTTGTCTTCTTTGTCGTCGATCTGGCTTTCGAGGTCGTCGATCTCGTCTTGGGCGTCGGCCTTCCGGTCTTGGGCCGCTTCGACGGTATCGTGGAGGTCGTCGATGGCCTCCTCGGCGTACTGCTGTTCGAGTTGCTGCTCGTTGAGTCGGCCTTCGAGATCGTCCATCCGGTCTTCGTGATCCCGAATTTCCTCGCGGATCGCGTCGGCCTCGTCGGTCAACTCGGGGATCTTTGACTCGGCCAACTCGGCTTCCAGCTCCTCGATTTCCGCGTCGATTTCCTCGCGCTCGCTCTCGATTTCGTCGAGTTCGGCATCGACTTCGGCCATCTCCTCCTCGACGGCCTCACGTTCGGCTTCGATCTCTTCGAGGCGGGCTTCGAGTTCGTCGATCTCCGCCTCGGCGTCGTCGATCTCCTCGTGGGTGCGTTCGATGTCGGCCTCGATGGACTGGACTTTCTCGACGGCATCGGATTTCCGGTCGCGGGCGGCGTCGATCTGGTCTTCCAGATCGCGGATTTCGTCTTCGTGCTGGCGGCGTTTGTCTTCGAGTTGGTCGATCTCCTCGGCCAGCCGTTCGAGTTTGCCGCCGCCCGACGCGGAAAACGCATAGCGGGAGCCGCCGCCGGAGCCGCCAGTCATCGCGCCGCTCTTCTCGACGAGGTCGCCGTCGAGCGTGACCATCCGGAACTGGCCCATNANCTCGCGGGCNGTCTCCATGTCCTCGACGACGAGTGTCGAGCCCAGCACATAGGAAAAGATGCCCTCGTATTTGCTATCGTACTCGACGAGGTTGCGCGCGAAGTCGACGACACCCGGATGGGATGGGAGGTTCGGCAGCCCGCGGTTGTCCATCTCCGTAATCGGGAGGAAGGTTGCTCGCCCGGCGTTGCGGGATTTGAGGTAGTCGATACACTCCGAGCCGACACCGTCGTCGTCGACGACGACGTTGGCAAGCCGGCCCCCCGCAGCGGTTTCACAGGCGGTCGCGTACTCGCTGTCGACGCTGCCGAGATCGCCGACCGCGCCGTGGACGCCGCGCTTGCCGGCGTTGAGAATGGTCGTCACCGATCGCGGCCATGAGCTGTCGTCGTCGCTGCGGGCCTCGATGTCGGCGTACTCCGATTGCTTCTCGCGGAGTTCCGACTCGATCTCCTCCAACTCGGCTTTCGTCTCCTCGCGTTCCGTCCGGAGCGTGTCGATCGAGGCCTCGATTTTCGATTTGTTCTTTTCGGCTTTGTCGAGTTCGCTCTGGAGGTTCGATAGCTCGGCTTTGAGATCCGGAATCGCCTCTTGAGCCTCATTGAGGTCGGCTTGGGCCTCCTCGACCTCGGTCGAGCGTCGTCGGGCGTCGTCGAGCAGGCGATCCTTCTTCCGCTGGATGTCGTTGGCCTGCGTCTTCAGCTCCTCGCGCCGCTCTTTTTTATCGGACAGCTCGGCTTTGAGTTCGTCGAACTCGGTGTCGGCGTTGTCGATCTCGTCCTGTATGTCGGCGAGGTCGGCCTGCTTGCTCTGGATCGTGCTTTTGACCGACGCCTGCTCGACTTTGAGCTCCTTGATAGTCGCCTCGATCTCGTCGAGTTCTTCCTGCTTACGGTCGATCTGGACGAAGGCCTGCCGGCGTTCGTCTTCGGCGTCTTCGATCCGTCCTTCGGCGGCCTCAATCCGGCCTTCGAGGCGATCGATCTCGCCTTTGATCGACTCCATCTCGCGTTTGAGCCGTAACTGTTCGTCCTCACCTTTGCGTTCGATCTCGCGGTTGAGCTCGTCGAGTTCGTCTTCCAGTCGACTGAGTCGGCCCTGCGCGCTGTCAAGGGTCTCCTGTCGTTCGGCGAGAGTCTCATCGTGGCTGTCGATCTGGTCTTCGATATCGTCGAGTTCGGCGCGTTTGTCCTCCAGTTCGGCGGCTTTCAGATATCCCTCGTACTCCTGTTTCTCGTCGCGTAAGGACTGGTATTCGAGGGCCGTATCGCGCTCGTCGGCCAGCTGGTCGAGTCGCTCCTCTTTCTCCTCGATTTTGAGCGTCGCCTCGTTGATTCGCTCCTCGACGGCGTCGAGTTCCTCGAAGGCTGATTCCTTCTTGGCGTCGAACTCGGCGACGCCGGCGATCTCGTCGATGATGCCGCGTCGCTGGCCCGCCGACATGTTGATGATCTCGGTCACGTCGCCCTGCATGACGACGTTGTAGCCCTCGGGAGCGATGCCGGCCTGCGAAAGCAGGTCCTGAATGTCGCCGAGATTGACGGACCGCTCGTTGAGATAGTAGTATGAGTAGTAGTTGTCGTCGGTCTGTTTGACCCGGCGTTTGATCGTGATCTCGTCGACGTCGCCGACGCGGTCGGTGCCGGCGGCGGTCACGACCTGATCCCGGGTGAGCGTTCCCTCACTGTTGTCGAGGATGACCTCGACGCTGGCCTCGCGTGGGCCGTCGGCGGTCGATTCCTCGCCGTCGTGGCCGGGATTGTAAATGAGGTCTGTCAGTTTCTCGGCGCGAATGCCTCGGGTCTTGGCGAGCCCGAGCGCGAACAGCACGCCGTCGATGATGTTCGATTTCCCCGAGCCGTTGGGGCCCGTAATAACAGTGAAATCCTCGTACAGCGGGATGCGAGTCGGCCGCCCGAAACTCTTGAAACCGTCCAACACGAGGGCTTTGATGTGCATGGGTGAAAGCGGGCGGCGGCGCGGTCGTCGCCGGCGGGTTAGGCGACGATGATGTCGTCTGTTTCGAGGTCGGGCTCCTCGTCAGTTGTGTCTTCCGACTCGCTTTCGGTCGGCTCGTCGCTGCCCTCGACCGTCTCGGTCGCGTGACCGATGTCGTCGCGGTCGTGTTCGACGACCATGACGTGATCGTCGTTTTGGGTGCGGGTGCCGGTCGAGCTGGATTCCGACTCGGCGTCGTCGGCTTCGGGTTCGGGATCGACTTCGGTCGGTTCGGCCTCGCCTTCGAGCTCCTTCACGCGGGCTTTGGTTTCGACCAGTTCTTCCGTGAGGCCGTTGACCGCGGCGCGAAGCTCTGCGATCTGTCCTTCGAGTTCATCGACCCGATTAGTCATACTGTGACAAGCCGTCCCGAGCCGTATAAAACTGTGTCAGACGCGCGTGCGACGACTGCCTCCAGTCGTCGAGTTGTGGTTCTCGGATCGTATGGTGTCGCTGCAAGTCGATTCGTCCGCTGCATCTGCCGCTCCGTTAGGCTTTAGCCAGCGCGCGGCAAACTCGGCCCAATGACAGCGCAGGCCGTCCAAACCGACGAACACGCGGTCGTCATCGGGCTGGAGGTGCACGTCCAGCTNGAGACGGCNACNAAGATCTTCTGTGGCTGTNCGACNGNNGCCGCNGCCGACGANGNGCCNAANAGNCGGACCTGNCCGNNCTGTCTCGGNCTNCCNGGCGCGCTNCCNGTGCTCAACGAAGGGGCTGTGGAAGCCGCCGTCAAGATCGGCAAGGCACTCAACGCCGACATCCCCGAGCGAACGACGTTCCACCGGAAGAACTACTACTATCCTGATCTCCCAAAAAATTTCCAACTCACGCAGTACGACGCCCCCATCTGCCAGGAAGGCAGCCTCGAAATCAGCGTCGAGGGCGACCGCCGCGAGATCGGTATTACGCGAGCCCACCTCGAAGAGGACCCCGGCAGCCTCCAGCACAAGGGCGGCAATATCGACACCGCTGAGGCGACGCTCATCAACTACAACCGCGCAGGAACGCCACTCGTCGAGATCGTCACTGAGCCGGATTTCCGCTCGCCCGACGAGACGCGGGCCTTCCTCGCTAAATTAGAAGAGGTGCTCGAATATCTCGGTGTCTTCGATGCGACCCGAGACGGCAGCCTCCGCGTCGACGCCAACATCTCCCTCGTTGACGCTGACGAGGTCGACGATGAGGGCGCGATCGACGAGGCCGTCCTCGAAGACGCAAATCGCACCGAGGTCAAGAACATCTCCAGTCACAAGGCCGCGGAAAAGGCCCTCGCCTACGAGGTCAGCCGACAGAAAAACGCCGTCAAGCGCGGCCGCGCGCTCGAAACCGAGACGCGCCACTGGGACGAGTCCCGCGGGATCACCGTCTCGATGCGCTCGAAGGAGTCAGAGGCCGACTACCGCTACTTCCGGGAGGCCGACCTCCCGCCGCTCGAAGTCGCCGACTGGAAGGAGAAAATCGAGATTCCGGAACTCCCCGACGCCCGCCGGGAGCGGTTCGTCGCCGACTACGGCCTCGATGACGAAGCGGCCTCGAAACTCACCTCGACGAAGGAAGTCGCGGACTTCTTCGAGGCCGTCGCCGAGGAGTTCGNCCCCGNCNTNGCNGCGACGTGGGTCGCCGACAACCTNCTNGGCGANCTCAACTACCGTGATATGCTGATCACCGATATTGAGGGTCGCCTCGATGAGTTCTCGCGGCTGATCGAACTCGTCGAAAGCGACGAGCTCACGGTCAAAAACGCCGAAGAGGTCGTCCTCCGGTCGATGCTCGACGACGGCGACGACCCCGAGACCATCATCGACCGCGAAGGCCTCGGCAAGGCCGACGACGACGCCATCGCCGACTTCGTGGTCGAAGCGATTGACGAGAACCCCGACGCTGTCGACGACTATCACAGTGGCGAGGACGGCGCGCTGAACTTCCTCGTCGGCCAAGTCATGCAGAAATCTCAGGGATCGGCCGACCCCGGCAGCGTCAACCAACTGCTGCGCGAGGAACTCGACTCCTAACCCGCGTTGTTCTCGGTTCTCCGCAGCAGAAATCCTTACTCACAGAAGAGTAAAGCTATTCAGCCGTGGGACCGACCGACACGGTATGCAGGCTATCGCAGTGTATGAGGGGGCTGGCGAGCCCGAGATCATCGACCTTCCCCAGCCCGAACCCGACGACGGCGAGGCGTTAGTTCGCACATTGCGGGTCGGCGTCGACGGCACCGACCACGAAGTCATCAGCGGCGGTCACGGCGGCTTCCCGGCCGACACCGACCACATGGTGTTGGGCCACGAGGCCGTCGGCGTCGTCGAAGACGCCAACGGCACCGACCTCTCCGAAGGCGATATCGTCGTCCCGACGGTTCGCCGCCGCCCGAACGGCGACAACGCGTACTTCGAGCGCGGCGAGCCGGATATGGCCCCTGACGGCGAGTATCTCGAACGCGGGATCGTCGGCGATCACGGCTTTATGGCCGAATACTTCACCAGCCCCGCGGAGTTTCTCGTCACAGTACCGCCCGAACTCGCCGAATACGGCTTTCTCGTTGAGCCGATCTCGATAACCGAAAAGGCGGTCGAACACGCCGACGCGAGCCGGTCGGCCTTCGAGTGGACGCCCGAATCCGCTCTCGTCCTCGGCAACGGCAGCCTCGGACTCATCACGCTCGCCATGTTCGAACAGCGGTTCGACCGCACCTACTGTCTCGGCCGGCGTGAGCGACCCGATCCGACCATCGACATCATCGAGTCACTGGGCAGCACCTACGTCAACAGCAACGAGACGCCGGTCCCGGAGATCCCCGACAGCTACGAAGCCCCTGATCTGATCTACGAGTCCACCGGCTACGCGAAACACCCCTTCGAGTCTATCGAGGCCCTGGCACCCAACGGCGTCCTCGCCGCGCTCGGGATTCCGGGTGACTGGGAGTTCGAAATCGACGGCGGGAAACTCCACCGGGAGCTGGTACTCCACAACAAGGCCATTGTCGGCAGTGTCAACTCCCACGTCGGCCACTTCGAAGCCGCCGTCGACACGCTCGACTCGCTGTCGGACGCGTTCCTCGACGATCTGGTGACCGGTATCTACGATCTTGCGGACTACGAGGACGCGTTCGTCGACGACAACAGTACTATCAAGAACGCCATTCAATTCAGCGAGTATGAAAAACGTCGATAACCTCATCGAGAGCGCGGCGGAGTTGGCCGGTCGCGGCCTGTCCCGCGGCGAGATCGCCGACGAACTCAACGTTTCCCGGGAGACCGCAAGCTGGCTCGTCGAGCGCGGCGGCATCAAAAGCGAACCCGACCACGCCGGCCAGCCGGGAGCCAGCCCGCAGGATATCCACGTCGACTGGAGCGCGATCGGCCGCGACAGCAGCCGGCTCACCTACGTCAGCCGCGCGATGGCCGATCTCATCTCGAAAGACGACACCGATGTCGGTCTGACCGTCGGCATCGAAAAGGCCGGCGTCCCGCTGGCGACGGTTGTCGCCAACGAACTCGACACCGATATCGCGGCCTACGGCCCCGCGAAACACCAGTGGGAGGAAGGCGACATCGACGAGATCGACGGCGGCTTCTCACAGAATTTCTCCGCTGTTTCCGACCAGAACTGCTACATCATTGACGACATCATCACCTCTGGGACGACGATGAAGGAGACGATCACCGCCGTCCGCGATCAGGGCGGCACCCCCGTCGGCTGTGTCGTCCTCGTCGACAAACAGGGCCTCGATGAGATCGACGGCGTCCCCGTCTCCTCGCTGATGAACGTCGTCAGCGTCGCCCCCGACGAGTAACGCGAGGACGACCGCAGGGACCCCTCGGTCGTTCGCGTGCAACCGCTTTCGTGAACACTGCCGACGCGCCGGGACACAACGCATATCCCCGCCACGCTCCTATCGGCAGGTATGACTTTCCAGCCCGACAGCGAGATGGACGAGGAGACAGTCCGCGAACGCGTCGACGACGCCATCGAGAACAACGACGTGGTGCTGTTCATGAAGGGGAACCAACTGATGCCGCAGTGCGGCTACTCCGCCAGTGCCCTCGAACTCATCGGCAAACACGTCGAAGAGTTCGAGACGGTCGACGTGCTGCCCGCGCTCGACGAGTACCGCGAAGCCCTCGCCGAACACAGCGACTGGGAGACNATNCCGCAGACGTTCGTCGACGGCGAGTTCGTCGGCGGCAGCGANATNCTCNCCGAACTCGACGAACGCGGCGAACTCGAAGCCACGCTGATGACCTAATCCGGCCTCCAGCAGCCGCCGGTTGCCGGCCGTCAGCCGCGGAGTCTAGAAAGGATAGCGCATATAACAGTGGGGGCCTTACACCCCAGTAGGTACCGGCACCCACGGCAACCCACCCGTCACCTCAAAAACATGTCAGGCCGCGTATTCCGTCTCCACTCGACGCTCGAACTGCCTCTCGAAGACCTCCAGGAGTATCTGGAGGATCCGGATCTCCCCGAGGAGATCGCGGAGGTAACCCTCACTCGACGCAACAACACCCTGATCATCAACGCCGAGGCGACCGACGAGAGCCTCAGCAAGTACACCCCCACGGCCCAACTCAAAGCCAGCGTCACCGAGACGCGGGTCTACGAGGAAGAGCCGCCGCGTGCCGGCGGCGGGAGCCCGAGTTGGGGCGACGAAGAGGAAGAGGAAATCCCCTCGGAACTCGTCGAGTTCGCCTGTTTCAAGGGCGACCGCGAGACCGTCCTGCAGAACACCGCGGTCCAGTACCCGATGTTTCAGGTGCTCAAGGAGATCGCCCTGCTGTCGGAGAAGGGCACGCTGACGGCGATCACCGAACACGACGACGAACTCGAAGCGACACGGATCGTCGAGGGTGAAGCGCGGTCGGCGACCGTCGAAGTCGTCGAGAACCCACAGAAAGGCTCGGGTGCGTCCGGTGTCGACTGGCGGGACAACGAATTTATCGACGGCTAAGAACGGATCGCGCGGTCAGTCCGCCGTCGAGTCGCTTGCGGTCGCTGTTTTCGGATCGGTTGTCGCTTCTCCAGCCGAATCATCAGCAACGTCGCCAGCGACGCCCTCATCGCTTTCAGGCACGGTTGCGACGGTCGTGATCGCCTTCGGGCTACCGGGGCTGGCCTGTTGGATGTGGTGTTGGAATTCCCTGTAGCCGGCGGCCTCGAACATCCGGGTGGCTTCGGCNTCGTCGTAGAACAGCATGATNGCGTCGGCGAGNTTCTGNANNACGNCCGAGTNCGGGTAGTCGGGGCCGACAACCAACACGCGGCCGCCGGGTTTGGTGACGCGTCGGAACTCTTCGAGGGCGTCGACGGGATTGGGCCAGTACTCGATGGAGCCCGACGACCAGAGGTGATCGAACGTATCGTCGGCGAACGGCAGGCGTTCGGCGTCGCCGCGGTGGAATTTCACGTCGCCGTGTTTGCCGAACTTCCCGAAGGCTTTCTCCATCTGGTGGATCGATTGGTCGAGGCAGTACACGTCATCGGTGTGCTGGAGAATGCCTTCGGTGGCGAAGCCGGTGCCGCTGCCGACATCGAGNACGCGGTCGCCGNNNTNGANGTCGANCCACNCNAGNGCNTNGTCGCGCATCTCCTCGTTCCAGATGAANGGGTTNANCGTGTCGTAGANNTTCGAGANNTANTTGTAGAACAGGCGCGCTCTGGCCTTGTTCTCGAGGATTCCCATGTCGGATTACTGTAGGAGCGGCGCGACAATAACAGTGGGGTTTTGCGGTTGAGATGGGCCGAATCGATCCGCGTGCTCACCGCCACAAAGCATAAATACGTGGTACGCGTTATCATGGAACGTAATGTCATCAGCACAGTCTTCAGACGATGAGTTGTTCGATGAGTTCCTGTCCGCGAATGGGCATGCAACCGAGCCCGCCGGCTGGGACGAGTCGTACAACAAGAAGCAGTGCCCCGACTGCGGAGCCCTCCACGACGCCGCGGCGACGACCTGTTCGGTCTGCGGCTGGCTCCCCGATCAGTAACGCCCTCCTGACCCGCTGTTTTGTGTTGTTGCCGGCTTACTCGAAGTCACGTTGTTTATCATGCCGGGGCACATGTGCATGCTACAATGAGTACCACGGACGGCACGATCACGCGTCTCTTCGGCGGTCCCGGCAGCGGGAAAACCACCGCCCTGCTCGACCGCGTCGAGACCATCCTCGAAGCCGACGATGTCGAACCTCGCGATATCCTCGTCGTCTCCTACACCCGCGCCGCCGCCGCCGAGATCCGGGAACGCTTGGCCGAACGGCTCGATACGACGCCTCGCGCACTCAAAGGCAACGTCTGTACGATGCACGCGAAGGCCTACGAACTGCTTGATCTCTCTCGCGGCGACGTTGTCGGCGAGGACGAAAAAGAAGAGTTCTGCGAGGAGTACGGCATCGAGTACGAGGACGAGTACAAAAGCGGCGGCCGCCGTACNGCCNNCTCGACGACNATNGGNAACAAGATCATNGCCACCNNNCAGTGGCTCCAGCGCACCCGCCGCGAGGTCGCCGACTGGTACGACGTGCCGTATCAGTGGGACNTCGACGAGGTTCGGCTCCCGCCGGACGTCGACCCNAACGCNCAGNCGGGCAACAAGTACACGCCGACGTGGTCGNGCGACGACGACCGCATCGACGTCCCGGAGG
Organism: Halonotius terrestris; assembly: GCF_006861665.1. Taxonomy (GTDB): domain Archaea; phylum Halobacteriota; class Halobacteria; order Halobacteriales; family Haloferacaceae; genus Halonotius; species Halonotius terrestris. Next base: position 336,746 of record NZ_RKLU01000001.1, on the reverse strand, counting down.
CCATCCGCGCGTGGCGCGCCTACAAGGGTGAGGAGGGCGTCGTCGGCTTCGCCGACATGCTCGAGCGCGTCAAGCAACGGTCGCTCGTCCCGAACGTCGACCACCTCGTCATCGACGAGTTTCAGGACATCACGACGCTTCAACACGACGTGTACGAGGAGTGGAAGCCCCACACGGAGNCGGTNCTNATCGCNGGCGACGACGACCAGGTCGTCTACGCNTGGCAGGGNGCGGACCCGNACCTCCTGTTGGATGCTGACCGCGACGAGGACGAGATCCTCCCGAACTCCTACCGCCTCCCCTCCAACATTCTCAACGTCGTCAACACGGAGATCCGCCATCTCGACAAACGACAGGAGAAGGACCTCAAACCCCGCAAAGAGGGTGGTGCCGTCGAGGCCGTCGAGAACGCCTCGATGCTCGAACTCGTTCGCAACGTTCGCTACACCGTTGACGAAGACCAAGGCAGCATCATGCTGCTGTTCCGCGCCCGCTACCAACTCTTCCAGTTCATCGAGGAGTTCGTTGACGAGGGCATCCCGTTCAAGGCGCTCACCGACCAGCGGCTCTGGACCGACCGGCTGACTGACTACGTCCGCGCCATCGAGGCGTACAACGCCGGCGACCAACTCACGCTGCTGCAGGGTCGCCGCCTGGCCGACATGCTACAGGAGTCGACGTTCGGCTCCAACGACCGCGAGGAGTTCTACGACTTCCTTGAGGCCGAAGAGGAAGCCGCCGAGAGCGACGACCTCACCGAGATTCCGCTTGACCCCGATGATGTCGAGGAGTTCGCGCCGTTCATGCCCGACAAAAAATCCGCGGGCGACATGGTCCGCAAGGTGACGAGCTTCCAGCGGACCTCCATCGACGCCTACTTCAACGGCGAGTACGCCGGTCTCGACCCCGATACGGTCCGCGTCGGCACGATCCACTCCGCGAAGGGTCGGGAGGCCGACCACGTTTTCGTCGGGACTGACCTCACCGAGAAGGTCGTCGAGCAGATGGCCGCGACCGTCTCCGGCCACGAGGAGACCGCCGACCCGACGACCGTTGGCGACGACGAGTTCACGAAACACACCGATCCCGTCCCGCTGTTGACTGACAACGAACGCCGGGTGTTCTACGTCGGCATGAGCCGGGCCCGCGAACGGCTCGTCCTGCTGGAAAACCTGATCGACGGCGCGCCGACCGTCCCGATCAGCGTCCTCCTGCACAACGAACTCCGCGACGATCCGCCGCAGGAGCTGCTCGACGCCGTCCAAGAGACCGAGACGGCCGACGCCCCCGAACCCGAGCCGTGAGTTCGCCGGCTGGCCGCTCCACCGAGGCGTGGCCGGTCCCGCCGACGCCGCCGGCCGGGCTCGTCGCCCTCCGCGATCCGCTTGCTGCCCCCGACACTGTCGGTTTCGTTCACGTCGCCAGCGACGAGCCCGACCGCCGGTATCTCACGCGAACCGCCGACCCGCCGCACGCGGCAGCGATCGTCTGTGTACCGACCGCTGCTGGCGGTTTGGAAGCGATTTACTGCGTGCCGGCATCCGAGCGAGCAGCCGCAGTCGCCGATTTCGTCGCTGCTGCCGACGACGCACAGCACGCCGAGATCGACCGCACAGTAGCGACCCGCGACCCAGATACCCCGCCCGGAACACATGCTGTGTCGGCACTTGCCGACCGGCTCGGTGCCGACGCTGGCTCCGGCACGCTTCGCGTTCCAAGTCATCTACCACACGACACCGCGGTTCGACTCGAAAAAGCCGGCTACGACTTGTCGTCAACGACTGCCCTCACCGAGGCTCGCGCCAGCAAGACTCCAGCCGAACGCGACTGTCTCCGCGCCGTCCAGCAAGCGGCGGCCCACGCAATGCGGCGAGCGAGCGACCGTCTCGCAGCCAGCACGACGGACGGCGGTGTCGTCCGCGTCGATGGCGACCCACTCTCGGCCCAGCGGTTGGAACGGGAGATCGCTGCCGACCTCGCAGCCGTCGGCGTCGCTCCCGAGACGGTTCGGGTTCGAGCCGGCGACACTGGCGCGACTGAACCCCTCCCTGCCGGCGAGGGAATCGTCGTCCACATCAGACCGCGAGGCCCACACGGCTACTACGGCTCTCTCACCCGGACGATTGTCGTTGCCAGCGACGGCGGCTGGGATCGCCGCGCTTTCATCGCCGCCAAAGCCGGGCAGACGGCCGCCCGCCGTCACTGTCAACCGGACGGCAACGTCCGGACGGTCGCTGCCGAAGCGACCGCGGAGCTCACTGCCTACGGTTTCCCGCCGATGGGACAGTCGGACGACGACGATGCAGCCGCCGCCGAAGCCACCGACGATGCCGGTGCGCAGGCAACTGTCCACGGTGTCGGCCTCGTGCCGTACGAGGCTCCGAGCCCCGCCGATGATGGCGCGTTGCGGTCGGGATCGACGCTCGCTGTCGAGACGCGCGTCGTCGATCCCGAGCACGGCCGGATTCGGCTTGGATCACTCATCGAAGTCACTTCCGACGGCGGCGAACGACTCGTCGAGTATCCGTTTTCGGTGACGCCGACCGCTGGCGACGCGTAGCAGGGACTACTGCTCCGGCGGCTCGTCGCCCGATTTTCTCCGCAGTCGAGCGGGGAGCAACCCCTTGACCAGCCGCTTGAGAATCGTTTCCGGGTCGAGAAAGTACTGCGGGAGAGCGACCATCGCGGTCGCCACAATAAGCAACGCGACGCCGAACACCGTCTCCCCAGCGAGTAGCTGCGTTACGCCGAAGTTGGCGACCGGGATGGCAAACACGAGCGTCGTGGCGAGCCCAATCAAATCTAAAATCCCGAGTTGCATTCGCGTTTCCTACCGCTGGCAGCGACAAAAACGCGCCGGCTGCGGGGTCGGGATTGCACAACCGCTATTTGTCCGGGTCGCCTGCAGCCGGTATGTTTACCGGAATAGTCGAAACCGCCGGCGAGGTCGTCGCCGTTGATGCCGACGCCGAGGGCCGCCGACTGCGGATCCGCGCGCCGGGACTCGATTCCCTCCATCACGGCCAGTCGATCAGCGTCAGCGGCGTCTGTCTCACGGTCGAAGCCTACGGCGACACCGACGCTGGCGACGAGAGCCAGTGGTTCGAGGTCTTTCTCGCCGCCGAAACGGTCGCCAAAACCTACCTCGGCGACCTCACTGTCGGCGACGCCGTCAACATCGAACGCGCACTCGCCGCCGACGGTCGGTTCGACGGCCACGTCGTCCAAGGCCACGTTGATACGGTGACGACGATCACCGACATCGAGCAAATCGGCGACGACTGGCGGTTTACCTTCGAGCTACCGGCCGAGTACGGTCAGTATATCGTCGACAAGGGCTCGATCTGTCTCGACGGCATCTCGCTGACGGTCGCTGACCTCGACCGATCCGCCGGGTCGTTTGCGGTGGCGATTATTCCGACAACCTACGAGCTGACGACGTTACAGGAGAAGGCGGTCGGTGATCCGGTTCATGTTGAGGTCGATGTGATCGCCAAGTACGTCGAAACGATGCTTGAGGGCTATCAGTAATCGACGGCTGGCCGAACGCGACCTCAGATGTGGGCCCACCGCTGGAGGTCCGACGGCTCAGTCGTGTAGTAGTAGATGACATCGCCGTCAGTGACGGTGTACACCGAGAGGTCGGGGTCGTAGATCACTCGCTTGTCGGTGTCGATGCCGACGTTGACCAGATCTTCGATCGAGCTGACATACACGTACTCGTTGGCCGAATCCAACATGAGTTCGCCCTCCGAGATCCACTCGCTGTACTCGTTGTGTTCGACTTCTTTTTTCAGCTCTTCAGGGTCGATCTCCGGGACTTTCGCGGCGACGACGCCACCGACACCGATACAGACGAGCCCGAGCAGGCTGAGCATTCCGACCAACTGCATGTCCGGCTCGCCTCTGACCGGTTCGGGTGGCTCAGTCGGTTGGGTCGGCTCGGTCGGTTCTGCCGGTTCGATGATCCGTGTTTGATTCTCGCTGATCCGGGCCGTTTGTTCACCCTCGATCCAGTAGGCGTCGTTGTTTGATCCCAACTCCGGTGTCAACCGGATCGTTCCGTTGTACCGCTGCCCGTTGATCGGTTCCGTCACGTACTCGACAGTGAGGAGGAGCCGCGTGTTGAGCGAACTCGTTGAGGAGGGGAAGTCCGCGGCGATGTCCTCGGCTGGCTCCTGTAATTCGTTTCGGACGTTGAACGTTCGTCTGGTGGAGAATCGCCCGTTAGAGATCTCTGGAGCTCTGTAGATCAGGAGTCGATTATTCTCATACAGTGTCTCGTCGTTGCGATCCGCGACGATCCGCTCCTCGCGGGTGAGGTTGACCTGTTGGAGATCCACGGTCACGTTCCGCGTCGTGTTGACGGAGATATTGAACTCCAACTCCGGCGAGTACTGATAGAAGTACGCCGGCCACTTGGTTAACACCTGTCCTTCCTCGTATCGCCCTGAGCCGTCCTGCACCTCCGCGCTGTCGATCAACTCGACTTCGAGGAAGAACGCCTCGAACTCCTCTGTTTCCGGCCCCGGATCGGGCTGGGCGTCGGGCTGTGGATCGGGCTGTTCGATCGGCGGCGTCATGTAGACGTAGCCCGCACCGAGTAGGAGAACCACGCCGAGAGCAACGAACGCGGCCGTCAGCTCCTTGCCATTACCCGCGAGTTGGAGCTTGAGCCGCGGCAGCATTACGCGCCCCCGGCGGCCGGCTGCACCGCCAGACAGTCGGCACTCCGCCCGCTGGCTGACTCCCCACACCGGATCGTCGCCGGCTGGCGTCGGGGGAGGCTGGTCATTCGAATCACTCCTATCCTAGATGTGGATGCTGTTAACGGTATGGTTTTTTGTCGCTCGCGGCGACAGTTACGGCTCTCTTTCCCGGCAGGGCGGCTCTCAACGGCTATCGACGCCGTTCGGCGATGTAGCCGCGACGGCAGTCCGGACAGATGTCGCCGGCGCGCATCGAGGATTCTCCCGATGGCCGACTGAAACCGCATTCCGGGCAGTAGAACTCGGTGTTGATGTCGTCGACAGTCGGCTCGTAGACCGAGGCCTCCTCGGCTTTGGTCAACTCCTCTGGTTCCTCGATTACCTCCTCGCCCTCGGCGTCGCCCGCTGCCTGTGCGTCGGCGTCGGCGACTTCGGGCGTGAAACCGCCGCCGAACGTCACGTCGTCGGGGCCCTCGTCGCTCGGTGAGGTGGCGTCGAACCCGTCGTCCTCGCCCGCTTGCTCGGGCCACGCTGTCGGCTCCTCGCCGGGCTGGCTGTCGCCCTCGTACTCGGGCCACTCGCCGGCTTCGCGGTCGTCGGAAGTTGCTGAATCCGCTCTCGCCCGTTCGCCCTCAGAGGTTTCGGCCGTTTCTGTCGTGTCTGCGTCCGATGCCGATCCCGAGAGAATCACGCCGTCGTCGGTCGGCTCATCTGTCTCGGCCGGCTCGGTGTCTTCCGCGGTCTCTGAGGCCTCAGTCGCTTCCGCCGTTTCGACTGCGTCCGTTGGCTCGGTCGGCTCCGCGGCCCCTGCCGGCTCCTCGCCTGTCGGTTCGTCGTCGTCCGTCAACAACTCGGCGTCGTCGGTGATCGTGATGCCGTCGTCATCGTCGGCGGTTACTTCCGTCGCTGTTGACTGGGGCGCGTCGTCGCTCGCGTCGCCCGCATCACCGGCCGTCGCTTCGGGGGCCGTTTCGTCGCTCGGTGTCGCCGCCGACTCGTCGTCGGCCGTCTCGGTGAGCTGTTGGATGGAGGTGACCTCGGTGTTCTCGCTGACGACCTTCGTCGCGCCACACCGGCTGCAGGTCTGCTGTTCACTGACCGTGACGATCACTTCCTCGCCTTTCTCCTCACGATCCCGCTTGAGTTCGGGCTCGCCGAAATCGTGGCCGAGTAGACACCGGATTCCCATTAGCGTCGATAGCGAGTTGCTCGACTAAAACCTACTCCTTCCGTCCGCCGGCCGTCTGACGCGGTCGTTTCCGTTGCTGGCGGCCCGTCGGTAGATGTAAACCGATACCGACGGTATCCCTTCGCATGGCTCTTCCCGCCGAGTATCGGGACCGTCCCGCCGTCGAGGTCGCGATCCTCGATGCCCTCCTCGACCGCGGCGGCGACGGGATGACCGTCCTCGAACTCCGGGCCGCCGTCGATGCCGACATCGATCGCATCGAAACCGCGTTGGCGTCGCTCAAATCCGAGGGGCTGATCATCGCCAACGACGAGGGCGGCACCGTCCGCATCCGGCCGGCCGACCACGTCGTCCCCGAGCCGGGTGGCGACGAGGAAAGCGAGCCGTCGCTGGTCGATATTCTGCGGGACAAACTCGGGTTTTGACGGCCACCCGCGCGAACTGACGGCGTCCCACCGTCCTACGGTCGCCGCTGTTTTACTCCGCCGGCTCTTTCGCTGGCGCAATGACACTGCTGGGAGCCCACCACGACGACCTCGGTGCCGAGCTGATCGACCGCGCGGGGCGGTCGGCCGTCGACCACTACGGCCGACCCGCAGTCGCCCACCGGGCGGTCCGCAACGGCGTCGGCGTCATCGAGATGGGCTACGGGATCGTCGCCGTCACCGGCTCCGAACGCGTCGAGTACGTCGACAACATCGTCACCAATCGCGTGCCCGCGACCGACGGCGAGGGCTGTTACGCGTTCGTCCTCGACCCACAGGGCCGAATCGAAACCGACTGCTACATCTACAACGCCGACGAGCAACTGCTGTTGTTCACGCCACCCTCCCAAGTCGAGGAGCTGGTCGCTGACTGGTCGGAGAAAATCTTCGTCCAAGACGTAGAAATCAGCGACGTGTCGGCCGACTTCGGCGTCTTCGGCGTTCACGGCCCCTCAGCCACCGAAAAGATCGCCTCCGTGCTGAACCACGCGGGCGCGCCGGAGCCGGAACTCCACTTCGACCGTGGCTCGATGGGCGATGCCGGCGTCACAGTCGTCGCCAGCGACAACCCGACCGGCGAGGACGGCTATACGGTGATTTGTGGAGCCGACGACGCGCCCGGTGTCTTCGATACGCTGCTCAACCACGGCCTCAATGCCGCGCCGTTCGGCTATCGAACGTGGGACACGCTGACGCTGGAGGCCGGCACGCCGCGTTTCGAGTCGGAGCTACAGGGCGAGATCCCGAACACGGTCGGCGCGCGCCACGCCCTCGATTTCGACAAAGGCTGTTATATCGGCCAAGAGGTCGTCTCGAAGGTCGAAAACCGAGGCCGACCGAGCAAGCAACTGGTCGGTCTTAAACCCGAATCCAGCGTCGCTGCTGGCGATTCGATTCTTGTCGATGGCGACGATGTCGGCCGGATCACCCGCGCGGCCGACAGCCCGTCGCTGGATGCACCTATCGCCCTCGGTTTCGTCTCGACTGACGTTGTTGCCGCCGATGACGACGCGGAACCCGGCGATATCGTCATCGATACCGACGAGAGCGACTCGCCAGTAGCCGCCGACCGCGCTGCGCTCCCGTTCGTCGCCGGGAGTGCGGATTCGCTTCGGCTGCCGCAGTACTGATTCTCTCTCTACTCGCTGCGATCAGTTCGTCGTCTCGCGGAGCTCCCACTGCTGTTCGCCGTCGGCGTCGATAGCCTCGATCAGGTCACGGCGGTCCATCTCCGCAAGGACTTCGGTGAGTCGGTCGGGGTGGGCCATCTCCAACTCGGCGCGGGTGATTCCGTGGAACGACGCGAGGTGATCGCGGATCTCGTCGGTGCTGAACCGATCGTCGGCGACGCTCGTCATCACGCCGGCGATCAGTTCGCTCATATCCTCAGTAAACGTCCACGGGTAGATCACCCACTGCCAGTCCTCGAATCGGTCGCCGAAAAAGGCGGGCGTGAAATCGCTCGTGTCGATGGCGTGCAGCGTCGCCGTCCGCACTTCGCTTGCTTCTCGGTCGGCGACAATGCTCGCAGCGCGGCTGAGCGTGCCGCCGGTGTCGGCGATGTCGTCGACGAGGAGGACGTTCTTGTCGGCGACGCGTTCGGCCGGGAGGGCGTCGGTGATCGATTCAGCGGCTTCGGCTTCCAACGAGGGATCTATCTTGAGGCTCGCCAACTCGTCGATCCCGAGGAGATCACGGAGACACCGGCCGGCGAACCAGCCGTCGGGGGCGAGCGCGACGATCACATCCGGCTCGAAATCGGCGGCTTTGACCGCGCTGGCGACGTCCTGACTCAGGCCGTACACGTACGTCCAGTTCGTGATCGTACAGTCGAACTCCGCCGAGCGCTCGTTCATACTGGTCGTACGCGTATTGGGACTGAGCGGGCTATTAAATATCGGGTACCGGAGCTTCGCGGGAGCCGCTCCGCCACACCCACGGTTTTAGGTGGCCGTCCCGCCTCCTCGCTCAGTATGGACGGACGACGGGCCTGTCTGGTCGATGCCTTCACCGACGAACCGTTTGCGGGCAACGCGGCGGGGGTCGTCCCCGACGCCGCCGATCTCTCGGCGGCACAGATGCAGGCGATCTCCCGCGAACTGTCGGCGAGTGAAACCGCGTTCCTCTCGCCCTCCGAGGACGCCGACCGCCGAATCCGCTATTTCACGCCGACACAGGAGGTCGAACTCTGCGGTCACGCGACGATCGCCAGTCACGCGCTGTTGGCGGCCGACGGCGCGATCGAGCCCGGCACCCACCGACTGGAAACGAACGTCGGCGTCCTCGATATCGAACTGCAGGACGACGGCGTCGTCTGGATGACCCAATCGCGGCCCGAGGTCGAGACCGTCGAGATCGACTACGAGCGGCTGGCCGACGCGCTTGGGATCGACCCCGCGAAACTCCGGGATGTCGGCGCGGACCTCCCCGTCGCGCGAGCGACGACTGGCCTCCCCTTCCTCATCGTCCCGGTCAATTTCCTTGAGGCTCTCAGCGACGTGCAGCCGGATTTGCAGGCGATCGAGGCGATCACCGACGAGTACGACGCGACCGGCATCTACGCGTTCACCTTCGACACGCTCGAATCCGAGTCGACGCTCCACGGGCGGATGTTCGCGCCCGGCGCGGGCGTCGACGAGGACCCGGTGACCGGCACGGCNAGCGGTGCCTGCGGCGCGTATCTCGACGCCTACGAGGCCTTCGACGAATTGCCGGATGACCTCCGGTTCGAACAGGGCCATTTCGTCGACCGCGGCGGGATCGTCCGGGTCGATGTCAGCGTTGACGACCGCGGGCGCAAACAGGTCCGTGTCGGCGGCGAGGCTGCCGTCGCCCTCGACGGGACGCTGGCGATCCCCGACGCCGAGGACGACGAAATCATCGAAGCCTGAACCCCGTCGCCGCGGAAGTGAATGGACGATACTGAAATACCGGATCGAACACAACGGCTAAACGTCTTTCGCCGCTATGGGTTGGTAATGCAGCGCGCACGGCGGCGGCAGCCACAGGAGTTCGACCGGGTGCTCTCCTCGATGTGTACCGAGCCACATCCCCGTGCCCACGAGGCCGCCGTCGAGTTCCTGGCAACCAACCCCGGCGACCCAGCGACCTACCAGACGGTCGCGGATCTAGAGACTGAAGCCGTCGAGCAGTTGGGCGAAATCGCCGGCCTCGACGATGCCTACGGTTACATCGCCAGCGGCGGGACTGAGGCCAACATTCAGGCCGTCCACGCCGCTCGTAACCGCGCCGACGGAAGCGTCGGCAGCGATCACGCCGAGGGGGCAAACATCGTCGCTCCCGAGAGCGTCCACTTCAGCGTCACCAAAGCCGCCGAAATGCTCGGTGTCGACCTCCGGACGGTCCCCGTCGATGACGACTATCGGGCCGACCTCGATGCGGTGGAAGCCGCCGTTGACGACGACACCGCACTGGTGATCGGCGTCGCTGGCTCGACCGAGTACGGCCGCGTCGACCCGATCCCTGCGATGGCTGACCTCGCACACGACGCGGACGCACGCATGCACGTCGACGCCTCGTGGGGCGGCTTCATCCTCCCGTTCACCGACTACGAGTGGTCGTTCGCTGACGCGCCCATCGACTCGATGGCGATCGACCCCCACAAGTTCGGCCAAGCGCCCGTGCCGGCCGGCGGCTTACTCGCCCGCGAGCGAGAAACCGTCGACGCGCTGGCGGTCGAAACGCCGTATTTGGAGACGACCTCGCAGGCGACGCTGACCGGCACCCGCAGCGGCGCGGGCGTCGCCGGCGCGGTCGCCGCGATGGACGAACTCTGGCCGGCGGGCTACCGCCAGCAGTACCGCGAGCAGCAGACCAACGCCGAGTTCTTGGCCGACGAACTCGCTGACCGCGGGATTGATGTCGTCGAACCGACGCTACCGCTCGTGACGGCGTCGCTGTCGCCGGCGACCTTCGATGCCTTGCGCGACGAGGAGTGGCGGATCGCCCGCACGGCCGACGGCGACCTCCGGATCGTCTGTATGCCCCACGTGAGTCGGGCATCGCTGGAGGCGTTCCTCGCTGATCTGGATCGCGTTCGGTCGTAGCTGAGTGAATCTTCCTCGTTCCATCACATCTTGATCGTCGGAATTCTTTTGTGACGAAGTGGCGTCAATTTACATATGGAATCGGGAGCCGAAGACCTACAGGTAGATTCCCTACTCGACGCGTCGGTCTGTGATGACCCTGCCGTCGAGTTCGTCGTTGCCTTCGGCTCTCAGTGTACGGGCGAGGCGACGCCTGCGTCCGATCTGGATGTCGCCGTCAAATTTGCCGACAATCTCTCCGTCAGTGACCGATTCGAGAAACGCTGTTTCCTGTCGGGCGATCTCCAGCAGGACGACGCCCCGTTCGTCGATCTCGCTGATATCGAGACGCTGCCGCTCGATGTCGCCCACGATGCGGTCAACGGCACGTTCGTCTGTGGTGATGATCGTGCTTTCGAGCGGTTCAAAACGGCTATCGAAGCGGCGTTCGACGACCAGCGTGACACGCTTCGCAGCCAGCAGCGCGACGTGATCGACCGGATCGCCGCGGAGGGATTGCGTGGTTGACGAGCGGGTCGTCGCTCGCAAACTCGAAGCGGTCGAGCAGTACCACGGCGAACTCAGCGAGAAGCAGGAAACGCTGTCCCGTAGTGAGTTTCTCCAGAGCACGACTCAACAGCGTGCAGTCGAGCGGATGTTCGAAAACGCGATCCAAGCTTGTTCGGATCTGGCCCAACACGTCGCCACGCGTGCCTTCGGCTACGAGGGCAGCACCGCAAAGGAAGCGGTTCGCGTGTTGTACCGCGAGGATGTCATCGACGAGGAGACGATGGAAACACTCGTTTCCGCAATCGGATTTCGAAACGTTCTCGCACACGAGTACGGCCGCGTCGATACCGAAGAGGTGTATGAGACGCTACAGACCGGCCTCGACGTGTACGACACCTACAGCCAGCAGGTGGCACAGTGGGTGCAACAGCAGGGATAATCTCAACGCCAGTTGTCAGTGAGGCGGCTGCCGGCACCGTGACGAGCGTCGGGCCACACTCACGACGCCGACGAATCAGCGGCTTTTAGGCTCTCATCGCCAACGGATAGCCAATGAGTCACGACGAGTTTCCGACCGACGATCCTGCGGTGGTGACCTGCGGGCTGCCCTANGCCAACGGCGACCTGCACGTCGGCCACCTGCGNACCTACGTNNGCGGCGACGNNNNCNCNCGNGCNCTCGNANCGCTCGGCCAACANACCGCCTTCGTNTNCGGNTCGGACATGCACGGGACGCCGNTCGCCGTCAACGCCGNNNAGGAGGGNGTCTCCCCCGAGGAATTCGCGCTTGAGTGGCACGAAACCTACAAAGAGACGTTCCCGCAGTTCGATATCGAGTTCGACAACTACGGCCACACCCACGACGCAACCAACACCGAACTCACCCAGGAGATCGTCCGCGACCTCGCCGCCAACGGCCACATTTACGAAAAAGAGATCATGGTCGCCTACGATCCGATCGAGGATCAACATCTCCCGGATCGCTACGTCGAGGGNACCTGTCCGTACTGCGGCGANNNNGCCCGCGGCGACGAGTGNGACGANGGNTGNNNNCGCCANCTCGAACCNGGCGAGNTCGANGACCCNGTCTCCTCGATCACCGGCAACCCCGCCGAGTACCACGAACGCACCCACAAGTTCTTCGAGGTCTCCGAATTCGAGGAGTATCTCACCGAATTCCTCGACCGACTGGAAGGCACGTCGAACGCCCAAAACCAGCCGCGGGAGTGGATCGAATCCGGCCTCCAGGACTGGTGTATTACCCGCGATCTCGACTGGGGGATTGATTATCCCGAGGACGCCGATGATCGAGACAACGCAGACGGCGCGGACGGCGACGATGCCGATGACCTCGTCCTCTACGTCTGGGTTGACGCACCGATTGAGTACATTTCCTCGACGAAACAATACACCGAGCGGGTCGGCAGCGATGTCTACGACTGGGAGCAGTCGTGGAAAGACGACGGCGAGATCGTTCACGTCATCGGCCGCGATATCATCCAGCATCACGCCATCTTCTGGCCGGCGATGCTCAACGGCGCGGGCTACGTCGAGCCGCGGGCGATCATGGCCTCCGGCTTCGTCACGCTGGGCGGCAAGGGCTTCTCGACCAGCCGCGACCGCGCGGTGTGGGCCGACGAGTATCTCGACGAGGGGTTCCATCCCGACCTGCTACGCTACTATCTTGCCACCAACGGCGGCTTCCAGCAGGACGTGGACTTCTCGTGGGACAAGTTCCGCGACCGCGTCAACACTGAACTGGTGGGCACGCTCGGCAACTTCGTCTACCGTTCGCTGCTCTTTGCCGCCCGCAACTACGGCGGCGCGCCCGACGCGACGGTCTCCGAGGAAGTCGACGACCGCATCGCCGAGGCCATCGACGACTTCATCGCGGCGATCAACGACTACTCGATCCGGAAAGCCGGCAACGCCGCCATCGACCTCGCACAGTTCGGCAACGAGTACATCCAGCGCAACGAGCCCTGGAAGCTGACCGACGACGACCCCGAGCGCGCCGAACAGGTCATCTACGACTGCGTCCAACTCTCGAAGGCTCTGGCCGTCCTCTTCCAGCCGGTCGCGCCCGACACCTGCCAGCGACTCTGGGACCAACTCGGCGAGGACGGTGCTGTCGCCGACGCGACCCTTGACGTTGCCCGCGAGGCTCCGCAGGGCGAGTTCGACGAACCGGACGAGCTGTTCGCCAAGATCGAGGCCGAACGCGTCGAAGAACTCAACGAAAAGCTGGAACAGCGGGTTGACGATGCGACTGACGAGGAGAGCGATACAGATGCCGACGACGCTGACGACGACACCATGAGCGACGACACCACTGCCGACGACACCGACGCACAGGCCGCCGACCTCGAACCAATCGTCGAAGACCGGATCAGCTTCGAGGACTTCCAAGACATCGACATCCGCGTCGGCGAGATTATCGAGGCCGATCCCGTCGAAGACGCCGACAAACTCGCCAAGCTACAGGTCGATATCGGCCACGAAACCCGCCAACTCGTTGCGGGCATCAAACAACTCCACGACCTCGATGAGCTGCCGGGCACCCGCGTCATCATCGTCGCTAACCTCGAAAAGGCCGAACTGTTCGGCGTCGAATCTAACGGCATGCTGCTGGCCGCCGGCGAGGAGGCCGATCTGCTGACGACCCACGGCGAGTCGCCGCTCGGGACACGGATCCAGTAGCGGCGTTGTAGCAATGGCACAATAACAGGCTTTTCATAGCGGCCCCCCGTCATTCGGGCCACGCAGCCGTCTCATCTCAATGAACCCGCCCGACGTCTCAAACACCGTGCTCATCACGGTCGACTCGCTTCGCCCCGACGCGATCAGTCCCTATGCGGCTGACCGCCACACGCCGGCACTGCAGTCGCTCGCTGATCGCGGCACGGTCTTCGAGAACGCCTTTGCCAACGGGAACTGGACGCCGTTTTCGTTTCCGTCGATCCTCGCCTCGCGGCCCGTGTTCGCCGACAACGGAGCCATCGGCGTCGAGGACTCGGAGACGCTCGCGTCGGCCCTCTCGGCGGAAGGCGTCGCAACCGGCGGGTTCAACGCCGCCAACGGCTTTCTGACCGCCCACTGGGGGTACGACGACGGCTTCGACGAGTTCGAGCCGTTCGTCGCCAGCGTCGGCGGCGGCATCTACAGCCGGTATCTCGCTACGCATCCGACCGTCGAAGCGTGGGTCCAGTTGGCGACGTCGCCGCTACGCCGGGCGCGTTCGTGGCTCAACGGCGACAGCGACGACCGGCCGTTTCTCGATGCCTCCCGCATGTTCGATATCGAGGAGACCGCAATCGAGTTCATCGAACGGGAGGACGATTTCTTCCTGTGGATCCACTACATGGACACCCACACGCCGTACGTCCCCGCGCCGCGGTACATCCGCGAGGTCTCCGACAACGTCGTCGGCACACACCGGATGCTGCGCGCCCACACCAGAACCGGCCTCGGTTGGGAGGTCGGCCCCCAGACGCTGGCGGACCTCCGGATGCTCTATCAGGCCACCGTCTCGCAGGTCGACGCCAGCATCGGTCGCGTGATGGACGCCCTCTCTGCCAACGGCATCGACGACGACACCGCGGTCATCGTCGCCGGCGATCACGGCGAGGAGTTCCAAGAGCACGGTCATCTCGCCCACTATCCGAAACTCTACGACGAACTGCTCAACGTCCCGCTGATCGTCGACGTTCCCGGAACCGATGCCCGCCGCGTCGACCGACAGGTCGGCCTCGATGCGATCCCGCCGACGGTAACCGACCTCTTTGGGATCGACGCGCCGTCATCGTGGCGCGGCCAGTCACTGTGGCCGACAGTCCGCGACGGGACGCCGCCGGCCGACGAGCCCGTCGTCTCGGTGACTGTTCGCGGCGAGTCGGTCACAACCCAGCCGATCCCGCGATCGCTGGCCGACGGCGAACTGCTCGTCAGCGTTCGGGATCAGGACTGGATCTACATCGAACACACCGAGACCGGCGCGACCGAACTGTACTACCGGCCGGACGATCCGACCCAGCAGACCGATCTGTCGGCTGACCCGACGCCGGAGGCGGCCGCTGTCATCGAGCGGTTCGACGAGATCGCCGCCGCCCACGTGGAGCTGATCACCGGCGAGTCAGAGTCCGCGTCTGCGGACGCTGTCGATGAGGACCTCGAAGCACAGCTGACGGCGTTGGGGTATAAATAGGTGCTCCGGTCGTTCGTCCGCTCGCTGCTATACGGGCCGCTGGCCGTCCGGCTCCGTCGGTTCGTTACCGTCGGCGCGTTCGCCGCCGGGGTACAGATGGTCCTACTGTGGCTGTTCGTCGATCTCGGCGACCTGAACTACCTCGTCGGCGCGACGATCGCCATCGAGATCACGATCGTCCTCTCCTACGTCCTCAACAACGCGTGGACGTTTCAGGACGCACAGAACACCGGCCGGACCGACTACCTCGTCGGCCTCCTGAAGACGAACATTGTCCGCGGAACGGCGATCCCGCTACAGCTGGCCGTTCTCTACGCCTTCGTCGAGTGGGTCGGGCTGCTGTACCTCGTTGCCAACGCCATCGCCATCTTCGTCAGCGGGATCTACCGCTACGTGCTTGATGCGCGGTGGACGTGGGGCTGAGACACCGCGGAATCGACGCGTCAGAACGGTAGCCGCGGTTCGAGTCGCGTCACGAAATCCCGGACGGCGTCCTGTTTGTAGTAGCCGACCGCCGAGAGCGTGATGACGACGGCGACCAGCAGGATTCCCTCGATGAACCGCCCGCCGGCGAACTGGCCGCCCGCATAGACCGTGATAACGTACGCCGGCAGTCGGCCGACAGCGATCACGGCCAGAAAGGTCCGCAGTCGCCACGTTGTCAGTCCGCTTAAAAAGCAGATCGCGTCGTCGGGCAACCCGGGAATGATGACGAACGCGAACAGGCCGGGGGCCCCGACGCGCTCGACAAAGGCATCAAACCGGTCGATGATCGCGTCGTCGATGACGGTTTCGACGAAAGAGCGGCCGTAGCGTTTGGCGAGGCTGAAGGCGATCGCGCTGCCGATGAGCACGCCCGTCAGGCTGTAGATGGTGCCGTAGACCGGTCCGAAGAGATAGCCAGCGACGAGCGCGACGACCTGTCCGGGGATCGGCGCGATGACGACTTGGGCGGCCTGCAGGAAGATGAACACCAGCGGCGCGAAGACGCCGAACCCTTCGATCCAGAGCCGCAGCTCGCTGCTGTCGAAGACGAACGGCGCGTACCGGCGGGCGGCCACGTAGAGCCCGACGAAGGCGACGACGACGGCGACCAACAGGGCGATGGTCTTCCGCCGATCCTCTTTCGAGGAGAACAGCTTCATGTGGGTCCCACTGGCGGACAGAAGGCCTTGAACCTACCCGTTATGACCGCGTTGGTGGCGGCTCGACAGCAAGGGCTGTCGCGGCTGACGCCGAGAGGAATCGTTATACTCGCGCCGGTCCAACGACGGCTATGAGTCATGAAGCACTCGTTGTCGATGACTCGGCGTTCCAGCGCAGCCTCGTCTCCGAGACGTTAGACGAGTGGGTCGATGTCGTCGGGATCGCCGAAAACGGGCAGGAGGCCGTCGAGACCTTTGAGGAGGCTCGGCCGGACCTGATCACGATGGACATTATGATGCCGGAGATGAACGGGATCGAAGCCCTCGCGGCAATCAAGGAGCGATCCCCGGAGACGACGATCGTGATGGTGACCAGCGTCTCCCAGAAGGAGAAGATGCGGGAGGCTGCCAAGGCCGGCGCGGACGGCTACGTGACGAAACCGTTCGAGGCCGAGGATCTGGGTGCGGAACTCGACGATGCCCTCGATTCGCCCGTGACGACGTGAGGGTGTTGCTGTGGTCGTCGATGACGGGGTTTCGCTGGCTGGGGGTCCGGCTGATCGGCAGTTTAGTCGGTAGTTGTGGCGGAAGGGAGTGGATTCGTTGACAATCGGTCGCTCCAATCGGGGGTGACAAATCGTATCGTGGGGCTTTTTTAAGCTGACGGCTGTAGCGGAAGCCATGCGAAACGCGAAAATCGTCTGTACGCTCGGGCCAGCCTCCAGCGACACGGAGACGATCCGTGCGCTCAACAAGGCGGGAATGTCCGTCGCCCGGCTCAACGCAAGCCACGGGACGACGGAGCACCGAGCGGCAGTCATCGACCGTATCCGTGAGGTCGACGCCGAAGGCAACCGCTCGCTTGCGGCGATGGTCGACCTCAAAGGGCCGGAAGTGCGAACCGCCGAGATCGAGGGCCACGTCGACCTTGCGGCGGGCTCGGAGGTCGTCTTCGCGCCGGGCGATACCTCCACCAGCGAGCGGGTCGGCCTCTCGGTATCGATCAAGGGTGTCGGCGTCGGCGACCGCATCCTGCTGGACGACGGCCGGATCGAGGCCACCGTGACCGACGTTGACGGCGAGGAAGTCACCGCCGAGATCGCCAACGGCGGCAAACTCAAAAGCCGGAAGGGCGTCAACATCCCGGGCGTCGATCTCGATATCAACCTCATCACCGAGGGCGACGAGAAGGAACTGAAACTCGCCGCCGACAAGGAGGCCGACTTCGTCGCCGCCAGCTTCGTCCGCGACGGCGAAGACGTCTACGCCATCGCCGACAAACTGGAGGAGTTCGGCGCGGACATCCCCGTCGTCGCCAAGATCGAGCGCGCCGGTGCGGTCGAAAACCTCGATTCGATCATCAGCGCGGCCGACGGCGTCATGGTCGCCCGCGGCGACCTCGGGGTTGAACTCCCGCTTGAGGACATTCCCGTCATCCAGAAACGCATCATCAAGAAGTGTGTCAACAACGGCGTGCCGGTCATCACGGCGACCGAGATGCTGGACTCGATGATCTCCAACCGGCGGCCGACACGGGCGGAGGCCTCCGACGTTGCCAACGCCGTGCTGGACGGCACCGACGCAGTCATGCTCTCCGGGGAGACCGCCATCGGCGATCATCCGGTCCGAGTCGTCGAGACGATGGCCAACATCGTCAGCCGCGTCGAATCGACCGATGAGTACGCCGAAACCGTCGAACAGCGCGTCCCGACGGCGACCGACGGCTCCCGAACTGAGGCGTTGGCGCGGTCTGCCCGCTATCTCTCCCGCGATATCGGCGCGTCAGCGGTTGTTGCCGCCAGCGAATCCGGCTACACCGCCCGGAAAGCCGCCAAATTCCGGCCGCTGGTCCCCATCGTCGCTACGACCCCGAACGAACAGGTACGCCGCCAACTCGCGCTCGTGTGGGGCGTTACCCCACAGATCTCCGAGTACGAGGAGAACGTCGAGGACATCCTCGAAGGCAGCGTACAGGCAGCGATGTCCGCGGGCGCGGCCGAAAGCGGCGATACGGTCGTCGCTATCTCCGGGCTGTTCTCGGAGATCGAGGGCGCGAACACGACGAACATGCTGAAAGTCCACGTCGCCGCCGAGCAGATCGCCAGCGGGAAAGCGATCACCGGCGGTCGCGTGGCCGGCCCGGTGTACCGCATTACCGACGGCGATCTCTCCGAGGTGCCCGAGGGCGCGATCGTCGCCGTCGACGACGAGTTTGACGGCGAGTTCACCGGTGGTCTCGACAACCTCGCCGGCATCATCGACAGCCGCGACGGCCTCACCGGCTACCCCGCCGTCGTCGCCCGCGAGTTGGGCATCCCGATGGTCACCGGTGTCGTCCTCCCCGATCATATCGACGACGGCGACCACATCAGCGTCGATGGCGAGCGCGGGATCGTCTTCGCCGGCGACGTGATCCAGAAGGCGACCCGCTGAGCCCCGAGCCGCGGGAACTAAACGCGTCGCTGCCCTTCCTGTATCTATGAGTCAGTCCGCAGACCCCGCCGATGCTGACGATGCCGACGACGCCGATGAGTGGCGGTTCGCGGTTGACGATGTCGGTCCGGAGGCCGAGCCCGCGGCTCCGGAGTCCGACTCCATCGAACCGGAGTCGATCTCCGCGGAGCATGCGGCGTTCGTCGCGCTGGGCGTGCTGTTGACGGTCGCCGTGATCGCAACCGGACTATGACCCTTGCTTCCACCCCGAAATTCTCCAACCATTAAACACGTCGCCGCCGTAGGCCACCTATGTCGCTGTTGATCTCCAGTCTGGTCAGCCCGGAGACGCTGCCGCTGCTGTTAGTCACTGCTGGGCTGTTGATCTCGCTGGCGGAAGCCCTCGCGCCGGGGGCGAACTTCATCGTCGCCGGTGTCGGCTTGCTCGGTGCGGGACTGGTCGGGCTGGCGTTCCCGTTCCTCGGGCCATTTGCGCTCGGACTGTTCGTCCTGCTGTTCGGGATTCTCGCGTTCTACGTGTACCATGAGTTCGATATCTACGGCGGAAAAGGCCAAGCGCAGACCAGCAACTCCGATACGTTACAGGGGATGACCGGCCGCGTCACCGAGGAGGTCACGCCGACCGGCGGCGAGGTCAAGCTCCAGGGCGGCGGCTTCAACCCCTTCTACTCCGCGCGGTCGATGGAGGGCGAGATACCCGAAGGGACCGATGTGATGGTGATCGATCCCGGCGGTGGCAACGTCGTCACTGTCGAGTCGCTGGAAACCATCGAGGACGACATCGACCGCGAGTTGGCCGCGGGCCGGGAGGCCGCACAGGACGAGTCGGCGGCCGCGGCGTTCGCCGACGAACATCCCGAGGTCGATCCAGCCGAAATCGACGCTGCCGAAGCCGATCACGACCGCGAGGTCGAATTGGAAAAAGAGGTCGACCGCGACCGGTAATCGACCGTCAAAAATCCGTCACGAAGCCAACCCTTATTGCGGTCTCAGCCCAAGGTTAGCTATGGATCCACTCGTCCTCCAGCTACAGTTGACGACGCTGGCCGTCGGGCTGTTGTTCCTGACAGTCGTCGCCGTGACCATCTGGCAGACGGTCGAGATCGTCGATGCCTACGAGAAAGAGGCCCTGACCGTCTTCGGCGAGTANCNNNNGCTNCTCGANCCGGGGTTCAACCTCNTCGTCCCGTTCGTCTCCGCGACGTACGCGTTCGACATGCGGACCCAGACGCTCGACGTGCCCCGGCAGGAAGCGATCACGCGGGACAACTCCCCGGTGACTGCCGACGCGGTCGTCTACATCAAAGTGATGAACGCGAAGAAGGCGTTCCTCGAGGTCGACGACTACAAGCGCGCCGTCTCGAACCTCGCACAGACGACGCTGCGTGCGGTCCTCGGCGACATGGAACTCGACGACACGCTGAACAAGCGGCAGGAGATCAACGCCCGTATCCGCCGCGAACTCGACGAACCGACTGACGAGTGGGGTGTGCGCGTCGAGAGCGTCGAGGTGCGCGAGGTGAACCCGAGCAAGGACGTCCAGCAGGCGATGGAGCAGCAGACGTCCGCCGAGCGCCGTCGCCGTGCCATGATCCTCGANGCNCANGGTGANCGCCGCNNNGCNGTCGAGACNGCNGAGGGTGACAAACAGAGCGACATCATTCGCGCACAGGGTGAGAAACAAAGTCAGATCCTCGAAGCACAGGGTGATGCGATTTCGACCGTCCTCCGCGCCAAGTCGGCCGAAGCGATGGGCGAACGTGCGATCATCGAACGTGGGATGGAGAGCCTCGAACGCATCGGCCAAGGCGAGTCCTCGACGTTCATCCTGCCGCAGGAACTCACTTCGCTGGTCGGCCGCTACGGCAAGACGCTCACCGGCAGCGACGTGCAGGAGACCGAAGGCCTCGAAGGCAAGGAGTTCGACGCCGAGACCCGCAAGATGCTCGGGCTCGACGATATCGACGAGATCCTCGGCGAGATCGATCAGGCCGCCGAGATGGATATCGAACAGCTCGAACAGGAGGCCGAACAGATCAAATCCGGCGAGGCCGACATCGCCGGCGGTGGCGCGGATGTCGGCGAGCCTGATATTCCGGAGCCCGACATCGATGAGGCCGATGTCGACGACGATGAACTCGTGACCGAAGAAGAGACCGAGTAAGCGGCTCGCCGCCGGCTATTTTGTTTTCTATTCCGCGCCGCAAGCGACAGCGCGCCCGAAGACTTATTGCGATCTATTACGTTCTATTACACATGCCGATTAGCATCGATCAGTTCGACGAGGAACCCGCGGATGTCCTCGATATACAGGAGGGCACCCAACCGTATCAGGTCCTCAGATTCCTTGCGACGAACAGCGAGCAGGCGTTTACCCAGACGGAGATCCACGAGGCGACGGGGATCAAACGCGGCAGCGTCGGTGCCGTGCTGTCGCGTCTCGATGATCGGGGGCTCGTTCGGCATCGCGGCCGATACTGGGCGATCGCTGAGGATGACCGCCTCGCCTCCTATGCGGCACAGACTGGGGCCAGTTCGGCATCGACGACCGACGATTACTACGGCGAGGAGTGACCGATGGCGTACGAACGCGGCACCGTAGTGAAAGGGCCCGACCTGTTCGCTGACTACGACTACCGTCCCTACGTGTGTCTGAGCGATGACAGCCATCCGTTCAGCGATGAGGAGGCTCTCTATGTGGCGATAACGACGACCAGCCGTGATGCGGCTATCCCGCTCACGGACGAGGATTTCGCGGCCGGTGGCCTTCCCCGGGAGAGCTACGTGAACCCGTGGACTGTCGTGTCGATCCGTCACGCCGATATTACGGCCGAAGAGGGTCGTCTCGTTGCGGCAGCGACAGAGGAGATCGCCAGCGAAGCTGCTGGCTACCTCGGTGTTCGGTAGCGCAAGTTAGGATCGCTCGGGAGACAACCGAGCAGCGAGCAGTTCGATCCCGTCGATCAGTTTCGGACTCGGCTGATTGAGTAGCGAGTCGTCGACGACGTGGACCTCGGCATCCAGCGACCAGCCCCGGTCGGCAAAGCGATCAGCCGACACGTCGTCGCCGGTGCCGCAGATGTGTAACACGGCGTGGTCGGGGTCGGTGTCGACAACGGCCCCGTGGTCGACTTCCTGTGAGCGGTCACCCGGATCGACGAAGGGATAGCGACCACCGGCGGCTTCGACTGCGTCGGGTACCCAGTTGCCGGCGGCCATCGGTGGGTCGGACCACTCCTCACAGTAGACGACCGGGCGGTCGTCGTCGCTGGCGATTCGCTCGGCGACCGCATCGAGTCGTTGGCGACAATCGGCGACCAACTCCTCGCCAGCGTCGTCGACACCGGCGGCAGCCGCCAACGACTTGAACCCCGCCAGCACCTCATCGAGCCGGCTCGGTTCGTGGTGATGGACGCGGTAGTCTCGCTCCCGCAACTCGTCGCGGATCTCTCGCTGGAGGCCGTCGCTGGTACAGACGAGATCTGGCGACAGCTCCGCGATCGTCTCGTAGTCGGGGTTCAGCCAGCCGCCGACCGTCGGGCGGTCGAGATCGCAGTGGGCTGTCACGCCGACAACGCGGTCGGCGATGCCGAGTGCCGAGAGCGTCGCCGTCGCGCTCGGTGCCAGTGAGACGATCCGTGAGACCATACTGGCGGTCGGCGGTCGGCGCGCAAAAGGCTCCTGTTTTATTTTCTAACGTTGATAGGTGTCGGACGAGCAGCTGTCGGCTGTCGGCAAACTATCAGGGTCATTCACCGCATTTCGACCGGTAGCGGTGCTGTCGCGCGCCAATACCAAACTGCTTAAGTAACATTCTGTCCTCGTCTAAAAGACGATAGCTCCCGATACGTCTTTCCCCCATACAGGGAGCGGCCCAGACAATGAGTGACCAATCGTTTACCTCGACCACCGACCGCTCGCCGACCCGCCAGCGACAGCGGGGTACTGAATCGACAACCGAAAGCGAGACCGAGGAGGACCACGCCGGCCTCCAGTGTCCCGAATGCAGCGGCAACGTCATCACCGACGACGAACACGGCGAAACCGTCTGTGACGACTGCGGCCTCGTGATCACCGAGGACTCCGTCGACCGCGGTCCCGAATGGCGAGCCTTCGATAGTGCCGAAAAAGATCAGAAGTCCCGCGTCGGCGCGCCGACGACGAACACGATGCACGACAAAGGGCTGTCGACCAACATCGACTGGCGGAACAAGGACGCCTACGGCCGCTCGCTGGGCGCGCGGCANCGCCAGAAGATGCAGCGGCTCCGCAAATGGAACGAGCGCTTCCGAACGCGNGACTCCAAGGAGCGCAACCTCAAACAGGCGCTCGGCGAGATCGACCGGATGGCCTCGGCNNTCGGGCTGCCGGAGAACGTCCGCGAGACGGCGTCGGTCATCTACCGGCGCGCGCTCNACGAGAACCTGCTCCCCGGCCGCTCCATCGAGGGCGTCTCCACCGCGGCCGTCTACGCCGCCGCNCGGCAGGCCGGCGTCCCTCGNAGCCTCGANGAGATCGCCGACGTCTCNCGCGTCGAGAAANNCGAGATCGCNCGGACNTACCGCTACGTCGTCCGCGANCTCTCGCTTGAAGTGCGCCCGGCCGATCCCGAGCAGTACGTCCCGCGGTTTGCCTCCTCGCTCGAACTCTCCGAGGAATCGGAGATGCGCGCCAAGCAGCTGCTGAAAAACGCCAAGGAACAGGGCGTCCACAGCGGCAAATCGCCGGTCGGCCTCGCNGCNGCNGCCGTCTACGCNGCCGCGNTGCTCACNAACGANAAGACNACGCAGGCGGCNGTNNNNGAGGTCGCCGACATCTCCGANGTCACNATCCGCAACCGNTACCACGANCTGCTGGAAGCCGAAGAAGAGATGCTGGTCTAAGGTATCGGGTACGGTTCAGCGGTCGGTTTCGTGGTTGCTTTTACTGCGGTGGCGCTGTGAGGTACGTCGTTTCGAGGTATTCGCCAATAGTGTCGACGATCTCGGGGTCGTCGCTCCAGAAGCCGTAGAACTGATTGGGGGTCTGCTCGGTCGCCAGCAACGCCGTCTTGTAGCCGTTCTCGCCGTCGCCGTCGAAGACGACGAACCACGACTCCCTGATTTCTGCGGTCGCCTCGGTGTGATGTGTGATGCTGTCGACATCGACGGAGTCACCCGGGATCGCAAAGGTGTGGATGTCCAGCGGTTTGGTGGCTAACCGCTCGTAGCGGTCGGCCTGCCTGGCCAGTTTCGCGGATTCCTGAAAGCCGGCGAGGAGACGGCCGCTGCCGACACGGAGCGCGCGGTCCTCGATCTCATGGGAGATATTCACCATCTCGGCTTTGTCGTAGGAGGTAAACGTCGTCTCCTTGAGGTGCTGGAGGATTTCATGGTAGTCGGTGTCGTCGATGCCGACACCCGTTTCCCGGAGGCCGCCGCCGGTCAGTAGCTCCCGGAGCTGTGCGACCGGGACGGAGGCCAGCACATCGCCGTTGAGCCGGAGGACGGCGACGTTTTGGGGCTCGCCGGAACTCGTCTGTTTGCCCGTGACAGTGACGTTCTGCGTCGAGAAGTAGTCCCTGAGGTCGGCAATAAGCGTGCTGTCGGCCGGCGGGTTGAAGACGACCAGGGTCTTCTCCTTCCGTTTGACATACTCGATAACATCTGACAGGGACATTGCGTTATCTCGACGCTCAGTGAATAAATAGATTGCTCCGAACGGGTGGCACTCGCTACGGGGTTTGGCAACATATGTCAGCACAATATGCATAGCACTTATTATGATATCGTCCGAATTAGGACGTATGAAGCGTTCACTCAACCGGGCAGTGGAAACAGACGAGGAGGCGGACCGGGCTGATACCACAGGCGAGTCGGCACCACCGGACTCGTCGGCGGTTGAGTGGCGCGATCTGTCGGCGAAGTCGTCCGCGCCTGACGCGTCGTCGCCGGCGACTGAGACGCCGTCGCCGACTGCCGACACGACAGTCGTCACCGATCCGACCGTCACGAACCGCATTCGGTCGCAGTCGGGCCCGTCGCTGACCATCGAGACCGACATGCTGACCGCCACGCTGGTCGGCGTTCCGAAGGTGTCGATCGCGGATCTCGTCTATGCCCACCAGCGCGATACGGTCGCCGACGCGGGGGCAGTGCGATACTGTGCGATGTTCGATGTCGAGAACGTCAGCGACGCGCCGATCCACTGGCTGAGTCGCCGCACCACGTTCATCGGCAGCGACGGCTACACCTACGAGCAAGCCCACGTTTCGCTCGATTCCTCGGAGTTGGCTCCGGGCTGTCACACCAACCAAGTCGTGATCGAGCCGCGCTGCCGCGCCCGCGTGATCACGCCGGTCGAACAACTGCCACAGGGCGTCGACATAGCGAAGGTGGTTCACACCGTTCCCTCGAACAGTGACGCGGGTAATCAGCGACTGATCTACACGCTCTAAGTCCGTCTCAGCAGGATTACTCGGCGCGGCCGGCTTCTCCGCTTGGTTCGTCCGTCGGTTCTGTTTCTTCAGTGTCGGCGACGCCCTCGTTGTCGCCGTCGATCGTGATTTCGAACCGTGCGCCACCCTCCACGCTCTCGGCGAGATCGATCCGCCAGCCGTGGGCCTCGACGATCTCCGAGACGATGCTCAGCCCGAAGCCGGTGCCATCGCGGTTGGTCGTGTAGCCGGATTCGAACACGGTGTCGCGTTTGCCTTCAGGGATGCCGGGGCCGGTATCTTCGACGTAGAACCCCCATTCGTCGTCGAGGGGGCCGATCCGGATCGTCACCTCGTCGCCGCCGTGTTCGATCGCGTTGCGAAACAGGTTCTCGAACAGCTGTTGGAGCCGATCGGGGTCGGCCTCGACGATCAGATCGTCGACAACGACGAACTCGGCACCCTTCTGGTCGACCATCGACCAGCAGCCCTCGCCGATTTTCGCCAGCGAGACGGGCTCCGTTTCGTCGATTTCTTGGCCCTCTCGTGCCAACACGAGCAGGTCGTCGATCAGGATCTCCATCCGCGTTAGCGTTCGCGTCAGCGTGTCGGCCGCGGTGCCGATGGTTCCCAGCGTGTCGCTGTCGACGGGCTCGTAGCTCCCGTCGTCGTTTTTCGCGGCTGTGAGGAGTTCGGCGATGATCTCGCTGTTGCCCTGCGCAACGTTCAGGGGGTTTCGGAGGTCGTGAGAGACCATCCCGGTGAACTGTTCGAGCCGTTCGTTTTGGCGTTCGAGTTGCTGGCGGTATCGCTCCTGTTCGGTCACGTCCGTCAGGACGACAAGCTTGCCGAGTTGCGCGCGACTCGCGCTGAACTGGTTCGTCGCCGGCTGGTAGTACTGCTCGTCGCCGCCGTTTTCGAGTTTGAAGATCTCGTCGGTCGCCACGGCCGCATCCAACTGCGGCAGGATCGATTCGAGTTCCTCGCCAGTCGCGTCGGCGAGTTCGGGAAACAGTGCTTCGGCAGCGCGGTTGGCATCCCGAACCTCTCGATCCTCGCTGAGGACGATCACCGGATCGTCGTACTGGCCGGCCAGCTGGATCGACTCGAACTCGTCGGTGTACATGAACAGCACGCCGACGGCGAAGATGGCGACGCCGATCGCGGAGTAGGTAATATCGATCAGGGCTGTACTGACATAGCCGGCGATGTCGAAGACGACCGGCAGGGATGTCAGGGCGACGAGGACGACGAACGGCTTGGTGTCGTAATCGACCTGTGTGAAGAGTTCGAACAACATGAAAATGCCGACCAAGGCGAGTGAGTACGCAAGCCCCATCGCCAGCCAGTGGATGGTGCCGTGGTCGATCATGAGGTGTTGGAACGGCACGTTCGCCACCGACGCGCTGAAATACAGTCCGTGCAGCGGGTTCGTGAGTTTGATCGCAACGATCCCGAGGTAGATGCCGATGGCGACCCGCTGGTAGGCGGTGTTGTGGTGCAGCGACCGCCCGGTGTAGGCCGAACAGAAGTAGAGCCACGGCCCGACCGTACTGAGACCGACGACCAAACCGATCATATAGAAGCCGTACTGCAGGCTCGGCGTCGGCGCGGCGAGATAGCCGATGTGGAGGGTTGCCCAGGTCCCACTCGTCGCCAACAGCGCGACCAACCCGCGACGCGTGTCCTGTTCTTTGATCCGGTAGGCACGCGGCAGGCTTCCGAAACAGGCGATCGCTGCGGCCCCGAACGCAAGCAGATAGAGTTCGAACAGCGGCAGCGACGTGCCGACGGTGTCTACCGTCAGCTGTTGCAGCATCGGACTACCACCTGCTGTCGGATCGATGCTGAGTCCTGCCAATGTGAGTGACAAATGGTGCCAAGATCGACATAAGCGTACTGGTCATAACGGCCCTCGATACGGGGTTCTCATGGGTGTCGTTCGTCTGATTTGATACGAGCAATAGCGTCTGGCGACCTGCGTCGTCGACGCCGGGCCGTTCACGCGTCGCCGCTCGACTGCTCGGCGACCCACTGGTCGTACTCGGCTTGATCGACGACCTCAATAGTGAAGTACATATTCGAGTGGGCGAGGCCACAGTACTCCGAACAGTAGCCCTGATAGCTTCCCGTCTCGCTGATGTTGGTCTTCAGGTAGTTCGGCTGCCCCGGAATCGCGTCGGTCTTCAGGCCCAACTCGGGGACGTGGAACCCGTGTATCACGTCATCGGAGGCGACCTGAATATAGACGTCTTGGTTCGCTGGCACGACGACTGTCGGGCCCGCGCCGGTGCCGTTCGCCCAGATGTCCTGCTCGGGGTAGTGCATGTTCCAACCCCACTGGTAGGCGTTGGCTTCCACGAGGACATCGTTCTCGTCGGGTGCGATCTCCTCTTCGCCGCCGGTGAACTCGACGGTGTCTTGGGCCATCACGCCGTAGGAGGCGACGCCGACGAACAGCAGGATTACCGCGGTGGCGAGTGTCCATGTGATTTCGAGCCGGCGGTTCTCCTTGGTTGGTTTCGGCTCGTCGTTGTTCCGGAACTTCAGGACAGCGTAGATCAAGATTCCCTCAACGAGCAGCGTGATCGGGATGGCGATCACCAGCAGCTTCTCGTTGAGCCCGTAGATCAGCTCGGCTGACACCGACTGGGCGGCGGCCGGCTGTGCCAGCAGCGTAACCAGCACCGCCGAGCACAGCGAAGCGAGTGCGAGACGCTTTGTGTTCATCCGTATCTCGCCTTGGAGTGGCCGGCGTAAATACCTGCTGACTCCGCGCTCATACGGTGCGGGAACCGCAGTACGCAACGCGCCACGGCGTGCCGTTCTGTCTCGGTTGCTGTCCGCACTCGACTGCCGACGCTCGCGGCCATCCGTCCTCGGTTTCGCTCGCGTTTCACAGGCAAAACACGGCGCATATATACATCGATGCCCAATGTCCGGTAGTGAGTTTTTCGAGTCAAGTACCGGATCGGTTTCCGGCTCTGCTGGCGGCGACGACGATGGGCGTCTACCTGCTGCTCGTCGTCGGCGTGGCGACGGCGTTGAGCGACGCGGTCGCAGTGTGTACTGCGTGGCCGGCCTGCGGGAGCGGCTGGTCGCTGCCGACGACCGCCGACGGCTGGCTCGCCTTCGGTCACCGACTCGTCGCCGTCGTCGTCGGGATCGGCGTCCTCGCCGTCGCCATCGAGGCGTGGCGAACCGACACGCGCCGCCGCGTCCGCCTCGCCCTCGCGGTCGCCCTACTCGTCTACCCGGCGCAGGCCGGCCTCGGTGCCGTGGTAGCGACGACTGGCGGCACCGGCGTCACCTCCGCGATCCACCTGCTGGCTGGCATGACTATTTTCGGGAGTCTGCTGGCCGCGCTGACGTGGTGGCTGGAGGCCGAAACCGGCGACCCCGACGACGTACCCGCCGGCGAGCCCGAAATGTCGGACCCGCTCGATCCCGACGAGCGACCGCCGGTGCCGACCGGGGCCGCCAAGACGAAGGCGACGCTGTTTGCGTATTTCCGCCTGATGAAACCGCGGCTGATGTGGCTGCTCTGTCTCGTCGCCGCCGCCGCGATGGCTCTCGCTGGCGGGCCGGGGCTGACACCCTACGCCGTCGGCGCGACGCTGGCCGGCGGCTCGCTGGCCATCGGCGCGTCAGGAACGTTTAATCACATTCTCGAACGCGACATCGACCGCCGGATGGCCCGTACCAGCGACCGGCCGCTGGCGACCGACCTGATCCCGCTGCGGAACGCCGTCGCCTTCGGGCTGCTGCTGACTGGCCTGTCCGTTGGGCTGTTCGCCACGGTCAACCTCCTGACCGCCGCGCTCGGGCTCGTCGCCATCCTGTTTTACAGCGTCGTCTACACGCTGATTCTCAAGCCGAACACGGTCCAAAACACCGTCCTCGGCGGGGCCGCGGGCGCGCTGCCCGCGCTGATCGGCTGGGCCGCCGTCACTGGCTCGATCGGCGTTGGCGGGCTCGTGCTCGCGGCGTTCATCTTCTGTTGGACGCCCGCGCACTTCTACANCCTCGCNNTNGCNTACAAGGACGACTACGNNCGCGGCGGGTTCCCGATGATGCCGGTCGTCCGCGGCGAGACGNCNACNCGGCGACACATCCTGTGGTACTTCGGCGCGACGCTGCTCGCGGGGGCGGCGTTGGCCGCGGCCGACGCCCTCGGCTGGCTCTACGTCGCTGTCGCCGTCGGGCTCGGGAGCGTCTTCCTCTGGTTCGTCATCCGGCTCCACTACGAGCAAAGCGAGGCGGCGGCGTTCCGGTCGTTCCACGCCTCCAACGCCTACCTCGGGCTCGTCCTGCTGGCCATCGTCGTCGAGGGGCTCCTCCTATAGATGGCCCTCGCTACCGACGGGGGGCTGTCGATCCCGATTCCGACCGGTCGCCGGCTCTTCTGGGCCCTGTTTCTGAACAGCCAACTGCTGGTCGGTACGCTCTACGTCCTGCTTACCGCGGCGAGCGTCGAATCGCTGCGGCTCGTCGCCTACGCGGCTATCTGGATCAACGTCGCCGCGTGGGTCGTCGTCAACAGCCGGCCGGACCTGTCGGGCGTGTCGACGCGCACGCGTCGCCGCGGGCTGTTGGTGGGAACAACATACTTCGGGCTGCTGGCGTTCGCCGGCGGGCTCGTCGGCGCGGGGATCGGCGCGGAGGCGACCGGGCTTCGGTTCGCGCCGTTGCCGCCGGGCTACGGGCCGGCCCTACTCTACAGCGGGGAACGGGTGACGATCAACCTTATCCCGAACTACCTCATCGGCTACGCTGCCCTCGCGTATTTGGTCTACGTGACCGTCATCGACGCCGCGGGCTCGGCGGCCGCGGGGCTGTTGGGGTTGTTCTCCTGTGTCTCCTGCTCGTGGCCGATCGTCGTCTCGCTTGCCTCGGCGGTCACCGGCAGCGGCTCGCTGTTGGTCGCCTCGGCGTTGCAGGTCTCCTATGGCGTGTCGACGGCGGTCTTCCTGCTGACGGCGGGGCTGCTCTACTGGCGGCCGACGATCTTCGCACGCTTCCGGCTCGGTTCGGACTGACCGAGTCGGCTGTCTCAATTTACTGACGACCCAGTGTCAGATTCGACGCCCGCAACGACCCGTTGCAACGCAATGATTTTTGGGTCCGGCCGTAAATGGTCCGCTGATGGACACCGAGAGCGAGAAGACTATCCTCATCGTCGAAGACGAGGAGTCACTGGCGGCGTTACATGCCCACCACCTACAGGACGAGTACGAGGCGCGGGTCGCCTTCACCGGCGGTGAGGCACTGGTGGAACTCACCTCCGAGATCGACCTCGTGCTGTTGGACCGCCGGATGCCGGGGATGTC
This sequence comes from Halonotius terrestris, assembly GCF_006861665.1. Classification (GTDB taxonomy): domain Archaea; phylum Halobacteriota; class Halobacteria; order Halobacteriales; family Haloferacaceae; genus Halonotius; species Halonotius terrestris. Next base: position 306,259 of record NZ_RKLU01000001.1, on the reverse strand, counting down.
GGGGGACGAACTGCTCGAACACATCGATGACTGGGAGTCCGACTGCCAAGTGATCATGGTGACGGCGGTCGATCCCGATATGGACATCATCGACATGCCGTGTGAGGGCTATCTGACGAAACCCGTCTCAAAGGAGGAGTTGCTGACGGCCGTCGAGCAGGCGTTCCTGATCGACCAATACGAGGACCTCGTCTTCGAGTACTACGAGACGCGCAAGAAGTACGCCACCCTCTCCTCGGAGTTCGCGCCGAGCGAACTCGACGACGAGCGGTACCACGACCTCGAAGCCCGGATCGACGAACTGGAGGACGAAATCAACGAGACGCTCGATGAGTTCCCCGACACCGAGTTGAGCGAGGCCTTCCGCGGCATCCACCGGACCGACGCCGAGGCCGACGACTGAACGCTCGCCGCGCTCATCCCGCTCTCGGTTCCCCTCGCTCTTTTCCGCCAGCCGCCCCTTGTGGGATCGATGGCAACCGTCGAAATCGAATACTGCGTTCCCTGCGGCATGCTGGACCGCGCGCTCACCGTCGAAGAGGCGATCCTCCAACAGTTCGCCGACGATCTCGATCGCGTCTCGCTCGTGATGGGCGATCACGGAATCTTCGTCGTCCGCGTCGACGACGAGGTCGTTTTCGACAAGGAGGAAGACGGGTTCGACGTCGACGAAATCGTTCGCCGGGTTCGCTCGCAGCTGTCGGCGTAAGCCGCCGCGCGGGCCGGTGGCTGGTCAGTGCCCCCAGCGAACGCCGTCCTCGTTGAATCGGGCGTCGGTGATGCGATCGTGTTGGTCGTCGGTGATCGACACCTCGGCGGCGGCGACGTTTTCTTCCAGTTGGTCGACCGTCCGCGCGCCGATGATCGGGACGCAGGTGAAGGCGTCCTGATCCATCAGCCAGCGCAAGGAGACCTGTGCGGGCGTGGCGTCGACCTCGTCGGCGACAGCGCGGATCTCGTCGAGGACTTTCCAGCCGCGCTCAGAGAGATAGAACCGCTCGAAGCGGTCGTCGAAGCTGGCCCGCGAGCCGTCGGGTGCTTCGACGGCGGTCGGATCGTCCGGATCGGCGCGGGTGTACTTCCCGGTGAGAAAACCGCCCGCGAGCGGCGAGTACGGACAGACGGCCAGATCCTGATCGGCCGCGACTGAGAGGTAGTCTTCCACGTCTTTGTAGTAGCCTGCGTGGAACAACGGTTGCACGACATCGAACCGCTGGTAATCGTTGCTATCGGCTTTCCAGAGGGCTTTCGTCAGTTTCCAGGCCGCCATCGTCGACGCGCCGAGGTAGTTCACTTTGCCGTCTTCGACGAGGCCGGTGAGTGCTGACAGCGTTTCTTCGATGGGTGTGTCGTCGTCCCAGCGGTGAATGTAGTAGAGGTCGAGGTAGTCCGTGCCGAGATTGTTGAGGGTTTTGTCGATCTGGTTTCGGATGTGGGTCCGCGAGAGGCCGGAGCCGTTGGGGTTGGTCTCGTCGTACTCGAAGTACACCTTCGAGGCGATGACGAACTTTTCCCTATCCCTGTTTTCGAGCCAGCTCCCGATGTAGGACTCGCTGGTCCCGTTGGGGTCGCCGTAGATGTTGGCGGTATCGATAAAATTGCCGCCGTGGTCGGCGAAGGCGTCCAGCAGTTCGTGGGCGTCGTCCTCGTCGGTTTCCAGCACGCCGTTGGTCCGGCGGCCGAACCGCCAGGTGCCGAAACAGAGTTCCGAGACGCGCGTTCCCGTCGCGCCGAGCTGTCGGTAATCCATCTGTGGCTCCGCCTTCGCAGCCAAGGCTCAAAACCTATCCGACGAGCCGGCGGTACCACCCGGTCAGAAGAAGACAGCCATCCCTGTGGTGAGACTGATCGCAACGCAGACGACGAACATCATGGCCAGCCCGACCGTCGAGAGGTACGCTCGGCTGTCCATATACTATTGTTTCAAATCCAGTTACAAAATTGTTAGCCCCTCACACGCCGCCGAAACAGAATCCTTAGGCCGAAACCCCCCTGAGGAGGCGTATGCACGAGGCCCTTGTCGCCACCGACGTGACGAAACGGTACGGCGAGACGGTCGCTCTCGACGGCGTCGACCTCTCGGTGGCCGACGGCGAAGTCTTCGGGCTTATCGGCCCCAACGGCGCGGGCAAGACCACGCTCGTCCGCGCGCTGACCGGCACCACGGCCGTCGACGGCGAGGTTCGGGTCCAGGACCGCCACCCGACCGACGTCGACGCCGACCGGGTCGGCCTGCTGCCGCAGTCGTTTTCGCCGCCGACACGGCTCACCGCCCGCGAACTCATCGACTACTACGGCGGCCTCTACGAAACCGCCCGCGATACTGACGAAATCCTCTCGACGGTCGGCCTCGCGGAGACGGCCGACAGCTGGTATGAGACGCTGTCGGGCGGCCAGCAGCGACGGGTCTGTGTCGGCATCGCGCTCGTCAACGATCCCGACGTGCTCTTCCTCGATGAGCCGACGACCGGCATCGACCCCGCCGGCCGGCGATCACTGTGGTCAGTACTCGAAACACTGGCCGACGGCGGGACGACGATCCTCCTCACGAGCCATTCGATGGCGGAAGTCCAGCGGCTTTCGGATCGTGTCGGCCTGCTCCGCGACGGGCAGCTGGTCGCCGTCGGGACGCCCGATGAACTGATCGCCGACCACGGCGGCGGCAGCCGGCTCGTCATCGATACCGACGCCAGCGAGGCCGCTGCCGACGCGCTTGCCGACGCCGGCTTCGCGGCGACTGCCGAGCCGACCGCAGTCGTCGTCGACAACGTATCACCGGTCGATATCGGCGACGCGGTCGACGCGCTGTCGGCGGCCGACCTCCCGTATGAGTCGCTGACGTGGTCCGAACCAACGCTCGAAGACGTGTACCTCCAACTGACCGGTGAGAGTTTCGAGGGCGCCGGCTCGCGCAGTGCGACCGCTACCCCGGCTGTTGATTCTACTGCCGAGACCGACACCGCCGCAACGCAGGAGGGTCGCCAATGAGCCGCTCGCGCCGGATTCGCGCGGAAGCGACCGCCGCGTGGCACTCCTTCCTTCGCCGCAAGACGGCGGTCTTCTTCACGTTCTTCTTCCCCGTCTTGCTAGTCGTAATCTTCGGGGTGTTGGTCCGAACGCAGCCGACTGACGGCGGACTGTTCGCCGAGCCGGCGGGCTACTACCTGCCGGGCTATCTCGCCACGGTCGTCCTCTTCACACCGCTGTCCCGTGTCGGCAGCGAAATCGCCCGCCACCGCGACGACAACCGCTTCGAGAAGCTGGCGACGACGCCGCTGACCCGCGGCGAGTGGCTGCTGGCCCACACCGCGGTCAACGTGCTCATCATCGGCCTCGCCAGCCTGCTCATCCTCGGGTTGGTACTGCTGCTGACGACGGCGAGTGTCCCGCCTGTCGTCGGCCTGCTGCTGTTACTCCCGTTTATCGTCCTCGCCGTCGTCCTCTTCTGTGGCTTCGGCGCGCTGTTGGGGCGGCTGGCGGATTCGCAGGACGGCGTGATCGCCGCGAGCAACACGATCGCGCTGCCGCTGTTGTTCCTCTCGGATACGTTCATCACGCTCGACCAGTTGCCGGCGTGGTTCGGGCCACTGGTCGATCTCTCGCCGCTGACGTACTTCGCTCGTGGTGTCCGGGCGATCACCTACACGCCGGGTGAGCCCTACGCTACCGAGTTGGGTGTCCTCGCCGCGCTCGCGGTCGCCTTCTTCGTCGCTGGCGCGTACGCGATTCCCCGAACTGACTGAAAAACAGAACTGGGGTAGTACGGAAACGGTACGACTGTCGGCCGTCGTGCTTACGAGCCGCCCAGCAGGACGACCGCGATGATGAGCACGAGGACGATGACTGCGAGGGCGATGAGCCGCCCACTCGAAAGGCCGTCGTCGCTACCGGCCGCGCCGGCGTCGGCCGCGCTGCTCTCGGCGTCGCCACCCGAACTGCCGGAGCCGAGATCGCTGTAGTTCTCGCGTGTGTCGCGGACGAGCGTGACGCGCGCGCCGACCTGTTCGGCGATCTCGGCGTTGGTCGCCTCGGGGTCTTCGTCGGCAGCGTCGAGGATCGCCTGCTCGGTATCGCTGAGGTCGCCCCGGCCCGAGGGTTCCTCCGGCTCGTACGACGAGGAGACGCCGTCTTCGAGATCGTCCAGCGTCAGGTCGTCGTAGTCGGTGAGCGTGTCGCGGACGAGCGTGAGTCGCGCGCCGGTTTCGGTGGCGATCTCGGCGTTGGTTAGCTCCTCGTTCTGGAGGGCGGTTTCGAGGATTTCCTCTTGGAGTTCGGTCGGATCACCGGGCGTCCACTCTCTGGACTCGTCGGTCTCGTCGGCCGTCTCCTCCTCGTCGTCTTCGTCGTCTTCCTGGATGGTGCCCTCGCCGCCGTAGTCGGCGGACTTGCCGGGCTCGTGTTTGACACGGGTATCGCGGACGACCGACACGGTTGTGCCGGTCTTTTCGGCGATGTCGGCGTTGGTCAGCTCGTCGTCCTCTTGGGCGAGTTCGAGGATCGCCTGCTCGGTCTCGTTGAGCATGCTCGCGCTGACGCCGGCCGGCAGTTCGCCGCCGCTGGCGGTCTCGATCTCGCTGCTGTAGTCGTTGTCCGCGAGCGTGTCGCGGACGAGCGTGACGCGTGCGCCGACGGCATCGGCAATCTCGGCGTTCGTTGCCTCCGGGTTCTCGTCGGCGTAGTCGACGATCTCCGACTGGAGGTCGCTATCGCTGCCGGTGCTGCTCCCGCCGCTACTGCCGGATGAACTACTGCTTGAACTCCCGCTGCCGTGCTCGGCGAGCGTGTCGCGGACGAGCGTGACGCGCGCGCCGACTTCGTCGGCGATCTCGGCGTTCGTCGCATCCGGGTTCTCGTCGGCGTAATCGAGAATGGCCTGCTGGGTGTCGCTGGACTCCTTACTGGCCGCGGCCGTGCTGTCGCTTCCACTGTCGCCGCCACTGCTACCTGTCGATTCGACGCTGTCGCCGTGTTCGGCCAGCGTATCACGGACGAGCGTGACGCGCGCACCCGTCGCGTCGGCGATGTCGGCGTTGGTCGCATCCGGGTTGTCGGCGGCGTACTCGAGGATCGACTCTTGAGCCGCGCTGAGGTCGCCGTCGGCGTCGACGCCGCCGGTCGCCGCCGACTCGTCGTAGTCGTCCGGCAGTTCGACGTTGTCTTCGTGTTCCTCCCGGACATCCCGGACGAGGGCGACTCGCGCGCCGGTTTCCTCGGCGATGTCGGCGTTCGTCGCCTCGGGATTCTGCAATGCGGCCGTGAGGATCGCCGTCTCAGTCTCGCTGAAGGAGGCGGAGTCGACCGGTTTCTTCATCGGTCGCTCACCTCACTGGCTGCCGTCTCGCCGCGCAGTTGACTGCCGATACCGTTCATGACGGACCCCACCCCGTCGACTCCTGTATTCATACGGGTTGTTCACTCGAAGCGACAGTAATCAATCTAACGCCTTTGTACACGGATTTCCGGGGAAAACCCGACACACGTCGCTCCCCACGGGGCCGATCCCTGTTTTTTACTACGGTGGGTGCCGCTACATCGACCATGCGCACCAAACACGACGTGTTCCAACAACTCCGCGACAGCGGTGTCGTCGCCGTCCTCCGGGGGGTCGATGCCGACACGCTAATCGACATTACTGACGCTCTCGTCGCCGGCGGCGTCAGCGGGATCGAACTCACCGCCGACACGCCAGGCATCGCCGACATGGTGGAGGAACTCGACGCCTCCTTCGCCGATGAGGAGATCGCTATCGGCGTCGGCACCGTCCTCGACAGCGAGACCGCCCGGACGGTCATGCTCAGCGGCGCGGATTTCGTCGTCAGCCCGAGCCTCCATGAGGACGTAATCGACACCTGCAACCGCTACGGGACGCTCGTCGCGCCGGGGATCATGACGCCGACTGAAGCGATCACCGGCTATGAGGCCGGCGCGGACCTGTTGAAAGTCTTCCCGGCCTCGTCGCTCGGCCCGGGCCATCTCGGCTCGATCAAAGGGCCACTGGGGCAGATTCCGCTGATGCCGACTGGCGGTGTCAGCCCCGACAACGCCGGCGACTACATCGACGCCGGCGCGGAATGCGTCGGCGCGGGCAGCGCGCTCGTCGATTACGAGGCTGCCGCCCGCGGCGAATTCGAGGAAATTACTGACACCGCCAAACGGTTCCGCGCCGTCATCGACGACGCCCGACAGTAACCGACGCTATTCGGTTTCGTCGCCGATTGCGGCTTCGTTGTCGTCAGCGAGTGTCTCCGAATCCGGCGTCGGTGTCGATGCCGCCGCCGGGACACTATTACGCTGTTGTCGCCGCTCGGCCAACGCAGCCTGCAACCGCGTTCTGAGCACCCTCCGCAGGTAGATCGCGTCGCTGGCGTCGATATCGACTGCGGCGGCGTCGTTGCCGAGCAGCGACAGCGAGCCGGCGGTGTCGGCGACGACGGTGGCGACGCTCCACCGCCGCTGGAAGATCGTTCGCTCGTCGATGACGGTCTGTATCCGGTGGTAGGCGACGCGTTTCGTTTCGCGGCGCCAGACGCCGTTCCGCGTGATGAGGTGGTCCTCGCCGAGGGCGTACCCCCGGTGGAGCCACTTGTAGTGGGCCGCGATCGGTGCGAGAACCAGCCCCGCCAGCGGCAGATACCACGAGAACGTTTCGGCGGCGAGCAACTGCCCGATACCGTACAACACGCCCGTCAGAACGGCCAGCCCGATCAGGTACCGTGCGAAGTACCGCCGTCGAATCCGTTTCGGCGGGCGGTTGAACGAGACTGTCTCACAGCCGTCGATCTCCTCGGCCAGCCGTTTGATGCGGTCGCGGCTAGCGATCGGGACGGCCGCCTCGCTGCCGCGTTCGTTCGCCTGTCCCGGCGCGTAGCCCGCCGTTTCGACCGCCAGCGTCGCGTATCCAGTCTGCCGTTTCAGAGGGTTGTCGCTGATCGTCACGGTCTGGATCTTGTCGAACGGGATCGTTCCGCTATACTGCTTGAGTAGCCCGCGCTCGTACCGGAGTTCGGTCGGCGACCGGGTCAGTCGGAACCCCCAGTAGTTGACGATCGCCGAGGCCGCGCCGACGAGCCACGAGAGGACAACCAATGCGATGAGGAAGACAACCCCGACGCCCAACAACACGGCCGGCGAGTCGGTCTGTGGTATCACCGGCGAGACGAACGGGATCGACCCTGTGAAGATCGCAAACAACAGCCCCGGGACGCGAGGGTCGAAGGAGAGCACGCCGGCCAAGGCGAGTTCCGAGGGTGCGATCTCGAAGAGGAGTTCGTCCTCGGCTGCCGTCTGTTTCTTGGTCGCTTCGTCCGTGTCGGCACCCTCAGCCGGCTCCCTGTCGCCCCGCGTCGATTTCCGCTCGCGGAGTTCGGATTGAATCCCAGTGGCTGCCTCGGCGGTCACGTATTTGATCGCGGCCTCTGTCGAGCCACCGCCGGCAGTTTCGAGGTTGACCGCCGACAACCCCAGCAGTCGCTGGATGACGTTTCGGCTGATATCGACGTTCTGGATCCGACCATAGGGAATTTCCCGCTCCCGGCGGTTGAGTACCCCCGATTTCACGTCGAACGTATCTTTCGTAAATTCGTATCTGAACCGCCGGTAGTAGGCGAGTTCGTAGCCCGCCGTCAGCAGGATGATCACGCCGACGCCAGCGATCACTAACTCCCGACCGATGGCGAACTCCGTCCCGATCGAGCCGAGGAAGACCAGCGAGATCGCTACTCTGCCTGCTTTCTGGAAGACGCGGTAGGGGATCGACGCCGGGGCTAACTTCACACCGCGTCCTCCCCGTCGGCCTCGATCGCCAGCCCCTTCAGCCGCTCTCTGAGGTCGCGCGCGGCCTCGGGCGTCAGGCCCGGGATCGTCACGTCCGCACCTCGGGAGCCGGCGGTGTAGACGACCGTGCTGGCGAGGCCGACGAGTCGCTCGAAGGCCGACCGCCGGGAATCGACGTGTTGGATACGGACGAGCGGGACCTCAGTGTGGACCTGCGTGAGCACGCCGCGTTCGAGATAGAGGGCGTCGTCGCCGACGACGTACTGCCAGTTCCGGTATCGCAGGATCGCATGGATGACCCCGAGGATGACGAACAGCCCCGTCAGCACCGCCGGGATCGTCAGCGGTTCCGAGAGGAAAATGGCGATCCCCGTGGCGGCCGCGCCGAGCAGTGCCGCGCCGATCAGCGACCGCAGTATCCAGACGATCCGAATCCGGGGATGGAGGGCGTTCATCGACGCGCCTCCCGCGGGTGAGGGCCAACGTCCATACCGCCTATACTGGTGGCGGCTGTATAAGTCTCAATATCACACGGGCAAGTGCTGTTGAAGTCGCTTACTGACTGGTGTTGGATTGCTGGCTAGAGTTGGGATGGCGGCTGGCGTCGGATTGCTGGCCGTGGGTCGATTTGCTCGCGTCATAGCGGACGTACCAGATCCCGTCGTCTTCGACCGCGTAATCGACCGTATCCGCCTCGTAGGCCTGCTCCTCGCCCGGCTTCTTGACGTAGAACGTCGTGTGGACGTACTGCAGATCGTCGGCTCCCAGCTCCTCTTTCCAGTCTTTCATCTGCATGGGGTTGCCGAGCCGCTGGACGACCATGTCCTGCACCGAGACTTCTTCGACGCTGGCGATTTTCACGTCCTCGAACTGCGTGAACGCTTCGGGTGGAACGTGGCTCTCGGCGACGGGATACGTCGGCGACGCCGGATGGACGATTTTCGCGTTTAATGCGTCGGTGTTCTCGGCGAGCAAGGCCCGGTAGAACTGTCGAACCCGCTCCGTCGGGGTGACGGTCGTTTCGGGATCCGTTTCGATTTCGTCGGTTGATTCCGAGTCTGTGTCGGTAGCGTTTCTGCCCGAATCATCCGGTCGGTTTGAGCCGGCGGTACATCCGGCAAGGCCGACTGTCGCACCGACCGCGAGGAGGTAATCACGACGGTGCATCATATCTGAGTTGTTGCGTCACAACAGCTAAAACGTTTCTAAGACGCTTGCAACACCCATTCGCTCTTCTAACAGTCTCGTTATGGTTCGGTGAATCCGTCGGCGTACTCCGGCTGCCCAGCGTTTCCGACCGCGGAGCCCGGAGACACAACGCCTAAGTTGGATTGCGGTCCATGTTTCGGTGTGATCCACACTGCTATCACCCCGCTTGGCAGCCCATCGATAGCAGTGCGACCCGCTCGTCCGAAGAAGCGCGCCGTCTGATCGCTCGTTGCGGGCGTGGCAACCCCGTTTCGGGCCTTTTTACTCACCTCGTATAGTCTCCAGACCATACAGACCACCCCATCCAACACGACCATGACACAAATCGACTTCAGCGGGGTCTTCCCGGCGATGGTGACCCCCTTTACCGAAGCCAACGAGATCGACACAGAAACGCTCCGCGAGGACGCCCAACGGCTCGAAGCCGCCGGCGTCGACGGCCTCGTTCCCATGGGCTCGACCGGCGAGTCGGCGACGCTCTCACACGNCGAACACGTCGAGGTCATCGANGCNNNCGTCGACGCNGTCGAGGACGTGCCNGTCATCGCNGGCNCCGGNTCGAACAACACNNNCGANGCNCTNGACCTNTCNCNGCNNGCGGCCGACGCCGGNGCNGACGNCCTGCTGCTCATCTCGCCGTACTACAACAAACCCGAACCACAGGGGATGTACGAGCACTACGAGGAGATCGCCGACACGGTCGATCTCCCGCAGATCATCTACAACGTCCCGAGCCGAACCGGCCGCAACATCGCCGTCGACACTGCCGTCGACCTCGCCGACCACCCGAACATCGCGGGCTACAAAGCCGCCTCGGGAGATCTCAACCGTATCTCCGAGGTCATTGAGCGCACACGCAGCAAAGACTTCGCCATCCTCTCCGGCGACGACGGGATGACACTCCCCATCCTTGCCGCCGGCGGCGACGGCGCGATCAGCGTCGTGGCCAACGTCGAACCCGAACGCGCCTGTGCGATGGTCGGCGCGGCCTTGGAGGGCGACTACGAGTTCGCCCGCGCGATCCACCACGAACTCGGGCCGCTCACCCGCCAGTTGTTCGTCGAGACCAACCCGATCCCGGTCAAAGCCGCGATGGCAATGCGTGGCTACACGCCCGAGATAATCCGCTCGCCGCTGACGGAACTCTCCGAGGAACACCGCGAGGAACTCCAAGCGCGGCTCGACGAACTCGACAGCGACCTTGCTGAGGCGGAGGCGACGACCGAATGACCGAGATCGCCGTCACTGGCGCGGCCGGTCGGATGGGTCGGGAAGTCCTCGCCGCTGCCGCCGACCGCGAGGCAATCGAGGTCGCCTTCGCGGTCAACCGCAGTCCGGTCGACGAGCTGATTTCGGGTGTTGTCATCGAATCCAGCGACAATTTCGCGGAACTACTCGCTGAGTACGAGCCCGATGTCGTCGTCGATTTCACCGGCCCTGAATCGGCCCTCGCGTACGCCGACGCCTGCGTCGAACACGGCGTCGCGCTCGTCACCGGCACGACCGGCTTCGACGATGACGGACTTGACGCGCTGCGAGCCGCAGCCGAATCGACGGCAGTGCTAAAAGCCTCGAACTTCTCCCGCGGTGTTGCCGCTCTCCGCCTCGCCGTACAGGAGGCGACGGCAGCCCTCCCCGATGCCGATATCGAACTCACCGAAACGCATCACAACGCCAAGCGCGACGCGCCCAGCGGCACCGCAAAAACGCTGCTCGACGACATTGAGGGTGTCCGCGACGACCTCAGCGAGCGCGTCCACGGCCGCGAGGGCGAGGCCCCGCGATCGGCCGACGAAATCGGCGTCCACGCTCGCCGCGCTGGCGATATCGCCGGCGAACACGAGGTCCTGCTCGGCGGTAGCAACGAGACGCTATCGCTGACCCACCGCGCCGGCGACCGGAGTATCTTCGCCGACGGCGCGCTGGATGCTGCCGAGTGGCTGGCCGGACGGGAGCCAGGGTGGTACGACTTCTTCGAGGTCATCGACGACGCGTAACTACCGTCCGATATCGACCGGACAGCCCTGTATCTCACCGCCGCGCATCCCATCGGCGACCCAATAGGTCGAGAGCAACAGCGCGAGGACCGCCAGTAGTGAGAGTTCGAGCCCGCCGAGTGGCAACAGCAACACGAGTCCGCTCGCGCCGAACAGCGAGAGGACGCCCAGCAGGAGTGCCGAGCCGCAGGCGGCACAGCCCGCGCCGAGTACGCCGAGGGCGACGCCGAGCAGACTACCGCCGCTGCCGGCCGCCGAGAGGTCGTGTTCGCGGAGGTGGTACGTGACGAGCGCGAGGTTCGCACCGACGAGCGACACCACGAGCAGGAGTGCTGCCCCGTCGAGCGCGCTGTAGTTCGTCCCGACGAAGGGGTACTGCTCGACGACGAGGACGAGCCGATCCGCAAGCGGCAGCGAGCCGCCGACGATCAGGTCGCTTGTCAGCGTGAGGTTCTGCGAGAGGGCGAACGCCGTCAGTGCCCCCCACGCGGTGAGCACCGCGAAGCCGGCATACGCCGGGATCGACAGCACGAGCCGGAGCGTCCGCCCGATGAGTCGCAGATCCGCCCGCCGCGTTGGCAGCCGTTTGGACATCAGAGGTTGAGCGCGGTTTCGACAGTGCTCGTACTGACGCTTCCGTTCAGCGAGGTCTGGAGTGCACCGTCGACGAAGGCGAAGCTCGCCGGGGTTATGTTGCCCGCACCGGCTTCTTCTCCAGCCGCCAGCGTCGCCTCGACCCGACTCGTGATTGCCTCTGAATCGACATCATCAATGACGGCTGCCGCGTCGAGATCAGTGTTGTCTCCGAGCCACGTTTCGGTCTGATCGAGGACGTTGTCGGTGTTGAACGAGCCCTGTTCGGCGAAATAGTGATCGAGGAGAGCCCAGAACGCCGCTTCGTCGCGGGCCAGCGTCGCCTCCAGCGCGTGGGCTGCAGGCTCGCCCCACGCGTAGACGACCGGATACGGTCGCACGGCGATGGAGAGATCGCCGCTTTCGACGTATTGGGATTCTAATTCGGCGACAGTGCCCTGATGGAAGGCCGCACAGCGGGAACACGAGGGATCGTCAAGGACGACGAGCGTCGCCGGTGCCTCGAACGGATCGGGGCCGAGGTGGGGCCACTCGGCGAGGTTCTCGCCGAGCGGGTGGTCGGCCAGTGCGACGCCGTCGGATGATTCGCCGCTGCTGCCACTGCTGCCGCTACCACCACCCATACACCCGGCGAGCGTCAGGCTCGCTGCCGCGCCGGCACTACCGAGGAGGCTTCGCCGGGTTCGCTTAGTCACGATTCGACACCCCGAGTGGTGGCTGTACTGTAGATGGCTGACGATGCCGTACTGAGAGCGGATGTGCCATGCGTACCGACTACTTCGGCAATTCCCCTCATGAGGGTTTTTCAAACTACGTCTGGACTCCGTTCGGAGACTCTCTAGACTTCAGCCCCACAGCGACCGGTGTTGCTCGTGGCTGTCGGCCGTTCGGCTGTCTCCGCATTGCCGAAAACCATCGAATACAAACCTCTCAGCGAGAGAGCCTACATATGACACTCGAATCCGAGATTTCCGACCTGTGGAGTCGCTATGACGACGGGCTGACGGCCGACGAAGCCACTGACGAGGATATCGCAACGCTCGACGCGTTCCTCGAAGCCCTCGAAACCGGCGAGGTGCGCGCCGCCGAGAAGACCGGCGACGACGTTACTTCGTGGGAGGCCAACGCGTGGGTAAAGGAGGGCATCCTCCTCAATTTCACCCTCCGGCACAACCAGGCCCAGGAGTACGGCGGCGTCAGCTACAACGACGTACTCCCGCTGCGCCGCACCGACGACCTCGCCGAACGCGGCACGCGCAACACGCCAGACGGAACGACGATCCGCCGTGGCTCCTANNTCGGCNNGNACNNCATCATGATGNNNCCNNNCTTCGTCAANATCGGCGCGTACGTCGGCGACGGCACGCTCGTCGACTCCTGTGACACGGTCGGCTCCTGTGCACAGATCGGCNCCGACGTNAANCTNGGCGCGAACACGCTNNTCGGCGGCGTNCTCGAACCCGTCGAAGGCGCGCCGGTNNTNNTCGAGGACGGTGTTTCCCTCGGCGCAGGCTGCCGTGTTACCTCGGGCTTCAAGATCGGCGAAAACTCGATTATCGGCGAAAATACGCTGCTCACCCCGCGTATCCCGGTCTACGATCTCGTTGAAGAGGAAGTCATCTACGGCCACCTCCCCTCGGAGCGGCGGGCCTTCACCCGCTTTGTCGAATCCTCCGTCAGCGAGCACGACCTCTTCGATGGCGGCGCGTACAAGCCGGCCGTCGTCGCCACCGACGTTGAAGAGGAGACCCTGGAAGCGACCCAGCAAGAAGACGCCCTGCGAGAGTAGGCTACGATGTCGAGTAAGCTGGTGGCAGCCCGAACCAAAGCATTGAATCGCTGACCGCCCCCACAACAGGTAATGGCTGTACCCGATCTCGCAGACTCCCCGCCCGTCCGCCGCTTGGCCGACTGGGACGACCAGCGGCTCCGGTCGCTGGCGGCGACCCACGACACGCCGCTGTACGTTATCGACCTCGACCGCGTCCAGGCGAACTACCAGCGGTTCTCGGCGGCGTTTCCCGACGCCCACGTCATGTACGCCGCGAAGGCCCACACCGGCCAGTCCGTTCTCTCGGCCCTGCTCGAAGTCGGCGCGGACATCGAGTGTGCCGCCTGGGGCGAACTCCAACGCTCAATCGACGCCGGAGCCGATCCGAATACCCTCCAGTACACCGCGGTCAACCCCCCGGACCACGATCTCGATTACGCCGTCGATCTCGCTGAGGACGCGCCCGGCCTGACGATCACCATCGGTGCGACCGACACCCTCGACCGCCTCGCCGAGCGCGGCTACGACGGCCGAATCGCCATCCGAATCAACCCCGGCATCGGGACGGGTCACCACGAGAAAGTCGCCACTGGAAACGACGCCAAGTTCGGGATTCCATACGACCAGGTCCCGGAAGTCGCCGAGCGCGTCCGCGAGGAGTTCGACCTCGTCGGCCTCCACTCGCATGCCGGCAGCGGCGTCCTGACCGACGACCTCGAAGACCACTGCGAGGCCATCGAACGCGTCGGCGAGATGGCCCGCCGCGTCGGCGATCTCGAATTCGTCGACATCGGCGGCGGCTTCGGCGTGCCGTACCGCGAGGACGAACCGCCGCTCGACCTCGAAACGACGAGCGAAATGGTCAGAGAGGCGGTCGGCGACATAGACGCCCAACTCAAACTCGAACCAGGCCGCTACATCGTCGCCGATGCCGGGCTCATTCTGACGACTGTCAATACGATCAAGGAAACCCCGGCGGCGACCGTCGTCGGCGTCGACGCCAGCCTTGCGACCCTCATTCGCCCGGCGATGTTCGGCTCCTATCACCCGATGCGGAACGTCAGCGCGCCCGACCGCGAGGCAGAACCTGTCACGGTCGGTGGCCCAGTCTGTACGAGCGCGGATGTCTTCGCCACCGACCGGCCCATCGCGCGGCCCGAGCGAAACGACATCCTCGCCATCGGCAACGCGGGTGCCTACGGCTACGAACTCGCCAGCCAGTTCCACTCCCAGCCGCGACCCGCCGAAGTCGCGCTTGAGGGCGGCGACGACCGCGTCGTCCGGCGGCGCGAAACGCTCGACGATGTCACCCGGGTAGAACAGTGACTGCGGCAACGACGGGCTTCGATATCGAGGAGTTTCACGCGGAAGCGGTCCAAACACCCTCTCACGAAAGCGTCGACGAGATGCGGGAATTGCTCGTCGACACGCTGACCGACGCGGGCCATTCGCCACACGTCGATGACGACGGCAATGTCCTCGTCAGTCGCGGCGTGGGTGACGTGACTGACGAGGGTGCCACGGCCTCGCCGCACATCGTCCTCAACACCCACATCGACACCGTCGCCCCGCACATCTCCTACGAGCCCGACGGCGATGTCGTCCGCGGGCGGGGAGCCTGCGACGCCAAAGGGCCGCTGGCGGCGTTGCTGGCGGCGTTCCTCCGAACTGAGCCTGACGAGGGCACGCTGACGCTGGCGATTACGCCCGACGAGGAGACGACGCAGATCGGCGCGGCCGCGCTTGCCGATCGGCTGTCGGCCGACGGTTTCATCGTCGGCGAGCCGACCGACCTCGATGTCTGTACCGCTGCTCGCGGACAGTGTGAAGCTGAGATCACGGTGTCGGGAGCCGGCGGCCACGCGGCCAGCGTCCCGGCCGACGAGAACCCGATGTACCTGATCGGCCACGTCCTGACCGCTCTCTCGGCGTACGACGACACTGTCGGCACCGAGGCCGACCCGCTGCTGGGCGAGCCGAAACTGACGCCAACGGTACTGAGCGGCGGCGACACGACCAACCGCGTGCCGGATGAGTGTCGGCTCACGGTTGACCGGCGGAGTGTTCCGCCTGAAACGAGCGACGGGTTCCGGGAATCGCTGCAGGCCTATCTTGCGGACCAACTACCTGACCGCGACGTTGCCGTCGACTTGCTCCGTGCCGACACGCCGTTTCCCGATCCGTTTGTCACCGACAGCGACGCCGAACTGGTCACGACGCTGGCGGCCGCAAGCGACGGCGACATCCGCGCCTTCGGGGCGGCGACGGAGGCGTCGTACTTCGCGGCGACTGCGCCCACAGTTGTCTTCGGTCCGGGCGTGTTGGCTGACGACGAGGGGCCGGTCGCCCACGCGAGCCGGGAGTACGTCCGGCTCTCGGACGTGCGTGCGGCTGCTGACGCCGTCGAAACCGCGCTGACAACGCTCGTCTGATCTCGCTGTCGATATTCGTCAGAACCGCGACGGGGGCGTTCCCGGCTTCTGGCTATCGGTTTTGGTCTCAACAAACCAATATTTATAAACTATCATGGGGTATCCCCGGTAATGTCGACGCTTCGTGTTCTTCATCTGGGGGCTCCGGAGTCTCTCGATCCGCTTGCCGAGGCGGCCGAGACGTTGACTGCTGAGCGGACTTTTTCGATCGTCAGTGTCGAAACCGCTGCCGAGGCTCACGAGGCCTACGAGTCACAGCCGTTCGAGTGTCTCGTGGTCGAACCCCACGCCGCAGTCGACGTGATCGACTTCATCGCCTCGATCCACGAAACGGACCCGAAGCTCCCGATCCTGCTGTTTACCCATCCCGATTCCGTCGATCTGATCGGCAAAGCTCTCGCCGCCGGTGCGACCGACTACGTCCCGAAAACCGACGCCGGTACCGACTACGAGCTGTTGGCGACGCGGATCGAGACCTCGATCAGCTACGCCGGCGAGCAGAACACGGCCGACCCGTGGCGACAGTCGACCTCTGCGATCTCCCAACTCTATGCGGTAACCAACCAGTCGGAGCTCTCCTTCGAGGAGAAACTCGACCGCGCCCTTGAGGTCGGGGCCGCCGAACTCGGCTACCCTGTCGCCTACGCGACTCGAGTGGAGGACCGCAATCTGGAGATCCTCTCGGTGGCCGGCGACCACGAGGGGATCGAAATCGGCATGACGAGCGAGCTCTCGGAAAACTACTGCAAGCTTGTCGTTGACAACGCCGAACCCGTCGGCATCAACAACGCCGAAGCCCACGACGCGCTCGCGGAACTCTCGACGTACTCCGAGTTGGGCCTCCAGTGTTACGTCGGCGCGCCGATCATGCTCGAAGACGAGGTTTTCGGGTCGTTGTGTTTCGCCGGGACCGAGCCGCGGGACCCACAGCTGATCGAAGCCCAGAAACTGACCGTCAAGACGCTGGCCCAGTGGGTCGGCTACGAACTCGAACGCAGTCGCCGCGAGGAGGAGCTCAGACGCCAGATCGACCGGCTTGAGGAGTTCACCAACGTCGTCTCGCATGACCTCCGAAACCCACTGAACGTCGCCCAAGGTCGGCTGGAACTCGCCCAAGCCGAGTGCGACAGCTCCCATCTGGAGACCGTCGTCGACGCGATGGACCGGATGGAGGACATCATCGAGGACACCCTGACACTGGCACGGGAGGGCCAGACCGTCGACGACAAGGAGCCCGTCGAGATCGCCGAGCTGCTCGACAACTGTTGGGACGTGATCGAAAGCGAGGACGCCGAACTCCGGGTCGTCGACGAGTTCACCGTCCACGGCGACCGCAACCGCCTCTCGCATATCTTCGAGAACCTATTTCGGAACGCGATCGAACACAGCACGCCCCCGGTGACGATCCGGGTCGGCCTGCTCAACGTGATGTACACCTCAACGCGGGCTGACACGGGCGGCACCTTCGGCTTCTTCGTCGAGGACGACGGCCCCGGCGTTCCCGAGGGTCGCCGGGAATCGGTTTTCGATGCCGGCGAGACGACACGGAAGGACGGCACCGGGTTCGGGCTCTCGATCGTCAAACAGATCGCTGAAGCCCACGGCTGGGAAGTCGAACTCACCGAGAGCTTCGACGGCGGCGCGCGCTTCGAGTTCACGAACGTCCGGTAGCGTCGTTACACCACAGAGCGATCCGCGGCGATAGTGGCCTGCGTTCGAATCGACGCACCGATCTTGGCATAGGGCGAATGTACAGATACTGCTTTCAAAAGAGCCACTACAGAAGATACTAAGAATATTATGAACCTGATACAACACTGACGACATGTTTTAGTTAACAAACGCGTAGTATTATTCGGCTGTTCATCCCTGCCCGAGTGAACGGCCGTCGATCCGTCAATCCCCCGTCCGGGGAGTTTCGTCGGTTTTCTCCCCGGCGTTTGTCCCGGACCCGCTCCCGCACGCTTCGATCCCACTGATCTCGAAGCGTGCTCCACCATCCGGACTTTCGGCAATGCTGATCTCCCAGCCGTGGGCTTCGACGACCTGTGAGGCGATCCGAAGTCCGAATCCCGTTCCGTCTGGCACTGACGAATAGCCGGACTCGAACACTCGCTCTCGGTCGGCCGGCGGGATGCCAGGACCGTCGTCCGCAATTGCGAACCCGGTGGCGGTCGGCTCGACCCGCACGGTTACGTCGTCGCCGCCGTGGGCGATGGCGTTCGAGAGGAGGTTTTCCAGCAGTTGGGCGAGGCGGTCGCTGTCGGCTTCGATCCGGTGGCCGTCGAGTTCCGGGGCAACGATGAGTTCAGCGTCGGTCGTCTCGTCACCGACGAGGCGCCATGCCGCCGTGACGGCGCCCCCGAGATCAACGGCCTCCGTGTCGCCGATGTCGCGGCCCGCACGGGCGAGCCACAGAACGTCGTCGATGATCCGGCCCATGCGCGCGAGCGCGCCTCCAAGCGGCTCGAGATGCTGGCTCTCGAACTCGTCGCTGAGTAACTCCAGCCGGCCTTGGGCGACGTTCAGGGGATTTCGGAGGTCATGCGAGACGACCCCAGCGAATTCCTCAAGCCGATCGCGTTCGCGTTTGAGTTCCGCTTCGCGGGCTTTCCGATCGGTAATATCGGTATAGTGTTCGACGCGGCCGCCGGCCAGCGGGCCGTTCTCGATCGGGCGGCTCTGATGGAGCAGCCAGCGTTCCTCGCGGTCCTCGCCGGGGAGAACGTGGCACTCGAACTCCTCGATATAGGTGTTGTCGGCGTAGGTGTCGCCGACGGTTTCGGCGAAACGGTCAGGCCGCTCGAAGATCGACGCGATCTGCGATTCGATGAGGGCGGCTTTGTCCGCGCCGATCACCGCATCGCGGTCCAGTCCGAAATAGGTCGCCGTCGCCTCGTTGATCCACCGAACGGCAAACGTCGGATCCAGCACGAAGATCGCGGTCTCCGCCCCGTCTAAGGCGGCCAACACGCCGGCCGAGCCGTCGACTGGGAACTCCGAGGGGGCCGCCGTGTCGTCGCTGGGATTACTCATATAGAATCAACACTACTCAGTCGCTGGCAGTCCGCATGACGCTTTCGGTCAGGCGGGCACACGCTTTAGCTGAACCCGGACGACGCTACCGCCGTCGTCGGCAGCGATGTCGAGGCGACCGCCGTAGCTTTCGGTGAGCCATTTCACGAGCCAGAGGCCGAGCCCGCTGCCGTGGGAGAGCGGCGATATTTCCGCGTCGCCGAGGACGATGTCCCGTTCGGTTTCGGGAATCCCGGGCCCATTGTCCCTGACGGTGAGTTCGACGGTGTCGTCGTCGACGCTCGCCGCCACGGTTACCTTCGGCATTGACGACGTATTGTGGCGGATCGCGTTGTCGACGAGGCTATCGACGACGATCCGCAGTCGGCCATCAGCCTGCACTGTGAGGTCGTCCGGACAGTCGACTGTGATCGTCGCCTGTTGGAACCGGCGGAGGCAGTCTTTCGAGACGCTGTCGACGATCGGTGTGAGTGCTGTCGGCTCCAGCGTTGCCGACTCGCCAAGCACATTGCGGATCGTTTGTGCCTCCGTACAGAGCTGTGTGAGGCTGTCCGCGGTCTCCGTGATTGATTCGAGGGCGTCGCGTGTGGCCTCGTTTTCGGCCGTTTCGAGGGCCTGCTCGGCGTGACCGGTAATGAGGTTCACGTCGTTGCGGAGGTTATGCCGGAGGACACGCTGGAGCACGTCGAGATACCGTTCCTGTCTGAGTTTGGCGGTGATATCGCTGTAGATCGCAAAGCCGTGGTTCTCACCGATCGGCACACTCCGATAGAGGAACTTCCGGGTGCCGTCGGCGGTCGTCCGCTCGATGACCGCCCGGTTCGGTTTTCCGTCGGCGGTCCGCTCATCGAAATCCGTCGCCTCGCCCTGTCGGTCAGCCGGGACGATGAGGTCGTTGAGCGGGAGGCCAGCGACGCTGTCGACGACGCAGAACACCTCGCGGAACGCTGCGTTCGCCTGGACTATGATCGGCTCACCGTCGTCCAGTTTGAACTCGACAACCGGGTCGTTCAACTGCTCGAACAACGTTTCGAACCGACTCGTCGCGTTCGTGGGTGGTGTCGTTGTCATGGTGGGTGGGCCGAAGGGTCGGCAAACAGGCCGCGTTAGCCGAGTCGCGTTCGGAAGGAGACGATGCCGTGTTTACCGACCGTGTCGTGACGGCGGTGACAGACGCCGTAGCCGGTCGACGGCCGCATGATGCTGAGACCGAAGCTGTCGATGAGTTCCTCGACAGCGGCGACGTAGCGGTCGGAGAGCGCATCCGGCAGCGCGTTGATCGTGTTCGGCGAGGCGTCGACGGACTCCTCGCGCCAGTTGGAGGTTTGGGCTGGCGTCAGCTGTTTCGTCTCTGCTGTCATGTGGTGATACATCGTCAGGCAGAGTTCGTCGCTGGCCGACGCAGTTGGGCGAATCCGGATCACTGTCTTCGGATCGCGGTAGATCGTCGTTTCGGCCGCCGGGGGCGACTCGGGAATGTCGAACGCGGGAGCCGTTGGAACACTCGGTTCGGGTGGGGACGATTGGTGAACAGAGCCGTTTCGGACGGTCTGTTCGGGGACGTTCGTACTCATGTGTTGGTGGGTTTCCTGCTTCGCAGGTGGATTACCTCGATGTGTAGTAATAAGTTTTTTGCAGATTTCTATCATGATCGTACACCGAAAACGGAAAGAAAGAAAACAAACACAGCAATATAATCTATTTAGTTGTATAGAATGGAATAAATATGCTCTAGCCGCGAGGTGGCCTATATGCGGGACAGAAGCACAATCGTCGGATTGCAGTGGCTCTTCGACCGTCGTTCATCCCGACGACTCGCTGCCCGCCGTCGGTTACTGTAACTCCGCCTCTTCAAGGGCGGCGTTCAGGTCGGCCCGGACGCGCTCGCCGGTTTCAAGATCCCGAGCGGTCGTCACCAACCGATTTTCTTGCACGCTTGAGCCGTCCCGCAGCAACATTCGGACGTTGCCGTTGTCGTCGGCGCGGGTGATCTTTGCTCTGAGGCTGCTTTGGGAGCCCTTGCCGCCGGCGTCGATTGGCCCGGGAATGATCTTCTTGATGTGGGGGTGGTCGGCGACGATGCTGATGGCGTTGCGGCCGGCGCGGCCGCCGATAATCGTCGAGTGGCTGCCGCCGATCTTCTCGCGTGGCGGAATATCCACGACATCGAGAGCCGACTCACCGCGACGGTCGAGGACCGTTTCGACTGGGTCGTCGTCGGGCACGCGATAGAACTCGTAGTGGAGTTGTTTACGGGTCTCCCGCAGCGGCTCGCGCTCGCCGGCAGCGAAGACCGTCTCGGGTCGCTTGCGGCGGATCTCGTCGGCGACGCGGCCGGCGAAGTTCCGGAGTTCGACGACGGTCGCCCGATCGTCGTGGTCGTCGTCCTGCACCGTCGTGATCGTCGTCTCGCCGCGGATTTCCTCGCCGTCGAGCATCGTCAACGTCGCCGCGTCGCGCTCGAACACGGCGACGACGGCGTCGCAGTTGGCGGTGTCACAGACCAAACAGTAGTCGCCCGGCCGATCGAGGTCGGTGTGACACTGCCGGCACTCCATACCGACCCGAGCCGGCGGAGCGTAAAACGCCGTTCGGTCCGCGCTCGCGGCGAGCGGTTCCCAGCGACTGAGAACGCCCGTCGCGGTTTAAGCCCGTATAGCCCCTCTCTTCACCTGTGAGGGATCACCAATGACAACCAACCAAACCACAACGACTGGCCTCGGCCTCCGACGGCAGTTCAACGACCTCGGGACGGGAGCCGGCTACACGCTGCTGCTCGTGCGGCTCGTGACCGGCTACTGGTTCCTGCATGCCGGCTGGACGAAGTTCGCCTTCGTCGCTGGCGAGCCGTTCACCGCGGCTGGCTACCTCGCCAACGCCGACAGCCCGATCGCGTGGCTCTTCGGCTTCGTCGCGGAGACGCCGTGGCTCCTAGAGTTCACGAACTTCATGATCCCGATCGGCGAGTTCATGATCGGCCTCGGACTCATCGTCGGTGCCCTGACGCGGCTGGCCGCGTTCTTCGGTGGGTTCCTGATGGTGATGTTCTACCTCGGGAACGCCGACTGGGCCCACGGCTACGTCAACGGTGACCTGCTCGGCCTGATGATGTTCGCCATCGTCGGCGTGCTCGCGGCCGGCCGGGTCGCCGGCATCGACGCGGTGCTCGAAGACACCGAGTTCGTCGAACAACGACCGTGGCTGCGCTACCTGCTTGGGTAGCACGCGGTCGTCACGTCTCTGTTGCTGGCGGCTTTTTGCTACGGTATCTACGTCTCTCGTCACGAACATACCAGCGTATCTCCGGAGTCAGTCAGCCCGTGCCGCGTAAAATTGAGGGCGCATCGTCAGTCGAGACGACGTCCTATGCGGACTGCTCGGCCAGTGCGTCCACCAGGACGCGGCAGTAGTCGGGAATGTCCTTGACGACACGTCCCCAGACGATGTTGCCGTCCTGGAACGCCGGTTCGTCGACCCAGTTCGCGCCGGCGTTGATGAGGTCGTCCTTGATGCCCTTGGACCCTGTCGCGTCCGAGCCCTCCACGATGCCGGCGGAAATGCCGACCAGCCCGGCGTGACAGATCAGCCCGATGATCTTGTCGTCCTCGTAAACCTCGCGGACGAGGTCGAGCACTGACTGGTCGCGGCGAATCTTGTCGGGCGTCCAGCCGCCCGGGACCAACACTGCGTCAACCGCCGCCGGATCGACATCTTCGGCCGCCACCTCGGTCTCGGCGGTGAGCCCGCCGCTTTTGCCCGTGTACTCGACGCCGGCGTCCGTGCCGACGACATCGATCTCTGCCCCTTCTTCCTTCATTCGCATGTAAACGGCCCAGAACTCCAGATCCTCGAAGCCCGGTCCGACCAACATGGCGAGTCGTGTGTCTTCCAGTTTCATGTATGCTCACCGTTGGGCGCGTGAACCAGCCGTACCGGACGTGCGTTGTCCAGTCGGCTCCGCCCGGTCGCTGCCCAACTGTACAGCAGTCTAGCCCGCCTTCGAGATAATCTTTTGTTTCGGCCAACCGAGCAAACACGGAGAGCCGCCTCAGCAGGCCGTGCGTTAGCCCACTGTCGAGGAGCTACAACGCAAGCGGATCGGCTTTCAGATACTCCCGCAGCAACGCGGTCGCATACGACCCGCTCGGCAACGCGAACTCGAAGGTCATCGTCTCGGGGTCGACCCGCAGATCGGTCCGCAACAGGATCGCCCGCCGCGTCCCAGTCGAGCCGAAATCGTCCGGCAGGTCGAAATCCGCCGGCTCGATACCGACCTCCGCAAGCACCTCGCGTTCGATCTCGCCGGGCTCGCCGTCGGCCAACTCGGTATCGGTGCCGACCAGCGGCGCGGTCACGAACGCCCGGCCGCGCGAACAGTGGCGTTCCATCACGTCGACCCGGCTTCCAGAAACGCGCTGGAGCCTGTCGGTGTCGGGCGCGTACAGTCCCTCAGGTGCGTCGCTATCAACGAAACAGCAGACGTCGCCGTCGACGGGGCGATCAAACGGCAGTCCGCGGCGCAGTCGTTCCGAGAGAATCCGGTTGAAGACGAACGACTGGGCGGCATTGACAAAGAGCCGCTGGAGGTTCCACGGGACGGCTTCGAGTGCGTGCCGGAAGTCCTCCGCCGCCGACGCGCCGTCCTCGGCGAGCCGGTGGACCATCGACCGCTCGTAGCCGAGTTGGCCCGGCAACTCATCGAGGCAGGCCCCCCAGTCGGGGTCGTCGCTGGCGGCTTCGTCGGCGACGAATTCGCGGGCGGCCTGTGTCGCTTCCGGTTCGGTTTCGAAAGGATTGGCGACGTACGACAGCACGGCTTCGCGCCATTCGCCGCGCACGATGTTGAGACCGACTTCGTGGGTAATCGGTCGCCGGCTGCCGAACCGCTGTTGGCCGAACCAGTTCGGAATTCCGGCGACAGCAGTATCATCCTCGTTGCCACCGAAGGCATGCAGATCATCGGTGATCTCGCCCACGCGCTCGCTCGCGTCGGCGTTGGCCTCGCGGACCCGAATCTCGAAGCGGTTCCCGTGGAGGTCGCCGAAGGAAATCGGGCGACCCGTCCGGCCGAGAACGTCGATCTCGGCGGCTCGAATATCGAGGTCGGCGATGGCATCGGGGTCGCCGTTGCTGACCGAAAACAGCTGTGTCGTCACCGCGTGTTTGTCCTTCGTGCCGGCCCACGAGACGCGCTCGCGGCTCGCGTTGAGGGCGTCCGAGAGCCGGCTGGCGAAATCGTTGGTATCCCACGACCGCAGCGTCGCCCGCATGAGAATTTCAGGGTAGGCTCCGGCGTCGGCGTCGAGCGGTTCGGGGTCGAAGTTCTCGATCTCTTCGACCCGGAAATCCGCGGGCTTGACGCGGAGTTGCCCGCCGATGCCGTCGGCGTCGCTCACGTAATAAGCGGTGCCGACCGCCTGTTCGATAGGGTGGGACTCACGCATCGGCTGATCCATCACAGATCGCCAACGCAGCCTCGGTGTCGCCGTCGAAGCGGGCGAGAAGATCGCGCGCTGTTTCGGCGACAGCGTCGTCGACAGCGACGTGGACCATCCCCTCGCCGGGCTGGCCGTAGACGACGCTCGCGCCCCGCGCTGCGAGTAGAATCGCCGGCAACGCGGCCAGATCCTCCTCGCCTTCGACACTGATCGTGACCCGATCGTCGCTGGCGATCGCGTCTTTGAGTGTGGCCAACAGCGACTCCGAGAGCGTCCCCGGTTCGTTCTCGACAGCGACGCGGCGGCCGGCGAGGTCGTCGAGAATCGCGTTGATCTCGTCGTCGACGGGCTCGCGTTCGGTGCGGCCGTCGATAGCGGCTACGTCGGGCTGGCGGCCGGCTTCGACGAGGTGGGCGGTGACGACATCGCCGACGCTGATCAGGGTCGGGGCTTCGTCGCCAGCCGTGGCTGCGTGTTCGTCGGCCGCTGTCAGAAGAGCTGTCGGGTCGGTATAGATCTCGCCGAGTGGGGGTTTGAGCTCACTCCGCAGCGACTCGGGGAGGCTGAGCACGCTATCGGACCTTCAGCGCGTAGCTGCCGGGTTCGCTGACGTTCATTTCGGTGGCGACCTCGCTTTTCTCGGGATGGGAGATGATGACGTAGCCGGCCCAGTCCTCGGTGAGGCTGGAGGAGCCACAGTTTTCACAGTTTTGCCGATCCGGCTCGTTGACGTAGTGACATTCACGACAGGCCAGCCGGTCGTCCGCCATCTAGGCTCCCTCCGCCGTTGCGTCCTGCTCGCGCCGCTTGCGGTCCCGCTCCAGCCACTCGTGTTTGCCGAGGCCGNNCTGNTTNGCNGTNAGGCCGATCTTCGAGTCNCGNGGGTTCCGCTCGTCGATGCTCTTCGTGACGATGCGNGTCCGGACNGCGTCGNCGACNCCGAGCNCNCNGTTNGANTCNNNNGAGGCGAGCTGCTGGTTCTCNNCGTCGNNNGCGAGNTANTCGTCCGAAATTTGAGAGACGTGTAGCAG
Organism: Halonotius terrestris; assembly: GCF_006861665.1. GTDB lineage: Archaea > Halobacteriota > Halobacteria > Halobacteriales > Haloferacaceae > Halonotius > Halonotius terrestris. The sequence continues at coordinate 280,978 of NZ_RKLU01000001.1, read as the reverse complement.
GCCATCGACGGGGCCGATCCCGACGAACGCGCCGAACTCGACGACCTCGACGACGGTGCCGTCGGCGACTTCCTGCATCGAGGGATCGAACGTGATTGCGTCGAATTCGGCCTCGTAGTAGACGCCGGGGCGGTTCGGCAGCACGGTCCCTTCGCCGATCTCGTGGACCTCGATGACGCTGACGACGCTGCCGACGTCTTCGTCCATTCGTCCCTCTAGCTTGTCCTGCAGCAGGCGTTTGACCCGCTGTGGCGACACATCCGCCAGCTGTTCCGGCGGCACTTCGACCGTATCTTTGAGTCGTACCCGTTTGTACATATTATGGTGCTGTTATCCCGAGGTTGCTTTCGCCCTGTCTGCTGACAACGTGAACGCCGTGGGATAGGAGGCGATCACGGAGTGGGGCGTCGTTCGTGACGACGTAATCGAATTCGCCGTCGGTGGCTAACTCGACAATTGCGTCGTCGGCATATGAGACGTTCGTTTCAACGACACGACACCGACCGGCAAGATCTTTTCCCACGCTGGCGGCGGTGGCTGCCTCGCCGTGGCCCGATTCGAGCCGGTCGAGTTCGTCGAGGACGGCCGACGGGACGACCAACTCGGCGACGTCGCGGCCGAACAGCCGGTCGAGTTCGTCGAACACACGGATATCACATTCGACCGGCATCATGAGTGCGTTGGTATCCATCCCGACGGTCACCATGTTACGCTCGCAGCGTGCCGATGCCGATCAGTCGCCAGCGCGCGCCGACCCGGCGGTTGATGGCGATGGTCGCGCCGTCGCGGGCACAGACCGGCCGTTTCAGGTTGACCTCGCACTCGCCGTCCCGCGCGCTGGTCACCGCGCCGACGGTCGTCGCGGTACCGACGGTCAACATCAGCGGTTCGCCCGTCGAGATCGCCTCGACCTCGTCGTTCTCGCCGACGACTCGGTCAAGGAGTTCGACATCCATCTCGAAACCGTTCCGCGTCGGCGGCAGCGTGCCGGGTTCGCCGGCGACCTGCCCGCCCAGCGAATCGCCCTTCGTCAGACTCGGATCGAGGCCGGTACCGACGCCGATGAGGCCGCCCGGCCCCACCGAGTCAGGATAGCCGTCACCGGCCTGCAGCGACCGGATCGTCGTCGTCAACGGCTGCCACTCGGTTTGGCCGCCCTCCTCGACTTCCCGGCCGGGGCGGAGTTCGATCTCGTCGTCGGCGGAGAGTTCGCCGCTGACGAGGCTGCCGCCGACGACGCCGCCGGTGAGGTCCTCCCACGTCGTCCCCGGGCGATTGATATCGAAGCTCCGGGCGACGAACATTTCGGCGTTGTCGTCGTCGCTGCGGTCCGGCGTCGGGATCGTCTCTTCGATCGCGCCGATCAGCACGTCGAGGTTCGTCTCCTGTTGGGCACTGATCGGGACGATAGGGGCGTCCTCGGCGACCGTGCCTTCGACGAACTCCTGGATCTGCTCGTAGTTCTCCATCGCCCGCTCGCGGTCGACGAGGTCGAGTTTGTTCTGGGCGATGACGATGTTGTCGATCCCGATGATATCGAGGGCCATCAGGTGTTCTTCGGTTTGGGCCTGTGGCACGTCCTCGGTCGCCGAGACGACCAGCACCGCGCCGTCCATCAGCGACGCACCGGCGAGCATCGTCGCCATCAGCGTCTCGTGGCCGGGCGCGTCCACGAAGGAAACCGTCCGGAGTGGCTCACTGGCCTCGCCGTTCGGGCACTCCTCGTCGACGGTATAGCAGTCGGGTTCCTCGGTATCGGGGCATTTGCGGAACGTCGTGTCCGCGTAGCCGAGNCNGATNGAGATNCCGCGTTTCATCTCCTCGGAGTGCTGGTCNGTCCANGNNCCGNNNAGNGCNTNNACGAGCGTCGTCTTCCCGTGGTCGACGTGNCCGACNAGNCCGATGTTCACCTCCGGTTGTGTAGTCTCTTGTGTCACTATTGGCCTCCTCAGAGTAGTCGTACCGGACGTTCGCCCTGAGCGAGTGATAAAGGTGCTGTTCTGGGTGCGTCTCAGCAGCCAATGGCGCGGCCGGCAGCCAATCAGAACAGCGGCTGATCAGAATGCGGGTCGGTACTGCTCGCCGAATGCCCGCCGTCGAACCGTCGCCGCGGCTGCCGCTGGCTCGTCTTGATACGTCGCCGCGATGACCGTCTCGGCGAACGGAATCGGGTGCCAGACGACCGAGTCGACGTTGTCGCTGCCGAGCCGTTCAACCGTGTACTCGGGATGGTCGTCACACCACGCCTCAAACGCATCGCGGTCGCCGTGGAAAACCTCCAACAGCGACGCGAACAACGCGTCCCGGGCGGTTTCGATGACTTCGCTCGTCACGCGCTCGGCGTACTCGTCGTTGCTCAACTCCATCGCCTTCGCCGTCTCCTTGACGACGATTTGGGCAGTCGACCCCAGCGACTCGTACGCCTCCCCCGCGTCGTCGGCGGTTTCGGGTGCGTAGATACCGTCAATCTCCATACCGGTCCGAGTCGCCGCCGCGTTAGGACTCTTTTCGTTCGTCGTCGCTCTCACTTCGTTCGTCGCCCTGCATTTCCTGCGTGAGTTCGCGGGCCTCTCTGAGGACCGCTTGCGCGTCGCCATCGAGGGCCGCATCGCCATCAACGGCGGCATCCTCGGGCGCATCGATCCCGTTCGGCAGCCCGCTTGCCGGCTCTGGATCGCGGTGGCTGTGTTCGCCGATATGCTCGTGGTCGTCGGTTTCCTCGGCGTGGTCGACGACGCGCTCGCCGAGGTCGGCCCGCGAAATCGACCCCCAGTCATCGACGGTGTCGTCCAGCCACGCCTCGTGGTCGCCGCCGTGGAGGATCGCGCTGACGGCGAGGTGGTCGGCCAGCGGCTCGCCGCCGCCGAACGGGGCCGCACAGACCGGACACAGATAACCCATAGGCTCGCTACGCTCGTCGCGGAAAAAACAGTGCCGCTATCGACCCAGATCGGCGGTCGGCTCCGGCCCCTTGACGAGGACGAGGGCGGCCTCGCCGTCGTCGTAGTAGCGGGGCAGCCGCTTGGTCGGCTCGAAGCCCGCATCGCGGTAGAGCTTCCGAGCGCGGACGTTGCCCTCCCGGACTTCGAGTTTGATTCGGGCAGCGTCCGCGACAGTCAGCCCGAGGATCGCCCGCTGGAGGAGGCTCCGGCCGAGGCCCTCTCCCTGTTTGGCGGGGTGGACCGCGAGGTTCTTGATGTGGCCGATGTCGCGGCCGGCGTTGGGTGTCGTGTCGGCAACGACGTAGCCAGCGATGTGGTCGTCAGCGATGGCGACCAGAAAATTCGGCTCGCCGAGGAACTTCTCGAAGGCGGGATAGGGCCACGGCTGATCGAAGGCCTGCTTTTCGATCCGGTAGATCGACAGCAGGTCGGCGCGGGTCGCCTGTCGGATGGAGACGCTGTCCGGGCCCTGTTTCGAGCGCGTTGCCACACGCCGGGGTACGCAGTGTGAGGTAAAAAATACGCAGGGTCGGTGCAATGTGGCTCGGCTGCCCCCGCCGCTGCCGACTATGCTCCGCCGGTGTCGAGATACGTCGCCACCAGCTTTCGCTCGGCGGCTCGGAGGTGCTGGTGGAACGTCTGCCGCGTGATATCCATCGTTTCGGCGATCTCGGAGCCGTCGACCGGGCGGGGCCACTCGAAGTAGTCGTTGAGCGCGGCGGCCTCAAGCGCGGCTCGCTGGCGGTCGGTCAGCTTCTCGTCGATCTCGGCGGTGAACTCGTTGCGCCCGCGGTCCCGGCGGTCGCGCTCGGTGCGCCCGCGGAGATCGACACCGTCGTACTGCGCCCGCAACGCGTCCAACAGCGAGCGGACAGCCTGCTCCGGCGGGGCTTCGACTGTCAGCTCCGCACCCTCGGCGGTCGCGCTGAGTCCTGTGACGACCGCGCCGTGGTCGGCTAACTGCTCGTAGAACGCCGGTGTCTCGACGCTCACCGACAGCGTGCGTTCGGCATCGGTTTCCGAGACGGTGCGGACAGCCGACACGAACGGCAGCGACGCTAACTCGCTGGCGTCAACGCCTGTTTGTGGAGCGGTAACGTACCACTCACACTGCCCGTCCGCCGAGCGGGTCGTCCCGACGTGTTCGACCGTCGTTTCCAGCGTGGCGGCGATCGCCGACAGCGGGAACGACGCGTCGCTGATGCCGACTCGGAGTTCGACCACCTGATCGGTTGTCAAGATCCGGGTCGTTTCGACGGCGTGGAGGCCGTTGGCGATCATCGTCCCCAGCGAGGCGAGTACGTCCTTTTCGCGTTGATCGAGGGCCTCAGAATCGGTCCCGTAGACGCCGAGCACGCCGTACTGCCGGTCGCCGTAGCAGAGCGGGACGACGAGCAGTCGATCGGCACCGACCACCTGTGGATCGAGTGCCGTGTCCGTCCCGGCCGGGAGTTCGCGTGGCTCGTCGGCTTCGATCCCTTCTCGCACGGCCGTCGGCAACTCGGCCAGCGGGATCGACGACGCGACCGCTTCGTCGCTGCTGGCAGTGATCGTCAGACTGTCGCCCTCAAGGCGGCCGATCCAGCCGCCGCCGTACCCGGGCTCGTCGGCGACGGTTGCACAGACTTGATCCTCGATCACCTGCCGCTCGGTCGCCTCGACGAGGACGCCGGCGACCTCGCTGAGCAGGCCGTTGACCCGTTCGAGGACGCGCTGAAGGCTCTGTTGCTCGCGGCTGAGCTTTTCGGCGCGCTCGGTGGCAAGCTCCTCGGCCTGCCGGCGGTCGGTCACGTCGATCTGGAAGCCGACGTAGTGGGCGAGCTCGCCGTTTTCGTCGTGGATCGGGGCGATGGTGAGCTCGTTCCAAAACGGTGTGCCGTCCTTCTGGTAGTTGCGTACCTCGACGGTCGTCGAGGACTCCTCGTTGAGCGCCGTCGAGAGTTCGCCGACCGTTTCGGGGTCGGTTCCCGGTCCCTGTAGCAGCCGCGGGTTGCGCCCGAGCACCTCGTCGGTGTCGTAGCCGGTGAACGACTCCCACTGCTCGTTGACGTAGACCAACGGGTCGTCGCTCAGCTCCGGATCGCTCAGGCTGACGCCGATCGGGGCCTCCTCGATCGCCCGGACCAACTCTTCGGGGGCGGGTTCGTGTCCGGAGATGTCCTGTGACCGTTCGGCCTCGTCGCTGGCGACACGGCGGACCGTTTCGACGACGTCCTCGACAGCGTTGTCAGCGCGTTTGTCGACGTAGCTGTCGCGGTCGCCGTCGAACTCGACGGTCGACACCGCGTCCGCGTCACCGTCGGCGAACAAGACGATCGGCAGCGATGGTGCTATTTGCCGGACGGCAGCCCGGAGTTCACAGCCGTCGTCGCCGGGCAGCGAGCGTTCGGTGACGAGGCAGTCGACGTCCTCGGTCGTCAGCGTTGCCAGCGCGGCCGAGGCCGTCTCGACGTGGCGGACGGTACAGCCTGCCCTCTCCAGTGCGGCCCGGAGGCGATCACTGCCATCGGGCGGGTGGACGACCAATACGCGCGGCGATACCATACCATGTTAGTTTGGACCGAACCATCAAATAAGACCCGGTCCCACAGGTAGCGACGGTCTGGAGCGGGTTCAGTCTCGTCGCATCTGACTAGTCAGGCTGTGGTGTTTACCCGCATGCGTCCTGTAACTGTACGTGGATTATGACAGTCCCCGCGTTCGCCGACCTACTGACAGTCGCATCGACAACCGTCCCGGAGACCCAATTCGAGATCTTTCAGGAGGTCGCGGCCAACCAGTCGCTGGCCCTCTCGTTTTGGTCGAACATCGCCCTCGCCGGGATCGCAATCCTCCTGTTCGTCTACATGGGTCGCGGCGTCGACGACCCCCGAGCGAAGCTGATTTTCGTGGCGACGTTGATGGTGCCGCTGGTCTCGATCTCCAGCTATACTGGACTCGTCTCGGGGCTGACAATCAGTTTCCTTGAGATGCCGGCCGGGCATCCGCTAGCCGGTGAGGAGGTTCTCACGATGTGGGGCCGGTATCTCACGTGGGCGTTCTCGACGCCGATGATCCTGCTTGCGCTTGGGTTGTTGGCCGGCTCTGATCTCACGAAGATCTTCACCGCCGTCGTGATGGATGTCGGGATGTGTGTCACCGGCCTCGCCGCGGCGTTGACGACTTCCTCACTGCTGCTGCGCTGGTTCTGGTATCTGATCAGCTGTGCGTTCTTCGTGGCCGTCCTCTACATCCTGCTCGTGGAGTGGCCGAAGGACGCCGCGGCCGCCGGGACGGACGACATCTTCAACACGCTGAAAGTCCTGACTGTAGTGCTGTGGTTGGGTTACCCGATCCTCTGGGCGCTCGGTGCAGAGGGCTTCGCTCTGCTCAGCGTCGCCCAGACCTCGTGGGGCTACAGCATCCTCGATTGGGTCGCCAAGTACGGTTTCGGCTTCCTGCTGCTGCGGTGGGTCGTCAACAACGAGACCCTCGTCGCCACCATCGCCGCCGGCACGGTCGGCTCGGCGACGCCGGCTGACGACTGAGTCGCCCCGCAGCACCCCGACCGACTCCGTTATTATATTGCTCCGGATCCAATGCGAGACAACGATGACTGAGGCGGCGACACCGATTTCGACAGCCCCCACGATCGACGCGATTCCCGCTGTCGATGCGGCCGCCGAGTCGGGTGTCGTCGTCTGGCACCGCCGTGGCCTGCGGACGGCTGACCATCCCGCCCTCACCGCCGCGGTCGATACCGCCGACCGAGTGCTCCCGCTGTTCGTTTTCGATCCGACGTTTTACCGCGACAGCGGGCTGGCCTGCGACGCCCGCAGCGAGTTCCTTCACGAGTCGCTGGCTGCTCTCGACAGCCAGTACGACAGCCTCGGCGGCGGACTCACGTACGCACACGGCGATCCCGTCGAGATCCTCTCCCGGTTCCGCGACCAGGGTTGGCAGGTCGTCGCCAGCGCGGAGCCGACAGGTCGCTACGGACGCGAGCGCGACAACGCCGCGGCTGCCGAAGCCGATGTCGAGTTCGTCGCTGGCGACGGGTTGATTCGGGAAGCCGCAGACACCCGCGAGGGATGGAGCGATCACGTCGAAGCGTGGTTTACAGCCGACCAGCACGCTGTCGACAGCGGCGACGCCGATTTTGTGACGCTTGAGACGCCGCTCACGCCCGACCGCGTTGCCGATGCTTACGATATCGACCCGACCAAAGAGCGCGTCCCGCGCGGCGGCCGCGAGGCCGGGCGGCGTCGACTCCACCACTTTGCCGACTCGATCCGGTCGTATCCGGGTAACATCTCTGCACCGAGCGACGCCGAAGACGGCACCAGCCGTCTCTCACCGTATCTCCGGTTTGGCTGTCTCTCGGTACGAGAAGTCTATCAGCACATCGACGAGCACGCTCCCGACTGCCGCGGCAAGCAGATGTTCATTTCAAGACTGTACTGGAACCGCCACTACACGCAAAAACTCGCCGACTGGCCGGGGTGGCTTGATACCGCAGTCAACCCCGTTATGGAGGAGTTCCACGCCGACAACCACGACCCCGCACTCGTCGACGCATGGAAACAGGGCCAAACGGGGTATCCGATGGTCGACGCCTCGATGCGCTGTCTGCGCGAGACGGGGTGGCTGAATTTCCGCATGCGGGCGATGTGTGCGTCGTTTCTCTGTGACTTGTGCCAGCAACCCTGGCAGATCGGTGCGGACTGGTTCTACTACCACCTGATCGACGCCGATCCGGCGATCAACTACACCCAGTTCCAGACGCAGGCTGGCGTCGTCGGCACGAACATGTTGCGCATCTACAACCCTCGCAAGCAGGTCCGCGACAACGACCCCGACGGCGAGTTCATCCGCGAGTGGGTGCCCGAACTCAGGCCTCTCCCGGACAAATTTCTCGATCAGCCCGAGAAGACGCCGCTGGCCGTACAGGACGAGTACGGCGTCGACATCGGCGACGACTATCCGTATCCAATCGTCGAGTACGAGGCCGCACGCGAGCGGATTCAGACGAAGTTGGAAGCGGTCCGGGACGACGCCCGCCGCGCGCTCCAGCGACCCGAGGTCGCCGAACGAGCGTCGCTGTCGCGTCGCGGCCGCGGCTCCGGCGGACAGCCGTCTGCCGACGAGGCGACCGCCGACACCGACGACGACCAAGCGTCGCTCTCGGAGTTTTGATCGCTTATCTCGGCGGTGTCGCTCAGATCCAGTTCAGCCGCCGGAAGAACGCCACCTGTCGATACATCTTACAGCCGACACAGTAGTCGAACACTGACGACGCGACCGCCAATCCGACGACAGCGGTCGCCACCCCGTAGCCAACGACGCTCATCCAGCCGATCCCGCCGGCCCCGGCGATGATGAGACAGCCGCTTGCCACCGAGGTAAAGATCGCGGCCAGTAGCTTCGAGAAGCGATGCGGCGCGGCGGCCTCGCGGTCGGCTGGCGCGCCGACGACAGCGTGCAGTTGTTTCCAGATGATCCCGTAGGGATCGAGCCGCCACTTCGAGAGCGCGGCGATGACGAGGACCGCCGTGATCGCGTAGACGAACGCGGGCCGCTGGAGGCCGATCCCAGCGGCGAGGCCGAGTGCAGTGATGCCCTGCCCGAACCGTGGGGCTCGTGGGTCGACCATGGCTGTCGGATTCGTGGTCGTGGGGCTCTCACTCGCTGCTACAGACGGTCCACTCATACACTGATAGACAGACGGTGGCCGGATAACGTTGCCGCGGTCTGACTGCTCTGTCACACACGCCTCAGTAGCGATGATCCGCTCCGGTCGAAAAATAGCGAAAATCCGGTGTTCGTGGCGTTGTGGCGCTGTTTAGTCGTCGGCGGGTGCGGCACCGCTGCCGCCGGTCGCCTGATTTTTCGTCCACGAGAGCTTGCCACCGGCGGCGAGGATGTCCCGCTCGCGTTCGGAGGCGTGGAGTTCGGCGGTGAACTCCCAGTCGTCGTTGACGCGGCAGGTGAATTCCTCGGAGCCATCACGGACGCCGGCACCGATGTCGTCGGCGACGACGATGTCGTCGCCTTGGTCGATCTTGGCGTAGGTTTCTTCGTCGATCGTCAGCGGGACGATNCCGAAGTTGAACAGGTTCGCNNNGTGGATNCGNGCGAAGCTCTGNGCGANGACGNCCTCGATGCCGAGNTACATCGGACANAGNGCNGCGTGNTCACGCGAGGAGCCCTGNCCGTAGTTCTCGCCNGCGACGAGGANGCCGCCGTCGNNCTCNAGNGCGCGCTCNGCGAACGTGTCGTCGANNCGNGANAGNGTGAACTCNGAGAGCTTNNNGANGTTCGACCGGTACATCAGGATGTCCTGGGTCGCCGGGATGATGTGGTCGGTCGTGATGTTGTCNTCCATCTTNAGNANGGNCNNNCCNNCGA
>NZ_RKLU01000001.1:221135-270297 GCF_006861665.1 Halonotius terrestris | reverse complement strand
ANNTCNCCNTCGACGAGGTGGTCGTCGAGGATCTTTTCCGTGAGCGTCTGTCCCATAACGTTCGCAGATGGTCCCTACGCGGGTATAAATCCCGCGTATCCCACAACTCCTCCGACTGCCAGCGGCCGGTGTTTGGACGGTCGTCGAAGCTCAACGGAGTTCCGGCGGTCTTTCTACTGGTATTTCAATCACGCTGCCGCGGCGACCGCGATGCCGACAGCGTTTTGCCCGCTTCGGCCGAGCAGTCGGCTATGTTCAGAGCCGGCGAGACAGTCGGTGCCCACATCACGCCGACAACGGACGCACAGCTACAACCCAACGGCGTTGACCTCACCGCAGCGGCCGTCTACGAACAGACTGAACCGGGCCGCATCGGGACCGACGGCAAAACGATCGGCGAGCGACGTGAGATCGAGGCCGATGACGGTGTGTTTCATCTCGAACCGGGCGCGTATATCGTCCAGTACGGCGAAACGGTCGCCATTCCCGAGGAGCATATCGGCTTCATCTATCCGCGGTCGTCGCTGATGCGGAACTCCTGTATGTTGCATACGGCAGTCTGGGACGCCGGCTACGAGGGCAAAGGCGAGGGGTTGCTGGAGGTCCATCACGAAATCGAGATCGAACAGGGTGCGCGCATCGCCCAGATTGTCCTCGCGGAGGCTGATCACGACGGGACCTACGACGGCGATTATCAGGGCGAACACATCGACACCGAGTAGCCTACTGGTGGTCTTTCGGGTACGGAAGCTGCGTCCGGAGTGCGTACAGCGCACCGACCGCGAAGACGACACCACTGACCCCACCGACGGTGAAACCGGGATCCTCACCTAACAACGTCACCCCGGCGAGCAACGTGGCGAAAAAGACGATCCCCGCGACGATGGCGTACACCCACCCGCTCAGTTCAAGCAACACCAGCTCTTTCAGTCCGGCTGCGATCCGTTGGAGGAGACCCATAGGCGATAGTTGATTGGCTACTCCTCATTGGTAGTATCGATATCGTCGACTGCGCAGTTGGAGACGCATCGTCGACAACCTCAAGAGTGCGTCGAGCAGTTAGTCCCGGTCTTCAAAACTGATCGCCGTCAGGTCGGTGTCGCCGACCGCAGATGGCTCATCAAGGTCGGGCCCGATCATCGACATCTGATAGACAGCGTCGGGATCGAAGTGTTTGTGCGTGAACTTATGCACGGCGTGTTCGAGCGCGAAATCCAGCGTCGGCAGCGTCCGGATCAGTCGGTGCCGGGTGCCGTTGTTGCGGTCGAGCAGATACACTTCGATGTCGTCGGTCGGGACGAACACGTCGTCCGGTTTGAGGACGACTTCGTAGGGGCGGTTCGTGTGGCTGAACACGAGGGTGTCGGCCAGCGGGTCGTTGCCGAACTGGACGATTTCGGGCGCGGCGGCCCAGCCGGGATCGAGCACGCGGTCGACCTCGCGGTAGTCGACGATGTTGCGGATGGTGGTGCGCTCGCGGATCTCCTGCAGATCGGGGACCGATTTCTCCTGGAACGAGACGACGAGGTCCTTGACGAGGCTGCGAAGGGACTCGTCGCTGGCCGGCGACTCGGCGGCCGGCTCGGCTGCCTCCGAGCGGATGACGTTGGGGGAGGGGTTGGGTCGTTCCATTGTCGATGCCCCGATGGCTGCGTCTATCTGCTCTTCGTGATGGACTCTCAAAACTGTTTCTGACAGGGTGGTGGCAACGTCGGTGTGTGCGTGGTTCGGTTGTCAGTGTTTACAGACAGGATAGTTTTCAGATACGACCCAGTATTGACCAGTGTTGGTCCCTGATTTGGTCCTTCTGACAACCGTGTTGCTCCTCACGATAGTGTTCGGAGCAAAACGGGCTGGGAGGGAGTTGAACCCCCGACCGTCTGGTTAAAAGCCAGACGCTCTCCCTAACTGAGCTACCAGCCCTCACGCGGAGTTGCCCGCACGCGCTGATAAGCGTTTACATCGAAGTGGCTGCCGGCAGCCGATCACACGATCTACTCGTCGAAGTACGCGGCCAGCGCGTCGCCGACGACGCTGCCGGGGGTTTCGTTGTCCATCGAGGCGCGGTGTCGGAGTTCGATATACTGCTCGACCGGCAGCGTCACCGTCACCTCGCCGGGCGTGATGCCGTGCTCTCGCAGCGCGGTTTCGGTATCGACGCCGTCGTTGATCGCGCTTGCGATCGACCGGATATCCCGCACGGTCAGCCCGGCGTCGAGGCTCGCCCATGCCAGCAGGTACCGATCTTCCGCGGGCACGCGAGCGATGTGTTTGGCGGCTGTGGGCGCGATATGACCGCGGGCGACGTGCCGCCGGATCGACTGTGGGAGGTCGTGGACGCGCGCCCACTTGCGGATGAAGGAGACGCTGACGCCGTCGCCAGCGGCCTCGGCGGCTTCTTTGTAGGAGCCACGCCCGCGGACGAGCGCGGCACAGGCCGCGGCCCCGCGGAGCATCAGGACGTGGTCGTTGCCGCCGACCGCCCCGGTCGCGAAGTCGTGGACGATCTCGGCGGCTTCCGCGACGCTATCGGGATCGTCGGGATCGAAGTCGACGGCCTCCTCGGCGCGGTCGCCCGTGATCTCGGGGTCGGCGCGGACGACGGGTGTTCCGACCGGCGTCTCGCGGTCGGAGCCGTACTCCTCGCTCATTTGGTGTGCCATTGGCTGCCGTCAGTAAAAATACCGCGCTCGATTGCGTGCGCTAAACCGCGGGCATGCGACGCGACAGTCATACGACCGGCAACGCGGGGCCGGTACAAAGGTGTTGTTCGGATTTCTTTCGGATCCGTTCAAATTCTGTGTCGCATCGTTGCTCCCGACGGCACTGAGATCACGGTTGCGTTTCCACTCGCAGTCGGTGTCGATTCGAACGAGAATACAAAACAGCGGACAGTCAAACGTGGTTGGCGGGCTATGCCGTGAGCGCGGCGTCCTGCTCGGGGGCGTCCTCGGCGGTCTCGTCCGCGTCGGCGGCTGCGTCGGCGTCGGTGTCGCTGTCGTCGTCAGCGTCTTCCGTCGCTTCGGCGTCGCGCTGCTCGGAGAGGTGTTCCCAGACTTCGGCGCAGCCGGCGCCATCCGAGAGGTTCGCAAGGTGTTCGCTATCGTCGCTCACGTGTCTTCCTCCGTCGAGTGCCGAGTATAGAGTTCGGGTGCGACATCGGCGGACGCATGTTGTCTGAACGTGGTTTCTGCTGTCATCACTTCCCCGTATGTGCCTTGACGGCTTAATCACCCCCTAACCCGTAACACTGGCCCGCGCTCGGTGATACCGGATGGTGTTGCGGCTATACCGGACGCCTCGATTAGCGCGGATTCGCATCACTGCAGTCCAATCGGTGGGGGGATCGGTCGTCACCGGTGCGGTCAGCCATTGCAGCAGTCAGCCCCTACAGGTAGCTCCGGCCCCAACAGGAAGTGTGTCTGTCGCCCTGCGCATCCTCGATGACGGCGCGTGGCTTTCGGTCAACGACCAGCGACGCGTCAGCGTCAGCGAACTCTGGCGGCTCCATGCCCCCGAGTTCTGTGACTGCTCGCTCGTCGATTTCATCGCCGAGGGCTTTACCGAGGTCTCCGCTGACGGCCGCGACGTGGCGGTGACGACCTACGGCAAGTGCATCGCCTGCGGCGAAAGCGGTGTGCCGGGCAAGATCCCCGTCGGCTACATCCGCGAGGGCGAATACCGCAACTACGACCGCGAACACGTCGTTTTGGAGCCGGTTGAGACTCGCCCCACCACAAACCAGCAATAATATCCGGTTTAGTGAACCACCGGGCATGGTTGACGCGGAGAGCGACTGTTTACGTGTGGAGCTATTGGATACTCGCATGCCAACTGACGTTGAGCGATGGAAATCGGAAGTCTACGGNAANGAGNTCCGNGANCNNCTNNTGGAGTTCGCCGAGGAGGGCTGGGATTCGATCCCTGAAGACGAACACGACGCGTGGTTCGAGCGGTTCAAATGGTGGGGGTTGTACCACCAGCGGAAGGGCCAGGAGAGCTACTTCATGATGCGNATCGGNACGCCGAACGGCGTNCTTGAACCCGGNCAAACCGAGGTCGTCGCCGAGATCGCCGACGAGTACGCACGAGGCCCGGAAACGAACCCCGAGTTCGGCGACGGCTACGTCGACTGGACGACCCGACAGTCGATCCAACTCCACTGGATCAAACTGGAGGATATCCCGGACATCTTCGAGAAACTCGAAAACAACGGCCTCTCAACGCAGCAAGCCTGTGGTGACTCCTGGCGCAACATCGTCGGCAACCCGATGGCCGGCAAGGCTCCGGAGTTCGTCGACGCCCTCCCCGTGATTCAGGAACTCAACGAGACGTTCAAGGGTAACGAGGACCACTCGAATCTCCCCCGCAAATGGAAGGTTTCGGTCACCGGCTCGCCCGACGGCTCCGGCCAAGGCGACATCAACGACCTCGCACTTGAGCCAGCCTCCAAAGAGATCGACGGCGAGGAAGTCCGCGGCTTCAACGTCCGTGTCGGCGGCGGCCTCTCGCGGAACGAACCGCGCCTCGCCCGCGATATCGACGTCTTCGTCCGCCCCGANNACGCGNCCGANGTNGCCGNNGGCATNTCCNCGCTNTTCCGCGAACACGGCGACCGCGACGACCGGTTCAACGCCCGCATCAAGTTCCTCGTCGACGAGTGGGGCACCGAGAAGATGCGGCGGGTCCTCCAAGAGGACTTCGTCGACTTCGAACTCCGCACCGCGGGCGAGGACCTCCGCGATCAGTACACGTACAACGCCGGCGNCGNNGANCACGGCGACCNNGTCGGCGTCCACGAGCAGCCCGACGGCAACTACTACGTCGGCCTGAGCGTCCTCGTCGGCCGCATGGGCGCTGAGGACACCCGCGAACTCGCCCACCTCGCCGACGAGTACGGCTCCGGCGAGGTCCGCATCACCCAGCGACAGAACCTCATCGTGACGGACATCCCCGAGGAGGANCTCGACGNNNTNCTCGACGAGCCGCTGCTNGAGNACTACTCGCCGGATCCGCACCCGTTCATGCGCGGCTCGGTCGCCTGTACCGGCACCGAATTCTGTTCGCTCTCNATCGTCGAGACGAANAACCGNCANGTNCGNTACGCCCGNTGGCTGAAGAACAACGTCGAGGTTCCGTCGGGCGTCGAGGACTTCCACATCCACCTATCCGGCTGTACGGCCTCCTGTGCGCAGCCGCAGATCGCCGACATCTCGCTGCGCGGGATGAAGACCCGGAAGGACGGCGAGCCGGTCGAGGCGTTCGACGTCGGCCTCGGCGGCGGNCTCGGCGAGAACCCNCANTTCGCGGACTGGGTCGGTCAGCGCGTCCCGGCCGACGAAGTCCCCGGTGCGATCGAGAACCTGCTGGCGACCTTCGAGGATAACCGCGAGGGCAGCGAAACCTTCCGTGAGTTCATCGCNCGCCACGANGAGGANNNCCTNNNNGNGNTCNNCGAGCCCGAGGAGACGANNTACGAGGACCCGTACATGCACAACACGAAGATGACGTGGTACCCGTACGCCGACGANGACGACATGAGNGCCTCNCCNGCNCCGACCGACGGCGACGGCAACTCCATCGACGCGACGCCGGCCGACGACTAAGCCGCCCACGCCATCGCTCACCGCGGTTTTTTGCTCTAAACAAAGCCTCAAGAGCCAGCCCCGCCTATCGGCGGCCATGTCCGACCGACTGCTGTCAGTCAACGCCTACACGACCCTCGATTTACTTGAGGGGGAAGCCGTGGCCCACGAGTTCACCGAATCGGCCTACGCCGTCGTCAACGCGACCGCGCCGCGGAAGAACCCAGACCACGTCAAACTGGAGATGGAACTCGACAACGCCGAACTGGAGCACCTCCCAGCCCACGCCGACCGCGTGCGGTTGACGCCGGAGCAGGCTCGAACGATTGCGTCCGATCTCGAGAAGTACGCCGACAAAGTCGAAGCCAATCTCGCAGACGACGAGTAAGCGAGTCGGGGCTAATCAGTGCTGACGACTGTGTGGTGACTCCTATGTTGTTAGTCGCAACAACGATTATATTGTTGGAGAACATAACAACGTTCGATGGCAGGAGACGACGGTGCGACATTGGTAATCGACCGTCGTGAGGAGTTCGGTGAAACGTACGCCCATGCTCGGGCGTGGAGGGTGCCTGTCTCGGATCGCTACCCGGACGGCGTGAAATACAGCTTCCAGTACGGAACCAAGGACGACACAAAGACTGACACCGCGACCGACGACGGGACGATCATCCGATACGATAACTTCCCTGACCACCCGAACGCGGCGATCCATCACAAGCATCTCCCGGATGGAACCGTCGAGGCCGTCGAATTCGCCGGGTTGCGGCCGCTGTTTGAAGCGTTCAAAACCGAGGTGACCGAAGACTATGACGAACAATGGAACTAACATCGACGACACGACCGCTGACCGCGTACTGCACATCCGCTACCGGAGCGGTGACGACGACCGCCTCACTGAGGCTCTCGACGCGCTTGATCACGGCGAGACGCCGGAGCCAGTGTTCGAGGTGGTCTATCACGATCTCGAGGATCTCCACCAAGTTACGCGACCGACAAACCTCGAACTGCTCCGAACCATCGTCCGCGAGGAGCCGTCGAGTATCCGTGAAACCGCTCGGATAGTTGATCGGGATGTCCGGCAAGTCCACCGTAACCTTACCGCGCTTGAAGAACTCGGACTTATCGACCTCGACGAAGATGGTCGCTCGAAGCGTCCGACCACGTGGTACGATGCGATAGAAGTCGATCTCCCGCTCAGTGAGTCGGCATCGACGTACGACACTGCGGACGCCTAAGCGGGAGTGATTCGCTGCTACAACCGATCAGTCGTCGTCGGCCGCAGCCGATTCGACGGCGTCGACCTCGATGGTGTCGTCGTCATCGATTCGCGGGAAGTGGCCGATCGTCGCCTCGCGGAAGGCGTCCTCGTCGAATTCGTAGTCGCCTTCGAGGGAGTCCAGTAGAGTGTGGGTATCCCGCATCGCATTCTTGAGACAGGTCGACGCGCCGGGCGATGGCGTGATGTTGAAGATGATGTCGTCGCCGACGATCTTCGCTTCGCCCATATCCAGCGACTTGTTCTTCGTATCGACGATCTGCGGGCGGATGCCGCCGTAGCCCTTCGCGCGCTCAATGTCCTCAAGCTCGACACTCGGGACGACCTTCTGGACGTGTGGGAGGAACTGCTTGCGACCCACGACCGGCAGGTCGTAGACGAGGTTCTTCAGGACGTAGGGCAGCAGGATCCGGTCGGCCATGATGTTGGCGTAGCTGAGGAACGACTCGGGGGTGAAGCCGAAGACGTCGAAGAAGTCCGGCACCGAGGAGAGCCGGCCGCGTTCGAGGCCGGGGACGACTTTCGCCGTCGGGCCGAATCGCGTGATGGAGCCGTCGTGAACGTCGGCATCGCCGTGGACCGCGGCGAACGGGAGTTTCTTCATCTGCAGCGTGTAGACCTTGCCGTTCAGCAGGTCGTCGGCGAGGAAGAAGCTACCCGCGACCGGGAGCAGGACTTTGTCCTCGCCGTAGCCGAGTTCCTTGGCGATCTGCAGACTGTGGGAGCCGGCGGCGACGACGGTCGCGTCGGCGTCGAAGCGACCCGCGTCGGTCTCGATGGTGTGGCCGTCGAGCGTCGGCGTGATGTCGGTGACTTTCGTATCGGTGTAGACATCGACGCTGGCCTCCTCGCGGGCCTGCTCGGCGAAGGATTTCGTCGTCTGACCGTAGTCGACGACGTAGCCGTCGGGCGTCTGGAGTGCGAGCAGATCCTTGTTCGGATCGCGGCCCTCGACGACCTTTGGCTCGATGTCGGCGATCTCATCGCGCTCGATTGGGCGGAGTTTCGGGAACAGCTCGCCGAAGCCCTCCTCGTTGTAGCGCGATTCGAGTTTGGGGACTTCCTCGTCGCCGACCGCCAGCACCATTTTGCTGCGTTTCGAGTGCATCTCGCGGTCGCCGTCGTGGTTTTCGAGATACCCCGCGAGCATCTCCGCGCCCTCTTTGACTTCTTCGGCCTTTTCGAGCGTGTAGTTGGTCTCGATGTCGCCGAAGTGGAGCGTCTGGGAGTTGTTGGTGTGGTGGGAGTTGATCGCGCCGAGGTCGGGCTCTTTCTCGATCAGTGCGATTGAGTCGATGTCAGTGAACTTCGCGGTCGTGTACAGCAGCGACGCGCCGCTGATGCCGCCGCCGACGATCACGAGGTCGTATTTGCCGGACATAGGTTGGCCGTTGGTTGCCTTCTGTGCTCCGCACGGATAACTCATATTTTTCACTCCAGCGTATCGACAGCCGACGAAACCCAGTCTCGACACGCTTCCGGTTGCGGGTGTCGCCACCGACACAGGCTGTCGGTGGACGATTCGCAATATCGCCCCAGGTGTTGTGGTTGTTCAGGCACTGCCGCCGATCAGGCGTTTACGTCCTCGACTTTGTTGTTGACGGCGACGCGGCCGAGCCCCGTCAGTTCCGTCCCGTTGGTGCCAGTACGAACGAGTCCTGCCTCCTCAAGCGTGGTGAGAATCGTCTGGAGGTTGTCGGCCTGCTGGCTGATGATCGTCGAGATATCGATGTGACTGTCGGCCGTATACAGCGCGACCAACACTTCTTTCTGGTCGTCGGTCAGCGTCAACTCCCGAAGCTGGCTCTTGCGTTTGCGGTACTCGCGCTTGGCGAACTGCCGGAGGAGTTTGTACTGGCGGTCGTCGCGGGCGGTGATCTCGGATTCGACCGCGCCGTCGGAGCCGAGGTGCCGAATCGAGAGACTCCACCGCTCCTCGCCGTCGATGGTCTGGCGGTCCGTCTCCATGTGCATGATATCCGAGAGGTGGATGGTGAAATCCGCCGTCTGGTCGTCGAGCGACGTGATCGTCAGCGAGCGGTCATCGACGGTCAGCCGCCCGGTCGCCGGCTCCTTGTTGGTCACGCGGCCGCCGCGCCGCGCGGGATGGGTGACGAAGATCGGACACTCCGAGAGGATGAGTTTGAAGACCTCGTTGGCGAAGTTGATCCGTTCGTTGCCCGACAGCCCCAGCACCGCGATTTCCCGGCCTTCGCCCTCGTCGAAGGCGACGGCGACCGTCGAGTCGAAGGTGGTCTCGAACTGCGAGGGCACGTAATCGATCGATTGGCCGACGACCGTCGAGAGGTCGATCCGCTTGTGCTCGGTGGCGACCATCGACTCGTCGTGGACGATCAGGAGCGATTCGGGCCCGAGCACGACGCGACAGGGGACGGGCTGGCCGTCGGCGATGGTGCCGCAGGCGACCGTGGTTTCGACGGTGGCGATCGGCTCGCCGTCGATCCGTTCGTAGGGATCGAGGATTTCCGCGTCGTCAACGCCCGTGTCGCTCGTGCTGCCCTCGGCGGCAGTCGCCGTCGCGGCGTCCGTGGCAACCGCGCTGTTGGCCGCCGCGCCGTCGCGCCGCTGGCGGTCCTGTTCGTGGACCCACTGGCCGAGCGTCGTCGCCGTGTTGTCGTCGGCGACGAGGTCGCTGTCGCTATCGAGTTGCGTTCGCTCGCCGAGGGCACTCGGATCGAGGGTTGTCTCGGTGGGGTTCGTCACTGGCCGGGGGTTACGTAGCGGATCGGGGTCACCAGCGACCGCGTCGGCGCGGCTGTGTCGCCAGTCGGCATCGTACTCGCGTGGGTCGAACGGCTCGCCGTCGAAGGGCTCAGGATCGGTAAGCAGGACGTAGGTTCCCTCGGGGGCGGCTTCCTCCGGACTCGCGCCGAACAGCCGGAACAACTGTTCGCGGGCGTCACCGCCCTCTTGGCGGGTGAACGCGCGGGCGGTATCGAGGTCTTCGCCCAGCAGCGACGCCACGCGGTGGGCGGGGAATCCCGCGTCCGCAAAGAAGGACGCCCCAGTCGCCCGGAGGTTCCGGAAGTCGATTTCGTCGCCGTCGAGCCCCTGTGCTAACTGCGCACTCGCCGTGATCAGTTGGGCCATCGCTTCGACGGAGAGATCGAGGTACTCTTCCTCGCAGATGGTCGCCAACGCAGCGGTCAGCCGCTGTGACCACGCGAAGGGGATGGTCCGGCCGCCGCCGGGCGAGCCCCACGTCGTTTCGGTGATGATCTCGTTGAGCCGGCGGCCGTCGCCGGCCCGCTGGGCGTGTCGCGCGGTCTGCCAGCACAGCCGGCAGGCGCATGGATCGCGGTCAGGAATCCGGAGTTCGCCGCGGTCCCAGTGAATCCAGCCCTCGTGGAGGTGTTGGATCTCGCCCGGTCGCAGGCCGAGGCGGCCGCCGAGCAGCAGGACGATGCTGGCGTGTGTGCGGTGGTCCTCGTCAGGGAGCGCGAGGCTGCCGAGATACAGGCTGTAGAACGCTGACGGGTCGAGTGCTGCCGACGGTGTGAACCCGCCGGCTGGCTGCGTGGGTCGGTCCGCGTGCGTGTGCTCGTCCATACGTCAGTTCGATAGCCACCAATAGCGACCCCATGTGTAATAAGCTACACTGAACCACGTTACACAATCGCATTCGGCCAGCGGCGGCTTCCCACGCGCTGCTGTGTTGTGCTGTAGGAAGTTGAACTGAGAGCCGGTCCGCGAAACCGATTGTAGCGGTGAACGCGCTTTAGGAGACCTGCTCGATCATGTCTTTCGCATCGCTATCGCTCAGGGCCATATCGTGTTTCTCCTCAGCGTGTTCCTTGACGTGTTGGATGACCTCGTGTTCGTCCTCGGATTTGATCATGAAACTGTCTTCTTGGCTACAGGCTACTTGGTATGCCATACTCGGTCGAAGGCTCCGGGGCGGGATTGTTATGCGTCGATTCCTCGCGGTAGGGTCAACCCTCGGAGCGAGTAAGCCGTTGTATCCTGCCCGGACAGCAACGTACGGCTGGCCTACTCGTCACCAACTGGGCGTAGTCGGTTCGATCTCGGAGATAGATCGGCACCCGTTTCGACAGCCGACAGAGACTATCGATCCGGATGGAGATACGGGAGCAGTGTTTCGACGGCCCGGTTCAGCGGCTCGTCGTGTATCCGACAGACGTAGTCGGTTACTAGCGACGGACTGAGCGATGCCACTGCGTGTGGGATAATCGAACTCGTTTCCGGCGCGGAGCGGTGGCGGTAATCGTCGGCAGCGAGGGGTATCCGGTCGTCGTACCACGTCCGAGTTGTCAGTCCCATGACGACGTACTGCTCGCCGTCGAACGGATGCCGGTCAGTGTTGATGACAACCCATGGGCGCGTGGCTTCGTGGTCAGATTTGAACGGATCGGGGGCAAGCACGACGTGGCCGCGGCAAAGCTCGTCGAACGCGGGGATCGTCACTCGTCTCGCTCCTCGCGGGCGGCAGCCAGCCACTCGCTACGACGCTCCTCGCCGAGTTCCTCGTCGAGAAACGACGCTGCTGTGCTGACCATCGCAGCGTTGCGGACGGTTTCGGCGTCGCCAATAGCCCAGTACGGCTCTCGATGGCGAACGAGGTCGCGGTCGTGGAGTCGGTTCAGGACGGGGTGGATCGAATTGTGGTTGATCCCGGTGGCGTCAGCGATTTCGACGGCCTTGTACGCCTTGTCGGCGTTGCGCGCGAGGAAGCGAATCACCTGTTCGGCGTTCGTCTCCTCGGCTGTGTCGTGGGAGTCGAACTCGTCGATGCTGATCGGCATACGTGGGTGTTGGACGTAATTTTGTATAAATGTATGTTTGTATGTTCGTATCTTATCCGATGCTATGTAGAGCGAGTTGATCCTAGAAAGTTGGCCTCGGCACTCATAGGGCTCGTCACCGGCGGGAGCCACCCCGCCTCGGAGCGGTGTGATCGTCATCGGCCAGTGACACCCACGCACGACACTGAAAAGACGGTTGCGCCTCGACCGTCGGTGCCGTCGCATGCTATCCGGTCACAATCTTCATTATCGATACAGCCCTACAACGGGCACATGCGATCCAACAAAAAAGCAGAGACGGCGGCGTCAATCGGGGCATCAATCGGCGCGTCGCTCGGCGGCAAAGCTGGCCCGGTCGGGGCCGGCATCGGCGGCGGGTTCGGCGGCGCGACCGGCTACATCGCGGGCGCGCTGCTCCCCGACTGCGGCTGTTGCGGCGGCAAAAAGAAACTCCTCCCTGACGGCGGCCAGTCGGCGGGCGACCGCGCCGCCACCGATCGCGTCGACAACGCTGGCGACGACGGCGTTTTCATTCCTGTCACCGAGGAGTGACTGGTCGCCGCCGGGTTTGGCTGTACTCAGGCTTCGTCCAACGCGAGCGACGCCAACAGTGCCTCAAGCTGGACCTGTTCGTTCGCGCCCTCGGTAATCCGGTAGTCGGCTTCGCCGATCCGCTCCATCAGCCGGACGGCCGCCCGTTCGTCAAGGTCGAGATCCCACACCGAGCGGTGCAGTTGGTCGATGATGTCACCGCCGGCCATGCCGGTCTCTGTGAGGAGAGTGTCGAGCGTTGCCCGTGATTTGGCGAAATCGCCGTTGATCGCGTCGGTGACCATCGCCTCGATCTCCTCGGGCCGAGCGGTCGACGTGATCAGATAGACGGCCTCCTCGTCGACGACTTCGCCCGTCGTGGCGGCGGCCTGCAGGCTGTTGATCGCCCGGCGCATGTCGCCACCGGCTGCATAGACCAGTGCCTCCCGGCCGTCGTCGGTGATCTCGATATCCTCGGCGGCGGCGATTTCGTCGATCTGGGCGGCGATAGCGTCGTCCGAGAGCGGCGAAAACCGGAAGACGGCACACCGCGACTGGATNGGNTCGATNATCTNNNNGGAGTAGTTACANGAGAGGATGAACCGGGTGTTGTTGGAGAACTGCTCCATCGTCCGGCGGAGCGCCGACTGCGCGTCGGACGTGAGCGCGTCCGCCTCGTCGAGGAAGATGATCCGGTAGTCGTGGCCGCCGAACGACGACCGCGCGAAGCTCTTGATGCGGTCGCGAACCACGTCGATGCCGCGCTGGTCGGAGGCGTTGAGTTCGAGGAAGTTNNCCTGCCANTCGTCGCCGTAGACCTGCCGGGCGATAGCGGTTGCGGCGGTCGTTTTGCCGATGCCCGCGCCGCCGGAGAAGAGGAGATGCGGCAGGTCGTGTTGGTCGATGTAGCTCTGGAGGCGTTCGACGATGTCGTCTTGGCCTTTGATGTCGTCGAGGGTCTGTGGGCGGTACTTCTCGATCCAGATCTCCCGGCCGGCCGTCCCCGCGGCGTCGGCGTCGCTCATACCGTTGCTGGCGACCGGGAGGCTGATAAACGCCCCGAGACTGATCCGGTTTTCTCTCTGACCGCGGAGCCGACACGCTTTATGACTCGACGGCTGTAGCCTTGGTATGGACGTGACCGTCGAGGTCGTCAGTGAGGACACCCACGAGGTGAGCGTCGGCGACGCGGCGACTTACGCCGACCTGCTGGCCGAAATCGACTACAGCCCACAGGAGGTATCGGTGCTCGTCGATGGCTCTCCGGTCCCTGAGGATCAGCCGATCGAGGTCGACGCAGTACAGGTCGTCCGCCTCATCAAAGGCGGATAGCCTCCCGTCGGAACTGAGTATTTTTGTCGGTCGGGTCGCTACAGCCGATATGTACTCGACGCCGACCGATCTCTCCTTCGACCTCCCGAACGGCGGGGCGGGGCCGGACCCGCTCCGATTGGATCAGGTCGATGCCGCGTTTGTCGTCCTCCTGTTTCAGCGCGATCACCACTGCAGCAACTGCCAAGAGCAGGTTGCCGCTATCGCCGAGCGGTACGACGAGTTCCGCCAGCGAAACGCGATCGTCGTCTCGATCCTCCCCGAACCGAAAGAACGGGCCGCCGAGTGGGCCGCCACCTATGATCTCCCGTTTCCTGTCCTCGCCGATCCCGAGAGTACGACCGCAGAGCGGTTCGGCCAGCCCGTCCGATTCGGCTTCCTCGGACAACTCCACGACCTCATTGGGCGGATGCCGTTAGCCCTCATCATCGACCGCCGCCACGACGAGCCGCGGCTGGTGTACTCCCACGTCGGCGAGGGCCCCGGTGACCGTCCGACGATCGAGGGGCTGCTGCTTGAACTCGAACGGAACCAGTAGGATGGCCAGCGAGGTGACGATCCGCCCCGCCGACCCCGACGATCGCCTTGCCGTCGCTCGGCTGTTCGATGCCGCGATGCTCGAAACCGACGACGACCGGCTTCGTCGGCAACTCCGCGAAACCGACGGGTTCGTTCTCCTCGCCACCATCGACACAACGCCGGTCGGCGCGATCGCGCTTGACGCCTCGGCAGCCATCGACAGCAAGCCAGCCGGTGGCGACGCCGATCCGGTTCGGATCACGGCGATCGCCGTCCGTCGTCGCCGACGCGACCGCGGGATCGGTCGGCGACTCGTGGCTGCGGCTGCCGAGCGAGTCGCGCTGCACCCGCTGACAGCCGTGTTCGACGAGGGTGTTCGCCCATTTTATCTGGCGTGTGGTTTCGAGATCGAACCGCATGACGGTCGGCTGTGGGGGATTCGACGGCCGGACGCAACGGCGTAGATTCAGGACTCGGATTCGTCGTCCACGCCGTCGAACGGCGTATGCGTCACCCGGTAGCCCTCGTCGGTCGACTCCACTGCGTCGGCCGCGTAGAACCGAATCGACTGTTCCTGTTTGGTGCGGACGGGCACGTCGTAGTGGTCGGCCGCGTAGTCGAACGTCTCGCCGGCCGCGCGTTCGTCGTCGACGAATTCTCTGTGGGCGGCCAGTCGGTCGTCGATGACGCGACGGGAGAGTGCGGGCGCGTCGTCGATCCGTTCCTCGAAGACCGACGCGAAAGCCGGTTCGAGTTCGTAGCCGACCGAATCTCGGCCGGCGACCGCCGCCGCGAGTCCCGTCGTCCCGGTACCGAAAAACGGATCGCAGACCGTGTCGCCGTAGACGCTGTACATGTTGATGAGCCGGTAGGGCAGCCCGAACGGGAACGCGCCGGAGCGATCCCGGAGGTCGTCGTTTTCCAGCGACTGAAGTTCGCCGCGCAGGTCGGTCCACAGATCCGAAAACCAGCGGTTTCGCTCCTCCCAGAAGTAGGCGGCGTTGTACCGGCGGTCGGCATTCGGCTCGAACGATCGACGGTCGCTACCCTTCCGGAACGGCAGCACGTACTCGTGTTCCAGCGTCACGTAGGCGTTGGGTGGGACCATCCCGCTACCCATGAACTTCGCCGCGGAGTTCGCCGGTTTCCGCCAGACGATTTCGGGTAATGGGTCAAAACCGAGATCGGTGAAGGCCTCGATGATCCGGGCGTGGTTCTGGTAGACGCGAAAGCCGCCGTCCAGCGTGCGGGTCGCATCGCCGACGTTGATGCAGGCGATGCCGCCGTCGACGAGCACGCGGTCGAGTTCCCCCCAGACCGAATCGAGTATCGCGTGCATTCGCTCGAACGCGGCGTCGCCATCGCCGGCCTCAAGGCGATCGCCGACCGCCGGATCGAGGTCGGCAAAGAGGTCGTCCCACATCTCGATCATCGGGTACGGTGGGGAGGTGACGACGAGTTCAACGCTGTCGTCGTTGAGGGCGTCGAGCCCCCGGGCGTCGTCGATGATGACCCGATGTTCGGTTTCCATCTCTACCACCCACACGGGCGTCATGGTGATAAATGACAGCCACGCCCCGAGTGCGGCATGTCTTTGGGCGTGCGCGCCGTGGCGCAGGTATGTACCTACTCGCCGAATCGGTCACGCCAGCGCGTGACACCCCGAAACCGAGGTGGCAGCTGTGACGCGCAAAGACGAATACTACAATCGCGCCAAACAGGAGGGCTACCGCACGCGGGCGGCCTACAAGCTCAAACAGCTCGACCGCGAGGCAAACCTCCTTGACACCGGCGACACCGTCGTCGACCTTGGTGCGGCCCCCGGCGGCTGGCTCCAGGTCGCCGCCGAGAAAGTCGGCCCGAGCGGGACTGTCGTCGGCGTCGATTTCCAGCGCATCCGCGAGCTGGACCACGACAACGTCGAGACGATCAAGGGAGATATGACCGAAGAGCGGACGAAAGATCGCCTCATGGACACCATCGGCGAGGGCGGCGCGGATCTCGTCATCTCCGATCTCGCGCCGAACATGACCGGCGAGTACGACCTCGATCACGCGCGGTCGGTCCATCTCGCCCGGCAGGCCTTCGAAGTCGCCAAAGACGTGTTGGCGACGGACGGCGATTTCGCGGTGAAGGTGTTTCAGGGCCAAGACCTCGAGGTGCTCCGCGAGGAGATCGAGGACGCCTTCCAGTACGTCCGGACGATGAGCCCCGAGGCCTCACGGGATAGCTCCTCGGAGGTCTATCTCGTCGGCAAACACCGCCTAACCGCGCCCGTCAGCGTCGGCGACACCCGTGAGGTCGAGATCACCGATGTCGGCGAGGAAGGCGACGGCGTCGCCGAGATCGAAGGCTTCACGCTCTTCGTCTCCGGGACGACGACCGGCGAGACGGTCGAAGTGCGGATCACGGACGTGAAACCGACCTTCGCGTTCGCCGAACGCGTCGATTGACTGTTGGTCAGTCGCGGATCCACGGCGGCGACGGCTGTGGGTGTGCAACTGATACACACCCCGGCCGTGATTGATGAGGTTTATGTATGGCCCCGCCGTGGCTCGATATGCCGCGCTCGGTTGGTGTAGTCCGGCCAATCATCTTGGCCTTTCGAGCCGAGGACATGGGTTCAAATCCCATACCGAGCATTCTCTTCGATTCAATCCGCAATAGCCGCGCTACTCGGTGACTGTTTCGAGTCGCTCGCTGAGCACCTGCCGCACCGCGCCGATATCGTCGCCGATGCGGACGATCCGGAAGCCGTCATCGACGGCGTCGGCTGCAGCGTCGGGATCGTTCAGAATCCGCCCTGCGGGGACGCCGGCGTCGAGACAGGCCTCCAGCGTGTTGTCGATGCCCTCCGCAATCGCCTCGGGGTGTTTGGCGAGCGGGTCGCCGCCGGACATCGACATCTCCATATCTGCCGGCCCGAGGAACGCGAAGCCGAGTTGTGGGACCGAGAGGATCGAATCGAGGTTGTCGAGTGCGCGTTCGTTTTCGATCATCGTCCCGACGAGGATGTCCTCGTCGGCGTCGCCGACGTGGCTGTCGTCGTAGCCGGCCCATCGGCTGCCGCGGCCGATACCGACGCCGCGGTCGCCGACATCGCCGTCGTAGGAGAAGTAGGCCGCCTCAACGGCTGGCCGGAGTTCGTCGGCCGTTTCGATCCGCGGGATCAACACCGTTCTGACGCCGGCGTCGACGACCTTCCGGACGATGGAGGGTTCGGGCATCGGAATCCGCACGAGGAGTTCGATATCGACCACATCGGCGGCCCGCGTCAACTCTTCGAGGGCGGTGCTGTCGTAGGGACTCGGCCCGCCGTGTTCGAGATCCAGCCAGACGAAATCCAAGCCGAGATCGCCGAAGACTTCGATCATCGTCGGCGAGAACGTTGCCGCGCTCGCGCCGAAGACGGGCTCGTCGTTTTCGACGGCGCGGCGGATCGCGTTGTTGGTCATTGGACGGCCCCCTCGATGGCTTCGCGGTTGACCGTCGACTCGGGGATGTCGCCCTCGTAGACCGTCCGGATGTTGTCGGCTGCACCCTGACTCATGCGCTTGAGGGCGTCGACAGTGACGCCGCCGATATGCGGTGTGAGCAACACGCGGTCGTCCTCGACCAGCGGGTGATCCTCGCCGAGTGGTTCGTTTTCGAACGTATCGAGGCCGGCTCCGCCGATCGCGTCGCGGTTGAGCGCGTCGACGAGTGCGTCCTCGTCGATCACGCCGCCGCGGGCCGTGTTGATGAGGACGCCCGTCTCGCCGAGGGCGTTCAGCTGTTCGGTCGAGACCGCGCCGCGGGTCCCCGCAACCAGCGGGACGTGGAGGCTGACGGCATCGGATCGCTCGAAGAGTTCGGTCAGTGTTTTCACGCGGACGACGCCGTCCCGGATCGACTCGTCGTGGTGGGGGTCGTAGGCGATGATATTGAGGCCGATTCCTTCGGCCAACTGGGCGGTTTCCTTTGCAATCGAGCCGTAGCCCATCAGCCCGAGCGTGTCGCCGATGAGTTCCCGCCCGCGGTAGGCGTCCCGATTCCAGCCGCCGTCACGGACGTGGCGGTCGGCCGTATGGAGGTTTCGCTGGACGCCGAACAGCAGCGCGATCGAGTGCTCGGCGACAGAGCGGGCGTTGACGCCGGGCGTGTTGCAGACGACGATATCGCGCTCGCTGGCGGCGTCGATATCGACGTTGTCGAGCCCGCTGCCGTGTTTGGCGATCACTTTGAGCCGGTCGGCGCGTTCGATCACGTCGGCGTCTAGGGGTGCGACACGGACGATCACCGCATCGTAGCGGTCGATATCGTCGAGCGCGGCGTCGACGCTGTCGTACTCGTCCATGCCGGTACACTCCGCGAAGTCAGCGATGGATTGGGGGCCCGACGGATCGATATCCGGCGGCAACAACACTTGCCACGAATCTGTCATAGCGGCTGTTCGATTCGGAGATGGAAAAGTGTGCACCGTCCTGCGGGGACCATCACTCGTCGAATACGTCGTCGGGAATCTCAAGCCGAACCGTCGGTTCGGGGTAGTCGCTCCCGAGTTCGACGCCGTACTCCGACTGCTCGGCGTCGCTCATCGTCCACGGCGCGTGCGCGTACCGGGCCGGTAGCCCAGCGAGTTCAGGGAGCCAGTGGGTGACGTACGCGGCGTCGGGGTCGTAGCGGTCGGCCTGCCAGAGGATGTTGAACGCCCGGTCCCGCGAGTCGTTGCCGACGCCGGCGATATAGGCCCAGTTGCCGTAGTTCGAGCAGGGGTCGTAATCGACCAACTGCGTCTCGAAGTAGGCCGCACCGCGTCGCCAGTCGATCCCGAGGTCGTTTGCGAGGAACGACGCCGCGTTCTGTCGCGCGCGGTTCGACTGGTAGCCCGTCGCGTTCAACTCCCGCATGGCGGCATCGACGAACGGGATTCCGGTTTCGCCCGCACACCATTGGTCGAAGGCAGTGTTGGCAGCAGGCTCATCGTCCGGGTCTCGCCAATCGAGCCCATCGCGTTCTTGCAGGCCACCTTTTGCGAAGTACTGGCCACCGTATTTGGCGACTTGGAACTGGAAGAAATCGCGCCACAGCAGTTCGAAAACGAGCCAGTACGTCGAGTCGTTGGCGACGCGCTCGGTCTCGTAGCGACCGACTTCCGCAGCAATGTGTCGCGGCGATAGACAGCCGGCCGCCAGCCACGCCGACAGTTTCGAGGAGAAATCGGCCCCGCGCAGGCCGTTCCGCGTCTCCTTGTACTCTCGCAGGCGGTCGGCCTCCCAGAGGTAGTGCTGGAGTCGCGCCTTGCCGGCTGTTTCGCCGCCCTCGAAACCGAGGCCAGCGTGGTCGTCTGGCTCGGGCGGCGACAACGACGAATCGAGATCGGCAAGCGTCGGAATCGATCCGGCTTCAGGCGCCGACTCTGGCAACGGCGGTAGCGACGGCGTCTCGACGGTCGGCCGCACGTCGCTGTCAGCTTCGACCGCTTTGCGGAACGGCGTGTAGGTGTCCTGTATCTCGGCTGGTGGCGACGGCAGGTCATCGGGGTGATACAGCGTGTGTGTCCAGTGGGTTTCGACGGCAACGTCGTCGCCGACGGCCTCGCGGACAGCTCCCTCGGTAGCGACTTCTTCGGGGGCTGGGAGCCGCTGGGCGTGGAGCCGGTCCGCGTCGACCGCGTCGACGACAGCGGCGATCTCGGTGGCTGGATCGCCGTGGCGGACGAGGAGGTCGCTTCCGCGCTCGCGGAGCGACGCCCGGAGGTCATCGACGGCTTCGCGGTGGAACTGTGCGCGATGTGACCCGGTCTTTTGGAACGTGAAATCGTCGCTGCCGCCGTAGGGTTGGTTGCCGTACGCGGCTGGATCGAAACAGTAGACAGCGAGGAGGTGATCGGCCTCCGAAGCGGCCGCAAGTGTCGGGTTGTCGTGGAGTCGCAGGTCATGACGCACCCACCAGATCGCAGTCTCGGGCATAGCTATCCACGGGGCTTGAGCGATATTATCCTGTCGCGGGCAAGCGAGGCCACTTAGTGGTTCGACACGAAGCAAGGGTATGGACAGCGAGTCGATGCCGGCGGGCTGGCAGGTCTGGAATGCGGAGACTGACGGCCGGGTGATCCTCGCCTACCGGCCCGATGTCTTCGATTCGGAGGCGTTTCCGGCCGCTTGTTTGCCGACGATCTACGTGACCAACGGCTCGCCGCGCCGACGCCCCGGTTCGGCCGGCGGCGACGTCACTGACTGGCAGGTGACGCTCTTCTTGGAGCCGGAGATCGACGCCGGCACCGAACGCTACGACGACCGCGCGGCCGCACTCGCGGGCGCGACCGACTTCGCCCAGCGGTTCATCGACGGCGACATTGACTACCGCGGGCTGTATCAGGTCCCACGCGAGGACTACTTCGAGAAACTCGACGAGCTCGTCGGCGACTGATTTGCTCCCCGCGGATTCGTTCGCCGAGGGGAACCGTCATCCGTCTGGATCGCCAACACGGGGGTATGACCACCGTCACGCTGATCGGCGACCGGCTCGCCGAGGAGGGCCGGGAGTTCGTCTTCGGGGGTGAAGCGGCGGGCTGTGAGGGCTGTCCCTACCGGAGTCAGTGCCTCAACCTCACCGAAGGCCGTCGCTATCGCGTGACGGGACTCCGCGAGAACGCCCAACTGCTGGACTGTGCGATGCACGACAAGGGGGTTCGGGCTGTCGAAGTCGAACCCGCACCCGTCCGCGCCAACGTCGCCTCGCGGGGTGCCTACGCGGGCAGCAAGACCGAATTGGAGGGCCCCTGTCCGCACACGCAGTGTCCGAGCCACGAGTTCTGCGTTCCGGACGGTGCGGAGTTCGAGACGGAGTACCGCATCGCCAGCGTCGACGGCGAGCCGCCACACGACTACTGCCATCTCGACCGGGATCTCACGCTCGTCGAACTCGAAGCTGACGACGAATAGCGGCCCTGTTGCCTGTTCGCCGCTCAGCTACTCGGCCAGTCGGCGACGGTCCCGTTCTGCTCGGAGATATAGCCGAAAATATTCGCGTAGCCGTACGGCGAGAGCAACACGGGATAGAAGTCCTCCTCGGCGTAGACTGCCTCGCCGTCAACGGCGGCAAACGCCGTTCCAGCCGTTACCAACTCGAAGTTGTTGACGAACACTTCGTACTCTGTGCCCTCGGGTTTCGGGATCGGTCGTTTCAGCTGGAACACTGGCACTGACCCGGGATCGGGAACCGGCAGTCGGAGCGTCCGGTCGCCCAGCGGCAACACGCCGGTCGCGGCCAGAAACGCCCGGACGAGTTCGTAGCCGTTTTCGGCCGCTTCGTCGGTGCCTTGGAGCCCGCACTCGACTTCGATCACATGAGGGTACTGGATCAGCCGGCCGTCGGTGTTGGCATCGGTTTCGACGATGATCGACACCGGGAGTTGGGGACAGATCTCTCTGGCCACGCTGTCGACGGATTTGACCGCGCCGATCGGATCGGGATACGACTGCGTCGAGTGGAGCGCGAGCGTCGTACAGCCCTCGACCTCGCGGGCGATTTCGGCGGCCAGCGTGTGTTCGTGGCCCTCCTTGTCGCTGTCGCCGGGAAACACGCGATTGAGGTCGGCATCGAGATACCGCTCGCCGGCTTCGAGTGCCTGTTCGTTGGCGATGATGAACTTCACCGGTCGCTCGACGGTCGGCTCCTCGGCGAGTAGCCGTTTGATCGCCAGCGGGCCACAGGGCTCGTCACCGTGGATACCGCCGACGACCGCGACCTCGGGTTCGCCCTCCCCGAGCTCGTACACCTTCATTGGCGTACCCAGACTGTCGGGCTATTTTATCTCCTCGGTCTCGACTCGCTCCGTAGCCTGCACACCGGGGTCTTACTCCAACTCCTCGGCGTACTCGTAGTCGGCGGGATAGGCGTCGGGACTGTCGCCGTCGAACGTGAGTCGCCAGTCTTCGACCAGCGTTGGCTCGGTCTGGGCGTCGCTGATCGTCGTTCGGATGTCGTCGACGGCGACGCCGTAGAAATCGTCGGGGACGCCGTGGAGGTACTGGGCGGCCGTCCGAAACAGCGACCGCATCCCGTCGTCGTCCTCGAAATCGACGTGTTTGTANNCGCCNGCGGCGACNTGCACCATNCCGTGNNNGAACGCGCTNTCGGTCGTGCCGCGGCCGTAGTTGTACCACTCGTCCTCGAAGCAGTCGTGNGNCTCGTGGTACNCNCCGNCGTTGNACAGCCGGANGCCGTGNTCGACCGCCCGCCGGAGGGTGGCGTGTTCCCAGCGTCGCTCGGACTGTCGCCAGCCGGTCGGGTTCCCGAGCGGCGGGGCGACGCTCGGATCGCGGGTGTGGTCGTCCATGTCGTCGCTTTGGGGTGGAGATGCAAAGGCGTGGCTGCTGGAGAAAACCGACGCGTTAAACAGGGCCGCGCCGGTACTGTTGCTCGCGTGCGAGGGTAGCCAAGCCGGGAAACGGCGGCGGACTCAAGATCCGCTCCTGTAGAGGTCCGTGGGTTCAAATCCCTCCCCTCGCATCGCGCGGCACACGCCGCAGATGCGGGAAGACCGCTCGTGGAGCGTTCTTCCCTCGCAAAATTCCTGTCACCTGACTCTGCTGAATAGGTCGATGTGAGTCCCGACACAGGGCATATCATGGACAAATTTAACTTCTTGTTTTGAAACAGTTTGAGTATGGTAAACCGTCGCAAGTTTTTGACAGAGGTTGGCGTGGTCAGTGGTGTCGCAGTGTTGGCGGGGTGTAGTGGTAATAGTTCAAGCTCCGACTCGGAGCAGCAGCAAAACGAAACTCAACAAGATGAGGGGCAAGATGACACCAGTTCTAGAGCATTCGCACCGAACCTTCGTGTGGAGAGTATCGCTCTTTCGTATGGGTTTTCCAGTGGTTTGAGTGCCGATATCGTCGTCAGAAACACCTTGGAGTCAGGAAGCGGTATCAAACGAGTGAACGTCCTCATTGAGGCATATAGCGGCGATGAGCTACTAGCGGATGACAATACGTGGGAGGATATTCAATCTGAACTCACGCGTGACTTTGAATTGAGCCTCGAGAGCATCTCCGAGTCTGCAGATGACTCTATTGATGACGTTACTGAGTTCGTGGTTCAAGGAAAACAAGCGGACGGACCCTACAACGAAGTAACAACATTGTCTGGCGATGAGCTTCGTACACGAGTCGATAATTAGTGGTTTTATTGACAGCATCCTGAAACGTTCTCACTGAACTGTGGAGTATAACTATCTGCCTCCACAAGTACAGGTATGTCGATACGAAACCTGCTCGCTGGGACCGCCCTCGGCGGCGGAGCCCTCGCGGCCGTCAACCGGTGGCTGCGGTCAACGGCGACCGATCTCCCGCCGGCCCTTGACGGCGAGCAACACACCTATCGCTGGCGCGGGATGGATATCGCCTACACGACCGCTGGCGACCCCGAGAACCCGCCGCTGGTCATGCTGCATGGGATCAACGCTGCCGGCTCAAGCGGCGAGTTCCGCGAAGTGTTCGGCGACCTCGCCGCCGACTACCACGTCATCGCGCCAGACCTCCCGGGCTTCGGTCGCTCCGACCGCCCACCGCTGCGGTACTCCGCTACGCTGTATGAGGAGTTCGTTGCCGACTTCCTCGCCGAGTACGACGAGCCCTCGGTTGTCGCTTCGTCGTTGTCGGCGGCGTACGTGTTGGGCGCGCTCGAAACCGACAACGACGCCGACGTGTCCGAACTGCTGTTGATCTGTCCGACCGCGATCGCCGGTCCTGACCCGCCGAAGGAATGGCTTCGGGAGCTGTTCCGGCTACCGCTGCTCGGCACTGGGTTGTTCAACCTCATCGCTTCGAAACCCTCGATCCGGTATTTCAACGCCGACCACGGCTACTACGACATCGACAACGTCGCCGACGAGTGGCTGGACTACGAGTGGCAGACGACTCACCAACCGAACGCCCGCTTCGCTCCAGCCTCGTTCATCAGCGGCTACCTCAACGCCGACCGTGACCTGGCCGAACTAATCGCTACGCTCGACGTTCCGACGACGATCCTCTGGGGCCGGGAGGCCGACATCACGCCGCTCTCGGATGGTCGGGAACTGGCCAACGAAGCCGACGCTGATCTCGTTGTCTTCGACAACAGCATGTTGCTCCCGCACGTCGAGTTTCCGGAGCAGTTCGACGACGTGATCGACGGGCAGTTCGCAGCAATCGACGATTGAGGCAGTCGCTCAGTCGTCTCTGTGTTCTGCAAGGAGGTTTTCGGCGTGGGATTTCGAGGTGGTGAGTTCCCATCGCACCTTCGCTGGCTCGCCGGCCGCATCGGCGTCGACCGCCGAATGGAAGTTCGAGCCCTCGCCGTAGGCCAGTAGTTCGCGGAGTTCATCCGGCAACACGCCGATCCCGACACCGAGACTCGTCCCGTTATCGTCGCCGACCTCGTATAGCGCGTAGCGATCAGGCGCGCTCCGAACGGTCGATCGGTCGAGGTCGCGCCACTGTTTGCGGAGGCTCATGCATCCAGTTCGGATTCGGGGACGAACTCGTAACTTTCCTCGCCCCAGTCATCCTCGACGAAGACGAACACCCGGCCGCGGGCGACGTCCGGGTCGGCCTCGACGGTCGTTCGGTGGTCGCCGTCGCGGCGGACCGTCACACCGGGGAAGACCTCCTCCTCGTCGCCGTCGTCCAGCAGGATGCGTCCCACGCCTGTGTCTTCGAAGATCTCGTCGTGGGTTTTCAGATCGTTGACGTAGAGCATGACGCCCTCGGTTTCGCTCGGATCAGTGACGAGCAGGTGCGTCTCCTTGCCGGGGTTCGTCGTCAGCGAGTCGCTGACTTTGGTCGGCACGCCCCGGTACATCGTCGTCCGGCCGTCGGCGTAGGTCACGACCACGCCTTCGGGACGGAGATCGACGCCGAGCGTTCGCGGGGCGACATCGCTGTGGACGGGCATACTTCCTCGTATGGGTGTGAGCGAAAAAAGTCGCCGGTTACGGATCAGGCCCAGTAGCCGAGGACGTGGACCGCACCGGTGACAGCCGTGGCGACGACGACGTCACGACTGCGAATCCCGAGTAAGCCGAAGAGGCCGCTCTCGTTGCCACTCTCATTATTATTTCCAGTACCGCTGGTATCATCGACTGGGCTACTGCTCGTTGTTACGTTTTCCGAACTGCTGATTACTGTCCCGCTATCTGGTTCGGTGACAGTTAATTGTCCCGTCCGTTGATCATCTTCTGTTAGCACGGTATAATTGTATGTGCCGATCGGAAGCGTGACGAATTGTCCCGATAGATCGACTGTAGTTGACTGGCCGCTTTGAATAACGAGTGATTCTTCGCGGATTGTTTCGTTGTCGATTCTGATCTCAACGATTTGTCGTCCGGAGATGCTTCCAGTATTGTTGATAGTTGCCTCTATTTCTTGCAGTGATGATCGTTGCTGTGTCTCAACTTGTTCTGCGATTGATTCAATTTCATACGTAGCTGGGTTGTCAAGATCACCGACGACACGAGCGGTACGTTTGTCGATCCGATGCGGACTGAAACTAGATGGAGAGGTAGCAATCCGTTCGTTAATGTAGAGCTCAACATCAACCTGTTGCCCTGGAGAGAGTTCAGAGAAATCTCCAGTTGCACTAAACGTCCGATCCTCGTTGATTTTTACATCCTCAATCGTTATGAGTTCTTGATTTGGTCGTTCGTTTTCAATCAGTTGGATAGTTACTCTTGAGCCCGGAGCAATACTTGTTGCCCCGAAAATCTGCCCATCACTTTCGGCCGGGACAATCAATTCTCCATTCGGTGTCGTCCGATCATACGTGACTGATGGTTCCTGAACTCGAATGGTTGCGTTACGCTCGATTGTTGTTCCACGGTCACCGAAGTAGGGGTAGTGTTCGACTCCGTCGACAGCCTCGTCTGCGGGATTGAATGGGTTGGGATGTTCGCTGAGTGAGGGGTTTTCATATACAAACCGGCTATCTGGCGGTGATTCGTACGCAATTTCGAATTCTAAAACATCACCATCACCCGGCTGACGATCAAATGGTTCTGTTCCACGGGTATCAACAATCATATAAAAACCACCGATAATTGGTCCATCACCGACTCTACTTTCGTTCTCCCATAAGTCCGCTGTGTTATCTGGAAGGACATAGACATCGCTATTGCTGGCTCCATCAAAACGAAGATGTGCTTCTGCTCTGTTGGGACTACCAAGCCGTTTTGTAGAAAGGTCGATTTCTACCCCCTCAGGTCTATTTCGTAGTGCTGCCATTTGTTCTGGTGGAATGTCACTGTTCTC
Source organism: Halonotius terrestris (assembly GCF_006861665.1). GTDB lineage: Archaea > Halobacteriota > Halobacteria > Halobacteriales > Haloferacaceae > Halonotius > Halonotius terrestris. Next base: position 243,995 of record NZ_RKLU01000001.1, on the reverse strand, counting down.
CGGGTCGCTTATACTTTCATCTAATACAGAGTGTGTTGGTTGTGTGGTAGCTCCATCAAGAGCTGCTCCGAACATCCCTGTCGCCTGCACTTCGACGAGTAGTCGATCTCCTCGTGCAATGTAATCAGACTCCGTAGCAGCAGCTTTTAATTCGCCTATATCTTGGATACCGCTCACGTCTTCATTCTCTGCATATTGGTCGATTTCATTTGCGGCACCCGTTGGTAATACATATGTGTTAACTTGGCCGAGTTCCGGCTGTGTCAACACTATATTGGATCGATCAAAGGGATTTCGAAGATCTGGGATGTTTTGATCTCGAAGCATAATCGTACCAGTCCCTCCAGCCACGAGCCGATATCTATCAGCCTGTAATGGGGCATGTCTCGGAGTAAGACCGATCTTACTGCGATACTCAGCTAATGAATCAGCGATCTTGTTACCGCCTTTACCCTCAAAAGACACGTATCGGAATTCCCCTTTCGGTTCGCTATCCGGGCCGATTGAGTGTGCATAGCTCGTTACATCCCCTTCGAGTGGAATATAAACCTCCTCGGAGGGCCGATTCGTCCCGATGAGTCGTGTATTAATGACGAACCGTGCATTATTACTCACTTTCAGAATATCTAAGTAGTTCTTCGGGTTTGCAACGCCGTCCTGTTTATCGCCGCCGATCAGTACATACGCTTCATCGAAACTTTCGTGTGTCAGATCGATCTCGACGAAATCACCCGCCGGTGATCGATAGGATGATTGCGAAAATTCGTTTGTTTCATCAGTCCGTCGGATGTCGGCAACAACAAATCCCCCCTCTAGTGTTGCTGATTTTGTTCGACCGAAGTCATCTTCAACAGTGAGACGAATATCATATCTTCCATCAACGAGACGATCGCGGACGGGCATCTCAATGGATTCTTCCAATTCTGTCCCAGTGCTAACTTTTCGATTTCTGAATATTTCACCATTCGGATCGGTAATAACTAGCGTTGCTGTATCGACGTCTGGTCCATCAGCGGTGTAATTGATTGTAACCGTTTCTTCAGCCTGAACAAACTGGTTAGTGACTGAATTTATTTTCGGCCCAGCTTTGATTGCTGCTTTTGATATGCGCGCCGTGTCGATATCGGGCTGTTGGGTTCTAACTGATATGTTTCGGTCCGTGAAATCTTCATTTCCAGTATCATAAGTGAATTTGACTGGCGTTGGTGTCGTTCCCTCAACGGTGACTGATTTTGTGTCTTTTTTCACACCTTCCACATCAAAGAAAACATCCTGTGTAGCGGTACGACTTCCATCCTTTGTTATGTTGGCTTCAACCGTGATTTGACTGCCATCAACAATTGTTTCGGTAATTTTTACGTTGAAAGCATCGACGGTGACTGTAACCGATTTGGCATTACTGGTGTCGGGTCGCTCCGGTTCAAGTGTATATACGTATTCACCTGGTATGATCGGTGCTGTCGTTTGATTGGTGTATTGAACTGATTCCGTCGGCCCGATTTTTTTCGTGGTATTGTTTATCACTCTACCGGTGTTATTTTTCAGCCGGATTGAACGGTTTACCTCTGTTGTGCCGATGTTTCTGATTGTCGCAGTAAAATTTAGTCTCGCTCCCGTCGAAACCGAAGTTCGATTTACTGTTAGATCCTGAACTTCGGTTTCATTCCAACGTACAATTGTCGTAGTCGAGTCAACTCCATCAGCGTCGCCACCCTCAACAAGTATTGCAGATTGCAACTCACGCGCTGGTCGTGTTGGCGTATTTTTCCAAGTGAGGTTTTGTGTTTCAGAACCAGATGCGCTCACAGAGACTTTAGTTCGATTCACTTCGTTCTCGTTTCCTTCAAATACAATATCTCGCTCAGCCGTTTCATTACCGGTATTGGTAATATTAAATACGATCTTGATGTCTTCCCCCTCCGCTATGCTCTCAGGTGCGTCGGTAATATTGATTTCAAAATTGCCATCATCTGCTGCGACGCCCCCTGACATTGCGGGGATCAAAAGAAGGGCCGTAGCTACTATCACTACAGTAATCTGCAGACTCAATCGGAAGTTGTCATTATACATGAGGAGGCTACACTACTGATATCCGTTATTTTGACTCTCAACTCTTAACATATCCGGTTCAATTATCAGCTATTAGAATCACCCTCCAAGCAAACAAAGCGATGAAAGAGTTGATATGACACTCATTCCTTGACACTATTATCAAGTATGCCGGCGTGTGACTCCTGTGGCACGGATGTCGACGAGGGGGCGACGTTCTGTCCGAACTGTGGTGAGCCACAGGACCCCAATACGAGACGCAAAGTGATCATCGGACGGGTGAGCTACGCATTCGGCTTCCTGTTGATCGTCGCCGGCATCTCGCTGCTTCCGGGGAACCTCGGCGGGGTACCGATAATCCTTGGCGGGATCCAACTGTTCCCGCCGAGTCGCCAACTGCTCGGGCGAGTGTTCGGCCGGCCGCCGAAAGTCTGGGCCAACGCCGTTTTCTCGTTAGTGTTCGTGCTCATCGGCGTCGTCCTCTATTTCCTGCTATAGGGAGTCAAATCGGGCGCCTGTCGTCATCGTCTTCGGAACAGTATGACCGTCAGCAGCGACAGGGCGGTCATGATGCCACCCATCCCGGTTCGCCCGATCTGGAGGTTGATCCCGATGTTGATGATACCGTTGTCACTGTCCGTTTCGTTCCCGGATGAATCGCTACTTTGCTCCGGGTTCGGATCCACGACGGTGACGGTTCCACGAACCTCTTTGCCTTCCGTCGAGACGACGTACTCGACTTCCCCCGGCGAGTCGGGTGCCGTCAGTTCGGTTGCGATCCGCGTCGACTCACCGCTTTTGATCGGGGTTTCGAACGTACTCCGCCGCTCGCCGAGTTGGAACACGATCTCTCTGGTGTCGTCTTCCTGCCAGTCGTTTCGGATCGTCGCCGCCAGCGTTACCTCTTGGCCGGTTTCGACGGTCTCGCTGACCGTTACTTCGGTGATGTTGAACGGCCCACCCGACACCGCACCGGTCGAGAGCACTGCCCTGTCGGTGACGCCCGTATCGGTCACTTCGACCCGGATGGACTCGGGGAAGCGGTCGAATCCGCTGAAATCGGGCTGGAGTGCCCCGTCGGAGAACCCACGCAGGACGATGACGCCGTCGACCTCGTAGATGTCGTACATGCGGTAGGGCTGTTCGAACGGCCGCCGGTCGTCGAACGGGCCGTTTTGACTCCGGAGCCGGCGGGTGTCCATGAACGCCGTTTCTAACTGGGTGTAGTTGAGATCCGGGCTGCTGACGTTCAGGTTGTACCGAAGCCGATTCGATTGAATCTCCAGTTGACGATCCGAACCGACGGCACTCGGCGGGCTCGCCTCCCACTCCGCCGAAAGCGTCTGGACGAGGAGTTCGAACGGTGCGGCCGACTCGACATCGACGGTGCCGTTGACGCGGCCGTTTTCGAATTCTAGAACTTCTTCACGCTGATCGCCCGCCAGCAGGACGTAGGTACCGTTGAGGTCATCGGTCTCCAGCGAGCGGTTGCCAGATTCGATGTCGATCTGGCGGACGAGCTCGCCCAGTTCGTTTTCGTCCGTATCGTAGCGACGTAGCTGGAGGGTCGAAACGTCGCTTCGGTTGGTGGTGTTTGCGATATCGCCGCTCAGGTTCCCCAGCGCGAGGCGTTGGCCCTGCCAGTAGACCCCGTTGTCGCTGAGTCGGTCGTCGACCAACTCGCCGTCGGCATCGGTCGTCTGATACGTCGCCGCCGAGCCGTCGGCAGCGATGGCTGCACTCGCCGGGCCGACGGCGACGGTCAGCGCGAGTACTGCGAGTAGAAAGAGGCCCGTACTCGCGGCCACCAGCCGGATGCGTCCAGCCATCGTCACCCGTTGTCGGCGTGGTTCAGCGACGGCGGCTGGTGCTGGGCGATACCTCGTAGGGGATGCATACCGCCTCGTTCGGCCCGCGAGTATATAACCACTGTCCCGCGGTTGCCTCGAATCGCCACCTCTTTGATCGCTCCGCCCGCCGGTAGCGGTATGAACGGCGTCGCAACCGCGCCCGGTGCCGGCACCGTGCTCAACGCCTTAGCGACCGGACAGGGCTCGGCCTTCGCTATCGACGCCGAGACGACGGCAACCGTCGAACTCGCGGCCGACGCCGAGACGGTAACTGGCGAGATCGCTGGCGCGCCTGACGCCGACACCCGCCTGATCGAACGCTGTGTCGAACGCGTCGTCGACCGCTTCGGCGACGGTGAGGGCGGCAGCGTCGCCACCGACAGCGAGGTGCCGATGGCCGCCGGGCTGAAGAGTTCGAGTGCTGCCGCTAACGCAACTGTGTTGGCGACGCTCGACGCACTTGGTGTTGATATTGTTGCCGACGATGTCGCCGACAGCACCGACACAGCCGCTGGCGACGCGATCACAAAAATCGACGCCTGCCGGATCGGCGTCGAGGCCGCCCGCGATGTTGGTGTCACGATCACCGGCGCGTTCGACGATGCCAGCGCGAGCATGCTCGGTGGCGTCGTCGTCACCGACAACACCGCCGACGAACTGCTCGCCCGAGAGACGCGCGACTGGACGGTGCTCGTCTGGACGCCACCGGAGCGCGCCTACAGCGCGGATGCCGACGTTGACCGCTGTGAGAACGTCGCCGGCATGGCCGATCTCGTCGCCGAGTTGGCTCTCGACGGTCGGTTCGGCGAGGCGATGACGGTCAACGGGCTGGCGTACTCGGCCGCGCTGGATTTCGACACCGACCCGACCGTCGAGGCCATGCCGCACTGCCACGGCGTCTCGCTGTCCGGGACCGGCCCGAGCGTCGTTGCGGTCGGCGACGAGGCGTCGCTGGCACCTGTCCGCGAATCATGGGCCGAGCGGGACGGCACGCTGATCGAGACGACTACCCGAACGACTGGAGCATCCATCCAATGAGTACGAACCCCGAACCCGACGAGATGAGCCTGGAGGAACTGCGCGAGGAGATCGAATCGATCGACCGGGAGATCGTCGAGCTGATCGCCCGTCGCACCTACGTCGCCGAAACGATCGCCGATGTCAAAGCCGAACGCGATCTACCGACGACCGACGAGAGCCAAGAGGATGCGGTGATGGAACGCGCTGGCGAGAACGCCGCTAAGTTCGACCTCGATTCCAACCTGGTGAAAACGGTCTTCCGGCTGCTGATCGAGTTGAACAAGGTCGAACAGCGCGAGAGCCGCTGAGAGGCTCTCTCACGAGACGTCTGTTGCTGGATTAGTTTTGATACGTGTCGATTCCTGTCACCTTGTGCGCGGGGCACTTTTGCGTTGTCCCAGTAACGACCAGCAGAATCCCGGCGACGAGGGAAACTGCGCCGACGACTGTCCCCACGGCGAGGTAGCCGGTGAAGGCGGCGAGTGCTGCCACAAGGAGTGCTGGTCCAAGGATGATGCGTGCGGTTCGGTCGAGTCCGCCAACGTTTTGCTGCATGTATCGACTTCGGGCGACAAAGGACATAGGGGTTGTTTTGGTTATTACCAAGCAGGTACGCGCACCTTCACTCAGCGGGGAGTCGGCTGTGACTACTGTTCTTTCGAAACGGTGGATGAACTTGCACCAGCAGTTCGATGTCTAACCAGAGCCGAACGGCGCGAAAGCTGGTGACTCAAAACACCAAAACACACAATATTCTGTGTTACCATAGATTTCTGTATGCCAAGTATCACGGTCAACGTCGATGATGACCTCAAAGATCGGATGGAGCAGCATCCAGAGATCAACTGGAGCGAGGTCACGCGCCAAGCCATTCAGGAAAAAATCGAGACGCTTGACGTGATGGCCGAACTCACGTCCGGCAGCGAACTCACCGAAAGCGACGTGGCGGAGATCGCCGATCGGATCAACGAGAGCGCGCATGACCGCGTTGAACCCGAGTCCGAATAGCCCGACGAATGAAACTGGTCGTCGATGCCAACGTCGTCATTTCCGCGCTCATCGCCGACTCGAAGACGCGTGAACTCCTCGTTACACTCGAACCGGACCTCCTCACTCCGGGCTTCGTTCACGACGAAATCGAGAACTACACGGGGTTGATCGCCGAGAAATCCGGCATGAGCCCGGATCGAGTCGAACAGTTCATCGACCTCCTCTTCCAGTATATCGACATCGTTCCCGCCCACGAGTTTTACTCGTCTATTGAGGCGGCTGAAGCGGCGATCGGCGAAACTGATCCTGACGACGTGTTGTACGTTGCGTGTGCGCTCGCTACCGACGCGGCCATCTGGAGCGACGACACTGATTTCGACGAACAAGCTGTCGTCGATACATATTCGACAAGCGACGTGATCGACGCTTTTGAGACGCGCTGACGACCGAACGGGCGATCCGATCAGGCAATCCGCTCACGGATCGTTGCCTGCTTCAACAGCAGAAAGCCGGCGAAGATAACGACGAAGCCAGCAACAGCGGCGATATCGAGTGATTCGTCGAGCACGAGCCATCCCGAGAGAGCGGCGAACACGGGGACTGTGTACGAGACGAGGTTGATCTCGATGGCTCCGAGGCGGTCGAGCAATTCGAAGTAGATGACGTAGCCGACCGCGCTGGCGAAGACGGCGAGATACACCACCGTCACGATTGCGGCCGGCGTGATGGCGACGTCGCCGACGGACTCCGACGGGAGGCCGGCACTCATCGCGTGCAGCAGCACGGCTCCCAGCGCGGTCGACCACGCGACCATGCCCTCGGTGCCGATGTCGCTATCGACGCGTTGGACGACGACACTTCCGAGAGCGACACAGGCCGCCGCCAGCAGGACGAACGCCGGCGCGACGAGGTCGGCAGCGAGCGGACCCGCGGATTCGGGGAAGGCGACCACCCCGACACCGAGGAAGCCGAGCAGAAGACCCACTGTTTCGATCCCGCCGAGACGTTCCTGTGGGAGCAAGACCCGCGAGAACCCCGTTGCGAGGATCGGGTTCATGGCGATGAGGATGGCGGCAACACCGCTGGTGACGCCCTGCTGGCCAATAAATAGAAAAGCGTTGTAGAGCGCGATGATGAGCGTCGCGCCGACGAGGACGGTCAGCCAGTCGGCCCGGCTTCGCGGTCGCCACTCGCCGGTCGTCGCGGCCACGTAGCCGACCATCAGCACCGCGGTCACGTCGTACCGCACCGCTGCGAACAACACCGGCGGAATGAATTCGAGGCCGAGTTTGATCGCCATGAACGAGGTGCCCCAGAGGAACGACAACAGGAGGAACAGCCCGGCATCGCGTGTGGTGCTCACAATCGATCTTTGACGACGGACGTGATAAATGAGTTGCAGCGAGCGGGTGGGCAGGGCAGTCGCGTCGGCTGGCGGCTCAGTACTCCCAGAGTCGCTCGATCCGGGATTCGATCTCGGGATGGGCGGCCTGTAGAGCGTCGACATCGGTTTCGCCATCGATGTTGATGACGTGGATCTCGCCGCGCTTGCCGTCGTACTGATCCTGGAAGTCGTAGACGACACCGACGGCCGTCACGGAGTCCGGTACATCGGTGCTGTTGCGGAGGTGTTCGATCTGGCGGTCGACGTTGTACTCGACGAGTCGGTTGATCTCTGCTTCCCGTGAGAGGTCGTCGGGGAGCCGTTCGATCCCCGGCGCAAGATGGGGTTTCAGCAGTTCGAGACAGTGTTCGATGCCGGCCGGCTCGTCGAGTCCGTTGATCAGAACCTCGTAGGCGGCAGTGACCGCGCCACAGCCGGTGTGGCCGACGACGACGGCGGTCTCAGTGCCGGTATGCGCGAGCGGGTAGAGCACGTCCCCGGAGACAACCGTTCCCTCGTCGGTCTCCTGGATGACACGATTGCCGATGTTGCCACACGTAAAGAGGGTGCCCGGCTCCGTGTTGTCCCACATTGCGTCCTGCAGCACACGCGAATCCGAACAGCAGACAGTGACCGCCCGGGGGGTTTGCCCCTCCTGCAGATCATCGAAACGGCCGTCGAACGCCGCAGCGTGTGCGGCGTTGCCCGCCAACAACTCCCTGACGAACTGGTTCATACCGTATCAAATACGAACCGCTCTATATAGCTTGATACTCGCCGGTGTCAGCCGGATCCCGCATTAGAACTCGCGGTTCGATTTCGATTTTAGGTCTGTCGGATCGGTTTCGATCCCGCCGCGGCCGACGAACTCGTAATCGTCGTCGACGAGTTGGACGACGCCGTCCTCGACGGCGAGATCGACTTCGCTGAGGTACGCGCCCTCGCAGGGGCCGAAGTTACAGAACCCTGTGTCGGATTCGAAGTACGCCCCGTGATTGGTGCAGATGATCTCCCCGTTTCGCATCTCCGCGCCGGAGCCCTTGTCGAGTTTGATATGTCGGAAGTGCTGGCAGTAGTTGAGCCAGCCGACGACGCCCTCGTCGTCTTTGATCATGATCGCTTCCCTGACCGCACCGGATTCCCTGTCGGCGGTCTGTCGAGCGTCGGCGTCAGTCGGCCGCACACGGAACAGGAACGTGGTGTCCGTCGGCACCTCCGATACCGGCGCGATTCCCCCGTCAGCACTCATTGGCGGCCGATAACGACCGCGGCGGTTTAACCCTACAGTTCCCGGCAGCGATCAGTCGTAGTACTCGCGGTCGATGCGGGCATCGAAGAGCCGCGAGAGCAGTGTCGTGATCGGGCCCGCAGCGGTCGAACCCGCTGTCTCGTTGTTGCTGTCGTCGTTGCCGTCGTTGCCAGCGTCGTTGCTGTCGTCGCTTCCGGCATCGTCACCGATCCGAATCCCATCGACGATATCCACGGGTCGAATCTCCCACGTCGAATTGGTGAAAAAGACCTCGTCGGCGTTGCGGATCTCGTCGGGCGTGTACTGGCCTTCTTCGACTGGAATCCCCTCTTCCTCTGCAATATCGAGGACGACTCGGCGGGTGATCCCCGGCAGCACCGGGCCGTCGAGACTCGGCGTGCGGAGCGCGTTGTCGCGGACGAAAAACAGGTTGCTCGTCGCACCCTCGGCGACGTGGCCGTCGGTATCGACCATGATCGCCTCGTCAGCGTCGGAAACCCGGAGTTCGAGCCGCGCGAGGATGCCGTTGAGATAGTTGTGCGTCTTCGCTCGCGCCGGGATCGCAGCGTCGGGAACGCGCTTGGTTTTGACTGTCTGGAGCGTCGCCGGTTCGTCCCAGACTGGCTGGCCGTCGCTGCCGCCGCGAGGCAGCGGTTTGACGATAACAACGACCGTGGGATCAACCGTTTCGTCGGGCGTGAGTTTGCCGGGCTGGACGCCGCGGGTGATCGACAGCCGGACGTAGGCCTCGCTGAGATCGTTGGCGGCGAGCGTTTCTTCGATCCGCCCATGGAGGTCGTCGGTGGCGAGTCCGTGCTTTAATCCAAGTACTGAACACGTCTTCTGCAGCCGGTCGGCGTGAGCTTCCCACGCGAAGACCTCGCCGCCGTAGGCACGCATCGTCTCGAAGGCGGCGTCGCCGTAGAGAAAGCCGCGGTCAGCGACGTTGACGCTGGCCTCGTCGGCCGGTACTAACTCGCCGTCGACGTGATAGACGAGGTTATTCGAATCAGGATCAGTCATTGGTGCCCTCGCAGATATCGACGAAGTTCTCAACCATCCCCTTGCCGTCGTCGGTCAGGATGCTTTCGGGGTGGAACTGGACACCGAACTGCGGCTGCTCGCGGTGGCGAACGCCCATCACGATCTCGCGGTCGTCGGCCGTGTGAGCGGTTTCGACAAGTTCGTCCGGGAGGTCGCCGCGTTCGACACACAGCGAGTGGTAGCGACCGACGCTGAGTTCGCTGTCGAGGCCAGCGAACAATCCACTGCCGTCGTGGGTAATCGTCGATGATTTCCCGTGGACGACGCTCGGCGCGTGGCCGACGCGGGAGCCGCGGGCCGCACACATCGCCTGATGGCCGAGACAGACGCCAAGGATCGGGCACTCGAAGTCAAATACGTCCATCGAGACGCCAGCGGACTGTGGCGTTCCCGGCCCCGGAGAGAGGACGATTCCGTCGGGGTCGATCCCGCGGATGCCGTCGCGGTCGACGGCGTCGTTGCGCCGCACTGCCACCTCGCCGGCGAATTCGCCGACGTACTGGACGAGGTTGTAGACGAACGAATCGTAGTTGTCGATCACGAGCACGCGCGGGCCATCGGCGACGTTGCCGTCGATGAGCCCGGCCGTTGCTGCTGCCGGCGAATCCGCGCTCATGCCGCCACCTCCGCGCTCGTTTCCGCCGCGCTCATTTCGCCGCCTCCTCGACGGTCAGCCGGCGGTCGGCCAGTGCGTCGTCGATAGCCATTACGAGTGCGCGACCTTTCGCCAGGGTTTCCTCGTACTCGGTTGCTGGATCGGAGTCGTGGACGATCCCGGCACCAACACGGAGGTAATACCGGTCGCGGTGCCGCGTCAGCGTCCGGATGANGATGTTNAGCGTCGCGCGGCCGTCGAANCCGAACNNNGCCATNNNCCCNGTNTANGGGCCGCGNCGGGTCGCCTCGACCTCGTCGATGATCTCCATCGTCCGCGGCTTCGGCGCGCCGGTGATGGTGCCGCCCGGAAACNTCGCNGCGANGGCGTCGNCNAGNNNGNGNTCCNNGCGGAGCCGGCCNTCNACNNGCGAGACGAGNTGCATCACCTCGGCGTAGCGGTCGATCCGGCGGTACTCGCTGACCTCCACGGAGCCGAAGTCGCTCACTTTCCCGAGATCGTTGCGTTCAAGATCGACCAACATTGCGTGCTCGGCGCGCTCCTTCACGTCGCCCAGCAGGTCGGTTTCGAGTGCGTCGTCGGTCGTCGCTGTCGAGCCGCGCGGCCGGGTGCCGGCGATGGGTTCGGTTCGCAGGCGGTCGCCCTCGCGTTCGAGGAGGAGTTCCGGGCTCGCGCTGACGAGATCGATCCCGGTCCAGCGGTCCTCGCCCCGCCCGGAAAATTCGATCAATCCCGAGTAGGGCGCGGGGTTGACCTCCCGGAGCGCGTCGTAGGCGGCGACCGGGTGGACGGCTGCGGGCGCGGTCAGCCGTTGGGAGAGATTCGTCTGGAAGGTGTCGCCGTCGCGGATGTATTCCTTCACCTGTCGGACGTGGTCGGCGAAGACGGCCTCGCTGGTGTCGCCGGTGAATTCGGCATCGTCGGCCTCGACCGGCGGTTGGCCGATGTCGGGATCACCATCGCGGGCTGCCGTCGCCAGCGACGATGCCCGCTCGACAGCCGTGTCGTAGATGTCGTCGACAGCATCGGCATCCGCTTCTTCGGGGATGCGCGGACAACACGTGATTCGCAGGTCGGCGGCGTCATCGTGTGGTTCGGGCCACGCGGCCACGCAGTCATAGACGCCGACTTGGAGCCGCGGCAGCCCGCGGTCGTCGGCCGCGTCGCCATCGAGCGTTTCGAGTTCGCGGGCGATGTCGTAGGAAAGCCAGCCGAACGCGCCACAGGGATAGGGCACCTCGCAGTCGCCACGAACGAGCGTTTCGCCGTCGAGCAGGCCAGCGAGGGCGGCAAGCGACGGCGTTTCGCGCTGATAGTCGCCGCCGGCTGCCCGTTCGGCGGCGCGTTCGGTGTCGGCGACGACGGCTTCGGGGGTGACTGTCAGTCGTTCGACCGGCTCGACCGCAAAATAGCCCCAGCCCGGCTGCCCGCCCGTCGTTTCGAAAAAGACGCCGCCGGGGCCGTCGCGGGCCCGCCGATAGGCTGCGAACGGATCGGCGACGGCGACCCGGAGTTCGACCGGGATGCGTGCCCCCGGCGGAGCGTCGGCCGCCAGCGAGCGGAACGCCGCCCGCTCGGTGACGACAGTCGGCGATTGCATATACGCCCCCTGTCGCCGCCGGCGGGTAACAGTTTCGTGACCGGTTACTTCTCGCTCGCGCGGTCGATCCAGTTGCTCACCGTTTTCGGCGAGACGCTGATCGCTTCGCCGATCTCCTCGGCGTCGCCCTCGGCCAACTCGGCGATGGAGGTGATGCCGGCTTCATGGAGTCGCTCGCTGTAGGCCGGGCCGATGCCCTTGATCGAATCCAGCGGCTCGTCGCTGTACTCGTCCGCGTCGTCAGCGGCGTCGGCTTCGTCCGTTTCGGTCTCGTCCGCTTCGGCCGTTTCGGTTTCGTCCTCGTCAGTCTCCGCACCCGTATCGGCTTCAGTCTCGGCGTCGCCCTCGTCGTCGGCGACCTCGGGTTCGCTGTCGTCGTCAGTCTCGGGTTCCGCTTCCGCCGCCGCTTCTGTCTCGTCAGCATCCGCTTCGGGCTCTGCGTCGTCGACGTCGACCTCGGGTTCGGTCTCGCCGGTCGCTTCGGGTTCGTCGTCGATATCTGCCTCCGGCTCGTCCTCGCTGCCCTCGTCAGCTGGGGATTCGGTGTCCGGCTCCTCGGCAGCGTCGGTCGTCGGTTCGTCCTCGATGACTGGCTCCGATTCGGGTTCGGCCGCCGCGTCGTCGCCCGGCGCATCGGATTCGTGTTCGACCGTGACCGTTGTTTCTGTCTCGCGGTCGTCGGAGCCGCCACCGATTCCAAGCAGCGATTTCAGTTTGCTGAGTAGGGCCATTACGGATAGATACACGATGACGCTATTTAAAAACCGGTCACACTCCGAACAGTCGAGACCGTTGGAGGGCTCGCTTGGTAAGCCGCGCTTACTGGGCCGTTTTTTGTCGACCGTGACTGTTCGTGACTAGCTACCGGAGAGTCATCGGAGACGACAGTTCAAAACGTTCATATATCGATGCCCAAATCGCCACACATGGCCGCAATTCGGTCCCTGAAACCAGCCATTGGGAGTCTCGTTCGCAACCCGATCATTCTCGTCGTTGCTGCAGCCGTTGGTGTGCTTCAACTGCCGCAGTTCGCCCTCCAGTCAATGTCGCCGCTGCTGGCCGGCGTTGGCTCGCTGCTGTTCAGTGGCGTGTTCCTGCTGTTTTTGCCCTTCTATCAGGGCGGGATGCTTGGGATGGCCGACGAAGCCCGCACCGGGACGACCGATCTCGGGACGCTGATCGATGTCGGCAAATCGAACTACATCTCGCTGTTGTTGGCTTACGTCGTCGTGATCGCCGTGGTGTTCGCGTTCACACTTCTCGGCGGGATCGTTGCCGCCGTTGCTGGTGCTGGAGCAGTCATCGGCGGCGGGCAGCCGAGCACGGCCGTACTCGTCGGCATCGGTCTCATCGGCCTGCTTTTCGGTCTCGCCTACCTCGCAGCGGTCTTGCTGATTCAGTTTTACGCCCATGCGATCGTGCTTGAGGATACGTCCGTCACGGACGGCTTCAAGCGAAGTATCAGTCTCGTTCGCAGCAACCTGCTGAGCGCGGTCGGCTACGCAGTCATCGTATTCGGCGGCGGTGGTCTCGCCGGCGGCATCGGTGCCGCAGCGTCGCTACTGTTTTCGCCCCAACCGGCGTTGCAGTCGGCCCTCCCTGAGGTGTCGCTGCCGCTGTTAGTGGGCGGGGCTGTGGTGTATATCCTCGTGCTCGCACTGCTCGGCGGGTTCTACGCGACGTACTCGGTGACGTTCTACCGCGATATCGCCGAACCGTCGCACGCACGGCTCTGACGGATCGGGTTTCGACTGGGGTTCTATTCTAAGGCGTCCCGCAGCGCGTCATCCATTGCGTCGATCGGTGCGTCTTCACCGGTCCAGATTTCGAAGGCTTCCACGCCCTGAAACAGCAGCATCCACGCGCCCTGAATCGTCGTCGCTCCCCCGGCGGCGGCGTCCCGGAGCAGCCGTGTCTCCCGCGGCGTATAGACCGCATCGAGGACGGCCAACTCCTCGTGCAGCAGTTCGGCAGGCACCGGCGTTTCGTCCTCCTCCATCCCGACGCTCGTTGCGTTGACCAGCAGGTCAGCCGCCGGAACCATCTGGTCTAAGCTGTCGAGGCCGCCACCCGTCGCGCCGTTGACTTCCGCGGCAAGCTCCTCGGCGCGTTCGACCGTTCGGTTGGCGATATGCACGTCCGCGCCGGCGTCGGCGAGTGCGAACGCCGTCGCTCGGCCCGCGCCGCCGGCCCCGACGACGACCGCCTCTGTGCCGTCGATGGCGACATCGTGGTGGTCGAACGAGCGCGTTACGCCGGCCGCGTCGGTGTTGTACCCCTGCGGCGGGCCCTCCTCGGGGAAGGCGACCGTGTTGACCGCGCCGATGCGGGCGGCCAGCGGGTCGGGCTCGACGAGCTCAAACACGTCCTGTTTGAATGGGATCGTGACGTTGAGGCCGGCGATGCCGAGGGCAGCCGCGCCGTCGATAGCCTGCTCGATTTCGTCTTCGGCGGGTTCGAACGTGACGTAGGTTGCATCCAGTCCGCGTTCGGCGTAGCCCGCCTCGTGCATCGGTGGCGACACCGAGTGGCCGACGGGGTTGCCGACGATTCCGTACACATCCATACGACGCCGTCGGGTGGCCAGCGAGTAAATTCCCTGTGTTCTTCGATCCGGTGGCGTTTTGCTGATCGGTCTCTCAGTCCGGGTGTGATCGGAATCGTCGTCAGCCGGGCCGACGAGGCCTCGACGCATATCGGCGAGCAGCTCCGGGCGGTCGGCGAGTGGACAGCCCACGAGGACACCGACCGCGCCGACAGCGACGGCGGCGGTACCTACTACACGACCGAGGGGTTCGAACTCCGGGAGTTCGACACCATCCACATCGAACTCGGCGATCCCGCGCCAGCGTTTTCTGACCCGGACAATCTGGATTTCATCGTCTTCGTCTCCCGGCACGCCGGCGAGACCGGCCGGCTGCTGACGGCTCACGTCACCGGCAACTTCGGGCCCGCGGAGTACGGCGGCGAGGACGGTGCCTTCGCCCGCGCCGCGCCGGGAGCGCACAAGGCCGTCGTCGCTGCCCTCGGCGAGCACGCGCCCGACGACTACGAGGTCGGCATCGAATGCACACATCACGGGCCGACCGACTGTGCGATCCCGTCGATGTTCGTCGAACTCGGCAGCGGCGAGGAGCAATGGCAGGACGCGGATGCCGCGCGAGCGATCGCCGAGGCCGTCCTCGACCTGCGCGGCGTCGCAGCGGATTACCGCCCCGACGGCGTCGCCGAGCCGCGGCACGTCGTCGGCTTCGGCGGCGGCCACTACACGCCGCGCTGCCATCGGATCGTCGTAGACACCGACTGGGCGGTCGGCCACATCGGTGCTGACTGGCAACTTGAGGCGATGGGTGATCCCGCCGCCAACCGCGATGTGATCGACGCCGCCTTCGCAGCGAGCAATGCCGAACTCGCTGTCGTTGATGGCGAAAAACCCGATCTGGAGACTGTCATCGACGATCTCGGCTACCGCGTCGTCAGCGAGACGTGGCTCCGAACCGTCGGCGAACGACCGCTCGCGGTCGTAGACGCAGCCGAGGAAACGCTCTCGACGGTCGCAGCGGGCCTTCGGTTCGGCGACGGGAGTGTGGCTGCTGACAACCCAACCGAGGCGTGGACGGTCGTCTCGCTCCCTGACGACCTCATCGGGGCCGCAAACGGGATGGACACCGACGCGACACTGGCGGCCGTCGTCGAGACGACGATCGCCTACGAGACGACTGAAGGGGCGACGCTGCCGGCCGATCGCGCGCTCGTCGCCGACTCCGCGGATTTCGTCGAACTCGTCGACCGGTTGGTGGCGTTGCTGGCGACGGAGTACGAATCGGTTGAGCAAACAGCGGAGGGCGTCGTCTGCCGGGACACTGGCTTCGATCCGGGGAAGGCCGAAACCCTCGGCGTGCCGGAGGGACCGAAGTTCGGTCGGCTGGCCTCAGGCGAGGCGGTGACGGTCAACGGCCGGGAGATCACCCCCGAGTCCGTCGAAAGCGAGCGGATCGAGCGGTTTTCGGTCGACTGGCCGGATTCGTATCAACCAGCTGTAACGGCTGAGACGGCGTCGGACGGGCGGCTGACGAATGGGGAAAGATAAATAGGCTTGGTTCGCAAGCCACGGACAGTAATGGACTCTATCGTTGACGACGCTATCGACGAGGCCGAGGATACCGAGGCGGAAGCCGAGGACTCCGAGGAACTCGACGGGCCCCCCAGCGGCAACCCCCAGTCCGGCTCGATGACTGACGAGGAGCTACAGGACGTTCTCGAAGACCTCCAAACCGACATCACCGTCGTCGGCTGCGGCGGTGGTGGCGGCAACACCATCAACCGCATGGCCGAGGAGGGTATTCAGGGCGCGAAGCTGGTCGCGGCCAACACCGACGTGCAGCACCTCGTTGACATCGAGGCCGACAGCAAGATCCTGATGGGCCAACAGAAGACTCAGGGTCGTGGCGCGGGCTCGCTGCCGCAGGTCGGCGAAGAGGCCGCCCTCGAAAGCCAAGAGGAGATCTACGACGCCATCGAGGGCTCGGATATGGTTTTCGTCACCGCTGGCCTCGGCGGCGGTACTGGAACTGGTGCGGCCCCCGTCGTCGCCAAGGCCGCCCGCGATTCCGGCGCGCTCACGATTTCGATTGTCACGACGCCGTTCACCGCAGAGGGCGAAGTCCGGCGCACGAACGCCGAGGCCGGCCTCGAACGCCTGCGGGACGTCAGCGATACAGTCATCGTCGTCCCTAATGACCGACTGCTCGATGCGGTCGGCAAACTCCCCGTCCGGCAAGCCTTCCAGGTCAGCGACGAAGTCCTGATGCGCTCGGTGAAAGGAATTACCGAACTTATCACTAAACCCGGCCTCGTCAACCTCGACTTCGCCGACGTGCGGACGGTCATGGAGAAAGGCGGCGTCGCTATGATTGGCCTCGGCGAATCCGACTCCGAATCGAAGGCCCAAGACTCGGTCAAAAGCGCGCTCCGGTCGCCGCTGCTCGATGTCGACATCTCGGGCGCGAACTCCGCGCTCGTCAACGTCACCGGCGGCAACGACATGGCCATCGAGGAGGCCGAGGGCGTCGTCGAAGAGATCTACGACCGGATCGACCCCGACGCGCGGATTATCTGGGGGACCTCCATCGACGAGGAACTGGAGGGCACGATGCGGACGATGATCGTCGTCACCGGCGTCGAATCCCCGCAGATCTACGGCAGCAGCGAAGTCGCCCAAGAGCAGGCCGAAACCGCCCAGCAGTCCGCCGACCCTGAACCGGCTGACGACGACGATATCGACTTCGTCGAATAACTCCGCTCCTGTTGCCGTCGCCGTTTGGTTCCTATCGAAACCATTAGGCCCACACCAGCCGAAGCCACGCCTATGTCAGACGAGGACGCCAACGGGGACGGCGACGCCGACGACACGCCGACGGTCCAACTCGGCGACGGCCGCGAGGTTGCGGGCGCGCCGATCGCTCGCGTCGCCGCCCGACTCACCTGGCCACAGACGAAAAGCGACATCCTCGAAAAGTTCGGCGATACCGAGATCCGCACGCCCGACGGCCCCGAGTCGTTGGCGACGATCCTCGAATCGGTCGATATCACCTATTTCGATCGTCGGCAGACGTTCGTCGCCGCTGTCCGCGACGTCGTCGGCCGCGAACCCGTCGCCACCGAGTAACGTCTCCGGGCTCCGTTGCTGTTCGGCGCGTCGACCCGCTTCCTTTTGCTCACGCGGCACCAACGCAGAGTCATGACGCTCCCCATCGATCCCGCTGCTATCGATCCCGACGAGTACGGCGAAAAACAGACGACGCTGGCGATGGATCACGAGGCAGCCATCGAACACGTCCGCGAGGTNTNNNNCGACNNCGGGTTCGGNNTNCCNGTCGAGTTCTCNCCCTCGGAGATGCTCAACGAGAAGGTCGACGCCGGCCGTGACCCGTACTACGTGCTCGGNGCCTGTAANCCNGNGNTNGCCGACCGNGCNCTNGANGCGACCGACGGCCGGATCGGCGCGCTGTTTCCCTGCAACATGATCATCTGGGAGGAGGAGCCAGGCGTCCAGCGCGTCTACCACCTCAGTATCATGAAGATCGCCCGCCTGCTCGGGTTGCCGACCGACGACGAAGCAATGGACGAGATCATCGCCGACACCGGCGAGATGGTGGCGGCTGTGTTCGCGGAACTCGACGGCGACGTCTGAGCCGGCTATTCGAAGGCGTCGAGGCCGGTCTGTCGCCCGGCCGCCAGCGTCGATTTTCGCCGCAGATCAGCGAGGCTCACCGGTAGCTGCTCAGTGATCCCCGCGACCGCGTCGTCGAACGTCTCGCTGACGGCGTGGTCGCCGTCGAAGGCGTGGCGGATCGCTTCTCTCACTTGCCAGACGCCGACTGGCCCCCAGTAGTCGTCGGAGACGTGCCGGAGGACGAGGGCCTTCGCCTGTCGGTCGATGGAATCGAGGTATTCGAGGACGGCCAGCCGCGCGGCGTAGTACGCGCCCGCCGTCTCCTCGACGTACTGCGTTCGCCCCTCGTGGCCCTCGTAGTCGCTGGCGAGCCAGACGCCCGCGGCTGGATCGGGGTTCCAGACGCTGCCAGGGGCTTTGAATTCGACGAGTTCGAACTCCCACTGGCCGGGCGCGAGGATGATCCAGAAGCTGTTGCCCAGATACTCGTTGTGCCAGACCGACACCGTATCGACGCTCGTGGCGTTTCGCTGCTTACCTCGCACATATTGGCCGACGGTGTCGTCGACGGCGGTGATCGACCACCGCGTCGGCACGAGGCGGCGGTTTTCGCTCTGGCCGAGCGCGCCCGCCGAGAGGATGGTGTTGATCTCGTAGACGTCGAACCCCCGGTTGTAGAGGTAGTTCATCGCCCCCGTCGCTCGCCAGTCGTCGTCTTCGAGCGTCTTTTTCACGGGGCGTGGGACGTGGGGATTCTCGGTCAGACTTGCGTCGTTGGCGCGTGCTCGCGGCCCCGTCGGGGCCGACACGTCGTCGACGCTGTCGGCGAGCTCGAGTTCCGGCGACCCGTCGAGGCCGACTTCGATCCCGACCGGTCGATCCGCGAGGGCGACCTCGCGCTGGACGCCGAGGAAACCCTCCCACGTGTCGTGGACGTTCGTCTCGACGGGCGCAGTCTGGTTCGCGTTGAGTAGGGAGGTACGGCGTTCGAACACGTCGCCGATGCTGACGCCTTCTTCGTACCACGCGCCGTCGGTGACGAACTGCCCGGCGTCGCTCTCGTTGCCGACTGGCGACAGCAAGCCCGTCGAGACGTTCGGGTAGCCCGCGCGGCCGACGAAGATCGAGGGTGAGACGCTACCGACGGCGTCACCGCCGCTGATCTCGGCGAACTGATTTTGGACGCCATCGAGGCGTTCGAGAATCTCATAGGATTTCTCGCCGGCGAGGCGACGACGCTCGGCGCGTTCGTTCCGCTCGATCTCGATGAATTCCGAAAGCCGCATCTATACGAAGTTGGGATAGCGGTCGGCTTGAATATTCGGTCAGTCGGTGAAGTCGTGTCCAGCTACGAATCTACTGTATCGTGTAGAAAGCCCTCGGCTCTCTCGACTCCCGGGACTCGCTGCGCTCCTCACTCGCGTTGCTCGTTGCGGTGCTTGCGTCGTCCGGGTTCGCCGAGAGAGCCTCGCCCTTTCAGTCCGCCAGGAGTGGCGGTTGGTCAACCGGCTACCCAGTTGCTTGTTTGTTCGTACTGAGTACCGCCGAAAAACAAATTCCGTCGTTCAGGTCGGAATGCCCATCGCTTCGATCTGCTCCTGATACCGGTTGCGGATCGTGACCTCGGTCACTTGGGCGACATCGGCGACTTCGCGTTGGGTCTTCTTTTCGTTACACAGCAGCGACGCGGCGTAGATCGCGGCGGCGGCGAATCCGGTCGGCGACTTCCCGGAGAGGAGTCCTTGCTCGGCGGTCGTGTCGATGATCTCCTTGGCCTTTGCTTGAACTTCTTCGCTGAGTTCGAGTTGTGAGGAAAAGCGCGGAACGTACTTCTTGGGATCGACGGGTCGCATTTCGAGGCCGAGTTCTTGGGAGATGTAGCGGTAGGTCCGGCCGATCTCCTTGCGCTCGACCCGGGAGACCTCGGCGATCTCTTCGAGGCTGCGCGGGATGCCCTCCTTTCGGCAGGCCGCATAGAGGACGGCTGTCGAGACGCCCTCGATTGAGCGCCCGCGGATCAGATCCTCGTTGAGCGCGCGGCGGTAGATGACCGACGCGACCTCCCGTACGGAGCGGGGGACGCCGATCGCACTCGCCATGCGGTCGATCTCGCTGAGTGCGAACTGCAGGTTCCGCTCGCCGGCGTCCTTGGTGCGGATTCGCTCCTGCCATTTGCGGAGCCGATGCATCTGGCTCCGCTTTTCGGACGACAGCGACCGGCCGTAGGCGTCCTNGTNCTNCCAGTCGATNNNCGTCGTCANCCCCTTGTCGTGCATCGTNTNNGTCGTCGGCGCNCCNACNCGNGATTTCNNCTGNCGCTCCGAGTGGTTGAATGCCCGCCACTCCGGCCCCCGATCGATCTGGTCCTCTTCGAGTATCAGCCCCGTCGGCTCGTGGATGAGTTCGTCATCGGCCGTCCGCTTGACCTCGTCGGGATCGACGTTGTCGAGGTCGATGTCCTCCTCCGTCTCTTCGTCAGCCTGCCGTTGGGGCTCTCGGTTGGACCGTTGTCGCCGTGTCATTACACTTATATAGTTGTTGACTATCCTTTGTTAAAGGTTGTGTGTCAATTGCTGTCATATATCTCGATGGGTCGGCGACGGCGATGGTTTTGCGGCGCGCGTCGCTATCGAGAGCGAATTAGCTTTCAACACCGATCCGATAGAACCGACTATGCCGACGATTACGTGTGATCCCGCGGCTGCCGCCGACCGCCTTCGAGACGCCGGGGTCACAGTCGAGTCCGGCAACACGCCCCACGAGCAGTGGCGCGCCGAACGCGGCGAGGCGGTCGCCGTCGCCTACGACGACAAGGTCGTCGTCCAAGGGGCCGACCCGACCGAACTGACGCTCCTGTTGGAGGAGGGCGGCGGCCGCGCACACGTCTACTTCGACGGGGCCTGCCGCGGCAACCCCGGCCCCGCAGCGGTCGGCTGGGTGATCGTCACCAGCGACGGCATCGCCGCCGACGGCGGCCAGCGGATCGGCGAGACGACGAACAACCAAGCCGAGTACGCGGCCCTGATCCGGGCCGTTGAGGCCGCCCGCGATTACGGCGTCAGCGAGATCGACATCCGCGGCGACAGCGAACTCGTGGTCAAACAGGTCCGCGGCGAGTGGGATACGAACGATCCGGACCTCCGCGAGCGTCGCGTGCGCGTCCACGAACTGCTCGCTGCCTTCGATCGCTGGTCGATCGCTCACGTCCCCCGCGAGGTCAACGAACGCGCCGACGAACTCGCAAACGACGCCTTCGACACCTAACCGAGGTTTTCCATATATGACACCCGACGATTCACCGACTGACAACGCGACACCTGAGACGGCGGAAGACGAGTCGAACGACGCTGACAACCCCCTCCCTGAAACCGTCGTTGACGAAGCCGAACGGCTGACTCGACTCGCTCGGCAGGTCGGCGACGAAGCCGAACAGGAGGCCTACCGAGCACAACGCGACGACACGCTGGCCGAGCATGACTACACGGCGCGACTCCGCGAGGAGGACGAGACGCTGGTGTTGTATCCCGACGCATGGCTCGACGGCGACACGGTGCGACTGGAGCGCGTTGAGGATACCGACCGCGCGGTCGAGGTGTCGTTGTCGGCGACCGCCGGCGACGACGACTGGGCTGCCATCGAGGCTGCCAACGCCGAGTTGGTCGAACGCGTCGCCGACGAACACGGCTCACCGCACGCGGCGAACGCCCGGGCGTTCGCGGATTTCATGGGGAACCACTATCTCACCCGGATCGAGGATGCCACCGCTGAGCACGTGCAGGAATTTACCGAAGAGTACTACCCACGCAACGCGTGGGCGACAGCCGACCAACGGGCCGCCGTCGATGCCTCTCTGGAGTATTTGTTTGCGGCCGCCGACACCGAATGCCCAACGATGCCGGCGGATGTGGAAAATTAACCGTCGATCAGGTCACGCACGTCGTCTGCCCGGTCGCTGTCGGTGACGAACTTGCCCAGTGACCATTCGAAGCGGTCGAGGATGGCGTCGTAGCCAGCCTGCGTAAGTTCGTACTGGTTGGTGCGTTTGTCGAGTTCGCTCTTNTCGACGAGCNCCANCTCGACGAGGTCNTCGAGGTTGGGGTAGAGCCGNCCGTGGTTNACNTCNGNNCCGTAGTANGNNTCGAGNTCNCGCTTGATCGCAAGCCCATAGCGGGGCTCCTCTGCGAGGATAACGAGGATGTTCTGTTGGAATGCGGTCAAGTCTCGTGCCAGGCCCGAACCATCACTGATTGATTGTGCCTCTGACATAGCTGTAAACATGTCACCGAACTATTTAACGGTTTGCAAAACCGGTATTTCCACCCGTCTGACGGTAAACAACTGGACAATATAACAGGGAAATACAACAGTGGTTAGTGTCTGTTCGCTCACGCCAGCAGTTCACGGTGGGGTGAATCGCTTCTACTCGCCGCAGCGACGACTCCTCTAACAGCAGTCCCGAAAGTGTTTTGCGGCCGGTTTCGGAAGAACACCTACACATGGCAAACCTCTGGAACGACCTCGACGCGGGCCCTGACGCCCCGGAAACGATCCACGCGGTGATTGANTGNCTNAAAGGCGAGCGNAACAANTACGAGTACGACAAGGACATCCCNGNNGTCGTNCTCGACCGCGTGCTCCACTCGAACGTCCACTACCCCTCCGACTACGGGTTCATCCCGCAGTCGTACTACGACGACGAGGACCCGTTCGACGTGCTCGTGCTCGTCGAGGACCAGACGTTCCCCGGCTGCGTCATCGAGGCGCGCCCGGTGGCGCTGATGAAGATGGACGACGACGGCGAGCAGGACGACAAGGTCATCGCCGTCCCGAGCGAGGACCCNCGCTACGACCACATCGAGGANCTCGNCGACATCCCCGAACAG
>NZ_RKLU01000001.1:179013-221129 GCF_006861665.1 Halonotius terrestris | reverse complement strand
GNNGAGGTCTCGGAGTTCTTCAACACCTACAAAAACCTCGAAGAGGGCAAAGCGGCCGAAACGCTCGGCTGGGAGGACAAACAGACCGCCCTCGACGCGATCGAACACAGCCAAGAACTCTACGACGAGAAGTTCTGACGACGCGGTCGCTGTTTTTAGGCCTGTGACGCATACGTATGCCTGAGACGCATACCAGCGTCGTCACCGATGTGTTATGCGTATGGGTAATTATTAGTACGCAGGACGTGAAGAACCATGTACAATGAGCGCGAAAAACAGCTCCCTCGGCATCCAGCACCTCACGGTCGTCCCGACCAACTTCGAGTCGGCGGCAGCGACCGACCAGCCGACGCCGGGCGACGACTCCGACGAGGCCGACGACGAGACGTGACTGTCGGCTCGGTGTCGCCGGCTTGTCGTCGCTGTTGTCTGTTGTGATCGACGTTGCTACTCCCTGCTGCAGCCAACGAGAGGCAAACCCATTTTATGCCGCCCCTGTAAGGGACTGCTAATGGCTCACTGCGACGAGTGTGGTGCCGACGAAAACATGCCATACCAGTGCCGACGGTGTGGCCAGACCTTCTGTGCGGACCACCGGCTGCCCGAAAACCACGACTGTCCGGGGTTGGGCGACTGGAACGACCCCGACGGCGTCTTCGACAGCGGGTTCGACGACTCGGTCGATAATCCGGGTGGCACATCGAGGGTCCAACAACTGTTCAGTAAAGTGAGCAGCACCGGCGGCCCGCTGGGCTACTTCCGCGGCAACGTCGCCTACGCGTTCCTCGGGCTAATGTGGATTACCTTCCTGCTGCAACAGCTCGTCGGGCTGTTCATCGGCTTCGACGCCTATGTCTCGCTGTTCACGCTCTCGACCGCTCATCCCGAATACGTCTGGACGTGGCTCACCTCGATCTTCTCTCACGGTAGCCTCTACCACCTCGCGGCCAACAGCATCGCGCTGTTCTTCTTCGGTCCGCTGGTCGAACGCTATGCCGGCTCGAAGAAATTCGCCCTGCTGTTTCTGGTGTCGGGTGCCCTCGCCGGCCTCGGCCACGTCGGCGTCTCGTTGGCACTCGGTGAATCTTCCCGCGTCCTCGGTGCCAGCGGAGCCGTCTTCGCCATCATGGGCGTCCTCACCGTCCTCAAACCGAAAATGAAGGTCCTGCTGTTCTTCGTTATCCCGCTGCCGCTGTACATTCTGACGTTCGGCTTTGCGATCCTCTCGGTGCTGTTCTTCATTAGTCCGGAGACAGCGGGCTCGGCTGGCATGGGCAACGTCGCCCACTTCGCTCACCTCGCCGGCCTCGTGATCGGCCTGTGGTACGGCCGCCAGCTCAAAGGCGAGGTTCGGCTGCCGAACCAACTCCAGTTCGGCGGCGGCCCGGGTGGGCCGGGCGGTCCCGGTGGCCCCGGCCGCGGACGGTTCTAACCGTGGAGCCCGTTCACGCCGAATTTCTGCCGGATGCGTCGCTGTCGCGCGAAGAGATAGAATCACTTCAGCGAGAGATCGCCGACAACGCCGTTTTCGAGGATCGCTTCGCATTCGACCCCGCCGCGGTGCAGATTTCTTCGGAGCCGTCGCAGCAACAATTGACTACTGCTGCCAGTGATCCCAACAGCGATGCAGCTGCTGACGCCCCGCTCGTCGCTGGCGTCGATCAAGCCTTCCTCGATGATCGGGCGATCAGCGCGGTCGTCGTGCTGCAGGTCGGCGAAGTTGTCGAACGAACTCACGCCGTCCGCGAGCTATCGATTCCCTACATTCCGGGGTTGCTGGCGTTCCGCGAGGGTGGCCCCATCGCCGCCGCGCTGGCGACGCTCGACTGCGAGCCCGACCTGCTGTGTTTCGACGGCAGCGGACGAATCCATTACCGGCAGGCCGGACTGGCGACGCATCTCGGCGTCGTTTTCGACACGCCGAGTATCGGGATCGCCAAGAACCTGCTCTGTGGGACGCCCCGCGAGTCGGTCGATGGGCGGCCCGCTGGCTGGCGAACGCCAATCGAGGCCGCCGACGCGGTCGACTGCGCCGACGGCACGGTCATCGGCCACGCCTACCAGTCGCGGCAGTACGAGTCGTCGAACCGCCACATCAATCCGCTGTACATCAGTCCGGGCCACCGCGTCGCCGCCGAGACGACTGTCGACCTCGTCGCCGCTCTGTGTGACGGTTACAAACTCCCCGAGCCGACGCGGCTGGCCGACAGCTATGCCGACGAAATCAAAGCCGAATTGTCGTAAGCGACCGCGGTCGCTCCGGGAAGATGCCGCATAATTAACACCCCCGGCAGCAACGTGAACATGTGCAACCGAAGACGGTACTCATCACCGGCTGTTCATCGGGGATCGGGCGGGCGACGGCGCTGGCCTTCGCCGACGAGGGCTGGACGGTCTACGCGACCGCCCGCGATCCGGCGGACATCGAGACGCTGGCCGACGCCGGCTGTGAGACTGCCCGGCTCGACGTAACCGAGCAGGACGACATCGACCGCGTCGTCGACCGCATCTTCGACGAGCACGGCGTCATCTCCTGTCTCGTCAACAACGCCGGCTACGGCCAGTTCGGCCCGGTCGAGGACGTGCCGATGGACCAGGTCGAACAGCAGTACGAGGTCAACGTCTACGGCCCCCACCGCCTCATCAAGGCCGTCCTGCCGCACATGCGCCGCGAGGAGGACGGCACGATCATCAACATCTCCTCGGTCGCCGGCCGTGTTTCGTTCCCTGGCGGCGGCGTCTACTGCGGCTCGAAGTTCGCGGTCGAAGGGATGTCCGACGCGCTGCGGGCGGAGGTCGAACCCTTCGACATCGATGTCGTCGTCATCGAACCCGGCCCGGTCAAGACTGGCTTCACCGAGCGCGCCGAAGACGAAGTCGACGGGATCGACCGCTCGGGTGCCTACGAGGAGTTCTACACGATGTTCGACGACACCCAAGCCATCGGCGGCGACGGCCCCGGTTCGGTCGAACCGGAACGCGTCGCCGAGGATATCGTTGACGCGGCAAGTTCGACCAAACCGCCGGCCCGGATTCCGGTCGGCAAAGCCGCGTCGGCTGCCGTCTTGGCTCGGTTTGTTCCCGATAGCGCGCGTGATGCGGTGTGGTCGTTGCTACAGCGACTGAGCTAATGCGGCGTTTTCGGCTACAGTCCGACGTAGGGCGGCAATTGTTCGACAGCCGTATCGACGACGATCGGTTCTAATTGCCCCTGATAGCCGAACAGAGCTGAATCTTTCACCGTCACGACTGTCCACGGCGAAATATACGACGGCTTCGAGAGCGAGCCGTATTCCCAGTCCGTATCCTGCACGCCGATAGCCTCGTCTCGCTCCGTCGTCGTGATGAGCATGGCGAGATACTCGGTGCCGTGGAACGGGTGGGCGTCCGTACTGATGATCACGTAAGGGTGGTCGTCGGGATCGTCTGTTCCGTCGCTCGCGTCGAAGCCGAACGGGTCTTCGACCCAGACGACATCGCCACGTCGGATGCGGTTCGGGAGTTGGCCGCGGGTCATTCCTTGCGTGGCTCTCGATCCGGCGGTAGTTCGGCGTTGTCGGCTTCCGCCTCGCGGTCGTAGCCGCCGTACTGGTCGGTGTCGATTGCCTGCTGGCTCACGAGTGCGGCCCGACGCGTGGCGAGTTCGGCCTCGTTGATCGACCAGTATTTGTCGACGTGTTCGAGGAGGCCGGTCTCCGCGAGCCGCGAGAGCGTGCCGCGGACGCTGCCCGGTGGAATCCCGGTTTCGGCAGCGATCTCTTTCGGCGGAAAGGCCTGTTCGGAGTGGGTCGCAAGGAACTGGAGGATCGTGTGGGCATTCGTCCCCTGCTCGTAGACTGCGAGGTCGTCGTCGCGGCTCTTGAGCCGGTCGAACTCGTCTTTCGGGATCGCCATTGTATCAGTATGTAGCGCGACGTAACGCAAATAACTTTGGCCGCGCCAACTACCGCAGACAGGCCGCTACGACCCGCAATGCGCCCTCGCCGCGGACTTCATCGGCGAGCAGCGGCACGCGCTTGACCGTTCGATTCCGGAAGAGATCAGTCGCCGCCTGCAGCGCGTCCTGCTGGACCTGCCAGCGTCGCTGGCAGAACTCGCAGTCTTCGAGGTTCGGCGTGACGATCCATTCGGGATCGATCTCGGCGTCGGTGATGTCGTCGACACTCTCCATGACGCGGTTGACGACCAGCGTTTGCACCGGAATCCCGAACTCGCCGAGGCGGTCGACGAGCCGTTCGGACTCGACGACGCTCATCTCCTCGGGGATCATCACGACCCGGAAATCCGTCTGATCGGGGTCGCGCAGGACGGCCCGCAGGCGTTCGATCCGCTCGCGGAGTTCGTCGAGGTCGGCCGAGGGGTCGGGATCGTCGTCCCCGCCGCCGAACATTCCCTTGAGGCCGTCGACCATCCCGCTCATGCGCTGTCGGATGCTCATCACGCGGCCGACCATCGAGTCCATGATCTCGGGCAGTTGGAGCAAGCGCAGCGTGTGGCCGGTCGGGGCGGTATCGACGATAACGCGGTCGAACCGTGGATCGTCGAGGTATTCCAGCAGTTGCCGCATCGCTGCGGCCTCGTCGGCACCGGGCATCGAACCGCCCATGCCCATCATCACGCCGAGGCCGGCGTCGTCATCGTCGCCCTCGCCCATGCCGCCGAGCATGTCGCCCATCGGGCCGAGCTGGTCGCCGAGATCGCCCATCCCGCCCATCGGCTCGCCGTCCGCGCCGAAGATGCCGTCTTCCATCGCGGCGTCGGGGTCGATCTCGGCGGCCCACAGCGGGATCTCCTCGCGGATACGCGTCGGTCGCGCTGGGATGTCAGTATCGAGGGTGTCGGACAGCGAGTGCGCCGGATCGGTCGAGACCACCAGCGTCGCCTCGCCGCCGGCCGCACTCGACAGCGCGGTCGCGGCGGCCATCGTCGTCTTGCCGACGCCGCCTTTGCCGCCGTAGAGGACGTACTCGGGGGCGTCGACGCCGTCCGGGAGGTCGGTCGTCGTCGCCGTGACTTCGATTTCGGTGTCGTCGCCACCGGCGTCAACGGCTACTGACTCGTCAGTCCCGTCGCCCTCGTCGTCGACTTCCTCGACCGCCTCGACGTCGATATCGCTCATATTCCCCTCCAGACAGCGTGGACTTGTGTAGCCGTCGGTCGGGCATAGTCGTCGACGACGGTGATCGGCTGTCAGTCAGCAAAATAGTCGACCAGTCGCTCGGCCGCCGCCTCGACGCGCGGCGTGACCAAGGCGAACCGGATCCACTCTTCGCGGGCGGTCCCGAACGTCGCCCCCGGCATTCCCGCGACGCCGGCCTCGTCGATCAGCGTCTTCACGTTCGCCATCGTGCCCGGGAAGTCCTCAAAGCGGGCGAGGACGTAGAACGCGCCGTCGGGCCTCGTGTACTCCGCGCCGGCCGCGTCGAGCGCGGTGGTGAACGTCTCGATCCTGGATTCGAGCCGCTCGCGGGCGTCGGCGTAGTAGTCGGGGTCGGTCTCACGATAGGCTTCGTAGACGGCCTGCTGGGCCGGTCGGCTGGTGGTCACGTTGACGAGCATGTGCCGGGTTTTGGCGGATTCGATGAGGGCGGGCGGGAAGATTGCGTAGCCGACGCGAAAACCGGTGATCGCCATCGACTTCGAGACGCCGCTGGTGACGATGACGTTGTCCGCGTCGAGCGTCAGCGCGCTCTCGAAGTCGCCGGTGAAATCGAAGTGGTCGTAGACCTCGTCGACGACGACGAGCGCGTCGTGGTCGGCGGCGGTCTCGACGACCGCCTCGATCGCATCGAGGTCGTAGACCGCGCCGGTCGGGTTATTGGGCGTATTGAGCACGACGAGGGCAGTGTCGTCGCCGATGGCCTCGCAGGTCGCTTCGGTGTCGAGGCTGCCGTCGCGGTCGGCGGCGACCAGCCGGGTCTCGCCGCCGAGCATCGAGGCCTTGCCGGGGTAGTAGGGGTAGACGGGATCGATGAGGACGACTTCGTTGCCACGGTCGCTGTCGAGCGCGCGGGCCATCCCGAGGTAGTTGGCCTCGCCGGTGCCGTTGGTGACGATCACGCGGCCGGCGTCGACGTTGCGCCGGGCGGCGATCTCCTCGCGGAGCGACTGGAGCCCGTCGCTCGGCGGGTACTGGAACTCGTCGGCGTCGCCGTCGGCGTACTCGTGGAGCCCCTCACGGATCGCCGCGGGCGGTTCCCAGTCGGGATTGCCGCTGACCATGTCGATGGTGTCGCCGTCGGCGGCGTCGGCGTACTGCATGACGTGGAAGAACTTCGGCGTCTGATACTCCATACCGACGGCTGACGCGCCGCTGCCCTGTGTCTTTCGTCACTTCGCTGTCGATGTCGTCGCTCGCGGTCGACGCTGGCGTTGTTGTTGGCGGCCGCGTCGCCAGCGACTGCGCCGATCACAAAGATACACGTACCGTGGCTGTGTTGACCCACTGATGAACAAACGTGGGCACGTGCTCAACGCCGTCCTGTTGAGCGTCGGGTTGGGATACGTCTTGGAGCCGGCGGGCACGATCGAGACGGCACGGACGATGGTCGAACTGTTGTTACCGGTGACGCTGGGCGCGCTGTTCCCGGACGTCGACACCGCCTTCGGCAAACACCGGAAGACGCTGCATAACCTCCTCGTCTTGGGGATTTTCGCCGCGTGGCCGATCTACACGGGTAATCTCAACTACGTCTGGATCGGGATTGCAACGCATTACATCCTCGATGTCGTCGGCAGCACCCGCGGGATCGCGCTGTTCTACCCGCTATCGTCAAACGAGTACAACCTCCCGTTCGGGATTCCGGTCTCCAGCAGCAAATCCGACTTCGTGACGATCCTCGTTACCGTCCTCGAAGTCGGCGTCTTCGCCGGGGTGCTGTTCTACGTCTATCCCGAAGCGACGACGGTCGCAGCCGAGATGGGACTCACGATGCCGCTGTAATTCGGCGCAAAAATACTCATTGCTGGCGGCTCAATAGACGCGCACGTCGTTGAACCGACCCTCGTAGACGAGGTTTCGCGGATGAGTCGGTTCGTCGCAGGACAGCAGCAGGCGATCGATTTTCTCCCAACTGTTCTCGTAGCCGAGATGGCCGTATTCGAGGAGCCGCCGGGCGCGGTGGCCGAGCCCGTTTCGGTGGACGGCCTGCCGTGGGGCTCCCTCTCTGAGCGCGGTGACGAGGGCATCCGTCGAGTCGATTTCGCGGTCGAACCGCGTCCATGCCTCGCCGACCGTCCCCGGGAGATGGGCGTACGAGGAGCCGAAGCCCGGCAGGTCGAGCGCGGCGGCGATCCGCTGGCCGCGACGGTTCTGGTAGGGAAACAGCTTGGCGCAGTAGGTTTCGACGGCGTCGAGCCGAGCGGCGTGGGCGCGGATTTCGGGGTGGGTGAGGCTGACGTTCATGAACGCCGGGTGGGGGATCACCACGGCGGCGTCCTGTCGTTCGAACTCGGCCATCGCCCCCTCGAAGGTGATGAAATCCGCGACCGGGTCATCAAGGCCGATCGCCAGTAGATGCCGGCGGTTCTTCCAGTCGCCGGTGAAGACCTCCCGTGCCGGGATGACGAGCAGCTCCGAATCACTGTACTGCTCGGCGGCCGTTTTGATCTGCGGGAGCCGCGTGAAATGCGGCGCGTAGACGATGGCGTCCAGTCCGCGCTCCTTGGCGCGTTCGATGACGCTGTCGCTGATGACTTTGGTATGGAGGTCGATCCGGGTCCCCTCGGCGTCGGTCACGGGGAAACATTCGACTAGACGTATTAGTGGATGACGTTTTCCCGCTCCCCTTGCTGGATTCCTGCCACGATCACAGCAACCGTTATACGGCAGCCGAGCAAGATATGGATATGGCACCGTGGCACTGTGGGATCGACGACTGTGGCACCGAGACCGACGCGGTCGAGGAGCTGATCCACCACCAGACCACGGAACACGCGAAACACGAGTGTCAGGTCTGCGGCACCATCGTCCCCGACGGCTACTTCGCTATCCGGCACGCCGTCGAGGAACACACCCGCGCGGAGTACGTCCGCGCCTACGACGCCGACTCCGAAGCCGTGCGGCGACGCGAAGAACTCAAAGAAAAGATCGAAGCCGAGGCCGACCTCGAATCCGTCGTTGCCGACCTCGACGCCGTTAACTGACGCTTTCTGCTTGAATAGACTTTTTCGCCGCGCTGCTATCGCTCATTCGGTATCTGCTCACGGGTGCTTCGCACCCGTTCGCACGGCCCGAGGAGC
Source organism: Halonotius terrestris (assembly GCF_006861665.1). Taxonomy (GTDB): domain Archaea; phylum Halobacteriota; class Halobacteria; order Halobacteriales; family Haloferacaceae; genus Halonotius; species Halonotius terrestris. The sequence goes on along the minus strand of NZ_RKLU01000001.1, from coordinate 212,888 downwards.
TACCGCTCCTCGCTGTCCAGCACGCGAATCTGATCGCCACGNACCGTCACCGGGATCGGGACNGTCGCCTCGTANAGNTCNACNGTCACCTGNTCTTTNCCCTCGTCGATGCGCTGGACCTGCGCCTTCTCGCCTTTGAACGGNCCGGCGATGAGTTCGACGATGTCNCCCTCNGCGATCCCNTCGACGTCNGGNNTCGGCGAGAGGAANTGTTCGACCTCAGCGAGACCCGACTCGCCGGGGACGATCGATCGAGCATGCGGAATCTCATCGAAGAGCCGTTCGAGGGCCGCTGTGCCGTCGGCTTCGACCATCACGTAGCTCGTCAGCGAATCGGGTGAGAGGACGGCGTGGATCTCGTCTTCCTCCTTGGTAGCGATCATGTCGGCGACCGTCCGCTCCTGACTCGCGGTTGTTTTGACAGCGTAGATACCCATCAGACACCACCGGGGATGAAGCTCATGATGGCGAAGATGACGAAGCCGATGAAGCCGACCAGCAGGATTCCCGCACCGGCAATTTTCGAGACTTGGGAGAACTCGTTCCACGAGGGCGTGCTCGCCAGTTTCAGCACGCGAACGTAACTGTTGAGATCGTAGGGTACATCCATGTTAGCGACGGATTGGAGACGAGGCTTTTTTTATCTATTGATGCTGCCTCGCCCGCTCTCGGCGGCCCGACGCCGCAGCGACAGCCAAACGTCTGACGTACTGTTTTGTAGGATGCCCCCATAGACACGCGTATGACTGCGCTCTCGGACGCCTACGCGGGCACGGTCGCCGCCGAGCGGAGTCGCCACCGGCTGGTGCTCGGTGTCGCACTCTTCCTGCTCGGGTCGATCCTCGTCGTCGCGGGCATCGTCGCCGCCGGCTCAGGCGTACTGACTGCCCGCGGCGTCTCGCTGGGCGAGGCGCGGTGGCTCGCCGGCATCCTCGGCGGCATCGGCGTCCCGGCGGTCTTCCTCGGGATTTTCACGATCCTCCCGGCCTCCCGGACGACCCGCGGGACCGCACTGATCGGCGCGTCGGTCGCCATGTTCGGTGTCGCGCTGTTCGCGCATGCCTACCCCTGTCAGTGGATCGGCAACACCTGTGCGACCGACGCCGCGAACCTGACGCTACCGACCGCGGGCGTCTACTTCGCCGGCACGCTGACGACGTTCTGGTGTCTGTTCACCGCCGTCGCCAACTTCAAAACCCGCAACGACCCCGGTGGAACGGTCACGATGGAGATCAGGAAGATGACCGCGCCGCCCGTAGAGAGCGACGAGAGTTCCGGCTTCGGCAGCTTCGGCAGCGTCGGCCTCTTCGGCAGCGAGCCCGAGGGCGACGTGGCGACACAGACGAACACGCCCGGCGCGTCGTCGCCGGCCGGTGCCGCAGCCGCCACGAGCGACGGCGGCGCGGCGACCCAGCAGCTTTCGACCCCAAGCACCGACACCCCGTCGCAGCCGCAATCAACGACGGACCCGACGACACCGTCGACGACAACGCAAACGGGATCATCGACGAGTAGCCAGTCAGCGTCGACATCGACCACGCCCTCAGCCACGGACACGACAACAGCCTCGCAGGGCGGCGTCGATCAGGTCTCACCGAAATCGAGCCGTCGGGGTAGCGGCGGACAACCAAGCGCGACCAACGGCTCACAGTCCGGCGGCAGCGACGAGTCCTCGATCGATCGCTACTGTGGCAGTTGCGCCCAGTTCAAATACGTCCGCACCGACAACGGCATTCAGCCATACTGCGCCTACCACGACGAACTCATGGACGACATGGAGTCCTGTGAGTCGTGGGAACCGCGGAGTTAGCGAACCGCGAAGTTACTCCAGAAACGCTTCTAACCCGTCGATGTCCTTCGTGTTGAGTACGTCGCCACCCTCCGCCCAGCCACGGCGCGCGGTGTGGACGCCGTAGCGGACGTACTCGAAGTTATCGGGGCTGTGGGCGTCGGTGTTGATCGCCACCGTCCCGCCAGCCCCGACGACCGCCCGCACTGCCTCGCCGTGAAGGTCGAGTCGGACTGGGTTCGCGTTGACTTCGAGCGCGGTGCCGTTCTCTGCGGCTGTTTCGGCGAGGGCGGTGAAATCCACAGAGAGGCCGGGGCGGCTGTTGATCATCCGGCCGGTCGGATGACCGATGATGTCGACGGCGGGGTGTTCGGCCGCCCGGCAGAGCCGCGAGGTCGCCGTCTCGGTATCCTGTCCGAGCGCGCTGTGTGGCGAGGCGACGACGAGATCAAGTTCGGCCAGTAGGTCGTCGTCGGTGCTCAGCGCGCCGTCGGCGTCGATGTTGGTCTCGACGCCGTGGAGCACGTCGATGGCGGCGTCGGCGCGCACGTCGTCGACGGCGGCCATCTGCTCGCGGAGGTCGTCGTCAGTGAGCCCGATATCCTCGATGATTCCTGGTCCCGATGCGTGGTCGGTGACACTGTGGTAGTCGTAGCCCCGCTCCGCGGCGGCTGCGACCATCTCGCTGATCGAAAACCGGCCGTCCGACCACTCGGAGTGGGTATGCAGGTCGCCGCGAATGTCGTCGGTCTCGACGAGTGTCGGCAGGTCGCCGTCGGCGGCGGCCTCGATCTCGCCGGTGTCCTCGCGGAGTTCCGGCGGTACCCAGTCTATGCCGAGTTCCTCGTACATCTCCGCCTCGGTTTCGCCGCCGAGACGGACGCCCTCGCGCTGACTGCCGGTGTCGGTTGTCTCGTTGCTGTCGTCGACCGAGTCGGCCGCTGTCCCCTCAGCGTCGTCGAGATCGGACACGTCGAACAGCCCGTACTCGTTGAGTTTGCAGCCCTGCTCGATGGCGACGTTGCGGAGTTTCACGTTGTGGTCCTTGCTGCCGGTGAAATACTGGAGGGCCGCACCGAACTCGTCGGGCACGACGACCCGGAGGTCGACCCGGACGTTGTCGGCCCGGAGACTGGATTTGTGCGTGCCGGCTTCGATCACGTCGTCGGCATCGTCCCACGCGGTGAAGGCGTCGACGACGGCCTCGCTGTCGTCGCTGGCGACGAGGACATCGATATCGCCGATGGTGTCTTTCCATCGTCGGATCGAGCCGGCGACCTCGACACGTTCGACGGCACCGCTTTCAGCGAGGTAGCCGGTCACCGCGTCGGCGACGGGGCGGGCCTCGCCGAGTCGTTCCCGCTTTTGGCTCTGGCGGGCGAAGGGGATGTTGTCGAGAATATTTTGCTCGGTCTTCGCGCCGAACCCCGAGACTTCCTGTATCTCGCCGGCCTCGGCGGCTGCCTCCAGTTCGTCGAGGTCGGTGATATCGAGTGCGTCGTAGAGTTTGCCGACCGTTTTCGGGCCGACGCCTTCGACGCTGGTGAGCGCGGCCATATCGACCGGCATCGACTCCCGGAGGTCCTCTAATTCGCTGATCTCGCCCGTCTCGAAGTATTCGACGATTTTCGAGGCAATGGCGTCGCCGACGCGGTCGATCTCCTCGACTGCGTCTTGGCCAGTCGCCGCGAGTTGGTCGATGGGTTCGGGATACTCCTGGATGTTTTCGGCGGCCCGTCGGTAGGCGTTGGGCTTGTACTCGACGCCCTCGGCTTCGAGTCGGTCGGCGAACTCGAAGAGCAGGCGGGCGACCTCGTCGTTGTAGCTCATTGCGAACGGCTTGTAGAGCCGGCTACTTAGCTCCGGGCTCGTGGTCGTGACGCCTCACCGGCGGTTTCGGCTGTTGTCGTCCTCGTGGCCAAGAGCTTTCTTGAGGAACTTCGTCCAGCGTTTCTTGTCCGCCGCGGCTTGCCGCTTCGCTTCGGCTTCGAGATCGACCGGCTCCAACTGATCGAGGGCGTTGAGCGCGCGGTCGATGCCGACGATCGCGTCGACCTGATCGACGCCTTCCTCGTAGCTGACTTCGTTGTTCTCGATCAACTCGACGCGCTCGACACGCTCCCGGCGGAGGTTGCGTTTGGCGGTTTCGACGCGCTCGCGCTCGCCGGGCGGGACCGTGTCGCGGCGTTTGATCTCGAAGACGAACTGCTTGAGGTCCAGCGTTTCGCCTTGGATCTCGATCGCGTTGGGTAGCTCCGCGCCGACGGTGGCCCCGTCGCGGCCGATCCGTTCGAGGAGCTGTTTCCGCTGGTACTCCTGCACGCCGCTCCGTAGGAGATCGGTCTACTTCGATCCGTCGGCTGCGACGTGGTACGCGACGCTCGGGTGGCGAACGCGTCAGAGAAAGCCTCGCAACTCGCCACGAAACTGAACCTTCTTATGGGACTCGCCAGTAGGGGGCGTATGGGTTTGTTCGAACGGCTACGTGGCGATAAAACGCCGCGTGTCGCGTTCATCGGTATTGACGGCGTTCCTTTCAGTCTGCTTTCGGAGCACAGCGACCGGTTCCCGAACCTCACGGCCATCGCCGAGGAGGGTTCGGCGGGTGCGATCGACAGCATCGTCCCGCCGGAATCGAGTGCCTGCTGGCCCGCCCTGACGACCGGTGTCAACCCCGGCGAAACGGGTGTGTATGGCTTTCAGGACCGCGAAGTCGGCTCCTACGACACNTACGTNCCGATGGGCCGNGACGTGCAGGCGACCCGGCTGTGGGACCGCGTTGCCGACGACGGCCGCGACGCCACCGTGCTGAACGTCCCCGTCACGTTCCCGCCACAGCGGGACGTCCAGCGGATGGTCTCGGGCTTCCTCTCGCCGNGCGTCGAGAAGGCCAGCCATCCCGAGGAGTTGACACAGACGCTGGACGAGGGCGGCTACATCATCGACGTGAACGCCAAACTCGGCCACAAGGACGACAAAAGCGAGTTCATGGATCACGCCCACAAGACGCTCGACCNGCGNTACGANGCNTTCNNGCACTACNTNNCNGNNGACGACTGGGACCTCTTCTTCGGCGTCTTCATGACGACCGACCGGGTCAACCACTTCCTGTTCGGCGACTACGAGNNCGACGGNGANNACAAGGAGGNNTTNNTCGAGNTCTACGAACAGCTCGACGAGTACATCGGCAACATCCGCGAGATGGTGCCGGATGACGTGACGCTGATGATCGCCTCCGATCACGGCTTCACCAGCCTCGATTACGAGGTTCACTGCAACGCGTGGCTCCAGGAAGAGGGCCTGCTGTCCTTCGAGGACGACGACCACAGCGAACTCGGCGATATCGCCGACGACGCGACCGCCTACTCGCTCATTCCGGGGCGGTTCTACATCAACCTCGAAGGCCGCGAACCGCGCGGAAGCGTCCCCGAATCCGAATACGAGGAAGTTCGCGCCGACCTGAAGGAACGGCTCGAAAACTTGGAGGGTCCCGACGGCAGGCCGGTCTGTGAGCGTGTCGTCGAGAAAGAGGAGGCCTTCCGTGGCGACCACGACGACATCGCCGCCGACCTCGTGGCGATCCCGAACCATGGCTTCGATTTGAAATCCGGATTCAGCGGCCACGACGATGTCTTCGACACCGGCCCGCGCAACGGGATGCACAGCTTCGACAACGCGACGCTGCTCATCGACGACCCCGACGCGACCATCGAGGACGCCGACCTCTACGACATCGCGCCCACGATCCTCGATCTGATGGAGATGGACTACGACCGCACCGACTTCGACGGCGCGAGCCTGCTGTAAGCTACAACTCCCCACCGCCCCGCCGTCTGCGACCCCGTCTTTTCTCACTCCGGCCAAAACCGACCATCCGCACACTCCATGCGGCGAGCGGCAAGCGTTTTGTCGCCGACACGAAAACCCACGGTATGCTCCATACCGTTGCTGACGAGACTGCCGACCTGTCGCCGGATGGCTTACTCTCGGCCTACGAAGCACACCTACAGACCGTCCTCGACACCGTCGGCGTCGATACCGCTGTCGCCGAAACCGATCTCGACCGCGACACCATCGAGGCCGTCGTCGACGGCGACGTCGCCGGCCTCACGCTCACCGAAGCGGCTGCCATCGCCGCTCTCGACGACGATGCCCCTGACGCCGAGGCGATCGTCCTCGAAACCCGGGATCACCTGCTGATGGGGATGACGACTGCCGTCCTCGACGTTGACGCCATTTCCGCCAATCTCGATGTCGATCTCACGGGACAGGAAGTCCAACAGGCCATCGAGGGCCGCATCGATATGACGCTGGCCGAACTCGCTGCGATTCAGTCGGTCATCGAGCAACGGCTGGAGGAGTAAGATGGCGACGGTTGCCATCCTCGGCTGTGGCTACATCGGGATCGAACTCGGTCGCCAGCTTACCGACGCCGGCCACGAGGTCGTCGGCGTCCGCCGCTCCGATTCGGGCTGTCAGGCAATCGAGGACGCCGGCTTCAGCGCGCACCAAGCCGACCTCACCGACCGCGACGACATCGATGCCCTCCCGGACGCCGACTGGCTCGTCTTCGCGGCTTCTTCGGGTGGCCGCGGGGCCGACGCGGCACGTGAGATCTACGTTGATGCGCTCAGCGATGTCGTCGAGAGCTACGGCACGCGTGCGTCGTCGCCGGACCGACTCGTCTATACCTCAAGTACGGGCGTCTACGGCGATCACGACGGCGAGTGGGTCGATGAGGAGACGCCGCTCGATCCGACGACCGACAAAACCGAGGTGCTCGCCGAAGCCGAACGCGTCGCCCGCGAGGACGCCGCCGCCCACGGAATCGACGGCACCGTCGCTCGGTTTTCCGGCCTGTATGGGCCGGATCGCTACCGGCTGGAGCGGTATCTGGAGGGTCCGGTCACCGAGGGCTATCTCAACATGGTCCACCAAGCCGACGCCGCCGGTGCGGTCGCCTACCTGCTCACCGAAGACCTCGCCCGCGACGAGGTCGTTCTCGTGACCGACGACGAACCGGCCGACAAATGGGACTTCGCCGACTGGCTGGCCGAGCAGTGCGGCCGTGACGCGCCGCTGAAGCGAACGAAAGCAGAACGCCTCGCTGAGGGCAACCTCTCGGATGCGGGTCGTCGTCGCGTCAAAACGAGCAAGCGGTGTTCGAACGACTACCTCCGCGACCTCGGCTACGAGTTCACCTATCCGACGTTCCGTGAGGGCTACCGGGCCGCTATCGACGCGTATCTCGCTGCCGACGCGTAGGGCGTCGGCCGCGACGTGGTCACTCCTCGACCCGTCGCTGTCGCCAACTGGTCACAACCTCGCGTTGATTCCGTTGTGATCGTCCATCGAATTCACGGGAACATTCTTATCGATTGCGTCGGACGGTCTAGGTATGGCTCCGTTCGCGGCCGTGGGCAGTATCGCGGCGTCCATTCAGGCTGCCGTCGAGTCCCAACCCCTCCTGTTGGCGGTCATTCTCACTGTCCTCGGCGTCGTCGTCGCTGTCGTCGCCTACTGGTGGCTGCGGACGACACGCGGCGAGGAGTTCGTCGCCCTGCTCGAAGACTGGGAGGAAGCGGTCGTCCTCATGCATCCGAACCCCGATCCCGACGCGATGGCGGCGGCGACGGCGATCAGCGACCTCGGCGAGCAGTACGACACCGACATCGCCGTCAACTACCCCGGCCAGATCCGCCATCAGGAAAACCGCGCCTTTCGTACTGTCCTCGATCTCGATATCGACCCGATCGATCACGTCACCGAACTCGCCTGCGAGAACGTGATCCTCGTCGATCACAACACGCCGCGCGGGTTCGATGGCTGTGAGGGGGTACTCCCGGCGGCGGTCGTCGATCACCATCCCGGCGACGGCACGGGCGAACTGTTCACCGACGTGCGAACCGATTACGGCTCCTGTTCGAGTATCGTCGCCGAATATTTCCGGGATATCGGTGCGGTCCCGGTCGCCGCCGACCAACACGCAAGCGAAACCGGGGCCGACCGCGTGCTCTCCTCGGAGTCGGCGACCGGCTTACTCTACGGCATTCTCTCGGATACACGCAATCTGACCGTCGGCGCGACGGCCGCGGATTTCGAGGCGGCCTCCTACCTCTATCCCGGTGTCGACGAGGACCGACTCGATCGCATCGCCAACCCCGAAGTCGACGCCGAAGTGCTGGAAGTCAAAGCCAGAGCGATCGCCGGTCGGCAGACGAAGGGCTCCTTCGCCGTCTCTGATGTCGGCACCGTCACCAACGCCGACGCGATCCCGCAGGCCGCCGACGAGATCATCCGCCTTGAGGGGATCACCGCGGTCGTCGTCTGCGGCGAGCGACAGGGGACGATCCACATCTCGGGTCGCTCCCGCGATGACCGCGTCCACATGGGCCGGGCGCTGGAGCAGGCGACCGAGGATATCCCGAACGCGAGTGCGGGCGGTCACGCGCGCATGGGCGGCGGCCAGATCTCCCCGCAACGCCAGCTTTCGGACGGTGGCGAGCCGACCGATCGCCCCGAGATCGCCCGCGACCAGTTGGTCGATCGCATCTTCGCGTCGCTCTCCGGCGACGTGTAACGGCGCCAGTCACCCGCCGCACCCTTTCTTTCGCGTGCGACCCGCAGTCTTATTCGCCGCGCCCCGATAGCGACCCCATGGCGACCGAATCCGGCACGTGGGGCTACCGGGACCGCTTCGGCGACAGCTTCGGTCGGACCTACTTCCGGCGGTTCCCGCCGGGCGTCTGTTCATCGATCGGAATCGGCACCTACCTCGGCGAGCCGACCGACGCCGTCGACGACGACTACCGCGCGGCGATCACGGCCGCGCTCGACGGCGGCATCAACATGGTCGATACCGCGATCAACTACCGCTGTCAGCGCGGCGAGCGCGTCGTCGGCGACGCACTCGCCGACAGCGATATCGACCGCGAGTCAGTCGTCCTCGCCACGAAGGGCGGGTTTCTCCCCTTCGACGGCGAGCGACCTGCCGAGCCGGGCCGATACATCCACGAGCAGTACGTCGAGCCCGGCATTGTCGACACCGATCATCTCGTTCGCGGCAGCCACAGCATCGAGGCGGGCGTCATCGATCACCTGCTCGACCGCTCGCTGTCGAACCTCGGCGTCGAGACGATCGACTGCTACTACGTTCACAACCCCGAAACGCAGCTACTCGACCGTGACCCAGAAGCGGTCTACGACAGCCTCGAAGCGACGTTCGAACTGCTGGAACGCCGCCGCGCCGCTGGCGATATCGGCTGTTACGGGCTGGCGACGTGGGAGGCCTTCCGGGTGCCTGAATCGGCCGAACAGTACCTCTCGCTGGCGACCGTCCTTGATCGCGCCGAGCGTGCGGCTGACGCAGTCGGTGTCGACGACCACTGCCTCAAAGCGATCCAACTCCCGTTCAACATCGAGATGGCCGACGCGTTCACCCTCGCTGCGCAGCCAGCCCCGCCCGGCAGCGACGGCGACGGCCCGGTAAGCGTGCTCGAATACGCCCACGCGGCGGGTCTCCACGTCGTCACGAGCGCGAGCCTCGGGCAGGGCGCGTTGGCCGACTCGATCCCGCCGGCGATCGCCGCGGAGTTGGCCGGCGATACGACTGCTCAGCGAGCGATCAACTTCGCCCGAAGCGCGCCCGGCGTGACGACCGCGCTGGTCGGAATGTCCTCGTCGGCGCACGTCGCCGAAAACATCGCCGCGGGGACGTTCGATCCGCTGGGGGCGAGCGCGTTCGACGCGATCTTCGAGTAGGTCCCCGTCGAGCAGGTCGTCGAAGCGACGACGGGGAAAGTTCAAGCCACCGGCGGACACATCGGTTCTCAATGCGATTAGCACTGATCGCACACGACGAGAAGAAGGACGACCTGATCGAGTTCGCCCAGGAGTATGAGGACTGGCTGGCCGACGCCGAGTTGATGGCGACGGGGACGACCGGCAAGCGACTCATGGAGGCGACTGATCTCGACATCGAGCGCAAGGAGTCGGGGCCGCTCGGCGGGGATATGCAGATCGGCGGCGAGATCGCCGAGAAAACCTGCGACGGCGTGATATTCATGCGGGACCCACTGACTGCCCAACCGCACGAGCCGGACGTGTCCGCGCTGCTGCGGATCTGTGATGTCCACGACATCCCGCTGGCGACGAACCTCGCATCGGCGCGGTTCCTACTGGAAGGGCTCTTCGACGCCGCGGAGTGAGGTGTTTTTGTAGCAGTAGCCGAAAGACATGGTATGGTCTCACAGGGGACGGGGTTGCTGGCTGCCCTTTGCTGTAGCCTGTTGCTCATGACGGTCCCGGCTGCTGCCGTCGCCAACGCGCCCGCTGCGGCGGCTGGCTCATCGTCGCCAACGGCTGGCTCGTCACCGGCGGCCATCAGCGCGCCGTCGGCTATCGGGGCGGCGTCTGGCGGTCACGCGCCGCTCTATCAGACCGATGGCAGCGTCGCCTGTTTCCCCGACAGCGGCTACGATTTCACTATCGGGACGCTCGGGCCGCGGATCGACATGGTCGTCCACCTCTCGTTGCTGACGAACCTCGGCGCGCCCGGCACCTTCGGCGTCGAACTCGCAGGCTCAGCCGACGAGGCCGAGCCGCTGATCGAACTCCGCACCGGAGCCGTCTTCCACGGCGTCGACGACACGGGTGCCTTCCTCGAAAACCCCTTCAGCGTCTTCTCGATCGCCTTCGAGTACCGCTTCCAACTGCCGATCGTCGGGATCGACTACGAGACGACCGAGGCCCCGATCTCCGGGCCTGTCGGCGAGTCGCGCTGCGCCTAATCGCTACGATTCAGCCAGCACCTGCTCGCGCTCCGCGAGGAGGTCTCTAATTCGCTCGTCGGTTTCTTCATACGCGCCTTCGCCAGCGTGGGTGTAGCGAACGAAGCCGTCGATGTCGATCAGGTATCGCGCCGGCCAGTATCGCTGGTCGTAGGCATCCCACGTCCCGCCGTCGTTGTCGAGAACGACCGGGTAGGTGATGTCGGCGTCGTTGACGTAGGCGCGGACGTTCGCTGGCTCGCGCTCACGGTCGAATTCGGGGTAGTGGACGCCGACGACCAGCAGGCCCTCATCGGCGTACTGCCGCCAGAACCGCTGTAGCTTCGGGTGGGTCTGTTGGCAGTTGTAACAGCCGAACGTCCAGAACTCAAGCAGGATCACCCGCTGGCCGACGGCCTCGCTGAGCCGGAGCGAGTCAGTGTTGATGAAGCCGGTCGGCTGCTGCAGTTCGACGGCTCGTGGGTACTGCTCGCGCTTCTGTTTGATGCGCTCGGGAACTTCGCCCTCGCTTTCATCGGCTTCGACAACGATCCGTGCGTTGCTGTCTCCGATCGCCGACGGGGTATCGCTGGTGCTACCGAACAAGCCGAGTGAGCGGTCCATCTTCCAGCCGGCGACGACCACCGCGGCGGCCGCAACGACGAGAACGGCAGGATTTTGCACCGCGTTCACCACCAGCGCGGTCCCGAGGATCATTGGACTGGCGTACGCACCACCGGCTAAAATCGATTGTTCAAAAACCGTCTCGAAACCGTGCCAACTCTCCGCCGGCTGTCCGCTGTCTCGCTGCTTCCACGACAGCTCAGTCGAGCGTTTCAGCTGGATCGACTACCGATTCCGCAACCTCGTCGATCCCGACGCGATCACAGTCGTCGTACAGTGGACAGGCCTCCGGGCCGTCGAGACACGCCGGCTTTCGGGCCGAGCAGTACTCTCGACCGAACTGGATCATCGCCGTATGGCCGAAGCCGCATTTTTCAGCTGGAACCGCCGCTTCCAGTGCTTCGCGGACTTCCTCGTGGTCGGCATCAGCCGCAGCGAGTCCCATCCGCCGGGCGATCCGGTGGACGTGCGTATCGACGGGGAAGACGCCGCCGCGCCCGCCTGCGAACAGCAGGACACAGTCGGCGGTTTTCGGGCCGACGCCGCGGATTTCAAGCAGCCGCTCGCGGACGGTTTCTGGCGACTCGGCTTTGACGAACGCGTCGAAGTCGGCGGCGGTGTCGAACTCCGCGCGGATTTCGGTCGCGGCGTCGATGATGACTTCGGATTTCTGGTTGTACAGGCCCGCGCTGCTGATCGTCTCGGCCAACTTCGATTGCTCGGCGTCGGCGAGAGCGGAAACGAGGTCGGTATCGCCGGCGGTGTCGTCGCTGTCGTATCGTTCCAGCAGCGAATCGTGGGCCGGCTGGCTGGCTTTGTCGCTGGTATTTTGACTCAGGATTGTTCGTACCAGACACTCGAAGGCGTCGCGGCCGCCGTAGGCCTTCTGCCAGTAGAGCTCGCCCAGCGTGTCGACGACGCGCTCCGCGTGCGTCTCGGCGGCCCCCGGCTCGAAGGCGGCTCGCTGTGCCGGGCTCTCCGGCCCGCCGCTGATATTTTCGGCTGGCTCCTCGACCATACCGATTCGTTGGCCACGGATCGACAAAAACCGTCGGCGTCGCTGGCTCTAGCGCGCTTACTCGGCTGCCAACTCGCGGACTTCCTCGCCGGTGTAGACTGCGATCGGTTGGAATTCGGAGTCGAAATCGCCGACTTTCGCCGCGACGATCAGTCGCGTAAGTCGCTGGCCGTCAGCCGAATCGGCGAAGGTGATCTCGCCGATTCCGATGTTCTCGGTTACCTCGGATTCCGCGGGGACGTTGATCGTCGTCGACCCGCCGTTGTACAGTTCTGCTTCGTCGAATACCTGCGCCCGCACGCGGATGCGACGGCTCTCGCTGCTATTGTTGGCGATGGTGACCGAGACATCGATAGCGACGATGTTTCCCTGAATCTCGAGTTCTGGATCGCGTACCTCGACTTCAGCGTCCTCGAAGGTCCTGTCGATGTCGTCGCTTGTCGGCACGTTCGGCTCCGTTTCGGGCAACACGCCGCTGCAGCCGGCGAGTGTGACCGTCGTTCCGAGCGCGAGCACCGTGTCACGACGGGTTGGCATACACCCGCATGCGACCGGCTGGGACTTAACTCTCCGGTCGCCCGCCGGCTACGCGATCGCCGAACTCAACTCGTCGGTACCGAGGCCGATGCCCGCGCCGATAAGCATCGAGACGACCGCCGCCAGCGTCTCTCCCGGGAGGCCGGTGACACCGAAGGCCGTCGCTTCCGCGGCGTTGACGCTGAACATGGTCGCGTAGCCGAAAAACGCCCCCGGCGTAAACGATAGCAGCGGGACGAACTCATGCAGGCTTGCCAGCAGCATGAACGCACCGACGACGACGCTGAGGGCGACGACTCCGCCGCCGAACAGCGTCTCGACGATGAACAGCGTCGCCGCCGCATAGAGAATCCCCGCGAGGTTCGCGCTGTATGCTTTCCTGAGTCCGTCGAGCCCGCTCCCGGCGGCGTAGAACGTCGCGGAGGCGATAAACGACGGCCACAGCGGGATTTTCATCCCGGCGACGAAGCCGTAGGTCCACGGGATCGACGCCAGCCCGAAGACGATCGCCAGCGACCAGCCCTTGTTCCACTCGGTTGCGGCACTCCAGTCGACGACGCGCATATCGAGCGGTGGCCACTGCAACAAAAAGCGGTTCTGATACCCACGTTGCTGGCTGCGGCCGCGCTATCAACGGGTACGAACCGCCCCGTTACTCGTGTTCGGTCACGCGCAGCGTGAGCGTCGCCTCGGCTCCCTCGGCCAGCGCGGCCACTAACTCGCGGTCGATATCGGCTGCCGCGGCGTCGGCATCGACCATGATCGTTCGGTCGTCGACGTACTCGCTGGTGCGACCGACCGCGCTGCGATCGCCGTCGAACGTGAGGTCAGGATCGCCGCGGCCGGTGATCGTGTGGCTGTGGTCGTCGGTTGCGATCGTGGCGGTGATTTCAGCATCAGCGTTTTGCGCCGCCGCGACGAACTTGTCGTCGAAATCAGCCGGGACGCGGTCGGCATCGATAGCGAGAATACAGTCGCCGGCGGGCGTCAGCCAGTCGTCGCTGGTGATCTCGAAGGTACTCTCGTGGGTCGCTTGGACGTGTTCGTGGCCGTGTGCGTGGATGGTTTCGGTGTATTCGGCAGTCGCATCCGATTCCGTCGCTGTCATACGCGCCGGTCGACCGCACAGCGGCAAAGAACAGTCGATTCCTCGTTGGCAACGGGTGTCGTTGGCGACGGATGCCGTTGGCGACGGTGCTGCTGGCGACTACTCCCGCAGGACGGTGATCGTCACCGCGCCGCAGTCACACTCGTAGGCGCGGCGCGTGCCGTCCGGCGTCGACATCGCAATCGCCGGCGACTCCGCCGCCAGCCGCCGGTCGCAGTCGGCCGCTTCGCAGGTGAGCGTTAGTTCTTCGAGCATATCTCTTGTTAGGACAACGCTCCCTATGAAGGCGATCCAACCGCGGAGTGAAAGTGAAACTGGTGTGGATATTTATATACCAACTCCGCCCGTGTGAAACATCCGCATACGCCGAATTCGGGCGGTATGGTAGCTCTTTACAGGGTCTTGGCCACCGAAGTCTTTATGTTGGATCACGCTGAAGTTGGTAGTACCAGAACGCCTCCGGCACTGGTGGCATCGCACGACGAATGATCGGGAATTCTTATCCACGGTCCGTCGCACAGCAGTTGGCTACTGGCATGTCCGGAGCAACAATGGTACCGAGGATCCAACAATGAGTGTAGTAAACGAATACGACATCGCACCGCTCGACGACGCGGATAACGTCGAGCTCACCGACGAACAGCTCGAAGACGGCTCGAAAGGCAAACTGATCAAACTCGCTGGGCAGCTCCGCGACCGGCGGAACGAACTCAACCAGATGGCATCGGAGCGCGCCTCCAANCGCGACGANNTCAACGCCAAGACCCGNGAGAAGGTCGACGANGCNCANGAGCACCGCGAGAAACGCGACGAGCTCAACGAGCAGGTACAGGAGCACAAGGANNANCGCAACGANCTCAACGCNAAGGCCAACGANCTNTTCGACCAAGTCGAGGAGATGAAAGAGGACCTCGAGCTCGACGACGGCAAGTCGATCGAGGAGCTCCAGTCCGAAATCGAAGACCTCGAATTCCAACAGCAGACCGAAGTGCTCTCCGAAGAGGACGAACAGGAGCTCATCGAGAAGATCGAGGACAAACGCGAAGAGCTCGCCGAGAAGAAGGACAAAGTCGACGACAGCGGCGACCTCGACGAACTCGTCGAGNANGCCNAGGANGTCCGCNCGNANGCCNNCNAGCACCACCAGAAGGTGACGGAGCTCGCCGACAAGGCCCAGGAGCACCACAACCAGATGATCGAGGCCTACCGCGAGGCCGACGAGATCCGCGACGAGGCCGACGAGTGGCACGAGGAGTTCGTCGAGGCCCAGGAGGCCGCCGACCGCCACCACGAGGACTTCGTCCGCGTCCAGAANCGNCTCCGCGANCTGGACNANGAGGAAGAAGAAGAGCGCAAAGACGAGCGGCAGGAGAAAATGGAGGAGGAAAAACAGGAAGCCGAGGACATCTACCAGAAGTTCAAGGAAGGCGAAACTCTCGAAACCGAGGACCTGATGAAGCTCCAGAAGACCGGCCTGCTCTAAGCTGTTTTAGCTGTTCTGACGACTGGCTTTTTACGCACTCACCGCGTGTAGCCGCGTGTGACGACGCTGGTCTGTTGTCTCGATCGTGAGGGCGTTATCGCCACCGCGGCCGGTGTCACGCCGCCGGTGGCGGGGTGGGAAGCGGTTCGCTCGCTCGTGACGGATGTCGGCCTCGAAGACCCGGAGGCGACGACCGTCAACTGCTTGCTCGAATCGCTCCGTGTCGCCCGCGAGCTACGGGACTCCGGCGATGATGCTGTCGTCGCCGTGCTCTCGACAGCCGGCGAGTCGGCGACGGCGCCTGACCGGGCGGTCGGCGACCAGCTTGAAACACTAATCGAGCAGTACGACCCGACAGGCTGTCTCGTCGTGATCGGCGCGGCCGAGGACGAACGCCTGCTGCCGGTGATCGAGAGTCGCCTCCAGGTCGATGGCGTCGACCGCGTCGTCGTCCGGCAGGCCCGCGACATCGAGTCGACNTACTANCTGCTNAANCAGTTCCTCGCCGACGAGGAGTTGCGGACGACCGTGTTGGTGCCGCTGGGGATCAGCCTGCTGTTGGTGCCCGCGCTGTTGTTTTGGTTTTCCGCTGCTGTCGCCGTCGCCGGGCTGGCGGCCCTGCTCGGAATCGCGCTGCTGTACAAGGGGTTGGGGATCGACGACTACCTCGCGCAGGTTCCCGAGCGGAGCCAGGAGCTATTGTACTCCGGACAGGTCTCGGTGGTCACCTACGTTACGGCTGTCGGCCTGCTGCTGATCGGCGTCTTCTCCGGCGGGCTCGCAGTCACAGCGACCACCGGGGCGACGCTCTCACCGCTGGCCGGCGTCGCCTTTCTCCACGACAGCATCCCGTGGCTGACACTCGCGGCGGTCACCGCCAGCACGGGTCGGCTGTTCGACGAGTTGATTCAGGCCGACACGCTCCGGATGCCGACGCTGAGCCTCCCCTTTGGCCTGCTGTCGGTCGGTATCGTCATCCGCGGCTTCACTGGGTACGTCTTCGAAACCGGGCTGACTGTCGGTCCGGTGGTGTTGACGCCGACCCAGCGGCTGGCCGTCGTGATCCTCGCCGGTGTCCTCGTCAGTCTCGGTGGCGTCAAAATCGCAACCCTGCTGGAGGCACGGACGACCGGCTCAGCGGTCGATCAGTAGGAACGCCGGGTCGAAAACGGACGCTACTTAGTTGCTCGCGCGGTATTCGCCGTGTTTGAGGCCGAGGGCGAAGGCGATGAGGCCGAAAACCACCATCGACGGCAGCACCATCATCAGGATCGTCGAGGTTCCCATCGGCACGGGCGAGAAGATGAGCCCGGCGATTCCGAGTGCGATTACGGCGACGAACAGTCCACCGGTCGTACTGGCGGTAAACTCCATACCGTCGGTTGGGCTGCCAGCGGCCTAAACGTAGCGAAGCCCCGAGCCAGAGCGCGGTCGGCACCCTATTCGTCCTTCGGGCGGATGAAGTCCGCGAGGGCGACCAATCCACCGAGGAACCAGCCGAGCGGCACCGACAGCGAGAGCCACATCAGCACGTAGCCGGTGCCCTCCAGCGTGAACTGGTTGCGGATGATCTCGTTGAGCCCGCCGACGAACAGGATCTCATCGAGGATCGTGATCGCCAACTCCTCGCTGGCCGGGAAGATAGTCTGCTGGAGCGTCGGGACGAACAGCGCGGCAACCACCGGCGGGAGGAACAGCGCGGTCATGGCGGCCGGATACGCGAGCAGGACGCTCGTCGCGCGCCCGCCGACGCGACCGAAGAGGATCGCCAGCGCGGCCGCGACAGTCGCCACGACGCTGGCGGCGAGGACGGCGAGGAACCCCTCAGCGGCGAGGCTGAACTGCCCGGCATCGCCGAACTGGAAGCTCGCCGCGACCGACAGCGCGCCCCAGACGACGACCGACAGCAACACGACGCCGATGACGCCGAGCCGCGTCGCCGCGCTGTCGAGTTTGCCGGCGTAGAACCGCGTCCCGTAGCCGATCAGCAACAGCGGGTAGCCGACCAGCACCAGCGGCAGGCCGACCAGTGCCCAGAGATAGTAGCCCAGCGTCTCCGCGCTCGTTTCCGGCTGCCACTTGCCGAGGACGTGGCCGGCGTCGAGTTGTCGCGGGAAGAGCACCTCCATCCACGTCTCGTGGAGCCGCGTGATGTCGATGCGGATCGCACCGATCAGCCCAGGGGACCGCTGTTTCATTTGTCGGTACTCACCACTCGGGGGAACGTGAACTTTGTGTTCCCCATGCTCTGTTTTCCGCTAATTCCACGGCGCGAAGCCGGGATCGACCCGGCGGTCGGTCGTCCCGATATTTCGGATCGTCTCGAGTTCGCCCTCCGAGAGCTCAACCGACAGCGACGCCCAGTTGTCGCTGATGTGGTCTTCGCCGGTCGCCTTCGGGATGGCGGTGACACCCTCCGCGCGAAGCCACGCGAGGCTGATCTGGGCCGGACTCACGCCGTGATCGTCGGCGATGTCGTTGATTTCGGGTACGTCGAAGACTGCTCCGCGGGCCAGCGGCGAGTAGGCGACGAGTTCCACGTCGTGGTCGGCACAGACTTTCCGGAGTTCGGGCTGCTGGAGAAGGGGGTGACATTCGACTTGGTTGGCGAAGATCGGCGCGTCGGAGACCGCGATGGCTTCGGCCACCTGTTCGGGCTCGAAATTGCTGACGCCGATCCGATCGATCTTGCCCTGCTCGTAGAGTTCGTTGAACGCCGCCAGCGTGTTCTCGGCGTCGTAGGTTCGGGAGGGCCAGTGGACGTACAGCAGGTCGACGCTGTCGACGCCGAGGCGGTCGAGACTCGCTTCGGCGGTTTCGAGTACGTCGTCGTATGCGAGGTTGTCGATCCAGATCTTGGTGGCGAGGAAGACCTCCTCGCGGTCGACGGCGGCCTGTTCGATGCCGTCGCCGACGGCGGCCTCGTTGTTGTAGGCTTGGGCGGTGTCGATGTGGCGATACCCGGTTTCGAGTGCGGTGGCGACCGAGTCGGCACAGGCTGCCGGGTCGCTGTTCTTCCATGTTCCGAGTCCCAACATCGGCATGCCGTTGGCAGTCGGACAGTCGTCGCTGACGGGGCGTTCGTTTGTAGCCATCATCGTTTCAACGGACTGCGCGTGAAAATGGGTTGGGGTCGCCGCCCTCGCGTGTCACCGCGTTGAAATCAACGTGGCAAGCGGTCAGTATTTCGGGTCCGCGCCGGTGATCTCGTACACGTCTTCCATGATGCCGTCCCGCACTGATTTCCAGGTCGGGAAGCCGGCGGGATCGGACGGATACCGCTCGTAGTGCGCCGAGAGCTCTTTCGCCTTCGATCTGACTTTGGCGAGTTCCGTGAGTTCGCCCCAGTGACCGAACGTGTCGACGAGCGTCCGGAGTTTCAGCGACAGCGGCATCGACGCGGTCCCGGTGCCAGCGAGGGCGTCAGCGAGGTGTTGGCCCGGCACCGACGACACCATCTCGGTGAGTTCCTGCACGCTGCTTGTGGTGCCCCAAATATTGTAGAGGTCGATGGCGGCGAAGTGTTTGCCGAAGCTCGTCATCACCTCGCGGTTGTACTCCCAGAGCGCAGACTCGCTCACGTCGCCGTCGCTGATCGCCGAGATGGCTCGTTTGGTCGCCCAGTAGGCGGATTTCGCCGCGCCCGGAATCCCACCGCCGGTGGTTGGATTGACGTGGCCGGCGGCGTCGCCGACCGCCATGTAGCCCGGTGCGACCGCCGAATCGTACGGGCGTCGCGTCGGCAACGCCGCGCCGAGTTTGTCCTTCACCGTCGGCTCGACGAGGTCCGGCCGGTTTTCGATCGCCGTCTTGAGTTCGGGAATCATCTGCATCTCGGGTTGGTCCATCTGGAAGCCCAGCCCGGCGTTGATTTCAGTTGCCGTGCGGGGGAAATACCAGAGATAGCCCAGTTCCTTCGTCGGCTTGAACACGATGGCGTCGCGCCACTCGACGGGCTCCTCGACGTCGATGACCTCGCGGTAGGCCGAACAGAACTGCGAGTACCGGACGTTCGTATCGAAGTAGCTGCCGTCGAAATCCGTTTTTTCTTGGAGGATCGACAGCGCGCCCGCGGCGTCGATGACGACTTCGGCGTCGTAGGAGACGGGCTCGCCCTTGCGGGTCCCGGTGACGCCGGTGACGGTGCCGTCGTCGGCCTGTGTCACGTCTTGGACGACAGTGTCGTAGTGGATCTCGCTGCCGACGCGGTCGGCCTCTTCCAACAGGACTTCGCCGTATCGTTTCCGGTCGAGCACCGCGCCGGGTTCGCCGAACTCGATTTCGATATCCTCGCCGTCGGCGGGGTTCTCGAAAACGGCCCGGCGGATCTCGCGGTTGGTGAACGACTCGTCTTTGAGGTAATCAAGATCGATTACATCGGGGAACGTGCTCTTGCCCTTGATGGCGTCGCCACAGGCGATGTGGCCGGCCTCGGACTCCGTTTTGCGTTCCAGGATTACGACATCGAGGCCTTCGGTGGCAGCGGTCGCCGCGGCGAACGCGCCGGCGGTCCCGCCGCCGACCACCACGATATCGTAGGCGTCGGAGGACATACACGCTGTATACCGGTAGTGATTAAAAAAGGCCGCCATCCGCCGCGGCGACCAGCAGAGCCGGTCCTCGGCTCTTGTGCACTCCGCTACCCGAAAAACAGATACCGGTTGCTTCCAAGGTTCGGATATGTACCGGAGAGAGGTGCTCACAGCGGCGGGGGCGGTCGGGCTCGTCGGGCTGGCTGGCTGCAGCGGCCTTACCGGCGATTTGGACTACACGGCAGCCCCGGCGACACTCGATTCGAGCGTCGCCAACGACGCTGGCTACGAAACCGAGGGGCCCGAGGCGATCGAAATCACCGAACAGTTCGAACTCGGCGGCGAGACGCGCGAGGTGGCGATCACGACGTGGACGACGGGCTATGAGTCCGAGACGGGCCCGTTCATCGTTCTCAGCACGCCGAACGTCACGGTCGCCGGCCAGTCGGTGAACCCGCTGGCCCGTCTCAGCGGCAGCGAACTCATCTCGCGGCTCCTCCAGGAAGCCGGCGGCGAGGACGCGATCAGCGAGATCGAACCGGCCGGCGAAACGGCCGTCACTGTCTTCGATCAGTCGGCGACGATCGAGGAGTTCACCGGCGTGCTCCAAACCAGCGGCGACATCGAGATGGCCGGCGGGAGCGACGGCAGCGACGGATCAGCAACCGGCGACGGCGCAGCCACTGGCGGCGAGATCCCGATCCGGCTCTACCTCACCTCGATCATTCACGAGTACGGCGACGGCAACAGTGACGTGGTGTTCACGCTCGGCATTCACCCACAGGATGCGATGGATTCCGAGACGATCTACTCGCTCGTCGAATCGCTCCAACATCCGGTCGATCCGCCGAGCGACAGCGAGCAATAGCCGTCAGTCGGGTGTCGCAGTAAGTAACGGGATCTTCCGGCAGCGTCCGTCTTGCTTCCATGTCGCTACCGGCTGTCAGTCCCACGTCACCCACAGCAGGAACGCCAAGGCGACCGACTGGAAGACGTGGATCACGATATTCGCCTGCCATGCCAGCGGCGGCATGTCGGTCGCAAACCACGACGCCAACACCGGGTGGAACAGATAGAAGTACAGCGTGAGCACGTTCTGGGCGAGCAACACGACCCCGAAGATCGCCAACCCGAGGCCGTGTTTCGATTCGAACGCCCGGTAGTTGCGCAGCCAGATCCCCGTCAACACGAGGAGCATCCCAACGTTGACCGCGACGCTCACGCGAGCGATATCTATGAATCCGATCATCGGTTCTCCCCGCTGTCGTTGTTCGTACTCATACTGGTAGTTCCTCGGCGATCTCCTCGATGATATCCCAGTTGTGCTGGGCCGTTTCGGTCGGCGAGTACACCGCCCCGTAGTCGTCGCCGGTCCGTGTGATGATCCCGTGTTCCAGCAGCACGTCCAAGTGGTGGCGGACCGTCGAGTAGTCGAGTTCCAGCGTTTCGGCCAGCTGGTTGGCGTTCCGTGGTCGCTCGTCGATAGCCCGGAGGATGCGGAGCCGGTTGGGCCCCCCGCGGGTACCGGTCAGCACGTACCACAGAACGGCCTCCATACACCGGGTGTTGGCTGCGCTCGGCCTAAAGATGTCGTTGTTGCGACAGCAGTTGCCGATGGGGGGGTCAGTTCTCCGCGTCGACGACCAGTTCGAGACCGAAGGGCGCGTCAGCGGGGGCGTCGTCGGGCGCGAGGTAGCCGACCGCGAACCCGGTGTAGACGGTGCCGGCCTCCGGTGCGACATCGAAGCTGTCGACCACATCGCCGTCGTTGTTCTCGGTCGCCGGGCGGACGTTCAACGTGTACTCGCCGGGCGCGACGGTGGTCGCTCCCGCCGCGCCGAAGGGTACGTCTTCGAACAGCGCGTTGCCGCCCGTGGTCACGTCGACGTTCGGCGCGTCCGGCGCGGCGTGGACCAGCCGGATGCGGGCGTCCTCGCCAGGATCGGAGATGTCGTCTTCGTAGACCTCGACGCCGAAGGCCTCGTTTTCCTCGGCGAGTTCGCCGAGGGCTGCGATGGTGAACTCCCCGGCGGGGACTTCGAGTTCCTGATCGTAGACGACGGTGTCCATGTCGCCAGCGGCGGTGATCATGACCTGATACGTGCCCGACTGGATATCGAGGTAGTCGCTGACCGTCCGGTAGGGCACGTCTTCGAGCACCGCGTCGCCAGCGACGTAGACGTCGACGTTCGGCGCGTCCGGCGAGAGGTGGGCGACCCGGATGCTCGCGTCCGGCTCGGACTCGCCGTCGTCGCTTTCCATCTCCTCGTCGCTCATTTCTTCGTCGCTGCCGTCGTCGCCGCTCTGACCGCCACCGCCGGCACAGCCAGCGAGGGTGCCGATCAGTGCGATACCACCAGCGGATTTCAGTACCGTTCGTCGGTTGTGGGTCGACATCGTCAACTCAGCCAACGACCGACTTCAACATGAATCATTTCCGAGGTTTCTCCGGGGTCACACCGGGTTGGGTCCGGAGTCTTTCCCAAATTCGACCGGAAACCCTCGCGGGTGAGCTGATATTCGATAGCAAAAAGACCGCGTGACCGACCGCGCTGGCGTCAGTAGAACTCTCGAACGAGATCCATCGCGTCCTCGGGCGCGCCGTCGGGGATCTCAGCCATGCTCTCGCTGAGTCCGTGCTGGTCGCCGTAGGCTTTGGCCTGCTCGTTCTGATAGAGGACGCCCTGATACTCGTTTTCGGCATCGAGGATCACGTCTTGGGCGGCCTCAAGGTCGGTCGGATCGTGGTCGGTCTCGCCCACGTCNACNAGNNNGTCGCGGAAGTAGTCGTANGTGTCNACGTCGTTGAACGTNACACACGGNNNGAAGACGTTNACGAAGCCGAANCCGTCGTGTTCGANNGCCTNCTGGACGATCTCGGNNTGNCGCNNNGCNTCCGANGAGAACGACTGNGCGATGAACGTNNCNCCCGCNGNGAGNGCGAGCGCGAGCGGGTTCACNGGCNGCTGNTTCGGCCCCTCGGGCGTGGTGGAGGTTTCGAAGTCCTCNCGNGAGGTNGGCGAGNNNTGNCCCTTCGTCAGCCCGTANATNCGGTTNTCCATGACNACGTANGTCATGTCGACGTTCCGGCGNACGGCGTGGANGAAGTGNCCNNCGCCGATNGAGTAGCCGTCNCCGTCGCCGCCNGCGNCCATNACTTCNAGNTCGGGGTTNGCCATNTTNACGCCNGNNNCNANCGGNAGCGCGCGNCCGTGGACGCCNTGCAGCGCGTANNNGTGCATGTANGTCCCGATCTTGCCCGAACAGCCGATGCCGGCGACGACGAACGTGTTGTCGGGGTCGTTCCCCGTGTTCGCNAGCGCCTTCATCATNCCGTTCATCGTCCCGAAGTCGCCGCAGCCGGGACACCACGTNGGNTGTTTGTCNGATTTGAAGTCGGTGAAGCGTACGTCTGAGCTCATTGTGGGACCTCCTGTGTACCGCTGACTGCCTGCTTGATCTCCTCGGCGAGTTCGTCGGCCTTGTAGCGAACGCCGTTGTACTTGTTAATTCGGTCGACCCGCGCGAGCGCGTCGCGTTCGATCAGGTCGGCGAACTGGCCGGTGTTGTTGCACTCGACGACCAGCACGTCTTCGGCGGCCTCGATAGCGTCGCTAAGATCCGGCCGCGGGAAAATGTAGGGAACGGAGATGAACCGCACGTCGATCCCCTCGTCGTCGAGCAGNTCNATCGCCTCGACGATNGCNCCCTCGTTNGACCCCCACGAGACGACGAGNNTNTCGNNGTCNGNGTCGCCGAACTCCCGTGGCTCCCAGTCCTCCCGCTCTTTGGCGGTCTCGACCTTCCGGTCGCGTTTGTCGACCTGTTTGACACGCATTTCGGTGTCTTCGGTCCGGCGACCCAACTCGTCGTGTTCGAGGCCGGTCGTCATATGCGCGCCGTCGTCGGTGCCGGGGATCGCTCGCGGGCTGATCCCGTCGTCGGTGAGCGCGTGGGGCTGGAACTGCCCCTTTTCGTTCTGCCACTCAGCGAGGCCTTCCTCGTCGACGAGTTTCCCGCGGTCGATCTCGACGGCATCCATATCGAAGGCGTCGGGTTCGAAGGTCTGTTCGGTGACCGCGAGGGCGAGGTCGCCGGCGAGATACACTGGAATCTGGTATTTTTCGGCGAGATTGAATGCCTCGACCGTTTTCCAGAANCANTCNNNGANGNTCGTCGNNGCGAGGACGAACCGCGGAATCTCGCCGTGGCCGCCGTACAGCGCCATGTCGAGGTCGCCCTGCTCCTGTTTCGTCGGCATTCCCGTCGANGGNCCGGANCGCATCACGTNNNNGATGACCANCGGNGTCTCNGNNGTNGCGACGAGCCCGAAGCTTTCGGTCATGAGGTCGATCCCCGGGCCGGAGGTCGCGGTCATCGCCCGCGCGCCGGCTCGGGCCGCGCCCAGTGCCATGTTGATCGCCGAGAGTTCGTCCTCGGCCTGCACCACGTGGCCGCCGTACTGTTCGATCCGGCCCTTGAGGTATTCCATCACGTCTGTCGCGGGCGTGATCGGGTAGCCGGCGTAGTAGCGACAGCCCGCGGCGATCGCGCCCATGCCGATGGCCTCGTCGCCGTTCAGCAGGACGTAGTCGTTGTCGGTCGTTTCGAGGTCGTACTCGAACTCGTGGTCGTGGTTCTCCTCGACGTGGGCTTGGCCCTTCCGAGCGGCCTCCTTGTTGTTGTCGACGAGTTTCTGGCCTTTCGCGCCGAACCGTTTTTCGAGCGCGCTGTCGAGGTTCTCGATCGGGAACCCGGTGACCGCACAGGCCGCCCCGAGGGCGACGACGTTGCGCATGATCGCGCCGCCGGCCTCCTCGGCCAGCCGCTTGAGGGGGACGTCGAGGCCGACGACGCCGTCGGGGATCGGCGCGTCCTGCATCGTGGTGCGCTCGCCGTCGTAGATGATCACGGAGCCGTCGTGGAGTTCGTCGCGGTTCTCCTCGATCGTCCGCGGCGTCAGCGCGATGAGGACATCCAGACGGTCGACGACACTCTGGACCTTGTCGACGGACGTGCGGATCTTGTAGGCNGTGTACCCNCCGCGGATACGNGANGCGAANTCNTTCGAGGTAAANACGTGNCGNCCNGCNCGCGAGAGGGCCTGGGCGAAGATCTTCCCAGTGGAGTCGATNCCNTCGCCGGCNTCGCCGCCGANNGCCCAGTTGAAGTCCGCAGGCATTGGTATCAGCCCCTCTTACGTACCCCAAATCAAAAGACTTCTGAAAGAGGCACCCCCGATACCGCGTTTACTGTCTATCATCTGCAATCAATAGTGAACGAATACGCAGTTCTGTCGACAACGATACCGGATCCCGGACGCGATCGACCTCCAGTGTCGCCGACGGGAGCAAAGACCCTTTAGGAGCGGTCGCCAACCTCCGGGCATGGATGCGACGGTTACGGTCACCGACGTGACGACGGTTGGCCCCGAGACGGTTGCCCTCGAATTCGACACGCCGGATGGCTTCGACGCCCAGCCCGGCCAGTTCGTCAAACTCACCGCAACGGTCGACGGCGAGAGCTACTCGCGGTTCTACACCCTCTCATCGCCGACCGTCCGCGATGGCTTCGAGATCACCGTCGAGATCGATCCCGCCGAGAGCGGCCCGTTCAGCGAACACCTCGCTGCTCTCGCACCCGGCGACACGATCGACATGAGCGGTCCGTTCGGCGCCGACTACTACGAGGGCGAGGGTCACGTCGTCGTCCTCGCCGGCGGCCCCGGCATCGGTCCTGCGGTCGGCATCGGCGAACGCGCCCTCGATGACGGCGGCGAGGTCGCTATCGTCTATCGGACTGACTCGCCGGCCCACGAGGAGCGGCTCTCGATGCTCGAAGGCCGTGGGGCGAGCGTCACGATCCTCGACGACGACATCACCGACGCGGTCGCCGACGCACTCACCGGCGACGCCGACGAACAGGTCTTCGTCTATGGGTTCGCCGAGTTCGTCGACGACGCGGCCGACGCCGTCGAGGCCGCGGGTGGCGACCCGGACGAATCAAAGGTCGAGAACTTCGGCTGAACGCCGCGCTCCGCTCGTATTTTTTTGCGGTACTACCGACGCGCAGCGTTGGTGCTTCCGCTTCGTCGTTATTCGTCCTCGGTCAACTCCGTCCCGACATCGCCAACCAGCATTTCGTCGTTGTCGTCGCCGCTCGCCTCGTCGGCAGCGTCGACCGTCACGCGGGGCAGCGTCAGCGTGATCCGCGTCCCTGCCTCAGCCTCGTCGATGGTGATGTCGCCGCCGAGCAGCGAGATGGCCCAGTAGACGAGCCACAGCCCGAGTCCGGTCCCATGCTGGAGCGGTGTTTCGTCGCCGCTCTCGATGGTCTTCCGCTCGTGTGGCGGGATTCCGGGACCGTTGTCGGTGATCTCGATGTCGACCCACTCGCCGGCCCGGCCGGTCTCCGAGGGGCCAGCGGTTACCGTCACCGTCGGTGTCGACTGGTCGTTGTGGACGATGGCATTGCTCACCAACTCGGTGAGTGCCATCTTCAGCCGCACGTCGGCTCTGACGTACATCGGCTCGAAATCGTCGACGGTGAACGAGGCCTCGGGATGGCGGTCCTCGAACTCGTCGGCAACTGTTTCGAGAAGGGTCCGCACGTCGCAGGCCGTATTGATCTCCCGACCTTGATCGAACAGCGACCGGACGGTGACGGCCTTCTCGCTCAGCTGTGAGAGGTTCTTCACGCGCTGTTCGATCCCGTTGACGCAGGCTTGGAGGTCCTCGCGTTCGACCTCCTCGTCCAGCAGGGCGGCGTTGCCCTCGATGACGTTGATCGCGTTCCGGAGGTTGTGCCGCAGTACCCGGTTGAGGACGCTCAACTGCTGGTCGCGCTCCTTGCGGGCGGTGATATCCTGCAGTGCCAACTCGAAGACGGTCTCGTCGCGCTCTTCGCTGGCGATGCCGGAGATCTCGGCCCACATCGGGTTGCCCGCGGCCGTCTCAAGCTGGAGTTCGACGCTGTCGACCTCGCCTTCCGCCAGCAGTTGATCGCTGAACGCCTCCCGCTCGGCGGGATCGACGTAAATGTCACTGACAGTGTGGTCGTCGAAAAACGCTTTCGAGTCGGCTTCCAAGATATCGACCAGCCCCTGGTTGACGAGGCGGAACTCGCCGTCCGCGCCGGGGGTGGTCTGGTAGACGCCGATCGGGAGGTTCTCGACGAGGCGTTCGTACCGCTCTAACTCCCGTTCCCGCTCCTTTTGATCGCTGATATCGACGTACAGTTGGATGTACTCGGCCTCGTGGTCGGTTTCGACGGGGACGCTATGGAAGAGGAACTCGCCGCTGCCCTCCCGGGTCGGACACGTCGTTTCCGTGGTGACATACCGGTTTTGCCCCTCGCCGGCGGTCGGTCGCCGGTCGCCGACGGCGGCTTCGGTCGGCGTGAGCTCGCCGAGGAGGTCCTCGCCGGGCGTTCGGTCGGGCGTGCCGAACGTCCGCTTGAAGGGTTTGTTGCAGGCGACGATGCGCTCGGTACCGTCTTCGACGACCGTGTTGGCGACGGGTTCGGGAATGGCGTCGAAGACGGCACCGAAGCGGTTGTGCTCCTTGCGGAGTTGGCGTTCGACCAGCTTGCTGTTGCAGGCTTCGGCCAGTTTCTCGTTGAGCGAGGCCAGTGCCGACCGAGTGACTGCGTCGAGTTCGCCAGTCCGTTTCCCCAACACGAGGACGCCGAACTCAGGGAGTTCGAACAGGTAGTAGTGCTCGTCGCTTGCCGTCGCGCCTGTCATCGGGAGGGCTTCGTCGATCCCGCCAGCGGTGTCGATGGCGTTGAGGCTGTTGGCGGCCGTCGACAGCAGGTCGCTGGCGGTCGGCTCCGCCGGCACCGTCGCCGTCGGCTCGTAGCTGCCGTCCTCCCGCCGGCGATAGATGCCGCCGACCGAGCAGTTCAGTTTCTGGAGGTACCCCGAGAGGGCTTCCTCGGCGGTTTCCTCCAGCGTCTCCTTCGGCCCGATCGACAGCGAGATTTCGTACAGCGTCTGGATCCGCTCTTGGCGACTGCTCATTCGTTTCTCACCGCCCCGATGACGGCCGTTTTGTTGTAGTAATCGAGATGGCCGGAGCCGTCGTTGGCGATCTCGCCGATCGTGAGCGCGCCGACGACCGGCCGGTCGCCGGTGTCGACGGCAGCCAACTCGCGGTCGAAGTCGTCGTCGAGATAGAGGCTCCGGGAGATGCAGTCGAAGGCGTACAGCGAGCCGTCGGTGTCGTCGCCGACGGCGGATTCGTAGGCGGCCGCGGCGGCCGCGATCAGCGACTCGTCGTCGCCGGTGAGGATGTTGACGAACTCGCCTTCGGGAACGCTGCCGAAGCAGGTCAGCGCGTCGCCCTCAACGGCGAAGGGGTCGCGGACGATCTGTTCGGCGTCGAGGCGCGTGATGCCGAACGGATGGGACTGTGCGACCTCGAAGAAGTTCTCGCGGGTAACGCTCGTCTCGGTTTGGGATTCGATCACCTCTTGGTAGACCGAAAACGCCGGCGAGCCGTCGAGTTCTGTCACTGTCGGGCCCTCGGAACCGGTCACACGGAACGGGCCGTCCAGCGTTTCCCAGCCGTGTTGGACGCCGATCTCGATCGGCTGCTCGACGGCGGCGATGACCGCGGCATCGGCAAAGACGCCGTCGTTGGTGAACACTGACGGCCCGCGGTCGTCGTCCAGTTGGCCCGCCCCGCCGCCGATGAAGTTCATACCGACGCCGTAGGTGCGGAACAACGATTCGATGACTGTCGGGACAGCCTCGGCGTAGGCGTCGACGAAGACGAACGCCGTTTCGTACCCGTTCGCCGGGAGTTCGGGATCGAGGGTGTCGGCGAAGTCGGCGTCGGGGTCGCTTGCATTCGGGAGGACGGTCACATCGGGTGTTGCTGGAAGCCCCACGGCGAGCAGGCCGGACTCCTTCGCCGTGCCCTCGTGGATGACTGCGGGAAAGACGCCGCCGAAGGCCGGCACCGACAGCCCCGCAAGTGTCGCCGCGAACTCGTCGCTGGCCACGTCGACTGACGGTGTCGCCAACAGCAACAGCCCGTTGACGCCGTCGCTGTCGGCGACCGCGGCGAGTGTTTCACGGAGGTCGGTTCCGGTAGCGGTACTGTATGTCGCCTCCATTTCTCTGACTGTTTTTGCCGAGAGATACTATAGTTTTGTGCCCTGAGCAACGCCGGTGGTGTGACGTCGCTACGGCGTCGTCGCAGTATTATTGTTCGGTTGACACGAAATCGGTCAGTTGGCATCAGTCATCGGCCGCCGTGGTTCGGTGGGGAGTATCTCTCAGCGTCACAAGACCGTCGCCCGCGGGTGTGGCATAGGTTTATCATGGACAATTGACTCAAATAGCATACCGATGTCCGATCCTGATGTTGAACTCGAAGCCCGCCTCGCCGAACAGGATTCCTTCGAACCGCCAGCCGAGTTCGTCGAGCAAGCTAACGTCAGCGATCCCGCGATCTACGACGAGTTCGATGAGAACTGGCCCGACTGCTGGACGCAGGCGGCCGATCTGCTCGATTGGGAGACGGAGTATACGGAAATTCTCGACGATAGCAACCCGCCGTTCTACGAGTGGTTCGCCGACGGCGAATTGAACGCGGCTGCGAACTGTTTGGACCGCCATCTGGATGAGCGCGGCGACGAGGCCGCCATCGAGTGGATCGGCGAACCCACCGACGAGGCCAACCGGACCTACACCTACGAGGAACTCCACCGCGAAGTCAACGAGTTCGCCGCGGCTCTCCGCGATCTCGGCGTCGAAGAGGACGACGTGGTGACGATGTATATGCCGATGATCCCCGAGTTGCCGATTGCCATGCTGGCCTGCGCGCGGATCGGCGCGCCCCACTCGGTCGTCTTCGCCGGCTTCTCCGCCGACGCGCTGGCCACGCGGATGAACGCCGCCGACTCGGAGTATCTAGTCACCTGCGACGGCTACTACCGCCGTGGCGATCCGCTCGACCATCTCGACAAAGCCAACGACGGACTCGCCGATGTCGAGCACGCGACCGACACGGTCGTCGTCGACCGCTTGCCCGAGTCCGACGCCTTCGGCCACGACCGCACCGACAGCCAACACCGCTACGCCGACCTCGTCGCCGACCACGAAGGCGCGATCGTCGAGCCCGTCTCCCGCAACGCCGAGGACATGTTGTTCCTGATGTACACCTCCGGGACAACGGGCGAGCCGAAAGGCGTCAAACACACCACGGGCGGCTATCTCTCGTGGGCGAGTTGGACTTCCCACGCGGTCCTCGACGTGAAACCCGATGACACCTACTTTTGTGCCGCCGANATCGGCTGGATCACCGGCCACTCNTACATCGTCTACGGGCCGCTCGCGCTNGGGACCACGTCGATGATGTACGAGGGCACGCCCGACTACCCCGACCGCAACCGACTGTGGGAGATTATTGAGGAGTACGAAGCGAATCAACTGTACACCGCGCCGACGGCGATCCGGGCGTTCATGAAGTGGGGCGAACAGTACCCCGAAAGCCACGACCTCTCCTCGCTGCGGCTGCTCGGCACGGTCGGCGAGCCGATCAACCCGCGTGCGTGGAAGTGGTACTACAAACACGTCGGCGACGAGTCCTGCCCCATCGTCGATACGTGGTGGCAGACCGAGACCGGCGGGATGATGGTCACCACGCTCCCCGGCGTCGGCGAGATGAAACCCGGCTCGGCGGGGCCGCCGCTGCCGGGCGTGAGTGCCGACGTGGTCGACGTAAGCGGCAGCCCGGTCCATGCAGGTGAGGCCGGCTACCTCGTCGTCAACAAACCGTGGCCCGGCATGTTGCGGACGCTGTACCGCAACGACGAGCGGTTCATCGACGAATACTGGCGCGAATACTCCGATGTCGACAGCGACGACCCAGCCGACTGGGTGTACTTCCCCGAGGACGGCGCGAAACTCGACGAGGACGGCTACATTACCGTGCTGGGTCGCGTCGACGACGTGCTCAACGTCTCCGGGCACCGCCTCGGAACGATGGAGATCGAATCCGCCATCGTCGGCGTCGAAGGCGTCGCCGAGGCTGCCGTCGTCGGCGGCGACCACGAGATCAAAGGTGAGGCCGTCTACGCCTACGTCATCACCGAAGACGGCTACGAGGAGGACGACGACCTCCGCGACCGCATCATCGCAGGCGTCGAGGACGCCATTGGCCCGATCGCTCGGCCCGAAGCCGTGATCTTCACGCCGGAACTGCCGAAGACGCGCTCGGGCAAGATCATGCGTCGGCTGCTCGAAGACATCGCAAACGGCGAGGAGTTAGGCGATACGAGCACCCTGCGAAACCCCGATATCGTTGCCGACATTCAAGCGGCTGCCGGCGACGACTGATCCACCGTCGGTCGCTGAAGCGAATGCGTCAGCCGACTACTCCCCTTTTCGCTTGACGAACTCGAAGCCGTTGTCGTCGGGGTCGCCCGTCGAAAGCTCGTCGGCTTCCAGCGGTTTGGTCGTCCCGCCCATCCCGTCGGGGTCGGCCTCGGCCGCGCTTTTGACGATCTCCTCGGCGTTTTGCAGATCCGAGAAGCCGCCCGTCCCGAGGACGTTGTCGTCCTCGTCGTCACTCGGCGCGTCACTGAGGACGAGCGTGTCGGCGATCTCATGGAAGGCCGCAGCCGCGTCGCTGTCGGGATCGAACAGCGTCACCGGCCGGCTCATGTCCTGCGCTGCGGCGACGGTTTCGTCCTCCGGGATCGCGCCGATGAGGTCGGTTTCGAGAAAGCCCGCCAGCCGTTCCGGTGGCGGGGCGCGACCGGTGCCGGCGCGGTTGAACACGACGCCGGCCACCTCGCCGTTGACGCGGTGGGCGAGCTCGATGGTCTTTTTCGCGTCGCGGATCGAGGCGACCCGCGGCGTCGAGACGATCATCACCTCGTCGGCCAGCCGCAGCGGGTAGATCGTCTCGGGGCTGACGCCGGCGGCCGTATCCAGCAGGACGAAATCGTAGGCGGGCCGGAGGCTGCGGATCACCGGCGCGAGCGCGGCGACGTTGATCGCGTTGAACTCCGCGAGTTCGGTGCCGGCCGGGAGGACGTGCAGTCGCTCCTCGATCGGATAGAGCGCTTCGGTTGTCGGGACCGTCCCCGAGAGGACGTCGTGGAGGGTCCGTTCGGGCTCGAACTGGAGGAAGTCGATGATGTTGGCCATCGCCAGATCCAACTCGACGATGGCGACCGTTTCGCCGGCCTCCGCGAGGGCGACGCCGATGTTGATCGCGGTCGTCGTTTTCCCGACGCCCCCTTTCGCGCCGGCGACTGCGATGACGCGCCCGTCTGCCATGTTTCCTATTCACGACGACACGGGCATAAATCTACGTTTTATACCTATCTCTGAGACTCCGCTCGGCGCGTGGATTCATGGCTCTGAATGGTCACTCACCGCAGTCGATAGCGACGTAGCGAGGAAAACAGCCCTTCAGAGGTACGCCGCATCCCAGTTCATCGGTTTGCGGCTGTTCGCACAGTCGGTACACTCGACGCGGCCCATCGCGTCCATCGACACGCCGAGGCTGCCGCAGGCCCCACAGACGTAGCCGTACCGCTCGGTTCGCTCGGCGTCGTTGTAGGCGACGAAGAACGGCCCCGTCGAGCCGTGGTCGCGCTCGTTGTAGGCGGCATAGACGGTGCCGTCCTCCGTTTCCACCTCGGCCGTGAGGGCATCGCCGTCGGTGCTATCGAAATCCATACACACATCTATCATGTACGATCACTAAAGACTACTGAGCGGTCGGAAAAACCGGCTGTTCGTTCGATTTTGCACTCCGAACCCGCCAGCTACTGTACGAATCTCAACCCCAGAACTCAGTCGGGGAGTTCGTCAGTACCCTCATCGCCAGCGGGCTCCACGCCGTCGCCGGCGTGTTCCACGTCGTCGCCAGCCCGCTCAACGTCGTCGTCCGTGCCCGGCGAGGCGTCGTCGATTCGCTCCGAGACGACCGTCACTAGCCCCAACAACACACCGAGGATGAGCGCGATCGTCAGCGCGCCGTAGGCTGCCAGTCCGAACGCCGTCGCCGGGAACTCGATCAGAAAGAGGAACCGCGGCGGCGTGATCTCATCGACGACGCTCGCAGTGAGGTAGCCGGCGACGCCGGTGAAACAGACAATTCCGAGATAGAGGCCGACAACGAGACGTTTCCCACCGATGCCCGAGCTCATACTCACAGTCGGGCCGGCCGACAGTTACCGGTTTCGTCCGACCGATGTTGTTTTGCGGGCCACGGCCCAAGAGCCGGTATGGAAGACAGTGACCTACTCGGGATCGTCCTCGGGGGGATCGCCGTGCTGATGTTCATCACCGGGATCGTACTGGTGATCTAGGACCAATCGCCGCGAAAACAGCCGCTCCGCAATCCGCAGTCGCTTACTTCTCGGCCGTGTCGTCGTCAGCGGCAGCCGTCGCTTCGTTGTCGACGGGTGTGCCGCCGTCGGTGGCGACTTCCTCGTCGCCGCCGTCGGTCGCTATTTCGGTGTCGAGTTTGCTCTCGAACCACTGCCACTCGATGGTGCGCACGTCGTCCTGCTGGAGGTTCCACGGATCGCCGCTTTCGACGCGTTTGCCCTCGAACCACGAGGACACCATGTTGTACAGCCAGATGATCTGGCCGACGAGGATGATGAGCGCGCCGAGGGTGGCGAACTGATGGAGGCTGGCGAACTCCGGCAGGTACTGGGCGTACCGCCGCGGCATACCGCCGTAGCCCAGCAGGATCATGGCGAGGAACGTGATGTTCGTCCCGACCATCGTCAGCCAGAAGTGGGCTTTCCCGAGGCTGGCCTGATACATCCGTTTGGTGACCAGCGGGAACCAGTAGTAGATGCCCGCGAAGCCGGCGAAGGCGATCGCGCCCATCACGATNNAGTGGAAGTGNCCGACGACGTAGTAGGTGTCGTGNANCACGAGGTCGATGGGNATGGANGCGAGGAAGACGCCGGTGATNCCACCGATGACGAAGTTTGCGACGAAGNCGATACAGAACAGCATCGGCGTCGTCAGCCGNA
>NZ_RKLU01000001.1:0-179008 GCF_006861665.1 Halonotius terrestris | reverse complement strand
CCGTTCCACANCGTCGTNATCCAGTTNAACGTCTTCACGGCTGATGGGATCGCAATCGCCATCGAGACCGCCATGAACGACGCCCGGAGTCGGGGGTCGATGCCCGTCGAGAACATGTGATGCGCCCAGACGCCGAACGAGAGGACGCCGATAGCGAGCGTGGAGTAGACGACGAACTTGAAGCCGAAGAGTCTCCGGCCCGCAAACCGCGGGAGGACGTAGCTGACGATCCCCATCATCGGCAACACGAGGATGTANACTTCGGGGTGGCCGAAGAACCANAACAGGTGTTGCCAGAGGATNGGCNNNCCGCCGTCGNCNNNGAAGAANGTGGTNNCGAAGTTNCGGTCGNNNANNAGCATNANNAGCGCGNNCCCNAGNAGCGGGAANGCGAANAGGATGAGCGCCGACTGCGTGAGGATCGTCCACGAGAAGATGTCGAGGTTCGCCCACGTCACGTCACCCGAACGCTCGGTGAAGATGGTCGCGATGAAGTTGATCGCACCCATCGTCGCGGAGACGCCGGAGAGGTGGAGNCCNAGCAGCATGAGGTCGACGCCGGTACCGCCGACCGCGTCGCCGCTGGGGCCAGCTTCACCGAGCGACAGCGGCGTGTACATCGTCCACGCCGTCTGGGCCGGCTCGAAGAGGCCGAGCGGCTGGGCGAAAAAGCCCGCCCAGATCAGTAGGGCCGCCGGCGGGAGCAGCCAGAAGGCGATGGCGTTGANNCGCGGGAACGCCATGTCGTCGGCGCCGATGANCAGCGGGANGANGTAGTTGGCGAACGCCGCGATGATCGGCGTGCCGAACAGGAACAGCATCGTGATTCCGTGGCTCGTCAGCAGTGAGTTGTACACCTGCGTGCCGAGGATCGACGACGGCGTGATCAGGTCTAGCCGCATGACCGTGACCATCAGGCCGCCGACCGCGAAGGCGATGATGCCGTAGAGCCCATAGAGGATACCGATATCCTTGTGGTCGACGGTCGTCAGCCAGCGGACGATCCCTGCCGGCTTTTCGCTGTGTCCGTAGCCGGAGTCCTCGATGAAGGAGCCACCGCCGACGGGCGTGTACGATCGCCAGTTCTCGATCCGCGTGAGCCACGCGGCGACGGCGACGAGGAACACTCCCATCAGGACGGTCAGTGTGATTTGCGCGTCGATTGCCATACCGTTGTTCGGTATCGCAACCTAAAGAAAGATTCGGGTCCGCCTCTCAAATCGGCGTTTGAAAACTCCGAACTGCCGTCAGTTTTCGTCCGGTTTCGTGTCGTCGGCAGCGGTCTCGTCGGCGGCCGTCTCGTCACCCTCGCCAGCGGCCTCGTCAGTCTCTTCGGCGTCGTCAGTGTCGGCGTCCGTTTCGGCTGACTCGTCATCCCCGTCGTCGTCGGCAGCGTCTTCAGCAGTGTCGTCATCGCCTGCTTCTTCGTCGCTTGCCGCTTCGTCGGCGTTTTCGTCGTCAGCGTCGCTTTCGTCGGCAGCGTCGGGCGTCGCCTCGGCAGTCGTTGTGTCCGCCTCGTCCTCGGCTGCCTCCTCCTGTTCGTGCAGCGGTGTCGCACCTTTGAGCCCGGCCTGCCCCTGTGCGTAGACGGTGGCGCGTTTCTCGTCGCCGGCGATCGCGACCGCCGACAGATACGTCAACACCAACAGCGCGAGGAACGGGACGATCAGGAGTGCCAGCATGATCCCCGACGCTCGGATGTCGAAGCCCCACGGGGACACCACCACGAACGTCGTCACGAAAAAGAGGATGATCCCCAGCGGAATGAAGTTCACCACCAGATCGAGGATGGTCTCTCGGTCGAAGAGCTGCGTTTCCATACCCGCACCTATCGCCGCCCACTCAAATAGGTTTCCGGTTCAGTTCGGCGTCAGGCCGGCTGTTGTCGCTTCGGGACGAACAGCCGCCCGGCGATCACGCCGGCGACGAGGACGACGCCGCTGGCGAGGATCGCGTACGCGCGCATGGTCATGTCACGTCCGACCTGTGGGTCGACGTAGAATACCGCGGCCCCGACGACGAACAACAGGAGTGCCATCCCGCCGAGTGCCGGCCATGGCGTTGTGACGTAGCCGGCCTCCTGTAACATCATTGCGACGCAGCCACAGAACAGCAACAGCCCGCCGACGGCGACGGGGAAGACGTTGAACACGAGCCCGATCTCCGAGATCGGGACGCCGAGGGCGATAAACAGCGGCCACGGGCTTGCCTTGCGGTACTGATCGCTGAGTCCCGGCGTCTCGTCCATATCTCCTGTTGGGAACGCAGGCTAAAACGCGCTTCGGAAATCGGGAGTCACCACGATCGACGCGACTACGGGAGGGCGATGCCGTGGCGGCTGAGGAAGTCGCTGGCGGCTTTGATCTCGATGGGGCTGCCGATGATCCGACACTGCTGGTCGTCGGGTTGGACGACCGTGACGGTGTGTTCGGCTTCGAGATCGTCGCGGATCCCGTCCAACGATTGGCAGGGGAGCTCGATCTGCGTGCTGTCACGCAGTCGTGTTGGATCCGGCATATCAATCGATAGTAACTTTGCACGGATCGGGTATAATCATGTCGAAGTCGCCTGTCACCCCGGTTTCGGGTGCCGACCGCTGGCCGGCTGCCCTGCCGACCACCCGAATGGACAGCCTTTTCGACGGCGACGGCCCAGTGGCCGATAATGGGACTGGAGGAGGAGATCGAATCGATCCGCGAGGAGATCGCCGAAACCCCGTACAACAAGTCGACGGAGGCCCATATCGGTCGGCTGAAGGCGAAACTCGCCGAGAAGAAAGAAAAACTCGAAAACCAGTCCTCCGCCGGCGGCGGCGGTGGGTACGCCGTCGAGAAACATGGCGACGCCACCGTCGCACTTGTCGGCTTCCCCAGCGTCGGTAAATCGACGCTCATCAACGCCCTCACGAATGCCGACAGCGAGACCGGTTCCTACGAGTTTACCACCTTGGATGTCAACCCCGGGATGCTCAAGTATCGGGGCGCGAACATCCAACTCCTTGACGTGCCGGGGCTGATCGAGGGTGCGGCCGACGGTCGCGGTGGCGGCCAAGAAGTGCTCTCTGTCGTCCGCACGGCCGATCTCGCCGTGTTCATGCTCTCAGTTTTCGAGATTGACCAGTACGCTCGGCTCAGCCAAGAGCTCTACAACAACAACATCCGCCTCGATACGGAGCCGCCGAGCATCCATATCCGCCAGCGACACAAAAACGGGATTCAGGTCAACAAAAGCGATAGCGTCACCCTCGACGAAAACACGATCAAGGAAGTCCTGCGGCAGAACGGCTACGTCAACGCCGAGATCACGGTCCGCGGCGACCCCTCGATTGACGAGTTGGTCGACGGGATGATGGACAACCGCGTCTACATTCCCTCAATGGTCGCGGTCAACAAGGCCGATCTGATAGAGGAGGACTACCTCCCAACCGTCCACGAGCACCTCCGCGACCACGACCTCGATCCCGAGGAGTGCGTTTTCATCAGCGCCGAAGAGGAGAAGGGCCTCGACGGGCTGACCGAACGCATCTGGGCGGAACTCGGTCTCGTCCGTATTTATATGGACAAACCCGGTCGCGGCGTCGATTACGACGAACCACTCATCCTGCGGGAGGGTGACACCATCGGCGACGCCCTCGACAAACTCGGCGGCGAGTTCGAGGACCGGTTCCGTTTCGCCCGCGTCAGCGGCCCGAGCGCGAAACACAACGACCAGCAGGTCGGCACCGACCACGAACTGGCCGACGAGGACGTGTTGCGAATTATTACGAGTCGGTGACGACCGTGGATCACTCTTCGCCTACCCACCGGTAGAAATAGGTGTTTGTGCACACAATGTGTGACTATGAGTTCGAGTACTCGCGTCCATTTCCGCGCGCCCGAGCGGCTGATCGAACAGGCCGACGCGCTTGCCGTCGCGGAAGACAAAAACCGGACAGACGTACTCGTTGAGGCACTCAGGGTCTATTTATCGAACGCGAGCAACGAGGAGGAAGTCCAGCAAGCGATTGCGAACGCCTACTACGAGGATCGCCTCGACTTCGAGCAGACGAAAGCCATCGTCGGTACGGAGACGGCCCAGAACTTCCGGGTGCTCAAACAGCAGCTGTCGGATGACACGCTTAGCGAGGAGCTTGCTGACGCCATCGACGAATGAAGCTGGTCGCCGACACGTCGGGGCTCGTGAGCATCGCAAGCACGGCCGAGGCGCGGCAGCAGCTGTTGCCGTTGCTGCTGGATAGCTACGAGGTGACCGTTCCACAGCAGGTCATCGATGAACTCGACGCTATCGCGGGGTACGACGATGTCCACGCGACCGCCGCGAGTGCGGTTCTCGACGACGAGTCGCGGCTCACAGTTGCAACGGTCGAACTCGATTCGACGTTTCCGCTTGACGACGGCGAAAACGCGGTCGTCCAGCTGGCCAACAGTCTCGACGCGCCGTTTTGCTACTGTGACGAATACAATCAACTATCGCTGATCCACGCCTCGCTCTCGGCGACGCGGCTCGTGACGACACCGCGGTTGCTCAAGGCGTTTGTCGTTCGCGGGATAGTTTCGAACGATACTGCCGTAGAGCTACTGGAGGGGATCGCAGACGCTCGGAGTTGGAGCGGCAACGCCTACGTCCAGCAGGCGACACAGCTGTTCGAAGAGCCCCAATGAATCGATCCTCGCGTTCCGCTTTGGTCGCACTCCTCGCGCTCGCGTTCGTCCCGTGGGTCGTCCAACTCAACGCGCCCGGTGATCTGACTGCCGTCATGTCATGGGGGCTGCTCAACACAAACCCGTGGCACGCCCTCCCGCTGCCGGGCTATTTCGGCGAAACACAGGGCCTCGAAACGCTGCCGTGGTCGCTACAGGTGTGGCCGCTCGGGTTCGGGTTCTATTGTGGCGCGCTTCTGAGTGCCGCCAGCGGTGTTGCGACCGGCCGTGAAGACGTGCGGGTGACCGTCGGCCTGCTCGCGTTGTCAGCGATCACGTCCGTCGTCGTCTGGTGGGGGCTGCTCGGTCGCGGAGCCGCCGGTCCGATTCCCGTCGGCGTGCTTGCGACAGCCATCGTGGGCTGGTGGTTTTACTACCCAGTGCTCGGTTCGCTTGGCGCGCCGCCTGCCCCGCCCCAGGAGTGAGCCGTCCCGGTATCCTTTTCGCCGTGGCGACCCCACCATGGCATGTATGACTGGGACACTCGATCACGTCATGATGCGGGTCGCGGATCTGGAAACGTCGCTTGACTGGTACCAGACCCACCTCGACTACGAGGAGAAGGAACGCTACGACGGCGACGGCTTCACCATCGCGTATCTCGGCCCCGAAGACATGCACGAAGACGGGGCGATGCTCGAACTCACCGAGAACAACGATGAGGTCGACTACGAGATGGGTGACGCCTGGGGCCACATCGCGGTTCGAGTGCCCGAAGGCGAACTCGAAGACTACTACGAGCAACTGATGGATGAGGGCGTCGATGACTATCGGGACCCCGAATCCTGCGGCGGCTCGTATGCGTTCGTCAAGGACCCCGACGGCCACGAAGTCGAGATCGTCCAGCGTGACTACGGCGCGCTATGGTCGCTGGATCACACGATGATCCGCGTGGAGGACGCCGACGAGGCACTCGGCTTCTGGGGCCGCAAATTCGAGTACATCGAGCCGCGCTCCCGCTGGGAGGCCAGCTCCTTTGCGAACTATTTCATGGCGCCCGAAGACGACGCCGACGAGGCGATGTGGCTGGAACTCACTTACAACTACGACGGTCGAGAGTACACGATGGGCGACGCNTGGGGNCANCTCGCCGNCCGCGTCGACGACCTCGANGACGNCTGGGAGCAGCTCATGCTCCGTGAGGCCGACGACTACCGCAGTCCCGAGGAGTGCGACAACCTCTATGCGTTCACCCGCGATCAGGACGGCCACGAGATCGAGCTGATCGACCGCGATCCGGATAGCGATTCGCTGTTCCCCTTCTAGCCCGCCGATTTCCCCGAGCGTATTCTTTTTGCGCTGTCGCCGTGAGTGGCTGGTATGCAGCTGACTGTCTGTGGGTTCGGCGGGGCCGGCGGTCGGATCGCTGACCGTCTCGTTGCGGCCGACAGCGACGATCGCTCCTTTGTCGTCGAGAGCGTCGCCTTCGACACCGACCAGCGGAACCTCTCCGCGCTTGACGGAATCCCCGACGAGCAGCGACACCTCTACGGCGTGATCGAGGCCGAAGGCGAAGGCGTCGACGGCGACCGCAGCGTCGGGGCGGCCGCGGCCGAAAGCGCGGCGACCGAACTGACGAACGCCGTCGATGACGCCGTTCCCTCACAGACGGAAGCGATCCTCTGCTGTGTCGGCCTCGCCGGTGGGAGCGGGGCGACGGCACTCTCGCGGATCGCCGACGAACTCAGTCGCGTCCACGGCCTGCCGGTCTACACGCTCGGCGTCCTTCCGGATCTCCCTGACGACGACACCGAAGCTCAAGGGATTGCAAAGAACGCGCTCCGCGCACTCAAAGACCTCAGTTCGACGACCGACTCGGTCCTGCTGTTCGACAACGCGCTGTGGACGAAATCCGGCGAATCGGCAACTGATCCGGCGGTGTGGGAACGACTCAACGACACGCTGACCGAGCGGATCGCCGCCCTGTTCGCGGCCGGCGAAGGCGATCTCAATCGCGGGGTCGCCGAGCAGGTCGTCGACGCCTCGGAGGTGAGTGCGACTTTCGAGGCTGGCGGGGTTGCGACTATCGGCTATGCGAGCCAGGAGATCGAGCGACCGACCGAATCTCGGTTCGGGCTCGGCATCCTCGAAACGGAGGGCGAACTCGACGAGACGACGGCGATCAAAGCCATCGAATCGACCTCTCGGCGAGCCGTCAGAGGCAAACTCACCGTCGAAATCGACCTCGATGCGGCACGTCGTGGGCTGTTGATCGTCGGCGGGCCGCCGGAGTGGCTCAACCGACAGGCCGTCGCCGATGCGCGGTCGTGGCTGGCCCAAGAGACCGGCAGCACTGAGATCCGCGGTGGCGACATGCCCACTCCGGATAGCAACGAGATCACGATGATCGCCTTGCTGACGGGTATCAACGAGTGTCCGCGCGTGGACGCGCTCAAGACGGTCGCTGATCGCGCCGGATAGCGCGGGATCGAGCGGTTACTCGCCGCCGGGGAGGTTGATGCCGTCGAACGTCCCGCGCCGCCAGAGGAACGCCACGGCCCCGGCGACGATGAGCAGGCCGATCACGAGCGGGAGCGGTGAGCCACCGCCGTCTTCGGGCTCGGTGACACTGATCGCCATCCGGTAGGGATCGGAGAGCTTGCTGTCACCGTCGCTATCGACGTACCGGAAGTCAATCGAGGTCGGATAGTTCTTGATCGTCGCGCTGCTGGACGCGCTCAGATCGACCGTTACTGTCGTCGTTTCGCCGGGATCGAGCGATTCGGTGAACGTCTCGTCGTTGGTGCTGTCGAGGGGGTCGTCGGCGAACAGCTTGCCTTCGATGTCGGTGACGGGCTCGTCGAGGTTGTTCGTCACGCGCAGGTCGAGCGGCTGGCTACCGCCGGCCGGGATGGAGTTGTTAACCGGCTCGACGAGGAAGGCGTCGCGTTGCTCGCCGACATCGACGAGGAATTCGGGATCGGTGTCGGACTGGCGGATGCCGTTCTCATCGCGGAACGAGACTGGGAGGTCGAAGCGTTTCGGGACGGCTTCGGCGTCGCTGGTGACTTCGACCGGGATCGAGAACGGCACCGATTCGCCGGCCGGGATGTCGCCGACAGCGACGTTGCTTTCGAGGGCGACGACGGTCTCACTTTCCGGTGCAAAGCTGACTTCGGCGTTGCGGGCATCATCGTTGCCGATGTTTTCGAGTTCGCCGGTGATCTCGCCCTCCTCGCCGACACGGAGCTCGGTTTCGAGTTCAGTGACTTCGAAGCGGGCGTCGTCGGTGACGCGAATCGGGACGGTTTCGGTTTCAGTATCGCTCTGTTCTTGATTAACCGTGATCGGCACTCCAGAATCGACGTTTTGGGCTTTCGACGTGTAAGAGTAGTCGAGTATAACGCGGAGATCGTAGGCACCCGGATCGACTCGGTCCGGAACTGTCACGTTGAACGACGCGGTTTTCGGACTTCCGGCTTCGGTGATCTCACCCAATGGTACTGAGTTCGTATTAACAGAGATCGGCGAGTTCGGTGCGCGAAGTTTGACGACGACGCCGCGGGCGGTCGTGACCGCGCTTCGGTCGGCCTCGTTGCCGTCGATGAACGTCCCGTCATTGTTGATCTCGACGTCGATCGTCGTTTCCGAACCGGGGGTCACCTCGTTATCGGAGACGTACGGCGAGAGGTTCGGCCGCCCCTGTGCGTCGAGGCCAGCGACGACGCCGACGCCGACGGTTGTCGTACAGAGGGCGACGACGACGCCGACGACGAGCCAGCGTCGCAGCGATCCAGTGGTCACCATCGCTCCCACCGCCGACTGTGGGTTGGCTGTATGTTCGCCGGAGAACGTGATCTCACGCCTGCGTGCATGCTTAGCACTCCGTGTACTCGTGAAAAGGAATTGCGGAACACGGTGTCGGTTTATTCACGTTTACCCGCCGGCTCTGGAACCGAAGTACACAAAGTATTTACCAACCCTCATGTACATTTCAATCGCCCCTACCCATAGTGCTTGCAATCGGCTGGCTGCCGCTGTCCGTCTCGGACAGTCGGCGCGGGCGATGTGCGCGCTGCAACGATACAACATACAAACTATGACAGAACGAAACTATAGTGAGAAACTGCGCGCTGTCTTCCTGGCAGCGATCATGGTTACCTCCGTTGTTGGAGGGACCGTGGCATTCACCGGGGCCGTGTCTGCAGGCGATGCAGGCCCGGCCGGCGGTGTACCAGGTGATGGTAACGTAAACTACGAAAGTAACCTTGTATTCCAAGGTCAGAACAACCTCGCCGCGTTCAACGCTGGCGATGTCAGCGACGGTGACACAGTCGTGCTTCGACGTGTCACCGCCGAAGACGGTACGACTATTGACTCTTCACAGTTCGTTGAAGAGTACACCGTCGAAGGTGTAGACGGTCCAGGCGATGAGGTCATCGACATCGACACAGATGATCTCG
This sequence comes from Halonotius terrestris, assembly GCF_006861665.1. Lineage (GTDB taxonomy): Archaea > Halobacteriota > Halobacteria > Halobacteriales > Haloferacaceae > Halonotius > Halonotius terrestris. The sequence continues at coordinate 169,905 of NZ_RKLU01000001.1, read as the reverse complement.
AAGCTGACGACTACTTCGTCGTGGATCAAGACGGTGACGTCACCACCCCAACTACGGCTGGTACCTTCGAAGTCACCGTTCAGGACCTCAGTGCTGAGTTCGACGACGATGAGGTTCTCCCCGGCACGTTCAGTGACAGCACTGTCACGCTCGACGTGAGTTCCGGTCGGAGCACGTTCGACCTGAACGTGAGTGCTGACGGTGACCTCAGCGACCAAGAGCTGTTCAACATCCACGCGGCCGCACAAATCAATTCACTGAGCGGTGTGTCAGTCAATGATAACGGTGAGGTCGTGATTAGTGGTAGTGGTGAAACATTCAGCTCACCATATGCGCTGTTCCGAGAGGAAGTCACCAGTGCCGATACTGGTGCCGCCAACACTGGATCCGGTGATGACACTCCGCTGAGCACACTCGGTGTGTCAGTGAACAACCCGGACAGTTCCAGCGGCTCGACCATCGAGAAATTCGGTCACAACGGTGATGTTGTGACTGGCTCCGGCGATACGGTTACTGTCGGCGGCATTACTCTCGGCTTCTACGCACAGGACCAAGACTCAGACACTGCTGACTTCGACGAGAAGGTTCTCGTCCGCAGCGGTGGTTTCGACGCTGATGTTTCCTTCGTCGGCCAAGACGAGGGTAGCTACGACTTCGACTTCGAAGCCGCTGACACCGAAGCGTCCGCAACCGCGAGCGTTTCGGTTCAGGAACGAGACGCTGACGCCTCCTTCGAGGACGGCACCCAAGCTGTCGGTGCCGGTGACATCGCTGAATTCAATGTCACGCTCTCGGACAACGACGAAACCTACGTCCAGATCGGCGGCGAGAACTCGAACTTCATTGAGGTGCTGTACCTCAAAGCCGACGATTCGGACGAACCGATGGAAGTGCGGTTCAACACGCGCCTGCTCGGAACCACCGGTAATGTTCAGCAGAGCGATGTGTACGACACGACCAACGTTGACACGATCGAGAGTGCGATCTACAGTGCCTCCGCTGGCACTCCGTCTGATATCACTGCCGCTGGCAGTGCGAGCCTCTACGAGGACGACGGTACTGGCCTGAGCGCGAGTACCACCTCGGCTGGTAGCACTGCGTTCGAGGCCTACCTCGACGCGGCCGGCATCATCGACGCGAGCTCCAACGGTGGCGAAACCGTCGCCGACCAGCTCGACCGACCGCTGCAGCCGACTGACTACCAGATCGCTGTCGCCGGCTACACCGGTGAGAGCTACGTCTTCGACGCCGACCCCGGCGGCGAAGCCAACAACCAGCTCGCAAGCCAGACGCTCGAGCTGACCCAGCCGGAGATCGGTGACATTACGATTCACACGGCTCCTGAAGAGTCCGCTGACGACACGAGCGATGTCAGCGCACTCGTTGACGCTGCGACCCCACGCGAGGAAGTCGCTCTTGACGACCGCCTCGTCGTGCAAGTCGAAGCAACCGGTATCTACGGTGCACTCGTTGCTGACGCTCCGGTCAGCTCCAGTGTGACTCCCGGTAATAATGGCGGTGCCGGTCCGCAGGACGTCAACTTCGACATTCTCGAAGATGGCGCATCGACAAGCCGACTCCAGAACCTCGTTGACAGTCGTGAGAACGTTGACTTCGAGGTCGCTGGTGAGACCGGAACTGGCAACCAAGCACCGCTTGAGGTCGATCTCGGTGCATCTGACTCCGACACCTTCCTCGTGCTTGACAACGACGGCGGCCAGTTCTTCCTTGTCACGGACACAAGCTCCGACAGTGCGTTCGCCAACGGCGACGCACCTGACGAGGAAACCGAATTCGAGGCGTTCATGGAGTACGACGCTGACGACGGCGACAACCGCTTCGAGTTCGCCAATGCCGGCGGCTCCGGTTCTGCTGGCACAGCATCGGCTCCGTTCAGCCCACGCGGTAGTGCCTACCAGAACTACCCGTACCTGCTGCAGGGTGAAACGGTCAGCAGTACGTCCGCACTCACCCTCGCACCGCGGACCATCGAGTACGACAACCTGAACGAAGACGAGCAGGTTCAGGTTGCCAACGCTGAAGGTGCGGAAGTCTCCGCGACGACGAACGTCGCGCCGGGGACGGACACCGAGCTCCGCCTCCGTTCGACCGACGCTTCGTCCTCGTTCCAGGTCGGTAACGACGTGAACATCTCCGAGGACGGTTCGATCTCGACGACCTACGACCTCTCCAATCAGGAAGTCGGCGACCTCTTCGATGCGAACTTCCGCGTCGAAGGGTCGAGCGTTGACACCACGGAAGGTGTCATCGTCGAGTCCGTCAGTATGGACGACGGCGAGGAGATGAACGAGACCGACGACAGTGAGGAAGACATGGACGACGGTGAAGAAGATATGGACGACGGTGAGGAGATGAACGAGACCGACGACGGTGAATCTGAAGACGGAACGTCCGAAGAGACGCCCGGCTTCGGTGCCATCGTTGCTCTCGTCGCCCTCATCGGTGCTGCCCTGCTGGCCACGCGGCGTCAGAACTAATCTGACGACTGCACCCAGCAGCCTTCACCCACACTAACCACCGGCTGCCGCGGCCGGCCATAATTCTCACTTGTTTTTACTTCGCCAGCTCCAGCGTTCGTCGATCGGCCCTAACTGCTATGAGATGCTCATCCGGTAGCAGGGGTTTTGCGCCGCTTCGAATGATTTAACCTCACGTATCAGCCACCGGTAGGCATGACTGATGTCGCGTCGGCGACAGCCGAACTGCTCGCCGACCGTCCGGAGTTGGAAGATGCTCTCCGGTCGATCCTCGCCATCGACGACGACGGGCCGTGGACGTTCGACGACGTACCGCTCGACTCGGGGGCTTTCGGCGAGATCGTCTCAACGGGGATCGTCGAGTCCGTCGGCGACGACACCTACCGCCTTCGTGATCCAACCGCCGTACGGGCTGTTCTCGACGGAGCGTCAACGGACTCAGGCACCGATGAACCGCAATCACAATCGTTCGATCTTGGTGCCGTTCGACACCGATTACGAACGCCTGATCCGGTTGTGACCGGGGTTCTCGCCGGACTGCTGTTGTTCGTCGTCGTGATGCGAACCGCATTCTCGTGGTCGGCGGTCTTTCGCAGTGAACACGTCGTCCTGCTCGGCAACGATCCCTACTTCTACCGCTTCTGGCTGGACGAACTGACGCGTAGGCCAGCGACGCTTGGTTCGCTTCCGGCCGGTATGCGGAGCCACGACGTGTTCATGATCGCATCGCTGTGGGTTGGCACACTGCTCCTCGGTGGGACACAGCAGGCTGTTTCGACTGTTCTCACGTGGTATCCCGTTCTCGCAGCGGTAACTGTCGGTGGGCTGCTCTACTGGATCGCTACCGTTTCCTTTGGTGATCGTCGGGTCGGCTTCGCCGCTGTCGCGATCTACGCCGTCACTCCGATCCTTGCCTATCGATCAGCTCTCGGATTCGGCGATCACCACGCCTTTGATTACCTCCTCGTGACGATAACAGTCGCCGGGCTCGTTGCTCTCGTAAGCGAATCGGCGGCGTGGCGAACTGCGACGTTACGTCGTGCTACCGGTGTTGCTGCGATGGTACTCGGCGTTGCTGGTCAGGTACACGCGTGGCGTGGTGGCCCGCTGTTGCTCGCTCCGCTGGCTGTCTATATCACGGCGAGTGTTCTCTTCGACCGGCGGGCTGCCCGCGACCCTCTCCGAGCCAACGCGTGGTTCCTCGGCGCGCTTGGGATCGCTTCGGTCGTCGCACTCCTTGCCCACGGTGGCCTCGGCTGGTCGCCACTTTTCAGGGCGGTGACGCCATTGCTTATTTTCGGCGGTAGTCTAGTGGCTGTCGGCATTGGTGTGCTCGCCCAGCGGCTTGAGCTGCGGGCACGAACTGTGTTCGGTGCCGAGGTAATCGGTGGGATTGTGGTTGCAGGGCTTGTGTGGGTCTCCGTTCCAGCCGTCCGCAACGCAATTGATGAAGGACTGGCCTACTTCGTTCGGACCGGCAGTACTGGGATCACCGAGACGGTATCGATTCTTAGTCCGGAGCTCGGCGTCGTGGTGACCCCATTTTATTATCTCGGAGCGACGTTCGTGTTCGGGCTCGTCGGGCTTGCCGGGGTGAGCTATCGGCTTGTCGATGTTGACCGCCCGGCATGGCTTGTACTGGGTGCCTACGGGTGGACGTTTTTCGCCGCCGCGCTCGTTCAGCTTCGTTTCGCTTCGCAGTTCGGGCTGTTGTGTGCTGTCTTCGGCGGTGTCGTCTTCGTCTACCTGCTCTCCGCTGTTGATCTGATTGAACCAATCAGTGGGGTGGAGCGAACCCGTGAAGCCACTGCTGAGAACGGATCTGTTTCGCTACCTCCGTTACGGACAGTCGCTCTCATCGCTGTCGTCTTCCTGTTCATCGGGGGTTTCGGTGCGTTTCAGACGGCAGTTGATACGGGTGACCTTGCTGTTGAGGATTCGACCTATGAGTCATCGCTTGCCATTGACGATTACGCAACCGCAACGAACACCACGTGGCCAGAGAACTACGTCCTCAGTCAATGGAGTTGGAACCGGGCATACAACTACTACGTGAACGGACAAACGGAGTCGTACACATACGCGCGGAACAACTACCGCGAGTTCCTTGGCGCAACTGAGCCTGGGTCGTGGTATGATCGCCTCCAAGAGAAGCCGGTCGGTTACATCGTTGTTGAACCAACCGTTAACGATCCCTTCCCAGCCTCGATGCAGGCACGGCTCTGGTCGAACTGGGGGAGTGCAACTGAAACCACTGCAGGCCTCGGCCACTACCGAGCTATCCACGCGACTGACGATCGGAAGGTGTATGAGCTTGTCCCCGGAGCAGAACTCACGTGGACTGGGGCTCCCACGGAGACTCGGACGGTCCAAACAACTCTCACGGTCGGCAATGAGACGGTAGTGTACGAACGTAGAGTGACAGCAGGTGATGATGGGCAGTATTCGGTTCGTGTTCCATATCCTGGTTCTTACGAAATCGGATCGGATCAGATGACTGTTTCCGAGGCAGCCGTCCGCAACGGTGAGTCGATTTCAGTATAGCGTAGTCTATACTCTCAGTTTTGTAGGAACGCGGGCTTGATCGCTGCTTCGTCTTTTACCTCCGCTACGACCTGCTGCATCCGCTTTGTAAACCGTTCTGAACTGAATTTCTTGGCCTGTTGATGGAGGTCAGCCGGTGTCGATTCAATACCTTCGGATTCGAATCGACGTACTGCGTCTTGAATATTCGCTGCTGTCAGCTCGGGTGTTTTTGCTCGGGCGAACAGAATACCGGTTTTCCCGTCTTGGATCTGATACTGCGTGAATCCATCACTGACACCGATCACTGGTGTTCCGGCCGCCCAACTCTCGATGGGAACGATCCCGAAATCCTCGTTGAGTGCATTATACATACTCGCCTTTGCGTTCGATAGCAGCGACTGTTTTTTCCGTTCTGATACGTAGCCCTCGAATCTGATGTTTTCGTGTTCTTTTGCCTGTTGTTCAAGTGTATCACGTTCTGGTCCGTCCCCGACAATACGTAGTTCCTTCGAGGGGAGGTTCGCAAATGCCTTAATGATCGGTTTGAATCGCTTGTGATCAACCAGTCGGGAAACCGCAACGTAGTACTCTTTTCCAGCTGATGGTTTGTAACCGGTTACGTCAACAGGCGGATAGACAACGGTGATAGCATCGGTCGGTACGCCCCAGTATTTCCTGATTCGCCTAGCAACTAGCTCCGAGTTAGCAACGTAGCGTTCGGCATACGGAACCGTATGTGTCCGCATTGCGCGGAGATATAGGGTAAATAGGGATACAGGTAACGACTTACCATTATCTTGAAATTTGCTGTACACACTTCGGGGCGGCGTATGCACGTACCGAACGATTACCTGATCATCCGGTGGCACGTACCACATCGGGGCAGATCCACTTTGAATGACGATATCGTACTCGGCGAGTTCAGTAGCCTGTGACCATCCGAGTTGGTAATAAAATTTTTGAACAAGTGTTCCAATCCTCCCGCGACGTTTTATTAATCGAGACAGTATTGAGCCATTGAATAGGGTATAAACGGGTACATCGTCCACCGTGACGTTTTCATCAGTATATGACGTATATATCGTTGCATCAAAGATATTTGCAAGCTTCAGTGCGACCCGCTCTGCCCCTCCTATTTGGGGAAAGTGGTCATGGGCGATTGCGATCTTTTCACTCATATCTCTCTTACTCCGGGTATTACTTTTCAGAATACCCGTCTGGAATATAGTCTGTGTCAGCTATTGAATCCAACACGGTTTAACGCTGACTACAGTGTTATGTGTTATGAGCGGATCGCCCTCATTTCAACGTAAATTTGCTGCCGTCTGGCGGGTCGCGATGTATCGCCCGCTGTTTACGATTAGTATTATATTTGTAAGCATTGTAACTGCCTTGCTTGAAGGGATCGGGCTCAGTTTCCTCCTCCCGATAATTAGATTGGCACAAGGTCAGATCGATCCGAACGCTGCGGATGGAATACTGTCCCTCTTCGTCACTGTGTATCAATCATTAGGTATTCCGTTCACGCTTGATTCAGTTGTCGTTGGCGTAGCCGCTGTTATGACTGTTCGATACGGCTCGAGTTTCACCGTTTCATGGCTCCGGACGATACTCCAAATGCAGTATGTCGTATTCTTGAAAGAGACCTTGTTTGATCGTGCACTCAATGCTCGAATAAGCTACTTCGATACGAAGGGATCTGACGAACTACTCAATGCTGTCGTCACGCAGGTTAATCAAGCTGGTAACACTATTGAACGGATCGTTGCGATAGTCGAAACGGCGTTTCTCAGTCTGATCTATCTCGCTATCGCCCTCGTTATCGCTCCGCTCCTTACCGTTCTCGCGGCGACTTCTTTGGGGATTATCACGTTCCTCGTTCGGTATGTTATTTCGTCTGGATATTCACTCGGCTCGAAGGTCGCTGCAGCTAACGAACGGATCCATCAGGCGGCTCAAGGTGGAATCCAAGGGATTCGAGATGTCAAGCTGTTTGGATTGACTGAGGAACTCTACGACCAGTTTGCAACCGCTGTTGAAGAAAGTGCCTCCGTTTCAGTTACCCTGAACCGTAACGAGGCTGCGATTAATAACCTCTATCAACTACTCACTGCTATCACCGTCTTCGTGCTGATCTACTTTGCACTCACGATTGCTTCGCTTTCGATCCCGCAGCTTGGTGTGTTTCTCTTTGCGATGTTCCGGTTGGCACCACGGATCAGCGCGCTCAATAATATCGTTTACCAGCTCGACGGGGAACTCCCTCACCTCGTTCGAACCCAGCAACTGATCGATAATTTAGAGGCGACACAGGAGTCCGGGGCTGGTGACTGTGATCCTCCGGCGACCACTCACGAACTTCGGTTTGAAGACGTCTCTTTCTCGTATGAAGGAACTGAGACGATCCTTGAGTCGATCTCATTTCAGGTTGAACGTGGAGAGTTCGTCGCCTTCGTCGGTCCTTCTGGTGCCGGAAAATCAACCATTGTTTCGTTGTTAGCACGCCTCTATGAACCAGATGATGGTCAGATCGTTGTTGATGATCTCCCACTGACTAACATTGATATTGCTGCGTGGCGCGAGGACGTTTCTCTCGTCTGCCAGCAACCGCACATTTTCAATGATACTCTTCGACGCAATGTAACCGTTGGTGATCGTGAGGCGACAGTCGAAGAAATCGAGCGTGTCTGTGACATCGCACAAGTTACCGAGTTCCTTGATGAACTTCCAAACGGTTACGATACCGTTCTCGGTGATAATGGCGTTCGACTTTCCGGTGGTCAACGCCAGCGGATTGCTATCGCCCGTGCGCTGTTGAAGGACGCTGAGTTCCTCGTGCTCGACGAAGCGACGAGCGATCTTGACTCAAACATCGAAAAACACGTACACAACGCGATAGAATCGATGGATCGCGATTATGCCGTCCTCGTCGTTGCCCACCGTCTTTCGACTATTACCGACGCGGACTGTATTCACACTCTGCAACACGGTCGAATCGTTGAATCCGGCTCGCATTCAGAACTCATCCAGTCAGATGGAGCGTACGCTGATCTGTATTCTACTCAGATGGAGCAACGCTCACGGGACGCATAGTCAGTGTTGGAGCCATATAACTGATCGATACGTGGTCGGTTCGTTATTTCCATTCATACCAAATATTTGTTAACATATACTCGAGTGTTATGATAGTCCTTTCAGGTACTATGGAATTGATCCATTCAGGCTGGGACGGTCTCACTCACCTCGGCGGTCGTGTTTAGTTAAGACTGCAAACTGAGGCGGAGTGAATTTCGGCTGGTCATGGCAGAAATCACTCGCCTCAGTGGTTGTAGCGACTGGCTTGAATTAGATTTTGTGGAACGAGAGCGGACACCGAGTGAGCTGATGAAGCTCGGTATTCGCCTGCATCTGGCTGGGCTATCACTTGCGAATACCGTCTCAGAACTTGAGAAGTTCGGTGTCCAACGCTCACGGAAAGCGGTTCATGATTGGGTGTAGAAAGCAGATCTACAGCCCGCTAGCGATGCAAGCCCGGATCACATCGCGTTGGACGAGACGGTGATCCGGATCAATGGGCAGCAGTACTGGCTGTACGCTGCGGTCGATCCACAAACAAACCAATTCCTCCATATTCGGCTGTTTACGACGACAACAACCGCATTGACACAGAACTTCTTGCGGGAGCTCCGTGCGAAACATGACGTTTCCGAGGCAGTGTTTCTCGTTGATCACGCACATCATCTTGCGGCGGCATTGAATCGGGCAGGGCTCCGATTTCAGACACTTCGCCATGGAAATCGAAATGCTGTCGAACGTGTCTTTCGAGAAATAAAACGACGAACATCTTCATTTAGCAATAGTTTCAGCCACGTCGATCCAGCAACCGCAGAAACATGGCTGCAATCGTTCGCCGTCTGGTGGAACTCGCTTAACTAAACACGATGACCTCGGCTGAGCCGAGATTTATCAACAACCGGAGCGTAATCTACATGATCGTACTGTCGAATTCCTCATATTCAATTTTGTCTCGCCCTTGTTACTCTCAGTAGGAGCTGTCCACCGCAAAATCACATAAATAAGTAACTGCTAAAACGAATGCAACATTGCGGGGTATTCAGCAGTAGCCTTTGGTTCGGATTAGATTTCTGCCGTGAGATAGGGTTCACAGACGCGTTCGATCCCTTCTTCGAAGCTGATCTGTGGTTCCCAGCCGGTCGCCTCGTGGAACTTCGAGATGTCCGCACAGGTGTCGTGAACGTAGCCGTCGAACGTGCATTCGATGTATTCGGGATCGATATTGGTGCCAAGCGTGTCGTTGATCATTGCGACCATCTCGTTGAAGTGTAGAGGTTCTCGGTGCCGACGTTGTAGACACCGGTCAGTTCGTGGTCGGCGGCGAGTTCGCAGGCACGAGCCACGTCGCTGACGTGTGTGAAATCCCGTGTCTGGCTGCTGTCGTCGAACAGTTCGGGGGCCTCGCCGCTGGCGATGGCGTCGGCGAACTGCGCGACCGTGTTGGCGTACTCGCCTTTGTGTTCCTCGTTGCCGCCGAAGCCCTGATACACCGAAAAGAAGCGCAGGCCGGCCATCTTCATGTCGTGGTGATGGGCGTAGTATTCGGCGTAGCGTTCGCTGGGGAGTTTCGAGGCCTCGTAGGCGGTCTGGGATGTGACCTCCATGCTCTCCGGTGAGGGTTCGGTCTGGCTGCCGTAGATCGAGGATGTCGAGGCGTAGACGACGGTGTCACAGCCGTGGGCTTTGACCTGTTCGACCGTGTTAATGAATCCCTCAACGTTGACGCGGCAACCGCGCTGTGGTTCTCCTCGTGCATGTCCCGCGAAGAGTAGCCGGCGAGGTGAAACAGCACGTCAACATCAGTCGGATACGTTTCGTCGAGAATCGATGCCTCGACGAACTCGACGGCCTCCGAGAGGTTTGCCGGGGTCCCGAGATACGTATCATCGACGACGATCACGTCGTTGTCGCCAGCCAGACGGTTGGCAAGGTTCGAGCCAATAAACCCCGCACCGCCGGTGACGAGGACGCGCTGGTCGTCCATACCCGTTTCTCGGGCTTGCGGTCGATCACTACTTCGGTTCGAGTACACTGCCGGTGGTTATGTACTTGATTGCATCTCGTGTAGTTCGGCGTAGGCCCCTGCCTCTGCCAGCAGGGCCTCGTGGGTGCCTGATTCGACGATCTGACCGCCGTCAAGGGTATAAATCCGGTCGGCGTTCGCACCGTCGAGAACCGATGAGCGATGGCAACGATGCCGACCTCACGATCCATCGACTCGATAGATGCTTGCAGATCGGCTTCGAGCCCCGAATCGAGGTCGCTGGTCGCCTCATCAAGGACGAGGAAGTCGACATCGGTCAGCAGCGCGCGGGCGACGGCGACCCGCTGGCGTTGGCCGCCGGAGAGTCGAACGCCGTCGTCGCCGAGTTGTGACTCGTAGCCGTTCGGGAGCCCATCGATGAACTCTTCGACCATGGCGATCCGACAGACTGTTTCGACCTCCTCGCGGGTCGCATCACGGTTACCGACCGTCACGTTCCGTTCTAGCGTGTCGTCAAAGATGAACGGTTGTTGGCGGACGACAGCGATCCGTTCGTGCCACTGCTGGAGATCGAACTCGCTGATCGAGACGCCGTCGGCACTGATCTCGTCGTTGTCGGGTTGGTAGAGCCGAGCGAGCAGCGAGACGATCGTCGATTTCCCGGCACCGGATTGGTCGACTAAGGTGACGAACTCTCCGCGGGTGACATCGACGGAGACGCCATCGAGGACGCGTTCGTCGTCGGTGTAGCTGAAGGTGACATTGTCGAAGGTGATCTCTTCGACCGACGAAACGGATCTGTCGCCGCCGTGTTCTTGTCTCTCCTCCAGTCGGTCAGAATTCGTGGGTCCGAATGAAATGCGAGAGCGCGCCTTCAAGGCTGTACAGTTGGCTGTTGAGCGTACTCACCCGCGGGGCGAGTTGGAACATGGCAATAAGGAAAATCCCGAGTTCGCCGAGTTCGAGCCCGGAGAAGACGAAGCCGACGTAGATCAACACGAAGATCGTGACCGCGGCCGCGAGCTGGTAGAAGTTGGTGATCGCTGCCTCGTTGCGCGAGATGGCCACCTCGGCCTCGGCGTACTGGTCGATTGCCGACCGGAAGTTTTCGAACAGTCCCTCCGACATTCTGAAGAGTTTCACGTCGCGGATGCCCTGTGTGCCGGCCTGTACCGCGGTCTGGACGCGTTCGTTCGCCTCGGCGACGCGCGTGCCGACGGTGACGGCCGGCTCGATACCAGCCCGGAGGATGACCGTGATCGTCCCGAGGATGCCGACCGCAAGCCAGGTCATCAACGGCGTGATATACACCATGATGGCAAGATACATCCCAACCAGAAACAGCCGCTCCATGGTCATCACACCCTTTTCGATCACCTCTCCTGAAAATCGGATTTCGGTGATGATCGCGTTGAGGATGTCGTCGGAACCCTCGGCATCGAAGTAGCCGACACGCCCGTTGAGCGCGCTGTCGAACGCCCGAGTGCGGAGTGTCGTCTCGTACTGCGTAGATCCACGCCTTCAGCCACGCAACGAGAAAGGAGAGCGTATAGCGGATCGTCATCACCGCGGTGACCCCGACGAGGAGGTAGCCGAGTTCGAACGGGATGCCGACGAAGTTGTAGACCGCGAGGAACGTCTCTAACACGGGACCGCCGCTATCGACGGGCCCTTCGGCCTGTGCGACCTCGATGATCGGGTGGATGAAGCCGAGGCCGATGCCTTCGAGAGCGGCAACGAAGCCGCCGAGGAGGATCAGCCCGGCGGTGAACGTCGGGCGGTAGCGAGCAACCCGGGCGAGTGCGGTGAGTTTCTCACCCCATGTGAGGTCAGCGGGTGCAGTGCTCTCAGTCATTGCCTCTGATTATCCCAACACAGGTGAAAGGGCTATGAAATACCTACCACGCGCACAGCGATTCTTATCACCATGTCAGTCCTTCATACACGATGCCCTCTCTGCGGTCGATAGCGTGCCTGCCGTCGATAACGACTGGTGTCGCCATCGTGTCGAACTCCTCATTGAGTCCGGTTATTTCTGGCCAGTCAGTAACGATGAGTGCGGCTGCTGCGTCCTCAAGAGCGGCTTTCGCCGAGTCGGCGTATTCGATCTCCGGAAACCGCTCGCGCATGCTCTCGACAGCAACCGGATCGTAGGCAACGATGTTCGCACTACGTTCGTTGAGTCCCTCGATTACCGGAATCGCTCTGGAGTTCCGGATATCGTCGGTGCCGGGCTTGAACGATAGCCCAAGGACGGCGACGCGCTTGTCGGCGACATCGACGTGGCTGTCGAGCAGCGAGAGCAGTCGGTCTGGTTGTCGGTCATTGATTTCGGTGGCGGCGTCGAGCATCAGTGTTTCGTATCCCTGCTCGCGTGCTGCGGCTCTGATCGCGGCGGTGTCTTTCGGGAAGCAGCTCCCTCCCCAGCCGAGGCCGCTTCGAAGGAACNGCNCGCNNATGCGNTCGTCGAGTCCGATNGCGTCGGCGACCTCGTAGGCNTCGACGNCGTACTCCTTGCAGANNTTNCCNATNTCGTTGATGAGGCTGANNTTNGNNGCGAGNAAGNCGTTGTTGGCNTANTTGATCATCTCAGCTTCCTCGATGCCAGTCTCGACGACCGGCGCGTCGGTTTCGTTGATGAGCGGGTCGAAAACGGTATGAATGGTATCGAGTGCAGCGTCGCTCTCAGTACCGAAGACGACCTTGTCAGGATCAAGGAAGTCATCGACAGCAGTTCCCTCACGGAGGAACTCAGGGTTCATTGCGACGTGAAGGTCGCCGCCGAGTGTTTTTCCCGAGGCAGCTTCGAGAATCGGTGCCAGTGTTTCTGTGGTCGTCGTCGGGATTACTGTGCTCTTCGTGACGACGACGTGCTTTCCGTTTTTCTCCCGTAGCGTCTCGCCGAGGGTTTCGGCGGCGGCTTCGATGATCGAGGTATCGATGCTGCCGTCCTCACGAGCGGGTGTCGGCAGCGCGAGGAACGTGATCTCAGTGTCGAGTACGTCCTCGTACGCCGTCGTTGCGGTGAGCGTGTCGCCGCCGTGGGTGGTGATTAACTCGTCGAGTCCCGGTTCGTGGATCGGCGACTCGCCGCTATTGATCGCCGCGACGATTTCTTCATCGATATCGATGTTGATGACCCCGTGACCTATGTCGGCGAAACATGCTGCAATAGTCGTACCGACGTAGCCGCTGCCGATGATGCTGATCTTCATGATGTTCTGTTTGAATACACCTATTACTCAACTTTTGGTTTCGTTCCAATTTGCGGGGTACGTACGACTACCGGTTGGCGTACCAGTCCACGAATCGGCGAATCCCGGTTTCGAAGTCTACCTGTGGTTCCCAGTCAAGCTCGTTTCGTGCCCGCGAAATGTCGGAAACGTAGACTTTCTGGTCCCCTTCTCGCCAGTCATCGAAGGAAACGTCGGTTCTGGCTCCTGTTTGGTCTTCGAGCATGTCGAGAAATTCGACCAAACTGGTGGTGTTTTCGGTTCCGCCACCGATATTGTATACTGCCGGTTTACCGTCAGGATTAGACAGAAACGCATCGTAGGCTCTAATCAAATCTTTTACGTACAACACGTCTCGGACCTGTTTTCCGTCACCAAAAATCGTCAACGGTTCGTCTCGGAGAGTGCTGATCGCAAAGTGCGCTACCCACCCTTGGTCCTCGTTTCCGAACTGGCGTGCACCGTAGATACAACTCATGCGAAATGCCGCAGCATCAACCTCGTCACGGTCGGCGTAGTCTTGGACGTAGAGGTCCGCTGATAGCTTTGAGGTTCCATACGGTGTGTGTTCACAGTCGTCAATAGATAGTGACTCGGGAATCCCGTTTTCGTATTCCGGATCGTCGTACTGATATCTCGTTTTCTGCTCCCGAACAGGAATTTCGTTGACATTGTCACCGTATACCTTGTTCGTTGACGCCAGTACGACTGCCGGGTCGCTGTCGGCCTTACGAGCGGCTTCGAGTACGTTGAACGTACCGAGTGCGTTTACTTCGAAGTCAGTACGGGGCTCTTGGATTGATGCTGTTACTGCGACCTGTCCGGCGGTATGGACGATTGCGTCGTGTCCTTCAACGACTTCCTCAAGATGTTCCTGATCTCGTATATCTCCTTCTATGAGTTCAACCTGTGGATAGTTTTCGGAGATGTAATTCCAATTGTAGGCCGCAGTATTTCGACTTTCGTCTGCGGTTTCAAGTGTGTCAATACGACTGAGATTGTCAAGTGCAGTGACTTCGGCACCCTGCTCAGCGTAGTATTCGACTGCATGGCTGCCGACGAATCCTACTCCGCCAGTAACGAGAACTGTCTCTGGACTACTCATGTTCAATCGGTGAAAACGATCGGTTAAAACAGTTCGTTATTCGATTAGTCGTTTCCAACGAAACTCTTCGCATCAATCTCGGTCTTAAAATATGGAATGGTCTTTTTTATACCAGCCGATAATGGTATTTTAGGCGACCAGCCAAGTAACTCCCCAGCGCGGCTAATATCTGGCCGACGAAGTTCGGGGTCGTCCGTCGGAAGATCCTGATATACAACACCACAATCTGGATTGACAACTTCAATAATGACCTCCGCAAGGTCCTCGATTTTTATTTCTTCCGTACTCCCAAGATTGACGACTTCACCTGCCATAGCAGACTGAGGTGCGTTGGCGACTGCCCTAATTCCCTCGACGAGATCATCAATATAACAGAAACTCCGCGTTTGCGTTCCGTCGCCGTACACCGTGAGGTCGTCGCCGCGTAGTGCCTGTGATAAGAAGTTCGGAATAACGCGCCCGTCGTCGGGTCGCATTCGTGGTCCGTATGTATTGAATATTCGAACTGTCCGGATATCAATATTGTATTGTTGCTGGTAGGCGACCCCAAGAGCTTCTGAGAAACGTTTACTTTCGTCATATGGGGCCCGAGGGCCGCGTATATTGACGTTTCCATTGTACTCCTCATGTTGCGGATGCTCTTCGGGATTGCCGTAGATTTCACTTGTTGAGGCAAGGATTACAATAGCATCATGATCATGAGCATAAGAGAGTACGTTGTGAGTCCCTTGGCTATTCGTTAGTGCAATCTCAACCGCGTGCGATTCAAAATCTTCTGGGCTTGCTCTGGATGCAAGGTGGAATACATAATCGACGGCTTCTAAATCTGGTAGAGGTTCCCGGACGTCATGTTCAATTGAAATAAATCGGTCAGAATTGATGTGGGAAATATTTGCTGGCCGACCACTTCCGAAGTTGTCTAACGAGGTAACTTGATAGCCATCAGATATTAAAGCGTCGATCAGATGGCTTCCGACAAACCCGCTGCCGCCCGTAACAACTGCATGTGGCGTCTTAGTCATAGTTCTATGATGCTATTATCTCCGATATTCAAATGGTTTGGCTCATCACGGACAGTTGCTCCGTCGCCGACAATACTTTTTTCAAGATTGACTGTTCCGAGCGTTGCATCTTCTCCAATGATACTGTCACGCACGATACTTTCGGAAATTGATGCACCGTCATCGATACTTACGTGTGGCCCTATAACACTCTCTTCAACTGTAATATCGTCGCCGATATCAACCGGTGGAATAATAATAGTATTTGTCGATGCAGTTGATCTACTTGTCTCTAATTTTGAGAGTAACACACGATTCGCATCAAGCAGTGTTTCAGGTCGACCACAATCATACCAGTCTTCGACATTGAAAATATCGATCCTTGCATCGTGTTCAATCATTCGTTGCAGTGCGTCGGTTAATTGATACTCATCTCCTGCTCCACGAATATCGTTCTTGATTAGATAATCTAATCCATCAAAGAGGGCTTCTGAATTTTCGACAATATAGACGCCACTAATTGCGTAGTTCGATTCTGGATTATTTGGTTTTTCCACGAGACGTTCAACTTTTGTGCCGTCTTTGACTTCAGCAACACCGTAATGTTGCGGATCTTCGACTGTCTTTACACCGATACTTGTGTCGGGTGAGTTTAGATTATCGTGTGCATTGAGAAACGTTTTATATCCGTTTTCAAAAAGCATATCTCCAAGTATGATGAACAGGGAATCTCCATAGGCTATCTCTTTGGTCTGGTGGATACTGTGCCCAAGGCCTTCTGCTCTTTTTTGTTCAACAAATGAAAAAGAAAAATCATCGCTAAATGACTGTTCGGCATACTCAATGATCATTTCTTGCATTGGTCCTCCAACAACAATAATAACGTCTTCAATCCGAGTCTTGGCTAGTCTTGTTAGGATATGCCCGAGAATTGGTTTCCCGGCTAATCGGACCATTGCTTTCGGTTTTGTGTGTGTCTGTGGATAAAGTCGCGTACCTTGCCCAGCAGTTGGGATTACGGCTTTCATGTTAATATCTCTCCTCAAGAATATGAAAAGACTATCGCTTTATTCATCAATATAAACATGGATAGAATTGATGTTTCTGTTAAAACACATTTTAATCACAATACTGTGGACATATTTATACTAAAATGCATTCAATAGTTTTATTCGTCAATTTATTCTAAAACATCATAGAAATAAGCAATTTTCCATATCCAAAGGCTGTTTCAATCTCATTCATTTTACTTTGCCCATGTTTTCTTGGTTTGTAATTAATTGGGACTTCGGTGATCGTATAATTATTTTGGGCTGCTCTAATCAACGCTTCTGGATAAAACTCGAAATTATCGAAGCTCAAGTCGTTTCTGATTGACTGGATAACTTCAACATCATATAACCTATATCCGGAGCTTATATCATTAACCTCAACGTCAAACACACCAGACAAAGTCTTTGCTGCGAACGGACTAGCAATCTTCCGCCATGAATCTAATTGAGCGAAATCGCCATCGTTGATGAATCGAGACCCTACTACAATGTCAGCGGTACCTTTCATATCCAGGAATTCATCTAACTCTTCTGGCTGATGATTGAGATCAGCATCCATAGTAAGAACATATTTGGTTTCTGATGGAAGATCATGAAACCCGATTCTATACGCTTTGCCGACACCGAGGGGTTCAGGATAGTGATCTACTTCTACGTCTTCAGTCTCAAATTTTTCCAGAACCTCTGAACCGCCATCTGTTCCTTGGTACACGTATCTAATGTGGTATTCTATATCGTGTTTGTTAAATGTCGATTGGAGTCGTTCAGTTAATTCGACAACGTTTTTTTTCTCTCTATAGGCGGGTATCACTGCAGTTATCATGTGCGTGGGAACAAATCATGTGCATAAAAACGATTTGATCTTGCGGAGCAATTTTTATACTTAATACCGATCAGCCTCAACTGCAAGAATACAACTAAAGAGAAATCGAAATTTATTTTAACTACGGTGAAATTATAGGGTTACACATGGTATTGATGATTCGAATTTAGAGATCAAGTATGATTTCTAACCACTTACACTCTATTACGACATTATTCCAGGATATCAGAAATGACTATTCTAAGAAGCAGCTTTATTTAATAACGAGTACGTTCCTATTGGCTATATTTGCTAGAATATGGAATATCTCTGATTGGTTTTCACCTTATGTCGATTACGATGAGGGTGCTTGGGTAGTCGGAGCTCGACTTTTGTTGCAAAGTAAAAATTTGTATACCGATGTATTTTTTGTTCATCCTCCATTATTTGAATATATTTTAGAATTAATTTATTCTATATTCGGTTATAGCTTTATTTATGCGAGGTATCTAAATATAATTATCTCAATTGCTACTATATTTATTTGGTTCGTTATGTCTAGGAAATTAATAGGGTCAGAAGGTGCTATTTTTTCTTTGGCACTGTTTGCTCTTGATCCAATAAATGTATTTCATGCTCGACGAGCTGTTCAAGAGCCGTTAGGACTTTTCTTTTTATCAATATCTCTCTTTTTCTTAACACCTTATATAAAAAATGAGGCAAAAAAACCATCAAACATGATCCTTTCTGGTTTATGTTTGGGATTTATGATTACTACGAAATATATATTTTTACCGGCTATATTCGGTATTGGGCTGGGATTAATAGTTCTAATCTATTTCAGATATACTAAGAAACAGTCAACTGTTGGAAAAGAAATTAAGCCTTTGGCTACATTGATAATGTCTACTACTATCGGGTTCCTAGCTATTACTGCTCATCTTTGGATTAAAATACCTGAAAAATTTTTACAACAAACATTTTTCATTCATATCGGTCGAGACGGTACTGGATCTTTCCCGTCACTTTTAGCCGCTGTTGAAAATTTCAACCGATTAGCCTCAACAGGTTCTGCTTGGATGAGGTGGTATCATTTTCCAATGTTTATTTCTGTTGTTTGTCTACTGATCATACTCGCAAAAGTAATATTTAGGTTTTATAATGATGAAAGTGTAGGGGAAACAAAGATATTTTTGACAACAAGTTTGATGGGTGCAATAGTATTATGCCAATTTGTTTCATTTCTTCCAAGGTATTATGTAGCCTCTGTTCCATTTTTTACCCTTGTCGTACCCTGCTTTTTATTGACTTGGAGAGAATTAGATGATGCCCTTCTTGGGAGCTGGACGGCATACATCTCTACCGTAATTGTTATATTAATTTTCATCATGCTGCTTATCCCAGTTCCATTTGCACCTCATGGATACGACGTGACTTGGGAGATCAGCACAGAGGGCGAAAAAGAAGCCTACGAGCAAACAGCTGATTATTTGGAAAACAATGATGCAGAAGTTGTTTATTCGACAAACCCCACCATTACTGCCCTTACAAGAAACGTGTCAACAACTGGAAATTATGAAAGCTTTGCGAATTTGTATCTTCGTGATCAGACTCCTGAAGCTTATGCAGATAATATTCTTTCACAGAATGTTGATTATATTGTTTTTGATCCTTGGTTTTCTAGATGGAGTGGCGGATATGGAGAAATTAATAATCGGTTCGGTTTTAAAATAAAAGATAATACTGAAATTGTTCATACTGTCCAACTTGAGCGTGGAGGTACTATTGATATATACCGTGTATCGGAATCAAATAATTCAGAATAACTAAAATGAAAAGATACATATTAAATTTACTTAGCGTAATCCCAATAAAAAATCAACTATTTATCACAGCTTTTCGCTTTGGAACTGTAGGATTAAGCGGAGTAGGTGTAAATATAGGGCTGCTCTGGTACCTTACTGAAATAATAGGATTCTATTACTTATTCTCTTCGGTTATCGCTGTTGAAGCATCTATTATATCTAATTTTATTTTCAACGAATTATGGACGTTTAATACGGACAGTGGTAATTCATTATTTAAAAAAGCTTTTACTTTTAACCTGATATATGCATTTGGCTTAATAATTAATGTTGGCGTATTGTGGGTTGCCTCTGAATATTTCGATATTTATTATATCTTAGCAAATTGTATTGGAATTATTGTGGCTTTTGTTTGGAATTTCTTCTTTAGTAATCGATTTGTCTGGGATGGCCCCAGAATTGGATTGGTTGAATAATAGGGCGGTTATTTATTAGATTTCGCCCTACGTTACAATCACTACTTAACTATATCTAAATAAGCATCCTCTACATTGGTTGTAATTTGTCCCCAATCGAACTGCTTCGCTGCCGCTTGGGGACTCTTGCTGGGTCTTTCCCCATTAAGCCCTCGTCTGAGAACTTCTCTCAGACTATTACGTGTCGGGGAGATAGTAAATCCGGCGTCTCCAATAACCTCTGCAGCAGCTGAATTCGGGTGTTTGGTACCAATCACGGTACATCCAGCTGCCATCGCTTCTATGTACGTCACCCCGAATCCCTCTCGTACTGACGGTGAAACGAACACGCGTGCCGCTCGCATCTGAGCGATCACCTCCTCATGGTCCTCAATGAACCCACAAAACGTGATCCGATCCTCGCTTTCGAGCGTGGCGGCCTGTCGCTCTAATGCCTCCTGTTGTGGCCCTTCTCCTATGATTCCAAGCGTTGCGTCGGTATTGAGCGCATCGAACGCGGAAAGCAACATCTCGACGCGCTTCGGTTCAATGAGCCGACCGACGAACAGCACCTCGAACCCGTTTTCAGCCGGCTCAGTCGCCTGAATCCCCTCGTAATCGATCCCGTTTGGAATGATTCGAATTTGTTCTCTTGAACGCCCGAGTTCCGCTAGCTTGTCGGCTGTGTTTTGTGAAACGGCAATCGGATACTGTGGCACGCGTGCAGTGACTTGTTCGACCATCGCACCAAAAATGCCAAGCCGGCCGAGATATTCCTTCCAGTAGTCCCTCCAGACTTCGTGCCATGTCGTCACGAGTGGCGTATCTGAACCGATGACCGCAAGCTCCGCAGCGAGTACTGGAAAGTACGGAAAAACTGACGCGACAATAACGTCGTGTTCGGCAACGCTCCGCCGTAACGGGCGTAACACGTCTTTTCCGAATTCAATCGCTTCTGTAATTGAGCGACGGCCTCCTTCTGTGTAGAGATCACGGGGTGGACTGACACCGTGAAGTTGCAGTCCATCGTAGACGGTTTCACTGGGGCCGTCCCAGTAGTGTCGACCATACACCGTCACAGAATGGTCACGTTCGGCGAGTCGAGTACCGATTTCATAGATGCGCTTTTCAGCACCTCCTGTAACGAACGGGTAAACAACGTTCGAGACGAACGCGACATCCATCAGTTGTATTCACTTCCGGCGCGAGTAATGGTCTTATGGTACGACACCGTGGTTGATATAAACTCCTATTGTTTATATCCTATATCTACAACCAATGCAGGACTGGAATAACATTATCTTGCTCACTCTTGACGCACTCAGAGCGGACCATCTCTCTGCATATAGCTACCACCGAGAGACATCACCAGTCCTTTCTGAATTTGCTGACAAGGGGATCTCGTTTACTTCTGCTTACAGTGCGAGTTCTCATACACGCGAGGCTGTACCCTCCTTACTAACTGGTTGCCCGCCAGCGAACGCTGTTGATTCGAACTACTGCCTCGCGCCGAATACTGACACCCTCGCAACACGCCTCTCTGACAAGGGGTTCACCACTGCAGCGTTTCACTCTAATCCGTTTCTTTCTCGGGCTTATGGTTTTGACCGCGGCTTCGACACCTTTGATGATGATTTCTATCTCGGCCGACACAGGATCATAGCTTTGTTACAACGGGCCATGGATAAATTACGAAATCGTCACTATGCACGGGCTGAAGAAATTAACAACCGCGCGCTGGCATGGATCGATTCGTTAGAAGCAAAAACGCCGTTCTTTTTGTGGAACCACTATATGGATACGCACGGCCCCTACGAACCTCCGGCCGAGTACCGTTCGCTGTATAGAGACAACGTTCCTTCTAATCGTAATGCTCAAAGGTTGTATCAACGTGCTATTGATGACCCTGATTCGATTACATCTGATGACCGGCAACAACTCATTGATTTATACGACAGTGAAATCCAATATACTGACGCTCAAATCGGTGCCTTCCTTGATGCACTTCGAGAGCGTAACCTGTTGGATGACTCTTTAATTATCCTTACTGCTGACCACGGTGATGCCTTCGGTGAACATGGATACTATGAGCACCCACGCTATTTACATACTGAACTCATTCATGTCCCACTGTTTGTGTATCATTCAGGAGTTTCATCGAGTACCATTCAGGTTCCAGTTAGTACAGTAGATATTGCTGCCACCGTGATGTCAGCAGTCGGTGATGAACCTTTCTGTCCTCTGGGACAGGATCTTCTGACAATCGCTGCTACGCCATCGAATTTTGAGGACCGTATAGTATATTCATCTGCTCGTCAAGAAGGTGATGATTCACACCTTCGTCGACTCAGTGCTCGATCAACTGCTGAGACTTGGTTTTCTACATACAATCATGCGCAGGCTGAGGTTCTTGATAATGACCACAATTCTACCAATCTATTGAAAGAATATATTGATCAATATATCCCCTCGAATAATATTGTCTCAACTGAGGATCCAAATATCAGTGATTCGATTGAAGATCGACTCGCTGCTCTAGGGTACAAATGACTGTTCGAATTGGGGTGAATGCACGAACGTTCACCGAAGCCCAACCAGGAGGAGCCGTTCAAGCGGCGATGAAACTCACTCGGACTATTCACGAACGGCGTTCTGTAGAGCTTCTTTTGTTTGGTCATGAGTCAATACGTACTGATTTCCCAGATATCCCTGTAGTGAGTAACTATTACTTTCGACCTACACAGTCGTTTGGTGTTGCTTGGGAGCGGACAGTCCTTCCGTGGCTTGCAAAACACCACGATATTGACGTTCTGTTCTGTCCAAACGGAAATTCACCTTTGACTCCACAACCGTACCCAGTTGTGACATGTATTCATGATGTGAATGCCTTGAACGGCTTCACCAATGGTTTACACAGCTTGTACCGGAAAGCGACTGTTCCAATAGTTGCCCGGATATCTGATCATATTGTGACTGTTTCCTCTTTTTCGAAATCAGAAATAGTCGATAAACTTGATGTTCAGTCTGATACTGTTTCGGTTGTGTACAATGGCGTTGATGATTTTTACTATGGGTCTGATAATTATTCAACAATTGATGTTCCTAAACGATATATTCTTTATGTTGGTTCGGTTAATTATCGAAAAAATATCTCTCGTGCTATTGAGGCGTTTACGCGGTTCGCGAATGATTCTGCAGCGGAGTACAAATTTGTACTTGTTGGACCTCGAAATAAATCAATATTCAATAAATTAAATATTTCCGAGGATGATAGGATTGTTTCGCTTGGATTCCTTTCACAACCGGAACTAAAATTCGTTTATACTAATGCTGCTGTGCTTCTTTATCCCTCCTTATATGAAGGATTTGGGCTTCCTCCACTTGAGGCAATGGCTTGTGGCACACCGGTTATTGTATCGAATACAACTTCTTTCCCTGAAATAATCGGTGATGCTGGAGAACAGGTAGATCCACATGACGTAGACAGTATTGCTAGTGGTATTGATGCTGTCCTCTCTGATAGCCATTACCGCCAGCAACTAATTGAACGTGGAAGAAACCGCTCCTTTCGATTTAAATGGAATCGTTCAGCAGAACAATTGTTAGATGTAATAGAAAATACGACATCTGAGAAACAGTAAGTGGAATAACTACTCGTTCGAGAGAATACTCATAAAGAAAGACCCGAAGATCGTCTGGATCCCAACAACGATTAGCGTAAATGCGACGATATCTCCACGGAGTGGTGGTAACACAATAAAACCACTTTGTATCCATCGCGATAAGAAGATCCCAACCATCAGCGATCCAATACTTATCAGTCCGACCCCGACGAGAATACCGCGTTCAAGCGTGAAGTGTTGTCTCACCCACTTTGTAATAGGATCCCGTGACTCTTGGATCGGATCGCTCGAAATCTCCGAGAGCAAGCCAAAACTTCCGATGTGGTAGCTGAGCAACGTTAGTAAGCTCCCGGCGATAAGCGAATGAATACCGAAAGGCTGTCCGGCGACGCTGGTTCCTGTATATCCTAGTCCCATGATCAGGGAACCGATTATACCCAACACGATCCCCGGGAGTGAAAAAAGATAGCCGGGTGAATTCACGAGCATGAACTTCACGTGTCGCCAGCCGTCGGTAAAGCTCTCTAGTGTTGCTTCTCCTTCTCGTTCGTGATAGGTAATCGGAACTTCCTCAATGGTGAGGCCCTTACTAGCGGCGTCCATGATCATTTCGCTAGCGAACTCCATGCCATCCGATTCTAACTCTAATCTCTCCAGTGCCTCCTTTCTCACTACCCGGAACCCACTATGGGCATCACTCACGCCGGCATCATAAAACGTATTTAAGAACCACGTCAACAGTGGGTTCCCAATATACTTATGTAATGGTGGCATCGCCCCATCCTTGATTTCTCCCGCAAGTCGGCTCCCGAGAACGATATCCGCATCCGTTTCGCTCAATCGGTTGAGTAATTTTGGCAACTCTTCGAAATTATAAGTGGTATCTCCATCACCCATCACGATGAGCTCTCCACGGGCGGTATTGAACGCGTAGCGATACGCATACCCATACCCCGGTGCGTCGGGTTCGACAACGACTGCACCCATCGCCCGTGCGATCTCAGGGGTTGCGTCTGTCGAATCGTCGCTGACGATGATTTCGCCGGTAACCTCTAGCTCTTCAAGTGCTCGCGTTGCACGTTGAATACACTCCTTGATGCCTGCCTCTTCGTTCATTGTCGGGAGTACAAAGCTGACCACTGGCTGTATGTCATCATCAGCTCCGACTAGCGTCGGCTGATTGCGGTTCGATTCGCCACTATAGCCGGTGTTGTCGGATACTGACGGCTGAAGTCGTCTCGATGTTGGTTCGGAGTCCATTACAAGATAGTCCGACTGTGATTCGTATTGATAATGTCCTATATAAATATTAGATATTGCTATTTTCGAATTTGGATACAACATCTATTATTCGCTGTGTGATATGATTTCGGATTCCGGTTCCAGATGAGCTCTTTAATTAGACTCGCCGCGCTCTTCGAGTGCCGCTGCCACCTCCTTGCCGGCCGGGATCAGGATCCAGAAGGTAAACGCACCCAGCAGTGCCGTCCAGAGGAACACGTCGATCAGGAAGATCGAGATCGCATCGAAGACGTTCCCCGGTTCCGGCGGCGGCGCGATCAGCTGGTTCGTCATGAAGAACGTCGGCGTCTGATACCAGCCCGCCAGCGTCAGCCAGACGAGGCCTGCACCGGTCAGGATGCCAAACCCTTTGATGAACTCATCAGCCATATCTTAGCCTTCGTCGGAATCCTCTTGAGGGTTTCCCATTCCCGGAGCCCGGAACCGACTGGACAGCACGAACACGCCCGTCCCGACGGCCATCAGGCTCAGCCCACCGATACCGAGCAGCACGCTGAACAGCTCCTGATCGACCGCCAGCCCGATTCCAGCGAGCCCGCGAAGCAACACCGTTCGGAGGACGCTCACTTGCAGTGTCGCCGCATCAAGCAGGATGAAGCCGGCCAGAATACACGCGGTTGCGATCAGCGTCGAGAACACGGTGATCGTCTTGTAGAGCCGCATCGGCACGACGACATCCCGCCGCCCGGTCGCCGAGTCGGCTGGCTCCGTCGCTGCCGACTCGTCGCTCGCGGCGTCTGAATCAACCATACAAAAGAAAGGACAGCGAGCTATATCTATCCGGCGTTATTCGGTAGCCGCCGACGGTTACTTCGGCGGCCGAAGCATGTAGTACCGCCGGTTGAGACCGTACATGTAGCCCTCACGCAGCGTCTTCAGCAGGGCGTAGGTGATCACGCCGACCATGATCGGCCCGATGAAGACGATGTTGAGCTGCAGCGACAGCGGCAGCGGGATGAGGTTCTGGACGGCCAGCCCGGCGATGGTGATCGCAAACACCGCGCCGCCGGCACCGAGTGCTGCCCAGAACGGCTGTTCGACCGGACGCCGGGCACTCCCTTTGTTGAGGAACGGGAGGAACGCGATCGCACCGACGACGACGACGTTTGCGAGGACGCCGTAGAGCTGGTCGGACAGCAGTTTGTCGCCGCCGAGGACGGCCAGTGCCGGGTTGAGCGGGTTGAGCTTCAGCAGGCCGAACGACCAGTATAGATACCAGTCCGGCAGGATGATCGACGGCGTCGAACTCGGATTCGCCGGCAGCTCAAGGCTCGGCGGCAACGCCGCCGCGATGAGGATCATCATGCCGACGAAGAACAGCGAGATCGAGAGATTGCGGATGATCTCATGCGGCCACGTCGGGAAGCCGAGCACGTCGCGTTCGACGTAGTCTGACTCNNNNCGNAGNTCTTGNTCCTCGCGNCGNGCNCGCTCGAAGTACTCGTAGGTNAGCCGNGNGAGGCCAGCCTTCCGCTCCTTGCGCTCGCTCCAGGTCGGCGTCTCGTCGTCGGGGGCGACGATCCCGGTCTCGCCGCCGTCAGTACGTGCTTCGTCGTCCGTGCCGCCGTCTGCTCGCACCTGCTCGCCGGTGCCACCGTCGGTCGATGTGCTGTCTGTCTCGCTCATTGTCTTAGTGTGGTTCCGCGATGCCCTGCACCCAGACGATGCCGATGTGGAGCGCGATCAGCGCGGTCACCACGAACGGGAGGATGAAGACGTGCAGGATATACATCCTCACAATCGTTGCCTGTCCCAATGTGAACCCGCCGAACAACAGTTGGGCGGCCCACTCGCCGACGATGGGTGTCGCCAACGCCATCTCGACGCCGATCTGTCCNGCCCAGAAGGCNAGCTGGTNCCACGGNAGNAGGTAGCCCGTGTAGCCGAANACCATCGNNAGNNNGATNAGNANGATGCCGANNANCCAGTTNAGCTCACGCGGCTCNTTGTAGGAGCCGGTGAAATAGACTCGCAACATGTGGAGGAAGACCGCCGCCATCATGATCTGGGCGGCCCACCGGTGAATGCTCCGAAGCGCGAACCCGAACTGCAGATCCTCCATGATCATCCGGATCGAGGCGTACGCCGCTGTCGGTTCGCCGGCCGCAGATGGGGAGTAGTAGAACCCGAGCATCGCGCCCGACACGGCGGCGACGATATACGCTAGTACCGAAAAGAACCCAAGCGAGTACAGGGGGTACCAGTACCAGAACTTGTTGTCNAGNTNGTACTGNTCNGTGTGGCTCTTCGGCATCTGNANGTTGANCTTGTAGTAGNNGTCCTCNAGNANCTCGAGGTAGTCGACGATCCGGAGTCGCCGGTCGAGATAGACCAGCGTCGTCAGGAAGATCGTCTCGATGGCCGTCAGATCCTTCTCCTTGAGCCACGCGTTGTGGTCGAAGTCGTCTCGTTTCTCTAAGCTCATATTATCGTTTGTAGTACGGGTAAACCGCGCGTTTGAGTGTGTCCCAGGCCTGCTCGCCGCCGCCGAGGGAGACACCATCGACGTCGTCGCTGTCGATGTAGAGGTCTTCCCACTTCCGGCGGCGTTTCTTGACGATCATCACGTCCGGCAGGAACTCCTTGCGATACAACGCGAGGATGAACGCCAGATCGATGAAGATCAATCCGAGGATCGCCCCGAGGAACATGTTACCGAACTCCGTGCCCGCCCAGCCGGAGACGAGGGCGAACACGAAGAAGAACACGAAGACGACCTCGATGATCGTCAGCAACACGATAGCGATCGCGGCCGCGGTGCTCTCTCTGGCGGGCTCGTAGCGGTGGATATCACCGTAGGTGGAGCCGGACGAGGACATCAGGCACCACCCCGCCCGGTGTTGGGTGACTCGCCGTATTTCAGCACGTAGAAGGTGAACACGAGGCTCACCGCGATGCCGAGGAAGCTAGCGATGCCGACGTAGTGCTTCTGAATCGGCACCCCAACGTCGTGGGCGAAGTCTTCGAGGCTGACCGGCCATGCCGCGCCGCCCCCGCCGCCGACTTCCACCGTCGGTACATCGCCGCCGACGGCGACCGCGCCTTTCATCCCGAGTGAGGCGTGCGGGCCACACTGGTAGTTGGTGATGCCGGCGTGGTCTTCGGTGAACTCGAACTCGTAGGTGAAGCCGCTCTCACTGACCGTTTCGCTGCCGAGCGATGCCGGCCCGTCGACGGTTTCGACGTTGTGGCCGCCGCCTTCACCCGTCCATTCCCAGATCACCGTTGTTCCGGGGTCGATCCAGATGCCTGCGGGGCTAAACGCGAGGTTGCCGCCGTTGCCGCTGGCACCGACCTCGACGGTCACTTCGCTGTTGCCGCGGAGGTCCTCAGTGCCTCCGTCGACGTTCGAGAGGTGACTGCCGAAGTCGGGCATTGTCGTCTGCGCGGCGGCGGTCCCTGCCGTGGCTGTGGCGGCTCCCGCCGCAGCACCCGCGCCGGCTGCTGTCCTCAGTAGATCCCGCCGTTTCATACGCAAAAATATGGGCACGGAGCGGGCTTAAACCCTCCGACTACCCGATCAGCGCGGCCGCTTTAGGCCCCGTCCTGTTCCGCCTCTGTGCCGTCCTGTGAGTCCGATGTAACGCCGCCGTCGGGCGCGCCTTCGAGCTCGATATCCGGCCGCTCGACGCCATCGATCTCGACCGCACGGAGGCGGTTGCGGTACTGCTCGGCGCGGAACCGATCCGAGAGCCGCGCGTTGGCGACGAGCACGAACAGCGCGAAGCCGACGACCGCGAAAATGCCGCCGATCACCGGCGCGACGAGCGTGTCGAGATCGGTCACCAGCCACGCCCCGATCAGGGCCAGCCCGCCGATGAGCTGGCCGCCGGCGATGATCTGAACCATCAGATTGCCGAATTCGCCGGTCTGCTCGGCGACTGCTTCGGGCGAGGGGAGTTCGTAGTTTTCGGGCGGCTCAGGAACGTCGTACTCCTCCATCGAACACATCGCTACGATCGGCTCGACATCCCGCCGAGTGCCGCCTTGTCCCTCCACGGTTCCGTCCGGCGAGACGACCGCGTATCCCTCATCGGAGTACACCAGCAGTTGGTCGCCCTCACGTTCGATGACGGCGAAGACCTCGCGGTTGGCGATCCGGGTTTTGAGGTCGGCGACGACGCGGTCGAGCAGCTCCTCGCCGGTGATCCACGTCTCGGCGTCGAAGGCAGCCTCCCACTCGTCGGCACTCATTTTGGCCATATCCGCCGGCCCGAAGTCGTCGAAATCGTATTTCTCCTCGACGGCCGCCCGGAGTTCGGCCAACTCCTCGTCGTCGGCGATGTCGTTGTCGGCGACGGCGTCACTGGCGTCGTCGTCAGCGTCGGTAGCGGCCTGCCCCGGCTCGCCGGCCTCCGGCTCGGCGTCCGCGTCGCCCCCGGCATCGGCGTTGGAGGAATCCATTGGGTGTGGGTTGGGCTGGCGGCGGTAAAGCACTTTCCGACGCCGTGGTTCCGCACCCTTTAGGCCTCCGTAGCCGCAAGGAGAGATGATGGTCTCGGAGACGACAATTGCGACGTTGACCGCGCTGTCGGTGACGGCGAGCCTTCCCTTCTTCCTCTACGGCGCGTGGATCATGCTGCAGACCGAGACGGTGACGTGGGACGTGCTGATCTACCACCTCAAATTCATCGTCGTCGGCCTCACGCTGACGACGGTGCCGATGGTGACGTGGATGATGCCGCGGCTGTTCGACCAACTCGGCGGGCTGTCGGCCCTGCATGCCGTCCTCGGCCTCCAGGCGTACGCACTGTTGGTCTTCGCGTTGACTGGCATCGTTCGGATCTTTCAGGCCAAACGCGAGGCCGACCTGTACCGAAATCCGGACCAAGATATCGATCTCAACGATCTCCACGAGAACATGAGCGCGTGGCGTGGCCGCCTCCGCATCGGCGTCTTCGGCTACGTCGTCTTCTGGCTGCTCGCGTGGACTGTTGGGCTGTATCGGTACTTCCTGCGCTACTGGCTGTAAGGAGTCTACGACCGCATCGTTGTCGTTGACGATCGGCTCCGATATCTACCACGCTTCGTTCGACGCGAGATCAACGTCGTTATCGATTTTCGAGGACGGACAGATGTCTTCCAGCACGCATTCCTCGCAGTCGGGGTTGATCGCAGTACAGATCTCTCGGCCGTGGCTGATGAGGAGGTGGGTGTACCACTGCCAGTCGTCTTCGGGGACGAGATCCATCAGTTCCTGCTCGATNGCTTCNGGNCGNTNCNCCTCGGTGANNCCNAGNCGNCGCGNGAGCCGCTGGACGTGNGTGTCGACGACGATCCCTTCNNNGANNTCGTGNCCGTGCTGGAGAACGACGTTNGCCGTCTTCCGNCCGACGCCGGCCAACTCGGTGAGTTCGTCCATCGTATCCGGCACTTCGCCGTCGTGTTTCTCGATGATGTCCGCGCAGGCCGAGCGGATGTAGCCCGCCTTGTTGTTGTAGTAGGTCACCGAGTTGAGGTCCTCGGCGAGTTCATCCTGATCGACATTAGCATAGTCCGCCGGGCCGTCGTACTTTGCGAAGAGGTCGGCGGTCACCTTGTTGACGCGCTCGTCAGTACACTGTGCCGAGAGAATCACTGCGATAAGGAGTTCCAACCGCGTCGAGAAGTTCAGCGAGATCTCCGGCTCGGGATAGGCGTCGTAGAGTCGGTCGATGACTTCCAGCGTCTGGTCGCTCGGTGAGTCGAGTGTGCTGCCCATACCGACGACTGGGTCGGTGGGGTGTTGAGTCGTTCGGATGAACGCAGCGCAAGCGACGGGCAAAAACAGTGCGGCAGTCGACGCAGATCAGGCGAAGGCGGGCGAACTCGCGGGCGCGTCGGTCTCGCCGAGTTGGACCTTCTCCCAAGCGTCGACGAAGTCTTGCCGGCGGACTTCGCTGCGGTCGTCGCGGATGGCGAACATGCCGGCCTCGGTACAGACGGCTTTGATGTCCGCGCCGGAGGCGTCGGTCGCCAGCTCGGCCAGCTCNNCGAANNCNANNTCGTCGGCGACGTTCATGNCGCGGGTGTGGATCTNGAAGATGANNTTNCGNCCNTCGNNNTCNGGCTTCGGCACCTCGATGAGGCGGTCGAAGCGGCCGGGNCGCAGGATCGCCCNGTCNAGCATGTCGAAGCGGTTGGTGGCGGCGATGATGGAGATGTCGCCGCGCTCCTCGAAGCCGTCCATCTCCGAGAGCAGCTGCATCATCGTCCGCTGCACCTCCGCGTCNCCNNNCGTNTTCGANTCNGTNCGCTTCGAGGCGATGGCGTCGATCTCGTCGATGAAGATGACGGCCGGCTCGTGCTNGCGGGCGAGCTCGAAGAGGTCGCGGACGAGCTTCGCNCCCTCACCGATGAACTTGTGGACGAGCTCGGAGCCGGCCATCTTGATGAACGNNGCGTCNGTNTGGTTNGCGACGGCNTTNGCGAGCATCGTCTTGCCNGTNCCCGGNGGNCCGTGCAGCAGNACGCCCGNCGGCGGGTTGATGCCGACCTCGTCGAACATCTCCGGGCGATCGAGCGGCATCTCGACGGTCTCTCTGACTTCTTGGAGTTGGTCGTCGAGGCCGCCGATGTCGGCGTAGGTCACGTCGGGGCTGTGATCGACCTGCATCACGCGCGCCCGAACGTCCGTCTCGTCGTCGAGCTGTTTGACGATCGACAACGAGTTGTTGACGGCGACGCGNNNNTCCGGNNCGAGNTCCTCNCGCATCTCNTCGGTGACNTCGGTGAGNGCCTCCTGGTTGTTGCCGTGCTGTTTGATGATGACGCCGTCGNNNGTNACNTCCTGAACCGTCGCGACGAACAGCGGCGACTGCTTGAGCTTCTTGTTCTCGTGGGTGAGCCGCTCAAGCTTCTGCTGGTACTTGTTGTTCTCGGCGTTNGCGTCGAGNAGCTTGTCNCGCATNTCCTCGTTNTGGGNCTCGATCACCCCGAGCCGTTCCTGTAGGGCTTCGATCTTTTCCTGTCTGGACGCCGTCTCGTCGTATGGGAGTTCGACGTCGTCCACGGTGTCGGTCATCACCACCAATAGGGCGGTGCGTAATAAGAGACTTCGGGTCCTCACAGGCGTTTCCGTCGTTCCGGCTTCTGTCCTCGCAGCCGAGCAACAATGTTCATCTGTCTACAAGCAGGAACCCCGCCGCTTGCGGACTTGACGAGACGCACGGCGTCTCGTTAGCATAGCAGAATGCAAGGCGTTCTGAGGACGGGGAAGAATGCGTTATCGTGGGACACAACCACCGTTCGGTAGTCGATCGACTCCAACGTCAAACGAAATTAATATAAATGTAGTGTCTTACATATGAATTATGGCGGAGATCCGTCGTACGGTCATTGTCAAACTCGACGTGACCGATAGCGACACCGCTCTCCTCCATGAAACCATCGACGAGTACCTGTGGGCCTGCAACTACGTCGTTGACGACGCATGGCAAGACGACTTCAAGCCCACCTCGAAAACAAAACTCCACGACCGAACCTATGCCGACGTACGCGAACAGACCCACCTACAGGCGAACCTCGTCCAATCCGCACGCAACAAGGCTGCCGAAGCCATAAAGGGCGTTGTCGAACGCTGGAAACAGGGGGAACAGGCATCAAAACCGCACTTCACGACGCCGTCGATCCGATACGATAAACGAAGTGCGACGTTCCACGACGACCACGTATCACTCTCCACAGTAGACGGACGGATCGACGCCGAGTACGTCCTGCCACCCGAAGGCGGTAATCCACATACCACGTACCTCCGAAACGATGACTACGAGGTCACAGGTGCAACGCTCCAGTACCGGGAGACGACAGACACCTTTTTCCTCCATATCGGCACAAAGGCCGAAATGGAGGCTGAGATGCCGGATGACAGTGACACCGAGCACAGCACAGTCCTCGGTGTCGATCTCGGTATCGAACAGCTTGCTGTCACCTCGACCGGGAAGTTCTGGAGCGGTGGCTACCTGAATCACCGTCGTCGGGAGTACGAACGGATACGTGGCGATCTGCAACGGACGGGTACGGAGTCTGCCCATCGAACTATCGAACGGATGGGGGACCGCGAGACGCGGTGGGTAGAAGATTACCTCCACCGGATTTCGAAGGCTATCGTCCAAGAAGCCATCGCGCACAACTGCGACCGGATCGCGTTCGAGGAGTTGATCGGAATCCGCGAACGATTGCCGGGCATAAAAAAATTCCATACGTGGGCGTTCCGCCGGCTGTACGACTACGTGGCGTACAAGGCCGACGCGGAGGGAATCGAGACAACGCAGGTCGGTCCAGCGTACACCTCCCAGCGGTGTTCCAAATGCGGAACGACCCTGCAAGAGAACCGCCGGTCACAAGCGCGGTTCTGCTGTCAGAAGTGCGGCTACGAGGCTCATGCGGATTACAACGCAGCGAAGAATATCGGCTTTCGGCTACTCCGTGCGGGGCAAAAGTCTCCGCACGGAGGGGCGACACGTCACCTCGCCCTGAAGTCGGGGACGTTGACCGTGAACGGCGAGTATTCGCCTGCCGGCCAGTAGGGTCGGCCAGAACGGGAGTCCACCGACAAGTTCCGCCGTTTACGGCGGAGAAGGTGACAAATAATATCTCTTGATAGCAAGTATTATCATACGCTATTCACGAGTACCACTCAGCATGAGTACACAAGAAGCCGTTTCGACGGAGGAGGCCGCCGACCGCTGGGAGGCCGTTCGTGACCTACCGCCGAGTGCGAAACTCGTCGCCAAGGTGCTTGACTACAACGATACACTGACACAGAGCGAACTCGCAGACGAGACGCTGCTACCGCCGCGAACGGTGCGCTACGCGCTCAATCGGCTTGAGGAGGCCGACGTGGTTGACTCCCGGTTTTCCTTCTCGGACGCTCGGAAACGGCTCTACAGTCTGAAGATATAGCGGTCCCTCCGTCCGGCTGCCCTCCTCGTGAGACCGCTGTGCTCACATTCTCCCACTCGTTCTGTACTCACCACACCAATCGCCCGTCGCGGAACCGATATACCACCCCGGCAACAACAGGGTGGCAATGACACGGGTGATTCACACTGGCGACACCCACATCGGCTACCAACAGTACCACTCGCCGGAGCGGCGAGCGGACTTCCTTGCGGCCTTCGAGCAGGTCATCGACGACGCAATCGAGCTCGACGTTGACGCCGTCGTCCACGCTGGCGACCTGTTTCACGATCGCCGGCCCGATCTCCCTGATCTGATGGGCACGCTCTCAGCCCTCCGCGATCTCAACGCCGCCGACATCCCGTTTCTCGCGGTCGTCGGCAACCACGAATCCACCCGCGGCGGCCAGTGGCTCGACCTCTTCGAACGCCTCGGGCTCGCAACGCGACTGGGCGAGGACCCGGTCGCCATCGATTCGGTCGCGTTCTACGGCCTCGATCACGTCCCCGAATCCCGCCGCGACGATCTCGACTACGATTTCACGCTGTCGGCCGATAGCGACCTTGACACCGAGCCAGCCCAGAGAGTCCTCGTCGGCCACGGTCTCTTTAAGCCCTTCGCGCACGCGAACTGGGACACCGAAACAGTCCTCGACGAATCGACAGTCGACTTCGACGCCGTCCTGCTCGGCGACAACCACGCGCCGGGTATCGAACGCATCGACGACGTGTGGGTGACCTACTGTGGGTCGACCGAGCGCGCGAGCGCGAGCGAAGAAGACGAGCGTGGGTACAACATCGTCCAGTTCGACGCCGACGCGCCCGGCCCCGAGGGCGTCGATATTCGTCGGAAGTCGCTGCCGACCCGCGAGTTCGTCTTCGTGACGGCCGACCTCGAACCCGGCGAGGGTGCGGATCGCGTCCGCGAGCGGATCGGCCAACACGACCTCGACGACGCCGTCGTCATCGTCGAAATCATCGGTGACGGCGAGGCTGTCACGCCGGGGGGAATCGAATCGTTCGCACTCGACAACGGCGCGTTGATCGCCCGCGTCACCGACCGCCGGGAGATCGAGACCGAAACCGAACTCTCGGTGAGTTTCGCTGACCCCGATGCCGCGGTTGACGAACGAATCGAGGAGTTGGGCCTGTCGGAAGCCGCTCTCGATATCGACGACGCAGTCCGGTCGCCCGACATCGCAGACAGCAACCTCCGAGAGACGGTGAAAGCCCGGCTCAAGGAGCAGATCGAGAACGATCCTGCCGCGTTGGCACCGCCTGAGAGAGACGACGATGCAGATTCTGAGGCGGCTACCGACAGCGATGACACGACTAGCGATGCTGTCGATGACGACGTTGACGACGCTGAGACCGAAACCAACGACACCACTGACGACGAGAACACTGCTGACGACGAAAACGACACGGCAGACGGCGAACTCTCGACGATGGAGGACTTCCTATGAGGTTCAGCCGCCTCCGTCTCTCGAATTTCAAGCCCTACGGCGATGCCGATGTCGAACTCACCGACGGCGTCACCGTGATCCACGGGCTCAACGGCAGCGGCAAATCGTCGCTCTTGGAGGCCTGTTTCTTCGCGCTCTACGGCTCGAAAGCCCTGCCCGGCACGCTCGACGACGTGATCAGCAACAGCGAGGAGGAAGCCGCCGTCGAACTCTGGTTCACCCACGAGGGCGTCGACTACCACATCGAACGCCAGCTCCGCCGCAGCGGCGACCGCGTCAGCACCCGGAAATGCGTACTCGAAGGCGACGACGGCAGCGGCGACCCGATCAGCCGCGACGGCGCGCGGGCCGTCCGGGAGTTCGTCACCGACCTGCTGCGGATGGACGCCGANGCGTTCGTCAACTGCGCNTACGTCCGNCAGGGNGAGGTGAACAAGCTCATCAACGCCNNNCCGNGNNANCGACAGGACATGATCGACGANCTGCTGCAGCTGGGCACCTTAGAAACCTATCGGGATCGGGCTGGCGAGGCCCGACTGGCGGTCACCGACCTGCTACAGACTGCCCGCGGCTCGCTGGAAACCATCGACGAGCAGATCGAGGCCAAAGAGGAACAGGACCTCCACGCGCGACTCAACGAACTCGAAACGAAGCGCGAGGAGGTCGACGAGGACATCGAGAACTACGAGGAGCAGCGCGAGAAGGCAAAAGAGACGCTGGAGGACGCCGAATCGGTACTCGAAGAGTACGAGGAACACCAAGCCGAGATCGAGCAGTTAGAGACTGAAATCGAGGAGCTGGAAACCGAGATCAGCGAGACGGAAGCCGAACGCGATGACCTCGGCGACCAACGCCGCGAAGCTATCGAAGAACGGGGCGAACTCGAAACCGAACTCGACGACAAACTCGCTGAGACCGAACTCACCGAGGCGACCGCCGAGTCCATCGCTGATCGCCGCGAGACGCTCACGGATCGCCACGAAACCCTCGGCGACGAAATCGCCGACCTCCGCGTCGAGGCGACCGGCTACGAGAATCAAGCTGAAAACCTCCGGGAGTCCGCCGACGATCTCGAAACGCAGGCTGACGACGCCGAGGAGCGCGCCGACGCACTCGAAACCGAGGCCGACGAAGCAGAAGCCAACGCCGAGGAGTGCGAATCCGAGCGCGACGATCTCGACGACGAACGCGACGACTTAGTCGAGCAATTCGAGGCCGCAGAGCCGGATATCGAGATCGGCGAGGCCGAAACTCACCGCGAGACACTCCAGACTGAGCGGCAGGAACTCGGCGAGGAACTCGCTGAAACGCGAACGCGACTCGAAACCGCCCGCGAGTCCGTCGCCGAAGCTGAGGCCCTTCTCGCCGAGGGTAACTGCCCGACCTGCGGCCAGCCGGTCGAAGACGCACCCCACGTTGACGACCTCGATGAAAAACGCGAACGCGTCGAAGATCTGGAAGCCGAAATCGAAGACCTCGAAGCCGATCAGGAAACGCTCGACGACCGGCTCGAAACCGCCGACCGACTGGTCGAAATCGAAAGCCGGATTGTCGATCTCGACGACGAACGCGAGCGACTCACCGAACGGATCGAGACGTACCGCGAGACCGCAACGGAAAAACGCGAGCAGGCAGCCGAAGAACGGGAAGCCGCGGCGGAGAAACGTGAGGAGGCGGCTGACCGACGTGAGGCAGCCGACGCGAAAGCCGACGACGCCGCGGCGACACGGGAGAAAATCGACGCAAAGACCGACGACCGCGAGGCCGTCAGTGATGCCCTCGACCGACTTGATAGCCTCGATGCGACGCGCGAAGAAATCAAAGAACTCGAATCCCGGATCGAAGACCTCACCGAGCAGCGCGAAACGCTCGCCGAGCGCAACGAGGAACGCCGCGAGTGGCTGGCCGACAAACGCGACAAGCGCGACGACCTTCGGGACTCTTTCGACGACGACCGCGTCGAAACCGCCCGAAACAATAAGGACGACGCCGAGGGGTACCTCGACGATGTCGAGCCTGTACTCGCCGATCTTCGGGAACGACGCGACGAACTCCAGAACGCCATCGGCGGCGTCACCGCCGACATCGAACAGCTCGAAGCCCTTCGAGAGGAACGCGAGGCCATCGCCGAGCGCGTCGAGCGGCTCGAATCAGTCCACAGCGAAACCGAGGATATCGAGACGATGTACGGCGATCTCCGCACCGAACTCCGCCGGCGCAACGTCGAGAGCCTCGAACGNATGNTNAACGAGACGTTCGANCTCGTNTACGGCAACGACGCCTACNCCCNCATCGANNTNGACNNCGANTACGACCTCACCGTCTACCAGAAAGACGGCCAGCCGCTGGAACCCGGTCAGCTCTCGGGCGGCGAGCGCGCGCTGTTCAACCTCAGCCTCCGGTGTGCGATCTACCGCCTGCTTGCCGAGGGCATCGAGGGCGCAGCCCCAACGCCGCCGCTCATCCTCGACGAGCCGACCGTCTTCCTGGATTCCGGCCACGTCGGCCGGCTGGTCGATCTCGTCGAGGAGATGCGCGGTTTCGGCGTCCGCCAGATCCTGATCGTCAGCCACGACGACGAACTCGTCGGCGCGGCCGACGAACTCATCACGGTCGAAAAGGACCCGACGACGAACCGCTCGACGGCCACACGCGCCGCCGATCCGGATCTCGAACTGCTGGGTCAGGTCGCCGACGACTGAGCTATTCCCTCGCTGTCGATGCCGTTTCGCTTGTCTCGCTGTCGCGGAGTTTCTCGACAGCTTCGCTGGCGATAGCGGTTGCATCATAGCCGCGCTCGCCGGCCCGCTCGGCTTCTTCGACCAGCCCGGCCGCCCGGAACTCAGCGAGCAGGCCGTGGAGATCGCTCTCACAGAGGTCGTAACTATCGAGCAGGCCAACTGTCGAGATCGGGCCGCGATCGACCAATTCGACGAGCAGGCCGAGCGACTGATCGTCATACGTCGCCGTCAGTAGTCGCCGGACGGCGGGGTCGATGCCGGCGGCCGCGGTCGCCAGCGGCGACTCCTCGTCGACGACATCGAGATCGTCGTTGGCGACGTAGTGTTCGGCTCCCGACTGCGGGTCGCGCACGAGGCTGCTGTCGCCGGACTGTTTCACTAAGAGATAGCGGTCGCCGTCGGCGTCCCGAACCGTTCGCATTGGCTGTGTCAACGCCGCCCGGCGGGTTAGCCGTTGCGTCCTGACTCAGCGGTGTCATCGCTCCCGTTATTGTCGCCGTCCGCCTGTGTCTCCGCTCGTTCGTGGGTCACGTATCGCTGGGCGGCGCGGGCGAAGGCGAGACAGCCGACCGCGATGAGCGCGCCGCCGATGGTGAGCATGTCGCGGAAGCCGATGACCAATAGGCCGATACTGATCAGCAGGATGCCGGCTTTGATCGAGACGACGATCCCGACGAACGCGTTCAGCAGGTCGTCGTCGATCTCTTCCAGCGCGTCGGATAATTCGTCTTCCGCGTCGGTTTCGGCTTCGATCTCCGCTTCAATCTCGGCTTCGATTTCGGAATCGGGATCGTGCGTCGCTGACGCTTCGTCTTCGTTGTCGCCGACGCCGATATCGGGAACGAGTTCGTCCAGCACTCGCTCCTCGTAGGAGCGGTCTTCCTCGCCGTTCGCTTCGGCTGTCTCATCGACGCCCGGCTCCGGATCGGCCGGCTCGACGCTGTCGGCAGGCTCCTCGGGCGGATCGGACGACACACTCGCTGTCGATGGGCTGCCAGCAAAAGGATTCGCCTTTTACAGGGCTTCGGTGACTGGAATCGCCTCGGTGGTTTCAACCCACGCAAGCGGATTTTCGGCGTCGAAGAGCACCACCCCGTCGTCGACCTCATAGGATTCGACGGTTGCGACCCCGGCCGGTTCGGACGCTGCCGCACTGTTCCCCCGTCGTTCGTCCGCATGAGTGGACATGCTACCCTTTGGTAACCGGTGACATACTAAATACTTTGTTATCGCCCCGAGGCTTGCCGCCCTCAGTCGAGAGTGATCGCCTGCGGTCATCCGACCGGTCGAACACCGGGTCTTTTTATCCGAACGACGCAAGCACTCGCTATGACACAGTCGGATCTTTCGACCTTCTCTTCTCCCGATGACACCGACGCCGATGATGCGGACGCCACGCCCGCCGACGCAGCCGATCCCGGCGACGCGGCCGCGGTCGTCGCCGGCAACGGCGGCGGCCGGATCAGCGAGGTCGTCGACGTCGAGGACGCCAGGTTCCCCGACTCGACGGGCACGGTCGAGCTGATGGTCACGCAGGTCGACTACACCATCGAGGGCAGCGGCCGCGAGGAACACCCCGTGATCCACGTCTTCGGCCGCCGCGGGGACGGCACCCACGAACACGTCCGCGTCCTCGGCTTCGAGCCCTACTTCTACGTCCCGACTGACTCGCTCGACAAACCACCGGAGGACGAATACGAGGTCATCGTCGACAGCCGCGAGGTCGACGCCGACGGCGACTCCTTCGAGAGTATTCGCGGCGAGCAACTGACCAAAGTTATCGGCCGCACGCCGCGAGATGTGGGCGAAATCCGCGACGAGTTCGACCACTACGAGGCCGACATCCTGTTTCCGAACCGCTTCCTGATCGACAAGGGGGTCAACAGCGGGATCGAGGTCTCCGAGCGACGCCTCGAAAGCGACACGATCCAAGTCCCCCACAACGAGGTCGTTCCCGCCGATGTCGACAGCGACCTCCGGGTCAACATCTTCGATATCGAGGTCGACGACCGCCGCGGCTTTCCCGAAGACGGCGAGGAACCGATCGTCTGTCTGACCAGCTACGACTCCTTCGACGAGGAGTACATCGCGTGGCTCTACGAGGCTCCCGACGGCGACGGCGAGATTCCGAACGAACTGCCCGATTACGATCCGTATCAGGACGACATCGCGGTCGACGTGCGAACCTTTGACTCCGAGGCGGCGATGTTGGACGCGTTTATCGACTACATCGACGACACGAATCCGGACGTGCTCACTGGCTGGAATTTCGAGGACTTCGACGCGCCGTACTTCCTCGACCGCCTCGACGTCGTCGACGCCAAGACAGACCGGGACCTCTCGATTGACCGCCTCTCCCGTATCGACGAGGTCTGGCGATCCGGCTGGGGTGGCCCGGATATCAAGGGCCGGGTCGTCTTCGATCTCCTCTACGGCTACAAGCGTACCCAGTTCACCGAACTCGACTCCTATCGCCTCGACGCTGTCGGCGAACTCGAACTCGGGGTCGGCAAAGAGCGGTACGCCGGCGACATCGGCGATCTGTGGGAAGAGGAGCCGAAACGCCTCCTCGAATACAACCTCCGAGACGTGGAACTCTGTGTCGAGATCGATCGCAAGCAGGGCCTGATCGATTTCTGGGATGAAGTCCGCAAGTTCGTCGGCTGCAAACTCGAAGACGCGCCGACGCCGGGCGACGCCGTCGACCAGTATGTCCTGCACAAAGCCTACGGGAAGTTCGCCCTCCCGACGAAGGGCAAACAGGAAGCCGAGGAGTTCGAGGGCGGGGCCGTCTTCGATCCGATCACTGGCGTCCGCGAGAACATCAGCGTCCTCGACCTGAAGAGCCTCTATCCGATGTGCATGGTGACAATCAACGCCGGACCTGAAACGAAGGTCGACGACGATTTCGAGGGCGAGACCTACCGCGCGCCCAACGGGACGCAGTTCCGCAAGGAGCCGGACGGGATCATGCGCGAGATGGTCGATGAACTCCTAACCGAGCGAGAGGAAAAGAAAGAACTCCGGAATCAACACGATCCAGACAGTTCGGAATACGAGATCTACGACACCCAACAGGCCGCGGTGAAGGTCATCATGAACTGCTTTACGCCGGATACTGAGGTGTTGACGCCGACGGGTGTACGCGACATCGCGGAACTCACTGTCGGCGATCAGGTCTACTCGCTCAATCCAGGGACCCAGGAACTCGAAATCAAACCGGTCACCGAAACCCACGCGTATCCGGACTACCGCGACGAACTCGTCGACATCGAGACGAGCAAAATCGATTTCCGGGTGACGCCGAACCACCGGATGCTCGTCCGGAAAAACGACCGTAACGGTACTACCGAAGACGGATACAGCTTCGTCGAGGCCGGCGACTTAGAGGACTACTGCAACTACGAACTCCCCCACGACTGGACCTACGACGGCGGAGACCACCTCGAAACGGTTGACCTCACCGAGTTCGTCGACGACTACGAGGTCTGGGTTCGACCCTCGGTTCACGGTCACACGTTTACTACCGAACTCGGCTTCCAGCCACGACGAGTCCCGAAGGCCGACGTTGATCAGGTCGGCTACGTGTTCACACCCGAGGAGTTTGAGGCCAACCGCGAGTACATTGAATCTGTCTGTGAACGGAGCTTCATCCACGCCGAATCGGGCCGGAAATGGATTCCCCGAACCTACGACGGCGACGACTTCCTCGCGTTCCTCGCGTGGTATATCACCGAGGGCAATGCCTACACATCGGACGCCAAGGAGTTCGGCGACAACTACCGTGGTTCGGCGACGACCGTTCAGATCGCTCAAGAAGCCGTCGCCGACGGTGGTTCCACCGGGGTTGATCACCACGCCGCTATCGGCGACCTGCTCGACCGGATGGGTTTCGACTACTACGTTGACGACCGTTCGTACCAGTTCACTTCCCACCTGTTCGGCGAGCTGCTCGAAGACCTGTGTGGCGACGACAGCCTCTCGAAACGGATTCCGGAACTTGTCTTCGAGGCGAGCACCGACCAGAAAGAGCGGTTCCTGTCGGTGCTGATCGACGGCGATGGCGACCGCCAGCCCAACTCGTGGCGATACAGCACGTCGAGCGAGCGACTCCGGGACGACGTACTCCGACTCTGTACGCATCTCGGGATCACAGCCAGCTACAACGCCGACAGCGGCACGTGGCGGATCTACGTTACCGAGGACTCGAAGAACTCGTTCCGAATGCACCGGAGCGGCTCTCGAAGCACGGCTGATGATGGTGTCTACTGTGTAACCGTCGCCGACAATCACACGCTGTTGGCGGGTCGCAACGGGAAGTTCCAGTTCGTCGGGCAGTCACTGTATGGCGTGACGGGGTGGGATCGCTTCCGGCTCTACGACAAGGAGGGTGCGGCGGCTGTCACGGCGACCGGCCGCGAAGTCATCGATTTCACCGAAACCGTCGCCAGCGAACTCGACTACGAGGTTGCCTACGGTGATAGCGTCACCGGCGACCGGCCGGTCGTCGTCCGCGATCCCGACGGGATCGTTCGCGTACTACCGATTGCGGACCTGTTCGAGCGCGCGACAGCGAGCACCGGCGATAAGGTCGTCATTACCGCCGACGGTGGCGCGGTTGGCTCGGCTCCTGCTGGCAAGAATCGTCGCCGACTTGACGGCTGGGAGGCTCTGTCGCTGTCCGCCGACGGTAAGCCGGAGTGGCAGCCGATCCAGCAGGCGATCAGACACGAGACCGACAAGCCCGTCGTCAACCTCCAGCACAAGTTCGGCGAATCGACGACGACACGTGATCATTCATACGTGGTCAACAACGACGACAAATTCGTCGAAGCAGCACCAGACGATGTCGACGAACCGCTGCGTATTCCAGGGATGCCGGCAGTCGACACCGTTGAGACGATTGATGTCTACGAGGTACTGAACGGCTACACCCGCGAATACGAAGACGGCCGGAGCGTCGGGAGCGAGGACGCGACAACCAAAACAAAGCGTGTCCACGCAAACGACGAATGGGTCTGGTTCGGTCACGACCATCACAACGAGCTATCGAAACCGGTCAAAGTACAGCGGTACATCGATATTGACTCCGAAGACGGGGCTGCCCTGCTCAGATTGCTGGCGGCATACATCACTGAAGGCAGTGCCTCGACAACCGAGACGACTGATTCGCGGTTCGGTGCAAGCATTTCCGAATCCCGTGAGGAATGGCTTGATGGACTCCAGTCGGACTACTACCGGCTGTTTGAGAACACGACGGCGAGCGTGATTGCCTCCGACAGCTCCGGAGAGCGTACCGTTGAGTACGAGACTAGCGAAGGGTCACAATCCGTCACTTACGACGACGCAACGTACAAACTCCAAATGATGAACGAGTTGGCCGCGGTGTTCTTCCGCGAGTTCGCCGGGCAGATCTCACGCGGCAAGCGGATTCCGGGCTTCGTGTTCAACCTCTCGGCTGATGCGCAGGATCTGTTCCTCGACACGCTCATTGAGGGCGACGGCTCCCGCGAGTTCCCACGGTACACCGACGAGTATTGTGAGCGACACTTCGACTTCGAGACGACGAGCCGCGAACTCGCCGCCGGGCTCTCGATGTTGCTCACGCAACGGGAACAAAAACACTCGCTGAAATACCGGGATGCGAAAGACAGCTACACG
This sequence comes from Halonotius terrestris, assembly GCF_006861665.1. GTDB lineage: Archaea > Halobacteriota > Halobacteria > Halobacteriales > Haloferacaceae > Halonotius > Halonotius terrestris. The sequence continues at coordinate 126,697 of NZ_RKLU01000001.1, read as the reverse complement.
ATCCGCACCTGCGACTCCTATCGGAGCGGACGCGACCCGGTTCTCACGGATGTCGATCACGACGGCTATGTTTATGATCTGAGCGTCGCGGAAAACGACAATTTCGTTGACGGCGTCGGCGGTGTCGTCCTCCACAACACCGACTCCGTCATGCTCGAACTCGACAGCGAGGTGGACAAAGCCGAGGCCATCGAGCAATCTTTCGAAATTGAGGAGTACATCAACAGCCGGTACGACGACTTCGCCAGCGACCAACTCAACGCCGCCGAGCATCGGTTCCAGATCGAGTTTGAAAANCTCTACCGNCGGTTCTTCCAGGCNGGNNNNAAGAANCGNTACGCNGGCCACATCNTCTGGAAGGAGGGNAAAGACGTCGACGACATCGANATCACNGGCTTCGAGTACAANCGNTCNGACATCGCCCCNATCACCAAACGCGTCCAGAAGGACGTCATCGAAACCATCGTCACCGGCGACGACATGGAGGCCGACCGTGAAGAAGTCAGGGAGTATCTGACGACGGTCATCGAGGAGTTCCTCGACGGCGAGCGGAGCGTCGACGAGATCGGCATCCCCGGCGGGATCGGCAAGCGGCTCGACGCCTACGAGACGCCCACGGCACAGGTCCGGGGCGCGCAGTACGCCAACCTCCTGCTCGGGACCAACTTCGACCGTGGCTCGAAACCCAAGCGGCTCTATCTCAAGGATGTTCACTCCTCGTTTTTCCGGCGGATGGAAGACGAGAAAGGCCTCGATCCACGGCAAGATCCGCTCTATGGCGAGTTCAAACGCGATCCCGACGTGATCTGTTTCGAGTACGCCGACCAGCTACCCGAGGAGTTCGAGATCGACCTCGAAAAGATGTTGGAGAAGACGCTCAAGGGCCCGATTTCGCGGGTCATCGAGGCTCTGGATATGTCGTGGGACGAGATCAAAACCGGGCAAACACAGACCGGGCTCGAACAGTACTGGTAGCCAGCGTTGATGGGCACCGGCCGCTAGTCGTTTTCGGTTACAGAAAATTTTCTTTTCACAAGCGTATCTTTCACGGGGGAATGCGTAACCATTATGCGTGCAACCCCCTAGTCATTGGATACGAGGGAACGAATTAGCAATGGCAACACTTGAAATACGCAATCTCCACGTAGACGTCGCAGAAGAGGACGGCGAAACGATTCTCCGCGGTGTCGATCTCGAAGTCAACTCCGGCGAGATCCACGCCCTGATGGGCCCCAACGGCTCCGGGAAGTCGACCACCGCGAAAGTCATCGCCGGCCACCCGGCGTATGAGGTCACCGACGGCGAGATCCTGCTCCACCTTGAGGCGGAAGACGTCGCCGACATCGACGCCGACATCGACGAGGACGACCNNNCGTGGNACCTNCTCGACCTCGAACCNAACGAGCGNGCCGCNCTCGGCATCTTCCTCGGCTTCCAGTATCCGGCGGAGATCGAGGGCGTCACGATGGTGANCTTCCTCCGGNNGGCNCTCAACGCCAANNNCGAGGANCGCGAGGANCTNTTCGAGGATGANGACGAGGAAGAAGCCGAGGCCGACGAGGACGAGGGGTACGACACCTCGCCGATGGANGGNNNCGNNGACGANGGCGANGTCNGNGTCGCCGANTTCCAGCAGNTNCTCNNNGAGAAGATGGAGCTGCTTGACATGGACGAGAAGTTCGCCCAGCGCTACCTGAACGCAGGCTTCTCCGGCGGAGAAAAGAAGCAGAACGAGGTGCTGCAGGCCGCCATCCTCGAGCCGTCCATCGCCGTGCTCGACGAGATCGACTCCGGGCTGGACATCGACCGGCTGCAGGACGTCTCGAACGGCATCAACGCCCTGCGCGACGAGGTCGGCACGGGCATCCTCCAGATCACTCACTACCAGCGCATCCTCGANTACGTCGAGCCNGACNACGTNCACGTNATGCTCGACGGNNANNTCGNCAANNGCGGCGGGGCCGAGCTGGCCGAGGAACTCGAAGACAAAGGCTACGACTGGGTCCGCGACGAAGTCTACGGAGCCGCGTAACCCCACACGATTACGCACAGCACTATAAGCAACCAAACACAACCACAATACATGAGCTCAAACGAAGATCTCCAAGAGACCAACACCGAAGCCCGNTTCGAGTTCAAGAAGGAGGANGCCTCCGCCTTCAAGANCGAGAANGGCCTNNNNGAGGAGACNATCCGNGTCATCNNCGANGACAANGACGANCCNGANTGGATGCTNNAGCGNCGCCTNCGNGCGNTNAAGCAGTTCCAGCAGATGCCGATGCCGACCGACTGGCCCGGGNNNCCGGACCTNAGCGAGGTNGACATCGACNAGNTCGTCCCCTACATCCGNCCNGACATCGANGTNCGCGGCGGCGNCGANNACTGGNNNGACCTCCCNGAAGANATCNANGANACCTTCGACAANCTCGGCATNCCNGAAGCCGAGAAGAACGCNCTCTCCGGTGTCGGCGCACAGTACGAGTCCGAGATCGTCTACCAGAACATGCAGGAGCGCTGGGAGGATAAGGGCGTTATCTTCTGTGACATGGACAAGGCGGTCCGTGAGCACGAAGACATCGTGAAGGAGTACTTCATGACGAAGGCCGTCCCCCCGAGCGACAACAAGTTCGCGGCGCTCCACGGCGCGATCTGGTCCGGCGGCTCGTTCGTCTACGTGCCCGAGAACACGACCGTCGACATGCCCGTGCAGGCGTACTTCCGGATGAACTCCGAGGGGATGGGTCAGTTCGAACACACGCTCATCATCGCCGAGGAGAACTCCGAAGTGCACTACATCGAGGGCTGTTCGGCCCCGAAGTACTCGGAGTTCAATCTACACAGCGGTGGCGTCGAGGTGTTCGTCAAGGAGAACGCTCACGTTCAGTACTCGACGGTCCAGAACTGGTCGAAGAACACCTACAANCTCAACACNAAACGCGCCATCGCNGAGAAGGNCGNNNNCATGGAGTGGATCTCGGGCTCGATGGGCTCGAAAGCGACGATGCTGTACCCCTCGACAATCCTCAAGGGTCGCGGCGCGTCGGACAACCACATCACCATCGCCTTCGCCGGCGAAGGGCAGGACATCGACACNGGCGCGAAGGTNTACCACAACGCNCCNNANACNAANTCGACCATCGAGTCGAANTCNATCGCGAAGGACGGCGGCCGGACGAACTACCGTGGCCTCGTCCACATCGCCGACGGTGCGGAGNACTCCANCACGTCGGTGGAGTGTGACGCGCTGATGTTCGACAACGAGTCGACCTCCGACACCATGCCGTACATGGAGATCCAGGAGTCGAAGGTCGACGTTGCCCACGAGGCGACCGTCGGGAAGATCGGCGACGAGGACGTGTTCTATCTGCAGTCGCGCGGCCTCGACGACGACGACGCGAAGCAGATGATCGTCGCCGGCTTCATCGAGCCGATCACGGAGGAACTGCCCATCGAGTACGCGGTCGAACTCAACCGNCTCNTCGAACTCGANATGGAGGGCTCACTCGGATGAGCGTGCAGGTACCAGCCTCCATCTCCGCGGAGACCGTCGAGGAGATCTCGGCGGCCCGTAACGAACCCGACTGGCTGCTCGAACGCCGCCTCGACGCGCTCGACAGCCTCGATTCGCTCGACCTGCCGGACGTGATCCACACGCCCGGTCGCCGATGGACCGACCTCGAATCGCTGGATTTCGAGGAACTCGTCGACCCCCGCGATCAGTCCGACGAGACCGTCCGCGAGGATGTCGAGGGTGCGACCGTCCTCTCCTTCGCGGAGGCACTCGACGAGCACGAGGACCTCATCGAGGAGCACTTCGGATCGGTCGTCGATCCCGAGCGCAACTATCTGACCGCGCTGTCGACCGCGCTGTTCACGACGGGAACGGTCATCTACGTGCCCGAGGGCGTCGATGTCGAGGACATCACGATCCGCGCGGAGATGAACTCCCGGTCGCTATTCAGCCACACGCTCGTCGTCACCGAGAAATCGTCGTCAGCGACGATTCTGGAGTCTATCGAATCCGGCGACGACGTTGATGGGGATCGGTTCTTCAGCAACATCGTCGAAGTCAGCGCGGGCGAGAACAGCTACGTGCAGTTCGGCTCGCTACAGGACCTCGACGAGGACACCTACCACATCACGCTCAAACGCGGGACGACCGACACCTACTCGACGATCAACTGGATCGAGGGCAACATCGGCTCCCGGCTCACCCGCTCGGACGTCGAGACCAGTCTCGACGGCGAGGGCTCGGAAACCAAGGTCGTCGGCGCGTTCTTCGGCCACGAGGACCAGCACCTCGATATCAACGCCCGCGTCTGGCACAACGCCGAGAGCACCACCGCCGATCTCGTCACCCGCGGCGTCCTCGACGACGTGGCGCGCTCGGTCTACGAAGGTGTCCAGGACGTCGGCCGCGACGCCTGGAACACGAGTTCCTACCAGCGTGAGAACACCCTCATGCTGTCGGACGACTCTGAGGCCGACGCCTCACCCAAACTAATCATCAAGAACCACGACACCGAGGCCAGCCACTCGGCGACCGTCGGCCAGGTCGACGCGGAGGACATGCTGTACATGACTTCCCGATCCATCGACCCGAACACCGCGCGCAACATGCTCGTCGAGGGCTTCTTCGTGCCGGTGCTCGAAGAGATCGATGTCGAGGAGTTCCGCGAGGACCTCTCGGATCTGATCATCGAACGGCTCGACTGACGCTTCCTTTTCGACACCTTTCGCCGCTGTTTTCGCGTCGCTCACGTCGCTGTTCGCCGTTACCGACGCTGAAAAGGGAAAGCGGTAAGTTCGCCCACCGACCAGATACGGGTATGCCAACGGCCGTACGGGGCGGAAACCAATGAGTCTCCAACAGCGCGTCGACTCCGACCAGCAGCTCGCACGGCTGTTGCAGATCGGAATCGTCCTCGAAGAGGTGACCGAGTCCCGCGCCAACAACCACCGCGAGTCGTTGCCGGAGCCCGACGACGAGCTGGAGTCGCTGCTGGCCGAGGCGGCCGAGGAGTCGGCGGCCCACCGCGACCGGCTCGACACCCTCATCGCCGGCCTCGCGGCTGACAGCATCCCCTTCGACGAGATCGACGCCCTCGTCGAGGCCAGCTACGGCCAGACGAAACCCGAGGACTTCGATGGCGTCCTCTACGACCAACTCTGCAACGAGGAGACGGCCTACAAGTTCTACGACGACGTGATCGAGGCCATCGAGGCCAGCGACGCGACGTTCTCGGTCGACCGCGACCACCTGCTGTCGGTCCTGCGGGAACTCCGAGAGGCCGAGCACGACGCCGTCGAAACAGTCACCAACGTTATGGAGCAACGCGAATGAGTCCCCACCAACCCGTGACACCCCCGACAGCACCGGAGGCACAGCGATGAATACGGCCGCCCAGTACCTCAAGGCGATTTACATCATTCAGGAGCAGGACAACAGCCCCGCCGCCACCGGCCGTGTCGCCGAGATGCTCGACGTGAGCCCCGCNAGCGCCAACGAGATGATCGGCAAGCTNNANGACNGCGGNCTCGCCGANCACGAGAAGTACAANGGCGTCTCGCTNACCGACGANGGNATCNNNCAGGCCCGCGANGCGCTGNAGACCTACTGCATCATCGAGCGNTTCCTGATCAACGTTCTCGATGTCGAGGACTTCCGCGGGGAGGCCCAAGCTCTCGAAAGCGTCATCGACGGCACCGTCGCCGAACGGTTGGATACGATCATCGACCGGAAATCGGAGTGTCCGGACTGTTTCGATCCGGAACTCGACGCCTGCGGTTGTCTCGACGTGGAACCGCTCGAAGAAGCCGCCGCCGACTGAACGACCAAAGCAACGTTCTCGTTTTCGGAATCGATGGTCGGTCCGTTGTGGCGTGGGTAATCTCAGTGTACGGGCTGAAGCCAGCAGCTAACGATATATCCGGCAGGCCGAGATAGTCGTATGGAATTCGAGCGTGTTCTCAAATATCCGATGCGGAGTGACGAGTGGCAAACAACCGTGTTGATCGGTGGGCTCCTCGTTCTCTTCGGAGCCCTCCTCCTGCCGCTGTTCGTCGTCTACGGCTATCTCGTCGGAACGATCCGTGAGTCGCTCGCGGGTGCGTCGCGTCCGCGACCGTTCGGTGACTGGCGCAGGCTCCTCGTCGAGGGCGCGCAAGCGTGGCTTATCAGCGTGGTCTACCTGCTCGTCCCGGCTGTTGTCGGCGCGCTCACTGTCGCGGGGTCGACTGCCGCCTTCGCCAGCGGCAGCAACGCTGGCGGCGTGCTCGGGGCCGGCGGGCTGCTCGTCGGCGTCGTCGCAACCGTCGTCCTCACGTTGCTGTTCGGCTACGTCTCGGTCGTCGGCATCGTCAACTTCGCCCGCGAGGAGCGGTTCGGAGCCGCCTTCGACAGTGGCGTCATCCGGGCAGTCGCGTTCGACCGCGCGTATGCGGTCACGTGGCTCGCCTCGGTCGTGATCGTCCTCGCTGCTGGACTCGTCAGTGCCATCCCTGTTGTCGGCTGGCTGCTCACGCCGTTTGCCAGCTTCTACGCTGCGGTCGTCGCGGCCAACCTCTGGGCTGACGGGTTCGCCCAAGCCCGCGACGTAACGGCCGACCACCGAAGTCAGCGCGACGAGGACCCGGCTGTCTGAAGCCACTGTTTTCCGTCCCGCTGTTCTCGCCGTGGATATGCCGACGCCCGAGGATACCTACATCGAGAACCGCCACCGGATCCAGCCGAACCATACCAACAACTACGAGACGGCCCACGGGGGCAACGTGATGAAGTGGATGGACCAGACCGGCGCGCTGTCGGCGATGCGGTCGGCGGGCGAACCCTGCGTCACCGCCAGCATCAATCAGATGAACTTCGAGCGGCCGATCCCGCAGGGCGATACCGCCGTTATCGAGTCCTACGTGTTCGAGCACGGCAAGACGAGCGTCAAAGTCCGGCTCCGGGCCTACCGCGAACAGCCACGCACCGGCGAGCGCGAACTCACGACCGAGAGTGTCTTCGTCTTCGTCGCTATCGATGAAAACGGAAAGCCGACGCCGGTGCCGGAGCTCCGGATCGAATCAGCCCGAGACGAGAAACTCCAGCAGGACGCCCGCGAGTGGGCAAACAAGAACTAATCCATTCGGTCGCGGATCGTCACCGTGGCCCCACAGCGCGGGCACTCGTAGACCGAACAGTCGGTCTTCTCGTGGACGATCCACCGCCCCGTCGGGGCAGCCTGATAGTCACAATCCTGACAGAAAAGCAGGGTCTTGCGACCATCAGTCGCCTGTTTTGGGGAGGGCACTTGGTTCATACCCACCCGTAGTCGCTCGACGGATATAACCCTGTTTGCAATGATTGTTCAGCCGGTACAGCGGCTATACCTCCTGTTTATCGCACTGACCGCCGCGACCGAGTACCCCCGCTAGCCACCCCGTTCCGGTCGCGTGTGGCCGCTCCTGTCGTCGCTGGCGTCCCCCCTGCACGCCGGCTCAGAGCGATTCCCACTCGCGGTCGATGGCGTCCTTGAGCCGCTCGGCCTCCTCAGTTTCCGGGCCGATCCGGTAGTCGTCTGTCCCCATGTTCATTGTACCGGATTAATCAACCAACCCGCAGTATAAGAAAACCAGTCAGACATACGTCACGCCTTCGTGCGACATCGACGCCATACAAAGATGTCAGTTTCCAATCGGTTATGCACCGGTGATACACAACAGAGACATGTATAACCCCGTTACAGCACACGATACAGCTATGGCAGAAATAGATCTCTACGATCGCCCCGACTGCCCGTATTCGAAACGCGTCCGCCGCGTCCTCGACGTGCTCTCCGTCGATTACGAGGAAACGATCGTCCCCAGCGACAAGGACGACCGCGACGAGTTGGAATCCTTGACCGGCCAGCGCGGCGTCCCGGTGATCATCGACGACAACCACCCCAACGGCCTCTCCGGCAGCGGTGACATCGCCGACTACATCAAAACGAACTACGAGTAAGTCGCGCCCCCACCGTCGAACGCGCTGTTTTTGGTCGTCGCTCACGGACCCACAGCCAGCCGTGGAGCTACACATCCGGTATGCGGGCGACGACGACCCCGAGAAGTGCACCGCCCGCAAGCTGGCACGCTTCGAGTTGGCGACGCTCCACCGAAGCCACGAAGCCACGCCCTACGGCGTCGTGCTCAATCCCCACGCCGAGCAGGCCCTCTCGCCAGCCGACCGCGAAATCGCCAGCGACGGCGCGCTCGTCGCCCTCGATTGCTCGTGGGAATCCGCCGGCGAAGCCCGCTTCTCGCTGGCCGGTGAGCACCGTGCCCTCCCGTATCTCGTCGCTGCCAACCCGGTCAATTTCGGCCGGCCAATGGAACTCACGACGGTCGAAGCCCTCGCCGCCGCGCTCTCCATTTTCGGCGAAGATGAGCAGGCCGAAGCGATTCTCAGCAAGTTCACGTGGGGTGAGACGTTTCTCGAACTCAACGCCGAACCCCTCCAGCGGTACGCCGACTGCGACGATTCCAGCGAGGTCGTCGCCGTTCAGCAGGAATACCTCGACCGCTGAATCGCGCACTGTAATCCTTGACTGTCGACCGGAACGAACAAGCTATCACTCCCGGTGCAAAGAACCAGCTAATGGACAGCGCGGTCTCGGAGCGAACGCTGGCCGACCACCAGCGCGTCTTCGACCGGATCTGGCGACAGTATCCCGACCGACAGAATCGGAGTTCCTCGTCGTGGTGGTGGTTCATTCTCTTCCCCGAGGGCGAGGACGGATACGGGCCACAGCAGCTGATGTTTTCGATTGCCGCCCGTGCGGGCGATCGAATCCGCGTCAACGGGATTCCGATGACCGGGTTCGATCTCGACCGCGACACCTCGGCTGGCGTCGACACGTTCAACGCGATCTCGGTCGGCTGGTACGGCGACGACGAAACCGTCCACGAGGGACTGGTCAATCAGCCGGCGACGGCCACGCTGTCCCGCGATGGCTCCATCGAGGCGTGGACAGAGACCAACGACGGGCGACGGGGCAGCGAGATCAGGGCCGCGACAGATCGCCCGTTGGGGCTGGAGGCCACGTTCGTCGGCGACAACGGTCGGGCCGACTTCGAGGCGTGGGGCGACCTGGAGAACAGTGTCGACTCGCCAGTCCAAGCGATTGACGACTGGTCGACCGACCTCGTTGCGTGGCGACGCATGCAGTTCGAGGGTGAATTCGACCTCCCCAGCGGGACAGAGCGGCTCTCCGGGCTGTGTTACTTCCAGCGCGTCTGTCTCAACGTCCCGCTGTTTCCATGGAAATGGGTCTGGGCCTTCTTCCCCGACGGCACCGCGTTTTCGGCGTTCGTCCCCTTCCTCGGCCCGCAACTGCTCCGCCGCGGCTATCGCTTCTTCGACTCGACACGGCTCGAACGGTTGACCGTGCCGATTCGGCAGTCCGGGCTGTGGGAGTCGGCGACCGGCGACCGGATCGTCGAGTTCGATTCGGCAACCATCGAGCCGGTGTTCAGCGGTGGGGACCACCCGGACTTCGAGGTCAGCGTCAGCGATGGCGCGGGGAATCGTGTGGCGTTCGACGCTGCCAGCTACGGCCATGCCCGAAACTACATTGATCGACCACTGCTCGGCGGGGCCCTCGACAGCCACTGGAGCTACAACGAGTATCTGTTTCGGACGACGAACCTCCGCGGACGGATCGACGGCGACCCGATCACAACGGCGACGACCGGACAGGGGTTCGGGACCTTGGAGTACGCGTGTGGCCTCGGGCTGTGACTACGCGACGAGCGCGCCGATCCCGCCGGCGATCGCGCTATCGATTGCGAGCAGCACTGCGATACCGATCCCGGCGACGAGGATGCCGCCGAAGCCGAGCAGGCCGCCGAACGGGCCGCCGACGGCGACGCCGAGGACGCCAACGACGAGCGCGAAGACGCCGGCGACGGCAACGCCGGCGATCGAGCCAGCGAGCAGGCCGTGCCACGCGCCGCTGGCGAAGCTGCCGCCGGCGACGTAGCCGGCTGCGAACCCACCGATCAGGCCCGCGCCAATGTGGCCGACGATCGGGACGCCCGTCGCCAACGCGCCGGCGACGAACAAGACGACGAAACCGATGCCGACCGCGCGCCAGTTTGTCATACCGGCCAGAGGCGGCCGGGCCGCAAAAGCCCGCGGTTCCGCCGTGGTGCCATCGAGTTCTCCGCTCGGTTACTAACGCTGGTGCCGCGACAACCAATCTTTCTAGTAACAACCGCGCTATTTAGCAGTTGAGTTAATAACTATCGAGCGTTTAGCCTCTCCTAATGAGTGATCACACGTCGGATTCGGCGCAGTCGGCCCCACCGGATTCGACCCAGCCAGCTGCGGATGACGCTGCCGACAGCGACCGCGAAAGCCTCTCGCTGTCGGTGCCGTCGATGGACTGTCCGTCCTGTGCCGGCAAAGTCGAATCCAGCGTTGCGAAACTCGACGGAATCACCGACATCGATCCCCGAACCACCTCGGGGACGCTCGTCGTCGGCTACGATCCCGACCGGACGACACCCGAGGCGATCCGCGGCCGCGTCGAGGCCGCCGGCTACGAGATCGTCGACGCCGACGAGCCCTACGACCCGCTGGCGATCTGGAAAAGCGGCCGGGCGATCCGCACCGCGATCGGGGGTGTGTTGCTGCTGGTCGGAATCGTTCTCGAATGGGTCGTCCCGGCAGCGAACCCGACGCTGGCGACCGTCTTGGGCGCGGAGATCGGCCTCGATTCGGTCGCGTACGTGCTGGCGGCCGCCGCACCCGGGGTGATCATCCTGCGGAACGGCTACGCCTCGGCGCGAAACCTGAGCCTCGATATCGACCTGCTGATGGCCGGCGGCATCCTCGGCGCGCTCGCAGTCAACCTTCCGTTCGAGGCGGCGACGCTGGCCGTGCTGTTCAGCATCGCCGAACTGCTCGAACGCTACTCGATGGATCGCGCCCGCGGCTCCCTGCGGGAGTTGATGGCACTCTCACCGGAGACCGCGACCGTCCGACGCGACGGCGAGGAGCAGGTCGTCGCCGCCGAGACCGTCGAGATCGGCGACCGGGTGATCGTCCGGCCGGGCGAGAAGATCCCCGTCGATGGCGTGATTCGGGAGGGCAACAGCGCGATCGACGAGTCGCCCATCACCGGCGAGAGCGTGCCCGCCGACAAGGGACCGGGTGCTGAGGTGTACGCGGGTAGCCTGACCGAGGCCGGCTACATCGAGATCGAGGCAACCGCGTCCGCGGCCGAATCGACGATCGCCCGCGTGATCGACCTCGTCGAGGCCGCCGAGGGCGAGGACACCGAAACCGAACAGTTCGTCGACCGCTTCGCCGCGGTCTACACGCCGATCATCGTCGCTGCCGCGTTGTTGACGATGACCGTCCCGCCGCTGGTTGTGGGTGGCCCCTTTACGGAATGGTTCGTCCGCGGGCTGACGCTGCTGGTGATCGCCTGCCCGTGTGCCTTTGTCATCTCGACGCCCGTCTCGGTCGTCTCCGGGTTGACGAGCGCGGCGCGCAACGGCGTCCTCATCAAGGGCGGGACGCACCTCGAAGCGATGGGCGATGTCGAAGCGGTCGCCCTCGATAAGACGGGGACGCTGACGACCGGCGATCTCGGCGTCACCGACGTGCTCCCGCTCAACGGCAACACGGAAAAGGACGTGTTGGCCTGTGCAGCCGCCTTAGAGGGCCGCAGCGAACACCCGATCGCCGACGCCATCGTCGACCGCGCCGAGGAAGCAGCGGACGGGACCGACGACCGGTCTGTCGAGGGCTTCGAGGCTCTGACCGGCGAGGGTGTCCGCGCGGAACTCGACGGCATCACCCACTACGCCGGCAAGCCGGAGCTGTTCGCGGATCTCGGCTTCGACCTCGATCACGCGCATCTGGAAACCGACGGCGGACTGGCGGCCGGCGCGGTCGATGCCGACGCCGACGGCGACACCGACGGGGACGCGGACTCGCCCGTCGTTGCCGACGAGATCGCTGACTGCGAACACGGCCAGTACCTCGACCTGCTCAGCGAGACAATCCCGCGGCTCCAACAGGCGGGCAAAACCGTCGTCCTCGTCGGCACCGACGAGGAGTTGGAGGGCCTGATCGCTATCGCCGACACGGTCCGTCCCGAAGCTGCGTGGGCCGTCGAGCGGCTCCGAGCCAACGGGATCGAGCGGATCGTCATGCTGACCGGCGACAACGAGCGAACCGCCCACGCCATCGGCGAGCAGGTCGGCGTTGACGAGGTACGGGCTGGCCTCATGCCCGAGGAGAAGGTCGATGCCGTCCGCGAACTCCGGGAGGCACATCCGGGCGGCGTGGCGATGGTCGGCGATGGCATCAACGACGCGCCCGCGTTGGCGACGGCGACCGTCGGGGTCGCCATGGGCGCGGCCGGCACCGACACCGCACTGGAGACCGCCGATATCGCGCTGATGGCCGACGACCTGACGCGACTACCGTACCTCTCGGTGCTCTCGACACGCGCCAGCGGCGTCATCCGGCAGAACATCTGGTCGAGTCTCGGCGTGAAACTCCTGCTCGCGGTCGCCGCGCCGTTCGGCTACGTCTCCGTGCTGGGGGCCATTGTCGTCGGCGACATGGGGATGAGCCTCGGCGTGACGGGCAACGCCCTCCGGCTGGCCGGCGTCGAACCCGAGGAGCCGCCCGCAGTCGAGGACTGACCGACCGAGAGCACTACTGCGGCTCGCCGGCAGTTTCGATATTGAGAATCGGGCAGGGAGGCTTTTATTTCAGTTTCCCCATCCTCTGGTAATGGTCGAAGCCGACTCGCCGCGTATTCTGGTCGTTGAGGACGAGCCCGACTTGGCGGATCTGTACGCGACGTGGTTACGAACTGATTACGATGTCGACACGGCCTACGGCGGCCCCGAGGCACTTGACGCGTTGGGACCGGCGACCGATGTCGCCCTGTTGGACCGCCGGATGCCCGAAATGCCCGGCGACGAGGTCCTCGCGGAGATCCGCGAGCGAGACCTCGACTGTCGCGTAGCGATGGTCACCGCCGTCGAGCCGGATTTCGATATCATCGAGATGCCGTTCGACAGCTACCTCGTCAAACCACTCGCCAAGCAGGGGCTGGAAAACACGGTGGCTGACCTCCTTTCACGAGAGTCCTACGACGAACCCGTCCAAGAGCTCATCACGCTGCTGAGCAAGCGGAAACTGCTCGAAGGCGAGAAGGACCCCTACGCGCTGGAGGACAGCGACGCCTATCAGGACCTCCTTGACGACATCGAGACCCTTCGAGAAACGGTTGACGCGCCGGCCGAGGCACTGCAGTAACGCCGCCGCGCTCCGCCTCCGTCGGCCGTCGGCCGCATCCCAAAGCGGCGAGCCGTTTCTGACTCCGTTGTGATCGGCTCGCGACCCGTATCCCAAGGATTATTTTCGCCGCTATCGTTTCACGAACATGACAATCGAATCCGGCGACGAAGTCGTGATCGAGTACACCGGCCGTGCCGACGACGGGACGGTATTCGACACCTCACGCGAGGATGTCGCTGCCGAGTCGGGGCTGGCTGAGGCCCAACCGGAGCGAGAGTTCACGCCGCTGACTGTCTCGGTCGGTGCTGGCGAGGTTATCGACGGCATCGAGGAAGCCCTGCCGGGACTCTCGGAGGGCGACACCGAATCGATCGAAGTCCCGCCGGAGAAGGGCTACGGCGAGTGGTCCGAAGAGCATGTCCGGGAGTACGAAACGGAAGAACTCACCGCCACGCTCGGCGGGCAACGGCCGGAGGTCGGCCAGTACGTCGAAACCGAGCAGGGCGCGGCCGCTGAAATCACCCACGTTGACGACGACGTTTCGAAGGTCGATTTCAATCCGCCGCTGGCCGGGGAAACGCTACACTTCGAGATCGAAGTCGTCGCCGTCAACTAAGCGAGACGCCGCTGGCTGCTGCTCGCAGCGTGTGCCAGCAACTACTTCTTTCTGTACTGCCTCGTGAGAGGCGTTCCGATGACACACTACAGCAGCAACGAGGTCGACCGCCTGCTCACCATCCTCGATGACCAACTCGCCGCCGGCGAGAGCGTCCAGATCAGCGAGACGGAGATCACACGCTGTTCGACCGAGCGGCCGCTGTATACGCTCGATACCTACCAAGCTGGCACCGTCGTCTTCGATAGCAGCGACCTCTCGACGACGGCCGAGTTCGGGCGGCTGCTCGCTGACGCGAAGGACGGCTCGTTGTGATCGTGAGTCGCTGCTGCTTTGCCGGATGACGGCGATATCTCGCTCAGCTACCGTGCGACTGGACACCCACGATGAACTCCGATACAGAGGATGGAATGACCGACGATAGCGACACCGAGGCGGGAACCGTAACCCTCGCCTTTTCGCTGTCGGCCATCGAGCGACTCGACGATCCGGCGGCCGTCTTCGCGGACGCAGAGAACTGGAGCCGGTCGATCGGGATCATCGACGACGACACCGACCGGATCAAGCAGGTCGTTGCCGAGTACGATCTGCGACAGGATTTCGACATGGAGGGCCGCGACAAATGGTTCGTCCTCGAAGAGCTCTGCGAGACGGAATCGACGCCACGACACGTCTATGTCGGTGCGAGCGACGCTGATATGCGGGTGTCAACCCTCTTTTGTTGGGAGTACGTCCGCGTTGCTGAGGCCGCCGAGAAATCCGACTGGGCACTCGCTGAGCCGCGATCCGAGCGTGGGATCGTCGGCCGCGTTCTGGCCGCCGTTCGAGCCCTGTTCGAGTAGCTGCTATGACGATTGATCCTGCGTCTGCGGCGTCGCTATCGGTGCCTCGGTCTCTGTCGCTAGCACTTTTTGTCTGGGCTCAGTATTTGCTTGTATGTCCGATGTCTCCCGTCTCCTCTATGTTGACAGTGACACCGATACGGCAGCCTCCCGCGCAGCGGTGCTCTCCGATGAGTACGGGTTTGAGGTCTATACCGCCGGGGACATCGATACGGCGACGACGGCGTTGCAGACGAACGCGATCGAGTGTGTGATCAGCGAGTTCGAACTCGGCGACGCCGATGGCTTCGATCTCCTCTCGCACATTCGCTCGGATTACGGCTCGCTCCCGGTGATTCTGCTGACTGACGACGAGCCAACCACCGTCGATAGCGGGGCGTTCAAATCCGGCACGACGGCACTGTTTCGGCGGTCGGAAATCGACGACTCCTTTGATCCACTGGTCGATCGGATTCACGAACTCCATCGTCAAGCCACCGAGCGGCAGGAGACGGTCGGCGTCGACGACGCCGCTGGCGGGGGGAGAGAAGCAGATCGTGGTGAAGCCACATCGGCTGGTGGCGCGGCACAGCGTGAGCAGTCAGGTGCGACGATCCCGCTCGATTCGCTCCTCGATGCGTGGGCAACCGGTGACTTGCGCCGCGAGCGGCTCGAAGCTCTCGGGAAAGACGAGCTGATTACGCTCCTCTTGGAGCTTCAGGACATGTCGATTGCGGCCGCCGATGACGTTGATGCGCCGCATCCGACCGCCGCCGAGTCAGGCGTGTCCGAACGGCCCCCCAATCTCGATCTTTCTCCGGGAACCAAATTTCTCGTTCAATCGACCGGCCAAGACGACCGCAAATACGACCTCCATCGAGATCTGCTCGGGCTCGACGACGAGCACGCGCACAACGTGTTGCTCATCCGGTATCGACCCTTCCCGCCGGAGCGTCTCGAAACGATCGCTTCCAACGCCCTGAACGTGACTGTCATCTCCGTCGGGTGTCACCAGCCGATACCGCCAGCGGTGCGGGATTCGATCGAGACGATCCGTATCACCAATCCGGGCGACGTTCGTCGCTTGGGGATTTTGGCGACCAGAATCGTCAATCAGTGGCGGAAGCTCACTGCCGGAATCCGTGTCTCGATCGATCCGCTCCAGACGCTGTTCAACTACAAAGCGGTCGAAGCCGTCTTCAGGTTCATGCACGCCCTCTTGGGCAAGCTCAGTTCACGCGGTGCAGTAACACAAGTCCATGTGAATCCGTCGGCAGCCGGCGTCCAGAACACGAATACGATCAAGATGCTGTTCGATTATCTGCTGACGGTTGATTCCCAAGGCGTTACCCTCGAAGATATTTGATCCGACTGTTGGTGCCAAATTTGTTTGCGCTGTGTGAACTCGGCGGGACTCCCGCGAGCGAACGCAGTGAGCGAGTGGGAGTAAGCCGAGTCCATCGGAGCGACTGAGTGAAACGAAGGAGCGAGAATGGACTCGGCGGGATTTGAACCCGCGGCCTTCCCCGTGCCAGGGGGATGATCTACCGCTGATCTACGAGCCCGCAACGCAATCTGTCGTTCCCCGGTTTTGGTATTAAGGCCTTCGACTCGGGGTTGGAACTGAATTTTCTCGGTTAATCCTTTGTAGGTGAGACCATCCAGAAAGCCCTCTGATCTCTCGACTCCCGGGACTCGCTGCGCGCTTCGTCGCTCGCGGTGCTCGCTCCTGCAGTGCTTGCGTCGTCCGGGTTCGTCGAGAGACCCTCGCCCTTTCAGTCCACCAGGAAAGCGGATGCTGAGTACGCATAGCGGGCTGAATCCTCAGGCGACACGAATAGAAAGCCCTTAACGCCCACAGCGGGGAAATGCCGGTGGGAACAGCACAGTCGTAACTCTGACTCGCCCACATGGGCTTGGGATTGCGACAGTGCGCCACCAGCCGGACGGCGGGTGTGGCCGCCGCGCCAGAGCCCCCTGTCTCGGCTGTGTGGACACGTCGTTTCTGCGGCCTGTGCCGTTCCAACCNNTAACAATGGCACGAATGCANACCCGNCGNCGNGGCTCGTCCGGTTCGGACNNNCCGNCGGCAGACGANCCNNCGGANTGGAGNGANGTNGACGCCGACGCNATCGAGGANCGCGTCGTCGAACTNGCCGAACAGGGTCACGACCCCAGCGTCATCGGAATGAAACTCCGCGACGAGGGCGTCAAAGGCACGCCGATCCCGAACGTCAAACTCGCCACCGGCAAGAAGGTCGGCGAGATTCTCGAGGACAACGACGCCGCGCCGGAGCTCCCCGAGGATCTCCGGCGGCTCATGGAGCGCGCAATCAACCTCCGTGAGCACCTCGCGGACAACGGCCAAGACCACCAGAACAAACGCGCACTCCAGAACACGGAGTCGAAGATCCGTCGTCTCGCCAACTACTACCGCGGCGACGAGATCGACGCCGATTTCAACTACAGCTACGAGCAAGCGCAAGAACTCCTCGGATAAGGATTCACGATGTCGGACTCCCGGACTGACGCCGCAGCCGCTCCCGATCCCGACGCCGCCAGCAGGGTGGCCTCGGCGGTAGCGGCCGCGCCGTTCGTCCGCATCTTCGGTCACGCCGACGGCGACGCACTCGCCGCTTGTGGCCTGCTGGCGGTCGCACTCCGCGACCGGGAGATCCCGTTCCGCGTCCACGTCTCGGCGGATCCGGCTGGCGACGCCGTCGCCGTCGAAACTGCCGAGGACGACAGTAGCGAAGCCGGCGCGACCGACGCTGACGCCGAGAGCCGAACCGTTGTCGTCAGCCGCGGCCAGCGCGGCCCTGCTGACCTCGCGGTACCGGCCCGCGGCGACCGCCAGCCGGCCAGCGTCGCGGCCGCGGCGATCAGCCGCGAACTCGGCGTCGATCCCGACCCGGTACTCGCCTTGGCGGGCGTCATCGCCGCCGGCGAGACGCCCGGCGGAGCCGGCAGCGACGACCTCCTCGCGGCAGCCCAAGCGGCTGACCTCGTCGAGCGTCGTCCCGGCGTTGCGGTGCCGACTGCGGACCTCGCCGCCGACCTCGCCCACTCGACGCGATTCGACGCGCCGTTTTCGGGCGATGGCGACGCCGCACGCGACCTCCTCGCCGACCTCGGCATCCCGACCGATTCGGACGCCGAGATCGACGAGGAAATGCGGACAGCCATCGCCTCGGCTGTCGCCGTCGAAGCGGCAACCGCCGACTCGGCCGCCCCACAGGCCGCCGAGTCGGTCGGGGACGCACTCCGACCGTACGCGACGCCGACCGCGCCGTTCGCCACGCTCGGCGGCTACGCTGACGTGTTGTCAGCACTCGCCTGCGAGGCACCGGGCGCGGCGGTGTCGCTGGCGTTCGGCGCGCCGGGAGCCGTCAGCGAGGCGGTCGATGTCTGGCGCGATCACGCCGCTGCGGCGCATGCCGCACTCGACTCGCCGACGACGGGTCGCTACGAGGGCGTCTACGTCCTCCGTGTCGAGACGGACCGACCGTCGGTGTTGCCGATGGTCGCCCGCCTCGCCCGCGTGTTCCGCTCGCCGGAACCCGTCGCGCTCGTCGTCACCGATGAACCGGTCGACGGCCGCCGGCGGGCAGCCCTCGCGGCAACCGAGCCACGCGGGCTCGCCGACGCGACGGCGACCGTCGCCCGCGAGCTCGCTGCCGACGCCGGCGGGACGCCGACGCAGGCGACACTCGACGTTGCCGGCAGCGTCGCCGACGGTGAGTTGATCGCTGCGGTCAGGGAGGCACTCGACGATGACTGACGCCACCACTCACACCGCGGTCGCCTGCAGCGCGACTGTGACGACCGAGTACGGGACACCGACGCGCGCCGAGCGCGTCGCCCGCGCGGTCGGCCCCGACAACACCGCGTCGATGACGACGCGGGTCGAGTCGGCGACCGTGACGACTGAAATCGACCGCGATACCACCGGCGGGCTGCAGTCAACCGTCGACGACTACGTCGTCAACCTCGGCGTCGCCGAGGCAGTGCTTGACGCAGTAGACCACGCAGCCGACGCGGATGCTGGCGACGTTGGTGACGACGCCATCGACGCGGCCGACGCTGACACGGAATCCGACATTGCTCCGACCGAGGCCAGCACAGCAGCCGAAACCACGACAGACGAGACAACCCAACTATGAGCGAACGATCAGTATCCAAGCAGCAACAGGACGGAAAACGATGGTACACCGTACAGGCCCCCGAGCAGTTCGACCGGGCCGAACTCGGTGAGACCATCGCAGCAGAGCCACAGCAGGTCGTCGGCCGCACGATCGAGACGACCCTCGGCGACATCAAGGATGACGCCGGATCAGACAACACCAAACTCACGTTCAAGATCGACGACGTGGGCTCGGATACGGCCTACACCGAGTTCATCAAACACGAGCTGACCCGAGATTACCTGCGGAGCCTCGTGCGACGCGGTGCCTCGAAAACTGAGGCCAACATCACGGTCGTCACGACCGACGACTACCGCGTGAAGATCCAGCCGGTCGCCTTCACGACGAAGAAGGCCGACAACAGCCAAGAGCACGCCATCCGGCGTGTCATGATCGACCTCGTCGAGGAAGCCGCCGCGGAGCGAACCTTCGAAGAGCTGGCCGACAGCGTTATCGAAGGCCGCCTCTCGTCGGCGATCTACGGCGAGGCCAAACAGATCTACCCGCTGCGGCGCGTCGAGGTCACGAAGCTCGAACTCGAAGCCCGCCCCGAAGAGCTGGCCGAAGAGGAAGCGACCGCCGTCGATGTCGACGAAGAAGACATCGCCGACGACGTCGCCGACGACTAAGCCGGCAGTCGAATTTTCGCTTTTCTCATCGTCCAGCCAGCGACGGCTATTCGACGATGATCGTCCCGATCATCCCGCCGGTTTCGTGCGGGAGACAGACGTAAGAATACTCGCCGGCGACCTCGAAGGTGTGGCTGAACGTCTCGCTCGTCCCGATCAGTCCCTCGTTGTCACCCTCCCACGCCTCGCGGGCGGCTGCCTCGCTGTCGTAGCCGCCGCTGGCGAAGAAGGCCGCGCCGTCGGGGAGGGTGTCCTCGTAGGCCGTCACCGTGTGCCCGCGCGCCGAGGTGTTGCGCCAGACGATCGTCGTGCCGACATCGACCCGCAGCGTTTCGGGCGCAAACGCCGACGTTCGCATCCCGATGTCGTACTCACCGCGCGTGAACGCACTGAGACAGCCGGCGAGACCGCCCGTTGCAGCCGTGCCAAGGGCCGCCAGCATCCGCCGTCGCGTCCGCGACTGCGTCATGTGAACTGGTAGGGCTGGGAGCCATATAGGCCGCGTGGTTCGGGCGGCTGTCGACCCGTTGTCGCGGTGACCGTCGACTGGCGGTCACCGAGATAACAACACATAACCTCCCACTCGCCAACGACGAGATATGCAACTGCGGTTCGTCGGCCGACTCGGGGCAGCCGATGCGGTCACCGTCACCAACGCCGCGCTGGGCTTTCTGGCGACCGCCGCCGCGCTCATCGACGTGACGCTGGCCGCCCGGCTCATCCTCCTCGGCGCGATCACCGACGCCCTCGATGGGATCGTCGCCCGCCGCCGCGGCAGAACGCCCGCCGGCGTCTATCTCGACTCGCTGGCCGACGTGGCCTCCTTCGGTGTTGCCCCCGCTGTCCTCGTCGCCGCGGTCGTCATCGAGATGTTGATGCCGAACGGTGAGCCCGCCGTTATCGCTGTCGCCCTCGCGCTGCCCGCGCTGTTCGTGGCGATGGCCGTCACGCGGCTGGGGATGTACACCGCCTACGACCGCGACAGCGAGGAGACGCAGGGCGTCCAGACGACGTTGGCGGCGACGATCCTCGCGGCGGCCGTGCTGGCTGGCTTTACCGACGTGTGGCAGCTGGTCGGCCTCGTCGGCGTCCTCGCGGTGCTGATGGTCTCGACGTTCACGTATCCGGATCTCCATGCTCAAGACGCGCTGATTATGGGTGTCGTCCAAGCATTGGCAATCGTCGCGCCGGGGTATTACGGCCGCGTGTTCGCCTTCGGGCTGCTGTTTCTCGCCCTCGCGTATCTCGTCTTCGCGCCGCGGTTCTACTGGCGAGATCACCTCGACAGCGACCTGCTGCAGTCGTCGTTCGGCGAGAATGACTAACTCGGGCTACATTCCCATGTCGGCGGCGGCCTCGGGGACTGGGAGCGCGTTGGGATCGACGTCGAGCAGTTCGGCGACGTGATCGAGTGCCATATCGAACCCGTAGTAGCGTTCGAGTTCGTCGCCGTCGGCGGTCCGCCGCACTCGGAGCATGGCGTAGCCCTCGATGTTCTGGGCAACGACCGCCGTTTGTCCCTCGCGGTCGAAAACGAGGCGGCGTTCGCCCGCGGCCTCGCTGTAGGCGGCGTGGATGTCGCCAGCGGTTGCTTCGGTAGTGTCTTCCATTTCTTCACTCGCCGCGTCGTCGCTCATACGTCTCGAAGGAGTTGGTGATAGTCGAACCTGTCGGTAGCGATGGGTGACGCTGTGCGTATGGCTGTCGCTGGCGGGTCGAAAATCGGGTATGAATGACGGACAGGCCGGTTTGCCGACCGTTCCGGACACAGGGATTCTCGGTTGCCTCCTCCACCCCGCGATCCGGCGAGCGACGGGCGTCCGGCGATGGGCTGCTCGCTTCCGCGCCTGACCCACTGTCGCCGACCAACCGGCGTGTGACACCCCTGCGGGTGAGTACACCGGAACCGCTGTCCCCGACGGACGAGGTTTCGACGTTGGCTCCCGAGGCCTGTGACGGTTCGACCGACGCCCCGGCAGTTCGGTCCCCGCTAAAGACTGTCTCACGGGTAAAGAGCAGGGCCTACCTGCCCGACCTAGTCCATTCCGACGTACACCGGACGGCTTTAAGGCCCTTTCGTCTGTCACTCGTCGTCGGCGATCGATGATCAGGCTCTCGTTGCTCTCGCTCGCCGATCAGTTGATCGCAACGGCGGCGTAGCCGCCGGCGACGCCAGCGAGCACGCCGCTAACCGCGAGGCTCGCCCACGGATGGTACTCCAGCCACGAGTACTGGCTGGGGAAGCTGAAAATGATCGTCGACTCCATCGTAATCGCCCACACAACGGTAAGCGCGAAAATCGTCAGCCCGACGGCGAGCATGATCCCCGCGACGAGCGTCGGATCGGCCTGTCCGCGGACGCCGGAGAGGAAGATGACGATTCCCAGCACGGCGAGGAAGAGCGCGCCGGCGACGCCGAGCGGGCCGGCGTTGTAGTACGCGCCGACCAACTCCGGTTGCCCCTCGATGAGCGCGTAGGGGGCTGCCAACAACGCGACGAGGACGAGACAGACGCCGGCACCGAGATGCGGGAGGAGGTAGTCGAGATCCATACCGCCGGTAGGGCTGACGGCGTGTTAAATCGACCGAGATCAGTCAGAATGGAAATCGGTAAAGCGGCCCGCCGAGAGGGTCGGGTATGGACCGCGTTGCGATCATCGGCGCGTCGATGACCCAGTTCGGCCAGCGCGACAGCTGGATCCGTGGCCTGCTCGCGGAGGCCGGCCAAGCCTGCTTGGCTGACGCCGCCATCGACGGCGACGACCTCGATCATCTCTACGTATCGAACATGGCCAGCGGCGAGTTCGAGGGTCAGACGGGGATCGCTAACGCCGTCGCCCACGACCTCGACGCGCTGCCGGCGTACACTGCTCGAATCGACCAGACAAGCTCCTCCGGCGGCGCGGGCGTCTACAGCGCGTGGCAGTCGGTCGCCTCGGGTGCGAGCGACCTCACACTCCTGNTCGGCGGCGAGAAGATGACNCACCGNANNACCGNNGAGGCNACCGACGTNATCGCCTCGCTNACCCACCCCGNCGAGTACAAACACGGCGTNACGCTNCCCTCCTTTGCGGGNCTNACCGCNCGGNNNTACCTGNNNGAGTACGACGCCCCACGCGAAAGTCTCGCCAAGGTCGCGGTCAAGAATCACAAAAACGGCGTCGACAACCCTCACGCCCAGTTCCAGAAGGAAGTCGACCTCGAAACCGTCATGGAGTCCCCGATCGTCGCCGACCCGCTGCGGCTCTATGACTTCTGCCCAATCACGGATGGTTCGGCTGCACTCCTCATGTGTCCTGAATCCGTCGCCAGCGAGTACACCGACGAGTACGCTGTCATCTCCGGGATCGGCGGCGCGACCGACACCCACGTCGTCCACGAACGCGAGGATCCGACGGTGATGAACGGCGTCGTCGACTCCAGTGCGATCGCCTACGAGCAGGCTGGGATCGGCCCCGACGACATCGATGTCGCCGAACTCCACGACATGTTCACCATTCTCGAATTCCTCCAGTCGGAGGGCCTCGGCTTCTTCGAGCAGGGCGAAGGCTGGAAAGCCGTTGAGGACGGCGTCACCGACCGCGATGGCGAGCTCCCGGTCAACACCTCCGGCGGCCTGAAATCGAAGGGCCACCCGCTCGGAGCGAGCGGCGTTGCGCAAGTCTACGAGATCTACCAACAGCTCACCGGCAACGCCGGGCCGCGACAGGTCGACGCTGAGACGGGCCTCGCGTGCAACGTCGGCGGGTTCGGCAACTGTGTCATCACGACGATCATGGAGGCAGGCCAATGAGCGACGGAGAGAACGCAACCGACGATGGCGAGCCCGACGACCAGCCGCCGATGGAGGCCGCCCGCTACCCTGACGGGACGATCCTGTACCCGCCACATCCGCTCGGCCCCGACGGCGCGGAGCCAGTGGGGACAGTCGATCTCAGTGAGTATCACGCGACCGTTGTGACGTGGACCTCCTCGACGGCGACACCGCCGGGCGTCCGCGAACCGAACCACCTCGGGATCGTCGAGTTCGACGTCGATGGTGAAGCGGTGCGTGCGATCGGTCAGCTCACCACCGACGAGGTCGAGATCGGTGATACGGTCGAACCGGTCTATGTTCCGGAACTCCGCGACCCGGACGCTGGCATCCGCGAGGCAGAAAGTCACTCGTGGGACGGCTACCGGTTCCGCCCCGTCGAGTAATCAGTCGTTGTCGCTGTCGGCTGTCTTTTCGTCGTCGCTATCGCTCGCTTCGTCTCTCTCACTCGCGTCGTCGTTATCGTCGCTTTCGTTGCTATCGGCTGTTCCGCTGTCGTCGTCATTGGTCTCGTTGGTCTGCTCGTCGAGTGCTTGCTCCGAGCGGTCGAGCTCGTTTTTGATCGATTCAAGTTCGGCATCGACATCGACCTCGGGATCGGTGTCGCTGTCGTCCTGCTGGCTATCGCTGTTCGTGTCGTCTCCGTCCTCGCCAACATCGATCATCACGCCGCCGCTTGATGCGCCCTCGGCGTTCCGCCGGCTGCCCCGTTCGCGGTCACGCTGGTCGCTGACGGTTCGCTCGGCGTCTCTGAGCCGGCCTTCGATCTCGCCGGTCAGGCTTCGGGCGTCTTCGATCAGGTCGCGGGAGTCGGGGTTCTCCGGCAGGTCGGCCTCGGCGAGTGCGGTCCGGAGTTCGCCCAGTGCGGCAGCGAGCTGCTGGCCGGCCTCGCTGCCGACCTCGTCAAGTCGCCCCCGAGCGGCGGTGCCTTCCTCGCGGGCAGCGCGTGCGGGGTCGGCCAGCCGAAGCGTTCGCTGGAGCAACTCTAAGGATTTAATCGTTGCCTCAAGCGCCGCGATCAGCGTCGGGATGGTGTACTGCTCGGTAAAGCGGAGGAGATCGCCCAACTTCGGCGGCTGTGGCGGTCCGCGACGACCCTCGCCGCGGAGTTCGCTGCGGAGGTCGGTGAGCGTCGACTCCAACTCGTCGAGTTGGGCCGCCAACTCCTCGCGGTCCCGCGGCCGGTCGGGGCTGTCTGCGGGTGGACTCATACCGCCGGCTTGGGCCGCTGCCTGCATAAGACTGTGGCAGCCGACAACACGAGATTTAACCGCTCGACGTGCCAAGCGACGCTATGACCAAACCACGCGTCCCGGGCGGGGGTGGCGACCGCCTCGATCTCCCCTGCGGCGAGTCGGTCGCGGTTACCGATCTCGACCTCGGGATGCGGGAGTTCGACTGCGACTGCGGCGATAGCCACGGCATCGTCATGGATGTCCACCCGCCCGAGCGGTTCCTCCCCGATTTCCTTGTTGAGACGCTGCGGGAGGCCATCGAAACCACCAGCGAGGAGATGCCGGAGTTCGGCACGCCGCACCTGCTTGGCATCGTCCTCGAAGAGTTTCCCGAGCGCGTCGTCTCCCATGACGCCTCCGAGGAGCAGGACGTGGGGTTCGCGCTGCTATGGATCACTGACTTCGATTCCCGGCAACTCCACGAGATCATCGTCGAACTCGTCGTCGAGTTGATGGAACACGCGATCAGTCATGCCGACGACACGAGTGCACTCACCGAATTTGAAGGGAAGATGCACGAGTTCGAGGTCGAGGCCTTCGTCGAGGAGTACCGCGATGAACGCGACCTGAGCGAAGACGACGTTTACGCCTGACTCGGTGGGAGACGCTGGCTGTTCTGTCGACTATGATTGTTTTTCTGACAACAACGGCCGGTAGTAAACACTGAAACGTCTGAAATCGGTCTGTACGACGGTTGTCTGACGGTTGTCTCACATAGGTCTAAACCTGTCGGCGTTGTAAAGAGTGTATATGCATACCACACCGAGCGACTTCGAGCGCTTGCAGGGTGTGCTTTCAGAGGCCGACGAGCCGCTGACGGCTCGTGAGATTCTGGCGGAACTCGAAGCGCGGGGTGACGACACCTTCGAGAACCCACATCAGATAGCCACGGTCCTCGGGCGACGGGCGCGGGAGGGTGAGGTACAGGTGATCTCACAGCAACCCTATCAGTACCGGATCGCCGACGCCTAAGCTACTCTCGCGGGATGGCGATGTTCTTGACCTCGCCGCCGCAGGCCGAACACTCGTGGATTCGTTCTTCGCTTCGAGCGCGCGCGCCGCACTCTAAACACTCGAAACAGGCCTCTTCGGTGGTGTATGGATCGATGCTGGCAGCGTTTTGTGGCATGCGTTCACATAGCCTAGCAAGCACATAAATAGTTTTGGCTTCTGTGTCGTCGCTTCACACAACGCATTCGATTATTTCCGTCGAGGTGTCTATTATCTCTGCTAAAATCAAACAATTGTTTTCCTCAGTTCGAGCTGGACTCCTTGCTGGCGTCGGGTCCTCGCGCTGACGGTCGCCGACGACTGAGACACGTTTAACTTCGTGGACACCCCCGATTGCGGTATGGCAACGACGTTACGTCACCCGACTGACCGCACCTGCGAGCGGTGCGGCCGGGAGGAGCAGTGGGATGCCGACGGCGAGACGTGGTGTGTCGTCGACGACAACGCCGGCAGCATCTACTGCATTCACGAGTGGGATATCAACGGCTCGTTCGTTCCCTTCGAAGAGTATCACTGATGCCGACCGTCTACGTTACTGCACCGTCGGCCGCGGCCGACGACCTCGCGGCCACGCTCGTTGAAGAACGGCTCGCCGCCTGTGTCAACGCCGTCGACTGCCAGTCAACCTACCGCTGGGAGGGCGACGTCGAAACCGACGCCGAGACGATCCTGCTGATCAAGACGACCGACGCGGGCTATGACCGCCTCGAAGCTCGAATCGACGAGATACACCCCTACGACGTGCCCTGTATCGAACGCTTCGACGAAACCGACACCCTCGATCGCTTCGGCGCGTGGCGCGACGACGCTGTCGACGCCAGCGGATAGTATCGCGACGGGGGATACGTAGCTCTCAGTCCGACTGCAGCGCGTCGAGCACCGACAGCGTGCCATCGAAGTACGAGTCCTCAAGCACGGTCGCAGCGGCCGCTTTCGCGCGCTCGTCGGCGTTGGCGACGGCGTAGGAGTCGCCGGCGGTCTCGAACAGCGACACGTCGTTTTCGCTGTCGCCGACGGCAACGAACTCCCCGGGATCGAGTCCGAGGAGGTGGGCGACGGCGGTGAGGCCATCCCCTTTCTCGACGCCCGGCGTTTTCAGGTGATAGGCGTAGCCGGTGTCAACGACTTCGAGGTCGAACTCCGCGGCGACCGCCCGCAGTAACTCCTCGTCGGCATCGACGTTGGCTGCGAGTTCGGTTTCTCGCCAGCGGTTCGTCGTATCCGCGTCATCCCACCCGAGGTCGCCGCCGCGATCACGGAAGCGGCCGATCGCCGCCTCGGCGCGCTCGCGGTCGCCCTGAAACGAGACTTGGCCGTCGGCGCAGACGACGCCGCCGTTCTCCGCGACGACCTGTTCGGGAATCCCGAGGAAGTGACAGAGTGCGACCGGGTACGGAAACGATTTGCCCGTGGCGATGACGATCGGCGCGTCCCACGCGGGCAACCGTTCGAACACGCGGGGATCGATCCGATCGGCGGCGGTCGTCAGCGTCCCGTCGATATCGAGAGCGAGCGGCGGCACCATACCCGGTATCCGTCCGCTGGTGTGAAAACCGTGCCGCCGTCAGCCTATGGTCGCCGTCTCAGGCAGCGTTCGATTGCCCAGCCGGCGTCGAGAGAATATTTTCGAGGGCGTCGAGGGCGGGTTCGGCTTCCGGCCCCTCCGCGCTCAGGATAACCTCGTCGCCGCCGTGGACGCCGAGGCCGGTCACCCCGAGGATGCTGTCGGCGGCGACCGGGGGCCGGGAGCCGTCGACGGCCTCAACCGTGATCTCGGCGTCGAAGTTGCTGGCGGTTTCGACGAACGTCGCGGCCGGTCGTGCGTGTAGTCCGTCCTCCGGGACGACGGGTACCGTTCGCTCCATACGCGAGTCTCGACAGCCGAGGGCTTAGTAATGGGTGATACGCGGCGAAAACAGACGGCAGGCGGGTTACTGGCTCGCGTAGGAGTCGAGCTGCTGTTCGACGCGCGAACTCAGGTTGGCGAGCTCTTCTTCGGTGTCGCCGCTTTTGATGTCCTCGTAGGCCTCGGCGACGAGCGTCCGGACGGTGTCGAAGGGCCCGATCCGCGCGCCGTTGGTCGCGGGCGTGTCGGGGCTGTCGAGAAGCTGCTGGATGGCGACCTCGTGGCCGGGGTTCTCGTTGAACCAGCCCTCACGCTCAAGCTTCTGGATGCCGTCCTGTCGAACCGGCAGGTAGCCGGTCTCCTTGTGCCAGCGGGCCTGTTGTTCCGGCGCGGTCATCCACGCGAGGAACTCGCCGGCGGCCTCCTGCTGGTCGCGGCTGGCGTCTTCGGAGACCCACAGCGACGCGCCGCCGACGATCAGGCCGACGCGCTCGCCCGCCGCGGGCATCCCGCTGATCGACGTCCCGAACTCCGCGCCCTCGATGATCGAGCCACACGAGGAGGACGAACCGATCAGCATGCCGGCTTTGCCCTCGTGGAAGGCCTCTTTGGCCTTCCCGCGGGCTTCGATCCCGGGGTTGTGGTAGAGGCCGCGGTCGTCGAGACCGGTCCACCAGTCGTAGAGTTCGACGCCCGCGTCGCTGTCGTAGAGAGCCTCGTCGGGCGTCCCGGCGCGGCCGTTCCGCTTGTTGACGAGTTCCTGACCGGCGGTGGCGAACCACTGCTCGACGAACCACGAGTAGTTGGCGAAGGTGATCCCGGTCTCACAGACACCGGCATCGACCAGCTTCTCGGCGGCGCGTTCGACTTCCTTGAACGTCTGCGGCGGGTTGCTTGGATCGAGGCCGGCCGCTGAGAACGCCTCCTCGTTGATCGCCAGCACTGGGACCGAGGAGTTGAACGGCATCGAGTACAGCGTCCCGTCGGTCTGGTAGTAGCTCAACACCGCGCTGAGGTAGCTGTTGATGTCGGTATCCGACGGCAGGATGTGCTCGACGGGCTGGAACGCGCCGCTGTCGACGGCTTTCGCTGTCCCGATCTCGTAGATCTGTGACAGCGTCGGCGGGTCGCCCCGCTCAGCGGCGTTGAGCGTCGATTCGAGGTTGCCGCGGTAGCTGCCTTTCGAGGTCGCATCGATCCGGATGCCGTCGGCCTGCTCCTCGAACTCTCGGATGAGGTCCTCAAGGAGCAGTCCCTTGTCGCCACCCATCGCGTGCCAGAACTCGAAGGTGGTCACGTTGTCGTCGGCTGCGACCGCGCCGCGGCCGCCGCCGATCTCGAAGGATGCAGTGAGGTCGTTCAGCGCGGAACTGCGTTCGTCGAGCGTCGTCGATGCCGTCGAGACTTCGGCCAACGCCGTCGTCTGCTGTTGGGCTGCCGACGCTGCCGTGTCGGTGCGGTCGGCCGTTTCGTCGGCGATAGCGCTCACGTCGTCGACCATCGCCGCGGCCTCCTGCAGGGAGTTGGCCTGCTCGTCGGTCGCGTCGCTGATCTCCTGGACGCCGACGTTGGTCTCCTCGACGTCGTCGGCGATCTTGTGGAAGGTTTCGACCGCACCCTCAATTGTTTCGACGCCGGAGTCGATCCGGTCGCGCGTCTGGTGCATCTCCTCGACAGTGGTATCCGCTTGCTCGCGGATCGTGTTCACCGACTCCTCGATGTCGCCGGCGGCTTCCTCGGCGTCCTCCGCGAGGCTCTTGACCTCGTCGGCGACGACGGCGAACCCTTCGCCGGCTTCGCCCGCGCGGGCGGCCTCGATCGAAGCGTTCAGCGCGAGGATGTTGGTCTGGCTGGCGACGCTGCCGATGAACTCCGCGATCTCCTCGATCTCATCGATCCGGCTGTCGAGTTCCTCGGTGGCCTCCAGCATCCGGTTGGTGCGGGTGTCGATGTCGTCGAGCTCCGCGAGGGCATCGGTCGCCAGATCCCGACCTTTCTCGCCCCGTTCGGCGGCCTGCTCGGAGGCTTCCGCGACCTCGTTGGCCGAGGAAGCGACCTCCTGCGTCGCTGCTGACAGCGAGCGGATCTCGTCGGAGAGCTCTTCGAGTTGGGCGTTCTGCTCTTGGGCGTCCTCCGCGATGGCGTTGACCTCGGTGCTCATCTCCTTGCTCGCGGATTTGACTTCGTCGACCCGGCTCGTCACGCGGTCGGTCGCGCCCGTCACCTGATCGTTGAAGTCGTCGACCGTCTGGACCGTCTCGCTGAAGGAGGCGATCATCTCGTTGAAGTCCTCGACCATCCCGCGGGCCTGCTGTGGGGCCTCGTTGGGGTCGATCCGGATCGTCAGATCGCCGTCGGCACACTGCTGCATCGCATCGCCCATCTCCCGGCAGAAGCGGTCCCAGTCCTCGCCGTCCCCTGGCGGCTGGGAGCCGTCGGTGGAGTCCTCCGCCGTGATCCCGCCGTCGGAGGCGACGCCCGCCGCGTCGTCAGTCGCCTCGACGGTCGGTGTGATCGAATCCGTCGGTTCAGGGGTTGCTGTCGATGTTTCCGCCGTGGGTTCGTCGGCAACCGTCTCCTCGGTGGCTTCCGTTTCGGTGTCGGCTGTCGCCTCCGTATCGCCTGCCGCACCGGTCGTTGGCTCGGCGTCGGCCGACTCGCTTGCCGTTTCGTTCTCGGCAGTCGGGTCAGGATCGACCCGGGCCTGTCCCTCGTCCTCGTCGCTCGCGTTGTCAGTGTCGTTGCCCCAGAACCGGGAGAACAGGCCGAACAGGACGGCTGTCTCGCCGACAGCGGGGTCGGATACGATCCACCCGACACAGAGACACGCCCCGAGCACGCCGAGCAGGAGTCGGGTGCGACGCGTGACGCTGACGGGCTGGCTACCACCACCACGATTCGGAACACTCCACCGTAAGGTCATATTTATAGACTCTATCTCATCGGATAAATAAATGTGTGTATCTAATTATTGTGTGTGAAACTCTTCTCCCGGATACATCCGCTAAGGCGGCCGTTTCTGTTGGCTCGGTATGACTTCTGACTGCTGGATGGGCCGCGCTGTGAGTTGCGGCGAGAAGGGTAGTATGGTCAGCTTTCGGCCTGCAGCTGCTCGAAGACGAGCGTCGGGAATCGCGGTTCGAGCCGTGAGGGCGGCCGGCCGGTCGCCGGCGTCTCCCCGGCTTTGAGCCGGCGGATGATCCCCGACTCGGCGAGTTCGTAGAGAACCCGCTCGATCGTCGCCCGCGAGAGATCGATCCCCTCGCTGATCTTCTCGGCCGCCGTACTGACGGAACTCCGGTTGGCCTCCGAGAGCCCGACCAGTCGACGGACGATCCGTTTCCGGTTCGTCGGCAACGCGATCACCCGGCCGAGGGCGACGCTGGGCTGTGGGACGGCCTCCATTCCGGTAGCGAGTTCGGCCGGTCCGATCCGCTCGACGCCACGCGTTTCGGCGGTCACACCAGCCCCGAACAGCGCGGCCAAGGCGTCGTGGGCGTCGCCCTCGGCCCACCGGGCGAGTGCCGTGAGCTGTTCGTCAGTCGTCGCGGTCCGCAGCCGGCCGTCGGCGACGCGGTTGGTCAGGACTTCAGCCAGCGCGTGTTGGGTGTAGGCGTCGACGTGAACCGTCTCCGTGCTGGGTCGGTTGCTGACGACGGTTTCCGTCGGGTTCGCTCGCCCGATCGCCACGCAGCCGACCGCTTCGCCGAAATCATCAAACTGCTCGAAGACGCCGTCGACGCCGATCGTCTCTGGTTCGCCGACGTGGTCGACGGCGACCAACAGGTGGCGGTTCGTCCCCGCGACGTGATCCTGCAGTCGCTTGACCATCGCCCCACGGCCGACGCCCTGTCTCGGGACCGGTTCCGAGCTAACGGTATCGGCAACTGTATGCAACAGCGCGAACGCCGAGTTGGCACGGCGCGCGTCGACGTAGACGAAGTTCACGTCCGGCGCGGGGGCCGCCCGCGTTGTCGTGTACAGTCGGCTTTCGCTCCGGCCGACCTGCCGGCTCAGTCCCTCGAACAGCGGCCGGATGATGGCGGATTTGCCCGTTCCTTTCGGCCCCCACACGTAGCCGTCGCTCGGCGGGTGGCCATCGAACACCGGCGACACCACATCGAGCAGTTGCTCGATAACCGCGCCGCGACCGACCGGTTCGCTGAGGTGGACGACCGGGCTGATGGCATCGTAGTCGGGGATGACACCCTCCTCGTCGGCGTGCTGTCGTCGGGCGATCCGCTCATCGATTTTCATATGTGCTCCCTCAGAGAGTCGTGGTCAGTGTTCGTCGGTACGTGAAAAAACGGAAACCGCATCACCGAACAACCGTCACCGCACGACGGGTGTTAACTCCGGCCCACCAACGGGGTGAGCAAGGAGTGGTTGGCGAGTGAGTTCGGCCGGCTTAGAGGCCGATGCCGCCGAGGCCGCCCCAGAAGGTCGCTCCCAGGACGCCCGCAGCGGTCAGGACTGCCGACAGCAGACCGGAGGCGGCGATTGCGCCTGCCGGCGGGTCGACGTGGGTCCCGCCGTGCATGTAGAACACACGTTCGAGGACCTCACCCATGAGCGCACCGAAGATGCCGAAGAGGGCACCCCAGATGATCACGAGCGTCGGACTGTAACCGGCTGCGACCGCACCCCACGCGCCGACCGAACCGGGCAGCGTGATGTGGTGGGTGACCGGGATGTTGTCGACACCGCACTGCAGGAACACGAGGCTGGCCGCGCTGATACCGAAGCCGAGCAGCGCGCTACCGGTGGCGTAGTAGAGTGCACCGCCGAAGATACCGCCGATGAGGCCGATCATGGCGACACCGCTCCACTTGTACTGCCACGGCAGCCAGATGCCGGGTGCTTCGTCCTCGTCTCGCTCCCACGGACCGACGTCGAAGAGACCGTCGCCGGTCACTTCGCCGATCACGCTGTAGCCGAAGGCCACGCGGTGGATGAGCGCGGAGAGGAAGACCATCGTCGCAATGTTGTCAGTTGGGAAGCCGACCGTTCGACCGAGGCCGGTACCGACCATCCCGAGGATACCGAAGATCCCACCGACGAGCAGTACGTCGATGTGGTTCGTCCCGGCAGCCCAGAGGATGTTCTTCCCGTCGTCGATGTAGCCTTTCTTCGCCGCGTATGCGGCTGCCGCAGCACCAGCCGCGAAGCTGATGTGCGGACCGAAGATCGGACCGAAGCCGACGTAGCCGGTGAACGTTCCTGCGTTCACTGCCACACCGGCGGTGGACTGTCCGTAGTCACTAATCGGACCGTAGCCGCCTTGGTGGCCACCGGAGACGGCGAGTGCCTCGCCGGCGATGACCATGAAGCCGGTGAAGATGAAAGCTGGTAGCGCGCCGATAGCCGCACCGAAGGCACCGCCCGCGAAGGCCGTGATGTACCACGTCGGGTCAAGCAGCGTCGGGTTGACCATCGTTAGTCACCTCCCTCGTCTTGGGCCCAGCCTTCGGAACGCTCGACAGCGTCCTTCCAGCGGTCGTAGTTGACTTCGATGTCGGCGTCTTCGTCGACCGGGAACTTCCGGTCGACCTGCCAGTTGTTACGGAGTTCGTCGAGGGTGTCCCAGTAGCCGACGGCGAGGCCGGCCGCGTAGGCACTCCCCAGCGCGGTCGTCTCGTCGACGACCGGGCGGACGATCTCCGTGCCGATGATGTTCGACTGGAGCTGACAGAGGAAGTTGTTCTTGACTGCACCACCGTCGACGCGGAGGCTCGAAAGGTCGATGTCTGCGTCTTCGACCATTGCCTCGGCGACGTCTTTGGTCTGGTAGGCGATGGATTCGAGCGTGGCGCGAACGATGTGTTCGCGTCGCGTGCCACGCGTCATGCCGACGATCGTCCCGCGTGCGCGCTGGTCCCAGTGGGGTGCACCGAGGCCAGTGAAGGCGGGCACGACGTAGACGCCGTCAGTCGAGTCGATGCTGCGGGCGAGTTCTTCGGACTCGGCAGCATCCTCGATGAGCGTCATGTCTTCGAGCCACTCGATTGCTGCGCCAGTGATGAAGATGGCACCTTCGAGGGCGTACTGGACGTCGCCGCCCGTACGCTGGAAGCCGATCGTCGTGAGCAGGCCGTGCTCGGACGGAACGGCTTCGTTACCGGTGTTCATGAGCATGAACGAACCGGTCCCGTAGGTGTTCTTGGCGTCACCTGCGTCGAAGCAAGTCTGGCCGAACAGGGCTGCCTGCTGGTCACCGAGCGCGCCCGCGACAGGCACTTCGGCGCCGAGGAAGCCGTCCGGATCCGTGCTACCGTAGGTGTCGTCGTCCGAGGACGGACGAACCTCAGGCAGCATGGACTCGGGCACGCGGAACTCCTCGAGGAGTTCGTCGTCCCATTCGAGGTCCTCGATGTTGTAGAGCATCGTTCGGGATGCGTTGGACACGTCGGTGATGTGGTTACCGGTGAGGTTGTAGATGACCCACGTGTCGATGGTACCCATTAGGAGCTCGCCTTCTTCAGCGCGGTCCCGGACGTCCTGCGGTCGGGATCGCTGAAGTTTGATCGGATCCGCGTTGTCGAGGATCCACTCAGTTTTCGTCGCGGAGAAGTAGGCGTCACATTCGAGACCCGTTTTCTCGCGGATCGTCTCGACGGTGAGCGTGTCGGTGCTCTCGTCCTGAATTTCTTCGACGCGGTCCGTCGTCCGACGGTCCTGCCAGACGAGGGCGTTGTGTACTGGTTTGCCGGTTTCTTTGTCCCACACGATGGTGGTTTCGCGCTGGTTGGTAACACCGAGCGCTTCGAGCTGTTCTGGGTCAATACCCTCTTTGTCGAGGGCCTCGTTGATGACGAGTTTCGTGTTTTCCCAGATTTCCATGGGGTCGTGCTCGACCCAACCCGGCTCCGGATAGATCTGTTCGTGCTTCTCGTAGGCCTGCGACACGACACCGCCGTCGTGATCGAAGACCATGAAGCGCGTTCCTGTCGTCCCTTGGTCGATTGAACCAACGTATGTTTCTGACATTGTGTAATCACCACACTCCTTGTGGGGGTCGTTCCCCCGCTGGCGGCGAACCGTTCTTTACGACCGGTTCCACCACCACGGGTAAACACTATAGAAGAACGTGATAAATGTTACTCCTATCCCCAAACTTCTCCGTGTTCTGTATGGTACCATTCCCCGTGCTTTTCGGCAATTTTCGACGATCCTGTGTGCTGTTCACATACACCATTCCGGGGGTTAGTCCGGGGGTTTCAAACCAGCCGCAAGAATCGACCGCCGACACCTGCGTGGTAAGGGGGTAAACTAAAGTCATTATAGTTCAAAGGAGAACCGAACGGATGAGTAGCAAACCACACGTAATCGTCATCGGCGGGGGTTCGACCGGGTGCGGCATCGCGCGCGACCTCGCGATGCGCGGACTCGACGTGACACTCGTCGAACAGGGGAACCTTACGCACGGGACGACAGGACGGATGCATGGGCTACTCCACAGCGGTGGCCGGTACGCAGTCGCCGACCAGGCCAGCGCGAAGGAGTGTATGATCGAAAACCGAATTCTGCGGGATATCGCCAGTCACTGTGTCGAAGAGACCGGCGGGCTCTTCGTCAAACGGCCTGAGGATACCGAGGAGTACTTCCAGAAGAAACTGGAGGGCTGCAAGGAGTGCGATATTCCGGTTGAGGTGCTGTCCGGTGACGAAGCTCGTGAGCTGGAGCCGTACCTCGCCAAGGACATCGACAAGGCGATCCGCGTCCCCGACGGCGCGATCGACCCCTTCCGGCTCTGTGTGGCCAACGCCGCCAGTGCGGAGGAACACGGCGCGCGGATCGAGACACACGCGCCCGTAGTGGATGTACTCAAAGAGGGCGACGAGGTCGTCGGCGTCGAGGTCGAACACGAGTCGGGCCCCGGCAAGCGCGTCCACCGCGAACCCGGCACCCGCGAGGAGATCCGCGGCGACTACGTCGTCAACGCGACCGGCGCGTGGGCCGGACAGATCGGCGAGATGGCCGGCCTCGAACAGGAAATCGAGGTCCGGCCCGGCAAAGGCGTCATGACGATCATGAACACCCGACAGGTCGACACCGTCATCAACCGGTGTAAACCGAAGGGTGACGCCGACATCGTCGTCCCCCACGAGACGACGGCGATTCTCGGCACTACGGACGTCGAGGTCGACGATCCCGAGGACTACCCCGAAGAGCAGTGGGAAGTCGATCTGATGATCGACACGCTCAAAGAGCTGGTGCCGATCATCGAAGAGGCCCGAACGATTCGCTCCTTCTGGGGCGTCCGGCCGCTGTACGAGCCGCCGGGAACCGGGACGAGCGACTCGACGGACATCACCCGGGACTTCTTCCTCCTCGACCACGCTGACCGCGATGGCGTCGAGAACTTCACCTCCATCGTCGGCGGGAAGTTCACGACCTACCGGATGATGGGCGAGGACATCTCCGATCACGTCTGCGACAAGCTCGGCATCGACGCCGAGTGTCGCACCGACGAGGTGCCGCTGCCCGGCAGCGATGACTTCTCGGTGCTGCGAGACTACATGGACGAGTTCGGCATCCGCTCGCCGATCGGCCGGCGGAGTGCCCAGCGACTCGGCTCCCGCACTGACGAGGTGCTGGACTACGACGGCCCGAACCCGGTCGTCTGTGAGTGCGAAGCCGTCACGCGCGCGGAGGTACAAGACGGGATCGAGGGCTCGGGCTCCGACCTCAACGCCGTGCGCCTACGCACGCGCGCATCAATGGGTAACTGTCAGGGCGCGTTCTGCTGTCACCGGATGGCTGCCGAGCTCTACGACGAGTACGACGAGGAGACGGCCTACACTGCGTGGGACGAACTCTATCAGGAACGCTGGAAGGGTGAACGCCACGCGATGTGGGGGCGACAGCTCTCACAGGCCGCCCTCAAGTACTCGCTGCACGGTACCACGATGAACCGGGACAAGGACGCTGCGACGACTGACACCGTCATCAGCGACTTCAACGCCTTCGATACCGGTGTCGGCGCGTCGCCGAGCGACGGGGCGACCGGTGCGGCTGCAACCGACGGCGGCAAGCGGGGAGACGACTGATGGCGATCGAAGAAGACGTCATCGTCATCGGCGGCGGGCTCGCCGGCTCCATCGCCGCGCTGGAAGCGGCCGACAGCGAGGCCAGCGTTCGCCTCATCACCTACAAGAAGTCCACGTTGCGACACGCCAGCGGGCTGATCGACGTCCTCGGCTATCTCGACGAAGAGGAGCCGGTCGCCGATCCGTTCTCTGCGGTCTCCAAACTCCCTGACGACCACCCGTACTCGATCGCGGGCGAGGCAGCGATCCGCGACGGCCTCGACCGCTTCGACGAGGCGGTCGGTGATACTTATCAGGGCAATCACACCGACAGCAACGCGCTGGTGCCGACGTTCGGCGGCGCGGTCAAACCGACCGCCCGGTATCCGGCTGCCGCCGCGGCCGGCCTCGCCAGCGACAGCCGCGAAATGTTAGTCGTCGGCTTCGAGGAGATTACCGACTACAACGCCAGTATGCTGGCCGATCATCTCGCCGCGGCCGACGTGCCGTTCGCGGTCGACGGCGTCGAACTCAACTTCCCCGGGACGTACGCCAACGACTCCCGGGTGACCCGGTTCGCCAAACGGCTCGACAACGACGAGGACGTCGAGTACGACGGGCAGACGATGGGCGCACGCGAGGCCCTCGCCGATGCGGTGAAACCCCACGTCGGCGACGCCGAACGCGTCGGCTTCCCCGCGTTCCTCGGCGACGAACACACCGCCGAGGTCCGCAGCGATCTCGAACGCCATCTCGGCGTCGACGTGTTCGAAATCCCGATGGGGCCGCCGAGCTTCCCCGGCATGCGGCTGGCCGACCAAATGAAAGACGCCCTCGACGAGGCCGGCGTCCACATCTCCGCTGGGAATCCGGTCATCGACTACGAGACCGACGGCGACGAGATCGACGCCGTCATCGTCGACAGCAAAGGCCGCGAGGTACCGCATTACGCCGAGGAGTTCGTGCTTGCGACCGGCGGGCTCGTCGGCAAGGGGATCGACTCCGACCGCGACGGCACCGTCGAGGAGCCGATCTTCGACTGCCACATTCCACACTCGGAGGACCGTTACGACTGGTTCGAACAGGAGGCCTTCGGCGATCAGCCGTTCGCCCACTTCGGCGTCCGGATCGACGAGGGCATGCGCCCGCTGGACGCCGACGGGAATCCGGAATTCCCGAACCTCCGGGCGGCCGGCGCGGTCGTCGGCGGCACCGATACGGTGACCGAGAAGTCACAGAGCGGCGTCTCGCTGACGACTGGTGTGGTTGCAGGGCAACGGGCGAGTGAACGAGCTGCGAAACGAGAGGTGAGCCAATGAGCGACGCACAACAACCCAGCGATTTCGAGCCGACGAGTGTTGCAGATGATTTCGAGGCCGTCGATATCTTCCCGTCGAGCGAGGATATGGACCTCCGGCCCGGAGCCGACAACTGTTACAAATGCACCAGCTGTGATACCTCCTGTCCGGTCGCCGAGGTCAACGAGGACTTCCCCGGTCCCAAGTTCCAGGGCCCCGAACAGTGGCGGCTGAAACGTCATGAGGACGTCGACATCGACGACTCGATCATGTCGTGTTCGAACTGTATGCGGTGTGACGACGCCTGTCCGTCGAGCGTCCCGCTGAGCCAGATGCACAACACCGCCCGCGGGGAGTACGTCGAAGAGCACCTGGACAAGCTCTCCCGGGAGTACCTCCGCAACCGGATGCTCTCGAACTACCGGACGCTCGCTTCGATCGGCAGCAAGATCCCACGGCTCTCGAACTTCGTCATGGGTCTCGGGATCACGAGCGTCCTCGGTGAGAAGATCATGGGCATCCCGAGCGAGCGCGACGTACCCGAGTTCGCCACCGAGACCTTCCGACAGTGGTGGAAAAAGCGCGGCGGCTCGAAGGTATCGAACCCGGACAAACAGGTCGCGTACTTCCACGGCTGTTACTCCAACTTCAACACCGTCGAAGTCGGCAAGGCGATGGTGCGTGTCTTCGAGGAGTTCGGCTACGAAGTCCTCGTCCCGAAACAGCAGTGTTCGGGGACGCCGATGTTCGCCAACGGCATGCTGAAAGACGCCCGCCGCGAGGCGGAGGTCAACGTCCGCGAACTCGGCGAGGCCATCGACAACGGCGCGGAGGTCATCGCCTCCTGTACGTCCTGTTCGATGGCACTCCGACAGGAGTATCCCGAACTGTTCGACATCGAGGGTATCGAAGAGCTGTCCGAGCACACGTGGGAAGCCCTCGAATTCCTGCGCGTCCACGAGGACATCGGCCAGGCGATTCAGGAGAGCGAGGTCGATCCGCAGGCGTTCGCCTACCACGCACCGTGTCACGCCCGGAATCAGGGGCTGGACCGGCAGGCGGTCGAACTCTTCCGCGACCTCGACGGCGTCACCATCGAGGACGTCGGTGAGTCCTGTTCAGGGATTTCAGGAACCTACGGCTGGAAGTCCGAGAAGTACGAGACCTCGATGAAGATCGGCGCGGAGATGTTCGATCACATGGAACACGCCGAGGGCGACGTTGGCATGACCGAGTGTCCGACCTGTGCGATGCAGATGAACCACGGGACGGGTTACGAGATCCGCCACCCGCTGGAACTGCTCGAAGAAGCGCTGGTCTAACGACCTGCCATCCGTTCACCGCGGTTTTTTCTCACGCCTGTCGACGATACCGAATTCGTAATTTTGCATTACAGTGCAGCAGCGGTTAGCGCAGCAGTCACCCAGCCAGTGAGCCGTGGATGTTGTCGGCGG
Organism: Halonotius terrestris; assembly: GCF_006861665.1. GTDB lineage: Archaea > Halobacteriota > Halobacteria > Halobacteriales > Haloferacaceae > Halonotius > Halonotius terrestris. The sequence continues at coordinate 87,469 of NZ_RKLU01000001.1, read as the reverse complement.
CTTTCAGCGATAGTGCCATGATCGTCAGCGTGGGATTGGCCGCGCCGCCGGTGACGAAGACGCCGCCGCCGGAGATATAGAGGTTATCGAGGTCGTGCGTCTGTAGGTTCGGATCGACCACGCTGTCGTCGGGATCAGTCCCCATGCGTGTGCCACCCATCGGATGGTAGCCGCCTTTGATATCCTCGATGAACTCGTCGGAATCAGTCGTCGTTCCCTGCACGAAGGCGACGTTGCCGCCCATCTCTTCGATGAGGTCCTTCCCGACCTGGATTGCTTTTTCGGTCCCCTTTTCACTGAACTCGCCGGCCTCGACCTGCACGTCCGGCACGGGATTGCCGTGGTTGTCGGTCTTCGATCTGTCGAGGGTAATCCGGTTGTCTTCTCTCGGCAGCATCTCGACGCTGTTCAGCGTCCCGATCGAGTTCCCATAGAGGTTGACTGTTTCGAGCAGGTCGTCGCCGAACCCGCTGCTATCGATTGCCCGCTCGGCGAGCGAGGGGTCGGACGTGTTGAGGAGCATAATATTGGCACCCCCGCGCTCGGCCGTTCCCTCGTAGAACTGCTGGATGCCCGAGGAAACGACTGGACCGTACGCGCCCTGGTAGGTTTCCTGATTCGGCACGATCCCGATGACGAGCGCGCCCTCGTGTTGCATGAAGTACCGACCGACGGTGCCACTGGAGTTCGCGAGGCCGTCGGGATACTGATCGGACTCCGAGAGCAAGAGGAGTCGAGGCGTCTCAAAGGCACCGGCCGCGGCGACGAACACGTCGGCTTCTTGGGTATGGGTGTTACCGTCCGGCGTTTTGTAGACGGCCCCGGTGACTTCCTCGCCGTCGGGTCCGTGTTCGAACCGCTGGACTGGCGTTTGGGTGAGCACCGTTGCCCCCTCGGCCTCGGCTTTCTCGACGTGGACTTCAGCCGTGTACTTCGCCCCCGACGGACAGACGTGCTCGCAGGTGCCGTACCCCTGACACTGATTGCGGTCGTATTTCCCCGTGTTGATGGCCATCGGCATCGACTGCACGTCGATATCGAGCGCCTCGGCAGCCTCGGCGAACAGATCATCGGAGGCACTGTTGGGTAGTGGGTCCATCGGATACCCTTCCTCCCGCGGCGGTTGATGGGGCGCGTTGTCGGGGCCAGCGATGCCGACCTCCTGCTCGGCGCGAGCGTAGTAGGGCTGGAGGTCCTCGTAGCTGATCGGCCAGTCTTTGCCGACGCCAAAGCGACTCTCCATCTCGAAATCCTTCTCGCGGAGGCGCGGCGTGACACTGCCCCAGTGGAGACTGGTCCCACCGACGCCCTTGACACGACGCTTGTTGAGCGGCCAGTCCTGTTCGCCCGACATGGAGTAGGCATCGCGCTCGCCGCCCATATCCCAGACCTCGTTGACCCCTCGATCGGGGTGGATCTGGAGTTTCATCCGGTCGACGCGGTGCTCCATGTCGAACCGTGGTCCGGCTTCGAGAATGACGACATCGTGGCCGCGCTTGGCCAGCGAATACGAGAGCAACGCGCCCGCTGGGCCCGCACCGACGACACAGACATCGGCGTCCTCGACCGGCGTTCGGTCGAGATTTTCGCTCGATTGGGCCTCTCCAGACTGGGTTTCGTTCATTGGGTGACTCCCGGATTGTAGCCGAATCCACCGGGGAACCCGCGCGGATTGGGGTTGCCGACGAGTTCGCCACCCTTCGGTGAGGCGTAGAACGCGAACAGCAGCTCATCGAGGATATGGTAGTTCACCTGCTCGATATCGCCGCCGTCGTGGACCGAGTCACCCGAGCGAAGTGCTGTCTCCTCGAACAGCGAGACACGCTCGTCGGGCGCCAACCCGAGAAACGCTGAGCCGAACTCGTTGGTAGCCAACTCGTTGAGTGTCTCGATCCCGGCGGTGAGCCGCTCTCTGTAGACTTCTTTGTCGGTGATTCGGCCGAACATGAACGTCTCGATGAACTCCTCGGTGACCTCGACCTCAGAGGGATAGAGGACGTCGGCGACGCCGACCAGCGTCTCCATCGGTGAGGCGTCCGCGGTGCGATCCGAGAATCCTGCACAGCCAGCAGTCGACGTGATACCGGCGGCCGTGAGTGCCGACAGTGCATCGCGTCGGGTCAGTTCTATTGGCATGGCATACACTGCAGAGTCCCTACATATAAACTTTCATCATTAACTCGTTTTAGTTAGTATCTTTGCGGTGGTGAAATACCGGGTGGAACCGGCGATCACACGCCGCCCAATCGAACACAGCCGTCGTTTCTACATCGCTACGTGGGTGATAGCACATGCTGCTGACTGCTCACTCATCGAGACTGCTGTGTTGCCTGCTACCAACTGCTATTAGGACGTTTCCAGATGGGCAGTGTCGCTAAAGGCGTCGGCGTAAAAGTCCTCGATGTAAGTTTCATCGCCACTACTCTCAACGGCTTCGAGCGTGTCGGCTTCGAGTGGAAACGCCGCGAGCGCGTCGACGCCGCGGTCCTCCAAGAAGACCTGCTTCTCCCGCCCGACTTTCTCGACGGAGATATACTCGCCGTCAGTTAGGGGTGTGATGATATGTGATTCAAGCAGTTTGTAGCGTCCCTCTTCCGATTTGGACTCCGTGTTAGCGATAAACGGCAGTGATTGGGATTCGGTATACTGGATCAGCTCCTTCTTTGTGACGCCATCCTTCCCATGGAGGAACGCCAGAATCCGGAGCTGTTCTGAGGACGGTCCTTGGAGTTCGAACACCGGTAGTTCAGTGATTGCCCCCGCGCCTGAAACCACAGGCTCGTCGGGGGGTTCGACTGCAGTCTCCTCCGCCCCGCCACGTGTCGGGCGCACGTAGAACGGCGTCGCCTCGGTGGTCTGTGTGGCCATCATCCCCGCGATTGCTGCGATCTTGCTCCCCGTCGAGACGTTGATATAGACGTCGTCACCTCCGTGATCCGTGACGGCCTGTGTGAACACTTGGAGGGCACTGTCGAGATCATAGAGGTTCGCCATGCGGGTTTCGACCTCGATGCGGTCCATCGCCTCAAGGTCGGCACGCATCTCCGCTTCGAACTCGGCGATCAACGCCTCGTTGTCCGGGCAGATGAGCACAACCTTGTCCGCTTTGAGGTCGTACAGCGGCTCGACGATCCGTGCGACTTCCCAGCCGAGTGCCACCACGTGAACCCGATCGGTTACCTCCATTACTGTCCCATACACGATCATCGGATTTGTAGCTGTCGCATTGAAGAGTTATTTTCGTTACTGCTGAGGAAAGTCCCCAACACTTATTATACTAACTCAGAATCGTTAGTTATGCGACGCAGACAGATACTGACCGCATCGGCGATGGCAATGGCCGGACTGGCAGGCTGTACAGGTGGCGACAGTACCAACGAAGCTGACACCGAGGGCAGTCCGGTTGTCACGACCGTCGAGGAGTTCTACACCACGCTCTACGAGAACAACGATATCGAGGGGGCCAACGCGATGTACCACCCGGACACCGAGTCACGGGAAATGAGGCCCTCGGATTTCGAACCGTTCGGTGGGATCGAGAGCATCAAAGCGACTATCGTGTCGACGGAAGTGGTCTCTCAAACTGACTCGACGGCTGAGGTCCACGTGGAGGTGACATATAATACGCCACTGGGCTCAGCGACGAACGAGGACTGGCTCACTATGCGAACGAACGACGGCGAGTGGTTCGTCGACTACTATCTCTCGGATGAGGCCCGATCAGACATGAGTCAAGCAGAGATCGAGGAGGTCATGAATCAGTCGTAGGTGTACGACAGCCGGTAGCAATCCCGGGGAACGGCGTGGTTGTCAACACTTGTGACAACCATCCGACACCGGGGTTTTTGACTGTGGGAACCATACACACAGTACTCCGTTCACTCGCGCACCCGGAAACAAGACCAGCGAGTCCGGAGGCTGCTTTCCATGACACACAGCACAACGGTCCTCGTAATCGGCGGCGGCGGTACAGGTGTCGGAACCGCACGCGACCTCGCGGCCCGCGGCGTCGACGTGACGCTCGTCGAGCGCGGCGGCCTCGCCAGCGGCACCTCGGGACGCTCCCACGGCCTGCTCCACAGCGGCGCGCGCTACGCGGAGGCCGACCCCGAGGGGGCCGCGGAGTGCATCGAGGAAAACGAAATCCTCCGCGATATCGCCGGCCACGCGATCGGTGACACGGGCGGGATCTTCGTCCAGCTTGAAGACGACGACCCCGACTACTTCGACGCCAAGCTTGAGGGCTGCCGCGAGCACGGCATCGACGCCGAGGTGATCGATGGCGACGAAGCCCGTGATCGCGTCCCGGAACTGGGCGACAACGTCGTGCGCGCGATGGTCGTCCCCGACGGTGTCATCTATCCGTCGCGGCTGGTCGCGGCCAACGCTGAAAGCGCGGCCGACCACGGCGCGCGAGTCCTCACGCACGCGCCCGTCGAAGGGATGACCCTCGACGACGGCGAGATCGCCACCGTTGAGGTCGGCGGCGAGGTCAACGAGACGATCACCCCCGAGTACGTCGTCAACGCCACGGGCGCGTGGGCTGGCGAGTGCGCCGCCATGGCCGGCGTCGATGTCGAAATGAAACCTACGAAAGGCGTGATGGTCGGCGTCGACTACGAGGGGCTCGGGCCCGTCCTCAATCGCTGTCGAGAACCCGACGACGGCGACATTATCATCCCCCACGAGCGGCAGGTCGTCCTCGGGACGACCAGCGTCGCCGTCGACGATCCTGACGACTACGATGAGGAACAGTGGGAAATCGAGAAGATGTTCGAGGAGTGTGCGGCAATGATGCCGACCCTTGACGGTCGGGAGGTCGCCCGCACCTACTGGGGCGTTCGGCCGCTGTACGCGCCCGACGAGGCGGGTCGCGGCAGCCAGGATTCGGGCAAGGGCGACGAACGCGGCATCTCGCGTGGGTTCTTCCTGCTCGACCACGACGACAACGGCGTTGAGAACTTCGCCAGCGTCGTCGGCGGCAAGCTGACGACCTACCGGATGATGGCTGAGGCAACGGCTGACCACGTTTGCGAGATCCTCGGCGTCGACGCTGAGTCGATCACGGCCGAGGAGCGACTCCCGGGCGTTGACGACCCTGACGAACTCGACCATCTTGTTGCCAAATACAGCGCGCGCAATCCGGCCGACGAGGACGTCGTCGCCGACTACTCGGATACAGCCGCCGCGGACGACTGAGCAATCCCCATGACGGCTGATCCTGACGACGTGCAGGATCGGCTGCTTGAGGGGACCGGCTCATCCGACAGCGAACCGCCTGCCGCCGACCTCGCCGCGGTCCCGGCTGGCGTCACCCATCCCGCGCGCAAGGGTGGCCGCGTGACCGACGTGAGCGCGGTCGCCGCGCGGCTGACGCTGGCCGACGAGACGCTGCAGATTCGGGACGCCGACGGCGACCTCGCGGACTTCGACCTCCGGTTTTCGGACATTGTCTACTACCGAGAGGATCACCAGGAGATCAACGGCCGCACCGTCGAGAGCCTCTCGATCCGCCACGTCCAGCCGCCCGCGGCGGCGGTGACGACGGCGGTGAGCGTCTGGGACGACGCGGCCCACGACCGACTCCGCGAGGTCGTTGCCGACTACTACCGGCGCCAACGCGACGCCATCGACGACCTGTCCCTCTCGGGTCCACAGCTCGAACTCCTCGTCCGGTGTTACTCGATGGGCGGCGAGCTCGATCCCTCGGCGATGCTGTCGAAATCGACGGCCGAACTCACGGAGCTCTTCGAGCCGCTTCGGGCGGCCGGTCTGCTCCGGAAGGGTGATACTGGCGTCTTTCTCACTGGACGGGGATACCTCGTCGTCAACGAGGAGATCGACGACGAGACGATGTAAGCGACAGCGGTTTCGTTCGCGGGCGGCGAAACGGCCGGACGTGTCGTCGTCGGTTCGGGTAATCCGAGTGTTCTTATCGCTCGGCCGACTTCGATCTGGTATGTTCGAGGATCGGTCGGCCGATATCGCCGACAACACCCCATTTACCGGGTACGGCGCGGCGGTCACCCGGGGTGAACACGGGCCGCTGATCCTCGTCGCGGGCCACGGCTGTGGCAACCAACTCCTCTCGTGGAATGCCGGCGAACTCCACAACCGCTCCTGTGGCATCATCGCCGACGCCAACCGACAGGCCATCGGCGTCGCTGCCGCTGATCTCGATACCGACGGCTACGAGGAGCTGTACGTCCACAATACCGACGCCTACAGCGGCGTCTCCGGAAACACTGATCTCCTGCTCAACCGGATCGACCACGACGGCCGGACAGTCTGGTGTGATGCTTTCGCTCACGACATCAACGCCGACCGCGGGAACTTCAACGCGGGTCGATCGGTCGCCGCCGTCGACCGATTTGGGACTGGTCGCTACGGGATGGTCGTCGCCAGCTACGACGCCGAAACCCGGTTTTACGAACTCGGCGACGACGGCGAGATCACGGATATGGCCGACGCCGTCGGGCTCGATTTCACCTGCGGCGCGCGTTCGCTGATCGCCGCCCCGCTTGTCACCGACAACATGGACATCTTCGTCGGCGTCGAGCGCGGCCCCAATCGACTGTTTCGCAACGACGACGGCCATTTCGTCGATGTTGCCGCCGAAGTCGGCGTCGCCGCGCCCGACGCCGACGCCCGCGGCGCGACGCTCATCGACGCCGGCGACGGCGAATTCGCCTTAGCGGTCGGCAGTTGGGAGGACGACAACCATCTCTTCGTGCCGACTGACGAGGGGTTCGCCGACGTGTCGCCGGCGGCGTTCGCCGAGCCGACGACGATTCGGACGGTGCTGGCGGCGGATTTTGACAACGACGGCCGCCAAGAGCTGTTCGTCAACGTCCTCGGCAGCGAGAATCGGCTGTTCGCGCCGGCTACCGATGCTGACGGGTCGGGTGACGATGCGGCTGACGACGCTGTGTCACGTGACGGCTCCGTAACCGAGTGGGACGCCTGCCCGCTCGGTGACGCGTCCGAACCGCAGGGCCTCGGCACCGGCGCGGTCGTCGCCGACCTCGACGACGACGGCACGCTTGAACTGCTGGTCGTCCACGGCGAGGTCGATTCTCAGCCGTTGTCGCTGTACAGCGCGCCGACCGACAACGACTGGCTCCGCGTCCAGCCGACGACCCAGTACGGCGCGCCAGCCCGCGGCGCGGTCGTCACGCTCGAAACCGACCGCGGGCGACAGCGACGCGTGATCGACGCTGGCAGCAGCTACCTCTGTCAGTGCGAACCCGTCGCCCACTTCGGCCTCGGCGGCGCGACCGCCCCGAAACAGACGCCCCAACGTCTCACCGTCCGGTGGCTCGACGGCCGCGAACTGAGCATCGAGGAGCCGACAGCGAACACGACCCACGAAATCCCGCATCCGACTGCCGAGTAGCTGGATCCTGTCTTTCCGGCTCCGGAACGCACGCCGATCCGGCCCTACGTTTTTGCGTCCATCCGCCGTTGAGCCCCCAATGATCCAGAACCGCGAGCAGTTGGCGACATCTCACGCTCACGAGGTCGCCCTCGACTGCCTCGCTGCCGGCATCGAGGCCGCCGACCCGGCTCGCCTCACACGCGAGATGGTGTCGTGTGCCGACGGGATGCTGACGGTCGGCGAGACGACGTACGCACTTGACGACTACGACGAAGTCATCGTTCTCGGCGGCGGGAAGGCAGCTGCCGTCGTCGCCGCCGAGGTAGAATCGATTCTCGGCGACCGGCTCGACGGCGGGATCGTCGTTACCGACACCCCCGTTTCAACTGAGCGCGTCGAGGTAGCCGCCGGCGACCATCCGATCCCCAGCGAGGCCGGCGTCGAGAGCACCCGCCGGCTGTTGGACGCTGCGGAGGCTGCCGACGCCTCGACGCTGATCCTCGGTGTCATCACCGGCGGCGGCAGCGCGCTGTTGGTCGCGCCCGCGGCGGGTATCTCGCTGGCCGACCTCCAGTCAACGACCGACGCGCTGCTGGCCTCGGGTGCGACGATCACCGAGATCAACGCCGTCCGCAAGCACTGCTCGGCGATCAAAGGCGGCCGGCTCGCGGCGGCGACAGGGCCGGCTACGGTCCACTCACTCGTCGTCAGCGATGTCGTCGGCAACGACCTCGCCACGATCGCCAGCGGGCCGCTCGTCGGCGATCCGACGACCTACGCCGACGCCCGCGAGGTGATCGAGCGATACGACTGCGACGTACCCGCGGCTGTAGCAGACCGCCTCGCCCGCGGCGCGGCCGGTGAGATCGATGAGACACCGACGCCGGGTGATCCGGTCTTCGAGCCCGTGACGACGACGATCATCGGAGACGGGATGACCGCGGTTCGGGCTGCCGCCGACCGCGCGAGCGAGGCGGGTTTTGAGTCGCTGGTTCTCTCCTCGCGCGTTCGCGGCGAGGCACGCGAAGCGGCGAAAACACAGGTCGCTATCGCTGAGGAGATCCATGCCAGCGGCCAGCCGCTCGCGCCGCCGGCGGTCGTCGTCTCCGGCGGCGAGACGACTGTCACAGTCCGCGGCGATGGGACTGGCGGCCCGAACCAGGAGTTCGCGCTATCGGCGGCTGTCGAACTCGCCGCTTCGGCGACCGTCGATGACGGCAGCGGCAACGGCGGCAACGGTGGCAACGGCGGCAACGCCGACAACGATGGCACCGGTAGCGACGCGTCCGCCGACACTGTCGTCGCCGCGGTCGACACCGACGGCGTGGACGGCCCGACCGACGCCGCCGGCGGGATCGTCGACGCCGAGACGGTCGAGCCGGCGGCCGGCCACCGCGCGCTCGCCGCCAACGACGCCTATCGCGTGCTTGATTCGGCGGACGCACTCATCGAAACCGGCCAGACCGGGACGAACGTGAACGATCTGCGGGTCGTCGTCGTGACGTGACGAACCGGCAACATCCGTCACTACGAGTAGACAGGTTAACGTACCGAGACCCACCTGTTCCGGTATGGTGGATCCGACATCCGATATCGGCGAGGACATCTCCGAGGAGGACGCCCCGGAGTGTGCGGTCTGCAGCAAGCGTATCGTCCAACTCCCGACACACCGGGTTATCACGACGGTCGAGGACGGACAGATCGAACACGTTCACTTCTGTTCTGCCGACTGCCGCTCGAACTACCTCGATTAGGGGCGGGGAGCCCACTCGCGGGGAGCGTTTTTATGACCCGCGGTGTAACGCCCTGATATGATCTCGCTTGAGGACGCAGTCACGGCGCGCCTCGAATCCCACGGCGCGCGGTTCGAGGTACTGATCGATCCCGATGCCGCCCTCGAAATCAAACGCGACGAGTTCGACGGCGAGCTCGAAGACGTGATCGCCGCCGAGGACGTCTTCGAGGACGCCTCCCGCGGCGACCGCCCCGCCGAAACCGACCTCGAAGATGTCTTCGGGACGACCGACCCGATGGAGATCATTCCTGAAGTCATCAAACGCGGCGAGATCCAGATCACCGCCGAGCAGCGACGCGAGATGCAGGAACAGAAGCGCAAACAACTCATCAACACCATCGCGCGCAACGCAGTCAACCCTCAGATGGACGACGCGCCCCACCCGCCGGAACGGATCGAGCGCGCACTCGACGAAGCCGGCTTCCGGATCGACCCGATGGAGCCCGTCTCCGATCAGGTCGATGAGGCACTCGAAGACCTTCGCCCGGTCCTCCCGATCCGCTTCGACGAGGTGACCATCGCGGTCCAACTCCCCGCCGACTACGCCGGCAGCGGGCAGGCCGAAGTCCGCCAGTACGGCGAATTGGAACGNGAGGAGTGGCANNNNGACGGCTCGTGGGTCGGCGTCGTNACGTTCCCGGCCGGCCTGCAGAACGATTTCTACGATATGGTCAACGAACTCACCAGCGGCGAGGCCGAAACCCGGATCATCAAAGACGAAGACGACATCAAAACGCGGTGATTCGGCCGGATGTGGACACCAGGTGGCACCGAATCTCCCGAGAGTTTCTTGGGTCCGGCGGCCGAACATCAGGTATGGACGTGATGCGCACTGTCACTGCCTGATCGCGCCCCCAGTCGACCGGGCTCCCGCACCCGCATGCGCGACCCCCCAGCGACCTCGCCGGCTGTGCGGCCGTTCGCTCGACAGTGCCAGCAGCATCGTCGCCACCGAAATCGCCGCGGAGGTGCCGCATGAAAGCCGTCCTCGCCAAACGCGTTGACAGCGGCACCGCCGACCTCGCCGAACTCCGCGACCTTGCGGCCGCCGCGGGCTACGAGGTCGTCGGCGACCTCACGCAGACGCGGAAAGAGGACCCCGCCTACCACTTCGGCGAAGGGAAAGTCGCCGAACTCGCCGACCTTATGGTGCGAACCCGGGCCGACACGGTCATTATCGACAACGAGGTCAGCCCGTTCCAGATGTTCAACATCGGGCAAGCCCTGCCCGAAGAAATCGACGTGCTGGATCGGTTTACGCTCATTCTCGACATCTTCGGCCAGCGCGCACAGACGCGTAAGGCCCAGCTACAGGTCGAACTCGCCGAACTTCGGTACGAGTTGCCGCGGGCCTCGGCGAAAGCCAGCCTTGCCAAGCGCGACGAACGCCCGGGCTTCATGGGCCTCGGTGAGTACGACGAGAGCCGCGAGCAGGACATCAAATCCCAGATCGCCAATATCAAAGAGGAGTTGGAAGCAATAGCGGAAAAGGAAGAACAGCGGCGGAGCGAACGCCGGGACTCCGGTTTCGATCTTGTCGCGCTCGCGGGCTACACCAACGCCGGCAAATCGACGCTGCTCCGCCGGCTGGCGGCCGAACTCGACGTCGACGAAAACGCTGAGAAACATCCCGATCTCGACGACGTGGCGGAGTCCCAAGACATGCTGTTTACGACGCTCGGAACGACGACCCGCCGCGCGGAGTTGGAACGGCGTGACGTGCTGTTGACCGACACGGTCGGGTTCATCTCCGACCTTCCGCACTGGCTCGTCGAGTCCTTCCAGTCGACGCTGGATTCGGTCTACCGGGCGGATCTCGTCTTGCTCGTCGTTGATGCCAGCGAGCCGGTTCAGGAGATGCGTGAGAAGCTCGTCACCTCCCACGACACCCTCCATGAGCGCAACGAGGCCCCGATTCTCACCGTGTTCAACAAGACCGACCTGCTCTCCGAAGACGAACTCGAAGAGAAACAAGCGGCCCTCGCCGCGCTCGCGCCCGATCCGATCGCCGTCTCCGGGAAGACCGGCGAGAACATCGACGCCTTACGCGACCGAGTCGAGGCCGAACTCCCTGACTGGGAACACGAGCGACTGTTGGTGCCGATGGCCGACGAGACAATGAGCTTCGTTTCGTGGCTCTACGATCACGCCTACGTCGAAACCGAGTCCTACGAGACCGAGCAGGTCCTCCTTGAGTTCGAGGCCCGGCCCGCGATCGTCGAGCAGGCCCGCGCGAAGGCCGCCGAACTCACGCCCGTCGAATCCGCCTGAGAGCGGCGTTTTCGCTCTGTATCGGTTCCCCAATCGAAGCGTACCAGTCGAGCGTGTCGTCGACGCTGTCGCAGTTAGCACCGAACAGTCACGCGGTTTTCCCTGCCGCTTCGCAGTCGCCGCTCTCGGCGGTCAATCGCCGCGATAAAGCTCCGAGTGCTATATCGATTGTTTCGACTTCTCGACAACTCCGATATTCTCGATCGCTGTCTCGGGATACTGGCCTGCGTCATCCTTCTCGACAGCTTTGCACATATCCCAAACGACGTTNANNCCGGTCGTCACNCCTTCNAGNGCNTCCATCTCACAGCCGGTCTTGCCGGTCGTCTCGACGGCGACNGTNAGNTCNATCCGNNCNTCGNNGACNNCGAANTCNNNNTCNACGTTCGNAATCGGNATCTGGTGNCACATCGGGATCGTCTCCCACGTGTGTTTGACGGCCTGAATCGCGCCGATCCGCGCCGTCGCCAGCACATCACCCTTACCGATTTCGTCGGCTTCGATTGCCTCGATTGTCGCGGGCTGGAGGCGGATCGTTCCCGCCGCGACCGCCCGCCGCTTCGTGTCGGGTTTGTCGCCGACATCGACCATCTGGACCGAGCCCTCGTCGTCGGTGTGTGTCAACTCCGCTGCCGCGTCGGCGTCCGCTGGTTCTGCCTGCTGATCGTCACTCATTGTCGAAGCCCTCCGAGAGCCGGTCGAGTAAATCCGTCGCCACGAGCCCGTTGCCGCGTGCGTCGGCGGCCGCCTCTCCGGCGCGACCGGTGAGATACGCCCCGGCCGCCGCGGCCGTAAGCGGCTCGGTGGCGACCAGCAGCGCGCCGACCACGCCGGCCAACACGTCGCCCGTTCCGCCGACGGTCATCGCGGGCGTGCCGGTCCGATTGACGCGGGTCGTCTCGCCGTCGGCAACGATGTCGTAGGGTCCTTTCACGAGCAGTGTGTGGCCGAGTTCCCCCGCAAACTCGGCGACGAGATCGGCTCGCTGCTCCCAGTCGTCGGCTGTCTCGCCGCCCATCGCCTGCAACTCGCCTTGGTGGGGCGTACAGACCAGTGTCGCGTCGGTGTCGACTTCGGGAACGACCCCCAGCGCGTCGGCGTCGATGACGGCTCGGCCTTCGAAGCCCCCAAGGAAGTTGGAGACGGCTTCGCGTGTCTCGGCGTGGTCGCCGAGCCCCGGTCCGCAGATCACGCCATCCATCTCGACGGCGCGATCGAGGACGCCCTCGACGACGCTTGGCGTGAACCGCTCGCCGTCGAGGGCGTGGACGATCAGGTTCTCGCTGTAGCCCTGTACATCGCGGGCGACGGATTCCGGACAGGCGATGTGGACGAGGTCGCAGCCCGCTCGGAGTGCGGCCTGTCCGGTGAGTGCCGGCGCGCCGGTGTAGGGACCGCCGCCGATCACCAGCACCTCGCCGTGGTCGCCTTTGTGGCTCGCGGCTGCGCGGTGCTGACTCGGCAGGTCGCCGGGGCCGACGAACCGCTCGGCGGCCGCGGGAATGCCGATTTCGGCGACGGTGACCGCGGCGTCGAGGTCAGCGAGGCCGGGCTTCGTGTCGTGGAACGTGACGACGTGGTCGGCGTCGACGGCGACGCCCTCGCTGGTCCCGGTGTCGGCATCGACGCCGCTCGGTACATCGACGGCGACGACCGTAGCCTCTGACTCGTTGATCACGCGGGCGGCCGTCGCTTCGGGCTCCCGTAGCGCGCCCGTGACGCCGGTGCCGAGCATCGCATCGACGATCAGATCGACGTCGTCGAGATCGAGGTCGGCGATGTCGGTGGTATCGCCCACGACTGTTGTCGGCAACTCCGCGTGCTGGATGGCGTCCCAGTTCTCGCGTGCGATCTCCGTGCCGATCCGCTCGGGGTGCCCGAGCAGGACGGTTTCGGTATCGTAGGCGTCGAGAAAGCGCGCAGCGACGAAGGCGTCGCCGCCGTTGTTCCCGCGGCCGCAAACGAGGACGACGCGGTCGCCGGGGTCGACGGACTCGCGGACGACGCGGGCGACGGCGTTGCCGCTGGACTCCATCAACTGCTTGCGCGGGATTCCGAGAGCGGCCGCGTTGGCGTCGACGGCCGCCATCCGGTCGGCTGTGATCATACGCTCGCTTCGGCGGCCGGATAAATAATCGTCGGGGCGGTCAGCCGCTTACGACCGCGCCCGAATCGAGAAGGTCTCGCCGCGTTCGGTGGCGACCTCGACGCTGAATCCAGCCTCGGTGAAGGCGTCGGCGACGAAGTCGGCGTCGTGTCGCTCGTCCCGGGGCGGGCCCGCTTCTCCACGACCGTCGGCCGACCAGTCGACAACGACGACCGGGCTGTCGGGGGCGAGCACGCGCCGGAGATCCGTCAGTGTCGACGCCAGCGGAATCTCGTGGGCGGTCATCGTCGAGACCGCCGCGTCGGCCGCGCCGTCGCCGAGCGGCAGGCTGTCGGTCGAACTCTCGACGAGATCGACGTTGTCGGGAACGCCGTTCTCGCGGAACAACTCGTGCATCTCGGCCTGAATGTCGACCGCGGAGACGCGGCCGAAAAACGGTGCGAGGTCGGCGGTGTAAAAGCCGGTGCCGCTGCCGAGATCGATGAGGTGGTCGTCGGTACCGCTGCCGGCGTCAAGTGCGCCGAGCAGTTCCTCCCGCGAGCAGAACCGGTAGCGACTCACGTCCTCAAGCCGATCGGCCCGCGAGGGGTCGAACGTGTGAAAGCCCATAGGAGCGTGTCGGGACCGACGCGAATAGCCGCTGGGGTTCCGGTATCGAGGGGCGAATTTCAGTCGGCTGTCGCGTCGTCCGCGTCCCCCTCTGATTTGTTCGTCTTACTCGGGACGACCAACACGGGATGTTCCGACGAGCGGAGCACCGCCTCGGTGACGCTGCCGATCAAATATCGGCTCAGCCCTGTCCGGCCGTGTGTACCCATGACGATACAGCCGATATCATGCTCGGTCGCGTACGACCGGATCGCCGCTGGGACTGATGAGCCGTGTTCGACGGCTGTTTGGATGCCCTCGATCCCCGTCGTCGCGGCGAGGTCGGCCGCGTTGTCGACGACTTCGGTTGCCTCCGTTTCGAGGGAATCGAAGTGCGGCAGCGAGCGACTGGAACCCCCGAACACCGAGACATCGACTGCTGACAGCAGGTGGAGCGTCCCGTCGGTGTCGTTGGCGAGATCGACGGCGAATTTCAGGGAGCGGGTCGCCGGGTCGCTCCCGTCGGTCGGCACGAGCAGCGACTCGAAAGGGTAGCTGATCGGCTGGCCGTCCGGTCGGAGCGTGAGGACAGGCACCGTCGTCAGTCGGCTGACGCGCTCTGTCGTGCTGCCGAGGAAGAACTCCTCTAAGCCGGTTCGTCCGTGAGTCGGCATCACGATGCAGTCGATCCCTTCTCTCGCGGCGTACCCGGTGATCGTCTTGGGGACGCCACCCTGTATGACGGCCGTCTCCGTCTCGATGCCGCGCTCTTCGGCGCGAGCGGCGGTGTCGGCGACGAGCGTCTCGCCTTCCTGTTCGAAGACGTCGATCACGTCGTCGCCGATCCGGGTAACGCTGTCGTGGGACGTGTCGGCAACGTGGAGCACGTGGAGGGTCGCGCCGTGGTGGGCGGCGATAGCAAGGACCTGATCGAAGACGGCCTCAACACCGTCGCTGCCGTCGGTCGGAAACAGGAGTCGGTCGAACATATCGAACTATTTTGTCGCCGTGCTAATAATTACCACTGCCTCAACGGTCGTTGCCGCGCTCTGTCTCGTCGTCGGCCGGCGGCTCAGCGGGTGTCGTCGATTTCATCCGGCCGTAGAGGTACCCGAAGTGAACGATTCCCGGCAGTATGAGGCCGCCGACCGCCCAACCGACGGCGACGACGACCGACCGCCTGCGGCGACGCGCGTCACGGAACAGCCACACCGACACCCCGAGTGTGATCGCGTAGACGACAGCCAAAATCGGCTCTTCGATGACGGCCGCGACCAGCAACGGCGATCCAGCCACCAACGACGCCGCTACTGCCACGGCTGGGATTCCTCGGTGAGCTCGCCAGCCAACGAGCGACCCATTGCCTCAGTGGGGTTGCCGACGTTCGCCAGTGCCCACATCAGTTTGACCTTCGCGGTGCCGGGCAGCGTATCGCCGGCTTCGACGACGCCCGCATCCAGCAGGTCGCGGCCAGTGTCGTAGACCCGATCACAGACGCGACCCTCCAGACATTGGCTCGTCATTGCGACGACCGCGCCGTCGTCGACCAGTTCCTCGACCCGCGGGATCAGGTCGGTATGGATGTGGCCGAGGCCAGTCCCTTCGATTATCACGCCGTCTTTATCCTCGAGATAGTCCCACGCCGCGGGGTCCATCCCCGGAGTGAATTTCACGAGTTCGACCGACGGATTGAGGTCGTCGGTGAGCGCGAGGTCGGCGTCGCCGCGCTCGGCGTACTCGCGGTTGAACTCGAAGGCGTCGGCGGCTGCCTCGCCCTCGCTGCCGTCATCCTTCGCGGTCGCGTACTTGATCGTCGCCAGCGGCTTGTTGCCGACGGTCTCGAAGGCGTNCCGNCGGGAGGTGTGGTTCTTCCGGACGCGGGTCCCGCGGTGGAGCGCGCAGCGGTCGTCGCTGGCGTCGGCGTGCATACAGAGCAGCACTTCCGCGCAGTCGCTTTTCGCGGCTTCGACCGCACAGACTGCGTTCATGACGTTGTCAGAGGAGGGGCGGTCGGCCGATCGCTGGCTGCCGGTGAAGACGATCGGGACCGGCGTATCGAGCATGAAGCCGAGGGCGGCCGCGGAGTACTGCATCGTATCGGTGCCGTGCATGACGACGACGCCGTCCGCGCCTGCCTCGATCTCTTCGTGGACCGCCTGAGCGAGCTCCTGCCAGATCGAGGGGTCCATGTTTTCGCTGAGGATGTTNGCGACNACNCGNCCNCGGTAGTTNGCGCGNCCGGCGAGNTCNGGNACCGCNCGNANCACNTCCTCGGCGNNGAACTGCGCGGTGACCGCGCCGGTCCGGTAGTCGACCGTCGAGGCGATGGTGCCACCCGTCGAGATGAGNGAGANNGTCGGCNGNTCCTCGCCGAACTCGATTTCCGAGATCTCCCCGTCGTCGGGGTCATCGTCGTCGCCGATGTCGTGGACGTCGGTTTCGAGCACGTCGACGCTGGCTGCCTCGCGGTCGATCCCGATGTTGTAGCCGCCGTCGAGTTTGAGGACGATGTGGTCGCTCGTCGAGGAGGGCAACACCACGCCTTCGTTCGTGGTACCGCCGCGCTCGACGCGGACGCGGTCGCCTGGGTTCATACTCCGGCGTTGCCCGGGGGTCGACTTGAAACCACGCTTTCGCGGTCTTCCGCCGCCCACGCGACGGGCACAACAGCCAAACCGCTGGGCCGACACACTCGGGTATGCAGCAGTCCGACGAACTGACCGAGTCGATCGAGGAGATCGACACCGACTCAACACCTACCGCCAGCGAGGGCGGCGGCGAGTCGGGTCGGCTCGGCGGTCGCTTCTCGGGGAAAGCTCTCCTGTTGTCGCTGGTCGCCGTCGCCATCGGCGTCGGTGTCGGCGGCGCGATCCCGATCATCGGTAGCGTCGGTTCGCTGGTCGGCGTCTTCGCGGCGACGTTCGTCCTCGGCATCCTCGTCAGCGAGTCTCGGTATCTCGAAACCGCCTTCGCTGGCGGCGTGGTCGTCGGCGTCAACTTCGCGTTGAGCCTGCTCACGTCGGTCGCGCTGCCGATCGGCGTCGATTTCTTCCAGCAGTACGGCCTCGCGTTCAGCGGCGTCGGCGTTGTCATCGGCGTCGTCCTCGCGCTCGTCGGCCACTACTTCGGGCGGGACTTACGTGACGGGCTAACGCGGGAAATTTAGCCCGACGATTCGGTGCCCAGCCGGTCGAACTGCCATGCGGCCAGCCCGACGGCCAGAATCGAGAGCACGACCGTCAGCGTCGGCACCACGACACCGGGCTCGTAGCGTAGCGGCGGGTGGTAGCCGAACCCGTAGTCGACGATGTCGTTGGCGAGCAACAGCCCCAGCGCGAGGCCGAGCGCGCCCCGCGTCGTCCGGCCGTAGTGAAGAATAGCAAAGGCGAAGCCGACGAACAGCAGGTGCGAGCCGATAATCCCCCAGTAGGCGTACAGCGCGTTGGCGTCGAACCCAAAATACAGGCTCGGCCGGCGGTTGAGCGCGATAGCAACCCACAGGCCGTACTTGACGAGCCAGACGAACGCCAGCGTGTGGAGATACGCAAGCGGGCGATTGACCGGCGTTTCACTGAGCGGCCGGTCCAGTATCGGCAGCAACGTCGCCACTGACAGCGTCGCCAGCGCGATAGCGGTCGGCGAGTCCGCATACAGCGGCCACAGCAGCGTCGGCACCGCCGGCATGGTGTCAACGTAGAACCGCACGCCGAGGAGGAACGTCACCGCGTTGGCGACGAGCACCATGATGAGGCTCGGGCCATGCGAGAGATACGACTCCGCCGTCGCCTCGGGCACCGGCCGCCGGAGCGTCGGCGTCGTCTCCGGCTCGTCGGCCTGCGACATACCGACTCTCGAATCGCCACACACAGGTGTCTATCGGTCTGCCAACTGCTGGAACCGAAAAGCGGCTCCTCAGTTCTCCGCGCGGTCGGCGTCGGCCGCGTCGGCATCGACGTCGTTCAGCCCGGGTGCGTCAGTCGGGTCGACGTCTTCCGGTTCGTCGGTGCCGCCGCCAACGTGGAGTTCGCCCTCGCCGTCTTCGACATATACGTCGTCGGCGAAGCCGGCGATCGCGTTTTCGTAGGCGGGCTGGTCACGTTTCTCGGGTGTTTCGGGGGCGTCTGGAATCCCGTCGATCGGGCGGAACTCGCCGAGCGGATCGTCGACCGAGATGCCGTAGCGTTTGAAAAAGTCNNCGTAGCGNCGGNAGTGTNCCTCGANCTCGTCGGCGGGNANCTCCATCATCTCCGCCCAGCCGTGGTTGAAGAAGTCGAAGTTCGCCTGAATGTGGGTGATTTCGCGGGCTTCGGCCTCNGNNANNCCNGNNTCNAGNGCGGCGACNTAGGTNTCCATCGTCGCATCGAAGAAGNCNTCGAGGTGATCCCGTCGGTCCTCGCGGGTGTCCTCGTCGGCCTTCCCGAGGAAGATATCGGTGTGCATGTCGACGAGTTTGTCGTTGGCGATATCGCCGATCACGGGGGCGGTCAGGGCGTTTTTCGCGGCCCAGTGGCGCAGGTTTTGGCGGATCTTCATCGTACTCCTGTTTGGGTGTCGACGGGCTTGAAGCCCACGACGCGAGGCCGGCTACTGTATGGAACGGTGCGACTACTGGACACGCGATTGGCGTGGTCGCTGGCGGTATGGTCGGCTTACGTCCAGCGATTTATACGTTTGTAGCCGAATTTTCGGCGATAGCAACCCACTTTACCCCTGACCACGAAGCGGGAGCCATGACAGAGTCGTACGTGATCATCGGCGACGGGATCGCNGGNAGCTCCGCCGCNGANACNNTCCGCGAGGNNGNCCCNGACGCGGACGTGACCGTCATCACCGACGAGGGNGAGGCCCTNTACAACCGNATNCTNATCAAGGAGTTNGCGAANGGNAAGCTNCCNGAGGCCCCNATCTCGATTCACGACACGGACTGGTACGCCGACCGCGACATCGACCTCCGGCTCAACACCGTCGTCACCGACATCGACCCCGAGGCCTACACCGTCTCGACGCATGAGGGCGATACCATCGAGTACGACAAGCTCCTGATCGCCGCCGGCGGGACGCCGACCCAACTCCCCGTCGACAACAGCGACGCCGATGGCATCCACCACTTCTGGACGTTTCAGGACGCCCGCGGCATCCGCGAACACATCGAAGAGGCCGACTCGGCGACCATCGTCGGCGCGGGCCTGCTCGGGATCGACCTCGCGGCGATCTGCGGGGCCCAAGAGGTCGAGGCCAACTACCTCATGCGCGGGGACTGCTGGTGGCGGTACGCGCTCACTGAGGAAGGAGCCGAAATCATGCACGACGCGATGCGGGAACGCGGCGTCACCCCCGTGTTCCAGAGCGGCGTTGACCACTTCGAAACCGATGACGAGGGCCACGTCGAAGCCACGATCGACCCCAACGGCGAGCGGTTCGAGTCCGATTTCGTCGGCATCGCCATCGGCCTGAACTTCAACACCGAACTCCTCAACGACCTCGACATCGAACAGGACGACGGCGTCGTCGTCGACGAGTACATGCGAACCAGCCTCGACGACGTTTTCGCCGCTGGCGACCTGACGCGATATCACGATACGATCCTCGGCGAGCGCGCTCAGAACGGCTCGTGGGGCTCCGCCAAAGAGCAGGGCACTATCGCCGCAAAAAACATGATCGAGCCCGAAAGCGACGAGTTCCGCTGGGTGTCGTCGTACTCGATCACACACTTCGATTTCCCCTTCCTCTCCTTTGGGCATCCGACCATCGGCGACGACTACGTCGCCAAAGCCTACTCCGACAACGAGTGGCGACGGATCGCGCTCAAGGACGGCAAAGTCGTCGGCGGCGTTCTGATCGGCGATCTCGCACCCCAGAGCGGCTACAAGAAACTGATGCGCGAGGAGATCCCGGTCGGCGACCAGAAGGAGACGCTGTTGAAAGAGCAGTTCGACGCCGAGGACATCGCTGCGGTCCAAGAGCAGTAACGCCGGGTCGCTCGGTTGATCCCGCTGCGGACGGCGAAACGAAGCGGTTTTCGGCAGCCACGGAGTAGCTCTTTCTATGGACGGAGGCAGCGGCGAGATGACCCTCGCATTCGAACTCGAAGCTCTGCAATCGCTGGCCGATCCGGGGACTGTGTTCACCGACGCNCGGCNGTGGANNGAGTACGTCGGCGTNGTNAGCGANAAGCCNACCTACGTCGTGACCAACTTCACNCGGAANNACCGCNTCCGGCAGGACTTCTTNTCGGGGCCGCGCGGCGTCGCCGAGAGCCTTGAGAACGTCGCCGACCAGTTCGAGACGCCACGACACGTCTTCATCGGTACGAGCGACGACGACGCAGCCATCGCCGAGGAGGCCAGCTGGGAGTACCTCCCACTGTCGGAAGCTGCCGAGGCCGCCGACTGGGAACTCGCTGAGGAGTCAGCCGACGAGGAATACTTCGAGGAAGAGCAGCGCGAAGACTGGCCCTGACCTCAGTTTCATCTCCGCGGCGCATCCTGTTTTGCTTTCTCCCGAGTTGTGACGACCTCCGCAGACGTAATCCATACTGACTAGCACTGCGCATACCGTGCCGGCGGGTGACTACACTGATCGAAAGTCCTAATCAGGCGACACGCCTAACAGAGGTAATGAGTCACCAGCTGCCGGACGTACAAGCCTCCCAACCGGACGTGTCGGTCGGCCTCAGTCAGGTCGGCGTCACGGGTGTAGAGAAACTGGTCAAACTCGCCCGCGAGGACAAACGCCCCATCGTCCTGATGGCCGAGTTCGACGTGTTCGTCGACCTGCCGGGCGGCCGCAAAGGGATCGACATGAGCCGCAACATGGAGGTCATCGACGAGATTCTGGAGGAGGCCACCGAGTCCGAGGCCTACCGCGTCGAGGACGTCTGTGGCGATGCCGCCGAACGCCTGCTCTCCAAACATGACTACACCTCAACCGCTGAGGTGGAGATGACTGCCGACCTCGTGACCAAAGAGCAGACGCCCGCCAGCGGCAAGCAGACCCAAAACACCGCGACGATCATCGCCAGCGCGACCGCGACCGACGAGGGCACTCACGAGGAGATCGGCGCGGAAGTCACCGGGATGACGGTCTGTCCCTGCTCGCAGGGGATGTCCGAGTCGAGAGCGCGCGAGAAATTACAGGATCTCGATGTCGAACGCGAGGTCATCGACGAGTTCCTCGACGAGGTGCCACAGCCCGGCCACTCCCAGCGCGGCCACGCCACGCTGACGATCACCAGCGACGGCGATCCCGATGTGGATCTCGGCGATATCATCGACATCGCCCGCGACGCGATGAGCGCGCGGATCTACAACATGGCGAAACGCCCCGACGAGGATCACATGACCTTCGCCGCCCACTCGGACGCCAAATTCGTCGAGGATTGCGTGCGCGCCCTCGCTGAGGGCGCGGTGGAAAAGTTCGACCATCTCTCCGACGACGCCGTCGTCTACATTCGCCAGTCGAACGACGAGTCGATCCACCAGCACAACGCCCACGCCGAACGTGAGGTCACGATGGGCCAGCTCCGGGCGGAACTCGACGGCACCGCCGTCTAATCAGGTTACTGGTGCTGCGGTAGCTTGAGCGGCTCAGCGTTCTCCCATCGCGGCTGGAAGACCTCTCGCACGTCGGCCGCGAAGTTCCGGTCCTTGAGGTCGATCATCGCAAACGCCTGCTGTGGGTCCAGCGGGTTCGGTACCTCCAAACAGACCTCAACGTCATCGATGAGGTTGAACGTCCCCTCGACGGCCTCGTGGGTGCGAACGCTGTAGTTGTCGTATTTGTCCAGTCGCTCGTTGTACTCGACGTTTCGTTCGTCGGGTAGATCACAGACGACCTCGGGTGTGAGCAACAGTTGCACCTCGACGCCGCGATCGAGGGCTGATTCGAGCCGGTCGACGACGCGGCCCGTGGCTGTTTCGAGATCCAACCCGGCGGCGGGTGAGCCACCGACGAAAACCAACTCCTCGTCGGCGGCATCGATCCGCTCTAAGAGGAGTTCGAGCGTCTCTTCCGGGCCGACCGCGGCGGTCCAGAACTGGCCGTTGACCGGCGCGGCGGCCTCGAGATCGTCCATCAGCGTATCGACGGTCTCGGCGTACTGTTCGGCCTGCTCGTCGAGTTCGCGCTGTTTGGCCTCCAGCAGGCGATCCAGCCCGACATCAGGCTCGACGGCGACGTACTTCTTC
Source organism: Halonotius terrestris (assembly GCF_006861665.1). Lineage (GTDB taxonomy): Archaea > Halobacteriota > Halobacteria > Halobacteriales > Haloferacaceae > Halonotius > Halonotius terrestris. The sequence continues at coordinate 65,144 of NZ_RKLU01000001.1, read as the reverse complement.
GGCCGGCTGGCGGCCTGACTTCGGACGAGGCGGTGCTGTTCGAGTCCGTTGAGCACGTCGTAGATCCGGCCCATCGGCACCTCGCTTTTCCGTGACAACTCCTTTGCGGTTGTCGGACCGCTCCGGAGCAACGCCCGATACGCTCGGGCTTCGTACTCCGACAGCCCGAGATCGCGGAGACTCGCCATACATCGATATCTGTTTGCGGTGATAAAAACGCACCGACCGTTTATTGCTCCGATGCCGTCGACGACTCGGTTGGACAGGTCCGGGAGATCGATCCTGCCCGTCAGCCGCGGAGATTCTGTTCGGACCTCAGCCGCCGAGGTAGAGCCGGCCGACCTCCTCGTCGTCGAGGAGTTCGTCGCCGGAGCCGGTGTATTTGATCTCGCCGCTGGCCAACACGAAGCCGCGGTCGGCGACCGAGAGTCCCTTCTGGGCGTTCTGCTCGACGAGGAGGATGGTCGTTCCCAGCTCGTTGAGCTGTTCGATCCGCTCGAAGACGTCGTCGATGAACTTCGGTTCGAGCCCGATGGACGGTTCGTCGAGCAACATCACGTCAGGATCGACCATCAGCGCGCGGGCGAGTTCGAGCAGTCGCCGTTGGCCGCCCGACAGCGTGCCCGCGTGTTGCTCGCGGATGTCGCCGAGGATCGGGAACTCGTCGTAGAGCTCCTCGGCGCGGGCGGCCGCTCGTTCGTCGTCCTCGAAGACGTAGCCGCCCATCAGCATGTTCTCGTGGACGCTCATGCCGGGGAAGACGCTGGCGTCCTGCAGGACGTAGCTCATCCCGTTTGCCAGGTTCTCCTGTGGCGAGCGGCCGGTGATCTCACTGCCCCGGAACGACACTGTCCCGGCCATCACGTCGGCGAAGCCGTAGATGCTCTTCATCAGCGTCGACTTCCCCGAGCCGTTGGGACCGATGAGACAGGCGATCTGCTCATCTTCGATCTCGATATCGATGTCGTGGAGGACGGTCGTGTTGCCGTAGCCGGCGACGACGTCCTCCATTTCGAGGATGGTGTTCGCCATGGTTATTCCCTCCCGAGGTAGGCGTCGATGACGCGCTGGTCGTTTTGGATTTCTTCCGGCGTTCCCGCCGCGATGCGCTCGCCGTGAGCGAGGACGTAGATTCGGTCGGCGATCTCCATGACGAAGTCCATGTTGTGCTCGATGAGGAAGATCGTCGCCTCCTCTTCGTCGTTGGCGGTGCGGATGTAGTCGATCAGGTTCTCTAGCATCGAGGGGTTGATCCCGCCGGCCGGCTCGTCCATCAACAGCAACTCCGGTTCGGCCATCAGTGCCATGACGAACTCGATGAGCTTCTGTTGGCCGAAACTGAGGCGGCCGGCTCGGGTGTCGGCGAGTCCGCCGAGATCGACGTACTCGAGGAGTTCGTTGGTTCGCTCCAGCAGCGAGTCGTCCGGTCGCCGAAGCAGCCCGCCGATGTCGGCTCCACCCTCTTGGGCGGCCAACAGCAGGTTCTTCCGGACGCTCATTCCGCCGAAGATCCGGGTCTCCTGAAACATGCGGCCGAGGCCGGCACGGGCGATCTTGTACTCCGGCCAGTCGGTGACGTCCTGGCCCTGCAACGTCACCCGCCCCTCGTCGGCGGTGAGCGTGCCGGTGATGCAGTTGAACAGCGTCGATTTCCCGGCCCCGTTCGGGCCGATGAGGCCGACGATCTCGCCCTCGTGGACCTCGACATCAACGTCGTCGACGGCGGTGAGACCGCCGAACCGTTTCGTGATGCCTTCGGTCCGAAGGACGGCGTCGGCGGCGTTTGCTGTCATCTCCGGCTCGTCGGTGTCAGGTGTGTTACTCATCGGTTGTCACCTCCGGATCGTTGGCGTCGGTGGCAGCATCGGTGCCGTCGGCCGCGCCGTCGGTGGCGGCCATTCCGCCGCGTTCGTAGTAGTCCATCTCGTTGGCGTACTCCCGGAGCGAGCCGACGACGCCCTTCGGGAAGCCGATGACGGTCACGATGACCGCGAGCCCGAGCAAGACGAGTTGCCAGCCGACGAAGGCGGTTTCGACGTACTCGATGATCGTATGCAGGCCGAACGCGCCGATGACCGGGCCGGCGACGGTGCCGGTCCCGCCCATCAGGGCCATGGCGATGAGTTCGACGTTCCACGCGCCGTTGTAGGCGGTCTGTGGATCGATGAACGTGTTAAACAGGCCGTATGCACCGCCGGCCAGTCCGGTGAACAGCGCGGCCAGCATCCACGCCGCCGTCTTGTAGTAGGTCGTGTTGAACCCCATCGCGGTCGCCTTCCCCTCGTCGTCACGGATCGCATTCAGGATGAACCCGAACCGCGTGTTCGAGAGATAGTAGACGACGATGATCTCGGCGACGAGCACGCCGAGGAAGAAGTAGTAGAAGACGATCCCCGGTGGCACGTCGAAGAGGATTTTGCCACTTGCGCCGCCGGTGATTTCGAGGTTGCGGGAGATCTGCTGGGCCGCCAGCAGGACGCCGAGCGTGGCGATAGCGAAGTAGTGGCCCCGGAGCCGCAATACGATGAGGCCGATAATCGCCGCGAAGACGGTCGCAAACACGCCGGCAGTGACAACCGCCAGCGGGAACGACACGGCGAAGTCCTTCAGCAGGATCGCGCCGGTGTAGGCACCGATCCCGAAGAAGGCCATGTTCCCGAAGCTGGGGTAGCCGGTCTGGCCGCCGACGATATCCCACGACAGCGCGAGGATCGCAAACAGGAACATCTCCGAGATGACGGTCATCATGTAGCCCTCACGCAGCCCGAACACCGGCGGCAACGCGCCGATGACCGCACTGAGGAGAATAAGTTTCCAGCTGTGGGTGCCACAGAGATCGAACAGCTGATCGACCCGCTCGGGCGGGAGGACCGACCGCAGCAGACCGGTGTCGTCTTTCGTGCTCATTCGTCAGCCCCCGTGCCGAACAGGCCCTGTGGTTTCACGACGAGCAACACGATTAGCAGGGTAAAACTCACCGCGAGCGTCCACCGCGAGGAGATCAACCCGGCGGTTAGCTCCTCGACGACGCCGAGCAACAGCCCGCCGGTGAGCGCGCCCGGGATCGAGCCGACGCCGCCGAAGACGACGATGACGAAGCTCTTCAGCGTGTAGATCAGCCCCATCTGTGGCTCGATGTTGAGGATGGTGGCGATGAACGCGCCGGCACCCCCGGCGACCGCCGAGGAGATGCCGAATGTCACCGCCCGCGTGTGCTCGACATCGATCCCGACCAGCGCGGCGGCCTCCGGGTTTTGGGAGACCGCCCGGATCGCCCGTCCGGTGCGGGTTCGCTGCAGGAACAGGTACAGGATCGCCGTCAGGACGATCGCCCCGAAAAAGGCGACCAGCTTCATCTTCGGAATCACGACCCCGGCGACGATCAGCGACGGGTCGGCGAACCCGACCTGAATCGACCGTGGGTTGGCCGTCCAGGCCTGAATCGCCAGCTGTTGGATGGCGATACTGATGCCGAATGTGACCAACAGCGTCAGGAAAATGTCGGTGCCGATGACACGCGAGACCAGCGTTCGCTGGAGCACGTAGCCGAGGACGAACAGCACAGCGATCACGACCGGCAGCGTCGCCAAAAACAGCAGGACCGACCCCTCGGCGGTGCCGGTGGCGATACTCAACAGCCAGTAGGCGGTGTAGCCGCCGAGCATCACCATCTCGCCGTGGGCGAGGTTGATGATGTCGACGACGCCCCAGATGAGCGCGAAGCCGACGGCTACGGCCGCGAACAGCGCGCCGACGAGCAGGCCGTTGACCACGAACTGCGCGATGGCCATCTGGCTTACCGTTCGCTCCAGTCAGGCATCGGGTAGATCGGATCGGCCTGTGCGACCGAGGAGGGGTAGACCGTCTGCAGCCCCGGATCGGGCTGCCACTGCCGGATGAGCATGTCTTTGTCAATAACGCCGTTGTCACCGAAGCTCACCTCGCCGTAGACCGTCGAGAACGGATCGGCATCCCGGATCGCGTTGCGCACTGCGGTCGGGCCGAGTTCGTCAACGGACTCGAAGGCGTTGACGAACGTCAGGATGACCGCTTCGCCGGCCGCGCTGTGGTAGTCCGGCGGGTAACCGTAATTCTCGTTGATTGCCGCCACGAAGTCCTGGGTCCCGCCGTAGACCGGATCATCGAAGTTGGCATTGATGTCCCAGGAGGTCGGGCCGTAGATGTAGTCACCGTTCGCGCCGACTTCGCCTTTGAACGACTGGTTGAGGCTACCGACCGTCCCCATCGCCGCATCGACGTTGACGCCCTGGCTTTCCATCTGGTTGGCCAGAATGATGTTGTGCTGCTGGTGGGCACACAGCAGTAGGATGTCGGCGTCGTTGTCGCGGACGCGGCCGAGGTTCGTCGAGAGGTCAGAGGTTTCCGTCGGGAACGACTCGTCAACGACGAGCTCCAACCCTTCCTCCTCGATCTTTTCGCGCGCGCCGTCGGCGGTCGTCTGGCTGAAGGTGTCGTCCTCCGCGAGGATCGCCACCGTCTCCGGCGGCGAGTCCTGTTCGAGTGCCATATCGAAGTAGCTCTTGGCGTACTTGTTGGCCGTCGGCAACAGGCCGAAGATCCACTCGTTGCCCTGACTGAAGATCTCCGGGCTCGCACCGCCGCCCTCGACCATCGGTTTTTGGTTCTCGGCGGCGACCGCACTCGCCGGCAGCGTCACCGAGCTGGCGTACGGTCCCAGCAGGTAGTCGATCCCTTCGCGGTCGATCAGCTCCTGATAGATACTTCGGGAGGTCGAGGGGTCGGTACCGTCGTCCCGCAGCACCATCTCCAGCTCGTAGGTGTTGCCGTCGCCGGCCTCGACGCCGCCCGCCTCGTTGATCCGGTCGATGGTCTCCTGATAGGAGTCCTTATACAGCCGCCCGAGGTCGGCGTTGTCGCCGGTCAGGCTCATCGAGCCGCCGAGCGTGATCGTGTCGCCGCTGCCGCCCTCGCCGCCACCGTCGCCGTCGGAACTGCTGCCGGCACAGCCCGCCAGTCCCGTGAGCCCGAGTGCGCCTGTACTCCCCGCTACTTTCAGGAACGTCCGTCGGTTCTGATCTGAAGTCATGAATTGCCCATAGGCGTGTGACAATGACACACGTCCTATAGGACCTATTACCCTGCAAACGCGTATAAATGTAATGCTCAATAATGCAGAATATTTCGGGCCGCAGATCGCTGCTGTCGCCGGATCATCCAACGGTCAGTTCGACAGCGACTCGACGGCCTCGGATATCTGCCTGCTGAGTTCCTCGGGTGTCGTCGCCGGCGACGCGTCGCTGCCGCGAATCCGTGCCGTTCCGGCTTCGACGCCATCGGCGTCGGGGATGACGACGGCCTCGTGGTCGGCGATCCGAAGGGCTGCACGGTGAAGGTCCGAGCCGGCGGGGTCGCCAACGTCGATAGCGAGATCGCCGCCGGTGAGCCGGGCGGCGACGCTGCCGTAGCCCGCGACCTGGACGCCGATCCGGTCCCACGCGCCGGCGAAGGCCTCGACGGCGTCGGTGGCGGCTTCGCGGTACCGCTCGTTGCCCGTAATGGCCGCGAGATCCAACAGGCCGTCGGCGAACTCCATCCCGGTGTCGATGGGTCGCAGCGGGCGGGCACAGAGCCCGTCGCCGGCCGCCGGGCCGTCGCGGAACGCGCCGTCGCCGCCGAGGGTGTCGAGGGCGTTGTCGGCGACGCTCGTTGCGACCGTGAGATAGTCGTCGTCGCCGAGGACCTGTCTGGCCGTGGCCCACGCGGTGACGACGCGCGCGGCGTCCTCCAGTAAGTCGGTTTCGCCCACTGCGTCCTCAGTTCGGTAGTGCGTGACGACGCCGCTGTCGGTGTCGATGAGATCCGATTCGATGGCGTCGAGAATCCGTTCGGCGTACTCGCGGGCGTGGTCGTCGTCGGTGTAGGCGTAGTAGGTGAGCAGGGCGTCGGCTGCAAGGGCGTTGCCGCCGGCGAAGACCGTGTAGTCGGTTCGTGGTCCCGGTTGATCGGCGCGTTCGTCGGCATCGCCGCTGTAGTAGCTTGCTCCTTGGCCGGGGCCCTGACTGCCGCCGACGGCGACGCCCGTCCACAGTGTGTTGGTGAGGTAGTCGATAGTGTGGCGGGCCGGCTCCCGATAGGCGTCCTCGCCGGTGTAGAGATACCCGTTGGCGAAGGCGCGAGTGAGCGCGGCATTGGTTTCCAGTACTTTCTCGTGGCGGACGCCCGACCAGTCGCGCTCGGTGGCGAACCGGAAGAAGCCGCCGTCGACAGGGTCGTAGAGGTGTTGGGCGATGGCGTCGAGGGTCTGGCGGGCCTGCCCCGGTTCGCGTTTGAGGGCGAACTCGATGGTTCTGGGCAGCGGGAATTTGGCGTCCGTTCCCCAGCCGCCGTGGTGGGGGTCGAACTGCTCGGTGAGTTGGCCGGCGATATGTTCCTCGATGCGGGGGTCGAGGTCGTCGGCCGGCGTCGGCTCGTCGGCGACGGCGCGAGGGACGCGGCCGGCGTCGGCTCCCTTTTCGTCCCACAGTTGGCGGATGCGATCGACGATGCTCCGCATGCTATCGGGGCCGAGGTAGGTCGCGCCCGTCAAGAGCTCGCCGGTCGGCGTGAGGAAGGCGGTTGTCGGGAACCCGCCCATATTGTAGCGTTCCCGCACGCGGGGGTTGCGGTCGACATCGACCCGGATCGGCACGAAACTGTCGGTGATGTTGGCGGCGATGCGTGGCTCGCTGTAGGTGCGGGCGTCCATCTCGTGGCACTCCCCGCACCATGTCGCCGACAACGAGAGCAGGATCGGCGTATCGGTCGCTGCGGCCTCCTCGAAGGCGTCGGGACCCCACGCTCGCCACTCGACCCGTGTGGACTCCGTCGCCGCCGCGGCCGCCGTCGAATCGTGCATACCGCTCTTCGGGTGGGCCGCCGCCTAAGGCCTTCGTCCCGCGACGAAAGACGTTATCACCGATGGCCCGTAACTCGGGGTATGCGCACGCGCTCCCTGCTCGCGCTGTTGCTGTTGATCCCCCTCGTGGACGCCTTCGTCCTCGTCGCCATCGTCGGCTCGGGGATTCTGACGGCACTCCAGACGGTCGCGTTAGTCGTCCTGACGGGGCTGCTCGGGATGATCCTCGTCCGCGCGGAGGGCCGCAACACCCTGATGCGGTTCCAGCAGAAGGCTGCTGCCGGCTCGCCGCCGACCGACGAACTACTCGACGGCGGGCTGTTGATCGCGGCGGGCGCGTTTCTGCTCACGCCGGGGCTCGTGACTGACTTGATCGGCTTCCTCCTCGTGTTGCCGCCGACGCGGTACCCGATCCGGGTCGCGCTCAAGCGGTGGGTAATCGTCCCCTACATCGACAAACAGACCGGCGGCTTCGGCACCGGCAACGTCTGGACGTTCGGGTTTCCCGATCCTGACGGGGCCGGCGACGGCGATGGCAACCCCTTCGGTCCCGGCGGGTTCGACGGCGGCCCCGGCGCCGGCGCGGGCGGTCCCAGCGGGACCGGCGGTCCCAGCGTCGACGACACGGCAGGCGGGCAGGCCGGCGGCAGTGACGACGAGGAGTACGTCGATGTCGATTTCGAGGTTACCGACGACGGCGACAGCCGGTCCGAGTCGTAGCCGACCGCGTTGTCACTGCTTGGTTTTGTCCCCGAAACCGACTGACGGAGTCGCGGTGGCGAAAGGAAACTGTTAAACAGAGTCCCCCGCTACGAGCAGTTGCGTTGGGGCCGATAGCTCAGTCAGGTTGAGCGCTCGGCTGATAACCGGGAGGCCCACGGTTCAAATCCGTGTCGGCCCATGCTTCCTTCGGTCGCTTCATATTGACCACACAGCGGTGGATTGCTTATAATTCAGACTCGATAGTTGCTTCTGAGTTCAACCGATCATCGGTTGCACTCTATGCGCGGTTCATCACGCGGTCTAGACAGTTCCGAATCGCCTGAAAACCCGATCCGTTATACGGCTGCCGTATCCGTCTCCGTGCTCTGCCGCAGCGGCAACTGGATGTCGATCTCGTCGTACTTAACGACGGGCCGTTTTGCCCGCCCCTCATCCACAAACTCAACGACGTGGTACTCTTCCAGACGTTCGAGATTCTCCGAGACTTGTTTGATGTCTCGATCGACGAGCCGGGCAGTCTCACGGATACTTGCAGGCTCTTCCTGGGCGATCACTTGGAGTAAATCGATCGCCCGCGGTGTGAACACCTGCGCCAGTTGGTCTGTCGTCTCGAAGCTCAACCGACGCGGGGCGTCGGTATCCGGCGGATCGTCAGCCAGTGCGTGCTCGAATGCACTGGCTGTTCGGTGTTGGACCTCGCCGATCGATTCAACCGTCACGATGAGTGTGTTGTTCGCCATGGTGTCTTCTGTTCTGCTCCGTGTTACTCACACGCCTGCTCGAGCTCTTTCCAGAATCGCCGTTGGACGGCGTTGTATCCGGGGAACTCGTACTCCTCGTCGAGTCCATCGGCCGTGTGTCGTTCGTGGTGGCCGTGGGAGTTGTCGTACCGGAGCAGCGTGTCGCCGGCTTCGGTGCCGTAGTGCAGCCGGTATTTGACGCCGTCCGGGAACTTCTCGGATTCTGGCACACTCAGTACGCGGACACGGAGGACCGTTCCATCCTCGAAACGCTGTTCCGTGTCCTCCACCACACGCACGTCGTCGGGTGCCATCTACAATTGATGTTATACACCACATCGGTATAATTGTTGTGGCAGACAACATCAAAAACAGGGGTCAGATAGATTTTCGTGGGTTGTGTTTTCTGAGTCGTCAGCTATTTTCGGCTGTCCGGACGACAGTGATACCCTGTATTAGGAACTCTCGAAGTAGATTTCACTTTCACTCCGCGTGGATTCGGTTTATTATCAATCCACCCATATCCATACGTGATGAACGCAGTCACCCGACACTCGGGAACCGACCCCGAAACGACCCGCGAGACGCCAGCCGACGGCCAGCAGTCGCCAACGATCAGTTTCGACGCTCGTGCTCGCCTGCGCGGTGCGTTCGACGATGTGACAGTCCAGCAGGCGGTACTGGGCGCGACAGCCGACGACAACACCCCGGCCGACACTGTCGAGCGACGATCGGCGGCCACCTACTGAATTCGCTTGCTCACACCTGTTTTGCGACAGCGACCGCCCATAGGGTGGCACGAATTCTACTCGACGTAATAGAGCGGAAACTGGCGACGTAGCTGCAGATGTGTGAAACGGTGGCCCTCACACTCCCGCAAGCACCGATTCCAGCGCGTCCCGGTGGAACGCGACTGCCGCGTCGCTGGCGACCGGCGGATACCGCGGGTTCGTCACCCGGCCGGCGGAGTCGATCGCGCTGGCGGCGATAGCGACGGCGCGGTGGGCGGGGCTGACCGCCGGCATCGCTCTGATCGACTCGTACCCCTCTCGGAACGCCGCCCGCAGCGGCTCGGGGTCGTCGACGTACCAGTCGGCGACGAGGTATTCGGCTTTGGCGACCGACAGCGCGGGCGCGGCCGAAAGTGGGGCCTCCCAGTCCAAGACGGCGGTGACCGAACCGTCGGCGACTAAGGCGTTGCCGGGCCGGAAATCCCACGGGAACAGCCGCGGCGTGCGGTCGCTGTCCGGCGGTTCCGCAAGCAAGTCCCGGAGGTCGGCGGCGAGATCGTCGAAAGCGGCCGGCAGGCGGTCGATGGCGCGCTCGCCGTAGTCCGCGAACCACGTCGGCCAGTCTTGCTGGCTGGCGGTAAACCCAGCCTCGGCGAGTTCGAGCCGACCGTAGGCGTCGAACGCGAAGGCATCGTGTAGGCGGGCGAGCGCGCGCCCGAACCACCGGGCGAGGGCACGCTGTGTTTCGCGTTCGACCGCGGCAAACGCCGCATGGAGGTCGCTGCCGGCGACGTAGGCGGTGAGCATGTACGCGACCCCGTCGTGTGTCCCCGCCGCCAGCACGGGCGGTACCGGCACGAAGGTCCGCTGTCTGATCTCCCTCAGCAGTGCGGCTTCAGTGCGGAGCCACGTCGGCTCCGTCGACACCTGCACGACGACCGGTCCGCGGGTCGGGAACCGCGCAATCGCCGTCTCCTTGCGGTTGCCGCGGGTGATCGCCTCGATTTCGATCGGTGACTCCGCGATCGCGTCGAGCCCGACTGCGGCCGCGACCCGCGCCCGTTCGTCGCCGAACGCCGCTGCCAGCGCGTCGGTCACGCCTCACCCCGCAGGATCGCCGGCAACTCCGCAAGCGAGTCGAGCACGTACTCCGGCTCGTAGTCGCCCTGTTCCTCGTCGCCGCGCAGCCACGCGACCGGCAGCCCGGCGTTCTGTGCGCCAGCCACGTCGTAGGCCAGCGAGTCGCCGACGTACAGCGTTCGATCACGGGCGACGCCGAGCTTGGCAACGGCCTGCTCGAACGGCTCGGTGTGCGGTTTCGAGCGGGAGAGTTCGGCCGCGTAGACGACCGTTGCGAAGCGGTCGGCGATCCCCAGCGCGTCGAGTTTCGCCCGCTGGCGATCCTCCGGGCCGTTCGTGACGACTCCGATCGGGCCGACTGCCGCCGCCTCTGCCAATGCCTCCTCCGCACCCGGCAAGAATCCGACGGCGCGGTCGTCGATCACCGAGCGCAACGCGCGAGCCAAGGCGAGGGCATCAACGTCGGTGCGGCCGTGTTGGGCGGCCACGCGGGCGAACCCGGCCGCGAAGTAGCCGACCGGATCATCGTGATCCGGCGGCCCGGACAACGCCGACCAGAGGGACGACGGCTCGCCGAACGGGGTTTCATCGACTCGTTCGAACGCCTGCTCGTACATCGCGTGGGCGTCCTGTGTGTTCTGACACAGTGTCCCATCGAGATCGAAGAGGACCGCGTCAAACGATGCCACACTTGATTGTGGTGCGAACAGGACAAAAACCCCGCGTGCGTTGGGGCGATGCTATCGATTTCAGTCAGCCCGCTCATGGGATTCGTCGCTGCCACCTGCTGCCGCCGCCACTCGCCGTCCAGCCCGCCGATGCAGCAAGAATTATGCCACGACCTGCCGTTCGCTTGCGATAGTACCCAATGACGTACGTCTCGCAGCGACGACCACCCACCCACGCCGTGCCGACTCCTGGCGGGAGCGAGCCGCGATGACTGACGAGAAACGCCGCACCGTCGAGTTGGTCACCCAGTCGCTCAGCCCGGAGACGGCGGCGACGTTCCGCGATCGCCTCGACGAACAGGCCGCGTGGCTCCGCACCGCTATCGACGAAGGCCGGCTGGATAACGCCGATTTTGCCGTCGGCCTCGAACTGGAAGCCTACGCCGTGGCTGGCGGCGACGACGCTGCCAGCGACGACACCGCGACCGATGCTGACAGCGACACGGTGCCCGACGACTCGGCAGCGGTCAGCGACGGCGGACAGGCCGCGACCGGCGGCGAGGCTGTCGCCGGCGACGCCGCTCACCCGCGGCTCGCTCGCCTCCCGGAAACCGTCTTCGACGAGCCGGCGGCGAACAAGGAACTCGGCCTCCACAACGTCGAGATAAACACTGACCCGACGCTGCTCAGCGAGGCTGGCCTCGCCGCCCAAGCCGACGAAATCCGCGAGCGAACCGCAGCAACGCGGGCGGCCGCGGGCGCACACGACGGCGAAATCGTCCTCGATGCGATGTGGACGCTCCCGCCCGCTGAGGGAGCCGATTCCTACCTCTCGGCAACTGAGGCGCACGACGGCGTCGTCTTCGCCGACAACATGCGGCAGTACCCCCGCTACGTCGCCATCGACAACGACGCCCTCGCCCACGCTGACGGTGACGAAATCCCGTTTTCGGTTCCCGGCGTCGACGCGGCGTTCCCGTCGATCCTCTTTGAATCATTGGCAACATCCATTCAACCACACCTGCAGATTCCCTCCGCCGACGACTTCCCCGCCTACTACAACACCGCGATCCGGACGCTCGGGCCGGTGCTCGCGCTCTCGACGAACTCGCCGTTCCTGCCGGCCGAGTTTTACGATGCGGCCGATCCCGATGCCGTCGTCGACGAGACGCCACATGAACTCCGGATCGAGGTCTTCGAGCAGTCGGTCAACCAAACCGAACACGCGAAAGTCAGGGTCCCGCGAGATATCGAGGAAACGACCGATATCGTCGACCGCGTCGTCGCCGACGACCCCTACGCGCCGTTCCTCCGGGAGTGGTTGGCCGATGATGACCGCGACACGCTCGCGGATCGGCTCTGGGAGTTCAACCACAAACGCGGCACCTACTGGCGGTGGCTGCGCTGTGTGGTCGGCGGCGATCACATCAACGAGGAAAACGACACCCACTCGCTGCGCATCGAGTACCGCCCGATTCCGACCCAGCCGACGGTCACCGATATCGTCGGCCTGCAGGCCCTCGTCGCTGGCGCGATCCGTGGCCTCGTCGCCACCGAGCATCCGCTGGCGACGCTGCCGTGGGATGCCGCCGAGGAGAGCTTCTACGCGGCGATGGCCGACGGCATCGACGCCGAGTTACACTGGGTGACTGCTGACGGCGAGCGAACGACTGACAGCGACATGATCTTTGAAGAACTGTTCGAGTACGCCCGCCACGGCCTCGAAACTGCCGGCCTGTCGAGCGACGCGATCGACGAGTACCTCGATCCGATCGAGGCCAGAGTCGCAGACGGCGCGACGCCGAGTTCGTGGAAGAAACAGGCGGTTCGGCAGCGACTCGGCGACGGCGACGATCTCACAGCCGCAATCGACGGGATGCAACACGAGTACATCCGACGCAGCCGCACGACCGACTCGTTTGCGGACTGGCTGTAATCGCTTTCTTGCCTGTTACAGTTCCGGCTCCTCCGGCGGCTCGGCCTCGCCGTCTCGATCGAGCGTCAGCAGTGTCCCGAAGCCGAGGACCAACCCCGGCCAGTAGGTCGTCAGCCGGAACAACACCGCTGCGGTCAACGCCGTCGCCAGATCGACCGAGTAAAACAGCGTCATCAGCCACGAAAAGGCGGCTTCGTAGGTCCCGCTGCCACCGGGCGTCGGCGACAGCGTGGCGATCGTCGAGAGGTTGACGATGAAGTACAGCGGGACGATCGTCGGCTCAAGCCCCATGGCGAAAAAGACGACGTACAGCGAGACGATCTGGGCGACGATAGCGAGATGTGAGACGGTGACCGTCGTCACCAGGAACCGCCGGTCACGGCCGGCTTTCTCGAAGAGGGCTTCGACCCGCTCGACGCGCTCCTGCAGCGACTGAAACAGGGCTTCGCCGCGGTCGAACCGTGCTTCGAGCCCCGCGAACAGCCGGGTCGCTGCCCGGCCAAGCGTGCTATCCGGCGACCACAGCAGATACGCGAGTCCGCCGCCGAGCGTGAGGATCGCCACGGCCAACACGCCGACTTCGACGAGGAACGCCTGTAGCGAGCCGAACAGGTAGAGGTAGCCGACGCCGCCGATGGTGAAGGTGAAAAACGGGACGGCGTTGACCATATCCGAGGAGACGACCGCCGCCAACGCTTCCTCGTACTCCGAATCGGTCGCCTCCGAGACGAGGTAGGCCATGACCGGCTCGCCGCCGAACTGCCCCAGCGGCGTGATCGAGTTCAGGAAATGCCCGGTTAAAAACAGCCGGATCGTCCGCGAGACGGTGGTTTCGATTCCGAGTTGGCCGAAAAATCGGTGCCAGACCCACGCCCAGACGAACAGCGACGAGAGGCCGATGGCGACGGCGACGGCGAACAACGACCGGTCAACACGACCGAGCGCGCGGAAGAACTCGCCGGTGTCAGCGAAATACAGCAGGCCGGCGAACAACAGGCCGGTGATCCCATACCACAGCAGGTCACGCCGGGTCAGTCCGTCACGTCCGGGGATCTGCATCGGTCAGACGGGGATCGCCGCGGCCGGCGTGTGTGTCCGGCTGCCGGCCGGCGTGTGTGGCAGGGCGACGACCGGCTCGCCCGGTCGCGTGACGATACGGTTCGCGGTGGCACTCATTCGATGGCTGGTCGAAGACAGGGGAGCCACTTAGCTTAGGCGAACCGTCACCGGTAGCCGAGGGCTTCGAGTCGATCCTGAATCTCCTCGTCGGCTGCTTCCTCCGGGCGGTCGTCCGGTTCACCCGGCTGGTCGTCGGCATCCGCCCCGTGATCGACCGCCGTTCCACTGTCGATGGCGTCGACAGCCTCGCGCAATTCGTCGGACACGGCGACGGACTCACCCGTCTCGCGGTGGGTTGCTTGATACCGCGCGTTGCCGTCCTCGTCGACGGATTTTCGCACGGTCGTTCCGTCGCGGATGAGATACCGGTGTTTCCGGTAGTACTCGTCCCACGCGTCGCTTGGAATGTAGCCGGTGAAGTTCTCTGGGAACTCACACCCGCCGCGGACGGTGTCGGCGACGACCTCGTCGGGTTTCGGTTCGAGGCCGGCGTAGTACGGGACGAGATCGTGGAGCCGCCGGAGTTCGAACGGTTCCTCCCGGTGGTCGCCATCGAGGTCAGGGTGATCGACGAAGAGGACGGTCTCGATCACGGGATCGGCCGTCGTGAACTGGTGGCCGAACAATCCCTCGCTCTCGCCGAGGGCTTGACCGTGATCAGATAGCACGACGACGACGGTATCGTTGGCGAGATCGTTGGCCGCGAGGCTGTCGGTGATTCGCCCGACGAGGTTGTCGGTATAATCGACGGAGGCGTCGTAGATCCGTCGGAGGGCCTCGAAATCGGGATCGTCCATCGTGAACATATCCTTCTGTCGCTGGGGGATGCTGCTGGTGTCGCTCACGCCGTGTTTGTCGAGGTACTCGGCCGGCGGGTGGTACGGCTCGTGAGGCTCCATCAGATTGACGTAGCAGAAAAACGGGTCCTCAGCGGGTTGGGCATCGAGATAGGATTCGACCGCTGCGACCGTCTCCTCGGATTTACAGGAGTCATCGACGCCGAACAGCCGGAACGCCCGGTCGAGTTGGCGGCCGATGACGCGCTTGGGGAGCGTCCCGAGTGAATCGTAGAGCTTCGTCGAGAGTTTCGAGAGCCGTTGGCTGATGGTGTTGTCGGCAGTTCCAAGGAAGTTTTCGACGTAGTCGAAGTCGTCGGTCATTCCCTTGTGGGGAGTGATCCAGATGTTCGAGGTGATCGCGGCGGTGTCGTAGCCGGCGTCGGCGAACTCCGTGATGAACGTCTCGTGGCTGCCGTCGAAGTAGCTCCGGGCGTGAGTCGTCCCGTGTTCCCACGGGTATAGCCCGGTGAACATCGAGGCATGCGAGGGCAGCGTCCACGGAGCTTGGGTGACGGCATCGTCGAAGACGACCGCGTCGTCGGCGAGTGCCTGCAGGGAGTCGGTGAACTCGACGTCGTCGTTGTAGACGGAGACGCGATCCTTCCGCAGGGAGTCCAACACGAGGAAGACGACGTTTTTCCGCCCCGTGATCTCGGTCATATCGCTGGCTACGACCAGCGGGTAATTAGTAACTCTGATCCACAGCGCAAGATCGCCGCGCTCACGGTCGGCTTATATACCGCAAGCGATGAGCACAGCCAACCGGATGATCGACAACGTCGCAATCGTCTACTGGTGTGATGGCGCGGGCCACGCCGCCCGGAGCATCCCGGTCGCCAAGGAGTTCGAGTCCCGCGGGATCGAGGTTTCGATCGCCGGCGGCGGCCCCGGCGGGCGGTTCGTCGATCTCAACGGCTTCGACCAGCCGGAGTTTACCACTGTCACCGTCGAAGGTGACACGCCGCGGGCGTTCCTTGAACACACGCTGTTCGATCTGGTGCCATCGTCGGTTCGTCGCTTCCGCGAGGTCACCGCGTGGCTCCGCGAGGAGGAGCCTGATGTCCTGATCACCGACGACGTGTTTGCGGGTCTCGCGGCCGCTCGTCTCGGCATCGACTTCTACCGGATCGACCACCTGACGACCGACCTCTTCGGATCGATCTGGGGGCCGCCACTGGCGTTCTACAATCAGGTCTCGCTGCAGTTCGCCGAGGGGATCATCGTCACGTCGCTGTGGCCGGATGACCCCGCACCCGAGGGGACGACCCGCGTCGGGCCGCTGGCCCAGGAAGGCGACCCTGACGAGGCGGTCGAACCGTACGACGTTCTGCTGAATCCCGGCAGCCACGGCGACAACTTCGCGGAGCTACGCGATCGACTGGAAGCGAAGGGGTACGATGTCCGCACCGTCGGTGACGACAACTGGGAGACGAAGCCGACGATGACGCCGTATACGGCCGCTGCCGACGTCGTCGTCTGTACCGGCTTTTCGTCGATTGCAGATACCGTCGTCGCCGGCACGCCGTGTGTGATCTACCCATTCCTGCCGTTCCAGAAGGCTCTCGCCGAACGCGCCGAGGCGAAACACCTTCCCGGAATCTCGATGGCAACGACCGTCGAGCGCGTGATCGACCGCGTTGAGGAGTACTGCGGCAGCGACGTTGCCCCCGACTACGAGAACGGCGCGCCCGCTTTTGTCGATACTGTGTTGGACGAGATGGACGAGGCGGCTGATTCGTAACGCTCAGTGGCGCGTCCACGAGCCGTCCCGGCAGATTGAAACCGAACGGAGCCAATGCCCCCGTAGAGACGCGAATGAGAATCGGGTTCTTCACGGACAGCTATTTTCCCGGGATCGACGGCGTCACGTACACGATCAAGACGTGGCGCGAGCGGCTGGAGTCCCGTGGCCACGAGGTCTCCATCGTCTATCCCGACAGCAGCCACGAGCCGGGGCCACACGAGTACCCGGTGCCGTCGCTGCCGAACCCGTTTTACGAACCCTACCGGATGCCGGTCTACCGGCGGCTGTCGTCGCTGCCCGACCTCGATGTCGTCCACTGTCACGGCCCGGCGACGACGGGACTCATGGGCCGGCAGTACGCGGCGCGCAACGGTCTGCGGTCGGTCTACACCCACCATACGCCGATCGAGGACTACCTGATTCAGGCCCTCAAATTCGATCGGCTCGCCGATCTCGCGGGCCGAGCCTACGTCGCCTACGAGACTCGCTTCCTCCGGTCGTTCGATGCCGTGACCGCCTCGACATCGAAGATCCGACGCGACGTGGCCCACGAGAAACTCCCCGTCGGCGTCGATCTGGAAACCTTTCAGCCGCAAGGAGAGTCGCTGTTTGACGGCCCTCGGCCGGTCGTTGGCTACAGCGGCCGGCTAACACGAAAAAAGAATGTCGACGAAATCCTCCGTGTCGCCGCCGAGACGCCGAAGTTCCGCTACGTGATCGTCGGCGAGGGGCCGGACCGGCCGCGGCTGGAAGCGACCGCACCCGACAACGTCGAGTTTCGTGATTTCCTGCCGCGGGAGCAGTTACCCACGTTCTACAGTTCACTCGATGCCTTCGTGACGGCCTCGACTTGCGATACGCTCGGTTTATCGACGCTTGAGGCCAACGCCTGCGGGACGCCAGTCGCCGCGGCCGACGTCCAGCCGTTCACCGAGACGATCACCGACGACAACGGAGCACGGTTCGCGTACGGCGATCTCACCGAAATGCAGGCGGCGATCACCGACTGCCTCCACGGCGACCGACCGACGCGAGCGGCGGTCGAACGGTTCTCCGTCGAGCGAACGATTGACAAACTGGAAGCGATCTACCGGGACGAGCGCGTTCCCGATACTTCGGAGCAACCAATTCCGCTCTCGACCTGATAGCGACCGTCGTCGGCTGCTCCAGCTATTCGTCCCACGCTGGCGGTGAGTGGCGGTAGCGGAGATACCACGCCAGTGCTGCGAGCACCGCTGCAACGACGAGTGGCCACCGATCGCTTGAGACGAACAGTCCCTCGAAGACGGGCCGGTACGTCGTCAGCGGCCAGAGCACGAACTTCATTCGCCCGGCGGGGAAGGCCAACAGCGAATCGAGAACCAAATGCGAGCCGGCACCGACTGCCAGCAGCCCGAAGACTCGCTTGCGGTAGGCGGCCGGGACTACCACGACACCGATCAGCACCGAGACGAACGTGCCGCCGACCGTGTGGAGGGCTGTCCAATCGAAGGGGATGCCGAGCCATTGCTCGACCCGCCAGGACGGCCATAGAATCCGGATTTTCGTCAGATCGGGGATGAACGCGCCCATCATACAGACCGTCACGAACGTCGGCGTCAGCCACTCGTATCGGTACGAGAGCACGACGGCGAGGGTGTAGGCGAGCAGCGCGTGCGTCAGGAGATCCGGCATCGGTTTGTAGACGAGCGGACGACTGCCGGGGGTTTTGACCTTCCGATCACGGCCAAAGAGAAAATATTAGAAGTCGATACCACCATGTGCTCAGTATGGAACTCTCCGACTCGCAGTTCGAACAGTACCAGTCCGACGGCTATCTCGTCGTCGAGGACGCGCTGTCCAGCGAGATGATCGAGCGGACGATCAACCGGCTCCGCGAGTACAGTCACGGTGACCGCGAGCCACAGACGTTCGAATCTCAGATCGAGCCGCGCGTCAAACGTGGCGAACTCGATGTCGAAGAGGAAGGCGATGCCGTCCGGAAGTTTGAGGGCCTCGGCATGGTCGAGGAGGACGATGTCTTCGGCGAGATCGCTAACCACGAGACGATCACGGCGGTCGCCGAACAGCTGCTCGGCGAGCACCTCAAACTCCTCCGCAGCGCGGCGATGTTCAAACCGCCGTCGGTCGGCAGCGAGAAGGGGCTCCATCAGGACGCCGCCTACTACCCGATTCAGCCGCGGGACCACCTCACCGTCTGGATTGCTCTCGACGACGCGACGCCCGAGAACGGTTGTATGACCGTGATTCCGGGCGCGCACAAGGATGGCATGCTGAACCACGAGGCTGATGAGTACGAGACTGATATCGTCATCAACGACACCGACTACAGCGAGGACGACCTCGTCGAACTCCCGATGGAGGCCGGCGACGCGCTGTTCACGCACTGTCTCGTTCCGCATTACACCGCGCCGAACACGACCGAGGACTGGCGGCGCGCACTCATCATGTCCTACATGGACTCCCGATCGCGGTTCACCAAACCCGCCGACGACCTCGAACCGTGGGTCGATTCGGTCCACATTCAGGGCGAGGAGTTCCCCGGCTGCGTCTGAGGCTGTGGCTTTTCGGACGTTCGTTCCGCCGCTCGCGTCAGCTGCGGTGGCCGCCGGCTAGGTAGATACAAATGCCTCGCGTCGTAATCCGTGGTCGTGTCGAACCCGCCAACCGACCCCGACGACTCGCCGGCCGCCGACGAGGAGCCGGCGGGCAACACACCGACGGTCTCCTGTTCGCGGTGTGGCCGAACGTGGGCCCTCGATTACGAACTCGATTCGCTGTACGCCGGCAACCAAGCGTTCGAGCAGTTCGCCCTCGATCACGAACGCCACACCGGCCATTTCCCCGACGGTGTGACGCCGTGGGTCGTCGACTGCCAGCAGTGCCCCGACGGCGAGCGGTTCCTCGACGAGAAGCCGGCGAGACGGTGGGCCGAAACCCACGCGCGCCACACGCGACACGCCGTGACACTTAGCCACCCGGAGACGGAAACGGTCGTCGAGCCCGACGCTGAGGCGATCAAATCGGCCCAAACAGTCGAGTCCGACAGCGAAGAATAACAGTCGGTGTTGACAGGGCAGTCGTTGCCAGCGGCGACTCGTTAGTCGTCGTCGACCGGTGCGGCGTCGGCCGTCGCCAGCCAGTCGTCGGCCCACGCCTCGATTTCGTCGAAAACGGGACACAGCGATTCACCCTTCGCAGTCAGGCTGTAGTAGCTCGCCACCGGTGCGTCCTCTTCGAGCCGGCGTTCGACGAAGCCGGTTTCTTGGAGGTCATCAAGGACGCGGGAGAGCGTCCGGGAGTTGGCCTCGGTCGAGCGTTTGAGTTCGTTGAACCGCTTTTCGCCTTCCTGGAGGTCGTGGAGGATCACGAGTCGCCACGGCGAGCCGACCTGTTCGATGGCTTCGACGACCGAACAGGGGCCGGTGTCGCCGTCGGCGGGAGTGGACTGCTGGGACATTAGGTGTATACAGACGGCCATTGTCTAAAGTCGTTCCGCCGATTCAGTCGGTTGCGACACTCCCGTCACAAACGCGGTAGTGGCCCCTGCTGCGGTTGTTCGCTGCTCTGCCCTGGATACGAACACCGTCTCAACGCGTCTTGCAGTCCCGGTAACATCGATGTTAGCTGATTACATTCCTGTCCGGGAAACAATATATCAGTTGCGTCCATACAGTTACTTGCAAAATGTTACCGACAACGGTTTCCGAACTTCTCGTATCGACGCTGCCACTACAGGCCGGCTTCGACGGCGCGGTCGCCGGCGAACTGTTCCTGCTCGGTCGCCTGCTGTTCGGCGGGGTTCTCGCGTTCAACGGCCTGAACCACTTCCTCGATGCTGACGCGATGGCCGGCTACGCGGGCGCGAAAGGCGTGCCTGCACCGGGGCTCATGGTCCCGTTTACCGGCGGGATCCTGCTGTTCGGCGGCCTCGGTGTCGCTGCCGGCGTCCTTCCGTCGCTGGCTGCGGGCGCGCTCATCGTCTTCCTCGTCGTGACGACACCCCTGATGCACGACTTCTGGGCGGTCCCAGAGGATCAAAAACAGGGCGAGATGGTCAACTTTCTGAAAAACGTCGCCCTGACCGGCGCGGCCCTCGCGCTGCTGGCGATCAGCACGACCGCTTGGCCGTACGCGCTCGCCTAAGCGTCCAGCTCAAGCACTTCGACGAGGTGGTCGTCCGGATCGCGCAGGAAGCAGATTTTCGTCCCGGTTTCGGTCGTCTGTGGCTCGCTGATCGTTTCGACATCGGCCGACAGCGACCGGTAAAAGTCATCGAGGCTATCGACTTCGACGCCGAGATGTGTCGCGCCCGACTCGTTGAGTTCGGCCGCCGGTCGATCGTCGCCAGCCGGGTCGTAGGCGACGAGTTCGAGCCGTACTGAGCCGAGATCGAGATGGGCGAACCGCGCGCTGGCGTCGTCGATGCCGACGCCGGTTTCGAAGGCGTCGCCGGCGACGCTGAACTCCGCGACGACCGAGCAGTCGAAGACCGAGCGGTAGAAATCAACGGCGGCCTCCAGATCGCTGACTGTGAGCCCGACGTGGTGGGCGGTTGGGACTGTCATACCCACACTGTGGTGCTCCCGTACCAAAACGCTTCGAAGCGGCTCTGCTCGTCGCTGGCCTATGATTCGGAAACGGCTCGCAACGAGACCGAGGGCTCCCGACTGGCGACTGACTGCGCCAGTGCCGCTGCTCGCTGTGTTCGGGTCGTTTCGGTCTCACGGTCGGCGATTTCGGTTAGCGCGTCGGCGACGAGTTGCCAATCAGTCTCGTCGAACCGATCGACCGGCTGGCTATCGGGGTGGGCATCGGGGCCCGCTGCGGCGGCCGCCTCGGCTCCCCACTCGTCGTCGATCTCGAAGATGTACTCCGTCGCGTCGACCTCGCAGGCCTGACAGACCGTCTCCAGCAGCCGCCAGCCGCGGCGGGCTCGCTTCGAATCGTCCTCCGGGTGGAACCGGCTCGACAGCCCCTCGGCGACGAGGAGCCAGTCCTGTACGGCCCAGTCGGTTGGTGGTTCAGCTGACATGGTTAGGCGAGGAACACGTGTCGTGGTCGGTCGGCCAGCACGTCCCGGCCCCACTCGACGGTGTTCTGGAACTCATCGGAGCGGAAGAAGCCCATGGCATCCTCCTTCGCGTTCCACTGGCTGGCGATGAACATGTCGTTTTCGTCCTCCTCGTTGATCATCAGATCCGTCTCGATGTGGCCCTCTGTTTCGTTGAGCACGTCGCCGACGGTGTCGAATTTCGTGACGAAATCCTCGCGGGAGTCGGGTTTGACCGTGTAGAACATCCCCATCGTCCCGAAGCCGCTTTCCTCGCTGGCGCGTTCGACGATGCCCGGCAGTTCCGACAGGAAGCCCGCAGCGGTGTCGGCCGCGCTGGCGGTTTCCCAGATCGAGACGACGGCCGCGCGGTCGCGGTCGGCGGCCTCGTAGACTGCGGTTTTGACGTGGGTGTCGTAGTGTTCGAAGTTCCCGCGCAGGCCGTCGACCTCCTCGAAGAGGTCGTCGGTGTCGGCTTCGGAGTAGAGAACGGTCGCGTACACGTCCTCGCCGTGGGGTTTACCGGCGTAAATATCGAGATCGGCCAACTCGCCGCGGATCGATTCTTCGTCGGCGTCAGCGTCGTCCTTGCCGTGCGCGTCGTCGCCGTGGTGTCCGCCGTCGTCGCCTCCGTGATGGTGTCCGTCGCCATCGCCGTCGCCGTGGTGATGACCGTCGTCGCCGTGATGATGGCCGTCGTCGCCCTGATGGTGGTCGGCATCGCTACCGCCGTGTGGGTGGCCGCCTTCGCTGCCCTCGCCCGCTGGAACCGCCTCGCCGTTCATGAACGCCAGCAGGTCACGCGGCGGGAACCGGCGGCCGGTGTAGAAGGAGCCGAACTCGCCGTAGTTCGCCGTCGCCTCGTCGAACCGCATCTCGTAGACGATATCCTTGATATCTGTTGGGTCGGCCGCAAACAGTGTGACGCCCCACTCGTAGTCATCGAAGCCGACCGACGAGGAGATGATCTGTTTGATGTCGCCGGCGTATCCTTTGCCAGTCTCGCCGTGCTCGCTCATCAACTCGGCGCGATCCTCGAAATCGAGGGTGTACCAGTTGTACGTCTCGCCGCGGCGTTTGGCCATCGGATAGAAGGAGATGTACTCGTCGTCGGGAATCTCGGGTTTGAGTTTGCCTTCGATATAGCGGCGCAGCCCTTCATCGACCTCGCCGTCGTCTTGGAAGTAGTCGTCTGAGACATAGCCCGAGACCTCCGTCACCGAGACGTAGGAGGTCGGCTGCGTCGTGAAGTCGGCGAAGCCCGTCTGCTCGAAGTTGCGTTCGGCCGCAGAGAGGGCGTCGAGCGTCGGGCGGAGGTGGACGATCAGCAGGTCGGCCTTGTGGCCGATGATCGAGAACACCGCCGAGGTGCCTTCGCCGTCGGCGTCAGCGGCTGATTCGTGTGCTTCCAGATACTCTCGGGCGTCCCTGACGGCGCGTTCGCGGTCGTGATCGGGCGCGTTCCGCCAGGCGTCCCACTCGATTGCCCGAAAGTCATGGAGCATATACCATCCTTCGTCGGTCTGCGGGACTTCGGCCATAGGTGGCGTTGGCTCCACGATGGTTTGGAGTTTACGCGTTTCCCTACGCGCTGGGAACCGGGCTTAATTCAGCAACTGCGGGCCGAAGATCATCAACACGAGGCTAAGCCCCATCGTGATCCCGACAGCAGTCGTGATCGCCCGCGTCACCTGCGGTTTCGCGCCGGTCGGTAGCCGGGAGACGATGGCCTCCGTCGAGGTTCGGAGGATGTGCCCGCCGTCGAGTGGGAACGCCGGAATACAGTTGAAGAACGCGAGGTTGAGGTTGATCCAGCCGGTCCAAAACAGCACATTGGCCAGCAGGAACACGCCACCCTCACCGAGGCCGGCCAGCGGGCCGACGACCTCGTAGAACTCGGCGTTGGCATCGACGAAGCCGGCGAAGTTGAAATCGAGACTCGGATCGATGACTGATGCGAACGGCAGGATCAGCAGGAACAACAGGACGATGGCGATCCCGTCGCCCACGTCGCCGCCGAGGATCGAGAGGAACGTGTCGGCGGGGTAGGGTTTGACCCCAACGCTGTTGATCCCGATCCCGCTGAAACTGCTGGCGTCGGTGATCCCGACGAACGGCTCGCCGTCGTTCTCGGGATGCTCGCCGAGTTCGACCGTGTAGGTCGTCGCCTCGCCGTCGCTGTAGCCGGCGAGATCGATCGTGTCGCCGGGCTCGCTGTCGGCGAGTGCTGCCTCAAGAGCCGGGAAATCGACGGTCCGCTCGCCGGCAACCGACGTAATGACGAGGCGGTCACCGACATCGGCCGCCTCCGTCGCCGCCAGCGGGCCGTCCGGCGCGACTGTCGCCAACACGCCCAGCGGGCCGCTGACGGTCTTCGACTCGCCGGTTTGACCGTCGGTCGCCGCCACCGAGACGACCGGGTCGGCGGTGTCAGTCGCGGCCGCTCGAATCCCCGCTTCCGTTCTGACTTCGGTGCCGGCGACGGCGGTGATCGTGTCGTCGGTCGAGAGGCCGGTGTCGTCGCCGCTCCCGAACTCGTCGCCGGTGTCGCTATCGCCGGTGTCGCTATTGCTGGCGTCGCCGCTTTCACCACCCTCGCTTTCGCCGCTGCCAGCCGCGAACGGCGAGTCGGTGACGACTGACGTAATCAGTGCGGATCGTTCGACGGTCGTTTCGGTGCCGTCGGCGAGGGTGACGGTGACGCTGGCGGCCGCGGTTTCGTCGAGAACGCGCTGGAACGCCACGTCGGAGGTGATCTCCTCGCCGCCGACGGCGACGATCCGGTCGCCAGCTTGGATGTCGGCAGCGGACGCCGCACTGCCGGGGTAGACACCGCCGACCGACGCGCCGTCGGCGACGGCGATCCCGCTGACAACCGGGCCAAAGAGGAGGGCGAAGGCAATCGCGGTGATAATGAAGTTGTTGAGGACGCCCGCGGCGTACATCCGGGTTCGGGGGCCGCGCTCGGCGGCGTTGACGCTCTCNTCGTCGGGTTCGACGAACGCGCCGANNGGNANNANNGCGAACAGCGCGANNCCCATCGAGTCGATNTCGATNTCCTCGACNCGGCAGAGCAGNCCGTGGCCGCCCTCGTGGACGACCATCCCGATCAGCAGGCCGATGACGATCTCAGGGGCGACCGACAGCGGGAGAAACTCGTTGACGCCGGGGATCACGAGGACGTTTTGGGGGCTTTGGAGGACGCTCTCGGTCGGTGGCGACCGGAGGATCTGGACGCTCTGGGCGATGAGGGCGATGAACGTGCCGACCATCACGACGAGGGCGACGCCGACGCCGATGTTGCCGAGGGCCCGCCAGAACCGTTTTGGTTTGGCCAGCTTGGTGAGGAAGGCCCGCCCGCGTTTCGTATGCACCGTCAGCAACGGCCCGGAGACGGAGACCGAGGAGGGCAGCAGTCCGCGTCGTTCCACGGCGAGAATCGCAATGGTGTAGGCGAACACGCCCGCGAGAATCCAGTACAGCGTGCTCATTAGCCCTCGGTAGGGTCCTGTCCCGGAAAGCGGTTCGGGTTTCGGGTGCATCCGTTCTGCCTTCCAGTGGATCGAACCGCCTAAGACCGGGGCGGCCCTCCGCCCGGTAATGACGATCACGCTCGGCTCCGCCTCGGCCGATCCCGGCGAGCTCGCCGTCGGCCGGCTCGATATCGGCGAGACCCGCGACGGCAGTCGCGCGGGGCTGCCGGTCGCCGTGATCAACGGCGCGAGCGACGGCGATCGCCTCTACATCCAAGCGGTCAGCGACGGCAACGAACTCAACGGGCTGGGCGTCCTCCGACGGATCGTCCCACAGCTCGATCCCGCCGAGTTGGCCGGCGAAATCCTGATCGTCGGCATCGTCAACTATCACGGGTTTCAGGTAGCCGAACACCGCAATCCGATCGACGACCGCAAGCTCAATCGGACGTTCCCCGGCGACTCGGAGGGAACCGCCAGCGAGCGGATCGCCGCCGCCGTCTTCGAGACCGCCAAGACGGCCGACCTGATTTTGGACCTCCATCAGGGCTCGACCAGCCGGATGATCGAGGAGGTTCGCGTCCGCTGCGGTCGCCGACACACGCTCCACAGCGAGTGTCTCCAGTTGGCGAAAGTCTTCGGCTGCGGGTACGTCCTCGATCAGAAGGGCCCGGAGGGCCAACTCGCTCGCGTCGCTCCCGATGAGGGGATTCCGACGGTGGATCCCGAACTCGGCGGCTCGGTCGGCTTCGACGAGGAGAGTATTCAGGCCGGCGTCGAGGGCGTCTTCAACGTCCTCAATCACTACGACTTCCTCGACGGCGAAGCGGTGACCGAACGGCAAACTCGCGCCAAGCGGTTCGATCAGTACGGTGCCTCGGCGGGCGGGCTGGTCGACTACTGTGTCGATCTCGGCGACCGCGTTGACGAGGGCGATACGCTGTTCGAGATCACCGACCCCTTCGGCGAGGTGAAAGACAGCGTCGCCGCCGACAACAGCGGTGTTTTCTGGCGATCACGGCGGCTTCCGCAGGTCGCCGTTGGCGAGTACGTCTGTTCGGTCGGCACCAACGTCGACAGCTACTGACGGTCACCGCTGGCGATAGCTACTAACGGTCATGATGGCGATGGCTACTGCTGATTACCGCTGGCGACAGCGACTGCTCCCGCCGACCGCCGTTCGGCTGGGCGATTCCATACTACACTATTAAATCGGTGCGGGTCATATGGCCGCCAACGGACTTCCGGGCAATGATTCCGCAGGACAGCACACGGCTCGGCGGCAAACAGCACGGCCGACAGGAGCGACAGCAATGATAACCCCAAACATACTGCTTGTCGAGGACAGCGATTTCATGTCGATGCGGGTCGTTGAGGTGCTGGAAGCGACCCACGGGATGAGCCTAACGGCGGTCAAAACCGCCGAGGAAGCCAGAACCCGGATCGAAACCGGTGATTTCGATGTCGTCGTCGTCAACTACGAACTGCCGGACGAAACCGGGATCGAGCTGGCCGACTCGCTGAACGCCGGCGACGAACCCCCTGAGATTCCGGTCATCCTCCTTACCGGTCGCGAACTCGAACCCATCGCAAAGAAGGCCTCCGAGAAGGGCGTCACCGAGTTCGTCTACAAGGGCGACCACGCCGCTGCCGACATGGACGTGCTGGCCAACCGGATCAAAGTCGTCGTCGACGCCTACGTCGATACCGACTGAGTCCCGATTTTTTCACTATCGTTCCGGGTGTGTCGGTGCGTCGAACCCGCCGCGAACGAGCGGTTTTGCGATGTGTCGCCGCGCACACGGCGGCACTTCGTACCAGCCGATCTCGAGGTCGCGGTCCCGTTCTCGTTCCACCAGCCCGGGAGCCGATGTCCCACAGTCCCGACACCGGTAGCCCTGATCGCGGCCGGCTGATTCCATCCGACAGCCACACTCCTCGCAGGTCGGCGTTACCTGTTCGGTGCGATTCAACGCCCGGATAGCGAACTTTTCGAGTTTGATCGTCCCGTCGCTGTACTCGCCGCAGACCGTGAGTCGGTCCCCTACGCGCAGTGCGCGCACCCGGTCGCGGAACCGCTTCGTCGGCTCGAAGGCGACGCAGTCGGCGGTCGCGTCGCCGGCCGCATCGCTCTCGCC
Organism: Halonotius terrestris; assembly: GCF_006861665.1. GTDB lineage: Archaea > Halobacteriota > Halobacteria > Halobacteriales > Haloferacaceae > Halonotius > Halonotius terrestris. The sequence goes on along the minus strand of NZ_RKLU01000001.1, from coordinate 38,023 downwards.
GTCCTGCCCGAGTGTAAAGAAAACGTGGCCGCCTTCCCGCGTTGTCGGCGGTTCGGTGACGACGCCATCGACACGGTAGGCACTACCCCCCTGTAGCGAGCCGAGTGTCCCTTCGCGCAGGTGCAGGTCAGTGCCTTGATTCGTCAGAAAACAGCGGCTCCGCTCTACTGGCTCGCTCTCGATAGCGTCGGCGACCCGGCCGACGGCATCGGCGTCGTCGCCGCGGATGCCGTAGAGGATCGGGCCGGGCGCGTTGGGGACGCAGACTGCCTGTCCTTCCTCGCGGTCAACGGTATCCCAGACGGTCGGGTAGCCGCGGTCGGCCGCAGCGAAGACGGAGTCGATATCGACCTCGCGGGGTGAGCCACAGCGGTCGAACTCGCGGTAGGCGATGTGTTCGTAGGTCCACTCATCGAGGGCGGTCCACGCGCCGACGGCCGCGAGCGCGCCGATTCGCCCGCGACCGACGACATCGCTCTCGCCGGCCCAGCCGTGATGCTCGTAGCCCGCGTCGTCGGCAACGTCGAGTGCGGTATCGAGGCTGAGTCGGTCGCGGATCGCCCGCTCGGCGAAGTCGGCCACGGCGTCGGGCACTGTTTCGGGTGTGTCGTCGGCGACGACGAGGCCGGGACTGGTTCGGGCGTCGGCGTCGATGGCGAGAGATTCGATGCGATCAGCGGCGAGATCGGCCGCCTCGTTGGCCGGCAGATCAGTGTGCACCGCCAGCGCGGCGTTGCCGCGGGTTTTGTGTTCGACCGCCGGATTGAGCCGGACGAGGAGGACGCGCTCGACGTGGCCGCCCGCGTCGGTGATGGCGTCGGACAGCCGGGCGGCGAGGTAGGTCGTACACATCCCCTGCCGCCGGGAATCGGTGTCGTCGAGCCCGATGACGGTCATCGTCGTCTCTACTGGGCGGCTGCGAAAACCGTTTTCGCCTCGCCCGTCGATTTATATATAACCCTTCCGGCGGCGAAACCGACAAATCAACTGACGGAACCGTGATATCCGGCGATACCTGCCACAACCTATATATGCCGTAACTCACTAGGCCCGTCTATGTCACGGACAGCACTGGTCGGCAACGTCGCTGCGATGCTGGAGGATGCCGACTTCCTCGTTAGTGACCGGTGTTCCGTCCGGCCGAAGAGCTTCGACCTCGCAGCCCGTCGCGGGGACGATCTCGTACTGTTGAAGATCCTCGGCAACATCGACGCGTTCAACCCCGAAACCGGCGCGGAACTCCGTCGCCTCGGCGATTACCTCNNNGCGACGCCGATGGTGNTCGGNCTNCGCACGCGCGACGAGGAGCTGAAGCCCGGCGTCGTCTACTTCCGGCACGGCGTNCCNGNNNTCNNNCCNGANACCGCCNNCGACCTCTTCGTCGANGNAGTNCCGCCGCTNATCTACGCCGCCCCCGGCGGGCTGTACGTCAGCATCGACGGTGATCTGCTGGCCGACGAACGCGAAGAACGCGGCTGGAGCCTCGGTCGGCTGGCGACCGAACTCGGTGTTTCCCGTCGCACAGTGTCCAAATACGAAGACGGGATGAACGCCTCTATCGAGGTGGCAATCCAGCTTGAAGAACTGTTCGACCAGCCGTTCTCGAATCCCGTGTCGGTGCTTGAGGGTGCTGAGGATGTCCACGATGCCGACCCGGTACCCGACGAGCCCGACGCTGACCCCGACGATCAACACGTCCTGTCGGTGCTGGCCGAGGCCGGCTTCGATGTGCATCCGACCAACCGCTCGCCGTTCAAAGCCGTCAGCGAGGACAACGACCGCCGGGAGCACAACGTCCTCACCGGTCACTCGCCGTTTACCGAAAGCGCGGAGAAACGGGCCGAACTGATGAGTTCGATCGGTCGCGTGACGAAAACCCGGTCGGTGTACTTCACTGCCGACAAAACGAAACGCGAATCGGTCGAGGGAACCGCGATCGTCTCCTGTGAGGAGCTCGCCGACATCGATGAACCGGAGCGGATTCGAGAACTGATCCGCGACCGCGCGGCCTCGCCCGACTAACAGCGTCGGCGATGTTGCAGCCGAATTAGGCGTAGTTCGATTCGAGGTGAGCGACGATGTCGTCGCTTTCCGGCATTCCGTCGATGTCGTGCTGTTTGTCGATCAACACCGGGACGCCGGTCTGGCCGCTGACTTCCTTGACTTCAGTCCGCTCGCCGTGTGAGCGCGGCACCTCTCGGGACTCGTATTCGAGGCCGAGTTCGTCGAGTTTCGAGATGACTTTCGCGCAGTACGGACAGCCCGGGAGTTCGTACAGGATGAGGTCTGACATACAGAGCTGCTAGACTCGCCAGCCCAATGAAGTCACTGATGCTGTGTATCGCTTGTACCCAACCGACGAGGAGTCGATTTTCGACCGGAAAAACGGCCTATCGCGTTGAATCCGGAACCGTTCACTACGCGGAATCGATACTGGAGTGAATCACGGCTTCGCCGTCGTCAACCGAGATCTCGACCAGACTCGTCGCCTCGTGATCGGAGTCGTCGAACTCGCTGTCGCCGGTCTTCTTGATGACGATGACGATGTCGGCGATCTCCGCGCCGATCTCGTCGAGTGCGTCACAGATCGCGGTCATCGTGCCGCCGGTCGAGAGCAGGTCGTCAACGATCAGCAGGCGGTCGTCGGGGTCGATGTCGTTGATGTACATCTCCGACTCGGAGTACCCGGTCGTCTTGTGCAGTGAGACCTCCCCGTCGAGGCCGTAGGGTCGTTTCCGAATCACGACAAGGGGAATGTCGGTCTGCAGCGAGAGCGCGGTGGCGATGTGGATGCCCATCGCCTCGGGGGCGACGATCTTGTCGACATCGAGGTCGGCGACGCGGGTGATTTCGACGACGACCTCCCGCAGCAAGGCTGGATCGAGCATCGGCACGCCGTTGCTGATCGGGTGGACGATGTACTCGTAGCCGTCCTTATCGATGATCGGAGCCTCGTGGATCGATTCGAGCAGCCGTTCCATAGCTTTCGTTTGGTTAACCGCGCGAAAAGCAGTTCGGTACCGCCAGCGACGGCGGAGTGACTGCTGCTTAGTCTGTCTCGCGGGTGTAGGGCTCCAACAGTGCGTCCGGCACCGCCAGCCGATCGCCCTTCGTGCGGGCGACGGCGTAGGTGAGGACGATGATCGTCGCCAGATACGGGTAAGTACCCATGATCTGCGGATTGGTGAGGAAGTCGATGACGGGATTGAACACGCTGGCCAGCGGTGTGCCGGGCTCAAGCGACAGCGACAACGACTGAGAGCGCAGCCGGAACGCATCCAGCAGGCCGAAGAGGTAGGCCCCGATCAGCAGCCGACTCGGCCGCCACTGCGCGAAGATAACGAGGGCGACGGCGATCCAGCCGCGGCCGGCGGTCATCCCCGGCACCCATAGTCCGGAAAAGGCAAGCGAGAGGTGCGCGCCGGCCGCACCGGCGAAGCCGCCGCCGATCAACACGGCCAGATAGCGGAGCCGAAACACGGAGACTCCCATCGTGTCGGCCGTTTCGGGGTCCTCGCCGATCGAGACCAGTTCGAGCCCGAGGTTCGTCCGGGTGAGGAAGAACCAGCCGAGCGGCACCAGCAGCAACGCGAGGTAGTCGGTCGCCGTGCTTCGGAAGAACGCCTCGCCGATCAGCGGGATCTCAACGAGATACTCGCCGATCAGCGGCAGTGTCACTTCCGGGAAGCCATCGATTGACTCCTCGACCCACGCCGAGCCGAAATACGTGGTGAGGCCGCCGCCGAGGAGCGTGATCATGACGCCGCTGATCACCTGATCGGATTTGAGCGTGATACAGAGGAACGCGTGCACCAAGGCGAGAGCCATTCCACAGAGGATGCCGACGCCGAACCCGAGCCAGTGGCTGCCGGTGAGAACGGTCACGATGAATCCACCGAGCGCGCCCGCCAGCATCATCCCCTCGACGCCGAGGTTGAGCACGCCGGCCCGTTCGGTGATGAGTTCGCCAAGGCCGGCGAGGATAAGGACGGTCGCCGCCTGCACCGTCGCGTCCAACAGGCCGGCGGCGAACGTCACCATCAGGCCTCACCGCCTGTCGCCGCGTCGCCTGCGCGGTCGAACTCGATGTCGACGTGGTAGCGTTTGAAGAACTCCGCGGTGATCAAAAAGAGGATGATGAGTGCCTGGAGGATTTCGACGAGGGCGGCCGGGACGCCGTAGGCGACCGACATGCTTGAGCCGCCGACGAACAGCAGGGCGAAAAACAGCCCAGCCAGCATGACGTTGATCGCGCTGTTGCGGCCCAGCAGGGCGATCGGGATCGCGGTAAAGCCGTAGCCCGGCTCGAAGCCGGCGCGGAGCCGTCCCTGCAGGCCGGCGATCTCGCTGATCCCGGCCAGCCCCGCAAAGGCTCCGCCGATAACGAAGACGAGGAGGTAGATCTTGAACCGGCTCATCCCCGCCTGTCTGGCGGCTGCGTCGTTCGCGCCGACGAACGTGATCTCGAAGCCGAGGCCGGTTTTTCGCACCAAGACGTAGGTGACGGCGACGGCGACGACGGCGACAATGAGGCCGGCGTGAACGCCGAGGAGTGCTTCCGGGATCGTCGCTGCTGCGGAGAGTTGGGCTGTATGCGGAAAGTTGCCGGTCGGATCCTGCATCGGCCCGCGGACGAGATAGCTCTGGAGCTGGAGCGCGACGAACGTCAACAACAGCGAGGTGATGATCTCGTTGACGTCCCACTTCGCGCGGAGCCACGCCGGAATCCCGGCGAGGAACGCGCCCGCGGTGCCGGCCGCGACGAACATAAGCGGGAGCAACAGCACGCTGGGCAACTCGACGTTCAACCCGATCCACGTGCCGGCGATCGCGCCGAAGACCAGTTGCCCCTCAGCACCGATGTTGAACAGGCCGGCCCGAAGCGGGAGATAGACTGCGAGTCCCGCCAAGATCAGCGGAACGGCTTTGATCAGCGTCTGGGTGCGGCCGAACGTACTGAGCAGCGTGTCGCCGAACATCGTCCAGTAGGCCGCAAGCGGGCTGACGCCGAGAGCCAGCAGGGCGACCGCGCCGCAGGCCAGTGCCAGCAGGATCGTGACGACCGGCGTCGCATAGTTGAGCCAGCGCGGGACGTTCTCACGGGCTGTGAGGTCGATTCCGACCATCAGTCCCCGTCCCCTGCGGCGGCGACATCGGCTGTCGAGTCGGTCGATTCAGCCCCGTCGGTGGCCGCTGTGGGGGCAACCGCCTCAGGCGAATTGACCGCGTCAGCCGGCTCGTCGGCGACACGGCCGCCAGTCATCTCGATGCCGAGTCGTTCCCGATCCGCGTTCTCGGGGGTCGTCTCGTAGACGAACTCGCCTTCGTAGATGACGAGGATTCGGTCGCTCAGATCAGTAATTTCGTCGAGGTCCTCCGAGAGCAACACGACGCCGGTTCCCTGTTCGCGCTGTTCGAGGATCGCCTCCCTGATGAACTCGATGGCTCCCACGTCGACGCCGCGGGTCGGCTGGTTGGCGATCAAGAGATCGGGATCGCGGTCGAGTTCGCGGGCGAGGATCAGCTTCTGGAGGTTGCCGCCCGAGAGGTCGCCGGCGTCGATATCGGTCACGTCGCTGACGCCGCGGATGTCGAAGTCTTCGACCAGCGACTCGGCGTAGCGGCCCAGTTCGTCGTAATCCAGCAGCGGGCCGTCGGCGAAGCGGTCCTCGCGGTAGGCTTTCATCCCGGCGTTGTGGAGCACCGATAGCTCCTCCGCACAGCCGTACCGCAGACGATCCTCAGGGACGAAGGAGACGCCGGCATCGACGAACGCCCGCGGCGACGCCCCCGTCAGATCGGCACCGTCGATTCGAAGGTCGCCGTCGGTCAACTCGCGGATACCGGCCAACGCCTCGGCGAGTTCGGTCTGGCCGTTGCCGCTGACGCCGGCGATGCCGACGACCTCGCCCTCGCGGACGGTCAGATCGAGGCCCGAGAGGGATTCGATCCCGCGGTCGTCGTCGGCTCGGAGGCCGCTTGCTTCCAGCACGGGATCGCCGTGAGCCGCGTCGTCCTTCTCGATCCGGAACAGCACTTCCCGGCCGACCATCAACTCCGCGAGGTCGGCCTGTGTGGTTTCGGCGACCGGGACGGTATCAACTCGCCGTCCCTCTCTGAGGACGGTCACGCGGTCGGCAATCGCCGTCACCTCGCCGAGTTTGTGGGTGATGAAAATGATCGAAAGTCCTTCGTCGGCCAGCCGGCTCAGCGAGTCGAAGAGGCGGTCGGCCTCCGTCGGCGAGAGGACGGCCGTCGGCTCATCGAGGACGAGCAGATCCACGTCGCGGTAGAGGGCTTTGAGGATCTCAACGCGCTGCTGTTGGCCCACGTCAAGGTCGGCGACGTTCGCGCTCACATCGATGTCGAAGCCGTACTGGTCGGCGAGTTCCTGAATCCGTTGTTCGGGTGCGTCGAGGCCGAGGGAAAACGTCTCGGCCAGCGACTTGACGACGCGGTTGTTTCGGATCGATTCGGGGAGGCGGCTGTCGTCGTTGTCGGCGCGGAACGTCGCCGCCGGCTCCCGCTGGCCGAGGACGACGTTCTCGGCGACGGTGAGTCGGGGAATCAGCTTGAAATGCTGGTGGACCATGCCGATGCCGGCGTCGATCGCGTCTTGGGGTGTGTCCAACTCAAGCCGGTCGTCACCGAGATAGATCTCACCGCTGTCTGGCGTATACAACCCATACAAGATCTTCATCAGCGTGGATTTCCCCGCGCCGTTCTCGCCGAGCAGGCCGTGGATCTCGCCGCCGTTGACAGAGAGATCGATGTGGTCGTTGGCGACGACGCCCGGGAACTCCTTGTAGATATCCTCCATCCGGAGGAAGGCGTGATCAGCCATGATCGGGGTTGATACCCGTCTATGGAGAACACATGAAGATAAGGCTTTATACAACGAATCCCCGCCAATCGACCGTCGTTATCGAAGATACGTCGGTTTTGTTCGGTTTATTTCATTATTTTCGGTCACCTCTCGAACGTGTATTGGGAATACTGAGCGAAGCCCCAAATTGGGGCCACGAAGCGAGGGGAGACAGACGGTATGCTCCGACCCGGTCGACCCAGCTCGCCGAATCGACTATCGTGTCGGAACAATCGCCAAAACCGAGTGTATGGGCACCGGATCGGTCAATATTGAGGCTATTGCGTGGGCTTATGTGGGGGTGTTCATAGGTACGACACAGGACGCCACGACAACGGTGTACCATTGATACCATGAAACGAACGATTTCACGACGGGACGCAATCAGTACGGTTGGAGCGACGGGGCTGGCTGCACTCGCCGGCTGTGCCGGCGGCGGCAGCAGCGGCGGCGACGAGGCTGATGTCCGTGCCGCATGGGTGTATATTTCGGAGGTCGGCGACCTCGGCTGGTCGTGGGCTCACAACGAGGGGCGCAAAGCGGTCGACGAGGAGTTCGACTGGCTCGAAACCGACTACACCGAGTCCGTCGCGCCCGGCGACTCCGAGCGGGTCTTCCGCCAGTACGCCAACGACGGCTACGACATCATCTTCGGCTGCACCTTCGAGTATCAGGACCCGATGGCGACGGTCGCTGCCGACAACCCTGACACGCTCTTCGAGCACAACACCGGCTACGTGACCCGCGAAAACATGGGCCGGTATATGGGACGGGTCTACGAGGCTCGCTATCTCGCCGGACAGGCCGCCGGCATGGTGACCGAGGCGAACTCGCTGGGCTACGTCGCGGCGTTCCCGATTCCCGAGGTCATCCGTGGGATCAACGCCTTCGCGCTCGGGGCGGCGTCGGTTAACGACGAGGCCTCGGTCAAAGTTCGGTGGACGAACTCGTGGTTCGACCCGCCGACCGAAAGCGAGGCCGCAAACGCCCTAATCGACGAGGGCGTCGACGTGATGGCCCAACATCAGGACTCACCGGCCGCACTGACCGCCGCGGCCGACGCCGACATCTGGGCGACGGGGTACGACGCGCCGATGCAGGAGCAGGCCGGCGACAACTACCTGACCTCGCCGATCTGGCACTGGGAGGAGTTCTACGGCCCGACCGTCCAGTCGGTCAACGACGGCACGTGGGAGTCCGACGCCTACTGGGAAGGGCTGGACTCTGGGATCTGCAGCCTCGACGACTGGGGGCCGGAGGTTCCACAGGACGTACAGGAGTCCGTCGGCGAGACGGAGTCGGCCATCGTCAACGACGACCTCGATGTCTGGAGCGGCTCGGCCTTCGAGGGCGAAAGCGACGAGTTCCTCTTCCAGGAGATGAGCAGCTACGTCGAGAACGTCGAAGGATCGGTTCCGCAGTAACTACCGTTTCCTCCGACGCCGCCCTTACTCGAAGGTCGCCAACGCGTCGACCGGAGCCGACGTTGCCGCACGCGCCCGCGACAACCCTTCGTCGCCGACAGCGATCAACGCGAAGACACCCGCCACGTCGGCATCGGCGCGAGCGGCGATATCCAAGAGTAGCTCCTGTGTTTCACCCGACCGGATCAGGTCGTCGACGACGAGTACTGACTCACCGGGCGACNAGCGCGCAGGCCGGCAGNTAGTANGTNANNTCGATGCCGGAGGCGAGNCGCTGGCGNGACTCGATGAACTCCTCGACNGCNGTCTCNTTCGACTTCTTCGCGTANGCGANGGTCGCNNCGAAGTNNNNCGCCATCGCCGCGCCGATGCTGATGCCGTCGGTCGCGGCGGTCAGCACGACATCGGGCCGATCGAAGCCGAAACTGGTGGCGGCGACCGGCGCGACGAGATCGAGAAACGACTGGTCGAAGACGACATCGGAGTTGTCGACGTATCCCTCGTCGTCGACGCTGATCCGGGTTCGGAGCTCGTCGGCCAGCGTCTCACGGCCGATTTCGTCGACGAGCTCCTCGGCACGATCAACCCCGGGCAGTACGTGGCCGTTGACGTACCGGTTGAGGTCGCCGGCTGGGAGTCCGGTGACAGCCGATAGCTCCTCGTAGGTCCGGCTCTCTTTAAGAGCTCGAAGAACGGCTACCGCCCGCAGTTGCAGGGCGGCTTTCTCCGCACGGTTCATATGGCTCCTTCGAGAGTGCGTAATGATGAATATATCGATGAAACGACTGGAGTAGGTATTCAGTTGGATGGATACATCCGGCTCATGTATTGTCAGGAGTCGCCAACACACAAAACAAATTTTCTAAAACAGAAAAAGGTCTTAACTGAACGCGAAGATTTAAGTGGCTGGCAGGGGAATGAAGAGTTGCTATGAGTACCCAAGAAACTGTTCGCCAGCAGTACGGTGAGGTCGAGGAGTCGGAAGCCCTTCGCCTTGACGCGGACAAAGCCGAGCAGATCATTGACGCGCTGAACACGGATCTCGCTAACGCGTACGTCATGTATCACCAGCTCCACAAACACCACTGGAACGTCGAGGGCGCGGAGTTCCGCGACCTACACATCTTCCTGCAGGAGGCCTACGAGAACATGGAAGCGGGCGCGGACATGATCGCCGAACGCGCACAGGCCATCGGCGGCGTTCCGATCGCCGGTCCGGCCAACCAAGAGGAACACGCCACCGTCGAGTTCGAAGGTGAGGACGTCTACGACATTCGAACGTCGCTGCAGAACGACATGGAGGCCTACGGCACGATCATCGAGGGGATGCGCGACCACATCCAACTGGCGGCCAACCTCGGCGATCCGACGACCGAACACATCCTCAAGGAGATCCTTGTCGACATCGAAGAGGACGCCCACCACATCGAACACTACCTCGAAGACGATACGCTCGTCCTCGACTCGGCGACCCGCTAATCCGGACGACGCCGCGTAACTGTTGGTGACAGGATCGCTGTAACCCCTCTCTGATTTTTGTACACGACCGAACCTCCAGTAATAGCTTCGACCCGACGGACGGAGCGTCGTCTCTGAGAAAAAATCTCCACTCGGCAGAACAGAAGCCCAACGGATGCAGTAGAAATAGGGTCTATCGCTGCAGCGACACGCTGTAATCGGTCGCAATCCAGCCGTCTTCGTTGCCCTCTTCGGTAAAGACAGTTCGGTCGGGCGTCGCGTTGAGCACAGAAACACAGGGCGCAGCGTCGGCTGGTTCGGGATCGCTGTCCGGCTTGGAGGTGTCCGTGATTTCCATACCTGTCTTAGGCATGCCTAAAGGGATATAGGTTTTGGTCTGCCTAATCATTACTTGGCTGCTAATCACTGCTGCGTCGTCGATAGCAACGACAAAAATCGACACCGCCGGTCGGCGGGCGTTAAACCGCGACTGGGCTTACTGGAAGCCGACGCGGCCGTTGCGGCGGTCGCCGAACTGATCGCCGCCACCGCCGCGGAACTGCTCTTCGATCTCCTCGTAGTAGGTGAGGATGTCCTCGGTGACGGTCGGTCGCACCGACTCCATCGCTTTCCGGAAGTGCTGCATCTCGACTTCCGTCGCCTCGTCGTCCTCGCGCAGTGCCTCGATGGCACCCTCGCGGGCGATGGATTCGAGGTCGGATCCGACGTAGCCGTCAGTGATCTCGGCGATCTCNCGNAGGCTCACGTCCGGNGNNAGCGGCNTNNCGTCNGTGTGGATGCGGAGGATCTGNTCGCGNCCNTCNNNGNCGGGNTNNCCGATCATCACNAGNCGGTCGAACCGNCCCGACCGNATGAGNGCGGGGTCGATCATGTCCGGGCGGTTCGTCGCGCCGATGACCATCACGTCACCCATCTCTTCGAGCCCGTCCAGCTCCGTGAGGAGCTGGTTGACGACGCGCTCGGAGACGTTCGAGCCNACGTCNNNGCCNCGNNCGGGNGCGAGNNNGTCGAGCTCGTCGAAGAAGACGACGGTCGGGGAGACCTGCCGCGCCTTGCGGAACGTCTGTCTGATCGCCTTCTCCGACTCGCCGACCCACTTCGAGAGGAGCTGCGGGCCGCGCACGGAGATGAAGTTCGCGTTCGTCTCGTTGGCGACGGCCTTCGCCATCAGCGTCTTCCCGGTGCCNGGCGGNCCGTACAGCAGNACNCCNNTNGGNGNNTCGANGCCNANCCGNTCGAANTTCNCNGGTGTCGTCAACGGCCACTCGACAGCCTCCTTGACCTGCTGCTTGGGCGATTCGAGCCCGCCCACGTCGTCCCACGTGATCTTCGGNANCTCGACGAGCACCTCCCGCATCGCANNGGGNNNNACCTCGTTNAGCGCNCCNCGGAAGTCNTCNCGTTTGATTATCATCCGGTCGATGAGGCTCGGCGGGATGTCCTCCTCGTCGAGGTCGATCTCCGGGAGGTAGCGCCGGAGCGCCTTCATCGCCGACTCCTTCGTCAGGCTCTCGATGTCCGCACCGACGAAGCCGTGCGTCTCGTCGGCCATGTGGTCGAGCGAGACGTCGTCCGACAGCGGCATCCCGCGNGTGTGGATNTGNAGGATNTCCTTGCGGCCNNNCTCGTCNGGCACACCGATCTCGATCTCCCGATCGAAACGACCCGGTCGCCGGAGGGCAGGATCGACGCTGTCGACGCGGTTGGTCGCGGCGATGACGATGACCTGCCCGCGGGCCTCCAGGCCGTCCATCATCGTCAGCAGTTGGGCGACGACACGGCGTTCGACCTCGCCGGTCACGTCCTCGCGCTTCGGCGCGATGGAGTCGAGTTCGTCGATGAAGATGATCGACGGCGANTCNTCNNTNGCNTCCTCGAANATNTCCCNNANCTGNTGTTCGGATTCGCCGTAGTACTTCGAGATGATCTCCGGTCCCGCGATGGAGAAGAAGCTCGCGGAGGTCTCGTTGGCGACCGCTTTCGCCANCANNGTCTTNCCGGTGCCNGGNGGCCCGTGCANNAGNACNCCCTGNGGNGGCTCGATGCCGAGTTTCTTGAAGATCTGGGGGTGTTTCATCGGCAACTCGACCATCTCGCGGACGCGCTGAATCTCGTTTTCGAGCCCGCCGATATCCTCATACGTAATGCCGCCGCCGGTCTTCTCGAAGCCCGAGATCGGCTCTTCGCGGAGTTCGACTTCGGTGTCTTCGGTGATGAGACAGACNCCNTCCGGCTCNGTNTCGACNGCGATNANNGGGATNGCCTGNCCNGGCGACCGCATGAACGGGTGGTTCGTCGAGGACATCACGGGGACGATGTCGTGTTCGACGACCGGCCGCTTCANGATCTGNCNTTTNACCATNCCNGCNGCGTCGNNNCCGAACTGNACGNNNGCNTCCTCNGGCGGNGCGAGGACGAGCNNNTCGGCCTTTTCGGCCTCGGCTTTCCGGATCGAGACGCGCTCGCCGATNCCNACNTCNGCGTTNTGNCGNGTGAAGCCGTCGATGCGNACNGTGTCGGTGTTCCANTCCTGCCGGTCGGCGCGCCACACCTTCGCGGCCGTGGTGTCCGCGCCCTCGATCTCGATGATGTCNCCCGGNGANAGCTTNAGNTGNAGCAGCGTNTCNGGGTCNAGNCGNGCGATGCCGCGNCCCGAGTCGTTCGGGTACGCCTTCGCCACTTCGAGTTGCACTTCGTTCATGATTGACTCTCAGTAATTGGGGTGACCTCGGTTCGGTCGGCGGATAAGTGTGTTGCTACCGGGGGGCCTCGCCCACGAACCGTTGCCGCTGTCGGCGGGCCGTCGGTGTCGATTGCGCGGTGTCGTGTCACAGTGTACCAAGCGAATAGCTCCGTACACAAATCCCTACCGACTGCGGCACGGGCGGCGAGTCGATCCACGACACTTAGGAGCCTCCCCGTCACAGCGAACACCATGCTCATCACGAACGCAGGACTGGTCGACGGCCGCACCGTCGACTGCCGGATCGACGGCGAGCGGATCGCCGCTATCGACGCCGACCTCGATCCCGCTGCCGATGAATCGGTGATCGACGCCGCCGGCAAGCTCCTCTTCCCGGGGGCGATCGACGCCCACGTCCACTTCCGCGAGCCCGGCTACTCCCACAAGGAGACGTGGACCACCGGCGCCCGCAGCGCGGCCGCCGGTGGCGTCACCACCGTCATCGACATGCCGAACACGTCGCCACCGACGACGACCGGCGAGCACTTCGACACGAAAGCCGCCGCCGCCAGCAAGGCCTGTATCGACTACGGGATCAACGGCGGCGTTACCGGTGACTGGGAGCCAGACTCGCTGTTCGACCGGCCGCTCTGCGCGCTCGGGGAGGTCTTCCTCGCGGATTCGACCGGCGATATGGGTGTTGCCCCCGATGATTTCGCCGACGCCGTCGACCGCGCCGTCGCTGCCGACGTGACGGTGACGGTCCATGCCGAAGACGAAACCCTGTTCGACGATGCCGCCCGCGATGGCGACGCCGGCGGTGCGGGGCGGGCCGCCAACGCTGATCTGTGGAGTACGTACCGGACGGCCGAGGCCGAGGCTGAAGCCGTGACATACGCGACCGAGGTAGGCCAAGAAACGGGCGCAGACATCCACATTGCTCACACCTCGACGCCGGAGGGGATCGACGCGGCCGTCGACGGCGGGGCGACCTGCGAAGTCTGTCCGCATCACCTCTATCTCTCCCGCGAAGACCTCGACGACCTCGGTACCTACGGCCGGATGAACCCGCCGCTCCGCAGCGAGCAGCGACGGAAAGCGGTGTTCGAACGCGTTGCCGACGGCACGGTCGACATCGTCGCCACCGACCACGCGCCGCACACACGCGAAGAGAAGGATGCCGGCCTCTGGGATGCACCCAGCGGCGTCCCCGGCGTCGAGACGATGCTACCGCTGCTGCTCGAATCGGCCCGGCAGGGCGACCTCTCGTATGAGCGGGTCGTCGATCTCGTTGCACGCAACCCGGCCGACATCTTCGATCTCGATTCCAAGGGGCGAATCGAAGTCGGCCGCGACGCCGACCTTGTCCTCGTCGATCCCGATGATGCCCGTGAGATTCGCGGCGACGACACGCATAGCAAGTGCGGCTGGACGCCGTTCGAGGGTCGCCGCGGCGTCTTCCCTGAGCTCACGATGGTTCGCGGGCAGGTCGTCTACGAGCGAACGCCCGACGAGAGCAATGTGAGCGACCGCGGTGCCGACGATGAACGGTTCGGCGATGTTGCTGGTGAAAACGTCCGACTCTAATTCGACCACTCCCGATTGCAATAGATACCGTTTTCCCACCGACGCCGGAACTCCCAGTCAATGCTGCGAAGACAGTTCGTCCGCGAGAACACCGAGGCCGTCCGCGCCGCCCTCGAAACCAAGGGCGTCGATGTCGACCTCGATCGGATTCTTGAGATCGACGAGGAGTGGCGGTCGCTCAAAAGCGAGGGTGACGACCTCCGCCACGAGCGCAACGAGGTATCGAGCAAGATCGGCCAACTCAAAGCCGACGGAAAGGATGAGGAAGCCGAGGAAGCGATCGAACGCTCCTCGGACCTCAAAGAGGAACTCCAAACGATCGAAGCCCGCGCCGACGAGTTGGAAGCCGAACTCGAAGCCGCACTCCTGACGCTACCCCAACTACCTGACGACTCGGTCCCCGTCGGCGAGGACGAAAGCGAGAACGTCGAGCGGCGACGCGAAGGGTTCGACGACCGGCGGGCACTTCCCGACGAGATCGAACCGCACTACGATCTCGGCGAAGATATGGGAATTCTTGATTTCTCCCGCGGTGCGAAGGTCTCCGGCGGCGGGTTCTACTTTCTCAAAGGCGACGGGGCGCGACTCGAACACGCCCTCATTCAGTTCATGCTGGACCTCCACCGCGAGCAGGGCTACACCGACATTTTCCCGCCGCTGCCGGTCAACAGCGCGTCGATGCGTGGCACCGGGCAATTCCCGAAGTTCACCGAGGATGCTTACCGGATCGAAGGCGACAACAGCGAGCCCTACGACGACGACGATCTCTGGCTGTTGCCGACTGCTGAAGTCCCCGTGACTAACNTNNACNNCGANGAGATNCTGCTNGACGACGACCTCCCGCTCAAGAAGCAGGCGTACTCGCCGAACTTCCGACGTGAAGCCGGCGAGCACGGCACGGAAACCCGGGGNATCGTNCGCGTCCANCAGTTNAACAAGGTCGANNTNGTCAACTTCGTCCGGCCTGAAGATAGCGACGAGCGGTTCGAGGGCCTCGTCAGCGAGGCAGAATCGGTGCTTGACGAACTCGGGCTTCCCTACCGGATTTTGGAAATGTGTACCGGCGACNTNGGNTTCACGCAGGCGAANAANTACGANATCGAGGTGTGGGCACCCGGCNACGACNNGNNNGACGGNCCCGANGCGGGTGGNCGNTGGCTCGANGTNTCNTCGGTNTCGAACTTCNNGGCGTTNCAGGCNCGGCGTGCAGGCATTCAGTACCGCCCCGAGCAACACGAGTCGGCTGAGTATCTCCACACGCTCAACGGGTCGGGGCTTGCTGTCCCGCGGGTGATGGTTGCGATTCTGGAGTACTATCAGAACGAGGACGGCACGGTAACGATCCCTGACCCGTTGCAACCCTACATGGGTGGTCAGGAACTAATTGAAGGTCACGAGGCGGTCGGTGAGAGTGCGGTCGGCGATGGTTCGACCGACTGATTTCGCTCTGGATTACCGACTGACCTCTCTGAGTGATAGCTGCCGGAAGCCGACAACCAAATAGAACAATACTGCCACTGGTGAGAGGATAACCCCGGTTGTCGTGACCAGTGCGACGAGTGGGTGGAGACTATGGAGAAACCCGATCACCGGTGCCGGCAGTACGTGAATGTAGAAACTTACCGACCGACCACGAACGTAGCTCCCCGTTTCCTCGGGAGCCCACATGCGGAATTTCGTTGTGACTCTCTCTCCTGGTGCTGCTGGTAACACCTGATCGTATACTTCTATATCATCGGATGTACCTTCGACGATGATCACCATCGGGACTGGCTGCTCGTTCCTTACCGTCATTGTCGATTCAACGGAGCCACCGGCTTCGATTACTGATCGATCACTTGGCTGTGGCCGTTCTGCACTCACAATCCCGATTTCGTCCGTTCCACTAGGTAGTGCCGTTATAGATAATAGCGGAAGCGATAACACGAGGAGAACAGCTACCAATATTAGTCGACTGTCAACCACATTGCTTCGACGTGCTGTTCGACTCATTGACCGCTTTTTATCGTCGGTAAAAACGTCGTATACAACACTACCAATGACTAATACCATCCCGGTGACACCAACGATGATTCCTGGATTCGTTGAGGAAACGTTCTTGAGATTGAGGATGCCAACGAGTGCCGCCAATCCCGCACCGAAACTCTCAGCGAGCAGCCCGACGTACGGGACTTTAACGATTTGTCCGTCGATTTGGACGACGACGAGTTTGATTTGAGAGTTAGTGACCGGCGGCTCATCACCTTCCTGATCAGTAAATGGGTTGTTATCACCCTTTGTAATATAGCCCTCCTCAGTTTCGTTAACGATTCGATGTGTTGTCAACCCACCCCCGCCAATTATTTGTGCCTCATACGTGATGACATCGCCTTCGGATACGTCTCCAGCTAATGGTGCTGGAATTCCGATAAACCCGTCTCCAGGCTGTAGCTGCGGCTCCATACTATCCGTTGAGACATAGCTAACCGGCGGTGGAAATCCGAAAAGCTGGGAGGCGAGGACAGAGAGCACTAAGACGACAAGTAAAACTGTGATTACCGTACTCAGAGCCGATCTCAGATTCATGCTGGCTGTGTAGTGTTCTACAGATGTCCGTAGCAATGTGTGTAAGAAACCAATACTCATGTAGCTTCCGGCCAGTAGGTCCGTTCTATCGGATTGATATTGTACGTGGTATGAATTCACACGAACGGGATTTTACAAACCCGAATAAATTTCTACGATTGAGATCTATTAGCAGCGAATTTTAAGAGATACATCTAGTAACAAATCACCCGCTTTCTGGCGGTTGTTCTCAAGTATTCTTATCATGCCGAATCAGACATTCCAATTCGGTATAACTAAGTAGGTCCATCATTATTGTGTGTAACGTTCGGTACAATGAATCGAAGAAACTTCATACTCGGGCTGGGGACGGCAGCGACGCTTAGCGGTGCCGCATCAGTCACAAGCGCAGCACTACAAGGGGATGTCGAGGCCGGAGCCGACTTCCGGATCTTGAGCGCAGAGCAGCTCAACGTGGCTCGGAATCCGGCCGTCGAAACAGGGGACGGGACTTCGGTCGATAATAGCCTAACTGGCTACGTCAACGAGTCTAACGACTTCGTCGACAATGAAGGGTCACTCAACTTCACCAGCAGCACGCTGAACGAGAGTGATGGTCCGAATATCACCGTTGATGACCAGAACAACTCCGAGCTGAATATGTCGTTAGCGACGATCAACGACAATTCGACGGCCGGCAATCGGAACGTCAGTCTTGGTGGCAGTCCACCGTACAACGGCTCAGGGACTGCGACCGGTACAGCACCACTCATTGTCGATAACGTCGGTGCATCCGATGCTGATGTCGGTGTCGAATACAACTACGGTGCTGATGTGGAGAGCGGTGACGTTTCGGAGAGTCTCGTCAGACAACTCTACACGTTCAGCATCGATACAACCCAGATCTCACCTGACGACGGGAGTGCTCCCGATTCGGCTAACTACGTTACGGTGGGTGCTGGTAATACGGTCGAAGTCGATGTTGACATCAACTACAACAAAGACATCGAGCAGACGCTCCGACAGAACCTCTCAAGCGGGTTCGGTGCTAGCTCGGACAACCTCGACCTGCTCGACTCGGTCTTCTTCGGTGTCCAAGACAACTAATCGGCCACCCATTTCAGCTTCCCTTTATCTTCATTTCGGCTAGTCACAACGAGGTTCGCCGTTCAGCCATCAAGCGTGTCGCTTGTCAAACTGTTATTGGCATGAGTGCTGGTAAGCGTCAATTTCGGATAAAACAGCCAAGTGGGTAGCGTATTTTTCGCCGCTTGAGGGTGTTAATTACGCAACTTATTCGATCTCGACGTCGCCGCCCGGCGTAATCGTCACCGTCACATCGAACACGGACTTGATCGTCCCAACAGCGTCGGCGGTGTGACGGTTTGGATCGAGATGACAGTACCCCATCACGCCCGAATCGTTGCACTTCGAGCAGAGCGTATAGAGGAACGGGACGATGCTTTGGGTGCCGAGGTACTGCTGGATCGACGACAGCGTATGGAAACAGAGGACGGTCGGATACTGATTGTCGATGCGGTTGATCTCGTGGCTGATGACGACGCCGAGCTTGGCGAGGTTTTGGGGGTTGGCGACTTCTTTGTACGTGTCGACCTTCCGATCCAAGGTGTTCGTCCCGCGTGTAGAGGAGCCAGATTGCGGATTACCGACCTCGATGAGCGTGGATTTCCCTTCGACCCAGGAAGGAAAGTCCCGGAGCATCGGCAGCCGGTTGCTGGTTGATTGGACCGAGGAGACGAAGACCACGTTCTGGCTCGTCTCAGCCGAGGACGTAATCTGCGTGAAGATGTCGTTGGTGACCGAGTGGCTGGTTGGACTGAGAACGAGCACCTGCGTCGGCGATGTCGACTGTCCGAACGAGGAGAGCGTCTCAAGCACGTCGCCGAACGACTCTTCGGTTGTTGGCTGCTGGGTTTCGGCCGCTTGCTCGGTCGTTGCCGCCGCCGTCGCGTCCTCGCCAGTTTCGGTCTCGTCGCTATCGTTGTCGCCGTCGAAATCGTCCCACAGTCGATTGGCCTCCATCGTGGCTGGCTGGTTGCCAGCGGCTGCTCCAGTGTGCTCCTGTGATCGTTCCGTCTCGTCGCCGTCGGCCGTCGCTGTCGACGCCGTCTCGCTTTCTTCGTCGGAACGATGCTGGAGAGTCATTGAATTATCCCTTGAGATCCGGACCCACTCCGCCGCTTTGTGCGGTCGTGATCAACCCCAAGAATCACCGTCAGGTCGGTCGCCGTTTGGATCGCCTGGCTGTGGTTGTTGCTCCGGTGTTTCGGGGGATTGGTTTGATTGGGGTCCTCGCTGTTCGTGTGCCTCCGTCGCTCCGTGACTGTCAGCCGGTGGAGCTGCTGCCGACTGCCGCCGGCTCGGGGTCGTCCGGAGCGTCGCCGAACTGAACGGGTTCCATGCCGAGCCGCCTTCGACACCGGTGAACCGCTGTTCGCAGTTCGGACAGTACGGGCTCGGCAGCACGCCGAGATCGACGTCCTCCTCACAGTCCTCACACTCAGCGGTTTCGACGTCCTTCTGGATCGCCTCTTCTTTGAGTGTCGTCAACTGCTCCTGTTCGGCGTGGGCGGCCTGTAGCGGTTCGAGCTGCTCGCGTTGGGATTCGACCGCTGAGCCGACCCGGTATTCGAGGTTGTCCGTCGTCGACAGCAGGTGTTGGAGCACGTCTTCGATGTTGTCGAACTCGTCTTCGATCCACGCTTCGAGTTCCTCCTGGGACTCGGCGTTCGCCTCGACTTTTCGGGTGAGTTCGGCTTCGAGCTCCGACAGCTGGTTTCTGATCTCGACCAGTTCGTCGTCCAACTCGTCGATGGCTCCGCTGTGAGCCGCCAGCGGGTCGCTCGCTCCGTGGGAGTCATCGATGTGGCTGTCGTTGCCGTCGGTTTTTAGTTCGCGGTTTGGCGGGTGGCTGGTCTCCGCTCGCTCGGAATCCGCTCCCGACTCAGGGTTCGGCAGCGACTCGTCGCCGGAGAGTTCGGTCACAACCGTCCGGAGCTTCTGGAGCTCCTGTTCGATACCGGAAATCTCTATTTCCTCGTCGGATTTTTCGGCGTCGTCAGCGGCTGCCCGATAGTGGAACGTTCGAGAGATCGCAATATCGTCGTTCGCGTCGCCGCCCGCCGCAGCGTCAGCTTCGACCGGCTGTTCAGTCTCCGTATTCTGCGGGTGGTCGTCGGTCTGTGGCTCGGGTTGGTTGGGTGCCTTCGGGTCGGTGGATTGCTCCGCCTCCGGTTCGGTATGGGTCGTCGATGGCCCGCCGACCGTTTCGCGTTGGGCCTTCGGCTGGCTCCGTTCGGGTTGTGCGTTCGCGGCGGGGCTCTCGGCATCGGAGTCGACGATCACGTCCGAGAGTTCTTCGAGTACCCAGTACGAAGAGAGAATCTCGTCGAGCAGCTCCCGCTCGGAAATCCCCTTCTGGGCTGCGGTTTCCGCGACCCATTCGCCGAGTGCTTCGGAGTCGACGGCCGGGCTCCCCCCTGAGATAGTATTGTTTGACATAGTTGGGCTACGACTCAGTTATGTAAGTGTCGTGGTTCTACAGTAAAATACTATCGCATCAGTAACCCCTCTCAGCCGATCTCATACGGAAATCCGAGTAAATTCGTCTGCCACATGTCAGACGAGTGTAGTACTTTTCCCCAATACTCGCCCCGGCGTCGGATGGCGCGACAGTGTCTCTCATCGCCAGCGAGTCGGGCCACGCTGACCGCTCGGCGGTCGGTCGATCCGGCCTTTCCAAAGGTCTTTGCCCGTTGCATCCCTATCTGAGCGTAATGGACGATGCCGTGCGGGCTCGGGCAGCAGCGCGCGAGACGGTCGCCGACATCGAGCCGCCCGCGCTCCGCGAGGTGCTTTTCGACCGGCTCGAAGCAGCCTCGATGGCCCCGGGTGTGCTCGTCGTGGCGAGTGCGACCGGCCGTGATCCCTCGACGGCGACTGAGCCGCTGCTCGACCGGAGTGCCGGCGTGCAGCTGATCTACGAGGGGCTGCGACTCACTCGCTCGCTGGCCCACAGCGAGCCGTGGGCGACCGTCGGCGACCGCGAGATCGACGCCGACATGGACATTCTCGCGGCCGACGTACTCGTCTCCCGTGGCTTCTACCTGCTGGCCCGAACCGAAGCCTCGACGGCAGCCGTCGAAACGATCCGCGCCTTCGGTCGTGATCAGACCGATCGCCGTGCGGCCCCAACCGACGACGACCGCGCTGCTCTCGACCGCAACCTCGAAGCCGACATCTTCGCGCTGGCGGTCCGCGCCGGCGTCACCGCCGTTGGTGGCGAACCCTCCGAGGCCTTGCTGAACCACGTTGCTGCCGCCGCGCGTGAGTACGACGGCGACACGGCGTTGCCGCCGGCTGGCGCGGTGCTCACTGACCCCTTGCGACAGCGACTATCCGAGCACTCGACCGGCGGCGACGGCCCCGTCGCGTCCTCGGTTGGCGATCCCTAACGCGGGCAAACCGCAGGGCGGCACTGGTGAATCGAAACGCCTAAAGACAAACCCGAACTACGAGNTNNTGCNTGCCTGGGTAGCTTAGCGGTAAAGCGCGTCCTTGGTAAGGACGAGACCCCGGATTCAAATTCCGGCCTAGGCTTTCTTTGGTTTCAGTTGAACAGTGCCTTCGCTCGCCTGTAGATCGGCGCGCCGAGCCAGTCCCGTCGGTCGGCAAGCGTTTCCACTTTGCTCACCGCGTCGTCATGGCTCAGCACGTCCCGCTGGACGAGTGCTTTGAGCACGATCGGCGAGATGGCGACATCGGCGTCGACAACGGTCTGTAACTCCGGCAGTGCACGGAGGTCGTCAGTGAGCAGGAACGACGCCCCGTGGTCAGCGCTCAGCCGGCCACAACTCCCCTCGCCGACATCGACACGGGAGGATTCGATCGCGTCGTCGACGCGGTGTATCGTGAGTCGATCCCGCTCAGCCAACACTCGCTGGGCGGCGTCGCCGTGGCTGTCGTCGTACTCGCTTGTTGTCTCCAGTTCGTCGATCACGGTCTCGGTCGTGTGCACATCGAACTCCGAAAGCACCGTCGCAATGAGGTCGACCGTGGCAAGAGAGATGAGCGCGCTCGTGTCGGCAACGATCATGAGCAGTCAGGACAGTTCAGCGAGATCGTCGGCCAGTTCCTCGCCGTCTTCAAGCAGGGTTTTCGACGCTCGGACGGATTCGGCGTCCTGTCGGCCGATCACCGATTTCAGCACGTCGAACCCGATCTCGTCATCAAGGTAGAGATCGACAACCGCTTCCTTGAACCCTTCCTCAGTCTCGACTTCTTCGAAATACGCAAGCAGGGCCTGTTTGACGATCTCGGTCCGGTTGGTCTTGCCGACTTCGGCGGCGATGTCGGCCTTCTCCACCAACTCCTCGGGCAGCCGGAAGTTGACTCGCGTGCTTCCCATTTCGTCTCACGTGTCTGTACGTTGTATGTACGAAAATATAAATTCTCGCCACGGCCCGCGGCGGGATTCAAAAGCCGATCAGCACGACCGCCTGCTCGGAGAGTTCCATCAGTTCGTCCTCGTAGCGGGTGACGATGTACAGCAGCGTCAACAGAATCGAGTTGTAGACCCCGTGGACCAACGCGACGACCGTTAGGTTCCCGGTCCACTCGTAGAGACTCCCGAAGATCACCGAGCCGCCGAACAGTGCCGTCAACGAAATCGCAATCGATGCCGGAGCCGCACTCCCCAGCCCATAAGCCGGGAGGTGAATCAGCGTGAAGATCACGCTCGCAAAGCCGATCGCCCCGACCGGGCCGAACGACTGCCGCAGCCGGGTCTGGATCACTCCTCGGTACAGCAACTCCTCAAAAGGGCCGACGATCAGCAGCATAAACGGAATCAGATAGAGGTAGAACGACGCCGAGATGTTTTCCAGTTCGGCCAGCGCGTGCGGCGAGCTCTCGATCCCGAGGGCCATCCCGACGATCCCCACGCCGATGTTGACCATGATCACCGCAAACGGGGCGAGCAGGATCAGGACGCCCTCGCCGAGCGTCGGCCGGCGGATGTTGAGATACGATATTGTCTTCCCCGTCGCCCAGAGGTAGCCCGCCGCCAGCCCGCCCATTACCAGCAGCTGGCCGAAAAAGAACTGGATGCCGACGCGCACCAGCGGCGACGACGGCTGCGGGATCGAAAACGCATTCAGCGTCAACAGGAGCACGAACCCGACGATCGCCGACAACACCGTCGCGCCGAACCCGAGGCCCGTCCCGACGCCGACAGCCCACGCCTTGCTGAGCACTCGCCAGCCCAGCGACTCCCGGCTGTCGCCACCCGATCCGCTAGCGACGATCTCGCCGTCGGCCGTGACGGCACCGACCGGCTGTTGCTCCCGGCCGCCGTCGCTTGCCGCGTCGGATCGTTTCCGGTCACTCATCGTGGTGCTCCTGTCGGGACCTGCAACGCATGCGTCGTCCGGAGGACCAATCCATCTCGGATTTATTTCCGCACCCCACGGCGAAAAACGCTGGTATTTCGGCAGCCGACGCTGCCACCGACGCTGTCGCCGATGCGTCAGGCGACGCCGAAGGCGACCGCCGCCCAGCCGCCGGTTACGACGATCCCGACCGCGAACAGTCCATAGTTCGCTACGGTATTGTCGGCTCGCGTCAGCGACAGCGAGTAGGTCTGCGGCAGCGGCCACAGCAACGGGACGCCGGCGGGTGTGAGCATGTCGCCGACGAGATGCGCGCCGACGGTCAGCGCGCCGAGCAGAAAGCCGAAGACGCCGAGGCTCACCCCGGCGACGCTGAACGCGCCGCTGATGACGATCCCGACCGCGCCGAACAGGCCACCGATGAGGCCCGCAAACAGCAGCGAGTGGGTCACGCCTCGATGCTCGATCACTGGCAGTCGGTGGTCGATGTCCGGTAGCATGGCGAGCCAAAGCATTACCGCGCCGGTCAGCAGTGCGGGTTCGGGTTCGCCGACGGCAACGAGCCAGTAGCCGACTGGCGCGAACACGAGCATCGAGACACCGAGATGGCCCTTGCGGTACACATGCCAACGCTGCAGAGCGGCCACAAAAGCCGTTCGACTGCTGGGACTGGTGTACTGACAGGGTTTAACACTGCTCGTCGCCTTCGGTCGGTATGGCTCTCGGCCCGCTCGATACTCTTATCAACACCTTTGGCCCCTTTGTGCTCCCAGTGTTGCTGTTTCTGCTCGGCCTGATCGGTTATCTGGTGTTGTTGACGCTGTCGCGGGCGCAGGACTCGGATACTGAGTAGTTCCCGTCGCCGAGTCGTCACGGTAGCGTCCCGCACGGCGACGGAGCGACATGCCACGATTTAATTGGGTTGGGTTCCTATTACAACCGTGTCAGAAGAATCAGGGCGGAACGACCTCCGCATGCCGGACGAGAACGAGATGTTCGCGGTCGTCACCGACATGCTCGGCGGCGGNCGNGTNCGANTNCGNTGTNANGACGGNAAAGANCGGATGGGNCGCATCCCCGGCCGAATGCGGTTCCGGACGTGGATCAACGAGGGCGACGTCGTCATCATCGAGCCGTGGGACTGGCAGGACGAGAAGGNCGANNTCGANTGGCGNTACGANNNNCAGGACGCCGNNCANCTCCGCCGCGAAGGCCACATCGACTAACTCTCCGGTCTTGTTACCGGTCGCTCCCCGCTGAGCGACAGCCACAGACGTTTCAACAGATCGAGTACGTGCTTCTGAGTCCCTCGGCAGTGACGAAGCCGATGACTTCACCGTAGCACGCGCTCGTTTCGACTGTCTCGGTCACGGTATCGCCGCCGCTCGTCAGTTCGATCCGGAACGACTCGATGCCTTCGGGGTTCGCTTGGCGCGTGTTGTACACCTCTCTGTCCTGCTCTTCTGCAGCTAATTGGTGGGTCTCGCTGTAGACCGTTTCACCGGTCGATTCTCGGATGACGGTGACCGTCACCTCGACTGGCTGGTCGGTTTCGTTAGCAAGCCGGATCGGATGATCCGGATCCGGCGTCGTTATGGCGTCCTCGTTTCCGTCTTCGTCTAGTGGGTCTTCGGCTCCGTTCCCGCCGAGACAGCCGGCCGTCGGGAGCAACGCGGCGACACCAACGGTCAGCACCCCACGACGATGGAGCGACCGATCGTGATTCAGCTGCCGGCCGCGGCGCGGTCGCTGGCGACGCATATCTGTTGCTCACTCACTGGGAGCAAAACGATTGCGGCGAGGAGACTTACTTTTCACTGCGGGTCGTCGTCCCGATCGGTTCGCTGTCGGCCATCGAGCCGCCGCTGAAGCCGGAGGGGTCCAACGCCGCGCCGGTGTTTGCGTCCTCGGCTTCTGCTGCCGAGCCGTCGGCGGCGATAAAGGAGAGCGTGACGACCGTCCCGCGCGGTGAGTTCTCGGTGATCGACAGCGTCCCGTCCATCCCGTCGACGATCCACTTGACGAGCCAGAGGCCGAGCCCGCTGATGTGTTCGAGGGGGGTTTCGGCCTCGTTGGTGATCGCGCGTTTCTCGCCCTCGGGAATGCCGGGGCCGTTGTCGCGGATCTCCACTTCGACGCGACCGGTTTCCGTGCGGTGGGTCACGTCGATCTCGATCTCCGGACAGCTGTTGTCGTTGTGGACGATGGAGTTGTCGAGGACGTTGCTGATGGCAATTCGGACAAGCGTGTTGCCGATGATCGAGGCCTCCTCGATCCGCGAGCGGATGATGACGCTTGGGTACTGGCCGTGGAGTTCGTCGATCTCCTCGCGGACGATCTGTGAGAGGTGGACCTGCCGGAGGTCGCGCTCGACGCCGTGGAGCTGTTTGTCGATCGTGCGGACCTTATCGCCCAGATTCACCAATGAGAGGGCCTTCTTGCGGATCGTCTCGGCGTGGCTGGCGACGACGCGGTCGTCGGAGTCACACAGCATCTCCGCGTGGCCGACGACGACGTTCATGTCGTTGCGGAGGTCGTGGCGGAGGATGCGGTTCATCACCTGTCGTCGCTGCTCGAAGTGGTGTTGGTCGGTCACGTCGCGGGCGGTGAGGATCAGCCCGTCGATGGCCGGGATCGAGTCGTTTTCGCGGACCGCGATCTCGAACATCTTCCAGCCGTTGCCCGCGGTCTCCAGCCGGCAGTGGTGGATCGACGCGTTGTCGGTTTCGCTGGCCGCCTCGAGAGCGTTCCTGACGGTCTGTTTGTCGTCAGGATGGGTGATGTCGACGATGTTGTCGGTATCGACGAGTTCGGTCAACTGCTCGGTCGGAGAGTCCGGGACTGAGCTGATGTATCGGATCGTTCCGTCCGCCCGGACGATGGCGACCGTGTCAGCGGTGTAATCCAACACGGTTTCGAACTGGGATTCGATCTGCCGTTGGGCACTGATCTCATCGAAGAGGAGTAGCTTGGCGGCTGCGGGAGTCGACGCGTCCAGCGGTTTGACCCGGACGATGAAGTGCCGTTTCGTCTCACCCCGTCCGACGACGAGTTCGACGCCGTCGGCGTGCGCTCGGAGGACGGGTAGCTCTTCGGCGTCGGTGTCGGTCTCGCCGGTAATACTGTCGATGAGCGACTCCGTGTCGTCGTCGGGTTCGGTTTCCAAGCCGCTGAGCGTCTCGCCGTGCGGCAGTGCTTCGCCGATCGGGGTGCCGGTCACGTCCGCCGAGAGCCCGAAATATTCCCGGGCGGTCTCGTTGGTGTGGCTGATCGCCCCGTCCTCATCGACGACGACGACCCCGTCGTCGATGGCGGCGAGGATCGCTTCGGAGAGCCCGTCGCTGCCGATGACATCCGCCCGTCGGCTCATCGCCTACCACCAGCCGACGCCTGCCCGGACGTGCTGTGCCCAGACGTGTCAATGACAGATACCATCACTTGCCCCACTCGTTAGCAACTACAACAGGACGAATATACATAATACAATCGGTCACAATCTCGAATACTAATAATTTCGCCAACATGTCGTGCGTGTCTATACCATGTTGTGGTTTCTCATGGCAACCGTAAACCGCTCTGTGCCCGCTGCCGGGTGATTTCGGCTGCACCGGTCATTTATTACGACTGACCGCCTCGATACGCGTAGTGTTGCTGCGTCGTCTCGTCCGTGGTCGTATCAGCTGGGGGGACTTAGAGCGCGTCGTCCAGGCTGTCGCCGACCGCTACGACCGCTCGCCGTCCCACGCCCGGTTTCTCGACGCGGATAACTGGCTGTCGACGCCGGTCGTGATCGACGAGGAGCTGTTCGTGAAGATCATCAGCCAGCAGAACACGCTGGTCCACGCGCTGTTTACGACTGGCCGGAACCTCGGGGCGTTCTCCAGTGGAACCGCCGGCTTCTTCGAGTCCTTCCAGACGCCTGCCGAGATGGCCCGCCACGAGCTTGAGGCGACTCGGGAGATGCGCGACCTCGGGCTCAACACGCCCGAGCCGAAGGAGGCCTTCGAGGTCGACGGCTACGGCATCGTCGTCTTCGAATATCTGCCGGAGTTCCGCGCGCTCGACGATCTCGATCCCGACACCGAGGCGTCGCTGGCGACCGAGCTGTTCGCCGCGCTGGCGACGCTTCACGATGCGGGCCTCGCTCACGGCGACCTCCGGGCGGAGAACGTGCTCATCCGCGGCGACGACCTCTACTTCATCGACGCGACCAGCGTCGACAGCGAAGCCCGGGAGGCGATCCGCTCGTACGATCTGGCCTGCGGGCTGGCCGCGCTCGAACCGATCCTCGGCGCGCGGGCGACCGTCGACGCCGCCCTCGAATCGTACTCGATTTCGTCGGTGTTGGATGCTGCCGACTTCCTTGGATTCGTCAGTATTCGGCCGGACCACGACTTCGCGGCCGCCGCGCTGAAAAGCGAGATCGAGAAGGCTGCGACCGACAGCCAGCGCGTCTGAATCCATATTTCGGCACTCGCGTCGCTCGTTTTCCGTGGTGGTTGCTACAGGATGGCCGTTTTTGACAGAACCGCACAAATGCCACTACCCGGCGGCCTCCTTCGAGCGGCGGCTGGTGACGCGTTGTGAGCGGCCTCACTCCTTGTCAGGAATCGTGAAATGAAACGTCGTTCCGTCGCCCACAGTTGACTCGACCCAGATGTCGCCACCGTGGCGTTCGATGACCTGTTGGCAGACGGCGAGGCCGATCCCGGTACCGTCGCTGTCGCCGCCCTTGTCGAAGACATCGAAGATGTCGTCCTGCCGATCCGCAGGAATGCCGGGGCCGTTGTCAGCGACGGTGAATTCGGTCTCTCCGTCTCGCTCTGTCGCGCGTATCTCCACCACCGTATTTTCGTCGCCGTGTTCGATGGCGTTCTTGACGAGGTTCTGGAAGACCTGTCCAAGCTGGGCCCTGTCAGCGGTTACTGTCGGCAACGTCTCGCGGTCGATCTCGACACCGGACTCCGCGATTTTGAGTTTGAGATCCTGCAACATATCGTCGAGCACCGCGTCGGTATCTACCGTTTCAAACGGGTTGCCGTCGGTCTGGACCCGCGAATACTGGAGCAGTCCGTCGATCATCGCCTGCATGCGGTCTGCCCCCTTCGCGGCGAACGCCATGTACTCCTGTGTGTCGTCGTCAAGCTCGCCGTCGAGGTCGGCTTCGAGCAACTCGATGTAACTGCCGATCATCCGGAGTGGCTCCTGGAGGTCGTGGGAGGCGACGTAGGCGAACTGTTCGAGTTTCTCATTGGACTGTTCGAGCTCCCGTTTCGTTGCCCGCAGTTCCTGTTCGCGTTCTTTTCTGTCGGAGATATCCCGACTGGTAGTAATATATCCGTCAATCGGGATCTCCGGGCCGGGTGCTGTCCCTGTGACTTCTAGCCAGATCCACCCGCTGTTTTTCGTCTCGAATCGAAACTCGATCTGTTTTTCGATGTGGCCATCGGCATCAACAAGCGCGTAAAATTCCTCCGCGACATGGATCCGGTCATCCGGGTGAATATAGTCGAGTATGTTCTCGCCGACCAGTTCGTCGCGTTCCCACCCTTTGATATGCGGAGAGTTCGGAGACTGATAGCGGACAGTACCGTCCTCGGCGACGATTGAAACCACGTCGGACCCCTGCCGAATCAGTGATTTATATTGGGCTGCCGATAAATCGTCCATCTCTGAAATATCCGTCGAGTTCGTATTTATATTTTGGCGTGGATGTACAGATTCAGCCGACTATAGATGTAGATTTTCTATACTCACGCCCAGATCAATCCCTTCGGCCTGCGTCTGCATAGTTCGTACCTACCCGGGTCCGGCTACCCGCGCAAGAGGTTCAGCACTTCGTCGGCGACGGCGGGTTCGACGGCGACGAGATAGCGACTCCCCGGCGTCAGCGTTGTCTCGGAGCCGACGACACAACTCCCCGCGCCGTCGGAGATGATGAGCGCGCCGTCGGGGAAGCGCACGTCGCTGAGCTGTTTGCCCGCAGCCGGCGCGTCCTTGGCAACACGGATCTGCATAATGTCCAGCTCGCCAGTCACATCCGCCAGCGTCTGGACGTCGCTGCCGACGATCTCGTTGGCGGCGACCCGCGCGCCGGCCCGCTCGGGGAAGACGACGGCGTCGACGAACCGGAGGTACGCCTCGCCGACCGCGCGGTCGATTCGGGCGACCGTCCGAATCCCGGGGTTGAGTTCCGCGGCCGCGAGACAGACCGCAAGGTTCAGTCCGGTTTCACCTGTCAGCGCGGCGATCACGTCGGCCGAGTCGACGCCGGCCTGTTCGATGATGTCGGGGTTCGTCGCATCGCCGGTGATCAGCGTCGCCAGCCACTCGTCGGCCAGCCGATCGGTCACCGCTTGGTCGCGTTCGATGATGGTGACGTTGTGCCCGCGGTCGGCCAGCAGCTCCGTGGTCTCACAGCCGACCCGGCCGCCACCCGCGATGATTACGTCACGATCCTCGGTCATGGGTGTTCTTCGCCCTCCGGAGTGATTTCGCTGTTGGTCATGGAGTCAGTGGTCTCGTTTTGCCGCGCTCGATAACGGTTAAGCGCGAGGTAGGCGACTCCGCCGAGGCCAAGCCAGCCGACGCTCAGCAGGATTGCGAGTCGGTCGGTCCGCAGCAGGTACTCGACGAGAACGCCTGTTAACAGGAGGTTGAGCGCGATCCCGATCAGCGGCGGAGCCGGATAGAACGGAATCTCGTAGGGTCGGTTCATGTTCGGCCGCTCGCGGCGAAGCCGGATGACGGCGACGTTGACGATGATAAAGGACAGGAGGAAGAACAGACTCGACATGTTGCCCGCGCTCTTGGTCGGCAGCGCGACCGAGCCGAGCATCACGACCGCGCTGGCGAGGATCGCCACGAACGGCGTCCCGTAGCGGTGATGCAGCTGACCGACCGACGGGAGCAGTTGCCCCTCTCGGCCCATCGAGAAGGCGACCCGCGAGGAGGCGATGACGACGGCGTTGAGCGCGGTGAGTGTCGAGAACACAGCCCCGAAAACGATCAGCGCGCCCCCGTTCTGGATGATCGGCAGCCCGGTCGGCATGAACGAGGTCGCCGCCTCGGCGATGCCGGCCTCGCCCGCCGCGGCCAGCCCCTCGGCACCGAGCGTCCCGACGGCCACCGCGACGACCGCCAAGTAGACGATCACGGTGGCGACGAGGCTCAGGAAGATCGCCTTCGGAATGTTCTCCCGTGGGTTTTCGACTTCTTCGGTGACTGTTGTGATGAGGTCGTAGCCCTCGAAGGCGATGAACGTCAGCCCCATCGCCGGCAGGATCGATGCTGGCCCCGTGTCGGGGAAGAGTGGCTGGAACTCCGCGGACGAGAACATCGGCGAGGTAACCCCGAAGGCAACGAACACCACGAGGATGCTCACCTTGATAATGGTAAAGATCGTCTCCGCGCTCCCGCTTGCGGCTGTCGAGACAGCGTTGAGCGCGACCAGCCCGGCGACCGCGGTGAACGCCAGCAACACCGACAGCGGGATCGACGCCTCGATCACCGGGACCGCGATAGCACCGACTTCCTCGGGCGGCGCGACGACGCCGTAGACGTGCAGGAGTTCCAAAAAGTTCGGCGCGAAGCCGAGCGCGTAGAGCGCGCCGGCGATCATGTAGGCGAACCAGAGCATCCAGCCCATGATGAACGAGGCGAAGTCGGCGAAGATCTCCCGGACGAAGGCATACCCGCCCCCGCTTTTCGGGATCGATGCGGCGAGTTCGGCATAGGAGAGTCCGGTGAAGGCGGTGACGACGCCGTTGAGCGCGAAGACGACGATCGCGGCCGGCCCGGAGATCTCGGCGGCCAGCCCGGTCAGCACGAAGATGCCGGCTCCGATCATCGCACCCATTCCGATCATCGTCGCGTCCAACAGTCCGAGTTCGGCGTTCGGCGAGCGGTTCCGGCTACTCACGGCGACCACTCCCGCCGACGCTGTGAACAACTACAGGGCACCGGTGGCCGGTGGTGCGTCGGATTGGGTTAAGAAGCTACCGCTGCTTCCCAGTGAGCACACGACATCGCTGCGTTGTCGGCGATGGCGACTACCGGCCCGCCGTTGCTCAGTCGGCCGTCGACGGCGACACATCCAGTTCGGCGAGTGCGGCGTCGATAACGGCTGCTTCGACGAGATCACGCTCTTCTGTCATCGGGTCGTCGGCGTCGGCCAGCACCTCGCGGCTCCGTGAGAGCAGCCGGGCTTCCATTTCGCTGTGATCCGTCGGGGCTTTCGTTTCGTTGAGCAGGGCCTCGAAATCCTCCCGCAGATCGAACGAGGCGTAGGCGACGTTACACCGCGACAGCGGGTGTTGGTCCATATCGAGGGCGAGGTCGCAGACGAGATCCCAGTCGTCGGCACAGAACTGCAGGGTCACCGGGCTGACGATGTCCTGCCACGCGATTGGACCGCTGTTTTCCATCAGCGTCACCGCCCGCGGCGGGACTTCGATCCGGCTCTCGGTGGTCGGGCTCCCACAGAGACAACAGGGGGTGTCGGTCCGCCCGGTAAACATGGCTGTTCGTAGGGTGGCAACGCGTATGTGGCTTCCGCCCTCTCGCGTCCCTCTCTGGCCTCGCTCCCGACCGAATCGCCACAGCGGTTATGTACGCGCCCGTGGTTGTACCCATATCATGGCTGTCGGGGGAGGCGGGCGCACCACCGGGCTGGCCGCGCTGTTACTCGCTCTCGGGGTGGTCCTCGCGGCGGGCGCGCTGCCGGCGTTGGCCGGTCAGACGCCGCTGGACCGCGTCAGCGAGTCCGCCAGCGACGGCGTCGACGACGCGGTCGCCTCGGCCGCCGGCGAGGCCGGCCAACCCGCTACCGGCGAACTCAACGACGACGTTGCAGCCGCCGCCGAGGACGCCGAGATGACCGGCGCGGCGAAATCCCTCGCCGGCCTGCTTGCGACGCTCCTCGGCGAGGACGCCGTCGGCGGCGCGCTCGGCGGCAGCGTCAGCGGTGTCGATCCGGGCGACGCCGAGATATCGCCGGAATCGATTGACGGCACGGTTCCTGACGGTGAGCCGACTGCCGGCGACTCTCCGGACGGACCGACCGCTGACGGATCGACTGACGGGACGACTACCGACGGCACGACTGACGGCGCGACTACTGACGGAACGACCACTGACGGCACGACAGCCGATGGCACTGCGGATGGGACGGCAGCCGACGGAACCACGGACGGCTCCACCGCGACCAGTGAGTCTACTGATGGAACAACTGACGGCGCAAGCGGTGGCGACAGCGACGCCGGAACGACCGGCGGTGAGACGACCTCCAGCGACGGGACAACCACGACCGGCGAATCCGGTGGCGACGCTGAAACCGGCCAACTGACGCAGGACGGTGACGGCACCAACACCGACCAAGCGAGTCAGACCGAAGACTCGGCCGCTGGTGACGAGGGCCCGACGGAACCCGAAGGCGTCGCCGACCGCGGGCGACTGGAGACTATCATCCTCGTTGTTGTCGCCATCGTACTGCTTATGGTCGCCGTACTCGCCTATCGCAGCGACAAGCCAGCGATCGAGTTCCTGCTCTCGTTGCCAACGATGTTCGCAAACGGCGTCACCCGATTCGTTTTCGGTGTCGCTGACGCCGTCGAGCGAGCGGTCGCCGCGCTGCGGTCGGTCTCGACGCTCGACGAACTGCGGGCCCTCCTGCTCGCCACCGCCGCCGACGCGAAAGGGTCGCTCGACTCGTCGGTGCGGTCGCTGCTCGGTCGTGAGCCAGCTGGCTCCGAGACCGCCGCGTCGCCGTCGCTTGGGAGCGACCGCCAGCGGATCAGGGACGCGTGGCGAACCGTCGTCGATGTCGCCAGCGTCAGCCGGTATCCGAACCGCACGCCGGGAGAGATCAAACAGCGGGCTGTCGATGCCGGCCTCCCCGAGCCGCCGGTGGCGACGCTGCTCGGCGCGTTCCGAGCCGTCGAGTACGGCGACCGCGATCCGGGCGACCGCGCCGACGCTGCCGTCGATGCCGCCGAACAGGTCGAAGCCGCCGCGGCGGCGTTGACTGACGATGACGCCGACGCACCGCCGACCGAGGAGGGCGAGCCATGAGGCGGCTCCGCGCGCTCCTGCCGCTCGGCATCGCCGCCGCCATGCTGGCTATCGTGGTGATTCTCTACCGATTCCCGACCCAAGTGCTCGCGGCGGTGCCGAGCGTTCGGACCCTGCTTTCGGCCGCCGAGCCAGTGGCGTTCCTGCTGGCGGCGACGGTCATGCTCGTGTTCGTCGGGCTCGTGATCATCGTCCGCTCGCGGCTGTTGGGCGACCGGACGCTCGGCGACGACGAGCCCCGGACGGAAGCCACGCAATCGCTGTTCCGGGACGGCAGCACGACCCGCGGCGACCTCGGCGCGGGCTTCGACGCGAACTACGAGACGGCGACCGACTACGGCGGCACCTCCCGGAACCAGCGCGAGGCCGCCCGCCGCGCTACCGTCGCCGAACTCGGCCGCACTGCGGCGACGACCATCCAGCGAACCACCAGCGACGACGCTGACTCCGCCAGCGAGGCCGTTGGCACCGGCGACTGGACGACCGACGACCGCGCCGCTGGCCTGCTGGCCGACGAGGAGGGGCCCTCGGTGCCGCTCGCGCTCACTGTCTGGGATCTGCTCCGTGGCCGCGACCCCTTCGAGACGGGTGTCGCTCATGCGATCACCGCGATCGAGCGGTACTACAATCCTGATGGCACGGACCAGTCGGCGCGTGACGCGGCGGATCGCGCCGGATCTGCGGAGGGCAGCGACGGATGAAGCACCTCTCGCGGTGGCAGGGGGCGATGGTCGGCGCGATCCTGCTGACCGTCCTCGGCGTCGTTATCGGGCTCGAAACGCTGCTGTTGGTCGCGCTGGTGGCGATCGGGCTCGTGGTGCTGGCGGAGGCCTCGCCTGCACCGCCGGCCGAGTACACCGTCCGCCGCAGCCTCGATACCGACCGGCCGACCCCCGGCGTCCCGGTAACGGTCACCATCGAGATCGACAACGACGGCGATCGGATGTTGCCGGACCTCCGCGTGACCGAGGACCTCCCGGAAGACGTGGCCGTCGTCAGCGGAACGCCCTCGTTTGCAACATCGCTCAAACCCGGTGGTTCGGCCAGCCATAGCTACGAGATCATCGCGCCGCGCGGGGAGTTCAGCTTCGGCGAGGCGACCGTCCGGCGGCGAAACCTCGCGGCGACGTTCGGCGCGGCCGACCACGTCACCGCCGAGGGGACGGCCGAGTTCACCTGCGAGACGCTGCTCGATCGGATGCCGCTGCGCCAGCAGACGATCCAGTTCTTCGGTGAGACGCCGACCGACACCGGCGGCTCCGGACTGGAGTTCTACTCGGTGCGGGAGTACCGCCCGGGCGACCCGCTGAGCCGGATCGACTGGAACCAGTATGCCCGCTCGGGGACGCTCTCGACGGTCGAGTACCGCTTGGAGCAGGCCGTCACCGTCGTCTTCGTCATCGACGACCGCGTCGCGGCCCACGTTGACGGCATCGGCGGCGGGCCGAACTCCTTCGATCTCTCGCTGTACGCCGCCGCCCGCGGGATCGTCGCCTCGATCGAGCGTGGCAACCGCACCGGGCTCGCCACCCTGACCGGGAGTTGGGTCGATCCCGGTGCCGACGAGGGCACTCGCCAGCGGATCAACGACGTGCTCGATACGGCTGCGACGACCGATCAGGCCGTCGCTACCGACGGCGGCACCGATCGACTCCTCGGCCGCTTGCCGGCGAACGCACAGGTCGTCGTCTGTAGCCCGCTCGTTGACGACGAAATCGTCGATGCCGCCGAGCGGATTTCCGCCTACGGCCATGCGGTGAGCGTCCTCTCGCCGGATATGACGACCGGGCTTGCGGTTGATGAGCTGACGCCGGGCCAGCGCGTCGCGGGACTCCAGCGACGCGGCCGGATCGAACGCCTGCGCGGCCGTGACATCCCGGTCGCCGACTGGACGCTTCGGGAGCCGATCATGGTCGAACTCCAGCGGCTCCAACAGCGGTGGTCGCCGTGAGCGAGCCGTACGCGACGCTGTCGGGCGACGCAGACGATACACCTGAGGAGAGTGACGCTGCGACCGATCGGCTGGCGGCGGTGCGGGCGGCCCTTCGAGCAACGCTCGGCGACACGAAAGCCCACCTCCGCCGCCGGCTCTACAGCCTCCGGTTCGGCGATTGGGTGACGATCCTGCTCACACTCGGTGTAGTCAGCGTCGTCGGCACCGCCTTTGCTGGCCCGACCGGTGCGGCCCTCACCGTCGCCAGCGGGCTGTTACTCGCGGCCACGCTGGCGACGACCGCCAGCGACAATCCGCTGGTGACCGCCCTCGGCGTTGCGGTCGGCACGCTCGCCGGCGCGGCGACGCTGGCGATGGGTGCGTTCGTCGTCTACGTCGTCCTCCAGCGCGGCTTTTTCGGCCTCTTCGCCGGGCTCGGATTACTCTCCTTGGCACTCGCCAGTTTCGGGGCGTTCCTCACGCCGGCGCGAACCCTCAGCCGGCTGGCGATCCTCCGCAGCAGCGCGGTGCTGGTCACCGGCGCGCTCGGGATCGGTTTCGTTCTCGCCGCACAAGTGCTGCCGCGGGCCGCGCTCAGAGGGCAGGCCGTCGACGCGCTGGCTGCCGTCGGCGACGTGGTGGTGTCGACGCTGCTGTCGGTCGCGCCGAGCCACGCGCTGGCGACGTTTTTGATCTTGGTGTCGATCACACTATTCGCGGTCGGGCGGCTCCTCGCGCGGCTTCCGGTCGAGCGACTGCTGCCGCCCGATCGACGCTCCGGTGTCACGGCGACGATTACGACAGTGCAGGCGTGGCGGTCGACCGCTGCTCGGGGTCTGTTCAGTCTCGGTGCGGTTGTCGGCTTCGGGCTGTTGCTCAATGCGGCGGCTCCGGCGGGAGCGGCGACGATCACGCGCTACACGTCGCTGCTGCGAACCGATGTGCTCGCTGCGACCTTACCGCCCTCGCTTGGCGGCCTACTCGTCGGCATCGTCACCGCGCCCTCGCTCAGAGCGGCGTTGTTGGTGACGACGATCGGCTCGGTTGGCGTTCTCGCTGTTTTTCGCGCGCTCGGCTCGCTGCGGCGCGGGCTGGGCTGGACGCTGGCGCGACTGCTCGCACCGATTGCGGGTGGGGTTCTGACCGCGCTGCCCGCCGGCTATCTCGCGGCCGAGTTCGGCGTAATGGAGCGGTTGCTTGCGGCCGCACCGTCGGCCGTCCCGGCGGCGATCATCGAGTTCGCGGAGGCCGCCCCACCGTTTGCGGCCGGGACCGCCGTCGTCGGGCTGCTGGTGCTGCTCGCGCTCCAGCCGCTCGGCGTCGTCGGCTCACTAAAGACCGTGCTGGTGATTCCGAACCGGGCCGGCAGCGTCGCGCTCAGCAGCGTCGGCCTGTTCGGCGTCGCCGTCGCTGCCGTGATCGTCGATCTGGTCGGCTTCGCCGTCGTCGCTGCCGCCGCCGGACTCTGTGTTTGGGATGTCGGCGAGTTCGGGACGGGAATCCGCGAGGAGTTGCCCGACGGCTCGCCGACGCTCCGAACCGAGACGATCCACGCCGCCGGGAGTCTGCTGTACTGTACGGTCGCCGCCGCGGGCGCGTGGCTCCTGTATCAGCTTGCAGTGCCGCGGCTCACACCGCCGGCCGCCGATATCGCCGCCGTCGGCGTCGTTCTCTCGCTGGGGATCGCCGCGCTGTTGGCTCTGCGAGTGAGCTCGCCGTAGCGGTCGGCAACCCCCACCGCCGGCCGAGTTTTATGTGTCTGCTGCCGGTAGTACAACTGTCTATGACGATAGAGATAACATATCATGGTCACTCCGCATGGCACGTCGCCGTCGGTGAAACGTCCCTCCTCATCGACCCGTTTTTCGACAACGCCCACAGCGAACTGGAGCCCGAAGACGTCGAGACACCCGACTACGTCCTGCTCACCCACGGCCACGCCGACCACATCGGTCACGCCGAGCACTTCTCGGAGGCGACGCTGGTCGCCACCCCCGAAATCGTCAGCTACGCGAAAGCCGAGTTAGGCTACGAGGACGCCGTCGGCGGCATCGGCATGAACCTCGGCGGCACCGTCGAGTGCGGCGACGCCTTCGTGACGATGGTTCGCGCCGACCACACCAACGGCATCAACACCGAACACGAGTACGAGGGCGGCATGCCCGCCGGGTTCGTCATCAGCGACACCAAACCCACACAGGTCGCCGACAGCGAGTCGACGACGTTCTACCACGCTGGCGACACCAGCTTGATGAGCGAGATGAAAGACGTGATCGGACCGTATCTCGAACCCGACGCCGCGGCCGTTCCGATCGGCGATCACTTCACGATGGGCCCGTGGCAGGCTGCGCAGGCGGTCGATTGGCTCGATGTAGAGTATGCCTTCCCGATGCACTACCGAACCTTCCCGCCGATCGATGTTGACCCCGACGACTGGGTGCGTGAGGTCCGCGCCACCGGCAGCGGGACGGAAGCCCACGTACTCGACGGCGAGGAATCGTTCGTTCTTGAATAGGCGACATCGACGAATCAAAACCGCCGGCACAAACTCTCGACACGGCGAAAACAGCCACTCTGCGGTCGGCGCGGCTTACTGCTGGGCGCGGTGGTGCCGGTACGTCATCGACTTCCCATCGATGATCACGAGATCCCGCCCTTCGGGGTCGTGACGGGCTTTCGCTGGCGGTGCGTGGCCGAAGACGTACGGTGAGTCACTCTGTACCATACCCGAACGGTAGCGATGGGTGAATATAAGTCTTTGTCAGACAATACCCATCGTGTTTAGTTAAGCGAATTCCACCAGACGGCGAACGATTGCAGCCACGTTTCTGCGGTTGCTGGATCGACATGGCTGAAACTATTGCTAAACGAAGACGTTCGACGTTTTATTTCTCTAAAGACACGTTCGACAGCATTCCGATTTCCATGGCGAACAGTTTGAAATCGGAGTCCTGCTCGGTTCAATGCCGCTGAAAGATGGTGAGCGTAATCAACGAGAAACACGATGTTTCTGAGGCTGTGTTTCTC
>NZ_RKLU01000019.1 GCF_006861665.1 Halonotius terrestris | reverse complement strand
CGTCGTNGGTCGGCAAGCGATGATGGTCGGTGACGGTGTCAACGACGCGCCAGCGCTCGCAGTCGCACACGTCGGGACAGCTATTGGTTCCGGCACGGACGTCGCCATCGAGGCTGCGGATCTGACGCTGATGCGCGACGATCCGGTCGACGTCGTGAAGGCGATCCGTATATCGGATGCAACACTCCAGAAGATCAAGCAGAACCTCGTGTGGGCGCTGGGGTACAACACGGCGATGATCCCGTTAGCATCGCTCGGCCTGCTCCAGCCCGTACTCGCTGCAGCAGCAATGGCGTTCTCCAGCGTGTCGGTGCTGACGAACAGCCTGTTGTTCCGGCGGTACACCCCCGATCACGACTACAAGCTCTTCGGTCGCCTCCGCTGAACGTCACCTCTATATCAATGTCAAATATTTCCCGCCAAACGGTTCGGAGGTACCTCGTCGAGACAGCCAGTAGCGAACCGACATACCTCCGGGCTCGCGAGATCGCCGGCGACCTTGACGGATCGCCGAAGGCCGTTGCACAGTACCTCAGCCAACTTCAGGACGACCTCTCAAACGTCTCACTCGAACAGTGGGGGCGCTCGAAGAGTACGACGTGGCGATTGGAGGTGAACGAGTCGTGAGTACTGTCACCCGACGCGTCGAAACCGTCCTTCCGGAGACCGGCTCACGCGAGTGGTGGGCGCTGTACCTGCTCGCCCCGCTCGTCCTCGTCGGTGCGGGCCTCCTTGTGTTCCCGACGCTGGTCTACGACCGGTTCATCTGGCAGTACCTCTGGGGGCCAGTCGTCGCCGACGCCGTTAGTCAGCCAGTCACGCACGAGGGGATTCGTGCTGTCCGGGGCTACAATGCGGTGAACACGGTAACCTACCTCGCGGCGGTCGTGTACAGCCTCCCCGGACTGCGGGCGTATCTCGACCAGCTCGATGTCACGTTCGACGCACGCCTGGCTTACGGATTCGCTCCGATCATTATCGCCGGCGGCGCGATGCGAGCGCTTGAGGACATCGGCCTGCTGGGAGACTACGCGGTGTGGTTCATTACGCCGTCGATCTACTTCGTCGTCACCGCTATCACCGTCCTCGCGCTCGGCGTCGGTGCACTCGTGCGTGACCAAAATATCGGTTCTATCCCGCTAACAGTCGGGCTTGTCGGGTCGGTGTGGGCTGTCAGTGCCGTCGGGTGGGCAGTTTGGCACGGCCTCTCGACGTCGACCCCACTTCGCCTATGGGTTCCTGTCGCGACGACGGGAATAGCTCTCGGAGTGACCGCGCTCTACTACTGGGGCGCGAGTTTCGTCAACGTCACACACCTTCGACACCCGCTAATTCTGCTGGCCGTCTTTGGCCAGCTGTGGGACGCTGCGCAGAACCTCATCGGTGTGACGTTCATCGGCTACTCCCCCAAGTTGTTCGTCACGAATCTCGTGTACCAGGCGACTGGATTCTCCGGATCGACGTTCGTGCTGAAACTTGTCGTGACTGTCGGCATCGTGTGGTATCTCGCTGATGCGAAAGAGGAGATGAATCACACGTGGTGGTGGCTTATGACGTTCTTCATCGGAGCGATCGGACTTCCGATGGGCGTTCGGGGATCACTTCGGATGCTGTTGGGAGCTTAACGATGGTCTCAAAGATTGGTACAAACCGATGACTCGAACATGCAGAATTGCGATAATAGGTGGAGGGATGGCCGGGCTTGCAGCAGCTGCTGGATTTGACGACGCTGGGTTCGACGTCGAACTATATGAGCGGCAGTCCTACGATAGCAAACGCGTTAATTGCGGAGAAGCGATGACAGCGGTATCGAAGATCCCACTCGAGCCGACTGTAGAGAACGGCTTTCTCAATCCGCTGCCAGCGATGGAAGTGGAGGTGTATGACGGAATCGACGCCGATCGCCACCGCACTGGAGCCGGCACCTTTCCTGCTGCGGATACATATATAACGGACCGAAATGTCGTTGAGCAGTCCTGGGCAGAACAACTCTCAGAGAAGGGTGTTGACATCCACGAAAACCAGTCTATCACACGGACAGATTTCCACGAGTTCACCGATGAGTATGATCTCGTCGTTGATGCAACCGGTCAGCCATCACTCTCTAGTAAAGCGCTCGGAACAACCAACGAGTATTCAGGATATATGGTAGCGCTTAACAGTGATGTCGAAGGGGACTTCACCGAGTTGTACCCGAACAGCCGGATAATTCTGGAGAACTATACAGGGTACTCGTGGGCATTCCCGAAGACATCGCAACGAGCCAACGTTGGTATCGGCTGGACGGTCAGTGACCGGCCTAGTGATTATATGAAGGCATTGAGGGAAGCCTGTAAGCGGAATGGGTGGGCAGTCCCGTCGCAGGAACGGACGAACGTCGCAATCATTCCCGAGGGACCAAGCCTTGATCCCGACAGAACCCATCTACCGGAGCATTCCGTCGTACGAGTGGGTGATGCTGCAGGTATCGCAAACCGACTCACCGGAAAGGGGATCTCACAGGCCGTTGAATCCGGATTCTTGGCCGCAGAGCTGGCTAACAGAGGCCAATTACACAGTTACCCTGACAGATTATATCAGAGGATGAAAACGGAGTACATTTTCGCCACAGTTGTGAGATACTTTCTTGAAACTCGTAATCCCAAGGTTCTGGGAGCAGCAATTCGTGCCGCTGCCGGGATCGATATTGAAGACGTTGACCGGTCTCCGAGTACAGTTCTACTGCGTCTCCTCCGCCACCCTGTTTTATTTGCCCGTATTTTCTCGAGACGACGAGTTTTAAACCGTGTCTATGGAGGAATGACCAACCAGTGGGAATTAATTGATTGACTTCCTGTTCTGTTTGGACTTCCGACAAAAAGTATACGGGTGCTTTTTCAATTCAGCTGTCCTGCGGTTAATCGTCAGAACGGGGTAATCTGCTTCCTCGATCACTTGAGCTGCGACACTTCCCTGTAACAGTCGGCGAATACCAGTCAATCCTCGTGTCCCCATTGTAACAAGGTCGATGCCATTCACCTCAGTATATTTGAGAATCTCCTGTTGAGCTTGACCATAACTCAACGTAGTTCGGACAGGAACGTCTAAGGTCGCTGCCTTCTCCGTAATGTCCTCCAAGAGCCGAGTTCCCCGCTGTTCCCAAGAGTCAGTAACTTCCTCCCACGTGAATCCAGGCCGACTCGAATAGGACTGTTCGGAAATAACAAGAAGTCCATGTAGGGTCGCATCATACCGTTTAGCAATTTGTAGCCCATGTTTGAAAGCCACAGATGCCTCATCATATCCATCCGTGGGCACGAGAATGTCTGTGAACTGGCTAGTAGATAACTCTCCAACCGGATCAGGTGGATCCCTATCAGGTATCGTCAAGACAGGAAGAGAGATATTTTGAATGATCTGGCTGGAGACATCTCTCCGGAGAATTCGTGCTAATCTAGTCTGTTTAGGTTTCTGGTGAACAAGCAAATCAATATCATTCTCTTCAGCGTACTCCCGAATAACACCTGGAGAGTGCCCACAATCCACTGCTGGTATCACATTGAGCCCGAGCGAGTGGGCCTGATCCACCACGGGTTCAATTACCGCTGCTGCGTCCCACTCCTCTTGTTTAGTGACTTGGTCGGATTCCACCTCCGTGCGTTCCTCATCTTGAATAGATAATACGTGGAGAGCCGCATCATACATTTCCGCAAGTGATAGACCATATTGGACCACTGAATCCACTACATCAACTCCGTAGAGTGGAATGAGGATCTGGTTGTACTGGTTGATGTCCGGACCTTCTCGAACTTCTAGACGGCGTGGGGAGCTCATACATATCTATACGTAACGATGATTTACCGCGCTTTCTGTTAAGAATCGAAACCGGCCAAATGGTCTCTGGGATAGTGATTTGAGAGGGTCACCGCGCGTAGCCCTTGCTGGATCACTCCCGTTTCGAAAGAAAACAGGGGGCGAGAGTGTAGGACTGACGTGTCTTAGCTCATCAGAATGTAGCTGCTGCGAGCAGTATGAATCATATTTTCGCGAGAATATCACCGGCTTCGCTGGCTCGACGTTCGTCCTGAAGCTGATTGCCGTGACGGTTGTCGTATGGATCCTCGCAGACGGCGAGGGAGAGATGGACTACACGTGGTGGTGGCTTATCGCGTTCGTCGCGATGGCCGTCGGCCTTCCGATGGGTGTTCGTGGATCGATTCGGATGATGCTCGGAGTCTGACAAAGAGATGGATGCGACTGCCGTAGTTTCTATCCCTGCAGTCGGACATTCGATTCAACGAATCACACGGTAGTAAAGCAGCATTCTTCAAAGAACACACCGCCCAATTCTGTCGTATTATAATAGAAACTCACGTGAAAGAGGAAGGTGTATGATATGACGACGATGAGTCTCCAGATCACTGTCAAAGGAATGACCTGCGACGGATGCGAACAGACCGTTCGAGAAGCACTCGAAGGCGTATCAGGAGTCGAACGTGCGACGGCCGACCGAGCGACTGATACCGCAACGATTGACGGTGATACCGATCTCGAGAACCTTCGGCAGGCCGTGGAAGACGCTGGCTACTCCGCTGTCGGCTAAACAGTCGATAGCGAGCGCCCGCCGAGTCTCCGATCCAGACACGATATCCGCCAATGATACCCCCAAACACAGCATCCACATCCATCCG
The DNA here is from genome assembly GCF_006861665.1 of Halonotius terrestris. Taxonomy (GTDB): domain Archaea; phylum Halobacteriota; class Halobacteria; order Halobacteriales; family Haloferacaceae; genus Halonotius; species Halonotius terrestris. Next base: position 5,137 of record NZ_RKLU01000019.1, on the reverse strand, counting down.
GCGTCAACCGGAATCCGAAGCAGAAACATCCCCTACGCACCGCTCCACATGTGTCGAGTGTGATGGAACGGTCATCTATTCCGAGGATAAAGGGGAGTACCATTGTGACGCATGCGGGTTGGTACTCGAAGAGTCGAACATCGACAGAGGGCCCGAATGGCGAGCGTTCACTGAACGCGAGACTTCGCAGAAGTCCCGTGTCGGTGCTCCCATAACGCACACCCTCCACGACAAGGGACTCTCGACGATGATCGGCTGGCGTAACGAAGATACGTACGGAAATGCGTTGAGCAAACGCCAACAGCAGAAATTCCAGCGACTCCGAACCTGGGACGAACGCTTTCGCACGCGGGATAGCAAGGAACGGAATCTCAAGCAGGCGCTCGGCGAGATCGACCGAATGGCATCCGCACTCGATCTACCCACCCCGATTCGTGAGACTGCGAGCGTGATCTACCGCCGTGCCCTTGAGAAAGACCTACTTCGAGGACGATCGATCGAAGGGGTTGGTGCTAGTGCATTGTATGCCGCAGCTCGGCAAGCGAACACGCCCAGGAGTCTCGATGAGGTGGCTGCAGTCAGCCGCATCGGTAAGAGCAAACTTGCGCGAACCTATCGATACGTCGCTCGCGAACTCGTGTTGGGGATTGCGCCGGACGATCCAACCGACTACCTCCCACGATTTGCATCCGACTGTGAGGTTTCGGTCGAAACCGAAACTCGTGCCCGACACCTCCTTGAAGTGGCGGCAGAGCAGGACGCATTGAGTGGGAAAAGTCCGATTGGGCTTGCGGCAGCCGCGATCTATGCAGCGACGAGACGTACGGAGGACAGTCTCACCCAGGCCGACGCGAGCGAGGTGACCAATGTGAGCAAAGTCACAATCAGAAATCGCTATCAAGAGCTGCTCGAAATTGCCGATGATGCGGATCCAAACGAACTAGAGTCATGAAAAGACGAACGTTTCTGCAAACGGCGGGAGGACTCGCAGCGGCGAGTACTCTCGCACAGCCGACAGCCGCACAGGAAGCCAAGACAGTCCAGATTACCATGGAGGGGGGAGACTTCTTCATCGACCCAGTAGGCCTGTTCGTCGAACCGGGTGAGACCGTAATCTTCGAGATGGGAGCGGCGGCCCCACACTCCTCAACCGCCTATGAAGACCGCATCCCAAGCGATGCAGATCCCTGGGACAGCGGGTTACTGCAAGAAGGAGAGACGTTCGAACATACGTTCGAGGTCGAGGGGACATATGATTACAACTGCACCGCTCACGTATCATTGGGACAGGTCGGGCGAATCGTCGTCGGAAGTCCCGGTGGACCGGCAACAGAGAGCTCTATCCCGACCAACCCTCCGAGCGGACAGATGCCAGATAGCCAAACGATCGTCGATCAAGGGTCGATTGCGTACCCGTTTACTGGCACCGCGAGTGGTGGCAGTGGCGAGAGTGGTGGTGGACAACCAGCACCACAGGTGCCGGACAGTGCAAAAACCCTAGGTATCTTAGCGTTCGCCGCGATGGTGAGCACGCTCGGGTTGACTTACGTCTTCATGAAGTACGGTGGTGATTATGGTGTCGAGTAGAACAGTAGAAGGCTTCTGCGAGATTCCTTCACGATCAGCGGTTATGAGCGAGAGTAGTAAGACTATCGTGGCCCTTTGAAAACCATGCCCGAGTCAAAGGACACCCTCGAAATCCAGAACGTGGTCGCTTCAACCGAATTGGGTCAGGAACTGAATCTGAAGCCGTTAGCCGACGACCTCCCCACTACAGAGTATCAGCCGGAATCCTTCCCAGGACTTGTCTTTCGCACCCAATCTCGAAAGCTGACACACTTATTTTCCGCTCTGGGAAAGCGGTCTGTACTGGCGCAAAAAGTGTTCAAGACATTAATAACGCGTTAGAATTCGTGTTCAACGAACTCAGTACATCACAAAGCCGGTTAGTTGAGACGTCTGCTTGCTGAAGGTGTGTCTAATACCAAGCAAGCAGACGGTGAAATCCACGAGGACCAGCTTCTTAACTTCCTCGTCAACTCTCTTGACGAGGAAGTTGCTCTCACACTCGCTGAAAACGCTGAACTCGATGCTGAAGACATCTACGAGGTCCTCGTCGGCGCACGCGCTGACGGGACCTCGGTCTCAACGCCCTGTGAGAGAAGTGAAGATGCACCCCACGAAAACTCGGTTCTCTACCATCTCCGCACCAAGTTCGACCTTGAGACGCTCGAACAAGTCGGAACCGCGCTCCTTCAGAAAGACGTTCTCGACGTCCTTCCCCAGCAGGTGGAGGTCGTTTCGGAGCACGACCGCGAGTCGCGCTCGCGTGGCCTGTCCACACGCGGACGAGGAACGTACGAAGACGACAAACCACCCGTGTTCATTCCGGTCGATCGGGGCACCAAGCAGCGGTACGTGATCCCGGCGAAAGCCGCAGACGAATCGACTCCTGCTGGCCGACCGCCAGCAGGAGTCGCTCACCGTCTATACCGACGGCTTTCGAGCGTACGAACCGCTTGAGGGGGACGACGAATTCGACCGCGAATACGTCGTCCACGGCGACGGCGAGTACGCTGATGAAGAGATCCACGTCAACACTTGCGAGAGCCACGCGTCGCTGATGCGACGGTGGCTCTCGCCGCCTCGAGGTGTCTCAAAGGACAAGCTAACACAGTATCTCAGAGCATTACAGCTCCGACGAGATCTCTTCGTATACCGGGACGAGACGCTCTCAAACACGCTGTTCCAGCCACTCTCTGAAATCAACAACGTGCTACACATGAGCGTTGATGGTACTACCACGTGTATCTCTACTGCTAGCACACATAATCGGAGGAGTCAATTTGCTGGCCCAGCAAATTGACGACTCGCTTAAGATACGTAGCACACAACCTTCGTCCTATGGAGATGTCACGGCGGCAAATACTGGCAGGAAGTGGCGTGGCGCTGATCGGTTCGATCGCTGGCTGTCTCGGCGGCGACGACGCTACCGGGAGCGATGGAAACGGTGGGGACACGCCCACTGACGAAGAAACCGACGGCAACAACAGCGGGAATCAGGAAGTCGCCGACTACCTCTCGGAGATTGCGAACTACGACGGAATCAACGACCGTACCGACGAGGGATCAGTGACCGTCAGGAATGGTGCTGTCGACGGTGCCGGCCAACAGTTCGTCTTTGATCCGGCGGCGATCCGTGTTTCCCTCGGCACGGACGTGACCTGGGAGTGGGTCGATAGTAACAGCCACAGCGTCACGGCCGAAGACGAGACGTTCGACAGCAGCCTCATTTCAGGTGAAGGGGAAACCTGGGCGTACACCTTCGATGAGCCAGGTACCTACTTGTACTATTGTATAGCACACCGAGCACTCGAGCAGAAAGGAGCAATCGTCGTGGAATAGCGACTCTCTCTGTTTCCCGCCCGATGAGAATTAATAACACTATCGTGTGTACATGGGTCCAAACGGAACTATTCATGTCGTCACAATGGACTCGTCGCCATGCTCTCCAAGTAGGAGGGGCTATCGGAATTTTCGGTGTAGCCGGTTGTCTCGGGTCATCTGGTACCGACACCAACTCACCCAACCTCAATCAGGCAGCAATTACCCTGCTAAACGGTGGCACGCTCGTAACGTCTCCGTCGTGCCCGTGCTGTCACGAATACGCGGATATCTTGACCGAACGCGGCGTAGACAGGCTCGATATCGTGGAGCAAAAGAACTACGCCGAACCGAAGCAGTGCGCAGGCATCCCACGCGAACTGTGGGCATGCCACACGATTACTACTGAGGGCTACGCGTTGGAGGGACATCTCCCAGTAGAAGCGATCGAAAAATTGGCAATCGAACGACCAGCAATAATCGGGGTTGTATTACCAGGAATGCCAGCATGAACTGGGGAATGGGTGGCGGGATGGGGACCGGTATGGATGACGGAATGGCCAGTAGCATGGGATCAAATATAACCGCCGGGATGGGATCTTGGAATGGTCGCCCTCGCGGTGCTGATGCTGATCAGTGGCATCATCATGACGAACCGGCACGGTGCTGAATCCGGAATGTGTGACCTGTTTCGAGAATGACCACGACAACACGTTCAAGCCGCCTACCTAGCTATCTCGCACCGCTACCAGAGCGCGTCGAGGACCTCGCACTTCGGTACGCGTGGGTCATCGTCGCGATTAATCTGGCCGGGACTGCGTTCGGGTTCTGGTACTACCGCTTCCAGCTGGCCCAAACCCCAGTCGTGATGTGGCCGTTCGTCCCCGATAGCCCCGCCGCGACGCTGTTCGTCGCGCTCAGTCTCGCCGCGTGGAAACTGGACTACGACGTCGAGTGGCTCCACATGCTCGCCTTCTTCGGCAACATCAAACTCGGTCTCTGGACGCCGTTCGTCCAGCTGGTTCTCAACGGACCGGGCGGTATCGAACCCTGGCTCTACTGGTTCCTCATCGTAAGCCATCTCGCGATGAGCCTCCAGTCGTTCCTGATCTATCGCTACGCCGAGTTCACGGTCGGTGCGGTCGCCGTCACCACCGTCTGGTACGGCCTCAACGACATCGTGGACTACTTCGCGCCGCTCGTCGGGGAGTTTCACCACACGTTCCTGCGGGCCGAACTCGTCAACGGCGCACTCGATCACTCGGTGCGAGCGCACGACCTCGCAGCGGCCGCGGCCGTGACGCTGACGCTCGCCGCGGCGTTTCTCGCAATAGCGACACGGGTGAAGAAGCTCGAAACAACTGAGGAGTCCTCCGCACGAGGGGTGCGCCGATGAACGGCTATTCACGACGGTCGGTACTTCGCCGGAGCCGGAGTGTGCTAGCAGTCGGGGCAACCGCGATTGCTGGCTGTCTCGGAGGTAGCGGCCCGTCGGGTCCGACGGTCACGATGACGGGCGACCTCCGATTCGATCCGGGCGAAGTCGCAATCGACCCCGGTCAGCAGGTCACCTGGGTGAACGAGAGTGGAGTCCCCCATACCGCATCGGCATACGAAGAAGGGATTCCCGACGAGGCGTCGTACTTCGCAAGCGGCGGCTACGAGTCCGAGCAGGCTGTCCGGTTGAGTACGTCAGCGAGAGGGTTTCTCGAACGGGGCGAAACCTACAGTTACACGTTCGACGTCACGGGGA
>NZ_RKLU01000018.1 GCF_006861665.1 Halonotius terrestris | reverse complement strand
GTCGCGGTTATCGGGGGTATGGCCCTGACGCACGCAGCCGTCCCGGACGCGGTGATGTGGGACTGGCACTACGGAATGTGGGACGACGGCCACATGACCGGCTGGGGACTATGGGGATGGGGGATGATGCTGTTCGGCCTCCTCTGGATGGCCCTCATCATCGGTCTTCCCATCTATCTCGTCTACTGGCTGGTGGCTCGATCTCAGACTGACGGACCCGCTGAGGATAGAGCCCTCGGGGCTCTCCGTGAGCAGTACGCCCGCGGTGAGATCGACGACGAAGAATTCGAACGCCGCCGTGGCCGCCTCACGGCGAATCGCTGACGTACGTCGCTCCCGAAGAGGAGAGATACTACCGACATCATCCGAGATGGAAATCACGCCCATCGCGGATTTTCAGATGATTCATAGACAATGGGGTAGCTGATCTGTACGAGAGAACCTACGCAGGCGCAGACTCACCAATCTCGATGTACTGACGTTCCCACTCACGGCGGGCTTCGATTTCACGGCGGCCGCGCCGCGTGAGCGTCTAGACGTTCGTCCGTCGGTCTTTCTCGCCTTTCTTGACGAGCGTATCGAGATTCGGGTAAAGTCGCCCGTGATGGATCTCCTTCTGGTAGTAGTCTTCGAGTTCCTGCTTGATGGCGAGGCCGTGAGAATCTTAGAGGCCGGCGATCACGTACAGGAGGTCGCGCTGGAAGCCGGTCAGGTCGTACATCGTCCTGCTCACTGATACGAAGCGCTATCGCATACGTCTGTTCCCCCTCAGAGGACAATACAACCCCACAGACACCGAATCAGATACCTGTATTTTATACAGAGGACGGGAGAAATGTCGCTACGTATGGCATACCTGATCGTCAAATCGGCCGTGAAAGAAGCGCTCAACGACCACAACGTCTCGGCGGATTTCTACGACGCCCTCGATGAGGAAGTTGCTGACCTGCTTGACGACGCCGCGAAGCGGGCTGAGGCCAACGACCGAAAGACCGTCCAGCCTCGCGACCTCTAACGCGGCCAGCGCCAATACCCGGGGCCCATTCTCGATAGTGCGACCAGTCTTTAAGAGCGGCGTGTGAACTATGTAGCGATATGGGTACGCTCACAGAGTCAGTTGACATCGAGAACGTCGTCGCGTCAACCGGTATCGGTCAGGAACTCGACCTCGAAACGCTTGCTGATGACCTCCGGGCGACCAAGTATGACCCTGAACACTTTCCTGGCCTCGTCTATCGGATGCAAGACCCCAAGGCCGCGGCCCTCATCTTCCGCTCGGGTAAGATTGTTTGCACCGGCGCGAAAAGCGTCGCCGATGTTACGGCTGCGCTCGAACAGGTCTTCGACAAACTTCGGGGTTTGGGTATTCAGGTAGATGACTCGCCAGAAATCGAGATTCAGAACATCGTCTCGAGTGCGGATCTCGGCCACACACTCAATCTGAACGCGATTGCGATCGGCCTTGGTCTCGAGCACATCGAGTACGAACCCGAACAGTTTCCCGGGCTCGTCTATCGTCTCGATGAGCCATCAGTCGTTGCGTTACTCTTTGGGAGCGGGAAGCTCGTCATTACAGGTGGGAAACGGATTGAGGATGCCGAACAAGCCCTCGAGGTGATCGAGGACCAGCTCACCGAGCTCGGCTTGCTCGAGTGAGCCTGAATCTGTTATCGATCGAGAACGGCAACTCGATAGTAGTTGGAGAAGATACTGCTTCACTTTTGCACTCATATCAGAGCTTGGTCATGGTTGGGTTGCTTCGTTTGAGCAGAGTGCCTCCGATAATGATGCCTGCCGGCAGCCAAAGAACGCCGGTCACGAGACCCGTCTTGACGAGCGGATAGCCGATTGCGTAGTACTGGATTCCGCCGAACAGGAGACCGGCACCGAGCGAACTTCCGGCCACTACCTTCGGGAGATGGTAGCCGACGACAACAATCACGCCCATCACGCCACCCGCGATGAGAGTCTGCCATGTCATCGACATCGTCAGCAATTGAATGATTGCCCAGGAGTAGGCGAACCCGCCACCAACGGTTCCGAGGGCGAGGAGGGCAAGATACGCGAGAAGTCGAGGAACGAGCGGTGGACCGTTTCGATGCGGAGCGCTGCTCGATCGCCGGCTTTGCTGCGGTGTCTCGAACAGGTCATGCCCATGGAGTTCGGCATGACAGGGTTCACAGAGTGTCGTCAAGTTCGAAAGACGATTTGAGCCGCCTGCCGAATGCGGGACGATATGGTGGGCGTGGAGGCGAACGCCATCGTCGCCGGCGTGAGGGCCGCTCTTGCGCCCACAATTCGTGCACGTCCAGTCATCGCGTTCGTAGACCGTCCGACGACGGGCGTCCCAATCCGGTGGATACTCACCCCCAGACGCCGATGGGTCGTCCCATTGGGGATGGATGTCGTATCTGGCCGTGCCCATCAGTTTTACAATTGAGTGCTGCTGGATTATGAAATAGGTGGTGCCCGCAGGTACTCCGTTGGTGAGTGATGCTCTCGAGACTCATACAGAAATAACCGATTAACGGAATATTATTTTAACTGAATTGAGGTGCTGAGTCCTCTTCCTCAAGGAGCAACGCAGGGAGCGAAGTGACCGAATAGCGCAGTAGAGAGGGGGTACAGCACCGCACAGTTCTCGAACTGGATTGCCGCAGACGTTTAATGATATGGTTAACCAACACCGTAGATCGATGTGGCACCACTGTTGGTTAATACGGTCCTTGAGTGGTGAGTCTTCTGATCGGGATGGTAATCGAGTTCTATTCAGGATCTATCCCAGTAGCCAGAAAGTATTTACCTCACATACATCTGCCACGTCAACGTGTACCACAGTTTAATCGGTGCATACCTGAACCCGCACACATGATTACACGGTCAGTCACCATCGAAGACATCGATGAGCTGTACCTGATGTGGAACGACCACATCAACGCCTCGGCCCTCTATCGCCGCGCCCTCCGCGAAGAGATGGCGGTTCGGGATGTCGATCCCGACGAGCTTCGAGACCTTTTCGAACGGGCCCGCGAACAGGGCTACAGCAAAGACGAAATCGTCGCCGAGACCAATCGATACGCCGATCTCAAGACACTCGTCGACGACGCAGAGGAGTAACCCACTATGTCACAGGACACCACTCCCTCCGAAACGACTCCGAATCGCGCCGAAAGCCAGTCGACGGCGGCAAGTAGGCTCCCCAAGCAGGCGGCACTCGTCATCGTCTTCCTGAGCCTGTTCGCTGTGGAACCCGCCGCTGCACAGACGAACGCCGTCTGCAGTGCGGACAACCTCCCGGGTATGATCGAAGGCTTCTTCCAGCTCACCACGGCGCTGGGGATTGTCGGCCTCGCGGTCGTGTGGCAGGCCGATTCCCTTATCGAGATGTTCACGATCACGCCCGACCAGAAGAAGGGCCTCAAGCGCCACAAGCGCTCCGCGATGAAGTCTGCGGTCGTCCTTGTCGCCCTCGGGCCACTCTACACCGTCGCCGGATCGATGATGAACCTCCCGCTGGCGCAGTGCGTCGACCTCGCCCCCTGGTAGGCGACTACCGCCCCCGTCGCGAGCCCCCATGAAACAACGAGAGCTCTCCGTGCTAATGGCCGCCCTGTTCGTGACGAGTTTAGTCACGGGTCTCGTCACTGCAAGCCCGCCACGGCCAGGCACGGAGGGAAATGGGCTCACTGAGAATGAATCAGCGACGCTGTGGTCTCGCGACGCGGACAACTACATCAGCCAGGAGGAGTACCAGCAGCGATACGGCGAGAGCCGGACCGCGATGCACCAACTCGCAAACGGGACGGACATCACGTTCAAGCGCCCGCCGGAGACAGCTGCAACGTGGACGCGAAACGATTTCGCTGATCTCGAACCCGGTGGGTCGGATACGTCCGTGCATCCGCGCCACGCGTCGCTCGAAGACGGGGTGTTCATCGAGGACGCCCACGCCACGGTGTTCGCAGTGCAGCCGTCGACGCGAGGTCACTTGGAGTCGGGTGAAACCCCGCTCTATATCGCGCCGAACGGCACGTTGCGGGGATTCGTTGACTATCGCGTTCGCGTCCCGAACGGAAGCTCTTCGGGGAACACGACGATCGAGTGGTCGCTCACGAGCAACGAGGTCGAGGAGGTTCGATTGCAGAAGGACGGCGAAACCATCGTCGAGAGCGACGGCTCGCACACGCCGGCCCTCGACTACCAGATCGAGGACGACTGGAGTGCAAACCTCACGCTCGAAGCCGAGATCAGCGTCCGGTTGAAGAAGACCACGCGAATCGACCGGGGTGACGAGACCGATGTCGAGGTCACGTATCGTACCGAGTCGCTCAACGTCTCGGACTCGATTGCCGTCGAGATCTACGACCTCTCGGCGTACCCCTACTACGCCGAGTACCCCAATGGTGACGCTGGTGTGGCTATCTTCCAGTCCAGACCGTGGCAGGGGTACACGCTCACGGAGAATGGAAGCGCACGAGTGCGTGGCGTCTGGCGGTTCTACACCGCTCGGAACACCAACTGGGATACACTCGTCAGGTCGAACCGGACCGACAGCGCCACCGTCGAGTCTGACGCGATTCCGGTCTATGTTCACGCGTATCCGTCGCGAATCGGCCCGCGTGCTGAACCAGTTCGCGATGGCCCAGAGATCATCGACACCTGGGGCACTGACCGACCGTCTCCGGTCGGCACGGTCGGCGAGAACATCAACATCGACATCGTCAACCAGTCGTACACGACGACGTACGGCGTCGCTGTTCGCGCCGAGAGCGTCGACCGCGACGCGCTCCAGGTAGCGGGGATCGTACGGGGCGTGAACGCCTCGATTGTGGCACCTGACGCTGGCTCTGAGCGGCAGCTCCGGCGCAGTAATCTGACTGTTGAGGTGCTCCAGCAGAACGAAAGTCAGGCCACACTCCGCATCGAACTCCGGGACAACGAGACCGGCGCACCAATCGTACTCAGCGATCCCGACCGACGATATCCAATCGGTGGGAACACTCGCAACGGGTACATCACCGTCGCGGAGCAACGCGTCGAGACCAACGCCTCCGGGGTGGCGATCGTGACGATCGACGAGCCGGGTATCTACACGGCTCGGTACCATCCGGGTTCGTGGCTCGGGCACGACCCCGCGTATGTGAGTGCGACGGCAACAGCTCGGTGGCATCCGCTCGGCACCATCGACGGTTGGTTCTCGTTCATTTTCGAGGTTGGCTGGCAGCTCATCCCGTTTCTTGTGATGTTCTACGCTGGCAAGCGGCTCCTCCGAATGCTCGGTCCAGAAGACATCTTCCAACGGAACCCATAGTCCATGACTAGAAACCACCCACACATCAGTCGGCGAACCGCCCTCCGAACAGTCGCAGGTGCCGCCCTCGTAAGCGTCGCTGGCTGTCTGAACGACAATGACGGTTCTGGGACGCCTGGTGACGGAACGACCTCTCCAGATGGCAAAGGCCCACTCACGCGTATTACTGTTGAGGGGACAACACTCGTCGTCGAACTCTCCGAAGAGGCCGACGTCGACCAAGTCAACCTCATCCAGCCGAACGGCGAGTTATTCGGAAAGCGTGACGTAGCCGCAGGTGCTCAGCAGGTTTCATTCGAGATTGGCACCGCGTATGCGCCCGGTGAGTACCGCGTACTCGCGTTGAAAGGCGAGGAGACTGTCGCAGAAACCTCGCTCGCTATCCAGCCGGAATTGGTGATACGAGATGTTGGGCTCTATCGGAATAACCCGGATAAACCATGGGATGAAGTCTATGGCGAAAGCCAAACGGATTCGAAAAAGAATGGGGAAGCATTCGTCACCGTGGAGAATACCGGGAGTGGTCCAGAAGCAGTAGTTGAACTCCGATTTACCGGGGACGTTCCCAATCCTGTCGATGATCCCCGTGGAAGTGGGATATACGAAAAAGAACGTGTCATAGTCGGTGCAGGTGAGACAGTAGATATCTTCAGCGACTCGTTCCCGTTTGGCTCGGAAATCGGGGAGGATGGTATGGGTTGTTCAACTGATGGAAATAGCGGGCAGTTTACTGTCGTACTGGAGACTCGAACTACAGGCCAACAAGTCACGAAATCCTACGACGTGGAGTACACTGGCTCTGACGAGATGCAGAATTGCGAGGTCACAATTAGCGAGGCTTGATGTATGGTTGATCTCATTGATGTCGTCTTAGAGGGGTTCAAGGGCGTTGTTGACTGGATTATTGGCCTCTTCATGGATGGCCTGACGACCGGTTATAATACGCTCACCGAGGAATTATTCGGAACTCCTACACCTCAAACAGATGGCGCATTCGTTTTTGGCGAACCATCGAACGCACCCTGGACCACAATTCAAGATTCCCTCGTTGGCGGCGAAATCATGCTCATCGCATTACTGCTGCTCGTAATGAGCGTCCAAGGCCGGCATACAATCCGGATATTCAACATCGGAAGTGCCTATGAGGCAAGGAAGACGAAGAAAACGGCGTGGGTGGGTGCCTTCCTGATTATCGTCTGGTATTGGATTGGTGTACTCTCTCTCTATATCGTGGACGGGTTTTCAATCGCACTGATGCCGAGTATGGCTTCGCTTCGGAACGCTATGTTGGGCTTCCTCACCGTGTCTCTAACGAATCCAGGATTGTCTCTTCTATTCGCCCTGCTCGGAGGAATTTCGATGTGGGCATTGCAGGCACTGTTCTACATCCGTGAGATTCTCCTCTACGTGTATCTCTACGGAATGCCAATCGCAATCGCTCTCGGATATGGGAATATTCCTGTTGTGTCTGATATCGCATTGGGCTTTGCCAAGCGATTTGTGCCCCTGGCTGTCCTGCCATTGCCGGCAGCGATGGTCTTCAAGGGGTACGATTTGATATACGGCGGTGGAACTCTCACACCAGGAACAGCGTTTCTCAAATATCTCGTTGCTGCGTCCCTCCCGCTGGTCGCCCTCTACATCACGTGGAAGACGTTCAAATACGCGACGCCGTTGACGGCCAAAGTCGTCGGCGGTGCAACGAAAGGCGCAGCACTCGTTGGCGGTGTCGCCGCTGGAGCCTACGTCGGTGGCGCCGGCGTCGCGACGACCGCCGCTCGGTGGGGGCCGAAAGCCGCCGCTGGCCACGCCGTCGCGCAAAAAGCGGCTGCCCGCGGTGGGCATGGAGGAGACGATGGCGGGACGCCATCGTACCGTCGAACAGAGAATGACCCTGGTGGAGCGACAGCGGAATCGGCGAGTGACGACCGTGGGATGGAGTTTGATCGAGGAATCCACTAACAATGTCAGCAGATCAAGACGCGGCCGCACGGCGTATCATGGATCAGTTCGGCGAGGAGAGCCGCATCCCGTATCTCAATATCGAGGAAGGAGACGTTGGCATGCTCATCGCCTTCCCCATTATTGGGCTGTTTATCGCGGGGCTCACCGGGATCGAATCACTGGCCCTCCCGTTCGTTGCTGGCGGGCTTGGCTTTGGCGTCGCCGTCATCTACGTCTCACCAACCCACCTGAACGCCTGGACGTGGACGAAAGACGTCTATCGGTACCTCAAACGACCTCAGGTCACGTTCAGTGCGCCCGCCGACGCCGACACGAGTACCAACGAGTCGGAGCGGAACGAAGGCGGACTCGCGAACTACACGCCGTTCAAGCCGGACGAGCGGACACAGGACCTCACGAACATCAAGCGGGCGTGGCCGGGCGCTGGTGCTATCCAGCGTGAAGACGGCGCGATGGAGGCATTCATCGAGATCGATCCGGCCAACATGGACTTCGCGATGTCCGACGACTGGGCGCAGCTCCAGGATGCTGGCGAAGAGTTCGCCAACAAAGAGCTGGACTCGAAGCTCAAACTCCACGCCACAACCCGTTCCTTCCCGGTCGAGCAGATCACCGAGACCATTGAGGAGCGCCTCACTGACGAAGACGTCACGGAGAATCCGATCTTCCGGGAACTCCTCGAAGAATATCGGGAAACACGGCCGAAGGAGATGCGTGACCGGGGCATTCAGCAGGTCCGGTACTACATCGGCGTTGAAGTCAGCCCGATAGAAGTGTACGACCGCTTCCGTGACGAGGGCACCCCCGCCGAGAAGCTGACCCAGTTCCCGGTCATCGGATTCCTGTTCAACCCGTTCGTCACCCGCCGCGAGGACCTCACCGACGTCGAACGTCGTGCGCAGATGTTCGAGAAGCTCGACAGTCGCGTGAATGATGTTCGCTCCGAGTTCATCCAGCAGGCGTCGGGGTGGTCCGCACGTCGACTCAGCACGGTCGAGCTGTTCGTCCTGAATATGGACTTCTGGAACGGCCGCGAACATGACTACGACGAGGCGGAACGTGTCGTTCGCGACCAATCGATCATCGGCCACTCGCGCCGGGAGGACCCACACGATGCGTAACGTGATCCTCCAGACTGATGGTGGCGCGCTTGGCTCCGTCGCCGGGTGGCTCCAGAACCTGACACCAGCAGAGAGTGCAGTACTAGCCCTTGCAGTGGGTCTCGGCCTTGGCGTCGGCAGTAAGTACCTCTGGGACCGCTTCACTGCGGATGATGAACCAGAGGTAAACTTCACCGATGTCCTCGATGAGGAGACACTCGAAGAAGGCGAGGCCGAACGCAAGCTCCTCGACGACATCTCCGAGTCGCACAAGACCGTCACCGCGCCCGGAGCTGTCGAGTGGGAGACGCGAGCGGCACGGGTCGGCGAACAGTGGACGACGACGCTGTACATCGCTAACTATGCCGACTATCCCAACGACGGGTATCTGAGTGACCTCTTCGAGATGACCGATGTCCAGTTCGATCTGACGGCCCACATCACGCCGAAAAATCAGGAGCGGGCCCGGAACGAACTGCAGGACATCGCTGACGACCTCCAGGTCGATGCTGACCTCGAACAGAGTATCCGGAGTGCCTACCTGCAGGAACGCGCCAACGAGGCCGCAGCGACGTACAAGGCCGTCGAGAACGGCGCGAACGTGTTCGACCAAGGGATGTTCATCACCGCCCGGGCCGACGAGAAAGACGAGCTCAGAGATGCCGTCCAGACGGTCAAGAGCGCGCTCCGCGACGACCCGGCGAACCTCACGCCGAAGACCGCAATTTGCCGGCAGGATCTCGCCCTCCAGTCCGCCGCGCCCATCGGCGACAACGAGTTCGGGCGGACGTCGATTGCGCTCGGCGGCGCCGTCGGCGCGTTACTCTCCTCCCCGCACAACGCGACGATTCTCGAGGAGGGTGGCGTCGAGTTCGGAATTCACAAGGACAACCAGAGTCCGGTGGTCATCGACCCGTTTGCCCGTGATAACGGGTACGCGATGTTCACCGTCGGCGACACCGGCTCCGGAAAATCGTTCAGCTCCAAGCAGAATTTCATCCGCTCTATCGAGCAGAGCAAGGACCGCATCGGCATCATCCTTGAGCCATTGAACAACTGGGCTGGTGTCTCAGAGGCGCTCGACGCCAAGCGGATCACCGTCGGTGGGACGCTCGGGCTGAATCCCCTGGAGATCCGCGAGACGCCCGAGCACGTCCAGCGAGCGATGGGTGAGGACGCGAGTCCGTTCAACGAGAAGCTCGACGACGCGATGAGCTTCCTCACGAACTTCTTCGCCCTCCGGGGTATCTCACTGGGAGATCGGCGCACCACGCTCGAACTCGCCCTCAAACGTGCCTACCAGCGCAACGGGATCACCGACGACATCTCGACGCACGACAATCCGAGTCCGACCATCCGTGATATGATGGACGTGTTCGAGGATATGGTCGACGACCCCGAGGAGTTCGTCGTCCGGTCCGACGAAGAGGCAGGGAAGATCAAGGAGGATGCGACGTGGCTCCTCGACCAGCTCCGCCCCTTCGAGGACGACGGTCGCCACGCGAATCTCGGCCAAGAATCGGATTTCGACATCCGCAATGAGAAGGTCATCTACCTCGACCTCGCTCAGCAGGAGGGCAGCGTCGACAGCAGCACGGCACTGACGATGCAGTTGCTGATCTCGCTGGTGTACGAGCGGGCGAAGGTCTCGGAGAAGGAGGTCGTGTTCTACATCGACGAGGCGCGCTACATCATGCAGGACGCCGCGAGTCTGGCGTTCCTCGAGACGGTGTTCCGGCACCACCGCCACCACGACCTCTCGATCCGGCTGGTCACCCAGACCGTCGACGAGTTCTTCGAGCACGCCGAATCTGAGGCCATCCTGGACCAGTGTGCGGTCAAGCAGTTCCACCGCCTCGACGGGATGGATGATGAGTGGGCCGACGAGTTCGGGCTGAACTACGCACAGATGCGGTTCGTCCAAGACGCCGTCCCCGGCAACGAGGACGCCGGCTTCTCCGAGGCCCTCGTGGGCGTCGACGGCGAATGGCGTGGGATCCAGGTCAAAGCGATGCCCAAGGAGAAGCAGGTCATCGACTTCGAGCCAACCGAGCAACGGCGAGACTCACTCCCGGGGACTGGTGAGAATGCTGTGGACGCGGAGGTGCAGGCGTTCCAAGACGATATTGAAAGCCGAACGACCGACAACGGACAACGCCCACCTGAGCAGACGCCAGCAGAGACTGATGGTGGCGCAGCGGGAGGTGACGACGATGCGTGAGTACCTTCGCGTGACGCCAACCTCCGAACGGCTCAATTCGGAGCGTCTGCCGCAGGCACTGGAGAGCCTCCACAAACTGACCTCAACGGACTCGACAGGGCTAGCTGACAAACTCAATCCGCTACATAGCGACACGCCGATACGATTCGAATTTCTCGCGCTGAGCGAGGGGGCGGATGACCCCGTCGAATTCTACTACGGTGCCGATGACCATCTGGATACCCTGAAGAAACGGCTCCGGTCGATCTATCCAGAGACGTTCGACATCGAGCGTACCGAGGTCGACGTCGCATCCCGACTCGTTCAACCTGTCGAATTCGACCGCGAGACATTCGTCGAGCACTATGAGTCGGGCGAGCTCTCGTACGAGTTCGGTCCTGACGAGCAATACGAGCGTGGCAGTGACGACAACAGTCAAGCGGGTCAAGGGGACGCCAAATCAGTCGCGGATGGAGGAACAGTCGGCGACCAGTCTCCCGACCACTTCATCGAGATCGGCGATACTGCCCTCGAACTCGCCCCACCAGATGCGATTCCCGAGGATGAGCCACTCACGACACTTGCCAAACCAACGGTAACATCGGAGGGGACGATACTCGCCCGGCCAGCGACCGAATCCGTCTCCCCACTCGGCGTGCGGTGGCAAGGGTCGGCAACTCGGAAGCAAGACTGGATGACCTCACTCTCGCCATTTACTGCCGACGACGAAGCAGAGCTCCCAGCCGTGGATCAACCAGGGGGTGCGCTCGCGTCGCTCGTCGATCACCTAATGGAGGCGACAGCACCAGTAGCGTTCCAGGTCGTCTTCCAGCGACGCGAGAACTGGCAGTCCGATGCCGACCTTCGCAAGGAGGACGTCATCGACGGACGGGACACACTCGCACAGGAGATTATTGGCTCCCTCTTCGAACTCGACGATCAGCCGGAGAGTCGGGATAGAAACCAGCTGAGCGACGCGGTTGCAAAACGTGTCGCGGCAATCGAGGCAACAAATCCGAAGCGGTCGTTCACCGCGAACATCCGAGCAGTCGGGATTCCATCCGGTGGTGACGGTCGCGATGATCTCGATGAGCGGATGCAATCACTTGTTCCGGTATTCGACCCGCTTGACGGGCCGTACTACCAGGTTGAAGCCGAGCGGTTGCGTGACAGCGGCTTCCGGGCAGCCACGAAAGACCGGAACGCACGAGCGGCGCTGCAGCGGCTCTTGGATCGTGAGATCACGACTGGCCGTGGAAAGACCCGACCGGAGTTCGTCCTGAGTGGCCGAGAACTCGCGCACTTCGTACTCGTCCCCTCCTCGGAACAGCTTACTGTCGAAGGGGCACGTGGGACGCGTGCAGAACAGCAGAGTCGGAATCCGTTGCCCCGTCCTCATCAGGACCTCATGCGTGAGTTCCGAGACGGGATGGCAATCGGGTATGCCCTCGACGACACCGGCGAGGCCGAAGACGTGCCGACACACATTCCACCCGGGCTGTTGCCCACTCATTTCGGCCGGTTCGGAACAACCGGCTCTGGGAAGTCGAAAGCCCTCATCAACGATATGCTGTCGCTGTACGACAACACCGAGGGGCCGACGATCCTCATCATCCCGAAGAACGACGATATGGCCCAGAATTATATGCGGGCTCACGCGCGTCGGTTTGGAATGACCGACCTCGAAGAGAACGTCGTCCACTTCCCGATTCCGGACGTCCTCCCCGGGTTCTCGTTTTTCGATCTCGAACCGTCGATGGAGAGCGGACGACACCGCGAAGACGCCGTCCAACGGAAGGCCGACCACTACGAAGAGATTTTGAAGCTCGTGATGGGAACCGACCGCTACGAGCGGGCGACTGTGGCCCCGACTCTCATCAAGACACTCATCAAGGCCATGTTCGACGAAGAATACGGCCGTGAGAACGGGCTGTACCGAGCATCGACGGACTACTTTGCCCACCGACAGCTCGAACACGTCGTCGACCAGCTCTGGGAAGCCGGGCCACCGAACGAGAACATCGGCGACGCTCCACGGTCGAGCGACGAGGAAGTCACGCGGACGATTCGACGGCAGCTCCAGTTAGATTCGAACACCTTCGCGAACGTGATGGGTGGTGTCGGAAACCGCCTTGCGTACATCTCACAGGATACGCACCTGCGGCAGATCTTCAACAATACCGAGAACCAGTTTGACTTTCGGGATGTCCTCGACGAGGATACGGTCATCCTCTTCGACCTCGGCGACCTCCGCGACGACGCCGCCCGGATTATGACCGGTGTGATCCTGACCAATCTCGATGCAGCTCTCAAGGACCGCAAACAGGCCCTCTCCCAGCACTCGGACGACTACGTCGTGAACTTGCTCGTCGACGAGGCAGCGTCGGTCGTAGTCTCCGACATCATGAACGATCTCCTCGAGAAAGGCCGGGGGTTCCGGCTCTCTGTTGGCCTGTCGATGCAGTTCCCCGAACAGATGGAGGCCGAAGGCGGGCGGAAGATCTACCTGAACGCTCTGAACAACATCGGTAGTTCGCTCATCGGGAAAATCAACGTCGACCGGGAACTGGCGCGAGCGATGGCCCACGAAGAGATGGACCCCACGGATTTCGCCAATCGGATTCGTTCGTTGCCACGAGGGGAGTGGATCGCCAGCCTGCCGAGCCCGACGTTCGGTGAAACGGGGCCGTATCCGTTCAGTCTCGAACCACTCCCGATTCCACCGGGCCACCCCGAGAGCGAATCCCCGCTCACTGAGCGTGAAGAGGAGCAGTTCACTGAGACACTCTCCTCGATGCACGAGGACATCAGCGACGAACACGGCGTGCCGGCTGCAACAGACGCCTCAACAACGAGAACACCGACCGACGGACACGAGGTCCTCGATATCGGGAGCGACGACCTGGACGTCGCGATTGCGACGGTGGTCCGGAGTCTCCAGCTTCGAGAAGGATGCCGTGAGGAGAACGGCTGGGTGGCCGTCGAAGCAGTCGACGACGAACTCAGACGACTCTTCGACGACGTCGACGCCGAGCCGCCATCGTATGATGCACTCGCGGACATTCGA
>NZ_RKLU01000017.1:7220-15270 GCF_006861665.1 Halonotius terrestris | reverse complement strand
GCCCGAGACAGCCAGCAATCGCGGTTGCCCCGACTGCTAGCACACTCCGGCTCCGGCGAAGTACCGACCGTCGTGAATAGCCGTTCATCGGCGCACCCCTCGTGCGGAGGACTCCTCAGTTGTTTCGAGCTTCTTCACCCGTGTCGCTAGTGCGAGAAACGTCGCGGCGAGCGTCAGCGTCACTGCCGCGGCCGCCGCGAGGTCGTGCGCTCGCATCGAGTGATCGAGTGCGCCGTTGACGAGTTCGGCCCGCAGGAACGTGTGGTGGAACTCCCCGACGAGCGGCGCGAAGTAGTCTACGATGTCGTTGAGGCCGTACCAGACGGTGGTGACGGCGACCGCACCGACCGTGAACTCGGCGTAGCGATAGATCAGGAACGACTGGAGGCTCATCGCGAGATGGCTTACGATGAGGAACCAGTAGAGCCAGGGTTCGATACCGCCCGGTCCGTTGAGAACCAGCTGGACGAACGGCGTCCAGAGACCGAGTTTGATGTTGCCGAAGAAGGCGAGCATATGGAGCCACTCGACGTCGTAATCCAGTTTCCACGCGGCGAGACTGAGCGCGACGAACAGCGTCGCGGCGGGGCTGTCGGGGACGAACGGCCACATCACTATCGGGGTTTGGGCCAGCTGGAAGCGGTAGTACCAGAACCCGAACGCAGTCCCGGCCAGATTTATCGCGACGATGACCCACGCGTACCGAAGTGCGAAGTCCTCGACGCGCCGGGGGAGTGGGGCAAGGTAGCTGGGCAGTCGATTCGTGGTCGCTGTAGGTGCGGATGTCATTCGTCTCGCCGAATTACATCCCTGTGCTGTCGTTTCGTCGGTTCGTCATAATCACGCCGCTGATCAACATCAGGACTGCGAGCGCGACCATTCCGAGGTCCCAGCCCATCCCGGCAGTCATCGACGACCCCATGCCGCCGCTCATCCCGCCGTTCATACCGGACCCCATCCCGCTACCCATTCCCCAGTTCACACTCCCGGTGACGCCGACCAGCGCCTGGTTGAGCAACATCACGAGCGAGTAGCCGATCATCAGGGGACCACTCGCGTTCCCGAGCCGATCCGCATAGGGCGTCAGCAGAACGACGCCGTGGACGACCACGACGACGCCGAGGAGCGCCATGAGGAGCCCGCTGTTCGAGCCCATCATCCCGGTGCCACCTGTCGCGGAGAGCAGCGAGTAGACTCCCGAGACGAGTGCGATTGCCGCGCCGTACTGTCGTGTCGTACCGTTTGTGTTCATCGTCTCCATTGTCAGACTCCGAGCATCATCCGAAGCGATCCACGGACGCCCATCGGGAGCCCAATCGCTCCGATGAAGAACGTCATGAGCCACCACCAGGTGTGGTTCATTTCGTCTTTCGCGTCCGCGAGGTACCACACGATACCGCCGGTCACGAGGAGTTTGAGGACGAACGTCGACCCCGAGAAGCCGGTCGCCTGGTACACGAGATTCGTCACGACCAGCTTGGGTGAATAGCCGAGGAACGTGACGCCGATGAGATTCTGCGCCGCATCCCACATCTGGCCGAAGACGGCCAGCAGGAACAACGGGTGTCGAAGGTGTGCGACATCGACGAGACTCGCTCCCCAGTAGTAGAGCGCGGTCACACCGAGGGCGATCCCCGTCGTCGCGACCGGCACCCACACGCGGAGTGGAGCCGACGTCGAGAGCCCGTGCCAGAGCGCCCACCCGACGGCACCGATCGCCCAGACCGTTCCAACGAGACCGACTATCGACGGGATGGACCCGATATTCCGGTTACGCGCGAGTGCGCCGACGCCGAGTGAGAGGACGGTGACGGCGGTGACGACGAAGTAGATCGACGGCGTGATGAACAGCACGGCGTAGTCACCGAGCAGGCCGATATCCTCGAGGGCGCGCATCGCTCCGCCAGCAACGATGATTGGCGCGAACCCGTACGCGAGTCGAGCGTCGTACGTGACATCGAGGGAGTCGAGATACGCTCGGAGCCCGGGGAGACTGTACACGACGGCCGCGAGGTACGTCACCGTGTTCACGGCGTTGTATCCGCGGACGGCCCGTATTCCCTCGTGCGTGACTGGCTGGCCGGCAGCGTCAGCGACGACCGGGCCCCAGAGATACTGCCAGACGAATCGGTCGTAGACGAGCGTCGGGAATGCGAGGAGTGCTGCACCGACGAGGACGACCGGGGCGAGCAGATACAGGACCCACCACTCCCGAGTTCCAGTGGCGGGGAGGGCGGATCCGACGCGGCGAGTGACGGTGCTCACGACTCGCTCACCTCCAGTCGCCACGTCGTGCTTTTCGAGCGTCCCCACTGTTCGAGCGACACGTCGGTGAGGTCGTCCTGGAGCTGGCTCAGATACTGTGCGACGGCTTTCGGCGATCCGTCGAGGTCGCTGGCGATATCCCGAGCCCGAAAGTACGTGGGCTCAGTATCGGCCGTCTCGACGAGGTACGCGTGCACCGTGCGGCGGGAAATAGAGGACATGGAGCAAGTGGCTTTGGCGTTCAGCGGAGTTTCCCGAGCAGTTTGTAGTCGTGATCGGGGGTGTACCGNCGGAACAGCAGGCTGTTCGACAGCACCGACACGCTGGAGAACGCCATCGCNCCGGCNGCGAGCACNGGNTGGAGNAGGCCCAGCGACGCCAGCGGGATCATCGCNGTGTTGTANCCGAGCGCCCACACGAGGTTCTGCTTGATCTTCGCGAGCGTCGCGTCCGAGATGCGGATGGCCTTCACGACGTCAAGGGGGTCGTCGCGCATCAGCGTCACGTCCGCCGCCTCAATGGCCACGTCCGTCCCCGAGCCGATGGCNGTNCCNACGTACGCNACNGCGAGGGCGGGNGCNTCGTTGACGCCGTCGCCCACCATCATCGCCTTNCGNCCNTCGTCCTGAATGNNNTCNACGGCATCGGATTTGTCCTCGGGGAGAACCCCCGCGCGGACGTTCTCGGGAGCGATGCCGACCTGCTCGGCGACCGCGCGGGCGGTCCGCTCGTTGTCGCCGGTGATCATCATCACGTCGACACCACGTTCTTGGAGCTGACTTATAGCGTCCTTCGCGCTCTCTTTGATTGTGTCGGCATCGGCGACCACACCCACGAGTTCGCCCTCGTAGGCGACGAGCATTGCCGTCTTCCCCTCGTTCTCGAGGCGCTCCATCGTGTCCTGCGCGGGCGAGGGGTCGATCCCGTTGTCACGGAGGAGCTTCCGATTCCCGACCAGGACCTCACTGTTGCCGACAGTCGCTCTGATGCCGTGGCCGGGGACGTTCTCGAAGTGGTCCGGGTCGCTCACGTCGATCCCTCGCTCTTCGGCGCCGTCGACAATGGCACGGGCGAGCGGGTGTTCGCTCGCATGTTCGGCCGTGGCCGCGAGCCGAAGGACATCTTCCTCACCGAGACGGTCACGAGCGGTCAGTTGGCCACCATCTGCAGCAGTATCGCCGCCATCCGTGAGAGGCTGTCCGTCACCGTCGAACACGACGATGTCGGTGAGCTCCATTTCGCCTTTCGTCAACGTCCCTGTCTTGTCGAAGACGACCGTGTCGACGTCCTTCGCGCGTTCGAGGATGTCACCGCCCTTGAACAGGACGCCGTTCTGTGCNCCGANNGTCGTCCCGACCATCGTCGCGGCNGGNGTCGCNANNCCCAGCGCACAGGGACANGCGATCAGNACGGNCGACGCGAACACGATGATCGAGAACTCGAAGACGGTGACGGTCCCTCCAGCGATTGCAGGTCCACCTGCCACGGCACCCCACAGCGGGAGCCACTCGACGAAGCTCGCGAGCGCTCCGGGGAACAAGTACCAGACGACACCCCAGAGAACGGCGTTGGCGATGACNGCNGGNACGAANTACGCNGAGATNCGGTCGGCGAGGTTCTGGATGTCGGGCTGGCGNGACTGNGCNTCCTTNACCGTCNGNACGATCTGCTGNAGCGCCGTNTCCTNNCCGACCTTCGTCGCCTCNACGACGAGCACGCCGTTCTCGTTGATNGTCGAGCCGACNACCTCGTCNCCCTCGCTCTTCTCGACGGGGACNGACTCGCCGGTGACCATCGACTCGTCGACCGCNGACTGGCCATCGACGACGACCCCGTCGGTCGGGATCTGCTCGCCAGGCCGAACCTTCATCCGATCGCCGACCTCGACGTCCTCAAGTGGGATCTCCTCCTCGTTGCCGGCCTCATCGACGACGGTGGCCGTCTCGGCCTCCATCTCCAGCAGCTTGCGGAGCGCCTCGCCGGCTTGGCCCTTCGAGCGGGCTTCAAGGTAGTTCCCGAGGGTGATGAACACGAGGATGAGCGCGGCGGTGTCGAAGTACAGGCCGCCCGCGATGAGCCCTGAGAGGACTGCGACAGAGTAGACGTACGCAGTGGTCGAGCCCAGCGCGATCAGGACGTCCATGTTGGCGCGCTTGTTGTTCACCAGCGCATTGTACGAGTTCTTGTAGAACGGCCAACCGAGCACCAGCTGGACGGGCGTCGCCAGCAGGAACTCTGCCCAGCCGAACTCGATTCCGAGAATGGTCTCCGGGAGGACGCCACCGCCGAGGAGGAACTTCTCGGCGAGGAAAAAGAGGAGAGGTGCCGACAGCACCGCACCAAACAGGGTCAGTCGAAGCTGCTTACGGATTTCAGCCTGTCGCGCGGCGTCGCGCGCGTCCTCGCCAGAGTCGCTGTCGTCGCCGTCCTCTCGGACGGGCGAGTAGCCCGCGCTCTCGATGGCATCGTAGAGTGCATCCAGCGACGTGTCCGCGGGGTTGTACCGGACCTGGGCTTCGTCGGTGGCGAAGTTCGCCTCGGCCGCGATGACACCGGGTGTGTTCTCTAGGGCAGTCTCATTGGTCTGTACACAGTTGGCACAGGTCATATCGGAGATGCCGATGGTCACTGTGTCAGACACCGCACCATACCCGGCATCTTCGATCGCCTCGTATATCTCTTCGAGCGATACCTCGTCAGGATCGTACTCGACGGAGCCTTCATCCGTGGCGAAGTTCGCGTTCGCCTCAACGACGCCGTCGAGGGACTCTAGCGCGTCGCCAACTGTCGCCGAACAGTTAGCACAGGTCATCCCTGTGATGTCGAGATGTGCAGTTCGCGTTCCCATTCTTGTCCTATACTACGTAGTCCTTCCTTAGTGCAGTTACTGTTTCGAGACCAGTGCTTTAGACCAGTATAGAATTTAGATTCAAAGGCCTAGTTCCGTTCCACTACCGAAG
The DNA here is from genome assembly GCF_006861665.1 of Halonotius terrestris. Taxonomy (GTDB): domain Archaea; phylum Halobacteriota; class Halobacteria; order Halobacteriales; family Haloferacaceae; genus Halonotius; species Halonotius terrestris. The sequence goes on along the minus strand of NZ_RKLU01000017.1, from coordinate 10,045 downwards.
GATGCCAATATCGACTCCGCCGATCTGGAGCGGAAATCGCGGCTACAACTAGACTCCGTCTTCGAGACGTTGATACTGGTCTTCGAAGCGGCCACGGCACAACGGACAACAGAAGTGATAGATGTCTCCGTCGATTCGAGCGGATTCGCCCTCGCTATCGACCGTATTCCCACACTCGGCGCACGTGATTGCGAACTCGGTGCCGTCGAGTGAGGGTGTCCATTCGAGGTCGTCGACGAGCGTCACCGAGTACTCCGTCGATGGCGCGTCTTCGAGGAGACCCTCGACCCATCGGCGAACGTTCTGTCCTTCCGCACGACCGTAGAACCATATTTTCCCCTCGGCAGTGACGAAGAGGTGTTCGATACCATCCGCGTCGTGGAGCCGGCTTCGAAGTGACTCGATGGCAGCGGTATCGTTTTCGAGCTGGACGAACACCGGAACGCCAGCTCGCAGTTGTGCGCGATTCACGTCGACGGTGAAGCCGTTGATGATGTCGGCCTCCTCTAACCGTTTCACGCGGTCTGATACGGCTGGCCCCGAGAGATCCACCTCCTCACCGATGCTGCTGAACGGGCGTCGCGCGTCCTCTGCTAGTAGCGAGAGGATCTCCATGTCTGTCTCGTCTAAATCACGCATATCTCCCCATTGAACCCCCGAACCACAATATTGTTTCCCAGCGCCAAGATTTGAATGCCATCTCACTTCCAAGATAGACTTTGGATTCGAAGCAGAAACTGACAAAGATTCCCCTCCCGTATGTACCAGTGTATGACGCAGACCATCACTGTCGAAGGAATGACGTGCGGTCACTGTGAACAGACAGTCGAAGACGCGCTTCGAGAAGTGAGCGGCGTGACCGACGCGACTGCCGATCGCGAGGCCGAACAGGCGAGCGTCGATGGCGATGCTGACGTCACGTCACTCGTTCAAGCCGTCGAGGACGCTGGATACACCGCCCACGCCTGAGAACCGCCGGAACGCACGTCCACAAGCGCCCCGCCGTTCTCGTTCGACACCGGCCCTCTTGACGGTACTGCGCCGTATCAGGGTCTGGACAATATAATGAGGGACGGCACCAAAACCCACGCCATGAGCAACAATCCAGACCACGAGAACTCCGAAACCTCCTCTGTAGAGGGTAACTCCTCGCATCAATCCGAAGAACCCGTCTACTGTTGTCGAATTTGCCAGCTAAAAGCAGAGTCGGAACCACGAGCATCAGCCCACGCGTCATCCGAGCCGGAGTCCAAACTCCCGAAGGACGACACTCACACTGCGGCAGACGCCACCACGGAGTCCGAATCCACGGACGAACACGCACATAACGACCACGAAGCCGAACACGCGCACCGCCACGCTGCGGCCGAGCACGCTCACTCTACAGAAGCAGAGCACGTACACGACGAGCACGACCATGGTGGTAACGCCCACGAGAAGGGACACGGGGGTGGAAACGGGGATCACAGCGATCACACGGATCACTCGGGCCACGAGGCGATGTTTCGGCGGCGGTTCTGGGTGTCGCTCGTCCTCTCGATTCCGGTCATCGTCTTCAGCGAATTCATTCAGGACGTCTTCGGCTATACGGCCCCTACGTTCCCCGGGAGTACGTGGATAACGCCGGTACTTGCGGTCGTGATCTTCGCGTACGGTGGCGTGCCCTTCCTCTCGATGGCCCGGACGGAACTGAAAAACCGCGAGCCGGGGATGATGATGCTCATCTCGCTGGCGATATCGGTGGCGTTCGTCTACTCGATCGCGAGTCTGTTTCTCGAAGGGACGACACCGTTTTTCTGGGAACTCGTCACGCTGATCGACATCATGCTGCTGGGCCACTGGGTGGAGATGCGGTCGGTCCGGGCGGCCTCGGGGGCGCTGGACGAACTCGCGAAGCTCATGCCCGATACCGCCGAGCGTATCACCGAGAGTGGAGATACCGAGGAAGTGCCCGTCTCCGAACTCGGCGAGGACGATGTCGTGCTCGTTCGCCCGGGCGCGAGCGTGCCTGCCGACGGCGAAGTCGTCGAGGGCGAGTCGTCCGTTGACGAGTCGATGATTACCGGCGAATCCAGACCAGTTGGGAAGGAGCCCGGATCAGAGGTGGTCGCCGGGACGGTCAACCAGGACGGGAGTCTCCGCGTCAAAATCACGAAGACCGGCGACGAGACGACGCTGGCGGGCATCATGCGACTGGTCGACGAGGCCCAGCAGTCCAAATCTCGAACCCAGTTGCTCGCCGACAAGGCAGCTGGCTGGCTGTTCTATATTGCACTCGGCGTCGCGGCGATTACTGCCGTCGCGTGGGTCGTCGCGGTCGGGTACAACATCACCGTCCTCGAGCGCGTCGTGACGGTCCTGGTCATCGCGTGTCCCCACGCACTTGGACTTGCCGTCCCGCTCGTGGTCGCGATCAACACTTCCACGGCTGCCCAAAACGGGATGCTCATCCGCGACCGCATCGCCATGGAGGAATCTCGAAATCTGGACACGGTGATGTTTGACAAGACCGGGACCCTCACGAAGGGCGAACAGGGCGTCGTCGGTGTTGAGACGGCAGGCGACTGGACTGAAGAGCGAGCATTCGAAGTCGCCGCTGGTGTCGAGGGTGACTCCGAGCATATGATCGCTCGCGCCATCCGNGACGCCGCCGAGGAACGGGATATCCAGCGAGCGAAGGTTTCGAACTTTGAGAATTTCCGCGGTCTCGGCGTCAGAGCCACTGTGGACGGCGAGACGGTTCATATCGGTGGACCGAACCTGATTGAGAAATTCGGTATCGAGCGGTCCAACGAAATCGCTGCCTTCGCGGAGGAAGCTGGCTC
>NZ_RKLU01000017.1:0-7142 GCF_006861665.1 Halonotius terrestris | reverse complement strand
ACNGTTTCGAACTTTGAGAATTTCCGCGGTCTCGGCGTCAGAGCCACTGTGGACGGCGAGACGGTTCATATCGGTGGACCGAACCTGATTGAGAAATTCGGTATCGAGCGGTCCAACGAAATCGCTGCCTTCGCGGAGGAAGCTGGCTCGAACGCAGAGACGGTTATCTACCTGGTTCACGACGAATCCGAAGTTGTCGCAGCATTCGCGCTGGCGGACGTTATTCGGGAAGAAAGCCGGCAGGCCATCGAGGCGCTACACGCGATGGATATCGAGGTGGCGATGCTGACCGGTGACTCGGAGGACGTCGCACGGGCTGTCTCGGAGGAACTCGGCATCGACCAGTACTTCGCGGAGGTACTCCCCGACGAAAAGGACACGAAAGTCGAAGCGCTCCAGTCCGAGGGGAAACTGGTCGCGATGGTCGGCGACGGCGTCAACGACGCGCCGGCGCTCACGCGAGCAGATGTCGGTATTGCCATCGGTTCAGGGACCGACGTCGCCATCGAGTCGGGCGATATCATCCTCGTCGACAACAATCCCCTGGATGTCGTCCGTCTCATCAAGCTCTCGAAGGCGAGCTACCGGAAGATGCAGGAGAATCTGGTCTGGGCGACCGGCTACAACGTCTTCGCGCTCCCACTCGCTGCCGGAGTCCTCGCGCCTATCGGTATCCTGCTGTCGCCGGCGATCGGCGCGGTGTTCATGTCTCTCTCGACAATCATCGTCGCTATCAACGCCCGTCGTCTCCGCAGCGCCGATATTTCCGTGCCCGACATTGGTGCGTGATCCCTATGGCACTCCAGGCGACACAGACATTGTTCAGCGTCAGTCTCCTATCCGGGGGACTCCTACTGGGTGGCCTCCTTGCCACCATCGTCAGTCCGACATTCCGGTTCTGGCCGCACGGGACGCGGAACTGGACGTTCTGGGTCAGCTGGACAGCCTGGACGCTATACGTCGTGGGTCTGGTCGGCATTGCATACCTCGACTGGTGGCACTGGTACGAACCACCGGTGGTGGTGCAACTCGTCAGTGTGCTTGTTTTCGTAGCAGGCACAGCGCTGTCTATCTGGGCGATGTGGACACTCGGATTCTGGGAGAGCAGTGGTCTCGAAGGCCACCTTCAAACTGAGGGACCGTATCGCTTCTCTCGCAATCCACAGTACGTGGGGTTCATCACCATGCTCGCCAGCGGAGGCCTCCTCGCAGGTTCGATTCAAACGGTCATTCTCGCTATCGGTGGAATCGTGTGGTTCCTGCTCGCACCACTCGCCGAAGAGCCGTGGCTCCGCGAGCAGTACGGGGGCGAATACGAGTCATACTGCGAGGCGGTTCCACGATTCCTTGGTAAACCCAGTAGACGTGCAGCGCAGACACATTCAGAGCAGTCCGAGAGTGATTCTCAATGACTGGATCCGCGACACAACCGATTGAGGTCGGCGGCCGAACCATCTCACCCGGAGAGAAGCGCCAGTTCCGCTATTCGGTGGGAACAAGTTTCCACGGCGACCCGATCGACATTCCGGTCACGGTCGTCAACGGAGAGAATGATGGCCCGGCGATGTTCCTCAGTGCTGCCGTGCACGGCGACGAACTGAACGGCATCAAGATCGTCCAAGAGGTCGCAGAAACCTACGGTCCCCCGGACATCCACGGGGCACTCGTCTGCCTCCACGTACTGAACGTCCCGGGATTCATGGCCCAACAGCGCTACATCCCGATCTATGACGAGGACCTCAACCGGTCGTTCCCCGGGAATCCACAGGGAACGATGGCGAAACGTCTCGCCCATACTATCTTCGAGGAATTCGTCTCGAAGTGCGACCTAGGGCTGGATTTCCACACCTCGACGCGCAACAGGACGACGATGTATCACGTTCGGGCAGATATGCGCGACTCTGACGTCGAACGCATCGCCCGTGCATTCGGAACGAGCGTGATTCTCGACGGTGAAGGCTCAAACGGGACGCTCCGAAAGGCAGCATCGAAGACGGGGGTTCCGACCGTAACTGTGGAGATGGGGCGCGCCCACCGGTTCCAATCGACGCATCTCGAACGCGCCCTTCACTGCGTGGCGAGTGTCCTCGCTGAACATGAGGTTCTGCCAGACCGGCCGGTCTCTTGGCCTGGGTGGACGCGTGTGGTCGCACGCGACGGTGAGAAGACGTGGCTTCGTGCTGCCACCGGCGGACTCGTCGATATGAAGTGGGGCCCACAGCCGCTCGTCGAGGACGGGGAGCAGCTGTTCACTATCTCCGATCACTTCAAAGATGAGGTCGAAGTCGTTCGTGCACCGTCAACTGGCCTCGTCGTCGGTGTACTCGAGAACGCAGTCGCGTACCCGGGGCATCCGCTGTGTCACTTCGTGAGCGTCGACGAAACGACCGCAGACATCATCCGGGACGACATCGAGCGGGGTGAGTTCGATGTCTACCGTGAGGGTGGTTTCCAGCGGCCGGAATATGGTGAGAGCGGTGAGTATGAAGGACGAGATCCGCTCTCTTGACGGGCCAGCGTCTGCTGACAGGCTCTTCATCGGTTCGAAGAGCCCCCCATAATTGCCTACTGGATCGTTCTTCGGCCAATAACCGTTCCAAGTTCTAATTCGTACGGTATGATGGTCGGCTTTTATCGAACATCGTCGAGATCACCTCAGCAAGATCGTGCCCTCTCAACTACAGACTCGCCGGGTACCAGTGTGTAAAATGTACAGATCTGCTAGGTGATGCCCGGTATAGTAACGCTCACCCCAACTTTTTCGCGACCTATTGCGCGTTTTCAACCGCTTTCCTTACGTCAACCCAGACTTCATCAGGAGACTGTTTTCCGTCGACACGTTCCAGTTGACCTCGTTCTTCGTAGTATTCAATAACTGGTTCAGTGGTCTCACGAAATACACGTAGACGTTCACGGACTGTCTCCTCGGTATCGTCATCCCGCTGCTCAAGTCGTCTTTCAACTTCAGGATCTTCAGGCGGACTATATTTTATATGATAAGTGTCCCCTGTTTTTGGGTCTATACGGCGACCCGTGAGTCGTTGAACAAGTTCCTCCTCGTCTACGTCAAGATATAGAATAACGTCAACGTCGGTCATATTATTGAGTTCCTCAGCCTGTTCTACGTTGCGGGGATACCCATCCAGAACAAAGCCATTGACTTGCGATAGAGCCTCTTTAACGAGCAGAGTGACAACCTCGTCCGGAACAAGCTCACCTTGATCCATATATGTGCGCGGGACATCATACTCTGATTCAAATTCTGAAATATCCCTGTCCTTATTTGCCCGAAGGAGCTCCCCGGTAGTGATATGCTTTACATTAAACTCCTCAGAAGCCTTTCTACTCTGCGTCCCCTTTCCTGCGCCTGGTCCACCGAGGATTAGAATCCGTGGTTCGGCCATGTCTCTCTTTTGATGTCAGTCACGAAAAAGACACGTATCGAGAGTCTCAGATGCGGAGGTTACTTTCTCTGGGACTCTGACCGGATGATCCCGGAGAGATTGTCCATCTGTGCGGAGACATGGGCAGCTTCTCCCGCGAGGTGAGTGATGAGATCGTCAAGGGTGACGATCCCCACAACTGAGCCATCTTCGACAACGGGAACATGGCGGGCAGCCGCCTCGTTCATTTGTCGCAGTACCCTCGGTACCTCCGCCTCAGGCGTTACGGTGAGGGGGTCGGAGGTCATCACATCTCCGGCGGTTATGTTGGATTCGCTCTGATCCGTTGCGAGAACGTTGAACTCACTATCTGGCGTGAGGAGCGCGCCAATCAAATCTCGATCTGTAATGATGCCCACGAGCTGGTCGTTTTCTTCCACAACGACGTAGCGGGCACATTTGGTTTGCGCGACCATCGTTTGGGCGACCTCTGCTACCGACGTATCCGGAATAACGCGACCAACTGACTCGTCGGCGATACTCCCAACACGTAGTGTGAGATCGGATCGATTCTGTTCCATACTGGGGGATTGGTTAGAGAGACTAAATAATATGGCGGCAGTTCCTCACTTCATAGAAGCATCTCAGGGAGTTACGGTGCTTGCCTTCGGTAGATAGTAGCACGTTTTGCGCTGCTACTATCCGACTGGTCTCCCGCGTAATGTTGGAACCAAGTGTGGTGAATGTGCGACCGTAGTTACTAGTGGGCAGTCCAGCCTCCGTCGACAGGAATGTTTGTGCCTGTGATGTACGTCGCCTCATCAGAGGCGAGAAACATCGCAATGCCGCCGATCTCCTCGGGTTCGGCCACTCGCTGCATGGGTGTCTCGTCTCGGACGAACTCGTAGAACTGTTCCTGGTCGAGGTAGTCGTCTGTCATCGGCGTTTCAACGAATCCAGGGCAGATACTATTGACACGTATCCCTTCTGTGGCGTAGTCGATGGCGAGCTCTCGTGTGAAATTCACGACACCACCTTTTGCTGCCGAATAGGCAGGTGATCCAGGACCACCAACGAGGCCATAAATCGACGCGACATTAATGATGCACCCCTCACTGTCTTTGAGATACGGGATCGCCGCTCGCGAGCCGTACATAACCCCTGTGAGATTAATTTGAATGACCGTATCCCACTCTTCGAGCGACATTTCTTCGATGGACCCTACTTGGCCAATTCCAGCGTTGTTTACGATTGCGTCAAGCTGTCCGTATTCGTCAACCGTACTGTTGACGAGGGTCTCTACCTGCTCATACTCCGTGACGTCACATTGGTGGAATTCACAGCCGAGTTCTTCGGCAGTCTCTCGGCCGGTTTCTTCCGTGCGACCTGCGATAACGACTTCGGCTCCGTAATCAATGTACTTCGAAGCAATTGCTTTGCCGATCCCGGTTGCACCACCAGTGATGATCGCAACTTTATCTTTGAGCATATCAGGTACTTCGCATAGACGCCACAAAATAGTTTGAGGCGTCGTGGGGGTACTCCGTATTCGAGATACCAGTTATCGACGCTGTTGCCTTGATGAATGAATGAATAAAATGGTGAAGCCGAGTGCGACGACGATCCCAACAGTAGCAGAGATCTGACTTACGGATAATGCGAGACCACTCGCTACAAATGTTCCTCCTGCGAGGATGGCGTACCCGATCGAACGAGTCTGCCGTCGTTGGCTCTGTGCGATCTCCTGAGGTATCACTGTGCGTTCCTGTTCTCGTGCGTCCAGTTCACGATCCAATTTCGTGGGTAGCCGGAGGAGGGCCCAGAGGGAGGTTTCGATGTCGGACTGAGCTTCGGCGAGTTTCATCCGGGCTGCTCGCTGGAGGAAGCCGTGTTCACGGAGGAACGCCTGCGCAGCTGCGAGGATATTGAACTCGGGATCGAGCTGTCTAAGAACACCTTCACCGATCGATCCCACCCGAATGACTAACATCACGTCTGGCGGGATACGAAACGGAAACTCTCGGAGCATTCCGACGACCACGTCGATTATCTGCTGCCAGTTCACATCACCACTCCCTTCGAGGTCATCGATAACTAACTCGAGAACGTGGCCGACGGCGGCCCTGTCGGCGTCGGGATCGAGTGCACCAAGGGCGACAAGTTCGTCGATGATGGATTCGACATCCCGGTTGACAGCGGCCAGATAGAGGTTGATCACGCTCGCTTGCATCGCCGGCGTGAACCGACCGCTCATCCCGAAGTCGTAGAATACGATGCGGCCATCATCGTCGACAGCGAGATTTCCAGGATGGGGANNGNCNNGNTNANNNCCTTGATTCCGGGGCGTCTTACTTTCACGACCACCTGTTCTCCCTGATAGGTCGCCCGATAGACCTGTGCTAGCGATCCGCCGGCGATGGGTTCGGGATCGAAGTCGTCGTACGAGTGATACCCGACGTCTTCGGCGAGAGCCGGAATCATCTCTCGATACGGACCCGCCGGGATCGCATCTTGGAGCACTGCGAACTCCTCCGCGTACACTTGCGGAACGAGATCTGGGCGCGTCGAGAGAACTTGGCCGATCTTTACGAACGTCGGCCCAAGGTTGAGCATCGCCTCCCGTAGACGGCGGGCACGCTGCTCGTGCTGGTCCCGTGGCACAGTGCGTGACCCACCGACGATCAGAAACCGATGCCGATCACGGAGAAAGCGTAGGATGAACGGGGTGAACGTCCCAAGAATACGAATTAGACGGAGAAGAAATCGAACCATGGGCGTTGTCATAGAGTTCTTCCGACGGCCCTTAATACGTGCCCGTCGACCTACTTCGAAATACCCAATCGGCTTGGAGACGGATCTGTGAACAGAATGCCGAGGGATCCCGTCTGCGGTATGCAACTCAGAGTTGACGAAGCGGTAGCTTCAGTCCGGCACGACCAGGTGACGTACTATCTCTGTAGCGAAGAATGTCGACAGCGCTTCGAGAAACAGCCCGCAGTATACACCGAGTAGGGAGCCTACGCACAGTAGCAAATGGCCGACTGACGTTTATGGAAGGGCGAGGCGTACTGCCAGTATGCCAGTTGAGCCGGTCTGCGGTATGGAAGCCAGCGACTCAAGCGAAATCACCACCGAGTTCGAGGGGACGACGTTCTACTTCTGTTCGTCCGACTGTCGTGATTTCTTCGAAGAGCACCCGAAGCGATTCGTCGACGAGCCACGACCCCACCTCTGTGATGCGAGTGGCGTAATGGTACCGCGCTTGCACTACGGCCGCGCCGTCGGTGAGTTCAACCTGACGGTCGCCGACCCGGAATTGCTGAGCGTCGGTCTCGAGGACGACACCGACCTTCAGTTCGATCTCGAACGGGCGAATAAAGCTGCAGAACGATCCTGATTCCTTAGCGAACTTCGGATACTTCGCTACCGTTTTCGTCGACCGATTCTCGAACCGTCATTTCCAAATCCCGGTCCTCTCGAACCGTCTTGATGAGTGCTTCAAGCAGACTGTTATACGCATTCGGGCGCTCAATCATAGCGACGTGACCGGTACGCTGTAGCCTGCAGAAAACGCTCTCAGGAANCNNNCTCGCNNNTCCNCGGACCAGCCGACGGTATTGTTCCCATCGAGCGGGCACGCGGAACCGCGAGGCGGATTCCTGAGAGCGTTTTCTGCAGGCTACAGCGTACCGGTCACGTCGCTATGATTGAGCGCCCGAATGCGTATAACAGTCTGCTTGAAGCACTCATCAAGACGGT
>NZ_RKLU01000016.1 GCF_006861665.1 Halonotius terrestris | reverse complement strand
GATCGAGTCTGGCTCCGGAAACGGTCAGCTGGTTCTCGACAGCACTACCCAGCTTCAGCCGAACGACAACGTGCAGGTCTACGTTGGGAACGTCACCGACCAGGCCGGGAACACAGCGTTCCTCGGTAATATCTCGGTTGATGTGACCGGCGCTACCCTCGACGAAAATGGCGCGAGCCGCACCGTGTACGCGGGTACGCAGGTCGCCTACGTAACCAACAACGGCGCTAACGACATTAACCAGAACTTCGAGATTACTACGCCCAACGACTTCGTGTTCTCCGGTAGTACGGGAACAAACAGTCAGGTGTACATCTTCGACAGTTCTGACCGGAACGTTAGCGCGACCCACACGTTCGAGAGCTTCGATTCGAGTGGTAATTCTGACACCACCGTGGACCTCAATCTCCGCAACCTCGGTCTCGGCGCGTCGGTTGACGACGCTAATGTGACCGACGAGGACGCTGTCACGGGCACGGTTAACGCCAACGCGGGTAACCGTGAAGTCACCGTGACCGCAACGGACTCCGACGACAACGTCGACGCCACCCAGACCGTCACCCTCGACGGTAGCGGTGACGCGACTTTCGACCTCGGCACGCTCGCAGACGGTANNGGTCGCCCACTGGTCGCTCTCGGGTGGCTGATTCCGGAACACGTATTCGTGAAACGCCCAGTACGAGGCTGGGTCGGTGTTCCAGACGGCTAATCCGGCCTGCCCGGCTGCCGGTGCATCGGGGCGCAAAAATGGGTCGCCACCGAAATATGCGAGATTGCGGAACTCGAGCGCGATCGTTCCTGGTTCCACGTAGTCCATCACGAGTTGTGAGAGCATCCCCGTACCGAACTGGGCGCAGTACGGACACTTCCAGCTCCCGAAGTATGTCACCGTGACATCGGCATCAGCGGATCCCATCGTCGCATACCGGAATTCGCTAGGCGAGTCGGGAATCGGGGCAGTGGCGACGGCGCCCGCATCACCTCCAGTATTCGCGCCGCCGTCCGGTTCAGTACTCGTATTGTTAGAGAGAGCGGTGGCACCGATCACGACACCGGCAGTGGCGGCACTACCACCGGCGAGGAGAAGCTGTCGGCGGGTCAGTCCTCCGACAGCAGCTCCGACACCTCCCTCTGAGAGCCGCTCCGAGAACGTGAGTGAATCAACGGCTGTATCCGCCCGTTTGTAGTCCACACGTGAGAGGTCGTCGGGATGCGCGGCGAGCCAGTGTCTGTAGAGCCGCTCGTCAGTTTCGTTACGGAGTTGTTCACCACAATAATGGCAGGCGCTGTGAGCGTTCCAAGTGTGGTCACGCGCTGCTCCAGCTGTTTCGAATTGATCTGTACAGATCGGGCAGGTATGGGCAGTCATTCGTGATCACTATTCCAGGTGGCAGATTCCATAGGCTCCGTGCTGTGCTCTCGTAGTGAGCTGAATCGTCGGTATCTGTGGCATTGTTTTATCACTCGCTGTCATCAGCGCCGAAGATATGCGACGAGGAAGGTCGTCAGGAGACAGAGGAGAATGAGAATTGCCACGCCGAGGTGGGTCGTCACGATGATCGGCTGGAGATCTTCCGTGACGGTCAATCCCCCGAGGATAACCTGTAACGGAAGGAGGGCGAGAGCGGCTGTGGCCGACCATTTGACAATCGGGGTATTCCGGTGTGTCACCCACGCTCCGATAGTCGTGCCGAGGATCAGAACTCCGGCCGTCATCGCCAGTCCACGGTGAGCCCACTCCGCGAAGATTTGGAGTGCAGAGTATGGCGAGTTAGCAATGATCTCGGGTTGAAGGAAGGGAACCCACGTCCCGTAGCAGGTCGGCCAATCGGGACAGGAAAGTCCAGCACCGATTGCACTAGTGTAGGCTCCGAGAAGCATCACGATATACGTCACTAGTAGCGTGAAACCGGCGATATGCCTGTACTCGACCGGAATCTGTGAAATCGTGGTTCGTACGTCGTGCCAGCGGAGTCGGACTTGAGACATAATATTGGGTAGGGACGCTAACTGGCGGTGTGACGAGTTGATGTCTTGGAGACAAAGTGTTAGGCCGGATTCCCAGCGAGTGGGACACCGCCTGCTATTCATTGAGGAGCCGTCCCACGGTACTGTTAAGAAGACCCACGGTTTGTAGGGAAATCCCCTATACGCCGATAGTATGATGGCTCAAGAACATACCCAGGAACGATCAATAGATGAACGCGACCGCGAGGTGAAGTCTGCTAACGACAATACCTGTCCCGAGTGTCAGGGCCATATTACCCTGAATAGCGACAGCGGTGAGGCGACCTGCGAAAGCTGTGGGTTGGTTTTTGAAGATGATCCAATCGACCACGGCCCGGAGTGGCGTGCGTTCACGTCGGACGAACGCGATGAAAAGAGTCGGGTCGGTGCTCCCACGACGCAGCTGATGCACGATAAGGGCCTGAGTACGACTATCGGCTGGCAGGACAAAGATGCCTACGGACAGGCCGTCTCCGGTCGCAAACGGGCTCAATTACAGCGCCTTCGGACGTGGGACGAGCGGTTCCGGACGAAGGATGCCCACGAGCGGAATCTCAAGCAAGCGCTCGGGGAGATCAGCCGGATGGCGTCCGCTCTGGGACTTCCGGAATCGGTTCGGGAAACTGCAGGCGTCCTGTACCGGCGTGCTGTAGAGCAGAACCTGCTCCCCGGTCGCTCGATCGAGGGGATGTCGACGGCGTCGTTGTACGCGGCTGCTCGACAGCACGGCATGCCACGGCCGCTGACGGAGTTCGCCGATGTCAGCCGTATCGAGAAAATCCGGATCCAGCGAGCGTACCGATATTTATCCCGAGAACTTGGGCTGGAGATCGAGCCGGAGGATCCCATGCAATATATCCCACAATTTGCGTCATCGCTTGACGTGAGTGACGAAGCAGAACGGCGCTCTCGAGAACTGCTTGAGGTAGCTAAAGATAATGCCGTCCACAGTGGAAAGAGTCCAGCCGGATTGGCGGCTGCCGCTCTGTATGCTGCGACCCACCTCACGAACGAGCAGCTCACACAGGAGACGGTGAGTGAGGTCGCACACGTCAGTCGAGTCACGATCCGAAATCGATACCAAGAGCTTCTCGAGGTGTACGCGCAGCATGACTGACCGGATAGCCCCTGCCGGGCGAAATCCAGCTACTGATTGGGTCATGACACGATATTTACTATGAGCGAGTTCTCAATACAGACTGAGATCGAAGTATTGGAGCTGCTCGTTGACGAGTCACCGTGCCATGTGATGGAGATCACGAACGCCGTCGATGGACACCCGATCACCATCGACCAAACGTGTGCTCATCTCCATAGTGAGGGCTGTATTGTTCCACTGGGGAGAGGTCTCTACGAGATCACAGACGTAGGCGAACAACGACTCGAAATTCAGGACGATTCATAACCGCTTCACAACTGTGTCACCATGTCTTCCCTCTTTCGATGGATCGACCGTCATGACTCTGGAACCACAATCCCGACTGCATTCGTGGGACCGATGGGATGCCTCTCCAGCAATCGGACACCATATCCCGAGGACCACGTATTATCGAATAATGGGAGATAATTCAGTGTCGTCCGAGGACACTCCGGAGGTACAGGATGTCCTTGATGCGCTGGATGATCCCGCGTGTCGGGCTATTCTCCAGGAAACTATCGAACCAATGACTGCGAACGAACTCCTCGACGCATGTGACATCCCCAAGTCGACGCTGTATCGAAAATTAGAACTCCTCAGTTCCGCTTCCCTCGTTCGAGAACAGGAGACAATCAACCCCGGAGGTGGACGGGTCACCTACTACGAGCGGTCGTTCGAGGACGTCACGATCTCGATGGACGACACAGGGGCGTTTTCGGTGAGCGTCGATCGGCCGCCGAAATCTACCGACGAACGGCTTGCAGATATCTGGTCGATGATGGGGGACGAAGTATGAACGGCGTCATCACGGCGATTGCAGTCGTCAAGTTTGTAATCCTGCTTCTCGGTGGCGGGATCACCTACATTGCATTTAAAGCCTATCGACGGACGGGTGAAGACTCGCTCCGCGTCCTTGGTGTCGGGTTCGGTATCATCACACTCGGGGCAATTCTGACTGGCGTGGCCAACCAGTCCTTTTCTGTCGGATTGGCCCTCGGCGTGCTCATCAATAGCCTGTTCGTCGCCCTTGGCCTCGCGGTCATTATGTACTCGCTGTATATCCAGAAATGAACTCTGTCCCTGATCTCCGTCGGGGTAGCTACCTAATCCTTTTCGGCGTGGTTCTGTTCGTTCTCACGCTTGTTAGCAGTGCAATGCTCGCCCCTGCGATTGGGACGGCTTCGGAGACAGACCAGACGTCCCGAACCTTGGTCGGGTCTCAGGGGGGTGGCCCAGGCTGGCACGAATACGGCAGCGTCTACCTCCTCAACGGGACGAACACTACCTGGCGTGAATCGAGTGCTGATAGCTATTTCGACGTCACGCAAACAGAGAATGGAACTGTGTTAGCTGGGTTTATGGATAGCGGATATACTTCGTGCGGACCGTACGAATCTCCCTGTACCCGAACGGGATTCCGAGTCATTGACCCCGGGCAACAGCCACAGGTGCTTTCGGAGTATAGCTTCCCGGTGCGAACGAACAAGAACAGCGAAGTCCACGATGTCGAACACCTTCAGACAGGAGAATACCTCGTGACGGATATGGAGTACGAGCGTATATTTACTGTCAAGAACGGCGAAGTCACATGGCAGTGGAATGCGAGTTCGTTCTACGACGCCCCACAAGATCCGACGACGACCGACTGGCTGCACATCAACGACGTGGACGTCATCAGCACCGGACGCTATCTCGTCTCAGTGCGGAACGCCAACCAGCTTCTCATCATCAAGCGCGGAGAGGGTGTCGTCGACGTCATCAACGAGGACACGACCGATTCAAACGATGCGAACTGTCGGAAAACAAGTCAGTTGACCGACTATGACGGTGATGGCGATATCCGATGTGGTGATCCCGACGTGCTCAACCACCAGCACAACCCGCAGTGGCTCGGGGATGGGGCAGTCCTCGTCGCTGATAGCGAGAACGACCGGGTCGTCGAACTCCACCGGACCGAGAACGGGAGTTGGGAACCAGCATGGACGCTCGACCGTGCTGGTGATATCGCGTTTAACTGGCCTCGAGATGCTGACCGCCTCCCAAACGGGAATACATTGATTACAGACACGTTGAATCGCCGGCTTGTCGAAGTAAACGAATCAGGAAAGGTAGTCTGGAGCGTCCAAACTGAGCGTATTCCCTATGAAGCAGATCGTCTCCCGGTTGGTGAATCTGTCGGAGGGCCCCGGTACACGAGTGATGGAGGTGGCGGTGGAAGTGCTGATAAAGACGTGCCGGTCCTCTCACTGCTGCTCGTCGGGCTTCGAGCCGTCATTCCCTCGACGCCCTTCTGGTTCCGAGAACCACAACTCGGATTGACGATAGTCTCCGCGCTTCTCACCGTGGTTGGTGGAATTGACTATCGTCGGACCTGATCAATCAACGGTGTGGTTCTCAATCACATCTACGTACGATCCCAACGCTACCAAGGAGAGTTCGTAGGCTTCTTTCTATACTCCTAGAGACAGTTAAACCTCTTTTTACCAACGTCATATTGAAACACCTACTTCGCCTGCTGCGATAGAATGAACTCTATCATCAAAGATTAGAAAATTGATATATGGCTTTCCCACGGTTCACCCAATTTTTAAATTTGACGGGTCTAAATAGGGGTCCAAATGGCTTTGAGTCCAGCTGTTGAGGACACCCTCAAAGCGATCTACCATCTCCAGCAGGAAGTGAGTCCACCGGTGTCGACTTCTGACATTGCCGAACGGCTCGATAAGGCACAGGCGACGGTCACGAGTACGCTCGACCGGCTTGAAGCGCAGGGACTGATCGCACGCGAACCGTACCAAGGAAGCGAACTCACCGACGACGGCAAAACCGTGGCTGTCGAAGTGCTACGGCATCACCGGCTCCTCGAAACCTATCTGGCTGAATATCTCGATTACCCCTGGGAGCAGGTCCACGAGGAAGCCGACAGACTCGAACACCACATCAGCGAGGAGTTCGAACGTCGACTCGCAGAGAAACTCGAGAACCCCCGGCGAGATCCCCATGGCGATCCGATTCCGGGGAAAGACCTGGAGCCACCGAATCAGAACCCTGCGACGCCCCTGTCAGCCTGTGAGGTCGGTGATCGAGTGGTCATCACCCGTGTCAGTGATCGCGACGAGGACGACCTCGCGTACTTAGCCGATGTCGGAATCACGCCGGGAACGGATGTCCGCATCGTCGACGTTGCCCCGTTCGGAATGATTACTCTCGAAGTCGACGACACTGAGCAAGCTGTTCCCGAAGGGGTTGCGGCGTCGATCCGCGTGACCGTCCTGAACCACGACGATCCGGCTAACGCTGAGCAACGGGGTGACGCATGACGCCGTTTCTGGAGATCCTCGTAGTCGCGGCCATCGCGCAGCTCACTGTACTGCCGGGCGAGAAGGTCCAGTTCATCATCGCCGGGCTGTCGACCCGGTTCAAACCACTGCTGGTCGTCGCGGCGGCCGGGACGGCGTTCGCCGGCTGGACCGTTCTCGAGATCCTGTTCGGGCAGGCGCTCCAGCAGGCGCTCCCGGGCGTCGTCCTCGACGGGATCACGGCGGCCCTCTTCATGCTGTTCGCGGTGTTACTCGTCCGATCAGCCCCTGCTGGGTCCGACGTCCCAGTCGAGAGCGGCGCACAGACCGATGGTGGCGTCGTCGGGACACGGATTGCAGATATCAACCCGGAGTTCGAAGTGTTCGGCTTCACGGTCGGCGGGCAACTCGGCGAATTCCTGACTATCTTCGCGATGATGGCTGCCGGAGAGTTCGGCGACAAGACCCAGCTCGTCACTATCGGGCTAGCGGCCCAATATGGGGCCAGTGCCGCCATCTGGGCAGGCGAAATGCTGGTGATTATCCCGGTGAGTCTTGCGAACGCGTACTTCTTCCACACGTTCTCACATCGCTTCGACATCCGGAAGGCCCACTACGCCGGGGCGGCACTGTTCGCGTTCTTCGGGTTGGATACGATTTTAGGGATAGCGACCGGCCCGGAAGCGGTGTTCGGCTATAACAGCCTCTGGGAGGCAATCATCAGCGTCGCTTCGGATGCCCTCCTCACGGTCGTGTGAACACTTTGACCTAATCAATTAACGGTGTCGTTCTCAATCACGTCTTTGAAGTATTCCAACTCGACGAGGGTGTGTTCGTAGGCTTCCCGTTCGATGTCCCCGAAGAGGGCTAACGCCCTTTCAGTAACTTTCCCCAGTACTGTCGGTGGTACGCGAGCCCAGACGCGGTGGGAGAGGCGGGTCGATCCGTCCGTCTGCTCAAGCTGCATGGTTCCGCCCTCTTCGACAATGAATGCGACCGGGAGTGGTGGCAGTGTATACGTACAAGTACCAATCCAACTGAATCGTTGCTCTTCGACGACGTCACGGAGGTCTGCTTTAATTATTCCTTTGACCGGTCCGACCCACTCTCGCTGGTAGAATCGGAGCCCGTTCCGAAGCGGCTTCTTCGGATCCATGACAACCCACGTTCCGTCGTGGTCTGGATTGGAGTGTTCCCAGAGGGTCTCGAACTCTTCTAAATGCGACCAGACGGTCGCCGCCGATGCATCAATTCTGACCGCGGCGCTTGCTTCGATCATGTACTGTCAATCTGGTGCCGGTGAGATTGTTACTATATCCGAGTATACTCGGGGAATTCTTAAATCTACCATACCCACAGAACACTATGCGCTACGCCTCCGGGGTTCTCGTATGGAACGACGGGACACTCCATCCACTTGAGACTGCTATCGAAACCAGTCCTGCCGTGACGATAGAGACGACACATCAGATCAATAGAATCAGGGAGCAGTTCGTCGAGTTGAGTGAGTTTTCGGGTGACATGGTCCGACTTGAACAGCTCCTTGGAGCCGAAGACTCCGTTCACGACTTTGAGGTCACGCGAAAGACCGAGCTCGCATATATTGAGTATAACCAATCTCCCTCGATGACGCAGTTATTCGCCATTCTCGCTGCCTATTCGCTCATTCTCGTCCCACCGGTCGAATACACCGATGACTACGGGGAGCGTGGCGTTCGCCTCACAGTCGTTGGAACGGAATCCGCAATAACACGAATCACCGCGGACTTGCCCTCCGAGATCGATCTCTATCCGGAGCGCGTAGGCGAGTACAGCCCCGAGTGTGGCCGACTCGAAGGTCTGCTCACCGACCGGCAACGGGAAGTCTTCGAGACCGCCGTACAGCTAGGTTACTATGAGGTGCCGCGAGAAGCGACACATGAAGAAATCGCGGCGGCGGTCGACCGGGCCCCCGCGACGGTTTCGGAGCAGCTCCAGCGGATCGAGGCTAATCTGCTGCCTCGCTATCTCGAAGCGGAGTTCGCACATGTATGATCCGGGTATACTCGGAGTTACCGCTACTATCGGCCCTCACGGAATCTCAGTATGTCCCTGACTGACTCGTCTGTTCTCGTCGTCGGTGGCTACGGCACTATCGGCCGGACTGTCTGTACCGAACTCGCCGAACGTACCCGGAGAGAGATTATTGCCGCTGGCCGATCTCCGGAGAAGGCACGCAGCTTCGCAAGTTCGGTCAACGGCGTCGAACCTCGGACCCTTGATGTGAGCGACAGGGCAAGCTACGCGGACGCTCTCGACGACATAGGGACGGTAGTCATGTGTCTCGATCAAGACACGCCGCGGTTCGCTGAAACCTGTCTCGAGCATGGAATCGACTACGTCGACGTCTCGCCGACGGATACACTTCTCCAAGAAATCGAATCGTTCGACGACCTTGCTCGCGAACAAAAGGCGACCGCCGTCCTCAGTGTCGGTCTGTCACCCGGAATGACGAACCTCTTTGTTACCGAAGCGGCCGATGAATTCGACAGCGTCGACCGAGCGGATATCACCCTCTTACTAGGTATCGGAGAGGCGTTCGGTCCAGATACGGTCAAATGGACTATCGAGGATGCCCTCGGGTCCTTCTCTGTTCGAAGTGACGGTGAGCCTCTCTCTGTAATTGGTCTCACCGAGCCTCGGGTCGTCAATATTCCCGGGTGGGGGCGACGTAGAGCGTATCGTGCAAACCTCGCTGATCAACACGTCCTCGCCCGAGCAACGAATATCCAGACGATCGAAAGCAGACTGTGTTACGATTCTCGTATCGTCACCCGCTACCTCGCGATGTTACGCCGAACCGGAGTGTACCAGCCGGTCGTCTCGTTGCTCGGAGTCGATAGAATCGTCAGGTTGGCCGACGCCGTCCCATTCGGCTCCAACGAGTCGGTTATCAAAGTGGAGATTCTCGGCCGACTCGACGGCCGAGCAAAGCGAATTGAGCGATGGGTCCGTGGGCCCGACCAAGCCCGAGCCACTGCCATCGTGACTGCACGTGTCACGGAGGCCTTGGGACCGTCATATCCTACGGGCGTCCACCACATTCAGGAGCTGTTCAGTAGCACACCACTGTCCGACGCCCTGATTGAGGCCGGGTATACCGTGGGACGGTCAGAACAATGTGGAGACATTGCTTGAGCGGAGATAGTCACAGGCAGACTCCACTGTGCTGTCACTGTTGCTGTCGGCGAACAGCGTCACTTTAGTGTTCCTCCTGTAGCCAGTCTAGTGCGCTCTCGCGGTCGGCCGTGGGGAAGTAGCGCATCTCGTCCGGCGCGACCGGCCAGATTGGTCGGATAACACGCCACCAGTCGAAGAGGAGTTTCGCCCACCTCGAATCGCCGACTGCTGCGTATCGGTCGATATCGAAGTCAGGGCCGTACCGGAGATCGGGAACCACCCCGTGGAGGTGTGTGAGAAACGTCCCGAACGTCCAGTTCGGAACTTCCTCGTATACGTGGATGTGCCCGTACTGGTCGCTCTTTTCGACGAGGAGCGAGTACAGCTCTTGATAGCCTGTTCGCGTGCCCTTCCCGACGCGAATCGCGATGAGGTTCTCGTTCGTCTCGTCCAACACCTCGAACATTCGATCAGGTGCTGTGTGGGACATCGTTAGTGGGAGTGATTCGTCGTACCGACAGGGTCACTATCGGGGTCGGTACGCCCGACGAGCTCGACGGTTGCGTGGTCAATTCCTCGATCCGTGAGATAGCCGTGAACCCGTGACTGGATTCTCCGTTGCTCCTCAAGTGTGGTCGCCGTATCTGTCAGTCGGACGGTTGCGACGGTGAGTTGACTACACACCTGCCAGACGTGGAGATCCTCAATCTGGTCCACGCCATCGAGTGTCGTCAATTCATCCCGGAGTTCTTCGGACGACACCGGACTCCGTTCCAGCAGGATCGAGGTGCTTTCCCGGAGGACGTTCCCGGCCGACGCGAGCACCAGCAACCCGATGAGTACGGCCGCCACAGGGTCTGCAATGGGGAGATCGAACACTGCGACAGCGGCGGTCGAGACGATTACCGCAACAGAGCCACCGGCGTCACCGAGCAGGTGGTAGAACGCCCCGCGCTCGTTGAGACTCATCTCGTCACCCTGTAACACGTACACGGAGCCGATGTTTACCAGCAGGCCACCCGTAGCGATGATCAGCGTCAACTCTGGATTGATCGCCACTGGCTCGAGGAACCGCTGGTAGGACTCCCAGACGATGTATCCGACCATTGGAAGGAGCAAGACGCCGTTCAGGAAGGCCGCAACCGGCTCCAGTCGATGGAGACCGTACGACCACGACTCGCCGCCTTCGAACCGTTCGGCGGTGTAGCTCGCCCCGAACGCCATCGCGTACGCGAGCATATCGAACAGCATGTGGAGGGCGTCGCTGATGAGAGCGACCGACCCGAACAGGAGTCCACCAGCCAGTTCGACGACGAATCCGAGGAAGTTGACGACCGCGACGAGCGCAAGCCGGCGCGTACTGCCACTTGATTTAGACGGGAGGTTATGCTCTGCGGTCTCCTCATCGGTATGCTCGTGAAAAGTCATGAGTTCACATTAGAGGGGGTTCTATTTCGAATCTGAGGATTCCGGGTGTTCCTGGGTAGATTCCTGGGCCCCGTTTTCGCTCGTCACCATCGAATCCTGCGCCGTTGATTCAGTGCTATCCGAAGAGGTAATCTCCCCATCGGCTCCCTCCGTTTCTGGTTTGGACCGCTCCGATTCCTCGGTGAGCGATGTATCCTGTGCAGAGGAGCCACCGAAATCGAGCGGACGAAGCCAGATGAACCAAACGACAAATATGGTTGTGCCATAGCCGACGATCCACACGAGATCAGCTACGGCAGAGAGGTTCGCCTGTTCGAGGGTGTATACCAGTAAACCGGGGCCGATGAGCCCAACGAGCACAACGAGCACAACGAGGACGGCAAATTGCGGAGACGAGAGTCCGAACGGGTATTTTTGCTGATCTGCCTCCGTATGGGATGTTGCATTCCCCTCGTTCTCTGCACCCATGTTACCCCTCCGAAGCGTTGGTTTCGGTGTCTGTATCCGGCGTGATTCGAGAGAGTCGCATCGCGTTCCCGGTGACGGCCGTCGTCATTCCAGCGTCGCCGGCGAGGACGGCGAGCCAGATCGGGACGTATCCGAATGGAACTGCGACTGCCAGCCCGGCTTTGACAGCGAGACTCGACCAGATGTTCTGTCGGATGACCCCGTTCGCATCGTTGGCGAGTTCGTAGAGGTACGGGAGCTTTGCGAGGTCGTCACCCATCAAGGCAATGTCGGCGGTCTCCAATGCGGTATCAGTCCCGGCAGCCCCCATCGCCACGCCGACTGTGGCGGTGGCGAGCGCCGGTGCGTCATTGATCCCGTCTCCGACCATCGCAACGCCGTCGTACTCCTCGACGAGCTCCTCGATCGCCGTCACCTTGTCCTCGGGGAGTAATTCGGCCTGGTACTCGTCGACGCCGACCTGCTCGGCGATCGCGCGGGCAGTCCGCTCGTTGTCCCCCGTCAGCATTACTGTTCGCGAGACGCCGAGTTGCTTGAGTCGCGTGACCGTTCGCTTTGCCTCCGGGCGGATCTCGTCGGCGACCGCGATGACGCCCTCGAGCTCGTCTTCGGTCCCAACGAGGACGACAGTCTTCCCTTCAGCCTGGAGTTCGGGGACGGTCTCTTCGAGGAGATCGAGACAGTTGTTCCGGTCACACATCTGCCGGGCTGTCTGTGTCACGACGCCACCGTCGGTCGTCGCGTGAACGTGCGAAAGGTCGAACTCTAACTCCTCAAACAGGCCCGGTTTGCCTGCGAAGTGAGGAGTCCCGTCGAGATCGGCACGAACACCCTTTCCGGTGATGCTCTCGAAGTCATCGACCTCGCGCTCGGCGACCCCTGCGCTGCCGGCTTCGGCGACGATTGCCTCGCCGATGGGGTGTTCACTCCGTTGCTCGAGCCCGCGTGCACACCGGAGCACGTCCTCCTCCGAGTTCCCGTTCAAGGGAACGACGTCGGTGACGGTGAGTTCACCTTTGGTGAGGGTTCCCGTCTTGTCGAACGCGACGNCGTCGACNGCNCCCATCGCTTCGAGGTGATTGCCGCCCTTGATCAGGACGCCGTTCTTCGCGGCGCTCGTAATTCCCGACACCACCGAGACGGGCGTCGAGATGACGAACGCACAGGGACAGGCCAACACCAGCAGCGTCAGTCCGTAGACGACGGCCGTGGACCAGGTTGTGCCGAGGATGTACGGGCTTGCTACCGTCGTCAGGATGGCGAAGGCGACGACTACTGGCGTGTAGTACGTCGAGAAGCGCTCGACGAACTGCTCGCGCTCTGTCTTGTTCGACTGTGCATCTTCGACCATCTCCACGATGCGGGAGAGCGTGTTATTACCGGCCTCGGAGGTGACCTCCACCTCGAGATACCCCTCCTCGTTGATGGTGCCGGCGTACACCTCGTCGCCCGTCGTCTTGTCGACAGGGACGCTTTCACCCGTGATCGGTGCCTGGTTGACGGCGCTTTCACCGTCGACGACGCTTCCGTCCATCGGGATTTTCTCCCCTGGCTTGACGACGACGATGTCACCAACGGCGACCTCGTCGACGGGAATCGTCTCCGTGCTCCCGTTCCGCTTGACGGTCGCTTCATCCGGTGAGAGATCCATTAGCTCGCGGAGGGAGTTTCGGGCACGGTCCATCGAGTACCGCTCCAGCAATTCCGCGATGCTGAACAGGAACGCAAGGGTGGCGGCCTCGAAGTAGAGTGCCTCACCGAAGACAAGACTCGCAACGAGTGCGCCGAGGATAGCCACCGACATCAGGAAGTCGATATCGAGGTTCAGATTTCGCGCCGAGTAGTAGCCGTTGCGAAGGATCTCTTGGCCGCCGGTAGCCACTGCAATCAGAAACAGTACGTCGGCGACCAGCAGCTCAGTACCGAGAAGGCCTGCGATCTGTATATTCTGTCCGGTCAGGAAGAACTCGAAGAGTAAGCCGAGGGCGACGAATCCACCGCTCACCCACGTCTTGAGTGCGCGCGAACTCGTCCAGATACTCTCGCGCCCTCCGCCCGCGTCCTGACGCCCCGATTCGTCGCCTGTCGTGTCCGTGACCTCGTACCCAGCGCTTTCGATCGCGTCGATGACGTCAGCTTCCCCAGCCCTCGACGAATCGTACGTGACAACGACGGTTCCGGTCGTCGGCTGCGTCTCATAAGTGGTCACCCCACCGACTCTGTCGAGAGCGTTTTCGATTTTGCCCGCACACGACGGACAATCCATCTCCGGAACCGTGAATTTCGAGGTGACCTCGCCGGTGTTCTCCACGGTGTATCCGGCCTTTTCAACCCGATCTTCGATCGCGGTGGCACTCGTTTGCTCGCCGTCGTACGAGACGGTCAACGTCCCTGTTGTCACTTGCGGGTCGACGCTCCGGATTCCGTCCAGTTTTTCGACGCTGTTTTCGACCTTTCCTGCACAGGACGGGCAATCCATCTCCGGGACGGAGAATTGTGCAACGTCTCCCTGGTCTATCGATGGGGTAACGTCATCACCATCTTGTCCTGTGTGCTGGATGTGCTCGTGATCCTCGTGATCGTGGTCATGTGTATGACCCTGCTCGCGAGAATCCTCTCCGTGGTCGTGGGTGTGATCCGGTGGTTCACCACTTCCGTCGTGGGATTCCTCGTTAGATGAGGTCATTACGTACTGCTAGCTACTACAGACTTATTAAATCGGCTGCTACTAAAAGCCCTTATTATGGCAGGCTCTAATAAAATATCTAGTCTGAGTTATTAACTCAACCGTCAATTCGTCCCATTCCCCGGACCTAAGTCCGGATTGCTCGATACTCGCCGTGTTTGATCCCGAGGAGGAGCTTACGGACTCCAAAGACGATGAGACCGGCGCTGACCACATCACCACTGGTACTCATCGTACCCATTATCGTCCCCTGGTATCGAATTCTACTGTCGTACGGTCGCTCAATCAGATGTTGTTTCCGACGTCTCCGTTGTCGATACCGTGGCGCGGGTCCTCCTCCGAACGAAGCCTACCCAGACAAGTGCACCAACGAGACACAGGATGCCAGCGATCGCAATCGATTGACCGCGGATTGTCGTCCCGTTCTGGTTCTGTGTGATCAGCAAGATACCGAGACCGACAAGGATGAGTCCTTGAACACCTGCTGCTTTCGCTGGTTCAGCGATATACTCCGCCTCTGTGAGAATGCCAGCAACAGATCCGACGAACAACAGCAGTCCCGCAACAGAGACAGGCCGAAGCCCGAGGACGACACCGACCTCCGAGAGAGCAAATCCAATAGCGACAAAGAGTGGCCATGGACTCGCTCCTGTGAAGGTTGAGTCCGAGTCTGATGAATCGCTCATCATCCTGATTTGAGGATCGAGATATAATAAATCGGCTGCTATCACTCCCCGAATTTTTAATAGAATATACCAGAATTCCAGCGGTCAGTTAGTACTCCCGTGGTATGGGGAACACTCTCCTGAGCAGAGGGGCTCTTCAAATATTGAACCAGAACCGTTTCAACGCTGACTGGCCTACGGCCGAGTAACAGCTATCGAGCCTATGTCATACGAAGGCACTATGATTCCACGGAGTGGCTCACCTGCGGGTAGGTGTGATTACTGTGGGCATCCATTTCCCACGACCGACCGTCTCGTTCTCCACAAAGGCTTAGAACATCCTCAGCGACTTGATGACGACGAGGAGGACGCATTCCTCTCTGCTCGAGCGGACGAAGAAGACGAGTTACGCACACTCCGTCTGAAAGCGCTTGGAGCGCTCGTGCTCCTGTACTTCGGTTTCTTGATGCTATATGCTATCGTCGCGTGACTCAGATACGAACACCGGGGCAAGCGAAGAGGAACACATAAAGTCAGGTCCAGGGTCGAGGCTTCGTCATTGGGTCGTCTCGAACACGAAGCTCAGACTCTTCGTGCAGTTTGTAACCTGGGTCTCGATACTGACGCTGTTTACCGAAACAGTCGCTGCCGGGAACGGAATGACGCTCTCGAAGCAGCCACGAGATACCCTAGCCATTCCCCGATGGCTGTACCTTGCCACCGGAGGTGCCACAATCGGAGCCTCCGCCCTGCTTGCGAGTTTCGTCACTGATCGGGCGTTTATCCGTTATCTCCACAGCTGGTCGGTTCCTGGCCCAACAATTGACGACTGGCGAACACCCGTTGTGTGGATCGGACGTGGACTCGGGATCGTCGTCCTCGGACTGGCAGTGTACCTCGGAGTGACGGGCCCACAACTCCCGACAGCGAGCTTCACCATCCTCGTCACGTTCGTCGTCGTTCGTGCAGGCTTGCCGATGCTCACGTATCTCGGAGGCAATCTTTGGCCAGTGCTGAACCCCTGGCGAGGAATCGTCTCGCTCCTTCCAACTGGATTCCGGACGTATCCAGAAGGATTAGCCCGATGGCCAGCTGTTGGTGGCCTATTACTTCTCGTGTGGGTTGAGGTGATTTTCCCTGTCAGCACGATCCCGTCAGTTCTTTCGATTGCGATCCTCGGCTACAGTGTCGTCACAATCGCAGGCGCAGTACTCGTCGGTCCCAACGCATGGTTCAAGAACGCAGATCCGTTATCTGTCCTGTTCCGATTCTTTGGGGCTGTCGCCCCTGTAAAACGGCGGGATGGGAAGCTCGCCGTAAAACTGCCCGGTAGCGACCTGACTGATTCAGACTTCATCACGGACACCTCCGATGTCGCGTTCGTCATTGCGCTAATCTGGGAGCTCACGTACAGCGGCTTCATCACGACGCAGACGGGCGCAGCAACTATCGAGACACTCGTCAGCCTCTCAAATATCGGAGTGGGAGCCGTACAAATTCGTGCGATCCTCATCTATACGCTCCTTTTCGTCAGTGGTTACGTCGTGTTCTTCGGCGCGTATTGGTATGCGGGCGTAGTCTCTCGGCGACGGACTGGAACATACATCACAGCGAAACGTATCGCCTTTCGGTTTGCACCCTCGCTATTGGCCATCGCAGCGGGATATCACCTCGCTCACTACACCGGACTGGCCGTATCCCTCAGTCCGGCCCTAGGGATGGCGATTG
>NZ_RKLU01000015.1 GCF_006861665.1 Halonotius terrestris | reverse complement strand
TTCGCGTCGATGAGCATTTCCAGACGACCAATTCCGACATCTACGCGGCGGGGGACGTGATCGGCGAGCCCGAACTGGAGACGGTCGCCGCCAAGGAGGGCAATCACGCCGTCAAGAACGCCTTCGGCAACGAGGGCGTCAGCATCGACTACGATGCAGTCCCCGCAGTCGTGTTCACCAGTCCCGAGGTAGCAGTCGTTGGGACAACTGAACGTGAATATATGGACGAACACGGTACCTGTTCCTGCCGGACGGTTCAGATGGAAGATGTCCCTCGGGCAAAGGCCGTCAAGAACACGGATGGACTCGTCCAGGTGGTGAAGCACCACGAGACCGACGGGATTGTTGGCGTCCACATGGTCGGCCCCCGCGCCGCCGACATGATCATGGAAGCCACGCTGGCGGTGAATTTCGGTCTCACCGTTGACGACATCATCAATACTGTCCACCCGTTCCCAACGTTCTCCGAGGCGTTCAAACACGCCTGTCAGGCGTTCCGTCGGAATACGTCCAAAATGAGCTGCTGTATCGAGTGAGCGTCAGTCCTCGGTCGAGAACACATCGTCGAGCGTGCCGCTCTCGCCTAATTCGATGAGGGCACGGTTCAGGAGTTCGCGAACCATGAACTCCTCGTAATGCTGGGTGTCGCAGTACTCGCAAGGCTTCATTTCGCGGGCAACCGCCTCAATCTCGGTACCGTGGTCCGCATACAACGTCTCGATGAGGGCAGTCAATTCTTCGGACGCGGTAGACTGCGCCTGCGCGAGGTTATTGTCGGCGCCTTCCGGAAGATCGTAGGAGAAGACTCGCGTGTTCGACTTGTAGTACTTCCGTGTCCCTCCACCAGCCTCTTCCAGACGAGCGATTTCCACCATCCCCGCATCCTTCAGGACGTTCACATGGTGACGCACTGTCGTCTCGGCCTTCTCCTCGCCGCGACGGTGCAACTCGTCGTGGATCTCCTCGATCGTCATTTCATCGGTCGCGAGCATATCGAGGATCTTCGCCCGAACGTCGTTCTCCAGTGCCTTCGCTTTCTCCGGATCCGTCGTCACGACTTCACGGATCGGCACGTCGGATTCGAGGAGCGCCATTCTTGTGAGGACGTAGGGGAACGACGATAGTAAGAGTAACGCCACACACTCGACAGCAGTCTTAGTTATTCGATACCGCTATAACTCTAGTCGTAATGGTTATCCACTTCGCTGGGTAACTAGCGACCACAATGGGAACGACACAGGAACAATTCAACGTCGGGGGGATGTCCTGCTCGTTCTGTGCCGAGAGCATCAAGAAGGCCTACAGCCGGACCGACGGCGTCGAGGACGTCGACGTGAGTCTCGCCCACGAGGAGGTCCTCGTTCAGTATGACGACGACCGCCTGAGCGAGGTCGAGGTGAAGGACACGCTTCGGGAACTCGGCTATACCATCCGCGACCCGGACAAAGCGAAACGATACGAGCAACAGCAGGCCGAGCTCGCCGACGGCAAGCGCCGCCTCCTGCTCGCCGGCGGCGCATCCATCGTCGTTGCTGTGCTGATGGGCTGGATGATCCTCGTGATGGGGCGCTTCGAGTCAGCGTCGCTCGCGATGGACCTCGTGACTCTCGGGCTGGCGCTCGGGACGATGTTCGGCCCAGGACGATACATCAAACAGAAAGCTTACCAGAGCCTGCGCCGGGGGATCTTCAACCAGCACGTCCTCCTGGAAGCGGGCTCGTTCGCCGGGCTCGTCGGCGGACTGCTCGGCCTGTTCGTCTTCCCGAGCTTCCCGACCGTCCACTTCTTCGCCGTCTCCGTGTTCATCACCACCTACCACATCCTCTCGGAGTACACCAGCCTCATCGTCCGCACTCGGGCCTCCCAAGCCGTCCAGAGCCTCCTCGATCTCCAACCCGACACGGCACGCCGAGTCACCGACGACGGCGATGTCGAGGAAGTCCCGATCGACGACCTCGACGTTGGCCATCGCGTCCGCGTCAAGCCCGGCGAGAACATCCCCGTCGACGGCACCGTCGTCGAGGGCGAATCGACGGTCGACGAGTCGGTCGCTACCGGCGAGTCCATCCCCGAGAAGAAGTCCGAAGGCGACGAGGTGATCGGCGGCAGCGTCAACGAGACCGGGACGCTGCTCATCGAGGTAACTGCAACCGGCGAGGACGCGTTCCTGAATCAGGTGGCACGCGAGATCGAGGAGGCGCGGGCGATGAAACCCGGCATCATCCATCTCGCCGACCGCATCCTCAAGTACTTCGTCCCAGGCGTCTTGACGATTGCCGCGCTCTCAGTTCTCTTCTGGGTGGTTGCACCGCTCGCGTGGGGGGCAGCCTCCGACGTCCAGCGCGGGGCGTTCGCAGCGCTGGCGGTCCTCGTCCTCGGCTACCCGTGTGCGCTCGGGATGGCGACACCGCTCGCCCTCATCCGGGGCGGCGGGAAGGCGGCGAATCGCGGCATTCTGATGCGCTCCGGCGACGCCTTCCAGATATTTCCCGACGTCGACCACATCGTGTTGGACAAGACCGGCACCATCACCGTCGGCGAACCCGCCGTCAGTGAAGTCGTCGCGTTCGACACCGACGAGGTGGATGTACTCACGACTGCGGCCAGTGCAGAGGCGTTCTCCGAACACCCGCTCGCCGATGCGATCCTCGAGTTCGCTGACGAGCAAGATGTCGAGTACGCGGATCCCGACGCCTTTGACTCGGTGACCGGCAAGGGCGTCCGAGCGATCGTCGGCAGCGACGACGTGCTGGTCGGGAAACCGGGGTGGCTCAGCGGCAAGGGGATTGACCTTTCGAAGGGGAGCGACGACATTGAGCGACTTCAGGGCCGCGGCCTCACCGTTGCCGGAGTTGTTCGTGACGGTGACCTACTCGGTCTGATCGGTATCGGTGACGAGATCAAGAGCGACGCCGCTGCGACCATCCAGCGGATGCGAGACGCCGGCATCACGCCCGTGATGATCACTGGCGACAACGAGCGCACCGCGAACGCGGTCGCCGAGGAGGTCAGTATCGACCGCGTCATGGCCGACGTGCTGCCCGACGAGAAACGCGAGGAGATCGGTCGCCTGCAGGAAGCTGGCCACCGTGTGGCGATGGTCGGCGACGGCATCAACGACGCGCCGGCACTCACCCAGGCCGATATCGGGATCGCCATCGGCGCCGGCACCGACATCGCCATCGAATCGGCGGATATCGTCCTGATGGGTGACCGGCTCGGTGGCGTGGTGGACGCCTACGAGATCGGCACGGAGAGCTATCGGAAGACTCGCCAGAATCTCGTGACGGCCTTCGCGTTCAACGGTGTCGGCGTCGCCGCCGCGACCACAGGGCTCGTTCACCCCGTGTTCGCGATGCTCGCGATGGTGCTGTCTGTCTCGGCGGTGCTGGCCAACAGCTTCGCTGGCCAGCTCCTCTCCGGTAAGGGTGTCAATACCGAATTCGCTCTAAAAGAACGCACCGACGGCGAGCGGGAAGACGGTCGAGTGACGGCCGATTAAGCCACCACGTCGTAGCCATCCTGTTCGATTGCCGCGTTCACATCGTCGTCTGCGACTCCATCCTCAAGGACCACGTCGACCGTGTCAGCTTCGTGGTCGGCCTCAACGCGATTCACACCATCGAGGTTTCGCAGGGCGGTCTCTACGTTCTGTTCGCACCCGTTGCACGACATCCCGGTGACGGAGATCGTCTTTCGCTCCATACGGGCCTGTAACCACTCGCGGGGCATGACCATTACGGCAACCGTTGTATCGGTTTATCCCTATTAGAGATGGGCGTCATCGTCCGGAGAGTTGTTTGTGTCGGCCCCAAAGAGGTGGAGGCTCTTTGAGATGGGGACCACTAACGACGAAGAGAGTAACGAATTCCCTCCAGAGAAGCGTCTGGAAGCACCGAACACACGCCTGATCAAGGCAGGGATCGCGACGATCCCGGATATGGAAACCCTCCAGGAGTGCGTTGCCTACGAGAACGCCCATCAGAATCGGACGCAGATTCTGCGCCGGCTCAAGTGGAAGGCTGAAGAGCTGCGTGAGGACGAAGAGTAAGCTCTGTTATTAACCAACAAGCTCCGCGTGGGTTTCCCATTGTTGGTTAACAGACTGCGCCTCGGTTTTTCAGGCCCCTGAAGGGGCGCGGGGCGGCCAACAGCGGCCTCGTGACTCCAATCATGTCCCTCGATTTGAGTACAGACTCCAGAACGGCTAGCGACATCGCTGCCGCCAGACAAGCCGACATCCTGGCGTTCCTCCATCGAGCCCCGTTCACTCTGGATGCCTATAAGCTCGGTTTCCTTCCCGGCTTTCGGGAGGACTGCGGGTATCAGGAGAACCAATATCAGAATCTCACCCTCCCCGTCGGGATGCTTGACAACGACTTTCGGAACCCCGATCTGGATCGGTTCGTCGATCGGTTCTTCGAGCAAGAACCACAGGTCGGCGTCATCGGCGACATCTACGAACGCGGCGACGTCGATGACCACGTCGCTGCTGCTCGTGAGATTCACGCCAGCTACCCCGAGGCCGAGCTCATCATCGTCCCAAAGTCTCAAGCGGTGATCGACGCAATTCCCAAGGATCTCGTTCTTGGCTATTCGCGTGGGTACGCCGACCGGTTGGCCCACGAGTTCTCTGATCCGGCCGACTGGCGCGGTCGGCGCGTCCATATCCTCGGCGGGAGTCCACCAAAACAACTCGAAGCCATCCGACAGCTGACCCGACCGACGCTCACGGACGAGCAACCAGCCGACATCGTCGGCCTTGACTGGAACGGGCTGCATCGCGGCGCGCAGTTCGGTGAGTTCTGGACGGCTGACGGCTGGGATGATAGCGGTCGCAACGCTGACCACGTCACGGTTCGGAAGACGGTCCGTCACAGTCTCGCCCGCCTCAAGGCCTTCTGGCAGTCTCACGGTGTCTGGCCCGACGCGACCCCACACGACGACACTCTCGAGATCGAGTACGAAGGCCCATCGCCGACCGATCTCGATAGTGCTGCGTGTACCGACTGCGGAGCGAACGTCTGGACGACCCGGCGCGGTCCCTTCGTCGCCGAGTACGACACCGGTGATACCTGTGGCTACTGCAGCTACGAGTGCTACTTCTCGCATCGGCACCGAAACAACCTCGAGGAGATCGCCGGCGAGCAAAGCGTCTACTTTCCGCCTACGTGACGCTACGAGCGGTTTGTCGCGCCCTCCAGAGAGGGCGAGGGCTCGATGGTGAGTCAGCAANANCGNNNNCGAGCAAAGCGTCTACTTTCCGCCTACGTGACGCTACGAGCGGTTTGTCGCGCCCTCCAGAGAGGGCGAGGGCTCGATGGTGAGTCAGCAACAGCGTACGAACGACGTTTCGGTCGATGCAATTCCAGTCGACGTAGCGAACACGCAATCAGGCGAGGTCGATCCCGCCGGGGTGCCCGAGGAGATCGAGTCGATCACGCGTGGCCTCGCCGGTGAGCAGCCACCAACGAATCCGCTCGTCGTCCTGAAAGCAGCTCGGTGGTGGTATATCCACGGCAAAGGCGGAACAGACCCCGCGTTCCAGTGGGCCATTGAGTGGGTGCGACACCTCGCGACGGACACACCCAGCGACGTCGAGCGGTTCGACGCGTTCCTCGCGTATCTCGTTGCGGTCGGCTTCGCTGACGAGAAAGCAGCGCTCCGATAACCAGATTTCCCCATTCACACCGAGGGGGGCCGAACGAACACGATCACTCAAGCTGTGCCGGCAACGAGTGTAGCGGTCCGAGCAAGACCTACTTAGAATCGGTAGCAGGCGACGTCCTCGCCACCACAGGTCGGACACGTCTCGGCGTCGACCGAGAGGGTCGTGCCACAGTGGCGGCACTCATACAGCGTGGCCGTATCGGCCGTGCTGGTTCGGATGACCCCGCGAAGCACGTCGACGAGCCCCATACTCTCGACGGTACCTTCGCACCGTTGTTAATCCCAGCCTCCGACAGCGACCTCGATATACCCCTCTCAGCAGCGCCGTTGTTTGTTGTGCGCCCCCGAGGGGTGCGGCGCGTCTGAACTGACGCACTCGCCGTGAACTCGATTCGGTGAATACAATGGTTACAGCCAGTGAGCCGTCGGTCTCGTTCGAAGAGACCGACACGCGACACGACGAGATGCACAGTACCATCGAAGCCTGGATCGACGAGCTCGTCGACGACGTTGACGAGGCCCAGGCCAGCGAGGAATTTCAGGAGTGGCTCAACGTCCAGAGTCGCTTCCACGACTACTCCCATCGCAACACGCTGCTCATCAAGCTGCAGTGCCCCGAGGCGACGAAGGTCGCGGGCTACAACACCTGGCGGAACGAGTTCGACCGGTACGTCCAGGAAGGCGAACAGGCGATCTGGATCTGGGCACCCATTATTACGAAGCAGTGCCCCGAGTGCGAGAACTCACCGAGCTACCACGAGCAAAGCGACTGTGACTACGACGAGACACCGCCCGAGGAGTGGTCTAAAGGACTGGTTGGATTCAAACCAACTGCCGTCTTCGATGTGTCTCAAACCGAGGGCGAACCGCTCCCCGAGCTGGAAACCGAGGCAGCTGGAGACGCCGACGACCTGGTGCCAGCACTCCTCGATGCAGCAACTACGCTCGATATAGACGTCCGTGTCGTCAACGCTGCTGAGTGGGAGCATGGCGACGCAAAAGGCGTCTGCAAACACCGGAACCTCCACGAATGCCAACCCGTCGTCGAAGCGAAAGATAGAGCGAATCAGGCCGACCTCGCGGTGACGCTGATTCACGAGTACGCTCACGCGCTACTGCATTTCGACGTCGACGACGACACCGAGAGAGCGAAACGCGAAGTCGAAGCGGAAGCCGTCGCGTACATCGTTGGTCGGTTTCTCGGACTGGACACGAGCGGGTCAGCGTTCTACCTCGCCGCGTGGGAGAACGACGATGCGGAGGTGATCCAGGATCGGCTCGGTCGAATCAGTTCGACCGCCCAGGAGATTATCGGCATAGTTGCCGAGGACTGAACTCGTGGTCCGTTCCAGTTAACCAACAATCGGACGTTAATACGGGTCGTCGTTGGTTAAGTTTATCAGCGCCCGCCGAGGGGCGGAGGCGCACTCCCGTCTCCATCGACCCATGACCGACCAGTACCTAACTACCGTTCTCGAGGAGGCGGAACGAGTCGCAGAATACCACGACCAAGTCGCCCAGTCGACCGACCATCCGGAACACGAGTATCTCAGATACGCCGTGCTCCGACTGCTCGAAGGCGAAGCTGATGAAATGTCGGTGGACGTGCCACAGATCGACGGCGTGACCGTCGGGTACGGAGATGACGAGTCGATGTTCGACAGCTGGGGCGACGACGTCGAGTGGTGGGACGACGCCTCACCCCGAGAAGAGTGTACCCGTTTCCGAATCTTCTACCCCGACGAGTACGAGACCGTTCCGCGGATCATCGTCGACGTGATGGCTACACTCGGCGCGTGGCGTGTCTGGGCCGGCAGCGCCGCCGCCTGCGGCTCCTACGACCATCGTGAACGTCGCGAAGTGCACTATCTGTGGTCGGAAGGCCATCCGGTCGAAGACCTCCTGCAGGATCGTCTCCACGGTCCGGCTGCCGTCGCGCCTGACGGTGGACGAACTGGCGACGTTCGCGATCGAATGATCGTCACGGAGCACGCGAACCAACACGGCGAGTTGGAACCACGCACCAGACGCGCCGTCGACGAGGAGATGGCCGTCTCGCTGCTCGAAAAAGGCGGTCGCTACGAGGTGCAATCCGCGTCCGGGAGTTGGTACGAGGTCGACGTGATCAGCGAGTCCTGCACGTGTCCAGACTGGAGGAAACGAACGCCCGAGGGCGGCTGTAAACATCTCCGGCGAGTCGATCACGAGATCAAACAAGGGCGGGTTCCACGACCTGATGGACGGCTCCCCTCGAACTCGTAGGATCGTCCAGTGTTCGAGAGTCCTCGGGGGCTGTAACATCAGGTGAAACTCATTGATATAGAGTTTCGAGTAGTGTTACAGGTGCAGGAGAACCGTTGATAGTGATTTAACCAACAAAACTATGCCTTTTGCGTCTGTGTTGGTTAACGCTGGTCAGCCCATGCCCTACGAGCCACCGACGCCCTCAGCAGANNCNTTNNNAGTGATTTAACCAACAAAACTATGCCTTTTGCGTCTGTGTTGGTTAACGCTGGTCAGCCCATGCCCTACGAGCCACCGACGCCCTCAGCAGACCTTCCCCCTGACGTCGTCGATACTCTCGACGACTACTCGCCCGAACTCCTTCGCCACATCGCGAGCTACGCTGAGAAACTCGCTGAATACCGTGAGCGTGAAGATCGCCTTGCTGAGGCGGAGGATGAAGACGAGATCGAAGAACGATCAGACGACCTCCCGGATCACGTTCCATCGAAGGCGACGATTACGATCAAGGAGATCAACGATAACCGCTACTACTACTGGCAGTGGCGGGACGGCGACAAGATCCGCTCTCAGTACAAAGGTCCCGTCAATCCCGGCGAATAGACGAGAGAACGTCACAGTCGGCTGCCCAGTTGTTCGGGGTGACACCCCATCTGCGAAGTGAAAGACGAGAGCTGTTAGCGCTCGGGTCGCGGGGCAGTCTCGTACCGTTCGATGTCGTCCGTCTTCTCAACCCGGTCATATATCTCTAGAAGCGTGTCTTGTGCCCGGAGGAGCTTGTGTTCCTCGAGGAACTGCCGACCACTTTCACTGAGCCCATAGAACTTGTACGGCAGGTCGTTCTGCCGGCGGTCCTCGGGCAGGAGCACCTCCATGACGATGCCGGCGTCGACGAGCTGCTGGAGGTGCTGGCGAATCGTCGTCTGACTCTTGTTCGGGTTGACGTAGTCGAGTTCCTTCAGTGTCGGCAGTTCCGACGGATGCCCGAGGATGTCCTGGAGGAGCGAGAACCGCGTCTCCTGGGTGACCACGTTGAGCCGCTCCCGAACGGACTCCAGGTCGCTTGGCGTGTGGTCGGACGTACTCATTACCACAGATTTCGAGTGTTGCGTGAAAAAGCGTTTCGCTCAAATGCGAATCGGTCTGTAGCGAATTGAATGAATTCCTACATGTCTGCGGTACCATCGCCATTAAAGAAGACTTGAGGTCGAGATCTCTGACGTCGGTTGAGTAGTTGGTGAGACGCACCCCTATCGACTTGTTCAACGAAACCACCAGCATACGGAGGGTCACCTCTATCGATTTGTTCAGCGGGGAGGCATACACGAAAGACTAGTATTGAACCAATGGGACGAAAATGCCGAAATCGAGTATAGAGTCGGCTCTATACACGATCGGCTGCATCTATCGCGACCGTGTCGATAAGACCACACACCCACCCCTATCGATTTGTTCTGGCGAGTAAGGGCGGGGAGGGGAGAGTTGATCACGAGGAACTCACGAGGATATGGCACATCTGGATGAGATCATTTAACCGTATCAGTCTTTATTAGCTCGATTTCTACTAGATTCGGTAGACTGGAGTAGCATTAGACAAATCGATAGCGGTGAGTGTAGAGTAGTTCACTTGGGAAACTGAGGGGATAGCAAGACGTCCCGCCCTGATACCTACAATATGCCTGAACCCACTGTTCGTCACCTGGTTTTCCCAATCCGTGTTTATATACTTGATCAGGAAAGAAATAGAGTGAAGGAGTGTAGTTAGGACAAGTCGATAGAGGTGTGTTCTACTAGCTAGCTAGAACTAGAAAGAAGAGAAAGAGAAGATGAAAGCAGCTCTCGATTCCGTGCTATTCGTGACGGAGATGGACTGTTAGTCCGTTCGGGAACTCTCTCACCCCCACCCCTCCTTTGTGGTCAGAACAAATCGATAGGGGTGAGAGGGTGTTCGGGAGTTCTCCTGGATTGGTCCAGACGAAGGGTTCCTAACAAATCGTCGGGGGTCGCGGAAGACAGCGGTGTAACCCTCTGATATCCCGGTTCTGAACGCCGTACCGGTAGAAAAGAAATCGACAGGGGAATCTTTTAGTATCCTGATAGAGTGGGGTTCGGTATGCCCACGGATCCTGGTCCCGAGGAGACCCCTGAGTCCACGGGTTCTATCAAAGATCTCATTCTCGAGCAGGAGGAAGCCGCGAGTCTCATCAAGAACCGGTCGCTCCTCGAACCGAACGAGATCGTCGACGAAGAACGTATCGTCGGTCGTGACACCCAGCTCACTGATATCACTCAGCACCTTCGCGTTGCGATTAGTAACGAGCGGCCACCGAATCTTCTCCTCTATGGCCCTTCCGGGACCGGGAAATCTCTCATCATCAACGCTGTCTGCCAGAATATCGTCGAACTCTGTGAAAGTCGTGATATCCGGTTCGGCGTCATTCAGATGAACTGCCAGAACGTGGGGACCCTCGGCGCAGCCGTCTACGAACTTGCGCGAAAGGTGTCGAACGACATCGGAACGACTGTCGATGTCCCAGAGCACGGGGTTCCAAACAAGAAAAAATGGCGCGAACTCTACCGCCTCATCAACGAACACTACGATACAGTCGTGTTCATCCTCGACGAACTCGACATGCTCGTCGGTCGTCGCGATAAGGACGAACCAGCCTTCTCCCGACTTCTCTATCAGCTCTCTCGCGCTGGAAGTACTAACGAGATCACCGCCCAAGTCTCCGTGACCGCGATCACGAACGACACGAAAATGATGGAGAGCGTGGGAAGTCGAGCTCTCAGTTCGTTCACCCCCGAGGACGTTCACTTCAGTGACTACGACGCCAACCAGCTCCGGGAAATTCTCTGGGCTCGGGAAGATGCCTTCCACGAGGATGCACTCAGTGACGACGTCATCCCTCTTGCAGCAGCCTTCGCCGCGCAAACCAACGGGGACGCACGGAAGGCGATCGACCTGATGCGAACAGCGGGGTCGATTGCAGAAAAAACGGGTGCAAACGAAATCCGTGAAGAGCACGTTCGAGAAGCTCAGGATAAAGTTGAGAAGAACCGCGTGTTAGAGGTGACTCGTGGGATCAGCACACAGAAGAAGCTCTGTCTTTTCGCGACTGCAGCTGTAGCGTGTGAAACCGGAACTGGTGCAGCGATAAGCCCGATCGGATACCGAGTATATCAGTACCTGACCGGCACCCTTGATTCGGATCAGTACCACCAGGAGACGTACGTGAATAAGATGAAGGAACTCACGACGTATTCCTTGGTTGAGACAGAGCGGAAAAGTCAGGGGCCACACTCGGGCAGCTATCTCGAGTTCACGTTTGGTGAGAATCCGGAGACCATTATTGAGACGCTCCGGGAAGATTCGCGGCTAGACGACGTCCACGACGACGAACTCCGCACCGTCGTGAACGCACAGCTCAAAAAGTAGCTCATCCCTCGAACAAATCGATAGGGGCGAGGGTGTTGTCGACGACTCAGTTTCGTCGCTGACGTGAACAAGTCGATAGGGGTGGGTCCACACAGTTTGTTGGTCTCTCACACAACAAATCGATAGGGCTGCCCCTCCGCGATCTCGAGTCACCGGTATTCTTGAGAAGCAGTGGAGCCGCTCTCGATTCCTCCGGATCCAACACTCCGTATTTCCTGAGCGTAGGTCTTCCCGGCACCCCTCGTCTTTCGAGGAACTCTCATGGGAGACCTTCGTGAAATCTATATTACCTCTCTTGCTTGGGGCGGAATCATCCCAATCTCTCAAGCGAGCCATAGAGCTCTTCGTTCTGAATGTGGGTACAGAACTGCGCGCACAGCCGACAGCAGTCCGCGGCATCGGTGAACGTCCGGACGCTGGCGTCCCAGCGTGCGTGGACCGCCCCAAGCATGGCACTTCGAACCGATGGTTCGGTCGCGACCATCACCCGCCGCGTGCGCTCTGGTGGAGTCGCGTCGGCCGCCGGTCCCTGCATTCCGGCTGTCGACAGCAGATCTTCAAGGACGCTCCCGATCTCGATCCCGACGCCGAGATTATCGCCTACCTGTGGGGCGATGAAAATCGTCGCATTGCTGGCTTGCGCGAAGGCAATACTTTGTGTGGCGGCATCCATCTCATCGAGCGAGATCCCGACGTCAATCGCGAGGAAGGCATTGAAGCCACGGTCGCGAAGACAGTCTCGTGTCTCCTGGAGGAGGCGCAAGACCTCATCTTCAGCGTACTCGCCGCTGGCCTCGTCCCACGTCGCGAACGACGGGACGTCGGTTTCGACATCCGCGTCCGCCGGTAGCAGCGCGTCGACGTCGAACGTCCGGTACGGCCCCATCAGATAGACGAGAAACTGTTCGCGCCGGGCTGGAGTGAGGGCGTCCGAATCTTCAGTGGCCCGGGAGAGATTGTCGATAATCCGTTGCCGCATTCGAGTCGTCGATTCGGAACAGTAGTATATAAATATCGGTGTTCTCAGGAATATTCTAGTAGAGAACGACTAAGNATNNNCGATAATCCGTTGCCGCATTCGAGTCGTCGATTCGGAACAGTAGTATATAAATATCGGTGTTCTCAGGAATATTCTAGTAGAGAACGACTAAGTATGTGGCGTCCCAACTCTCGAACCGAGGCATCCCTCAATGTCCGAAACCGATCGCCAGCCAACAGAGGACGTTCGCCAGCCGGAGCCGCCGCTCCCTGAGGAGAGCGGGCTGACG
Organism: Halonotius terrestris; assembly: GCF_006861665.1. Taxonomy (GTDB): domain Archaea; phylum Halobacteriota; class Halobacteria; order Halobacteriales; family Haloferacaceae; genus Halonotius; species Halonotius terrestris. Next base: position 4,118 of record NZ_RKLU01000015.1, on the reverse strand, counting down.
CTCGAGGAGTATCTCACGATGCAACAGGCGATCGGCCACCCGACGCGGTTTCGCATCCTGCGAACACTCGTCGCGAACGACGAACTGAGTGCTGCTGACCTCAAGGTTGTGGTCGACGTCGAGCCGCACAATTTCCACTACCACCTCGACGAACTGGTTGATGTGGGGCTCGTCGACAAGCGCCAGCGACGAACCGCTGACAGCCAGGGCTTTTACACGTACTATCGGCCAACAGCGATGGGACGCGGGATCCTCGAGCATGGTGTCGAGGAGTTGATGCGCCGTGAACGCGAGTTCAACGACGCCTATTCGTAAGCTGTCGTAGGGTTCTTTGCCCCCTGTCAGCGATCCTGTTACCCTTCGATATCTTCGCTGCGATTACCGTACCTCATAGTATTAACCAACAACTACGGTTTGTTGAGTCGAGATGTTGGTTAACCCTCTTTCGACGTGACGTTTGCAGATCCCATGTGGCCGTACGAACAAGAACACATCTTCTCACGTTCAATCGCGGTAGAACGGTGGCTTCACCGCACTACCCGTCAATACAGGAGGTCGCTGTCTCGTGCCGTTTCCATGGAGTTAAGTTCTCTACCAGCCGAGTATTGGACCATCGAATGGTCGAAATTCCGGACTCGCTTCGCTCTGTTTTCAGCGCGACTGTTCACGAACGGGACGGGACATACGTTGTCGAGGTTCCGTCCGGGGAGCTCAATCATGACACTGTCTCCCTCGGCGAAACGTATCGGATCGCTGTCTTCGACTCACCCACGACGGCGCAGGACGAGCACGAGCCCGCGTCCGCAGATCGTGCCCAATCTGACCGACAGCGTGGATCTTCTGGGCCGCCGGTTGAGGAGGGCGAAATTCGGGACGTGACAATTGAGACAACCGGCGACCAGGGTGATGGAATCGCGAAAGTTGACCGTGGATACGTTGTGATCGTTCCTGGTGGCCAACCCGGTGATGAGCCGACCGTCGAAATCGAGCAGGTTCAGGAGAACGTTGCCTTTGCCAGCGTCGTTGATATTGATCCGCGGGCTCTCTAAGCTGTTTCACCGCAGCTGTTCGACCTGATCAGACAGATACTGCTGGAGTGCCGTGACTGTCTCAACAGAGACAGCCGATGCCCCGAAATCACTCCGAGAGCCATGCTTGAGATCCTCGCCTCTAGTGACACCGAGATCGAGGTCGTCGTACATACGGTCAAGCATCGCGAGCGCCGACTGGAACTGCGCGTAGTGCTCGCGCATGTACTCGATCGTGTCCTCGCGCGGTATAACCAGGTAGCCTTCGACGTCCTCGATTTCGAGTGACGTCTGTGGATCGAGGACGATCTGCAGTGGTCCATCGATCTCGTCGCTGGGCTGGCGCTCGAAGGTGGTTGGTAGCCCGAACGATTCGAAGAACGTCTCCCAGGCGTCGACGTCTTGCTCGTGAACAGCGATGAAGAGCGGGTAGTCGTCGGGATCGCGGCTGACCTGGTAGCCGCCCTGTATCCAGACGTAGATGGTGTCGATCCGCGTGAACGCGAACGGCCAGTCACCGAACTGCGGGATGATGTATGCCTCCTCGATGGAGGGTGGACTCACGCCGGCGCTTGCCGCGACCAGCTCGCGCGCGGCTTCTCTCACGCGCTGGTCGACAACAGAGAGGCCGTCGTCATAGTGGACGTAGGTCTGCCGTCTTCGAGACGGTTGACGGCTTGTCTCACCGTCTCGTACGGTCTGTGGAGGTGCTGAGCGACACGCCGGATGGAGTCACCACTTTTGATGGCGAGGATGACCTGGGCTGCCGTGTCGTCGAGCACCTCGTACATCTGGTGGTTACCAATAATTCGGTAACAATTGAAAGCCTTACTAGATAGTTGGTTAGAGCGTATCTGGCTGAGTTCTACCACTCAGGTTTCTCCTCATGTACGGATGGACCATTCGTCTTTAGAGTTGGCAAGGATATGCTCACAAGTCTGTATATTGATGACGTCAAGGAACAGTTCGAAGCCAATTACGGAAGCGCATAGGTTCAGTTGTCGTACTGGATGCCCCATTCTTCAGCCATCTCGAAGACGTCATCGAGGTGTGCGAGGCCGTACACCATCGCGAACTCGCGAAGATCGGCCTTTGTGATGTTCGTGCCATAGCGGTCCTCGAACTCGGTTTGGGCCTTTCGGACAAGGTCGTCGACGTCCGGGTTGAGTTCGAGCGTGGTCCGGTCGCGTGCCGTCGACGTTCCATCTCGCCACGTCGCGTAGGGGACTGGCGGCGACTCGGAGTGATACTCCGGTTGCATGAGTGCTCTCGCGAGCTGCTCGTTCGAGTGCCTGCGGCCGGATTTAAGGTCGCTAATGTAGTCGACTCCGGTCTCGGATTCTTGTCCGACACCGGCTTCACGTAAGTCGTCGCGCCTCGTATTACTCGACGCCTGTCCAGTGGTCTCGTTGGTCGATTCGTCGTCCTCGACAGGCTGCGTGTCTTCCATGTCCATCTCTACTGATTCGTCGGCTTGAGTGTCGTCGCCTTCGTCATTTGTGTCCTCGAACGGGTTCTCCATATCGCCGCCTGACTCGAAGCTCATTGTGACACCTCAGCGGCGTCGGGACCGCCAGTTGTCAGCTGAGAGAGGTCGACTTCTCCCCAGATGTCGTTCCCGTGGAATAGATCTTCTCGCGGCCACCCGCCGTTAGGGAGGTCTTGGCCCGCGCGATGGTAGATGTACGATGCGAGGGTGCGGAACTTCGGCATGATGTCCGCGTTGTAGTCACGGATGCGGCCGTCCTTCAGCTGAGAAAACACCGTCTCGTAGTTCTCCTCGGCCTTCTCGAACGCACCGAGGTTTTTGAAGTAGACTGGAGCCGGATACTGCTCGTGAATCTTAGTGAGGTACTCTTTGTGAATCTTCTTTCCGGCGTCGACTTTCGATGGAACGACACCGCTTAGTGTGATGTTGATATCCATCTCTTCGGCGAAGTTGCGGGCGCTGTCTTCGACGCCGGCGATGCTCTCGATGCCGCCGCGCGTGGGTTCGGCAGGGATGAGGATGTTGCGGGTGGCGTAGAGGGCGAGATAGTAGCCTTCGTCGGCTTTCGCGTTCGGATCGACGAGCATGACGTCGTACTCGTCCTGAATGTCGTTGTCTTGGAGGACTTGGAAAAAGCGTTTGTATCGGGGATACTCCCACTCGGGGGGTTTGGACGCTTCGAGGTAGTCGGCGTGTTGGTCGAGGCGTTGGTCGACGCGGTTGAAGCGTTTGTGTGAGGGAATGACGTCGATGCCGTCGTCGGCCGTGCGAATGAGATCGCGGAACGGCCCTTTGCCCTGGTCAATGAGGTGGAGCGTTAGGTCGTCGGCGTCGGGGTTGTGTTTGTCTTCGTCGACGCCAAGATAGTTCGAGACGCTCCCATTTTGCGCGTCGAAATCCGCGATGAGGACGTTGAGACCGAGTTCGGCGTAGGCGGCGGCGAGATCTCTGGTGATCGTGGATTTGGATTGGCCACCACTCTGGTTATAGACGGTTATTGGTAGCATGTGCGCACCATCATCCGCATCGATAATAAGAGTTGCTCAGACACACACCACATTACTCACTGTAGCAACTACAGACCACACCTTATGACCATACTGTACGTTCATAATGACCGTTCACAATGGACGTTCATAACGGACTGCCACAACTGATGTATGTGGGTGAGTAAAGCAAAATTCGCCGGATGTCGGCACGCTAGGTAGAACAAGGTCGGGCCGTCGACCATTCTTCTCCCTCGATACGGAGAGAATCATTCAGCTACATCAGCTACCGACGCTCTGCATATAATCTCGTACCGTGATCGACGGGGCTCAGATGATCTCCCAGCCAAGAGTCCCCAGCCCCGTAATCAGTCGTGAAGATGTCAAGCAAGCCCATCCGCTATCTCTCTTGGACGGTTGATCCCCTGAGTTCGCCGAAGAAGACTACACTCTCGCGGCGTTGTGGGGCGGCAGAAAGTGAGATTTCGCCAATGTGGTCAATACAACCGTGGCGTGATTTCGCCAGAAATAGATGACACGATTGGGAAGGACAACCGACTCAGCCCCAGTATTTCCCGATTTAGCTTCGACAATGAATCCACCTTCCGGTTCCGA
>NZ_RKLU01000014.1 GCF_006861665.1 Halonotius terrestris | reverse complement strand
GGCAGAAAGTGAGATTTCGCCAATGTGGTCAATACAACCGTGGCGTGATTTCGCCAGAAATAGATGACACGATTGGGAAGGACAACCGACTCAGCCCCAGTATTTCCCGATTTAGCTTCGACAATGAATCCACCTTCCGGTTCCGATTTTGGTATAGCGGCATACGATTTATTATCAACTCAGATTCGATGATTGGTGAGTAGAACCCTTATATCGTAGGAATATCGGAGATGAGACTTCTTTCCCTATTGGTCGTGATTATACGGGTAATCACGACCACTTTGAAGTGCCCCGCCGCCGTCGGTGAAGCACGAATGCTGCAACCCCCTCACAACGGCGCTTCCCCCGGGGTAGAGCCGACAAGACCGGGCTCCGAGTTTGCTCTGACTCTCCTCAGCCGAGGTCGAGGCGATGGCGAAGAAGCGCATTCGATATAGGACTAATGACCTCAATCTATATTAAGACACAGTCCGAAGGGTGTTGTATGACCGAAGACGAATCGAACTCCGAGGGCCTGATGGAACGCCAGACCACGGGTGAAGACCGCGTGCGGATGGTTGCTCGGCAGCTGTCGGAGCCACAGACAGCCAACTGGATCGCCTCCGAAGCGGGCTGGTCACACGAACCAACTAAGCGCGTCCTCGAGCGACTCGTCGACGACGGCGTCCTCCACCGTGACGAAAGCGGTACTCACACGACGTATTACCCTGATTATCGCCGCCAAGCGATGCAGGAGGCGATGCGCCTTCGAGACAGCGGACACACTGTCGAGGAGCTTACGGACCGGCTCGCCGATATGAAGACCCAGATCCGCGACTGGGAGGACGAATTCGGCGTCGAGTTACCGAACCAGCTTCGCGGAACGCTCGCTGACGAGTCCCTTGACGGTGACGAGGAAGACCGTCGCCGTGAGATTGCCCGCGAGTGGGAGCACCTTCAGCGTCGTATCCAGATCGTTGGCTTTGCCATCCGCGAATGGGACTTCCTCGCTCCGACGACAGAGTCTGCCGAGGCCAGCAGCTAACGGATGTCGGTCCCGCATCCAGGTGGTGACCCGAACGCGAACCTCTACGCCCAATTGAAGCGGGACGTCCTCGACCGTGTCCCCCAGATCACGGCCGTCGAGTACGTTCCTGACGATATCGAGGCCAAGCAGCTACGGGCGGTTTTTGATCCAGCCCGTCTGGATCCCCCGACAGGCCCTGATTCGCCGGAACTGACCGTCAAGTGGTATCGACAGGCCCCTCACGATTGGTTCCGTATCAACTACACCGATCCGAACACGGGCTTTCACGCCGGCTGGCACCAAGACGAGGACCATCCCGATCTCGGACGGGCGCATTTCCAGTACTCTGCCGCCAATACGGAGGACCGCTGTGGGATCACATTTGAACACGAGACTCCTTCCCTGATCCTCTGGGAAATCGTCGAAGCACTCCTCGAGGATGTTCGTCTGACTTACCAGTACGCGAACGAAGAACCATGACTCCCCGAGAACGCTCCGATCAGTCACTCGCGAGTTCCTTCGAGCGCTATCTCCAGGACAAGGGGAAAGGCCGCGGTGGCGACGGCGGGAACTATCGACGAAACGCTGCACGCGAACTCGAGCGGTTCGCCGAGTGGACCGCCGGCGACCGTGGCAATGACGACTGGACTGGGATCGTCCCCGACGACGTCGACCGGGAGCCGAACTTCGACGATCTCGACGAACGCGTGTTCCGGGAGTACGCCCGGCATCTCGGTGGAGATCGGGGACTCAAGCAGAACACGGTACAAACCTATTACCGCTATATCTCTGCGTGGTGCGGGTGGTGTGTCAACGAAGGGTATCTCGAGGCCCACTACGCGCAGAGGGCGAGTGCGATGGCGCCGCTGCCGGAGGACGACGGCCGCAAGCCCGGCGACCAACAGGCCTGGACGTCTGAACAGCGCCACGCCCTCACCCGCCACGTCGACGAACGGGCCCGCGACGCCGTCGAGGCGTACACGACACTCTCACAGGATACTGACCCACTCGACAAGCAGCGAGCGCGCTACGCCGCGCTCAAAGCGGCTCGTGACCGGGCTCTGGTGTTCGTCCTCGCGTACACAGCTGTCCGCGTCGGGGAACTCCTCCGGGACCCGAACGACCCGCGCCGGCGCGGCGTCCGCTGGGAGGACATCTCCCTTGACGACGGGAGTATGGACGTCTACCGGAAGAAACAGCAGTGGGACGCCGCCAGTCTTCCCGACCCGGTGATCTCGCCGCTCCGGAGCTACCGCCAGCTGATGGATCCGCCAGCGGATCGATGGCCGGTGTTCCCGACGTTCGACCAGCGGACACTCGCGACGCACGTACGGGAGGAGCTCGCTGACCGAGGGCTACAACCGGACGTCATCGAAGAACGGCGTGATGAGTTCGCTCGCGACCTTTTACTGACACTTGAGGAAGACATTCGACCTCCCTCGATCACGACCGATGGTGCGCGGTCGATTCTCCAACGGCTCTCCGAGGAGGGGAAGGTCGACATTGACCACCCGAAACACGACTATCTCGCTCCTCACGGCGGTCGACGAGGCATGGGAGAGGTCCTCGTCAGGGCGTTCGGCTATACTGTCGCAGCCCGATATCTCGACAACTCAGAGGAGATGGTCCGCGAGCGCTATTCCCATATCGAAGCAGGAGAACTTGGAGACGTGGCCACTGAAGCTCTCGACGAGGTTGACCACATCGGGACGTGAACGCCTTCTACAATTGTTCTCGGTTGGTGCTACGAGCGACACGTACGTTGATAGTGCGTGACTACGTTATTCTCTAGCAGACCGTCTGAACGATTCCGACGCCGACCCAGTTCGTGAACGAGCCATCAATTCAGTGTACCCATGCCAGTCGATCCCGTCTGTGGGATGGAAATCCCACCCGAATCTGCCGAAGCGACTACTGAGTACGAAGGCGAGTCATTCCACTTCTGCTCGAACGACTGCCAAGCGTTGTTCGATAGCGCTCCCGAGAAGTACGTCGAGACGCCCCATCCACATCTCGTCGAGGCGAGTGGAGCCATTCTCCCTCGCTTGCCATATGGCCGGGCAAAAGGCGAGTTCGATATCGAAATCGAAGATCCCACGTCGCTCCAGGAGGGCGACAGCGTTCGCTTCTCGAAGGAGATCACGGACGACGACGTCCGAAAATTCGCCGAAGCGACCAGCGACACGAACGCCCTCCACCTCAACGACGAGTTCGCTGAGAAGACGCGGTTTGGCCACCGGATCGTCCACGGGACACTCGTCTCCGGACTCATCAGCGCCGCCCTCGCGTGTTTCCCTGGCCTCACGATCTACATCTCGCAGAATCTCGAGTTCCGACGCCCGGTCGACATCGGCGAGTCACTGACGGCTCAATGCAAGATCGTCGATGACCTCGAAGGCGACCGGTATCGGCTCACGACGCGCATCGAAAACGACGCTGACGAAATCGTCCTGGACGGGACGGCGACGGTGTTGATTGACCCTCTCCCGGAGTGACTCGTTCGTACAGCCAGGTTAAGACTATGAATCCGTTCACAGCCCCATTGAAGACTCACCGCAGATTGCTTACCCAGGGAATGGAAACCGCCGAGAAGATGCGCCTTCTTCCGAATCGGCTCGAAGATCTCGCCTCCGTTGAGGTCGGGCAGACTTCGAGTGAGGTCATCTATTCCGAGAACAAACTCAATCTCCTCCACTATGAGTCACTCACAGACGACCTGCACAACACGCCCCTCCTCGTCGTCTATGCGTTGATCAATCGTCCCTACATCCTCGATCTCCAGCCCGACAAGAGCGTCGTCCGACGGTTTCTTGAGGACGGCTTCGACGTCTATCTCATCGACTGGGGCGAACCGTCCCGACTTGACGCGTCGCTGACCCTGGGCGACTACGTGAATCGATACATCGACAATTGCGTCGACGTCGTCCGTGAACGAACTACGAATGACGCCCTCAACATCCTCGGCTACTGCATGGGCGGCACGCTGAGCACGATGTACGCGGCTCTCCATCCGGAGAAGGTTAGCAATCTTGGCCTCATGGCCACGGGGCTGTGTTTCGACAACACAGGTGGTATCCTCGAGCAGTGGGGGAGCGAGGAGTACTTCGACCCCGCAGAGATTACCGAGACCTATGGGAACGTCCCGGCGGAGTTTCTCGGGGCTGGCTTTGCCCAGATGAACCCCGTCGATAACTACCTCGGGAAATACACGATGCTGTTCGACAACCTCGATGATAAGACAGCTGTCGAGAACTTCGGCAGGATGGAACGCTGGGTGCGAGACGGGGTCGATGTCGCGGGCGAGGCCTACCGCCAGTTCATCGAAGATATCTACCAGGAAAACGCCCTCTACCGGAACGAACTCGTGCTGGATGGCGACCCCGTCGACATCGAAAATCTCACGATGCCGGTCTTACAGATCATCGGCTCGTTCGACCACCTCATCCCGCCGGACGCGAGTAAACCATTCATGGACACTATCCCAAGCGAAGACACCGACATTTACGAGTTTCCAACCGGTCACGTCGGGATGGCCGTCTCGGGCAAGGCCCACGCGGAGCTGTGGCCCCGCGTGGCGACGTGGTTTCGAGAGCGGTCGGTGACATCGACCAAAGGAACAGATACACCCGGCGGGAGCGATGTTCCAGAGGGAGCCGACCAGGAACAGTCGTTGCAGAAGCTCGACGGCGTCGGACCAGCGTACGAGGAGCGTCTTCATGACGCCGGGATTTCTACGGTGAGTCGACTCGCAGCCGCGGATCCGGCCGCGCTCGCTGAGCGACTGGGTATCAGTGGCTCACGAGTGTCGTCGTGGATCCAGCAAGCCCAACAGCTCTCCAGCTAGTTCGCTCCCCACGCTGTTTCCCGGACAGTTCCCCCAGTGACATTTAGGACGGATCCCTATGTGACGACGATGCCACCGTCGATTTCCATGTACGGGTGTCCATAGCCACAGTAGGTCAGGCAACTCAGCGTGTAATCGCCTCGTTGCGTCGCCCCTAACTGTCGAATGATGGGTCTGGTGGCATTTTGCGGAAGTGCAACCGGGTGCATCATCATTCCGCCGCCCATGTGAACCTGTCCAGAGGGCGTGATCGCGAGACTGTGGTCTGGGTACTGCTCGTTCGCTTCTTCGAGTAGCTCGTGGAAGTCGCCGTCGGCCGGGACCGGGATGCGTTCCGCATTTCGTTCTTCGAGGGCCTCGTGGTCGGGAAGGACGTCTCGAATCGACGCTGGGAGGGATTGGACGGCCTGACTCGCGAGCGTGTTGAACGATACGACACGGAGAACATCGTTCCGTTGCAGTCTGATGCGGTCCTGTTCCTCGCCGGACTCGTCGACGATGATGAAGCCCCAGTGATACGCGCCGACGTAGATCGTTCGATCGACCCCACCGCTGCTTCCCGGGAGATTGCCGACGCAGCCCGCTAGACCTGCGATGCCGGCTCCGAGCGCAGTGAGAAACTCGCGTCGCTGTACTGTCGGGGACATGATTGCAGACTACTGCGACTCCTCGCGGGTGAGTTTCGCACGCCGTTCCTCGAACTCCTCGTCGGAGAGATCGCCGCGTGCGTACGCCACTCGGAGCTCTTCGAGTGCCCTATCAGTGGTTAGCGACGACCCGACCCCACCGACGAGGCCGCGATAGAGGAGGTAGCCGATGCCGACGAGGACGACAAGCCAGACGAGCATCATCCCGACGCCCCACAGTGGCGAGAGGCCGCCGGCCGTGCCGCCGCCCCACCACCAGCCCATCATCCCCATCATTGGAGCGGCGAAAACCATCATTAACATCGGAAACAGGACGACCACTGCGAGGACGATTAGGACGATTCGGAGCAGCCCGTCGGACGTGCGCTCTGTCGACATGGGTAACCACTACTGACTTCGCCGGCTGCATTCATAAAGTTGGACGACCAGAACTGCTCCATTGGTAGTTCCTGGGCGGGGTGGCGGCCAATACGTTGCTCCGTGTCTTGCTTGGGGTGAGCGCACTCAGCAGCAGTGGGGGTCGTCAGGCGACCACTCGCAGGCGTCGCCAGCCGTCAAGTTGTTTTCGTCCACGTAGGTCGAGAGACACGCGTAGTTGCAGAAGTAGGTCGCCGACCCGCAGTCGTCGGTACAGTCGCGCACACAGATCGGGTCGTGGTCGAAGATACGCGATCCGCAGTACGCACAGGCCTCGTCGACGTCGGGAAGTTCGACGGTTGTAGACATACCTGCGCTACGGGCACGAGCTAAAAACGCATTTCGTCAGCCGACCATCCATATACGTTGCTTCCGGGCTGTCCGCGGCGGAGGCGTGAGACGGAGCGACTAGAATTCGACCGCTCCGATCATCGGCTCGCCGACACACTTCGGGCAGACATCGGTGTCGTATTCCGCCATACAGTGCCGGTGGCAGGAGATTCCGCAGTGCTCGCAGACGAACACCTCGTCGTCGCTAGCGCATTCCGAGTCACAGATGTAGCACTGAACCATGGATACTCGAACGTTGACTCGCAAACCCCATCAACGCTATGCTCGGCGCCTGATAGATATCTGATTTTCATGACGGCTACCGCCCAAGTCTATCCCTGTTTGGAGACAAAATGAATGCCAAATCGTTGGCTATCCATTGCTCTCTTCGAAATACAACCCAATCTCCGGGTTCTTCGACGGGGTCAACTTTCGATTCCTAACAACAATTCGATTGAATGAGTAGAACGTCTTTCTACGTATGGAAACGACCACGGCACCCACGGAGACGGTCGGTGAGAGTAAGACGCTCGTTCGAGGCAACGCCCTCGAGAAAACCTACGGGTCACGACTCCCGTTGGGACGGTCGACGCCCGTTCTCACCGGTGCGGATATCGAGGTCCGTGCCGGCGAGATCGTCGGCATCGTCGGCGAGAATGGGTCGGGGAAGTCGACGCTAATGAAGATCCTCGTCGGCGTCCTTGATCACGATGTGGGCACGGTTGAACGGACTGGGACCGTCGGCTGGTGTCCGCAGGAGCCCCTGCTCTACGATCGGTTGACCGTCTCAGAAACGTTCCGACTGTTCGGCGCGGGGTACGGGATGAGTCGCGAGGAGATCGACGCGGCGAAACGGCGACTGGCGGACGAACTCGACTTCGAACGGTACCTCGATTACCGAGTTGACCAGCTCAGCGGCGGGAACCGACAGAAGGTCAACCTCAGCATCGCGTTGATGCACGACCCGGACGTTCTCATGCTCGACGAACCCTACACCGGGTTCGACTGGGAGACCTACCTGCGATTCTGGGACATGGCCCAGGACCTCGCGAACGACGGCACTGCCGTCGTCATGATCTCCCACCTAATTGAGGAGCGGAGTCGACTCGATCGCGTCTTCGAGGTGCGAGACGGACTGGTTCACGACGTGACCGACGAAGAGACCGAGAGCGGACTCAGGAGCGACCCGGAGGGGGAACATGAATAGGTTCGTCGTCGGCGTTCGGGCGAACCTCCAGACGTTTGTCCGGACGCCCCTGAACGTCGTCCTTGCGCTGGTGCTCCCGCTCGTGGTCATCGAGGGGTGGGGCCAGGCGATGGCCGGACTGCCGTCAATGCCGACCGTCGAGGGGATTCCGCTCGACCTGGGACGCCTCCTCGGCGCGATCTTCGGCGTCGCCATCATCGCCGGGCTGATGGGACTGGTCCAGATGATCAGTGCCCGGGAGGCTGACCGACGGCTCGTTCAGACCGGGTACGCGCCACGAACGCTGCTCGCGACGCGGCTGGCGACTCTCGCGGGTGTCACGATCGTCGTCGCGGGGGTGAACTTCGGCGTCCTCTGGCTGACGATCGACGTCGAAGCACCCCTGTTTGTGTTCGCGTTCCTCGCGCTCGCGGGCGTCGTCTATGCTTTCCTCGGTGCGCTCGTCGGCGCAGTGCTTCCGCGACTGTTCGAGGGGTCGCTCGTCGTCGTCTTCCTCGCGATGATGGACGCGTTCCTCAGTGGCGACAGCCCGCTCGCCGCGGATGTCCCCGACTTCGTCCAGTACTTCCCGCTGTATCATCCGAAAGAACTTCTCCAGTCGGCCGTCTTCGATGGCACGTTCGCGGCGGGCGACCTCGCCTTTGTTGGCGGGTACCTTCTCGTGTTGCTCGTCCTCGTGACTGCCGTATTCGGTGCGACGATGCGCACGGCCGGGGGGTGGTCAGCGTGAACCGAACGGCCACGGCGTTCGGTATCGGGCTCCGGGAACACGCCCGCAACTACGTCCTCGTGGCGCTCCTGGTCGTCCTCCCAGTGTCGTTCATCACGCTCGCCTTCGCGGTCACCCAGGACGTCCAGATGCCGGTCCGGACGGTCGTCGACGGCGAGACGACGACCGTGATGCGGGGGATGCCCGAGGTCCACGGCGTGATCATGACACCGATCACGAGTTCGTTCATCGCCGGCCTCGCCGGTCTATTCCTAATGCGCGAGGCGAGAGACACGGACGGCCGCCTCGCTGTCGTCGGCTACCGAGCACGGCAGGTCATCGCCGCACGGTTCGGCGTCCTTGCAGTCATCACGCTTGTCGTGGTCGCTGTCTCCGTCGGGGTGATGCTCATCGACTTCCAGCCCGAACAGCTGTGGTGGTTCGTCGCCGCGATGCTCGTCCTTTCAGTTACCTACGGACTTATTGGGATGCTCGTCGGCGCCGCCTTCAACCGCCTCGCGGGCCTGTGGATTATGTTGATCCTCCCGATGATCGATATCGGGCTTTTCCAGGACCCGCTGTTCGTCCAGTCTGAACCCGAGTGGTGGATGAAACTCTTCCCGGGCTACCATCCCGTCCGCGTGATGGTCGATACCGGACTCACGACGGACCTGGACACGGCTGCGTCGCTCGGCTGGGGGGCCGGCTATCTCCTCGTCGTCGGACTCCTCGCCGTGTGGGTGTACTACCGCGGAACTCGAACGACGTGACGACGCGCTCGAACGAAGGTGGTATCCGCGGCCGGACGGATCGATCGAGGGCACCCGACGCGATTCGCTGACTTACCGAACATCGACGAGGCGTTTCACCTGTCTTCCAACCGCTCACGACGCTTCTGGAACTCTTCTTCGTCGATCTCGCCTCGTGCGTAACGGCGTTGGAGGGTTTCCATCGCGGAATCATCGCTCTCGGGAGATGCGTCACCTCGTCCTAGTGCCCAATAGAGGAGTCCGCCAGCTAAGCCGAGCATTCCGAGTGCCCCGCCGACGAACGGGACGCCGCCCCACCCGCCTCTCGAGCCACCCATCATGCCCCCTCCGCCGGGCCCCATCATGCCGCCACCGGTGCTCCCGCTTCCGTCGACGTCCGAGCCGATGGCCACGGCGCCGTTCTGGACGATCGTCTCGCTATCGGGGACCTCGCCGTCGGGGATTGAGCTCTCTTCGGCCGGGCCGCCGGGGCTGCCGACGACGATGCGGCCGACCATCCCGACCGACTTGTGCGGGATGCAGTAGTAGTCGTACGTGCCTGGCGTTTCGAACGTGTACTCGAAGCTTCCCGACGAGATGGTTCCACTGTCGAATGCGCTGGCGTCGGATGGAATCCGATTCTCGTAGGCGGTCGCCGAGTGTGCTCCGGCCGCTAGCTCGAAGCGAACGGTCGTGCCGGGTTCGACGTGGAGTCCGATCGGGTCGAAGTAGTTGTTGCCCATCTTCACGACGGGCGTCTCCTGTGCGCTCGCTGGCTGAGAGATCCCTACACCGGCGACTGCGCCGGCACCGAGTACTCCCAGGAACTGACGTCGGTTATAGTTCGTCATGTGGTTTGAATCAGTCTGTTGGTCGTTATTTTCGCACGACACCGACGAGGCGCTGGACGAATCCAGACGATTGCTGGGTCGCGCGCTCGATGGCTGACTCGAGGTCGTTCCGGTCGACGATGCCGATGAACTCGGCGGTCTGCTCTCCGTTCGCGTAGACGAGGGTCGTCGGCGTCTTTCGGACGCCGTATTCTTCGGCTGTTTCGAGGTCCGTCTGAATGTCGACCTCTTTGAATTCCACGTCCGGATACTTGTCCTCGAGGCCGTCGTTTTTCTCCCGCTGTGTTGCGCATGCTCCGCACGTCTCTTGGGTGAAGAGGATTACTTCAGTCACATTGTACACTACGGTATTGTAACTTAACCACATTACTATTCAGAATTGTAAGCTGAGAGCCCCCCATTTCTTTGATTCGAAGACACGCTCGCACAGGTGTGATAGGACGGAGCCTGAGGAACAAAATCGAGTACACGGGCTTGTGGTATCCGAATCGCGGTGTGTACTCGTTGGGTTTACCCCGACCGTTCGAGTTTCTCGCGGCGGGATTCGAACTCTTCGTCGGTGAGGTCGCCGCGGGCGTACGCCGTGCGGAGTTCTTCCATCGCGGGGTTTCGAGACGTCTGCGTTTCGCTCATGCGCCGGAAGACGAGGTAGCCACCGCCGAGGAGGATGAGGAGGAAGATAAGCGGGACGAGCATCCCGATGAACGGCCACCACCCGCCAGTACCGCCATACTGGCCCATCATCCCGCCGTACCCCATCATTCCGCCGAATCCCATCCCCATTGTGAGCAACGGGAGCAAGATGATCGCTCCGAGTATCAGGAGAACGATCGTCGTGGTGTCGAGCTGGTTCGACGAAGCCATCGAGATCAGGCCTCCGACGTGGATCCGAGTTCGTTGGTGACGGCCGAGAGAACACGCTCGAAACGCTCGTTGACCTCGGTCGCGATCGAGTCGAGCGCATCGTTGTCCGCGATACCGACCAATTGCTTTGGATCAACGGCACTCACAACGATATCGCCGTCATCGGTTTCGTAGACGATGACGTTACACGGGAGGAGTGCGCCGAGTTCGATCTCTTCGGTCAGTCCCTCGTATGCCAGCGGGGGATTACACGCACCGAGAATGCGATACTGGCGGAACTCTTCGCCGAGTTTTTCCTTGAGCGTCGCCTGGATATCGATGTCACAGAGGACGCCGAATCCTTCGTCTTTGAGCGCAGCGATTGTCTTGTCGACGACGTCGTCGAAATCGCCAGTGACTGAAGTCTGTATTGTGTATTCCATGTAATATTATACCCCGTCCACGGGGTTAACGGTTGGGTGCCGCAACGGCGGGCGTTGGAAGTGTGGTGTACCGGTTGGAACAGCAGCGGTTCCGGTCATCCGGTACGTTCGAGCTGTTTTCGCCGTCGATCGAATTCGTCATCCGAGAGCTCCCCGCGGGCGTAGCGCTCACGGAGAACCGACAGCGACTGCTTTTCGTTCCCGCCGGATCCTCGGTTGAGGAGCGCATAGACGAGGTAGAGTGGGACGGCGATGAGGAGCCCCATCCAGAGGAGTCCCCAGAGCCCCATCGCTCCGCCGAAGAGGCCCCAGCCGCCGCCCATCATGCCCCCGCCGTAGCTCCCACTACCGTGGGCGGCAGCCGTTCCAGTCGTCGCGACCAGCAGCGGGACGGCGAGGATCGCGAGTCGCCGAGCAGTGCGTCCGATGTGAGTGGTGAGTTGCGTCATTATCTTGAGTTGGTGGATCGTGGTATTCGGTTGAAGCGATCGAAACGGTCAGGGCCGTCAGCAGTGGCCCTGCCCGTACATCCCGCCGTTGTAGTCGTCGTTAGCCCCGTCGTGGTATTCCTCGTCAGCCATGTCCTGGGCCATCTCGTCGACGGTCACACCCATGTGCGACTCCATCCACTCGACAGCACCGGGACCCATGTGTTCGGTCATCTGTGCCTCCATCCAAGTGGCCCATTCATCTGCGGTGGTATTGTCCGTGGGCGCGTCGTCAGCGGCCGTTTCGTCGCCGTGTGCGCTGACCACGGGGGCGGCGAACGCGAGTCCCACGATCGCGAGGGCCACGAGCAGCCAGCGGCCGAGTGTGAAGTTGGTCATTGTCTTTCTCCTCGGTTACTCGTAGGACTGCTCGGGAGTTATCGACGTGGGTATGAATCCGCACAGGAGAACGTTCGAGAACGTGTATAGAGCGTTCTAATCGTTTCCTGAGAATAGAATCGTTCATCTCCACCGAATTCGTCCGAGGAGTGGGTTAGCACGCCCGGAACTGCTGCAACCGATGAGAGCCGAGATCGGTGATCCAACCCACTTTGGAATGTTAACCACAACTGCAGAAAGTTTCCCTCCCCAACTAGGTCGTGTAGCGACCGTCGAGCAGCAGACGATACCGCATAGCCTCGAATTAGTTCAGCTATTCCGTAGACTATGCCACTCCAAGGACTTCTCACACAGATCGAACACGCGCTCGCACCGGTTCGCCACATCATGAAACCGATTCTGTCGGACCCGCTCGTGATGGGTGTCTGGGCGCTGTTCGTCCTCGCGTCCGTCGTCACCCTCTGGTGGGACATCCGCGAGCGGAATCAGGCGCTGCCATCGCTGATGAAAGGCGTCTGGACGCTGGTCGTCCTCTACTCCGGGCCGTTCGGCCTGGCCATCTACTGGTACTCTGGCCGCAGCCAGATCAGCAACGACTCGCTGTGGCGGCGTGGCTTCCGCTCGACCGCTCACTGCTATTCGGGCTGTGGGGCCGGTGAAGTTCTCGGGTTCGCGCTCCTCGCAGGCCTGCTCGCACTCCAGAGTACGGTCCTCGTCGCTGCAGGAACGTTCGCGCTCGCGTACCTGTTCGGCTACGCCCTGACAGTCGGCCCGCTGATGCAGGAGGGCGTCGGTTTCGGCGAGGCCATGCTCGACGCCCTCTATAGCGAGACGCCAAGCATCACCATCATGGAGATCGCTGCTATCGGAACGGATCTGCTGATCGCCAGTCAGGCCCACATCTCCGATCTGCTGTTCTGGGGTGCACTCGCGTTCTCGCTATCTGTTGGGTTCGTTTTCGCGTTCCCGGTCAACGCCGTTTTGGTCCACTTCGGCGTCAAGGAAGGCATGAAGAATCCAGCCGAAATGAGACAGAGCGGCGGACAGGCACAGGCCGCCGACTAGCCTATCGTACAATAATGATTCAGCCGTCACCACCATCGATGATGAACTCGCTGTCTGTCGCTGCTCAGTTTGAATCGACTTCGGAGAGAACGACAGACCAGTGAACTATCTATACTTTGGCTTGGGCGTGAGTCTGCTCATCGTGGCCGCGATCGATCTCCTATGGACGACCCTTTGGGTTGAGGGCGGTGCGGGACCCCTTACTGCACGCCTGATGCGGAGGACGTGGAAGCTGCTACGACGCTTTGGGACCTACAGCCCCCGCATTCGGACGCTCGCCGGCCCGGTGATTCTCGCCCTCGGGCTTGGGATGTGGATCGCCCTACTCTGGGGCGGGTGGATGTTCGTCTTCGCCAGTGCCGAGAACGCTCTGAGAGACACCATCGACGCAGGCCCCATCTCCTGGGTCGAACGATTCTACTTCGTGGGATATTCGATGTTCACGATGGGGAACGGTGATTTCGCGCCCCGAGATGGCCTCTGGCAGATCCTGACTGCACTGATGACCGCCAGCGGGATGTTGCTGGTGACGCTGAGCATCACCTACGTCCTCTCCGTCCTCGACGCAGTTACGCAGAAACGCACGTTCGCGCGGAACGTAAGCGGGCTCGGACTGGACGGCGAATCGATCGTCACTACTACCTGGAACGGTGATGAGTTCGACGACGTCGCGCTCCCTCTCAACAGTATCACCACGGCGCTGAACGAACTAACGTCTAACCACAAAGCCTACCCAATCCTACACTACTTCTACACCGACGACCGCGAGGCCGCCGCCGTGTTGAGCGTCGCCAGTCTCGACGACGCTTTGACCCTCTGGCAGCGAGCGACGCCCGAGGCGAAGAGGCCCAGTGACTCGGTTCTCGAAAACGCACGGTCGAGTGTTCAGAGCTACCTCGACACGGTCAGTGTGTTCGCGACACAGTCCGACGAGCATCCACCGCTGCCCGACCTCGCCGTTCTACGCAAGGCGGGTGTCCCGACGGTGTCCGATGAGGAGTTCGATGACGTACTCGAAGAGCTGAAAGAGCGACGCCGAACCATGCATGGATTGATTCAGGCGGACGCACGCCAGTGGCCGGGAACCCGGGAGGAGTAGTACCGAGGGTTGAACACCCCACTCTCAGTCATAGTTGACACACCGATCTTCATTTCGTCGCTACACCAAGAGCATACGACGAGGTTCAATTCTAGTGGCAGCTGTTTGAGTATGAGTCCTGTGTCAAATGCAGACGTCTTCTAGTTCCCGTAATAGGCGATGAACATGAATTCGAGTACGCGAGCAAAGAGGCGTTTGTTCGACTCGAAACTCGCTACTGAGCTACTCGACGTATCTCACGACACGCGCCATGCCCGCATCGAGATGGTACAAATTGTGACAGTGGAACAACCAGCGACCGGGATTGTCCGCGTGGAAGTCAATCGTCACCTGCCCCCGATGGCCGGGGACGATGACGGTGTCTTTGATAGCGTTGCCGACCTGGAAGAAGTGGCCGTGAAGGTGCATCGGGTGAACGACCGGGCTCTGGTTGGTCATCCGAATCCGGACGTGTTCTCCGGGTCGAATATTTAGTGGATCGGCATCAGGGTAGGCCTGCCCGTCTATCGTCCACGTGTAGGACTGGCCCCCGCCGCGTGAGAGCGTCAGGTCGAACGTCCGGTCGGGACGCCCGCTCACACCGTCGAGCGAGGAGACCGCTCGTAGGTCGCCGTACTGCAATCGGTTATTCGAGGACGATGGAGACTGTGGAGTGCCCGAACCACCCGTGGACTCGTACTCGACGACGGCTCTGGCTGGTGGTTCGTTGCCGTCGAGTGCGTCCGCCTGGAGGAACCATCTCCCCGGATTCGTCGCTTCGACGACGGCGTCGTACCGCTCGCCGGCACCGAAGACGAACGAGTCTGCGTCGACGGGTTCGACGGGTTGGCCATCGGCATGGGTCACCGTCATCTCGTGGCCGGCGATCCGCACCCCGAAGACCGTCGCACTGGAAGCGTTCACGAACCGGAAGCGAATTCGCTCGCCCTCAGCTACGTCGAACATCTGGGGGTTCTCAGGAAGGCGACCGTTGATTAGGAGTCCCTCGTATGGCGGCCGAACGTCGCCCATCATCCTGCCTCCCCCACCCATCCCTCTGTCCGACGGGAGGCGTGGCTCTCCGGGGAGGTAATCGTCGACGACGACGACGTACTCGCGGTCGTACTCGACGTGTGGGTCGGGTTCTTCGACGATCAGTGGGCCGAGCAATCCCCGGTCGAGCTGGAGCCCGACGTGGCTGTGGTAGAAGTACGTCCCGGCGGGTTCGGCACGGAACGTGTAGGTGAACGTCTCACCGGACGCGATCGGGTCTTGGGTCACGTTCGGCACGCCATCGACCGGATTCGGAACCGGAATACCGTGCCAGTGAATCGTGGTTTCCTCTCGGAGGTCGTTGGTCAGTTCGACACTGAGCACGTCACCCTCCTGAACGCGCAGCTCCGGTCCCGGGAATTGCTCGTTGTACGTCCAGTTGGTCGTCGACGTCTCGGCTCGGGGGACGGTCGAATGGTTCCGGACGCCGCGGTGAGGCTGACGGACGTATCTGGCTCGTCAGTGACGGTCGAGCGTGGCGTCACCTCACGACCACCGTCATCGTCGGTGCCCGGGAGCTGACCGGCGCAGCCCGCGAACGCTCCGAGAGTAGATGCGCCTGTCAACTGGAGAAGCCTGCGGCGGGAGAATCCTCTGGAGGTCATTTCCCTTATTTTCGTGGTCGACGAGTATAGGCCTCGCGCTGAAGGAGGGTCATATGGCCATCGCTCAGTTTGATTTCAACACCTACGACGCCGGTGAATGGTTCTGAATCGTCGGAGATTCCCTGCTAGTTCATTTGTTTCTCTTGTAGGTCGTCACTCGGATAGATGCGATACGTCCGCCCTTGGCGCTCGCGGTACAGCAAGCCGCGCCTCTCAAGGGTACTAACCGTCTGGCTCACCTTGCTCTTCGAGAAGTCCGAGCGGTCCCGCAGTTCGATCTGTGTGATGCCGGGCGAGGAGAGAACCGGCTTGAGGATACGGCGTTCGTCTTCCGGTAGGAGGTCTAACACGCGAGCCTGTGGCTGGGACTCCGGATTGATAGCTTCATTCGGCTGGATCTCTGGTGATTTGGCGCTCTCACGAGCGGTTGCGCTCTCCACCTCGTCCTGTGAGTGATCGGGTACATCTGTGCCGGTGAGGTCGTCCCGAACCACGAGATACCCCCCGCCGATGACAGCCGAGACGAGGAGGGTTCCGAGGACGTACCAGAGCGGGTTCGTTCCGTGAACCGCCCCCATCGACATTCCCATCATCGATCCCATCTCCTCGAATGCTTGCCGTTGCTGGTACGCATCCCAGCTGAGCGCACCGCCGATGATGAGAACGGCAGCGACGAGGAAACCGACCACCGTATCGGCTCGCCGTCGATTCATCCCTCCCACCTCGATCTAGCGTGATACTCGTTCATGCCCGAGAGTTGGTGAGACTTCGCTGTACCAGTTGTGATTGACCGAGGCTAGTCTCGGGGCTGCTTGATTTCGGAACGATGTATCGAGACATGACGGTCAGTGGTGTTCATGACTCTGGGACGTCCCCGTTCCAGAGGGCTGTGGGTGTTGCTGTGCGAATTCGGATGGGTGCTTCTCGAACGACCGCTTGCATCGCTTCGAGCAGAAGTAGTACGTCTCGTCGTCGTGGGTGAGACTCGGCCCGCTATCGTCGGTCCGCATCCCACAGACGGGGTCCCGGTATTGGCCGGGAGCACCCAATCCTCGACGATAGACGTAGAGGAGGAACCCGGAGAGCGCGAACGCGATGATGTTGAGGTAGAACGTGTAGTTGAGTTCGAAGTACGTCTGTTCGGACGCGGTCTGGCCGCCGGTGAGATTCGGAACGATGCCGAGGGCGTTGAACAGTTCTTCCATGAGAAAGCCCGTGAAGGCCATCGTCACGAAGAATACGCCGAGAATGTACAGCATCACTTTCCAGCCGTAGTACTTCCGGTAGACGTTCAGAACGGGAATCGTGATGAGGTCGGCGTAGACGAACGCGATGANGCCGGCGAAGCTGACGCCNCCGCCCCACAGCGCGACGGCGAACGGGACGTTCCCCATACTCCCGACGAAGCTGAGCACGGCGATTGTGACACCCATAATCGCGTTCTCGGCGCTGACGAGCAATCCCTCACCCTGCAGGAAGAGCGAGTTCCACACCCACTGTGGCACGAACACGATGACGAACCCCGAAATCAGAAAGCCGGCGATGATGTCTTTCCAGATCATCGACCACTCCTTGCGGTACTGATTCCCGACCTTGTACCACCCACCCCACGAGAAGAGTTCGTCGCGCCACCCGCCACTACTGGCAGCCTCTTGCTCGTAGGTCTCCATACAACCCTTCGAGCAGAACTTCAGCGTCTCGCCCCCGTCGGTCGTAAGCGAGTACTCGTTTTTCCCTTCCATCCCGCAGGTCGGATCCTCGGTGATTCCCCCCTCGTCGTCTCGCTGGTTCAGTTCCTGGCGAACTTGATCGAAGAGATTCTCGGGGAGCGTCAGATGAACGAGCAGTGCCATCACCGCGATGAGGATGACGCCACCGAGGAGTTCTGCGACGAGGAACTCCCACCCGAGGAGAATCAGAATCATCAGACCCAACTCCACGATGAGGTTCGTCGACGCGAACATGAACGCGAGGAAGTTCACTGTATGCGCTCCCTTCTTGAACAATCCTTTCCCGATGGCGACGGCCCCGAAGCTACACCCACTACTCGCAGCGCCGAACAGTGTCGCCTTTGTGAGTCCACTCAGGTTCCCCTCTCCGAGAACGTTGGCCATCCGCTCTTTCGAGACGTAGACCTGGACGAGACTCGTGATGGCGAGCCCCATAATAATCGCCCACGCGGCTGTCCAGAGAAATCCAATACCGATCCGTAGCGATTCGAGAATCCCCTCGACGAGCGCGGCCTGCATATGTACACCATCGCAGGCATCGTCTTTGTCGATTGCGCTTACAAATCAAAAACAGGGGGCGTCACTTACCCATAGAATCAAAATCGTGAGCTGGCTTCGACTGGGTTCGCCGCATCGCACGGGGACAAACGACTGCGAGGGGAGCGTATGCGGTTCACTGTTCGGGTCTAATACTGTCTGAAACCGCTGCCCCCACGAACTCCGGGTTACTCAGAGCGAGCGTGCATACGGGAATACATACCCATCAGATTGAGCAGACCAGCAATCGGGAGTGATGGCCATACTCATTGGTCGGTTTCGATTCGAAGATTTCTCGCCCTGATATCCGCCCCTTAATAAGCACAATTGTAATAAATTATGAATGAATCATTCTAGCTGCACTATGGCAACGACAGAAACCCTCGAAACGGAAATCTGGGGCCGTCCCGTCACGTTCGACTACTCCGAGCACTGGGTCGGATACTCACTGTTCCTCCTTCGCATCGTGATGGGGTGGACGCTCTTTCAGGGCGGCGTCACGAAGCTCGTCACGTATCTGGACGCCAACCCGGAGAACAACTGGACTGCCGCTGGTTTCCTGATGAACGCCGTCCCGGAAGGTAATCCGCTGATGGGATTCTGGGGGAGTATGGCTGGGAACCCACTCATCGACCAGCTCAATATGTGGGGGCTCACGTTGACCGGACTCGCACTTATCTTGGGTGCGTTCGTCCGTTGGAGCGCCTTCTGGGGTGCGGTGATGATGCTGTTCTACTGGCTCGCGTCGCTGACCGGCGGGCTTCTGGCAGGGCTTCCTGTCGCCCACGGGTGGGTCGTCGACGACCACATCGTGTACGCCGTCCTCCTGTTCGGGCTGGGCGCGTTCGGTGCTGGGCGGATTCTCGGGCTGGATGCCTATCTCGAAGACCTTGAGATCGTGCAGTCCAATCCGTGGCTCCGGTACTTGCTCGGGTGATTCGAAAGGAAGCCTCGAAAACGTCCTCCTGTACCGTTTTCGTATGTCGACGAAACGTCGGTGGTCCCCTTCGACGGGCGTTTGCTTTCGAATCGTAACGACAATCGCATTGAACCATGCCGACGTATTACTAGACATGAGCACGACTACCAGCAACACCGCAAACCGTACTGACCAAGCTGAGGATGCAGTCCGAGAACTGAACGCGATTGCACTCGGGGCATCCGGAGCGATCGTCGCAGCAGCCGTGATGCTACTGCTCGGTGTCTTCGGTGCTGTCGGAGTGTACGAGGGTGCGGTAGCGATGATGGAACAGTGGCACCTGTTCTTCGAACCGACCGTCGTCGGAACGGTGGCGGGCATGGTCGAGGCAACTGTCATTAGCTTCGTTCTCGTGTACGCCTTCGCGTGGTTGTACAACGCGCTCGCACGGTGAGCGAAGGAAAAATGAGAGCGTGGAGAGACCACCATGTATGTCACTGACAAAGCCGAAATCGTCATCGACGCATCGCCCGAGGAGATCTGGGACTACGTAACTGACCCCGTCCACTGGACGGCATCGAACCCCGAGGAACACTACGGACTCGAATACGACACACCCGATAATCGCCCACAAGAGGGGGCGACATTCCACCAGGCGGAAGAAGTCGCTGGGATGTACGCCGATCTGCACGGCCGATTTCAGTACATCGATCATCCACACGTGGCGGTCTGGACTGGGACAGCGTACTATCCACTCCTTCGTGGACTTGTCACCGTTCGAATCCCCGAAGGTGGTACGATTCGGCTCGAAGAGACTGAGGATGGAACCCGGATGTCACACGCCGTCTGGATGGACTTCCCGAATAACCGCCGGGGCCGGTTGCTAAAGCGGCTCTTTACCACCGTTCTTGACGGGAAGGCCAAGCTCTACGACCACACCAACAAGGAGCTCGTCTTCTTCAAGGAACGCATCGAGTCGACAGCCCATAAGCCCCCAAAACCGACGGACGAGAGTCCGTAGCAACATCAACGCACTCATCCAACCATGTATACCGACATCCTCATCCCGACTGATGGCAGCGATAACGTCGAGCCCGCAATCCAATACGGACTTGAGCTCGCTCGCCGATACGACGCAACTGTCCACGCGCTCCACGTCGTCGACAGTTCGCCCATCGAGCGAAAGCTGGAACTGACTGCGCTGGAAACCGACCTGGAGACACTCCCAGACACGTGGTATGAGGCTGGCGATGCCGCCACCAAGCAGATCGAAACTCGAGCTGCAGAACATGGTCTCGACGCAGTAACTGAGGTTCGCCGTGGCATTCCAGCGCGTGAAATTCGTTCCTACATCACCGATACCGGGATCGACCTCGTCTGTATGGGAACCCGAGGACACACCGGTCTCGACCGAGTCCTGCTCGGCAGTGTAACGACCCGACTCGTCCGTACTGTCGATATCCCCGTGCTCAGTGTCAAAGCAAAACAGGCGCTATCAGAACCCGGAATGCGGGGAGGCTTTGAGACTATCCTCGTCCCGACTGACGGGAGTAAGCCCGCACGAGAGGCAGTCACGCACGCTCTTGATTTGGCTCGGACGTACGATGCGACACTTCATGCCCTCTACGTTGTGGATAGAGGTGCCTACGCGTCTCGTCCGGGATGGACGTGGGACGAACTGCAGCAAGTACTGGAGCAAAACGGAGAGACTGTCCTCGAAGATGTCCAGTCCCGGGCAACTGCCGACGGTGTTTCAGTCGCTGCTGAGATCACCCACGGTGTTCCTCATCAGGCAATCGGAGATTACTGCGATCAACACGGAATCGACCTCGTCGTGATGGGAACACACGGACGGTCCAGCCTTTCACGACGGATCATCGGAAGTGTGACCGAACGGGTTCTTCGGAACTCGGACGAGCCAGTATTGACCATTCGAGGAGTATAGCCGTGGCTCGAGCTACCGGCGAAGCGAGATGAGAAGAACCACGAATCCGAGACCGATGGCGACCGATTCGATGATGTGGACAAGGGCGAGATCAAGCCCCCCGAACTCGAACAGTACTCCTTCGATGAACACACCGAGGGTAATAATTCCAAAGCCAACTGCAGCGTTTCTCATATAGTACGTCCCTGTTCGTCGATACGCCTCGAAACTGTAGTACGTGATCAGAATACCGAGGGCAAGGACAGCCAGGCGGACGGCCACGAGAACGGCTGTTGTCGTATCCACCATTAGTCAGTCCTCCAGTTTCTGCGGGTCACGTCCGTATAGAGCGTAGAGGATCGTGAGCATACCAATCGCGACGATGGTTGTTGCCACCGTTCCCGCATTATGTAAGGTCAGGCCAACCACGTCGAACAAGATTCCTTCGACGTGGTTG
>NZ_RKLU01000013.1 GCF_006861665.1 Halonotius terrestris | reverse complement strand
CGCGGCACTTACCCGGTTCCGCGTCGAACTCGGCCATCTCGAGGGGCCGCTCCAACTGTGTGCTCGCTGTAGCCCTGGTGGGCTCGCGACGTACTGGACGCGTGACCTCACGGAGCACCTCGTTGCCGAGTGACGCTTAGCCGAGTGAGGCTCACATCGTACACACGAAAACGGCTAAGTGCGTTGGCTCACAATGTACACATCATGAGCACCGATAAGAAGCGCGTGCAGTTTCGGGCCCCCAATCGGCTCATTGACCGCGCCGACGCACTTGCCGCAGTCCTCGGAGAAGACCGAACAGACGTCCTCGTGACCGCGCTTCGGGAGTACCTCCAAGACGCCGCTCACGACGACGCACTCACCCAGGAGATCGCTGCCGCCTATTACGACGATGAGATCACCTTCGAGCAACTCAAAGCGCTCGTCGGCGCCGAGGAGGCGGCAAACCTCCGCGTGTTGAAACAGCAACTGGACGAGGACTTCGTCGACGAGGTCGCCGACGCTTAGATGTCGCGGCTTATCGCAGACGCCTCCGCCCTCGTGAGTCTCGGGATCGTTACTGACGACGATCCTGATCCACTCGCACTCTGTCTCTCCCGGTACGAGGTCGTCGTCCCAACGGCGGTCATCGATGAACTCCGAGAGATCGCCTCCTACGATGACGTCCATGGCCACGCCGCGTCCGCCGTCCTCGACCAAACGGAGTCATTCACGACACAGTCGGTGGACCTCGATGCCGAGTTTCCGCTCGATGACGGTGAGAACGCGGCGGTCACGCTCGCGAACGATCTCGATGCTGCGCTCTTCCTCTGTGACGAGTTCAACCAACTTGGCTTGATTCACGCCTCACTCGCTGATACCCGACTCGTCACGACACCGACGCTACTCTCGGTTCTCGTTCGAACTGAACACCTATCAGCTGCTGATGCGCGGCTGCTCCTCGATGCGATCAGTGACGCCCGTAGCTGGGGCGCGAACAGTTACGTGCAGCGAGCTCGCTCGTTGCTCGAAGAGCCCTGACACCATGGAGGATCCTTCGAAGTGATTTGGAATGTCCGATAACGACGCTCTCTACGACGTTTGTGAACGAACCAAGAATCCCGAGCACGCATCAGTTGATGACGTGGTCGAACTCATCCTCGAACGCGCACAGCATCCCCGGACGGAGCACCGGAACGCGCATCTCGACGAGATGATGGCTACTGTCGTCGATAGGTACGGGACCCGCCCCGTCCGAACCGTTATCCATCGCATCCTCGTCGACCACTACCCCTTTCGGACTGCCACGCATGACCTCGAGATGCGCAACGTCGACGGTGTTCGTATCGGGACAGCAGCCGGCCAGTTCCTGACAGAATTGAACGCGAAGCACGACGATTGAGATACAGTTTCTGAAAGCCCTCGGCCGCTCGGCATCCCGCGACCACCGCTGCGCGCCTCGTCCCTGTGGTGCTTGCGGGGTCGGGGGACGACCGAGACGGCCTCGCCCTTTCTGAGTCCACCAGGACGGTAGCTGGATCGCCGAGTGTCGCGGCCGGCTAGACAGGTGTGTCCGTTATGGCCCGCCCCGCTCGCCGCGTTCCGCCCTCCGCGTCGCTCGCGACCGACCATTCCGGGCATGCGGGCGCTCTCCGCACCGCCCGCGCCCGTTCCGGGCTAAAATGCATGTGCCCTCGACGCCAGCGGGAAAGCGTGGGGGGCTGCGCGGCGTGGCTGCTCACCCCCCACGCTTTCTCCGCTGGTCGCTCGCTCCGGGCGGGTCGGCGCGCGGTGCTGGTTGGGGTCACTGCATGCAGGCGCGCTCTCGCTCGCGCCCGGGAGGGCGCTCGCGAAGGCGCGAGCGAGAGCGCGCAGATGGTGCTGTCGGTCGTTGTCGTCGGATAACCGCGATGTTGGAGCATCGCGGTGTCGGCGCGTGAGCGCCTTCACAGGTACGGTGAGTACCCAATGTCTAGTACCAACTCAAGTCGCAAGGTCGTTACGGTGGATGAACAGGCATTCGAAAAAACGGGCGAGCAGGCGGTCGATGAAGACGGCTTCCCGGTCGTCGACGAGACGCCGGAGTTCGAGGCGGCGGTCGAGCAGGAGACGCAGGCGAAGGTGGATGCGAACCACCCGGATGGGATCGCGGACACGAGCACCGAGCGGATTCACGGTGTCACCCTCGAACAGGAGGAGCGCATTCGGGCGCGGGAAGCCGAACTGGAGCGCATCAGTGCCCAGGCCGAACTGGGAACGCAGGACGGCCGGGAGCAGCGCACGCGAGAGGTCGTCAGCGAGCAGTGTGGTCGTGACGAGCCGGCGCCGGCGGAGCGCACAGATCCCCGGGAGAAGCTGACGCAAGAGGAACTCGCGGCGGTCAACAAGCAGGCGATGCGGATCAGCGACGAAGTGCAGGGCGGCTGGTCGAGAGCGGTCGTCGCGAAGCAACTGGCCGAGAAGGTGCAGCGCGGGCGGGACGTGACCAAGGCGGTGCTGGAGACGTTGGAGGAACTGAAGGCAGTTCCCGGTGCAATCGTGCCCGTCGCAGATGTGCCGGACGTGCCCGTCGGGGAAGTGACGGTCGAAGGAACAATCGAGACCCTCTGGGAGCCTTCCTCCTCAAGCATCCAGCAAGTCGGGCTGATAGCGGATGACAGTGGAAAAATCAAGTTCACCTGCTGGGAGAAATCGCAGCAGACAGTGGTGCAGGAAGGCGAAACGGTCCGGTTCCGGGCAGCAGCCAAGAACTGGTACGAAGGCCGGTGCTCAATCGCGCTGACCGGGTGGTCGCGTATCGAGTTCCCAGAACGCGGCCGTTGGTGGGAAGAATAGCGAGCGACGCAGTCTCTTTCTTTTTTGTGTGCCGGACCAGACCCAAGCCCCGCCGCCCCACCCTCCGCTCCGTGCTCGCTCCCAATGGTCGCTGCGCGCGCAGCCACGACCGTGAGGTAGGATGGGAAGGTGAGTTGACCTCTTCTGGGAGGTCAATGTGTAGCAGTGAGAGTTTGTCCGCGCCGCCGATGGGCGCAGCGCGATGTCCAACAGTTCATCCGAGACCCATGATTTCGATGCGTGGTTCACTGGCTTCTTCGACGGCGAGGGCTGTATCCGTATCTCAATTGCCGACCGAGAGCGGTACAGTACCGGCTTTGAACTTGCACCAATGCTCCGAATCACCCACGAACAGTTGACTGGAACTCTCGACGCAGAAGGCTGGATTGGCGTGAAAGTAGATCAGAATAGTGAGTATCGAGTCGACCATCGACTTCAGCCGCAGATCGAGGTCACCGAGACGTATCGTGACCACCTGATGGAGGCGCTTTGTGCGTACTGTGATGCTCGCGGCGTGAACTGTCATGTGTCCAGTCTCGAATCCAATGAGAACCGGAGCGATCAGTACATTTGGGGCGTGCAGGGTATCAGCAATACACGGACGCTCCTGACCCCGCTCCGCGATCAGTTCATCGTCAAGCGCGAACAGGTCGATCTCCTCCTCGACGAGATTCTGCCCCGGATGGACCAGGGCGTCCATCACGAGAAAGAAGGCTTTCTTGAGGTGATGTACTACGTCGACCGGTTCAACTCGTACAAAGGTGGCAGTCGAGGGAAATACACACTCGAGTATTTCGAGGAACTCTGGGGGATGGAGTACTCACCGAAGTAGTCAGATCGAGCTCGACTCAGTACTTGCTTCGGTGTACGCGCTCCCAAGACGAGGAAGGTGAGCGTGCAGCGTGAGGTTTGTCCTGCCCTCAAAAGGGTGGAGGGCGATACAATTCGTCCTCTCGGACCCAGTTATGAGTGATCAACAGACAACGACAAGCCGCGAACGGCTGCGAATGTATCTCGTGCAGGCACTGACTCGTACAGAATCAGACGATGTCCAGTGGCATCTCAAGGCTGCGTTGCGAGAATGGGAGAACTTGCCGCCGACACCGCTGCAAGAGTGTCCTATCTGTGGGAAAGTCGGACTACCGGAACGGATTCAGCAGCATAAATGCACTAATTGAGAGCAGATAATGAGATAGTTCGCACACCCTTCAGCGCAACCACCAAACGAAAGGTGAGTACAGATGAACGATAGAACAAACTAGGTCATAACATCCCTGATTCCCGTCAGAAGCGTCGTGACCGAGACAGAGGAAGGATATATCATATCAGCGGGAGACTAGAAAGGTATGTCCGGCTCAGAATTTCCGTCCTCGTGGAGCGACCCTCAATACGTCACAGCTATCGTCGGTGTGCTTGCTGTCGCCGCACTCTATGTCTATAGTGCCCTCACGCAGTCTGGCCCAACAACAGGTGAAATCACGTTCGTCTTACTGGTTGTCCTCCTCCCAACCACAGTAGCCTATGAAGTCGCTCGTCGCTGGTGAACCATCTCGTTCAGTTCGCACACCTACCTAACGGCTGGTTCAGAAGGAAGTGGGTGAAATAAAGGACTAGTCGTGCTGAATGTAGGCTCTACACTGAGCGATTCGGACAGCATGATTCTGACATCCCCTCCGTGCTGAATATGCGCTGTTTATACAGCACGGGCTTAGAAATACCCACCGGAACTGACAGCTTCTCCCACAATCCGTTCATAGATTTGTATAGTACCTGATCTACAGAATATCAAGGAAGAACATCCTTCGGAGCAGGCGGTGGTTCAAGAATTGAGGAAGCCCAATTCAAGTACGCTAAGAAATTGGTACCAAGGTCGGTGCAGTCTCGCGATCACGGGCTGGAGTCGGATCGAATTCCCAGAGCGCGGTCGGTGGTGGGAAGAATAGCCAGTCGAAGCAACCCTCTTTTTTGCTGTGTGCCAGACCGACCCAAGCCCCACCGCCCCACCCTCCGCTCCGTGCTCGCTTCGCTGCGCGCGCAGCCACGACCTTGTAGACGGACTAACAGAGGAGATCATAGACAGTCCCTCCAGAGGTCGAGATCAATCTATGCTTCCTGACGTGACTGGTACGTAGAGCGTGCTTATTTTTTCTTGTCCTCTTTTCGACGAGCGAAGTAGTCGTCCGCAATGCCGGGATAGAAGCCAAGATGATGTAATAGCAGGAAGAACCCGATTCCAACGACGAGAACTATCACGACTTGTAGAAGTACGTTAACAAGGAGTGAGATACCTCCCATCCCCGCCCGGGAATACGCGAAAATACCGGCAACGGCCGCCATTGCCAGAATCGAGGCGATCTCCCACTTCCCCAGTCCCATAAATCGCATATCTTAATACTTGTCTGTGAGATGGAAATACTTTCCCTGTATGCAACATGGAGATTCTATCAAACGAATACTGTAGGCTGGTCTCAGCGATCAATTCCCCGACAATGCACAGGGTGTTTTATATCGTGGCCATCAAAATAATCACATGCCAACAACTGTGGACAACGAGGAAACCGACCGTTCACGCACAGAGTTGGCCGGGCTCGCAGCCTTGGGGCTTGCGTACGTGCTCGCCGGTCTGGGGTTGTTCTACGGACTTGCAATCGACTCAATGCAGGTGTTCACCGCTGCAGTAATCGCGATTTTAGTACTGCTGGCTGTTTCGATGGTCATCATTGTACGGAACGAACCACTTGTTTCCCGCGAGAACGTTGTGATTTCAGTCTGTGTATTCGTAGCGGTGGCCCTCTTCCTCGGATTGAGTACCTTCACTGCTCTTCCGTATACGGTGCTTGTCGGCGTCCTCATTCTCGTCGGCGTAATTATTCCTGGGCTGGTTCTTCAGTATGGGCCGTCAATTGTCAATTGAGATGGCTCACTCAATACCCTGTAACTACCAATTAGAGTGGTCGGTCGATGTTATGGGATGAAAACAGGCGATGGTGAGTTGAGGGAGGCTTATCGTACATAGCGCTCGTTTGATAGGGTCCAACTGTCCGCAGATGCTGCTGTTCGAACCGTTCTCTGTGGCTATACCTCGACGGCTACGCTGACTGCGTCTCTGCACGAGATTTCCGGTACAAATAGACGAGCAGCCCCGGTACTCCCAGGAACCCATACGTGACCCCGCGAAGTTGCGGCGAGGACAATCCTCGTTTCACCGAATCCCGGTACACATAGTACCCGACCGTCGGCCAGAAAATCAAAAGATACAGTCCCATACGAACGAGGAGGCCGTTGTATGCAGTGAGCCAATCCATTCTCACACTGTCGACTGTTGTCGCCGAGCAACACGCCAGATCAGGACCCCGAACCCGACAGCGACAGCGTAGCCGAGGATGATGAGTGGGCCACGTCCGTTCACGAGCACGTCGTAGAGCACGACGAATCCACCGAGCACACTCCCGACAATCAACCAGAGGAGCTGGCTGCCTTCGGTCTTCGCTTTTAACTCCAAGCCAGTCGCGAGACGGATCCCAACCATTAGGGCTGCCAGCACCGCAGCCGTGAGGAGAGGTAATCCCAGCGCGGTGAGTGCTGATGCCGCAAGCACATCCGTCGACGTGAGAATAAGCGACCAGCCAAACAGGCCGATGGCCAGCCAGACGACGCTCCGCCAGAGCTCCTCGTTGATGATTTCGCGCGTATCGGGTTTCATAACGGGAAAACTACGACTTGGGCACCAATAAATGTAGTCTGGTTGGGATTCAGACATCCCGGTCGAGGAGGAGCCAGGGCGACGCGCCCCTTTTTTGCTGGTGTGTAGCGGTCACCGCCACCTCCCACCACCTCCACGGTCCGGGCTGCTCACGGCGCTGCGCGCCGTTGCGCGGCCGGGCTTTCGCCACCGCAGTCCATCGGAGTCAGCGCCGTCCCGTGTGGTGTGTATTTGCCCCGTGATGGGTGAGGGGCATTCCGAGAGCGCGATTCGCGTGCGTCCCCTCGTGTGTATTCATGGCAACCAGAGACATCTACGAAACGGGCTTCGACGAAGACGTCCGAACGGAATCGAGTGCGAACCAGTGTCCCGAGTGCGACGGTCGAGTCACCACGAACGCGGTCGAAACGGTCTGCGAGGACTGTGGCCTGGTCATCGACGAACAGCGTATCGATCACGGGCCGGAGTGGCGGGCGTACGACGACGAGGAGCGCGAGCGAACGGGCGCTCCACTCACTGCGGCCCGCCACGATCGCGGCCTGTCGACGGAGATCGGTCGCGGTACCGACGCGAAGGGGAACGAGATCTCTGGGCAGAAGCGACGGCGACTCGCGCGGATGCGTCGTGAGCAGACCCGTGGGCGCTGGCGGTCGAAAGCGGAACGGAATCTCGCACACGGGTTGGGCGAGGTGCGCCGTCTGGCCAGCGCGCTCGACCTCTCCGATTCGGTCCGTGACCAGGCGTGTCAGCTCTTCCGGAGCGCCCAGAACGAGGATCTGCTTGGTGGCAGATCCATCGAGGCCATCGCCGCGGCCAGCGTCTACGGGGCCTGCCGGTGCAACGGCCGGTCGCAGCTCCTCGACGACATTGTGGCGGTGGCGACGGTCGGGGAATCGCGGGTCACGAACGCGTACAAGACACTCAACAAGGAGCTGGGACTCCCAGCCAAACCCGTGAGGCCGACGATGTACATTCCGCGGCTGGCATCCGACCTCGACTGCTCGGAGCGGATCCGACGCCGGGCGCGAGTACTTGCCGAAGCAGCCGAGGAGGCGGGGGTGACGACCGGCGTCCACCCGGCCGGCTTCGCCGCAGCCTGTCTCTACACGGCCGGCCAAGAACAGGGGCGGTGGGTGACGCAGTGTGCTGTCGCCGAGTCCGGGAACGTCACGCCGACGACTGTCCGGGCGCATTACGAGACACTAAAAGAGCAGGTAGCCTGAGAACGCTCCTGCACGAACACAGACAAAAAGAGATAGTTTTCTCAGAAAATTATTTGTTCCTAGCCCGCATAGCACCCAGTATGACCGAGACGTGGGACGACGTCAACGAGCAGGTCAAGGCGGACTGGAAAGACGACACCACGCCGTTCGAGCGAGTGTACGAAATCGTCGAACAGACCCACGACGGGCAGTCGGCGGTCGAGATCGCCGACCGTGCCCTCGTGAGCGAACCGACGGCGCGTCGCCACTGTAAGACCCTCGTGAACACCGGGTTCGCCGAGACGGAACCGGACGGCCAAACAACGCTGTACAAGCGCAACAGCGACCGAATATTGATGTCCCGGATCCGCGAGCTCCGAGAGGAAGTCGATCGGCCGGAGTTACTCGACAGCATCCAGGAGATGAAGACCGATATCCGGCGCTACGAGGACCGCTACGACGTGGTGTCACCGGAGGAACTCGCCCAGCAACTCGACGCCGACGAGACAGCGGGCTGGGACGATCTCACCGCGTGGCGAACGACGCGGCAGAATCTCGCCGTTGCCCAAGCAGCACTCGCCTACGACGAGGCCAGCCACCAGCTCGCTGTATGAGCGATGACGACCGCGCCGGCGAGTTCGGACCAATCTATCTTCCGGCACTCCAGCGGATTCGTGACCTCTGGCTCGAACTCGAACCGCTTGTAGACGAAACAGCGTACGACGACGTCGTCGCCCCCACGGAACTGCAGATCAGTCTCAGCGACGGGCTTGGCAACGCCGAGAGCGCTCGACTCGATATCCAATGGAGCGAATTGGGGATGTACTCGTTCCATTACGTCGATAGCGACGACGTCAATTGGCGCTTCGATCGCCACCCGAATACACACTCTCCCGAGACCCACTTTCATCCCTCGCCCGAGGCTGCCACGACGGCAGCTGAACCGTCCTGTATCGACGTGACCGAGGTCTCACTCGTGACTCGTGCAGTCCATACAATGTGGCGAGCAGCGTACGAGGACGACAACATGGACCAGCTGAATAGCGCATCAAACCCGCCGTGAGACGGCATTAGCGCATGGAGCGGTCAGCCACGTCCATCATCTGCTCACGAGCGGCTTCGACATCCGAGTAGAGCGTCAACGCGTGCTTGATGAGGCGACGGTCTTCCAGATTCTCCTCCCACCGCGTGATCACCTCACGGCGCTCGTGGAGCTCCGCACTTGCAAGGTCACCGTCGGCGAGCGACTGTTCGAGCTCCTCCCACGTCTCGACGTCGTAGGTCGCCTGCCACTCCTCGATCTCCTCGGTGATCGCGGCC
The DNA here is from genome assembly GCF_006861665.1 of Halonotius terrestris. GTDB lineage: Archaea > Halobacteriota > Halobacteria > Halobacteriales > Haloferacaceae > Halonotius > Halonotius terrestris. Next base: position 17,199 of record NZ_RKLU01000013.1, on the reverse strand, counting down.
AATTCGCTGCGCAGCTCTTCGCGCGTGTTCTCCTCGATGAGCGTCCGGATCTCCTCGAAGAGCAGACGCGTGTAGTCCGGCTGGTAGCGCGTCGTCTCACCGGCCTCGACGCGACGCAGCTGGCCCTGGTCGACGAGATCCTGAAGTTCGTCGTTGGTCGTACTCCAGGCGGCGTCGGCCTGCTCGCTGATCCAGTTGACCGACCGCGGTTCGCGAAGCGTCTCGGTGACCGCTCGAATGCGGTCGCGGGCGCTCATCGACTCAGTCCACGACTGGACCCCATCTCGCGAGGATTCGGACATGCTTGGCACCTCTTGCGACAGTGTTGGCGCTGAACTCCCATATATGATTGTACTATCTCGCATAATCAAGAGTTTGTTACGAGCGAAGGCGTCCGGACGTTGAAATACGAAACCGACTGAAACTATGAGCCAACCGATGCACAACCGATATACTGACTTTGCCGAACTGCGGCCGACCGGCGAGGCGTCCCACATTCCGGACACGAGGCTGGACGACGGCTGTGAGGGTGCCCCCCGGCGGCAACGCGTCGCAACAAGCGCTGGTGGCTACCCTGATGCGCCGACGGCCGCCGATGGCGAGTGCCGGTCCTGTGGGGCGTCAGTCCCAGACGGCCAGACGAAATGCCGGTTCTGTCTCACCAACCATCTCGAGAGTGACGCCACCAGCTCGGTTGAGTCAGCGTCGACGACGTATCTCGGTATCATCCACCTGGTCGTCGAGTCGACCACGTTCTACGGCGCCGTCGCGAAGGGCGGCGCCGCGGCGAACCTCCTCTCCGCCAACGAGGCGGAGCCGGCCGTCGACGACTACACGCTCCTCTACGACCTCGACGAGGCGCCGGCGCGCCAGCTGGCCGAGCAGTGGCCCTCACTCCCCGACGCGGTACAGGTGGCGTCAGCGGAGGGAGAGCGGCTTCTCAGTGCCGCCCGTGACCGGACTGGGTGGCACGGGCAGGGAGCCACGGCGCAGCAGCAGGCCCCGACGCGGCTCTACGACCAGCGTGGGGACGGCATCCGCGACGCGTCGCGTCTCGACGCGGTCCTCGACGACGCCGATGACGTGGTGTGGCTGGTTCCTGCGATGGCGCTGACCGAATCTACTGGTGAAGATGCGGCTGATCGCCAGGTGTCGTCAGTGCCGACGGCTCAGGAACTCGACTGTCAAACCTGTGGACGGGCGACCGACCATCAGTTCAAACTAGGTAACAAGGCGGATTCCCCGCGCTACCGTGAGCGGGAATGAAGCCGACGCCCGCTGCCACAAACCCACTAACTACTAAGTACCTCTACCATCTATTGAAACCTGTGGCGGACGATTACTTGAGACGCACCGCAATCACCCGCCCCATCCTCACCCACGAGCAGAAGCAGCTGCTCGATGCCACCATCAACGAGTGGAAAACTGCCTGCAACACCAGCAGCCAGATCGGATGGAAACACGGTGAAACGCGGAAAACGTACCTCCAGGACCTCGCCTACGACGAGGTACGAGAGGAAACGCGTCTCGGGAGTCAGCACGCAATCCTCGCCACCCACCAAGCCGCAGCCGCACTCTCCGGCGTCGAAGAAATCAAAGAACTGGACGAGGAATACAAGACTTCACGTCCGGAGTTCACCGCCGAGACAGTGAAATACGATGCCCGGACGATGACGCTCTTCGACGACGGGACAGTCTCACTTTCCACGGTTGAGGACCGTATTCGGTGCGATCTGGCGTTGCCGGACGACGAAGATGGCTACCAACACCAGTACCTCGAAGACGAGGACTGGGAACTGACCGAATCCACACTTTCTCAGCGTGATGGCGACTACTACCTGCATCTCGGCTTTCGCAAACCAAAGCCCGAGAAACAGGTCGAACAACAGGGCGACGACGAGGACAGGACAGTTCTCGGCGTTGACCTCGGCATCGTCAACATCGCTACCACCAGTACGGCGTACTTCGCGTCCGGCAGGGAACTTCGACACCGCCATCGGGAGTTCGAGCGGATACGTGGCAACCTCCAACAGACTGGGACACAATCCGCACATCGGACGATTCAGCTGATGAGCGGCAGGGAATCGCGGTACGTCCGCGATGTCCTCCACCGCGTGGCCAACAACATCATCGAGGAAGCACTGGAACACAGCTGCGAGTACATCGCCTTTGAGAACCTGAGACACATCAGGGAACGTGCGCCGCCGGTGAAAGAGTTCCACCAGTGGGCGCACCGCCAGCTCGTTGACCTCGTGGAGTACAAGGGTGACGCGGAAGGTATCAGTGTTGAGTACGTCGATCCGGAGAACACGAGTCGTCGGTGCCCGGAGTGTGGCCACACGAGCGAAGGCAATCGCGTCAGGCAGGCAGAGTTCGAATGCGAGTCGTGTGGTGCAACGGCGAACGCAGACTATGTTGGAGCGAAAAACGTTGGGTGGCGGTATGTCCGTCGCGGCCTACAGTCGTCGCGGCGGACGGGCGACAGTCAACTCGCCCTGAAGTCAGGGATTGTGACGCCGAACCGGGGATTTGTCCCGTCCGACTAACTGTCGGCAGAGGCCGAGTTCACTGACAAGCCCCGCGCCACCGTACGCGGGGTAGTTGACGACCCACGAGTCGGTTCCGGATAAGGCGTGGACGGGACAACCGATCTGGGAGTGCCGGGTGTGTGGCTCGGCTCGCTACGGACCCAGCAAATCGGAACAGGCTCCGTCTTAACCAACATATCGGCACAGAAACACACCAATGTTGGTTAACGAGCAGGCCCAGTCCGACAGCTACCAGCAGCCGGAGATGTTTCTCTGCGCCGTGAATCGGCGAGGCGCTTCAAATGGACCCACGCAACACACCCGGATATCGACTGCATCGCTCACTCACCAATCTCAAACGCATCGAGACGGCCGGACTCGACGACGCAGATCAGGAGCGGATCGAGGCAGCGAGAGCTCTCCTGCAAGACGTGAGTCTGCTCTCCCAGCCGAAACACAGCGGGGACGCCGATACACAGGTCGAGTCCTGAGCGGCGTGGCAACGGGGAATTCGGCTGGATCGCGTCGGAGAGTGTTTATCGCCCCCAGGAAGGGTGCGGGGCGGACCAGTCACCGTCGGTCTCCGTGGGGCAAACCAGATGCGGGCGAGTTCGACAGCGCGCTGGTGGGCCCTCCAAGACGACCAGTCAGTATCAAAGGGTGATGAGTCGTGACTGAACTCACAAAAACGCTGGAACTGAAGCTGGTAGACCCGAACGCTCACAAGCGGGAGAAGCTCCGTGAGACGCGGGCAGCCTACCAGCAGGCGCTCCAAGAGGCCTTCGACGCCAACTGTTCCACCTTGGGGGAAGCGAACGACATCGTGGGTGACTATCACCTGAGCGGTTACGCAAAGAACGCCCTGAAGCGGTATGTCCCGCAGCTAACGACGACCTATGGGGCAAATGAACTCAGTGACGATCACCCTGTCCGCTTCACGAACGAGGGGGTGAAAATCGACCACAAGCCCGAAAACACGATCAAGTGGTACGTCAAAATCCCACACCACGAGGACTACCACCTCTGGGTACCAGCACAGCCGAACCCCGAGCAACGGGACTGGCTTGAAGCCGTGATCGCTGGTGACGCAGACGTGGGGGAAGGTCGTTTGCTCAAGCGGAAGGATACGTGGTACTTCCATCTCATCGCAACTCGTGACATCCCGCTCAACTCCGAGGTTCCCGCCGAAGAACGCACTCCCATTGGCGTCGATATCGGGGAAGCAAGTCTCGTCACGGTGTGTCACCGCGACGAGCATGGATCCCCGACAAACCCTGAGCTCTGGACAGATGAGGGGAAGACTGTCCGTCGACTCCGCAAGCGCTACTTCACCACGATGCGGCGACTCCAAAGTCGCGAGAGCGAACGGATCGCAGACACCTTCGGCGACGAGTTGTGGGCGCAAATCGACGATATCCTCCACACCGTCACCAGGGAAGTGGTGGAGTACGCTGAGTCAGTCGAGGCGCCGGTTCTCGTGCTCGAGGATCTCACCTACATCCAGGAGTCGATGGACTACGGGGACTACATGAATCGCCGGCTTCACGGCTGGGGATTCGCGAAACTCCACGCACAGATCACGTACAAAGCCGTAGAAAGGGGGATCCCCGTTGCAACAGTCGACCCGCGGAATACCTCCCAAGAGTGCCATGCGTGCGGTGAGGGAGGGACCCGGCCCCAACAGGCGACGTTCAAGTGCTCCAACGACGCTTGTTGGATCGAAGAGTACCAGGCAGACATCAACGCCGCACTCAACATCGCAGATCGCTACCTCAGCGGAGAGAGTCGTTCTAGAGAACACGAGAACGGCGATGACTCGGCTGAGGATGGGGCCTCGTTGACCGGGCCACAAGACAGCCAAGCCGATGCTGAAACCCAGCAGGCGACGCTTGGAATGTATGCGTCTTGAAACCGTAGATCTGAGCAACCGCTCAGCTTGAAATCCTGTGGCGGGATTTCCACATCTAACTGATGTGGGCGGAGGTCAAGGGACATCGCGCACTCTTTCCGAACGATATACCGAGCGGTGCTTTCCAGTGGACGTCGGAGTTTTGTGAGAAACTACAGGCGATGAAACAGCTGCTCAATACGTGTGCGAATTGCGTTTCGGACACCAGACCTACCGGAAAGAATTTCCAGTATTCGGCCATTCTACCGTCAATGAAAGTGTCGAAGACAAATATCGTGGAATACTGCTTCGGTCAAGATGTCGATAGAACTGCGATAGCAGCCCTCCTCTCAGTAGCAGTATTCTCAGCAGTTTATATATCGTCCCTATTTGACACAGATATTGTCCCGCTCCTCGTGAACACTACGCAAGGCGGGGTTGTCGTGTTGCTCCTACTGGCGGCTGCATACTACTATCACGAGAATCGGGGGGTTCTGGTCGTCTTCCTCATCGTCTTCGCTCCCATCTACGCAGTTTTCATTCGCCTCGTTGAACTTGGGAACATTGCACCCAGCCCCCTCAGAGAAGCAGTCCTCGAAGCGGTGCCGTTAACCCTGCTGTTCGCCGTTCCAATCACGATTCTCTCTATCGGCGTCGCACTCGTCTACGAAAGGTTCTCCACGAACTAACCGAACCACGCAACAGCAACAATCACCGTCAAACCTCACCAGAAGGCGGGGAAGAATAGCGTGATATTCGAGTTACCGCTGAGCGAATTACCCAATTGAGAGACTGAACTCGATCGCGTCTTCCTCGATTCGCACAGTAAGATATCCGCTCTGGGAGTCAGGAGTAGCACCCCATTCGTATTGGGCTTGCTGTCCATCCTCGGTTTCGACGATAATTCGTTTCGTCCCGCTCTCCTCGAACAGACTCTCATACTCCTGTGTTTCATTCGGGGGAATTGACGGGTCGTCGGTGAACACCTGCTGTTTGGGTTCCGGGTCGATGTGAGAGACTTCGATGTGAATGGTCACAGGGTTCGGGCGGCTATTATAGATGCTCAGTTGTGTCCCATCACCCTTCAAGCAGCCAGCCAGTCCGAAAGTCGCAGCCGAGAAAACCGCTGACGTAAACACCCGGCGAGAGATTGCTTGTTCCCGGCCAGAACTCATAGCAAATCGCTCACACGGCTCCGGTAAGTGCTTTCCCTGTACTGACCGAAGCTGCTCGCGCACCGGTGTGGATTCTCACCGAATGGATTCAAGTGTTGGCGGCCCAAGCATTACGCAATCGTGACCCGCTCTCAGTTCATCTCCAACCGGCTCCTCCTACTCCTTCTGTTGACGATTGTTTTCCCCATCTATGGACTGTACTCGAACCAGATCACACTCGTCACGTATTCACTGATTATTGGCGCAATATTGTGGGTGTGGAAATGGCGGTGGTGGTGGGAGCCAATTCGTAACTTCGTAGCCCCTCGAAGCCAGTAAGTCGGTGTCAGGTGATGAATCTCCTCCCTGTACCTACCATATTGAGGCGGGTTCTCACCGACTAATTTTGAGGGAAACAGTCCCTCAGTCGGTGTGTTTACTTATTGAGGGTAAACGCTACTGTGAGGAGACTAATTCCACCAAGAAGGGTCAAGAATGCACCTATTGCGGGGCTGAAGCCGGAAACGTTCATCATCCGGACGATCCAAGCGAGACTGAGCACAACAACGAGTCCTGCAACCCCTATTGAAGCGATACGAATCCCTCGAGTGCCCGCCGATTGCCATCCGAATGCGAACGCTCCGACACCAGCGATGAGCGTATATCGGCCATACGCCGCAAGTCCAGACTCCAACCCCGGAAAATACATGAAATTGAAGACTCCTGCTGGAACCCTCGTCCACGGAAGAAGTGACCCAACGACAACGACGACTGCACAAACTGACTGAATTCGTGGACGAGTCAGGAGTGAGGGAGGGTACTCGGAGACGCTTAGGCCCATACGAAGGCTACGTCCATCTGATAAATAATGGTTCCTCTACCGTTAGCGTTCAGTAGTTCCTCTGTACCGACCGAGATACAAGCTCCGTGTATCTATCTGTGTTGAGCATCCCTACGGAGTCGCCGATCGATGAGTCGATTCCAGAGGTGTCCACCGATGGCCGCGAGCGTGCCGAGGACAAGCGCTGACCCAGCGCCGAACAGGACGGCATAGCGGAACTTCGCCACCTGTGCCATCGGTGGCTGGGTAGTTGCCACCCCGATCACGGAGACGGCTCCAAAGAGCACGCCGAACGCAATCGCATACGAGTATGCTGCGTTGTGGCCGACTGCCGTCGGGAGTGCGGCAACGATAATAAGTACTGCACCAGCACTCCACAGGCCGGAGACGAACAAGACGTCAAGTAGTGGCCCATTCCCGTCCATTATCTGTGCGTATCGAGCGAGTCCCGCACCAAAGACAGCGCTTCCGAAAATAACGCCAAGGAGTGCCCGAAGTGACGGGAGAGACAGACCGTCAGACCAACCAGGGGACATCACGCAACAATTAACGCCTATCCGACAAATACTTGCCTGAAGTAATCGATATTGAGTGGTTCGGCGGCCTTGAGGCTTATTAGGTGTCCTTGGTTGGCGGTAAATATGGAACAGCAGTCGTCTCGGCGAGCCGTTCTTCTGGGGACTGTGGGCATCATCCCAGTTATGGGTTGTCTTGCTACCCCGTCGTCCGAGCCTGCCGGGGCGCATCTCTCGGTCTCGAATTACACGGAAACCGAACGAACAATTCGCGTCGAAGTCACTGCTGATGGAGAGCGTCTATTCTATAAAACGCCGATATTACCACCAGCCGAATCCAAACTCTACGAGAACGTCTTCGAGAAACCCCGAGACACGACGGTCACCGTCACAGTAGACGGTATCGGAGAGCGGTCAACCACGTGGGAAACGAATCCGGGGGCGATGTTGGAGGCTGTCGTCGAAAATAACCAGATCAAGTTCGAGGTCTCCACTTCATGACTTCCTGTATGTAGTGGTTGGTGGAGAGGCTGTAGTTACTTTGCTAACGACTAGGATGGATAACGTGGAGAGCAACGGCAACTGGTAGAAGGAAGACAGCTGCAACGACTATCGAAAAGAGCGGAATTCCAATAATAACGTCTAATCGCTGATGGAGGATGTAAAGGAGACCGACAGCCAGTAGCCCAACCAACAAGGCAAGTGGATACCGCATCTCACGCTGCCGAAACCAGATATACCCACTCAGACTCAGCCCGATACCGGGAATAACGAACAGACCGGTAGCAATAGAAAATAGACCGGCGGCCATCCCAGTGTACTGCCACGGCTGAAACACGGCAAGACTCCCGACGATACCCGTGATACCGACCAGTCCAATAACGACCGCTGGAATCTGCTCGTACCGACTTTGACCGGGTGCACGCTCTTGGTACCAGACCCAACCAGTTACTACGAATCCGAGATTGATCAGAAGGAGCAGTATCGTCGCTAATTCCGGCAGGCCAGCATTTAACGCCCCATATTCCGGCCAAAGCCCAATACTAGTGAGAAGACTACCAGTGAGCCCTAGAATGAGGAGTGATTTAGCCTCTGTCGTAGCCATACGGACACAATCCCCCGAACCTGTAAGTGCCTTGTCTGTCCTTCCCTATCTGGCTCGCGGTTAGTCTTCGCAGAAGTTCCGAGTAGTTGCCTGACCCCATCAGGTCGTAATGGTGGTCACAACTGTGGGGATTGAATCCCTCAATCAATCTCGTATCTGCCTTAGGATGGATGTTGCTCCAGCACCGAGCAGTGTCACGCCACCGATGGCGGCGAGAAGTATGCCGATAGGTGTTTTGAACATCCCTACAACAGCATCGGTGTGGGTATTCGAGACGTCGTAGATGGTGGTGTTGTACCGGACATGGGAGGGCATTTCAGAGGAGAGTTCTTGTAACTCTTCGTCAGTGGTCGTGTAGTAACTGTCCTGTCCGGGCTCAACGGCAAGCAAAAACAACGCCTGTTGATCCCGAGGCAGGTCAGAGAAGTTCGTTGGGGTAGCGTTGGCTTCAGACGTCGGAGCAACGTCAATACCTGCGTCCCGGTCGTACGTTGCTTCATCGTAGGCTCCAAGGCCGTAGAGACCGCCGCCAGCAACGAGTAATACGACGCCTACGACGACAGACAGACGGATTGTTACTGTCGTAGCCATACGGACACAACCCTCCGAACCTGTAAGTGTCTTGTCTGTACTTACTGATTGTGGACGAATACAGTGTGGCAAGAGGGCTGTAGCAAACCTGAGTGGTAGCACACGCTCCACTACAGCCATTGGGGCGCAGCGAACCTGAAGCTCAAGCACCGAATCTCGGCTGAGTCGCCGTTCGGTGGCGACGACACCGACTCCAAGTGGGCGAAACAGCTCCTCGCAGAGCTTGCCGATGGCCTCGAGGCAGATGCGGTCGACGGCTACCTCGTTGACGAGGACCGACAGTCGACGGTCGTCGAGCCGAAACCCCGCGCCACCGGGCTCACCCTCGACGAGATCGTCGCGGACCATCTCGACTACCTCCACCACGAGGGGTTCTTCGTGGTGTCGACGACGTTCGAGGTGACCGCCTATCGGACGCTGTGGTTCGGGCTCCAGTACGACTCGGAGACGGTCGAACAGGGAGAGACAGTCGGGAACGGCGCGCTCGCGACGGTGCGCTGGTACGACGGCGAGCCGGTCGGCGACGGCCACCTGCAGGGCCAGTTCGCGGCCCTCAAAGACGTCGTCGGCGATATGCTCGACAAGGGCGTCTTCACGCCGTCAACGGCGATACAGTATCTGAAACGGAAGCTCGCTGAGCGGGTCGGAGACCGACAGGAGCTGCTCATTCCGACCGGAGAATCACCCTTCGAGACAGCGAGTCTCGGCAAGCCGTAACACCAATCCCTTAGTGGATATCGGGGGACGTCTAAGTATGTCAAATCAGTCTGAAGATGACGTTCGTGTTTGGCTTGTCGAACGGACGTACTCCGATGACGAACAGAACCTGATCATCCTCACCTACGCAACACCCGATGGCGAACAGTACTATCGGAAGGAGCGGGCGCTAACCTCATTTACCGATGTCCGAGATACGACGGCAGCAGTCGATGCTGAACTCGACAATCTTGGCATGGTCGATGAGCCAGACCTCCAGGAACAATACGCGGCCGAAGCGCAGCGAATGCAGGAGGTCCACGACCCGGACGACGTGATCTGATACCCGCCAGTAGACATCACCCCGGGCCATGGGTTATGTCGTAGGAGGCCGTACACAGGGTATGCGCGAACTCGTCTTCGCCCTCGAATACGAGCCGGGCTGTAACCGGGTGGCGGACGCCCTCGCCGACCACTCCGACGCCCGCGTCCGCTCGCTCTCGCTGCACGCCACTGCCGAGCGTCTCTGGCGGGTCGACCATGCCACCGGTACGCCTGAGGCGCTCGACGCCATCGAGGACGCCTTTCTCAACGGCGACTACTACGCTGACTGTCTCGCCACCGAGGACTGCAACGCCACACAGACCACCCGCGTCCTCGACCGCACGGACGACACGCTCATCCTTTACTCCGACTGGGAGCGCACTCCGACCTGCGCCTCAGTCCCCCACATCGCTCGCGACCATCTCGGCGACGGCGTGCTGTTCGAGACTCGTCACGAGGGCCGCCACTACACGTGGCGACTCATCCACTCCGGTGAGGGCGACGTGGCGGCGTTCTTCGACGCTCTCAAAGTCGCCGTCGGGGAGTGCGCCCAGATGGAGATGCTCCGCACAGCGGACACAACATCAGCTAGGGGAAGCGACGGAACACCGAGTGGATTGCCTCCAGCCCAAGAGGCTGCTCTCCAGGCCGCCGTCGAACACGGCTACTACGAATCACCCCGCGAGGTCGATGTTGGAGAACTCGCAGAGCATCTCGACGTGCCACGGTCAACACTCACCTACCGACTCCGTCGGGCGGAAGAACATTTGGCGAAGCAACATGTCGCCGGCGAGCGGGTAGCGGAAGAACGGCTGGCATCCCACTGAGGGCCGTAGTTGGAATATTCCAACAAAGACATATCGAACTCCCGCTCCTACCGTGAGGTAATGACAGAGAATCCGGACGCAGCAGGAGAAACGAGCGGCGGCGGACAGCGACGTGAGCTGACCGCCCGCCTCGCCGTTCCCGAGATGGACTGTCCCTCTTGCGCCCAAAAGGTGGACAAGAGCCTCCAGCGTGTCGACGGCATTACTGACGCCACGCTCCAGCCGACCACCGGCACGGCCAACGTCACGTACGACCCTGATCGGACTAGCGAAGCCGACGTAGTCAAGGCGATTGAGGGCGCTGGCTACGAGGTCGTCGGGGGCTCGGACGCCGAGGGCGATGATGAGGACAACCAGGCGGCCGATAGCGTCGACATCGCGCCACCGTCGGAGGTCTGGACGAGTCCTCGCGCGAAGAAGACGTGGCTCGGCGCGGCGTTCGTCACGCTCGGCCTCCTCTTCGAGTTCCTCCTCACCGGACAGAACGTCACGGTGGCGAGCGTCCTCGAGTACCCGCTCCACATCGCAGATGTCCTGTTCCTCGGCGCCGTCGCGGCCAGTGGCATCCCGGTCGTCCGTAGCGGGTACTACTCCGCGAAGAACCGAAGCCTCGACATCGACCTGCTGATGGGGACGGCGATCATCGCGGCGACCGGTATCGGCTACTTCGTCGAGGCGGCGACGCTGGCCGTCCTGTTCAGCATCGCCGAGCTGCTCGAGGACTACGCGATGGACAGGGCACGGGACTCCCTGCGCGAGCTGATGGAACTCTCGCCCGACGAGGCGACCGTCCTTCGCGACGGTGAGGAAGTGACCGTTCCCGCCGAGGAGGTCGACGTTGGCGAGACCGTGGTCGTCCGCCCCGGTGACAAGATTCCGTTGGACGGCACGGTCATCGACGGCGAGAGTGCAGTCGACCAGTCGCCGATCACGGGCGAGAGCGTCCCCGTCGACAAGGCTGCCGGTGACGAGGTCTACGCTGGCGCGATCAACGAGGAGGGGTACCTCGAGGTAGAGGTCACCTCGACCGCTGGCGATTCGACGCTCTCGCGCATCATCGAGATGGTCCAGGGCGCACAGGCGAAGAAGACCGAGTCTGAGCAGTTCGTCGACCGCTTCTCCGGCTACTACACACCCCTCGTCGTCGTGCTGGCAATCCTGACCGCCGCTATCCCGCCGCTGGTTATCGCCGACCCCATCTCGGTCGACCTGGCCGGATACGGGTTCACCTTCGCGAGCGACTGGCAGACGTGGTTCATCCGGGGGCTCACCCTGCTGGTGATCGCCTGCCCGTGTGCGTTCGTCATCTCCACACCCGTCTCGGTGGTGTCGGGCATCACCAGCGCCGCGAAGAACGGCGTCCTGATCAAGGGCGGCAACTATCTGGAAGCGATGGGTGGGGTCGACGCAGTCGCCGTCGACAAGACCGGGACGCTCACCAAGGGCGAACTCGCCGTCACCGACGTCGTTCCGGTCGGTAACACCACGGCGGACGATCTGCTCCGTCGCGCCGCCGGACTGGAGCGGCGGAGCGAACACCCCATCGCAGCAGCCATTCTCGCCCGTGCTGAGGAGGCGGGCGTGGGCAACCTGCCCGACCCGACGGGCTTCGAGAGCCTCACCGGGAAGGGTATCCGCGGCGAGATCGACGGCGAGACGTACTATGCGGGCAAGCCCGCGCTCTTCGAGGAGCTAGGCTTCGATCTCTCACGGGCACGCCGTGAGACGGACGGCGGCGTCGTGGCGGAAGAGGCGGCCGAGTCCGACGACGGGGCGTTCGCCGAGAATGCACTCACCGCGCTGGAGCAGGAGGGCAAGACGGTCGTTATCGTCGGGACGGAGTCGGAACTGCTGGGTGCGATCGCCATCGCCGACGAGGTGCGCCCGGCCTCGAAGCGGGCCGTCGAACGCCTGCACGAGCTGGGCGTCGAGCGCGTCGTGATGCTGACCGGCGACAACGAGGGCACCGCCTGCGCTATCGCCAAGCAGGTTGGTGTCGATGAGTATCGCGCCGAACTTTTGCCTGACGAGAAGGTCGACGCAGTCGAGGNGNTNNNNGNNGAGTACGGNNNNGTCGCGATGGTCGGCGACGGCATCAACGACGCNCCCGCGCTCGCCACCGCGGANGTNGGNATCGCNATGGGNGCNGCCGGCACNGANACCGCNCTCGAGACGGCCGATATTGCGTTGATGGGCGACGACGTCGGCAAACTCCCGTACCTGTACGACCTGTCGCACACGGCCAACGGCGTGATCCGGCAGAACATCTGGGCGAGTCTCGGCGTGAAGTTCCTGCTCGCGCTGGGCGTGCCGCTGGGGCTGGTCAGCGTTGCGTTGGCGGTCGTTGTCGGTGATATGGGGATGAGCCTCGGCGTCACCGGAAACGCGATGCGGTTGTCGCGAATCGAACCCGACCAATTCGTCGACGCCTGACTCTGCACGCGGAAAGTGCGGGCAGGACGCTCTTCTTTCGCGACTTTCCTTCGCTATATCGAGACAATTTGCAGTTTGTCTGGGGCAGTAGAGACTGAGCCCCACCGTAGGCTCGTGATTGGATGCCCGAAAAACCAGACGACGACCCATTCCACGATTGCGAGCTAGGTCTCGACGCAGTCCTCGGGACGCGCACCTTCCACGATGTCCTGTTCACCGACGACACGGAGACACCCGTGAACGTGCTCACCGGTGAGACGCCCGCACATTCGCAGGCGACCGTCGAGGAAGCGAAGGCGTTCGCTGCGAGCATCGATACAGACACACCACAAATCGCGCTCCGGGCCTCTGTCGAGACGCAGGTCGAAACCCAGAGCAAGCCCTACACCTCGGCCGCGTTCTTCCACTTCAAGGCGACCGGGTCGCTCGAACTGCACCGTGCCTACCACGCCGCATACCAATCGGATGCGTTCAGCGTCGATTTCGAGGCCGACTACGAGTCGGGCAATCTGACGATCACCGTCGAGCGGACACGCGACTCCTGAACCCGGTCTCTCGAAGCGAGTTTTTCGAGCGCCGGCGATGGGTGCCGGCGCACCGAGCAGACAAAGCTGAGCAGTGCCCGGTGCGTCGGCGTTCCGAGGTGAACAAAGATGCATATGGTCATCTACGCGTTAGTCGAGGCACCGACACGGCACGACGCCCTGGTCGAAGGGAAAGCAGTCTTCGACCGTCTCGTCGGGGCGAACCCCCACGGCTGCGCCGTGTTTGACTACTACGTCACGTTCGACGAAGACGATACGACGGTCGCCGGGAAGGCCCGCTGGGGAGACCTACCGACGGCAGCACCCATCAATTCAGAGGAGGGCGGTGAACTGCTCGACCGAGCCTGGAACGCCACAAAGGAAGAGTTCCAGCGGAATCTCGACCGCGTGAAAGAGGCGCTCGACGAGCTCAGCGACGAGGCGATCATGCGCGACGAGGATCTCGCCCGACACGCGTTCCATCAGGTCGGCGCCTACGAGGGGCCATCAATCCCGATGTACGACCAGCACGCGATGGGGATTCGCCACCGCGATCAGCTCGATCGTGTCCTCGAGGAAGAGGAAGACAGCCAGACACTCTGGATTGTCCCCGCAGACGTCCACTTCTGATTGACAATGCCCAGAATCACAAACTGGTCCCGGGAGAGTCGTACACCAACACTCGCGTATCGAAACACCGAGACTGGAGCGCGAGCTGTTCTACACCGGGCTCCGGATTCATACCGGTACAAGTGGCGCGGGGCGATCCTCGTCGACGGCTACCCGATCTGGTCGCGAGGCTTCGAGACGAAGGAGGCGACAACGTTCCGGGATGCGCTTCGGGAGCGGCCAGCGCCCGAACTGAACTGTCCGGAGTGTCCAAACGACGACGTCTTCGTCGGTGAGAAGACAGCTGATGGAGCGAAGGTACAGCGCTGGTACGACTGTCCGGACTGTGGGTACGAAGCCCCCTCGCGCATCGTCTACGGCCCTGAACGCTGAGAACGTACACACGCAGGGTGTTTTTCGGCCGGGGCGGAGAGAGTGACCCGGTCGAACCGGGTCGGTCCAACAATGAGTCTCGAAGTACTCGACCGACACAGCGAGGCACTGTTCGAGTTCCTCTGGTGCCCCGTCTGTGGGCAGGAAGTGTTCACCCACATTCCCTTCGAGGGAGTGTTCTGCAAGAACTGTAACACGCAGGTCGTCCTCCGAGAGTCCCGAGAAAACCGTGGCTACGAGGAGGTGTGCTCGCGTGCTTCGACACCGACTCGACGTGGAACCTTCACGTCGACGAGAAGCTCCGTCGCGACCTGCCTGACGGCTCGGCACGGGCAAAAATCCTCGGTGCACCGGGTGCCTATGAGATCGACTGGTGGAGTCCAGCACCTGGGGAGGATTGGGAGCCGGTCGAGCGTGGTGAATTCGACGACGTGGAGGAACCAGACGAGGTGTCACATCTCGCGTAGCGGATTGCAATCCCGCTACGACTGTGTGGTGTTGTTTCAGCGCCGGCGATGGGTGCCGGCGCACACGCGCCGGCGAGTACCGATGTCGACACGGAGCCAACTCCGATTCGTCCAACGAGTCGAACAGACCGATGAGACAGATGGCAGCGCCGACCGCGTCGCGCAGGTGTACCGGCATTCGGACGGGTACCCCGGGAGCGTCCTCCGGGATCTCGCACAGCTGAAAGAGCTGCTCGATGCGACCCGCGCAGAGCGGGGACCGGGCTATACGGCGGCGACCTTCGTGTTCCTCGACAAGCTCTCGACGGTCGACCTCTATCTGGATGGCGACCCAGAGCGAACGATCGACGCAGCTCAGCCAGCGGATCTCCTCGAGCCGTCCAATATGGAGCATCTCGACCAGCCGCTGTTCCTGCTGGGCCACGGCGTCGAGAATCCGGTCGATGGCATCCACGGCGACGAGGAATACCTCTACGTCGTGGAACTCCCGACGGAGAACCCGTTCGACGAGCCGACCGAGTGGACAGTCAAAGTGAGCGGTCACTCCGCGTTCCCCCGCTGGGACGGCCCGACCGACGAGGCCTTCGAGCAGGCGAGCTGGCAGTTCCACGGGTCGCTCGAGGACGCGCTCACAGAACTGGTCCGGGACGAAGTAGTCGTCAAGTAAAATACCAAATCGTATTTATACAGTTAGGGTTTAGAAAGACCCAGATGATTTCGAAGGCCGGACTCGCCGTGCTTGACGCGCTGAGTACCGGCCGTGAAGCAACACCGGTGGAACTCGCGGCCGAAACCGGATATTCACGAGACCATCTGTACGACGTACTCGACGAATTGCTCGCAGCGGGATTGCTCACAGAAACCCGTGGGTCCAGCAATCAGCGTCGTGTCCGTATCGCGGAACATCCAGTTACCGAAGCGTATCGAACGCTGCAGTCGGAGTTCAGCCACGTGGACTGGACGGAACTGCTCTCCCCAGCCACACTCCGCGTGTGTTGGTATCTCGATAGACCACGACACATCGCTGATATCGCAGACCGGCTCGGAATCACTCGACAAGGTGTCCACAGCGCGTTATCGCCGCTCAAGCACCGAGCACTACTCTCCCGATCCGATTCGAAGTACGCCCTTCATGACGAAGTCTCGCCGCTGTTGGCGTTCGCCCGGGCTACTGTAGAGCACGAACATCGAGCCCGAGTCCGGGAAATCGCCCCCAGCGCCACGATCGCGTGGTGCGATCCGAAGCGAGCACTCGTCCGCCTGCAGACCGACGAGGATACGGACGCACTCCAAGCAGCTCCGGACTGGGAGATGACCGGACTGGGTCGGTTTGCAGCGTATGGTCTACAGTTTTTCCTCGCCGGCGAGCCTCCGTTCTGGTATGCTCCAGGTGAGGAGCTAACGGCTGCTGAAGTCGTATGCCATACGCTCCTTCTGGATAGCGGATCTCGGCGGGTTAGCTATTCGATGCTGCTGATCGAGGCGGAGGATATCGATCAGGAGACACTCGTCGAGACCGCACAGTGGTACGACCTGGAAGCCACTGTGAAGGCGTTGTATCGGCCACTTCAGGGCGACTTCGACAGAACAGATGATCTGCCAGTCATCCTCCCAAAGAAGGTCGAATATATGGCACTCAAAGAGCAGTACGGTGTCTCGTAACACCAACCCCGCAGTCTGGCGGAAAATTGCGACGGGTTAGATGATGCCGCCGATCACGAGTAGTCCGACGACGAGCAGCAGCGTCGCAACCACGCTCCCGCCAGCCAGCAGCTTGTTCTCCATCGCCTTCTCGTGGAGGGGCATCTCGGCGTACTCCTTGCGGAACGCGCCGAGGTTCTCCTCGTCGTAGAAGTACTTCCTCTTCAGCGCGAACCGTTCGGTCACCGCACAGCCGGTACAGACCGGCTCCCCTTCGAGCCGTTCGGTCTTGATGTGGGTGTCGCAGGCGATCGCCCCGCAGTTCGGACAGTAGGTGTACGTCTCGTCGACGCCGCTCGTTTCGCAGTGGACGCAGCGATGAATCCCGTCCTCCAGAGTGACCCGTGAGGGGCCAGCAGCATAGTATTCGTACGGATACGAGTACTCCAGTATCTCTGTCGTCTGCCGAACCTCAGGTAGATACACCGGCTCAATCGATTGCACTGAGATGTCCGAGAGATTCGGCTCACACGTCTTGTTGTACGTGACGTTATTGTCGCCGGTGTAGGTCACCGTCGTCGTGTGGTAATCCTGGAGGCGGTCAACAGCCCACTCCTTGTACTTCGTTTGGGTCTGGCCGAACCGTCGTTCGTCGACGGTTCG
>NZ_RKLU01000012.1 GCF_006861665.1 Halonotius terrestris | reverse complement strand
CCCTCGCGGCACTTACCCGGTTCCGCGTCGAACTCGGCCATCTCGAGGGGCCGCTCCAACTGTGTGCTCGCTGTAGCCCTGGTGGGCTCGCGACGTACTGGACGCGTGACCTCACGGAGCACCTCGTTGCCGAGTGACGCTTGGCCGCGTGAGGCTCACATCGTACACACGAAAACGGCTAAGTGCGTTGGCTCACAATGTACACATNATGAGCACCGATAAGAAGCGCGTGCAGTTTCGGGCCCCCAATCGGCTCATCGACCGGGCCGACGCACTGGCCGCAGTCCTCGGGGAAGACCGAACAGACATCCTCGTGACCGCGCTTCGGGAGTANCTCCANGACGCNGCTCANGACGACGCACTCACCCAGGAGATCGCTGCCGCCTATTACGACGATGAGATCACCTTTGAGCAACTCAAAGCGCTCGTCGGCGCCGAGGAGGCGGCAAACCTCCGAGTGTTGAAACAGCAGTTGGACGAGGACTTCATCGACGAGGTTGCTGACGCATAGATGTCGCGCCTTATCGCAGATGCCTCCGCCCTCGTGAGTCTCGGGATTGTTACTGACGACGATCCCGATCCACTCGCACTCTGTCTCTCCCGGTACGAGGTCGTCGTCCCAACGGCGGTCATCGATGAACTCCGAGAGGTTGCCTCGTACGATGACGTCCATGGGCACGCCGCGTCCACCGTCCTCGACCGGGTGGATGCATTCACGACACAGTCGGTGGACCTCGATGCCGAGTTTCCGCTCGATGACGGTGAAAATGCGGCGGTCACGCTCGCGAATAATCTCGATGCTGCGCTCTTCCTCTGTGACGAGTTCAACCANCTTGGCTTGATCCACGCCTCACTCGCTGATACCCGGCTCGTCACGACACCGACGNTNCTCTCGGTTCTCGTTCGAACTGAACACCTATCAGCTGCTGANGCGCGGTTGCTCCTCGATGCGATCAGTGACGCCCGTAGCTGGGGNNCGAACAGNTACGTGCAGCGAGCTCGCTCGTTGCTCAAGGAGCCCTGACACCATGGAGTATCCTTCGAAGTGATTTGGAATGTCCGATAACGACGCTCTCTACGACGTTTGTGAACGAACCAAGAATCCCGAGCACGCATCAGTTGATGACGTGGTCGAACTCATCCTCGAGCGCGCACAGCATCCCCGGACGGAGCACCGGGACGCACATCTCGACGAGATGATGGCGACTGTCGTCGATAGGTACGGGACCGATCCCATCCGCACCATCGTTCACCGTGTCCTCGTCGACGGCACGCCTTTCCGGACCGCTATTCACGACCTCGAAATGTCCAACGTCGACGGTGTTCGTGTCGGGACGACCGCTGGCCAGTTCCTCGACGAACTGAACGCACAGAACGACAGCTGAGATCGGCGTAAACCCCTCCTGTTCCACGGGCGTTAATGTGCAAGCTCTGTGCAAACGCCGAAACCGTTATGCGTCTATGTGCAGAACTTGCACATAGAATGAGCGCAAGTGACGATCCCCGGCGGGTTCACTTCCAGTCGCCGGAGTACCTCGTCGACCGGCTGGATGCCATCGCCGACCTCTTCGACAAGGATCGGACAGACCTCCTCGTCGATGCCATCCGGGAGTACATCGAAGACACGGCCGACAGCGAGACGTTCCAAGAGCTGGTCGCGACGAAGTACTACGACGACCAGCTCGAGTTCGAGACGGTCAAGCAACTGGTCGGCGCCGAGACCGCCCAGCGACTCCGTCTCCTCAAAGCGGATCTCGAGGACGAACCTCTCGATCTTGCTGCGCCCGACGACGTCGACGTCTACGATGGGGATGTGACGACGGTCGACACCGCGGTCGACGACGATCGATGAGCGGTCCACGGCTGCGAACAGTCGTCGCCGATACGAGTGCGCTCGTCAGTCTCGCGGTGCCCCGTGCGGATGCAGCCATCGGTACCGATGTTCCCGACCCGTTCCAGTACCTGCTCACCTCCTGTGACGTGGTCGTCCCTCTGGAAGTAGTCGCAGAACTCCGCGATATCACGCAGTATCAGGATATCCACGCCGCTGCGGCGAGTAACGTCCTCGCGGCCCGTGGCCACTACACAGTCGAAGATCCGTATGCGCGCGAGGATACCCCGGACGCGCGACCGACGTTCGGGCTCGATGACGGCGAAACTGATGGCATCGTCCTCGCGAACGCGCTCGACGTCGACGGCTTTCTCACCGACGAATTTGGCGGCACGAACTTCCCGCTCATCCACGCGGTGCTCGAAGGGCCGCGTATCGTCCCGACACCGCGTCTCATCTGTGATTACGCCCGGAACGGCCACATGACCCACGAGGAGGCACGAACGCTACTTAGCGTGATCAGCCCCCACCGGAGCTGGGACAACAGCCCGTACGTCGCCCAGTTAGTCATGCTTCTGGAAGGATAGGTTCAGTCAGCTTCGAGGTCACGAGCGTCAAGTTCGCCGGCGAGATACTGCTCTCCCGTTCGCGTGATGTCGTAGACGCCGTTGCCGAGGTGGACGAGGAGTCCGTATTTGACGAGCGTCTTGCACCGGGCGTTGATGTGCTGCCGGGAGAATCGGACCCGATCGCTGTCCGCCATTTCCTTCGGGGTGTCGGGGCCGTCGTCAGAAAGATGCTCTAGAATGCGGTCATCAGCACGAGACATCCAGTCGGCGTCAAAGCGCATAATCGCTTGTGGTTGCGCCGACGCTATCCCGAATGCGCTAAGTCAAACATAGAAGCGATAAGCTTCTGTAGTTGACTCCCAATGTTTTAACGACTCCCCACTCTACTCCACGAGCATTGAGATGAACCAGTCCTCACCACAAACCCTCACCGTAGAAATTATCGAGGCCTTGGAATCGTGTGGGGTGGACCGCGACCAGTACCAGTTACACGACTATATCGACGTCGAAGCACTTGAGCAACTGGTAGCCCAATCCAGTGGACCAGTCGAGGTTCGTGTGACTGTCGAGGGGATTCAGCTCGCAGTTATGGGCAACAGTGTCGAAATCATCGATTCCGAAGGCGGCTGCAGTGGAGAGCAATAGAATGTCATCCGTGGACTATCGGTTCCTCGAATCGTCTGATTACGGGTATAGCCGATGTATGAAGTGGATCTGTGTACGTTCTCCAATCAGTCCAATTATGAACCTAGAACCTGGTATATCGTTCAGATGAGGGATTGGTCTCGGGCGGTGAGTCGATGGTCAGTCACCATCCTTGGAGTTATACTTCTCCTGACCACACTTGCCCGAGCCGCTATAGACACCGACGAGCCAGTCGTCGACTTCATCGAAGTCGTCCTCCCATTCGGCGTTGGCATTGGACTCATCGTCGGGGGAATATGGCTCGCCAGAACGACCTCAATAGCCCGGATCAAACAGCTGTCGAAGTGGACGTTGGGCGGGGCCATCGTCGGCGTGGCCGTCAATCTCTGGTTCGTCTTCATCATCTCGCTCGAACAGGTCCCATCCGGCGAACCGGTCGTGTTGAATCTCAACGGCGCTGGCATCTTCATGGCCGCTGGTGTGCTTCTCGGCTACTACGCAACGGGACTGCAAGCACGCGAACACCAGCTCGAACTCTCGGAAAATCGCTTCCGGGCGCTCACGGAGAACTCGTCGTTCGCAGTGATCTCAATCGACGAAACGAGTACGATTCGGTACGCAAACGACGCGACCGAGGAACTCTTCGGCTATCCTACGACTGACCTCGTCGGTAAGTCGCTGACCACGCTGATGCCCACTCGGTTCCGTGAGGCCCACCTCGAGGGGCTATCTCAATACCTCTCGAAGGAAACCCAAACTATCGACTGGGACGGCCTCGAACTAGCCGGGCTGCGAGCTGATGGCGAGGAATTCCCCGTCGAGATCAGTTTCGGCGAATACGGCGTAGCGGATGACCACCTCTTCACGGGCGTCATTCAGGACATCTCCGACCGGAAAACAGCCGAACAGCAGCTTCGTGACCACACGTCGAAAGTCACACAGTTGCACGAGGTTGCGACTGAGATTACGAGTGCGGATTCCCGCGAGCAGGTGTACCAACGCACAGCAGACGGGGCCGTGGACGTCTTTCCCGCTGATGTTGCCCGTGTCGCGACCATGGACGGAGACCAACTCGTGCCAGCTGCCAGTTCGGACCAGGGGTCCATTGACCAGTGTCAGCCCGTGTCCGCAACGCTCGGGTACGCGGGGCAGAGCTACCAGTCGGGTGAGATCCTCCGACTCGACGATCTGACGGATACGCGCTCGGCAGCACAGTCCCCACGTCAGGACGGGGGGACTCAGCCGGACGCGGACCCAGCAGAGCCACGAGCGCTGTTGAGCATCCCGCTTGGGGAGTACGGGGTGCTGCAAGCGTTTGCGTACGAGCCAGGGGCGTTCTCCGCCCGCGATGAAGAGGTCGCCGAGATGCTCGCAACACACGTCACGACAGCCCTGCAGCGCATCGAGGCTGAGTCGACCATTCGACGCGAACGCGACCGGCTCGAAGAGTTCGCCAGCATTCTCTCCCACGACCTCCGGAATCCGTTGAACGTCGCTCAGGGTCGGTTGGAGCTCTTAGAGATGACTGGCGAACTAGAGCACGTGGACGCCATCGACCGTGCGCTCGATCGGATGTCACGACTCATCGAGGATATGTTGACACTCGCTCGTGAGGGCGATGCGGTCGGCGAGACGCAGGCGGTCGCGCTTCGCACGGTTGCTAATCAAGCCTGGAACAACGTGGCAACTGAAGCCGCCTCGCTCGAGATCGTGTCGAGCGTCCAGCTTGAGGCGGACCACAGTCGGCTCATCCAGCTGTTCGAGAACCTGTATCGGAATGCGATCGAACACGGCGGTGATGGGGTCACGATTCGTCTTGGGGCCCTTGACAGCGGCTTCTTCGTCGAAGATACGGGTTCCGGTATTCCGGAGGACGAACGAAACGACGTCTTCCAGAGCGGGTACACGACCAATCAGGACGGTACCGGGTTTGGGCTCGCCATCGTCAAACGGATCGTCGAGGCCCACGGGTGGGAGATTACGGTCACCGAGGGCACTGACGGTGGGGCCCGGTTCGAGGTTTCAGGCACCTGATCGAGTTCACTATTGAGAGCGTGAGGCCACGGATACGAAAGCCCTCGGCCGCTCGACGTCCCGCGACCGCCGCTGCGCGCCTCGTGCCTGCGGTGCTTGCGGGGTCGGGGAACGACCGAGGCGGCCTCGCCCTTTCTGAGTCCGCCAGGACGGTGAATGGCTCACCGAGCGACGTGGCCGGCTGGACAGGTGTGTCCGTGACGGCCCGCCCCGCTCGCCGCTGCCGCCCTCCGCGTCGCTCGCGACCGACCATTCCGGGCGTGCGGGCGCTCTCCGCACCGCCCGCGCCCGTTCCGGGCTAAAATGCATGTGCCCTCGGCGCCAGCGGGAAAGCGCGAGGGGTTGCGCCGCGTCGCTGCTCACCCCCCACGCTTTCTCCGCTGGCCGCTCGCTCCGGGCGGGTCGGCGCGCGGTGCTGGTTGGGTGGCCTCCCTGAGGCGCGCTCTCGCTCGCGCCCACAGGGCGCTCGCGAAGGCGCGAGCGAGAGCGCGCAGATGGTTCTGTCGGTCGTTGTCGTCGAGGAAATCCGCGATGTTGAGGCATCGCGGTGTCGGGCGCGTGAGCGCCTTCAGGAGCTGTACTAACTCCAATGTCGAGTAAGAACGTCTTCGGTAATGAGGTTTCGGTCGATGAACAGGCTTTCGAGAAACACGATGACGTCGAGGTCGACGAGGACGGATTCGAAGTCGTCGACGAGACCCCGGAGTTCCGGGCGACAGTCGACATGGAAGTGCAGGCGAAGGTCGATTCCAACCATCCAGACGCGCGGGTCGAGGAAGGTCCGGATCACCTGTTCGGGAAGACTCTCGAACAGGAGGAACGCATCGAGGCCCGGGAGGCCGAGCTGGAGCACATCAGTGCCCAGGCGGAACTCAGTCAGCAGGAGGGGCGCGCGAAGCGGACGCGAGAGGTCGTCGTCGAGCAGTGTGGCCGGGACGAGCCCGAACCGGTGGAGCGCACGGATCCCCGAGAGAAGCTGACGCAGAAGGAACTCGCGGCGGTGAACAAGCAGGCGATGCGGATCAACGACGAAGTGCAGGGCGGCTGGTCGAGAGCAGTCGTCGCGAAGCAGCTGGCCGAGAAGGTGCAACGCGGCCAAGACGTGACCAAGGCGGTGCTGGAGACGTTGGAGGAGCAGAAGGCGGTCCCCGGTGCAATCGTGCCCATCGCGGACGTGCCGGACGTCCCGGTCGGTGAGGTAACGGTCGAAGGAACAATCGAGACCCTCTGGGAGCCTTCCTCAACGAGCATCCAGCAAGTCGGGCTGATAGCGGATGACAGCGGGAAAATCAAGTTCACCTGCTGGGAGAAATCCGGGCAGACAGTGGTGCGTGAAGGTCAGACAGTGCGGTTCCGGGCAGCAGCCAAGAACTGGTACGAAGGTCGGTGCTCAATCGCGCTGACCGGGTGGTCGAGGATCGAATTCCCGGAGCGCGGTCGGTGGTGGGAAGAATAGGCAGTCGGAGCAGTCTTCTTTTTTGCTATGTGCCGGACCGACCCAGACCCCGCCACCCCACCCTCCGCTCCGTGCTCGCTTCGCTGCGCGCGCAGCCACGACCTTGTAGACGGACTAACAGAGGAGATCATAGACAGCCCTCCAGAGGTCGAGATCAATCTATGCTTCCTGACGTGACTGGTACGTAGAGCGTGCGGACTGGACGAGGTGGTTCACCAGCGACGAGCGGCTTCATAGGCTACTGTGGTTGGGAGGAGGACAACCAGTAAGACGAACGTGATTTCACCTATTGTTGGGCCAGACTGCGTGAGGGCGCTATAGACATACAGTGCAGCGACAGCAAGCACACCGACAATAGCGGTGACGTATCGAGGATCACCCCACGAGGACGGAAATTCTGAACCAGACATACCTTTCGAATTTCCTGCTGACGTGATATATCTTCTCTCTGTATGCAACACGGAAATTCTATCGAGTGCTGTAGGCTGGTCTCAGCGGTCAATTCCCCGATGTAACAGGGTGTTATATGTCGTGGCCATCAAAATAATCATATGCTAACAACTGTGGACAACGAGGAGGCCGAACGTTCGCACACAGAGTTGGCCGGGCTCGCAGCCTTAGGGCTCGCGTATGTGTTCGCCGGTCTGGGGTTGTTCTACGGACTTGCAATCGA
The DNA here is from genome assembly GCF_006861665.1 of Halonotius terrestris. Lineage (GTDB taxonomy): Archaea > Halobacteriota > Halobacteria > Halobacteriales > Haloferacaceae > Halonotius > Halonotius terrestris. Next base: position 19,863 of record NZ_RKLU01000012.1, on the reverse strand, counting down.
CTCAATGCAGGTGTTCACCGCTGCAGTAATCGCGATTTTAGTACTGCTGGCTGTTTCGATGGTTATTATTGTACGGAACGAACCACTTGTTTCCCGCGAGAACGTTGTGATTTCAGTCTGTGTATTCGTAGCGGTGGCGCTCTTCCTCGGATTGAGTACCTTCACTGCTCTTCCGTATACCGTGCTTGTCGGCGTCCTCATTTTCGTCGGCGTAATTATTCCTGGACTGGTTCTTCAGTATGGGCCGTCAATTGTCAATTGAGATGGCTCACTAAATACCCTGTAACTACCAATTAGTGCGATTGGTCGATGTTATGGGATGAAACAGGCGATGGTGAGTTGAGGGAGGCTTATCGTACATAGCGCTCGTTTGATAGGATCCAGCTGTCCTCAGATGCTGCCTGTTCGAACCGTTCTCTGTGGCTATACCTCGACGGCTACGCTGACTGCGTCTCTGCACGAGTTTTCCGGTACAAATAGACGAGCAGCCCCGGTACTCCCAGGAACCCATACGTGACCCCGCGAAGTTGCGGCGAGGACAATCCTCGTTTCACTGAATCCCGGTACACATAGTACCCGACCGTCGGCCAGAAAATCAAAAGATACAGCCCCATACGAACGAGGAGGCCGTTGTATGCAGTGAGCCAATCCATTCTCACACCGTCGACTGTTGTCGCCGAGCAACACGCCAGATCAGGACCCCGAGTCCGACAGCGACAGCGTAGCCGAGGATGATGGGCGGGTCACGTCCGTTCACGAGCACGTCGTAGAGCACGACGAATCCACCGAGCACACTCCCGACAATCAACCAGAGGAGCTGGCTGCCTTCGGTCTTCGCTTTTAACTCCAAGCCAGTCGCGAGACGGATCCCAACCATTAGGGCTGCCAGCACCGCACCCGTGAGGAGAGGTAATCCCAGCGCGGTGAGTGCTGATGCCGCAAGCACATCCGTCGACGTGAGAATAAGCGACCAGCCAAACAGGCCGATGGCCAGCCAGACGACGCTCCGCCAGAGCTCTTCGTTGATGATTTCGCGCGTATCGGGTTTCATAACGGGAAAACTACGACTTGGGCAACAATAAATGTAGTCTGGTTGGGATTCAGACATCCCAGTCGATGAGGAGCCGGGGCGACGCGCCTTTTTTGCTGGTGTGTACGCGGTCACCGCCACCTCCCACCACCTCCACGGTCCGGGCTGCTCACGGCGCTGCGCGCCGTTGCGCGGCCGGGCTTTCGCCACCGCAGTCCATCGGTATCAGCGCCGTCCTCCGTGGTGTGTATTTGCCCCATGATAGGTGAGGGGCATTCCGAGAGACGCGATTTGCGTGTATCCCCTCGTGTGTATTCATGGCAACCAGAGACATCTACGAAACTGACTTCGACGAGGACGTCCGAACGGAACCGAGTGCGAACCAGTGTCCCGAGTGCGACGGCTGGGTCACTACCAACGCAGTCGAAACCATCTGCGAGGAGTGTGGCTTGGTCATCGACGAGCAGCGGATCGACCACGGGCCAGAGTGGCGAGGGTTCGACGAAGACGAACGAGAGCGCACAGGCGCTCCGTTGACGGCGGCACGACACGATCGAGGGTTGTCGACGGAGATCGGCCGCGGAACCGATGCGAACGGGAACGAACTCTCAGGACAGAAACGACGCCGGCTCGCTCGGATGCGGCGTGAACAGACCCGTGGGCGGTTTCAGTCGAAAGCTGAACGCAACCTCGCACACGGGCTTAGTGAAGTCCGCCGGATCAGTAGTGCGCTCGAACTGTCCGAGACGCTTCGTGACCAAGCCTGCCAGCTCTTCCGGAGTGCCCAGAACGAGGACCTCCTGCAGGGCCGGTCGATCGAGGCGATGGCCGCCGCGAGCGTCTACGGCGCGTGTCGGTGTAACGGACGACCACGAACGCTCGACGACATCACCGAGTCGGCGCGCGTCGAGCAATCGCGGGTGACGAACGCATACACGACGCTGAATACGGAACTTGGCCTGCCGGCCCAGCCGGTGACGCCCAGTGCGTTCGTTCCGCAGTTGGCGTCTGAGCTCGACGTCTCCGATCAAATCCGGCAGCGGGCTCGGCAGCTGGCAGAAGCATCCGAATCGACCGGAGCAACCACGGGGGTTCGACCATCCGGGTTCGCCGCAGCCTGTCTGTACAAGGCCGGACGCGAAGACGGGCGGTGGCTCACCCAGTCGGACATCGCTGAAGTAGCGAACGTCTCAGTGGTCACCGTGCGGACCCACCGTGACACACTGGACGAACTGGCTGTCTAACGCCCACACTGCTAATTTTCGGTTGTATGTCTGTAGGCTGATTGATGTGAGAGCCATTATTTAAACCCGAAGACGAAGCATGATACGGCCAGATCACTCTATGACCGACCAGTACGCCGACTACGAAGCCCTCCGACCGCTCGGCGAAGCGACCCACGTTCCCGACGACCAACTCGCCAGTAGTAGTGGCGAGCCCCGGCGGCAACGCTCTGGTGGCGTCGACACGGACTATCCAGACGACCCGACAGCAGATGAGACCGAGTGCGCTTCCTGTGGAGCGTCAATCCCCGCTGGCCAGTCGAAGTGCCGGTTCTGTCTCACGAACCATCTCGAAGGAGCCGACGACCAGGACACATCGAATGTCGAACGGACTCTCCTCCACGTCATCCAGCTGCTCGTAGAGGCGTCGACGTTCTACGGCGCCGTCGCGAAGGGATCTGCTGCGGCCACCCTCCTCGCGAAGGGAGATGATGACCCAGTAGTCGATGACTGCAAGCTAATCTACGATCTCGACGAGGAACCGGCCCCACAGCTTGTCGATCAGTGGCCCTCGCTCCCCTCGACGACACGGGTCACGTCTGAATGTGGTAATCAGCTGCTCGCGGCTGCTCGTGAGCGGACGGCGTGGACAGAGACGACGCAGTCCCGTCACGACGGCGAGCACGCGACGTTTCTCTACGACGAAACCGGGAGCGAGGTTCGCACCGAAGCTCGTCTTGCAAGCCTACGTGAGGACGCAGACAACGACCTCTGGCTGGTGCCAGCGATTGCGCTCCAGGAATCCGTTGACAAGACCGATACCGAACAGCCACGACGCGAGCGTCCAAAGAGAACTCACCTCGAGTGTCGAGAGTGTGATCGGGAGACTAAGCATCGATTCCGCGAATTCGAGGCTGTCCCCGATGACGAGTGGACCGGGCAGCCAATGTGGGGCTGTCAGCGGTGCGGCACGCCACGCTACGGGCCCGAACCTGAAGCCGGTCAGTAAAGACGACGTCAAATTAACCAACAATCCTGGTGTCGGCTCGGAGTTGTTGGTTAACAGAAGCCAGTTCGCGACCACCCGACGATACCACACCTGCTGACTGCCCGCCGGTGTTTTTCGGCGCCGAGAATTGGCGGAGGCGCACACATGGACCCACGAGACACCCCTGGCTATCGACTCCACCGCGCGCTCAGTAGCCTCACCAGTATCGACAGCGACCAATTGGAGCCCGCCGATCAAGAGCGAATTAGCACCGCGACGACGCTCCTCGAGCAGGTGGATGTTCTCACCCAACCGAATACGACGAGGGACGGTGACGTCAACAGAGAATCCTGACAGCTCGACGCGTCGACAGCGCAACGTCCTGTGGCCGTCACAGCGTGAGCGGTTGTTCGCCCCCCCGAAGGGGTGCGGGGGCGCGAGACAGCTCCCGAGAACAACCCATGGCAACACTCCAAGCCGCAACGACATCGACCGGCGCGCTCGTATCGGATCCACAGGCAGTCCGCGAACTCTGTGAGAACCACTGCTTCGGGACGCTCAACTGGGAGGTGGACGACGACGGCGAACTGATCATCTGGGGCTACGACAGCTTCGACGTGTACGAGGCTCGTGAGAACGGGCTTCCTGACTACGACGGTGGCATCGTCACCCACGAGTTCCTCCGGTCGCTCGCGGAGTATCTCGAACCGAACGAAGAATTCGACATCCAGACGGCCGGATTTACCAAGTGCCGATTTCCCGTGCTGGCGAAACGGTACGTCGTCCGCGACGGTGAGGTGCTGTACGCGGACCTCAGTTCCCCCGACCTGATCGACGAGTAGCGTTGTTCGCCCCCCGGGAGGGGTGCGGGGCGATCCAGTCGTGGGTCGTCCTACGAGGTGATTGTTCAATGGGCCACCGCGCACTCGTTGCGTACGAACGAACCGACGGACAGTACACGCTTCATTACTCTCATTGGGGCGCAGCCAACCTGAAGCTCAAGCACCGAATCTCGGCTGAGTCGCCGTTCGGTGGCGACGACACCGACTCAAAGTGGGCGAAACAGCTACTGGCGGAACTGGCCGATGGCCTCGAGGTAGATGCCGTCGACGGCTACCTCGCCGGTGAAGATCGCCCGTCGACGGTCGTCGAGCCGAAGCCCTGCGCCATCGGGCTTACCCTCGACGAGATCGTCGCGGACCATCTCGACTATCTCCACCACGAGGCGTTCTTCGTGGTGTCGACGACATTCGAGGTAGCCGCCTACCGGACACTATGGTTCGGCCTCCAGTACGATTCAGAGACGGTCGACCACGGCGAGACAGTCGGGAACGGGGCGCTTGCGACCGTTCGGTGGCACGACGGCGAGCCGGTCGGCGATGGCCATCTGAAGGGGCAGTTCCGGGCACTGAAAGACGTCGTTGGCGATATGGTCGACAAGGGTGTGTTCACCCAGTCGACGGCTCGCCAGTACCTCAAGCAGAAGCTCGGCGAGTGGATCGGAAAGCGCCAAGAGTTGCGCATCCCGAGCGGTGAAGCACCGTCTCTGGACACGATACTCAGCCGCTCGTAGGGCGATTTGCGTCGAAGCAGATGGTGGTTTTTCTGGGGCAGAAAGGACTGAGCCCCACCGTAGGCTCGTGATTTGATGCCCGAGAAACCAGACGACGATCCATTCCACGATTGCGAGTTAGATCCCGACGCAGTCCTCGGGACACACACCTTCCACGATGTCCTGTTCACCGAGGATACGGAGACGCCGGTGAACGTGCTAACCGGCGAGACGCCCGCACATTCGCAGGCGACCGTCGAGGAAGCGAAGAAATTCGCTGCGAGTATCGACACGGACACACCACAAATCGCGCTCCCGGCCTCTGTCGAGACGCAGGTCGAGACCCAGAGCAAGCCCTACACCTCAGCTGCGTTCTTCCACTTCAAGGCGACGGGGTCACTCGAACGACACCGTGCCTACCACGCCGCGTACGACTCGGATGCGTTCACCGTCGACTTCGAGGCCGACTACGCGTCGGGCGATCTAACCATCACAGTCGACCGAGCGAACGAGTCCTAAAAATCGACCGCTAGATCAGGTTTTTCGAGCGCCGGCGATGGGTGCCGGCGCAGCAGGAGTGAGCGAGCAACGACTCCCGGTGCGTCGGCGCTTCGAGGTGTTCGAGATGCACATGGTGATTTACGCTCTGGTAGAAGAATCGACCCACGACGACGCACTGGCCACCGGAAAGACGGTGTTCGACCGCCTGGTCGGCGCGGACCCACATGCCGGCGCCGTCTTCGACTACCACGTGACGTTCGATGAGGAGGACACGTCCGTTGCGGGGAAGACGCGATGGGGTGAGTTGCCGACTGCAGCCCCCGTCGACTCCGATGACGGCCAAGACCTGCTTGAGCGTGGCTGGGAGGCGACGAAAGAGGAGTTCGAGCGCAACCTCGACCGGGTGAGGGAAGCACTTGACGAACTCTCCGACGAGGAGATCATGCGCGACGAAGATCTCGCTCGGCACGCCTTCCACCAGGTCGGCGCCTACGACGGGCCAACGATCTTCCTGTACAACGAATATGCGAACGGTATCCGTCACCGTGAGCAGCTGGATCGAGTGCTGGAGGAGAGCGAGGAGCTCTGGATCGTGCCCGCCGACGTCCACTTCTAACAGATGTCCCGGATCACAAATTGGAAGCGCGAGAGCCGCACGCCCACACTCGCATACCGGAATACCGAGACCGGCGCTCGGGCTGTCCTACACCGAGCACCGGACTCGTACCGCTACAAGTGGCGTGGCGCAATCCTCGTCGACGGCTACCCAGTGTGGTCGCGGGGGTACGAGACGAAAGACGCGAAATCGTTCCGTAACGAGCTCCGGGAACGGCCAGCGCCCGAACTGAGTTGTCCCGAGTGTCCGAACAGCGATGTGGCAATCGGCGGAAAAACGGCTGACGGCGCGAAGGTTCAGCGTTGGTTCGAGTGTCGGAGCTGTGGGTACGAAGCATCCTCGAGAATCGTGTACGGCGCCGAGCGCTGATTGATTGGAACGTATCTGCGATGGTGTTTATTTTTGGGCCAGAATGGGTGGCCCGTCTCAATCGGGCCAGATCCACAGATGAGTCTGGAAGTCATCGACCGCCACAGCGAAGCACTGTTCGAGTGCCTCTGGTGTCCCGTCTGCGGACACGAGGTATTCAGTCACATTCCCTTCGAAGGTGTGTTCTGCAAGAACTGCAACACACAGGTCGAACTCCAAGAATCCCGAGAGACACGTGGATACGAGGAGGCCGTCCTCGCCTGCTTCGACACCCACTCAACGTGGAACCTCCACGTCGACGAGAAGCTCCGTCGCGACCTACCCGATGGGTCGGCACGGGTGAAGATCCTCGGCGCACCGGGTGCCTACGAGGTCGACTGGTGGAGTCCAAGACCTGGAGAGAACTGGAAGCCGGTCGAGCGTGGCGAATTCGACGATGTCGAGGAACCAAACGAGGTGTCACATCTGGCTTAGGGCGACGGATTCCCTTTACTAGGTTGAGAGGGCCACTTATCGGAGCAGGGAGTGTAGGTGGGTGTGTATGCCCGAAGAAGTGCTATTCAAATCTGAGAGTACCCAGACTCGAGGGGAAATCGCGTCGTACCTCCGGAGCGTCGCCGAAAAGCTCGAACAAGAAGGTTCGATCACCCTGAAGGCAGGGTCAGAGTCCGTCACGATGGATCCACCAACGCAGCCGACATTCGAAGTCAAGGCCGAACGCGAAGGGCCCGCTAACGGCCCTGGAGAGTTGAGCATCGAGTTCGAACTCGAGTGGGACGAGAACAGTGAAACCGGTGAAGAAGAAACGGGGAACCTCGAAATCGAGTGAGTAGCTGGCATTCCTGTTTGTGGTGCGCCGGTGATGGGTGCCGGCGCACTCGTGCCGGCGAGTATCGATGTCGACACGGAGCCAACTCCAATTCGTCCAACGAGTCGAACAGACCAGTGAAACAGATGGCCACGCTGACCGCGTCGCCCAGGTGTACCGACATTCTGACGGCTACCCGGCGAGCGTCCTCCGGGATCTTGCACAGCTGAAAGAGCTGCTCGATGCGACCCGTGCCGAGCGCGGACCGGGCTACACGGCGGCAACGTTCGTGTTCCTCGACAAGCTCTCGACGGTCGGCCTCTATCTGGATGGCGATCCAGAGCGAACGATCGACGCGGCTCAGCCAGCGAATCTCCTCAAGCCGTCCAACATGGAGCACCTCGACCAGCCGCTGTTCCTACTGGGCCACGGCGTCGAGAATCCGGCCGACGGCATCCACGGCGACGAGGAGTACCTCTACGTCGTGGAACTTCCGACGGAGAACCCGTTCGACGAGCCGACCGAGTGGACAGTCAAAGTGAGCGGTCACTCCGCGTTCCCGCGCTGGGACGGTCCGACCGACGAGGGCTTCGAGCGGGCGAGCTGGCAGTTCCACGGGCCTCTAGAGACCGCACTCGCAGACGTCGTCACTGAATAGGAATTTCGTCAACCTAAATCCAGAAACGTATTTATACGAATGGGGCTTAGAGTGGACACAGATGCTCACCAGAGCCGGACTCGCTGTCATCGATGCGTTGAGTACCGGCCGGGACGCGACGGCGGCTGACCTCGAGACGGACACCGAGTATTCGCAGGCACATCTGTACGACGTCCTCGATGAATTGGTCGAAGCGGGGCTGCTCGACGAACGCCGTGGGCCCAACAACCAGCGGCGGGTCCACCTCGCCGACCACCCGGTCGTCGAAGCGTACCGGACCCTGCAGTCGGAGCTCAGTCACGTCGAGTGGCCCGACCTCCTCTCGGCAGCCACACTCCGGGTGTGCTGGTATCTTGACGAGCCGCGCCGGGTGGCCGAGATCGCCGAGCGACTCGACATTACGCGACAGGGCGTCCACAAGGCGCTGTCACCGCTCAAGCATCGCGCGATGCTGTCCCCATCCGGCCCGGAGTACGCGTTGAGTGCGGACCTCTCGCCGCTGCTGGCGTTCGCCCGTGCCGTCGTGCAACACGAGCACCGGTCGCGAGTCCGGACACTCGCGCCGAGTGCGACCGTCGAGTGGTGTGATCCAAAGCGAGCACTCGTCCACATGCAGACAGCCGCGGATACGGAGGCACTCGAGGCCGCCCCCGACTGGCAACTGACTGGGCTCGCCCGGTTTGCAGAGTACGGCCTGCAGTTTTTCCTCGCGGGCGAACCCGCGTTCTGGTATGCCCCGGACGAGGAACTCACACCTGCCGACGTGGTGTGCCACACGCTCGTCCGCGATCGCGGGTCCCGCCGCGTCAGCTATGCGATGCTCCTCATCGAGGAGTTGGACATCGACCAGGAGACGCTCACGGAGACGGCGCGGTGGTACGAGTTGGAATCCGCAGTCGCTGCGATGTATCGGTCACTCCAGGGCGAGTCCGACGCCTCGGCGGAGTCTCCTGTCATCATCCCGAGTGAAGCAGAATTCATGGCGCTCAAAGAGCAGTACGGGGTCTCATGACCGTGTTCAGTGGCGGCGACGCGATCAGAGAGTTTCTCGAGGAGTTCGACAGCTGGCTCTCGGAATCTGTGACGGTGTATCTCCTCGGCGGGTCTGCGATGACAGTTCAAGGGTTGAAAGACCAGACGGAGGATATCGACCTCGCGCTGGGTGTGGTGTCCGAATTCGAGCACGTCTATCAGACGCTCACGTCCCAAGGATTCACGGTCGTTGACGAGCCGACCGAGTCGTTCGAGGGGGTCGGAAAGACTGTCGAGTTGCAGCACGATGCGCGGGGACTTCAGATCGATCTCTTCGAGCGGCAAGTCGTCGGGAAAGTGTGGATCACCGACCGGATGCACGACCGGGCAGCGGAGTTCTGGGCCGGGACCCACGCGACAGCATTCGTCCTCTCCGATGAGGATATGTTCTTGCTCAAAGCGGTTTCCGGTGGTGACCTAGCGAGTGGCCGGCGACGCGACATCGAGGATATACGGACGTACGCCCAGCGAGGGGTAAACTACGAGGTGATTCTGAACGAGATCAACGAGCAGCGACCGTTCAACACCGGCGCGACTGAAGCACAGCAGATCCGCGACCGCTCGCACCCGCTGTTCGCAATCGAGATGGCGGTGAACTCCCTCTCGGGACTTCCGAATACATTCGCGTCCCAGATCACGGAATTCGCCACGGAATTCGAAATCGAATACACCGTTCTGGGAGCGGTCGACGATGGCATCGACAACGTCGACGCCATCCGGGAGCGAGTCCTCGCGAATGTCCGGGCGCTGTCGGACGACCAGGAAGACGCCGTCGACGACGCGATTGACCGACTGGTCGCCAAACAGATTCTCGAGCGCGACGGGGATGTAGTTCGTCCCCGGTAAGCAAGCACTCCGGTCACAGTTGGTGTTTTCCGTCCCGCGAGGGGTGCGGGACGGCCCATCCGTCCCGACCTACGAATGAGTTCTGCAAGCGACAGCAAGGTTGCCCCCGACCACTGGTGGTTGTACCGCCGAACAGACGATGATCACTTCGTGTTCGCCTAGAGTTCTCGACATCCGTCCTCTGCTATGTCCAGCCACCCTCGGACTGGTTAGTCCGGGTTGACCGGGCCGAGGGACGATCCTTTTCACCAGCACGACCTCCGGCCGCAAGCGGCAGCGTTCGACCTCGCCAAGAGCGTCATAGAGCTTTGCGCGTTGCTGCATCGGGAGGTCGTCACGGAGCGGAGCCAAGCGCGAAAGCCGATATAGGTTGGTTCCCGACCACCGGATCCGCGGCCGTGAGCAATCGGGGGACTGAGCGCAGTCCAGACACCGCCCGTCGTTTCCAGCCCTCGGACCAGCTACACCGCGGCCGAGATCAAGGCCGAAAACGTTGATGGCAGCTAACCGAGCATACCGAGCCTCCCTATCCCCTGAGTCCGGAAACGACCGAGTAGAACGCTCAGCCATTCGACTCTGATACAAACAGCTCGGTCCAATAGATCTCGTCGTCGTACCGGACGATGTACGAGCCGGACACTGACGAATCCGACTCGTCGTCCTCGTAGACCGGCGTGGCCTCGGATTCGCGAGCAAATCGATCAACGAGTTGGCTGAATGCCTCCGGGGGATCACCCTCGTCAACCTGATACCCGTGGTCGTGTTCAATCGCCGTCGACACGACCGAGGTCTGCTCTTCGGAAAGATCAGTGAGGACAAACGCATGATCGGCCCGTACCGACCGGCCAAATTCCGCCGCGGATGCATGGACCTGCTGGGCGGTATACTCGTAGGTGCGTTGCTCAGTTCCGCTCGATTCCTCAACGCCAACGCGAGCCGTGGTGCCGCTACTCCACTCAATAATCTCATAGTCGGGGGACGGAACCAACACGGAGTCAACGATCTCGTCATCGGTATAGACGGTCTCCACGCTCTGTGCCTCAAAAGGACCCCCGTCGTCCCATCCGAAGCGCCCAAGGACGCCCTTGTCGACCGTTGGTAGATTCTGGTATCGGATCGAGTCCTCGTCTTGGCTAGCACTCTCGACTGTCGAGAGCGTGAGGCGGAATGTGGTTGCTGATTCCGCGTCGAGGACCTCGTACGAGAGTTCGTAGACCGACCCGTTGTAGATGAAGGGGCGGTTTTCAGGAGCCGGTGCGTTCGTCGCGGTAACTGTCTGCGATCCGTTCGAGATCACGGCCGTCGCCAATTCACGCTCCGACGTACGGTGCTCTAAGTCGATTCGGTACGTGACGCGTCGTGCGATCTCGGTATCCGAGACCGGCGTCATCGCAAAATCCGCCACGGGCGAGGTGCCGGGATCACCAGCGTTCCCGGGGGTAGCACCGCTTCTGGTGCCAGTACATCCCGCGAGCGAGAAGGCAAGCCCGCTTGAAATCGAAGCGAGGACTGCTCGCCGGTCCATATCTCCTCTTATTCATCACGAAATTATAAACTGCCGGTAGGCTAAACCGGGTGTTTGAGTCTTATATCGAGAAATCGTCCACCCGTCTCAATTATCCAGCCTAAATCCCCTGTATCCTAGAATATCAGATAATTCCTTTTCACGTTCTGTTTGTTGACCCCCCGAGAGGGGTGCGGGGGGTGCTCGAACGAGCAGCTCCCGAACAGACCGATGAGTAGACCTAGCGACACACACTCGCACGAACAGACACGTCCACCGAGCGACCGCGACATCGCCTACGTCGGGTATCGGCAGAGCGGGCGGGCTATCGTTGAGAAACGTCCTGGTCACGAACGGCTCACGCCAGAGCGGAGTCTCGCGCTGGTAAAACACAGTCCCTCGGGCTTCGAATGGGGATATGGCGGCGGTGGTCCGGCGCAACTCGCGCTCGCACTCCTCCTCGACTACACGGGTGCCGAAGCGTTCGCCCTCGATCACTACCAAGCATTCAAAAACAAGGTCGTGAGCCAGTTGGACTGCGCGGGGTCCGACGAGTATTGGCGACTCACCGCCAGCGAGATCGACGCAGCCCTTCGTGAGACGACTGACGAGCCAGTCGCACCGACCATCTAAGCACCACTCACCGAGAGCAATCCATGTCAGAACACACCCAGCCATCTCGTGCGGATGACGAATCGGCCGAAGCCAGTGAGCAACCGACACAAACGGAGTACATCGAACGCAGTGACGTCGGCGTCTCCCTCACCGTGAAGCTCAAGCGTGGAACCGGTACCAGGGATCAGGACGAGGTGATCGCGAAGGCGAAAGGCAAGACCCTCGAAGACGCCCGCGAGGACATGGAACTCCTCCGGGAGTACATCCACGATCTTGCTGAGGACGCTCGCCAGATCCAGCCAGCAGCCCCACACGAAGAGTAATTCTTTTGGGTGATGCACAGAATTGTGTAACCATAGGATGTACGAAGTATGCGGTGAGAAGGAACTCAAGGTCATCCTCGCGCTTGACCAAGGCGATTCCATCTCCGGCGTCGCGCGAAAGATCGACGAGAACCGGGAGACGATTCGGCGCGTCGTGAACCGCATCGAAGAAGCGGGATACGTCGCGTACGATGATGGCCTCCAGCTCGTCGATCAGACGCTCCGAGACGCCGGTCTCGAGTTCCTGACGACGGCAGCAGCCACCTCGCCGCCATCCATCACGGAGGTGTACGTTCTCCCCCAGTTCGCCGGCCTATACTATGCATTCACATCCATCGATGCAGTCTACGTCTGGACTCGCGGTGGCTACCAGGTCGCCCGCGACCCGGAGGATTATCCCCTGTTCATCGCTGTTCGCGAGCAGGACGTCGACGCCTGGGAGACATTCTTCGATCGGTTCGGAATCCCGACTGCGGAAGAACGCCAGCCCGCTGAAGACCTTGATTGCGCCATTCAGGTTGTCCTCGAGCCCCGGCCACAGATCGATGCCGAGATGGTCGACGGACGGCCTGTCATTCCGCTTCAGGAAACCGTGGCATTCGCGAACGAGTACTACGCAACCTTTCAGTCTGCCCTCGACATGCTCGGCCGAATGTACGACGACGTCGACACCGATGCGAATTATCGCCGAGAGCCCGCCTGAGCATGAGCCAGGAAGACCGCAGTGACGCGCTCATCCAAGTCCTCGATGAACTGGAGCAGTCAAACATTGGATTCGTCCTCGTTGGTGGATACGCGATCAGTCAGTTCGAGACGCGGTTCTCGACCGACCTCGACCTCGTCATTGCACCAGATGACTACAAGGACGTCGTGGCGTTTCTGGAACAACATGGCTTCGAACGGACAACCGAGTTCGAAGTCCCAGCAGAAGAGACAATCTACAACCGGGAAATCGACTGCTTCGAGCGAACCGAAGGACTGCCCCATCCGGTCGGTGTGGACATTCTCGTGAACGGACTTGGGTGTCGACAAACCGAAGCAGAGTGGTCGTTCGACTATCTATGCACGCACAGCTCCCCGACGACGATTTCAGGCGGGACTCGGTCGACGACTGCACGAGCCGCTGATGGGGAAGTGCTCGTTGCCGCCAAGCTCCATAGTGGCCGGAAAACGGATCTCGCAGATGTCCTTGCTGCGATCCCCTCGATCGACTTAGATCTAGTCGAGACACATCTGCATCGCGGCGATGCTGATGCCCTTCGGGAACAGCTCAGTGACGCACAAGCGTTCATCGAAGAGGGCGGACTCGATCACCGATTCAAGAGCTTGTTCGGCCAATCGTCGGCATCGGCTGAGGACATCGAGATCCTCCTCGAGTTTCTCAAGCGACAACAGAAGTGAGACAGCGGTCACCGCGACAGCAGCAGTACCGGTAGCTGCGAATCCGTTCCCGTAGCTACGGAAGACGGAAAGCGAGTTAGAGCGGTTTGTTGCCGCCTTGAAAAGGCGGAGGCGAACATACGTGAGTGACTCGTCAGACCAAGCTGCAGAACCAGATGGTCTCACACCGGAGCAACGGCTCGACCCACCAAGCACGCGACTCATCAACGCCGGTATCGTGACGATCAACGACATGGAGACGCTGCGAGCCTGCGTCGCCTACGAGAACGCGAATCAGCAACGGGTCCAGATCCTCCGCCGACTCAAACAGCGGGCTACCGAGATCCGCTCTCAGGGCGACTGACGCGACACTCGGAGGTGTCTGTCGGAGCCTCGGTGGGTGGAGGCTCAATCCAAATGAGCGAGCGACCCGAAATCGAGATTCAACAGCAGACCGCGTTCGGTGATGATGGCCAGCTCGAAGTCACAGAGACGAGCGTCGAAACCTCACTCGAGGACTTCGGCGCTGACGTGGATCATCGCGACCGGGATTCACGTCTCGATCGGCCCGAGTCGAGTGAGTTCGGCGTCGACGACCGGCCTGAAGTTGAGCAACCATCCGAGGGTGAACAGTCCAGTCTCTTCGCCGATACAGCCGAGGACCAGCAGACGCTCGCCGGCGACGATGCGGCCGCTCGCTGTCTTTTCGAGGAACAACGATGACACGACTCACCAATTGGACGCGAGAGAGCCGTACTCCAATCCTGGCGTACCGAAATACAGAGACCAACGTTCGAGCAGCCCTGCACCGAGCGCCGGACTCGTACGTGCATAAGTGGCGGGCCGCGATTCTCGTCGACGGCTATTCCGTATGGTCGCGCGGATTCGCGACGAAGGAAGCCACATCACTTCGTGACGAACTCCGAAAGCGCCCTCAGCCTGAACTACCCTGTCCAGAGTGTCCTAACGAAGACGTCGTCGTCGGCCAGAAGAGTGCTGACGGCGCGAAGGTACAACGGTGGTTCGAGTGTCGAGACTGCGGCTACGAAAGCCGCTCAGCAATCGTCTACGGCGCCGAGCGCTAATTCCCCTAGTAGAACAGACAAAGCCTTAGAAAACCGGCGTCGTGAGATCCACCATGGATTGTACAGAGTGCGGTGAGCCGGTCGACGAAACAAAGGATCTCGATGTTCCTGAAACAATCCTTGAGCACGGAACAGCGAAGGTTGACCCATCAAAGTCCAAGGTCACCCAGTTGGATCAGTACGCGGATGAGATTAAGGAACACGTCGAGGCGAAGAACGGCACCGAAGACCTCTTGCCCATCATCAAAGCCATCGAAGATGCGGATAGCTACTGCGTCGGTACAGGCCTCAGCATGGGTGAGAGCCCGGACAAGATAATCTTCTACATTCACTGACCGTTCAGCGAGAGTGCATCAGTCGCCTCGAGTACGCTCGTCCGGCAGAGTTTTTCGACCCCCAAGAGGGGTGCGGGGAATCCAATAACCCGCATTCGACCTATGAAGACGGATTCGACCAACCACCCACGAGCGGCAGTACAGGATGATAGTGAGCAATGCCAGACCAACGCAGACCACGTCGAGTACGTGGGTATGCGCGTCGACGGAACTCCGGTGGTGCTGAAGCTCACAGAGCACGAGCGCCTCTCGCCCGACCGAAGCCTCGACCTCGTCCGACATAGCCCGGCGGGATTCGAGTGGGGCTACACCGGAAGCGGCCCGGCGCAACTCGCCTGTGCGCTCCTCCTCGACTACTTCGACGACGAGAGCGTCGCCCATCAGTACTACATCCAGTTCCGAAATGAGGTGGTGAGTCAGCTCGCGTGTGATGGCCCGGCTGACTGCTGGCATCTCACCGGTGACGACATCGAGGCTGCACTCGGTGAGTTCCAGGACCATCACGCCCTCACGCCGGACGGTGGCGTCGCGTCGACATCGCTGCCGGCGAATTGGAGTGCCGTGAGCCGGACAGATCGGACGGTCTTCCAGCGCCAGGACATCGACCATTACGTCGTTCTCGGTGACGGGAGCGATGAGTGGCTACTCCTGCTCTGTGCGCAGGGCGACCGCGCGTATCCCGCGCCGCTTGACCATCGAACACTTCCGGTTGAGAACGATCCTGCTTCAGCCGTTCAGGCACTCGTCGCTGAGAGTAACGACCTCGTCGAGCCAGAGGAGGACATTTGATGGACGCTCTTCGTCTCTCGCGAACTACCTACCAGCTGATCGAACGGGCTGTCGAGGCACTGGAGCGCATCGGCCGGGAACTCGAGCGATACAACGACCGGCACGAGCGAATAGCGGAGGAAGCCACAGACGAGACGAGTCCCGATGACTCATGACCGGCGAAGCGACGCTCGACGAATTCGAGGCCGAGACATCGTCCGGTGAATCCCGCTCGCCCTCACTTGGAGACCGGCTTCTCAGCCCGATCTCGCCGTCCGTGGGGCTTCGACTGATTCCCGGTCGTGGTGATCCGTTCTATCTACAGAATCGAGGCACTGAGCGGTATCTCTTCTGTGACGAGCACGACCGATGGTTCATACTCCAACCGTCGGCAAAAGCGTCGGAAGAGGCGTTCGTCCGCTGGGTGTATCTCCCAACGGACAAGCCCGAACGGCTGGCGCGGTCGGCGCTTCGTCGACGGACGATGATCGGTTACGACTACGTTCGGCGGTCGACCGCCCCAGACCCGGTCAGAACGACGGTGACCGCGATGTTCGTCACCGAACGCTGGCCCGAGACGACCTACGAGTGTGGGTCCTGCGGGGCGCTGTTCGACACACCACAACAACACGCCCTCCACTGCTGGGAGGCCCATCCGTGGGTGCCGAATCCGGAGCAGGTACGCCGTCGACGTCAGCCCGACGAGTGAGTTCGAGAGTTGAAGACAGGTGTCGGAATCGTCCAGGTGATTAACCAACAACGCTGGATTCTTGGGCAGGGTGTTGGTTAAGAGGTGCTGTTTTTTGCGCCCGTGAGAGGGGCGCAGGGCGCGTGATGAGAGCGTCGTCGCGATAGTTGAGTCCGATTTCGAGGTGACCCAAAATGAAAGATCCAGAATCCAGCACCGTGTTCGCTGGCGTCGACGGACGAACCGACACAGAACTACCCGAGTGGTACCGCCAGAAGAAGAGGGTCAACGATCCAGAGTCCTTCGCCGAAGCGGTTCGCGACCTCCCGCAGGCCGTCGAGACGACCGTGGCCTATCAAAACCCCTACACCGACGAGTGGGTCGAGACGGAGCGCTTCAACGCCCTCGTCGAGCCGGGTCGGGCTCGCGACCAAGCGACGGAGAGCGAGCCTGAAACTGACCCCCTCTTTCACGTCCCGACAGACAGTTACTCGATCATCAATCCGGCCGATGTCTACCAGCCCCTCGAGGACGTCCTTCGCGAGGAGACCATCGAAGACACGTCGCTCGGGGACGTGATGTTCGGCGAGATTCGACGCTACCGGGGCGGTGGCGAGGTCCACATGGACGTGATGTTCGACGGCCTCGAGGTACGCCTCCCGGGCCGCTCGGACCCGATCACGATGGGCGTGACCTCCGGCTACGACTTCTTCGGTGAGCACGCCGTCTACGTGGAGGGATTCGCTCAGGACGGGTACTGCTCGAATTCGATGCGCTCGCTCACCGATAAGGAAGTCATCAAGCACGTCGGGGACATCCGGAACTTCCGGACCTGGTGGGAGGAGCTTCTCGCCCAGGTCGAACTCGTCGCCGACGACCTCTTCGGGTTCATCCGAGATGCGCAGGACATCGACCTCGACTTTTCGGACCTGCCGTTCACCGTCACCGAGTTCTACAGCCTGCTGGGCTTCCCGGACTACCTGGCCGAGCGCGCTGCGAGCGATGCGGAGGCCAACGCGGCCTCACCGATCGAGATCGATATGTGGACGCTCCATTCCGGCGCGACGTACGCACTCACTCACTTCTTCCAGGGCAAGGAGGGCGCGTCGCTGGACGGCTACGTTCGTACGGCCAACGACATCCTGTTCAACCCGGAGGGCACCATCGAGCGCGTCGAACGCGCTTACGAGGAGCAGCTGGAGACAGACGGCGATGACGGGTCCCAGGCGTCACTCGCCGGCGAGCGGGCGCTCGCGAGCATCGAGCGCGTCAACGATGATCTGCAGGAGAAGATCGACCAGTTCGAGGAGCGGGAGGACGCGCTCCGTGAGCGGTTCCAGGACGCAATGAGCTGAAAATCGGAGCGGCGTTCACTGAAACGATCCTCAAATAACAGATTATGTGAGCGGTTCCGGTTCCTCATTATATTCGACTACTAATTCGACATCCTCAGGACCGAGTTCATCGCGTTCCGCTTCCAGCGTCTCAAGAGCGTCTTTAACAGGGAAGAAATCCGGCTTCTCGAGCGCATCTTCTGTCGCCCAGGCGTATCGAATCGTTTGCTCGGAATCGATGAGGAACACGGCACGCTGCGGGACGCGCTCGTGGTTCTCCCATCCGTCATAACAGACATCATACGACTCGGCAACCCGCCCGGAACTATCACTAAGTAACGGGAAATTGAGGCCGTATTCCTCGGCGAATGCTCGGTGGGCGTAGACGCTGTCACCAGAAATTGCCCAGACATCAAGCGCCGGCGTCAGCTGAAACCACTCTGCATCGCGAATCGCACACAGTTCGTTTGTACAAACAGGACTGAAATCAAACGGGTAAAATACCAGCAACGCAGCCCGATTATTGGCAGTTGTCTCATCCAAGCTGTACTCGGTTTGTTCTCCGTCACGGAGACCTGGAAGAGTAAACGACGGTGCAGACGCTCCCTGGTTTATCATGTGTCACAGTAGCACACGAAGAAAGGATAGTCTTGGGGCTAACACCCCCACCTGAATGGAGGAGCCTCAGATGTGGGATGAAATTCACTGGAGTCCGTACGTCAGGAGTTCGCCGTCGCCCACTCAAGAAGGGGTTCTAATCTCGAACAAATCTCATCCCCCTCGTCAGTTAGCGCGTATTCGACGCGTGGCGGAATTTCGTTGTACTGCGTCCGTGAGACGAGTCCTGCCTCCTCGAACTCAGTGAGGCGTTTCGAGATCGTCGACGTGCTCGCAGTCGGAAGATGATCTTCGATTTCCGCGAACCGCAGTGAGTCGTGTGCGCCGATGATGCTGACGAGTTGCATCGCGTATTTTCGGCTCAACGTGTCGATAACTCCTGTGAGCGGGCAGTAGCACGTCCCCTCAACATCACACGTGGGCGCCGATGAAGTAGTATCTGCCATAGCTTCGTGGCCTCCAACCTACTCCATAGCTTCGGACTCTGGAGTATAAGAACTTCCCATCGTAAAGTATCAGTATAGATGACTCACACCTCCGACTATGATCTCGTGATCCTCGGCGGCGGAGCCGCTGCCTTCGCCGCCATCACCGAAGCGAGCCGGAGAGATCTCTCGACGGCGATGGTGAACACCGGCCTGCCGATCGGCGGGACCTGCGTGAACGTCGGCTGTGTCCCGAGTAAGCATCTACTCGCCGTCGCCGAGAGTGGCGCTGCAGCGTCGGAGAATCCCTTCGACGCCGTCACATATCCCGAAGAGCCGACTGTCGACTGGGCCGACGCACTCGACGGCACCAACGAACTCGTCGAGCGGTTCCGGCAGGAGAACTACGTCGACGTCGCCGAGCACTTCGAGACCGACATCTACGAGGGCTACGGCCAGCTGATGGACGACACGACCATTGAGGTCGTCGACGGCGCCGACGAGGGCGCGCACATTACTGGGAAGAAGGCGCTCGTCGCGACGGGCAGTTCACCGTGGGCGCCGCCCATCGACGGCCTCGACGACGTCGACTACTACACGAGCGAGACCATCCTCGAGGGGCGCGACCTCCCCGAGAGCATCGTGATCCTTGGTGGCGGATACATCGCGCTGGAGTGGGGCCAGATCCTCCACCGTGTCGGCGTCGACGTAACCATTCTCCAGCGCTCCGGTCACGTGCTCTCAGATATGGAAGGTCAGCTCGGCCGGGAGATGCAACGAGCCTTCAATGAGGAGGGAATCGATGTCGTGACCAGTAACGACTTCCAGCAGGTTCAGGATGTGGCTACCGACAGTGGTGCTGACCCTGGTCAGAAGGGCGTCGCTGTGGAGACTGTCATCGAGGGCGAGGAGCAAGCGTTCACCGCAGAGACGTTATTCGTCGCAACCGGCGTCCAGCCCAACAGTGAGAACATCGGCTTGGAAGCAGTCGGCGTCGAGACCGAATCCGATGGCGCGATTCGCGTCGACGAGCATTTCCAGACGACCAATTCCGACATCTACGCGGCGGGGGACGTGATCGGCGAGCCCGAACTGGAGACGGTCGCCGCCAAGGAGGGCAATCACGCCGTCAAGAACGCCTTCGGCAACGAGGGCGTCAGCNTCG
>NZ_RKLU01000011.1:31328-31985 GCF_006861665.1 Halonotius terrestris | reverse complement strand
ACGGAGGGTGTGAACCCACGCCATACACTCCCGCTGCGTGGCCGCTGCGAGTTCGGTCGCCCGTTCGTTCCGGACGAACGCCTCGAAGTCTCGCAACACCCGCTCGTAGGAGTCTCTGGTTCGCTCGGTCTTCCCGTGGTACGTGAGGTCCTGCAGGAAGTAGGCGACGGGATCGTCCGGGGCATCCGTAGTCCGCTCTGCTGTCTCACTCATCGTCTACGAGTGTGTAGCCGCCGCGACGACCGTTGTACTGTACGCGGTTGTGTTGCTGGAGCTCGTCGAGGCTTTCCTCGAGCCGGTCTTCGATGTCGTCGGTCAGTCCCGCGACGAGTTCGTCCCACGAGAGATATCCGTCGGTTTCGAGAAGGTCGAGGAGCTGGTCTTCGAGGCCGTGAACCCCAGGGGTAGACCCTCGAACATCGGCATCATCGTGGTCGCTTTCGTTCTCGGATGTGGAACCTTCCAGATCGAAGCTCCTGCGGCCCGCCTGGACCATTGCTCTGACGAACTCGGCGCGGCTCATGTCCAGTTCCTCGGCATCGCGGTCCCATGTCTCCCGCTGGTAGCGCGGCACGTAGGTGCGGACCCCGACCCGTTCGGTGTCGGTTTCGGCCATACGAGGTCCTCGACCGGACATCNCNTNNNNCNNNNGNGNNA
>NZ_RKLU01000011.1:0-31321 GCF_006861665.1 Halonotius terrestris | reverse complement strand
TNNNANAAGAGAGATTATTTGACTGTCTATGGCGCGCTGGCGACCCGCGTTCGCCATAAATTGTGGGATAACCCCCGATAGCGGCAAGCCACACACCGGGGGACTCGTCGCACAGTCGCCACAGTCTCTGGGAATCGCGCTGGCCCTGACAGGTCCGCCGGGCGACAGGTCGCGGCTCATCGCCACACCTCCAACAGATCGATGATGAGTGCGAGCTCGTGTTTGCTCACGCGCTCGCCGGAGCGGTCGACGCCGAGGAAGCCACGCAACAGCGCGAGCAGGTCGGCGCGCGTGACACTGAGCTCGAGATAGTCAACGCGGTTCGCCTGCGGCCACGTCCCGAACCGCGGCGGCACGGGAAACTCGTCGCGGTCGGCGGTGTCAGTCACCGGCGGTCACCTCCGGCGGATGAACTGTATGCTGATATATATTCTCTCGCTCCTGCCTGCCGGGGGCGACATACCGCCCGCGCTCGGCACACGCCTCGCAGACGCGCACCGTCGGGGCGGGCGGCTGGGCGTCGCGGTCGCGGCGAACCACCAACGCGTCGACGGGGCGCTCGCGGCCGCAGCCAGCCATGCAGGTCGCGGTCTCGGTCATCCGCGAATCACCCCAGGCTGCTCGGCGCAGTGCGGATTCCGGCACTGAAAGCCGGTCGGGTGGTGGCCACCGTACAGCGCGTCCGTCTTGCCGACATGGGCCATGCAGTGGCCGCAGACCGGACAGGTAGCACGGCAGCTCATTCTGCCGGCACCTCCATTGGTTCGTACTCGTACTCGTAGGTGTACGTTTCAACGTCGTAGCTGTACGGATAGATGCGCTCCGCAATCGCGGCGATGCCGACAGCATCGTGCCGGCTGTCGAATGGACCGAGGCGCATCGCACTGTCCGCAAGCAGCGCGTTCTCGTCGTACCGAATTCGGTCAGCTTCGACGAGATGGATCGTCGTCGTCATTCGCGCACCACCTGCCAGGTCGTCGGCGTGCTCGATGTCAACTTGCGCGCGGTTACGGGCGCGGGCGCTTCCTCAAGCTGCGCGAGTGCATCGCCCACCTCGCGCGACGAAAACCCCGTATCGGCTGCGATCTCGCGCGCTTTGATATACAGCGACGCGTCAGGCTCGGACAGCCGGCCCAGGAGGTAGCGGGCGATCTTCCGGCGGCGCCGCGTCGTGTTGCGCTGTTTCGCCCGGACGCGGGCACAGCGCGGCTGTTCGCTACTCATCGGTCGCCACCTTCGTAGCGCGCGACGGCGGCCTGATACTGCGCAGCGCTCACGAGGCCGTCGCGGACGCCGACACGATACTGTGCGAGCTGCCGCTGCGCGAAGCCGTCGTCGGTGACGGCTGCGGGCGCGGGCAGGTCGGGGCCGAAACTGTTTTCCGGCTCGTCGTTGTGTGTTCGCATGGTTTTTCGGTGCTCACGCGGCGGCAGCGGGCCGCCGTGGGACGCACTTGTGGCGTCTGTTCGTGAGCGAGAGCCGTCTGCGGACTCGAACCGCAGCCCCCACGCCAGCGACAGCGCCAGCAATCGCCTGTCGGGGGTGCCGACGACGGCCACGGTCGCCGCCCGTCGCTGTACCAAGCAGTGACGGCGCGCGGCGGCGACGCGACACTCCCTGACGCTGTCTGAACGCACGCGTATGGTCGCCAGCGAGTGTCATGTGTACCCTTTCCTAATGGTAGGCACTTATTTCTTTCCTATAGGTAAAGAAAACGACTCGCGGGTTTGATACATCCGGCTGCCGAATCAGCCTGTAATGACAAGGGGCCCTGACCCAAAACATAGCGACGGGGAAATCTTAGCGGTATTTCAGGCGTCTCCCGACCCGGTGCTGTTTGCCCAAGAAATCGCCGACGCACTCGATACAACCCGGCAAACGGTTTACTCTCGGTGTGCGGACCTCGTCGAGAAGGGCTATCTCCGGACGAAAAAACCGGGCGAGCGCAGTCGCATCTATTGGTTGACCTATGAGGGTGAACGGCGTTTGGCCGACGACGCATCCGACGCCAACCAGTAGACGGCGCTTCGCCTGCCGCCCTTCTTCTTCACCAGCTCGCCCTCATCGGCGAGCGTGTCCAGCCGATTTTTGACGCCCTGGCGTGTGTACTCGACTTCTGCGGCCACTTCCTTGACGAACAGCGCCGGATCGGGCGACTCGCGGAACACCGCGAGCAGCTCGTCATCGTCCACGCTGCGAACACCTCTGCTCATTCTGTGTTGGCCTTTGCTTGTCTATTGGAAAAGGTTTATGGTGGCTTGGACAATAGGAAAAGGTAGACACACCGGCCGCTCCGGGCGCTGATATCACGCGAGAAATCGCGCCCGCCTGTTGGTGCAGGCGGGCCGGTGGGTCAACCGACTGACCATGTCGAAACACGATGCCACGGACGATAAAACGTCCGTCCGACCGATTGCACCGACCCCGACCGACGCGCCGCTCGTCTGCGTCGATCTCGCCATCGACTACGCGGACGACGAGCTCCTCATCGACTTCGACGCGTGGAGCGCGGTGCGGCAGGCGACGACCGACACGCTCCGGCGGCAGGTGGAGGTGGCGTAGATGGAGAACAGCGGCTTCTACGGGACGGAGATCGCGGAGTGTCCGAGCTGCGAGCATCTGGTCGCCGGCCACGTTCACGGCGACTCGGCTGCCGGCGTCTACTCGTGGGCGTGCCCGGCGTGCGACTACTCCTGCGAACCGACCGATCTGGACGATTCGGTCTCGGTGAGCGAACTGCTTGAGCAAGACGTGCTGGAGGAGGTGGTGTAGATGGCACCGACCACGCGAACCACGACGGTCAACAGCTACGCCGTCGAACTGTGGTCGCACATCGACACCGAGACGGATACGCGTCGCGTCGCCGCGGCGTTCGACCGCGGCCGGCCCGAGATCGACAAGATCGAGGAGGGCGTCGGCGACACGACGGTCGTGTGGCTTCGCGAGCAGGTGATGAACTTCACCGCCCCGGATGGCTACCGAATCACGGAGGTCTCGCTGTTCGATGACGGCACCGCCGGTGTCGTGCTGGAGGCCGACCGATGAAGCCCGACACCGACTTTGTGGCCGACCGCATCGAGGACGCGCTCGACGGCGGCACCGTCGACAACTACGCGCGCGAGCACCTCCTGTCGGCACTCGCGGAGTGTGACTCCGAGCTCGCACGCAAACGTCGCGACGGCGAGCGCGAGCGTCCACAGCCGGCCGGCAAATGGATTGACGGCCCATAGTCAGCCCCACGCTCCTGGCAAAAAAAAAAAAAATTCAGCCCTTCGCTTCCGCGTTTCCGTATTCCCATACAATTCTTGCCGNNCGGCCGGCAAATGGATTGACGGCCCATAGTCAGCCCCACGCTCCTGGCAAAAAAAAAAAAAATTCAGCCCTTCGCTTCCGCGTTTCCGTATTCCCATACAATTCTTGCCGTTGTTATGATGCTCACAAAAAACTATCGGCGAGACCTGCTGCTGTCGCGGTTACTCGCTACCGTGCGCCCGGTGCCACCCCTGCACCCAGCCGCGGACATACGCCTCGCGTTCGCTGTCGGTCGCCAGGCCGTCGGGCAGTTCGATCTTGCAGTCGAGCGACGGCGCATACTCCACGCGGCGGTCGGGGCCGCTCACCGGCTCGAAGTAGTTTTCGAGCGTCGTCGTCACATGGCTGCGCGAGTACCCCGTGCGCTCGGCGAGCTCGACCATCGACACGGGCCACGCATCCGCGGCGAGAATCTCCTCTTCGATGAACTGCGCCACCTCATCGCGGGCGGGCGTCCGGTGTTCGTCGGGGACGTGTGACTTCGGTGCGATGTCGCTGGCATCGACGATTGCTGGCATACGTCGGCCCCAACGCCGCCACGAGGATAGATGTACCGCAGTGGGCCGCGACGCGGCGGGGCCACGCCACCATGCGTTAGCGAGTCACCGCGTCGCAGCTGGCGCTACGCAGTGGCGCAAGAAAAAACGAGTGGGCTGCGTGGCTATTCTGAGACGGTGAGCGAGCCGCTGCCGCCCGCGCTGCCGTGCAGCGTCGCGTCGTAGCTGTCGTGGGTAATTGCAACCGTCGCGGTGTCCGTATGGGATGCGGCGGCGAGCACGCGATCGTCGGGACTCGTCACCTTGAAACCGAGCCCCAGCCCGACCGGCACCTCACGCGTCTGTCCGGCGTCGGGCGCCGCGAACACCTCGGCGCTGAACACGTCCGTCGCGAGCAGCGAGCCCGCCAGGTCGGCCTCACCCGAGGCGCTGAGGTACTTCGCGTCACCCGTGGCGCTGTCCAGCGTCGCGGTCGCGTCGCCGTCGCTGACGAGCAGCCGCAACTGCCAGCTGTCGGGGTCCGAGCCGGCCGGGAGGTCGTACTTCCACGCCGCGCTGACGCGGGCCGTCACGTCGCTGACGGTGCCGTCGGCGGTTGTTGTTTCGGCACCCCGCACGTCGAGCGTGCCGAGCGAGACTGCTGCATCTGCCGTGGCCTGCTCGCTGGCGAGCAGCGGGCCGGCAACCAGGCCGGCCGCGCCGCTCACGCCAGCGGCAAGCAGTGTGCGTCGTCGCATGGTGGCGTGCCCCTCTCGGGACAGCCATGGCTACGGGTTGCAGTGGGATGAAGTGTGGCCAAGTGCGGAGTGAAAGTGAAACTAAAGCAGGTATGTGAATCGTTCAGATTGTGATAGAATAAACTGCCGTATCTACGAGCTGTTTGCGAAGGCGTGAATTGCAGCTTGCCGCCCCAACGTCGGCGCCGTCGTTGGGTCGAACACGCCAACGCTGCCGGATTCAAAGGGCGCAAAAATCACACGACCATCGGGGACGATTGCACCGGCGTTGAACGCAGCCGCACCCTGTCCATGTGCGGGGCCACTCGTGTACGAGTCATCACTCGGGTCGAATACCCCGACGTTCGCGCTATCGTATGGCGTCAGATACACCCGCCCGTCGCCGGCAAGCACACAGCCGCGGAACGACGTTTGCGTCTCGCCGTGTGCTGGCCCGTCGGTGTAGGTGTCTGTCTCGGGATCGTAGATGCCGATGTTCTCGTACTGATACGGGGCCATTATCACGCGCCCGTTTGGATCGAGACACGTCCCGAGAAACAGGTTTGTCGAGCCGGTATTGTGCGCATCGCCACGGGAGTAGGAGTCATTACTCGGATCGAACAAGCCGATGTAATTGCTGTCATCGGGCGCAAAGACGACGCGGCCATCGGGGATAAGTTGGATTGCGTGGTACGCGTTATCGCCTTCGCCGTGTGCTGGGCCGGCGGTGAAACTGTCGTCACTCGGGTCGAAAATCCCGACATTATCGCCGTCGTATGGTGCAAAGACGACACGGCCGTCGGGCACTGTGGTCGCGCCGTTGAATGGGTTGTTACCTTGGTTGTGTGCTGGCCCGCTGGTGTAGGTGTTCGTCTCGGGGTCGTAAATACCGACGTTTGCACTTGAAAGCGGGGCAAAAATCACACGGCCGTCGGGCGCAAGCGTCGCACCGCGAAACGCAGACCCACCTTCGCCGTGTGCGGGGCCGCTGGTGTACGTATCATCTACGGGGTCGTAAATGCCGACGTTGCTGCTGCCGTATGGCGCAAACACGACGCGGCCGTCCGGGAGGGTAACACTCCCCAGAAATGCGAGACCACCCTCGCCGTGTGTATCGCCGTTCGCATAAATCGGTGCGTAGGCGCGTTCGTTCCGATAGGTCATCTGCAACGCGTCCACCGTCGCTTGTCTATCGCCTCCGATATTCGACAGTTCGGGGAGTTTATGGTTGATAGTTTGCTTGTCTGCTTCTACCGATAGCGCATCCACGCCGTCGGCAAAGACGTCCACGCGATCTCCGGGCGCTCCAACGTCCCCGTCACTATCCGACGTGCTCGCATCCGCACTCGCCATGCCGGTCGCGGCCGCGCCGCCACCCAACGCGGCCGCCCCGGCGGCACCACCGGACAGCAGCGCCAGCCACTCGCGGCGACTGATGCCGTCGCCCACCTCGGCGTCGGCGCCATCCAGCCGCGCGGCGACCCGCGCGGCAAGCGCGTCGAGCTCCGCCTCGCTCAGGTCAGCTGCCATGCCACTGTGTTCCACCGCATCACACTTCAACGCACCGGGGCACAGTGGGGCGCGCTGTCAGGAGCGGCCCCACCACCAATAGATACCGAGCAGCAGCATCGCCACGGCGACCGTAATCACACCGGCGACGCGCCGGAGCAGCGCGCCGGGCAGCAGCGTCGCGGCCATCGCGGGTGTCATGAGCGCGAGCCACGTCACCGGCAGCACCCACGACTCCGACCAATTCCGCAACCCGATAAAGCCGGTAAACAGCACGAACAACCCGACGCCCGTGATGCCGAGTCCGCCGATGGCGTAGGGGCAGGCGAGCCAGTCGAACAGCTGGCCGTCGGCCATGAGCTCGTAGAACGGCCGCGAACACTCGAATGAGCCCTGCAGCGGCACGAGGGTCATTGTAGCACCACCCCGCGGATGAACGCGGCGAAGCTCACGCCGAACACCATCTGGAAAAACGTCTGGATGGTTGTCGCGAGCACGTCCGGCACGCCAAAGAGCAACTTCAAAATACCGCCCAGGTTCGCGATGACCTGCCAGCCGGTCGCCAGCGTGCGGCCCGCGCTCGTCGTGAAGTCCTGCAGCACGGAGTCGCTGCTTTGGTCGGTCGCCTCCTGGCCGACCATCGCGTCCGCGGCGGCCTGCACGTCGGCGTCCGCGCCGCTGTCGTATTCGACCTGCAGCGTCTGATAGAAGCCGATGCCCGACAGCATCGAGATCGCGAGAATCAAAGCTACGACGGAGAAAAAGGCGACAATCCCTTTCGCCATGTGCCACACTGTGGCGCGGTGGCACGAAAAGCTACCGCTCGTTTAGCTCGGCATCGCTTCCTTGTAGAAGGTGCCGCCGACGGCCACGATAATCATAACCGTCAGCGCGACACCCCCAACCTGCAGCAAGCCGAGGAACTGCAGCCCGGCGGCCATGAACACCATCGCCCACGCGCCGAGCAGCGCCGTCCGCGGCCCGTACAGCGCGCCCGCGAACGTCACCATCAGGAAGCCGAACACGCCGAGGATGTCGGGCGCGATAAGCAGCGCCAGCCCGCCGATGCCGACCGGCCGCTGGCCGTAGATTTGCCCATCCCGACTGTGCGTGCCGTCGTAGCTGACGAGCCAATTTTGCTGGCTTTGCGAGTCGTTCAGCGACACCACGATGGTCTCCGTGCCGAGGTCGGTGAATGTGCTGTTAAACACCTCGTTCGACGCGTTCCCCTGCTCGTGGACGACGATGGTGACTTCCTCGGTTTGGTTCGTCGGGTCCGAATACAGAATCTGCAGGTTCGACGTGTTCTCGTTGATGCCCGCATCGAACGTGCGCCCGGTCGCGTTCTCGGCCTCGAAGATAATCCGGCCGACGATAATCTCCTTGACGCCGGACGCGACGGGAATGTGCGTGCCGAGCAGCCGCGACTCGCCGGTGTTGCGATTCGTCACGCGCAGCCGGTAGCGTTCCTGGTACTGCCCGGTGAAGGGGAACTCCGCTGCGGCACCCCAAAAGTCACCGGCGACGACTGCCCACGAGTAGTTGCCGTCGCCGTCGGGGTCGACCGCCCGCTCAACCTCCAGCGTCGTGTTATCGGGCGGGAACTCACTCGTGCGGTCCTCGTAGACGAACGTCGTTTCGATGGCTGTCTCGTTGTCCACCTCGTACACCGATGAGTTGAGCAGGTAGATGTTCTGTTGCTCGCCGATCCTGTCGACGTATGCGCGGCGGTCATACCATCCCTGCCCGTCGAACGTGACGACAAAGGCGGTGTCGGGCAGCCCCTTGAGTGAGATGTTCCCGTCGCCGTTGCTGTCTGATTTGACGGTGACAATCTCGCCGTTCTCGGAGTAGAACGTCGCCGTGATATTCTTATCCGTAATAATTTGGGAGGCGTTCGACTCGTTGCGCAGCGTGATGTTTTCGGGCATCTGGAACGACTCGTTTCGGGCGTCCGTGTTCCCGTAGCTGTCGACCGCCGAGACGTTCCATTTCACCTGCTCGCCGAGGTCGAAGTTCTGGTTAACCGAGGCGGTGACGGTGCCGTTCGTCGTGACGTTCGTCTGGCCGATCTGCGAGCCCTGCAGGTAGAACGTCACCTGCACTTCGTCAGCGTCGTCGGCGAAGTCGGGGTCGGACACGTCCACGCGCAGTTCGTCCGGCGAGTCCGACACGGCACCCGTCGGCTCGGGGTTCGACAGCACCGGCGGGTCGTCGTCGACCGTCTGCAGCTGGATGGCGTGCCCCGACAGCCCGATGTCCAGCGTCAGGTTGCCGTTCGCGTCCGTCGTGCCGCTGGCCAGGAACGCGCCGCTGCCGGGGTCGACCGCCGCGACGGTAGTGCTCGCCGGCAGGTCGTAGACGGTGATGGTAGCGACGCCGTTGTTCGGCCCCTCCACGTACAGGTCCGTCGTGCCGTCGTCGAGCTGCACGCTGCGGATGCCGAGCCGGTCGGCGTCGCCCTTCACGTCGACGCGCTGTTTCGATTCGGGGTACACCTCCAGCGTGTTCGAGCCGGCGGTGATGTGCGTGACGTTTGTCCAGGTCCCGGTGAGGTTCTGCGTATGCACGCGCGCATCAACGTCGGCGTCCGACGCGAGCGTGATGTTCCCCGACTCGGTGGTGAGGTTCACGGCGCGGTCGGCGAACTGCGAGGAACTCGTCGAGCCGTTCGGGAACGGGTCCGAGAGCGAGACGTTCGTGCTGCCGTACAGCGTGACGTTCGTCCCCGACGGCGAGCGGAGCGTGACGCCCTCCTGCACCGGCGCGCTGTTGTCGAGTGTGACCATCACGCCGATGGCGGCACCCATCAGTACGATACCCACAAGAAAGCCGACGACGAACAGCCCGCGGCGACGCCACGCGTCCATACGCGGGCTTGTGTGGCGCGCCTCTTAATTCTGTGTCACACTGTGCCGCATCGACACGGCTCAAAAGGGGCCGCCGCGGTCGATGTCCTGCCGCACGTCGCGCCGAATCGGTGACACCCACAGCCACACGATGACGATGAGCGACAGCGAGACGAGCCCCAGCGCCATGAAGAAATAGATGCGCGGGTCGCCCCAGCCGAGCGACGCGGGCGGCCCGTCAATCGCGGCGCTGATGGGGTCGTACAGCGTCACGCCGACCCACGAGACGAAAATAATCACGAGCAACACGACGGGCGCTGCCACGACGCGGATGACGGAATCGACGCCGGCCATGTGCCACAGTGTGGCGCGCTGGCACAAAGCGGTTTGGGGCAGTCCAGCCTACTGCGGCTGCCGCGTCACGATCCACACTTCGAGCGTAATCGCGATGAGGATGGCCGTCCCGATGAAGCCCCACACGGCTTTCTGCCACCGGAGCAGGTCGCTGCCCTGCTGGGTCGAGCTGCTCCACAGCGCCGAGTCGAACAGCGTCTGCAGCACGGGGTCCGTCACCGTCAACACGAGCACGCCGACGATGAACATGAGCGCCGCGACGATGGTGATGACGTAGGCGGCCGAGCGCGCCATCACCGCTCACCTCCGAGGAAGTCACCGAACGGGCCACCGTCACCGAACACGGCGTCGGTGTCGGCCGACGGCTGCGTGTTCGTCCCGGCGCTCGTGCCGAGGCCGAAGTCGAGCGCCCCGCCGCCAAACAGGAACTCGCTGCCCGACGCGACCGGGTTGGCGAACCGCTGGCCCTCTGGCGTGATGTCAAACTCAGGCTCGTCGTCGCTGTCGGTGCGGTCGGTGCCGGCGAGCGGTCGCTGCGGCCCGCCACCGCCACTGCCGAATCCGGTGCCGGGGATGAATGGGTTGCCACCGCCACCGCCACCAGCACCACCGAAGAACCCACCGCCACTGCTGCCACCACCGACGCCGCCACTGCTACCGCTCCCGATGCCCCCTGACCGCCCGCCAGGGCCACCACTGCTGGCGGGGCTGCGCGACGGGCCGGTGCTGCGCGGCCCGCCCGAGCTACCCGGTGGTGTCGGGCCACCGCTCTCGCCAGGCGGCGACGATGGCGTGCTGCTGTCGGACGTGAACGGGCTCGACACGCCGCTACTCGTGAATGGGTTGCTCGTGGGGCGCGTGCCACTGCGCGCCCGCTGGGACCGGCTCACGCCGCTGCTATCGGTCGCCACGCCACTGCCGATGGTCGGTGTCACCGGCACATCCGGCTCGCGGGCACGCTGCCGGCGCGTCTCGCGGATGGCACGCGTCGTCTCGGCGGCGATGTCATCGCGCGAGCGCACCTCTGCGTCGCCGATCTCACCAGCCACCTGCCGCTCGCCCGCGTCGTCGACGCGCCGCGTCAGCCGACCGGGGACGATACTCCCACCGAGCGTGCGGTCGGTGCCGGGCACGTCGACGCCGCCGACGCGGACGCCGAAGGTGCCGGCCGCCCGCTCGCCGCTGAGTTGGCGCGAAAACACCTCGTCGATAGTCGTGTCGCTGCTCCCCTCGATACGGTTCGCGTCGGCGAGTGCCCGCGGGAACACGTCGCGTATCGTACTCGGCTCGCTAGCGTCCGGCAACAGGCCCGCCGCCCGTGTCGACAGTGGCGTCGCGTCCACGTCGGCTGCCAGCGGCGTGCCGAACACATCGCGGCGGCCGGTGGTGTCACCACTCGGCAGCAGCCCACCGACGGACGCCTCGCCGGCTGGCGACCGCGGGAACACCTCACGGATGCTGGTGTCGTCACCACTCGGCAGCGCGCCGGCTGCCCGCACCGACAGCGGCGTCTCGCCGAGGTCCTGCGCCAGCGGCGTTCCGAACACGTCACGGCGGCCGGTGGTCGGCTCACCGAGCGACTGCGTTTGTGTGAGCGGCCGCGGGAACACCTCATCGACCGTGGTGTCCGTGCTGCCTTCGATGCGGTTCACGTCGGCGAGCGGCCGCGGGAACACCTCGCGGATGCCGGTGTCGTCACCGCTCGGCAGCGCGCCACGCACTTCCGCAAGCGGGCGCTGTGTCACCTCGCGGAGTCGCGACCCCGGCGGTGCGATGGCTTCCTGCTCCGGTGTCGGGCCTGTCTCACCGGCACGGATGAACGACCGCCCGCGGTCGGCCCGCTCCTGCAGGAAGTCCGCCACCTCGCCGCGCGTGCCCGGTGGCACGATGCCCAGGTCGACGTCCTGCTCGGCGAGTGCGCGCGCCCGGCCGACGTTGACGTTCGGCAGGCCGATGGATGGACTGAGACTGCTGTCGGCGTCACCGAGTCGCAGGTTCGACAGGTCGGCCGCGAAGAACTGCCCTGGCAGTTCCGACGCGCCTTCGGGTACCTCAAAGTCTGCCCCGAACTCGCCGAACTCCGCGACATCTCCTCTCGCACGAACGGAGAAGGCGGTCGCGTCGTCACCGCCGAGCGGGTTGCCTTCGGCCTGCTCGCGGAACTCGCGCAGTGCGGCTCGCGGGTCGGCCTGCGCTGCTTCGGTGAATCCTGGCAGGTTGCTGCCCTCTGTGCGCGTCGGTGGGTCGGCCAGCTCGCCCTCACCGAACACGTCGCCACCACGCGCCCGCACGCTCGCCGACCGAGCCGCGTCCGGTGCGCGCTGGAGTGCGAGCCCGCCGGCGACACCGGCGGCCACCTCGCCCGCGAGCTGCCCGGCAAACCGCTCGGGGTTCTCGGCGATCTGTGCGCCGAACGCGTCGACGCCACGGCCGGCGCCTTCGACGAGCGTTTCTCCCGTCGCCTGTGCGCCGAACTCCTCTACGGTGCCGGGGAGGTTCGCACCAATTTCGGTAGCCGTGTCAGCTGCGAGCAACGCCTGCGGTGGCGCCGCGGCGAGCTGGCCGGACACGGAGCCGAGGCCACCTGCCACCTCTTGGAAGTCGATACCGGCAAACTCCACGTCGCCCACAAGCGCCTCGGCCTCGTCGCCGACGCCGAAAAACTCCTGTCGCTGTGCGGCTC
The DNA here is from genome assembly GCF_006861665.1 of Halonotius terrestris. Classification (GTDB taxonomy): domain Archaea; phylum Halobacteriota; class Halobacteria; order Halobacteriales; family Haloferacaceae; genus Halonotius; species Halonotius terrestris. The sequence continues at coordinate 19,401 of NZ_RKLU01000011.1, read as the reverse complement.
GGTTGCGGAGCTCGGCTTCCGTCGGTGCGAAAAACGTCCCCTCGGCGTCGGTGGTGATGATGGCCTCGTCGCCACGAATCGCGACCGCCGACGGGTCGACGCCCTCCGCGGCTGCCACGCGTTCGCGGAGGTCCTGCGCGTCGGCGTCGATGCTGAACTCGACATCCGTCACGTCACCGACCTGCCGCTTCGACACATCCACGTCCGACGGCTCGATGCCCTCGTTGGCAGCTGCGACGCGCTCGCGAATCTCGGTTTCGGTGAGTCGGTTGAGATTCGCGTCCGGTGTCGCAAAGTCATCGTCAAGCGCCACCGTCCGCGTGCCGCTCGCGAACAGCCCACGGCCGGCCGTCAGCGACTCGGCGATGTCCTCGTTGAGCGTGCCCTGGCCACTGTCTGCGAACTCCACGCCGAGCGTCGGTCCTTGTTGGAATGGGTTGCGCACGAACGAGAGCCCACTCACGCTCGCCCCGGCGACTTCGATCCCGCCAGTGCGGTCGGTTACGTCGAAGTCTGTCCCGGTGCCGAACTCAAGGGCTTGTGTCACGAGTGCCTGGTCTGGGTTGGCATACACCGAGTCGATTGCACCCGCGAGTGCGTTGCGCGTGAACTCCGAGGTCGTGCCGCCGCGTTCGATTGACACGAACGGCTGTGATTCCAGCGATGCCACCACGTCGCCCACGCCAGGGTCGGCAGCACTCGCGCCCGCAACAGTATCCTCCAGGTCCTGCTCCAGCCGCCGCTCGTCGAGTGCGCTTGCGGTCCCTGCAAACTGCGTGGCGTCCTCCAGATCGCGCTCGCGACGCGCCTCGCGTTCGAGCTGTTCGCGAAACGCATCTTCGGCGGCCGCCTCACGGCGCGCGCTCAGTTGCGTGTTCAGCCGGGCGGCCTGCCGGTCGGACGCCACACGGTCTGCGTTCTCGGCCGCCGTGTCGCGCTGCTGGCTCACGCGCTGGTTAACCGTGCCAACCACCTCGTCAGCAAATTCGGCCTGTCGCTGCTCGCTACTCGTTGGCGTGCTCGCCTCGGCGGGCTCCGGCTCGGTCGGAGTCGTCCGCCCGCCGCCCGCACGGTCGTCTGCCGGCTCCGGCTGTGGGTCAATGCCCGCGTCCGTGTCCGCGGCGGTCGTTCGCCCGCCACCCGCGCGGTCGTCGGCCGGCTCCGGCGCGCTCGGCGTGAAGTCGCGGCCACGCGCTGGCTGCGCGGTCGGGTTCGTCTCGGTCGTCGTGTCGCGGGCTGTGGTGCGGCCGCCGCCGTTTCGGTCGTCGGCTGGCTCCGGTGTCGGGTCGGTGTCGGTGGTCGGTGGCGACCCGCCGAACAGCCGATTGATGTTGCCCATCCGGTTGCCGGTGGCCGTCGTGGTTCGGGTCGTCTGCACACTGGTATTGGCGACGCTACCCCCACCCCCAGCACCCCCAGACCCGGTGTCCGCAGTGCCGCTGTCCGTCGTGTCTGCCGTCGCGGTGGTGTCGGTGCTCGACGTGTCCGTCACCGTCTCCTCGCGCCGTCGCTCCTCGCGTGTTTGTGTGGTGGTGTCGTCGCTGCCGTCGTCGGTGGTGCTGTCCGTGCTGTCGCCACCACCACCGCCGGTATTCGAGAAGCGCGTGTTGCTCCGCGGGCTCATGTGTCACAGTGTGGCCCACTGCATCAAAATAGTACGTGTCGCTTTGCCGCTACTCGTCGCTGCCGACGCGGCGGCCCAGCGCCGTGCCGGCTGCCCGCGCCGCCCGCGGCACTGCGAGCCACACGATCTGCAGCACGATGAAAAAGGCGAGTGCAATCGGTGTCAGCGTCCCCCCGAGTCCGAGAACGAACAGCAGCGCAAGCGGCCACCAGTTCCACGCGAGCGCCCGCGGACTCGTATCGTCAATGGCTGGCATGGGTGTCCCGCCTCACACCACAGCGTTGAGGCCCAAAAAGACCCCGCCGCCGATGAGCGCGCCGAGGAAACCGATAATGATGCCGTACACCATGTATTTCACGTTGCGGCCTTCCTCGTATTCTTCCATCCGCGCCTTATCGAGTGCGGTGTTCAGCTCCACCGTCGACGTGGTGGTCGGCATGAGGTCGGCGGCCTTGCTTTGGTCGATCGCGATGTGGCTCGCCTCCTCGACGACGAGCTCGCCGCCGTCGGCGCGGACGCCACTCGGCGGCGCGATGTCCATGACCTTCGTGATGTCGCCCTGTTGTTCGAGCGTCGCGAGTGCCGCGTCCATCGACACCTCGTGTTCTTGGGCGTACTCGTCGACCATGCTGTCCTCCAGGCCCACGTCCACGTCGTCGGCCGCCTGCAGCACGCCGTCACCCGCCGCGAGCACGTTCCCCTGTTTGTCGACCTTGAGCCACTGCCCGAGGCTGTGCTTTTGGGCGACGAGTGACTTGATGGGGTCGACCGCCGACGCGTGTTCGGTCGGGTCTAAGGCGAGCAGCAGCGGCACGCCGAGGAACTCGCGGACAGGTTCGCCGCCGCCGTCGAGCACGATCTTGTCGCCGTCCTCGGTTTCATAGCCCCCCTGGCCGCCGATGAGCTCTTTATCGAAGTCGGCCGCCTTCAGGAAAAACGTCCCGTCGTCATACGGCAGCAGCGCCACCACGTCGCTGTCGCCGCGGATGGCGTCAAGCGACTGCGCGAGCTGTTGCATCGGGTCGCGGGCGAACCACCCACGCGCGCGGCCGATGAGCAACACGACGGCGATGAGCACGATAACGAGTGCGCCGCCGCCGATGAGTGCGAGCTGTCGGGTGCCGATGCCTGCGAGTTGGAGTGGTGTGACTGTCATGGATTAGGTGCCGGTGTGTTTACGTGCGATAATATCTCGAATCGTATCGGCAAATGGGCGTGCGACAGTGCCGAGTAGGGCACTGCCGAGTAGCACCGCGAACGTGATATTGAACAGCGTATTCAACTCGGCCGTCTGCGGGGCGCGATCTGCTACAATCGCTGTCAATGCAAACAGCACGAGAATGTTCGTGAGGAGTAGATTCACGAACAGTGCACCTCGTTCGAGCCCACTGAGCTGTAGTCGGTCACTCATTCGTCTCACTCCCAGCCTGCTGCGCGCTGGTGTCAAGGCGATTTATTATACTCCAGAGGCGTCCGGTGATACTGCCCTGTCCCGGCGCGACGCCCTTCGGGTTCGCGGCGAGCCACCGGCGGGCGCGTTCCTCGGCGCCGTCAACCGTCGGGTCAACGGCGACCACCTCGGCAGCAAGCCCCTCGAAGTCTGCCGGGTCGATGTCCGCCGCGATGACGGCAAACGCGTCGCCCCAGGGCTCAATGACGACCCGCGTCTGCTCGCCGTTCGCGTGGACGCGCTGCCACGCGGTCGGTGGGTGGCCGTCCTCGGTGGTGAGCTGTGTGTACGCGTGCCCGTCGTCGTTCATCCCGTCACCTCCGGCGCGTGCTCAGGCGCGGGGTCGGCGGCGGCGGGGCTGGCGTGGCGTTCGATGATGTGCGTACACTCGGCGCTCGCGTGGCCGGTCCACGGCTGCAGCGTCACGCGTTTCGTCGTCTCGTACCGACCGTTCCACACGACGCGAAACTCCACGTCGAGCGGTTCCGTGACGCCGAGCATATGCACCACGCGCTCGCGGATGCCGTCGAACGGGAACACATACGCCTCGCCGGGCGCGGGTTCGCGGCCGATGACACCGCGGGCTTTCGACAGACCCGTGACTCGGTGGCGCGTCACGCCGTCCGGTGTCTCGTAGCTTTCGACCGCCATGCTCACCCACTTAGCCAGCTGCGTAGCCGCCCGGTGCGGCTGTCATCCTCCTCGTCGTCGTTGCTGTCCTCGTGGCGCGCGACGGCGTGAATCTCCGTGCCCGACCGCAGGCCGCGCGAGTCGACCGATAGCGACGACATGAGTTTCTTCACCTGCATGGCCGACCGGAGCCGCCGCGCCTTCTCGTTCGTGAGGCGTGGGCGCTCCTCGCCGTACATGATGCGCAGATCGTCGTCGCCGAGCCGCGACTCGGCATCGTGAAACTCGTTTTTGATGACGAAAAACTCCGATTCGATCTGCCACTGCCATTTCTGCCACTGCTTGCGCGAGATGTTCCCGAGTGCGAAGGCGCGGGAAAACTCCGTCTGCAGGAACGGCTGCAGTTCGTCGTCGTCGCCCTCGCGGCCGATGTCCGGCTGGCCGATGACGTCCCAGTAGCCGTCGCGGGCGGTGCCCTGCTCCATCGCCGCCTGACTCGCGAGCTGGCTGGCAGTCTGTCGGGCCTCGCGTTCAGCCTCCATTTCTTGCTGGCGCTCCAGCTGTGCCTCCATGTCGGGGTCGTTCTGTAGGATGCTCATGGTGCCCACCGCATAACAGTGCGTTGCAGTGGGCTCCACTTCAACGGCGGGGGTACCCCCACCCACGCCCCCGGCTGTTAGTCGCCGAGTTCTTGCCGCAGCCGGTCGGGCACGCTGTCAACGGCGGCGTCCGTCTCCTCCTCGGTCCACAGCAGCAGCCCGAGCACGATGCCGATAACGGAGACGGCAGCCATGAACGCGCTGAAGTACGCGAGTGCGGGCGACTGATACGTAATGACGACGCCGCTTGAGGCCCACTGACTGCCGAGCGCGGTGAAGGCGACGAACACCCACAAGATGGCACCGGCGAGTGCGGCGACCGCGAACCGCCACCGCGAGACCGGGCGGCCGATGAGCCACTTACTTGTCCACCACAGCGCCGCGAGAAAGGCCGCGACCTGCTGGATAACAGCCGTCTCAGCCATTATTTAAATCGCCCCCGTGAGGTCGTCCCGCCCGTGAACCGCCGGCCGATAATCCCCGCGAACACGACGAGAAAGCCGACGAAGCCGAAGCCCGCGGCGAGCAGCCCGCTGCGGCCAACCGCCCGCACGATGGGCTGGATAACCGCACCGACCTCTTGCACGCGGTCGGTATTTTGCTCGTACTCATACGTGATGGTCGAACTGTTGCCTTCGACCGTCGCGTTCGTGTCTAGGTACAGAATCGTCCCGTCCGTGCTGTTCCACTTGTAGTCCTCGTCCTCCTGCAGCTCGGTGCCGTTGTAGTAGACGGTGACGTTCTCCGTGAAGCCGGCCGTCCACTCGGCGGTCGCGGCGTCGACGAACTGATAGGCGTCGTACTCGACGACGAGCGATTCGTTCACTTCCGTTTGTGTCGTCGCCGGTGCGCCGCGTTGCCCCGCCTCGGCCACCTGCAGCACGGCAAAGGCCCCGACGGTGAACACGACGAAGATCGCCACCGGCACGACGAGCCGGCTGAAGCGCATGGCAGTGTGTTGCACTGCGGCCCACTTAATCGCCGGGGGCTGAGGCGTGGCTGTCGCTCACCGGCTGGCACGCGAAAAAGGAAGTGGGCACAGTGCTCGGCCGTTAGCGACCGCCCATCCGGCCCATGCCCGGCAGCCCGCCGCCGCCGACCATCGTGACAGCCCCGATGAGGCCGCCGATGAGCACCGCGAGCACCGCGGCCGCCGGAATGACGAGAACGGACGTGCCGAACAGCTCGAACGCGTCGCCGGTCGAGTTGACCGTCTCGTTCGACGCGTCGGAGTATTCGTTGTCCACCTCGATGCCCTCGGCGAACTCGCCAGCGATGTCCTGCCCGAACAGGAGGACAATCGACACGACGACGAGTGCGACGGCCCCGAACACGAGCACCATGAAGATGCCGAGCTGGCCGCGCTGGGCGGCACCGTCCATGAGTTTGCTGGCACGGCGTTCGCCCCATAGCTCCATTTCGAGGACTTCCGTCATCTTGCGGAGGTCCTGCACCTTGTCCTCCATCCATGCCCCCAGCTGCAGGTACAGCGCGACAAGCGTCGCGAATACCTGCGAAACTTTCTGTCGCATTACAGTGCACTGTGTTGCACCTGTGCCGCTTATAGGCCCGTATTTTGGGTGTTTCGTGGCGTCATGTAGCCGTGGATTTTTTACACAGTGTGCCGAACTGTGGCACGATGGCACAAGATGCCCAGCGGCTCCGACGGGAGGCCGTGTTACTGTCTGACCGGTCGCTCGGGGTGGCGACTGAAACGAAGTCGCGGCGGGTGCAAAGCCGCGACGGCCGCGACGCGTATCGCTGTTCGTTGAACCCTGAGTGGCTGCAGCAGTTGAATCTCGGCGAGCAGGGCGCTGAAACAGTGCATAGCATGAGTCTCGGGATGAAACCCGTCATCGTCCAGCAGCCGGCGATTATCGTCCAGCCCATGTCCGTGCTGGAGGTGAGCGACTGATGGCGAGTGCCGCGCAGGTCGTCTCACTCGGCTTGGCCGTCGCGCTCATGGCCGCGGCCGCATACGGGATGTACCTCGTCTTTGGTGCGCTCGGCGGCATCATGGTCGTCGTGTTCACGGTGCCCGTCATCGCGCTCGTGACGTATCTGTCGGGTGGCGACGACGGTGGCAGCAGCGGTGGCCGCCGGCAGACACGCCGATCGAAAGGCGCGCAGGACCGGGGTGAGTAATCGTGCCGGCGCTTGACACTCGCACGGTGGTCGTCGTCGTGGTGTGGCTCGCCGCCAACGCGTGGTATGTGAATCGGCTGCTTCGGCGGCGCGACCGCGGCCGTGGAGGTGAGCCCGGTGGCGAGTGACGACATCGACGACATGGTACAGAACGACGTGGAGATGGTCCGCGACGGCTTCGAGTCACTGCAGGGCGGTGGCGGTGGCTTTGACGCCGACCCGGCACAACTCGGCGAGTATGCGCTGTGGGGCGTCACGGCACTCGTCGCGCTCGGCTTTGTCGGCGTGATGCCGTGGGTCGGTGCCGACGGTCTGTTGACCGGCCAGCAGTGGCTCTTTGGCGGGCTCGGTAGCGTGCTGCTCGGCGTGCTCGCGGCCGGCGCCGTTCGGGTCGCCCGGACGCAGCTCGGCGGCGGGAAGCGGCGGCTTGGCAACCGCGCACGGGGGAAGCGATGAGTGCAGACGAGGAACCACACGGCGGCCTGCCGACGCGCGCGATCCACGAGTCGTATCTCGACCTGCAGCGGTCGCTCCAGCAGTATCGGGATGCGACCGACGCGGCCGCCGACGGCGCCACCCAGCAGGCCCACGGCCAGCTCCAGAGCGGCGTGCTCACCTTCTACGAACTGCTCCGGCCGCATCTCAAACACGAGGGCGGCGTGCGCGCGTGGTGGGATGGTGAACCACCGTCGTACCCCGGCGATGGCAGTCCGCCCGACCCCGACGACGGCCGCGGCGTGTTGGCCGTCCAACAACGGGCCGCCCCGGTCGCGCTTGACCGCGTGGACAAATCGCCGGACGAATTGAACTCGCTGGCACAGTGGGACGATGCCCTGCCGGCGCCCAAACCCGGCAGCGACGGCGAGCGGCTGGATGGCGTCGGTGCCGACGAGCGTGTCGTCGGCATCGTCGGCGCGGGCGATAGCGTCGTCGTGAGTGTCCACAGCTACCAGACCGGACTCCGCCAGCTCGACGGCTGGGAGACGGAGGTGCGGACGGTGCGCGAGCAGCGCGACGGCTTCATGTCCGATAAGACGCGCGAGCGGACGGTGCGCCAGCGCGTGCCCGTCGAGAAGCTCAAACGCGCTGCCCGAGAGCTGGTCGAAGCAAGTGATAAGATGAATCTCCTGACGAAGATCGACAGCGAGCGCGAGTTCACGGACTTGCGGGATGAACTCAACGGCGATTATCGGAACACCGACCAAGTCCAACTCCCACACGAAAATGCTGAGTGACACCCATCTCTACTATCGGTGGTATAAACAGACGGTTGAACCGCCGAGTAACGACTTCGTCATCGCAATCAGTGCGTCTGGCAAGAGCAGTATGAGCCGGACGGGGAAAACGTCGTTAGAGACCTATCTCGCAGAGAATCTCGACCGCAGCGAGAGTGGCTTTGACGCCGAGGAGAAGGCGACGCTTGACGCCGGTGAACTCGCGTACGACATCGTGCCCGATGTGGAGCAACACAGTGCCGTCTGTTTAGAAGAAGCGCAGGGGTCACCCGGTACTGTCGGGCTCGATTCGCGGCGCGGGATGGTGCAAGAAGTTATCGACGCCGTGAGTTCGATTCTGAATAACGGCGACCAACAGTTGACGGTCATCATTACCGCGCAGCATCTGCCGATGCTCGACAAGCGGTTGCCGCCGATTATCGACGCATGGCTGTTGATTCGCCACGGCCCGAGTAGCCCGCAGGGCCCGCGTGCAATCCACCACGGGATGCACGTCGAGGACTACAACTTCGGCTCACCACGTATCAAAACGCCGGCCTACGAGGAGTTCGCGTGGCCGCGTGTCGTCCACTCGAACAAGAACTACCGTATCTTGGAGGAGAAGAAGCAAGAAGCCAAACAGCGCCCCGATGGCGACGAGGAAGATGGTGGGCTTCCCGATGGTGCGCAAATCAAGCTTGCAGCGAAACTGCGGCGTATAGGCCTCACGTGGCAAGAAATCGCGGACGAAGATGGCATGGAATACAGCCGAGAGTGGTATCGACAGCGCGTTGATGACGACGTTGCAGAAGCAACGGGCTAATCGCACGACTGCGCGCTGCTGTTTGTTTGCAACAACAATGCTATACTATACAGTAACGGTACAGTAGTGGCTCCCCCTGATTCATTGCGATAGCAGTTCGCCCCACCCACCGGAACTAAGTGACCCACTCTGTTACACTGTGATGCAATGCGCCACATCGCAGAGCAGTTCACAGACGATGAGTTTCAGCGCCTCAAGGCTGGGAAGGGCGACCGGAGCTGGCGCGAGGCCATGCTCGACGAGATCGCCGCCTCGGCCGAGGCCGTGGAGGGGCGCGGATGAGAGGGAGCTTCACGAACATGGCGGTGCGCCGCGTGCGCAAACTGCTGGCGTGGCTGTTCGCCGTCGGCGTGCTGGCGCTACTCGGCGCCGGTGCGTACTACGTGTGGACGCTGACGGGTGGTGCGCCATGACCGAGCACATGATTACGGTTGAGAAAACCGTGGAGGAGGACGAGCAGGTGTTTACCTGTGACTACTGCGGGCTCGGCGACGATGCTGGCGAAGTCATTGAGTACGCACCCGACGCGGGCGACACGCTCCGGTTCGCGCTGGGAGAAGAAGCCGACGACTCAATGGACGAGTTGCCGGCGCTGCATTATCACGTCTCGTGCCTTTCGGATGTGATAGCCTCCGAGCTACAGGCCGAACAGCTGACGCTGACGAGTCAATATAAGCGCCGCACCGGCAACGGGATTCTGCTGGCGTTTCCGGCGGCCTCGGTGCCGTTCCTCGCGGGAAGCGCCGCGCTGCTGTGGGTTGGCTACCCACCAACAGAGCCGCTATCCGCCGTTGCGATGGGTATCGGTGGCGCGTTCGGGTTGTTCACACTCTGGGGCGCGCGACAGACAGCAACCGCATCACTGGAGGAATTTACAGCATGACGCAACAGCACACAGATACAACGGAGGTGTACCGATGAGGTCGCTGCGCGATGCCCTCACCGACCCCGGCGTGGCTGATATGGTGGGCGTCGTCGCCGTCGTCGTCGGGACGATGGCGCTCGGCGTCGGCGTCGGCGCGTGGCTCGACCAACAGGCGCTGCTCGCGGCGGGCTGTTCGCCGCGGGTGCTCGCCGAGCCCACGCCGTGTCAGACCGGGCTGGACATCGCCGGGACGCGCGCGCGAAACGGGCTCGTCGCCGCGGTCGCGCTGCTCGCCGTCGGTGGCACGCTCCGCGTCGGCGCCCGCCGGTGGTTGCCATGAGTGAGAAAACGTGGTCTTCGCAAGAATTACGCGCTGTGTTGTCGGTCTACGGTGGACTTGTCGAAGATATAGGCGCGTTTAGTCCAGCGATTATGGTAAATACAGCAATTGCTGTACGCGCGAGAGTTGGCGATGATGAGCTCGAAGCGGACGTTTTGGCCGAAGAAGTGGGACAGGCAATGGAAGCGTACATGGAAAGCGAGGTGGACGATGGCGCTTGAGTGTCCGCACTGCAACGGCTCAATCACAGTTCTGTCGAGTTCGACGGCAAGATGTGACGACTGTGATGCCCCGCTCCACCGCTCGCAAGTGGAGGTGGGCGAATGACAGCCACCGAGGAGCAGCTCGACGAGCGCGACAGCGCCGTCGACGTGGCGGCCGTCGACGCACCGCCAGCGCCCGACGTTGATGCCGTGGTCGCCCACGAGCACTATCCGGCGCGCGGCGGCGGTGAGGTCGTCGCCGACACGCTCGCCGACGTGTTCGACGCACCGGTGGTGACGGGGTGGCTCGCCGACGCCGACTACTCCACGCACGACCCAACCGAGCTGTTGGCCGACAGTCCCGCGAACGTGCTCCGGTCGCTGTTCGGCAACCCGCTCGTGCGCGACCTGTTCTACATGTTCGCGTGGGAGTCGGCGCCGCCGCTGCGCGACCACGATGTGATTCTGCAGTCGGGGAACGCGCCGACGTGGTACGTGCCCGACACCGAGCAGACCATCGTGAAGTACGTTCACTCGCCGCCGCGCAACCCGTTCGATCTGTTCTGGCGAGAGACAGCCGAGACAGCCGGCTGGCGGCAGCTGCTCCAGCCGGGCTACGTCGCCGACCGGCTCTACAAAAAGGCCGCGCGGCAGTTGTGGAAGAATCGCACCGACGCCGTGGACGTGTGGGTGTGCAACAGCGAGGTCGTCGCCAAGCGGACGCGGAAGTATCTCGGCGTCCCCGATGAGAAGATTCGCGTGGTGTATCCGCCCGTCGCGGTCGACGACTACGAGCCGCGTGACGGCGGCGACTACCTGCTGTTTTTGTCGCGGCTGGCGCCGTCGAAACACGTCGGCACCGCCATCGAGGCCGTCCGCGGCACCGACCACGAGCTCGTCATCGCGGGCGACGGGGCGGAGCGCGAGGTCGCCGAGCAAGCCGCCGCAACCGAACCGAACATCACCTATCGCGGTTACGTGCCCGACGACGAGAAGCGCGAGCTGCTGCAGGGCGCCCGCGGGCTTGTGTTCCTCGCCGAGCAAGAGGACTTCGGCATGGTGCCGGTCGAAGCGATGGCCGCCGGGACGCCCGTCATCGGCGTCGCCGAGGGGTTCACGAAGTATCAGCTCCGCGGTGGCGGGAACGGCCTGCTCGTCGAGCGTGAGGCCGACGATGTTCGGGCGGCCGCCGACCGACTGCGCGACGACGGCGTGGCGTGGGACGCGGCCGAGTTGCACGCCTTTGCCGCACAGTTCAGCGAGCCCCGGTTTGCCGCCGAGATGCAAGCGGTAGTGCAGGAGGCCGTCAACGCGACCAAGCTGGAGGTGCAACTGCGCGACCCATGAGCCAGCAGCACCAACGTTCGGAGCGGACAGCCCCGCCGGTCGACATCCTCCATCTCGGCTGTGGCGACGACACGATCCCGGCGGCGTGGAACGTCGACAAGCGCGCGACGGACGCGACCGACGAGGTGTGGGACCTGTCCGAGCGCCCGTGGCCGTGGCCCGACGGCTCGTTTGACATGGTGGTCGCGAACCACGTCGTCGAGCATCTCGACGACATCCACGCGGCGCTGTGTGAGTGTGCGCGGGTGCTCGCGCCCGGTGGTGAATTGACCGTTCGCGTCCCGGTCGGGAACAACGCCCGCGCGGACCCCGACCACAGTTGGGGCGGTGGGCAGCCGTGGACGTGGCGGACGCCGACGATGCACTGCGGCGCCCGGCCGTGGGACCGCGACTGCGGGTTGGAGGTGACAGATCGCGACGTGGAGTTGCACAGTCACGCGCCCGCCGCCGCGGCGGCCGCCCAGCGGCTCAAGTGGTGGGTCTACCGACGGCTCGGCGGCCCCGGCGAATGGTGTTTCGAGCAACCCGGCAGCGGTGAGTTCACCGTGCGGTTTCAGAAGCCAGAGCCATGAGCCACGTCCAGATAGAATATCCGCTAATACTGATAATACTCTGTGTATTATTTTACAACGAGGTTAGAACCGGAGATTGGCTGCTTGCGAGCATAATTATCCCATTCATTGTGTTCGGAATATATTACACTGCAAAAGTTTCGTTTGGGTGGTTCGATAGTGTTCAACGGCATCAGCCGCGGAAAAACCACTCACTTACCGAATGGAGTGATGACGAATGACTGCAAACCGATGGTGGGTCAAAATGTTTGCCCGCTGGCAGGCGCGTATTGATGCCTCTCTCCAAGAAATAAACCTCGGCTTGCGATTCATTTCATCAGGCGGTATCGGTTCCGGGGCGCTGAAATACTTCGGCTACAGCGAGCTTGTACTACCGTTTTTGAGTGTGATGCTCGCAGTGTTCCTTACGTATGCATTTCTGACATTTGAGGGTGGGGTGAAAAATCAAGTTGCACGCGACCGGGCCGACATGATTACCAACTTCGCCGGCCCGGGCAGCCGCATTGACGACCCGCTCATCGGTGCCGCCGTGTTCGCGGCGCTGGAGGGGCGACCGCCAGACGATGAGGAGTTCGACGCCATCGAGGAGGCCGTCGACGACCGCTGGCGGGAGTACCGCGACGGGGTGGAGCTATGACGTTCGCCGAGTGGGTCCGCAACAGCAAAGAGCGCGTCCTGACCGAGCCCATCCACACGGCCGTCTCGGTGAGCGCCGAGACGTTCGTCGAAGGTATCCATCGCCGACTCGGCACCGCCAGCCGTGGGCGCGTCCGCGGTGGGACAAACATCTACGACCTGGAGTGGGACCACGCCATCGTGCTCGACGCGTGTAGCGTGCCGATCTTCCGGCAGGTCGCCCGCGAGTATCCGTGGCTGGACGTGCGCGAGCCGTATCGCAGCGTCGGCGGCTACTCGCTGCATTGGTTACAGGAGACCTTTACGAGCGAGTACGCCGATGCCATCGCGGACACCGCGTTTACGGCGTGGAACCCCTACACCGACCACGCGAGCGCCATCGAGCCGAGTCGGTTCGCGGCGCTGGAGGAGGTCCACCGCGACGGGTGGGATGACGCACTCGGCTGCGTGCCGCCCGCGGCCGTCACCGATGCGGCGCTGGAGTATGTCGACACCGGCGAGCGGCGCATCGTCTGGTATCAGCAGCCGCACGCGCCGTATCGCACGCTGCTCTCGGAGGTTGAAACGCTCTCGGAGGAGGTCATCGGCAACGAAGATAATGGTCGGTTGACGGTGTGGAACCTGCTGCGGCGCGGGGAGGTGACGCGCGAGGAGGCTGTCATCGCCTGTGCGGAGAACCTGCGGTGGGTGCTCGACGACGTGGAACGGTATCTGGCCGCCGTGCCGCGCGACGAGCGGGTGATCGTCACCGCCGACCACGGCGAGTTATTCGGCGACGGTGGGCGGTACGGGCATCCGAAAACGAGTTACCGGGACGCCCAGCTGCGCGTGCCGCTGGCGAAGGTTGAGTTAGCGCGGGTCGGCGACGAGCCTGAGTACGCGGCCGACGGCGCCGCGACCGACACGGCCGCAGAGCGGCTCCAAGCGCTCGGCTACGTGGATTAAAGTCGTTTGAGAAAGCGGCCGTTCCGGTCTTTCACCGTCAGCGTGTCGTTGCGGTCTTTCAGGTCCTTCGCGCGGGCGACTGCCCGCGATTTCTTGTTGTGTTTCGAGATGACGCGGCCGTTCGATTCGACTTTCCACCGCGAGGAGTCGCCCGGCATCGGGCCGACGGTGTAGGTGGTCCGGCTCATGTCAGTGTGTTGCATGCGTTGCACTGAAAAACTGCCGGTGCCACTCTCCCGCAGGCTTTTGGTCCGTGCCGATGCATTACAGTGCATGACACCGTCAGACGGGCCAGACCTGTCGCGCCGCGAGTTCATGCTCGCCGGCTCGACGAGTCTGCTCGCGTTACAGGGCAGCGTCGAGCCGCAGCTCGACACGACACAGACCACCGACGAGTATCAGTTCCGTGGGGTCGCGCACCTCATCGGCCCAGCGAGCGCCCGGCCAGCGCCCGACGACCCCTTTTTTGAGGACAAGGTCGCGTACGCCTACGTCTACGAGGACCACAGCGGCGCCCGGTCGCTGTTGACGCCCGACCGCGATGCGTGGCACCCGCTGAATTTCACCCAGCAGCAGGCCGTGTTTTCGAGCGACGATCTGCCGGCGCCGTCGAACGGCACCCACACGCTCGCCGGCAACACTGCCTATTTTTTCAACGGCTTCGTCACCTCGCCATACGGCCTCGACATTTCCAACGGCCCGGTGCTCGCCGGTCGGCACGCCGCCGTCGACGGCTTCATCCACACCGGCGGGAACACAGCCATCGTCGGCACCGACGGCGGCTACTTCCAACGCAAGCTGTACGTCCACGCCCCCGGTGGCACGCTGTACGATTTGACAGCCGACCAGACCACGGAGATGCTCGTCACCGACTCGGCATTCTCGGATGCGGCCGGTATCGCCCCCATCGGCTCGCTCGGCACCGTCGACGGCTATCGCGTCCCGACATGGAAAAACTGTAATTTCGAGGACTTTGCGAGTGGGCTCACCTTCGACGGGACACCAGACAAGATTTTCATCACGGCGTCGCCGTTCCGAACCGTCACGGCACCGGGTGTCGACATCCTAACGCTCGCCGCCTCGTCGGACGTGGCCATCGTCGACTTTGTTGACAACTACGTCAAAAACGTGCAGAGTGATACGGTGATGTGGCGCGTCGAGGCCGGCGGCGCGCCGACGGAGGTGTTTCAATATCGCGGCACCGTCCACGACACCTCATTCACACCCGACAACGCCATCGTTGGCCCGAACGCTGACCCGACCGTCGAGCCGTTTTGGGTCGCCGATTCCCATCCCGTCCGCGACAGCAGCGTCGTCGGCGAGCTGTATTTGACCGGTGACACCACCGTCAGCCTCGGGAGCGCCGGGGCGTGGTCCGAGGTGAACGGAACGACGGCGACAGGGAACGAAAGCGAGCGAACCCAACAGCCGAACAACGGCACGATTGAGTACATCGGCGCGAAAGACGTGAACGTCCAGGTGACAGTCACATCGTCGTTCACGGGTGCGAACGGCGACACCTACGAGCTCGCGGTCGCAAAGAACGGCACCGTCGAGCCCGCGAGTACGATGGAGGTTGAAGCGCAGGGGCAGAACGCGCCGGTGACGCTTGCCACCGGCGCAATCGAGGACTTGCAGCCCGGCGACACGGTGAGCGTGCAGGTGCGGAATAACGACGCGGCGAACGATCCGACCTTCCTGAGCTACCTGATTAGCTACATGGACTGAACCGGGGCGCTTGCTGTTGCGGAGTTCTTCTAAAATTTAGAGCTTCTCGTTGATCGGTTCGACGCTTCGATCTGCGGCGTCCTGCGCACAGTCCGCGCAGCGCCGTTGCAGCCTGTTCTCCATCGTCGCACCACACTCAACGCAGCATTGGTCGGTACGTGCCCGTGTGTCGTCGAGCGCGCAGCCCTGACACACGCTCCGAATCATGCTGTCCAGCTCGTCGCCACACTCGTCGCAGTAGCGCGTGAGGTCATTTGTACCAATGTCGACGGTGCTCGCCGTCAATGATGGTGCAGGAGTATCAGACGGTAGTGTCAGGTCGCCGTAGCTGCCGTCGAGACTCGCCGCACACCACGGACACTCGTTGCCCGGTCCGGGGTTCGGGAAGCCGCCGCCGCACGATGGACACTCGTAGCGTGCCATGCCACTGTGTTGCAGTGGGTCCCACTTCAGAATACCGGGCCGCGCGATTCCTGTGTTCGCGTCTGTGTTGGTGGGTGGCGACCGGCAACGCGCCGCTTTGTGGGCCCAAATGTTTAGTTTATCAGGCCCGATGTGAGATTATGGCGAAGCGTATGAAAGACCGCCATCGAAAATTAGCGCAAGAACGGTTTTGGTCACGTCACGATAAGCAGGAGTACCGTTGCCCAGATTGTAGCCGCGGGTTAGAGCATTTTGAAGGAACGTTCCATGTACACCACAAAAACGGAAACGCACACGACAACAGAGTGGATAATTTGATTGGTCTGTGTCCTACGTGCCACCGACTGAGAGAAGGCAAAAAACCATCACTTGATAGGATCAAAGAACTCAGAAATCAAAACAAGCATCCGGTAAAAAGTCTAACACACCCGTCTGGAAAAAAATGCGCAGTTTGCGGAGAAGAATATGATGATGTGACGTATTTGAAGAATGGTAGTTGGGCGTGGGAGCCCGTCCGTGCTGGCAATAACGATATGTTTTGTGCTGAGTACACTGACTACAGTTGCCGTATTTATTGGCATAGGCGATGCGACTGAAAGACTACGCCGAGCGCGACGGGAAACGCGTGTGGCTCTCCGAAAAGGAGCTGCAGCGCCTCATCGACGCGGCGGCCGACGACGCGGAGCAGCGAGCCGCGTTCCTGCTGATGGGCCGCTGCGGGCTCCGCCGACAAGAGGTCGTCGACGTGACGCCCGCGGACCTGGTGACGACCGAGCACGGCCGCGTCGTGCGCGTGTGGGAGGGCAAGAACGACGACTACCGTGAGGTGTTCGCGCCCGCCGAGCTGACGGACGTGGTGCTTGGGATGGACCGCGCGCCGGACGCGGCGCTCGTCGACGTGGCGGACTCGACGCTGTACGACTGGGTGCAACGCGCCCGCGAGCGGTGTCACGCCGCGACCGGGGACGCCGGCTGGCTGGAGGTCGGCCCGCACGATCTCCGGCGCAGCTGGGGCGTGCGACTGCTCGAGGCTGGTGTGTTGCCGTCGGTGGTGTTAGAGTTAGGTGGGTGGAACGACTGGCAGACGTTCCGCGACCACTACCTCGCGGAGTTCAGCCCAGAGGCGTTGCGCCGGGAACGCGGCAAGGTGTCGTGGCTCGGTGGAACACAGGAGGCGTCGGCGAGCCAGCACAGCTACGCGGCGGTCGGCGGCCGGCCGCACCACGAGTGACGGGAGCATAGCGGCAACACTCGCCGAACGCCACTAAGGAGCTTATTAGCTCGCAAACCTCCGCTCACCCCGCCTGTACGCACCGCTACGCACCGCTACAGCAGTTTTACCAACAGCTAACAAAACCACATTAACACAACTACAGTACCACAACCACCCAAGCGTGATTTACTTGGGCGGCGGTTTCCCGCGGAAGGAACGGCTCATCGCCCCCCACCCCCGCCGCCCGAGCTAATAAGTCCCTTAGTGAGGTCGTCGCGGCCTAAGTCCTCCTCGACGGCACCGACGAGATCGTGCCGCAGGGCGTCCTCGGCACACTGGAGCGAACGATTCCCGTCGGCCGTCTCCCCGAGCGTGAACGTGTCCCACTTACTCGTGAGATGCGCGAAGGCGTCCTTCACCGTCTGATACTTCACGTCCAACTCCGGGCGGCACATATCCTGTACCTCGGCGACCGTCACCTGCGCGCCTTCCGTGCCGGTGGAGCCGAGCAGCGTCTTGCGCACGAGTTCGTTCCGTGCTTTCAACCGCGCCTGCTCGACCTTCGACGGCGAGCCGTCGGCGCGCACGCCGTCGTCGTGGGCCTTCGCCACGCCGAGCGCGTTGGAACTCTTGCGCTCGGCTTCCTCGACGCGCTGGCGTAGCCGGCGGTTCTCGGCCTCCAGCTCGTCGAGGCGGTCAATGGCCTGCTCCACGGCCGTGAGCACGTCCACGTCGCCGTCGGCGTCCGCCAGGCCGTACACGAACTTCCGCAGGATCACCTCCTCCGGCGGCCCGTCGCTCATTGTGCCACCCCCAGCTCCCGCAGGTAAGCGTTCTCCTCCGCGGGGTCCTCTTTCTCCGCGAGCTCGTCGGCCAGCGCGTCGCGCACGCTCGCGGGGATGTGGTAACTGCCGTCGGCGCGCTGTTCGAGGTCGTCACGCTCCACGTAGCCGTCAGCAAGCGCGCGCAGCACGCGCAGTGGCGTGCGACACTCGGGACACCGTTTCTCCGGGCCGGGCGTCGCGCGACCGTCGAGCACCGCCAAAGCGTCGATGGGCTCGCCGCAGGCGTGGCACGGGTGTTCGATAGTGTCGCTCATTCGTTCATCCACCCCCAATAGCAGCCGGGGGAACAGAACGGCCCCTCGACGACCCCACCAGCAGCCGCGTACTTGAACGAAAACTCATCGCTGGGGATGTCAGAATAACCGCACTGAAGACACTCGTCGCGGTCGCGAACCTCTCTGTTGTGCTCAAGGCGGCGCTGTTCCATCCGATCAAGTGCCGCTTGTCGGTCGATGTCAGCGCCCTCATCTGTGGCGACCGGGTAACACGCTGGACAGGCTTTCGGCAGTCGCTTCGGCGGACCGTAGGCGACGTGTCCGCAGTCGTACGGTCGGTTGAGGCAGGCCTCCTGGTTCTCAATGATTTCCGCGTCAGTCGAGAGGTCGAGAACGTACTCACGACCGCGTTTGTGCATAATGGAGACGTTCTCTTCTCCACCAGCCCACTCCGCGAGGCTCTCGTAGTCGATGCCCCATTTTCGGATGCCGGGAAGCCGGGCGACGTAGATGTGGTCGCGGTCGATGCCACTGTCGTATCTATCGGAATCTGAACGGTTCCCACACATCACCGCTCACCTCCCATCCGGCCCGCACTGCTGCCGTCGCCGGTCAACTCGTGGCCGCACTCGGAGCAGCGATAACAGTCGGTCGACACACCGCCACAGCACGGACACGGCCAGCCGTCCGCCGGGGCGTCCGTCATACCACCACCTCCACATCCACGCAGCTACCACACGCGGGACACGCTCGCGGACAGGCCGCGGCGAACGCCTGTTCGTCGCCGCCGACGGGCGCCGTCGACCACTCACACTGCTGACACTCAGCAGCCACGGCGCGGCACCTCCAGAATCTGTGTGCAGTCCTGCGACAACCCGTGTCGCGTGAGGGGCAACCTGTCTGCAAGAAGAGAGATTATCCAAGCATCTGACACTCAAATTCGGCCGAAATGAAATTATTATCCCATAATCTAGTACTCTAAGTGTAGGTCGCTGGATACTCTATTGGATACTTAGCCGGCAATACTCGGTCATACATGGACTTTCATTATGGATTCGCCCGTGAGGGTAGATACGAATGAATCCCGTACGCGCCCGGTGAGACGAACGGGCACCGCTCGACGACCGACCACGAACACATCCAACATGCACGAAACCGACGAAATCGATCCGATAGTTCCCGAACTCCCGACGCGCAACCCGATCACTGACGGTGGTACCCAGATTCGCCGGCCACCGGAGCGACCGCCGCGGACCGAATGTACTCCCGAAGACGAGGGAAGAGAGGCGATCAGCCCCCTCGTCCCCGACCTCCGATAACCTGTTTTCGGCGGACCTAAATATTCGGCGGCCGGCGGTTCCGTATGGCCGACTACACGTTCGACAACGTGAGCGTCGTCATGGGCACGTACAATGAGGAGGCTGCCATCGGGACCGTTCTCGACGATATCGACCGTGTCACCGACGGTCGCGCCGAGGTCGTCTGCGTGGACGGTAGCGACGACAGAACCCCTGAGATAGCGCGAGACCACGGCGCACGCGTCATCGAACAGGAGCCTCGCGGCTACGGCTACGCCGTCAGAAA
>NZ_RKLU01000010.1 GCF_006861665.1 Halonotius terrestris | reverse complement strand
CCCTCGCTATTGGCCATCGCAGCGGGATATCACCTCGCTCACTACACCGGACTGGCCGTATCCCTCAGTCCGGCCCTAGGGATGGCGATTGTCTCCCCACTGTCGCCCCCAGCGAACCCTCTGACATTGTCTCCACCTGGATGGTTCGAGGGCTTGAGTATCGCCTACGTGCTCGTCGGGCATCTCCTCGCTATCTGGGCAGCGCACGCGACCGCCTACGAACTCTTCTCGAGTCGTCTCGTCGCAATCCGGAGCCAGTACCCGTTCATTGTTGTGATGATCGGTTACACCGTCATTAGCCTCTGGATTCTCTCACTTCCCGGAGCGACGCCCCCTTATCTACCCTGATTCTGGTGGATTCGAGAGGTCAACGGATCGCTAGGGTCGGAGCTTGACTAGGGGGGGATCACTCGACAGTGAACTCAATCGGCTCCATATCGAGGAACGCGGTTTCGTAGCCATCGTGCCGCGCCAGTTGAGGTGGTGTCTCGACGGTGATTCTGACCGTATCGTCCGTCTCAAGTTCATCGAGACCCATCCCATAGAAACTCCCGAGGTCGGGATCGAGGGACGCTTGGAGTGTCCCTTGTGCGATTGCGTCCCCTCCTCGATTGAGTGTTGCTGAAAGAGCCATCCTTGGGAGCATCACGCGATTGTAAGGTGTTCGAGGAGAGACGATCAGGAAGGGACCGTCACTATCGCTAAACCGATGGTCACCGTCAACGAGAGCAACGAGTATCGTCGCGTCACCGGATTTCCCTTCGTGGAGAAGTCGACCAGGAAGCTCGGATTTTGTCGGTACGACCGGTTCAGGGATCATTTCCATTTCCATCAGATCGACTGTCCCACGAATGCCCGCTTTTTCTCCCAACCGGCGAATCTCCAAATTGTACGTCTCGGCCGTATCGAACGTGAACTGCATCGTGGCAGCCTGCCCCTCTGTAAATCGCCCATCGAATGGACTCGTACGAGCGGTCTGCAACGGGCCGACCTGGAGCGTCACATCGTACTTCCCTTCCCCCGGCAGCGCAATATTGTCGCCGTAATGGAACCCCATATTCGGCGAAATCATCGGCCAGAGGTTGGTTGAGGACACTCGACCGTCGCTGTTACTGATTTCGACAGAGACGTCGACCGGAAGGATCGTCTCCGTCTCGGTGTCCCAGACACTCGCCATCAGATGCACCGAATCATCCGACTGAACGATGACTTTTGTCTTTCGTGAACCAGTGAGGTTCCAGAAACGGTGCGGGAAGGAATGCATCAGTGCAAATCCGAGATCGCCGGCCGTCGTCGTTCCGTACATTCCCATCCCTTCGATGATGGCAGGATAGTAGACGGCGTCAGGTCGATCCTCCACGAGTGGTGGATCACGCCATGCAGACTGCGTCTCGAATCCGAGCCGCCCCAGGCAACCAGACAGTACCAGGCCACCCGAGAGAGCAGTCCCCTGTTTGAGAAACGTTCTCCGATTCATATTCTCCTCTGAGATACTATGTTTGGTAGATTCATTGAGTCGACCTCGCTGTCGTCAACTGGGGGTTTCTGTAACTGCCCGTCTCGGCCATTCTGTGACTGTCTACGCCAAGCGAACAACGAATCCGGTGAGTACCAGGAGTGAGACAACGCCAAGTAACGTCGCCAGTAGGAGGTGCTTCTCTTCCATAGGTTTGGCTTCGATTGGATTTCTAAAGACACCTTTGAAACTACAACGTCACCTTCACATCTGGCATATCAACGAAGGCTGTCTCGTATCCTTCATGGCGAGCCGTTTGTGGGGGCGAATCGACTGTGATCGTCAGCTCATCTCCCGTCTGTACGTCCGCAACCGTTGTCCCGTAGTGATAGCGGAGTTCTGGATCGATGGTTGCCTGTAGAATTCCGTCGAACACTGACGTCCCATCACGGTGCAGTGTTCCCGAAAGCGACATCATCGGCAGCATCGTTCGATTGTAGGGTGTGCGCGGAGAAACAGCGAGATACCTCTGCTCCTCGTCCCCACCGAAACGTGACGCGTCTTCGAGGATCGTAACCACGAACTTCGCATCCCCACTCATCCCCGAACCACGAACGTCCCCAGGGAGCGCGTTCGGTGTCGGCACTTGCGAGTTCGGTAACATCTCCATGTCCATCAGGTCGACAGCACCCTTCGTGCCCTCCCTGTCGTCGGGGATGTCCGTGTACGAGATCTCGTTGAGCGTCGATTCGCTGAACTCGAACTCGAACGTGAACGATGCGTTCCCCTGATTCTCGGCCAGCGACCCAGTCCGTCGCGTCGACGGCCCGCCGATGCTCACCTCGACAGTGTACGTGCCGTCACTCTGGAGCTGTGCGTTATCGCCGAAGTGAAACCCCATTGGCTGAGAGAGCATCGGCCACGGCGCGAACTGATCAATCGAATCCCTGCTCTGTGTAATCGTGAGCTGTGGATTGATATCGGGTGGGATGATTCCCGTCTGTGTCTCCCAAACGACTGGCATCAGGTGGATCGAATCCTCGGGTTGAATCTCGACCTTCGTGATCCCATTCGGCTTCATCAGCCAGAACCGGTGCGCATACGAGTACGTGAGCGCACACCTGTACCCGCCCTGTTCCTTCATCCCGGGCATTTTCATGCCCTCATAGTGGGTCGGATAGTAGACTGCGTCCGGCCGGTTCTCGGGGAGCGGTGGTGCCCGTGCTGATCGCGTCTCGAACAGGCCGGCACACCCCGCGAGCCCCACGAGTGACGTGCCCCCGACCGCCCGAAGCACGTCACGACGATTCATGCGTCACCTCCTGTGCGTCCCTAGCCGGCTGGGCAGGTGGCAGCGCGCGCAACGACCGCGGCGGGACGAGGAAGTTACCGCGACGCTCAGAACGGATGTACTGTAGGATGCCGTTGTTGTTTCGCTGACCGACGGCCGACTGCTCGGTGACGTCAGTGCCATTCATCGCTTCTCTCGTGTCGACGAAGTCGGTGATCCGTCGCTGGAGCGCAAGGAAGTGGAGGCTGGCGGTCCCACCGTCGGTAGAATCGAAGTCACGTCGAAGAATGAGCGGTGAGTCCTCGTCGTCACGAGCGCGGGCAGATTTCTGGGAGTGACCGACGACGCCCATCTCGCGGGCCGTCTCATCCGTTGGCTTACAGTCGTCGATTTTGCTGCTGTTTCCGAGATTGTCTCCAGCGCCCTCGATGACGTCGTTCTCGGCGTGGTACGGACAGAACATCTTCGCCTCACGCTGCCAGCGGTCGTCCTGGTTGTACCACTGGTTGAGGTTGAGTTGGAGCTTGGAGATGTGCTGAGTCGTGCCATCGGCGAACGGCCCCGACTGGATCGTCACGCGATCTTCACTGGCCTGGTTCTTTTTGAAGCCCGATTTGAATCCCATGAAGAGGGGGGCGTCATCCGGGACTTTGTCGGCTGGAACACTCTCAGCGTCACCTGCATTCTTCGCCGGCAACCCGTCCCCAATAAAGCCCGTCCGCCGGTCGGTGAGTGAGAAAACATCCGTCAGTGCAACGTCAGGCTGATCGACACCGTTGAGCGTCGATTTGTTCCCTTTGAGGGCTTCTTCGGCACCGAGAACCACCTGTGCCGTGTTACTTGCAAGATGGACGACTGCATCGGGCGTATCGAACTCGGGATCCTCGAACGGAGCAAGTGCTTCCGGATCGGGGAGGTCAACGCCTTCGGAAAGCGATTCGTCGAATCGGTCGAAGTATGCCGGAGAATAACTCACCGTGAGCAATAACCCGATTCCACTTCGCTCGTAGGCGTGTTCGATGCCACGGAGAGCTGTTTCAACTTGGTCGCGGTCGTCTTCGTTCGGTTGCCCGTCTCGTCGGTAATTCAAATAGAGAAGCAAACGATGGCTCGGAGCGATGACGTTCCCATGGTCGTCCCGTGGGAGGACCTCATTCCAAGCGTGTTGACGTTGTGGATACGACGAGAGATCATCCGGGCCTGTCGGGACATCGACCTCTTCACGGCCTAGACAGGCACTAAATGCCGCTGCGCCTCCGATAGCGACGGCTGACTTGAGGAATTCTCTGCGAGGGACACCTCTCTCATCAGTCATTGACGGCAGTTAGGAAGTCAACGGAAAAGCCGGTTCTGGTAGAGTTCTTGAATCCCCGCTCAAGGTCGGTAGCAGACTATCTGGTGATGAGCTTCTTCACCAAGTTCCACCCGATAAATCGGGGGGTCCGCTTGCGGTATTCATCGTATTCCTGGCCATACTGCTCTCGCAGCCACGGTTCCTCGGCAAACGGGAACAGTGCGTACACCAGGATGGTCAAGATGCCGTGTACAGCCAGTTTCCGGGAGTTCACTGCAATGATCGCGCCGATGATGAACGTAATGAATCCCACGCTCTGTGGGTTGCGCGTGTACTGGTAGATACCGTCCGTCCGAAGTTCCCCTTCTCTTCCACTGCTTTCCATCCACCCGAGTTCGAAGAGGGCGGAGAGGGCAAATCCCATCCCGAGTGCGGCGATACCGCTACCTGCGAGTTTGCTCCAGCGTTCGGTGGAAATGAATGAATCCCGATCGAGCGCGGCCAGCACAGGAAACCCAGCGAACACGACGGAGAGCGCTGACCAATTGAACCACCACCGCCACGAGTTGTCGCCGATGGGCCACACTCGACGGTCAGGATGAACCGCACTGATGGCGTACCCGAGAATCAGCGTGACGTCCGCGACGACTGCCGTCAGCAGCGCGCGATCTGAGAACGAGGGCATATGTGTACATCGTGATGGTGAAAGACAAAAAAGTGAGTCAATGGGTTCATACCTGAGACTGCTTCCACTGAAGATGTTTGAAACCACCAACCACACTCTACAATTCTAACATCCGGGGATAATTCGAATCGACGTTCTCAGGTAACTGCGTTTCAAATTCAGACCACATGGCGGGATTTGTCCCACTTCATAGTGGGTTCATCGATCCGTGGTCCCTTCCGTTGCTCGTGGTGATCACCATCGCAGCTGCTGGTACAGCGGTGCTTCTGGGACTTGCGATCGGCGCGTTCGTTCAGCGCCAATCCCGCCCATATCTGTTAGTCGTCGCTGCGCTAGCTGCCCTTTTTGGACGCTCTGCAGTTGCGGGGATCACCATCGTCGGCCTGTTTTCACAAGCCGAGCATCACCTTCTCGAACACGGACTTGATATTATTCTTGTTGCGCTCGTCATTGCTGCGGTCTATTACTCTCGAACTATTTCGAACCAGACCAATTTGGATACATGACACACCAACGTGACCGGATTCACGAGTATATTGCCACCCACCCTGAAGAACACTTCAACGCACTCACGCGTAGACTCGACCTCGCACCAGGACAGGTACAGTACCACCTCAAGAAACTCCAGGCTCAGGGAAGTGTAGTCGAACTACCCCTCTATGGCCGGACTCACTATTACACACCTGAATATGACGCGTGGGAACGGGGAGCGATCGCTGTCCTTCGCCGGGAAACGGCACGCGACATTTTATTCAGTGTTCTCGAACAGGGGCCATCCAGACCGGGCGCTGTCACAGAGTCTCTCGGGATTGCTCGGGGGACCCTCGAGTGGCACTTGAATCATTTGACGGAGCAGAATCTCATCGAAAAACACCGAGATGCCAATAATCACGTGACGCTGGTCCCCGCCAAGCCCACTGAGACTGCTCGTCTCCTCGAAGAGATTACACCCTCGCTGTCCGATCGGATGATCGACCGGTTCACTCGCCTCGTCGATAATCTACTGGCGGAGGAATCGTAACGAGTTTTTCGGATGTGTTTCGCCGGAACGAGAACTTGATCGTTCGATTACTTTACTCGAACTGTCCCGACCATTCCAGACCCCTCATGTGGGATACAAAAGTACCCGTACGTGCCTGGTTCCTCGAACGTATGCTCGTAATTCTCACCCGAAGCGATGAGTCCCTCGGTGACCCGATTCCTCGCAGTACGTTCTGACTCGAAGCCACCACTTGCGAAGTACGTGGCCTCGTCTGGAATCTCGTCTTCATACGCCGTGACCGTGTGATCGATGTCACTCTCGTTCGTCCACGTAACCGTCTCACCAGGTTCGATCGTCGCGGTCTTCGGCTCAAATCTGAGGTCGCCGGGCATCGTGACGGTCTGGGCCGACGATGACTGTCCACCTAGACACCCGGCGGTGCTGAGAGTCGCTACGGTCGCGGTGCTGAGCCGCAATATCGATCGTCGATTGTAGAACTTCGAGACCATTGTAATGAAAACGAGTGTTTTCCTATTAGAGCGCCACGAAGAGGTCAGTCACGTACATGATAGCGAGGCCGAGCAGGAATGCGAGTAGGTTCGTCGCACTCGCCACGCGACCGCCGGCATCACGAACCATTCGCGCGATCTCCCAGTCGACCTGTAGGATCGCGCCAACGCCGATCGCGAGGAAGAAGGCGCCAATCGTCGGCGAGTATGCGAGACTGCCGATCCAGCCACCGAGGATGACCGGTGCGCCGGCGATGACGCCGAGCGCTGCGAAGTGCTTGAGAGCCGGACGTTCTCCGCGGGCGACCGGCGCGACGACAGCCGGACCCTCCGTCACGTTGTGGAGCATGAACCCGATCACGAGGAACGCACCGAGTGACACCCGTCCGAGTGCGAACGAACTCCCGATTGCCAGCCCCTCGGCGAGGTTGTGCAGGCCGATCCCGACCGCGACCAGATAGGCGATCCAGAGACCGCTGCTTGCCCGGTTATCACCAGCGGCGACCCTGCCCTCACGCCACGCACTGATCGCCTGGACGAGGAGGAGTGCGCCGAATATCCCGAAGACGACCAAGAGGTTGCCCTCGTACGCGCCCGGAACTCGTTCGGCGAGTTCGAACGCTTCGAACCCGGCGTCAAACGCCAAGAAACCCAGCACGCCGGCCGCAAACAAGAGCACGGCGTGCAGCCACCGATCGCTCATCGTCTTGATGTAAGGGAACCAGAGCATCCCTAAGGCGACCGGAATCACGCCGACGAATAGCCCAATGACCGCAAGCGTCCCGAGCAGACTGAGGCTAAACCCAGGCGACTGACTCGGAGCGACGATCGTATTGTGGAACGTCGCTCCATCGGAGAGCACGAGAGCGACTTCGAGATCCCACCCTGGATTCCAATGATACGGAATCACGATCTGTGCGCTTTCCATCGGGGCGAGTGTTTGGTCACCACCGGCTCCTTCGACTCGGAAATCCCAGTAGGCCTCATCGACGAGGACCTGTGATATCGTCACAGATTCGGGTCCGTTGTTCGTCACGTGCAGGACGACCGTTTCGTCGCTCGGAAGCGTCGTGTGCGTGATCGTCACGTCGGGAAGCGGTGTGCCGCTCTGAACACCGGCGAGCGGGGACGTGAACGCAAACACGCCTAAGACGAGTACGAGCAACACGATCGGGAGTAACGCGCTGACCCATCGCGGAAGCCCGAGCGGTTGTGTGATCTCTTCGTCAGCCGCTACACCACCGTCCGTCGTCGTGTCTCGTGTCTGATCCGCCATGTTAGACCACCTCGAAGAAGCTCATCCAGCCGAGTTCGGCGAACTCAGACTGGTGGGCGTGGAACATGTACAGCCCGGGCTCGTGGTCCGAGTAGTCAATCTCGATGATGCCGCGCTGCGCCTGACATTGCATAATCGTGTCCACAGTCTTATTCGTCGGCGTCAGCGTCGTCCCGTGGTCGTAGTAGTCGAAGAACTGCGAATGCGTGTGGAACGAGTTGATGAGGTCGAACTCCGTTGCATTGGAGAGGTACACACGCTGGCGTTGGTTCTTGTCGATCTGGATGGGGCGTTTCGTCTCGCCCGCCGTCCAGTTGCCCTCGCCGTCGGTATCACCGACGCCGTATCCGAACGCCCGCGTGTTCGCCGCATAGACCTCGTTACCGCCGTCGAAGTTGGTATCGAACGAGTTCATCACCATTACCATCTCGTTGACGGCGTCGTTTTCGGCGTACTCGTGATTCCTGCTCTTCGCCTCTTCGACGAGCTGCTCTCGGAAGTCGTCGGTAATCGGCCCGTGATAGTTGACGTACTCGCGTGGGTTCTCCCTGACGCGTTCGGGGTCCGGATCGACGATGATCGTGCCGTAGAGTCCGCGGTGGATGTGCTCTTTCAGGGGGAGCGAGTGGCAGTGATAGAAGTGCGTACCGGCGGGCTGGGCGATCCACTCGTAGGTGAACGACTCACCCGTATCGAGGACGCCCGGTCCATTCTGGGGAATCCCATCCATTCGCGGGTTGAGGTTCTTCAGGTGTGGATGAATCGTGTGCGCGTGCCGCCCTAGGTTCGTGAATTTGACGCGGATCAGGTCGCCCTCGACGGCACGGATCGTCGGACCCGGCACTTGGCCGTTGTATGCCCATGCCTGGAACTCGACGCCTGGCGCGATTGCTATCGTGGTGTCGACGGCGGTGAACTCGAACTCCCGCACGGTCCGGCCATCCTCTTCGTAGACCTGCTGGGGAACGTTATCCTGGCCACTGTTTCCGGTATTGAACGCGGTGAGGAACTCGTGCGGGTCGAAATCCAAATCTCGGTATTCACCCACCGCACCGAAGTTACCGTGTTCGTCTTCATCGTCGTGATCGGAGGCGGCACTTGCCCGGGAGCTCCCGAGTCCGACGGCTGCACTCCCGGCAACACCGAGACCACCGAGCACTGTGCGGCGACTGACACTCGTTTCACCAGTGAGTGATTCGACCAGTCGCTGTTCGAGGCGTTCTGTGACATCTGCTGCGCTATTGTAATCTATCGATGGCATGATCTCCTCCGCTGGTCAAGCCTACGCATACCCATACACGTCCATTGCACCACCCAATATATAAATTAGACTCATCTAAACTTAGATTGAGGCTAAACTAATAGACTCGCTACTGGAGACACATCAGTTTAGTTTGAGGCTCCAGTGAGCGTTTGAGCGGTTATGGATCGGGCCACTTCCTCTGGGAGTGCAACTCGTTCGTCGGTGCCATCTGGATCAAGCGTCACCATCCCAAATGAGGTGGTCTCAACAATTTCGACTACAGTTGTTGGGGTAATCCCGTGTTCAGACAGGTACCGGAGTAGATCTGGATCATTGTCTGGCACCCGTTCGATTCGAACCTTGTCGCCGACCTGCTGATCAGCGAGGGTTTCACCCGATTGTGGCGGTGAAACGTCCAGATCCGCTGTGGGAATCGGGTCGCCATGCGGGTCAACTGCCGGATTCCCTAACTGCTCTGCAATTCTGTCGGCAAATTGATTACTGATATGGTGTTCGAGGCGATCTGCTTCGTCGTGTACCTCAGCCCAATCGTACTCGAGGCGCTCCGTCAGGTATCGTTCTAATAGCCGATGATGCCGAATGATTTCGAGCGCGACAGGAATTCCAGTGTCTGTGAGTACAACGCCCTTGTAGGGTTCGTAATGGACAAAATCGCGCTTGGCCAATTTTTTCACCATACTGGTGACTGACGGTTGTTCTACGCCCATATGCTCAGCGAGCGTCGAGGTCCGCACCCGTTCATCCGTTTCGCCCTGGAGGTAATAGATCGCTTTGAGATAGTCCTCCATGATGGCGCTCAGCATTAGAGCGAAATTAGACGGGACTAAGTTTATAATTTGCCACGGAATGATTCGTCTTGTCGACAGCTGTGGACGTAAATCTGAGATGGGTCCGGTTATCGCCACGGTCAACACTGGCGCATTGATTTTCCGTATCTTCCTGTTGTGTTACTCACCGACACTCAGAATGACAAACCCAGAGTTGGAACCTTTATATTATAATCACGAGAAATTCGCGATGGAATGTCTGACCTAATCGTCAAAGCAGCCGTGAAGGACGCGCTCTCGGACCACAACGTCTCGGCGGATTTCTACGACGCCCTCAACACGGAGGTCGCCGAACTGCTCGACGATGCCGCAGAGCGTGCCGAATCGAACGACCGGAAGACGGTCCAGCCTCGCGACCTGTAATAGTCGGCTTTCGCGAGTGAACTCGTCAATCGAAGATACCTTTTTGAGGACTCTGTTCTGAATTTAGTAGACGTGTATGGCGGACGCACCGAATACAGAACGGCAGGCGGTCGAACCTGTGGCGGGAGAAGTTCTCAGTGTGTCACAGCTGAACGACCGGATTGCGACGGTCGTGGAGGATGCGCCTGCCCTCGACGGTGTCCGCTGTATCGGCGAGGTCACGGATCTCCATCAGAACAGTACTGCACTCTATTTCACCCTCACTGACGGCGACGCCGAACTTCCCTGTATGATCTGGGCTAATCGCTATCGGAAGATGGATGCTGACCTCGAGGACGGAACTGAGGTCATCCTCGAAGGCGATATCGACTACTGGACTGAGGGTGGGAAAATCGACCTCAAACCGTGGGAGGTGATCGTCGTCGGCGAGGGCGACCAGGCGGCTGCCGTCGAGCGACTGCGAAGCGAACTCGAAGAGCGTGGCTGGTTCGACGACGAGCAGAAACAACAGCCGCCGGCCTTCCCGGAGCGGGTCGGCGTCGTCACGTCCCTTCGAGGAGACGCCCGGTACGACATCCAGAACGCGATCCACGGACAGGACCCCACCGTCGACATCCTGGTGAAGGACGCAACCGTCCAGGGGTCGAACGCGCCGACGTCTATCGCGAACGGGATTCACCATCTGGACCGCTCCGAGGACGTCGATTCAATTATCGTCGGCCGCGGCGGTGGGAGCGATTCGAACCTTCAGGCGTTCAACACCGAGCGGGTCGCGGAAGCGATCTTCACCGCGAACACCCCGATCGTCACGGCAATTGGCCATACTGACGACCGGCTAATCGCGGATCGGGTAGCGGATATGGCCGCGATCACACCGACAGCGGCCGGCGAATACATCGCGAAGTCTCGGAATGAATTCCTTGCTAGCGATATTGACCCGCTTGAGCAACAGCTTGAGGCCGCGTACGAGACCTTTGAACAGGAGCACGAACACGAACAGGAATTGGCCGAGGCAGTCGAAGAGGCGACCGCGCCTGAGGGTCTGTCGCCGGTTTACTACAAAGTTGCAATCGCCGTGCTGCTGGTGCTGTTGCTGCTCATCACCGCACTTTGGCTGGGGGTGATCTAAGCGATGGCGAAAGACTCGGATATCAGGAGTCGGATGAACCGCATCGAAGAGATTATCGATCAACTCGACGCGGATGGGGTTTCACTTGATGAAGGGAGTGAGCTGTACGAGGAAGGGCAGGAGGTGTTGACTGAAATCCGCGAGCGACTCCACGAAGGCCAGGGGGAGGTCATCGAGATCGAATGAGGAACGGCAACGGTATCGACTGTCTCACTCTGTTAACCAACAGACTCCGTTGATCACAAAGGTTGTTGGTTAAGCTCGCTGACCACGGCTACCCTTCAGGCTTAACTGCGATGTGCTCCCATCTCGAACCGTTCGGCGAGAATTCCAATGTTCCATGAGACGGTTCTGATATTCGGCGTCTACCTACTCGCGTGTGGTGTAGCGTGGATCCTCCACGAGTCCGCACACTACGCCGTCCACAGGCTCTATGCGGAATCAGTCTCGTTCGGTGTCAATCGACGTGGCCCTTACGTCGACGCCGTTTACGCCCCGTCTGCTCCGACGGTCGCTATCCGACTCGGTTCGATCGCACCGACCCTCCTCTATACCCCCATTGTCGTATTTGGAATCGTAGCCTATCTCTCGTCGAATCCGGTTCCACAGTTGGATCCAGTCGGGTGGTCGCTTGTCGCTGTTCCCCTCGTGATTTTGACTTTTCCGACTGGTGCTGATATCCAAGCGTGTCTCAACGCCTCATAATAGCGTTTCTTAACGTGTATTCGGTCCGCGTCAGACAAACACTTCATTAGTTACATAGTCAGATTTTAAGAAAGTCATTGGCCGTCAGTATTTAGTAGATAAGACGCAAGTATGTGCAAATGTATCATGGCACAAGCCAGTCCCCGCAGTACCCCCCGTGAAACTGATACGGACGAGCGGTCCTCCGTGTCAGTTGAAGCGTGGTTGGAGGCGGTCAGTAGAGAACTGGATCCCGCCGAGTGCGAGGACCTCTCCGAACTCGGCATCTACTCGATCCACGAACACAGCAGCGCCCGCACGATCACCCTTCCCGAGGATGCGGACGAGTTCGAGGACGCGACGACGGTAAAGCAGTACTATTTCGAGGGCGAGGATTGCCCGCTTCTCATCGTTGCTCCGCTGCAGGTCTAAGTCGCCCTGTGGGTCGCAGATCAGCAGTCGGCGTCGTCTTCTTTGTGGTCGGAATAGAACTGGATGAGGTACTGGAATCGACCTGTGTCACTCGTGAATGAGTCGAGTTCCTCCTGTAACCACTCGTATTTGTCCTGCGGGATTCGCATATTGATTCGGGCCACATCGTCGCTAACATCCGAGCTGGAGTTACTGGCGCTGGTCGCTGTGTCTGCGTCTGACATTAGTTCGACCCAAGCTATGCGGTCGCATATATCCCAGTAGAATGAGAACTTCTCTAGAGAACTTGGAGAACTTTGAAGATCTCCAAATTCATTCAAATTTTCTGACCTCTTTTGGTCGTGCTATCCTTTCCCACAAACGATGTGTGCTAAGGTCCCCTCCGGCGAGACGCCGGCCAGTACTGAGGAATCGACGTCCGTTATTCGGATCATCCACAGGTCCATCGGCCAGATTCTGCTGGCGCTCCTCCCGCTGATCCTGTTCGTGGGGACGGCGGCCGCACAGTCGGATCCAGGGAGCGCATTCTGCGACTCGAACATGGCCGACACCATCCAGAACATCTTCACCATCATCCAGTTCGGTGGGCCGCTCGTCGGCGGCGTCCTCGCGCTCGGCGCGACGGTGGCGATCCCGTTTACCCGTCGCTCGGACTGGAAGAAGGAGATGAAATCTGTCCGGAATCAGGGCCTGCTCTGGGGCGTGATCGTCGCCCCCCTCGGGACGGAGATCGTCCAGTTCATCCTGAATAACATCGTGGTCGGTGGCACGAGTTGTGGGTTCTAACTACGCAACAGGATTCGCACTCGTCATGTCCGCCGTCCTCGTCGCATCGACAGCCGCCGTTCCAGTGGGCGCCCATCCCCCGAATAGTACTGACCACGGCGTCCCGGAGGAGACCTTTCACAAACTGTGGTCGGGGGATCAAGACGGTGCGACCGACGGTGCGAATCTGAGTAACGGGTTGGCGGTCGAGCAGCTTGGCGAGGGGACCGATGTCCCGTTCGATTCGCCCCCGCGGGCAGTCGAGCAATGGAACCGGGGCGACCACCAGGAGTTCCCGGCGACCAACAGCTCCGTGTCGATCCATCCACCAGATGCGGACCTCACCAGCGACCAGTTCATCAAGGAAGCCTATACTGAGGTGTTCGCCGTTCAGCCGTCCACCCGAGCGCGCCTCTCGTCGTCCAGACAGCCGCTTTACGTCGCTCCAGACGGGACGCTCCGCGGGACCGTCGATTACCGGGTGGCAGTGCCGCCTGACGACACCTCCGGCGATCGACGCGTCTATTGGAGTCTGGAGAGCCACCAGGTTGAGGAGACGAGACTCCTCGTCGACGGCGACGAAGAGACGACGGCTGGTGGTTCCCACACGCCGGCACTGTCGTACTCCTTGGATGGATACGCCGGCGAGGACCACCAGCTCACGCTCCAGGCGAACATCTCGGTCCGACTTCGGAAGGAGGTCGAAGTTTGTACCGCTCACAACGACGAAGGCGATTGTACCAACTGGGAGAGTTCCGTTTCATACCCGACTGAGAACGTCACGGTAACCGATTCCATCGAGGTCAGGAAGTACGACCTCGCGGTATCAGGGTTCATCGCGGAGTATCCGAACGGTGATCTCGGCCTCGTCGTTTACAAGAACCAGCCGTGGCTCGGCTACCAGTTGCCCAACGGTGACGTCCGAGGTGTCTGGCGGTTCTACTCAGCCCGAGACAAGGACTGGGATACGCTGGTCTACAGCTCGGACGACGGACAGCGGACCGCCCACTCACCGCTCCATCCACTCCAGGTGAACGCGTACCCCATCGAGACGGGGCCGACACCGTCGCCCCGCCAGAACGTGACAATACTGGATGTACACGGCACGTCGACGTCGCCGCCGACGCTCCCATCGAGCATCCACTTGGACGTTCTCACGGAGCCGTACACGGCCAGTTACGGCATCGCGACGCGGGCCACGACCGACGTACAGCCCGAGACTGTCCGTGCGTGGGGCCTGGTCAGAGGTGTCGAGGCAGAGCGACCCGCCGATGAGTTCGCTCGAATCCAGATCTACGAGAGCAACCTCACCTTGGAGGTGATGAACCAGACGGAAGACACCGTCACCGTCCGGGTTACGCTCCTGAACGCGAATACCGACGCACCAATCAACACCGCCGAACGGGACGGCTACGTTGTCGTCAACGGGCAGCGGGTGAACACGACTGGGAACGGAACCGTCACGATGATGATTGAACGTTCCCCTGGCGGTGTGTCGGCCCGATACGAACCCGGCCACTGGTGGCTCAATCCTCCCGGCTATACCGGCGACTCGGATACCGTCCTGCTGCAAGGCTCGGTGCTCCAGCTGGTGTCGACGCTGTTCCGGATCGGCGTTCCCGTCTCGCTGTTCCTCCTTGCAGTGTTCTTCATCGATCGGATTACAGGGTGGCGTATCTGGCCCCCGTGGAGGTCACTATAATGATCAGAGAACATTCAGAATCCCATGACCGGAATTCGGAACGGTGGATTAGTCGACGCCGTCTTTTGGCTTCGTCTGGAACAGCCCTGCTTGCAGGAGTAGCAGGGTGTTCCGGAACCGATGGTCCCGGCAACCAGACTGAATCCCCAACAGATTCGTCCTCAACGTCGCCGTCTACAGATTCGGTATTTGAGGAAATCAGCTTCGCGGGACCCAACCTCGTGGTGACGCTGGCTGATGATCACGACGTCGACCAACTCAATCTGATTGGTCCAGATGGTACTACGTTCGAACAGTCAACCGTAGCACAGGGAGCTACAAGAGTCGAAATACAGATCGTCTTCAAGACTGGTGGGACGTACTCTGCCGGCGAATACGAGTTAGTCGCCGTTTCGGGCGAGACATCTGAGTCGATGTCGCTGGAGATCCGGCCCGATATCCAGATTGTCGATGTCGAACCGGAGTTCGATGAAGATGATGGCTACAGTAGCGGTCGGCTCTTTGTGACGGTCGAGAACGTCGGTACTGGTCCCTCTTGGGTGTATAATATTGGCTTCCGGAATGCGCCGTATCGGAACGCACCTGAGGTCATCGAAGGAGACGGCGTTGCTGATACAACGTTCGAGCGTCCGGAGGCGAGCGAAGAATTCCTCAGCCCCGGTACTGAACGGAAATTCCTGAAACAACGGGGTGTTCTCGTCATCGATGACAACGACGATGTCTCATGTCAGAGTGATACTACAGAATTAACCGTCGTTGTTCAGACCCCACACGGAGATATTGAGCAACCGATTCGGGCAGAGCTGTCCGGTGGATACCATATCGACGACCAAGGCGCGATCCAACACCCGTGTAAAGACGTCCAGATTGAACTACTGGACGGGGGTGGAGACAATGCGTAGTCCCGTTCGATTCCTAATTCGCTCTATCGTCGTCTTCTTCGGGCTACTGAGTACGGGCACTGCTCCGGTTTTAGCTCAAAGTGACGGGGGCAGCGATGGCGGTGCTCTTGGAGACATTATCATCAACGCTATCCAAGAACTCCTTGAGATACTCTTCAGTCCCATAGAGACCGTCATCGAGAATCACGGTGATGCAGTCTTGCGGACAGTGGTGGGTACTCCCCATCCAGATTCGGTGTTCAATCAGCCGACGAACGCAGCGTGGCCCGGAATTTACGACTACTATTGGGAGATGATCATCCCGCTTTCGCTATCGCTGTACGGCCTCTCAATCGGCATTGTCATATTCCTTGAATCGACGAGTCACTTGTTCAACGGATACCACCGTTCGAAGCTCAAGAAACGCGCCTTCGCCGGACTTCTCGGTATTCTATCGTGGTGGTGGATCGCAGCGCTATCGTTGCGGTTGATGGATGCATTAGCTGGGTTCCTCGTCCCCTCGGTGTCAGAGATCTCGCTATTCCAGACGCTGTCGTTCACTGGGATGGGCGTGCTCGGCACGGTCGTGGCTCTCTCAACGAATTTGCTCCTATTCGTGTTGATCGGCCTGATTTACCTCGCGAGACAGCTGGCACTCTACCTATTCGTGTTCCTGATGCCACTACTCATCGTATTCTGGATCCCTGGCGTCGGGCCGTTCGCCCTAGTCTCGAAATTCATGAAGAAGTTGGCCGGATTCTACGTCCCTTTCCTGTTTATGACGGTTCCAGTTGCTCTCCTGTTCCGTCTCGGGGACATCTTGGGGACGAGCTTCGGCCCCTCAGCCGGTGAGTTCGGGGCTTGGTTGACGGCACTCGTTATCCCGCTTCTCGCCGTTGCCTCCCCGTTTGTTTTGTTCTGGCAGGCCGGGGCGTTGTTCTTCATCGCCGACAGGGCGGCCAGACATATGTCTGCTGAGAAGGCCCGTAGTCGGTTGTCTAGAGGACGTGAACAAGTCCAGTCGGCCAAACAGGGTGGGAGAAACTTCGTTCGAGGAGTGCGCGATGAGCCCGCAGTCAAGAGCGGTGGCCAATACGTCTTGAACTCTGGTGATTCGAGAGCTCACTCTACCGGCCAACGACTCAATACGACTGGCTCTCGCCTCCGTGAAGCGCTCACCGACGGCAGTGGTGGAGGGGGAGGAAACAGCGGAGGCGGAGACCTCGACGGCGGAAGTGATGGTTCTACGGCCGGCTCCACCACCAGCGAGGATAGTAGTGGGAACGATGGAAGCGAGGAGTTCGATCGAGACGATGCGTTCCGGGACCCCCAGACTCGGGACCGGAATCGAGATTCAGCAGATGACCCGCCACGCTACATCCACTAACAACCTATGAGCTCCGCAACTGACCCCGCAAAACGAATTCCGAAGTCGCTCGGTACCGACACTCAGTTCCTCGGAAAGTACTCGCTGACGGACCTCGCCGTCGCGGGGCTTCCCGGCGTACTGGTAGTCTTGGTGACGCAGGTCGTTATCCCACCGTCACTCACCGTTCGCGGCATTCCGGTGTCCGCCCTCACGATCCCACTCGCAGCGATTGCGATCGCCTTCGGTGGGCTGTTCGTCTACCTCACGCCAGGCTACACCAACAGTCTCGACTGGCTCGGCCTGTTCGTGAACTTCCACCGCAGCGAGACAGAGATCGCCCACGAGGAAGCGAAGGAGTACACCCACGTCGAGCGCGTCTACCCGCGACACAACGCCATCGAGCGGACAGACCGGGCCCTTGTCGGAGCCGTTCAGGTGTCGCCACCGACGATGGCGCTCGCGACCGACGAGGAGTGGGCCCAGAAGGCGGAGGCCTTCCAGGACTTCGTCAATACGACCGTCGAGTTCCCGATCCAGATTTACTCGACGACGCAGGCGTTCCCCGCCGACGAGTACGTCGGGCGGTACGAAGACCGGTTGAGCGACCCGGACGTCAAATCGAACGAGAAACTCCAGGCGCTCATCGAGCACTACGTTGACTGGTACGACCGGGAGCTGGCGCAGCGTCAGATGACCATTCGCGACCACTATGTCCTGATTCCAGTGCGACCTGAGGAGGTCCGATACGAACGGGCCAGCCTCCTCGAAAAGCTCGCTGGGATTCCTGTACTGGGCATCCTCATCCAGATTGTCACGGCGCCGCCGGAGGAGGAAGAGCGAGCCGCGATGCTTGAGGAACTGGACGAGCGGCGCCGGCGGGTCGAGCGCGGCCTCCGCGGTATCGAGGGGTGTGACACGCGCCCCGTTGATGCGGCCGAACTCACCCGCCTCATCGCGGAATACTGGACCGGCACGGAAATCGAGTACGGCGACCCCGAACAGGTGCTTCGAACGTCCCCCGTCATCAACAAGTCATGATTGGAAACCTGCTTCCGTTCACCAGCTCGGATAGTTCGGAAACCGACGACGAGGCCACGGCAGACGAGGCCCCCGACGAAGAGGGGGAAGATGCTGAATCACAGTTTACCGTGGACTACGAGGCCGACGGTGAGGCAGTCGACGGCATCCCCGAGATCCATCAGACCGTCGTCTCACCGTCGAGTATCGAGCGAACGCCCAGCGCCCTCCGGACTGACACCCAGTGGGCGCAGAGTCTGTGGGTCGGTGAGTATCCCGATGCGCCGATGGATGGCTTCCTCGAAAAACTGTACGCGGCCGCCGAGACCCAACAGACAGATGTCAGCATCCACATCGATCCTCGTGATACGCGAGAGACGTTGGATTCGCTGGAGAACAAGATCGAGGACCTCGAAGCCGACTACGAGTACCTGACCGAGAAGCATCGTGCGAGCGCCCGGGGCGTAGAGAAAGACCTCGAGGACCACCAGGAGATGTACGACGTCCTTCGGAACACGACGATGCAGGCGTTCGACGTCTCGATGTATCTCACGGTCAGGGGCAACGATCGCGAGAACATCGACGCCGAGTCGGTGTCGACGACAGCCCGACAAGCGCCTGCGAATCTGACGCCGGTGACGCCCCGGTGGTCACAGCTGAAGACGTTCACCTCAGCGAGCCCGATCGCCCTGGATCAGTTCAACGAGACGCTCGACAGCAAGACGCCGATGCTCGGCGGGGCGGTCGGCGCGATGTTCCCCTTCGTTTCCGGTGCGTTTGCGGAACCCGGCATCGAGTACGGAACGTACGCGCTGAATTCGAGTCCGCTCATCCTCGACCGATTCAAGCGGCAAACCGGCTACTGTATGATGGTTATCGGCCGGCTCGGCGCGGGCAAATCGTTCGCGACGAAGCTCCGGCTGGTGCGGCGGGCGATGTTCGACGAGGATACAGTCGTTATTATGCTCGACCCGATGCGGGGGTTCGCCGGCGTCAACGAGGCGCTCGATGGCGAGCGGATCACGGTCGGTGGCCGACGGGGGCTGAACCCGCTGGAAATCAAACCGACGCCCGACCACGTCCTGCAGGAGGTCGACGACATCGACCCGTGGGGCGAACAGATCAACTGGGTGATGACCTTCTTCGCGACGTTCTTCGAGCACGTCGCAGACCATCCACTCGGCGAGCGCAACCAGACGCTCCGGCGGGCCGTCCAGGAAGCCTACGAGAAGCGCGGGATCACCCGCGATCCGGAGACGCACACCCGAGACTCGCCCACCATTCACGACGTCATCACGGTCCTCGAAGAGATGGTCGAAGACCCCGAGGAGTACGGCTACGTCACGGATGGGGAGCAGGAAGCCGTCCAGTCCGATGCCCAGTCGCTGCTGAAGGATCTCCGGCCGTCGTTCCGCGAAGGCGGTGAACTCGAGAATCTGGCCCGTCCCTCTGAGTTCGACCTCGATTCGAAGGTCATCTACCTTGATCTCCATCAGGAGGAGGGCACCCGTGGCCGAGCGGAAACCAGCCTGATGATGCAGGTGCTGTTCAACAGCGTCTACGAACGGGTCAAGCAGACCGACAAGCGCGTCGTCTTCTGTATCGACGAGGCGCACTACCTGATGAACGACGCTGTCTCGCTGGACTTCCTAGAGACGGCCGTCCGACACAGTCGCCACTTCGATCTGAGCCTCGAATTCATCACGCAAACGGGGGGTGAATTCGCGCTGACGCCGGAGGCACGCACCATCGCGAACCTCTGTTCGCTGACCGTCCTCCACCGCGTCAACGAGGAGAAAGAGAAGATCGCCAAGTGGTTCGACCTCAGCGAACGGCAGGTGAACTGGGTTACCTCCGCGAAGGCCGGAGAGGACGAGGACGGCTACTCGGAAGCGCTGGTCGGCATCGACCAGGAGGGCTGGTTCCCACTCCGAATTCGGGCGAGCGACTACGAGGCCCACGTCATCGACGGCGGCGCTGCGGACGTGGCCGAGCTCGAGCCCGAACCGACGACGAGCGTGACGAATCCAGATAGCCGACCCGCCGGCACGCGTGCCGACGGCGGTGAACCAACTAGCACTACCTCTCAGGAGGATGACTGAGCAGACCCCGTCAGAACTCCCGGCAGTGGCTAACGGTAACGAGTATATCCGGATCACTCCCTCCCGGAGCGATCTCGCGCCGGAGACCGTCGTCCGTCAGCTGGCTGGCCTCCACGGCCTTGACGCTGGCAACGACGGACTCCTCGCAAGTATCGGTCCCTTCGGCGATCCGCCACCGGTGTTCGAGTTCCTCGCAGTGAGTGAGGGGGCAGACGAGCCGGTCGAGTTCTATTACGGAGCCGATCGCCGATTAGATGCCTTCGAGGAACGCCTCCGGACGCTGTATCCTCCGACCGTCACGTTCGAGCGGGTCAGCCTTGACTTGGAAGCGAAGCTACTCCCATCGACAGCAGACCCGTCTGAGGACTACAGTACCGGAGGAGACGATAGCCACGGAATGGACCCCGGGACAGCTGAGGAATTCTCCGGAGACCCAAATTCGGATTCAGAGCCTGTGACTCTCTTCGATTCGACGGGGCAGGAACCGGTCGGTGACGGCGGAAGTGTGCTGTCGGAGAGCTCCACGTCGCTAGACGAGGACGAAGTCTTGTTCGAGGCCGATTCGAGTGACGAGTCCACAGCGGCTGGTCCGTCCGACTCCGAACTCGATGCCGATCACCAGCCGGCCCATACGCAACCGACCGTCGATGAGACGACCCCACTCGGAATCAGTTGGCACGGGCAGGCTACCCGGCGGGAAGACTGGATGACGACACTACCCCAATTCACGAATACGGAAGACGACGATGACGATCACGCTCGGGCCCCGCTCGCGTCACTCATCGATCAGCTGACCCGGGCCGAACACCCGATCGCCTTCCAGGTCCTCTTTCAACGAAAATCGGACTGGACGCACGAGGCACGAGAGCGCCAGCGGAAGCTCCGGGAAGGCGAAGACCGGGTCGTCGATTGGTTCTTCGGAGAACTCCTCGGAAACACGGAGAACGAACCACAGAGCCCGTCGACCACCGGGCGACAGCGTCGGTATCTCGACATCGGTGGGCGGGAGCGAGTCGAGGCTATCGACGAGAAGGAGCCACAGCACACGTTCACGGTGAATATGCGGGCACTTTCGCTCGTGACCTCCGACCGACAACGAGAGCGGGTTGACCATCGTCTCGACGATATCGGATCCGTGTTTGACCACCTGAACGGGCCACACTATCGACTCCGACCGAAGCGCATCCGCCGTGGGCTTCGAAAGGGGCGGCGGGCCAAGAAGCACGCCGACCGGGTACTCAACGCTACGTTGGCTACCAAGAGCGACTGGCGGAAGACCCGCCCCGATCTCGTCCTCGGGCCGGCTGAGTTGGCGAACTTCGTGGTCGTTCCGCCGGCGACTGACCTCACGACCGAGGGCGGGCGGGGGTCCGACGCCGAACCCGAGAGCCGGACGCCCCTGCCACTCCCGGCGCAGGACCACATGGATGCGTTTACGGACTCCGGGATGGCTATCGGCCGCGGTCTCGGGGAGGACGGCACACCCACGCCGGAGCCGATGCGGATTCCTCCGCATTTGCTGCCGTTCCACGTCGGACGGTTCGCGAAGAGCGGCGCCGGCAAATCGGTTGCGCTGATCAACGACGCGCTCTCCCTGTACGAGCAGACCACAGGCCCAGTGTTCCTCATCGACTCCAAGGGCGGGAATCTCCCCGAGAACTATATGCGGGCTCACGGGAAGCGGTTCGGCACCGAGGACCTCGAGGAGAACGTCCTCCACTTCTCGGTGCCCGACATCCTGCCTGGGTTCGCGTTCTTCGACATTAAGCCGGCGCTCGAGGATGGGGTCCGCCGGGTCGATGCAATCCAGGACAAGGCCGACCACTACGAGGAGCTCATCAAGCTCGTGATGGGGCCGGAGCGGTACGAGGACGCTATCGCCTCGCCGACGCTCATCAAGTACCTCATCAAGGCGATGTACGACGAGGAGTACGGCCTCGAAAACGGACACTTCCGGCAGGATACGAACTACTTCACCCACGACCAGTTCGAGCAGGCGGTGACCCAGTTCCACGCTGCCGGGCCACCAGATTCGACACCCGAAGATGCACCGCGAGCTAGCGACCCGCAAGTCGCGGAGAAACTGGAGCGCCATCTCCGCTCGAACCCGGCGACGTTCTCGAACGTCGTGAGCGGCATCAGCAACCGGATGGACTACATCACGCAGGACGCCCACCTCCGCCGAATCTTCAACAATACCCAGTCGCAATTCGACTTCCGCGACCTCCTCGACGAGGACAAGGTGGTCATCTTCGACCTCGGCGATCTCCGCGACGAGGCCGCCCGCGTGATGACCGGCGTCATTCTGACGCAACTCTATGACGCTGTCAAGCGTCGGGACGGCGACGAGCTGGCCCGCAAGCCAGACGACTACGTGGCGAACCTGCTCATCGACGAGGCGTCGTCGGTCGTCGTCTCAGATACGCTGACGACACTGCTCGAAAAGGGGCGGGAGTTCCGGCTGTCCATCGAACTTGTGACGCAGTTCCCCGAGCAGATGAAGGAGGCCGGCAACCGCGAGGTCTACCTGAACGTCCTGAACAATATCGGCAGTCCGCTCGTCGGGAAGATCGCCGTCGACGCCGACATCGCCGAGGCACTCTCACACGAGGCGATGGATCCCGTCGAGTTCAAGAATCGGATTAGTTCCCTCCCGCGTGGCGAGTGGATCGCCCAGCTCCCGAGTCCGGAGTTCGGCGAAACCGGCCCCGACCCGTTCAGTATCGAACCCCTCCCGATTCCACCCGGCCACCCCGATAGCGAGCAGCCTCTGACTGGAGCGCAGGAAGAGCGGTTCCAAGACGCCCTAGAGGCCGTCCACGAGCATACCCGCGAGGAGTACGGGGTTGCCGGCGGGACGACCGTGGAGAGCCGTGACGCGGCGACTGACGTCGCTCTGGAGAACGCCGACGATCTGCCGTTGGAGGTCGCGATGGCCCGGGCGATCCGCGCTGTCCAGCTGTCGAACGATGTCCGTGAGACGAACGGCTGGGTCTCCGTCGAGGACGTCGACGAGGAACTTCTCTCGCGAATCGAGGAAGACACCATCGAGGCGCAGGGCTACGAGACGCTGCCGGAGGTGCGGGAGGCGTCCTCACTCATCGAGGTCGATCTCCCGGACGGGACATCGTCAGTGCAGTGTCGGCTCACAGACGAGGGTGAGCAGGCAGCCACGCCCGATACGTCGACGTCACCGACCGGCGGGGGCGAGCACCACGATGCAGTCCTCGGATCGGTCGAGCAGTCGCTCGCAACTGCGGGGTTCTCCGTGGAAGTTCTTGATCAGAACGGGGAGTCCCGCCCCGACGCCATCGCGACGCATCCGGATCTCGACTGGGATCTCCAGGTCGAAGTCGAAACCACCACCCACGTCCGCCCGGCGAAGGTCCTCGCGAACCTTCGGAAGGCGCAGGAACAGAAGCGAATCCCGCTGTTCGTCGTCGCAGACCACGACGATCAACCGGCTGTCGAGATTGCCGACCGGCTCGCGAAGATCCTCGACGAACCGCGAAATCAGCTCTCCTCCGGTGAGACGCGGCTGTATACGATGAACCACAACGTCACATTCAACGGCGGTGCGCGAGCCGCGGATGGGGTGACGGCCGTCCGACCGGCGACTGGCGGCAGTCGCCACACCCGCTGGTTCGAGCGGGACAGTGTATTCGTCCTCGAGGATAGTGCCGGGGACCAACACGCTCGGATTGACTCCTTCGACGCGGTGTCGAAAGACCAGTTCCCGGCGACGTACAGCTACGACGCCGAGAGCGAGACCTACACCGTCTTCAGGCCGGGGGAACTGCCCGAGTCCTACGAGTCACGCGAAGCGTTCGAGGCGGACTGGGTGCCCGTCAAGCGTCCGTTCGTGCCCAGTACCGACCTGCCCATTCCGGACTATACGGAGCGCTCGTATGCGATTGCGACTGTCGGGGACGACCAGACGCTCGACATCCACACGCCAGACACAGAGACGGCTACCGGCGTTCCGGCACTAATGGATGCAATCCAGAATGGGACGCTCCATCCAGCAGGGGAACCCCCGAGTGACTCGACCGATTCCGACGCACAAGAAAACGACGAAGCGGACCCGTACGGGATTCGGGCATTCGTCCGGGATCGACTCACCGAATCCGAAGACGGGGTCGTCGCAGTCGCTGATGTCTACGATGCGTACGAGCAGTATGCGACGGCCGGAGAATACGAGGTGAAGCCGAAAAACCGATTCACACAGGCGCTTCGCGACCACGCTGAGTTCGAGCGTGACAAGAAGTGGTTGGACGGCCAGACACGACGCTGTTACGTCGGAATCGAACTGGCCGACGCCGGCGACCAGGAGGAATCGAGCGATGCCAGTGCGTAGTCGTTTCGCTCCCGCTCAGGAGGTGCAGGAGCACACGAGATGACGCTCTCCGAAGCAGCCATCCGAGAACATTACCGTCGTGCCAAACCCGTCTATGAGGCGCTGGCGACGGTCAGCGATTACCCGACCATCGGGCTGAACGACTTCGTCGGATGGTACATCAAACGCGACCACGACGACGTCGAGGCGATCAAGGCCGGGTATCCGCAGCGCGGGCGGGTTGCCCGCCTCGATCGTGACTACGACGAGATCCACGACCGCCTCGAACGGACGCTCTATGCCGTCACCACCTACAAGACACCGTCCGCCTTCCAGCAGTGGGAACCCTGTCGCTACGACGAGTCCGAGGAGACGACTGTCTGGCAGGATGAGCCCCCGACCCCCGGGTATGCCGACCTCCGGGCGG
This sequence comes from Halonotius terrestris, assembly GCF_006861665.1. Lineage (GTDB taxonomy): Archaea > Halobacteriota > Halobacteria > Halobacteriales > Haloferacaceae > Halonotius > Halonotius terrestris. The sequence goes on along the minus strand of NZ_RKLU01000010.1, from coordinate 22,818 downwards.
TTCCGACTTGGGGCGACATCGATCTCGCCGACGACATCAAGCCGCAGCGTGGTGACCTCGATGCCGAGGCCCAGGGGCTCGTCGAGCGAACGCTCGACGCCTACATCGACGAGTATGCGACGCTCTACGGCACGCGGGAGGCGGCGTATGCGCTGGACTCCGTTGGGGGCGCGTACGTCTTCGGGGCCCCGGAGGCCACGCTCCCGATTGCAGACCACTTCAGCGATGATCCGGATGCGCTCGAACGAGTGTTCGACGAGTTCATCGACCGCTCGAACGCATGGCTCCAGGAGGCAGAGGCCCGCGTGAACGAGCGCATCGACGGCGCCGGAGACGTCATCCAGCCCGACTGGGTGAACAACAAGAATCGGCAGTACAAGCCGCCGCTGTCGGTTCACGCCAACCACGATGCCGTCGTCACGCCCATTGCGACCGACGATGTCCGCTACGAGCTCCGTCCGTTCGAGACCGTCGACGACACCCTCATCGAGCAGGCGGTTAGCTGGGCTGACGATCTCACACGGGTTGAGCACACGGACTGCGTCGATTCGTTGGTCGCGACGCTCTGGCCGGATCTGTACGAGGACCACGACGGGTGGCAGGCAACGCTGGAGGCGTGGGTCGAAGCGGAGCGTGAGCGGGAACGAGAGCGACAGCGAGAGCGTGAGGCGGCGCTCCAGCGACGTAAGGAGCGGCTGGCAGAACTCGACGGTACCCTCGAAGGCCGGCCCGTTACGCCGTTCAAAGAGGACGTCTACGAAGCCGTCGAGAACATCGATATCACCGAGATCGCCCGGCACTACGCGAGCGATGCCTACGATACGGATCCAAACCAGCCGCGGCCGCAGTTCGACCCGTGCTGGCGCCACAGTGAAAGCGGCCAGTCCTGTTTCGTCGACGAGCAGGTCAACACCTTCGGCGATTCGAAGGTGAACGCCGGCGGAGGGCCAGCGAAACTGATGGCCCTCGCGACGGAAATCCTATCCGACGCCGATTCGGACCTCGCCGGAGAGGACTACTGGGCTGCCGTCGACGAACTGCGGAGCGTCGGCTACGATATTCCAGTGTGGGTTCCAGAGGCCGGCTCGGAACACGTTGACGGCGGGACCTACGACCAAATGCCCTTCTGGGCCGTTCGGAAGGCGGCTGTCGCGCTCGAGGTTTGTCCGGAGGACGCGTTCGTCGATCGCGAGGGGGAGGATGGAACCTACGAGGGGTTCCCCGGATACGAAACCTACAACGAAACGCTGGAAGCCATCGAAAACGCGGGCCTGAACCACGGACGAGAACGAGTCACGCCCGAGGAGGACGCAGCTGTCGACGAATCAGAGTCGGCCCCTGACGTCCTCCCAAGCGATGAGCGGCCTGGTGACTTGGACCGGGCACACCTCCGCGAAAAGAACCGTCTGTTGACAGCGAAGGTCGAGCGTCTCGAGTCCGAACTGGAGGAGAAATCGGAGCGAATCGAGGATTTGGAAGCAGAAATCAACCAACTCCGAACAGAGCTCGCGACCGTTAGCTCCGAACGCAACCGACTGGAGGCCGTCCTCGAAGAACGTGAGTCCGAGCAAGAGTCCAACCAAGAGGATCGGGATGAGGATCAGTCCCCTCTTGACAGGGCAAGACGGGTCCTTTCGTTCGGTGGTTAGACATCTCACTGCCCCTGTTGAAATCCTCAATTGCTGATAGTCTGTTGAAGCCATGCTGCACACAGCGCGCGTACCAGCCAGTTACTGTATAAACACCCTGTATGCGACCGTCCGGGATAGAGGTTCGTTATCGTCAGTTAGATACAATCACCGTGTTTCCTCTATCTCTACGAACTCGTCGATTGACTCTCGCGTATCCATCAGCGCCGCAACTGCGTCCCGCACACCAGCGAAGACGCCCTTTCCATCCTGTTCAAACACCGGTATTTCCCTCGAATACATGTGGTACCGACTCAAAGGCTGGCCCTCTGGCAACAGCGCCCGGGTTCGCTCAAAACCAGCAGCCTGTAGAGACTCCCAGTGCCCATCCTGTTTGAGTTTATTATGAAGTCTCTCTCGCTGCAGGGCACCGGGTGTGGGATTCTCCGGAGATGATTCGGTGTCTCTCCCGTCTATTATGTAACGGAGAGTAACTTCGATCAGAGAGTCCGTTGACCGGTAGCCGTGCTTGGGGTTATGATCTGTCCCTTGTTTGAGCCGTTTATCACGCCCCAGTACTTCGAAGCGAATCCCTGCATCTTCCCACCGATGCTTGCTAATACGGTAAATATCCGAGCCCTTCTCAAACCGCGACTGAAGCGTTCGTGATGTCCACTCACCGGACGACCCGGTAGACAACTCATACTGTTCTCGTAGCCATTCACGCAGTCGTTTGAACAACTGAATGCGGTCATCAATATACGCATCTGAATCATACGGAATCCCAGCTGATCCAGCTTCGCTCCATATTGGAGCGCCAGTCTGGAATCTGGGCCAAAATCTCGCTGGTCTAGGAGATCTTTGTCGATTGCGCGCATCCAGTCACGGAGACGAAGTGCATCAATATCTGACTCAACTTGCCCGACAAGGCTTGCCAACACGCTATGAATATCGCTCCAGTACAGATGTGGATACGATCCTTTCGTATTTTGATGCTTCTGCGTGAGTAATATATAGTCCCACGAATGGATGGCGTCTTTCTCAACCTGCTTCTGGAGATAGCGTGTCTGAGCGTCTATCTGTCCGTGCCTGAGAGAAGACTGAGTCTTTATTTCAAGAGCGATCATACGCGTATCCATCTCGATTAGAATATCCAGCTCCGTCTCGTCCGGCTTCCGGCTAAACGCGCTGACCGAATTAATCGCGGATCCATCTACCTCTTCAATTGCAGATTGGGTCTCAGCGGCCACGTCCAAGCAATGATTCAGAAAGGTCGAATCCAAGCCGTGACTTCCTTCGGGATCACACATCCATCTCAAAAATTTCGTGTGTGTCCGTTCATCCCCTGCTCTATCGATAATGTCGAACGTGGTTGTTTGCTCGGTAGTTGCCTGACGATAGAGACTCAATATCTCATCAATTTCGCCTTCAGTTAGCTCACCGGCGTCCATAGTTCGTACAATTAGACGGAAATGATAGTACTTTCCCAGTGATATACAAGATGTTCAGTGACTCTGTATACACCCTCTGATCCTCGTTTAGACGCGGTGTAGCTCGTCTACTATGCCCGTTGTCCAAGCAACGGAATCAGGGTAAGATCCACTCACGGACTGGTTCTTCTCACTGGACGTAGCTACTAACCGACGGCTTCAGGAGCGTCTAAACAAGGCCCACCCTCTGTATGTAGCATACTATTTCTACCACTTTTGGAGCGTTTCAACAGAGTCTCTTCACTCAAACTCCCCAACTGGACCAGCTGACACCAGCCCTGACCTGTTCTAGACACCAGATATGATAGAATCGTGTTGAGTCCGCAAATCGCAGGACAGCAGGACTAGACACCAGGCTCATCTACGAAGGAGTTTTCGGACAGCCCCCCAAAATCTGGTGTCAGGTATCGCTGTCTTGCGATTTGGAGGCGAATTCGGCCACTAGACAGCAGGAAAATCAACCGATATATGGTGGGGGTGGCCGCCCAAAGTTGTGTTCGCGGCCAACAGGGCCGAGGTGCCAGGCCGCAGGCCAAGCGAGAGTAGGCTGCCACCCGGACGATGGCGTGGGGCGTGGAGGGTGAAGGAGCAGATCGACATCGTGACTGAGAATGGTGACTGTGGCGACTGTTTATTGTGCCCCGGAGTGGGTGCGGGGCGGTTCGTGCGCTGCCCCTGATTCGTATGTCTGGTCCGGATAGATACGACGATACGGCAGACGATCACGAACGGTTCGAAGCAGAATTGCTCGCTCAAGATCGGGATGCGCGGTCACCATCGACGGCGGATCTCGACGACGAGACAGCCCGCCAGCTGGTTCGAGAGCTACTTGATGCCGGGACGGTCACACCGGTCGTCGACCAGCGGCTTCTCGTTCACGAACCCAGCGACACAGCGTTCGAATCGATGCAGCAGCTCGCCGTCTTCCACACGGGCTGGACGGCCGCCCGCGACGCCAGTGAGGGGGACGAATGATGCAGCAGACGCTGGCCGGCTGTGCCTTCTGCGAGGCGCCACCCGGGTCAGAGACCGGGATCGCCTACACGTGGGGGAAAGAGGAGCGGGTCAGCCACCCGATTTGCGTCGACTGTGCGATTCAGGAGAGGCCGGATCCCGACGAGCGTGATCACTACGCCTGTGACAGCTGTGGCCTCGTCGTCGACGCGCTCGCAGCGCTCACACAGTTTCGGATCGAACTCGGCCATCTCGAAGGCCCGATACAGGTCTGTGCGCGGTGTAGTCCAGGCGGGCCAGCAACGTACTGGACGCGCGACCTCGACCCGCACATCGTCTCTGACTGACCCGCCGAGCGGTCGTCACCAGGAGTGGCACGGCGCCCACGGCGGGAGGGTCACAGTTGTCCGTAGCTGTCCCACCCCACGCCCCAGCAGCGCTGGTTGTGTCGCTGTCCCGTCGCTCCGCTATCTTCAACAGACGGGCGCTCCTCGGGATGACTATGGACTGCCCCGCGTGCGGGTCCCCAGTCACCCTCGAGGTCGGACCGGACCGGCCGCTGTCGACGTCGCTGTCCGACGCCGTCCTCGCAGCGGAAGAGGACGAGCAGATCGAGGTGACCCGAGACTGTTGGGACTGTGGCTGGCACGAAACGCGGGCGCTTCGCGTCACATCGATCGACACGACCGCCGGCGACGGGACTGCCGTCGAGCGAGCCGCACTCATCGACGAGATTACCGACGAGCTCGCGTCGATCGAGAGTGTGGGTACGCTTGAGGCGACGCTGGCTGCGATCCGCCGGCAACGAGACACCGACCCGGCGAGGACCGATACGGACGACGTCACGGAGTGACTCGCAATGCCTGATGCTGAACCCCACTATAACGTCCGTGAGCAAACCGGGAATCCCGACCACGCATCGGTCGACGATGTGGTCGACCTCGTGATCCACCGGGCGCAGAACCCGCGAGCCGAGCACGAGGATGCGCATTTCGATACGGCGGTCGCGGCGCTCGTCGACAGGTACGGACCGGAGTCGGTCCGGACAGTCATCCACCGCATCCTCGTCGACGACGAGCCGTTCCGGACCGCCACGAATGGTCTTGAGATGCGCAACGTCGACGGCGTTCGGATCGGGACCGCCGCCAGCTGCTTCCTCGAGGAGCTGAACGCACAGGACGACCACTGAGGGACCGGTTGAAAGCCCGCAGCGACAGTCCATCGAATCCCCATTTTTAACTCCTGTTCGCCCTACCTACCCGTCAAGGCCACAATGGCTCCCTCCACCCCAAGAGACGCAGATACATCCCCCAATCTACTCGTTGAAATCGTCGAGACACTGGAAGCCCACGGGTTGGCGAGTGATTCGTATCAGCTCCACGATGCCGTCGACGTCGAGGCACTCGAACAGCTTCTCGCATCCTCAACCGGCGACGTCGAGGTCCGGTTCACTGTGGAAGGGATTCAGCTCGCTGTCACCCACGACGGCGTCGATGTCCTTCTCGACGAGCCAGCCGGGGCACCTGACCAATAGCGCGATCGAATTCGTCGACAGCGACGTTCCCTGAAAGCCCTCGGCCGCTCGGCATCCCGCGACCACCGCTGCGCTCCTCGTCCCTGCGGTGCTTACGGGGTCGGGGGACGGCCGAGGCGGCCTCGCCCTTTCTGAGTCCGCCAGGACGGTAGCTGGGTCGCCGAGTGTCGCGGCCGGTTGGACAGGTGTGTACGTCACGGCCCGCCCCGCTCGCCGNTGCCGCCCTNCGCGTCGCTCGCGACCGACCATTCCGGGCNGNCTGCCTGCAGTAGCGGGCGGNCTGCCGGGCTAAAATGNATGTGCCCTCGGCGCCAGCGGGAAAGCGCGGGGGGTTGCGCGGCGTGGCTGCTCACCCCCCACGCTTTCTCCCCTGGCCGCTCGCTCCGGGCGGGTCGGCGCGCGGTGCTGGTTGGGGTCGCCGCACTCGGGCGCGCTCTCGCTCGCGCCCGGTAGGGCGCTCGCGAAGGCGCGAGCGAGAGCGCGCAGTCGGTGCTATCGGACGTCGACATCGTCGGAAAACCGCGATGCTTGGGACATCGCGGTGGCGGCGCGCGAGCGCCTTCGGATCAGTGAGATCCAATGTCTAGTAACAACTCGAGTCGCAAGGTCGTTACGGTGGATGAACAGGCATTCGAGCGAGCCGAAGACGCCGGCGTCGATGAGGACGGCTTCGAAGTCGTCGACGACAAGCCGGAGTTCCAGGCGACGGTCCAGCAGGAAACGCAGGCGAAGGTGGATTCCAACCACCCAGACGGCATCGTCCAGGACTTCTCGCACCTGCCCCTCGCGCAGGAAGAGAAGATTCGTGCCCGGGAAGCCGAATTGGAGCACATCAGCGCCCAGGCGGAACTCGGCACCCAAGATGGGCGGGCGAAGCGAACTCGCGAGGTCGTCACCGAACGGCGGCAGCGCAAGCGGGAGAAACGCACCCCCGAGCGGACGGATCCGCGTGAACGCCTCTCCCGGATGGAGCTGGCGAAGGTGAATCAGGAAGCAGACCGGATGGCACAGCGGCTTCGCACCGGTCATAGTCGGGCGGCCGTCTCGCGGGCGCTCGCAAAGCGGGTCGCCAAGGGGCAGGACATCACCGAAGCAGTGTTCGACACGATGGACGCGCTCAAGGCGGCTCCCGGCGCCATCTGCCCGATCGAGGACGTCCCGGACGTGCAGACCGACGAGGTGAGCATCGAAGGCGAGATCGTGAAACTCTGGCCTCCGAGCGATTCAGCCATAGCCCAAGTCGGTCTCATCGCAGACGACACCGGGAAAATCAAGTTCACGTCCTGGACGGCTTCAGAGCCAAAATTCGTCCGAGTGGGTGAACGGGTGCGGATGCGCGCGCTCAAGAAGAACTGGTACCAAGGCCGGTGTTCCCTCGCAGTCACCTACGACAGTATGATCGTTTTCCCAGAGCGCGACGACCGCTGGTGGGAAGAATAGGGGCGTAGCCCCTTCTTTTTNTGGTNNNTGCCGGACCGACCCAAGCCCCNCCGCCCCNCCCNCCGCTCCGTGCTCGCTCCCTNCGGTCGCTGNGCGCGCAGCCACAACCTCNGGTNNNGGTCNAACGTTTATCAGTGAAACCGGGGGAATGGGTGTGCGACCCGAGTCCGTTTATCCGGCCCCGCGAGGGGTGCGGACGCACGAGTGCTCGGGAGTACGTATGACCGTCGAAGGCGACTATACCTGTGACATCTGCGGGGAATCGTTCGAACGAAACGTCGATATTGCCACCCACGTTCAGAGCCACCAATCATCAATCGATCCGGACCACATCCTCGCTGAACTTACCCGCGTTGCCGACCAGAAAGGTCGGGCCCCGACACAACCCGAATTCAACGAGGAAGCAGATTGTACCCACGGCGCGGTCCAGTCACACTTCGGCAGCTGGAAGGCTGGTCTGGAAGCCGCAGGCCTTGAGCCACTCTCCCATTCCCATTCGGAGCAAGAACTGATCGACGAACTCCGACGTGTAGCTGATGAGCTCGGCCACTCACCCTCAGTTGCGGAAATGGACGCGGAGGGAACCGTCTCATCCGCCACAATCTCCAAGCGGTTCGGATCGTGGAACGAGGGACTTGAAGCAGCGGGATTGGCTACTACGAAAGCCACCAAAACGTCGCCCCAAGAGGTAGTCAAAGCAATTCGTTCACTCGCAGATGAACTTGGACGGGCTCCGACCGCCACCGAGATGGAAAAGCGCGGAGCGTATTCAACAAAAGTCGCTCAGCGGCGTTTCGACAGCTGGAACGCCGCACTCCGGGAAGCAGGATTCGAACCACTCTCAAAAAAGAATGTTCCAGAAGACGAACTGATAGCGGAACTGAGGCGGCTTCGTGACGAATTGGGTCATGTTCCATCTTCCACGGAGATGCACGAACATGGCCAGTTTACGATGAACCTCTACCTCGACCGGTTTGGATCGTGGAAACAGGCTATCAAGGCGGCCGGGATGGAGTATCGTGGCCAGCCAAGCGGTCCCGATCATCCGCTCTGGAAGGGCGGTTACGGAGACATCTCATACGGCCCGAACTGGTACAAGCAGCGCAAACGGGCGTTGGAACGGGACGGCTTCGAGTGCCAGATGCCGGGCTGTCCCATCGACCGTGAAATCCATCGCGAGCGCTGGGACCGCGACCTGAACGTCCACCACATTACGCCGCTTGGTACGTTCATCGACGCCGACGGGGTTCTGGACTACGAGCGGGCGAACCGGCTTGAGAACCTAATCACACTCTGTCAGCGCCACCATATGATATGGGAGGAGTTCGCCCCGCTTCAGCCCGATATTCGCTAACCGCACCAGGTGGTGTTGCTCGCCCCCGGCGATGGGTGGCGGGGCCACCAGCAATCCCGTCCCACTATGACCGACGACACGACACTCACGGCCCGTGAACGGCTTCGTGTTCACCTCCACGAGGCCCGCCGCACGACCGACTCCCCGATCGTGGAAGCACAGTTAGAGGCCGCACTGGACGCCTGGAACGACCTGCGGCCGACACCCCTGCGGGAGTGTCCCGTCTGTGGGAAGGTCGGGCTGCCTGAACGAATCCAACAACACAGGTGTGGGTCGAAGACATAGCGCACTTTGGTTTTTGTCAATCAAACAAATTTTTTGACCTTTTGGAACTCAAAGAGCCCAATTTCTAAGCGTGGAATTGAACGTCATATTTCCGATCATTCGAACCTTCGGTTCGTTAGCCACGGTTTTCTGGTTATGGAGAACCATTTGAGGCTAACATTGATTTGAGCCGCATAAGACTACTCTATCAACTCAGATGAATATTCGCGAACGAATAGATTGTGGTGATCCAGAAGATAGTCGTCTGGAATACAAGAGCAAAGAGGTGGGCAATCAGAAGATCGCCCTTGAACTCGCTGCTATGGCCAACAGCCAAGGGGGGAGCCTAATCCTCGGGGTTCGCGAAAACAACGACGGCGAACCAGATCTAATACAGAATGTGTCGAATCCGCACGAGAGGGTGGAGGCAGTTACCAACGTAATCTACGATCGTGTAGAGCCAAACCTGGATTTCAACAGCGATACGCTCCGAGTTGATGGGGATACTCTAGTAGTTTTCACTGTCGACCAGACCAATACGCTCCACAGTTTTCTTAATTCGAAGATTGATGAACCGGTCTTCCCGGTCCGGAGAAACACTCGAGTCGGGTATCTGCACGGCCACGAAGTCGCCCAACACTATGAGGCGAGTATTGAAGGAGATGAGTCTGATGAAGAGTATCTGAGGCTCCCGGACGGTGAATCATCGAATTATTTTCTTAGAGCCCCGGATGGTCACATCTCCGATATCTGCATCTTTTCGAACGTCTACTATCCGGGGAACCCGGTTCGGATTGATGTTCGAGCCGGACGCTTACACGAGGTTGAGGTCGAACACATCTTCGCCGTTCTAGAAGACCTGTTCAGCCTTTCAAACGGTGAATCATCCTTTACCATCAACCAGTCAAACGCGGCCTGGATCGGCAGAGGATTCTCTAATTTCGTTCACAACCTTCGGGATCAAAAAGAGCGATACAGCGAGGCAGAGCAGGAGTATAACTACAATCTCGATCTCTATGGAAATGAGCAGGCGGTCTTTATTTCTAACCTCGATATGGTGTATCCGGAGTCGACCATCATGATTTACGCCGGCCCCTTCGTACAGCACGAAGGGTATCGGAATATCGCCGTCAACTTCTTCATTGACGGACATCCGGCTGACGTCCGGCCGTTGATCGAGTTTTCTGAACGGACTGGTCTGTCCCTTTCACAGGCCCATAATGTTGCTATCCCCACCGACGGCATCAGAGAACCGAGCCGGATACCCGTGAAAGTGATAAATAAATCGGTCCGGACAGATGTGCCACAGAGTGAAGATCATCGAACGGTGGATGGAGTTGTCTGTGTGAATCCGTTCGTCGATAACCTAGAGTTCCTAGAGCAGGAGTTGGAACTTGAGGGGCTTAGCCCCGTCACGAAATACGAATGTCTGTTTGCGTACCTGCGCGACTGGGATTACGTTGATGAGGACAACGAGTACGAGGGCAAACGGTTCTTAGTTACGGACTGGAATGAATTCACAAAGGGGATCTATGCGAATGTGAAAGAGATACGGTTTGAAGTAAACTGGTGAACCTGAGATTTGATACTGACCACACACTTCGGACGATCTTGATCAGATGAACCGTTCGTTGAGGAAGATTCCAGCGCTGTTCAGCACCCTCAAATTTCTGTAGGATGAATTCGATGGCTACTTCGATCAATACCAGCTAAGTTTCGGCTTAGAGGGGGGAGGCAGCCAGCAGTTCGGTCTACTCGCTATGAACTAGTTGGTCGTCCTTCCATCCCGGTCAACGGCAGCTGGAAAGCGGCCTCAAAGCACGAGATACGATATAGGGGGTAAACTGGAAGATGCAGTAATCGGATTTTTAGATTCCATTTTCAGCAGAAGGTTATCTTTTATCCGTGTGCTGGCAGATTTGTACTCATGACCGGTGAGGATGGACGTGTCTTTCTCTCTGACGAGCCGATAGAGTCTACAGATCAAGATCGATTCGAGCATCGGGAGTACGTCGACGCCCTTGAGCAGATACTGGAGAACGCAGAGCCACGATGGAACATCGGTGTCTTTGGCAAGTGGGGGACAGGAAAGAGCTCGATAATCAACCTCCTGTTCGATCGGCTGAGCAACAATCCCGAGTTTGGGGAAACGGTTTGTGTAGAATTCGATGCGTGGACCCACGCCGAAGAGTCGATTCGAACAGATTTACTTCTCGGCATCGACCACGAACTTGGAGCGAAGACGAACACGAGGGTTGACGACGATTACGGTATCCTTGGAGAGGACTACATCACCGAAGAACTCTATGACATTACGGAAGATCAAGATAGCGACAACCCTTCTCTTCGTGAATATGCTCAACAGCTCCTCACACATTCAAAATTCGTCACAGTCATCGTTGCGATAACCTCGCTAATTCTGATAGCAGGGGTTCTCATTAATATCCTGAACGCTCTTGGGATTTTTACCCCGGGACAAGGTCTAATGGGTACCGTAAACAGTATTCTCCAACTAGCTGTCCTACCTCTATTCCTTAGTCTCTTCATCTTCATGGCTAAGCAGGTCGAGGACGCGACTTCGACCCTCCGCCAACGATATCCACGCAACGATTGGTCCGGTGCGTACGAACAACTATTCGATGAAATGCTTGATGAGTTGGTCGAAAAGACGGATTACGACCGGGTCATCATCTCTGTAGACAATCTGGACCGGTGTGAGAGTGATACTGTCTACGATGTGTTGGTATCCCTCAAAACATTCATGGGCAACGACCGTTGTTTATATATCATTCCCTGCGACGACGAGGCGCTTCTCAGCCATATCCAGTCTATCGACAGAGGTGAGTACTTCGAAGAGAACGAAAATGAGCGGGAGTTCCTACGGAAACTCTTCCAAGCCCACGTCCGTATTCCGCCGTTCACGAGCAACGCCATCTCTGATTATGCTGCTGAATTGAACGACCAACTCAAGAACGATTATGGTGAGGAGGTTCTCTCAGTCGTCACGAAAGCATACGTCCGGAATCCTCGACGTATCAAACAGGCTCTCAACCGTCTGACGACGCTACGAATGTTGGCCGAGGAAATAGAGGACACTCAGCGAATGCGTGAAGGAGTGATTACCGGCAACCTTCCATTCTTGGCGAAGATATCAATACTGCAGGAAGACTTCCCAGAGTTTTATCGGTCTCTACAGGCAAATCCGCGTCTCCTTGAGGAATTCAATGACTACTTTGCCGGTCGTGTGATGGACCCGGAACGAGAGGAAGAACTAGCATCACACTTCGAACCGTCAGAGGACGGGAACGGGAAGTCTGTGGAGGGGCTTCGAGAATTCCTGTCTTCCACACGGTACATCACCGATGATAACCCACGGCGGTTCATCTATCTGAGCGAGCCCCCGTACACGCTCACACTCAAAGACGGCGACCGCTTCGTCGAAGATTTACGTGCTCGGCAGGTCGATAAGATTCGCGACGAACTGGATACCCTATTTGAGGACGGTGGTGACTTCGGTCCGTACCGTGAGGCAATCAACGATACGCTTGACGAGTGGAGTCATCTCGATTCAGAACTCTTCAACATCATCGAGGGGTTGATGGAGGTATTCGATGCTCTGGATGATGACGCCCAGACTCAGGTAGCCCGAATAGTAAGTGAGTACCTGGTTTCCGTCGACAGGCGGGACTTCTTGGAGGATTTAGATCCCAATATCTCGTTCCCGATGATACTCAAAATGCAACCACGCGACTCGCGTGTGCTCTTTGGGGCTTATGGTGAACTGGTCGCTGATTCAGAAACGCTTCAGGAGAATATCCTCGATGCGTTCGTCAAACACGCTGAAGGAATTCCGAGCTCTGCGAAACGACCCCTGACCGAGAATCTCATCCAACTACGTGAGAATCAGCAGGAAGACACGTTCAAAACGGCGCTCGACAAAATTCACAATTCGGCAGCCGCACGTCAAAAGTTCGCCACCACGAAGCTGCTGAAGGAGGCCATCAAGTTGATTGAGTTGGGTAACAACGAACGTCAGTTTGAGAACGAGGACTACTACCAGAAGTTCGACGCGGATGCATCCGCTGAGGCCCGAGGTACGTTCGTCGAAAAATTGCTTGAACTCCGGAACGAAGTTGAAGATAACAATATCAATCACATCAACGACAGTATCTCGAATATCCTTCTCAATATCGAATCTGACCTACCACGTCAGACTGCGAGTCATCTCTACAACGAATTCCACGGGATGGTGAATGCCCCGAGTAATAACGAAAAGAATCTGGTTGAGACGCTCTTCTATCAATATGACACTCTCTCATCGAGTGACCAGAACCGATTCCGTCAGGAGTGTTTGAAGCAGATTCAGAACTGGGGCGGGACTGGTCAGCAGTACCTCAAATGGGCGCAGCAGTACGATGTACCCCTGCTTGATTCAGAAGACGCAGTGACGGCGACACTCGACCCGTTCCCGGAACAGAACACCAATTCGAGGCTGCTCACCAACACGGTCCTATCGCTGATACCTGAGGTATTCGACGAAGAAGTGACATCGCCGAAGTTGATCGAGATCTTGGAGAACAACGAGGACTCCAAAGCACAGCTCGGTGCAGAGATGTTTTCCACCGCACCGAAGCGATTCAAGAGTGTTCAGGATGAGGTGGTCAGTACGTGCCTGAACAAGGCAAAGAGGACAAACGACACGAACAGTAAACAGATCTACCTGACTGCTGTTGCCGAGGTGTTCACCGAACTTGAGGACAGTGACCAAGAACGGTTCCTCAGTCGGCTAACCGACCTTGCGGGTGGCAACAACAAGGACAAGCAAGCGTTCTCGCGTGTTTGGAATGAAGTCAAATCAGATCTCACCTCTAATCACCGTCGCAAGGTGGGTCAGAACGTGCTCACCATTCTAGAAGACGAAGTGAGTGACCAGAATCAACAGGTTCCGACTGACGACTTGGTCGAAGTTCTCCAATCAGTGACTGATGATCTCGCCGCAAACGCGCACGAAGAGTTTATCCAACGATTGAGCGACAAACTGACCGACGGCAATCGCAGATGGCAACAGAAACAGAATATCGTAGGTCAACTTGCTGCATTCACCGATCTTGCTGGCCAGGAAGAACTTGTGTTAACTCGCATTGAAGGGATGTTGAAGGAGAACTCACAGAACCAGCTCCACCAGACAACCAAAAAGAAACTAGATATCCTCGAACAGCACGATGGAATGGATAAAGCCCGAATCAAAGAAATCCGTGAGCAGCACCTGAAGACGTAGTCAGTGGGGCATAGCGGCTCAATCTTCTACCGCTTACCCCTAACCGTACCGAATGTTTGCAATATGGGGGGAAGCAAGTCGACGAACTGCCCGTCGGCCGTCGTGTACACCGCTCGGTCCTCCGTCCTGTTTTGCTGGTACAACGTATATAACGGATTCAACCGCTCAGGATATACTCGAGTGTTGTTTTCGGGAATTCTTAAGCCATAATAGGAGGACTCAAGCACCATCATCTGAGCGCTAATCCAGCTGAAACGAGTTCCGTACTCGATAGCGTCTATTTTCCCCCAATGGGTGAGGGGTTCGCTGTACTGGCGAGTTCCTGAATACGGTGAGAACAATGGCAACGAGAGACATCTACGAAACCGGCTTCGACGAAGACGTCCAAACGGAGTCAAGCGCAAACCAGTGTCCCGAGTGCCACGGACACGTCACTACGAACGTCAAGGAAACGGTCTGTGAGGACTGTGGCCTCGTCATCGAAGAGCAACGTATCGATCACGGGCCGGAGTGGCGAGCATACGATGCAGACGAGCGCGAGCGAACAGGCGCACCGCTGACTGCGGCCCGCCACGATCGAGGCCTCTCGACGGAAATCGGCCGCGGAACTGATGTACACGGAAACGAACTCTCAGGGCGGAAACGCCGGCGGCTGGCCCGGATGCGGCGCGAACAGACCCGTGGGCGCTGGCGGTCGAAGGCGGAACGGAATCTCGCACACGGGCTGGGCGAGGTGCGTCGGTTGGCGAGTGCCCTCGAACTCTCTGAGTCGATTCGTGACCAGGCGTGCCAATTCGTGATGAGCTCAAGCACATGCTCGACGACGGCGACCAGCTGTGGATCGTCCCAGCAATCGCTGGTCAACTACCCCACCCTACTTCGCTGACCCTGACGGGTTCGCTCGTTGAAGATGGGGCTTGTCCGTGGACTCTACCTCTGACTCGTGAGAGTACGGGGTGTATCCCCGATTCGGCGTCACCGTCCCGGACTTTAGGGCATATTGACTGATGCCCCTCCCACGCGAGGACTGTTGCTCGCGTCGGAGATACACGTCTGCCACGTTCTTGGCAGCGTTGTAGTCGGCGTGATTCCGAGTTCCGCACTGCTGGCACTCGAACGTATCGCGTGACGGGCGATTGTCATCGTGGATGAACCCACACTCAGCGCACCGCTTGCTGGTATTCTTCGGATTCGTCGTGTCCACGAACAGCCCTTCGGCTTCGGCCTTGTACTCGACGTACTCGAACAAGCGGTTAAACGCCCACTCGGAGTGCCACGCTGCGTCGGGCAGTCGCTCACGGATACCAGCTAACTCCTCGAACACGATCCCGTCACAGGCGTAGCGGAGAGCTTCCTCGACGATGCCGTTCGCAACGCTGTGGAGGACGTGTTTCACGTACTCGTCTTCGCGTCCGCTCACGGTCTCCAGCGTGCGGTGGGCGCTCCGCGTGCCACATTCTTGGAGGTCCCCACGCACCCGCTCGAACTCTCGTCGCTTGTGGTTGAGCTCACCAGCAGAAAAGAAGCGGGCCGTGCTGGTGACCGCGATCTCGGTCACGCCGAGGTCAACGCCGAGAACCGTTCCGTTCTCGGTCGCTTCCTCGTCGTCAGGCTTCGGTTTGCGAAAGCCAAGGTGCAAGTACCACTCCCCGTCTCGATAGTGTAGCGTGGATTCGGTCGGTTCCCACTCGTCGCGGTCGAGATACTGGTGTTGATAGCCGTCCTCGTCGTCGGGAAGCACGAGGTCTGCTCGAACCCGAGCGTGGTCGCCGTGGATAGTAAGGGAAACCTGCTCTTTCTCGGGGAAGATGGTCATCGTCCGACTGTCGTAGGTGACGGTCGGACTGGTGTACGTGGGCTTGCTGGCTTTCTTCCCGTCTTGGCGACGGGAGATGCAGGATTTGATGTTCTCGGCGGCTTGGTGACACGCGAGAATGGCGTGCTGGCTGCCGAGATGCGTGTTCTCGCGCACGTCGTCGTAGGCGAGTTGTTGTACGTCGGACTTTGAGTGACACCGCTCCCACGCCTTGTCTACGGCAACTTGGCATCCCCGTTTCCACGCCTCAATGGTCTCTCGGAGGAGTGACTCGTCGGTGGGGGAGACAGCCAGCCGTGTGATGGCGGTTCGACGGTGATAGTCGTTGTCCGACACTATCTTCAATGTTGTACTAAAGTTACTTAATAAGCGGGTTGTCGTTTCCTCCCCGCCCTACTGCGCTACTCACTCGATCCGCTCGTTGCGTTGCTCATTGGGGAGAAAGACTCCACTCGACAAAATTGAAACAGTACCCCACGAAACGGAATCCACCAGTGCCGGAGCCGAAATTCCGACCGTGACAGGCCTCGAGTGCCAGCACTGTACGAGAGAAACAGAACATCGGTTCAGGACACGCGAGTCGCTCTCTGACGAGACCTGGACGGGCCAACCAATCTGGGAGTGCCAGGTGTGTGGCACAGGTCGCTACGGGCCTGCTCCCGAATAGGGCAGGAGGAATCTCGCCGATTAACCAACAGTCGCCGATAGAGATGGCTTCTGTTGGTTAATACGGTGAGTACCCTCAAGTCCGACGGCAGTCACCGCGGGCGTTCATCAGGCAGAGTTCGCAGCGGCTTGCCTCCACAAATCGCGGCGGGAACAGGGGTAGTGGGTAACGCACCGTGACATCGACCAGTCCGGAACGTCACGCCGACCACGGCACGGACGCATCACCAGACGCTCGATGAACTCGCTGTCTAGATGGGCCAGGTAGGGAGCGAGGGCGCTCCATTCTTCCAGTGAATCGCATCTAACGCCGCCGGCAACTGCTGTAGTCGGTCATCGAGAACGGCGAGTGGATGCGCATCGAGAAACGTCGCCTCGTGCCGATCAACCGGCGTGTCTTCGAGATTGAGTTGGATATGACAGGGCCCAAGGTCCGGATGGTCGGCATCCTGGTGGAAGCCGAGCATCAGATTTCGGTCCGGTTCGACCCAGTTGATGCGGTAGTATTCGTGGTCGACGCCGGCGGGGTACCAGAAACGAATCTCCAGTCGTGCTGTCGCCGCGTCGTACGAGTCACTCAGGAAGGTAGTCGGCTCGACATCCGCGATGACGTACCGGGGTCGGCGTCGGGACGGGCGATAGCGGACTTCTTCACACCCCGACTGGTTCGTCAATCGGTCGTGAACGTCGCGGAGGAGGGTCCGCTGTGTATAGCGGTCGCGACCGGCAAGAAAGATCATTCTGTGAGAGAGGAGGATTAGCTCGTGGCGCGGTCAGCCACGTCGGTCATCTGCTCGCGGGCGGCTTCAACGTCAGAGTAGAGTTCCAGTGCGTGCTTGATGAGGCGGCGATCCTCCTCGTTCTCACGCCAGAACGCGATGACGTCGCGGCGGTCCCGGAGCTCCGCACTTGCGAGGTCGCCGTCGGCGAGCGACTGTTCGAGTTCTTCCCACGTCTCGACGTCGTAGGTCGCCTGCCACTCCTCGATCTCCTCGGTGATCGCGGCCAATTCACTCCGCAACTCCTCGCGGGTGTTTTCCTCAATGAGCGTGCGGATCTCCTCGAAGAGCAGGCGCGTGTAGTCCGGCTGGTAGCGCGTGGTCTCGCCGGCCTCGACGCGACGCAACTGGCCCTGGTCGACGAGATCCTGAAGTTCCTCGTTGGTCGTGCTCCAGGCGGCGTCGGCCTGCTCGCTGATCCAATTAACTGAGCGGGGTTCGCGAAGTGACTCGGCGACCGCCCGAATGCGGTCGCGGGCGCTCATCGACTCAGTCCACGATTGGACCCCATCTCGCGAGGATTCGGTCATGGTTGGCACCTCTTGGGACAGCGTTCGCGCCTCACTCTCATATATGTTTGTACTGTCTCGCATAATCAAGAGTGAGATGTGAGCGAAGGCGTCCGGACGTTGAAATGCGATACCGACAGAAGTTATGCACCAACCGATGTACGGCCGATATTCTGACTTTGCAAAACTACGGCCGACCGGCGAGGCATCCCACATCCCGGACACGATGCTGGACGACGGGTGGGAGAGTGACCTCCTGGCGGCAACGCGGTGCGACGAGCACGGGTGGCGACGCTGATGCGCCGACAACAGTCTCGTAAGGAGTCTTTCTGCGCCGGCGAGTGGTGAGGCGCTACCGATGAATCAGCAAGTCGAACAGGGCTACCGGATGCATTGTGTGCTCAGCAATCTCAGCCGGCTCGACGTTGACCAGTTGGACGACGCGGATCGAGAGCGAGTCGAGACTGCAAGAGACCTCCTGGAAGAAGTGAGCCTACTCACGGGACCAGAAGACGGGAGCGGACCAGCCACCCCAACAGACGACTGATCGTCATCGCCGTCGACGCCAGGGGGCACTTCCAGTGTCGGTTTATCGCCCCCCAAGAGGGGTGCGGGACTTCCCCGTGAGTCCAGACATGGCGACACTACAAGCTGCGACGACATCAACCGGCGCGATCGTATCGGATCCACAGGCAGTCCGCGAGCTCTGTGAGAGCTACTGCTTCGGGACGCTCGACTGGAAGGTCACCGACGAAGGCGAACTCACGATCTGGGGCTACGACGACTTTGAAGTGTACGAGGCGCGCGAGAATGGCCTCCCTGACTACGAAGGCGGCATCGTGACCCACGAATTCTTGCGAGAACTTGCCGACCACCTCGAAGCTGACGAGGAACTCGACATCCAGACAGCGGGGTTCACGAAGTGTCGCTTCCCAGTGCTGGCGAAGCGGTACGTCGTTCGCGACGGCGAAGTCCTCCACACGGACCTCAGTTCCCCCGAACCGATCGACGAGTAGCGTTGTTCATCCCCCGGGAGGGGTGCGGGGCGATCCAGTCGTGGGGCGCCCTGCGAGGTGATTGTTCAGATGGGTCACCGCGCACTTGTTGCGTACGAACGGACAGACGGACAGTACACGCTCCACTACTCTCATTGGGGTGCTGCGAACCTGAAGCTCAAGCACCGCATTACGGCTGAAACGCCGTTCGGTGGCGATGACACCGACTCCAAGTGGGCGAAACAGCTGCTGGCTGAACTGGCCGATGGCCTCGAGGCAGATGCCGTCGACGGCTACCTCACCGGCGAAGACCGCCCATCGACGGTCGTCGAGCCGAAGCCCCGCGCCACCGGGCTCACCCTCGACGAGATCATCGCTGACCATCTCGACTACCTCCACCACGAGGCGTTCTACGTGGTGTCCCCGACCTTCGAGGTGACCGCCTACCGGACACTGTGGTTCGGCCTCCAGTACGATTCAGAGACGGTCGACCACGGCGAGACGGTCGGGAACGGGGCGCTCGCAACCGTTCGGTGGCACGACGGCGAGCCGGTCGGCGACGGCCATCTGAAAGGGCAGTTCCGGGCGCTGAAGGACGTCGTCGGGGATATGGTCGACAAGGGTGTGTTTACCCAGTCGACGGCTCGCCAGTACCTCAAGCAGAAACTCGGCGAGTGGGTCGGGAAGCGCCGGGAGTTGCGCATCCCGAGCGGTGAAGTACCGTCTCCGGACGCGACACTTAGCCGCTCGTAGGCCGATCTGCGTCGAAGCAGATGGTGGTTTTTCTGGGGCAGAAAGGACTGAGCCCCACCGTGGGCTCGTGATTGGATGTCCGAGAAACCAGACGACGACCCATTCCACGATTGCGAGTTAGGTCCCGACGCAGTCCTCGGGACCCGCACCTTCCACGATGTCCTGTTCACGGACGATACCGAGACACCGGTGAACGTGCTAACCGGTGAGACGCCCGTACATTCGCAGGCGACTGTCGAGGAAGCGAAAGCGTTCGCTGCGAGTATCGACACGGACACACCACAAATCGCGCTCCCGGCCTCTGTCGAGACGCAGGTCGAAACCCAGAGCAAACCCTACACCTCGGCTGCGTTCTTCCACTTCAAGGCGACCGGGTCGCTCGAACTGCACCGTGCCTACCACGCCGCCTACGACTCCGACGCGTTCAGCGTCGATTTCGAGGCCGACTACGAGTCGGGCAATCTGACGATCACTGTCGAGCGGACACGCGACTCCTGAACCCGGTCTCTCGAAGCGAGTTTTTCGAGCGCCGGCGATGGGTGCCGGCGCACCGAGCAGACAAAGCTGAGCAGTGCCCGGTGAGTCGGCGCTCCGAGGTGAACAAAGATGCATATGGTCATCTACGCGTTGGTCGAGGCACCGACACAGCACGACGCCCTGGTCGAAGGGAAAGCAGTCTTCGACCGTCTCGTCGGCGCGAATCCCCACGGCTGCGCCGTGTTCGACTACTACATCACGTTCGACGAAGATGATACGACGGTCGCCGGGAAGGCTCGCTGGGGTGACCTGCCGACGGCAGCCCCCATCAACTCAGAGGAGGGCGGGGAACTGCTCGATCGAGCCTGGAACGCCACAAAAGAAGAGTTCCAGCGGAATCTCAACCGCGCGAAGGAGGCGCTCGACGAGCTCAGCGACGAGGCGATCATGCGCGACGAGGATCTCGCCCGCCACGCGTTCCACCAGGTCGGCGCGTATGAAGGGCCCTCGATCCCGATGTACGACCAGCACGCGATGGGGATTCGCCACCGCAATCAGCTCGACCGAGTCCTCGAGGAAGAGGAAGACAGCCAGACACTCTGGATTGTCCCCGCAGACGTCCACTTCTGACTGACAATGCCCAGAATCACAAACTGGTCCCGGGAGGGTCGTACACCAACACTCGCGTATCGAAACACCGAGACTGGAGCGCGAGCTGTTCTACACCGGGGTCCGGATTCATACCGGTACAAGTGGCGCGGGGCGATCCTCGTCGACGGCTACCCGATCTGGTCGCGGGGCTTCGAGACGAAGGAGGCGACAACGTTCCGGGATGCGCTTCGGGAGCGGCCAGCGCCCGAACTGAGCTGTCCGGAGTGTCCAAACGACGACATCCTCGTCGGTGAGAAGACAGCTGATGGAGCGAAGGTACAGCGGTGGTACGACTGTCCGGACTGTGGGTACGAAGCCCCCTCGCGCATCGTCTACGGCCCTGAACGCTGAGAACGTACACATGCAGGGTGTTTTTCGGCCGGGGCGGAGAGAGTGACCCGGTCGAGCCGGGTCGGTCCAACAATGAGTCTCGAAGTACTCGACCGACACAGCGAGGCACTGTTCGAGTTCCTCTGGTGCCCGGTCTGCGGGCAGGAAGTGTTCACCCACATTCCCTTCGAGGGAGTGTTCTGCAAGAACTGTAACACGCAGGTCATCCTCCGAGAATCCCGAGAAGACCGTGGCTACGAGGAGGCTGTGCTCGCGTGCTTCGACACCGACTCGACGTGGAACCTTCACGTCGACGAGAAGCTCCGTCGCGACCTGCCTGACGGTTCGGCACGGGCAAAAATCCTCGGTGCACCGGGTGCCTATGAGATCGACTGGTGGAGTCCAGCGCCTGGGGAGGATTGGGAGCCGGTCGAGCGTGGTGAATTCGACGACATGGAGGAACCAGACGAGGTGTCACATCTCGCGTAGCGGATTGCACTCCCGCTACGACTGTGTGGTGTTGTTTCAGCGCCGGCGATGGGTGCCGGCGCACACGCGCCGGCGAGTACCGATGTCGACACGGAGCCAACTCCGATTCGTCCAACGAGTCGAACAGACCGATGAGACAGATGGCAGCGCCGACCGCGTCGCGCAGGTGTACCGGCATTCGGACGGGTACCCCGGGAGCGTCCTCCGGGATCTCGCACAGCTGAAAGAGCTGCTCGATGCGACCCGCGCAGAGCGGGGACCGGGCTACACGGCGGCGACCTTCGTGTTCCTCGACAAGCTCTCGACGGTCGACCTCTATCTGGATGGCGACCCAGAGCGAACGATCGACGCGGCTCAGCCAGCGGATCTCCTCGAGCCGTCCAATATGGAGCACCTGGACCAGCCGCTGTTCCTGCTGGGCCACGGCGTCGAGAATCCGGCCGATGGCATCCACGGCGACGAGGAATACCTCTACGTCGTGGAACTCCCGACGGAGAACCCGTTCGACGAGCCGACCGAGTGGACAGTCAAAGTGAGCGGTCACTCCGCGTTCCCCCGCTGGGACGGCCCGACCGACGAGGCCTTCGAGCGAGCGAGCTGGCAGTTCCACGGGTCGCTCGAGGACGCGCTCGCAGAACTGGTCCGGGACGAAGCTGTCGTCAAGTAAAATCCCAAATCGTATTTACACATTCAAGGTTTAGAAAGACACAGATGATTTCGAAGGCCGGACTCGCCGTGCTTGACGCGCTGAGTACCGGTCGTAAAGCACCTCCGGAGGAACTGGCAGCTGAAACCGGATATTCACGAGAACATCTGTACGACGTACTCGACGAATTACTCTCAGCGGGATTGCTCACAGAAACCCGTGGGTCCAGCAATCAGCGTCGTGTCCGCATCGCGGAACATCCAGTTACCGAAGCGTATCGAACGCTGCAGGTGGAGTTCAGCCACGTAGACTGGACGGAACTGCTCTCCCCAGCCACACTCCGCGTGTGTTGGTATCTCGATAGACCACGTTACATCGCTGATATCGCAGACCGGCTCGGAATCACTCGACAAGGTGTCCACAGCGCGTTATCGCCGCTCAAGAACCGAGCACTACTCTCCAGATCCGATTCGAAGTACGCCCTTCATGACGAAGTCTCGCCGCTGTTGGCGTTCGCCCGGGCTACTGTAGAGCACGAACATCGAGCCCGAGTCCGGGAAATCGCCCCCAGCGCCACGCTCGCGTGGTGCGATCCGAACCGATCCCTCGTCCGCGTACAGACCGCGGAGGATACGGACGCACTCCAAGCAGCTCCGGACTGGGAGATGACCGGACTGGGTCGGTTTGCAGCGTATGGTCTACAGTTTTTCCTCGCCGGCGAGCCTCCGTTCTGGTATGCTCCAGGTGAGGAGCTAACGGCTGCTG